>NZ_BMCH01000001.1:0-278970 GCF_014635085.1 Asaia siamensis
GGAAACATTGCCCTGCATCTGCTGGGCAATGCCGTAGGCAGCGGCGTTGTCAGCGGCGCTCGAGACCTTCAGGCCGGTCGAGATGGTGTTTTCTGCACTGCTCAGGGCGGACTGCGTGGCGTTCAGCGTCTGAACGGCAACCATCGCCGAGGCATTGGTGTTGATCGAAAGGCTCATCGAATTTCTCCTGGTGCTTGCCCAGATATCGGGCCACGCAAACACCATAAATCCCGAAATGGATAAGAGAAGATTACCAAAAACGCCTTCCCGAAAAATGCTTTGTGCTACGTAACAAGGCGTGGCGAACTGGGCACAGGCCGAGGCAAAGTGACAAGCCGCAGCGCCGTTTCCATGTCGCCTCTGAAAAGGTGCTTGCCAAATTCCAGCTGGATAACTATTACGTGAGCAATATCTTATCGGTATATTCATGCCTTTGCAGCATAGTCGTCGCTTAATATGCGTATGAATTTTTCTTGTGCAAATTTTCAGTAATTTGCTGATTTTTTGTTATCTTTTCCATTAATTATTGCGTTTGTTTTTCAGTGATTGGGTTGAATGGCAATGCCAAGACTTCCCCTGGGGCGACTGCTCCACATCTCGACTATCCTCATGACGCTTTCGCTTGCGATGAATGTTCATGCACTTGCGAAGCATATGGGGCAGGATGATCGTAGCACTCCTGCTGATGGGCGTGGCGATACGGCTTTGCCTGCAAATAGTCCCAAATCCGAAGCCTCTGCCGAGCAAGGTACCGTACCCCGTCGCGAACAGGAGACAACGAGCCGCGGGGGCTGGCGGTCTGTGCCCGGCCTGAGTGAGGCAGTGGAATCGGGTTCTTCAGTGGCACCCGTCGAGGCGGCCTTTCTCAAAAGCGACGGTCATGCGGCCCCATGTGGGATCGGGCCCTGCCTGAGCGATAAAGGGGCGACACCGGGAGATCTGACATCCACCGATCAGGCGCAGAAGGAAATCGTAGATCATCTGCTTGCCAAGCAGGGGAGCGTTGACGAGGAACAGAAAAAACTCGAGGAACAGAAGCGCGTCCTGGATGCGGCTCGCATCGTTCTGGAGGAACGTATGCGGGCCATCGATAACTCGATGGCCGAACTTGCGGAAAAGCAGGCTCGTCACCGTGAGACGATGGCGGCCGAGACTTCGAGACTCGTCAAGATCTACGAGGAAATGCCTCCGCGTGAGGCCGCAGCAGTTTTCAATATCATGGATATCCACGTGCTGGTCTCTATCGCGAACAACATGAATCCCAGAAAGATTTCAGCGATCATGGGGTATATGTTCCCTGAGAGGGTCAATACTGTTTCGCAATATCTGGCTGGCGTGCGCAACTTCCATAGTCAAGGTGGCACTCCCGATGGGTCTTCACGCCGTTCAACGTCAGCCGGCGTTCTCTCCTGGCTGCCGCACACGGATTCTGACAAAGGGCCGTCCTTGCGGGAGTGATGCTTTTAGCGCTGATACTGCCCCGATTTTCAACTCCGGCCAATTAAGTTAGTGTCTCCGTCGCGTCACCTGACTGTGACGCATCAATCGATTTGAAACGGTGAAGTCAGAATGCATCCTGCTTTAAGGGCCTATCAGGCCGTTGCAGAAACGTCGCTTTCAGGCCGCGAAGCGGAGGCAGCTTGTTTCACAATGATGATCAACGAGCTGACTGCCGCCGAGCAGGACCACGCATTGCGGTTCAAGGCGCTGGATCGGCACCAGAAACTCTGGTCGCTCATCATGAAAGCCAATATCGTCGATAGCGGACAGAACCCATCGGATGATCGTGTCCTGATCGTAAACCTGGCCGACAAAGCTCAGCGCTACGGCATACAGGCTATTCTTGATTCGGCTCTTTCGCTCCAGCCTTTGATAGATATCGCTCAGGATGTTCTAGACGGGCTGCTCGCGCAATAGCGCGCGGTAGAGCTGGCAGGGGGCATCGCGCGCATGTGCCGCGGTGTTGGCAGATGTGAGTGTTAGCTACGTCTGATGCCTGAAAGGTTGCGGTGTTGCGCTCCTGATCTGGGCGTCCAGCTGCTGATTTTTGTCAGAAAAAATCCATCTCTCCGGCAGGACTATGCGGCTCTTTTTCTTTTCCTAAGAAGAGCCCGTGTATGCTCCCCAAGCATACATCGTTCAGCACCTCATCCAGAGTAATTGCGACATTTTCGTCCCAAAGAGAAAGTGTCATCAGATTGCGCAGGATCGTCGTAATCGCGTCAACAAATTGTGTGGCGTGATCGAGCTTCTGTAAATTGGCAATCTCACTTTCATGGAATGCATTGCCAAGAGCAGACCGTTCGACCGCAGCCTGAACAGATAGCAGGTCACCATGAGTGATGATCAACTGTTGAACAATATTCGATAGAACTTCATGGGGATTCGTGTTCAACAATTTGGCTCCTGTAGGGGAAGGGCGGCAAGCACTTGTGGCGAATTTTAAAATAGCTCGACGCTAGAAGCGTTCGTTTTCTTCCATTTTGTTTCGAAGTCAGCTTCTTTCTTATTGAAGATCTGTTCCTGTATCCCGATGGCCTGGCTATCATCGACAAGATTCTGCTGCGCTCTGCCCGTCGTTGGCCAAAATCTGATCCGTCGCGCCTGCGTGCCTCCAAGGCTTTGCGCGATACAGGTGATCCGTTCTTCCTCGAGATAGCGCCTCACGAACGTGCTGTTTTCCTGTCCGATATGCCCAAGCGAGGGAATGATCGCAGCTCCCCCGAAGGCCTTGCAAAGCAAGCGGTCACGTCGTCCGCCACCGCTGAGAATGCCGTTTACGAGTTTTTCCATAGCGTTTACGCCAAAGCGCAGGGCGGTGTTATTGTCGCAGCCCTCACCGTTTGGAAGCAGGAAATGGTTGATCCCCCCGATGCCGGCGAGAGGATCATACATGCATACCGATATGCACGAGCCAAGAAGAGTTGTCAGGAGCACGTCGGCGTTATCGGAGATAACGACGTCTCCCTGAATAACGGTGTGAGTCTTCGTTGGCATCTGCATCAGGTTATAGGCCCGAAAACCTTCTCCAGAACTTCCCGGAGTTTGGCGACCGTGTAGGGTTTTGCCAGAAAATTATTAACGCCGGCCTTGATGGCCTCCTGCACCAGATCGCGGCTGGTCTCACTGGTCAGGATGACAAAGGCGGTCTTTTGTGTTTTCGGGTTTTCCCGCACGGCGCGCAGCAGCGCCAGGCCATCCATTACGGGCATGTTGAAGTCGGAAATAACCAGATGGGTCGGATTTTGCCCGAGATAATCGAGTGCTTCCTTACCATCCTTGCGCTGAGCGACCTGGGTAAAGCCAAGCTGTGCCAGATTGTTGGCGAGTACCTGACGTATGGAGGCCTGATCATCGACGATCAAAGCTCTGATTTGAGAGGCTGCAGGCATTTCCGGTCCTTAAGACTTCACAATGGTCGAGAATTTGAGGCGGTGTGTCACGGTTGGAACCTGTTTCACGCTTGAGTCTGGCGCGTGCACGCGCTCATGGCTGCTGCACTGATCTGATTGAGAGAAACGATCTGACAAGCCGCCCCGATTTCGGCCGCGACTCTGGGCATTCCATAAACGACTGACGAGGCCTTGTCCTGCGCGATCGTCCAGGCACCACTTCGTTTGATCGCCAGAAGACCCTCGGCCCCGTCCTGCCCCATACCTGTCAGGATGATGCCCATGGAGCGGGCGCCACACTGCTCGGCAACGCTGTCAAACAGGACATCGACGGAAGGGACGTGATTATTAACCGGGGGGCCTTGGACCAGACGCGTCATAACGCCTTGCGCAGTATGGACCACAGTCATGTGCTGCGTACCGCCCGGAGCAATACGCACCTGTCCCGGCGACAGCACTTCCCTGTCACGGGCCTCGGTGATCGACAGATGCGCGAGCTTCTTATCCAGTCTGGCAGCGAAGCTCGCGGTGAAAAAGGCCGGCATGTGCTGGCAGATCACGATAGGAGGGCTTACGGATGGAAAACCGCTGAGGACTTCCTCAATGGCCTCAACGCCCCCCGTCGATGAGCCGATGGCGATCAGATCATGAGGCTGCTTCCATGATTTCCTATCGGTGGCCAAGACGGGCGAAGGTGTCGAAGGCGTTTTGACGACAGGCTTGGACCGGGCAGCCTGACGCACGATGCGCGGCAGGCCTGCATAGGCATTCATACCGGGCACTGTCGCGGTCGTTTTAGGGAAGCAGTCAAAGGCGCCCATTTGAAGGGCAGTCAGCGCTATTTCTGCGTTCCGTTCTGTCAGACTCGAGACCATGACAACCGGTATCGGTCGGAGGCGCATGATTTTCTCAAGAAACTGAAGGCCGTTGATGTTGGGCATCTCGATGTCGAGCGTGATCACATCAGGCTGGTCCTTGATGATCATGTCTCTGGCTTCGAGCGGATTGGCAGCCTCTCCGGTGATGACAAGATCCGGATGGCTCTGAAAGGCGTGGCGGATCATGGCGCGCGCCGTGCGGGAATCATCAACTACGAGCACCTTGACGGGTGATGTCATCGCTCAGGCTTCCTTCTGATAAATTGTCGGCGCGATGCTCACCAGTCCGCACAGTTTCGCATTGGCCACACGTTCTGAATGGCCGACATAGAGAAAGCCTCCCGGTTCGATTCTTTCGGCGAGGCGCTTCCAGAGGGCCTCGCGGGTCTCGTCATCAAAATAGATGACGACATTCCGGCAGAAAATCACTGAAAAAGAGCCGTGAAACGGCCAGGCTGCGTTGAGATTCAATACCTTGAAGACGGGGAGGCGCTGAAGCGTTTCCGAAAAGCGATAGGCACCGTCATAAAGCTTGAGAAAGGAGGTTCTGTCCTTCTCCGGGATCCCTTCCAATTCGTCCGGCGCATAGGTGGCACTGGCTGCCCGCGCTACGACATCACTGTTGATATCCGTTGCCAGAATGCGGAAATCATAATTGCCGATTTCCGGAAAGCTGCCGGCAACAGTCATGGCAATGCTCCAGGGCTCCTGCCCTGTCGAGCAGGCCGCCGACCAGATGCGCCCGCGTTTGCCCTTGCGCAGCGCAGGTGCCAGCTCGGGCATGACAACAGTCCTGAGATGGTCGAAGTGGTTCACCTCACGGAAAAACCCGGTAACATTGGTCGTCAGGGCGCAGATCAGCTTCTCCATTTCAACCGTCCCGGCGGGGCTGGTCGTAAAGGCGAGATACTCCCTGAAGGAGCTGAGCTGCATCTCCCTTACCCGGCGGGAAACGCGCGAATAGACGAGCGCCTTTTTCGTCGCTGGCAGGCAGATACCGGCCTGGGTGCGCGCGATCGACTGCAACAACTGGAAGTCGGCGTCGGTATAGTCAGGGGCGGAGAGCGTGATGCTGTTGGTCATTCTTTGCTGGATTCACCGACGAGATGTTTGACGACCGTATCGAGTTTGAGAATGCCGATCATGCGGTTTTCGATCAGGACGAGACCGTGGAGGCAGGCGCCCTCATCAGAGGTCGGCTGGATATCGCCGGTGCTGATATCGGCCAGGTCGATCACGCGATCGACCAGCAGACCATAGACAACACCCGCGCGTGATTCGACGATGATGACGACACGTCTGGAGTTTTCCAGCTCGGGAGGAATGTTGAGATAGGCCGCCAGGTCGATGACGGTCAGGATGATCCCACGAAGATTGATGGCACCGCAGACATAGGCTGGCGCGAAGGGGAGGGTCGTCGTTTTTTCGAACCCGCGTATTTCACGCACGCTGAGGATCGGAATGCAATATTCCTGAGCGCCGACGGCAAACACGATCATCTTGACCGAGGCCGTGTCGGCCCCTTCACGGGTGGTCAACTGTTCGGACATCTTCGTTTCCTGATTGATGCTGAGCATGGTCATGTTGGCCTAGTTTACGAGCTCGGAGACGCCGAGCGCTGCTTTGTTTTCCGTCTGGCTGAGAGCGGCGGCGATCAGCGCAGACACATCCAGAATGAGAGCGACACTGCCATCGCCCAGAATCGTCGCGGCCGAGACCCCGAAGATATGGCGGTAATTGCGCTCCATGCTTTTGATGACCACCTGCATCTGGCCGCAGATTTCATCGACGATCAGGGCGGCGCGGCTGCCGGACTCGTTCTCCACGACGAGAACCACAGCGCCCTCGAGAGTATCCCTCACGCGCGCGCCAGCCAGCCCGAGGGTTACCCCGAGCGGTAGCAGCGGTATGCACTCACCGCGCTTCGAGATGATCCTTGTGCCATCGGGAAGGGAATAGACGTCACTCTGGCTGACGATAATGGCCTCGGAAACCGCAGAGATCGGAATGACCATCGTTGTTTCATCGGCCGAGATCAGCATGCCATCGAGAATGGCCAGAGTGAGAGGCAGGCTGAGGCTGAACGTGCTGCCCTTGCCTGCAACGCTGCTGATCACGATGCGTCCACCCAGGCTCATGATCGCCTGCTTGACCACATCCATACCGACACCACGCCCGGAAAGATCGGATACTTCGGATGCGGTCGAGAAGCCGGGGGTGAAAATGAGGTTGTTGATCTCGTCTTCGCTTAGCGTCGCATCGGGAGCGATGATCCCGCGTTTCACGGCTGTTTCGAAGACGCGTTTGTGATTCACGCCGGCGCCATCATCCTTGATGGTGATCAGAATGCGCCCTGAACGGTGCTCGGCAGAAAGCGTGATGCATCCTTCGGGCGACTTGCCCGCTGCAATCCGGTCCTCCGTCTTTTCGATACCGTGATCGACCGCATTTCTCAGCATGTGCGTGAGCGGGGCGGCGAGCTTTTCGATCAGGGTGCGATCAACTTCCGTGTCTTCGCCTTCGAGTACAAGCTTGACTGCTTTCTGCGTCATTGAGCTTGCTTCACGCACGACACGCTGCATACGCTGGAACACGCTCCGCACAGGCTGTGCCCGCACGGACATGACGGCGTCCTGAATGTCGCGGGTGAGGGTCTGCATGCCCTCAATGCCCTGCATCAGCTCGTGATGGCCGGAGGTGCCTGCCTTCTGGCACAGCGACTGCACGGCAGCCTGGGCGATCACGAGTTCGCCGACCAGATCCATGAGGTCGTCGACGCGAGAGAGATCGACACGAATCGAGGCAGCCTCGGCCTTGCGCGCGACGGTTGCGCCGGTCAGGGCGATGGGTTCTTCATCGCGCTGTATCGTGGCTGGCGGGGCGAGGTCGTCCAGAAATGCCTCCGCCGTGAGGCGTCTGTCCGTTGTGGGCAGACTGGCCCCACGAGAGAGGGCCTGCCCCGCACTCTGCGCCACCATTGCCTGGATGGTATCTTCGGATATGCTCGCAGGCGCATCGAAAAACGCATCCGCTTCGTCGCTCGCATCGGAGTTTGTCGTTTCGGTAACGGCCCTGTCCGATTCGAGCGTAAAATCGCAGCTATCGACTACCCAGTCGAAGGCATCCCGGATTTCGCTCTCGGCAACGCTGTCTGGCAGGGCGACGCGCCAGGTGAGATAGGAAGACGCCGGCAGGAGATCGTGAAACGCAGGGAGCGCTTCTGTCAGGCATTCTACCTGGGCGGTATCGCCCTTGTCGTGAGCGAGGGCAGTCAGGGCAACGAGGATGTTACGCGCGTCGTCGCCGCAGCCATACATGGCGTCATGCGGATGAAAGGTGACGATCTTTCGCGCCGATGCAGGTTCCGCAAAATCGTCACCGAAATCGAAGGCGACGGGCTCGAACTCGAAAGGAACCGGGCTGAACGCTTCAGCCTCGCTCTCTGCAGGGTCGAAACTGGCGGCCGGGCTGGAAGTGGCGGCAGGCGCCTCACCACTCACGACCTTCAGTTCGGTCAAGCTCTCATCTACACGCTGTGCGTCGACGGAGGCGCCGCCGCGTGCCTCGACCACGAGATCGCTGAGAACATCCATGCTTTTGAGGAAGACGGCGATGATCTCTTTTGTCGGCTGGATACGATCGGAGCGCACTCCGTCGAGAGAATTCTCGTAAACATGGGAGAAGCGGACGAGATTCTGCAGTCCGAAGGAAGCCGCGCCCCCCTTGATGGAATGTACGGCCCTGAATACCGCATTGACCGTATCATCCTCGGCACGATCGGCAGCAAGAGCCGCCAGACCCGTTTCGAGCTCCTGCAGCTGCTCGTCGCATTCCTGGAAAAAAATCTCCAGGATTTCGTCCATGTCTGAGCTCATACTGTCCCTGCTTTCTCTTACTGAGTGACGCGCCGGATGGCTGAGACCAGACTGTCGGAATTGAAAGGCTTGATGATCCAGCCGGTAGCTCCCGCAGCCCGCGCGCGCGCCTTCTTTTCCTGATCGCTCTCTGTGGTCAGGACGATAACGGGGAGATGCCGGAAGCGGTCCATCTTGCGGACAGCCTCGATCACGCCAAAGCCGTCGAGCCGAGGCATGTTGATGTCCGTGATGATGACAGCTGGGGGCGGGGTGGCAGCCTCCAGAACGTCGATACCCTCGACGCCATCATTCCCTTGGATAACCTCGTAGCCTGCGCCTTCGAGCGCGTTCCGCAGCATGCTCTGCATGGTTCTGGAATCATCGATCGTGAGGACGCGCAAAGTGGGGGTTTCTGTCATATCAAGGGCTCTCTGACATTGAGGCAGTTTTCTGCAGGACTGAGGTTGCACCGAATAGGATAAGGGCCTCGGACAATTTGTCTGAAGCGTTGATGACCGGACGCTCGCTGGCCAGGATGACCTGGAGGCAAAGCCCCCCGAGATAGGTGACCTCCGACCCGTCAAGCGCACTCTCCGGCGAAAGAGTGAGCATATCCTTGAGGCCGGGAGCTGCACCTGAATCAAGGCGGGACGGCATCATGATTGCGGGAAGGTCCACGCCTGCGTTGATGGGAATCTGATCCATCAGAAATCCTCCCAACCCTGGTCGGAGGACGTTACCTGCAGGGCCGGTTTGGCCGGAGCCTTGGGCGCAGGGCGGACAGGCGTCGGACTTTTTGTCTCGAGCGCCTGAGTGGATGCCGTCGCAGCTCTGGTCGGCTGTGGTTGCCGGACGACCGGCTTAGCCGGGGGGGCGGCTGGCTTGCGGGCCATTGGAGCTGCCTCAGCCTTTTTGCCCAGTCCGAAACCATTGAGTGTCTGGGTGAGGGAGCGCGTCTCGGTCGTGAGGTTATGGCTTGCCGCTGTCGCTTCTTCGACCATCGCAGCGTTCTGTTGGGTCACCTGATCCATGTCATTGATCGAACTGGTGACCTCTGCCAGACGCAGGGCCTGCTCGCGTGTCGTCTTGGTCAGATCTTCGATGCGATGCGCAATGCTCGAAATGCTTTCGGAGAAATCGCCGAGATACTGGCTGGTGCGGTGTACGAGGCCCACGCCCTTATCGACCTGCTCGGCAGAGACAGAGATCAGGCGTTTGATCTCATTCGCTGATTTTGCCGATTTTTCGGCCAGCGACCGAACTTCCTGCGCAACGACAGCAAAGCCTCTGCCTGCATCGCCTGCGCGAGCCGCCTCGACGCCGGCATTCAGGGCAAGAACATTGGTCTGGAATGTGATCCCATCGATTACGGAGATGATTTCCCCGATGGCGCTGGATGATTTCTGGATACCGCTCATGGCGGTATTGGCCTCATCCATGACCTCTGTGGCGAGCTTGACCTGATCGAGCGTCTTTTTTGTGTCGACGCTGGACTCCGAGCAGACATCGGCCGTTGCCTTGATGCCTTCGCTGATTGTTCTGACAGAGCTGGCAGCCTTGCCTAGATTTTCTGCCTGAATTTCGGTGCGACGCGCCAGATCGTCAGACGCCATGGAAATTTCCGCTGCGCCCGTCGTGATAAATTCCGAGCTGCGCGCCATGTTGATGAGAACGGTTCTCCAGTTCTGGCAGGCCTCGTTGAAGCTGATGGCTATTTTTGCAAGATCACCGTTGAGAATGTCGCCCGTAATGGTCTGATCCAGATTGCCCTTGGCGACAGCGGACATGGCTGTCTCGATCGTAGCCACTGCGGCCTTGATTTCCGCGACCTTTGCAGCTGCGCCGGATTTCAGCCCGTCCACCTCCTTGCTCAGAGCCTCGATCTGCGCCTTGTCTTCACTCTTGTCCGAGCGGGCTTCATGCAGGCGAGACAGAAGAGCGATCAGACGACCGCTCTCATCTCGTGTGTCGGAAAAGCGCGTGCGTCCGCGTGCATCGCCACGAATCAGACCTTCGCCGTAAGTCAGAATTGTCTCGACCGGCTCGGCAACAGCCTGAATCAGGGCGAGGCGGAAGAACAGGCTCGAGGCAAGCAGGATGAGAGTGAGCGCCAGCAGCGTGTAGAAAGCGCCTGATGAGAAGGCGTTATCATAGAAGAAGCCGAATGCGCATATGAGCTGAACGACTAGGAGTAATTGAATACATAACATCGTCGTACTGATCTTGGACCGGTACGATGCTTCTTGATACAGCCAGGTCTTCATCGTGCTCTACTTCGCAATCATGAGTAAGTGCTGGTAAGTCCAGAAACCGTATTGCCAATTAGTGTTATAAAAAAGTTAAGAATGTAAGTCGGTATGCCCACTGGAGATACATGGGCGATGCTTTAAACCGTTACATGAAGGCATTAAGAACAAGTTAAGCACTCGACTTGTATTTCCGGGCTTCAGGTCGGTCGTACGGCGTTCCTTATGGGCGCCCCTCGGGCGCTTTTGATGGGTTTCATATGTGGTCTGCAATGAGAGGGCGCGGTCTCCATGCTCGTCGGTGAGCCGCTTGCGGAAGCCCAAGAGGATGATATTTTTATGAAATCGGGGCGAAATCACGCTTTGTCCCGATCGCCCTATGGGGTGAGGCAGGGAGACGAATTCAGGACCCGAAGCTGCGCACCAGCCCGCCTGCAACCATCTGCCAGCCGTCGATCATCACAAAAAAAATGAGTTTGAAAGGAAGGGAGATGGTCGCTGGCGGAAGCATCATCATGCCAAGACTCATCAGGACACTGGACGTGACGATATCGATGATCAGAAAGGGTAGATAAAGAAGGAAACCCATCTCGAAGCCGCGGCTCAACTCTCCAACCATGAAGGCTGGCATGAGCACGCGCCAAGGCGCGACAGTTGCCTGTGGTGAAGGGGTCAGATTGGCGAGATGATAAAACGTCGCGAGGTCTGACGGCCTCGCATGGGCCTGCATGAAGTGACGAAAGGGCTCTGCTGCAGCGGTCAGTCCATCGACCTCTGACATTGTACCGTTGATCATGGGGGCTATGCCCTGACTCCACGATTGCTCAAAGGTTGGCTGCATGACGAAAAAGGTCAGAAAAAGTGAAAGCCCGATAATCACCGGGTTGGGCGGGGTACCTTGAGCGCCGATAGCCCCCCTCAGAAGCGACAGAACAATGATGATGCGTGTGAACGCGGTCACCATGACCAGCAGACTGGGCGCCAGAGAAAGCAGTGTGATCAGCGCAGTGAGCTGTATCAGCCTGCTTGTTGTGCCGCTGTTGCTACCATCATGACCGAGATCGAGCGTCAGGGACTGCGCGTGGGCTGATGAGGAGAAGCCCAGAAGTACGATCGCCAGCACAAAAGCCAGAGGCAGCAGGCAGCCCTGTTTTTTCACGGGGCTCAGTTCCGGCAGTCTGTCAGCAGAAAAAAGAGACGGTACAAGCATTCGTGCCGACAGAGGCCAATAGGAGGGGGCAGCGATCACTATCGGGTCTCCGGCAGCGTTGCGGTAACCGGAAACGATGTTTCAGGTTGGGTCGTATCGGTCTCAGGCGCGACCCAGCCCAGAAAAAGATCCGTCTCACCGCCGGTGAGAATGAGGCCGGTCCGATCCTGACATCTGAAGAGCGACAGTCTGCGTTTGGAATCGAGAGAGAGAGACTCGATAAGGCCGAGTTGAGCGGATTGATGGCGGCGGCCAAGGCGTGGCTGCAGATAGACAATGGCAAAGCGCAAGAGAAAGATAAGCGCGATGACCGTGATGAAGGACGCCGCGTAATCGATCCAGGAATGCAGCGTCATCTGGGCGGCAGTAAGTGAGGCATGGGCCGGAATCCTGTTCGACCAGGGAGAAGGGTATTATTTGCTGGCTGCGCCCGAGGACGATGAGAGGATTTCGGTCATTGTCACGCCGATATTGTTGTCATCCACGACCACCAGTTCGCCACGTGCGATCAGGCGGTTATTGGCGTAGATATCAACCGCTTCTCCAAGCTTCTTGTTCAGTTCAACGACAGCGCCGCGTCCAAGGCGCAGCAACTGGCTGACAGGCATCGTGGCTGTGCCGATCACGGCAGTGATCTTGACCGGAATGTCATAAACCGCGTCGGACCGGCCAGTGCTGGCTTCCTGTGAAGCAGCTGCCTCAGATGAGGCATCCTGGGGAGCGAAAGGTTCGGATGTGAAATCTTCGAGTGAGACCATTTCGTTTTTATCATCCATGGTTCAGTGCCTGTCCATCGTTGTGGAGGCGAGAATTTCCCGGTCAATCGACGCACTGACAGAAGTCATGATTCTGTCGATGGCGCTCTGGCGCCATTTGGTGGGATCGATGAGAATCGAGCGTGTTCCAGAGTCGATTCTGATAGTGGATGCCATAGGCTTCGCACAAGGCTCAAAGCGGGCTTTGCTGTCTGTTCCCAGAAGAGGCTTCAGGCGGGCCTCATCCTTTGGGTCGCAGTAAATAACGACGTCTTCTTCGCAGAGCTCAACCAGATCAGCAGCATCCTGAAGAAGGTCACGTTCGACGCCCTTCAGGGCCTCTGCCGGGAGATGGGTGAGCGTCACGAGCAAATCGATGACGGTCTGGACATAAACCTGCCCCGCCTCGCGGGCTGATTGTGCCCGATATCGCCTCTCCGACTGGAAAGCCTCGGCAATTGCCGAGAGCTTTTCGGTAAACTCCGCCTCCAGAGCAGCCGTGGCCGCAGTACGCCCCTCTTCACGCCCGGCATCGAAGGCTGCACGGCGAAGGTCATCAAGCTCATCCTGGGAAAGGGAGATGAGGGGAGGGGCGGTGTCAGGTTGGGGTTCTTCTGGCGCGATCTCTTCTGCGATGGAGGGCTTGATCGTCTGAGGGGGCGCGACGCTGAAATCCGTCAGGCGACGTGCGAGACCGCTCTTGTCGGACGTATCGCGCGCAATGCCCTGGCCATCCTGCAATGGCCTCGTCGTGTTGGCCGTCCTGGGATCGTGCAAGCGGTGCTGGAAGGGGACGAAGCCAGAGGTCACGAAATGAATTCCTCGCCGTCCGAAGCAGTATTCATGTCGATTTCACCGGAATTGACCAGATTTTTGATGGTCAAAACGATCTCTGCCTGCGCGGCCTCGACATCTCGGACGCGTACCGCACCGAGCGAGGCGATTTCCTCGAGAAGAATATTGCCGGCGCGTTTGGACATGCATTGCAGGAACAGCTTTCTTTCGCTGTCAGAGGCACCCTTGAGGGCGACTGGAAGACGGTCGCGGTCGATTTCGTTGACGACGCGCATAAGGGCCTCCTGCGAGAGGCGGTTGATATCCTCGAAGGTGAACATCAACGCCTTCACCTTTTCCATATCCTCGTGGCTCTCCTGGTCCATAAGCTCGGCAAAACGCGTTTCCGTCTTGCGATCGAAATTATTGAAGACTTCGGCGAGCAATTCGTAGCTGTCGCGCTTCGAAGCGCGGCCGAGCGAAGAAATGAATTCGGAGCGCAGGGTTGCCTCCACACTTTCGATGACCTCGCGTTGTACGGTTTCCATATGCAGTATGCGCATCATGACATCCGTAGCGTAGTCTTCCGGCAGGAGTGCCAGGACGCGCGCAGCGTGGGCGGGTTGCAGGCGGCTCACGATGACGGCGGCAGTCTGCGGGTATTCGCTTCGCAGATAATTCGCCAGAATCGATTCCTGGACGTTGCCGAGTTTATCCCACATGTTCCGTCCGGCCGGACCACGGATCTCGTCCATGATCTTCTCGACCTGATCGGCATTGAGCGTCTTGCGCAGGAAGGCCTCGGTCGTCTCGAAAGTGCCAACGAGTCCGTCGGCACTCTCGAAGTTTTCGACGAATTCGCGACACACGCTTTCAACCATCTCGGCTCTGATGACACCGAGGCCGGCCATGGCACTGGAGATTTCACGAATCTCGTCTTCATGCAGTGCCTGCATCAGGCTGGCGCTGCGTTCGCGACCGATGGTCATGAACAGAACGGCGGCTTTCTGCTTTCCGGTCAGATGGGTTGCACTCATGGTTTTCTTTCCCTCAGCCGGATTTTGCGCGCTTTCAGTCTCGCTCACGAGGCGCCTCCCTGCTTTGGATCAGGGCTTTCGAGCCAGTTGCGGATGACGCTCAAGCTGCCTTCGGGGCTCTGATCGATACGATCGGCAACCTTGGCGATAATGCCCGCTCTCGCCTGACCTTCCACGCCATCGATCGCCACCGTTTCGTGCCCTTCATGCAGGGCAAGGCTGTTGGCGCTTCCGCCTTCGAGGCTGTTCATGCCTGTCCCGGTGGTGCCCAGACCGTCACGATTGAGGGCTTCGAGTGCCATGGGGCCAGAGCCGCCTGCGAGAGCCGGCAGACCGCCGCGGCCACGACGAAGCAAGGGACGCAGGGCAAAGAAGCCGGCCCCGAGGGCGAGCAGAATAGGTACGACCCATTCTGCGAGATAGAGGAGATTGTCTTTCGAGAAGAACCCCGGAGCCGCAGGCAGGGGCTCGATGCCGCCATCGGGCATGAAGCGCATCGAGACGACTTCGACCTGATCGCCTCGCGCCTTGTCATAACCGACTGCAGTTTTGACTAGGGTGGTGATGCGGTCGATCTCGGCCTGATCCAGAGGCTTCCAGGTCGCATTCCCCTTCTTGTCCTGCACATAGGACCCATCGACCATCACGGCCATGCTGATCCTCGCGACGCGGGGATGAATTTGCGAGACCACGCGCACGCGTTTGCCGATCTCGTAGTTATTGGTCTCTTCGTCGCGTGTGTCGCTTGATCCGGTTCTGTTGGCCTGCCCGGCATTGGCGTTGGGCAGGTTGTTTGCAACGGAGGTATTGGGCGAGGCTTCGGTGTTGACGCTTTTGTCGGAGCTGGTCTGCTGCGAGCGCAGGACCTGCTGGTTCGGGTCGAAACTCTCTTCGGTCTCATGCACCTCGTCATTGTTGATGACGACAGCGGCCCGTGCGCGGATATGGGCTGTCCCGAGTGTCGGGATGAGCATTTCCTCAACAGCCTGGGAAAGGCGCGTCTCCTCGGAATGGCGGAATTTCTCGAAAATCGCTTCCTGACCGTCCTCGCTGTTGGGCTCGCCGGGCTTGGCCAGCACGTCGCCTCTCGTGTCGACAATGGAAATCGACTGGGGCCGAAGCCCCGGGACAGCCGCAGCAACAAGATTCTGGATCGCTTGGATACCGTCGGGAGCTATGCGGCCCGCGCGCCCGATATCGATGACCACGCTCGCTTGGGACGGGTTAGTCTGGACAGAGAATAGATCTCTGTGAGGCAAGACGAGATGAACGCGGACATTGCGAACGCCCTGGAGCAGACGAATTGAACGCTCGAGCTCTCCCTCCAGCGCACGCGTCTCGTTGATATTCTGCTCAAACTGAGTGCTGGTGAGCGTTGCGCTCTTGTCGAAAAGCTCATAGCCGACGCTTCCCCCGTTCGGCAGGCCGTCCTTGGCAAGCAGCAGGCGCGCCTTGGCGACCTCGTCTGGCGCGACGTAGAGGCTTCCCCCATCTGGCGAGGTCGATGCGGTGATATGATTCTTGTCGAGATCTTCCACCATTCTGGCAGCTTCGCTCAGATCGAGATTGCCATAGAGCAAGGCCGTGGGCTTCTGGGCTTTGCCAAGGATCACGAAGCCAAGGAAAGCCAGAAGAGTCACGCCCGCAGCGCCCAGGGCGATCAGCCTCGTACGACCCAGCCCTCTGAGTGATGACAGCAGATTGTTCATTTATGGCGGATCGTCAGGCCTGAGCCATGAGGTAATAGGACTGCATCAGGGGGCTCCTGGTTGAAAAATAAAATAAATCTGATACGACATTTTTAAATCAGGAAATAATATTAGCTATTTTCTGATTAATATTTGTTGGATGCGAGATGTCTTCGCAGGGTCAGGGTAGATACGCGTTTGTGGGAGGGGTTTGCTTCAGAGGAAGATTGAGGCGGTTTGCATTCTGATCCTGAGTCAGTCCAGTAGGACCCTGTGCTACCTGCCTTGCAACATTGGGCATGAGGTCAGGCCTGCTCCAGCAATCGACCCCGTTCCAGCTTTGCGTGCAATAGGGTTGAGGGGCCGGGGGGCGTTCAGCCGGAGCGCACCAATCTTCACCTTGCTGTATATAGCCAGCATTGCACTCACGTCCGGTCAAATGCCGTGCCACGTCATCCGCCGCACAACCGTTGAGTATCGTGACAAGAGGCACAAGGCCCGCCAAACGCGGTTTTGATAGATGAAGCATAAGCGAACGGATGCCGGTCGAAACGCTCAAGTCGTTGGCTCCGCAGTGATCTTGTCGATGGCGTTCTGATTCCGGGTCGATTCTGTCTGGATCAACTGGAAGGTAAGGTCGTAATCCCGCTGTATCTCAACGAGATGCGTTGTCTCTGAAACCGCGTTGACATTGCTCCCCTCAAGCATGGCCTGATGCAGCTCCGGCATCGCTACGGGCTGAGTGGGGGTTGTCGGCTTAAGGAGATATTGTCCCTCGGCAACTAGTGTCTGCGGGTTTTTCACCGTGACAACGCCGAGCATGCCCAATGCCCCATCGTTTGTGGAGATGGTGCCATCCTTTGCAATCGTGAAATCTTCATTTTCCTGACGCAGTACGAGATTGCGGCCGTTGCGATCAAGGACCGGATTGCCGGATCCGTCTGTTATCGTACCGTCGAGTCTGCGCGTAAACTGACCGTTACGTGTCAGGCGGACACCCTGCGTGGTGCGTACGGCAAAATAGCCTTCGCCGTTGATCGCGACATCAGTCGCGTTGCCGGTACTGCGCAAAGGCCCCTGAATAAAGTCGCGAAACGTCGCTTTGTCCTGAGCATAGACCTGATCTGTTTCGCCATTGATGTGCCCCGGGCCTTTTTGATGCACGAGATACTGCGAAAACATCTGGCGGGACGTTTTGAAGCCATCTGTGTTTTCGTTTGCAAGATTATTCGCAGTGATTTCAAGGCCGCGCTTCAGGACGTCAATGCGCGAGAGCGCGATATAGGCGGTGCTATCCATGGTGATCCAACTCGACTTTGATCGTGATGTCGGAAAAACAGATATTGATCTCTGACAAAGGGAGGGCTGCCGTCGTCATTTCATCAGATTGATTGTGCGGGTCAGCATCGAGCGCGTTATCTGCATCGTATTGAGGTTGGCTTCGTATGAGTGTTGTGCCTCATGCGTGTCGAGGATCTCGGTCATCGTGTCGACATTGGGCATCTTGACCATGCCCTTCGTATCGGCAGCCGGGTGAGACGGATCATAACGCATCTCGAAATCGGATTGATCTTCGCCAATGTCGCGAACAGCTACCGTAGAAACGCCCGTACTGCGATCAAGCATTTCCTTGAAGGTAATCGTTTTGCGACGATAGGCATCGGAACCCGGCGACGTTCCTGTCGTTTCAGCGTTAGCGATATTCTCAGCTGCCACTTGAAGTCGTTTGGACTGTACCTGCATACCAGCGGCTGAAATGCCGATCGTATCTGAAAAATTCATAACCTACCTCTGTTCGGTCAGTATTATGACGAGCCAAGCGCAATAGAGAACATTGACATATAAGTACTATAGGCGTTTGTAGCTAGGCGCTGCTGATCATCGGTGGCCGTAATTTTCTCGAGCTCCGTTTCCAGATCGACCTGATTGCCATCGATCGAACTGCTGCCGATATCCTTTTTTATACTGCTCTGAGACGTTGAGCCTGCAAGGTGACCAGCATCAGTGCGCGCAAGGGAAACGGAAAGATGGTCTTTCAGAACGCCCGCGAATTGCGGCAAGTCACGCGCCACGTAACCGGGCGTATTGGCATTGGCAACGTTGCCGGCCAGGACAGACTCACGGGACTGGAGCCAGTGCATCCGTTGTGTTGCGAGATCGAGCACATCTGTGCCCGAAGTCGAAGCGGTCAGTTGCGCAGAGGCAGCTTGCAGCATGGTTATCTCGCCATTCCGTTAGCGGCATCATGATGACCGCAAGATTTTTCTGAATATGTGAAGAGTTTAGTGGGGAACCCCTTTTTTGGGAAGCATGTCGCGGGGCTGTAACAAAAAATTTCCGAACTCATATCACGGAGAGGTTTCATCTTCATGAAGGCTTTTGTCGTTCGCAGGACTCTCTCGTAGCACGGCAAACAGGCGTGCATGAGATTCATCGAGAGTGCGGGCGCCGATCCGCTCCGATATCCAGCGTGAAGAAGCGTTATCTCCCGCTCGAGAGGCATCCGAGGCGAGCCGCAACGCAAGGTCCTGTTGGTCTTTTGTCAGGCTCCCTTCGGACGGGATTTCTTCCTTGGCGAGGGAGCGCAGCTCCGTCGTCGCGGACTGCCATTCTCCTTGGCTTTCGTGCGATTGCGCGCTCAGAAGGCGGGCATCTTTACCGGGAATGGTCCTGAGCATGTCGAGGCCCTTGGCGCGGTCGCCTGTCGCAATCACAATCCGTGCCTTGAGGATATTTCGTCGGGTCTGCAGCGGTTCAGGCAGGTTGGGACTTTCTGTCTCGTTCAGTGCAGCGAGCGCATCGGAAGGCTTCTGATTGGCAAGAGTGGCTTGCGCGAGAGAGGCGCCTGCGGCCGCTCGTGCCTCTGGTGTAACAAGGGAGGGGATGGCTTGCGAAAGCGCGCTGGTTGCCTCATCCGACAGGCCGAGCGCGAGCATGGTTTCACCATAAGCTGCGAGGAGAGCCGCGCGCTCCTCCCCCGGGGGCAGAGCGGGAATATGGGCCTTGAGCAGGGCCGCATTACGCAGCTGTTGAGTCTTGCTCTGCGCGAGGCTGTCCTCACCGGCAATGCCAGTCAGAGCCTGAAGCAGTAAGGCGTGCCTCAGCGTACTGTAATGAGAAGGATCGCTTTGTGGCACACCCAGATCGATAATCTCAGCGACCTTTTGCCATTGCTTGTCTCGGGCGTAGGCCTCAGCTTGTCTGAGGCGAAGCTGTTTTTCTCTGCCTGCCAGACGCGCGTCGAGGATGAGTTCGTCAAGCGCCTTGACTTGCTGCTCAGTCGTCAGGGCGCCGCGTTCATGATCCAGTGCTATTTTCTCTTCCGTGGCCTTTTCCGCAACCGAGATATTTCGATCGGCCGCGAGCGCCGCGAATGCGGTGTAGGCACGGTCTTTCTGTCCCTGGCGCTCTGCCGCTATTGCCTTTGCCAGCCGGAATGCCGGCTGGTCAGGCAACGTGTCGAGCACGGCGAAGTCGCCAGGTGCGCCGCGACGTGCAATTGCTTCCGCCGCGATGGGAAGCAAGACGTCGCGAAGATTTTGCGGGTAGGCGCGCAATCTGTTCATGTCGAGTGCCAGACGATGAAGGCTACGCGTGTCGCTTTGGTCGGTGACCTCGAGATAAAGTGCACGCCATAGTTGCAGTGCGCGCCGTTGCTGTTCTGGCCATGGGCCGTTCAGCGCGCTCGCATTGGCAGGAGAGCCGGTAAGCAACTCTGTTGCAGCCGCCAGGAACCTGACTTCCGGACGGCCGATTTCTTCCGGATCGTCACGAAGGGCGACAGCGAGAATACCGCGCGCTTCCTTGAATGCGCCCATGCTGATGGCAGCGCGTGCCAGATCCAGACGTGCCGCGAAGCGATCGGCAGGCTGAGAATCGGCTGCCTTCAGTAGGCGTTCATGGTACCGTTTTAGAAGAAGCTGGTCGGGGAAATCCTGCAGATCGAGCCATTTAAGATCGACATCATTGGCGTACACGGCCTGACCGTCATCCTCAAATTTCTGGCCGTCCCTGTTGAGGAGCAGGCCTGAGGGAACGGCGATCAAAGAAATATCAGGATCGCGCGCGGCGATCACGACGCCTTCGAGTGTCGGCCAGACATCGTATCCCTCTGCTCGACGCATGGCCAGGATACCGCCTTCATCAAGGAGGGAGGTGCCGACAAGAAGGCGGTCACCCGATGCCGGGTCAGCGATGGTCAGAACACGTCCGCTGCGGCGCATCGGATAGAGAATGCCGTCAGTCACCGGTAGGGGATTGATGACATGGTTGTCTTGTGTAGAGGCGCTCGAGGGCGGCTTATCGCTGAGCACCCAGCCTTCTGATCGCTGAGATAGGTATAGGCGTCGCGTATCGGGGCGGCGCAGCTGAATCAGCGTTGCATCAGGCAGTAGGCTGACAGTCAGAGAGGAGAAAAAGCCGGTTCCATGGATGGCCTGCGTTTCCATGGGAAAGGCGTTATCAACAACGATAATAAAGTGGTCGCCGCTCTCGAAGGCGGCGATGCCGATCTGCGGCGGGATGGGAAGCAGGATATGGTCCACTTGACCCGACACGGCATTCGACGCGTCGGATGAGGACGGCGGAGCGCTCTCTGTGGGAGGGCGTGGCCCTGGGGTGATAAGAGGCTTTGTTGCCTTTGACGTGAGCGGCACAGTTGAACTCGCCTGGCGCGCGGGGGCATCCAGCAGTTCCGCGCGCCAGGAGGCGGGTAACCCCTTGGCCAGATCCGCTTGGCTAAGATGCGATTCATCCTGGCCTGTTACACTTGGCGGAATAACAGGCTGGGGTGTGACGGCCCGCGCATCGTGGGACGGAGCATGTCTGTGGGTGTTACTTTGAGGTCGCGCGATGGCGTTTGGATGACCGGCTAACATAAAGCCGACCCCAGCCATGCCGTAGCCAAGGCCGCGCGAGAACGGCGTCGTTTTTTTTGCCCGCAGGAACACTATTTTTTGTTACCAGTCGAGATCGAAACTAATGCGATTTATTGGCAGGATAATATTTTTTCGTGCCGATGCATGAGGTCGTGCAAGGAAGGTCGTCAGGCAAGAAAATTGACGACCTGCTTGAGCGGGGAGGTGTTCCTTGCGCTCGTATCCGAACCAAGAAAACTGCCGTCAGAAGAAAAGGCGCTTGCGGACGTATTTTCCGTATGGGTGTCAGGGCGTGTATGCCCGGTTCTGGCTGCGCTGTAAGACTCGTGCGAAGTGTTGACAGAAGCTTGACGAAACGCTGCCGAGACCGCCGATGCTGCCGTAATATCCGTCATTTGGTTAGGCCCTTTGAAAATCGCAATTCGCTAAAATCGATCGGAAACAGACTTTAAATCCATAGAGATGGACCAAGGATTAATTAGATTGAAAACCTTCAGACCCTATTAAAGCGTCTCCACGCCGGCTGGCATCAGCAAAACGGCTAAATTTTGCAACGATAACGCTCATGAGTGCGCTTTGATATCGCCGTGATTAGCATGGAAAAGGCCAACGAGATATATTTTTTTTCAGAATATGTCATGGCTGGCTTTTGTCACACTTCTGTCATGCATTGACCCGGATTGACGGTGCGGGCGGCAGTTTCGAGCACTTTGCGAAAAATTTGCAGCATTTCGCAACAAAGAGGTGGTGCTCATAATGTGAGTGATGTAAGCCTCAAATATGTTTCGGGCATCCTGAGCGGCTGAAGCATCGATTCAATGTAACACAAGTTGCAGAGGGTTGTGAGAAAATAACGATATTATATATTTGTTCAATAATCGAAGATAAAAATAATTCATTCGTATGATGTCGGGCGGTAAGTACAATGCGCGTATTGTGTGTTGGTGAAAATTCGATTTAT
This sequence comes from Asaia siamensis, assembly GCF_014635085.1. Taxonomy (GTDB): domain Bacteria; phylum Pseudomonadota; class Alphaproteobacteria; order Acetobacterales; family Acetobacteraceae; genus Asaia; species Asaia siamensis. The sequence continues at coordinate 21,676 of NZ_BMCH01000001.1, forward strand.
GGACGACCCAGTGAAGGGCTGTCCAGAGCCGCAGTAGCGGGCTCTCTTTCTCTAGCCACCGGCGAGGCTTCAGGCGTGGTGGAAACGCTGCGGCGGTCGCATTATGATATTATCGTCGTGCAGCAGGCGGCTTCAGATGTGCGGATTATCCGACAGATCCGCAAAGGGAAAATATCCTCTCCCATAGTGGTCATACGCAAGGTGGGCACACCCGAGGGGGAGGTGAATCTCTTCTCGGCAGGGGCCGATGACTGCATTGCCGAGGATGTCGATCACAATGTGCTGCTCGCGCGGCTGCGCGCGGTTATTCGCCGCGCGGGGGGGCATGACAGTCCTACTTTGCATATTGGGCGTATGAGTGTCGGCATCGATCGGCGGGAAGTGCATATCGACAATGCCGTCGTGCCGTTGACCAGAAAAGAATATGATCTGCTCGTTCTTCTGGCGATGCGAAAGACGCAGGTGCTGAGCAAGGAAGTGCTGCTCGACAGTCTTTACAGCGGTGAGGACGAGCCTTTCGGCAAGGTCATTGATGTGATGATCTGCAAAATCAGAAAAAAGATACGGGCGTTCGGTATCCAGGAGCCGTTTACCACGCAATGGGGCATCGGTTATCGTCTGAACGAGGCTGCGTTCAATCCGGTAACTGTTTCGCTATCCAAAGAAGACTATCGCCTTAGACCATCTGCGCGGGAAAACTGTATCCCTGTTCTCTCAGGCATAAACATGCTCGAAATATCTACTTCGGCAGAGCGTCTCTGATCGGGGCAGACAGTCGTATCTTTGAGGCTCTGGAATATTCTTGGCCCTGCGATATGCCAGAAAATGATTTCTGCGTTCGAAAGTGCAATAAAAACCCGCGACAATTTCTGTCGCGGGTTTTCTTTTGTTGTTCAGCTCTCCGCGGTGGCTGATCCGCCGTTGCTTGATCCTGAAGTCGTGGCTGCGCTGAAATTGGTGATGCTGGACAGCGGAATGGATGCGCGTCCCATTTCCACCTCGAGCTCGGAGCTTCCCTTGTGCACACCGGTCACGGTGCCCTTGATCGTGAAAGGCAAATCGGATGTCGCGCCAGTCGAATCGATCGTCTTCACTGATACGCTGTACGCGCCGTCCGCCAGCTGGTTACCAGAATTATCGGTGCCATCCCACGTCCAGGTGTTGGTACTCGACGCAGCAGCACCGCTCTGGGTCTTGACGATCTTGCCGCTCGAATCGCTGATGGCGATCGCGACGTCCTGACCCTGTGTGGCAGAGAAGGTCAGAGAGGCCTTGCTGTTCTGCAAGGGCAAAGTCGTCGATGTTGCTGTGGCGGTCTGGCCAATCCACTGGCTGCCGGAACTCAGCTGGCTGCTCTCATTCAATGAGATCAGCGATGAGAGTTTGGCATTTGTCTGAACCTGCTGCTCTGTCCCGGCGAACTGCACCAGCTCTGACGTAAAGGAATCCGAACTCATCGGGCTGCTCGGGTCCTGGTGCTGAAGTTGGGTCGTGAGCAGGGTGAGAAATGTTGTGTAATTATTCGCCAGAGACGAGAGGCCAAGGCTTGCAGTTGAGGTCGAATCCGACGTGCTGCCTGAACTTGACGAGTTGGCCGAGGCTTTTGCAGTCGCCTCGGCCGCCTGGAGAAGCTTCGTGTCATTGCTGATGGTCGACGTATCCATGGGGTCTGTACCTTTGCTGAGCGTTGACGGTGATCAGGCCGTGATGTTGATGCGACCCGCCGGCGACTGCGCCTCTTTCGGCGGGTGTGAAATGGCAGGGCTCGGCTCATTAATTTGCGAGGCCGGCGCCTGGGGCGATAAGCGAGAGTTGGCGCTATTGCCTTGCTGATTTTGCTGCGGGTTGCTGCCCATAAAGCCTCCGGAGAGGTCGGCTCTTCCGGTATTGTCTTGCTGCGGGCTTCCCTGATGGGAATCGCCGGTATTTGTCGCAGGCGTCACGATGTCGAGCCTCATGGCGCTGGTATCGACCCCGGCGGAGTTTAAGGCCGCGAGGAGCTCTTTTCTGTTTCCTGCTAGATGCTGGGTTGTCAGATCGTCGTCGCTTTGAAGAATGACGCGCGTTGCCAAGCCGCCCTCTCCTTCGAAAATGAGATGCACAGGAGTATTATCCTCTGTCTGCACAGTCATTGAGAGTGTGCTCGGTATGTCGGTGCTTGGGGTGCCGACCGCAGACAGGTCCGCCATCTGGCTCGGGGCCTGCAGGTTGGCGGTATTTCCCTGTGCAAGGACATGATGAGCTTCTACGCCAATCGATGATGGTTTCGCTGCCACGAGAGACTGAAATTCAGAAAGACCATGGATCGCGCTTGCCAGTTCGGTGACGGTCGTCTTTTCCTGGCTTGTGGTTTCGGGCTGCTTTTCGTCGGGCGAAGAGGAGCCATCCTCAGCCGCAGCATCTCCGGTCGAATTTAGGACAACAGCCCCGTTTGCCGGCGAGGTGGCTTGGGACGTTGGGGTGAGCGGAGCAGAGTTTGCGGGCTGATCAGCCTCGCGTGACGGGCTCGCTCCGGTGTTTCCTGGGACGTTCTGGATGAGGGCGCTTTGCATAGCGGTTGACATCGGGGTCGGTGGTACGGGCGTCGCCATGGGTACGTTAGCTGTGTCATAAAACGTGGACACCGGAGCAACCTGAACGCCCGCCTCATGGAGGGAACTCCAGTCAGTCTGGTAGACAGGATCGGTCGATACCTGGGCGCCCCTGGTGAGAGAGACGTCGGTGATGGTCGCGCCATGGGGAGCCATAAGCCCTGTAATAGGGGGCTTCGAGATCGCGCTGACTTGAGCCGAAGCAGGCTGCTGCGTCGATAGCAATTGTGCTGATGCTGATGCTGCCGAGCCGGATCTGGCGGAAAGGGGGGGAGAGGGGAGAGACGTCGAGAAAAACCCAGAGACCGTCGTGCTCTGTGCCTGGGCTGCTACCGATCCGGAAACAACTGCCAAGACAGGCTGCAGAGTGATCGTGTTACTCAGGGAAGCGCCGGAAGCAACAGTGCTGGTCGAGCCTGAAGCCGTTGCCGAAATTAACGAGGATTGCGTCTGAAGAGAGGCGCCGAAAAATAGGTTCGTCATGGCGAGTGTCTCGGCAAAAGGCGTGACGGTAGAAAGGTTGACCGACGCGCTGATGCTATCGGTGTCGTCGTGGCCACCGGACGAGATCGGGGTTTTCAAGGCTGGGACGGCATCGCTGGAAGAAGGCGCCGCAATTTGCGCCGAGTTGTCAGAGATGATGCTGTCTCCGCCATTATCCGAGTTATCCGGATGGGCGGCATTTGCGGCGGATACGGTCGCATCATTCTCGCGGCTCTTATTCTCGCTTTTCTCCTGCGGCATTTGCGCGGCAGTGAGCTGAGCGCCAAATGATTTTACATGCTTTGGGTCAACGCGTGCCTGATTTGTTTTGACGGCGCCACTTGGTGTGGCTGAGACCCTGTCTCCGCTCGTACTGCGATTCTTGATGCCTTTGACGATATCGTCGGAGAGCGAAAGATTGACAGGAACTCTCATCGACGACCTTTAATGTTGTATTTCCGGTTCATGATCAGGTGGCAGCCTGCGCTTCGGATAGTGCCACATCCAGTTCGAAAAATGTCGGCATAAAATGAGGCGGAATATCCTTCCGGCCGATTTCCGCGCTGACCTGTGGCGGATTTCCCTGCAGATGAGCGACCAGAACGGTTTTGATGATCCCCTGGTAACATCCGTCCTGCACGATCACTGCTTTCAGCCGTGATGCAAGAGGTGAGACAACGCCGTATGCGAGCAATACGCCCAGAAAGGTGCCGACCAGTGCGCCTGAAATCATTTCTCCGAGGATTGCCGGGGGCTTGCTGATGGAAGCCATGGTTTTGATGACGCCCAGAACGGCCGCGACGATTCCCAAGGCCGGAAGGGCATCGGCGATACTCGTCAGGCTTTCCGAAATATGCAGCTTGTCCGTCTCATTCTTGCTGAGTTCGCGACCCATGACCTCGTCCAACTGGTAGGCATCTTCGAGATTGAGGCTGACTAGACGGAGGTAGTCGCAGATCAGGTTGCGTGTTTCTTCATCGTCCCGAACCTGGGGAGACAGGGCGAAGATTGAACTCTCTTGCGGATTTTCCACATGCTCTTCCAAGGCCATCGGACCCTTGGAGCTGGCAAGCCGGGTCAGTCGAAACAGAATCACGAGAAGGCCAATGTATGAGGCCTTGTCATGCTGCGGCCCTTTCAGAACCAACCTGAAATTGTGGGGTAGTTCCTTAAGGGCTGAGAGAGAGTTCGACATGACGAAGATGCCAAGTGCAGAGCCCAGAATGGTCAGTAATTCGAAAGGCATCGAGGCAAGAAGCGGCCCAAGGACCCCGCCAGATGCAGCGAAAGATCCGAAGACGCAAAGCAGGGAAAAGAGGAGCCCTCCGAGGAAAAGCATCTGACAGTATCCGTTTCTATTTCAAATGACGTGTCGTGGTCGGTGGGGCTGCTGTACGAGCAGCGGCAGTTCGTGTGAGAATAGGTGCCCGGAGAGACGCCTCGGTCGTTATCACGGTAATCTGGCTGTTTTAATGGACTGTAACAGGTTTGACCGTCGTGGCGGTTTTTGGGGTGGGGGCGGACCCCTGCATTACCGATGCTGGATGGTCTGTAAACGGATAAAGTCTGTGCATCACGATAACGACCCGTCGGTTGGCAGCAGAGGCGGGATTGGCCTCGTCTGCCAGAGATCGGTCGGCGCCACCTGAAACCTCAAGAATTTGCGTGTCAGGATACCCGCTTTTGACCAGCGCTTCACGTGCGCGATCTGCTCGCAGAGCCGAAAGCGTCCAGTTGGACATCACATTCGTAGTCTTTCCCTTGTAGGGAGCCGCGTCGGTATAGCCGATAATCGAGATACGCTCGGGCATCGGTGAAAGCCATTTGGCAATTTCACTAAGCATGGCGAGGCCAGCCTTGTTCGGCGTCGAGGAGCCCAGATCGAACATTGGTATGTTGTCTGTATCGCGCAACTCGATGCGGATCTCGTTGCGGCCAAAAGAGACATTCAGGTTGGCGCTCTGCGCCGCAAGCAAAGGATCGGATTTGACGGCATTGGTAATATTGCCAGCCATGTTTCGCACGGCGCTTTGTTCTGTCGCTGTGGCGTCTGTACCGATGATGCCGTTTTCTGCGGGTGTAGCGCCGTTTGCCGCGCCGATAGGGACTATCGTGGCGATCGCACTATGTTGCGTCACCCGTTTATATTGATGGGTTATCGGTACGCTGTCGATAGGAGAAGACGAACCGCGATGCGAATCGGGTATCGGCACCGGACCGGTCGTGTCGGAGAGATCATCGTCATCGATACGGTCAAAGCGGGTGCCCGATGTCGATGGAGCCGGTGGATTATCGATTGGCTTGGTCGGTGGGACGGAAGATTTTTCTTCGGCTAGCGGATTGAAGTATGAGGCGATTCCCAATCGTTGCTCATCGGTTGTCGCATTGAGGAGCCACATGACAAGAAAAAACGCCATCATAGCCGTCATGAAATCCGCATAGGCGATCTTCCAGGCGCCACCATGATGGGCCGCGTGATCGCCGCCAGTCTGGCGACGGATAATGACTGATGGTCGGTTTTTCTTCGCCATGTACTCTTACCGCGCCTGTCAGGCGCCTTTGAGATGCATCATACCAAGACGCGAGGCGGGTGTGCCGCTGAAAGAAGCACGGCCGGCATGGGTGAGGGCTATCGAGGTGTCGAGCCAGACCTCGCCACCCAGATCGCGCCAACGCTTGCAGAAGGTGAAGTCCTCGCTCAGATAGGTACCCGTCTCCTGATCGATGCTCCCATCGAAGAGAGCATGACACTCGCCACCCTGATCACCATTGGCGGCGTCAATGCGACGATACGCAGTTTCGGGATAATGCTTGATCATGGCAGTAACAGCCTGGCGGCTGATCATCATGAAGCCAGTTCCAGCGTAATGCGTCCTGAAAAGCGGCCCTTTTTCCCAGCTGGAATGCATTGCATCCGTTTCACCTACGTAGCGAAGCGAGGCGGTTTCCATCGCTTCCCCGCGGTTCAGGTTCTCTTGCGTGCCCTTGTCCCAGAAGCGGTCCTTGATCGGGTAAAGGCCAGCGATCACGTCCTTGTCTGCAGCCAGAAGCCTGGCAGGCGCTTCGGCAGGGAAGCCGATATCGGCGTCGACGAAAAGCAGATGCGTCGCGTCAGAGCGAGTGTAGAACTGATGTACGAGCGTGTTGCGTGCCCGGCTGATCATCGCGTCATCGCCCAGCAGCGAGAGCGTCATCGGGATGCGAATGATGCTCGTGCAGGCAATAATGGATTCCATATATTCCTGCGTGACCATGCCGCCAAAGCAGGGAGTGGCGATGAATATTTTCGCAGGCTGGTTTTCTGTCGGCTGCATGATCTTCCTGATCGCTTATAAGATACGGAATATCCGCAAAAACTGCGGAAAATCGAAAAGACCCGGTAGAGTGGGCTGATTTGCAAGGCTTACGAATTTAATAGGTTCAAGACGTAAATGAATCGTTGCGCCACTCGCGGCGAGCAAGTTCGTCAAGCTCGGCGCATTCTCGACGTAGCAGCAAATCATTACGCTCTTTTGCTCGACGCTGAAAGACATCTTGCGTGGCTTTGTGGGTGACCGCCGCATGCAGAGCGGCGACACGCGCATTTTCGGCGCCAAGACGCGCCTGCTCGTGCGTTTCACGTGCCTGACCGATCGCATTGAGGCCGGTTGGAAACCAGGCACGGAAATCGTCAAGTTCGCTGCGTCCGATCTCGGCGATCTGCCGCTCCTCCGCCATCGTCTGTTCCGTTTGCTGAAGCTCGACAAGCGCACGCTGTTCGGCTTCACGTATGGTCAGGAGGGTTCTTGCGGCGTTCGTCTTTTCGGTCTCCTGTATCTTGATCAGAGTGAGAAGGGCACGTGTTCGCCGGGTCATCAGAGAGCCCCCTGTGATGCAAGAATATTACGCAGCGCCAGAAAACTGTCTTCCAGCGTTCGGTCTTCAGACCGTGCCTGACGCAGCAATATGTCCAGTTGTGGCGCTATACGCAGTGCCATGTCGGATCGGGCATCGTTACCCTCACGGTAGGCTCCCAACTGCACGACATCCTGAATATCCTCCCAGACCGCCAGAATGGCACGTGCTTCCTGGATCAGATGGTTTTCCTCCACCGAATTGCAGCCGGAAGCGGTTCTCGAGAGAGAGCGCAAGACGTTGATGGCCGGATATCGGCCAGCCTCGGCGATCCGCCTGTCCATCACGACATGACCGTCGAGTATGCCGCGCACGGCATCGGCCACAGGTTCGTTGTGGTCGTCGCCCTCAACCAGCACCGAGTAAATGGCTGTAATCTGTCCTGCAGGCTTGTCTTTGAGCGGAAGGCCGGGCCCCGCTCTTTCAAGAAGGCGCGGGAGTTCTGCGAACACACTCGGGGGATAACCGCGCGTTGCCGGGGGCTCGCCAGAAGACAGGCCGATCTCCCGCAGCGCGTGACAAAAGCGCGTTACGCTATCCATCAGGATCAGGACAGACTTGCCCTGATCGCGAAAATATTCGGCAATCGTTGTTGCGGTGTAGGCTGCTTCTCGCCGCATGAGCGGCGGAGAGTCGGAGGTGGCGACGACCACAATGGCTTTTGCGAGCCCCTCCGGGCCGAGATCATCCTCAAGAAATTCGCGCACTTCGCGCCCACGTTCGCCAACCAGGGCAATGACGGCGACGTCGCAGTCACTGTTGCGGGCAAGCATACCCATCAGGGTCGATTTTCCGACGCCCGATCCGGCAAAAAGACCAAGTCTCTGGCCTTCGCGGCATGTGGCAAAAAGATCGAGTGCGCTCACGCCCAGCGTCAGGCGCGGTCCAAGCCGGGCGCGTAGAGCGGCCTCTGGCGGTTTGGCTCTCAGATTGCAGTCGACGCCCTTGGGCGAAACTGGCGCCTTTCCATCGATCGGACGGCCCATAGGGTCGATGACGCGGCCTATCAGCCCATCATTGAGGGTGAGTGTAGCGCCGGTTTTCAGCTGCCTGTGATTGGTTGCATGGATATGAAACAACGCACGGCATCCAGCACCAAGCCCGTCGAGCGGACCGAAAGGCATTGCTATTGCGCGCTCACCACGAAAGCCGATGATTTCCGCATCGGTACTTCTGCCATCCAGACCGAGGAGAGCGACCCGATCACCGATACCGGTGAAATGACTCATTCCCTCAAGCGTAACAGAAAGCCCGATGACGCCTGCAATGCGCCCTTCGAGAGTCGCGATGGGGAGATCTTCGAGCGAGACATGCGTGCCGTCGGTAATGGCGCGGAGTTCCGCCATCATGTCGGCGAAAAAGCCCCCCTCGGGCGCATGGGGGTCAAGGGGTGACATCATATCGAGAGAGGCTGTGCCGTTCTGGGGGGATATCAAAACAGGGCCGAATAGACAGTTGCTGACGATGAGGAGGAATTGTCATCGAAGAGCGCCAGAATGCCCTGTTTCGACGTGTCGCCGCCAAAGAGATCGAGCATGTTCGACGGCGTATCGACTGGTTGTGGATTGATTTGCAGCATTGTGAGATATTGCTCAGCATATTTCTGGATCTGGGCAGGTGTTTTCAGTTTGGTGAAATCTACCTTGCTCGTGAGCATGCGAAGCTGCTGATTGTAATCCAATGCCCCAAAGGTGGATGGATCGTATCCAGATACCGTCTCGACCACTTTCAATAATGTGCTGTCTGACATCAACTGGTTGATTGAGGTGACACTCGCCATTTTTCGCGTGAAGTAGAGCGCATTGCCGACGCCATTATCTGTGTTGTCGTCATTCGTCTCGAATTGCTGTTTCTCATAATCCGAGACGATCTGGTCGACCGAAACGCCATTGACCGTGCTCTTGACCGTACTGTCTGTCGTCAGAACGGTTTGTGCCGGTTGACTGCTCGTGGAGAGCTGGGGAGGCTGGATTGAGACGGCATATTGTACGCCGTTGACCGTCGCTTTGAGCGTCGGGATGTCGTGCGAGTATTGGCCATTGACCTGAAGAAGATTGCCCGAATCGTCAAATCCCACAGAAATCAGTGTGCTGCTGACATTCGAACCGTAGGGGTCAATGATATAGGCGTTCCAGCTATCCGGTGAGGAAGGATCCTGAGCCCATTTCACAGAGAGATAGGTGCGACCGAGCGAGATATTATTGGCGTCGTTGGTCGACTGGGCAGGATCGAATGGCGCAGTGACATAGGTTTGTCCGGTCCCGCCGAGCGTGCCAAGCGTGGCGGATGGCATGGTCAGTGTCGTGATGGACGAATTGACGTTCTGCAAGCTGACGGCCTCACTGGTGCTGCTCGTCTGATAGCTGTTGCCTGCCATAGCGACGCCGCTCGCAGTGCCAACTGTCCCGATGGCAACCGAGACCGATTGGCCGCTTCCCTCGGCGTCATTCAGTGTGATGGGAAGTGAGAGCCCACCCGAGGCGCTGGCGGCGATTGTCTTGCCGGTCAGCGTATTGGTAGCTGAGGCTAACGTGCCGTCACTGTTGAACGTGACCTGAAATGCATTGGCAGCGACGAGAGCATTACCGTCGGCATCGTAGGCGGACACACTCCAACTCAGAGGATCCGAGCTGCTTTGCAGCCATTTGAGGGCAACCTGATGCGGCGCAGAGAGATCGTCATAGGCCGTGACACTGGGCGACGTGTAGCTCTGCCCTTTTGCGTTGGCCGATGGGAGGGTCGCCGCCATCGTCAGTGTGTTTGTCGGTGTGTAGGTCGTGCTCAGCGCGGTAGAGCCACTTCCATTGATGAAAGTCGTCTGCGACGAACTGCCCTTGTTCTTTCCCCAGACCGCGAACGCATCGGCGAAGGCAAGCCATGTCGCATTCTGCGACGTGCGCGCCAGAGAGGTGCTTGAGGTCGGGTCCTGGGTCAGAAGGTCCTTTATGAGTGCTGTGGCGTTGCTGTACTGACTCATTCCGAATGCGCCGAGAACGATCTGAAGGGACGAGTAATCTTTCAGAAGCGCATCGGCAGAGGTAATGCCGGAGGCTTTTTTCTCGAAGGCCGCCACAGCCTGCTTCGTTACGATATCGGTTTTCGCGTAGTTCGATGCGGCCAGGCTCTCATCCTTTATCGCGGAAAGATAGCTCGCGACAGGAGAGACGTTCGTGATGGCCATTCGACTAATCCTCGAATTTCTGCCCGTTCAGGTGTGGCCGAGCGTTGGGGGATGCCTCATGCTTCCATCTCTGGAAAAGGACAACGCGTTTCTGTGTGGTGAGGGGTGCGGTGCCGCCTGTTGTGCAACCCATTGACGCATGCTGATCCCAAACAGGATTAAGGCAAGAAGGTTACCAAGAGGTTTCCGGATAGGAAAAACTCCCCAGAGAATGCGCCCCTTGCGATCACGAGAAAGCTGCGGATCAGGTGATGGTCTCGATCGTCTTGATGCGCGCGCGCGGATAGATTTCTGCCTGTGAAAGCACCGGCACGGTCGGACGTACGCGCTCGACAATGGACCGCATGGAGTCTCTTACCGTGGAGGAAACAACGATGACCGGTACCTCGCCACTTGCCGACACGGCATTGAAGGCGTCGCGCAATTTGCCGACGAAACGGTTCAGCATCGATGGCGGCATGGCCAGACGTCTTTCATCTCCCTGGCCTGCGATATGGGTCGCGAAATCGTTCTCCCATTCCGGTGAGAGGGTGATCATCGGAATGTAACCACCAGGTCCTTCAAGTCCGCTGCAGATCTGTCGTGAGAGGCGTATACGGACATGACCGGTCAGTGCCTGTATGCCGCGCAGGCCCAGCCCGCTACCTTCCTGGATGCTTTCCAGAATGGTCGGCAGATCGCGTATCGATACCCGTTCGGCCAGAAGCGACTGCAGCACACGCTGCAACGTGCTGAGCGTCACTTGCGAGGGGATCAGATCGCTTACCAGCTTCTGCTGGTCCCGGGGCAATTCATCGAGCAGAGCCTGTGTTGCCACATAGGTCAGCAAATCGGGCAGATTTTGCCTGACCAGTTCACTGAGGTGGGTGACGAGCACGCTCGCCGGATCGACTACCGTGCATTTCATCGCCACGGCGCGTGGCTTGAGAGCGGGGGCGATCCAAACAGCGGGCAGACCGAAGGCCGGTTCGGTTGTGCGGTCACCCTCCAGATCCGGAATGCCGCCCGAGGGCGTCATGGCCATCAGGCGGCCCGGACGAACCTCACCGGAACCGATCGTGATCTCCTTAAGTTTGATGACATAGCGCTCAGAGGGCAGAAGGATATTGTCCTGAATGCGGATCGGGGGCGTAATGAAGCCCATTTCGGAAGCTATGGTGCGTCTGAGGGCTTTGATCTGTTCGGTGAGCTGTGCATTGTCGCCATTGGTCATGGGCAAGAGACCGAAGCCGAGCTCGAGGCGCAAAAGATCGAGCTTGAGCACTTCCGAAATCGGGGTTGCGCTCGGCGGCGGCGCATTTTCCGTGACATTGTCTTCAGAAGGGTCCTGCACGGGTACCTTCCAGCGCCACCACGCCGCTGCGCCCGCCAAGCCTGAAATCGCCAGGAATGGCAGCGCAGGCAAACCCGGCATCAGAGCGAAGCACCCTGAAAGTACGGCGGCCATCGCCATTGGCTTGGGATTGCCACCAAGCTGACGCACAAGAGTGACGTCGGCCGAGCCTGCCGTTCCACCCTTGGTGACGACGATGCCTGAGGCAGTCGAGACGAGAAGTGCCGGAATTTGGGAGACAAGCCCGTCACCGACAGTCAGGGTGGTGAAGGTGCTGGCCGCATCGCCAATCGGCATGCCGTGACGAAGTACGCCGATGGCAAGCCCGCCTACGATATTGATGGCCGTGATGATGAGGGCGGCAATGGCATCGCCTCTTACGAATTTGGCCGCGCCATCCATCGCGCCGTAAAATGAGCTTTCATCTTCAAGCTCCTTCCGGCGCAGGCGGGCCGTGCGATCATTGATGGCGCCGGAAGAAAGCTCGGCGTCGATTGCCATCTGCTTGCCAGGCATCGAGTCGAGAAAGAAGCGTGCTGCGACTTCTGCAATACGGCCGGACCCTTTGGTGATGACCATGAAATTTACGACGAGGAGAATGCTGAAAACAATGCCGCCGATGACGACATCTCCGCCCATGAGGAAGCCGCCGAATGCGGCCACCACATGGCCTGCAGCGTAGGTGCCCTCGCTGCCATGGCTCAGAATAAGGCGCGTGGTGGCAATCTCCAGCGACAGGCGCAGCAGGGTCGTCAGAAGCAGAAGTGTCGGAAAAGAGGTGAATTCGATCGGGCGTTCCAGAAACAGCGACACCATCAGGACGAGTACGGATGAGGTGATCGACAGGGACAGCCCGAGATCGAGAATGAATGTTGGAAGTGGAATGATCAGAATAGACAGCAGCAGCAACACGCCAATGGCCAGGCCCACATCGGTGCCAGGAATGGCCGCACGCCATGAGGACTTGTAACTGCCGCTGCGCCAAGATTCCGAAGCGCGCGTGGCCTGACTGGAAAGAGCTGAAAAAAGCTTGGTCGTGACAGCTTTGCCGGGATATGGCTTGAGGGCGCCGGGTCCGGGGCCGGAAGAGCCTTTCGCGGTGTCCAAGATATCCGTTTCCCTTTCCTGGGTTGAGGGCGAATCTCAGGGGGCGATGAACGCGCGCAGCTGGATTATTTTATGTCTGGTAGGGCAGTGTGCGCCTTGGCCGGGACGCAAATTCAAAAAGAGAGGTATCCCGAGTTCCTGAGCGAAGCAAGATATTAAGCGTGCAACGCCTAATCATCTGCTTATAGGAATTCGGGTTTTTAGAGCGATGGTTGATCCAATGAGACAGGACATGAACAGCGTGAATGGGCATGAAATTCCATCGTCGCTTTCGGCTGCTGCCCCCCCGCCCGAAGAGGTGGGGTGGTGGAAAATTCCCGGCTCACCGCCTGACGCCGCAAGGTTTTCGCAGTCATGCGAAGAGCTGTTCCTTTCCAGGAACGGTGTTCTCGGGCTTCAGCGTATTCTTGAAACACTTGCCGTTCATCAGGATGAGGCGCTTTTGTCGCTTTCGGGGGCGATCCTCGTTCTGCGGCATTCTGTTCGTTACGATATCGTCGATCTTCTGCTGAAGAATGTGCTGCGTCTCCTGCCGGATAATGTCGTTGCCCATTGCTTTACGGCGCATCTTTGTATCGTAAGGGGCGGTCTGGCTGAAGGTTGCGCGCATTTCGCCACGCTTATGAGCCGATATCCCGGACAGAGAATCGAGATTGGCGAATTTGTCTCGATGTCGCTGTTGGAGGTGGGTTATCCTGCCGAAGCGCTGAATGTCACAATGTCGCTCCTCCGGGCAGGAGACGTCAGTGTCTCGCTATTGAACAATGCCGGGTGCGCGCTGGAGCGGCTCAACCGGTCGACCGAGGCGCTGGCGCTTTATGAGCAGGCGCTCAAGATCAATCCTCATTCGCAGGAGGTCGCTTTCGGCTATGCCTGTTCGCTGATTAAGGCAGGGCAGTTCGCACGCGGCTGGCCTGTGTATTTCAATCGTGCACTACAGGTGAGCGCCTGGCAGGAAAGCCTGCGTGGGCGGCAACGGCTGAGGCCGGAAAGCGATCTGGCTGGGAAGCGAGTCCTGTTGTTTCAGGAGCAGGGGCTTGGCGACACGTTGCAGTTCATACGTCACGCATCGGTTCTGGTCGAGCGTGGGGCTGAGGTCAGTGTGCATGTGCCCGGCAGCATTTCCCGGCTGATAAGCCTGTCCTGCGACAACCTGACCGTTCTCGAGCCAAAGGTAATGCCCGATCTCGAAAGATTCGATTATGTCGCGCCGATCCCGGATCTCCCTTATCTGACCGGCATGTGTGCAGTTCAGGATATCCCTGTCAATGTTCCCTATCTTCGCGCCAGCGGGGAGGACATTGCCCGTTTTGAGGCGTTTCTGCCGCCGGGCAGGCCGCGCATCGGTCTGGTCTGGGCTGGCGAGCGCCGGGGGCGCTCCGAATTTGCTCTGGCAGATATGCGGCGTTCGATCAGTTTCGATGATATGGTGGCCGCCCTGCTTCCAATCGAGGCCGATATTGTGAACCTTCAATTCGGTGCGGCGCGCGACGCTCTGAAAGACTGGAGGGGCCAGTCCATATCGGACCCAATGGGTGACGTGTCCGATATGGCCGATACGGCAGCCATCATGCAGAATCTCGACCTCGTAATATCGGTCGATACGTCGCCGGTCCATCTCGCAGGCGCGCTTGGGCGCCCTGTATGGCTCATCAGTCGCTGGGACGCATGCTGGCGCTGGGGAGATGAGGGGCAGGGAAGCCCCTGGTATCCGACGATGCGTATCTTCCGCTCTCAGGAGCGAAGCTTTGGGCCCGTTCTGCAGGAGGTTGGAAAGGCGCTGCGCCTTTGGGTGGCTACGTGGCGGCCCCGTAAAACCTAGCCCGTCGGGCGGGCGAGGGGCGTGGGCGCGCTTCGATAGGAAGCGAGGCTGCGTCCACGCATGCCTGTCATGCCTGAATGATGCGGCGCGGGCTGCGTGAAGTGAGAGAGACCCATGAAGGGATGAAAATTCCTGACAGCAGGTGCCGCCGGGCTATAAGCAGCAATAAGGGTGTTGTCATCCGGTTTTTCGACCGGGGTTGAGATCGTTTTGGGGGGACTCCTGACGGGAGAAGGCGTTTTCACCTTTTCATCGTCGGGGATGGCCCAGGTTTCGAGCACTTTCCACTGATAGGGAGTTCCGATACCCGGTGTCTGTGAGTGATAGGCTGCTGCCGCACGGGGCCAGCTCCCCATCTTGTCGTGCATCTGGATGAGGAAGCGCCCGGCATAGAGGGCGTTGCTGACAGGGTCAAACGCCTGATCGAGCGATCCGAAAGCATCGGGATGCTGCTGCAGATTGACCTGCATGCAGCCGACATCGATCGAGGTAATTCCCTGATTTCTGAATTCCGTTGCGGCAATGATGGCTTCGGCCTTGCTTGCGTAATAATGCCCGGTACCATTGGCCATGATCGTCCACGGCCAGGCGGAAAGACGACCGTCAGGCTCTGTCTTGCCGCTTTCGACCCGGCTGATGGCGTAGAGAAAGCCATCCGGAATATGATAGGCGCGTTCGGCCTGACTGGCAGCGTCGCGGCAACGCTCGCTTTCCACACCTTGAGCGTGGGCGTGGGAAAGAGATGGCTGTGCAACCAAAATCAGGCTCAGAAAGCGGTATTTAAAAAAAGATCGCATAATTCCGGCGATAATCAGAAATGGGATTCCGTGTTGCTACGGCTGAACTCGGAGAGCGCAAAATCGGTTTCCAGACGGCGTCTCGTGCCGACCCGGTGAAGATGCAATGCACCGTTACAGGATCATGACGCGACCTGACAATCTGTATCGCATGTCGTGTGTAAAAAACGTATGAAATTATGGAACCCGCAGCAGGGCTCCCGTCTCGAAACTGTTGAAAGTTGCAAACACGTATCGTAGGTTCCGCCAACACGCGGCAAGGAAGCGCATTGCACCGAGGCGCTGCACATTATCCAATTGTATAGAATTAATTGTCATAAGCAGCATTATCGTCCGGGTGCCCGTCCAGACGGTGCCAATTTCAAGAGATAATATGGATGGGGGTCATTTTGGCTAAGCGCTGGCTCGGATTTGCGCTGTTTCTTGCAGTGGCAGTGCCCGTATTGGGTTACGCACCGGCCTCATGCGCAACATCGGTGCGTGTAAAAGATATTGTCGATTACGAAGGCGTCCGGGACAACCAACTGGTCGGTTATGGCCTTGTGGTTGGCCTCAGAGGAACAGGCGACCGTCTGACAAATACCATTTTCACCCGTGAAACACTGATCAGCATGCTCAACCGTCTGGGCGTGAATATCCGTGATCGTGAGGTGCAGCTTCAGACGCATGACGTGGCCGCGGTCATGGTCACAGCAACGCTCCCTCCTTTTTCGCATGGAGGCGGGCGTATCGACGTGACCGTATCGGCCGTGGGTGATTCCCGCGATCTTGCAGGCGGCACGTTGCTGGTGACGCCCCTTCAGGCCGCCGATGGTGAGGTCTATGCCGTTGCACAGGGATCGCTGGTGACCAACGCCTTTGCGGTTGGTGGGGCTGCAGCTTCCGCGACCCGCAATATTCCGACGACCGGACATATCGCCAATGGCGCCGTGGTGGAACGCGAAGTGCCGGTTGTGCTGGGCAATGGTGGCATCATCCACCTGTCATTGCGTAATCCGAACTTCACCACAGCGAACCGGATCGTCAACGCCATCAACCGCTCGATCGGACGCGGCATGGCACGCATGGATGATCCGCGTACGATCGCCGTCAATATGGCAGGGCGTGATGCGCCCTCTCTGCTCTATCGCATAGGCGATCTGATGGTCGAACCGGACACCATGGCGAAAGTCATTGTGGACGAAGCAAGCGGAACGATCGTGATGGGAGACAATGTGCGGATCAGTACGGTAGCGATTGCCCAGGGCAATCTGACGATTCAGGTCACTGAGACGCCGCTCATCGCACAGCCTGCTCCTTTCTCGAACGGGACGACAGCCATCGTGCCGCGAACCCAGATCGACGCGAGCACAGACAGTTCTCACCGCCTGGGTATTCTGCGCGAGGGACCAACCCTCGCAAGTCTCGTTTCCGGGCTTAATGCGCTGGGTATGGGGCCACGTGATATGATCAGCATTCTGCAGGCAATCAAGGCCGATGGCGCGTTGCAGGCGGATCTGGAGGTTCGATAGAATTATGAGCGTTTCAGTTTCGGCACTCGGCGCTGCCTCATCCAGTCGCGATATTGCCCAGAATGCCGCGCGACAGGCCGCCGATCAGGCGCGCCTGGACAAGGCACGTGAAACCGCCGTCTCCTTCGAAGGTGTCACCCTGGGGGAATTGCTCCAGCCGATGTTCGACACGGCCGATACGTCTGACAGCGTATTTGGCGGTGGCGCTGCAGAAAAGCAGTATCGCTCGCTGCAGGTGCTTGAGATGGGCAAGGAGATCGCCAAAGGGGGCGGTGTCGGCATTGCTGACAGCGTCTATCGTCAGATACTTGCGATGCAGGAGAAGGCATCCTCATGAGTGCCGATCCAGAGAAGGAAGCCATTCGGTCGTTGCGTGCCGTCGCGAAACTGAAGGGGACGCTTGAAGCTGAGAATGCTGCATTGAAGGCGGGCAGGCCTGAGGCAGTTGCGGCGCTTCTGGCAGAGAAAGCCCGGAATATCGACGCCTTGGACGCGGCCCTGCTGCGCTTTGCAGAGGCAGGGGGAGACAGGAAACAGCTTGACGCGTCCATTGCCGAGTTCGGTCAACTGATCAACGAGAACCAGACTTTGCTTGAGTCTTCCGTAGAGGCCCAGACGCAGTTCATTCAGTTGATCTTCAGTAATGCCGATGACGAAGAGGCAAAGGGTTACGGCGCCACCGGGCGTTATGCGACGACTTCTTCGCAGGGAGGGGGGCTCACCCTCCAGAGCGATATATGAGTCGGCTGACGCGCTCCCTGGTTGCAGGGGTGTCCCTGATGATCCTTACCGCCTGCCAGTCGCCGGCAAAGCCCTATCTCGATATGGGGCGGCGTATTGCCGAGGCCGGGTTCATTGCGCATCCTGCGGACACGACGGCGCGTTACGCGATGATGAATACGTTGCCGCCGGGCGTGATGACGTATCGTGAGTCACCTTCGGGGCTGGTCTATCTTTATGCAGACCCTATTGGGTGCGGCTGCGTATATATGGGAACCGACGTCGCCTATGCCTATTTGATAAACTCGACGAAAGTAGTGAAGGGACGCCACAAACCGATCAGGAATGTTCCGCCTATCCCGGAAATGTCGGCGGAAAACAGACGCGACACAGCCTTATGGGATTGGAGCGCCTGGTCGCACAGGGCCGATCCTGGTGCGACTCAGCCCCGTTATGTCAGCGGAGCCTATTGGTAAGGATCTCCTAGCGGGTCGGTCCTCCAAGGAAGGTATTCTCGAACCGTTGTTTCGGCTTGTTTAGAGGCCTGATCTCTTGAGCTGAAGGCTTGCGCTTAGTTTCATCGGTCGGATTTGACTTGGATGGCGCAGAAGGCTCCGCAGCTGCAGAAATCCCGGGTGAGGGCTCCTCTATCTCGGCGGAAAATGAAGCGGACTCTGCATCGTCGGTCGGTTCGTCGATAAGCGGCGATTCGATCTTGCGAAGAATGTCGAGCTTCAGATCTGCCGCATCGTCGAGAAGTTTTCCGAGCGCCTGCTCGCGTGTCGAGGCTTTTCCCGTCAGTTCGGTCAGTTTCTCAGCCTTTGAGTCGGCGCGATCAACCAGCGTGTCGAGCTCGGAGCTGACGATTTTTGCCTGTTCGATGGTGCGCGTCAGAGGGCGTCCGCTCACTTGTCCCGCAACACGTAGTTTTTCTACCCCGTCATGAGCATTTTTGATGCTCGTCTCAAGTTTTTCGATAAGCTTGAGCAGGCTGGCCCGGTCATTCTTCAGCGATGAGAGACTTTTGCTGATATGGAAATTGAAAGCGATGCCCAGCAAGAGAAGGGCAGAGAGAGCGATCTCTATGAATATTTGTGCCTGCGCCAGCATGGTGGGTCATCCTTCTTACGATCGGCCCTGAAACGGGCGGCATGATGCACTTTTCTGCCCTTCAATCATAGGGAGTTGGCTCGCTTGGGCTGTGGGTATGCGGGCTGTCATCCGGAACCAGTCTTTGATCGATCTTCACTGCGGCTCTTCCGCTTATCTGGCCGAGATGCCCCTCGAACAGGGAGGTCTGGTTGCATTGCAGGGTTACAGGAAACGAGCCCTTGGCCTTTTGCGGGAAAAGGATCTGCATGCCGGGCTTCATGTCGAGAAGCTGAGCAAGGGAAATCGACTGCTCTTCCAGAACAGCGAGGACTTCCGCATCTGTTTCCATGATCTCGGAAATCAGATGATCTTCCCATACGGAGTCACGACCGAAACGCTCGCCCATGAATTGTTGGGAGAGGAGATCGCGTACCGGTTCAAGCGTTGCATAGGGAATGACGAGATCCATGTTCCCGGTTCTGTCTTCCATATCGATATGCATCTTCGATGTGACCACCGCATTTGATGCGCGAGCGATGGCAGCGAAGCGGGAACTGACCTCCAGTCGCTCGAAGATCAGCTCGACCTCGCATACAGGGCTGAAAGCAACGGAAAGCTCTTTCAGGGCGAGAGAAACCAGCTTTTCAATCAGCGCACGCTCTATGGCGGTATGCGGGCGCCCCTCGATCCCCGAATGGCCCCTGCCACGCTGCCCGCCCATGAGGATATCGATGATCGAGTAAGCCAAGGCCGAATCGATGACGACAAGGCCGAAATTCTCCCATTGCACCGCCTTGAATACGGCAAATAGGGAAGAAGACGGAACACTGTTCACGTAGTCGCCGAAGCACATGGAGCGCGTGTACTCCATGGTTATTTCGACGTTGTCATTCGTGAAATTGCGCAGGCCCGTTGTCAGAAGGCGTACAAGCCGATCCAGAACGATTTCGAGCATGGGCATGCGCTCATAGGCGACAAATCCCGCCCTGATGATGCGCTCCATACCCGATTCATGACGTTCCGGCAGATCACTGAAGGCGCCACCCAGAAGATTGTCGATCTCGGACTGATCGAGCATTTCGTGAAGGGTATCGCCCGTTGCAAACGCCTCGTCATTCTGGGCATCGTCATGTTCGGAACTAAGAAATTCCCGATCAAAATCCCCGTTCTCTCTGGAAAAAGGCGCGTTTTCTTTATTCATTATGTGACTCTGCCCAAATAGAAGTCCAAAATACCTCGGCCTAGATACGCCTACTGGATCAAAAACTCGGTGATATAGAAATTGGTGACCTTGAGGGGGGCGACCTGAACTCTCAGGCGACGCAGCAGAGTTTCACGTAGACGGTATATGCCATTTCCCCGAATTTCCTGAGGGCGGGTTTCGTGCAGATAGGTTTGGAAGATATCCTGGATTTCCGGGATGAAGCGCTTTAACGACGCTTCACTCTCTTTGCCTTCGATTTCCAGTTTCGTCGCCATTTTTACATAAACAGGGCGGCTGTCACCGTTGTCGAGGCTCGAAATAACCGCAGGTATTGTCAGAAAAGTCGTATGCTGCGGGGCAGTGGAAGCCGTCGTTGAGCTCGCAGATTTGTTCTGTCCAAAGATCCACCCTTTCTGGATACCCAGATAGGTGCTGCCCCCCAGAAGGCCGATGGCTAGAATTCCTGCAATAATTGCAAACCGTCTTTTTTTCGGGTGGGCAACCTTACCCAGTCGGTCGTCGTCGACAGGATTGATGTCGAGGGCGTCATCGAATTGGGATTCACTCATGGGATAGAAGCTCGAAAAAAGTTTGCCGAAGGAAGAATAAACTCTGGCAGCAGGAAAATCTGGGAGTTTTTCCAGTGAGATGGAGACATTTTTGCATTGGGAATATCAGGTTGATATCTGCCACAAGGCAAACTAGACCGCCCGGATTAACATCTTGTCAATGCAGCCGACTCTCCTAGAGAGCCGGCTTGCGTAAGTTGTTTTGCTGGTCGGATTATTGCTTCATGGCGATTGTGGTCTGCAACAGCGTGTCAGCTGTGGTAACGACCTTCGTATTGGCGGAATAGGCTTCCTGCGCAACGATAAGCGCTGACAGATCGCTCGTCAGGTTTGTCGTTGAAGATTCCGTATAGCCGACCGACAAAGTGCCCGTACCGTTTTCGCCAACGACACCGATTGTTGGATTCCCGGAGGCCGTGGTTGCCGTGTAGGCTTGGCCGTCAACGGCATTCAGGCCATTGACGTTGGCGAAATTGGCGAGGGCGATCTTACCGACGAGCTGCGATGCGCCATTGCCGAATTGTGCCATGACCGATCCATCGCTCTGGATCTGAACACCTTCGTAGCTACCCGAATTGACGCTATCGGAGGTGAGGGCGGTCGTATCCAATCCAAGCGTGCTGGAAGTGGAAAGCAGGGGATTACTGCCATTTGTCAGAGAAGGGAGCGTGATGGTGTAGTCCGAGCCCGTGATCGACAAAGAGGTGGGGACGGGAGTCGATGTCGCTACGCCTTGGGCGTTGAAAGTGACAGAGCTGACGCCGCTCAGGACTTCACCGGTTGAGGCATTTACAGCCGAGACATTCCAAGTAGGCGGAGAGGCAGAAGTTTGCGACCACAGCACCGAAACAGGGATGGTGGATGAGGCTGATCCAGCTGTCGTAGGTATAGCCACCGGCGACGTCATGTAGCTCTGGTTCGAGCCTGTCGTCGTGCCGATCTGGGCGCTGTTCTCGGTTGCGGTCTGATTGGTCGTGTTGAGGGTCAGGCTCGTTATGGCGCTTTTGCTCGCTGTGCCAGTCGAGGCCGCCATAATGGTGCCACTGGTCCCGCCGATGGTCCCAAGAGAGAGATTCATCGTCTGGGTAGTGTTGGTCCCATAGGATGCTGTGATTGGCAGGGTAACGGCAGCGCCGCTCGTGGTCGAGCCGACAGTGGCTCCGCTCGAGTTCGTAACGCTGGCCAGCGTGCCGTTGCTGTTGAACGTGACATTATAGGTGTTGCTGGCTTGGTCGATATCGCCTGTGCCATCGGCATCATAGGCGCTCGCGGTCCAGACCAAGGGATTGGTCGTGCTCTGTTGCCAGGTTAGGGCAACATGATGCTCTGTCGCGTTGGTATCATACACCGTCACGGGCGCCGTCGTGTATGTTTGCGCATCTGACGCGGTATATTTCGAGGCATCTGCTGGCATGGTGCCAACCGTGGCCGTCAGGCTGATCGTGTTTGTCTGGGGGGGGCGATAGCTGATATTATCGACGTTGATAGGACTGAGTGTCGTACCCAGCTGCCCTGTTGTGGGGTCGACCATGTAGCCGTTGAGGTAGTACCCGCTTGTATTGACCAGATAACCCTGGTTATTTTGGGAAAATTCCCCATTTCGTGTAAAATAGCTGCGGTTCTGGAACTGTGTTGTGCTGGTATTGCTGATGCCAGTCGGCTTCGATACAACAAACAGGCCATTGCCGGATATGGCTGAAGCAAGACTGTTGCTTGTGCTCGTCGGGGTGCCCTGATTGTCGACGTGCTGCACCGTCACTGCCGAGACGGAATCTGAAATATCTGCCGACGCTGTGCTGCCAATCAGGGAACCGGCGACAAAATTCTGGAATGAGGTTGTATCAGCCTTGTAACCGACGGTCTGGCTGTTCGCGATGTTGTTGCTCAAATTGGTGAAGGCTGTCGATTGCGCGTTAATGCCACTGACAGCGGTCGTAAGGGCGTTGAAAACTGACATCTGGTATCCTCGACTGGTGCGCCGCAGGGTGCTCCGCCTACCCGAAGGGGATAAAAATCGCGAAACATCCGAAGATGAAATGAAGGGTTATCACTTATAAAATGCCCGCCCGCACGTGGGTCAGGATGGTAGTCAGTCTCTTCACCAAAGAGCTGATTAACGTTCCCTATGCGACATGAAGCCTGGCGAGACCTATGGGTAGCACGCATGGAGGGAAAAGCAAGCGTTGTTACGTTGTGGCGCGCGCGCCTCTGGTCAACCGGGTCCGTAGAGAGGCGCTAATATAACGTTAAATTACTACAATCTTTTTTTTCTAACTTTTAAAAAATAGACTTATGAAAACTTTCTGTTAATTAGTATTGGCTTCACATGAGATTGCGATTGACTTGAGGGGATTGACGCTCTGAGCCTTCGTTAAGGCGAGTGGGCGTTCGATTGTCGGTATCGTCATCGCGTGGTGAATGGCGAGGATGGAACGTTTGGTCTTCATCCAGCCGGGGGTATTTCGCTTGCTGGCACCGCCTGAAGGCGCGATTTTCCTTGGTTTTTTTTGTTTTCCTTACAAAATGAAAATGTTCAAGAGTGGGATCTTTTTTCGGCTTGTCCCGCTTATGCAAAACTTAAAGTGCCAGGCAGATCGCGGATCTGAACACTGGAATTTGGAGAATAAAGCAGATGCTGAAGTCGTGGCCTGGTGGCTGGGCGGATTCCAAGGCAAAACTTGGAGCGCTGGAGCGTGCGCTCGCCTTTATCGAATTCGATCTCAAGGGCCAGATTCTTGACGCCAACGAGAATTTTTGTGCGGCTATGGGTTATAGGCTGGACGAGATCGTTGGGCGGCACCATTCGCTTTTTGTCGATGAAAAATTCAGGATCACACGCGAATACGCCGATTTCTGGGTCAAGCTCTCGTCTGGAGAGGCTTACTCCCAGGAATGCATTAGGCTTACCAAAAATGGTAACGAAGTGTTGCTACAGGCGAGTTATAACCCGGTGCGCGACATAACTGGAAGAGTGTATAAAATCGTCAAGGTTGCGGCTGTGGTGACAGAGGCCGCTATGTTGCGTGCCGACACAAAGGGCAAGCTCGACGCCATTTCGCGCGCACAGGCGGTAATAGAATTTCTGCCGGATGGCACAATTTTGACGGCGAACGAAAATTTTCTTGAGGCGATGTCTTATACGCTCGAAGAAATCGTCGGAAAGAATCATAGAATCTTCATAGATCCGCCCATTGCGCTAAGCGCTGACTACGCGGCGTTCTGGGACAAACTCCGTGAAGGGGGCTACGTTCCCCTCGAATGCAAACGGCTGGATAAGAACGGTAATCATGTCTGGCTGCAGGCCTCTTATAATCCGATTTTCGACATGTATGGTCACGTCGTCAAAGTGGTTAAATATGCCACCGTTATTACAGGGCGTGTTCAGGCAATCGACAGTATAGGGAGAGGGTTGGCGAAGCTGGCCGACAATATCCTGAGCTTCAGGATGAATGGCGGTATCGACCCGACCTATGAGAAGCTGCGTGAGGATTTCAATCGGGCTATCGCCAGGCTGGATGTGACGCTCGGCGGGGTCTGGGCGGCAGTCGGGACCGTGGCGAATGGCGCCAACGAGATTGTTGTCGCTTCCAATGACCTGGCTCAGCGCACGGAATTGCAGGCGGGCAACCTCGAGCGTACAGCGGCGACTCTAGATGACATTACGGCGCGTGTCGCTCGCAGCGCAGGAAGTGCCAAAAATGCCGCTCACTCTGCATCAATGGCCCGGGTCGATGCGCTCAAGGCCCATGATGTCGTTAATGAAGCCGTAGCGGCAATGGAGAAGATGAAAGAGGGTTCCAAGGCGATCTCGCAGATTACGGGCATGATCGAGCAGATCGCTTTTCAAACCAATCTTCTCGCTCTCAATGCGGCTGTCGAGGCAGCCCGTGCCGGTGAGGCTGGTCGCGGGTTTTCCGTCGTTGCAACTGAAGTGCGTGCGTTGGCTGAGCGCTCCGCAAAGGCCTCGAAGGAGATCCGTGTACTGATTGCTGAAGGGACGGCGCATTCAGATCGGGGCGCTCAGTTGATTGTCGATGCCGGAAGCGCATTATCCGGCATCGTCGGGCAGATTTCCGATATCGATACGGTTCTCTCCGAGATTGCTCATGGCTCGGTCGAGCAGGCCGAGGGTCTGGGCCGGGTCAATGAGGCAGTCGGCCAGTTGGACCGTGTGACACAGCAGAATGCGGCGATGGTGGAAGAGGCAACGGCGGCTGCGAACAGCCTTGAAGGCGAAGCCGGGCGTCTCAGGGGGCTCGTAGGGGAATTCACTCTCTCCAATGAACTGATGTCCGCCGAGCTGTCATTGCATTAAAGGCGTGACGCCCTGCCGCATGGTGGCCTGAAAAAGGAGGGTACGACTCTCCCGAAGGGGGCCGCCAGCGAAACCTTTCCGAAACCATTTCACATTAGAGCCGATCGGTAAGCCTGCTTCATCCTGTTCGGTAAGGCAGGCCTACCAGTCGATCTGGCCGTGCGCGGTCGTATTTTCATGCGGAACGGATAAAGATGAACCTGCTGGCTTCTCTCTCCATAGCGTCTGGCAGCCTGAACGTTATCGAGGCGCAATACGCCGTCACGGCCAATAATGTCGCCAACGCCAGCACGACCGGTTATGTGAAAGAGACGGTTGCGACCCTCTCCTCCGTTGCGGGTGGGATCGGAGCCGGAGTGCGGCTGGGCGGCACTCAGCTCTCAATCAACCAGGCTCTTCAATCGTCGCTCTATCGACAGAATGCAGCGTCGTCTTCCTATACGACGATGAGCAACTCACTGGCGGCGCTCTCTGCGGTGCAGGGATCGACGTCGGCTGATTCGGGCAGCACCGCGACGCTCACTGATCAACTCGGCAATTTGCAGAGCGCCCTGATCTCGCTCACGTCTACGCCGTCGCAAAGTGCGTCGCAGACTGCGGTGGTGAACAAGGCATCCGCTTTGACGGACACGATTCACACTCTCGCATCGACCTATGCCACACAGCGGCAGGGCGCTGCGGATAGCGTTGTTTCAACCGTCTCGTCTGTCAATTCGGATCTGACGCAGATCGGCGCACTTTCCCAGCAGATCATGAAATTCAAGGGGTTGGGGCAGAATACGGCTGACCTTGAGAATCAGCGTCTGGGCGTGATGGCAGATCTGTCCAGCAGTCTGGATGTCTCTTTCACCACCAGCAGCAATGGCGACATGGTTGTGCGCACAGCGAATGGCACCCAGTTGCCGACGCGGCCCGATCAGATGGGGCTTGATAACAGCACACAGACCCTGCCAAGTGAAACTTGGCCTCTGACGACATCCAGTGTCACGCTCTCCAGCAGCTCCTACTATAGCCCTCAGGACAGCAATACATCTATTCCGGCGATCACTCTTGCGGGGCAGGATATTACGGGAAGTCTGACGGGAGGTAATCTCGGCGCCAATATTGCACTGCGCGATACCGTTTATCCGCAGATGCAAGCGCAGCTCGACTCGTTATCGTACACAGTCATGAATCGTTTCAGCAGTGCCGGGCTCTCTCTTTTCACGACCAGTGCGGGCGGGTCGAGCAATCTGCAGTCGTCCGATTTCACGAAGCCCGTCCCTGACGGGATCGTCGGTCTGTCATCGAGCCTGAGCGTAAGCGCCACATACAAGGCCACTCCGTCGCTTCTGACAACCACGACCAATAGTGACGGCACGACCAATTCGGGCGATACGAGTGTCATCAGCAATGTGCTTTCAGTCGGGTTCGGCTCAGACCCCGACGATGTGAGCGGAGCACTTTCGGCGCCATCGTCGGGTTTGGGTGCGAATGGCATGCTCTCTACGGGGTATACCGGTGGGCAGGGATTGCTGGCACTTTCCACGGCGCTGACGTCTAATCAGGGCGCGACGATCGCTGCCGCAAGTTCGGGAGTGACCTCGAGTTCCGCTGTGCTGACCCTGCTCCAGACAAAGGTTGCCGACGTGTCCGGGGTGAATGTCAATGACGAGATGGCCAAGACCGTAGCGCTTCAGAACGCTTACACGGCCAATGCAAAGGTCATCTCGACTGTGCAGACCATGTTCAATGCGCTTCTGAGCGCGATTCAGTAATTTCTCCCGGAGCGAGCGATGAGCAACGCGATTAATCAATATGGTGGGTCCGCTCTCTCGCTCATTCTCGAAGCGGGTGTGAAGGAGTTGACCGCG
The DNA here is from genome assembly GCF_014635085.1 of Asaia siamensis. Classification (GTDB taxonomy): domain Bacteria; phylum Pseudomonadota; class Alphaproteobacteria; order Acetobacterales; family Acetobacteraceae; genus Asaia; species Asaia siamensis. The sequence continues at coordinate 48,148 of NZ_BMCH01000001.1, forward strand.
CAGCAGGAAACGGCGACCTGGCAGAGCAGCACCGGGATCGTCGCGGCGACCTATGCCGATCTTGGCTCGTCCCGGGCCACAGTTCTGGACCTCACGCCCAAGATCACCCAGGTGCAGTCCTGGCAGTCGAACATCTCGAATGCGCAGACAACGCTCTCTGTGACCGCCACGTCGCTGAACCAGCTGGTCTCCCAAGCTCAGACCCTGTCGACGAACCTGCTCGGGGTTTCGGGTACAGCGACCACGAGTCAGGTTGCTGCGGCGTCGGCTGCAGCGCAAGCTGCGCTGGCGAGCATGAAGACGCTTTTGAACACGAGCGATGGCACCAATTACGTGTTTGCTGGCACCGATTCGACGACTTCGCCCGTGAAAGGGCAGACGGCGCTTTCTGATACGTCCCTGGCTCAGCAGATTGCTGCCAGCGTCAAATCGGTGTCCAGCACAGGGGCGAGCAGCGTCCTCACGCAGATTACTGGCCTGGCGGCTTCAAACGATCCCTCAGTCTCGGTTTTCTCTTCTGCACTTTCTGTTTCGGCTTCTCAGGCTGTGAGCGGACAGCGTTCCATCATGACTGGCACAAACAGCTCGACGTCTATCGGGATTGTCGCCACGCAAGCGTCGACAACTTCGGCTGCGTCTTCCACCTCGACCGGCTCGCCCATACGCGATCTCATGCGTGACCTTATGGCGGTGTCTGCCATGAATGGAATGTCGTCCGAGACGCCTGGGTTTTCGGATCTTGCCAAACAGATTTATACGTCACTTGGCACGACCATCAGCCAATTGACCGAGCAGGAAGGCGCCGTTGGCGGTACGCAAAACAGCCTGACAGCCCAGACGACGTTGCTGAATGGGGTCAATACCATGCTTGAGACACAGCTTGGTAACGCGCGCAATGCCGATATGGCGACCGTTGCGACGAACGCATCGAATATCAAAACGAGCCTCAACGCCTCTTATATACTCATTTCGAACATGAAGGGCATGACGCTGGCGGATTACCTTTGATCGTGCATCCGGAAGGAAGCGCTGAGTCCCTGCAACTAGCCGGTCGTCTGGACGAAGCACGGCACGCTTATGAAGCACGGTTAAAGGTCGATCCCAGCGATTCGAAAACCCTGTGCAATTATGGTGGTCTTCTGAATCTCCTGAACCGTTTCAACGAGGCGATGGTCTTTCTGATACGAGCGGTTCAAAACGATCCGGCTCTTGCAGATGGCTGGTCGAATCTGGGTAACAGCTTTCTGCATCTCAGCCAGTATGAGAACGCGATTGCTTGCTACCGTAACAGCATCCAGCTTCACTCAACCCATGCTCTGGCGCTGAGCAATATGGGTGTTGCCCTTGATCACCGGGGAGATCACGCGCTGGCGTTGCAGTTTCATCGTCTTGCAATCGCCGCTGCGCCCGAAAATGCCTATAGCCGCACCAATCTTGCCGTATCTCTGTTGCAGAGCGGTCAGTATCTGGAAGGTTTCAGGGAATATGAGCATCGATGGACCGCACAGGATTACCTGAGCTTTGATCTGAAGAGACCTCGCTGGACCGGGTCAGTGGCGCCCGGGCAAACCTTGCTGATCTCCACCGAGGGTGGATTTGGTGACGTAATCCAGTTTTCGCGATTTGCCGACCAGGCGGCCCAGCGCGTGGGGCGTGTAATCCTGCGGGTACGGCCGGCATTGGTATCGCTTCTCCAGGATTCCTTTCCGGATCACGTGGTTTCGAGCGAAGACGACGCGATGCCGGCCCATGATCTTGAGTGTCCTGTGCTCAGTCTTCCCATGGCTCTGGGGACGACACTCGAGACAATCCCCCTTGCCCAGGGCTATCTCGTTCTCGACCCAGTCAAGCGGGTATTCTGGAAGCAGAAGCTCGCTGACGATATGAAGCAGGGTGACGGCAAGTTTTTGCGCGTGGGGCTCGTCTGGGCTGGAGCGCCTCATCCGGAGATACAGGCGGCCTTTCTGGCTGACGGAAGACGTTCGACCGATCTGTCGACCTTCGGGCCTTTGGCAGCGATACCGGGCGTCGCTTTCTATAGCCTTCAGATCGGCGAAAAGGCATTCCAGGCGAGTGTTCCGCCTGCTGGCATGCGCCTGATCGATCATACAAGCTTCCTGCATGATTTCAGCGATACTGCGGCGCTGGTCGGAGAGCTGGATCTGGTGATTGCCGTCGATACGTCGACCTGCCACGTCGCTGCTGCGCTCGGCAAGCCGACTTGGCTTCTTTCTCGCTATGATCAGTGCTGGCGATGGCTCTCGGGGCGTATAGGGTCACCTTGGTATGATTCGGTGAGGATCTTCCAGCAGAACGTTCCGCTCGACTGGAGCGGACCGGTTCTTGCAATGAAGGAAGCCCTGGCTATGTTCTGCCAGCAGCACACAGAGCGCCAAACAGAAGCTGTTTGAAAAAATCTGGAAAAGTTCCCGATACGATGCTCGCATTGCGCAACGGAACGTTGTAGGCTGTAACCGGTCCGTGATCATACGAGGCGATGACAAAGCCTCCAGCCGATTTACGCTTCCAAAAGGAATTATCGCTACTGCTATTTTACACGATGCAGAACGCGCTCGCGATCTGCAGTGATTTCCGCGCTATTACACCATTCAAAAAGAGATGCTTTGATTTTGAGCATCAGGAGCACGTCTTAAAATGATGCGATCGCTTGATATTGCGAATACGGGCATGCAGGCCCAGACGACGAATGTCGAGACGATCTCCAATAATATCGCCAATATGACGACCACCGGGTACAAGCGCCGTCGTGCAGAATTTCAGGATCTTATCTATCAGGATCTTCGTCGCGCCGGGACAATGAGTTCGGATACCGGTGACCTTGTGCCTGCAGGGGCGCAGGTCGGTCTTGGCGTTCGCACGGCAGGCATTTACCGTATCAATGAGCAGGGTACGCTGGAGCAGACGGGCAATTCGCTCGATCTGGCAATCGAGGGACGTGGTTATTTTCGCGTAACCCTCCCTTCCGGCGAGTATGCTTACACCCGCGACGGCACTTTCTCCCTTTCGCAGGACGGCACCATCGTCTCGGCCGATGGCTACCCGCTTTCACCGAACATCTCGGTGCCGAATAATGCGGAAAACATAACGATCGATCAGTCCGGCCAGGTTCAGTATACGCTCTCCGGCCAGACCACGGCCCAGGTGGCTGGGCAGCTGCAGCTGGCAACATTCCAGAACGAAAATGGTCTCGCTGCCATGGGGCAGAATCTCTTTACCGAGACGACCTCTTCAGGCACGGCCAATCTCAGCACGCCGCAAAGCGAGGGATATGGCTCCGTGCGTCAAGGATTTGTTGAGGAATCTTCTGTAAACGTCGTGACTGAAATCACGTCGCTGATTACGGCCCAGCGTGCTTATGAGATGAACAGCAAGGTCATTACAGCTTCCAACGAGATGCTTCAGACGCTCACCAATCTACGGTAATGTCCTTATGCGCTGGCTCCTTCCGGCTCTTTCGACCGCGCTTGCACTGGTAGTCAGTTTGCTACCAGCAGGTGCAGCGACCTTGCGCCACGCCACGACGGTCTCTTCTGACAGCGTGCGTCTTTCCGATATCTTCTCGGGGCTGGAGCAGGGGCAGGATCGTATTCTTGGGCCGGGGCCTGCGCCTGGAGGGACGATCGAAGTCAGCGGACAGCAATTGATTGCCATTGCCGATCAATACGGCGTCGAATGGGAAGATCAATCAGCTTCCGCCTCCATAACGATAATGCGGGCTGGTCGTATTCTGGATGAAGCCTATTTCGATGCCTTGATCCGGAAAAATCTGCCCGAACTTGGTGAAGGGCCTATTTCCATTGCCCTTCGCGATTTTCATCCGCTGACCGTTTCGACCGATGAGCCTGAGCCGGTTGTTCTTTCCGATGTCAAATGGGATCAGCGCAGCGGCTGGTTTTCGTCGACTGTCTATCGCGCTCATCCAACCGGCGATCTGGCTTCCGATTCCTTCATGCTGACGGGCATTATTCATGCGACTCAGCGTGTTCTAGTTTACACGCGTGCGCTTCCGGCTGGCAGCGTGATCAGTGCCGCAGATGTGCGGATAGACGATTCCTATTCGGGCCATCTTCCTGCCAAGGCTGTCGTCAATGAGAGCGAAATCGATGGGTTGAGTGTCAGCCGTGGCGTTGTGGCGGGGGCTGCTGTCCTAGCGCAGGATCTTCAGCGCACGGTCGTCATGCATAAAGGCGATCCGGTGATGATAACCTATGAGGCTCCGGGGCTGAGGCTCACTATTGCAGGGCGCGCGATGGAAGATGCTGGTATCAGGCAACAGGTCAGGGCGCTGAACGAGGCCAGCGGCATGATCGTGAGCGGTCGGGTGACGGATGGATCCAATATCGCGGTAGAACTCAGCAGCCATCCGGTTCCTTCCGACCCCAATACGGCAAGACGTCTGGCTATGTCGACGCGTAGTACCATGCCATGATCTGCTCTCGATCTACTTTAAAGGCCACGATGATGAAGCGTCCTTTTCTGATCGGTTCTCTGGCCTTGCTGACGTCATTGAGTGCCTGTACCTCGCTTGCGGATCTGACGGAAATGGGTCATCCACCACGGATGACACAGACGTCTGACCCGACTCAGGCTCCCGATTACCGACCCATCACTATGCCTATGCCTCCTCTTCAGCCGCCGCCGACGGAAGTCGGCAGCTTGTGGCGTCCGGGAAGCAGAGCCTTCTTCAAGGACCAGCGCGCCTCGCAGGTCGGCGATCTCATCACGATCAATGTCAATATTTCGGATAACGCCGCAGTCAACGACAATACGACGGTTGCTGGGAGTGGCTCGCAGACATTTGGAATACCGAGCTTCTTCGGTGCCCAAGGAAAAATACTATCAAGTTCGAGCGCGCTCGATACAAGCAGTGCGAGCGCGAATACCGGAAGCGGTGTTATACGCCGCAACGAGATCGTCACGCTTGCCCTTGCAGGAACGATTACCCAGGTACTTCCTAACGGTAATTTCGTGATCGTCGCCAGGCAGGAGGTGCGCGTGAATGGTGAATTGCGTCAGTTGATGGTCAGTGGTGTCGTACGCCCGCAGGATATCACCGAGGGCAATATCGTCACACATGATCGCATTGCCGAAGCGCGAATCTCGTATGGCGGTCGTGGTCAACTCACCAAAGTCCAATCTGCACGATACGGACAACAAATCATGGATAGTGTCCTTCCTTTTTGAGGCGTGGTTTGTTTTCTTGACCAAGGCGTTATGTAACATTTGGATCGAGGTCTGGTTTCTGCTTGGGATAAGACTAAGCCGTTATTTCAAGACATGTTTCATGCCGAAAAATTCGCGTATCCCCCTATAGTTTTTTAGATACGTTAGAGAACACGCGGCTTCCTTCAAGGAATGGGGAGGGAGGCACTTCGCTCGCGGGGTATTAATTCCCGTCGAATGACTCATCCTGAATTTTCAAGGACAAGGAACAGGCCATTTTTCCGATATTTCGGTCAATGCCGGACGCAATGGCGAATTTTTTCTTAACGTTTGGTGCCTAGGCTCCGGGCTGATTTCGAAGCACTAGACCGAATGGGTATAATGATAGCGAAAATAATGCTCGTGCTTGCACTTCTCGGCCTGATTGAGACGACATTCTCTCATGTCCTGTCTATGACAGGCGAGTGGTTGTCAGATCAGGGTTTTATATCGAGTGACTTTTCATTCGGTGCAGCCATATGCGACTTCGCAGCGATGATTTCGGTCTTCTTGCTCATGTGTGGCCTGATGATCTATCTGATTTTGCGGATAAAACAGCAGATTGCCAGCCATCAGGATAAGTCTTCTTGAGGGTTTAACCCCGCACGTGGATCTTCTGTATGTTCCGAAGCAGGAGGAATAACGAATTTTTATAAGCTAAAATGTAACGACACTGTATCTGGGTTGGAGAGCGTATTTACCTTTTCCGGTCTCGTTGGCCGCGAGGACGCAGAGATGATTTTTTAATTTTTATCTCTGACTATTTGAGGACACCTTGAGATAAGGCTCTCCCCTCCATGTTCAGTGTTCTCCGCTTCAAGACCAAGATTGCGCTTGTTGCAATCACTTTGACACTGGTGACGTTCATTGGCACTGCGTTTCTGGTTCAGAACCAGATCGCGACAGATGCCCGCTATCGTGCTTTCATCAACCAGGATGATCATGGCACGATTATACTTGCGCGTATCTCCGACAAGTTGAATGCGCTTCTTTATGCCTCTCATCTTCTTACCGATCAGGCTCAGAGCCCGTTTGTGGGAGAGGTCGTCACACGCTTCCAGAAGGACATGCGCGGCACCCGCGATCTGTTCTCGGAGGCAAATCGGACAGATCCTCGTCTGGAGGCGATACTGGCGTCGCTCCTGACACGATACGACAGGTTTGAGGGTCAGCTCAACGAAATACTGACCGCCCTGAACAAGGGTGACGTGCCGCACATGCGTACGATCATGCAGGCATCTGATCAGGATGGTGTTCATTTGGCGATCGATATTGGCGCGATCACCGGTCAGAGAATCACCCATGTCGCGAACGCCGCAAAAAAGCAGGCCGATGCCGCCAATGCCTCGATACGCAACTGTGTCATCGGTTTGATCATCGTTCAGATCCTTATTCTCATTGCGACGCTGATCATGAGCCAGAGAACGATTGTGGCACCCCTGCTTTTGGTGCGCGATCGTATGCTGGGTATCGCAGAGGGGGTACTGGATGGCACCATTCCCTGCGTCGAGCGCGGCGATGAGGTGGGTGATATGGCCAAGGCCCTCAGCACGATTCAGAGCGGTTTGCAGAAAGCACGTCTTCTGGAGGCGGAGCAGGCTGCTGAGCGCGAAGTGGTTGCCAAGGAACGTGCCGCCAATGCCGAGCGTGTTGCCCGGGAGTTGGAGGAGGAATCGCGCGCCGTCGAAGCCATTCGCAAAGGGCTCGCTGCAGCGTCGGATGGCAATCTTGTCTATCGTATCGAGGCGCAGCTACCGCAGCGTCTTCAGGTCATGAAGACGGATTTCAATGATTCTTTCGAACGCCTCAATCAGACTTTTGCCGTGATTCAGCAGAGTGTCATGGCGATTGGGTCAGGAACCGGCGAAATCTCGGTCGCTTCCAACGATATGTCACGCCGCACCGAACAGCAGGCGGCGAGTATCGAGCAATCCTCGGCGGCTATTGAGCGCGTAGTGAGCATGTTGCGTGATTCGGCAGATAGTGCGCGCAAGGCGGCAACGGTGACCGATGAAACACGCACCGGTGCGGAAAAATCGGGGTCTATGGTGCATAAGGCGGTCAGCGCGATGAGCCAGATCGAGAGCAGCTTCTCCCAGATCAGTCAGGTTATTGGCCTCATTGATGAAATCGCTTTCCAGACCAATCTGCTGGCACTGAATGCAGGGATTGAGGCGGCGCGTGCTGGAGATGCCGGCAGGGGGTTCGCCGTGGTGGCAACAGAGGTGCGCACCCTGGCCCAGCGCTCTACCGAAGGGGCGCGCCGCGTCAAGGAAATGGTGTCGAGTTCGAGCGATTATGTGACGGATGGTGTGCGTCTGGTGCGTGAGGCTGGCGGTGCTCTTGGTATCATCCTTGGGCAAGTCTCCGAAATCGATAAGCTCGTCGCTGAAATTGCTCAGTCGGCCACAGGGCAGTTCTCGGCAATTCAGGAAATCAATCTCGCGGTTGGTGAAATGACCAAATCGACGCAACAGAACGCGGCAATGGTTGAAGAAAATACCGCAGCGATTGCCTCTCTCGACAAGGCGGCCTCCGTTCTCAGGGAACGTGTCGCTTTGTTCAAACTAGAGCACTGACATCTTTCCCCTGACCGCACGATAGTCGGTCAGGGGAGAACACATCGCCGCATGTCGACTGCCTGGAAGCACCTGCGATCGTACGTGACCGAAGATTTAATGAACGCTTTATCCCGAAGCGCTTGAGGCGGTTACAACAACGGCATAGTCTCTTTTAGATAGATGATCCTATTTTTTACGCTTTGTGTAATAAAAATGTCATATTATCAGAGGCTATTCACTGATGGCAGCAGTCGAGATCGCAGAAATCCGTGAGGACTGTTTGCAGGATATTCATGAGAATATTCCTGTGATCATGGAAGATATTGCAGACACGATCCCAAGCCTTTTGCCCCATGATGTAGGGGCAAGTGTCCACGAGCTCTTCTCGCGTGATGCGAACATCATGATGATTGCGATCGTCGATGAGCAGCAGCGGCCCCAGGGCCTCGTAGACAGGCAGTTCTTTTTCGGCCTGATGGCCGGGCGGTTCGGGCGTGCGCTCTATACCAGACGCCCCGTCCGGCTGCTGATCCAGCAGGCTCCGATCATTGTTCCCCATGATATGCTGATTGCTGATTTCACGCAGAACATTCTCAGCAGGGACACGAATGATCTCTATCGCGGTTTTCTGATTACCCGTGACGGTCGCTATATCGGCGCCGGGTCGACATTGTCTCTCGTGCGGGCAGCGCGGCAGCAGAGCGAGGCCGCGGCGCAGCAGGCTCACAAGACGACCGAAAATCTCAAAAAGGTCATTTCGGAAATCTCGTCGAATGTTGATGCTGTCTGCCAGGTTTCAGCAACGATCCGGGACGGAAGCATTGCCCTCTCTGGCAGAACCCAGGCGCAGGCGCGCGATATCGTCGAGGCCGCGGCAAGCGTGGAGGAGATCAACACTGCCGTCTCTGACACGGCAAAGAATGTAGAACGGGCCAGAGATCTCGTTGCGGAAGTCAATGAAGACGCCAACAGCTTCAAACTCGTCGTCACGAGCACAGTCGAAGCCATTTCGGGTATTGTTTCGAGCTATCAGGAAATGGTCGAGAGCCTTGGCGTGATTCAGGATATCAGCCTTCAGACGCGGCTTCTCTCCTTCAACGCGGCTGTTGAAGCCGCCCATGCGGGGCAGGAGGGGAAAGGCTTCGGGGTGGTGGCTGACGAGATACGGTCTCTGGCGGTGCGTTCGTCAGAGGCTGCGAAAATCATCGGCAATCTGGTCACTGAGTCCAGTGTGTCGATGAAACGAGGAGTCCAGCTGGTTGAGGACGTCGAGGGCGGTCTGGAGAAAATTGCCAGTCAGGTCAGCGCTGTAGACAGTCTGATCACCCGGATTCATTCCACGACCAGAAAGCAGGTCGACCATATTGATGATATCAACCGGACGATCTCATCAATCAACAAAGTAGCGGGCGACAATATGGCCATGACGGAGGACGTAAACGCGACCTGTTATGACCTCGATACCAAGATCCTGTCCCTCGACGAATTTGTGAAGGTGTACGACCGGGAAGGATAATCCGTTTCGTCTTTCCCGATTTTGGGGATGTTCGGCGTCCGTCACTCCTTAGCGACCGTCAGACCAGAAGTTGTCACTCCTACTCATGAATTTCCGGCATAGGTTCATATGCAACTGAGCGGCTAATCCTGATGCGCTGCCCCGGTATGATGGATGTTCGGGTTTGCTTTGCCCGTTAACACCTGATTCAATAAGGGGCATTTCAATGGTTTCTGAAGTCATTGTTGTTATAGGGGCCGGAGGGATAGGTCAGGCCATCGCCCGCCGTCAGGGGATCGGGAAAACCATTCTGCTGGCGGATTATAACGATAAAACAATGAACGAAGCGGCGGCGACGCTGCGTGCGGCCAGCTATACGGTCGAGACACGGCATGTCGACGTTGCCTCGCGTGCCTCGGTTCAGGCGCTGGCCGAGGCGGCGCTCGCTTTGGGGCCGGTCATGCAACTGGTCAATACGGCTGGCGTGTCACCCAACATGGCCCCGGTCGAGAAAGTTCTCGAGATCGATCTCTACGGTTCCGCAGTAGTATTCGAGGTGTTTCGTCATGTCATGGCGCGGGGCGGCTCTGGTCTGCTCGTGTCCAGCATGGCCGGTCACATGATGCGTCCCCTGCCGGAGGAAGATGAGCGCCAGTTGGCCCTGTTGCCAGCAGACGCGCTTCTGGCGTTGCCCTGTCTGCAAAGAGAGGCGGTGGGTGACCCGATGGTGGCCTATATGGTTTCCAAGCGCGCCAATATCCTGCGCGTACAGACCGAAGCGGTTCACTGGGGGGCACGCGGTGCGCGTGTGAACGCGATCAGCCCAGGCATCATCGTTACCCCTCTGGCCGCGCACGAGCTTGCCTCGCCTACCGGCGATATCTATCGCGCCATGGTGGCTGCCTCGCCTTCAGGGCGCATGGCCCCACCAGATGAAATCGCCATTGCGGCGAGCTTTCTTCTTGGGCCCGATGCCGGATTCATCACCGGTAGCGATCTGCTGATCGATGGCGGGGTTATCGCTGCGGTGCGTGCCGGCAAGCTGCCATCACCCGGCTGACAATCGCCAGACGACAGGGGCACGTAACGGCGAGGTAACTCTTTGTCCGAACTTGCCATGACTTCTAGGTATGACCCCGGAAGAAGAGGTAAGATCACGGCGCTGCCCTGTCTGGTTTTGTCCTGTACTGGCAGCTTGTTGTTATCGAGTGAGTGAAGCCTTGTCTCAGCCCCCCTGCGCATCGTCTCTCCAAGGTGCCTCTCCTGTAAGACGTGTCCTGTTTGCCGAGGATGACAGGGCTCTGGCCATCTATGCCAGTGAGGCCATGGCAGGCTGGGGGCTGCAGGTGACCTGCGCTGAAGAGGGGCTTAGAGGCAAGGCGCTGGCGCTCGAAGGCGGGTGGGATTGCATCGTGCTCGATCGGCGCCTTCCCGGGGTCGACGGTCTGTCCATTCTGAAAGAGATCAGGCTGTCAGGGCTCGAGTGTCCGGTCCTGTTTCTCACCACCATGGATGGGGTGAGAGACAGGGTCGAAGGCCTGCGCAGCGGGGCCGATGACTATCTGGTCAAGCCTTTCGCCCTTCCCGAACTCAAAGCTCGCATAGAGACCCTGCTGCGTCGTGCCGAGCAGCCGCTCAATACGGCGCGGCTCGTTTTTGCCGATCTGGAGCTGGATCTGGTCAGGCGCGAGGTCTTCCGTCGTGGTGTGAAGCTCTACATCCAGTCACAGGAGCTGAGGCTTCTGGAATATTTCATGCGGCATCCCCTGATCGTCATCTCCCGTGCCATGCTGTTGCAGCATGTCTGGGGCATTGATTTCCCAGTGCATACCAATCTCGTCGAGACTCATGTCAGCCGGCTGCGTGAACGACTGGGGCGTGAGGCGCCCGCATTGCTTCATACGGTGAAAGGGCAGGGTTATGTCCTGCGCGGGCATGGCTGAACCCGGCAAGCCCGAGCCGGGGCACAGGCCGCTTTCGGTTCTGAAAAGCTCGTCCTTTCGTATCATCGCCTCCTTTGCCGGGTGCCTGGTTGTCTGCGGTCTCGCCGGGGTGATCTGGTCGGGCACGCGTGGCATCAGCCAACTAGACCGGCAGATGCGAGAGACCGTGATAAACGAGCGTAACGAGGCGCTGGCCGATGCCAAGCATCAGGATGTGCCGCATCTCGTGCCGGTCATGCGTGATTTCGTGCAAAGCGAGCCGGGGTTCTATTACCTTCTTCAGGATGCGAAGCAGGTCGTGGCTGTAGGGAACATGTTCCATCTGCGGCCGCATCCGGGGTGGCGCATGCTCTCATGGACGCACCGTACCTCGCCCCCCGATCGCCGCCCTGTGCTTGGCTACGGCACCTTGCTCGACGATGGCGGCTATCTTTTTGTCGGGATGGAGGGCACACCGCTTCAGACCCTTCGCCATGGGTTTTTCATGACGCTGCTCTGGTGCGGCACCGGGTTTCTGGTCATCGGCGTGGCAGGCGGCTTTGCGATGAGCCGCTTGCTGCTGCGACGGATCGACCTGATCAGCCACACGGCGCGCGAGATCATGCAGGGCGATCTTTCCCGGCGTCTTCCCCTGACCGAGATGGATGACGAATTCAATCATCTGTCAGCCAGTCTCAATGCGATGCTCGACCGCAACGAGGCCCTCGTAACGCGTGTGAGACAGGTGACGGATGACATCGCGCATGACATGCGCCGTCCTCTGGCGCATCTGGGACGTCATCTCGACGTGGCGGAAGCGGCGGTGACGGTGCCGGAAGCAGGGGCAGCGCTCGATCTGGCCCGTGCCAGCCTCAATGAGGCGCTGGAGATTTTCGCGTCACTGCTCAAACTGGCGCAGCTCGAGGCTTACAGACAGATCCCTGATGGACAGTTGGTTGACCTGGCGCAGGTCCTTCACATGCTTGCCGCGCTTTATGGCCCGACAATCGAGCAAAACGGCCAGATCTGGCGTTATTCCTCGGCCGACCGGCCGATGGTGGTTCATGGCAATAGGGTGTTGCTGACGCAGATGGTCTCCAATCTGCTCGAAAATGCCATGCTGCATGTGCCGGTTGGAAGCTGCATCACGCTCTCAGCGGCTCCGGAGGGCGGTGAGGCCGTTATTCTGGTCAGCGATACGGGGCCGGGCATTGCACCAGAAGATCGAGAGCGTGTTTTCGAAAAAATGCTGCGTCTCGATGCCAGTCGGCATGTGCCCGGTAACGGGATCGGTCTTAGTCTCGTGCGTGCGGTGGCGCAACTTCATGGCGGGGCAATCACGCTGGAGGATAATGGCCCCGGTCTGCGATGCGTGGTGCGTCTGCCGCTGCAGCCTACATCCTGAGGGTCAACTGGCAGGTCACGGCGCGACCGGCCGCAATACGTGAGTAATTTACATATACACGGTCGTAATAGCGTTTATTGGTCAGGTTCTGCAGATTTGCCTGCAGATCGAGTGCTCGCGTGATCTGGTAATCGGCCACCATGTCGAGCCGGACATAGCCAGGCACCCAGGTCTGGTTGTTCACATTGGTGTAGCGCTTGCTCATATAGGTCAGGCCGCCGCCTGCCTTGAGACGTGGCAGGATCTTGTAAGTGCTCCACAACGCAATTGAATTGCCCGGTGTATAGGGAAAGCGCTTGCCGACATTGGCCTTGGTCGGGCCGCCATGGATGACGGTGCTGTCGAGATAGGTCCAGCCACCGAACATCTCCCATTTCGGGGTAATACTGCCCGCAACGTTGATTTCAGCACCACGAACACGCTGCGTTCCAGCATCGATCTGGTTGCCATAGCCATCCGACACCTGCGCATTGGTCATCTTGCCGTCGAACAGAGAACTAGTGATGGAAAAGCGCCCGTTGAACAGATCGGCCTTGGCGCCCACCTCGATATTCTTGCCGTTCTGCGGGGCGAGTTTGTTGTTTGCGGTCGAGAGCGCGATCTGGCCATCGGCCCCGGCATCCACCCCGACGGGATTGGAGGCTGTGGCATAGGAAAAATACAGGCTGACCGGCTTGATCGGCTTATAGACCGCGCCCGCCTGATAATTGATGAAGCTCTGGTTATTGCTGAGCCCGACATTACCCTGAACCGCAGAGGTCATGAAACGGTCGAAGCGCACGCCGCCATTGATGAGCAGGTGGTCGCGCAACATGCTCATCGTGTCAAAGGCATAGGCCGAGCCGGTGGTGACGTTCGTGTTCAGCGGCGCGATGCCCGGCTCACCGAGCGTATAGGAGCCGAGCCAGGGGTTATGGGCGCTCCAGCTGCCGAGATTGGTGGCTGAGATACAATTATAGGCGATGGTGCAGGGGCCGCCATTACGCAGATTATGACCGCCTGAATCGACCACATAATATTCATTGCGTGTGAGACGTTCGCGCGAGAGTTCAATGCCGGTATTGATGGCATGATGGATCGGCCCCGTGTCGAATGTCCCTGAGACCATGGCCTGTTCCTGAAAATTATCCGTATGGAACTTGCCGGATTTGGCTTCGAGAAGGATGGTCTGGTTGTTGACGGCCGTGCTCTGCCATTGCGGGTTGGTGGCGATATAATCGTATTGCGTGCTGGTCCATTGCAGCGTGTTCCTGAACATGAAGTCCTTGAACAGGTCGCGCTCGAGGATGATCTGGCCGAGATCGGTGGTGCTGCGCTCAAAATCGCGATCTTCCAGCCCGAGAACAGTGCTGCGAGGGATTTTCAGCGGCTCATGGGTGATCTTGCTATAGGGCGCGGAATAGTCCGGCATGTCGAAAGAATAGAGATGGTAATAGCCAAGTGTCAGGCGCGTCTTCGTGCCAAGGCCGAAAGCGAGTGAGGGGGAAACGCCCCATCTATGCCCGCCGATCGGCGCACGTCCTGCCGTGTCACCATCGGCCCCCATCGCATTGAGACGAAACGCGGTCGATGAACCGATCTGGCGGTTGATATCGATCGTGCCACGCTTGTAGGCGGCTGTGCCGAAGCCGATCTGGCCAGAGGTCAGATTGCCAAGCTGGGCTTTCTTGCTGGTGATATTGATCTGCCCACCCAGACCGCCGCGACCGCCATAGACTGAGCCCGGTCCCTTGAGCACCTCCATCTCTTCAACGTCGAAGACTTCACGCTGGCTCACGCCACTATCGCGCAGCCCGTCGATAAACATGTTGCTGTATGAGCCAAAGCCGCGAATGACAGGGTAATTGCCGCCCGGAATGGCATAGGCATCGCCGCCACGAAAACTGACCCCTGGCACGGTGCGCATGGCGTCTTCGAATGAGGTCGCATTGACCAGCTTCATCTGCTCTTTGGTCACAACCGAAACCGAGCTGGGTGTGTCGAGCAGCGAGGCCGTGAATTTTCGGTTTGGGGAAGGCCCTGTGAGGAGGGGATGCGATTTCCCGATGACGGTAAGATGTTCCTGACCGGCTTTTTCTTTCCCGGCCTCGTAATTGGCAGCCTTCGCGCCTTGCGAGGCTTTCGGTACGCCCCCGTCTTTCGTCTCGCTCGCAGGCTGAGAGGTCGTGTCTGCCAATGCGGCCGCGGCATGGACTGACGGCGAAAGCGCCGTCGTGATCAGACAAAGCGCGACGAAGGATCGGGTGGCGGAAAATATCGGACGGGAAACGGATAGCATGGCAACCTACATGATGAGAACGCGACGCAATTGCTATGTGTCTTTCTGTTTCCGGGTAAATGATTAGGACCAAGATTGGGAAAGCTTAATTTGAACTGAAGGAGGAGGAGTGTTTTTGCGCACTCTGCGCGGTAAAAAATCTTGCGCAGGCGAAAGAGAAGAGCATTTTTCCGGTAGTAGAATCCTGTTTCCGGAAAGCTTCTTATTTGGGAATCGTCCGATACCACGCCTGTATGCTATAGGCATGGCCCCCGGGATTGCGACGGTTCGATAAGCGTGCCGACTTTCTGCCGTGGTGCGACGCTACAGTTTCGTGAGGATGAGATCAGGGATGTCTGGCGCCGCTGTTCTGACTGATGACGCATGAGGCAGCCTGCTCGGTCCGGTATCCTGTCCAGAGAAGGGCAGAGTCGAAAAGGCAGAGGCCTTGGGGTGAGAGCGCGGTGAAAGTCGCGTTATCGAGAAAGACCATGGTTCGTCGCGCTGGCGCGAGGGATTCATAATTCATGGTTGCCCCTTTTTCATAGCCGAAAATCGCGGCTTTTTCAGGCTGTCCATAGACCGTAGCGATAATGGTTGCGCCGAGCCCCGGCTTGCCCCAGCTCATCGGGTTCTGCTTTGCATAGACATTCGCAATGCCGGGCGGAAGGCCGCCGCTCATGGGGTGAGGGGCGTTGACGAGCCAGAGATAGCGTTCTTTTTCCGTTTCGCCGAAATCGACATCATGACGTTTGCCAGTCATGGCAAGGTCATCGAGACTGTCGTTCTCCCAGGTCAGAAGTGGTTTGGGGGCAAAGCGCCAGGCAGGACTGACGTTCTTGCCCGAAACAGTTGAGGAAAGAACGACCATATCCTCTTTTACCTCTTCCGGTCGGGTCGCCTCTCCGAGCGTATGGACGCTATAATCAAGGCTGGTGATATGGGCGATGGCGGCATCATCGACCGCGCGATTGGGCCCTTCCAGCTTGCAGAGATAGGCAATGCTTTTCAATGCCGCTGCCTGGGCAGGCCGTGGCGTCGCGATTGTCAGGAGGCCCAGAGCCAGAGGGAAAACGACTGAAATCTTCATCAGAAGGCCACCATGGTGCGCAAGGAGAAGCGTCGTGCTTCGCCAAGTGAGACGAAATAGCTGTTCACGCCAGACGGATAATAGACTGCATTCGAGAGGTTCTTGATGTTGAACTGGAAGTTGACATCGTGACGCGCGATCACCCTGTCATAGGTGGCAAACAGATCACCGGTAACATATCCGGGCAGGAAAAAGCTGTTGGCTGAGTCGCCCGCCCTGCGTCCAACATAATGTGCGTCGCCGCCAAAGCGCAGCTTGTCTTCGCCAAAGACCGGGCCGAGATCATAGGCCAGCCCCATAGAAGCGGTATGGCGCGCTGCATTCCAGAGCTGCTTGCCGGCGTAGAGCGGGTCCTTGGTGGTGGCCCCGTCGAGATAGGCGTAGCTGCCGATCATGCTCAGGCGCTTCGTGACCCGACCGGCCAGATCGAATTCGATGCCGCGCGAACGTGCGGCGCCGGCCGTACGATAATCGGTCTGCTTGGTGGCGTCGTTATATTGCGAAACGAGCACATTGCGCTTGTGGATGTCGTAAAAGGCAAGCGTGCCAGTCAGACGATCATGCAGCGCCATTTTTGCACCGAACTCGTAGGAGCGGCCTTTTTCCGGCTGGAAGCCTGAGCCCAACACAAGGCCGCTGGAGAGAGGGGCGATGGTCGAGGCTGGTTTGAGCGACTGCGTATAGCTGGCATAGAGCGACCACGCAGGCGCAGCGCGATAAACCAGCCCGGCCTGGGGAAGAAAGGCGCCGTCGCCGATATCGGTATTCGCTTTGAAGGGGCGTCCGCGACCGGCAATCTGACGATAGCTGAGATAACGCACACCACCGACCACGACCCAGCGCTCGCCGAGCTTGAATGTATCGCGCAGAAAACCGGAATAATCATGCAGATTATCGGTCTGATCGCTGTCGCTTGCCGACACGGTGGATGACGGGTTCTCCAGCCCGTAAACCGGTTTGAGATAGCTGAATGTATATTTGCTCGACTGACGCAGCAGATCCTTGCGGTAAATCAGCCGGTATTCGCCATCCATACCGATCTGGATTGTCTGCTTGAAATTGCCGATCCTGATCGGGCCATCGAGATAGGCCGTGCCATAGGTGTCCGAACTGAAAGCACCATGGGTAGCGTCATTGCTGCGGCTCAACGTGCCCTTGGTCACGTTGACGCCTGTAACCCGCAACTGATTGGCGTCATAGGTTTCCTGATTATAGCTGAAATTGACATGGGCTGACCAACCGGCGCCGAAGCGATGATCGAGCGATATCTGGCCGAGATGGCTCTGACCGGTCATGCGATTGAAGTTTTCGTCCAGACGGCGGGTGGCCGGAATGGCAAGCGGGCTTCCGGTTCGCGGATCGAGCGCAGTGCCGCGATCGAAGGGATAAAGAAAATCGCGAAACTCGTACCAGGCGGTAATCTGGGTCTTTTTACCGAGCCATGCCAGCGATGGTGCGATGAGTGTTTCCTGATGCATGCCGAAACTGCGCCAGTAATCTTCGGCAATACGGTCGAGCACCAGACGATAGGCCAGCTTGCCCTTGCCGATTGGTCCGGTTGAGTCGAGCATACCTTCAAAGCCGTCTTTGCCCCGTCCATAGGTCGAGCCCATGACCGAAGCGATGGTCCTGGCCTGAAGACGCGGCTTCTTGCTGACGATGTTGATCACCCCGCCCGGATCCATGATGCCGTAGAGCAGGGAAGACGGGCCTTTAAGCACTTCCACACTATTCGCCGCCGCGTTGAAACCACGACCCTGTACCAGCGGCATGCCGTTATGCATGATCGAGCCGTCACGATTGCCGCCAAAGCCACGCTTCATGATGGTGTCCTGCGTGCCGGCCAGCGTATTGCCCTGGGTGATGCCGCTGACATTGATGAGGGCATCGTCGAGATTGCGCGGTTCCTGATCGCGGATCACCTGCTGCGACACGATATTGACCACCTGAGGAATATTCAGCACCGATGTGGTCGTGCGCAGGGTCGATGCGTCGGGCGTCGGGAGATAGCGTGTGTCGGTAATTTCCGGCGGGGGTGTCGCACGCCCTGTGACGGTAATCAGCTCATCCGGTTTTTGCTGTGTCGGGACCGGGGAGGCGTGTGCCGGGGCTGGGGCGCTCTGCTGGCGGACCGGCGCGGCCGAGGCTTTTTCGGCCTTGGGAGGCTCATATGCCAGAGGCGCTGCCACGACGGCAAAAGGCATGGTGCCCAGAGAGAGTAAAGGAAAATAGTATTTTTTCATGACACTCCGCACGAGACGCCGTGCGGCCTTTACGCCTCTTGTGCGAAGGGTGAAGGCAAGGCCGCAGCGTCAATTCGCGGCGTCACTACATGCAAATCATTCGCAAAAACACGGATAAGTGCCAAGATTGGGAAAGTTTAAGGCTGC
This sequence comes from Asaia siamensis, assembly GCF_014635085.1. Taxonomy (GTDB): domain Bacteria; phylum Pseudomonadota; class Alphaproteobacteria; order Acetobacterales; family Acetobacteraceae; genus Asaia; species Asaia siamensis. The sequence continues at coordinate 66,491 of NZ_BMCH01000001.1, forward strand.
GCCTGGATCTCGTGATTTCAAATGACTCTTGCAGCGATTGGGTGGTCTAAAAAAACAACATTCGAGCATCTGCTGAGGCGTATCGTGATTCTTGACCGGTCTTTGCGCGTTCCACCTTCGATCCGGAATGACTACAGCAGCTATGTGCACAACGATCTGTTCCGCCGTCACAGGAAGCTGAGTTGTCGTCGGGTCCAGCCTGTTACGGAACACAGGCTGTCTCTTTGGGGGGCAGTATCCCTCTACCCTCAGGCCTGTAACCGCACGGCGGTCTTTGAGGAGGCTCAGTCCGACGTTTCAAAAAATCAAAAAACACAATCATATGCAATGAGATAGTGGTGCGAACTATGGGACTCGAACCCATACGCCCCGAAGGACTCGAGATTTTAAGTCTCGTGCGTCTACCATTCCGCCAAGTTCGCACAGCACGGGCTTGCCTCTAGCACGGGGGAGGGGGTGTGCAAATCCCCAATGGTCAGCCGAGGGCGAGCAGTCCTGCACCGTGCTTCTTGAGCCAGTTCTGTGCGTCGCGCCTCTCGGGATAAAAACGCTCTACATGTCGCCAGAATGCAAGGCTGTGGTCGAAATGCGTAAGATGGGCGAGTTCATGAATCATGACGTAGTCGCGCACGTTTCGGGGCATCAGGGCGAGGCGCCAATTGAGCATGATCCGGCCCGTGCGGGCGCAGCTTCCCCAGCGTGTCCGGGCATTGCTGCACACGACACTGGTGGGGTGACATCCCATTGTAACGGCATGCTGGCTGAGTTGCGGGGGCAGGCTAATGGCTGACTGATGTTTCATGAAAAACAGGACGCGCGTCTCGAAGCGGTCGATCGCACCGCCTATCGTCAGGCGTGACGCTTCCAGTAACGCCGGCCGGCGCTGATCCGGGTCGTGATGCAGGGTGATTTCATGGTCATTAAGTGTGACCGTCTGCAAAGGGACAAGCCTCGGCGCTGCAGGCAGTGCAGCGAGTTTCTCGTCTATCCAGACCGAATGTGCAGAAACAAACTCCTCGGCGCGTTTGAGCGAGAGCGAGAGGGGGCAGGTAACCACGGCTTGTCGCAGCACAGGGTCTATGCGCAGCGAGAGGCGGCGCGCTCGCGCAGAGCGACGCCAGAGGATGGGACGGTCTCCCGTATTTACCACGGGGTCTTGCGCGGCTTGCGCCTGCGTTTTTTGCGCGCAACGCCTGCGGGGATCTCCGCGGGCCAGTCGACAAGATGATCTTCGAGCAAACCAGCTTCACGTTCGCTGATCATCTTGCCGCGTCCGGAAATACCCGCTTCATGGATGGATTCTGCAGAGCCGGATCGCAACGGATGCCATTCAGGCAGATCCTGACCATCGCGTATCAGAATATAGGCGCAGCTTGGCGGCAACCAGTCGATATCGGCCAGAATGTCCGGGGTAAGCGAGACGCAGTCCGGCACCTTGCGAAAACGGGTCTCATAGCTGGAGCAGCGGCAGGATTCGAGGTCGAGCAGGCGGCATGCGACATTTGTAAAATAGATCGCATCGGTTTCCTCATCGCGCAGCTTGTGCAGGCAGCATTTGCCGCAGCCATCGCAGAGTGATTCCCACTGCTCTTTGCTCATGTCTGAAAGAGAGGTGGTCTGCCAGAAGGGGAGCGCAGAGTCAGCCATGGGTGAAGCTCGCAAGAAACAGGCAAAGCGTCAGACAGAAGGCAAAGCAAAGGCCGGACAGGGCTACTGGCAGACGCAACAGCGGCAGCCATAAATGGCGTATCCTGGCTGAACGCCCCATCCCCAACCCCGCTGCGGCGCGGGAAAGCCCCTCGATTTTGCCTGAAAGACGCAGGGTGACGGGTAACAGACAGAAGGGAACAATCAGAAAGCCCGCGCCAAACAGCGCGCCCTTATGCACAGCCCCTGTCCGGATGACGCTCAGCCAGCATGCGCCGACCAACCCGCCGGAGGCACTTGCAACGAGAAGGCGTGGCAAGGCCCCTGGTGCGATCACCCGTAACAGGGCAAGAACAACAAGACAGAAGGCCGCTCCTGCAACAAGGAGCGCAAGCGCGACCATCATGGCGTCGCGGTCAGCCAGGTCTGAAAACGTTTTTGCAGGGCGTCGAAGTTGATGGCCCAGAAACTGTCGCTCATCGCTAGACTGCCCAGATCGCGTCCATCCTGAGGGGCATCCTGCGTGTCGTCATGCAGCGGCGTCTGATCGCGCAGCATCTTGATGATTGCGTCTGTCTGATCGGAGGGCACATTGCGAGGGATCGCCCAAGACAGCTTCTGGCGAAGTGACTGACGCCACTGGGCCGCAAACGAGACTTTCGGACCCAGATCGGCCAGTCGGTCGAACGGGGTCGAGAGCATGAGGGCTGCACCGCTGTTCATGATGCGGCTTGCTTCTTCGGCGGTGCGCCACCACACGAGATAGGGTTTGAGCTGGTCGAGCTTGCGAAAGGCACGTTCAACCCCTGAAGGGGAGGAAAGAACGCTATAGACGTCGCGCGGTGCGACCCCGTCCGCCATGAGCGCGATCTCCAGCGTGCCACGCGGGTCAAGGCGCAGGGCGCGCTTGCCCGGATGGCGGGCAATATCCCAGAAATCGCTCCAGTCCGGTGCCGTATCCCCCAGACGCCCGCGATCCCAGGCCAGAACGATGCTTTCTTCCCCAGCCTGAATACCGCAGGGAGACGTGGCGGCCATATGTGAGGCAGGCGATGGGCTCGGCGCAGGCAGGGTCTGCACCACGCCATCACGGCAGGCAGCATAAAGCGTGGTGTTGTCGATCATGGCGGCCAGCCAGGGGGCCGTACGCGCCTGAGCGGTCGCACGCAATGTGGCGAGACTGCCATCCCACTCGCGCAGCGGATAGGGCTGGTCGGGCATCAGAAGCGAATGCGCGTCGATACTGCCCGATATGACGGCTAGAACGGGCCGGGCTGTGGCGGCTGTGCGGCTGGCTTTCTTTGCCTTGGCATGACGCACGACATGATGCGCGGCGTGATGCGGCGTCGCCAGGGCAGAGAGGGGCAGGCACAATGTCAGCGCCATCACCCAGCCTACGCGTCGCAGCAAAGCAGGGCGCAGGCGGCCATGTCTGGAAGAGGGTGAAGACGCGTGCAGGAAACACCCTTTCCGGGCTGAAGGTGAAAGCAGGACTGCCCTTATAGATCGTCTTTCATGGGAAAGGCCACAGCCTGACTGGCCTGCCATGCAAGTTGCAGCGAGGCACCCTGGGTGACGCCGCGCATCGACTGAAGAAGCGGGCGGCGCATCTCGATTTCACCGCCATCGGCCAGACGCAATCTGAAGCGGATATGTTCACCCGTATGCAGAACCGACTGGATGCTTGCCAGCAACGGGGCGGGCTCGTCGTCGCCTGCCATGGGGGCGCCGAAAAGAGGGGTCATGCGGTCAGGACGTATGCAGAGAATACACAGCGCATCCTCGGCAAGTTCGGCATCGGCCATGGCCTCGACCACACCGCCACAGGCGAGGTGAATGCGGGCGATATCATCCTCGATCTCAAGAACTCGCCCGGTAAGGAGATTGGCCTCGCCGAACAGGCTGGCACTGCGGGCGTCACTGGGGCGTTCCATCAATGTGGTTGCGTCGGCACATTGAACCAGCGCGTGCCGGTCAAACAGGGCGATGCGTCCGCCAAGCCAGAGCGCATCCTCGCGACTGCGGGCAGCATGAACAAGAGTCAGCCCAAGCGCTCGTTGCAGTCTGGCGACCAGATCGCGCGTCTTGCCGGCCGCGCGCAGGTCGAGCTCGCTCAACAATCCGTCGAGAACAAGCACTGAAGGCGCCCCGGCCAGAGCCCGGGCGAGCTTGAGTCTGACGGCTTGCTCCGGCGTCAGCAGATCCGCACGCTGGTTGCTCTGGGCATCAAGGCCGACAAGGGCCAGCATTTTCTTGACGGTCGTATCGACAAGCTGTGCCACAGCGCCTTTGGCGCGCAGAGCCAGGGCGATATTGTCGGCAACGTCGAGATGGCCAAAAACCGGGTCTCTCGGTGAGACCAGCACAATGCCCCGCTGCTCCGGAGGAATACTGGTAATGTCCTGCCCGTCGAGGAAAATGCTTCCGCCTTCTGGTATCGCAAAACCCGCAAGCACATCGCAGAACAGGCTGAGACCCTGAGGGTCATTGCTCAGAAGGCTGAGCGCTTCTCCCTGACCGAGGCGCAGGGAGAACGGCTCCGCAGCCTTTGCAAGGGCAAGCGCCTCGATCACGAGAGGAAATTTGCGATCACGTGATGACGCAGACATGAAACCTCGCCTCTCTTCAGAGCGTTTGAGCCTCAACCAGTAGACGCGGTTCTCGCCGCGCAAGGAGTTGTGACATGAGCAAGACAGACGTCAAGCACACCGCCGATGCCGCTGCCAAGTCGGCGCAGGAGCAGATCGACAGCCTCAAGAGCCAGCTTGAACAGCTTCTGAAGGACCGTATCAACCCGGCCCTGCTCGATGTTGCCGACCGTGCCGATCAGGCAGTTGCCAATGCACGCGAGATCACCGATGTTCAGCTGCACAATGCTGAAGCACGCGTTCGGGCCCGCCCGATCGCTGCTGTTTTGATTTCTGCCGTCATTGGCTTTATTGCAGGACGTGTCTCCAAATAGGCTGTCCTCTCGGAGACAGGGCGGCCTCTCGTTCCAACCCGTATACGGGGCGGGCAAGGGGGTCTGTCCTGTTTCAGACCCGATCTTGTGGCTTCGCCCCTGATACGATCACACGATAAAGGCTAGCGAATCTCCATGAAGGTCATCGATGTCGGGCAGGAAGCCCTCAAGGCACAGGGTGAGGTGATGCAGCGCGTGGCCATGCGCATCGGTCGCCGTGCTGCCTATTTCATCATTGCCGCCATCTTCGGCCTGTTCGCCCTGGTCTCGTTCCATGCGGTACTCTGGGCCTTCGCCTATAGCGTACTGCATTTCTCAGCCTTCGCCGCTGCCTGTTCGGTGCTCGGGATCGATCTGCTTTTCGTGATCATCTTCGCGCTTCTGGGTACGCGCAACATCGCCGACCCGGTTGAGTTCGAAGCCCGTCTGCGCCGCGACCGCAAGATGATTGAGTTCAAGCAGACACTTGCGCTTTCGACCCTGATGGGTCTGCTCGTTGGTCCGGTGGGGCGTTTTACCGGCAAGCAGATCTTCGTTGCTTTGCGAAATATCTTCGCTCGACGGTAGGTGCCATAAAGCGCTTGTGACTATTCTTGCCGGAAATCTAATGCAAAATTCAGGTTTGCCTTCTGGCAGGAGCGTTCTGTTTCTTCTATGACCTGTCGGCAGGTGCTTCAGATCGGTTGTCCGAAGCGCCCCGGGTTCGGTCAGGTCGTATCATCTGGTGTCCGCATCCTGGCGAGATGATGAAGAACTGCGCTTTTCCATCAAGCCGGGCCATGCTCTCCTCTTTCTGATCCCGAAAGGTCGATGCTGAAAGGGAAGAGGGAGGCAGATGCTCGCAGAATTCAATCTTTTCGGCGTATTGATCTCTCCCATCGCCGTCTATTCGCTTGCCGCGATCCCCGTGACCCTGTTCATCCGTTTCCTGCTCTGGCGCACCGGCGCCATCGAGTGGTTCTGGCATGTCGCCCTTTTCGAGGTGGCGCTTTATGTGTGCGTGTTGTGCCTGATGGTGCTGTATGTCTGAACAGCCAGAGCCTCTTACGGGTTCCCATGTAAACCGATCCACCCCCTCACATCATGGCAAGGAACCTCCTTCGTGCTGCTCGCCCGTACGCTGATCCGTGTTTTCCTGACATTAGCAGTGCTCGGGGTGACGCTCCTTCTGGGCTACACGCTGTGGGAAACCTACATGATTGCCCCCTGGACGCGTGACGGGCGCGTGCGTGTCTATGTTGTGGACGCAGCACCTGAAGTCTCGGGTACGGTTGTCAGCGTGCCGGTGCATGACAATGATTTCGTCCATCGTGGCGATCCGCTTTTCGTCATCGATCCGGTTAGGTTCCGCCTCGCCATCAGAGAGGCTGAAGCCCATCTCGCCAGTGCGGAAGAAGACCTGAAACTGCGGCGTAATGACGCCAAGCGTCGCATGGGGCTGAACGGTATCGTCTCTGCCGAAGAGCAGGAAATCTACAATTCGAATGTCGAGACGCAGGAGGACGCGGTCAATGCGGCTCGGGCGACGCTCGATGTGGCGCGTCTGAACCTCCAGCGTTCGATCGTCTATTCACCTGTCGAAGGCTATGTGACCAACCTCAACCTGCGTGTGGGCGATTACGCGCATGAGGGCCAGTCGCGCATGGCGGTGATCGATGCCGATAGCTTCTGGATCAACGCCTATTTCGAAGAGACGAAGATGTGGGGCGTGCATGTAGGTGACGTCGCCCGCGTCAAGCTCATGGGGTATCGCGAGATCGTGCCTGCGCATGTGGTCTCCATTGCCCGCGGCATCAATGACCAGAACGGCTCGCCTGACAAGCTCGGCCTGCAGGATGTCAACCCGATCTTCACCTGGGTGCGCCTGGCGCAGCGCATTCCGGTGCGTATCCACCTCGATCGTGTCCCGCCTGAGGTCATTCTTGCGGCAGGCATGACCTGCACCGTCACGGTCGGCACGCCTCCCCAGGGTCAGCGCGGGCGACTGACCACCTGGCTCCAGAATCATCTCTGATCATGGTTCCTCTCCCACGCAGGCTCGCCGCCGTCGCCCTCGCAGCCTCTCTCCTTGCCGGCTGCACGGTTGGTCCGAACTACACCCCTGACCGCATGAAGCTGCCGGACGGGTTTGTCGAGGCCGATCACGCCGCCACCCCTGAGGAAATCGCGCGCACGGAAGCGGAGATGAAGGAGTGGTGGGGGCAATATAACGACTCTCTGCTCAACAGGCTGGTCGCGCAGGCCATTAAGGGCAATTACGATCTGCTCATTGCCGATCAGCGCATCATCGCCGGGCGCGCAATGCGTGAAGAGGCGGCTTCAGCCTGGTATCCGCAGCTTGATGCCAATGCAGGTGGTGGTTCGAGCCGTTACTCGATCAACATCGATAACTGGCCGATCCGCCCGGGCAATCCCCAGAACCGCCCCGAGGCGTCAGTGCTCACCTATGGCGCTCAGGCCAGCTGGGAGATCGACGCATTCGGTCGCATCCGTCGTGAGGTTGAGGCCAGCGAGCGCGCCATCGATGTCAGTATCGAAGATCGACGCGCCACGCTCATGACGCTGCTTTCCGATCTGGTGCGGGCTTATATCTCGCTCAGAGGGGCGCAGCTGCGTCTGGCGATCGCGCAGGCCAATGTGAAGAATGCCCAGAGCGAGGTCGATCTCACCAAGCGACTCTATCTCGAGGGTATCGGCAATACGCTGCAGACGGCGCAGGCGCAGAGCGAACTCGACAGCGAACTGGCGTCGCTCGAGCCGCTGAAATCCCAGGTCGATACGTTGAGCCACGGGGTGAGCGTGCTGCTTGGTGACATGCCGGGCGACCTCAAGGCAGAGCTTGAGGCCTTGCCAAACGGCACGGCCTCGCTGCCGGTCATGCCGCAATTCCCGGCTACGCTGCCATCTATCGTCGTGGCCAACCGTCCCGATATCCGCGCGGCCGAGCGTGGCTACGCCGAGGCGACGGCACGTATCGGCGTGGCTGTTGCCCAGCTCTATCCGAAATTCTCGATCCCGCTGACATTCAACCCGAATGCCTCGGCCATGTATCAGGCGTTTCAGGTCAACGCGATGAGCTGGTCCTTCATGATGCTGGCGACCCTGCCGGTCATGCATGGCGGGCGTTTCACCTCGCAGGTTGTCGAGGCGCGTGCCCGGGCGGAGGCGAGCAGGCTTACCTACCGCAAGACAGTACTCAATGCCTTCCGCGAGGTAGAGGACGCCATGACGTCATGGCTGCATAATGATCATTACGTTGCCCAATTGCATCAGGCATCCATCGATAGTGGGCTTGCTGCAGACCGTGCGCGGCGTCTCTATGCGGCAGGTCTGACAGATTACATCAATGTGCTGACCACCCAGCGTACACTTCTGGGCGCACAGGACCGCGAAGCCGTTGCCCGCACTGCCCGTCTGCACGATACGGTGGCTCTTTATACCGCCATGGGGGCGGGGTGGCAGGGTCTGGCCCTGCGTGACACGGCCTTGCCAATCGATGCCGCCAAGCAGAGTATTCTGGCCAAGGCGTTTTCCCGCTAGGGCCGGTCTCGATAGCTTGTGGTGCCGGGATGAGGGACGCTCTTGAATTGTTTCGCGCCGGACCGATATAAAACGTATGAAATCTGTAGTATTCACGAATAATGAGGAGAAACAGGCGTGAAAGATCCTTATGCAGCGCTTGGCCTGACGCGCGGCGCCACGGATAAGGAGATCCGCAGCGCCTATCGCAAGCTCGCCAAGGAGCATCATCCAGACCACAACCCGAACAACAAAAAGGCCGAAGAGGCCTTCAAGGCCGTCGGTGCTGCCTATGGCATTCTGGGCGACAAGGAAAAGCGGGCGCGTTTCGACCGCGGTGAGATCGATGCCGAGGGCAATGAGCGTGGTCCGTTCGGCCCGGGCGGTGGCGGCGGTTTCCGCGGTGGTCAGGGTTTCCCTGGCGGCGGTGGCGGTCAGTTCAACCAGGAAGATCTGGGTGCATTCTTTTCCGACATGTTCAGCGGTGGCGGCACCGGGGCCGATTTCGGAGGCGGACCTTTCGGCGGTGGTGGCCGTCGTCGCAGCCGTCGCGGTGCCGATCGCTCCTATACGCTGACTGTCTCGTTCGAGGATTCCGTGCTGGGTACGACCAGCCGTGTGACCTTGCCGGAAGCCGGAACGGTCGAGGTCAAGATCCCTGCCGGTATCGAAGATGGTCAGACCCTGCGCCTGAGTGGCAAGGGCGCTGCGGGAATGGGTGAGGGCGCTCCGGCCGGTGATGCGCTCATCACCATCTCGGTGACGCCAAGCACCGTCTATACGCGAGAGGGGCGCGATCTGCGGGCAAGTGTGCCAGTCGATCTCAGCACGGCCATTCTGGGTGGAAAGATCGTGGTACCGACGCCCAAAGGTCAGGTGACCATGAAAGTGCCGCCCCATTCCGATACAGGCACGGTACTGCGCCTCGGTGGGCGCGGTGTCGCCGAGCATGGCGGACACAAGGCGGGTAACCTCTATGTTACGTTGCAGGTCCGGATCGGCAAGGTCGATCCGGCACTTGAGGAGTTTCTGGCCAAGCAGCAGGCGCTTCAGGGCGAACAGGCCTGATCCATGCCCGTGAAGAGCAGCTTTTTCGACTGGAAACTGGTCTTTACCCGCGAAGTGATGGGAGCGGTTGTGGCGCTTCTCGCCACGGCGCTTCTGGTCCTGCTCTGCTATGGCGGGATGCGTATCTCGGGTGTCTGGGCGGGACTTTAGACTTTCGCTCCCTCATGAGTGTGATATCTCCGGGCAACTGATTTTCATTTGTCCGGACATTCCTCATGAGTTCACTCCCCTCATCCGCGCTGCCGACACGACGACAATCCTTTTCGGTCGTGTTTGCCATCGAGCTGTGGGAACGCTTCGGCTATTACGGCATGCAGGCCGTTCTCACGCTCTATCTGGTGCAGCGTCTTGGGCTGAGCGATGTGGCTGCGAACGTCATGATCGCAGCCTTTGTCGGACTGACCTACATCACGCCAGTACTCGGTGGCTATGCGGGGGATCGTATTCTCGGGCCGCGCCGCACCATGCTCATGGGGGCCTTTGCGCTGATCTTCGGCTATGCTGCGCTCGCTCTGGCTGACCAGCATCGCCCCTTGCTCTTCTTCGCGATGGCCCTGATTTCGGCTGGCAACGGGTTGTTCAAGCCTAACGCCGCCAATCTGGTGCGACGGATCTATGAGGGCGACGATGCGGCGCTCGATGCCGCCTTCACCATCTATTACATGTCGGTCAATGTGGGCTCGACGGTTTCGATGCTCATTACGCCGCTGCTTCAGGATCGCTATGGCCCGGCCAGTGCGTTTCTGACCTGCTCCGGCGGTCTGGTTGTAGGGCTGCTCTATTATTTCTGGCGTCGCCAGTGGATCCACCATGCAGGGTCTGCTCTGGACCAGGGGCCGTTCCAGATGCGGCCTTTCCTGATCGTTCTTGGCGGCTTCGTGCTGACCGTTCTGGTTCTGACCGGTATCATTGCAAGCCCTGGCATCGCGCGGCTCTGTGTCTGGGCAGCCAGTATCGCCATCGTCATTCTCTGGGGGCGGCTCTATTTTCGTTCCGGGGCGCAGGCCCGTCCGGGCCTGCGTCTGACGTTTCTGCTCTGCCTCGAAAGCATGGCCTATCTGATTTTCTATCAGCAGATGATGACCTCGCTCACGCTCTTTGCCCTGCGTGCGGTCGATGGTGATCTGCGTATCGGCGGTGTGACCCTGGTGCATCTGCGTGCCGGACAGTTTCAGGCGCTCAACCCGATCTGGATCATGCTGGCCAGCCCGGTTCTGGCAGCGCTCTACAACCGTCTGGCCGCCCAGGGACGCGATCTGTCTCTGGCGCACAAGATGGTGCTGGGTTTCGGACTGGTCACGCTAGGGTTTTTCATCTGGTGGATTGCCGCCTCCCATACGCAAGATCTGGTATCGGCCTGGGTCATGGTGCTTGGCTATGGTCTCATTTCCATTGCCGAATTGCTGACCATGGCGCTCGGCCTCGCCATTATCGCGCGTTATACCGCAGCCGAGAGCAGCGGTTTCATGATGGGGTCGCTCTATCTGGTCTGGGGCATTGCCATGTATGTGGGCAGCCTCGTGGCCAATTTCGCGGCATCGACGGGCGAGCCCGCCTCTGGCGCTGCTGCCGCAGCCCTCTATGTGCCGCTTTTCCGCGATCTCTTTATCGCCGGTCTGATACTGACCGGGCTGCTGGTCTGCCTCCTGCCTTTGGCCAAACGCTGGGATCGCGAACATATGGCGGCGACGGGTGGTTCGGCGATACCGGGAGCCCGTCCAGCCATGCCGCTCGAGGTTGAAGACTGATCTGTTGCACGGCCCTGCCCGTAGGGGCAGGGTTTTGCCAATCGGTCGGGAAGATGCCTATCATCCCTGCGCTCAGAACGAGCCTGTTCAAAAGGACGACATCATGAAGCCGAGCTCACGTTACGCCCTCGCCGGTCTGGCCCTTATTGCCGGAACGGTCGCATCGCCCTGCCTGCCTGTGATCGGCGCCGCGACGCCTGCCATGGCTGCCAGCGCACCGGCTGCAGACGCACCGCTTACGCTCAAGATTCTCAAGGTCGAAGGCAATAATGCCATCACCACCGCCGATATCATGGCGGCTCTTCCCTACCATGTGGGCGACACCGTTACGCGTGAGCAGCTTGATGCCGGGGTGCAGAAAGTGGCCGACCTCTACAAGGCCAAAAATCTCGGGGCGAAATTCAGCGAGAAAGAGCGCTTCGTAAAGAACACGGTGCAGTTCTATCTCGTGATCGAAGAGCAGGCTCCGAGTGCGGCTCCGGCCCCAGCCCCGTTCGTTCTCGACAAGGTCGAGTTCGTTGGGAACAAGCAGGTGCCCACGGCTGAACTCGAAGCAGCAACGAAGCTGCATCCGGGCGCGACCGTCACGGCAGAAGCGGCGACGGCTGACACGGTTGCTATCCAGAAAGTCTATCAGAAGCATAATCTTGGCGTGCAGATCCAGCCTGTAGCCACGCAGCCCAATCACGACAATCACGTCGTGCTGACCTATCAGATCACCGAGAAGTAAAAAGGCGGGCCCCTCAGGGGGCTCATCTCGCCTTACGACGCATTGTCTTCAGACTGTTCGCGTCGACCGCGTATGAGCGGTATCGCCACGCTCTGCAAAGAGCGTGGCATTTAGGATCAATCGGATCGTCTAATCCGATGCCAGCATAGAAAAAAACGCATCTTCCAGCAGGGTTGGTTCCAGCGTTCCTGGCAGATAGAGCGGATGTTCCGGGCGTCCACCCTTGCTCAGGCGCATCACGTACAGATGGATCCCGGCCTCGTGCAGGGAGAGAGCCACCTTGCTGCCCTGCTTGCGCAGGGTAGGGTGGGTCGGAGAGCCATAGGCGAGAATGACCTTGTCGGCTTCCCTTGCCATGGCGAGTAGCGCCTCATTATTTCCGGGCCCTACCGGATCGTCCACGTCGAGCAGACGCTTTTGATCGGTACAGCGATAAGCGAAACTATTACCCACAAACATCGCGCCATAGCCCCAGCTGCGCGCATAGCGCTGGCATTTGGCAACGGTACGATCATCGCCGTATTCGGTCGCGACAGATGGATTCATCATCAGCCACATAATGCTGGGCTTGCGTTCGTCCCAGATGCGGTGAAGTCTGTAACGATAACAATCACGCGGACCGTCATAGACAGCCGTGCTGACAACATCGTCCTGAAGGCGCAGGGCCTTGGAAGACCCTACGTGATGAGTCGGGGTTTTCTGATCCATAGGCGGCAGAAGCGCTTTCCCATGCCATGAGAAAGCGCCGGAATCCTTATTTCTTTCTGTTCTTCATCGTGTCGGCCTTGAACGTCTTCAGCGCTGCGAGAGCTTTCTCGACGTGATTGCCGGGGGATTCCGAACTGATCGTCGCGATGATCTGGCCTTCCGGCGCGATCACATAGGTCACGCGCTGGGCGATATCGAGCATCGGCATCTTGGCGTCGTAAAGCCGTGTGACTTTGCCCTCGCTGTCAGAGGCGACAGGAAACTGGCCCTTGATCTGACTGACCGAAAAATTATCGAGCTTGCTGATCTTGTCCATCGACACGCCGATGACGCTGGCACCGAGTGCGGTGAATTGCGGCATGGCGTCGGCAAAACCATGGGCTTCCATGGTGCAGCCCTTGGTGAAGGCCGCCGGATAGAAATAGAGAACCACCGGTCCTTTGGCGAGGGCGTCACGCAGGGTGTACTGCATCTCCTTGCCATTCTGGGTGGCTGGCAGGGTAAAATTGGGGGCTTCAGCGCCCTGCTTGAGTTCCGCCCTTGCAGCAGGTGCTGCAAGTATCAGGGAAAGGCCAAGAAGGGTCTTCAGGGGGACAAAGGCTAGACGACGGGACATGCGATCTCCGCACAAGATCAGGGTCAGAACGATGATCCCGGAGAGACGACCACGCAGGGCGTGTCGCGGCCCATCTTCCGGCAGGCTGCCACGGCATCGTCATGGGAGAGATTGAGCAGACGCGCTCTGTAGAGATGGGCCCGCCCGGACTGCACCGTGGAAACCTGACTACGTGCGCCAGAGAGCGAAGTTCCGGCATGAGTCTGCGCCTGCGCGACGGCGCGCGTTGCCTGGACGGCAGAATTATAGGCACCGACCTGAATGGCCCAGTTCCCGGGCTGCACGCTGCGCGGTGCTGATTGCGTCCGGGTTTCGCGCTGCGCAGGTCGTGGTGTCATGACAGCAAGCACGGGCTCAGCCGAAAGGCGGCGTCCGACCGGAATCGGCTGCACGGGCGCACGACCCGCCCATGCCTGGGCAACGTTGTCGGACGAGGCGCCGTCATCATCCTGCGTGTTCGCGCTTGCCATCTGCACCGGAGCGCTACGTGACGGCGTGGTTGCTACGACACCACGGGCAGCCCAGGCAGCACTGACTGACGAACTGCTGGCTGCGGGCGCTTCGGCCACCTGCATTTCCTGCTGGTCGGCACGATAGGTCGCTGTCTGGGCCTGCTGGCGCCACGCCGCACGGACAGACGCCGTCTCGCTGTCACTCTGCGCCACCATCGTCGCAGCAGAGGGGTCGTGTTGGGACACGAGAAGATCGGCAGCGGATCGGTTGCGGGGCCAGATGCCAGCGATCTGTGGCCCGACATGGGCGACGTAACGCCGTGTCTCGCGCGGCAGGGAACGACCGCGACGCAGATAGGAATCGAGGCTTCCAGGGCCGTCATTATAGGCGGCAAGAAAGCCCGGCGAGCCATAGATGTTGTACATCTGCCGGATATAGGCCGTGCCCGCCATGATGTTGTCATGCGGGTCATAGGCATCATCGCCCAGATTATACTGCGAGCGCATGTCGTCATAGGTGGGCGGCATGAGCTGCATCAGCCCCATGGCGCCGGGCGCTGACGTGGTGAACTGTCCGTTGCGGTCATACAGCCGCCCGCCGGATTCCTGCATCATCACCGAGCGGATCCACGTGCCGGGTACATCGAATCGCGCTGAGGCTTCCTCGATATACGGGCCCCATGGGTCTTCCGGCGGGCCCGGCGGCGCGTAATACGATTTTGCGTGTTCGCGGTAATCGGCTGCCTCCTGGGCAACAGGAATCTGCGGTCTCTGAGGGCCGTTGGCGCAGGCCGACAGCAGGGCCGCAGCGCCCGTAATCATCAGCAGGCGTGAAGATTTCAGCCCCGAAAACAGGAACCGGCCGGCTTCTTCTTGTCCGACCTTGGCATTCAAACGGCGAAAACGGGTCATGATGGGCTTCACCTGATGCGAACCGAGCGTGAACCGCATTCTGCGGCAGGAATGCGGCAAAACTACGGAGCCCTGTTCGAGAAAGATAGCAATAAATTGACGGGAACTCTTTCGATTTCTGTCAGTGCTGCGCGGCAGGCCTCGATGGTTGCGGAAACGGGGCTTATCCGGTAGGGCGAAACCCTCGAAACGTCGCAGAATATGAACCCGCAAAATCCCCTGGAGGGACATGAGCCAGAGTCGATATGCCCGAGCATGGGATGATCTAGCATCAGGTCTGCGCTCCTGGCGGCTCGCCGCCACCCTCGGCTGGACCGATGTCAGGCTGCGCTATCGCGGCTCCGTGCTTGGCCCGTTCTGGCTGACGCTCTCTGCACTGGTCATGGTGGTCTCGATGGGCGTGATCTATGCCCGTCTTTTCCACATGAATCTGCGCGAATATCTGCCTTTCCTGTCTCTTTCCATGGCGCTCTGGCAGGTCGGCTTGTCGAGCCTGCTGCTAGAGTCCTGCACCTGCTTCATTGATGCCGAAGCCAGTATTCATGCGATGAAGCTGCCCTTTTCACTTCAGGCGCTGCGTCTTCTGGTGCGTAATGCCATCGTGTTCGCCCATAGCATTGTCGTGCCGATCGGTGTTTTCGTGATCTATGGCGTTTCTCCAGGTCTGATCAGTCTTGTATCGCTGCCGGGTCTGGCACTCTGGATGATTGACGGCTTTGCGTCCTGTCTGCTGTTGGGTGCGCTTTGCGCACGCTTTCGCGACATTCCGCCCATTATGGGGGCGTTTCTCCAGATCGCCTTTTACGTGACGCCGATCATATGGAAGCCATCCCAGCTTTCGCCGCGTCAAAGCGCTCTTTTGATGCTCAATCCGTTCTACGATCTGCTGGAACTCGTGCGCGCACCGATTTTCGGTACCCTGCCGTCGCTTCCGGTCGTCATGATCTCGGTCGGCCTGAGTGCGTTCTGGTGCTTCATTGCCTTCCTGTTTTTCGCCAGGACGCGTGCGCGTCTGGCTTTCTGGGTCTGAGTTCCATGCCCCTGATCCGCCTGATCGATTACTCGCTGACCTATCCGATGTTCCACGGCAGCGCTCGCTCGCTGAAGAAAAGTCTCTTCAAGGGGGTCAGGAACAAGGTTGCAGACCGGAAGAGCGCTGGTGGCAGTATCGTCAGCAACTCGGACACGACAGTGGTTCTGGCGCTGAGCCAGTTGACCCTTTCGATCGAGTCTGGCGAACGTGTCGGGCTGATCGGGCACAATGGCGCAGGCAAATCGACGCTTCTGCGTGCGCTTGCCGGGATCTATGAATCATCGTTGGGCGTCTTGCATGTCGAGGGCGATCTTCATGCGCTTCTGAGCCCGCAGGCCGGTATGAACACCGATCTCACAGGGCGTGAGAATATCCGGCTTTATGCGCGCTATATCGGTCTTAGCGATTCGGCGACCGTGGAACTTGAAGCCGACGTCGAGGCCTTTGCAGAGCTTGGCGCGTTTCTTGATCTGCCGGTGCGGCTCTATTCCTCAGGGATGGCAATCCGTCTGGGCTTTGGCCTTGCGACAGCACCCCGGCCTGAGGTCCTGCTGATGGATGAGTGGTTCATGGCGGGCGACTCCCATTTTCAGGAGAAGGCACGCGAGCGTTTGACCCGCCTTATCGAGCATGTGCGTATTCTGGTCATCACCTCGCACTCGCTCCCCATCCTGCGTCAATGGTGCACACGCATCATCTGGATGGAAGGCGGGCGCATCCGTATGGACGGCCCGCCGGATCTGGTGATTGACGCCTACAAGGCTGTCAATCACGGGTAATCTCACCCCTTGAAGATACCAGTGATCGAAGCGAGCAGCGCAAGGGCTTCCTCGCGAGGGCGCTGGAAGGTGTTGCGGCCGATGATCGATCCAAAACCGCCACCATCATGAATGCCGCGAATGGTGTCGAGCAGCGCGTCGGTTGTCGCATGTTCGCCACCTGAGAAGATGACGATGCGACGCCCGGCAAAGGTCGATTGCACCACGTGGCGGACACGCGCTTCCATGGTCGAGATGTCGATCTTCTGCTCGAGATAGACGGCCTTGGCGGCGGGCAGAGAAAGGGCGTCGGTCGGGGGCTTGACCTTGATGATGTGCGCGCCGCACTCGGCAGCCATATGGGCGGCATAAGCGCAGATATCGATGGCCGTCTCGCCCGCCTTGTCGAGCATCGGCCCGCGCGGATAGCTCCATACGATCACGGCCAGGCCAGCAGCCTTGGCTTCCTGGGCCAGTTCACGCAGCTCGTTCATCTGGTCGAAGCAGTATTCACTGCCCGGATAGATGGTGAAGCCGATGGCCGAGCAGCCGAGACGCAGCGCGTCGGCGACGGTGCCGGTGACGGCCTGGTTCTTCTCGGTCGCCAGCGAGTTCGAGCTGTTGCATTTCAGGATCAGCGGGATCTGTCCGGCAAAGGTCGATGCCCCGGCTTCAAGCATGCCGAGCGGCGCCGCAAAGGCATTGAGCCCTGCTTCGATCGCTAGGGAGAAATGATAATGCGGGTCATAGGCCGGGGGGTTGGCGGCAAAAGACCGCGCAGGCCCGTGTTCGAAACCCTGATCGACCGGCAGGATGACCAGCTTGCCGGTGCCTGCCAGCACGCCCGTATTCATCAGACGAACGAGATTGGCCTTTGTGCCGGGGTTATCGGCTTCGTAATTGGCAAGAATGGCTTTGACCTGGGGTGTCAGCGACATGCAGCGCTCCTGTTTTATTATTGGCCAGCCCGTGGGAAAGGTGACCGAAGGACTATAACGCTTCTAACTGTCGCCACCCCGATCCGTTTCTTGCGACACCCGAACTAGCCTTCACAGATTCGACATCGGTTTTTGAACCAATGCATCCCACGGGGGGCTGTCGCGTTCACGCGGCACCTCCGTCCGCGCCCTGCCGCGCCACTACCAGCCTCTCAGGAGGGGAGGGAGAAAGGAAAGATGATGCGACATTTCGGCCTGCTCACCTGCCTTGCGGCTGGTACCTGCCTTTTCTCCCCCTCCGTGATGGCCGAGCCGGTTGCGCTGCTCCATGCCCGACTTGTCGATGGAACCGGAGCCGCCGCAAAACCGGATATGACGATCATCATCGACCACGGGCAGATCGTATCCATCGGCCAGGCGCCTGAACATGGGGTCAGGACACTCGATCTTCATGGCAAGACGGTCATGCCTGCGCTTATCAGCGACCACAGCCATGTTGGCCTTGTCGACGGGATGACCACGGCCTCGCGAAACTATACAAGGGCGACCATTCTTGCGGCACTTGAGCAGTACAGACGCTATGGCGTGCTGACAGTCACAGCCCTGGGGCTGAACAAATCGCCGCTCTTCGATCAGTTGCGTCGTGAACAGCATCAGGGCGTCAATCCCGGTGCAGATCTCTTCGGTGTCGATCAGGGCATTGGCGCCCCGGGGGGCATGCCGCCAGAAGCAATGGTGGACAAGATGGGTCATGACCAGATCTTCCGGCCTCATACGCCTCAGGAAGCGCGTCAGGCCGTTGACCGCATGGCCGATGAAGGCACGGATTTCGTCAAGATCTGGCTCGACGATCTGCATCTCACCAATCCTGCCAAACCACCTCTGCCGTTGCTGGGTGCGCCAGTGTGGCAGGCCGCGATGGCAGAGGCCCATAAGCGCCATCTGCGGGTCGCCGTGCATATTCATGACCTCGATCTCGCGCATCAGGCTCTGGCGCATGGGGCAGATATCCTCGCCCATGGCGTTCGGGACAAACCAGTCGATACGGCTCTGATCACCCAGCTCAGAACAAGCGGGGCCTGGTACATTCCAACCCTGTCGCTGGACGAGTCGACCTATTACTTCGCCGAGCATCCTGAAGTTCTGAGTCAGAGCGTTGTTTACGACGCCATGTCGCCCGCTCTCCGCAATACGGTGGCAGATGAGAACTGGCGCAAATCCACGCTTGCCAAACCCGCCTCGGCCGCTGCCCACGGGGCTCTGGCGATGAACGAGCGCAACCTTCTCGCCCTTTATCGCAGGGGCGTGCATATCGGTTTCGGCACGGATTCAGGGGCGACCCCCCTGCGTCTGCCGGGCTTTGCCGAGCACCGCGAACTGGTCCTGCTCGTGCAGGCAGGCCTCACGCCTCTTCAGGCCATCAATCTCGCAACCCAGCAGGCAGCAGCGCTTCTGGGGCTGCAGGATCGTGGCGTGTTGGCCGTTGGAAAACGGGCAGATCTGCTGGTTATTGACGGCGCTCCGGATCGAACCATATCTGATATCGACCTGATTTCTCAGGTCTGGCAGCGCGGTACGCCTGTCTCTGACGGACTCGTTCCTAAAGGAAAGACACCATGAACCGTCATCTCGGGGCTTTACTGGGGGCAGTACTTCTTGCCTCTCCCTCACTCGCCCTCGCACAGCAGGCTCCCGGCCGTTACGCCGATGGCACCGGAAATAGCGTGATTGACCGCCTGAATTCGTCGCAGCTCAACGATAACTACAAGGGGCCATACTACCATCGAGGGGAGGCACCGCCAGCCTTCAGGCCGGTGCAACTCCCGCCGGAGCCGCCGCCACCGCCGCCGCCGCGCCCTCTTCCCCGTCATCGGCATCATCCTCACCCGGTTCATCCCGGCTATGCCCAGCCTGTCCCTCCGCCGCGCTGAGTACGTCACGTCGTGACCCATGCGGTCATTCTGGCTGGGGGAAGGGGGAGTCGGCTTGGCGGATGCGACAAGCCGCTCCTTCCTCTGGGGCAAGGCACAGTGCTCGAGGCACTGTTGAAGCGTCTTCGGCCGCAGATATCGAAAACGGCGCTCGCTATAAGGGGCGACCAGACTGTCTATGATTCCTACGCCTTGCCGCTTCTGCGTGACGAGTTTGCTGATTGCGGTCCTCTCGCGGGCATCATTTCGGCGCTTGCTTGGGGGCAAAGTGAGGGTGCCTCCAGCGTGCTGACCCTCCCTGGGGACACGCCTTTCATACCGGAGGATCTGCTGCACAGGCTTTCGCCGGGGCCATCCTTCGCGATGAGTCTGGGCCGAACCCATCCCCTCGTGGCGCTATGGCCTACCAATTGCCTGCCTCTCTTGCGCGGCCATGTTCAGGCTGCCCTCGCCTCAGGAGATCGGCGCCAGCTGGCCGTACGTTGTTTTGCAGCCCGGCTCGGCATGCGTCCTGTCTCGTTCAGCGATGAGGGGGGAGATCCGTTTTTCAACGTCAACTATCCCGCCGATGTCGAAGCCCTCGCAACGCGGGGCAGCTAGGCCGCTGGGAGGAGGTCAAACTCCCTGAGCGCTGGCACGAAATTCTCGTTTTCGTGGCGAGAGCGGGCCAGCTTGACCAGCGCAAAACGCTGCAGAGGGTGCAGGGTCTTCCAGATGGCAAGATCGGGGGGGGCAACATCGTCTTGTTCCGCCTGTGCCAGAACGCAGCCAGGAACAGAAGTGGTTTCGCGCCACAGAGACTCATCATTCGCGCCAAGCGCCTTGGGGGGCTCATCGCAATGCGCTTCGATAAAGGCGATCAGCTTGTCACGATAAACAATCTGTTCCGAGGGAGTCTCGCAGGCAAGATGCATGAGGTCGCGACGGATTTCCGCTGGCAGCTGACTCCATTGTCTCAGGCTCAGCTTGATACCGCAGCAATCGAGCTTGAGGCGTACGCGCATCGGGATGCAGCGTAATGTTCCGGCAAAATCCTGTTCGAAGGCAAAAAAATCAGCGTTTGGGTCAAAACTCATCAGGCGCTCATCTCGACAGCTTCCGGTTTGATCAGACGATGCGCCCCGCAGAAAATGGCGAGGCGATCGGGGCGGGCATTGCCAATAAGGGTCATGTCAGCCTTGCGCGCGACCTGAATGGCGCGATCCGTGGGCGAGGAAATCGCGACCAGCGTGGAAATACCGAGCGTCAGCGCCTTTTCGACCATGTCATAGGAGCAACGGCTCGTCACAAGGCAGAAGCCGCGACCAGGATCGCGTGGTGACTGGCTGAGGATTCCGATGAGCTTGTCTAGGGCATTATGGCGCCCGACATCCTCACGCACATAATGGATCACCCCGTCAGGCGCTGCCCAGGCTGCGGCGTGGACCATATGAACCTTCTGGTTCAGCACCTGCAACTCAGGCAGGGCGGCGAGCGCCTTTCGAATGGCGGGCACCAGAATGCTATGGGCGGAAAGGCTCGCTCCGGGGGTTGCGATCTCGTTGAGATCGGTCACGCCACACAGGCCGCAACTGCTGCTGCCCGTCAGAAGTCGTTGCCCTCTGCGGATCAGTCGGCTGAAATCGACGCCAGGAATGCGGATATGTGCCGAGAGCTGGTCTTCGTGCCGTTCGATATGACAGGAGATCAGATCCGCCGGTGTGGCGATGATCTTTTCGGTCAGAACAAAACCAAGCACGAAATCATGAAGATCGAGCGGTGTGACCATCATCACCGCATAGACATGGAATTCGTTGAAAATCAGCGTCAGCGGCGTTTCTTCCGCGATGCCGAGCTCGATGCGTTCCTGAACGCCGTCAGACCCGATCGCGACGGCATGGCGCAGCAGATGCGCGGCGGCAAGGCTGTCAGGTCGTATCGTCATGGCGTCCTCGCCGACGGGATCACGCGCACAGGAATCGATTTGGCAGCCGGTGTGCCGCTGATTTCATCATAGTGATTGAGTGGCAGAAGGGGGTTGAGTTCGGGATAATAACCGGCGATTGCCCCACGTGGCATCGGGTAGGCGATAGCCACCAGATCATCCACGCGCCGGGAAATACCGTCCGTCGAAAGCGTTTCGAGGCTTACCACCATCTCCTGCTCGAGACCGCGCTCTGCCATGTCTTCATCATTCATGAATACGACCATGCGGGTGTTGTAGATGCCGCGATAGCGATCATTCATGCTGTAGATCGTGGTGTTGAACTGGTCATGCGAACGTATGGTCGACAGGCGCAGCATGGCGTCATCCTCGATCGCATCATCAACGGCCAACCCCGGAAAGAGCAGGAAGCGGGCCTTGCCACTCGGGGTTTTCCAGACCCGACGACGGGGCGGTATATCGAGGTGAAAGCCCTGCTTGTTGCGGATGCGTGCATTGAAATCGGCGTAGATCTCCGGATAGACGGCAGCAATCCGGTCTCGGATCAGACTGTAATCATCCGCGAAAAGGGCCCAGGGGATGGGGCTTTCCGGCAGGGTCGCCTGTGCCATGCCACAGACGATAGCCACCTCCGAAAGCAGGTCAGGGCTCGCCGGTTCCAGCACGCCGCGCGATGCCGTCACAGTCGACATGGCATCTTCGATGGTGATGAATTGCTCGCCCGTTGCCTGACGATCGATTTCCGAGCGGGCGATCACAGGCAGGATGAGCGCATCGCGCCCATGCACGATATGGCCACGATTGAGTTTGGTCGCGATCCCCACGGTCAGGTTGAGGCGACGCATCGCCTCATAGGCGCGCGGGGTGTCGGGAATGGCATGAATGAAATTACCGCCCATTCCGATAAAGACTTTCGCCGTGCCTGCCAGCATGGCCTCTACCGACTCAACCGCGTGGTGGCCATGCGCCCGTGGGGGCTCAAAACCGAAGACGTCACGCAGACGGTCGAGATAGGCCTGGGTCGGTTTTTCGTCGATCCCTACCGTACGGTCGCCCTGCACATTCGAATGGCCGCGAATAGGGGCGATCCCGGCGCCTTTCTTGCCGAAATTCCCGCGCAGCATCAGGAAGGCAGCAATCTGCTGGATCATGCGCGCGCCCTGCTGATGCTGGGTAATGCCCATGCCAAAGCAGATGATCGTCGCGTTGGAGCGCGCATAGATTGCTGCAGCGCGCCTGATCTGGGTTTTTTCTATGCCTGAAACCCGTTCGATTTCAGCCCAGTCCAGCTGCATGATTTCTTCGCGCCAGGGGGCAAAGCCTTCTGTATGCGTCTCGATGAAAGCATGATCGAGAACGGCTTTACCCGCTGCGTCGCTCTCGAAAAGCGCTTTTGTCATGCCCTTGAAGAAGGCGAGATCGCCCCCGATGCGGATATGCACGAATTCCGTCGCGATGGCGGTCGAGCCGCCAGTCGCCATGGGCACAGGATCCTGCGGTTCGGTAAAGCGGATGAGCGCGCGTTCCGGCATCGGGTTGACCACGACGATCGGCACATTGCGTTTGCGGGCATGGGCAAGCAGACCCATCATGCGCGGCGAGTTCGTGCCCGTATTCTGACCGACAATGAAGATGGCCTCGGTATGCTCGAAATCATCCATCACCACGGTGCCCTTGCCGATGCCTATGGCACCGGGTAGCCCGCGGCTGGTGGGCTCGTGGCACATGTTCGAGCAATCGGGAAAGTTGTTGGTGCCGAAGCTGCGCACGAAAACGGAGTAGAGAAAAGCCGCCTCATTCGATGTGCGGCCCGACGTATAGAACTCTGCCTCATCGGGGGAATTGAGCTGACGCAGATGGCAGCCGATCAGGTCGAAAGCCTCCTGCCAGCTGCAGGGAACGTAATGATCCGTCGTCGGATCGTAACGCATGGGCTCGGTGAGGCGGCCCTGCTCCTCCAGCCAGTAATCGCTTTGGTCAGCGAGCGCCGATACGCTGTGTTCGGCGAAAAACGCCCGTGTGACACGCCTCTTGGTCGCCTCGACCGCAAGTGCCTTCACACCGTTTTCGCAGAACTCGATCTTCTTGTGATGTGTCGGATCGGGGAAGGCGCAGCTGGGGCATTTGAAGCCCCCCGGCTGGTTCATGGAGAGCAAAGCGCGCGAACCCTTGCCGACAACGCTCTGTTCCAGAAGGGCTTTTGCTGTTGCCCTGACAGCACCCCACCCACCTGCCGGATGATGATACGGCTTGTAGATGGTCTTGCGATCGGGCATCGGGCGGTTCTCCGTTCAGGGGGCGGCGCCTGCCACCATATACGTATGAACCTTTCCAGCGTCGGAATCGCTCCCTCATATCTGCGTGAAGCCGATCAGAAGCTGCTCACCACCGAGAAGAATGTGCCGCGCCTCTGCCCATACTGTGCCTGCGTCACTCCTACGCCGCTCCCGTCGCGAATCTGGTAGCGATGGTCGAAAAGATTGACGACATCAGCGCGTAGCTTGAGGCTGTGCCCCATCGGGACGTGGGTGAAGGTATGAGCGTAGCCGATATTGAAAACAGCATAGGAGGGCTGCTTCTCCAGATTGGCGAAGCCGCTTCGCAGCCCGTAGCCATAGAGAAAGTCGAGATAGGCCATGTCATGCTTGTTGCTGTAGGACACGCCCGCCGATGAGGTGAATTCGCCCTGGTGATCGAGCTGGATGCCGTGACGCCTGATATAGTCCAGCTCGGCAACCTCGAACTGGTATTGAGCCGAGTTGATGTCCTTCGCCCAGGTCTTGACGAAGGAGAAATTGCCATAGATCGACCAGCCACCATGGCGCCATGAATTGCCGATTTCGGCGCCATAAACGCGGCCACGTCTATAGCTGAAGGGCGCCAGAATGACGGCACGGCCGAACTGACCCAAATCACCCTGATCGCGCGCCCATTTGCCATAGGCGTCAAGCGTGATCTGATAATCGCGCGTCACATGGTGCAGGATGCCAACATCGACATAATGGGATTTTTCCACCCTCGTTGGCGTGTTCAGCATGGTCTGGGGGGCGTTTGTCGTGCCGGCAAACTTGGCGAGGGTCGCATCTGAAATATATTGCGGCGAAGGCGGCGCGAAATAGCGCGAATAGCCAAAATGGATTGTTGTTGCGTTCGTCGCCTTCCAGACCATGTTGGCCCGTGGGCTGAGCTGCCCCTCACTATGGAAGGAGGAGGCAAAACGGTCATAACGCAAGCCGTAATTGAAGGTCAGGCGAGGCGTGATATGAAACTCGTCCTGAACATAGGCCCCGCCCTCGACGGCCCAGTTGCCACTATTGTCGACGATCCTTCTCGGGGTGGTCGAGGTCTGCTCGCCAGCGTCATCGACCGGGAAAGCCAGCGTGTTGGTATCGAGACGTTCGGCCGTATATTGCCCCAGCAGACCGAAACGCAGAACATGATGGGGCGCAATGTCGTAAGAGGTATCGACCTGCAGCCCGCCCGTGGTGAAGTCGTTTACCTCATGCTGCGAGATACCTGAAAAAGCGAGATCGCGGTTCGGGTCATTGCGGTAATCGATGCGGCCATAGCGAAAATAGGGAGAGATCTGCAGGTTCATCCTGTCGGTGCTGCGCTGATAGGACAACACGGCATAATAGTTCTGTTCGGTCTGTCCGTTATCCAGCAGACGCGACTGGATGCTCTGATCATCGGGCGCGATGGTGGAGGACTGATAGAGCACCGGCAGCCCGGTCGTGTTCGGAAGCTCGAAATCCGAATAGGAGGCACTGGTCAGGAGGCTGATACGGCTTTCGTCATCGAGCTGATAAGCCACATAGCCGAAGCCTTTCTCCTGCTGCGTGAAGTCATGGGTCGCACGGAAGGAATTCGTCGGGTTCTCGATGCCGATATCGTTGCGGTTATAGGAAGCCGTGACGAAATAATCCCAGCGGTCTTTCGAGCCACCAAGCTGAAGGGACGGAATGAAGGTGTTGTAGCTGCCTCCGTAAAGCGAGACCTGATTGTTTTTCAGGCTGTCACCTGTCTTGGTTTTGACATCCACAACCCCTGATGTGCGAAAACCGAACTGGGCGGGCAGTGTCCCTGTCAGCAGATCGACTGACTGGATGATGCGGCTATCCAGTTCCTGACCAAAGCCATTGAGCCCCTCGGGCAGCAGCACACCATTGACGCGATAGGTAAGCCCGCCATGCTCGCCACGCACATGGATTTCGCCATAGGAATCCATCACCACCCCGGGCAGACGAAGCAGGATCTGGCTGAAGGCTGCGTTTTCGCCGCCCGGCGTCACCTGGATCTGTCTCTGGTCAATCCCGTATGAGACGGCCCCCAGACCCGGGGCGATACGTCCGCGTGCCTGATCAAGATGCGCTGTCACGGTGATGTCTTCGCGACCGGGCGGTGTTTGTGCGACGGTTTTCTCGCCGGCCGCAGATAGACGGGGTGCCGTGCTTTTCTTTGGTGATCCCGAGGGCGTGCTGACTGCTGTCTCTACGGGAACGGATGAATGCGGCGTAGCTGTTGCAGGATGCGGTATTCCTCGCCTGGGTCCGGTCTTGACCCGCTGCGTGTCCTGCAATGCGGCTGATGTCAGCACGCTGCCATCCTGCGTCTTCCCCTCGGCTGCCAGGGCTTGTGTTGCGGCAAGGCATAGAAGGCATGGCCCTGTCAGAACTGAGCGCTTCAGAACCGGCTCCAGAAAAGCCGGAGCACGCTTGGGGATGGTGCGCAAATAAGTATATGTTTCAAGGAATCCCTTGAGCTTTCTTAGATAGCAAATGCTATATTGTGAAGCGGAAGGGGGCATGGATCGGTCTTTCACAGCATTTCGGTGGAAAAGGAGAGAGGGCCTCGCCTCAGGCGGCGAGGGTGTCGTAGAGAAGTTTGAAATTGAGGAGCAGAATGATCGCCGCCACGGCCCAGGAGAGGGTTTTCATGCCGGGCGAGATCGTGAAACGCCCCATCTTACGTCTGTCAGAGACGAACATCACCAGCGGGATGACCGCGAAGGGCAGCTGCAGCGAGAGCACGACCTGGCTGAAGATCAGCAGTTTGCCCACACCATGGTCTCCATAGAGCGCTGTCACGACCACGACCGGCAGAATGGCCAGACCTCGTGTGACAAGACGGCGCGCCCAGTGCGGGATGGTCAGGTGCAGAAACCCTTCCATCACGATCTGCCCGGCCAGCGTGCCGGTGACGGTGGAATTGGTGCCTGCGGCAAGAAGGGCGACAGCAAAAAGGGTCGAGGCCAGGCCCATGCCAAGCACGGGCGAGAGCAGGCGATACGCATCCTCGATCTCGGCCACATCCTGATGGCCTGTCCCATGAAAGGCTGCTGCAGACACGATCAGAATGGCAGCATTGATAAACAGCGCCAGCATGAGCGCGACCGTACTGTCGAGAGTCGCCCAGCGTAGCGCATCCTTGCGCCCCTCATCGTCACGCCTGTAGTCGCGCGTCTGTACGATAGACGAGTGCAGATAAAGGTTATGGGGCATGACCGTTGCGCCGATGATGCCAATGGCAATGTAGAGCATGGCAGGGTTGGTCACCACGCTTGCGCGTGGCAGGAACCCGGCCATCACAGCGGCTACCGGCGGGGCGGCTGCGACAATCTGCACGCCAAAACATACGGCGATGATGCTCAGAAGCGCGATGATGAATGCCTCGAGATAGCGGAAGCCGCGATTCATCAGAAACAGGACGATCAGCGCGTCGAAGGCCGAGATAAGCGCGCCAAAAAGCAGTGGGATATGAAACAGCAATTGCAGCGCAACAGCCGTGCCGATGACTTCAGCCAGATCGCACGCGATGATCGCCAGTTCACAGGTGAACCAGAGCACGAAGGAGATGGCGGGTGGAAAATGGTCGCGACAGGCCTGTGCCAGATCGCGCCCGGTCACGATACCCAGACGGGCTGCCAGCGCCTGAAGCAGAATAGCCATCAGATTCGAGATCATGATGACCGAAAGCAGGGTGTAGCCGAATTGTGCTCCGCCCTGCAGGTCGGTCGCCCAGTTGCCGGGGTCCATATATCCCACGGCCACCATATAGCCCGGCCCCACGAATGACAGGAAACGCCTGAGCCAGCCTGCGCCTTCGGGCGCCACACGCACGGAAGAGAAGACCTCGGGCAGACTATGCCCGTCGGCCCCGAGCGCACGTGTAAACCGCCACGGCGTGCGTTTCACATCGGGCTGGTGGGCGCCGATGGGATCGGTTCCGGTCTGGCTGGAGCAGGTTCCCTGTGCGGGCGGAGGGCAGGACATGGGGCGTTACTCAAACCTAAGGCTTATCAATATGCAATATGCTATATTTAGCAGAAGCATACATTCTGGACTGATAACGTCCTGTTGATCAGGTGGTTGGTTTTGGTGCGCTGTCAATGGCAGGGACGGTGCCGCCATCGGCTCGGCAGGTCTGGCCTTTCCACTGCGAAGACGATAGCGTCAGATGCGAACGATTCGCATAATGGCTTCATGCGGCGCCGCAGCAAGGAGTGTTCTGCCATGTTATGCAACGCCCCTCTTCCTGAAATGTCACTGGCAAGGCTGCGCGGAGTGACGGAAACCATGCTGATCACGCTGGCGGCGCGCGTGCTTGCCCCAGAGCAGGCGACCGATCTCGGGTTTCGCGACCGTACGGCAGAGGCGATCGCGGCGCGGCTGGGTTTTGATCCGGCGCGTTTCGCTGCTGACCGTAAATCGATGCGTGGGACCATTCTGCGGGCCAGATGGTTCGACCGGGTCATCGAGGCCTGGCTCATGCGTTACCCGGCCACACTCTGCCTGAGCTTTGGTTCAGGGCTCGATATGCGCCAGAACCGGCTGAACAACATCGATGCGGCGCTGTGGTATGACATTGAGCTGCCCGAGATCCTGACCCTGCCTGAGCATGTTCGTCCGCCGGGAATGATCGGCACCGGGTTGGTAAGCGATGAACTGGGGGCGGGGTCATGGCTTGATGCCCTGCCGCATAGCCAGGGTCAGCCCATACTGTTTTTTGCCGAGGGTGTGCTGATGTATTTGCCGCCCGAAATCGTATGGCGCCTGTTTGCCCGGCTCAGGGATTTTGCGGCTGCAAGAAAAGCCCCGCTTGGTATCGTGTTCGACTATGTCTCGCCCTTCGTTTCACGGCATGCCCATAGCAATCCCAGTGTGCGTCAGACTGGGGCCCGTTTCGACTGGAGCCTGCGCCAGCTGCATGAGGTATCATCTCGTGTTCCCGGTCTGGTTCTGCGTGAGGACTACGATCTGGCACGTGATATCAGTTGGGGCGCAAGCTGCGTCGCCCGTCTTCATGCGCTGCTCACGCACGGGTCGCTGCTCTGTGGGGCGGCCTTGTTCGAGGCTGGCGCTGATACCGTCTGATCAGTTCGTGTCGGATGGACCAATCAGGGAGCCGAGCCCATTGGCAAGGGCGCGGTCGAAGGCAGCGAGTGTCTCGTCACTCACATAATGTTCGATCCCTTCCGCATCGACGCGCAGTGTCTCTTCACTGATGCCAAGGGCGCGCAGAAAGCTCTCGACGATGCGATGGCGGTTTTTCGCCTCATCGGCCACGCTCTGGCCTTTGCCGGTCAGAAAGACACCGCGATAGGGTCGGCGATGCACATAGCCCTCATTGGAGAGGCGGGTCAGCATCTTGGCGACGGTGGGTTGCGAGACGCCAAGCCGGGTCGCGATATCGACCTGCCTCGCTTCACGCCCTTCGGCCAGGAGATCGGCAATGAGCTCGACATAATCCTCGATCAGCGCATTGCGTCGTGCCGCGCGATTGAGGCGAAACCCTTCAGATTGCGTATCGACGTCAGGAAGCGTGACCTCTGGCATGCCAGTCGGGTCGTCGTGCTGCTCGCCGGGTTTCATGATGCCACCAGTCATGAAGCCCTCATCGCAGATTAGCCCGCCGATCTCAACTGCGCTCATGAAGCGGGGGCGTTGTGCGGTCTGCGTCGCCATGTCATGTCTGTGCCACCCGATCAGGCACCCAGCAGGAAGGACAGGATATGGCCGATCTCGACAGCATCGTTGCCGAAATCGCGCATGACATGCGAGGGATCACCGAGCGTGGCCACGTGGCCGACTATATTCCTCCTCTTGCCTGCGTTGACCCGGGGAAGTTCGGCATTGCCGTGATCGATGCCGGGGGCGGCGCCCATGTGGCGGGCGATGCCGATGAGGCTTTTTCGATCCAGAGCCTGTCGAAAGTATTTGGCCTGACCCTGGCCCTGACACTTGAGGGCAGCGCGCTCTGGAGCCGCGTCCGGCAGGAGCCCTCTGGCAGTGCCTTCAACTCGATCGTGCAACTCGAGAGCGAGCACGGCATTCCCCGCAATCCGTTCATCAATGCGGGGGCCATCGTCATTTCAGATATCCTGGTTTCGCATCTGGGTCGGATGGGCGCCCGTCAGGCACTGCTCGATTTTGCCAGGGCGCAGTCGGGCGCGCCTGAGGGGCTGTATATCGACGAGAACATGGCGCAGCAGGAGCGTGAGACGGGGTTTCGCAACGCGGCTCTTGCCAATTACATGCGCACTTTCGGCAATATCCGAAACCCCATCGACGACACACTCGACCTCTATTTTCATCAATGCGCGCTGACCATGTCATGCCGCCAGCTTGCGGGTATCGGAGGATATCTCATGACGGGCGGGGTGGACCTTCATACCGGTCGCATGGTGACCTCGGTGCCCAATACGCGTACCATCATGGCCCTGATGATGATGTGTGGCCATTATGATGGCTCTGGCGCTTTCGCTATCCGGGTGGGGCTTCCCGGCAAATCGGGGGTAGGTGGCGGTATTCTGGCCATTGCGCCTGGTCTGGCCTCCGTTGCTGTCTGGTCGCCCGGGCTGAATGCTCAGGGCAACTCGCTGCTTGGCACATTGGCCCTTGAGAAACTGGTGCAGAAAACGGGCTGGTCTGTCTTCAACCCGTTTCCGCTCTCGGTTCAGAAAATTACCTGATCAGCCAGAAAGAGAGATCGCATGAGCAAGATCACCCAGTTCTCGACCATTGGTGCGCTGATGGCCGGGCATTTTCGAGGCGAGGCGCCTCTCTCGGCTTTCTGCTCGCATCGGGCTTTTGGCCTAGGCTGCTCGGCCGAGATCAGCGGCGAACTGACCATCCAGGACGGTAAGGTGCATGAGGCGACGGCAGGTGAAGCGCTGCACTGCCTCTCGGCAGAAACGGAAATTCCCTTTGTGCAGGTGACGGAGTTCACCCCTCAGCAGGAGCGGGCAGTTTCGTCTGTCACTCATGAGAATGCACAGGAGCAACTCAGCCGCTTCATTCGCCCCGACAATATCTTTCTGGCTGTCTCGATAAGCGGCAAGTTCGAACATCTCGTGTTGCGTCGCCCGCATCGTGCCGATGACGGCAGTCGCAGCGTCGATCAGGTTGCATCAGCGCAGCAGGTCGATAGGCACGAGGCAATCGAAGGGCGTCTGATAGGCTTCTGGACGCCGGAACTGTTCGGACGCATCTCCGTGCCGGGTTTCCACTTTCATTTTCTCGACGTCAAATCGACGATCAGCGGCCACGTGCTCGAGTTTTCGGCGCAGAATGCCGTTCTGAGTTTCGAAGAGAAAACCACGATCGAGATCGTGAACCCATCCAGCATGTCTTTCAAGGCGCTCGATATCGACGTCGATGCGCTTGATGAGATGATTTATCGGATAGAAAAGTAATTATAATATAATTAATATATATCACTAGAAATTTTTGCAATTACCGCAATCATTTTATAAAATTGTAAATAACAATGATCGTATCAAAAATACCGAGGGCAGTTTTGTGTGTTTTCGTATTCTACGCTGGTTTTTAGATAATCAGCCGCAATTCGACGGGCGGAGTGATAAGGTTGTTTTGCGGCGACGGCTCCGGGTTTTTCCCTTTGCAACAGGTGCCTTGGCCTTTCTATCCAGCCAATCCGCCCACTAGGAAGATCCTCGTGTCAGGACACTCTGTCTGTTGCCGCAACGATATGCATATGCGACTTTCGGTTTGCAGATATAGGGCGCGTTAAGAAAATGAAGCGGATAGTCAAAGCCTTCATCCTCGTTGCGATCATGGGACTTCACCCGGTTCGAGCGCAGCCCTATCATCCCTCATTTCATCCAGAAGCTCTCAATGACTCTCCGGCTGGGCGTCATAATGACGTTCTGGTGCTTGGCAGCCCTCATCTTTCCGGCCTGACCGCGCCATTTTCGGCCAAAGATCTCGACCCCGTAATGGGAAAACTGGCGGCATGGCACCCCGATGTGATCGTGACCGAGAGCAGCTCCGGCTTGCTATGCGAGTGGATGCGTCATCGGGGAGATGGGCTGGCCGCGTCGGTAGAGCGCTATTGCGCTGACCCGAGCCCCGCCGGAAAGGCGGCGGGTCTGACCGTCGTTCAGGCCAATGAAGAGGCCGATCGTCTTCTGGCCGATTGGCCGCAAAAGCCGAGCCCGGCCCAGCGCCGTCGACTGGCGCTGATCTTTCTGGCGGCGGGCGAGCCGAATTCTGCCGTCGTTCAGTGGCTGCGTCTTCCATCGGCAGAACGCCGGAATGCCGATGGATTGACGATTGAATTGGTCGACTGGCTCACTCTCCAGACAACACGCAGGAATGAGAGTATTCTGATCGGGGCGCAACTGGCGGCACGGCTTGGTCTGGAGCGCGTCTGGGGCATGGATGATCAGAATTCTGCCGGGATGGCGCAGGACGAGAAAGCCTATGGTGCCGCCCTGCAGCAGGCATGGAACAACCCGGCCACCAAAGCGCGTCTGACGCAGGACAAAAGACTTGATGCCCAGCTTGGCACAGTTGACGGCTGGCTCACGCTCTACAGAGCCTATAACGCGCCTGGCTACGCAATGGAGGCTTATCGATCTGACTGGGGGGCGGCTCTGAGGGAGCCCTCAAGGCAGGGATATGGGCGTCAATATGTCGGATATTGGGAAACAAGAAATCTGCGCATGGTCGCCAATATCCGCGAGTTGCTTACCCGCGCACCGGGCAGCCGTTTGCTCGTGATCGTCGGGGCGTCGCACAAGGCCTATTGTGAGGCCTATCTCGATCAGATGCGTGATGTTGATCTCGTCGATGCAGAGGCAGTGCTTCACTGAAAGGGGCCTTCTTCAGGTCGGCGCGCCGGGATTTCTGACGATGAGCCCTTGCCTCGTCGTCACGTCGTGACATGATGACGACCTCTCCCGACATCGTGCCTGACAAGGTGACATGAAGCCGCTCGATCTGACTGTTATCCTGATCTATTTCATTGCGCTCTCGTTTCTGATCTGGCGTGTCAGTCGCAGGGCAGGGAGATCGTTCGACGATTTTCTGTCAGGTCATCATGATCTGCCCTGGTGGGCGCTCTGCCTGTCTCTGGTCGCGACGGAAACATCGACGCTGACTTTCATTAGTATTCCCGGGGTCGGATATACACAGGGGCTCGTCTTTCTCGGTATTGCCGCCGGATATTGTGTCGGACGAGGCGCAGTCGCGCTGTGGTTTCTGCCACGCTATCGCGAGGGCGCGCTCACGAGTGCCTATACCCTGCTTGGGCAGCGCTACGGTGCCTCCATGCAGCGTCTGGCCTCGGGGGCGTTTCTGCTCACGCGCTTTCTGGCCGAGAGCATCCGCCTTCTGGCGGGCGCGCTGCCTGTCGTCTGGCTTTTTACACATGCAGGGCTGCCCGTCGGTCGGTGGACGGTTCTGGGCGCCATACTGGCTTTCACACTCCTCTACACCATGCTCGGCGGATTGCGTGCAGTCGTCTGGTCTGATGCGATCCAGCTGGGGCTTTATGGTTTTGGCGCGGTGTTCTGTGTCGTCTTTGTCGGGCACACCGTCACCATGGCGGGCTGGCATGAAGCCTGGCAGGCCGGGCGCCTGCAGGTCTTTCATCCGATGACGGCCACAAACTGGTGGCATGATCCGTTCACCCTTGCTTCTGCCGTTATTGGCGGGGCAGTGCTTTCCGTCGCGTCTCATGGCACCGATCAGCTTATGGTGCAGCGCCTGCTGGCCGCGCGCTCTCT
Organism: Asaia siamensis; assembly: GCF_014635085.1. GTDB lineage: Bacteria > Pseudomonadota > Alphaproteobacteria > Acetobacterales > Acetobacteraceae > Asaia > Asaia siamensis. Next base: position 99,468 of record NZ_BMCH01000001.1, read on the forward strand.
GCTTGAGGCGCGCCTGGCTCTGATAGGCAGCGCAATCGTGGTGGCTCTGCTTTTCGGTCTGCTTTCGGTGCTGGGGGTGCAGCTCTGGATCCGGGAGGCAGGAAAGAACCTTGCAGGGCTGGGGCTCAACTCCCCTGATGCGCTCTTTCCGCATTTCATCGTCAACGCACTTCCGGCGGGGATATCGGGGCTGCTGATTGCAGGTGTGCTGAGTGCGACGATGGGGTCTTTGTCTTCCACCCTCAATGCGATGGCGGGCGCGAGCCTGACCGATTTCGGCCCTGCGCCACAGCGTCTGATCGAGCGCGCCATGCGGGCGCTGGGCTATCAGCCGCGTGCCCTGTCTGCCCCGCGACTCATGACGCTTTTCTGGGGCGTGGTTCTTCTGACAGGGGCTGCCCTGTTCACCATGGGGACCAAATCGGCGGTGATACTTGGCCTGACCATAGCAGGCTGGTCTTACGGGCCGACGCTCGGCGCCTTCCTCTGCGCGCTTTTTCTGCCGGGTCTTGGCGGGCGGGCCGTCAGGACAGGGTTTGTGGTGTCACTTGCTGCCATGGCACTCGTCCTGATCGGCGGGCAGATGGCGGGCGTTTCGATCGCCTTTCCGTGGCTTGTCCCGCTGGGTATCCTGTTTCACCTTGGCGCTGCCGGGCTCGTGAAGGCCTTTGGGCCAAAAAGCCGGGCGAGGCCGTAAAGGAGCATCATGACCAACAACTCGTCTTTTCCCCAGACCGAGGTGCATGATCCGCGCTACGCGACGATCGAACTCTGGCCCACCGCCACCATTCTCGACGCGCTGGCCGAAGCCCAGATGGCGGCAACCGCATTGGTGCGCGCCGCCGTACCCGCGCTGGAGGCGGTGATCGAGGCTGCTCTGCCACGGCTGCGCGAGGGGGGGCGTCTGTTTTATGTGGGGGCTGGCACTGCCGGGCGCGTCGGCATGCAGGATGGTGTGGAGCTGACGCCAACCTATGGCTGGCCCTCAGAGCGTCTGGTGCTGATGCTTGCCGGTGGCAGCAATGCGCAATCCCAGGCGGTCGAGGGGGCTGAAGACGACGAAGACGCGGCCATGGCTGAAATGGCGGCGCATCATGTCGGCCCGCATGACGTGGTGTTTGGCATCGCTGCGAGCGGGAACACGCCCTATAGCTGCGCAGCCCTGAACGCGGCGCGCAAGGCTGGCGCCCTGACCATTGGTATCAGCTGCGTGGCGGAGACGCGCCTTCTGCGTGAGGCAGAGCTAAGCATTCTGCTGCCGACCGGGCCGGAAGCCGTGGCCGGATCGACCCGGCTTAAGGCAGGGACAGCCCAGAAAGCAGCGCTGAACCTGCTTTCGACAACGCTCATGATCCGTCTTGGCCATGTCTATCGCGGGTTGATGGTCGATATGCGTGTCACCAATGCCAAGCTCGGTCGCAGGGCCGTCACGATGGTGCGTAGCCTCGCCGGGGGGAGTGATGCTGAAATCAACGAGGCGCTCAGGCTCAGCAAAGGCAATGTCAAACGCGCCGTTCTCCTGCGTCACGGCATGACACTTGACGAAGCCAACGCCGCCCTGGCCGCCAATGGCAATAACCTTCACGCCATTCTCAAAGCGTGAGGCCTTCATGATGATACGCCCTGCGGAACCGGGATTTCTGCGTGTTATCGGTCTTATGAGCGGGACGTCGCTTGATGGGGTCGATGCGGCGCTTATCGAGACCGATGGTGTAACGGTCGGGCGCCGGGGGGCGTCGCTCAGTCTGGGTTATGACGCTGCCTTGCGTCAGGCGCTCTATGCCCTGTTCGATCGCGCTTCGGAGCTCAGGGGTGATGAGCCTGAGTTGCTTTCGGCCGAGCGCGCCCTGACCGATATCCATGCAGAGGCTGTTCGTCAGGTTCTGGCGATAGAGGGCGAGGCCGATCTTATCGGTTTTCATGGCCAGACCCTGTTTCACGCGCCACAATCGGGTCGTACCTGGCAGATTGGCGACGCGCTGCGCCTTTCGGGTGCAACGGGCCTTCCGGTCATTCATGACTTCCGGAGTGACGATGTGCGGGCCGGAGGGGAAGGGGCTCCTCTGGCCCCCTGGTATCACGCCGCCTGTCTGGCGGGGCAGGTAGGGCCGGTGGCCATTCTCAATATCGGCGGGGTGGCGAACGTCACCTATGTCGGTCGTGACGGGACTATTCTCGCCTGCGATACAGGGCCCGGGAATGCCCTGCTGGATGATTGGGCCTTGCGTCATACAGGGGTCGCCTGCGATCGCGATGGCGTCCTTGCCCGTGCGGGGCAGGTCGATCAGGCACGGCTTACAGCTTTGCTCGCGGCACCGTTCTTTCATCGTCTCCCGCCCAAATCGCTGGACCGTCAGGCCTTCATCGCGGCCCTTGATCTACTGGTACCGCTTTCGGCTGAAGACGGGGCGGCAACGCTTGTGGCCTTTACGGTGCAGGCTGTCGCGACCACCATTCTGCCGGAGGCGCCGCGCGCGTGGTTTGTCTGTGGTGGCGGGCGCCATAATCCGGCGCTGATGCAGGCCCTCGCAGAGACGCTTGCGGGTCGTGTGGCCCCGGTAGAAACGCTGGGATGGAATGGTGACATGGTCGAGGCAGAGTGTTTTGCCTATCTCGCCATGAGGTCGTTACGCGGACTGCCTCTTTCCGCACCGGGTATTACCGGCGCACCCGGTCTGTTTACCGGCGGGCGGTTGAGTGTGGCGGCTATTCGTCCGGCCCTGGGATTCTGGCCATTGCCATTACGCGATGCAGCTCTGTCGTGTGATCCTCATTGATTGATCTGTCCTTTTTGCGCGCTCGATTGACAGTTTCCATGTGCTGATGCGTTGATGAAGCGAAACAAGGAATGGACGATATCATGGGTAAAATTCTGGCAATTCTGGTGGGCGCACTGACCTTATCCGCCTGTAACGGCATCGAGCATGCGGCCTGCAGCAATGATCCGACGGCGAGTTCCTACCCGGTCAACAGCCCCAAGGCCGTGCTGCATACCTGCAATTAAGGCGGTAACACATCCGTGACTTATTCGCAGATGACGGATGGGTCATGTTTGCGTAAGGTTTTTGACAGGTTAAACAGGTTGGTGCAACGGGTCCTTTCCCCATGCTCCTTCTGGCGCGCCATAGCAGCGTCGGAGGGGTGTTCGGAAAAGCCCTTCATCGATCGGGAGAACACCGTCGATGAGCCCTCTGCGCTGGCAGATGATCGCCTTGTGCTTCGTCGCCAATATCATCAATTTCCTCGACCGATCCAATCTCGCCATTGCGGTGCCGCGCATCGAGGCTGAACTTCACCTGTCATCTTTCCAGACTGGCCTTGCCCTGAGTGCCTTTTTCTGGACCTACGCCCTCATGCAGCTTCCGGTCGGCTGGTTGATTGACCGGTTTGGTGTCCGGCGTTGTCTGGCGGGATCGGTGCTGTGGTGGTCCTTCTTCACTGCGGCAACGGCATTTGTCTCAAGCCTGTCGAGCCTGATCGGGGCCCGGCTTCTGCTTGGCATGGGAGAAGCGGGGGCGCTTCCGGGTTTTGCCAAGGTGGCATTCAACTGGTTTCCACGCACCGAAAGAGGGTTTGCAAGCAGCATTTTCGATAGCGGCTCCCGCGTGGGTTCCGCTCTGGCGCTGCCACTCGTGGCGTGGCTCGTCGCCTGTGTCGGATGGCGCCATTCCTTCATCTGGACAGGGGCCTTGGGCTTCATCTGGGTGGCGGTCTGGTTGTATCTCTACCGCGATCCTAAAGATCATCCACGGGTTACGGATGAAGAGCGTGCGCTTCTGAGCCAGGGTCAGAGCGATGGCGCTGATTCTGACGGAGCCGTGCCTGTTTCTCTTCTCTACCTGCTGAAACAGCGCACGATCTGGGGGATGATGATCGGGTTTTTCTGTCTCAACTTCGCTATTTATTTCTTTATTACCTGGTTTCCGACCTTCCTGATCAATGCGCGGCATTTCTCGCTTGCCGATGTGCGTTATTACGGGCTCTTTCCGGCCCTGTTCGCCATCCCTTTCGGCTGGATTGGCGGCGGCGTTTCAGATGCGCTGCTGCGTCATGGCTGGAGCGCGACACGGGCCCGAAAGACCTGCCTCGTGGGGGGAATGCTCGTTTCCTGCGTGATCGCTTTTGCCCCGATCGTTGAAAGCTCGGCGATGGCGCTGGTTCTCATGGGGATCTCCTATGCGGCTTTGGCCTTTACCGCAGCCAATATCTGGACCTTGCCCGGTGAGGTGGCCCCGAGTGCGGCCAATGTCGCGCTTATCGGGGCCTTGCAGAATGGTGCGGCCAATCTCGCCGGTATCGGTATCTCGACCTTCACAGGCCTTCTGCTGATGCTGACGGGAGGCTCTTTCGTGCTGCCTCTGGCCGTGGCAGGCGTGCTCTGTCTCGTCGGAGCTTTCGCCTATCTCGTGATCATGGGCCCCGTCGAGCGTCTTGCCCTGCCGCAAGACACGCGGAAGTGAGACGCTCTTTGCGCAACGTCGATCGTGTTTTCAGGCTTTTATGCCCGTCTCTTCAGCCAGCAGGAATTTCGTCATGACCCAGGCTCTTGTCATCCACGCGCCGCACAACCTTCAGGTCGAGCAGCGTGACGTGCCGGCCCTGCAAGCAGGAGAAGTAAGGGTGCGTGTGGATGCGGGCGGGATCTGCGGCTCGGATCTGCATTATTATCATCACGGTGGTTTCGGCGCCGTCCGCATCAAGCATCCTATGATTCTCGGTCATGAAATCGCGGGGCGCATTGCCGAGAAGGCGCCCGATGTGAGCGATCTCGCCATCGGGGATGTGGTGGCCGTCAATCCGGGCCTCGCCTGTGGTCATTGCAGCCAGTGTCTCGCCGGTCGGGCCAATCACTGCACCGATATGCGTTTCTACGGCAGTGCCATGCGCGACCCTCATATTGACGGGGCTTTCAGGCAGGATCTGGTCTGCAAGGCGCTTCAATGCGTGAAGGCTGTGCATAAGACGCCGGCTGAACTGGCGCTTTCAGAACCATTTGCTGTGGCGCTGCACGCTGTCAGTCGTGCGGGTGCCCTGATGGGCAAACGCATTCTGGTGACTGGCGCCGGGCCCATTGGAACGTTGGCGGCAGTTGCAGCGAGACTTAATGGCGCCAGAGAGGTGATTGTCACGGATATCCTTGCCGAGCCGCTCGCGATCGCTCTCAAGGCAGGCGCCGACCGCGTGATCAATTCGCGCGAATTTCCCGAGGCATTGGTGGGGCTGGGGCGCAGTATCGATGTCCTGATCGAATGCTCGGGGAATGAGCAGGCCCTGCGTGGCGCGCTCGATCTGATGGCGCCTTGTGGCACCATCGTGCAACTGGGGCTGGGCGATGATGTGACCCTGCCGCAAAGCCGGATTGTCACCGGGGAACTGAGCTGGGTCGGTTCGTTCCGCTTCCGCGAGGAGTTCGCCCTGGCCGTCGATCTCATTGACTCTGGAAAGGCCGATCTAGGCGCGCTCGTCACGCAGCGCTTCGCATTGAGCGACGCAGGCAAGGCATTTGACCTCGCTTCAAACCGTCGGGAAGCGATGAAAGTCCTGCTCGAATTCTGAGGCCCTCTCTCCCGTGATCTGAACGAGAGGGGCCCGCCCCGCGTTCCTGCCGGGCGGTCATAGCCGAAATCTGCCTTCGACATCCTGTATCACCACAGGGCACGCAACCCCGGCAAATACCCCCCAGCAGCCCGGCGACATGCGCAGTCGCTCAGGGGAAAGCCACCATGTCCACAGATGCGTGAGAGCGGTCGCTCTGGGTGTCACGCGTTGTCGTCCTGAAGCGGGAGACGGCGCGGGTCAGCGTATCTGCGGTTGAAACCAGATTGCCTACCGCTTCAGCACTTTCTTCTGCGGCTCCGGCATTCTGCATTGTCGTGCGCTCCAGTCCTGACATGGCACTATTCAACTCTGTGATGCTCTGCGACTGTTCCTGTGTGGCTGTGGCAATTGTCGAGACCGCATTATTGATTGCCTCGACCTGCTCCATGACTTTTTGCAGGGCGTCTCCCGTCTCACGCACTTTGGCCGCCCCGGTTTGTACCTGCTGATCCGACTGGCTGATGAGGGCGCCAATCGCTTCGGCAGCCTCGCGCGAGCGCTGGGAAAGGCTCCTGACCTCATTGGCGACAACTGCGAAGCCTTTGCCGACATCTCCCGCACGCGCCGCCTCGACACTGGCATTCAGGGCAAGAAGATTTGTCTGAAACGCGATTTCATTGATGATCGTGATGATGCCGCCAATCTCGCGAGATGAGCCCTCTATGGCTGACATGGCCGCTATCGTGTCGTTTTTGACCTTTTCGGCATGTTTGGCTTCGTGCCATGCGACAGACACCATCTTGTCTGTCCTGAGCGTCTGCTGGGCGGTCTGGCGTATCCGCTCGGTGATCTGCCCCAGGGCAGCGGACATCTCTTCGCCCGCAGCTGCCTGCTGCTCGGTGCGGCTTGAAAGCTGCTCGGCCCCCTGGCGGATGTCATGAGCATTCGTAAGGATATGGTCCGCCTCGGACGATATGTCGTTCATCGTTCGGGAGAGGGTGGCAGCTGTCTGGTTGAAATGCTGCCTGAGCGCCTCAAGTCTTTCAGGAATGTCGTTTTCGCCAATCCTGCGCGTGAGATCGCCATTAGCCAGGGCGCTCAAGGCATCGCCAAGAACCTGCACGGCGGCCTTGTCTTCTTCCGCACGGCGGGTCTGCTCGGCCTGCATGGCGACGCGCGCCTTGTCTATATCGTTCATATAGGTCGAGATCGTCAGATCTATCTCGAGAAGAACAGCCTTGCTGAGACTGACGAGCCGCTCCGTCAGGGCATCCTTGCTATGGGGCGAGAGACGGGTGAGCATGTTGCCGGTCGAGGTGTCGTGGATGATCGCCTTGAAGAGATGCTCCATCACACGGCCATAAGCGCCGATATAGAGGGTGGGCTCAAGGCCGATACGGGCATGAGCAGCACCAATCCGCTCGACATTAGTCACATAGCTCTGATCGAATCTGGCTTCGGCAATGCTGTGCCAATGGGCGATCTGAGCCCGTCTGGCGTGTTCCATATGCGCAGGGTTGGAGAAAAAGCCACCTGCCTCTGGCACCGCGCTGATCTTGCGGTAAAGCCCGTCGAGAGCTGCCGGTATTTCCCGGTCGATCAGATCCGTCATTGAGCGAAGAGCGCGGAGATCCGTCTCCTCCATGCCCATGAAATCCCGTCTGCGATTGAAATCTGTCAGCGTGGTTTCAGTCATGAAAGATCCGGTCCCTTACGTTAATCGCCGTCAGTATGCATGAAAGCCCCTGTATCGACCCGGTAACGTTACACTGTAAAGGCCCAATCCGGATGTAATTATAAAAGGTGAGTCGCCCCCCAAGCCTCTCGGGAGAGGCACTGGCTTAATGCTGACACTGGCGCGCTGCTTCTGAGACGTCTCATTTCAGAACTGGGCATTGATCGTGCCGATGAACTGACGCGGTGAACCGACGAACAGATTGCTGTTATTGTCGCCAGACAGCGAGGCTGCACCATAGACGCCACCGATATAGTTCGTGTCGAACAGATTGGTAATGCCGAAACTGGCCTTGAAATGCTCAGCAAAGCCGATGCGGCCGAAATCATGAGCGATTGTTGCGTTGGCCAGCCAGTAGGGGGGCAATCTGATATCGTTCAGGAAGGTCATCGGGCGCGAGGCGATGTAATTGACGTTGAAATTGAACCGCGTGCCGCGCCAGAGATAGGCCAGATTGGCTTTGTACATATAGGCCGGGTAATAGACCTGACTTTTCCCTTTCAGGCTATAGAGTTTGCCGCCGTAATTGATGCCCGTGCCCTGATAGCGGGCGTCGTTCCAGCTGAAGCTGTTGGTGATCTCAAGCCCCTTGACCGGGCGAATGGCGCCAAGAATATCGACGCCATCCATTGTCTCGCGCCCGACATTCATATAGGCGTTGCGCGTATTATTGGCCGTGCCTTCGGTGATGGAGGCGAGGCGGTTATAGTAATCCGTATGGTAATAATCGATTGTGCCAGTAAAGAATTTCGCGTCGTAGCGATAGCCGACGACATAATTCCAGGTGCGCTCAGGCCGAAGCGTTTTCTTGCTGGCGTCGAAGACCTGTTGGGCCGGTTGCGCGGCATTGCCCAGGCCGCCCCATGCCGTACCTGACGTTGTCTGTGAGTAGTAATCATAGGCCCGCAGATTTTCGGCGATATCCCAATAGACCTCGTGATGATCGAGGAAATGATAATCAAAACTGAAATGTGGCAGGAAGGCCCCTGAAGCTGTCAGTGAGCCACGGGCCGGTCGCCTGTAATAGGCATTCCAGCCTTCATCCTTGAGTTGCTGCGTATAGTCGTTCTTCGTGCCGCCATGGGTGGTCTGGGTGAGGGATTTGAACCCGGCGAGGAGGGTCATCCCCTTGATGATCGTCCAGCGATCCTGAAGGAAAAACTGGAAGGTATTCGTGTTATAGGTGTTTTCGAACCAGGTATGTCCCGTGCCCTTTCTGAGGTCCGACATCATGTTATGGGCGGCTTCGGGCGTGTCCTCATACAGGCGGGCATCATAGACCCAGCGGTTATTCTCGTACCACAAACCGCCCTCGATCAGATTGTGATGAGGGGCCTCATAGGACAGCTTCTGTGTGAAGCCGAGACGGCGCATATCGGCATGGGCACGCTGCAGCGCCATGGGAACGCCACTTACGGTGCCGTCCGCCAGCAATTGAGGCACGCCATAGCTTGGGGAGGTGACGAAATTATTGGTCCCGCCGTAGACACCGCTTGAGATGTTGCCATAGGCGATGGTGTCGGAATGCAGATGTTCCGACAGATCGAAATGCCCGGTGACGGATGAGAGATAGCTGCGCTGTATCTGTGAGCCATCCCAGGCATAATTGCCGATTTCGTCATTCGACAGGATGCCTTCATAGCCTGGCGGTACATCAGAGGTGTATTGCGCGTAATAGGCCCAGAGCTTGGCCTTTTCGTAATCCGGTTTGAGATAGGTCGTGTCGCGGCCCATGCGCTCCCACATGTTTTTGGTGAGGGAGAGGTAATTGGCCTGTGTGAAATTACCGAAGCCGAAAAAGCCTGTCAGCTTGCCATGTCGGCCAACAGGCTGAATCAGCTTGGCGTCAGCCTGCAATTCGCGCTGATAGCCTTCGCCTTTCCAGAGCTTGCTCTCGGTTCTGGCGAAGGACGTGTAGAACTTCGTGCCGCTTGGATTGAGCGTGCCGCTATCAGCCCGCACATAGGTGCGAAACGCATTATAACTGCCAAAGCTTTGCGAGACGCGCCCACCGGCCTTGTCTGACGGGTCTGACGAGACATAGCTCATCGCCGCGCCCAGAAGCTGTGCTGAAAACGTGTCCAGAGAGCCCGCGCCCTGCGAGAGCGTCATTCCCTGCAAATCGTCCTGGATCATCGCCTGGGTGATCGAAACGCCGTTCTGGTTGGTAAAGCCCTGCGTACCAAGCGGCATACCGTCGAGTGAGGCACCGATCTGCGTCTGGGTAAAGCCGCGCACGTAAAAGGTATTGGCTGCCGTATCAAGGCCGAAAGCGTCAGATGAGGTAAAATTGGCTCCCGGCAGGCTTTGCGCCAGAATCTGCATCGGATTCGTGCCAGGGATGAAACGTTCCATGACGGCACGCGTGACAGCAACCTCTGCCCCATGATTACGCAGGCGTTTGCCGCTGACGGAGATCGACTCCTTGCCTTCGATTGCAGGCAGTGGGTGCGCCGGGCGGGGGGCCTTCTTCTTTGGGCGCCCCCGCTCCTTTTCGGAAACTGCCGAGGGAGACGTAGCAGCAAGCGGGGGTGTTGCCGCCAATGAACTCTGGGGACAGATCGGCATGACCACGCCAAGGGTCAGCAGAGAAAGGGACCATCTCCGGTAACGACGCGTCATTGAGATTTCCTGTTTTTATTACCTATAACATTGCGTTACAATAACGATATATTCATGGCAATATTATTTTGTAATCGTATTGTTTCCGGTTTTTCGGTTCTCAGGAAGCTAAGGGCAAGACGCGGGCAGTTTCCACCCTTTGCGGACAGCCCATGCAAGGGAGTTCCGTGAGACTAGAGAAGCGTGCTGCGCCCGAGCAACGCACCCTGCCTGTCGAATATGACCACATCGAGCTGGCATTCAGGATCGGCGAGGGTGTCTCTTGCCCTCTCGGCCGCACGCTGAGCGATCAGGGAGCCAAGCCTGTCATCACCCAGAGCAGTATAGCCCTGCGCGATCGTCTGGGCCTTTTCCAGCCTGTAGAGCTGAGCGTCCGTCAGGCCAAGCGGCGCGGCAATAAGGGCCAGGGCCTGCGGGTCGGCCAGTGTCCGGCTTGAATGCAGGTCGAGATGGCCCTGGGCCAGTTTTGTCATTTTGGCGAGACCGCCTGCAATGGTGAGGCGCGGCACGGGGTGGCGATGCAGATATTTCAGAAACCCGCCCGCGAAATCTCCCATCTCGATCAGGGCCGGGTCTGGCAGAGTGTAGAGAGAGCGGACGGATTTTTCAGAGGTCGATCCCGTACTGCCTGCGATATGGGGCAGGTTGAGCGCCCTTGCTACATCCACACCACGATGAATCGAATGAATCCATGCCGAGCAGGAATAAGGAATCACAATTCCGGTGGTCCCAAGCACTGACAAGCCTCCGAGAATGCCGAGCCGTGCATTCAATGTGCGTTTGGCCAGTTCTTCGCCATCGGCAATGGATATCGTGACGATAGCGTCTGCGGCACCGGGGGTGATCTGCTCCAGAGCGGTGCGGATCATCTTGCGTGGCACAGGGTTGATCGCGGGCTCGCCGGGGGGGAGGGGAAGGCCTGGCTGGGTGATGGTCCCGACACCGCTGCCGGCACGAAAAACGATACCGCTGCCTGTCGATGCGCGCGCCACGGTGACGGTAATCAGCGCCCCATGGGTAACATCAGGGTCATCTCCGGCATCCTTGACGACACGAGCCCAAACTGTGTCGCCGTTGCGTCCTGATCCATCCAGCGAAAACGCCGCCTCTCCGCCGCCGGGAAGGGTAATGGTGACAGGGTCCGGGCAGTCACCGATCACGAGCAGGGCCCAGGCCGCTTTGGCGGCGGCTGTTGCGCAGCTGCCTGTCGTCCATCCCCGACGCAGGGCCGTGGCTTGCGTCATCTCGGCTCTGCCTCCCTGATATCCGGGCGGCTCGGGGCCGCATCACTTTGCCTGGACGCTCTACATCGCATCTCGCGCCGGATATCACCAGAGCCTGCTTGGAGTGCGTGGTTCTGCGGCTCCTGCGGCGAAAACTCACAATGCGGGCATTTGAGGCATTTTCATTGTGAAGTTTAGTCGGGCGTCTGGTAAATCCTGACACGATATCGAAAAGAAAAAAGGAGGCCCTGACCATTCCCGAGCCCGTACTTGCGATACTTGTTATCGCTGTTGCCGCCTTTCTTGTCGTGTTTTTCCTTCTTGGGGGCGTGATGATCGTCCCGGGGCGGATGGTCTACGTCACCGAATTTCTGGGCAAGCCGCAGCGCAAATTGCTCGAGAGCGGCCTGCACTTCCGTATTCCGATCCTCACGCGTGTTTCATACAAGGTGTCGCTGCAGCAGATGCAGGTCGAGACGTCATCAGAGGTTAAGACGCTGGATGACGTCTTCATCGAGATCCGCTGGGTGCTGCTCTACAGCGTCCGAGATGATAGCGAGGCTGTATTCAATTACGCCTACAAGGTATCGCAGCCTGTCAAACGGCTCGTTTTTCGCGTCGAAAACGAGATCAGGCAGATCGCCTCGACCATGACGCTGGCGGAACTCTATTCGCAGCGCAACGAGATCGCCCGACGGGTGATCGATGATCAGGTGGCGGACGCGCTTGAATCAGGCCTCGATATCCATGGTGTTACCATCGAGCAGCCTATGCCGCCGCGCGAGATACAGGAAGCGATGAACAACAAGCTGGCAGCGATTGCCCGCAAGGATGCCGCTCAGGCAGAAGCCGAGGCCGAGATGGTGCGGCGTGTGGGCATTGCCAAAGCCGAGGCGGAGAGCAAGAAGCTGCAGGGTGAGGGGATCGCCAATGAGCGCAAGGCTATCGCTGCCGGTTTTGCCGAGGCGGCGGAGCTGTTTCGCAAGAGCATTCCCGATGTCAGCGAAGACGCTATTCTCACCTTGATGCAGAATGTAAATCAGGCCGATATGGTCGTGACCGCCAGCCGCTCAGGCAAGGCGACGGTGATTTTCGTACCGATCGACATGAATAGCGGCCAGATTGCCGCCGCGGCTTCTGGCCAGTTCATACCGACCGCCGTGTGACTTTTGCCTGACCCTGTCTTCGTGTCGCCTGTTAGGCGACGCAAAGGCACCAAAATTCCTATGACTTTCCTATAAAGCTTCGGGCTGCGCCTTCTGTCATTCCTATGGCGTGCGGATCGATAATCGGGCTCTCTTCAGGGAGCCTTTTTTCATGTTTGATGCTCTTTACGGCGCACTCGGCCTTTTCGGCTTCGTGCTCTGTCTCGGCTTCATTTCGATCTGCCAGAGGATCTAAAATGACGCCTGATCTTGTTCTTGGCGGTATCGTGACGCTTGGCCTGCTGGCCTATGTCACCGCCGTGCTTCTTCGTCCCGAGAGGTTCTGATCATGAGCCTTTCAGGATGGATCACCATTGCGGTGTTCTTTCTCTGCGTGGTCGCGCTGACACGACCGCTCGGAGGTTTTCTCAAACGCGTGCTCGAAGGCGAGCGCCATCTTCCGGGGCGTATGCTCGGCCCACTGGAGCGCGGGATCTATCGCCTTGCGGGCGTCGAGCCGACGCGCGAGCAATCATGGTCGCAATATGCGCTGGCCGTGATCCTTTTCAAGGTGTTCTGCTTCATCGCCGTTTATGCGCTGCTGCGTCTGCAGGGTGTGCTGCCGTTCAACCCCGGCGGCCTGGGGGCGGTAGCGCCGGATCTTGCCTATAATACGGCCATCAGCTTTCTGACCAATACAAACTGGCAGAGCTATAGTGGTGAGACCACGCTCAGCCCGCTTAGCCAGATGCTGGCCCTGACTGTGCAGAATTTCGTTTCTGCCGCTGCGGGCATCGCCATTGCCGCGGCCATCATGCGTGGTTTCGTGCGTCGTAGCGCCACGACCATTGGCAATTTCTGGGCCGATCTGGTGCGCGTGACCCTTTATGTGCTGCTGCCAGCCTGTGTGCTGCTGACCCTGTTTTTCGTGCTCGAAGGCGTGCCTCAGACCCTTTGGAGCAGCGTGTCAGCATTTACGCTGGAAGGCCGTCACCAGACTATCGCTCTCGGCCCAGTTGCCTCTCAGGAAGCAATCAAGATGCTGGGGACGAATGGCGGCGGGTTTTTTAACACCAACTCGGCCCATCCGTTCGAAAACCCCAATGCGCTGACAAATTTCGTGCAGATGCTGTGCATCTTTGCGCTGGGCGCAGGGCTGACGAACATGTTCGGTCGCATGATCGGGCAGGAAAAGCAGGGTTGGGCCATCTTCTCGGCCATGGCCGCGCTGTTCCTGATCGGGGCAGGGGTGCTCTACTGGTCCGAAGCCCATGCCAACCCGCTTTTCGCCTCGCTCGGCCTCGATGGCACGCTCGGCAATATGGAAGGCAAGGAGACGCGCTTCGGTGTGGCTGCGTCGGCGCTTTTTGCCACCGTCACTACCGATGCGTCATGCGGCGCGGTAAATGCGATGCATGAGAGCTTCCTGCCGCTGGGTGGCATGGTGCCGCTGATTAACATGATGCTTGGTGAGGTGATTTTCGGTGGCGTCGGCTCCGGGCTTTACGGGTTTCTTCTTTTTGCCCTGATTGCGGTTTTCATGGCCGGTCTCATGGTCGGGCGTACGCCGGAATATCTGGGCAAGAAGATCGAAGCCCGCGAGATCAAGATGACCATGCTGGCCGTGCTCTGTCTGCCGCTTGTCATGCTTGGCTTCACGGCACTCGCCGTTGTCATTCCTGCTGGAACCTCCGCCTTGTCGGCTACCGGGCCGCATGGCTTCACCGAGGCGCTTTATGCCTATACCTCTGCCGCCGCCAATAATGGCAGCGCCTTTGCGGGGCTGACCGCCAACAGCTTCTGGAATGTGACCCTGGGCATCGGCATGATGATCGGCCGGTTCTTTGTGATCATACCGGCGCTTGCCATTGCGGGGTCCATGGCCGCCAAGAAGGTTGCCGCCCCGACGCCTGGCACGTTTCCGACCGATAACGGGCTGTTCATCGCGCTTGTGGCCGGTGTGATCGTGATTGTCGGCGGTCTGACCTTTCTTCCCGCTCTCGCTCTCGGTCCGATTGTCGAGCATCTCGCGATGCTTCACGGCACCACCTATTAAGAGGCGCCTGTCTCATGATCTCCTTTCCTTCTCCCGCGCCCCGATCTGACGGGGCGCGCAAAGCCCCGCGCGCGCGTTCAACCGTGTTGAGCAGCGCGCTGGTTCTGCCCGCCATGGCAGAAAGCCTGCGCAAGCTCGACCCGCGCGTGATGATACGCAACCCGGTCATGTTCGTGGTCGAGGTGGTCACGATGCTGACCACCATTCTCCTGTTTCGCGATATCATCAAAGGGATGCCCCATACGGGCTTCGCGCTTCAGATCACGCTCTGGCTGTGGTTCACGCTGCTTTTTGCCAATTTCGCCGAAGCCATTGCCGAAGGGCGTGGTAAGGCGCAGGCCGACTCCCTGCGTCGCACCCGCACCGAGACGCGAGGCAAGCGTCTGATCCCGACCGATATCGGGCTGTATTCTCCCGCCGGGCTTTATGAGGAAGTCGCGGCGCCTGAATTGGCTGTGGGCGATGTGGTTCTGGTCGAGACGGGTGATTTCATCCCGAGCGATGGCGAGGTGATCGAGGGCATTGCCTCTGTCGATGAATCGGCCATCACGGGTGAATCCGCCCCCGTCATACGCGAGAGCGGTGGTGACCGCTCTGCCGTGACGGGCGGCACGCGTGTGCTGTCAGACTGGGTGATCGTGCGGATCACGGCAGCGCAAGGCTCGACCTTTCTCGATCGCATGATCTCGCTGGTCGAAGGGGCGCAGCGCCAGAAAACACCCAATGAAATTGCGCTGACCATTCTGCTTGCCGGCATGACGCTCATTTTCATCATCGCGGTGGCGACCATCCCCTCCTTCGCCCATTACGCAGGCGGCAGCATCTCGGTGCTGGTGCTCGTGGCGCTTTTTGTCACGCTCATCCCGACAACGATTGGCGCTCTGCTTTCGGCTATTGGCATTGCGGGCATGGATCGACTCATACGCTTCAATGTGCTGGCCATGTCGGGGCGTGCGGTGGAGGCGGCTGGCGATGTCGATACGCTCCTGCTCGACAAGACAGGCACCATCACGATCGGTGATCGCCAGGCCAGCGCCTTTATGCCTGTGCCCGGCGTGACCGAGCAGCAGCTTGGCGATGCCGCCCAGCTCGCCTCTCTTGCCGATGAAACGCCGGAGGGGCGCTCTATCGTGGTGCTGGCCAAGACGCGTTTCGGCCTGCGCGGGCGCGAACTCAACGCCACCGGGGCGCATTTCGTGCCCTTTACGGCCCAGACACGCATGAGCGGCGTCGATATTGGGGCACGTCAGATACGCAAGGGCGCGGTCGAGAGCGTGATTGCCGCCATTGGCGAGAATGCGGCCTCGGTGGCGCAGATACGCAGCATTGCCGATGGTATTGCCCGTCAGGGCGGTACGCCGCTTGCCGTACTGGATGACGGGCGTCTTCTGGGCGTGGTGCATCTCAAAGACGTGGTGAAAGGCGGCATACGCGAGCGCTTTGCCGAATTGCGCCGCATGGGGATCCGCACGGTCATGATCACGGGTGACAACCCGCTGACCGCTGCGGCCATTGCTGCCGAAAGTGGTGTAGATGATTTTCTGGCTCAGGCAACACCGGAGGCCAAGCTGGCGCTGATCCGCAGGGAGCAGGAATCAGGCAAGCTGGTCGCCATGTGCGGCGACGGCACAAATGACGCCCCCGCGCTTGCCCAGGCCGATGTGGGTGTGGCCATGAATACCGGCACCGTAGCAGCGAGAGAGGCCGGGAACATGGTCGATCTCGACAGCGATCCGACAAAACTGATCGAGATCGTGGGCATCGGCAAGCAATTGCTGATGACACGCGGCGCGCTCACCACATTCTCGATTGCCAATGACGTGGCCAAGTATTTCGCCATCATCCCGGCAATGTTCGTCGGATTCTATCCCGCGCTGTCAGGGCTGAACATCATGCATTTGGCCACGCCGGAAAGTGCGGTTCTGTCTGCTATCATTTTCAATGCGCTGATCATCATCGCCCTTATTCCGCTCGCCCTGCGCGGCGTGCGCTATCGCCCGGTCGGTGCTGCCGCCCTGCTGCGCCGCAATCTGCTCATCTATGGCGTGGGCGGTCTGATCGTGCCGTTTGTCGGCATCAAGCTGATTGACCTTGTCGTCACCCATATCGGTCTGGTCTGAGGAAATACTCATGGTCCTCTCTCAACTGCGCCCGGCGCTTGTTCTCTTCCTCCTGCTCTCTGCCCTGACCGGTCTGGCCTACCCCTTGGGCATGACGGCGCTTGCAAACCTGCTCCTGCCGGAAAAGGCGACTGGCAGCCTTATCAACGCCAAAGGCCGGGTGATCGGTTCGAGCCTGATTGGGCAGGATTTTACGGCGCCACGCTATTTCCGCGGGCGCCCTTCTGCCACGATGGGGCCTGACCCCAGGGATGCCTCCAAAACGATCGCCATGCCCTACAACGCGGCTGCTTCTCTCGCCTCGAATGCCGGGCCGACCTCGAAGGCGCTGCTCGATCAGGTAACGGCGCGCACGGCTCAGCTCCGTGCTGAAAACCCCGATGCGATGGCGCAGGGCTGGCGTATTCCGGTCGAGCTTGTGACCAGCTCTGCCAGCGGGCTCGACCCCGATATCTCGCCCGATGCCGCGCTCTTTCAAATTGCGCGTGTCGCGAAGGCACGGGGATTGTCGCCTGACCGGGTGCGTCATCTCGTGCAGAGCCAGACAGAAGCGCCGATCCTCGGTTTTCTGGGGGAGCCGCATGTCAATGTGCTGGCGCTCAATCAGGCGCTCGATAGACTGGGCCAATGACACCACGCGATTACGACCGCCCGGACCCTGACGCGCTGCTTCGCCAGAATGGCGGCTCGTCGCGCCGGGGAAGGCTGAAGATCTTTCTCGGTGCAGCACCCGGTGTCGGCAAGACATTTGAGATGCTCACTGCGGCCCATCAGCTGCAGCGCGAAGGCGTGGCCGTGCTGATCGGCGTGGTCGAGACCCATGGCAGGAGCGAGACCGCTTCCCTCGTTGAAGGGCTGGCTGCGCAGGCGACGCGCCCTGTCGCCTATCGCGGGCAAATACTGCAGGAGATGGATCTCGATGCCCTGCTGGAAAGTCGCCCCGCGCTCGCCCTTGTTGACGAACTGGCCCATAGCAACGCGCCCGGCTCGCGCCACCCCAAGCGCTGGATGGATGTCGAAGACCTGCTCGCCGCCGGTATAGACGTCTATACCACGGTCAATATCCAGCATCTCGAAAGCCTGAACGACGTCATCGCCTCCATTACCCGCGTGCGCGTGCGTGAGACCGTGCCGGACCGGGTGGTGGAGCAGGCCGATGAGGTGGAGCTGATCGACCTGACCCCGAACGATCTGTTGCAGCGTATGCGCGATGGCAAGATCTACGGCCCGCACACGGCGGGTCGCGCCATGCTGCATTATTTCTCGCCGGGTAATCTGACGGCCCTGCGCGAACTGGCCCTGCGCCAGACGGCGCAGCAGGTCGATGCGCAGCTTGTCGACCACATGAAGGCCAATGCCATAGCTGGCCCCTGGGCGGCGGGCGAACGCGTGATGGTATGCCTGACCCTGCAGGATGGCGATGCCAGCCTACTGCGCTATGGCAAGCGCCTGGCTGACAGGCTGCACGCGCCATGGATCGTACTGCATGTCGAGACCAGCCGCGATCTGACAGATGATGCGCGCGCCCGCATGGCGTCGCAGATGCATCTGGCACAATCGCTCGGGGCCGAGACCGTGACCATTCCCGGTCATGATGTTGTGCTCGATGCGCTCTCTTTTGCCCGCGCCCAGAACGTGACGCAGATCGTGGCGGCGCATCCTGCCGGGTCGGGCTGGATCGGGCGGTTGCGGCAGATTCTGGGGCGCAGCACGACCGAGCGGCTGATCCAGCGCTCCGACGGCTTTCCGGTGCATGTCGTGCCGCGCTCCGGCGAGGCGGTAACGGGGCGTCTGCGCGAGAAAATCAGACCAAGCCTGAGCCCTTATCTCGGCAGCACGGCCATCGTTCTGGCAGCGCTGGGTCTGGCGCTGCTGCTGCGTCAGGGCTTTGAAGTGAGCAATGTCTCGCTCGCCTTTCTGACCGCCATTCTGGGCGTGGCGGTGGCCTATGGACTCTGGCCGTCTCTCTGGGCCTCTCTGCTCGGGATGCTCTGCTTCAATTTCTTCTTTCTGCCACCGCTTTATACCCTGACCATCGCGGCGCCCGATAATGTGGTGGCGCTGTTCTTCTTTTTCGCCACGGCCCTGATTGCGAGCAATCTGGGCGCGCGTGTGCGCAGTCAGGCCGTGGTGGCGCGGCATAGGGCCGAAGTCACGCAATCGCTCTATCATTTCAGCCGCACCATCACCGGCATGATCAAGCTGGATGATCTGCTCTGGTCGGTCAGCCATCAGATGGCGACCCTGCTCAATTGTCGCGTCGTACTGCTGATGCCCGAAAACGGGGTGCTGCGCGTGCAGACCTCCTATGATTCCGGCCATCCGATTGGCGAAGACGGTTTTGCCGCAGCAAGCTGGGCCTGGAAAAACAACCGTGTGGCCGGGCGCGGCTCCGATAATCTGCCTGGCGTGCGCTGGCTCTTCATGCCGCTGCGCACGGGGCGCGGGCCAGTGGCCCTGCTCGGGATCGACCGCGACCGCAGTGGCGCCTTGCTGGATGCCGAGCAGCAGGGCCTGCTTGACGCGCTAGGCGAGCAGACAGCGACCGCTATCGAAAGCATTCTGCTGGCGCGCGATCTCGACCGTGTGCGCCTTGATGCCGAAACCGACCGACTGCGCGGGGCGCTCCTAACATCCATCTCCCATGATCTTCGCACGCCGCTCGCCTCGATCTTGGGCGCAGCTTCCAGCCTGCGCGACTACGGTGAGGCTTTGGGGGAGGAGGGGCGTCACGAGCTGCTCACTACACTGACCGACGAGGCCGAGCGCCTGAACCGCTTTGTCGGCAATCTGCTCGACATGACGCGGCTTGAGGCTGGCGCCCTACCGCTGCGTTTTGAGCCGGTCGATTGCGCCGAGGTGGCGGCCTCTGCTCTCTCACGCGCCGCGAACCTGCTGGATGCACATCCTGTAGCCCTAGAAGTCGCGCCCGATCTGCCGATCGTACCGCTTGATGACGTGCTGCTTGAGCAGGCTCTGTTCAATATTCTCGATAATGCCGCCAAATACACCGCGCCCGGCACACCCATTAAGATCAGGCTGTCGGCAGAGGCCGCGCATCTCGTCATTACCATTCTGGATGAGGGGCCGGGCTTTGGCGCGCGCGACCCGGCGGTGCTTTTTGCCAAATTCACTCGCTTCGCCGCTGCCGACACGGCGCGGGCGGGCACCGGGCTGGGGCTTGCCATCGCGCGCGGTTTCGTTGAAGCGATGGGGGGAGAGATAACGGCGGCAAACCGCCCCGACCGGCAGGGGGCGATATTCACCCTGCGCTTTCCTCTGGCAGAAAAGGCAGCCTGATGAGCGACCCGACCCTTCTGGTTGTCGATGACGAACCCGCCATCAGGCGCTTGCTGCGCACCACGCTTGCGAGCCAGTCATGGCGCATTCTCGAAGCCGGATCGGGCGAGCAGGCCCTG
The DNA here is from genome assembly GCF_014635085.1 of Asaia siamensis. Taxonomy (GTDB): domain Bacteria; phylum Pseudomonadota; class Alphaproteobacteria; order Acetobacterales; family Acetobacteraceae; genus Asaia; species Asaia siamensis. The sequence goes on from NZ_BMCH01000001.1 coordinate 119,326, forward strand.
CAACGCGCCAGTGAAACCCCGCCCGATCTCGTTCTGCTCGATCTGGGCCTGCCGGATATGGACGGGGTAGAGGTGCTGCGCCAGCTCCGCCGAGAGCGGCCCAATCTGCCTGTGGTCATTCTGTCGGTGCGTGACGACGAGCGCGGCAAGGTCGCGGCCCTTGAGGCCGGGGCGGATGACTACGTGACCAAACCCTTCAGCATGGCCGAACTCATCGCCCGCCTGCGCAACGCCCTGCGCCACGGCCTGCAACAGGAAGGCACGGTGCCGCTTTTTACCTCGGGCGATCTGACCATAGACCTCGTCCGCCGCCAGATTTTTCGCAGTGGCGAAGAACTTCGCCTCTCCCCCCGCGAATGGGATATCCTTCGCATGTTGGTTCGATATGCAGGCCGCGTACTGACCCATCAGACCATCATGAAACAACTCTGGGGCCCGACTGGCGATGTGCAGCAGCTAAGGGTCTATATCCGCCAGATCAGACAGAAGATCGAGCCAGACCCGGAGAGGCCGCGGCATATTCTGACGGAGACCGGGGTGGGGTATCGGCTGGCTCATTGCTCAACGGGACGAGTTGGGTGAGCCAGCTGGAGGGGGCTATCTGCCTTATGAAAATGCCAACTTCGGAGTAGAATAGTTAGTCAATCAATGTCTATGTAGTCGAAATCACAAGGCTCTGATCTATTTGCGCTGAGGATAGAAAATTTGCAAATGCTGTTTTGTTGATCGCATTCAGCTTATGATCTCCGATTTTGCATACCATAAAAAGTCGGATAATTTTTGACAAAGGTATAGCATCGTTCGATTTGAAACTATGCCAATTTTGATCAGTTGTCTTTGAAGAATCAAAAAAATAGAATCCATCAGCATGATAAACCACAGCATAGGCGCTACTTGTAAAACGCTGCATTTTTTGACATTGTTCTTTAATTTCTGCAGTTCCAAGACTCCTAAATCGGCCATTTCCTGTGTGCCTTTTTGCTTGAAAGAGGAAGCCCTTGTGGGCCTCGATTCCTGGAAGTCCAGATTCAAGCACAATCATAGCGTCCGCTCCGCTGATGGACTCTTCAGAATTCATCCCTTTTGCGACAGTGGATCTACCCATAAAACGAGGTGCTTTAATTATCTCAGTTTGCAGAGTAACTTTTTTTTGTGTGTCATTCGATCCTCTCACACCAAAGGGCTGTGAGATAGAGTTGCAAGAGAGCACAAATCCGTTAATAGCAGTTTCCAGCATCTGAATAAGACGTTCGGTGATCGCTTCTTCTCCGACTATAGTTCCTTCTGAAATCCTTTTCGCAAAGTGTCTTTCCACATTCCTGATTTTTTCCTCAAGTTTGTCTAAGCTATAATCTGTAAACATATATACTTACCCTTTAAGATAAAGCAGGATTGTGAGGGGGTATTTTTCGTTATTTAAAAACAAAGCCTATATTGGATGCATTACAGTGCTCCGGATGCAAAGTACGTTCGCCGTACAAATGTCAGCTTTCGCGCTACAAAATAAACCGTACAGTAAATGACTAAGGTCCATCATCGCATTCTAAGCATTATGTACGCTCAAGGGAAGATAGCAGCGCAATTTAATATTAGAGAAGGGGTGAAAGCGCACACGTTTAGAGGCGAGCGTTGGTGTTATGCTTATGCGGATCCGTTTCGGCAGGGATATTTTATGGATCCGTCAAAGCATGAAGGAAAATTATGACTTTCTCGCGCTCGACAGGCGTGAGTGCCGGGCTCGCATGTTTCTCGAACGGGGCATCAGTGTTGTCTATGTTGTTTTCATACCGAACCGGCAGGTCATCATGCGGCCTTACTGACCCATCTCGTCGACGCGAATAGAATCGCTCCGGCTCGATATCTCGCAGTACATAAAAATCCATCACCTGACGCAGCGTGGTGAAGACGCCGTTATGAAAGAACACCTTCCTTGTGGCGCTGTTGCGCAGCGATGGGGTGCGGAAGAAGCCGCAATAGGCATCATTGTGGCCGATATCCGCACGTCCCGCGGCGCAGAGGCCGAGATCGTAGGTGCCTTTGGGGGCAAGGGGGTTACGCGGGGCGGCGAGGGCTTCGTATTGATGGTCGGTGAAGAGCGGCGGTCGGCCTTCCTCATCCACCGCGCTCAGATGGCAGGCGGCGCAATTGCCTTTCGCCGGGTCGTTGAAAAGTCGCAGCCCTTCGGCTTCGTCTCGTGTCAGGCGGGTTTTCCCCTCCAGCCAGGCATCATAGCGGCTCGAGTAAGGGTGAAATGACGGCGCCTCGATCTGGTAGCGCGCCAGCGCAAAAAGCGCCTCGGCAATCAGCATATCGTCAGAAGCATGGGCGCCGATCAGGCGAAACAGATCGGCGCTATACGGCGCATGGCGCAGGCGGGCCGCGACACCGGCGTGGGTCGCCGCCATCTCGCGCGCGTCGAAAAGCGGCCCGGCGGCCTGGCTTTGCAGCGTGTCGGCCCGACCGTCCCAGAACAAACCGCCCTGCGGCACCATGGCCTGCGCCGAAGCGCCGGTATTACTGGCCGATTTGACGCCTTTAATGCCGGGTGGTGGTGGGGGAGGCGGCGCCGTTTCGCTGGTGGCATTATCGGGGCCAACGCTGAAAGGCGGTTGGCGCTCGCGATAGGTGAGCGAAGGCACGGCGCGCACGCCGAACTTGTCCATCGCCACACCGCCCTTGGCGAAAGCCAGCGCATTGTCTGGCGCGTAATGTGCGCTCGGCACATGGCACGAGGCGCAGGAAAGCTGACCAGACCCGGAGAGCGCCTTGTCAAAAAATAGCGCCTTGCCCAGTTTCGCCATGGCAGAAAGCGGGGCAACAGGGGGGCGCACCAGCGTGACAGGGCAGGGGTTGCTGCCATCGCTGGCAGGGGAACAATCCTTGGCCAGTGCGGCTGGAGCGTTCGCTGTCAGCGTTCCAAGCAGAAACGCCTTCGTCAGAAAGCTGCGGAAGCTGGCGCTCTGCCTGCCAGCATTTCCCGAACGTTCTCCCCTTTCGACGGAATCAGAAAACCTTTGGCGCATCACGCAGCACCGATCCGTCTTTCGGCGCGAGATAGAGCGGTGTGGTGTCGGGCTGGCTCTTGAAGTCGAACAGCCCGTCCATATCCTGCGCGTCCTTATCGAAAGACCCGCCGCCAAGACGAGCGCCCTCAAGGAAGTTGTTTTCGATAAAGCGCAGAACCGAGCTTTGCGTCAGCAGGGTATGATCGATCGCATTCCGGCGCGCCCAGGGCGAAAGAACCAGAAGCGGTGTGCGCGTACCGGGGCCGCAGCGTCCGTTCACGGGGGCGCCCTTCACCCCAGGGGCCGGGGCTCCCTTGCCGCACTGGCCGGGGCCGTTGAGCTGGTCGGCCTGCATGTCATGCGAGCTGTGCTGCACAGGGGTAAAGGCGTGGTCATACCAGCCATCGGAATCATCATAGGCGATGATGATGGCCGTATCCTTCCATTCCGGTCGCGACTGGATGAAATTGACCAGACGCACCATGCCTTCCTGTTCGTCCAGCGGGTCGGAATAACCAGCATGGGCATCCTGAAACGCCGGGAGCTTCAGGAATGACACCGCAGGCATATGGCCCGCATTGGTGGCGGTGATGAAATCATCCAGATCATATTCATGGTTGGCAGGGTCTTTTGTCTTGCCATCCACACCGATGGTCTGACCGATGGCCGCTACACCCGAGGGGCGCAGATGCTTCGGGTTGGAGGTGCTAGGGTAGTATTGAAACCAGTTGTGATGCGGGATGTAGTCAACCACCGTCTGCGCCACGACTGTTGAGTAGGTGGCGCGCTGGCAGCCGCTCGTGCCATTGCGGTTATGCTGCGAGAGATCGAACCCCGCCATGAACCCGCCCCAGCTCACGTTTTTCGCCGTCAGCAGATCGCCGATATTGCGGCCTTCCATCCAGACCTGCTCACCCGGCACCGAACAGACATCGCCCGTCGGGTCGATATCGTTGATCATGGTCATGCCGCCTTGCCCGTCATTGATGAAAGGCGAGACCGCATTACGCGTCGAGGGCTTTTGCGAAGAGGCCGTGATATGCAGCCCGTTGGTCTGGCCTGAAACGATTTCGAGCGCACCGGGCGTCGAGGGGCCATAAGTGTCGGTATAGGCGTTGTCGCTCATGGCAAAACGCTGCGCGTAGCGCCAGAGCGCAGTCACAGTGTTGCCGTCGAAATATCCCATCACCTGCCCGCGCGTGGCAAAAGCCCCGACGCCACCGGGCGAGCCCCGGCCTGTATGCAACGGAAAGAGGTCGGCCTTGCCGTTGTGATAGGCCATCTGCTCGGCTGTGTAGCCGTGATTCTGGTCTGCCGTGCTGGCCTGTGTCCGGTCGAGGCGGAAAGGAAGCGCCGCATCGGCCCCATTGGCCGGATTGGTATTGGGGTTGGTGACCAGAAGGTTTGATCGCAGCAGCGTATTGGCTGGCGGCGTGCCAAGTCTGGGCAGAAACACCGGCTCGCCTTCGGGATTGGCGGCCTGCGGATAGGTGGCAAAGTAGTGATCGAACGAGACGTTCTCGTCAAAGATCACCACCACATGCTTGATCGGCGTTTTCGTCTGTATCTCGGCCCGGGCCTGAAGGGGGGCGCTGAGGCTGGTGAGGGCGAGAAGGGCGGAGGCGAAAGAACGGATCGGAAAACTCATGGGAAAATACGACAACACCTGTTCAGAAAAGAGAAAGCACCGGTCTCTCAAGGCACCGAAAGGGGCACCGGATAGGTGAGAGACCAGCCGCTTGTGGCTCAGGTGCGATCATCGTCGCGCAGCGTCTCTTCGTCCAGAGCCATCAGCGCGCCACGACGCGATTGCAGCGAAATGGCAGTCAGACGATGCTCGCGCCACGCAGCGACGAGCGTCTGACGCCAGCGATCCGAGGGAGCCGTAGGGGTTTGATGCTGAAGCTGATAGTCCATTGACCTGCTCCTTTTCCAGAAGGCCGTCGGGTTACGGCGCCTCGATAGAGGATTCGCTGGCGATGGTGTGTGACCATTCCATGAATTTGCCCGGCCAAAGCGTTTGAGCGAACAATGCGTTGCATTGGCACAGACGAAAACCGGGCGTTTGGAGGGACAGGTCTGCGATGCAGGCAATCCTGACGGGCGCGCCTCCATGTGAAACGCGCCACGTTGTTGGGGTTCAGTTAAACCCTGCCGAGACCCCGGCGAACACGCCAAAGCCGTCGCCCGGCTGGAAGGCGGCTAGCTGCTTGCCCGCTGCGATATAGCCCGGCACGACGATGGAGGCGTAATGGGTGTTGGCGAGATTGTTGAACGACAGGAAAACCTGACGGTGCTTATGCGGCCAGTCATAGCCTATGGTCGTGTTGAAGATATGATAGGACGGCGCAAAATACGTGTCGTCATATGAGCCTGAGACCTTCGACGATACCTGCGTATTGAAATTGGCATAGAGCCCGTTCTTCAGATCGAGGCGTATCTCGCCCTGATAGAAATGGGCCGGAATGCCCGGCAGCGCGTTGCGGCCAAAGACGGCGTCGTGTTTGAAATGGAAGTCCTGCCACGTATAGGACTGACGCAGGCCCAGCTTGCCGCCTGACCACTTGATGAGATCGGTCTCGAGCGAGGCCTCGACGCCCTGATGCGTCGTCGGGCTGGCGTTGGAGTAGGTAGTCGCGCCGTAAAGCTGCGAGAGCGGTGTCATGACCGTCAGCAGCTCATTGCGCACGTCGGAGTAGTAATAGGAGACGCTCCAGCGGTTGTTCTTCCACTCGCCGCGCGTGCCTGCCTCATAGGTCGTGGCTGTCTGGTTGTCCAGCTTGACGCCTGAGGCATTGAGCCCCTGCGCCGGGCCGGAGGTGTAAAGCGCGCCAGAGAGAAGCTGCCAGTCATTGGGTGGCTGAAAGCTGCGGCTTACATTGCCGTAGATCGATACATGCGGCGAAATGACATAGCGAAAGCCACCACGCGGAGTAAAGCCAAGCCCGGATGTGCTGACCGAACTCGTCGTCGGATAGGCAACATCCATCGAGCGCTGAACGAAATCGAGCGCACCCGCAGCGGCAAGCCAAAAATTATGGAAGAGCTCGAAATTGTTCCGGATGTGGAAGTAATTATCGGTGCCGCCGTAATCCGAATGGCGCAGAACAGTGCCGAAGGGGATCTTGGCATAAATGCCGGTTGTGGTGCGTGAGCGGTTGGTCTGCCAGGCTTCGAGATCGGTATAGGTGTCGACGCCGAAAAGCGTCTCGCTCTTATGACCCCAAAGCTTGTCGTTACGGCTGTAGCGCACCACGCCTGCAACGGTCTTGTAGCCCCAGCGCTGGGCGGTTGCCGTGTTCTGGATATCGATTGGCGCATCCTGATAGTCGAAACCGAGTTCGAGCTTCGATTTGTCATCGATGCGTATGGTGGTCATATCACCATAGAATTTGCTGCCTGGCTGAATGCGATGGCCATGCAGCGTGGCGTAGAGCGCCTGTGCCTGTTTGGGATTGGTTTCGATCTGGTCACGCGTCAGATAGCCGGGATAGCCGTTCTGCGTCTGGCGATAACGAAAGAACAGTCGTGTCGAGACATTGTCGTTGAAGCGATAGCCATAATTGGCGTTCACGCCAAAGCTGCTCGCCGCTGTCTGGGCCTGATAGCCGCCACGATAGGATTTGGTGATGCTGATATAATAATCGGATTTGCCAATGACCGCGCCAGAACTGATCTGCTGCTTGTTGTAGTTGAAGCTGCCTGCCTCGACACGGGCCTGATAATGGTCGGCTGTATAGCCTGTCGGGGTCACGTAATTGATGGCGCCACCCAGCTGCACGCCACCGTAATCGAAGGCATTCGCGCCGCGCAGTACCTCGGTGTACTGGATGCCGAGTGTCTCGAACAATTCGTAGGGCGTTCCTGCCGGGGTCGTGACCGGCAGACCGTCGAACATCATCAGAATGCCCGAGCGGAAATAATTCGTGCCGGTCTGGATACCCGAGCCGCGAATGGAAAGGCGCAATCCGTCACCACCACCGGAGCTCTGGGCAAAAACGCCCGGCTGAAATGCCAGAATATCGGCATTGGTCAGATTGCGGCTGCGCAGCACTTCTTTCGAATTGATCACCGATACCCCGCCCGGCACCGTGTCGAGCTGGCGCGAGGCCGCTGCGGCAGGAGAGAGACGCTGCTGTGAAACGGTAATGGATTCAGTCGAGGGTTTGAGGGTGGGCTTGTTGTTTGCAGGCCTGGCTGCGGCGCGGGTTGGCGCTGCATGACGTGTCTTGTTGGTGTCTTTCGAAGCCAATTTGGCGGCATAGGCGCCTTCATGGGGGAGCAGGCTCATGCCGGTGAGAAGCACCAGCGAATTGGCGCCGATAAGAGCGCGTCGTGAGGAAAGAAAATCAGATCGGTGGCGGCGTTTCATTGGGTCGATGTCCGTTCGGGCGATGAGTAGAGATCAGGGGAGAAGGCGCGGACGAACATCGTGACCGGGCGGCAAAAATCGGAGAGACGCAGTTTTTCATCATGTCAGCTTTTCCGGCTGGAACTGGTTCTGGATGAGCAGGGCGCGGCCGGGTGGAAATGGCCGCGCCACAGCGATGAGTCACACGCTGCGTCCTGAGGGGCAGAGCGTTTCATGCGGCAGGGAACGACGAGAGGTGTCGAGCGCGCGTTCCAGCGCCTTGTCGCTATCGGCGTCATAGCCGAACACCTCCCAGCGCAGGACAAGATGGAGCGCTATGCCGACAACCGGGGCAATCAGAATGACCCAGAAAATGATCGTGCCCATCGAGGTGAAGGCCGAGGGCAGCGCCCACATGCTCAATGTTCCGGCAAACCCGGCCACGAAATTGGTAAAGCCAATTCCCGTGCCACGCAGTTCGGTCGGATAGCTGAGCGTCGGATACACCATCTGCTGGCAGCCGGGGCCGAAACCCTGAGCAAACAGAAAGGCCGCAAACCCTGTCATGACCAGCACGATACCGAGCGTGGAATGGGGCGTGCCGACAAGCGCCAGAAGCAGAATGCCGACGCATTGCAGCGCATAACCGGCCACCGTGATGGGGCGTGATCCGAAAGAGCGTGTCAGACGTACGCCCAGCAGCCCGCCGCTGAGGGCAAACACCAGATTGAGGGCAATCGAAACCGCCAGTACCTGTGTGCGGTCCAGATGCAGCATGGTACTGAGCAGGCTCGGTGCGCCAAAGGCAATGGCGGCATAAGACGTGGCGCTGACGATTTTCATACCAATCACAAGGATCGTCCGTCGCAGCAGCGGCGCACGCAGCAGGGCCATGATGCCCGGCGATGGCACAGGCTGCGGTTTGACCGCCACCTGAAGCACCGGGTCGATGCCATGGGTCTTGCGCAGGATGGCAGCGGCTTTTTCCAGATCGCCATGACGTGCTGCCCAGATGGGCGATTCACTCATGTAGCGGCTGCGCACCAGAATGATGATCAGCGCAGGCACAGCGCCAAAACCCAACGACGCACGCCACAGCCAGTCGGGTTGGCTGGCGGGTACGATCGCGTTGAGCGCAAAGACGATCAGAAAGCAGGCGGAAGAGGCCGCATACCAGGTGGGGCACCAGGCAGCAGCGCGCCCGGCCTTGCTACCCTTGCCCGAAAGCTTCGAGAATTCGGAAAGAAAAGCCATCGCAACAGGCAGATCCATCCCGACGCCAAACCCCATCGCAAAGCGCGCCAGAATCAGAATGCTGGCCGTTGGCGCAGCAGCAGCAACCAAGGCTGCAATGACGAAGCAGGCCATATCGGCCATGAACACCGCATAGCGCCCGATGCGGTCGGTCAACCAGCCGCCAGACAGACTGCCGATGATGGTGCCGGCGCTCATGGCTGCTGCGACCATGCCGGTTTCGTAGCCCGAAAGGCCGAAATATTTCTGCACGTCGCCAATCCCGTAGGAGAGGGTCGTCAGATCATAGGCGTCGAGAAACACACCGCCGAGGGCGAGCATGACGATGATATTGGCATGACCCCTGCCTGTCGGCCCCTGATTGATCAGGGCGGCAATGTCATCGGCCGAGCGAATGACGGGGCGCGAGGCAGGTTGGGGGGGCAGAGCACTCATGAGCGCACCTCATCCGAAAAGACATGGGGTGTCTGGGGCACGAGAGAAGCGATGGTGCTCGCTACTGACTGCGCGTTTTCCGTTACCTCTGGCAGGCCCATCAGTTCACCGAACTGCCCGCGTGACAGCGGCCCTGCGATCAGCAGATCGGGAATGCTCCGCGTGCCGACACGCGCATGATGATCGGCCCCGGTATGAAGGCCGAGCCCGACAGGATCGGCCTCGAGAAGCCGTGCTGCGGCCAGCGCGCGCAGATAGGGCGTATGGCGCACGATCCCGGCATGATCGGGGCCTGTCGTGTTGACCACATGATCGACAACGCGGGTTTCTTCCGCGCCCCCTCGTGTCTTCAGGGTCAGGACAATCCCGTCCGCTGTGGCTTGTGCCGACAGCAGGCGTGCTGCGCCGAGGGTCAGGCGTCCTTCATTGAGACGTGTCTGCAGGATATGATCGACCTGAGGGGCGATACGAAACCGATGAACATCCCAGAACGGGCGGAGATGGCGTATCAGCCTGCGACGCTCGACCTCGTTCAGGGCGCCCCAGAGGCCGCGCCCCTGCCTGCGCACGGCATCAATGATCTCGTGCCACGAGAGATCGGCGTGATCGCGCAGCGCAGAGCGGATGCGTTGCAGCAGACCGAGCGCCGTCGTGGAAGGGATCAGCCTCAATATGTCCGACAGGGCCGAAGCCTGTGGCGCATGAGCGCGAGGGCGTAATCCTCGTCTGGAAAAAGCCACTATCTCGCCGCTATGGCCACGTGCTGTCAGGCTGGCCACGATATCGGCCATGGTCAGCCCTGTGCCGATAATGGCGACGCGATCCTGCGGGGCTATGTGCGACAGCGCATCGTCACGCCACGGATTGCCAATGATCCGTGGCTCCTGGGCCAGCGGCGCCAGAGGGGCCGGCAGGGAAGGGGCCGGATGCGTGGTGGCGAGCACCAGCCTTTGCGCCAGAAGAGATCTCCCCTCGCTGACGCTGATTTTCCAGTCTTTGCCTTCCAGTGTCACGTCCTCTGCCGTGCCGCGCAGATGGCGTAGCCGCCCTGTTTCCAGATAGGGGGCCAGACGCGCTGCCAGATAGCGGCCGAACAGCGCGCGCGAGGGATAGAGGTCGCCTGATGGCAGAAAAGCATCAGGGTCGATGGCGGCCAGGGCATCAAGGTCGAGCCAGTCGCGAAAATCGCTCGGCTTTGCCGTCTGAAGGCTCATGCGCGACGCAGGCACGTTGATGCGATGCTGCGTGTCATGGGTGCCATAGGCCTGACCTGCACCGAGCTGCTCCCGCGGCTCGATAATGGTCACGCCATGACGCCCCAGATCAGGGCGCAGGCGCAAAATATGCCAGGCGACCATGGCGCCAGTCGCGCCGCCACCGATAATGACGATCGGAATTCGGGTGTCTGACTGGGCCGTCATGAGGAGGAAACCCGGCCTGGCCGGTGGCTACCGGCAATGGTTTCGCCAAATGGCCCCATATTGCTGCTGGTCTGCGCCGCACGCACGGGGTGAGCGGTGGGCAGAAGCGGCAGAACGAGTTCGCCAAAGCGATAGGCTTCTTCGAGATGCGGGTAGCCGGAGAGGATGAAACTGTCACACCCTGCGCGTCTGTATTCGTCCATCCGTTCGGCAATGGTTGCCGGGTCACCCACGAGCGCCGTGCCTGCACCGCCGCGTACAAGGCCGACACCAGCCCAGAGATTGGGGCTGATTTCCAGCTTGTCACGACGGCCGCCATGCAGGGCGCTCATGCGTGCCTGCCCCACGGAATCGAGGCGGGAGAAGACAGATTGCGCCTCGGCGATGGTGGAGTCATCGAGCTTGGAAATGAGGCGATCGGCCTCGCGCCAGGCTTCTGCCGTGGTCTCGCGGGCAATCACATGAAAACGGATGCCGAAGCTGACCTCGCGCCCCGCTTTTGCGGCTTCCTCACGAACACGGCTGATCTTCTCGCGCACGAGCGCCGGAGGCTCACCCCAAGTAAGATATTTCTGCACACGACGCGCCGCAATATCGATGCCGACATCGGAGGAACCGCCGAAATAGAGCGGAGGACCGTTTTCCTGATGCGGCGGAAAGAGCAGCCGCCCGTCTTCGATGCGGAAATGCGGCCCGTCATGGGCGACTGTCTCGCCACGCAACAGACGCGAATAGATGTCGAGAAACTCGTCAGTAATGGCGTAGCGCGTGGCATGATTATGGAACAGGCCGTCTCCGCCATTTTCTCGCGGGTCTCCTCCCGTCACGACATTGATCAGAAGCCGCCCGCCAGAGAGGCGGTCAAGCGTTGCCGTCATCCGCGCGGCAAGCGTCGGCGATTGCAGGCCCGGACGCACGGCCACCAGAAATTTCAGACGTTCGGTAGAGGTGACGAGCGCCGAGGCCACGACCCAGCTATCCTCGCAGCTGCGCCCCGTCGGCAGCAGCACGCCGTAATAACCGAGTGAATCTGCAGCGCGGGCGATCTGCTGCAGATAGGGAAGATCGACCGCCCTACCACCCTCACTGGTGCCCAGATAACGGCTGTCGCCATGGGTCGGCAGAAACCACAGAACATTGATCTTGTCGGGAGCATTGTCTCCCGCAGCGATTTTTTCAGGGGCAGCGTTGAACGGGATCGTGGTCATGACAGGGCGCTCTCTTTCTGGGCATTCGCATTCTGGGCGTTTGCTGGCGAGGGGCTCGCGTTGGGGGCGGCTGTTTCGGTGCGGGGCTGGGGCGGGGCGAAATTCCTGCGCTGAATTGCAGCAGGGTGACTGTCCGGCAGGCGGTCCCGCCCTGTCAGGCGGTGCCGCAGCGTTTCACCCGGCTGGGCAGGTGCAGGCAGGCGCCCCCGACGACGCAGCTCTGGCGCGATGAGCGTTGCGTAATCATCAAGCGTTTCAGAGCTGTGATACTGGCGCAGGTTGATGCCATCGATGCCGTCTTCATCGAGCCAGATTTCGAGCGCATCGGCGATCTGCTCTGGTGTGCCGACAGCGAAGAACCGCCCCTCATCGAAGCTGGCAATCTGCTCGAGCGCCGCGCCAACCGTCAGCTCGGTGCCAAAACGGCGCCCCATATTGCCAAGGCTGCGCCCGCTTTCGGCCAGAGCCTGCCCGATGGTGATGGATGGATCGAACTGGCGCAGATCGATTTCTGCCTGGGCATGAACGAGGGCCCCTTCCACGCTGTAATAGGCGCGATACCGGGCAAGCTTGGCCTGTGCCTCTTCTTCCGTACGGCCAGCGATCAGACCGGCCATCACATAGAATTTCAGCTCGGCAGGATCGCGCCCCTGGGCTGCGGCTTCTGCTCTTGTCCGTGCAATATGAGAGCGCACCTCTTCCTGTGTGCGGCCGCCTATGAAGATCGCTTCGGCATGGCGCGCGGCTGTCTTGAGGCCACGTGATGAGCCCGTCGCCTGAAACAGGACCGGTGTACGCTGGGGCGTTGGCTGAACCAGATGCGGTCCTTCGACACGAAAATGCGCCCCCTCATGGTTGATATGACGCACGCGCGAGGGATCGGTGTAGCGGTCTGACTCGCGGTCCTGAATCACCGCGTCTTCCTGCCAGCTTCCTTCCCAGAGCTTGTAGAGCACGTCGAGATATTCATCGGCGCGATCATAGCGGCTGTCATGCTCGAGCTCGCCATCGAGCCCGAAATTGCGGGCAGCGTTGGGGAGGTAGGAGGTGACGACATTCCATCCCACGCGCCCGTTGGTCAGCAGATCGAGCGTGCTCATCCTGCGGGCAAAGGCGAAAGGCGGCTCATAGGTGGTCGAGAATGTCGCGGCAAAACCCAGTGTCTCCGTAACCGCAGCCATGGCCGGAATCAGAGAGAGCGGATCGAGATTCGGGATCTGCAGCCCAAGGCGTAGAGAGGCGTCGAGCCCGCCAAAGCGGTCATAGATTCCGATCACATCGGCCAGAAAGATCGCATCCATTCCGGCGGCTTCGGCGCGTTTGGCTGTGTCGAGCCAATAGCCCATCTCGCCAAAGCGGTGACGGTTATTGCTTTCCTCGCGCCACATGCCATGCACGATATGGCTCACACAGGCCATTTCGAAGAGATTGACGTGCAGGGTCTTGGGAGTGCCGCTCTTGGAATGAGAGGGCTGGCGCGAGGAAGAGGTCATGCGGCTTCTCCGGCGCGACGGGTTTCGGCCAATCGGCGCAGACCGTCGCGATAGGGTGTCCAAAGTCGTGTGCCGTTCAGCGCCACATCGCCAAGCTCGCGCTGGCGCTGTGCGGCGGGGTTGTGCGAGGCAAGGGTGCGGGCATTGCGCCAGTGGCGGTCGAGATCGAGCGATTCAGACGTGGCAGAGGCGCCACCCACCTCGAAAAGCGTCGTTGCTGCCTCGAGTGTCTGCTGGGTGATGATCTGCTGCGCCTTGAAGATCTGCTCCTGCGCCTGCTCGATGGCATCGTCGTCATGCGCGCCAGCCAGAAAGAGCGGTTCGATAGCTTCGAGGGCTCTTGCGCCCTGATCGGCCAGAACAGCGGTGGAATAGGCGAGGGAAGACAGACGGCCGACCACGCTCTGAACGATAGGGTCATGTCTCTGACTGACCTTGCCCGGCACGCCAAAAACGCGTTCCCGCGGGCGAACAAAAGCCAGAGCATCCTGCAACACAGCCTGGGCAATGCCTGCCAGGGTCGTGTTGTGGAATTGCTGGTAATACGCACCCAGAAAAGGCTGGCTGGGGGGCGTATCGGCAGGGACCCGCTCGACGATCTGGTCAGGAGTGAGGGCGACCTGATCGAACAGGGTCGTGCCGCTGCCAGTCAGGCGCTGGCCGAAACCATCCCAGTCATCCAGCCTCGTGACGCCGGTTGCCGTGGCGGGCACCAGAACACGCACCCTGTCGCCGCCCAATGTCGCCCAGACAATGATCCAGTCGGCATAAAGTGTGCCGGTCGAATAATATTTGCGGCCATTGAGCACGAGACCGTTCAGTCCGTGGGTTACCTCGGTCGTCACGCTGGTTTCGTTGGCACGCTCGGCCATGGCTGCGCCGAAGATCCTGTTGTCACGGACAAGGCCCTGCCAGGTTTCGGCTTGGGGCAGGCCGGCGCGCAGTGTTTCGACAAAGGCAAAATGGGCGCGGAAGATCTGGGGCAGATTCGAATCTGCACGCGCCAGTTCGCGCAGTTGCACGAAGCTTTCCGACAAGCTGAGCCCGTAACCGCCTTCGTTCCTGCCAAGGCGCAACCGGCCGAATCCTGCCGCAGCAAGGGCGGAAACGGAATCGTAGGGGCGTGTTCCCTTGCGGTCGCGATCTGAAGCGCCCTTGCCTATATCACTAAAAATTTCGGTAAAACTCATCGGGCGACTTCCTTGCGAAATGTGGTGTGAAGACGATTCCACATCGTCCGAGCGTTGTTATTCTTTTATAACAAATCAATATATGGGCACATGTCAACGTGAAATGCGTTGATTTGAAAATACAACTATGAACGATAGTTAAATAAGGCCTGACAACATTTCTGCCCCGGAGTGATCCGGGTTGCCCGAATGTCCGGAGACGGGGCCATTTCAGGCCGGGCCAAGGGGCGCTAGAAGAGCGGGATAGGCGCTAAGGGAGAGAGAAGCAGCATGGCGGCCGAAGCCTGTCTCGAAGGATGGAAAATCGCGATCAGCCGCGATACGGGCGCGCTTTATCTCGCGATTGTCGAAGCCATTGCTCAGTCCATACGCAAGGGCGAGTTGCAGGAAGGGGAAAAACTGCCGCCACAGCGTGTGATCGCCACCCGTCTTGGCACCAATCTCAGCACAGTCACGCGCGCCATTGCCGAGGCGCAGAAGCGCGGCCTGCTCGATGCCACTGTCGGTCGTGGTACTTTTGTCAGGATCAATGCAGGCGGTAGTTCCTGGCGCATTGCGGGAGGAAGCGTTCTCGACCTGACCATGAACTCGCCGCCTCTGCCCCAGGATCCGGGCATTCAGGCCATGATCCAGGGTGAAATTAGCGCCATCTTCAAACAGCAGGATGCGCAGTCGCTCATGTCATATCGCGTGACGGGCGGTACGTTGCAGGACAGGCAACTGGGCATGCAGTGGCTGGCGCCGGTTCTGGGCAGGCGGCGTGCCAGTGAAATGCTGATCGTGCCCGGCGCGCAGGTGGCTCTTTCGGCCATCATGAGTTCGCTCGTGAGACCGGGCGAAGCCATTGTAACCGATCTCTTTACCTATCCCGGCATGCGCTCGATCGCCGCCCAGTTCGGCTATGTGCTGCTGGGTGTAGAGCAGGATGAGGAAGGGATGATTCCCGAGGCGCTGGAAGAGCTTTGCGCCCGGCATCGCCCGCGTGTGCTCTACTGTACGCCAACACTGCAGAACCCCACGACGGCAACATGGTCGGTGCCTCGCCGTGAGGCCATTCTGGCCATTGCGCGACGCTTTCAGATGAGCGTCGTCGAGGATGATCCCTATAGTCTTCTGCTTAAGGCACCTCCACCGACGCTGGCGATGCTCGACCCGACAAGGGTGATCTATGTCGCCACCATGTCGAAGGTTCTTAGCCCAGGTCTGCGCACGGCCTATATCGTGCTGCCGGGGGCAGAAATGACCCGGCGCATCACCTCGGGAGTGAGAGCTATCTGTCTGGCCAAGGCCGGTATTCTCGACGCCATCGTTTCACGCTGGATCGAGACCGGCCTGGCACAGCACTGCCTGCGCAGCATTCGCGATGAGCTGACACAGCGCCACGTGGTCATGCGCCAGATACTGGGCTCGCGGGCACCCGACAAAACACCGAGCCCCCATGTCTGGCTTTCTTTGCCAGAATGGTGGAGCAGTGCCGATTTCGTGGCTTTCGCCCGCCGTCAGGGGCTGGCCCTTGTGCCCAGCTCGGTCTTTACCGTGAGTGGCGATCCGCCGGCTGCGGTGCGCATGGCGCTGGGTAGCGCGTCAGATCTTTCTGAATTGCGGGATTCGCTGACCAATCTGCGCTCTGTGCTGGAATATCGCCCGGCAGAAGGGTTTTCGGACGTCGTTTGAGGGGGCATGAGGCGAGGAACCAGCCTGTGAAAAGACTGGCTTACCGCGAATTCATCTGAAACATCCATTGGAGAAGATCACGAAAAAGAGATATAATAATAGAGAAAAAACAATGATCTAACGATTTTCATGCAGATTGTTTTTTCACGTATGGCATATTGTATGCATTTGTGTGAGCTAAATTTATCCAGAACATGATAAAGATTATTTTGTATGGTTTTTCATATCCATACAATTTCTTGCGTCGACGGTCAGAACTCCCCATAGAATAGGACACCAGCCGCTTTTGCCCGAGCTGGATGTCTCTCATCAGACATACTGGGCAGGCGGCGTTGCTTATCAAGCTTGGCGCCGCGGACGCACCATCCACCGCCGACGCCTCTCTCAAGGAGAGTCAGGATGAACGCAGAACTCGCTAATCCCTCGCTGGCCGCACAGGAAGAATCTGCCCAGCGGCGCCTGCGGTATCGCATGATCGCCATGGTGGTGGGTGTGCTCATGTTCCATGTCTGCCTCGCCTGGGCCGTCGCAGGGACGTCGGTCGATCTGGAAGATCATTTCCACACCAATTACTGGGCATTGGGCGGTACGCTCTTCTGGGCCATGTTTGCCGTCTATAACATGAGCGTTTCCTGAGCACAGAAGGCCCCCCGGCATTCTGAAATCTCAGGCTTGAAGCTCAGGCAGCAGCGTGCGTCCGTGTATGGCACGTGATGACCTTTTCATAGAGTGCTTCATACCGGTCGACCATGCGCGAGAGGCTGAAATACTCCTCCACGCGACGCCGGGGAATGATCCGGTCAATCTTAAGAGCCTCCAGGATGGCCGCAGCCAGGGCAACAGGGTCATCGGGGGGCGCAAAACGTCCGGCTTCCTCGCCGATGATTTCACGCGTAGCCCCCTGGTCAAAAGCTGCGACGGGCAGGCCACTGGCCATGGCTTCAACCGCCACAAGCCCGAACGGCTCATCCCAGCATGGCGTGAAGAGCAGCAGGGCGGCCTCGCGCATCTGTTCTGCCAGCCCTGCGCCGTCCAGCACGCCCCCATAGATGATCTTTTCGTCCAGCAGCGGGGCGATTTCCCTGTCAAAATAGGTATCATCTTCCTTGACGCCGAAAAGCCTCAGCCCAATGCCGCATTGGCGCGCAGCTCTTATCGCGTGGTGCGGGCCTTTATTTGGCGTGATCCGGCCACACCACAGAGCATGATTTCCGCGCTTCCCTGACCATGGCCAAAGGGCGAGATCGATGCCGTTATGAACGATTTCGGCTGTGTCAGGCGTTCCCTCGGGCCACCAGCACAATGTCTGTCGCTGTGATGTAACCGTGGCCCGGTGGGTGGGGCTGAGACTGTCGCGCACCACCCCGTGAATGGCTTCGAAAGGAGGCACATGCAGGGATGTGACGCAGGGAAGACCACTCTTTTTGGCGCCCTGCATCACGAAGCGATGGAGAGAGTTATTGTGCACGACGTCGAAGGCATTGCTGAAAATACGCGGACACGCCGAGGCGAAGGCCCTGTCGAGAACAGGGTAGAGCCTGGGGTCAGGCCGGGCATTCTCCCAAGGGAAATCGCGATCGTAATGGACATCCAGAACAGGATCGATCGTAAAGCGCGCATCGCTGTCACCTGCCGCGAACAGGGTGACATCGTGCCCACGTGCAATCAGCCCTTTGGCGAGATGAAAACTATGGGCTTCCATCCCGCCCTTGAAGGGTTCTGCGATCGGATGACGCGGATGCGCGACGAGCGCAATGCGCAGAGGGGTCATTCTGCAGCAAGGCTCTGGGCGAGGGGGGCGGTGCGCTGTTCCAGGATGCGAATGACCGACGCTGTATTGGCATAGGGCTGATGACTCTGCTGCCCGGTCAGGGCGAGATCTGCCTCATCGGGTTGCCGCAGAATGCGGATAGGGCGCCCCGCAGTATCGTCTATCAGACCCATGAGACGAAAGGCATGCAGCCAGTGGCCCATGGTGCGATAGCCCCATTTTCCCTCGAAGCGCTCTGCGTTTTTGACCACCGTCTCCAGATGATGCACCGGTGGCATATGGTGGGCATGGTGCTGGTGATAGACAAGCGCGCCTTTCAGCCAGCCCAGCATCCCGCCGGAAAGGGTAAAGCCTTTCGCGTAGTCCGTATCTTCACCACCATAGCCGACATAGCTTTCGTCAAAGCCGCCCGACGCCATGAAGCTGTCGCGTCGTATGGCGAAATTCAATGACCAGAAACAGCGATAATCCGAGCAGATTTCAACGCCTTCTGCTGGCGGCCCGCGCCTGTCGGAGTGTCGGGCACAATTCTGTTCGAACCCGGCATATGTCCAGCCCGATTGGGATGCGCCTGCCGGGAGGTACATGACTTCGCCCATCAGAAGCCCGTCACATTCTGTGAGGCCTTTCTGATAGTCATGCAGGCAATCAGGGGCCGGGATGCAATCGATATCCAGAAAAACCAGTGCCTCGCCGCTGGCGAGTGACGCAGCGCGGTTGCGGGCGGCCGAGAGACGCAGGGCAAGAGGATCGATTTTCACCTGCCGTACCGGAAAAGGCATCTCGGGCAGATTGTCGTAGAGCGTGTCCTGCATGACCGCGATGATGAACTCGTGTGGCAGAACGCTCTGCCGTGCGAGCCCGAGCATCATATTGACCAGATGCGCAGGCCGCCCTTTTGCGAGGGTCAGAACAGACAGGGTTTTCATGGAAGGAGAGTCTCACGGACAGGGGTGGGGTGGTCATTCCAGAAACGGGCGATCAGGCCTTCGATCCAGAGCGCGGTGCGTTCTGCAGGATGGTCGTCGATGGCGGCGCGCTGGGTTTCAGGGGCGTGGTGGCTGTAGGTTTCGGTCAGCGCGCGCGACCAGGCTTGGGCGGAGCTGGGGAGATGGGGGCGAATGGTTGCCATCCCGGCGGCGGCGAGGCATTCCGCCTTGCGATGCTGCTCATCGAAATACCGCCATTCCGGTACGGCGAGCCAGGGTTTGCCAGCCGCCAGGATTTGCTGACAGGTTGTATTGCCTGTGCTGGCAATGATGCAGTCAGCTGCCGCGATATAGTCTGCGGCCTGCTCGACCCAGCCATGATGGACCAGATTACCCGGTTCCGTAGCGTGCCAGTCGCGCGCCATGGGGCCGATCGTTATCCAAAGCGCGTCGGGCCTTGTGCGCGCGCCGACGGCGATTGGGGCTGCGGTGAAGCCGGTGCCGCCACCGCCTGCCATGACGAGAATGATTTCGCGCGCGTCATCGAGTCCAAGGCGTCGGCGGGCGACCTCCCTTTCCGGAAGGCTGTCAGCCTTGCCCAGACCGCCTGCAAAAAAGACCCGGTTGCGCAGCGCGCTATGCCATTCAGGCTGGGCGAGCTTGCCGGAAAACGGGGCCAGCACGCCAATTGCGCCGTCATACGCTGCCTGATGCCCCTCATCATCGCGATCACCATGCTGGAGGATCTTGATATGAGGCACGCTGCATAATCTGCTGAGCTGAGCGATTTCGGCCGAAACGTCGCAGATCATCAGGGCAGGATCGGCCTCGACAAACCAAGCGACGATCTGCCCCATTGCCTTGCGTATCCCCGGCCAACCCAGAGGCGCGCAGTGAACGGTGCGCGGGGTCGGAATGTCTGCCAGCGCCGAATTTTCGTGTCCGTCTGCCTCGAAAAGCGACGGGATACGTATCAACTCGGCATGAGTTGGCAGTGCGGGGAACAGATCATCGCGCGCGCAGAATATCGTAACTGGTCGTGACGACGGCAATGCGTTAATGATCGACAGGCATCTCTCGGCATGCCCGCGCCCCTGATGATGGACGAAATAACCGATAGGTCTGGTCATATGACGGTTCCTGAAAGGGCAGCGTGATCGGGTTCAATGAGGGGCAGAGCGGATCTGGTCGCAAAGCCGCGAGGCGCCAGATCGTGTTTTTTCCGGGCAAGCGAGCGGTAGACTGCGATCGAGGCGTGGGCATAAGCCTCCCAGTCAAGCAGAGGGGCTGCGCTTCTTGCCGCTTTGGCGAGGTGCTGTCGGAGTTCCGGCCTGTCCAGCAGACGATGAAGCGCCAGCCTCAAAGCGTCTGGCGAGTCAGGTGAAACAAGAAGGCCATGGCCAAGCCGGTTGAGAATGTCCACCGGACCACCCTGGTTTGTGGCTACGACAGGAAGGCCTGCTGATGCAGCCTCCAGAAGGGTCAGACCGAAGGGTTCATGACGTGCGGGATTGACGAAAACACCCCCCGATACAGCAGCGTGCCGATAGAGCCCCGCGACATCATCGGGGCTATGGCTGGAGGGAAGCGTGAAGCAGCCATCGAGACGATAACGGGCTCGGATCTGCTTGAGCTTTGACACGACCCCGGCTTCTTCCGTTCCCGGATGGAGAAGGGTGTGTTGCCCGCTCAGAATGACGAGATTGGCTTTGCGCTGAAGGGCTGTGTCCTGCGCGTATAGTGTCACAAGGGCGGCAAGATTTTTCTTCTCGACAGGGCGCGCAATGGCAAGGATGAGGGGCCGCGCCGGATGCGTCAGCTTTCCTTTCAGGAAGCGCGCGCCGTGTTCGGCATCCACGTCATTCAGAGCGGGAACCCCAGGGGAGATAATATGTGTTTTTTCCCTCGCCGTTGAGACGCCGTAGCGGGGGATCTGGCAATCGGCCTCATCTCGTGTCGAGACAATCAGGGCGTCAGCGTCACGAATGGCGCATGTCTCGAGGGCAATCCTGTCATACAGTGCCGAAGATGCCGTCCCGCCAGAGTGGAGCTTGTCGATACCGAGCGCATGAGGCGTATAGACGACCGGAAGGCGTTCGCTTCCCGACATGGAGAGCGCAAGAGACGCGGCATCGGCAAAATGCACATGGGCGACGTCAGGGCGGTAGTCGGGTCGCGTCAGAAGCCGCCGCAGGGCATATGAAAGCGCAGGGAGCTGGGCGGAGAGCGCCTCCTTTTCGCAATAGGGAGCGCCCGGCGCACCTAATCTGACAATCGTGATCTTGTCGGAAACAGGTTCGATTTCCTGATCATGCACCGCGCCAAGACGCTCATTGCTGAATCGTCTTGTTACGATAGTAATTCGATCGACATCGGGGCGGCGCTCCTGAGCGAGTGCTGCCCCGAGCACATACGCAATATGGCCGCCGGTATCGGGGGTGATGCCATAGGTGACAGGAGGAGCGCGGAGGCAGCCGCCAAGCGCAATATGGAGAATATGCACGCGTCACCTCATCTATGGGGCGATAGAACGCCACCTTATGAGAGGCGGTTTCTAATGCGGGTGATCGAAAATCGCATTGATGCAAAATGATGCTGAAATGGAACAGATGGCCGATTGGGGGCCATTCTTCACCCGGCCTCGGGAACCGGACCGGACTCATCAAAAAAGGGGAGAGGGTTGCCCCATCTCCCCTTTTTTCTCGCGGGTGATTTGCTGTTTATTTTCTGAAGAGAACATCAATGGGTACGGCCCGATCAAGATAGGCGAGAGAGAATGCCTTGCCCCTCGTGCTCGTGTATCGGTGGAGCAGACTTTCCCACTCGCCCTCAACCGCAAGATGAGTCTCCGCCCAGCCGGAATGGACGGTGCTCAGATCATTATTGGGGGAGAGGGCCATGGTCAGGCGTGGTGCGATGACCAGATAAGCCCCCTCGGGGCTTTCACGCTCAAAGGCTACGATATGTTCCGAAAGCGGCCCCGTGACAGCCACAGGCAGATACCGCCCGGCTTCGAACAGATTAGGCTGCCTTAGCCGCAGGGTCAGCACTGTCTCGATAAGGGCCTGCTTGGCGCGCCCCGTTTTCCAGTGATGGCAACTCTCGGCGAAATTTTCGCCCTTCTCCAGTTCCTGCGACAGTTTTGCGTAATCGATCGGGCGGCGGTTATCGGGGTCGACGAGGCTGAAATCCCATCCCTCTCGACCCTGATACAGATCCGGCACCCCTGGGCTGGTCATGCGCAGCAATGTCTGGGAGAGGCTGTTGAGGGCAGCGCTGTTTTCCAGCCGGTTGATATAGGTGGTGAGTTCCTCGCTGAACTCGCCCCCCACGCACGCCTTGGCAAAGGTCAGACAGGCCTCTTCATAGGCTTCGTCGGGCGTACTCCATCCCGTGCGTTCGCCTGCTTCTCGTAGTGCCTTGGTGAGATAGGCCTCCAGTCGCTCCGGATAGGCAGCCATCTCGCTCTTTTCCAGCGGCCACGAGGAAATCAGCGTCTGGAAAATGAAATAGGCATCTGCCGGAACCGGTGACGGACCGTGAGAGGTCTTTTCGAGAAGGGATTCTGTGTGGGCCAGCCAGTGTCGTGCCGTATGCGGCCATTCGGCCTCAGGCTCACTCAGCACCATCAGTCTCGCACGGCCATCCTCACCCCGTTTATGGTCATGGGTTGCTGTCGTCAGCAATGCCTGAGGGTGAGTGGCAAGGCGCTCCTTGTTCAAGGTATGAAACTGGAGCACTGAGGCGGCAAACCGGTCGGGGCTACAGCCGACATCATTGCGGGAAAGCAGACGGGCATAGCGATAAAATGCCGTGTCTTCGCCCGCCTTCGCGGTGAGCGGTGCTGTCAGATGCTCGAAACGCTCGAGAATGTCCTGACGCTCTGCCGTATCAATGCGCGCATCGGCAAGATACTGACAGATCTGGTCAAGAATATCGTGCTGATAGGCGGGCAGCATGTGCTGGGCGGCCAGGCGTGCCCGATCGATCGCGCGGAAATCGGCGCCTGAATCGCCCCCATCGGCAAAATAGCTGCGATAGACCGGAAATGCGGTCAGAACCGCACGCAAGGCCGCGCCAAGGGCATGGGGTGTGAGGTCGCGCTCCTGCGGAAATTCCTTTGCAAGCAATGCGACCAGGGTTTCGAATTCGCCGACGAAAGAGGTGTCGAGCTTTTCGTGGCGTGCGGTCTGCTCGACTTCCTCGAAATCGGCCGGGCCGAATGCCGACCAGAGTTCGGTGATCGGTGTTTCACCTTTGGGATGGTGCAGCAGGAGATCGACCTGCTCGAGAAAATCGTAGCCGGTCGTTCCTGTGACGGGCCATTCGAGGGGGAGGATCTCGTTTCGCTGCAGTATTTTCTCGACGAAGAACGGCGCCTGCTCCTGCAAGGATTCTGGGCGTTCTCGACGCAACGTATCGAGCCGTGCGCACAGGCGTGTGCAATATTCGGCGGGGCGCGCGAGACCATCGACATGATCGACGCGCAATCCGTCGATCAGCCCCTCGCGATACAGGTCGAACACCAGACGATGCGCGTCATCGAAAACGACACGCTGGTCCATACGCAACGCGACGAGGGAGGTCACGTCGAAAAAGCGCCGCCAGTTGATGAGATCACCGGCAACGCGCCACCAGGCGAGGCGGTAATGCTGGGCATCGAGGAGTGTACGCAGACGTGCCCGCCCGGCCTTGGTGTGATGGTCCAGCAATGTCTTGAGGCGGTCAAGAACGGCTTCGCCTGCAGCGGAGTTCAGAAAACCTGCGTCGACAGGACGGCCATTGTCGTGACCAGCCTCTTCGAGCAGTGTTTTCTCGCTTTCCGGCGAGAGCGGAAAACGCTGATCGCCGTAATGCAGTACCGCGTGATGGCTGGCTGCGTCGAAGCCGAGGGTCAACTCGCCTGAATGGATAATGTCATCGAGGGGCGCCCCCAGAAAAGGGAGGAGCACCTTGTGATGCAGGCTCACATCCGCCGGGCGCCAGTCTATGTCGAAATGCTGGGCATAAGCGCTGCGCTGGCCGAGACGCAGAACATCCATCCACCAGCTATTATCGGGGCCGACACCCATATGATTGGGAACGATATCGAGAATCAGCCCCATGCCTTCCTGACGCAGCCTTGCCACCAGTCGGCGCAGCCCCTCTATGCCGCCGCGATCGGGGTCGATGCGATGGCAGTCGATCGTGTCATAGCCATGCATTGAGCCGGGTGTGGAAGCGAGAAGCGGAGAAGCATATATATGGCTTATCCCCAGTTTCCTGAAATACGGAACGAGAGGGATGGCCTGATCGAAATTGAATTCGCGATGGAATTGCAGTCGAAGCGTAGCGGTAAGGGGGAGGGGGTTCATGTGCATTACTCCAGACCGGCGACGAGACTGCCAGGAGGAAGTTCTTCTACTGCTCGTCTGGTTGCAGAGCTATAGAGAAGCTTGCCCGGCTCACTGATCCTGCATATTTCGTGATCGGAGAGATTGAGGGCGATGGTCAGGATGGCACCGTTATCGAGTTTCCATCGAGCGAGCACGGATTTGTCGCCTATGACAGTTGCATTCAGGCTATGTGCCTGGGCCAGATAAGGGGCGAGCCAGCGTTGACGCAACGCCAGCAGGCTGCGCGTACGATCGAGCCAGATACGACCTTCGAGCGTATTTCTCTCTTCCCGATCGGGCCGAGACGTGTCGAAAGTCGAAAGCGCATTGGGGTCAGGGATGGTCTTGCGCTTTTCCGGGTCCTGAAACGCCGAGAACTTCGCAAATTCCTTGCGTCTGCCTTCGCGAACGGCATCTGCGAGATCATCATGAAAATCGCAGAAGAAGAGAAAGGGCGAACGACATCCCCATTCTTCTCCCATGAACAGCATGGGCACCATCGGGCTGAGAAGCAAAAGCGCATAGGCAGCGTGCAGCGCGTCGGGAGAGGCAAGCGAAATCAGGCGCTCACCCAGAGCGCGATTGCCCGTCTGATCGTGGTTCTGCAGGAAGAGGATGAATTTTGAGGCGGGCAGATCGCCGCTCGGCATGCCACGCTTCTTGCCGGAATAGGGGTTGATCTCGCCCTGATAGGCAAAACCCTCATGCAGGACCCGGGCAAGTATGCGTGTAGGATGTTGAGCAAACATCTCATAATAGCCCTCGGTCTCACCCGTGAGCATGACATGCAGCACATTATGCCCGTCATCATTCCACTGGGCGGTAAAGCCGTCGCGCAGCAGGCCCGCATCATTGTTCTCGTTTTCGAGAAGCAGATGGACATGGCGCCCCTGTTCGACATGCGCGGCAACGCGCTCACGCAGTTTGCCAAACCAGGCATGGTCGGTTATCGCCGAGGCTGCATCGATGCGAACCCCGTCGAAACGGAATTCCATCAGCCAGTAGAGTACATTATCGATGAAAAAATCGGCTACCTGCGGTTTGGCAAAAGCGATGCCTGTGCCCCAGGTGGAATTATTCTCGTGGTCGAAAAAGTCTTCCGCGTAGTCGTGCAGGAAATTACCGTCAGGGCCGAAATGGTTGTAGACCACGTCGAGAATGACCATCAGGCCTTTATGATGCGCGGTATCGATAAGCCGCTTGAGGTCATCGGGCTCGCCATAGGCATTGGTGGGGGCGTAGGGCAGAACGCCATCATACCCCCAGTTCCGTGTGCCGCCGAAGCTGTTGATCGGCATGATCTCTATGGCAGTAATGCCGAGTGTCTTGAGCTCGTCCAGCCGGTCGCGCACGCCCTCGAAGCCGCCGAGCAGCCCCGCATGAAGTTCGTAAATGACAGCTTCACACCAGGGGCGTCCCTGCCATTGTGGCGTCTGCCAGGCATACTCTGCGGGTGCGGTGACGACGCTCGGGCCGTGAACGCCCTCCGGCTGGCTTTTGCTGGCGGGGTCCGGGACGGCCAGATCATCGCGTACGCGATAGCGGTAGCGCGCGCCTGACGGACACTCTGTCACAAGAGTGAAGACGCCTTCCTCGTCGCGCGCCATAGCAAGCGGCGTGTCATTTTCGATTTCAAGAGAGACCGCCTGGCATGAAGGCGCCCAGAGCGAGAAACGTGTCGTTCCGTCGCTCTGAAGATTGGCACCGAACCGGGTCTGGTAGAAGAAATCTTTCTGCATCGGTGCCTTCCTGCTGAGGGAAACTCAGCGTCGCTTGGAGGTAAGATAGAGCACTGCGAGGGGAGGAAGTGTCAGAACGAGAGAATGTTCCATCCCGTGAGCAGATTCTCGCTCTGCAGGGATGGGTTTTTCGTGGCCGATGCCCGAACCGCCAAACTCCGTGCGGTCTGTATTGAGGCGCTCTTCCCACTCGCCGCCAAAAGGCACACCAACGCGATACTCGTGATGCACCACTGGCGTCATGTTGCACACGACGAGAACAGGGGGTGCGTCGGGCGCCTCACGCAGCCACGCGAAAACAGCATTCTCGGTGTCGTCAGCAATGATCCAGCGGAAACCGCCGTGATCGAAATCACGGGCGGAAAGCGCAGGTTCCTGCTGATAAAGCGCGTTAAGCGTGCGCATTGTGTCGTAAACGCCGCGCCCCAGCGTGTCGTGCATTCTGTGCCAGGCCAGCTCGCGGTCATTATGCCATTCTTCCCACTGGGCGAACTCGCCGCCCATGAAAAGCAGCTTCTTGCCGGGATAGGCCCACATCAACGCATAATAGGCGCGCAGATTGGCATGACGACGCCAGTCATCGCCCGGCATGCGTGACAAAAGGGAGCCTTTGCCGTGCACCACCTCGTCATGAGAGAGGGGAAGTACGAAATGCTCGGAATAGGCATAGACCATCCCGAAGGTGATGTCCGAGCCATGATAGCGCCGCCAGAGCGGGTCCTGCTGCATGTAGCGCAGCGTGTCATGCATCCAGCCCATGTTCCATTTGAACCGGAAACCGAGCCCCCCCACTTCGGGAGGAGACGTGACGCCCGGCCAGGCTGTAGATTCCTCAGCGATAAGCGCGGCATCGCGACAATAATCCCGGACGATGCCCGATAGTTCGCGCATGAAGCTGACCGCTTCAAGATTTTCACGCCCGCCATAGATATTGGGGCACCACTCGCCATCCTTGCG
Source organism: Asaia siamensis (assembly GCF_014635085.1). Classification (GTDB taxonomy): domain Bacteria; phylum Pseudomonadota; class Alphaproteobacteria; order Acetobacterales; family Acetobacteraceae; genus Asaia; species Asaia siamensis. Next base: position 146,128 of record NZ_BMCH01000001.1, read on the forward strand.
GCTGTAATCACGATACAGCATCGAGGCGACGGCATCGACACGCAGCCCGTCGAGATGGAAGTTGCGCAGCCAGTAGAGGGCGCTGCCAGTGAGGAAATTGCGCACTTCCGTACGGCCGAAATTATAGATCAGGGTGTGCCAGTCCTGATGATAGCCCTCTTTCGGATCTGAATGTTCGTAGAGATGGGTCCCGTCAAAAAGAGCCAGCCCATGGGCGTCGGACGGGAAATGGGCAGGCACCCAGTCCATGATCACACCGATATTGGCCTGATGACAGCGATCGACAAAACGGGCGAACTCGGCGGGCGTGCCGTGACGCGAGGTCGGCGCGTACATGCTGAGCGGCTGGTAACCCCAGGACCCCGAAAAAGGATATTCGGTGATGGGCATCAGCTCGATATGGGTGAAACCCAGCTCGGTGATATAGGGGATGAGCTGATCGCCCAGATCGTTCCAGCTGATATAGCCGGTCGGGCTGTTGCGACGCTGCCATGAAGGTACATGCAACTCATAGATCGAGATTGGCGCCCCCAGAGCCTGTCTCTCGGCGCGTTTCGCCATCCATTCCTGATCATGCCAGTCATGTTCCAGCGGCGGTGCAACGATAGAGGCGGTCGCCGGTGGCAGTTCGGCATAACGGGCATAGGGGTCCGCCTTGGCAGGCAGGATCACGCCCCCCTGCGCCATGATCTCGAACTTGTAGCGTTCACCAGAGCCGATGCCTGGCACGAATAATTCCCAGATACCTGCGCTGTGCCGCAGGCGCATCGGATGACGACGCCCGTCCCAGATATTGAAATCGCCGACTACCGAAACACGGTGGGCATTGGGCGCCCAGACGGTGAACCTTACGCCCGAAACCCCGTCGATCTCGCAGATATGCGCACCCATGATCTGATCGATATCGCGGTGATTTCCTTCGGCGAAAAGATACAGATCGAGATCGCCGATCAGCGTGCCGAAGCTGTACGGGTCATAGGTCTCCTGCCACCCATCGGCCCAGAGAATGCGCAGGGTGTAGCGCGTCGATTGAGCGCTTATCGAGGCTGTATAGATGCCACGCTCGTCGATGCGGTCCATTTTCTTTTCAAGCGAAGGCTTGCCTTTGCGCTCGGCGACGAGACGTACTTCGACCGCATCCGGATAAAAGACACGCACGACGCCGCTGCGTCCTTCGCGGTGTCGGCCGAGATAGGAAAAGGGGTCATGAATGCGCCCTTCGACGATCTCGTCGATCAGAACTCTCTCCTGAGGCTTGAGAGCTTTTTGTGGCGTCAAAGCCATGTCGGTTTCGGTCATGGAGAGCTGCGTTTCGCCTCAGAGTAAGAAATCGTGTCAGGACGTTGTGCCGAAACGGGGCAGATCCGTTTTGCCAAGGCCGGGATTGCGCGGGCGGCTTTGAGGCATTCTTGCCGTCCGGGTGAACGAACTGTTCGGCGAGAGGGGCATTCCCATATCGCTGAGTCTCGGAGCGATGTCGTTCTCGTGGAGCGCCCGAACTGGCGCGCGTCCAGCCATCTCCATCAGGAGGCGTGCATAATGCGCGGCCTTGCCATGCCATGAGACATCATGCAGTGAGCCATTGCGCTGCAAACGAGCCCAGACCGACTTCTGTTTGAATAGTTTCTTGCCGTGCTTGATCGCCCGATAGAGAGCGTCGCCCTGTGTCGGGGCGAAGAGGATGCCATTAGCGACACCTTCCTCGATAGCGGCGGTATTGGCATCGACAATCGTATCGGTCAGGCCGCCGACACGGGCGGCGATGGGAACCGAACCATAGCGCAGCGCGTGAAGCTGGGTCAGCCCGCACGGTTCGAAACGCGATGGAATGAGTGAGGCATCCACGGCGGAGTGGAGGCGATGACCGAGAAGCTCGTCATAGCGCAGATGGCAGACCAGATTACGTGGATAGGCAAGCTGCAGCGCACGGAATGACTGCATGATGTCGGCATCGCCCACCCCCACCACGGCAAGCTGGATATTAGTCTTGAAAAGGCGCGGGGCGATTTCGGCAAGGATATCGACCCCTTTCTGTCGGGTCAGGCGGCTGACGATCCCGAGCAGCATGGCATTTGGGTCCTGAGGTAGACCGAACTCCGCCTGAAAGACCCGCTTATTGGCTCGCCGCCCCGCGATATCGCCTATGGCATAGGGGAAAATAACCGCCGGGTCTGTCAGTGAGTTCCAGTCATGCAAATCAATCCCGTTGAGAATGCCGTGTAGGTCGGCAGCACGGCTGCTCAGCAGGCCTTCAAGGCCCATGCCGTTTTCTGCTGTCTGGATTTCTTCAGCATAGGTCGGCGAGACGGTGATCAGGCGGTTAGCAATCTGCAGCCCCGCCTTAAGGTATCCGATTTTGCCGTAGAATTCGACGCCATCGACGGCGAAAGCATGCTCGGGCAGCCCGATGCGGGATAGAATTTCACGCGGAAACAGACCCTGGAACGCCATGTTGTGAATCACGTGAGCCACAGGCGGCGCCGGACGTTCGTCATAACGAAGATAGGCAGAAACCAGCCCAGCTTGCCAGTCATGGGTCATGACGACATCGGGGCACCATTGACCAAGGCAACCCTGTGCGATGCAGGCCGCCACTCTTGAAAGTACGGCGAAACGCATGTCGTTATCGGCCCAATCGCGGCCATCCGGCCCCAGATACGGGCCGCCAGACCGGTCATAAAGCTCGGGCACGTCGATGACATAGAGATGATGTCCGTGCGCTGTCCCTTCCCACACCGTGGCGCGATAGCCCAGCATGTCGTGAAAGACATAGGCCTGCGTCTTGGTGGTGAGAGCCGACAGCACGGATGGATAACCGGGCAGGATTGTGCGTGTGCGCACACCGTGATGGCGCAGTGCCGTCGGGAGTGAGGCCGCGACATCACCCAGCCCGCCCGTTTTCACGAACGGAAACATTTCCGCCGTGACTGAAAGGAGCTGCAGATCCGTTGGAAGTGCAACGATCTGGTCTGTAGGCATGGCGGGCCTCGTTTTTTACAGGAAGCCGCAAGAAATGACGGCACCGGGATAATGGTATTACTTGTGAAACGCCGGGAAGCTAAAATCGTTATCACCTCGCGTTTATGTTATCAGCCCTTTCTCCTGCCTGCGCCGTTAGGCGTCTCGTTATCCCAGCCAGGATTGCGAAAACGCTGGGATATCGGGTCAGGATGGAAAGAAACCTATGAGTGATTCTTTTGAAAAACGCCTGAAAGAGGGAAGCCCGACGGAACGCGGCGCAGTCTATGATGGCAAGGGCGTCAATTTCGCGGTTTTCTCTGCCAATGCCGAGGCGGTCGAAATCTGTTTGTTCGACCAGAACGGAGAGAAGGAAACCGACCGGATCAGATTGCCAGAATATACCGATCAGGTTTTCCATGGCTGGGTTCCCGATCTGCGACCGGGGCAGCTCTATGGTTACCGCGTGCATGGTCCCTATGAGCCGAATGAGGGGCATCGCTTCAACCCCAACAAGCTGCTGCTTGACCCGTATGCGCGCGAGCATTTCGGCGAAATCACCTGGAATCCTGCGCTTTTCGGCTATCAGCTCGGTCATGCCGACAAGGATCTGAGCTTCGATGATCGTGACAGCGCGGCTTTCATGCCCAAATGCGTCATCACCGATCCGGCCGCGCAGAATCTCCGCCCGCTCAAGACGCGCTGGACCGACACTGTCGTCTATGAAACCCATGTGCGAGGCTATACGCTCAATCATCCGCGCGTGCCCCGCAGGCTGCGGGGTACCTACGCCGGACTGGGAAACCGTCACGTCATCGAGCATCTGAAATCGCTTGGTGTCACCACCATCGAACTGCTGCCGATCCAGAGCTTCGTGGCTGACGAATATCTCGTGGATAAGGGCCTGACCAATTACTGGGGCTATAACACGATCGGCTATTTCTCGCCCGATACGCGCTATGCGGCTGATCAGGATGACGCGCTCTCAGAGGTGCGCCGCATGGTGGCGGCCTATCACGAGGCGGGCATCGAAGTGATCATGGACGTTGTCTATAACCACACGGCAGAGGGCAACGAGCTTGGCCCAACCCTGTCGTTCAAGGGACTTGACAATGCTTCCTATTACCGGCTCATGCCGGACAACAAACGATTCTATATTAATGATACCGGAACAGGTAATACGTTTAACCTGACCAAACTGGCGCCAATACAATTCGTTGCAGACAGCCTGCGTTACTGGGCGAACGAGATCGGTGTTGACGGGTTCCGGTTCGATCTCGGCACGATTCTGGCACGCGAACTCGATGGCTTTGACAGTGAGTCAGGCTTTCTCAGGATCTGCCGTCAGGACCCGACCCTGACGCATCTGAAGATGATCGCCGAGCCATGGGATATCGGCCCTGGCGGATATCAGGTGGGGCATTTCCCGCCGGGCTGGGCAGAGTGGAATGACAAATTCCGCGATACGGTGCGCGATTTCTGGCGCGGTGAGGCCAAGGCCGATGTGCTCGCACCCCGTCTGCTGGGCAGCCCGGACATGTTCAACCATTCGGGTCGGCAGGCCTGGGCAAGTGTGAACTTCATCACGGCTCATGACGGGTTCACTCTGCTCGATTGCGTCTCCTATAACGAGAAGCATAACGAGGCGAATGGCGAGGATAACCAGGACGGTACTTCTGACAACCGTTCCTTTAATTACGGCGTAGAAGGGCCGACAGACGACGCAGAGATCAATGCGGTACGCTGGCGTCAGTGCCGGAACATGCTCGCCACCCTGATCTTCTCGCAGGGGACACCGATGATTCTGGCGGGTGATGAGTTCGGTCGCACCCAGGGGGGCAATAACAATGCCTATTGCCAGAACAACGATATCTCATGGGTCAACTGGAGCATCAGTGAAGAGGGCGCACGGCTCTCCAAATTCACCACGCGACTTCTGGCCCTGCGTCGGCGTTTCCCCATTCTGCGCCGCTCGCGTTTCCTGACCGAGGCTTACAATCCCGATCTCGATGTGAAGGAACTGAGCTGGATCAGCGCCTCGGGTGGCGTGATGCAGCAGGATGAATGGTCGCAGGCACAGTGTTTCGGTCTCATGCTCGATGGGCGCGCCCAGCCGAGCGGCATCATGCGTCGTGGCGCCGATGCAACCCTGCTGCTCATTCTCAACAGCTGGCACGACGTGGTGCAGTTCACTCTGCCCAAGGCGGAAGGGGAGGAGTGGAAGCTGCTTCTCGATACCAACCGGCCGGATGATGGCGACACGCTCGAGCAGGAGCTTTTCGCACAGGAGAAGGTCTATACGGTCACAGGCCGATCGGTTCTGCTGTTCGAACTGATCACCCAGCCCGAGGCCAACTGATCCGGCAGGCGCGGCGGTTCTCATGCCGCCGCCCTTGAGTTTCAGACGGGCATATCCCTGTTATTGGCGATGGCCTCCATCGAGAGATAGGAGGTCACCGTGTCGAGTTCGACCTTGCCGATCAGGGTCTGATAGATCGTGTCAAAGGCATTCATGTCCTTTGCAACGATCTTGAGCATATAGTCGTAATCCCCCGCCAGCCGGTGGAAATCGACGATATGCGGAATTGAGAGAATGGCCTCGCGAAACTGGCCAAGCCATTCGCGCGAATGATAGCGCGTGCGCACCATCACGAATACCGTCACGCCGAGACCGATCGCCTCTTGGGAGAGGCGTATCGTCTCTCCCTGAATGACCCCTTCGGCCCGTAACTGGTGGAGGCGGCGCCAACAGGCATTTTGCGACAGCCCCACCTTGTCGGCCAGTTCGCGCTGCGAGAGCGAGGCATCGTTCTGCAGCGTACGCAGGATTGCCTTATCAATTTGATCCATAAAACCTCTGAAAACAGATCATTTGATAGAAAGATACCGCGTATCGTGAGGAAATAGGAGGAGTTTTTGCGGGGACGTCGCAGTAATCTTGCCGCACTGCCATTTGGAGCTGCGTTCATGTTCACTCCCGAGACCTGTCTTGCCGATTTCGCCCGTTCCCTGAGCATGCCCGAGGGGTTCGAGGCGCTGCGCAAGGGCGTGATTGGTGAGGGGGTACCGGTGCCCGGACCGTTCGGCGATCATCCTTTGCTCTATGCCGATTATGTCGCATCGGGGCGGGCCCTTCTGCAGGTCGAGAACTTCATGCTGACGCAGGTACTGCCCTATTACGCCAATAGTCACACCCAGGCGTCCTATTGCGGCCGCATGATGACCCGTCTGCGTGCCTCTGCTCGCGCCCATATCGCCCGGCTCTGTCAGGCGCCTGCAGGATTCAGCGTGGTCTTTACAGGCTCGGGCGCCACATCCGGCATCAACCGTCTGGTCAGTCTCATGGGCATCGGCGCAGCGATTGCAGCGGGTGAAACCCCGCTCGTGCTGATCGGCCCCTATGAGCATCATTCCAATATCCTACCCTGGCGTGAGAGCGGGGCCGAGATCATCGAGATCGAGGAAGGACCAAAAGGCGGCCCCGATCTTGAGAGCCTTGAAAGGGTTCTGGCGGCGGTCAAGCCGGGGCGTCTCGTTGTCGGCGCTTTTTCGGCTGCCTCGAATGTGACGGGCATCCTGACGGATGTGGATGCCGTGACGCGTCTGCTCAATGCTCATGGTGCCCGCTCGGTCTGGGATTATGCCGGTGGCGCCCCCTATCTGGCCATCGACATGAAGGCTGGAACCGAGGTCCAGAAAGACGCGGTTGTCATTTCGCCTCATAAGTTCATCGGCGGGCCGGGCGCTTCGGGTGTAATGATCGTACGAGATGCGGCAGTAGCCATCACGCGTCCCAGCTTGCCGGGGGGCGGAACGGTGCGTTTCGTCTCGCCATGGGGGCATGACTATTCTGCCTGCATCAGCGACCGAGAAGAAGCCGGGACACCCAATGTCGTCGGCGATATCCGCGCCGCTCTGGCGTTTCTGGTCAAAGAGGCCATCGGGCAGGATTTCATGGACGCCCGTCACGCCGCCCTGCGTCAGCGTGCGCTCGATGCGTGGCGCTCTGTCGCTGAAATCGAGCTGATCGGTACGGCGAAAGACGCGCCGGCACTCCCGATCTTCTCAATGCGCATTCGCGATCGCCAGCGTGGTGGCTATGTGCATCAGCAGCTCTTCACGCGGCTCCTGTCTGATTGCTACGGCATTCAGGCGCGAGGCGGCTGCGCCTGCGCCGGGCCTTATGCCCATCGCCTGCTTTCGATTGATGCCCCTGCTTCAGCCCTGCTGCGTCAGGCCATTCTCTCGGGGCAGGAAATCGAAAAGCCGGGCTGGACCCGACTGAATTTCAGCGTGCTGATGAGCGATGAGAAGGTCGATCGCGTCATCAATGCCGTCACGACACTCGCGCGCCAGCCTTACCCGATGGCCGATTTCTATCGCTGCGATGAGCAGACAGCGCGTTTCGAGGCGCTCTCGGCCTGACAGAACTCAGGCGTCTTCTTCGGTTTCGTTCTGCGCGATCTGGAAGGCGCCTGCATTGAGTTTCGAGGCAGCCTGATGGCCGAGCGAAACGGCACCGAGGCAAAGCAGGGCAGAGAGCGCGATATTGAGCATCGCCCGCCCCCAGGCATCAGCACGCAACAGATCGAGGGTCTGCAGGCTGAACGACGAAAAAGTCGTATAACCGCCGCAGATACCAACCATCACGAACAGGCGCATATTTTCCGAGACAGGAAAGCGCCCATGCGCCAAGGTCAGTGTTCCAAAAAAACCGATGATGAATGACCCGACCGTATTGATGGCGAGGATCGTTCCCCAAGGCATGGCGCGGCTATAGGGTGCTGTTGCGAGCGTCACGAGATAGCGTCCCAGCGTGCCCAGCGCACCACCGAGCATGACAAAAAGGCAGGTCGTAAAAGACATCGGGTCAGGATACTCCGCTTGGAACCATCAGGATTGCGGCCTTATCACAACGCTGTCTCACGCGGCATGACTTTCTTGAGGCGATGGAAGCTCAGGGTCTCGATCGTCGCCCCGGCGCCCGTCGCCTCGAGCTTGAGAAAGCTCAGCGGATTGGCGGGAAAGAGCAGGGCGGTGCCAACCGAAAGACCGCCATTGGCAAAAACCTCGAGCGTGCAGGCATCCAGCACGATCCTGACATCGAAATGGCGGTCATCGGGGTTGAGGGCGGTTGAAAACTGACCGGTAAAGAAAGGCTGCTTGAAGCCGTTGAGGTCGCCTCTGTCGATCCAGAGCTGCCCGCTGAAAGCATCAAAGCCGATGGTCAGATTTTCACTCAGATCATTGCCGAACACGATGACAAAGCGCCCGGTACGTCCCTTGTCGCCCAGTGGCAGATCGGGGGTCATCTGATCGACAGTGACACTGAGCGTCAGTTCCAGCGCGGTGCCAAGCGGTAGCGGCACAGAGGCGCTCGCCCCTGCAGCCAGTTTTGGGCAGGCGAAGGGGATGGGCGCCTCGCGCAGGGCTTCGAGCCCTCTCGGTGCTTGCGCCAGACGCAGCCACCCTGCTGAGTCGTGCCGTAGTGTCATGAGCCGTGGCAGCGTCATGCAGCCGCGCCAGCTCTGGGTCGGCAGTTCCTGGCAATATTGCCAGTTACCCAGCCAGGCGATGGAGACAGCCTCATTGCCCGGCATATTCTCATAGCACTGAAGGGCGTAGGCATCCTTGGCGAAATCGGTCAGGCCGATCACCGTGTCGTCTGGCGTGAAGCGACTGCCATCGAAATTGCCCACAAAATACTGGGTCGTGCTGCCACCCGTCGGCCCACCGGGATTGACCGAGATGAACAGAACCCAGCGTGATCCGCCACCCTCGATGGGGATCTCGATCAGGTTGGGGCATTCATAATCGACACCGAACAGTCCCGAAGGGCCAAAATCGCTGGTGTGGGTCCAGTGCTGCAGGTCGGTCGAGGCGTAGAACGCGATCTGATGCTGGCGAGCCTTGGCCACGACCATGACCCATTGGCCGGTGGGCTTGTGAAAGATCACCTTGGGGTCACGAAAGGAATTGCTGCCGATGTCGAGCACCGGGTTATGCGCGATATCCTTGAAGCTCTTGCCCTGGTCATCGCTGATCGCGAGAAACTGCGTCTGTTTTTTCGGGGTTGCCCGCGTATAGAGCGCCACGAGTCCGCCTTTGCCTGAAGGAAAGAGGTTGGATGTGTTCTGGGCGTCCAGCACGGCGCAACCCGTGAAAGCCTCGCCCTCTGGCGTTTCGCTCAGGGCTATGGGCTGATCTTCCCATCCCAGAAGATCGGTGCTCGTCGCATGGCCCCAGTGAACGCGCCCGGCATAGGGGGCAAAGGGGTCATATTGATAATAGAGATGATAGACCGTGCCGTCATGGATCAGCCCGTTCGGGTCATTCATGAAGCCGCGTTCGGGCGAGTAATGGATAGTAGGGCGATAAAGCGCGTCGGCCTGTGTGCGAATGACAGGATGCGAGGTCACGTCCGGCTGGTCGGCGGGTGAGGGGTGAGAGGCATTCGGTTCTGACTTGCGCTCGCCCTCGGGTGCGCGCGGCGGAGCCTGGGGGCCGGGCTCAGACGCCTGCGCGATCGACAGACCCACGACGCCTCCACCAGTGGCGAGCAGCGAGGCAAGTGCCGTGCGTCGGCTCAAACCGGGGGCGGTGGGGCGCTTGGCCATGCAGATCGTCCTTATCTCTCTTCAGGAAGGGGCAGCATAGGCTCGAGATTGCAGCAGCGCCAAATCGGTCTTTGCCCGTTTTTGGGCAGTTCAATGCCTTCATTCCGATCACAGGCTCCTCTCAGCCGGGATATGTAACGGTTCTTGCATCCACACTTTGTCACATTTAGCGTCATGATAACGATACAGCATCATTCCTGTATCGGAACAAATGTGCGGAGGTCAGCTCGATATGCGTCATGATGGCAAGGGGCGACGAACCCCGAACGCAAGGCAGATCCTGATCTGTGCTTCTGCCCTTTACTGCGTTTCTCAGCTTGCCTTGTCTCGATCTGCAGCAGCTGAGGCGAAACCAGTCGGCAAACAGAACTCAGTTTCGGCAGATACTGCAAAAAAGGCGCGTCACCACACCGCCCTCAGAGGGGGTGAACCGCGAACGCATACCCGTCATGTGCCAAGGCACGATGTCGAGGCCCGATCTGGCGAGTCCATGGTGATCTCTGCCCATCGCATTGCTTCTCACGGCGCGACAGAAATGGTCACACGCCAGACGATGGATCATTTTACCGCTGGCACGAGCCCCATGCAGATCCTGGCACTTACGACACCGGGCGCCAATTTTGCTTCAGACGATGCGTTCGGTCTCGATACAGTCGCCAATACGCTTTATATCCGTGGCTTCAATCAGTCGCAGCTTGGTGTTTCCATGGACGGTATTCCCATGGGTACGCAGGGCTTTCATAACTGGAACGGTCTGGGCGTCGACCAGATGGCGATTCAGGAAAACATCGCCGGCATGACGCTCACACAAGGCGCAGGCGCGGTGGAAATGCTCTCTGCCCAGACGCTCGGGGGCGCGATCACCTTCACGACGGATGACCCGCAGGACAAGGCGGGCGGGCGAGTCAGCCAGACCTTCGGCAGCTTCGACTTGTTTCGCACCTTTGCCCGCGCCGATAGCGGCATCCTGAATGCGACGGGCACGAAATTCTACGCCTCCTATGCGCGTACGGCTCAGGATCTGTGGAAAGGTTTTGGTGACCAGCAGGAGCATCAGGCCAATTTCAAGCTCGTACAGCCCGTCGGAGAGCATGGAAAAATCACGGCGATCTTCGATTATTCCAATTTCGACCAGTATAATTTCATGAGCCTTACCAAAAACATGTGGCGCCTGCTGGGGCGCAACACGACCTATCTCAAGCCCGATTATGAAAAGGCCAAGCAATACGCCTATTATGCCCAGAACGGCGGTATCCCGCCCGGACTACCCGCCGGGATCACCAATGACGAGGTGGGGGATTTTGCCTATGACGGCACGCAGGAGCAGCGCAATTATCTCTCGGCGGTTCGGGGTGATTTTGACCTGGCTTCCAATATCACCTCGCACACACTGGCCTATGGCCATATTTCCAACGGCGTCTATCAGGGCACCAATCCCTTTCTGATTTCACCGGGTTCGGGCGTGTTGATGGCCGATCAGGCGGGGCACCCTGATGTGCGTCGGCTTGGTATGACCCAGAGCTTCGACATCAAGCTGCGCCACCACACCATCCAGACCGGCCTATGGTATGAGAATGACCGCTTCAATTATCCGATGCGTCTGTACGAGGACGGGCAGGATGCAGCGCATAATTCAAAGAGCGATTATTATGCCTATCAGGCGACAACCTGGTATGCCGACTCATTCAACACCAACACATTCCAGTTCTATATCCAGGATGTCTGGCACCTCACCAAAGGCATGACTCTTACGGGCGGATTCAAATCGCTCACCCAGACGACGCATGGTGGGACGAGCTTCGACCAGACCAGCGCGCTCGCCGATAGCTGGGGCACCTATTACAGCCATCCGGCCTCAGGCAGCCTCACTGCGTCGAATGCGTTCCTGCCGCATTTCAACTGGGACTGGCATTTCGGGAATCATCATGAGCTTTATTGGGATATCGCTGAAAACATGCGCGCCTATGATTTTGGGGCGCAATCGGGATCTGGCAATCCATGGGGCGGGCTGGGCTCGTCAGCCAACCCGGCACAATCGGTGTTCGATGCCAGCAAGAAAACACTCAAGCCCGAGCGCACCTGGAATTACGTGATCGGCTATCGCTTCAATTCGGAATTTTTCTCCGGCAGCGCCGATTTCTATCACACGGATTATATCAACCGTCTCGCGGCGATCACCAGTGGCCCGACCAATAATGTCTATGCCGCCTTTCTCAATGTCGGGCACGAGACCATGAACGGTGCCGATGTTCTGGGCACGATACGCCCTTTCAAGGGGCTTGAAATCACGAACAGCTTCAGCTGGAATAACGCAACATATGAGGATTCAGCCCTGCCTTATAATGGGACGACGATCAGCATTAAGGGAAAGCACCAGGTCTATTATCCGAAATTTATGTACAAGGCGAACTTGACCTATACATGGCGTCGCGCCAGCTTCAACTTCAACACGACCTATACCAGCCGTCGTGCCATGACCTATACGAATGATGAATATATTCCGTCCTATTGGACGTCCAATATCAATGCCAGCTACGATTTCGGCAAAATCCTGTTCGCGCGCGGCATGAAACTGTCGGTTGGCGTCACCAACCTGTTCAACAGCGACTATATCGGCGGCGTCTATGGCGCCGCCTCCGTTTCCGGAGACGATAATGCCAATCTCTTTGTGGCGGCCCCACGGGAGTTTTTTGGCACGATAGCCGCGCAGTTCTGACAAGCTCGGGTGGGGGATGCGCCCTCCGCCCGATAATCCGCGCCCACAATCACATAGTAGTGTTCTGCGGACGCAAAAAATCATCGGTTTTTGTTAAGAGTCAATCTATTTCGTGAGATAAAGTCGTTATATCTAACAGAAGGCGCGTGAAGAGAGGGTTCCTCAGGCGTCTCTGAAAGGGAAACGGCACAATGGCACAGGCCCTGGTTCTTGAAGAGCGTGGTGTTCTTTCGCTGCGGGAAATCGCGCTCGACGAGGCGCTGGGCCCGGATGATGTGCGTATCGCCATCCATACGGTCGGTATCTGTGGCAGCGACGTGCATTATTACACCCATGGTGCCATAGGCCCTTTTGTCGTGCGTGAGCCCATGGTCCTGGGCCACGAAGCTGCAGGGACGATCACCGAGATCGGTTCTGCCGTGACGGATCTCAGAGTTGGTGATCGTGTCTGCATGGAGCCGGGTATTCCCGACCCGCATTCACGTGCCACACGCATCGGTCATTATAATATCGATCCTGCCGTGCGCTTCTGGGCAACACCCCCTGTGCATGGCTGTCTGACCCCCTCGATCGTTCATCCGGCGGCCTACACTTTCAAACTGCCCGATCAGGTAAGCTTTGCCGAAGGGGCGATGGTGGAGCCTCTCGCCGTCGGGGTTCATGCCTGCGTCAAGGCCCGTTTGCAGCCGGGGGATGTCTGTCTTGTAACCGGGGCAGGGCCGATCGGCATCATGACGGCGCTTGCCGCTCTGGCCTCGGGGGCAAGCCGCGTTTTCATCAGCGATTATTCTGCACCGAAACTGGCCATAGCCGGAGCATATCCCAATATCGTGCCTATCAATCTTGGCGAAGGCAGTCCTGCTGCAATGATCGGCGCGTATTGTGGGGCCGGTTGGGGTGTGGATGTCACATTCGAGGCGAGCGGCTTCGAAGGCGCCTATCAGGATGCGCTTGACTGCACCCGCCCCGGTGGGCGTCTGGTTCTGGTCGGTATGCCGCCAAAGAAGGTCGCGTTCGATATCGTGGCAGCCCAGGCCAAGGAGCTGACGATAGAGACGATCTTTCGCTACGCCCATGTCTATGACCGGGCGATTGCGCTGATCGCGTCAGGCAGTATCGATCTCAAACCACTCGTTTCGGCCAGTTTTCCTTTTCAGGAAGGCGTGGCGGCGTTCGAAAGAGCGGCTGAGGGGCGTCCTGATGACGTGAAAATCCAGATCACGCTCTGACGCTCTGCGGGGAGAGGCAGCATTTATGGTGGCGACCCGTGCAGACAGGAATGACAGGCGGCGTGGCGGGCGCATTCCCGCCATTCTAGAGTTGTTCCCCGACCAGAAGGTCGAGAGTTTTCGTTGGCATCGCCATGATTATCCCGCGCCGATTGCCTGCTGGAATTATCACCCGGAATACGAACTGCACCTGATCACGCATGGTGCGGGTCGTGTCATGATTGGTGATCATATCGGCCCTTTTGAGGCGCGACAGCTTGTTCTCGTCGGGCCGGATCTGCCCCATGCCTGGTTCAGCCCGCTCGGTGAGGGAGAGGTGATGGCAGGCCGTGATGTCGTGCTGCAATTCAGCCAAAGCTGGATTGACGGTCTGATCGGTCTTTGTCCGGAGCTGGCCGGGCTATCGCAGATGCTGGCAGAGTCCCGTCACGGTCTCGAGTTTTCGGGCGAGCAGGCATTGCGCTGTGGCGCCAGGCTGGAAGAGCTGGGGGAAAGAACTGGCGGCGCACGTCTTGCTGGAGCGATTGCCCTTCTGGCTGATCTCACGCGCTGTTCGTGGCGCCGTCTTGCCACGCGGCATGATCCGGAGACGCCGGAAACGACAAAGGGAGGGCAGATCGCGCGTCTGGTGCGTCAACTGCTTGCGGCAGATCCGGCGGAGATCCGCCACGAAAGGATTGCCGCGTCGCTCGGCATGACCGCATCGACCTTCTCGCGCCAGTTCCGTGCACTCACTGGCGAGAGTTTCATGGGCTTTCTTCAGAGGCTGCGCATCGGTCACGCCTGCCATCTGCTGACAACCACCCCTCTGGCCGTGACGGATATCTGTCGCGCCTCCGGGTTTGGCAATCTCTCCAATTTCAATCGCGCATTTCTCAGCCTGCGCGGTTGCACGCCCCGTCAGTTTCGTCAGCAGGCCCGGCAGATCGCGATGGCTGAAACGCGTGCTGCTGTCGTCCCATCAGAAGGTTTGGTTCTCTCATGACCCGTCTTTCCGAACGCTTTTCCCTTTCCGGTAAAACTGCCGTCATTACCGGTGCCTCTCGCGGCCTGGGCGTCACGCTATGTGATGTCCTGAGCCAAGCCGGGGCGGATATCGTGGCTGTCGCTCGCGATGAAGCCCTGCTGGCCGAGACACAGGCGATCGTCACTGAAAACGGGCGCCGCTGTCTTTCCATCGCTGCCGATCTGCTCGACGCCAGCGCTGCTCACAGGGTGAAAGTGCGCATCGAGTCCGCATTCGGCACGCCCACTATTCTTGTCAATAATGCAGGGATGAGCATCCCCAAAACCCTGCTCGATCAAAGCGTCGAGGAGTGGGATTCCATATTTGCCCTCAATCTGCGGGCCCCATGGCTGATGGCGCGCGCCCTGGCACCGGGCATGATCGAGGCGAGGGGCGGCAAGATCATCAATATCAGTTCGATGGCCAGTTCTGTCGCCCTGACGGAGCATGGTCCCTATGTCGCCTCGAAAGCCGGATTGAACGGGCTCACCAAGGTGATGACGGCAGAATGGGGGCCCCATAACATTCAGGCCAATGCCGTCTGCCCTACGATTGTCTGGACCCCCATGGGCGAGCGCGTCTGGGGTGTTGGCGACAAGCTGACCCGTTTTCTGGAGAAAATTCCTTCGGGTCGCGTCGCAACCCCCGAAGAAATTGCCGATCTCGTGCTCTATCTCGCCTCTCCTGCCTCCGGAATGGTGAACGGGCAGGAGATCTTTGTCGACGGGGGCTACACAGCGCTCTGAGACGACAGATCGCGCGCCGTTGTTGGGCGCTCTTTTCCTGCACAAGTCGTGAGACCGCCGATGACGCCCTCATCGGCGAGATCGGCGGTCAGACGCATCGACAGGGCGATGAGAGCGCCTTGATCAGGATTTCTTCGAAGGCAGGAAAGTCGCAAGCATTTCCTTCGCCGATCCCCGGATCACATCGAGCAGTTCCGGCTCGTTGCGCAAGGATGAGAGAAAAGCCTTTGCCTGTTGCAGGGTGATGTGCGGCGGGAGGGGCGGCACATCGGGGTCGGTGCGTGCTTCCAGAATCACCGGGCGATCGGCGCTGAGCGCTTGTTCCCACGCCGCGCCAATCTGGTCAGGGTGGTCGACCAGAATACCCTTCAGATCGAGCAGTTCGGCATATTTATGATAGGGGAAGTCCGGGATGGATTGCGTGGCAGTCGTCTTGCCTTCACCGAGCTGAACGCGCTCTTCCCAGGTCACCTGATTCAGATCCCGGTTGTTCAGAACCAGCACAATCAGCTTCGGATTATCCCATTGCTTCCAGTATTTGGAGATGGTGATCATCACGTTCAGCCCGTTCATCTGCATCGCCCCATCACCCATGCAGGCGATGACGGTACGCTCGGGAAAGGCCATCTTGGCAGCAACGGCGTAAGGCGTCCCTGCACCGAGTGAGGCAAGCCCACCCGAGAGCGAGGCCTTCATGCCGCGACGGATTTTCAGATCGCGGGCAAACCAGTTGGCGACCGAGCCTGAGTCAGCGGTAATGATCGCATTGTCTGGCAGGCGCGGTGACAGTTCCCAGAAAACGCGTTGCGGGTTGACCGGGTTGGCGTCGGTCATGGCACGGGCTTCGAGCACCTTCCACCAGGTTGCGACTTCCTTTTCGATCTGCTCACGCCAGCTGCGGTCTTCCTTGCGCTTGAGCAGCGGGATGAGCGCGCGCAGGGTCGCGGCACTATCGCCCTGAAGACAGAGCTCCATCGGATAACGCAGCGACAGATTGGCAGTGTTGATATCGATCTGGACGCCACGCGCCTGACCGGGGTCGGGCAGGAATTCGCTGTAGGGGTAGGCGGAGCCGACCATCAGGAAGGTATCGCATTCCTTCATCAGATCCCATGAGGGCTTTGTGCCGAGCAGACCGAGCGATCCTGTGACATAGGGCAGCTCGTCAGGCACGGCGGCCTTCCCCAGCAGGGCCTTGGCGATGCCGGCGCCAAGCAGATCGGCAATGGCGATCAGCTCATCCGTTGCATCCAGCGCGCCTGCACCGGCGAGAATGGCAACCTTCTTGCCGGAATTGAGGATATCCGCCGCAGCCTGAAGCCCATGGGCTTCAGGCACCGGACTGATGATGGTCTCGCCGATGCCGGTATGGGTAAAGCCATGGGCGACCGGGCCATCCTTGTAGGGAAGTTCCTGCAGATCGTTCGGCACGATGACAACCGTCGGCGCGCGCTTGTCTCTGGCAATACGCACGGCACGGTCGACGGCATGGCGCATCTGGGAAGGCTCGGTGACGGTCACGATATACTCCGACCCGACATCCTTGCAGAGCGATTGCAGATCGACTTCCTGCTGGTAGTTCGAGCCGAGACAGCTGCGCGCCTGCTGACCCATGATCGCAACCACGCCCATATGGTCGAGCTTGGCGTCATAAAGCCCGTTGAGAAGATGAATGGCGCCCGGGCCGGAGGTGGCGAAGCAAAGCCCGACCTGACCCGTGAATTTGGCATGGGCCGATGCCATGAAGGCGGCCATCTCTTCATGGCGCACCTGCACATATTCCATGCGCCCACTATCGATCTCGCGCTGAAGCGCCACGTCAATGCCACCGGCCCCGTCGCCGGGGTAGCCATAGGCCCGTTTCAGCCCCCATTCCTGAAGGCGTTTCCACATGAATTCACTGACATTCATGGACATGGCGTCGATGCTCCGGTGGGTGGCTTTGTGCTTCAGCAACGTCGCGTCAACCGGATCTGTTCAGTCCATTCCCCGATAAAATTATTTTATGTTCATAAATCAGAATGATTATTTCATAGTTTGTCGAGGTTTTTCAGTGGCTGATGCGACGGTTCCCACAAGGAGAAGCTCTTCACATTAACGTGAATGCCATAATTCCCGAAAAAAGCCCCGTCTGGCTCGTTCTGTTGGTGTTGGCATCTGGCCTGCATTTTTCAGCCCCGGAGTTTCTCGATGTCCATGACGGCAAAGCGGCGTTTGCACGATATCTATCAGCTCACCGATTTCGAAAAAGCCGTGAAGCGCTATTTGCCCAAGGCGGTATATGAATATGTACGCAACGGTGCCGGGGCCGAACTCAGCCTGCGGCGCAACAGGGCGATCTTCCAGCGTTATCTCTGGCGTCCCTATCGCCTGCGCGACGTCTCATCCCTGAATACGAAAATCACCCTCTTCGGCGAGGAATATGCCCAGCCTTTCGGTCTGGCTCCGACAGGGGGCGCAGCCATGACGCGCTACGATGCCGACCGCATCGAGGCCGCTGCCGCACGGCGGCATAATCTGTTCTATGCACTCTCGGCCAATTCGCTGACACCACTTGAAGAGATTATCCGTATCAACCCGCGCACCTGGTTTGCGGCCTATCTGCCGAGCGATCTCGGCGTGATCGATGGCATGATCGACCGCGTGCAGAAGGCCGGATATCCCGTATTGCTGATTACCTGCGATGTGCCGGTTCCGGCGCAGCGCATTGCCGAGACGCGTGCAGGCTATTCCATGCCCATACGTCCCAACCTGAGGGCGACGATCGGTGGCATTCTCAACCCGGGCTGGACATTCGGCACGCTGGGGCGAACCATTCTGCGCGACCGCAATCCGAAAATCGTGAATATCAGGCCGCAGGGCGGGCCGGGTCTTTTCTCGAACGAGATCGCAGCAGTCGGTGGCTCGCCCCATTTCACCTGGGATCATATCCGCCATATCCGCAGACGCTGGAAAGGCAAGCTGATCCTCAAGGGTATCCTGCGCCCCGAGGATGCCGAGGAAGCGGCAAGGATCGGTGTCGATGGCATTGGCATTTCCGATCATGGGGCCCGTCTGCTCGATTCAACCGTCTCTCCGCTCGAGGTGCTGCCCGAAATCAGGAAAGCGGCACGGGATATGAGTGTCGTGATCGATAGCGGCTTTCGTTGTGGTGGCGACGTGCTCAAGGCCATGGCGCTCGGGGCCGATGCCGTCATGCTCGGGCGGCCTTTCCTTCAGGCCTGTGCGCTGGCGGGTAGCGCCGGGCTCGACAAGGCCGTTTCCATTCTCAGCACCGAAATCAATCGTGACCTCGCCCTGCTTGGCGTGACAGATCTGGCATCGCTCGATGCATCCCTGCTCAGGGATCTGGGGACGATGTCATTTGCAGAGCGAGCCCCCGAGACCACCTGACAGGAGCGAACCTGACCGAAGAGAGGCGATTTTACCGCTCTCCTCTCGGAAGCACGGAAAGCTTGTGTCATGATCGAACGAATAATGCCCATCTGCAGAGGAAAGTCAGGCTGATGAATGCGACCGAACGGGGAATACGAGAGCAGTTTTCGTTCTGGAGGGCGCTGACCAGACCGCAATCCAGCCCGCAGACAGGGCAGATGCACGCCATTATCGGTTGTGGCACCTCCGTTCATATTGCCGACAGCATTGCCTGTGCCCTGAACGAGGCGGGTTTTCTGGCGCGCGCTGTTCCGGGGAATGAATGGACACGTCGTGCCTCATCCTACGTGCCTTCAGGTACGAAAACGCAGCTTGTGGCGCTTTCCCGCAGTGGGGAATCAACCGAGACGGTTGCCGCTGCCGCAGCGGGGCTTGAGGCCGGTCACGAGGTTCTGGGCGTTACCTGCGCTGCCGGCAGTGCATTGACGAAAATGTCTTCTGAAGTGTTCGAGGCGGAGACCCACCCCGAGGAAGGCATTGTGATGACGGCATCGGCCAGTCTGATGCTGCTGGCGGGGCTTCGCTATGCCGGTCGCAAGATCGGTCCGGCCAGTATTGCTGCGGCCGAGGCCCTGCTTGAAGAGGCGGATACGCATCTCGTTGCCCTTTTGCGTGGGCGTTCGCATTTCGTGTTTCTGGGCGGTGGCGCGCTCTACGGTGTCGCTCGTGAGGGCGCACTGAAAATGCAGGAAATGAGCCTCAGTCAGAGCGAGGCCCATCATCCACTCGAATATCGCCATGGCCCCATCAGCCTGATCGACGAGCGGTCATTCGTCGTCATGCTCTATCATCCTGACACGCGTGAGGAAGAGGCCCTTGTGGCGCGCGATGTGATGGAGAAAGGCGCTGTCGTGCTGGGGCTCGGCGGTCCCGGCACAATCTCGCTGGCTGTCGAGGGCGATCACGGAGCAGAGCCTCTGATCTGTCTGCCTGTGTTGCAATTGCTTGGCGAGTATGTGGCACGCGCTCATGGGCTGGACACACTCGCCCCGCGCCATCTCACGAAAGTCGTGACGCTCAAGGGCTGAGCGGAAACTCTCGCAGCGGGGGCGGGTTGGAGGGGATCGAAAAATCGTCTTTCCCTTTCTGGAGCAGCGTGATGCGTCCCCCTGTCGCCTATGATGACTCACTCGAAAAGCTGCGTTCCGACGAAGAGGCTGTGAAGGCGGGGCTCAGGAAGAGCTTCCGCAAGATCATTACCGCAACAAGGCGCGATCTCGGCCATGCCTCCCGAGGGGTTCACGCGAAAAGCCATGCCCTGCTTGAAGGCACGCTTCATGTCAGGTCGGGTCTGCCGCCCGAACTCGCCCAGGGGCTTTTTGCCAGACCAGGCTCATACCGCATCACGGCCCGGCTTTCGGCCATTCCAGGCGACCCGCTGCGCGACGATGTTTCAGGGCCACGCGGGTTTGCGCTCAAGATCCATGACGTGCCCGGCGATCTGCTTGACGATACGCAGGGTGTTGCGGTGCAAGATTTCCTGTTTGCCAATGGTCCGGCCTTCGGGGCCCCCCATGCAGGGGTGTTTCTGAAAATGCTGCGTCTGCTCGCTCTGACGACCGACAGGGCAGAAGGGGCTAAGGCGCTGCTTTCGCGTGTCCTGCGGTTTGTGCAGGACGGCCTTGCGCGCTTTGCCCGACGTAGCGCGGCGCTGGATGCGCTGGGCGGTTTTGCGCCGACGCATCCTCTTGGCGATCGCTTTCACTCCCAGGCGCCCTCGCGCTACGGCGATTACGTCGCGAAATTTGACATTGTTCCGGAGTCGGAAAGTTTCCGTCGTCTGACAGGGCGTCGCATCGATATTGATCATGACCCGATCGCGATACGGCGCGCTGTGGGGCGTGTTCTGGCTCAGGAGGGAGGAAGCATGAGCCTGCGCGTGCAGCTGTGTCGCGATCTTGCGACCCAGCCCATCGAGAATGCCCAGCTTGCCTGGAGTGAGGAGACAAGCCCGTTCCAATGCGTGGCCAGTCTCGATTTCCCGCCGCAGAAAAGCTGGAGTGAGGAGAGGTCACAGCAAGTCGATGACAGCCTGTCTTTTTCCCCTTGGCATGGTCTGGTGGCGCATCGGCCCCTCGGAAACATCATGCGTGCCCGCCGTGTCGCCTATCCATTTTCCGCGACGTTACGTGCTGGATTGAATGGCTGCCCTATGCGCCTTCTGCCAGAGAAGAACCGTCTTTAAAAGATGCAGGGGTTGCTCCGGCATTTTGTGCCGGGTAGCCCCGCTGCATCCCGCCACATAGAAGGGCGTGGCAAAGAATTAGAAAAGTAACCGTCAATCATGACAAAACATTTCATCCCTGAAGACTGGGAAATTGCTCTGCGGTCATAAATTGTCATATGATTGACTTATGTGCTCGTTTATAGCAGCGCGCAGTTAATTCACATCAGAGTTTTGTCTAACCTATGCGCGTGCGCCATTTCACGACCATGCTGCTGCTTTGCGGCACCGCGATCCCTGCTTCGGCCTTCGCTGCCAGCCAGTCGGACGACATCGCCGCCCTGCGTCGTGAAATGCTGGAAATGCGCGCGCAGATGCAGGGGCAGATTACCGATCTCAGGCACGAACTGGCGAAAGAGCGCGCCTTGCGCCGCAAATCGGAGCTGGCACAGGCGCAGCCCGCCCATGAGGCGACAGAGGGCGCAGCAGGCAGAACGCATGCGCCCCGTCATGCTGCCCCCACACCGGTCCATGCAACGCGTAGCGAGCCTGCAACCGCTGTGGCAAGCACCCGATCGGCACCCGGAGGAAAGCCTGCGACTGACGTGACAACGGTTCAGCCGCATACGGTGCCCTCGACATCGGGACCGGTGCAGTTGGTGTCGGCCTCGGTCAGGGACGCAGGCAAGCCGTCGAACCCGCAAGTTGCCTATGACACTCATCTCATCCCGCCGCCTGATCATGGCCTGAACATGTCTCTGGCCGATTTTCGTCGCGCCTCACGTACGGCCGAGACGGTTGATATTGGCGGGATCAGGATCGGCTTTCCGGCCGGACGTCCGACCATCGCGTCAAGTGACGGGCTCTATGCCTTCTCGGTCGGTCTCGTCATGCATCTCGATCTTGGCGGGTTTCCGTCTTCGGGTGGCGCGGCACAGGGGCAGACGGGTCGTTTCCCGAAAATGAACGAGAATGCCCGTCGCCTGCGTCTGCCGCTGACATGGCGTTATGGCAATCTTCTGGCCAATCTCACCCCGGAATGGGGCCGTACGGTTGATGGAACGGCAGGGCTGTATGAGGCGAATATCGTCTATAGCGGCATCCATAATTCGCAATTCACTGTCGGCTATTATCAGCCGCGCGTGACCATGCAGGACTCGGAATCCTCCAACGGCTTCATCCTGATGGAGCGCGCATCGATTTCAGAAGTCGTGCGTCAGATCGCTGCGGGCGATACGAGGCTGAGTGTGGGAGGGCGCACGCATCAGAAACGCTGGTATCTGGGGGCTTATCTGACCGGCCAGACCTATGGCGACCGGACAGCCGACCCGACTGTCTCGGACAGCCAGATGGGCGGGCTTCTGCGCGTTGCCGGGCGGCCTGTCGCGACGGAGAATGTGGATCTGCATCTGGGCATCTCCTCCACAATGTCCTTCAAGCGTAACCAGACCGCGCAGGGGCGTGTGCTGTCGATCAGCGACCGTCCTGAAATCCGCCTGACCAATGAGCGTCTTGTGTCGAGTGGCACGATTGCCGATGTCGGCAAGGTCTGGGCTGTCGGGCCGGAAATAGCCCTGCGTTACGACAAGGCGGTGATTCAGGCCGAATATTATCATATCGGAGTAGACCGGAATGCCGACGCCCGCAGTAAAGGCCCGGCACCTAATCTCGGGTTCGATGGTTACTATGTCGCTGGCAGCTATACGCTGTTCGGCCAGCCACGCCGCTACAGCCCCAAGGATGCGGCGTTTTCCGCGCCAGCGCCAAAGGAAGATGTCGATTTCTGGAACAACCAGTGGGGTGCGCTCGAGCTGGTCGGACGCTGGAGCGTCATGGATTTCAACAGCGATATCATCAAGGATATGCCGGCCTCTGCCACGGGAGGCGTACGCGGGGGCGTGCAGACCGTTTGGGCGGGCGGGTTGAACTGGTACATCAACCGCCATTTCCGCATTCAGCTGCAATACAGCCATATCAACGCCACGCGTTCGCAGACGGTAGGCAGCGTCAATACCAAGGGCCGTTCGATTGATGCACTGGGCAGCCGTATTCAGGCTGCCTTCTGAGCCGGGGCATCGCGGAATTGATCCCGCGATGCAGTTCTAGCGCGTGGCGAGACTTGCTGCGATCTTGTCAGCCAGCTGCTCGAAAAGCTTCTGAAGCAGTGCCGCCTTGGCGGCATCGTCCGTCACGCTCCCCTGCACGCTGACGGAAGCGCGGCCCTGACGCGGCGGGCTGGTTTCGTCGCGGGGCAATTCGGTCCAAGAAGCGATCAGTGTGGCCTGACCTTGCTGAAGCAGGTCCATACGCTCGATGGTGATCCCAAGGCGTGACTCGGGCGTGTCGAGCGGCGGATAGGCCGTGACCATGCGTTGGGGCCAATCCTGCGACAGTCGTGCCACGATCAGATCGGTCGCGGATTGCGACAGGCGGCTCGCCCAGCGTCCATTGCTGCTGCGAACGAGACGACTGCCATCACGCACCAGGATATCCTGCGTATCGAGATAATCGGGCATCGACACACGCGGCACGTAGGTGACCGGCGCGTTTCTGGGGGCGAGCGTGATGTCGCTCGCAGTCGGGGCGATTGTGTAGAACTGGACCGGTGCCGAGGCGCAGCCCGAGAGCAGACCCAGAGCGAGCACGAAGAGAAGGGGGCGCGGGCTCATTGGCGGCGTCCTGTCAGCAGAAGTTGCGGATTGCGCTCGACGTCATTGGCAAAACCGCGCAGCGCGGCGGCGGCGGCGGCGATATCGCGCAGGCTCGACTCCAGATTGGTGCGGTCGATCGAGCGCGGAGACGTCATGCCCTGAAGATTCGCCATGGTCTTGTTGGCGTTGGCCATGGTGTCACGGCTGGTCTGGAGCAGGGTGTGCAGCTCCTGACCGCGCGCCGAAAGCTGATCGCTGCCGGTGGAGGCCAGACGATCGACACTCTGCAGCGTGTGCAGCAATTGCGGTTGAAGGGCCACGATCATGTCGTGGGCGGCATCGACCGTGGCGCGGCTGTGGTCTGATGTCTGCTGCACGCTGTCGACAAGTGCCGGCAGGCGCTGGTCGAGCGTATCGGCAAGGTGATGAATGACCGCAAGCGTGGCAGCAGCATCATCGCTGATCTGGCGCAGTGGCAGATGGGTCAGCGTATTGGTGATGGCCTGAATTGACGACTGACGCGTCGGAATCTCGATTTCGTTGGTCAGATTGGGATGAAGCACGGCCGGCGTTCCGGGAGAGACATCGAGATCGATCTGGGATGTGCCGGTCACGAAGCTCTTCAGATTCATTTCACCGCGCAATCCGTGCGCGACCAGATCGCGCAGATCGGGCAGGTGGCCATGTTTTTCGCCAGCGACCAGAATATCGTCACGGCGTACGGTCACATAGACCGGAATATAGGCCTCGCGTGTCTTGGGGTCGTATTCGATGGCGATGCGATCCACGGCCCCGACCTGAACCCCGCGGAAATTGACAGGGGCGCCGACCGAAAGCCCGTTTGTAGAGCCGCGGAAAATCAGCACGGCCCGATCTGTATGGGTGAAGGGGTGAAAATTACCGAAAAAGACGAAGGCGCCGACCATGAGCGTCAGCCCCCCCAGAACGAACGCACCGACAAGCGCCTGTCTGTTCATGATGCAGTTCCTTCTTCGTTTCGTTGTCTGTTCATGAAGGCATGAACCTGAGGGTCGGTGCAGTGATCGCGCAACTCGCGCGGCGAGCCAGAGGCGATGGGGCGCTTGGTGATGGCATCGAGAAAAATACCATCATCGGCAATGGTGAACAGGCTGGGCAATTCATGGCTGACAATCACAATGGTCGCACCGAGCCCATCGCGCAGATTGAGAATGAGGTCATCCAGCCTTGCAGAGGTAATGGGGTCGAGTCCTGCGGAAGGCTCATCGAAAAACAGGATATCCGGGTCGAGTGCCAGCGCGCGCGCGAGGCCGGCGCGCTTGCGCATGCCACCGCTGATTTCAGACGGGGTAAGGTCGATCGCATCCAGAAGCCCGACAAGCGCCAGCTTGAGTTCGACCAGTCGCCTGATGGCGCGCGGGCCGAGATTGGTGAACATCTGCAGTGGCAGGGCGACATTCTCGCCAACGGTCATTGAACTCCACAGCGCGCCGCTCTGGAACAGCACGCCAAAACGATGATTGAGTTCGGTGCGCTGTGCATCGGTGCCTGCCCAGTAATCCTGGGTGCCGACATGAAAACTGCCTGTTCTGGGGCGCAGCAGGCCGATCATGCTTTTGAGCAGGGTCGATTTGCCGCAGCCCGACCCGCCCATGACGGCGAAGATACTGCCACGTTTGACAGAAAGCGAGATGTCGGACTGGATCACTTTTGGCCCGAAAGCCAGAGTGACATCCTGCATGGTCATGATGGAATCCTGCGCCATGGCTCAGATCCCCACGCTATTGGCAATAATGGCAAACAGGGCGTCGAGTGCAATCACACCCACGATGCCGATCACGACGGCGTGGGTGGCGGCAATGCCGACATCAGCGGCAGAGCGCCCTGCCTTGAGGCCGATGCGGCAGCTGGTCAGTCCGATGAAGGCGCCAAAAACGATGCTCTTGATGAAGCCGAAGATGAACTGGCCGATACCGAAGGCAATGATGGTCTGATGAAAATAGCCCAGGCTCGTGATGTCGAGCATCGAGATGGCCACGATATAGCCGCCCAGCATGCCAATCAGACAGCCATAGAGATAGAGAAACGGCATGGTGAACACGAGCGACAAAACGGCAGGCAGAATGAGATAGGACGAGACCGATATGCCGAAAACCTTCAAGGCGTCGATTTCCTCATTGCCTTGCATGGTCGAGATGCGGGCGGCATAGGCCCCACCTGTGCGGCCCGCCATGATGATGGCGGTCATGACCGCAGCCATCTCACGCACCGTGGCAATGCCGACAAGGCTTGCCACATAGATGCCTGCGGCAAATTTCTGCAATTGTACCGCGCCGACGAAAGCCAGAATGGCCCCGACCAGAAAATTCACGACCCCGACAATCACGAGGGCGGACGGCCCGGCATTGTAGAGATCGCTCAGCAGATCGCTGCGTCTGAGGCCGGCCTTGCCGAAAAGCGAGCGATAGGCGGCCAGGCAGGTACGGCCGGCGAGCCCCGCCACGATGCCGATCTCTGCAAGGATGGCGATGGATCTGATGCCCACCCTTTCGAGAAAGGGAAGTTTTTTGCTGCGTGTCGGCAGAGCCGGGGCTGCCCTGTCTGGCAGGAGGTTGAGCAATTGCTGCATCGGATGCGGCAATGAGCCGATATCGAAGACCTTGCCTGACTCGTCGCAGGCGCGTCTGACATCCCACAGGAAGGCAATCAGCCCCGTGTCCCAGTTGGACACATTCCGCGTATCGCAGGTGAGCGAGGCGCCGACGCTGGCGATATCACCGGAGAACTGGGGAAGTGTCGCGTCATGGCTCAGCCATGATCCGGACAGGACAAGGCAGGAAACGCCTTTGCTGGCATCCATACGCCAGTCCGGCGGCGTGTCAGAGGCCGCGGCGCCATGAGAAGCTGGGATCTCTGTCAGGACCATGAAGGAGGCTTTGCGTGCGATGCGGTCATGTTCGTGTATTCTGATCGCATGCGCAGGGTCTGGCAAGAATGAGCCCCCTCGACAGGGGGTATTCACGCAAGCTTTGATCGCAACAGCTCGGAATGTCGTCCAGATCGAGCCCGGTTGCAGTCAATGATGCCAGTCTGTTTGCCTCGCTCCAGGTCAGGAGGCGCGCGAGTTAGTGTGTCTCGAGATAGAACTCGACTGGCACAGTCAGGGTAAGCGTGGCTCCCTCGATCGTATCGGGTGGCTCGGGCAAGGGCTCGGCGCGGCGGATGAGAGCCAGTGTCTCCTCATCGAGAAGCGTGTAGCCCGTGGGGCGCACGATAGAGGCGGCCAAAACATGGCCCTTGCGGTCCATGGTAAAGCGCAGCATCGGCGTACCTTCCTGATGCTCGGCCTGTGCCTGGGGCGGGTAGCGCTTGAACCGCTCCAGACGCGCCAGAAGCTTGCCTTGCCAGCTTTCCTTGGCCTGAGAGGCCTCGCGCGACGACGGAGCTCCCTTGGCATTGGTGGCCGAAACCGTCGAGAGCGGCGCATCCGAAGGCGGGGGTGCCGTGTCGGCAGTCGACTGGGTAGGGATTGGCGGCGGCAGATGCTTTGGCATAGGCGGTGAGGGAGCCACCTTGCGATGCACTGGCACGACCTTGATCTTTTGTGGAACCGGTACGGGCGGCAGAGGTGCCGGGGAAGGCGGGGCCATCACCTCAGGTGGTTTCTCCGGTGCCGGGGGCTCGGGGGTCGCCATCTGCGGGGGGCCGGGCGGGCGTTCCTGCGGTGGGGCAGGCACACTGGCGGGTTCAGGCGCGAGATCGATCGCAATGGCCGCGGGTGGTGGCGAGTAAGGGGGTGGAGAACTTGACGGGACCATTGCCACCAGACCCAGCGCCAGCCCTGCCACCAGCGCGACGGTGGCAGCCGAATAGCCTCCGCAGCGACGGCGCAATGCGGCCTCGCGTTGCAGATGCATCTGATAGGCCTGCCGGAACGGCATGATGGCTGCGTGCCCTGAGGCGGTCAGGGCAGGGGAAGCGGCAGGGCTTGCAGGCAGGGAGGGACGCAGATCGCGAGCCGTCACGGTTCGTCACCCTCCTCCTGGCCTTGCAGATTGACCAGTGCGACCTTGAGGAAACCGGATTTACGCAGGAGATCCATGGCCTTCATGAGCGTCTCGTAATCGACGGTCTTGTCTGCGCGCAGGAAGATGCGCTCATCCTTATGGCCGTTGGTGAGAGCCATGAGTCTGGCGGGCAGCGCGTCATTGCTGACATCGTCTTCACCCAAGGCAAGGCTGTGATCGGCCTTGACGGTGACGAAGATCGGGTTGGCCGGGCGCGGGGCGGGCTTCTGCGTGGAAGAAGGCAGATCGACCGGCACGTTCACGGTGCTGAGGGGCGCCGTCACCATGAAAATGACCAGCAGTACGAGCATGACGTCAATCAGAGGCGTGACGTTCAGCTCATGGGCATCGAGTGCGGTGTCATCCGCATGGCGCATACGCAGGGCCATGATCAGCGACCGGCCTGCTCGGCGCGCGGCGTGGCAAAGCGCAGCACCTGTGCGCCGTGGCTCTGCACATGAAGCCGGCTCAGATCGCGGGAGACAAGGCGCAGGATGAGCGCGGTAAGGTCACCCACCTGGGCCTTGCAGCCAAGGCACTGGCGGGAGAGATAATTATAGATGACGACGGCCGGAATGGCTGCGACGAGTCCGAGCGCTGTCGCCAGAAGGGCCTCGGCGATGCCCGGAGCCACCACGGCAAGGCTCGTGGCCTTGGTGGCCGCAATGCCGGTGAAGGAGGTCATGATGCCCCAGACTGTGCCGAACAGACCGATGAACGGTGCCGTCGCACCAATCGTGGCCAGAATGCCCGTGCCGCGCATGAGGCGTCGGCCCTCGGCAGATTCCAGACGTTCGAGATGCAGCATGATGCGCTCTTTCAGACCCTCGCGGTCTTCGAGCACATCGGCAGAGCGCGTCCACTCATTCGACGCTGCGCTCAGCAGCGCCTTGGCAATGCCGATATCGGGGCAGAGCGTATGGGCGGCTTCAAGCGATGAGGCGTCTTCGAGCGTGATTTCGGTTCTGGTAAGCGCAGCTCTGACGCGGATCATCTCGACAACCTTGGCCGCAAAAACCGCCCAGCTGACCACGCAGGCCGCAATCAGCAGCAGCATCACACAGCGCACGACAAGACCGGCACCGAGAAACATCTCCCACGGCGTGAACGGAAGTGAGGCGAGATCGCCGACGGGCGTAGCCATGGGGCTCTCCTGTTTTTTCTGGTGCCGCAACCCGCCTGCGGGCGCTTTCAGTTCTTGTTACCGGGTGTAACCGTGCGGTCCTGATGTGTTAATCAGATTCATTCTCAATTACAAGAACTCGATTCCGAAGGAGAGCGCCCATGCTGGTTCATATTCCCAACGTCCTGACCGCAGACGAACTGCGCTATTGCCGTGAGACGCTCGAACGGGCGGCATGGCTTGATGGCAAGGTGACAGCGGGCCAGCAATCGGCAAAGGCGAAGAACAACCTGCAGGTGCCGCAGGATTCGGCGGAGTCTCGCGAACTGGGTGAAATTGTCCTGCGTGCGCTGGGTCGTAACCCGACCTTCAATAGTGCGGCCCTGCCGCTGCGCGTTTTCCCGCCGCTTTTCAACCGCTATGACATCGGCATGAAGTTCGGCGCTCATGTCGACAATGCGATCCGTCCTATCCCGGATAGCGGTTTTCGTATTCGCACCGATGTTTCCTCGACGCTCTTCATCACCGGTCCGGATGAATATGATGGCGGTGAACTGGTCATTCAGGACACGTATGGCGAGCAGCGCGTCAAGCTGCCTGCAGGCGACATGGTCGTCTATCCCTCGACCAGCCTGCACAGTGTAAGCGAGGTGACACGAGGCAGCCGCTGGGCGTCGTTCTTCTGGAGCCAGTCCATGGTGCGTGACGACACGAAGCGCGCGCTGCTTTATGATTTCGATCGCTCGATCATCGAAACACGCAAGACTCTGCCTGACGATCATCCCGGCGTTCTGGGGCTGACCTCGACCTATCATAACCTGCTGCGTCAATGGGCCGAGCTGTAAGGCCAAAGATTCATCCATTCCAGGCTGGCATCGCGGCAGGGCTTGGCTCTATGCCGGGGCTCTGACTTTCCGATTTCAGAGTGCCTGCCATGTCTGTTTCCTGTTCTGGCATCCGGCTTCGGCACGGTTTTCTGGCCCTGCCATTCTGCCTGGTGCTTCTGCCACTGCCGTTTCTCTACGGCGCGTCCCTGCGTGTCATGGGGGTGCCGCTTGCGCTGGTCTGGCTTTTCGCCTGCCTGCCCCTGACGACACTCTGTCTCGCACTGGCCGTCAGGCCGGGTGAGCGAGAGACCGATCGATGATGCTGAGTGCCTTTCTGGCCGTTCTGGTGCTTGCACTCGCCCTCTCTCTCCTTTCAGGGCGGGGGGAGGCAGGTCAGGACCCGAAGCATTTTTTTGCGGCACGCGGACAGTTCGGGGCGGTCCTGTTCTTTCTGCTATCGGTTGGCGAGACCTATTCCATCGGCTCGGTTCTCGGGTTTCCGGGGGGGATCGCTGCCAGTGGTTCGATCGACGTCGCGCTTTGGTTTGTCGGCTATATCCTGCTTGCCTTTCCTGTCGGCACAATACTTTATCCAAGGCTCTGGCAGCTCGGGCAGCGTTTTGGCGCGATCACCCTGCCCGATCTCCTGGGGGGATATTTCGATAGTCGTCTGGTCTCCTGTGTGAGCGGATGCGTTCTGGTGGTTCTGATGCTTCCGCTTGGTACCATGCAGTTCATCGGGCTCGGTGCCGTTTTTTCCGCGCTTGCCCTGCCTGTCTCGACAGTCATTCTGTCTTCTCTGGCGGCCCTGCTGGCTTTTCTGTTTGTCGCAAGTGCCGGGTTGCGCGGTGCGGCGCTGACGGCAGCGCTCAAGGACTTACTGATCCTGATTGCCATATTCTGCGTTGCGCTGGGGGCTGTGTTCCACTGGTCGGATGGGGCAAAGATGCCGCTCACTGCAGTGCTTCATGGCGCAGGCGGCCGCCCCGTATCCTCCTGCACCATGATCATCACGACCATTCTGACACAGGCGGTCGGTTTCTGTATTGCACCGCAGACAGCGGCAGCGGTCTTTTCGGCACGCAGTCCTGCGACGATCAGACGTGCCCAGATCTGGATGCCGCTCTACATGGTGCTGTTTCCCCTGCTCGCGGTCGTGGCCTTTTACGGGCTGACCCATCCTTCTGTCATGACGCACCCTGACAGGGTGTTTCTCTCTGTAGCCACGGCCCTGCTTCCCCCCTGGATGGCCGGTCTGGTTGCCGGGGCCGTAGCTCTCACGGCCCTTGTCTGGCTTGGGGCTGTCTGTCTGAGCCTCGCCGCCATCGTGACACGCTCGATCGTGCCGCATGTGCCGGCCGCTGCCCAGAAACGAATGGGGCTTGGGATCATCATCGCCTATCTGGCCCTGTCGGTGGTGACTGCTGCCGCCCAGACGACGCTGATCGTCACACTGAACCGTCTGTTCTATGTTGGGCTGGTGCAGCTCCTGCCGGCGGTGCTGCTTTGTGTTTGCGGCTATCGTGTTACCCCGTCCCGTCTGCTGGCGGGGCTTGCTGCCGGTCTGGTGGCCGGGGCGGGATTGTTTCTGTCAGGTGTCCCTATGGGTGGCGTCAGCCCCGCTCTGCCAGGACTTGCCGTCAATCTTCTGGTTCTGCTTCAGGGTAGAAGACCTGTCAGAGACAGCGTCTCAGGGGCGAATACGCGAGAAGGCGATTTGTGCCACGCCAGCAGCGAAGAGCGTTGAGAGAGACAGCACAAGAAACGAGAATGCCGGGGGAATGACGTAATGCCCGCTGAGCGCGCCTCTCATGCCATCAATGCCGTAGGTAAGCGGATTGCAGAAGGCCATCACCCTGATCGCGCCTGATTGCCCTTCGAGAGGAAAGACAGCGCCTGAGAGGTAGAAAACAGGCGTGATAATGAAATTCACGATCTGCGAGAAGCTCTGGGCATCGCTCATTACCGACCCCAGTATCGAGCCGAAAAAAGCGCAGAGCACCGCTATCAGCAAGGCGAAGAGGAGAAAAAGGGCAAGGGCTCCGGGGGCGGGCAGAGAGGCGCTGAAAATAAGGCAGATCGCCCCGACGATTATCGCCTGAATCATCGCCACGCTTGCAACGCCCAGCGCCCGCCCAAGCAGGATCCAGTGTCTCGAAACAGGGGCGACGAGCGTCTCCTTGATGAAGCCGAATTGTCGGTCCCAGAGCAGGTCGGCGCCTGAATAGACCGCATTAAACAAGATCCCTGCGCCAATGACACCAGGCGCGAGAAAGGCGAAATAATCGCCTTCTCCTGCCTTGCGGAAGACGGGGGCAAAGCCCAGCCCCAGCGCAATCAGGAACAGGAAAGGCTGTGACAGGGCGGAAAACACCCGACCGCGCGCGCGCAGGAAACCCCTGACCTGTCTCAGCCAGAGAGAGAAAAGGACATCGATCATCCGGCTGTCTCGTCGTCGGCTGCCCCGTCTTCGGCTGTGAGCGACAGAAAACTGTCTTCCAGAGAGGCATGTGCGGTGTGGCTGATAATCGCAGCGACAGCGCCTTGCGTCACGATCCGTCCTTTCTTGATGACGGCAACGCTCTGGGCGTAACGCTCGACCTCATCCAGATAATGGCTCGTCAGAAAAATGGTCGTGCCATGGTGCGCTTGCAGAAGCTGAAGATGGTCCCACAGAACGCGTCGGCTTTGCGGATCGAGCCCCAGTGTCGGCTCGTCCAGAAAGATCAGGGCCGGTTGGTGAAGCAGGGCGCGTGCAATCTCGACCCGTCTTTTCAGCCCGCCGCTCAGTGTGCTGACGATGCTGTCGCGTCGATCCGTGAGAGCGAACAGGGCCAGCACATGGGCGATGCGTTCCGGCCTTCGGGCGCGCGGAATACGATAGAACGCACAGTGCATCCAGAGATTTTCCTGAACCGTCATGGCCGGGTCGAGCGTGCAATCCTGAAACACCACGCCAAAATGGCGACGGGCCTCCATCGGGTCAGTGGCCAGATCGATGCCATTCATGAGGATGCGCCCCTCATCGGGCGGGAGCAGGGTCGTCAGCATCTTGATGGTGGTGGTTTTGCCAGCGCCATTGGGACCAAGAAAGGCGAAGATCTCGCCTGCGCTGACCGAGAACGAGAGACCATCGACCACTCGCTTGCCAGCATATTTCTTGGCCAGATCCTGTACGGCAATGACGGGGCAGGGCGCTTGTGGCGATGTCTGGTTCACGCTGCTCCTTCTGCCTCCGCAGACCTGCCCGAAGGGTTTTTCTCACCGAGTAGGCCCCAGTCCGAGAGCGTCTCTATCGCACGATCAATGCCATGTTCGGCGTTGATCAGCGGGCCAAGCGTATGGGCGGCTGTGGTAATCCTGAGCGCACTTGCTCGCCCGATAGCCAGCGCGAGCGTCTCTGGTGTGAGGTGTTTGCGGGAAAGAATCGTCGGACTGACGCCAATCTCATGCAGGCGCCAGCTCCAGTAAAACTGATCTGCCAGAAACGGAATCACGATCTGCGGCAGACCGGCGCGTGCCGCTGCGGCCACCGTGCCCGCGCCGCCGTGATGAACGGCCATGGACATGCGCGGAAAGAGCCAGTCATGGGGTGCATGGTCAATGAAGAAGAGGCCGTCTTCCTCGTGACCGGCCTGATTTTTCAGAGCGCCCCACCCAGTTGCTATGACGGCGCGCCTGCCCGTCAGGCGCAGGGCCTTGAGGATGAGCTGGGTGAACGCCTTGGGATTGCCGCACATCATGCTCCCGAAACCTACATAAAGGGGCTTTGGCCCCGCAGCGAGAAAGGCTTCCAGCGCGGGCGGGGGAACCCAGTCGTTTTTCTGGTCGTAGAACCAGTTTCCCGTAACAGTGATCCGGTCTTTCGGCCAGTCCGGGGGTTGCGGTTGCAGGTGGCGGCTGAAAGCGTAGAGCAGATAGCGCCTCGACCCGTTGGCGTCCTTTTCCGACCAAGGGCCAGCCCATGCTATCGGGGGCAAAGCCAGTTCACGCCGCATGATTGCGATGGGCCGGGACATGAACCGCCAGATCAGCACCCTTGCGCAATGGGTCAGGGCGAGATTGAGCACCCCTGGCAGACGAAAACGTGGATTAGGCCAGAGCGGCGGTACGTTTCGTGAGGGCGTCATGGGCATGAACTGCGCCTGAACGAAAGGGAGTCCGCGTTTCTCGGCGATAGAGGCGCCAAGCGCTGTTCCCGAACCGGAGCCGATAATCAGATCGGCGTCCTTCGTGGCTTCGAGCGCCTGATTCACCCATAGAGGCGTCCAGTCGCAGAGCGCTCTGCTCATCTGGCGACCGATGCGTAGCTGGTTTCCCTTGTCCATGGCAGCGTGTTCCTGCGCCATGAGATCTGCAAAATCGGACGCGATCGGGGCGAAGGAGAGCCCGCCGCCCAGAATGAGCGACTTGTGCCGTTCCGATGTGACGATGCACACGTCATGGCCATGGGCGACGAGCCCCTGACCCAGAGCGACGAAAGGGCGGCCATCGCCCTGGGTACCGATGGTGAAGATCACGATTTTCATGGGCTGGCTCGGCACGATATCAGGCGGCAGACAGGTCGGCACAAACAGGCTGGCCAAAGGCCGGGTGGCTCCTGATCAGGCGCGCTACCATTTCAACATGACCGGGTAGCAGCATATCTCCATGACGACAGGGCAGATCATGAACCGTGATGCGGCCAGAACTATAATTGGCCCAGGACAGAGGGTCGTCAGTCACGCTGATCTGGTCCGTCATGTCGCCCTTGTCTGCAGCGCGCAGGAACAGGATATCCGTCTCTCCATGGGTTGGGCGGTGGGTCATGAGCATCTCGATATTGCGTCTGGTGACGAGGCGCAGCTTTTCGGCGAGCCCCATCAGATCGCCGAGATCCTGTGTCGGCAGGTCAGGGAGCAGCGTCGTATCAAGTGTTGCCAGAAAAAGATCGGCCAGCGCCTCCAGTGTCGGGGGGAGAGGCGTCTCATTATCCAGCGGCATTTTCAGAAAACCCAGAGCCGCCCGTATGGCCTGCGGACTGTCAGGGTCATCAAGCGGCCCGCCTGAGGCGCCTCGATGGGAGCAGCCGGGTTCCGTCAGGGTTGGATAGGAGTCCAGCATCGCCAGCAAGGCGACGTCTTGACCCTCGCGGCGGAAAGCGGCGGCAATTTCATGAGCAATGACCCCGCCCATTGACCATCCAAGCAGATGATACGGCCCGTGCGGCTGGATGGCCCGGATTTCCTGCACATAGTGGGCTGTCAGCTCGTTGAGCGTGCGCGGCGGATTGGCGCCGAGCAGCAGCCCGGCATCCTGAAGGCCATAGACCGGGCGTGTGTCAGGCAGGAGCGGTGCAAGCGTGTTGAAACTCCAGCTCATGCCAATGACCGGATGCACGCAGAAGAGAGGCGCTCCGTTTCCGTGGGGCCTGATGGCAAGACGTGTGGCGAGCGGATCGCAGGTGATCGGACCGCCTTCGAAAAGCGGTGCAAGAAGGGCGATGGTCGGGGCCGCGAAGATCTGCCCGACCGGCAAGGTGTATCCCTGCTCGGAAAGCAGGGAGATCATTTGCACGACCATGATGCTGTCGCCGCCCAGATCGAAGAAGCTGGCATGGATGTCGATTTTTTCGAGTCCGAGCAGGTCACTCCAGAGCGCTGCAAGCATTTTCTCTGCCGGTGTGCTGGCATAAACAGCATTGGTTGCGATCGTGTCTTCTTTCATGGCGCGCAGGGCGGCGCGGTCGAGCTTGCCACTTGTCAGGCGCAGAAGGGCGTCTACACACACGATACGGACCGGGATCATCTGAGGGGGGAGCAGCCCTAGCAGGGTGCGTCTTATCTGGGCTGCGTCGAGCTTGGCACCTTCTGTTGCGGGTACGAGATAGGCCGCCAGAAGAGGCTGATCCCGTGACGCTGTTTCCTCGATCATGACGGCAGCCTGCAGGATCTCCGGCAGGCTGAGCAAAGTGCTCTCTATCTCGCCGGGTTCGATCCTCATGCCGCGTATCTTGATCTGACAATCGGCACGACCAAAAATGCTGAGCACGCCCTCTGAATCGATGGCAGCACGATCGCCCGTGCGATAAGCCAGAGCTCCGGCGTTGCCCTCCGGATCGGGTATGAAGCGGCTCTCTGTCAGCTCGGGGCGATTGAGATAGCCGCTCGCCACGCCGTCACCGGCAATGACCAGTTCACCGACAACGCCATCCGGCAATGTTTGGCCGAACGGGTCGACCACATAGAGGCGGGTATTGGCCAGAGGCAATCCGGCTGGCGGAGAGTCAGGCTCGTCTGCCGTCAGGCGGCAGGCCGTTGACCAGATCGTGGTTTCGGTGGGGCCATAGAGATTATAGACCGCCCGTCCGAGATGGCCCATTTGTCGCGCCATATGGGCGGGCATGGCCTCGCCACCGCTCAGAAAAAGCAGACCACGCAGGCTGCTGCTTTCTGCCGTGCCGAGCAAGGTCTGCCATAAGGTGGGTGTGGCCTGCAGGGCCGTCACGTCATGCTGGCGGATCAGTGTGCAAAGGCGTCCGGGATCTCGCACGTCTTCTGGTGTCGCAATAACGCAGCGACTGCCTGAGACGAGCGGCAGGAGCATTTCGAGTATAGCGATATCGAAAGTCCAGGCGGTGACAGCCAGAAGCGTTTCCCGCTCTGAAAAATCCAGAATGTCGCGAATGCTGTGCAGAAAATTCAGAAGGGCCTTTCGGGGGATGATGACGCCCTTGGGGCGCCCCGTCGTGCCCGATGTATAGGTGACATAGGCTGTATCCTCAGGGAGACGCGACGCAGATAGGGGGGCAAATCCGGCCTGCGGCGCGGCAGGAGCGAGCGATCGAAGCACCAGTGTCGCCGCGTCCATCTGCCAGGCCTCGTGGCCGCAGGCCCAGCCGATATGATCCGCGTCTGGCAGAATCACCAGGGTCGGACAGGCATCTTCCAGGATCAGCCGGGCGCGAGGCTGAGGGGCGTCGACATCGATCGGCAGCCAGGCCGCGCCGGTTGCGGCCACCGCAGCTACGCAGAGAAGCATGCGTCTGTCTCTGGGCAGGGCAAGGGCGACAAGCGTGCCGGGTCGCGCGCCTGCCGCACGGAGTTGCATTGTCAGTTGATGCTGATGCCTCTGGAAATCGTCTCGTGTCAGAGCGCCTTTATGGTCCTGCACCACCTTATCCGGGCCGGTCCCTATGCCTGAGGCGATGAGTGCCGACAGGGTGATATCGGGCCAGACCCGCCTTGTTGCAGCGTTGCGTACGCCCTGAGCGTGCCGGGCTTCTTGAGTAAGGAGTGGAATAGAGCGGAGCGGCGTTTCCGGTGAGGCAAGAAGCTGATCGGTCAGAGTCAGGATGCGCGCCAGATGGGCGTCAAGTTCATCGGCGGTGTAGAGCGCCGGATTGGCATCGCATTGGATACAGAGACCGCCTCCGTCGCATCGGTCGAACACGAAGAGGGTCAGATCCTCCATGGCGCCGTTGCTGAGATTTTCGTTGCGTGAATGGGCCGGCCCAAAAGAGAGATTATAGTCGAAAGGCTCGATATTGATCCCGATCCGGCTGATCTGAGTGGTATTGTTGAACATACCCAGATCGCGGCGCATATCTTCATAACGATATTGCTGGTGACGCAGGGCGCTGCGCATGGCGCGACGGGATTTGATAATCAGCTCGGCAAAGCTCGTTTCGGGCGACATCATGAAACGCAGCGCAACGGCATTGGCGACCATGCCCGGCGTCTGGCGCAGAAGGCGGTTGGCTCTTGCACTGACCGGCATGCCCACAACGAGATCCGACTGTCCGGTGAGACGATGCAGGTAGCTGACAAGAAGGGCGGTCAGGGTCTGGGGAAGGCTCGACTCATATGTGCGGCCAAGCGCCCTGAGTGCCTCAGCGCGCGCGTCGCAAAGTGTGGCCGCACGTGTTATCGCGCCGCCAAAATCACCGGTGGTTACCCGGTGGGGCCTGAGCGAGAGCGATACCGGCTCGGGCGCATCCTGAAGGGTCTCACGCCAGTACGCCTTGTCGATCTCGAAACGGGGCGAGGCCCGATAGGCTTCCTCCTGCTCGTGAAGGGTTGCCAGGGGGAGAAAGCCAGGGGCTGGCGCGTCGCGCCCCTCGGTCAGGGCCGTATAGAGCGCAGCAACACGGCTCACGATCATGCCGCCGGAAAAACCATCAAGAATGGCGTGATGGCAGCAGTGAAACCAGATCCAGTGCGTTGAGGCGACACGGAGAAGGGCATTCTGCCAGAGTGGGTCCCGCTCCAGATCGAGAGGAGCCTGAATGCGTTCCTGCATCCATCTGCGGGCGAAGAGAGATGGGTCGGCCTCGTCGCGACAATCGATGACAGGACATTCAGGCAATGATGGTGGTCGGATTGCGTAGACCGGTCCGTCATCTGTTCTGATAATGGCTGTGCGCAGTGTTTCTGCCTCGGTCTGTACAGAGGTCAGAGCTTTCCTGAAGAGAGACTCATCTACAATCCCGTGCAGATGGATAGCCTCGGCAATATTCAGGCTCGAGCCCTTGGGTGCAAGAAATTGGGTCATCCAGAGGCCGCGCTGGGCGGTGGTCAATGGCAGCATCACAGCGCGGTATTCCTGCAGATTGTATCCGGAGGCGGCTCCTGTTGCGTGGTGCGGCATACCGGATTGTTTCTTGTTGTTTTGCTTCTTTTTTCTCTTAAGAAACGATTTCTAATAACATAAATTCACCTACTAATTCAGTAAACAGTTCAAAATTATTGTTTCTAAATATTATTTTTTCTCTTTTTGTTCTTTTTCTTCTGTCTGGGCCGTCATGTCTGGCCACACAGCCCCGCGAAAGAGAGACACAAAATATAACATTTGTTCAGTTTGGGCTCAGAAGGGCTTCAAATGCTTTTTTTACGATACGCAAGAGGGGGTATTGATTTAGATCGTTGTTTGCAATGGATTTTATCAAGGGTGTCTCCTCGTGGTAGGGGTGTCCCGTGAAACGGGAGCGCTCAAATCCTACATATTAGGTCACGAATATCACTCTCGTTAGTGTGATTTTACGCATAATGCCTGTTACGGTTAAGACGATTGGGCACACAGGGTGTTTTCCCGGCATTCAGTATGGGGCCCATTATGGATCGTTCTCTCGTTTACGCAGCGCATACCGGCCACGGCGATGGCGCTTCGTCCCAGTCTCCCGCATCACGTCCCAAGCTGGACCGTATCTTCAACGACCCCGATGGCGTGGTTGAAGACGGCGTGCGCGGCGCGCTTCTTGCTCATCCCGATATCATCGTCGAGACCGCCAATCCGCGTGTCGTCAAGCGCGCCAAGACCACGGGCCGTCGCAAGGTCGGTGTGATCACGGGTGGCGGTTCGGGTCACGAGCCTGCTTTCCTCGGTTATGTCGGTACGGGTCTGCTGGATTCTGTTGCGATCGGTGAGATCTTCTCTTCGCCGACAGCCGTGAGCTTCCTCGACGCCATGAAGGAAGCCGATATGGGCGCAGGCGTTGCCTGCCTCTTCGGCAACTACGCCGGTGACACGATGAATGTCCGCATG
Organism: Asaia siamensis; assembly: GCF_014635085.1. Lineage (GTDB taxonomy): Bacteria > Pseudomonadota > Alphaproteobacteria > Acetobacterales > Acetobacteraceae > Asaia > Asaia siamensis. The sequence goes on from NZ_BMCH01000001.1 coordinate 185,168, forward strand.
GCGGCGCGTGATGCGCAGCAGGCTGGCATCAAGGTCGAGACCGTGGTCGCCACCGATGACGTTGCTTCGGCTCCGGCAAGTGAAGCCGAGCGCCGCCGTGGTGTCGCTGGCGAAATCCTGATGTGGAAAGCCGCCGGTGCGCGCGCCGAAGAAGGCGGCTCGCTGGATGAGGTGATTGCCGTGGCCCGCAAGGCCATTGCCAATACCCGCTCCATCGGTGTCGGCCTCACGCCCTGCACCATCGTTGCCAACGGCCATCCGAATTTCTCGATCGAACTCGGCAACATGGAAGTCGGTATCGGCCATCATGGCGAGCCCGGCGTGTCGGTTCAGGAACTCGGCCGCTCGCGCGATATCGCCAAGCTGATGCTTGAGCATATCCTGCCCGACCTGCCCTTCACCAAGGGCGACCGCGTGACGGTGCTGCTCTCGGGTCTGGGTGCCACCCCGATCATCGAACTCTATGTGCTGTACGCTGATGTTGCCGATCTCCTGAAGGAGAAGGGCATTGAGGTGGCGCATCGCTTCGTTGGCAATCTCTTCACCTCGCTCGAGATGAAGGGTGCCACCCTGACGATCATGAAGACCGATGAAGAGCTGGATCGCCTGATGGCTGCGCCCGCCGAATCAATCGGTCTGGTGCGCGTCGGTGCCGGTGCGGCACAGGTTCAGGCCGCTGAAGCGCCGACGGCCAAGGCCGACCCGGTCGAAGCACTGGTCAAGACCGCGACGGGCGAGAAATACGTACCCAAGAGCGGCATCCCCGTTGCCGAAACCACGAAGGTCATCCCGGCTCTGGTCGATGCCATCGTCAAGGCACGCGACTGGCTGAGCGAAATCGACGGCAAGATCGGCGATGGCGATCATGGTATCAACATGGCCAAGGGCTTTGCCCGCTGCGGTGAGGCTCTGGGCGCCAACCCGCCGGTCATGGAGAAGGGCCTTGATGCGCTGTCAGACTCCCTGATGGCCGGTATCGGTGGCTCGATGGGCCCGCTTTATGGCCGTTTCTTCGAAGGCATGGCGATCCCGCTGCGCAATGTCGAATTCCTCGACGGCAAGCTTTTCGCCCAGATGCTTGACGGTGCGCTGGCTGGTATCAACAGCCTTGGCAATGCCCGTGTTGGCGACAAGACCCTGGTCGATACGCTGCAGCCTTCGGTTGAGGCCTTCCACAAGGCTCTGGATGACGGCAAGTCGTTCGAGCAGGCCCTGATTGCGATGTCCGAAGCGGCAGAGCGCGGTCGTGACTCCACGATCGATCTGGTGGCCCGTATCGGCCGTGCCAGCCGACTGGGGGAGCGTTCACGCGGCGTGCTCGATGCCGGTGCAACCTCCTGCTGCCTGATCCTGCAGACCATCGCGAAAGAACTTGAGGCCCCGGCGCGCAAGCACAACGCCTGAACTGCCTCAATCCTGAAAGATCAAGACCATGAACAAGATCGTCACCCCTGATCTGGGCGCCCTGCAGAAAGAAGCAGCCAGCGTTGCCCTCCCGGCAAAGATGAATGCCGTTGTTGCCTACGAACCCGGCGATTATCGCTGGGAAGAGGTGGACGTGCCCCGCGCTGGCCCCGATGACATCATCATCGAAGTCGAGGCAGTCGGCATCTGTGCCGGTGATATCAAGTGCTTCCTGGGCGCACCGTCCTTCTGGGGCGACAAGGAGCAGCCGCGCTACGTCAAGCCGCCGATGATCCCGGGCCATGAATTCGTTGGCCGTGCCGTTGAGGTGGGTGAAAACCTGCGCAGCCAGTACAAGATCGGCGATCGCCTGATCAGCGAGCAGATCGTCCCTTGTGATGATTGCCGCTACTGCAAGGGCGGTCAGTACTGGATGTGCGAACGTCACGATCTGTACGGCTTCCAGAACAACACCAATGGCGCCATGGCGAAGTATATGCGCTTCCCCAAGACGTCGCGCACCCATCGTGTTCCTGAGAACATGCCGCTTGATGCAGCCGCTCTGATCGAGCCCTATGCCTGCTCGGTTCACGCCGTCAACCGCGCCAATATCCAGCTGGATGACGTGGTGGTTCTGGCCGGTGCCGGTACGCTGGGTCTGGGCATGGTGGGCGCTGCCCGCCTGAAGAACCCGAGCAAGCTCATCGTGCTCGACACCAAGCAGGACCGTCTGGACCTGGCCAAGAAGTTCGGCGCGGATATCGTCATGAACCCGCTCGAAGAGGATGTTGTCGCCAAGATCAAGGAACTGACCGGCGGCTATGGCTGTGATGTTTACATCGAAGCAACCGGCCATCCTTCCAGCGTCCGTCAGGGCCTGCACATGATCCGCAAGCTCGGCCGCTTTGTTGAGTTCAGCGTGTTCGGCGATGAAGTGACTTGCGACTGGTCGATCATTTCCGACCGCAAGGAACTGGACGTTCTGGGTTCGCATCTCGGACCGTATTGCTATCCCTTCACCATTGCAGCTATCGCCGATGGTCGTCTGCCGGTCGAAGGCGTGGTGACCCACACCCTGCCGCTGGACCAGTGGAAGGAAGGTTTCGACCTGATGAAGAAGGGCGACAAATCCATCAAGACGGTTCTTATTCCGTAAGATCTGTCAGTCTTCTGCTCGGAAAGGCGGCTCCGGAAGGAGCCGCCTTTTTTCGTTCAGAGCGGGGTCGTGTTCGCGATGGCACAGGAACGATGTCAGCAATTCAGATCGCGGCATGGGCGCCAGCACTGCGCTTTGCATGCCTTACGCGCCGCACAAACAGGGAATCACCTGGCGGGCAAAAGAGACGCAGCGACAGGAGGCGCTCGGCGTCATCGCGGGCAGCAGGAAGGGTCGCTTTTCCCAGATTTATGCCATAGGCGCTTTGCATCACGACGCCGTGGCTCATGTGATCGGCATTGGTGGGTATAGCTGAGGCACGAGCGCAGGACGCCTTACGTGGCCATAATGGCATGGAAGCAGAGTGCCTTGTCGCAGCGCCGATCTGCCGCCAGTCGCTTGAAAGTTCCGGGATCGAAACAGACAAAACGTTTCAGGACTTTCCAGTGCTGAAAAATGCCACAAACCGTCGCGATAGCCCCTGCAACACCGGAAAACGGGAGGAAATCAGACGCAATGACATGTCATGCCCGTATCGAGCTGAAAATGTTCTGGTTGATCCTGCTGGCTGTTGCTCTCACGACGCCATCCGCGGTTGCGGGCAAGATGCTGACGGGCCTTCCGGCCCTGCGCGAAAAAGGTGTGGCCTTTCACGTGCAGAATACCAACGAGATGCAGGCCATGCTGAACGATCCCGCGCCGTCGCATGAAAAAGGCGTCGGGAATGTCGGGATTGTGACTTATGGCAGCGATATCGATTGGGAGCGCCTGGCCGGGCTTTCCGGCGTCTCGACCCATATCGTCCTTGCGAGCGGCTATGGTACGCCCACAAGCCGTAAATTCGGCGATCATCTGACCCCAAGCCAGGCAACCTATGGCGGAGTGGGCAATGTCGTGATCCATCTCGTTTCCGCCTATATCGAGCGGTCGATGTTTTATGACCATCTCAATGCGGCCGTCGGGCGGATGACCTTTCTATCTGATTTCTCTGCCAATCCGCTCTACTGCAATTTTATGAACGCAGCGTTCTGCGGCAACCCAAGGGCGGCAAGCGATAATACGGCTCATGCGGCATTTCCTACTGCGACCTGGGGCGCGCGGTTTCGTGTGCAGATCAGTGAGGCATTGCAACTTCAGTCAGGCGTCTATTTCACGCAGGCCGCATCGCAATATGCGCTGTCGCAGATGCGTAGCGGCTTCAAGTTCAATGGTGCGACAATTGACGGTGAAGCCATTCCTCTCGAACTCGCTTGGGAACCGCACATGGGCAGAGGGGGCACTCTGCCGGGGCATTACAAGCTGGGCGCTGTTTACGACACGGCGCCGCATAGCAGCCTGTTCGAAGATCATGATGGTGAAGTTCTCGGGCTGACAGGTGCCCCGGCGCGTGTCGTCAATGGCTCCTGGTCGGCCTGGGTACTGGCTGACCAGCAACTGCTTCACTTTGCGGGCCGTGGCCCTGATGCGGGTCTCACGATTCTTGCGAGCGCCTATTGGAATAACCCGCGCACAGCTCTCAGGGCGGCTCAATATTCTGTCGGTTTCATGGTTCGGGGGCTGATACGGCAGCGCCCTCAGGACATGATTGCGATCAATCTGGCGTACACCCGCATCGCCCATCATGTCACCCATGCGCAGCGCCTCCGGGCGGCGCTGCAGAAACCCGGTGATGGCTCGCCGTTTCCGGTCCAGCGAGAGGCACTGATTATCGAGGCGCTTTACCAGATCCATCTCATACGCGGCATCACGGTGGCGCCTGACCTGCAATATTACATTCACCCCAACGCGCAGCATGATTTGCGCAATCAGTGGATGCTCGGGGTCAAGACCCAGATCGAATTCATCTGAGCGTCGCCCCGACTTCTCCTCGGGGCGTCGTGCTGCGTGACACAAAAGGCACAGTTCTGGTCCGAGTTAAGAAAGATTTTAAGAATCGTTTGCATCTTATCGTAACATGACGGTAACACCGCCGGCGAAGACACGCCCGATCTCTTTCAGGTAATGATTCGTCATTTTCCTCTCTTGAAAAAAAGAGTCAGGATGATGACAAAACATTTCAAAGTTATCGGATGTCGATCTTTCGATTTGAAACCGGAAAAGTGGTGAGATCTATGCCAGAAGATTACGGATGCCATTCTGAACATCAGCCATCTCATGAAGAAACGGTGTTTTCGTCTCGTGACGTGGCGAAGAAACAGAAACGTCTTCTTCTTCTGGCGCTGACAGCTGGGGTTGGTCTGGGTGGTGTCGAAGAGGCCGATGCCCAGGAAAAGTCTTCGGGAGACGCGAAGACGACCGAAAGCTCGGCGATGCAGCTTCCTGCGGTCAAGGTGCGCGCCGCGACGCCGGTAAACACCATGAACACCAATACGACCACGCTCGATATCGGTCGTATGCCCGCGACCGTGCGTGAAACACCGCAGACGATCAGCGTCGTGCCCAAGCAGCTCATTGAAGAGCAGCGCGTCTTTACCCTTGATCAGGCCCTGTCCAACGTGCCCGGCATCACGATGTCGGCCGGTGAGGGCAATGGCGGGATGAGCGGCGACCAGTTCCGTATTCGTGGCCAGCAGGCGCGTGGCGATATCTACGAAGACGGTCTGCGCGATTTCGGCAATTATGTGCGCGATGTCTACAACACCGAGAGCGTCGAGGTCGTCAAAGGCCCGTCAGGTCAGTATTTCGGTGCAGGCAATGTGGGCGGTGTGATCAACCAGACGCTCAAGAAGGCGCATCTGGGCAAGTCTTTCGGTGCCGATCAGTCTTTCGGTAGTGGCATGCAATATCGCGGCTCGGCCGATGCGAATTACGAGATCAATTCCCGTACCGCGCTGCGCGTGAACGGCATGTACAACCAGCAGATGGTCGCCGATCGCAACAACGTACGCACCGACCGTTATGGCGCCGCCGCCGATCTTGGCGTGGGGCTGGGTACCAAGAACACCTGGCATCTGAATTATCAGTGGCTCGGCAGCCGCGGTCGCCCTGACTATGGCGTGCCCATGATCCAGACCGGCACGACATTCCGCCCGATCACCGAGCGCGGTCTGGCACGCGACACGAATTATTCGCGCAATTTCGATCGCGACCGTGGCAATGTGCATATGGTGACGTCCAAATTCTCGTCGCAAATTGCAAAATGGCTGACCTTGTCAAACGACACGCGCTATTCGCATTACACGCGTAATTTCGCAGCGACGACACCGGCTGCCTGCTCTGGCGCGTGCGCAACCGCGTTTCTGGCTGGTAGAAATCCATCCCTCACTTATGGCGCCGGTGGTGGCATGGCCTATGATCAGGCGGGTTGGGGCGTGCAGAACGTTTTGATGGGCCACTCAAAGTTCAAGACGGCTTTCCTGCGTCATGATGTGCGCGCTGGTGTGGATATCAACTATACCAAGGACGACCGTATCTATGGCACTTACATAAACCGTGTAAACAATCAGCTGATCCGTACGCCGCAATTCGAATATCCAGGCACGCAGGTGACCTTCCCGGCAACGGGTGGACGGACGTCCGATTTCCGCGATCTCGGCCTCTTTTTGGCTGACAAGATCAACCTGACCAAGCAGCTCTCTGTCAATGGTACGGTGCGTTGGGACAGCTATCGCTCGACCTATTGGAGCGCCGCTGCTGCCGCGCAGGGTCTGCAGAAGCAGAGCTCGAACAAGTTCAGCCCGTCTGCCAGCCTCATGTATGATCCGCTGGACAACATGACGTTCTACTTCACCTTCGCCCAGTCCTATAAGCCGGTCGGAACCGACGTCTCGTCTCTGACGGCCAGCTCGACAAGCATCAGCGACGTTGCGACCAACGGCCGCGATCTCAAGCCTCAGCGCAGTGATCTTTACGAGCTAGGTGGCAAGGCCGATTTCCTGAACAAGAAACTGGGTGTCACGGCTGCGATCTTCCAGATCGAGCAGAACAATTCGTTCACCTATGACGATTTTGGTCAGATCATCACCGGTTTCTCCGATGCCGGTTCGGGCCGACGCATTCGTGGTCTTGAAGTAAGTGCGACGGGCAAGATCACCAATGAGTGGGAAATCTTTGCCTCATACTCCTATATGGGCGGCAAGGTGACGCACAGCACCGCCTATCGTGGCAACAAGGCACCGCAGCTGCCCAATAACAGCCTGTCAGTGTGGAGCACCTACAACCTGTCGCGTTTCCTGCTGAAGCCCAGCCAGGGCAAGCTTTCTGCAGGTGGTGGCGTCCAGTATTCCTCGGGCTACTGGTCCAACGAGGCGAATACGGGTCGTATGCCTGACAATGTGTCGCTCAACGCCATGCTGTCTTATGACTACGAGCGTTATCATGTGCAGTTCAATGCGAACAATCTGACCAATCATCTTAACTACGCCTCTGCCTTCTCGGCATCCCGCGCAGTGCCGCTTTCGGGCCGCACCTTCCTCGGGTCGGTCGGACTGCGCTTCTGAGACACCGGGCGCGGTTCGAAACGTGCCCGGGCATGGCACGGAAGGGGAAAAAGGCTCCCCTTCCGTGCCTTTTCTGTTGTCCCGGCTGTTCTCATGTCTGAAGTCGGGCATCCGAGCCTTATGAGATCTGCGGAGTTCTCTCCCGATGCCGATGCCCCCCGCAATGCCTGCACTTGATGAACGTCTTAAGGCAGAGCTCTATCTGGCGCAGTGGCATCTCGACCGTGGCGCTGTTCAGGAAGCCTGTCGCCTGTTCACCCAGGCGGCTCAGTCACGGCACCCGACTGCTCTCAACATGCTGGGTCGCGTTTATGAGCGGGGCTGGGGCGTGGCGCGCGACGTCGAACTGGCACGCACCCTGTTCGAGGCGGCCGCAGACGGCGGCGAAGGATGGGCTTTCTATAATCTCGCCGATTTCTATCTGACGGGCGACGGCGTGCCATGCGACAAGGCCTATGCCCACGCCCTCTATGTCGAGGCGGCAAGGCGTGGGGTCAGCAAGGCCTTCAACATGCTGGGCCTGCTGCATGAAGAAGGCTATGGCGGGGTTGCTGCCAACCTCGATTACGCCCGCCATTACTTTGAAGCCGGAAGCGCTTGCGATGACGCCGACGCCACGGCCAATCTTGCCAGAATGCAGCAAACCATCCGCTGATGGGCGATTGATTGACGAGATCAAAGCCGCAACCGGTTTCGTCTAGTTGACGGAAGCTTCCTTGCGTTCACCCATGGCGAAAGCCTTCAGAATGGATTCCGCGAGCAGTTTAGCGGCCTTGGGTGTCAGGCGCAGATGCGCCGTTGGCGCAATGACGATCTCATTGCCATGAGGTCGTTCGGCTGCGAGCGTCACCGTGATAATGCCGCCGACATGACCATAGACGGGGACGTTATCGGCGAAAATGATCGGCGCTGATTCGGCGTTGAGTGATGCTATGCCCTGTGCAATCTGGTGCAGGATCTTGTCTGAATTATTGTCTGCCATTTGCAGAATGCCTCTGGATATTTGAAAGGTGCAGCCTGATCGAGCCGAAGATGTCACAACGAGGCGAGGCTCACAAGTTTTGCGATTGGTTCACGGATTCCCGGAACCTCCTCCCGCAGCCTTGCTAGTCGTGCATACGTGACCGGTCCGGTGTTCGACAAGACCAAGTTGGAGGAGTATCCATAATGTGAGCATGTCGGACCATTATGGTCCGCTAGGCTGAGTGCCTCGTGTTGCCTAGATTATCAGGCTTGCGCTTGTCGCGACGGGAGAATGGGTATCTCCGGACAGAAGAATGGCCGTCTTTTCTGTCAGAATATTCGCGAGTGTCAGATCGGCGCGCTGCTTGCCACTCGGAGTGCGAATTACGAAGCCCTTGCGAATAGCAAAGTATTCGAAGAGCTGGATTCTGTAGCGCTTCATTGTCTCGACTATGGCCGCGCGTAACGCCGACGCGTCTGGCGTATTCTCGCATTCGATGATCAGGACCGGAAGGGCGCGTTCGGGCAAGGAGGGGGGAACCACCATGCAAAGAGCGCCTGCCAGAGACTGACTGAGCGAAAGGGCGATGTCGTTTGTATAATAGACATTGCCGTCATAGCTGAATTTCTCGCTCAGACGACCGACATGAAACAGTTCCTGCTTGTAGAGAAAGCCGAAATCCTGTGTTCGCAGATAGCGCCTGTTCTCAATCGTTATAAAGCTGCGCGCGTTGTGGAGCGGGTTGTTCAGATAGCCGATGCTGACACTGGGGCTGTCTATCCAGATTTCGCCGATGCAGCCTTCCGGCAGGAAGGCGTGTGTGTCGGGGTCGACGATATGAACGTGCTGGTCTTCATGGGTGGTTCCGCAGCTTGCGAGGGTCGTCGTGTCCTGAGATGAGCCCGCTGTCGCGGGCAGGGCTTTGCCCTGGGTGAGGGCAAGGCGGTCGAATGTCCAGAGCTTCACCCCAGCTCCTTTCACCCCTGACGTCACAAGAAGGGCATTTTCGGCAAGGCCGTAGCAGGAATAGAAAGCCTCTTTTTTGAAGCCATGACTTTTGAAAGTGTTGAAAAAAGCGTCCAGCGTCTCGGGGTTGATGCTCTCCGACCCGTTGAACGCTATTTTCCAGCGGGAAAAATCCCAGCCTGGTGCGATATCCCCCGGTGAAAGACGCGAAGCATAGCGATAGGCAAAATCGGGGCCACCGGAGATGGTTGCGCCGTAGCGATGGATCGCCTCGAGCCAGCGCGAGGGCTTTTCGATGAATTTGTCAGGGGCCATGAAATAGAAGGGATTACCGGCAGCGAGGGCCGGAAGAACGGCACCGACAAGGCCCATGTCATGAGTGAAAGGCAACCAGCTGAGGCCGGTATCATCATCCTGATATTGAAACGAAATCAGCTGCGCATGAATGTTGTGGCAGATATTCCGATGCGACAGGCAGACCCCTTTGGGCTCTTCTGTCGAACCAGATGTATATTGCACCAGGGCAAGCTGTTCCGAGGTAGAGGCGACGGGTTCGATCTCGCGTGACGATTTGAGCGCACTCTCCAGCGGAATCCATTTGACGGGGCGGGTCGTATCGCCATCTGCATGGAAGAGATGGAGCGTTTCCTTTTTGCCGAGCACCGCTTGCGCCTGGCTGTCTTCCAGAATGTAGATGAAGCGCTCGCGTGCGCCGATTGCGCTCGGATAGACCCCCGAGACGGGCACATGACCTGCATAGAGGCAGGCAAAAAAGCCGATGATATATTCCAGCCCGTTTTCGAACAGCAGAATGACGCGCGATCCGGCGGGCAGGGTGCGTGCGAGATGGGCGGCGGCGCGTGACGCCTGGCGATGCAAGGCTTCGGCACTCAGGCTGCTTGTGACGCTTTCTCCATCACCGAGAAAAAGGAAGATCGGATTGTCGCCTTTGGTCAGGCGTCTGAAATGCAGCAGGTCGATAAGACTGCGCTCTTTCCAGGCCTGCACGCCGACCAGCGCCTGTTCTTCTTCATACATTTGGCAAGACCTGTGATGTGATGGCTTGGGAAGGAACTTCAGCCTTCAGGAGAAGAGCCGGGTTGCAACTCCTGATGCAGGGCATTGCAATAAGAGATGACATGCTCGGCCGTAATCAGACGCGTGCATTCGAAATGGCGCGACGTGTTGGCATGGCGCGGACAGAAAAGCATGTTCCCGTGCTCGAATGGCGTGCGTACATCGTGCCAGCAGCTATTGCAGACATGGGGATTGAAGACGCGATAGGGTGTCTCGAACTCATTCGAAGGATGAGTGAACCCGCTGATCAGAACCACAGGGGTGCGCGCAGCCCAGGCAAGCCAGGAAAGACCGCTCGACAGACCAATGAAGAAAGCCGCATGGCGTAGCCAGTGTGCGCGTTCTGAAAGCGGCCGATCGCCCGTTTCGTCGCGTGTCCCGTGCGGAATGAAATTCCAGTGGTTGCGATGGCCTGCGACGGGGCTCTTGTCGATGCATACCACTTCGTAACCGAGCGTATTCAAATGTCTGATGACGTTCGACCAGCCGTAAGGATTGTTCCAGTACTTGCACTGGCTCGATGCCTGCGTGGCGATGACGACATAGGGGCCTTCGATCGGACGCTTCTCTTCCGGCCATGAGACCATGCGTGGCGGGACTTCTGTGGCGTCGACGTCGAGAATGCAGGCCGCTGTGCGATGCAGCCCGACAAGGCGGAAATCGGATGGCTGCCAGTCATGGGATTCGTCTTGGAAAAACAGGCCGATATGATAGGTCGCATAAGAAAGATGCTTGATCTCTTCGTACTCGGCGAAAGTGCAGCATCTGACGCCGGGATACTGGCCTGCAAAGAGCTTGCAGGCATCAGGATTCATGGCGACCGTCAGGTGGCATTGATGCTTCTGCTGGAATTTGACGGCGTAGGAAAACCAGCCGATCGCATCGCCTAGCGTTCCCCCAGGGAGGAGAATGGCGACATTGCGGTCCCGGCAATCATAATCGTGTATGAAATGCACGGTATCCGTATCGAGAGAGCGTACCTCAAGGCGCGTGCGGATATAGTATTTCTTGGCACCCAGAACCGTGCAGGCGCCCGTCTCCGAAGCATATAGGCAAACATTGCGGTCGAGATCGGTCAGGCTGACGTGCCAGCGTCCTTCCGGCAGGGTAATGCGGGCCCCGTAATTGAAATCATAGCCTATGCCGAAATCCCCGCTCTGCGTTGCAAAAAGCGAGGGAGCCGGAAAGGCTCCTGTATCAGCCGTCGTGGCAACGGATGAAGCGGAAGGGGACGAAACGGCTGTTTGAGGAGTGGTGTCGTCGCCCGATGCGGCACTCGCCCCGGCAGGAGGGGAGCGAGTGTCGGTATTGCCCGTACCCGAAAAATTCAGGATTGAGTCGATGATGGAGTTGATATCGCTCATTCTAGACGCCGCCCGGCCCGTCGCTGATCAACTGTCGGATGATTTGCTCGACATGGCTCGGGGAGATCAGCTTGGTGCATTCAAAGTCTCGCTCTGTCTCTGCGTGACGGGGGCACCACATGTAGTTCGTTCGCTCGAATTCGAGCGTTACATCGTTTGAGCAGCCATTGCAGACATTGCGATTGATCACCCGATAGGGGGTCGCAAATTCATTATAGGGCTCCGTAAATCCGCTTATCAGCACAACCGGGCATTCTGCGGCCCAGGCAAGCCATGACAGGCCGCTCGACAAGCCAATGAAGAACGAGGCATGGCGCAGCCATCGGGCGCGCTCGCTAAGCGGTATCTGGCCGGTCATATCCTCTACGCCATGAGGTATATGATGCCAGATTGTGCCGCTGCCCGAAACGCGATCACGGTCGATGCAGATCACGCGATACCCCTGTTCCTTGAGAAAAGGGATGATCGTTTGCCAGCCTGACGGGTTGTTCCAGTATTTGTTATGCCCCGTCGCCTGGGTGGCGATGCAGACATATTTATCCGGGATTGGTCTTCCGCCTTCGGCAATTCTGATCGCGGGGCGTCGGTCCTGTGGCGAAAGCCCAAGGATATAGGCACCCGACACCCCAAGGCCGACCTGCCTGTAATCGGTCGGCTGGAAGTCGCGATTGATGTCGTTGAAAAAGATCAGCACCTTGTACCGTGCGTAATAGGCGCGCTCCAGAAGAGCTTGGTCATCGCTGACCGTCACCTTGTCATTCCCGGTCTGGAAAAGCTCGGCCAGACCCGGCCGCACAATACAGGTGATCCGGCAGCCATGCAGTGCGGCAAAGGCCTCAACATGACCCATCCAGGCAATATGGTCGCCGACACCGCCTAGATGCGTGTCGATGAGCACCTCCTGGTCACGAAGGGTCATGACATGGTCGAGAATGACCCGGTCGCCACTTTTGACGCGAAGCGAAAAGGGAACAAAATATTTCTTGGTGCTGGCAATGAAGCCGCCCTTGCTTTCAGCCGAAAACAGAACGTTCTGGGTGAGCAGATCCTTGATTTCCAGGTGCCACGCGCCTTCGGGAAGACTGACGCGGCAGCCATCCTGAAAATCAAACCTGATCCCTTCGGGGCCGATCTGGCTCGGCATGCTGTCCATGGGTTCGTGCTCTTCGTGATCAAACTTCGAGGCTAGGCAGCGGATTGCGCCAGTATATCGCCATAGACCTGGGCAACGGCCTGATAGGTGCCATTAACAGAATATTGCTTTGCTGTCTTCTCTGCCGCGTCGAGCATTCTGTCAATGTGCGGTGCACCGTGAACGATGTCGAAAAGTAGTGTCGCAATACAGTCGACGATTTCCTCGCATTGTTCCGGCGAAAACCAGTGGCCATTGAACGGTGTAGCGTAATCCTTGCCGCCTGTTCCATGCAGGCCGACAACCGCACAGCGCGACGCCATGGCTTCCAGCGGTGTAAGGGGAGCGGCCTCCTGACGTGAAAGGGCCAGAAAGATAGGCGCGATGCCCATAGCTTCTGCCACTTCGCGCTGCGGCCTGTTTTCAAGCGCGATCCATGGCACTTCTTTCGTGTGAGGATATTTTAGATGGAGCATCGTCACGATCAGATCAGCAAGGGCAGCATTTCCTTTTTCGGCGGGCCACTTGCCAGGATTGGTTGCGATACAAAGTTGCTTGGGGCGAGGATAAAACAAGTCTGTATCGACTGAGTTGGGAATGACATGGATGCTGTCGAGACCCAGAACTGATGAGAGCGCGCGTTCAGTTTCGCGGCCGGGAACGATGAAATGTTCGAAGCCCATTTCCTTCAGAGCACTCCCGTTCAGCCTGAAGGTGTAGAGGTAGAACTGGTTCTGGCAGAACAGAACCTTGGTACCCGGGAGAGGTTCGCGCGCAAGGTCGAGTAGAAAGTCCTTGAGCGTTTCGGGAAAGACGATGAGACTTCCGTCCTCCGGCTCAAACTGATCGCAGACCTTGACCAGATTTGAGATATCCAACCAGTCCGGTTTGCCGGCTGGCTGGAAGACCGACACGTCATGCCCCAACTTCGCCAGCATGCCTGCATGTTGGTACGTGACCTTGATGCCGCCGGAGATGGCTTTGGGGTCATAGGGGTTGAGAAATATAATTCTGCTCATGATGCGCGTGGTCCACGAAGGGTAATGTCCTGAGATATGATCATGGGCTTGATGGCCCAATAGATCAATAATGCATCCATATTGCTTATTGTATTCGCATATTTACGAACTAAGGATTTTTCGCAAAAAACTCGCTAATTAGGGATAATGTCATAGTAATTTATTGTGGGGATATTTGTGGACGCTCCTCAGTCTAGTGCTTAAACCATCTCGCATTGTGGGATTTGTAGTCTCTTGAATGGTTAACGTTTTCCTAAAGAAAACGTCAAAAAGATGAACTCCGCAGACTCGTTCATTAAATCGGCCTTCATATCAGCCATTGTGAGAAGGATTGCGAAGCGGGGAGATTGAATTTTATCAAAAAAATGTAAGATATATTCAATATGTTACAATATGGGCGTAGAAATTTCTTTATGATGATGAGTGTATGACGTTTTATACCGAAAACGTGATCGCTATCCGTTAATGGGTGGTCATTGTATTGCATGGCCTGATGTGCGAAGAGATGTTAGCTATTAGATAACAGGATTCGCCGGGCAGGCGATTCCATATAATGATTCGGACAACAGCGCGATAAACCATGTAACGATCCTGCTAGATGTCGGGTCGGATTAGTAATCGTGTCTAACCGGGCGTCTTGAGGGGGTAAAAATGACAGTATATTCAGCCGGCACCGCAAGCGGCGGGACAATCACCAGTAGCGGTGGGAAATACACCATCCTTAGTGGTGCGACGCTCGTCGTGCAGGATTCGCCTTATGTAGTGTCGGGCGCGCTGGTTTCAGGTTTCGGAAATGGACCAAGAAATTCGGACGCCATTCCGGGCCAGTCGGGCGGCACAAACTATCCTGCGCTTCTTGTTGCCTCGAATGGTGGTCTTGCCTCTGGGGCGACTGTGGGCTTCGGTGGTGTTGTCATGGGGGCTGGCGGCGGACATGTCTCCGGTGGCACAGCCTTCGATAGCGGCTCCTTCGTTGCCGCGAATAGCGGTTATGTCGATGGCGTCACCGTAGGGGCCAATGGTGGTGTCCTTGCGTCGATGATGGCAGGTTATGGCGGCGCCGCCGGTACTGTTACCAATGCGCATGTCAAGGAAGGCGGCTACGGGCTCGCAGGGGGTGGTTTCACCATCAAGGGCCAGAGATTTGCCGGATCTGGTATTATCTCCGCCAGTCAGTTCGATGTTGGCTCAACCGAAATCGTGACATCGGCGGGCACGGATATTGGCAGTCTCATCGGCGGCACGCAGGTGATAAGTTCGGCCGGTGTGTCTCTTGGGTCTATTTTCAGTGCAGGCACCCAGATTATTCTCTCTGCGGGGCTCGCGAGCGGCGCCACGGCTTCGGCCGGAGGGCTGATTACGGTCAGCGGAGGTGGGGTGGCTTCTGCGGTCGTGCTTGCTTCTGGCGGCAGTCTGCAGGCATTGTCCGGAGCGCGCGTGAATGGGTTGCAGATACAGGCCGCCGCCGCCGCTTCTGCGGATTCGGCAGCGATATTGAGCAGTGTGGTTATCTCCGGAGGTGGCACGCTGACACTCAACTCAGGGGCGACGCTCATCAACGCCGTCGTTTCCGGGATCACGTCCAGCGGTGGGGCTGGTGGTCTGCTCGTCCTTCATTCCGGCGCCGTGCTCAGCGGTGTCACATCCATGGGTTTCAAGAGCCGACTTGATGTCGATAGTATCCAGTATGTCTCCGGTACGAAGACAACCTATAATGGCACAACGCTGACGATCAGCGACGCGTCGGGTAATGTTATTTGGTCGGGGTCTGTCGCTGGTATTCCCAGTGGTGCGACGAGTAGTGACTTCCATGTCGAGCGTGATCCGACCGATGGAAGCATGATCATCATTTACGACAAATGCTTCCTGCGCGGCACGATGATCCGTACGGAGCATGGTGAGCGCGCGGTTGAGGCTATTCAGGTCGGTGATAATGTTCTTGCCTGCGTGGGTGGCAGGGAAGTGCTGCGTGAGGTTATCTGGGTCGGTCGTCGCACGGCAACGGTGCGACCTGCCCATCACGATGACGAGGCCGGCTTCCCTGTGCGCATCGTGCAGGGCGCGCTTGGTGATAATGTTCCATACAAGGACCTCCTCGTCACTCCCGAACACGCGTTGTTTCTCGATGGGGCGTTTGTGCCTGCACGTATGCTGGTCAACGGCGTCAGCATTTTCTATGACCGTGCCCTTACCCAGTTTGATTACTATCATATCGAAACAGATGAGCATTCTGTTCTCTGGTCGGATGGTGCTTTGAGCGAGAGTTACCTGGACACCGGAGATCGGACTTCATTTTCCCAAGGTGGTCCAGTTGTTCGTTTGCTGAATGCTCCTGCCAAGACGTGGGAAGAGCACGCGGCGGCGCCGCTTCGCGTCGAGCGCGGTTTTGTCGAGCCTTTATTCAAGGCGCTTACCGAAAGGGCGGCGGCGTTGGGGCTCAATGCAGAAGCGCCTCGTCATGCGGTAACAGAGGATGCCGATCTTCATCTGGTTGATGACAGCGGCAGGGAAATTCGCCCGCTACGCAAAGTCGGGCAATCGCATATCTTCATGCTTCCTGCCGGAGTCAAAGCTCTCTTCCTTGTCTCCCGGTCCTCGCGCCCCACTGACACCGTAGGTCCGTTTCATGATGACCGCCGTCACCTTGGCGTGCTGGTAGGCGAAATTCAGGTTTGGGAAGCAGGTCATACGCGACAGATCGACAAGCATCTGACGTCTGCCACGATGGCTGGATGGTCCAATCAAGAGGAGGGCCGCTATCGCTGGACTACCGGGCGTGCGGAAATTCCGCTGCATGACGTGCTGCCCGACACCATTGCCATGATTTCGATCGAAGTGTTGGCTGGTGGGCCCTACAGGGTGGAAATTCCGGGTAACGGGTACGTCGACGAAGTCGGCTGAGGTGATCCGGGCAGGGGCCCCACCCTATCCTGGCGTCAGGATAGGGTGGGGCGCACTGTCATCAATAGAAGATGTATTAGGCCCGTTATTATTTTCAACAAACAAATATAGATTCGTAAAATCGAGAAATTCACAAAAAATTTGTGGGAGCAGCGCTCGATTGAGTCTGCCCGCAGGGATTGGGTCTTCAAGGCGAAAGTTCTTAATTAATAACGAGTTAATGAAATTGAAGAGATATGTTTTTGTAAGAAAAACAATATTACGCTATCACCTATAGAAATTATCTATACAAATGGAGATTGATCGTTGAAATTCTATGTGTCAGTAAAAATCACGTTAATAAATTGTGAGCGAGTGTAGTCTGCATTCTGAGGTTCGAGCGCTGTGTTAAGGCGTGATGGGGCATCCTTTGCTTTGTCGCTAGCTCCGCGGTGCCTCGGTGCGTGCTCGTATATCTTGCAGGAGCTGGCATATGGGTATTACTTCTGACGGTATGAGCGGTGCGGCGTCGATCGAGAAGACGGGCCCGAAAAGCTATAGCATCCTGAGTGGCGCCACGCTGATTACTACAGGCGCGGATTCAACGACGATCGGTAGCTACGTCGCTGGTCTGGGTGCTGGTGGAACAAATAACCCAGCCATGCTGATCGCTTCCGGCGCCGCTCTTGCGTCTGGGGCAACAGCGGTCTCGGGCGGTGTTGTTTTGGCTGGTGGCAACGGCTCGGCCGTTGGCGGCACTGCCTTTGATAGTGGCGGGTTCGCGGCCATTAATGATGGTGTTGTCAGTGGTGTGACGGTCGGTGCCCAGGGGGGCGTCCTGGCGAGCAAGATGTCCAGCTATGGTGGTGGGCCGGGCGTTGTGATGGACGCTCATGTTCAGGCTGGCGGCTACGGGGTCGCAGGCGGCGGCTTTACGCTCAAGGGGCAGAGTTTTTCTGGTGCTGGCGTGATCTCCGGCAGCAAGTTCGATATCGGTTCTACTGAAATTCTTGCAAGTGCCGGAACGGACCATGGTAGCCTTATCGGCGGCCTGCAGATCGTCAGCTCGGGTGGTACGGCGCTGCGATCGATTTTCAGTGCCGGAACGCAGCTGCTCGGTGCGGGTGCACAGGCGATAAGCTGTGTTGTCTCATCGGGTGGGCTTGTCGAGATTGCGCAGGGAGCCGTCACTAGCAGTTTGACCGTCGGTGCTGGTGGTAGCGCGCATGCGCAGGCGGGGGGCGGGATCAACGCAGCAAGTATCTCAGTCAATGGACAGATCTCGCTCGATGCCATGGCCTATGCCAGCGGCATTACGGTTGAGCGCGGTGGCACTCTGACGGTTAACTCTGGGGCAACCCTGACAGATGTCATGATCTCAGGCATCGAGCAGGGCTGCGAGGGCGCCGGAGGCCTGCTTGTTGTGCAGTCCGGTGCCGTGCTGGATGGCGTTCGTATTGGCTGGAAAGGGCGTATCGACGTCGATACCCTCGGATGGACCGAAGGCCAGCGTATCGTCTACAGCAGCACCCAGATCAGCATTGTCGATGCGTATAATCGGGTTCTCTGGACGGCGCCTGTCAGAGGGACGGAAGCCATCTCAACTGCCGATTACCATCTTGAACGAGACCCGGTCGATGGCAGCACGGTCATCGTCTATGACAAGTGCTTTCTGAAAGGCACCATGATCCGCACCGATCAAGGCGAGATCGCAGTCGAGGCACTCAAGGTTGGTGACCGGGTTGCGGCCTATGTCAATGGCGATGAGGTTTTCCGCGAGATCGTCTGGCTCGGTCATCGCACCACCATCGTGCGCACCTGGCTTGACGATGATGAGGCCGGTTATCCTGTTCGCATTCTGCGCAACGCACTGGGCGAGAATATTCCGCACAAGGATCTCTTGGTTACGCCAGAGCACGCCATGTTCCTTAACGGTGCATTCGTACCGGCCCGCATGCTCGTGAATGGACGCAGCATTTTCTATGACCGGACAATCACGCATTTCGATTACTACCATGTCGAAACAAACGAGCATTCGGTTCTCTGGTCCGATGGCGCGCTGAGCGAAAGCTACCTCGATACAGGTGATCGCAAGCGTTTTGCTCAGGCCAATTCCGTTGTGCATATTCTGAATGCGGCTGAGCGGACTTGGGAAAGCGATGGTGCAGCGCCTCTCTGCGTCGAGCGTCGTTTCGTCGAGCCGCTGCATGCGTCTCTTGCGCACCGTGCCGCTGCGCTTGGACTTGGTGAAGTGAAACACGAACCTGCGATTACAGAAGATCCTGACCTGCATCTCGTTGACGACCGGGGTCGTATCATGCGCAAGATGCGTACGGTTAATCGCTCCAGCGTGTTCATGCTGCCGCCAGATGCAAGGCGCGTCCGTATTGTTTCACGTGTTTCGCGTCCTGCTGACGTTATCGGGCCGTTCCATGACGATCGCCGTCATCTTGGTGTTCTTGTGGGTGACATCCAGATCTGGGAGTCCGACAAGACCCGCCATATCGGGGCTCATCTGACCGATGACACACTCGAGGGTTGGGCCAATATCGAGGATGGGCGTCAGCGCTGGACAACGGGTGCTGCGGTTCTCGACCTGAGTGACCGCCAGTCGGACGCGGTTTGCATTCTCGCCATCGAAATTCTCGCTGGCGGGCCGTATCTGGCAGAGTCTTCGACGACGCTGCTGGGTGCCCAGGCGGGGTAGGGTTGAGGCTTCATTCTTGACCCGTATTTTGTGGGTAAACAGGGCGGCTGTCATGGCCGCCCCATTTTCGTTTGGGGATTGATCTGAATGTTTCACGTTATGGCGTTGCGTCACGCACGACAGAACCCGCAATCCCTCGCCTTTGACAGTCTTTCGCAGGATTGGACCTTCGTTCAACTCGACCGCGACGTTGCAGCGGTGGCGGCTGCACTGAGCAAGCTGCGTGAGGCAAGGCCGAAACTTGTGGGTATCCACTGCGGTAATCTGTACTGGCACTGGGTCTTCATTCTGTCGCTTGCATCGTTGGGTCTGGCGAGCGCATCCCTTCCCGAAAGCTCGAATCCTTCGTTCCTGCGTGATGCTCAACTGCTCGGCCCTGATGTCGTTCTGTCCCTGGGTGGATTGTCGCTTCAGGATCTTCAGGTGCTGGAGGTCAACGAGGCCTGGTTGAGCCGTGTGCGTGAAACGGATCCGCAGCCGATTGATGTCGTCATCGATTGCGACGCGATCTGCCGTTATGCCATCGCGGCAGGTACGGATGCCGAGCGTCGCCCTCTGGCAATGACTTATCGTCAGGCTGAAATGGCGATCATGCATATGATTTTTCAGGAGCAGATCATGGGCGGCGTTATCACCGCGACGCCCCATGTTCTCTCGACGATCGGCGTTATTTCGCTCACCGGATTTATCGTCGGGTGTAGCGCCCTGTGCGGCGGCTCACCGCTGAATTTCGTCAGTCACACCGATATCGGCATTCTAATTGCCCGCAGGATCCCGACAGTGGCTGTCGTTACGCCCGGTCATCTGGCCCATATCATCGAGGTGCTTCCGCCGGGCATGCAGCCGCTCGAGACGCTGAAGCTGATCGTGACAGGTGGCAAGCTGAGCCGCACACTTCGAGACAAGACACTCGCGAAGCTGACCCGCCGCGTCACAGCCGCCTATGGTACGGACGAGGCGGGCGCCATTGCCCTTGGCGATGCCGCGACTTTCGAAGACGACCAGACTGTTGGAACGGCTCTGCCTTGGGTCACGCTGCAGATTGTAGATGCTCAGGGGAAAAAGCTGGCCACAGGCGAAGAAGGGGTGGTGCGTATCAGAAGCACCGGTCTGCTCGACGGCTACGCCGATATCCAAGAGAAGCAGTCCCGTCATTTTGCGGAGGGATGGTTCTATCCGGGCGATCGCGGCCTGCTCGATGCCGGGCAGCGCCTGCATATCACGGGGCGCGTTGATGATCTCGTCTCACTGGGGGGAGATAAATTCGATCTCGGTGTCGTGGATGATATCGCGCGCAATATGCTCGGACAACGCGAGCTCGGCAGTTTCCTCTCGCTTGATGAAGCAGGCCGAGAGAGGCTGAATATCGCGCTCGCATCAGACAAGGGCTTCAATGCCGATCACCTGGCTCAGGCGCTTCGGGCTTTTTATCCAACCTTGCCCCCGGTCTGTGTGATGACGGTTGATCATATCCCCTGGTCGCTGGATGGTCGCGTTGACCGCGAAAGGCTCTCCAGAGCATTCCAACGCTCGGAAACCAGCGCTCACTGAAGTCAAAAAAGGGTAGGCAAGAAATTGTCACGCGTATTATTTCTATAGTCTTCCCAGATGCTGATTATAATAAGGTTCGGTTGTCGTTATGTCGCGCAAGAAAACTGCTGATATCGCCATCATTGGGATCGGTTGCCGCCTGGCACCCAATATCAGAAATGTCGATGAACTCTGGTCGTTTCTCTGTGCGGAGGGTGAAGCGGTCTCGGATATCCCCGAGGAGCGCTGGAGCGTCAAACGCTTCTACGCCGAGGAAATCGAAGCCCCTTCGAAAACCTATATGCGCAGGGGCAGTTTTCTTAAGAGGAACATCCACGAATTCGAGCCGCTCTTTTTCGGAATTTCTCCGAGGGAAGCGCAGATCATGGATCCGCAGCAGAAACTGCTGCTCGAAGTCACGTGGGAGGCGATGGAGAATGCCCGCGTTGTGCCTGCGAGGCTGGCAGGACACAAAACCGGTGTCTTCATCGGCATCTTCGCTGTCGATGCGCATGCCCATACGTCGAGCCCCTATAATCTTCCGACGGTGCGCGACCATTTTGCGGCGACGGCAACACCGTCAACCATGCTCTCTGCCCGGCTGGCGCATGTCTATGATTTGCAAGGCCCTTGCATGTCGATCGACACGGCCTGTTCTTCATCGCTTGTGGCACTGCATCAGGCCTGCCGCAGCCTGAATGAGGGCGAGACGGATGTGGCTATCACGGGTGGCGTCAGCCTCATGATCTGCCCCCAGACCTCGATTTTCATGTCCAAGGGACACTTCATCGCCCGTGATGGACGCTCGAAGAGCTTCGATGCTGCTGCAGACGGCTATGGCCGAGGCGAAGGCAGTGTGGTCTTCATTCTCAAGCGCCTTGAGGATGCAGAGCGCGATGGAGATACTATCCACGCCATTGTCAGTTCGACAGGCGTGAATTCGGATGGCCGTACGCAGTTTCTGACCTCACCCGATGCCGGGGCTCAGTCGCGACTCATGACCGAGGTTCTGGAGGCGGCGCAGGTTGACCCCGCCGACGTTGCCTATGTCGAAACCCACGGCACCGGCACGCCCGCCGGCGATCCGATCGAAACCTATGCGCTGGCGCAATCCATAGCCCGTTTCAAGGATGAGAAGCTGGTTATCGGGGCGATCAAGGCCAATCTGGGTCATACCGAAGCAGCAGCAGGCGCGCTGGGCACGCTCAAGGCGGCCTTGTGCCTGCGCCATCAGGAAGCGCCCCCGCAGCCGCGGCTACAGAATATCAACCCGTCCATCCACCTCGATGAATGGAATCTCGATGTGGCACGTGGAGGCATGCGGTCGCTCGCCACCACGAAGTCCGCGCGCTATGCTGGCGTCAATTCTTTCGGCTATGGCGGAACGAATGCGATTGCCCTGCTGCGTCGTCCCGAGACGAAAAAGAAGGCCACGGGCCGTAAAGGCACAGCGCAGCGGATCAATGGCAAAATCCCTTTTCTGCTGACGGCCTTTTCCAAAACGTCGTTGCCTCTCATGGCGGCAGCCTATCGTGAGCGTCTGGACGCCAGCCCGGCACCTGCCCTGGGCGATCTGGCTTTCAGCCTGGCGACATCGCGTACGCTGTTCCGCAACCGTCTTCTCATCATGGCGCGCGATGAAAAGGATCTGGGTGCAAAGCTCGATTCCTATTTGCAGGATCAGCGTCAGGACGATGTGTTCCAAGCCAGTGTCGAAGCACAATCCGGGCGTGGCATTGTGTTTGTCTATTCTGGCGTGGGGCCGCAATGGTGGGGTATGGGGCGCTATCTGCTGCACCACGCGCCAGAGGCGGTTCTTGCCAAAGCACGACGCTGCGATACGATTTTCAAGGCAATTTCAGGCTTTTCGATTGTCGATGAAATCCTGAAAGAAGCAGAATTCTCGCGTATCGATAATACGGCCATCCTGCAGCCTGCCATCTTCGTGATTCAGGTTCTGGTGACCGAATATCTTGCCCAACAGGGTATTCTGCCCGATGCTGTTCTGGGTCACAGCATGGGCGAGGTAGCCGCTGCTTATGTGGCCGGTGCGCTGAGCCTAGATGACGCCGTCACCGTCATCTATTATCGCAGCACGTTGCAAGGCACGCTTGATGGCACGGGACGCATGCTTGCTGTGGGGCTGTCTGCCGAAGCCGCGCAGGAAGTTATTGCCGAACAGGCGCCCGAACTCTGTGTGGCGGCAATCAATGCGCCCAACACCTGCACCCTTGCCGGACCGGAGGAAGCAATCAGGACGCTTTCTGCCCATCTGTCGCAGAAGGGGCTGTTCAACCGCATTCTGAATGTCGACGTGCCATTTCATAGTGCCGTCATGGATCGTATCGAAACCGATCTGAAAACGGCACTGAGCGATCTTTCGCCCAGAGCGGCGACCACGCCATTCTATTCCACCGTTCAGGGTGCACTTACGGCAGACGAGCATCGCGTCGATTCCGATTACTGGTTCAAAAATGCCAGACAGCCGGTTCTTTTCGCGTCTGCGGTCGAGGCCTGTCTCGCTGACGGCTTCACGCAATTTGTCGAAATAGGTCCGCATCCGGTCATCGGGCGGTCTCTCAAGTCGGTGGCAGACAAGCAGCAGGCCAAGCTTAGCGTCATCAGCACGCTCAATCGTCAGGAAGACGAAGCCAAATGCCTCGAAAATGCCGTCGCCAACATTATCCTTCAGACGGCGCGTCTCGACTGGCAGGCCATCACGGCGGGTGCGCTAATCGATCTGCCATCCTATCGCTGGTCGCGTGAGGAATGTTGGATCGAAAACGAGCGCGAGAAGCGTTTTCGACAGGGCGGCAACGGTCATCCGCTGATCGGATTTGGCGCCATGACACCGGGAAAATCCTGGGTGGTCGATCTGACAGAGCTTGGCGTGCCCTGGCTCAAGGACCACTGCATAGACAATGTGATCCTGCTGCCTGCGGCCGGGTTCATCGAATCCGCCCTCGCGGTTGGTCATGAGGTCGAGGGTCAGACCGGCATCGTGCTCGAGAATTTCGAAATCCTCGCGCCTCTGGTTGTGCAGACTGGCGATAACCCGGTCATGCATCTTGTCTATGACGAGCTGAAAAAGACTCTGCGCTTCTTTAGTGCCAAGGAAGAATACAGCGAGATGTGGCTCGACCATGGACAGGTCGATATCCTCTCTGCTGCGCCCTGGCCCATGCCGGTCATCGACAGGGAGGAGGCGCGTGAATGCCTTGCCCAGGGTCATGACGGGGCAGCCCTGTATGAGAAGATCCGCGCGCATGGTTTCCATTACGGACCCAGCTTTCAGACGCTGCAGCGGTTTACCGTGCAGGGGCGTGTTGCCTATGCAAGAATAGGGTTGAACGAGGCAGAGCTGGGGGATGCTGAGGCTTATCATCTGCATCCGGCCCTGCTCGATGGCGCCATGCATGCCCTGATCGGTCTGGTGCCTGAAAGCTTCTCTGACCACATGTATGTGCCGGTCGGTTTCGAGCGTCTGAGTTGTTTTGCCAAGGGGCTGAGTGAGATCGTGGCCCGGGTCGAGATCACGACCATCAGCCAGAGCCTGATCGAGGCGACACTGCGGCTTTACACGACCGAAGGGATGCCCGCTGCCGAAATCAGGGGGCTACGCCTGGCCGAGGTGCCCCGTGTACGCAAGGAAGCCGCCAAAGCGGTTGAGACCCAGCAGTATTTCACCAAATGGACCGAGACAGAGGCCTCGATCCTCTTCGCGGAACCCAAGACCCTTCTCATTGCCGGGCATAAAACGGCCGCAGTCAAAAAACTTGCTGCGCTGCTCGAGGAGAATGGTGTCACTGTTCTGTCGGTGCCACGGTCAGGCGCCATCACAGCAGAGACGATCGGACTTGAACCCGGTCTGACGCTCGATGCCGTTCTGTATAGTGCGGACACTGCGCAGGATAACGCGTTTGACGCAATCATCGATCAGATCAACGCACTGGTGAAATTCAGCAACCGTCTCTCGCTCGAGAATGTCGAAAAGCAGCCAAAACTGATTTTTGTGTCGGAAAACTCCCTGTTTTTCGACCCTGAGGACGTGCTTGCCAGAACGGCCCGTGTGAATGCCGATGGCGCGGCGCTTGTGGGTTTCTTCAAGGGGCTGGTCGATGAGCGTCCCGATTTCCGGGGCAAGGTGATCGATGTCGACACGCTGTCCACGCCCGATGCATTGGCCGCTCTGGCCGCTGAAATCCTGAATGAGGATTCAGAAGCCGAGGTGGCCCTGCGCGAAGGGCGGCGTTTCGTGCCGCGTTTCATGCCGGTTGAGGGGCAGCCTGACAGAAATCTGGCCCAGTTGCCCGGTACCCCCGGCATCAAGCTGCAAAAGAGCCGGACGGGCACGCTGGATGGTCTTTATTACAAGGCTTTCGACGTGCGTCCTCCGGGGCGTGGCGAGATCACGATCCGCATCCTGGCGACCTCTCTCAATTTCAAGGACATGCTCAAGGGCATTTCGGTTCTGCCCGAAAAATTCCTGCTCGACACCTATCATACGGTCGAAATGGGCATGGAATGCTGCTTCGAGGTTGTGGCAGTCGGCAAGGGGGTCAAGCGCTTTGAAGTCGGCAAGCGCTATCTGACCTGCCATCCGGGTTGCTTTGCCTCGCACATGACACTGCCGGTCAAGGGCTTTCGTGTCATGCCACTCGATTTGTTCGAAACGGCAGGGCGCCCCCTTACCGTTGCCGAAGCGACGGGTCTGCCCATTGCGATCGCAACCGCACTCTACTGCCTGCACGATCTTGCCCATCTCAAGAAGGGTGAGATCCTGCTCGTGCATTCCGCAGCAGGCGGGGTCGGGCTTGCCGCGATCGAAATCGCCAAGATTATCGGTGCCCGCATCTTCGCCACGGCGAGCAATGACGAAAAACGTCAGATCCTGCTCGATCGTGGCTGCGAGGCTGTGTGGGATTCACGCAGTCTCGCTTTCTATGAGGGCATTCTGGATGTGACCGGCGGCAAGGGTGTCGATGTCGTGCTCAACAGCCTGCCTGGTGAGATGCAGGCTCATAGCCTTGCGCTGCTGTGCAATACCGGGCGTTTCGTTGAAATTGGAAAGAAGGATATCTGGGAAAAGCGCGATCTCTCCCAGTTCAGCTTCAACGGCAATGTCTCGTTCCACAGCTTCGATCTCGATCTGATGATGGCCAATGACCATCGCAAGGCCGTGTCGATTTTCGATCGTATCCCCTATCTCTCACGCAAATTCGACACGGTCATATTGCCTCACAAGGTCTATCCGGCGTCCGAGGTGCGTGAGGCCTTCAAGTTCATGTCGTCGGCAAAGCATATCGGCAAGATCCTCGTTTCCTACGAGGATCTTGCTGATGTCCGTGCCCAGCGTCAGCCTGTCAGGCCGATCGATCCTGAAGGGGCTTATCTAATAACGGGTGGACAGGGCGGGCTGGGTCTTACGACTGCCGCCTGGCTGGCCGCCCATGGTGCGCGCCATCTCCATCTGATGGGGCGCAGCAAGCGTGATGACGCCGAGACATTGGCAAAGATCAAGGCGTTGAAAAAGGCTGGTGCCCGCGTCACGCTGCATTATGGCGATGTCGCCACTCTGGAGGATCTGGCGCGCATCAAGGCCGCCATTCTGGAGGCAGGTCATCCGCTGAAGGGCGTTTTCCATACAGCCGGTGTGCTCGATGACAGGCTGGTGTCGAAATATACCGAAGAGAGCCTGCGTCGGGTGCTCGCCCCCAAAATTCTCGGCGGCCGTCATCTCGACGAACTGACGCGCGACTGCCCGCTCGATTATTTTGTGCTTTATTCGTCCATCGTCACCGTGACGGGCAATATCGGTCAGAGCAGCTATCTTGCCGCCAATACCTGGCTCGATGCGCTGGCCAGCGCGCGGCGCAAGGCGGGGTATCCTGCGCTCTCGGTGCAATGGGGACCGATTGCCGAAATCGGCATGCTGGCGCAGGAAGGCAGCGTTGTGCAGTTTTTCGAAACTGCGGGCTTCCGGCTCCTTCAGGGCGAAGAGGCCTTGTCGCTTCTGCCGGACCTGCTGAATCGCGACCGCGATACTGTGGCGGCGCTCGCGATCGATTGGGAAACCTGCTTTACCCAGCACGGGGGCATTGAGCGCAACCCGAAATTCGCGCTCATCCGCCGTGAAAAGAATGATCGCAATTCCTCAGCACAGAAACTCGCCCATCTTCAGGCACTTTCACCGGAAGAGCGGTATGATTTCGTTCTGGAGAATGTGAAGACCATTCTGGGCAGCGTGCTGAAAATGGCGCCCGACAGCATCGATCCAGGGGCTCGTCCCAATGAGCTGGGGGTGGATTCCCTTGCTGGCGTCGAGATTCAGACGGCCATCAAGACCGAGTTCAATGTCGAGATCTCCCTGCTGGTGCTTTCACGCAATGAACCTATCCGGGAAATCGCTAAAAACGTATTGCGTCAGATCAGTCTGAACGCTCTGGCCTCTGCCTGAACTCATCAGGTTATGCACGCAAAAAGCCGGGAGGAACTCCTCCCGGCTTTTTTTGTTTTCGGCGACGGCTTCTGATGTCAGTCGTGCTCGATTTCCATCGTCTCGCCGGGCAATTCCTTGGGTTCGATCCACGCGATTGCGCCAACCACGACGCTCGATCCGATGACGAAAAGCTGGGCCGAGAGAGGCAGGCCAAGCGAACGCCCGCAGACAGGCACGAGCTTGCCCGCCAGGCCCTGCCCGAGCGACCCGATGGCATAGCTCAGCCCCATGCCGAAGCTGCGCGTATCTGAAGGAAAACGCTTTGCCAGATAATGCGGCACAAGAGCGAAAACGCCTGAAGCCGCAAGCCCCATGATAACGGCGGATATCAGCAGCACCGGATAGGCACTGGCGCTCAGGAATGGATAGATCGTCAGCACGACCACGATCAATGTGCCGATAATGACGCGCAGATCGCCAAAACGGCTGGCAAGCGCCCCGCAGCCGAGCTTGCCGACAAGCGAACCGATGCAGAAGCAACCGATGGGCCAGAAGACCATGGCCGGGCTCAGATGATGAACACTGCGCAGGATGGTGGGGTACAGGCTGTAGATCGCCGCTTTCTGGAACTCCAGAAACGACATGAGGGCGATGGCCTGTACCGCCGCCATGGTCAGGACGAATTTCACCTTTGCCGCAGGCGCAGCCTCGGTGGCGTTGAGACGCTGTTCCTGCTTCAGTTTCCAGACCGGGCTCTCCTGCACGCCGATACGGATAAAGAGAGCGAGCAAGGCAGGGGCGAGGCCGATGAAGAAAAGCAGGCGCCACGAGTAATGCGGCAGGATGATCGCCTGTGCCGCGGTTGCTGCGAGAAAGCCCAATTCATAGCCCGACATCATGATGGCCGATGCCATGGCGCGGCTTCGGCCCGGCACGCTCTCCATCAGCAGGGCAGCTGAAGCAGTCCATTCGCCGCCAAAGCCGATACCGAACAGAAACTGGATGACAATCATGCTGATCAGGCCGTTGGAAAAGCCGGTCGCAGCCGAGAACACGCCAAACCAGAGCACCCCCAGAAGGAAGGCGAGCCGACGTCCGTAGCGATCAGCCAGCCAGCCCCATCCCGTATTGCCTATGGCCCGGCCAAGACTCTGGGCCAGCAGGACCGACCCCATGGCGCTGATCGTCACTCCGAAATCATGAGAGATGTCAGGCAGTGTCAGAAGCAGGGCCGTCTGGTCAAAAGCGTCGAGAAACCAGCCGAGGAAAGCCGCAATCGTGACGCGCCAATAGGGCTTGAGGGCGACGAGTGGCGGGTAGGCAAGGAGATGTGACAGGGGCGAAGGGCGGGCGGAGGCCGACATGGTCTCGTCCTTGAACAGAAAGGAAAACGAAGGGAGAGCGACGTAAGCGCGTCAGATAGCGGACCGTTTCACTCCCTATTCTGCATTGCCGTTTCTGAAAAATCGAGTCCTGATCTCACGAGCGCGTGTGCTGCGGGTGATCAGGACAGCATGTTTGGTGATGGTTAACAGCTTGTTAGAGGTCTGCTGTTAACGTCTTTCCCTGTGCCATAATGGGGAAAAGCAGATGCATGACACGGGGCAGTCCGGATTTGTCCCGGGTTCAGGCGAACGGGACGCCGATCGGGTGGGGCCTGTGTCTTTCTCGCATGAAAACCATGCTCCGTTGCCCAGCGGCCTTCCTGCCCCTGCAAAGGGAGCGGCAGGAAAAGGCGCACGAGGCCCAAATGCCTCCGGCTCTCGTCGAATCCGCACCGGGGCAAAAACCAGGGCACGCCTGCAGGTGCCTGAAACGCGCTGGATAAGTCGTTTCGGCCTGCGCGACGACGCCGTTCATCAGATCGGATGGGAAGCAGAGCCTGATATTTCTGCCATTGTCAGGCATAGACGCCAGGGCGAGATGCGACCGCGCCCTCAGGGTTCAGGCGTTGCCGAAACGGATCTGACGCGACTGCATGAGATCTGTCGACAAACGGCCCCACTCGTGACCTCCGCAAAAACGGCACACTCAATCACCATGACACTCGCCGACCCGATGGCACCTGACAATGATTTCGTCTCGGCATTGCAGAAAATCTTCGCAGAGACGGCGTTCCCTCCCGAAGCGTTGCGACTCACGCTTCATGAGCAGCGTCTCGCTGCCGATAGTCGTGATCTGGCTCTGGCTCTTGCCATTCTCATTGACTGGGGGGTCGAAATCTGGGTGACCCGCTTCGGGCAGGATCCTTCCAGTCTGAGTCTGCTTCGAGAGCGTGCCGCATCTGGTCTTGTTTCAGGCATCAGCATGGATGCCGCCCTCGTCATGACACCCACCGGGTTGTGGCGCCCCCTCGATTCCAATCCCCCTCCCGACAGGCTCGACCCGGTGGCGACGCGGTTTTTCGCTGCAAGCTGCGAGGCAATGCATGCTCTGGGTCTCAAGACCCATCTGGGCCGGATCACCTCTTCGGCGCAGTTCGCCTTTGCGCTTTCCGCCGGGTTTGACGAAATGGGGGGACATTGCCGCGAGCTTGACCGTATTGCGTCTCGTGAGGCACTGCCCTGTCCCTGACGCAGGGCTCACTGGCTTGATTGCAGGGCATGTCTGGCGTCGGGTGCAGTCCTCTCTCTAGGGGAGCGCCCATAACGTGAGTTTAACTTGCCCTGCAACGACTTAACCTGTTCTGCGCTAGGTGCTGAAGAGAAGGAGAAGAGATGGCGCAGGCAGATGCGGTCTATGACCGGTATTTCCAGACAGCCCTTGATGGGCTCAAGGCAGATGGCAGCTATCGGCATTTCGCCGAGCTCGAGCGTCATGCAGGCCAGTTTCCTCATGCCTATCATCATGGGTTGAAACGCGACATCACGGTCTGGTGCTCCAACGACTATCTCGGCATGGGTCAGCATCCTGACGTGCTCAAGGCCATGCATGAGAGCCTCGAGCGCAGCGGCGCCGGGGCTGGTGGCACACGCAACATCTCCGGCACCAATCATGAGCACGTGGCGCTCGAAGCCGAACTTGCCTCGCTGCATGGCAAGGAAGCCGCGCTGTTGTTCAACTCGGGCTATCTGTCGAACTGGGCGACGCTCGGGACAATTGCTGCCCGCCTCAAGGGCTGCGTCGTACTTTCCGATGCTGCCAACCATGCGTCGATGATCGAAGGCATACGCCATTCCCGTGCGGAAAAAATGATCTTCCGCCATAACGACGTGGCCGATCTCGAGGAAAAGCTGAAGGCGATTCCTCTGGAGACACCCAAGATCGTGGCGTTTGAGTCGGTCTATTCGATGGATGGCGATATCGCGCCTATCGAAGAGATCTGCGATCTGGCCGACCGGTACAACGCCCTGACCTATCTCGACGAGGTCCATGCTGTAGGCCTGTATGGCCATCAGGGTGGTGGCGTAGCCGAAGAGCGCGGCATAGCGCATCGGCTCTCGGTCATCGAGGGGACGCTCGGCAAGGGCTTCGGCGTTGTCGGTGGGTATATCACCGGCACAGCGGCACTTTGCGATTTCGTGCGCTCTTTTGCCTCAGGGTTTATCTTCTCCACGGCGTTGCCGCCGATGGTGGCCGCAGGCGCGCTCGCCAGCATCCGCCATCTGCGCCAGAGTCAGGCCGAGCGTTCGGCGCACCGTCAGGCCGTCGCCTGGCTACGCGAGAGCCTTGATCGCGCGAATATCCCCCATCTGGCTAATCCGTCTCATATCGTGCCGGTCATGGTGGGGGATGCCACGCGCTGCCGGGCGCTTTCCGACGCGTTGCTGCAGCGCTTTGGTCATTACATTCAGCCGATCAATTATCCGACCGTCCCCCGTGGAACAGAGCGCCTGCGCATCACGCCAGGCCCGCTGCACAGTCGCGAGGATATCGACTCTCTCGTATCGGCGCTTTCGGTTCTATGGCGTGAACATCGTCTGACCGCAGCGGCCTGAGTGGCATCGGGGGTGTCCTGCACCCCCGCTCCTGCTCTCGCCTGAGACCCCGACAGTGCTGGCGCTGCAACGGTCGCGGCGGTGCCCGCGTTCCGCCTGGTGCCATGTCGATGGGGGCGGCCTTGCGCCGCTGCGCATTGCCCGGCCTGCCTGCTCTGTTATAGGCAAAGGCCTTCATTTCGATCTGTCTCCCGCAAGGAAGTCTCCGATGCTGCCCATTTCACGAGCACCATCGTGCCGCGCCCTGTTCGCGGCGCTCATGATTCTGATGTCCGGTCTCTTCGCCGGTATGGTGCCTTCTGCCCAGGCGCAGACGGCGCCCGCGACCACGGCGGCGCCTCATATTACCGCCGAACAGGCCAGACAACTCGCCTCGGTTCTCAATGACGAGACCAGACGCAAGGAATTTCTCACCACCTTGCAGAATCTGACCCAGGCGCAGCAGGGCGGAACCCAGGGAGCGAATGGCCCCTCGAAACTGAAGCCGGACGGGTTGGGCGCGGAGATACTTGGCAGCGCGACCGACTGGAGCCGCCTTGCCAGTGCGCAGGCACATTCGCTGTTGCGGACGGTTGTCGATGTCCGTGCGATTGGCCCCTGGTGGCGCCATATGCGCAACAGCGAAGCCGATCGCAAGGAATCCCTGAAGCTTCTTCTTCGGGCGCTGGGGCTCGCTTTTGTCAGTACGGGCCTGTTCTATGCGCTGCGTTTCCTCCTGCGTGGTCCTCGCGGACGGATCGAGGCCATGGCCCGCATCAAGGGGCGCGCGGCCCTGATCAAGGGGGAGGACGATCGTCAGGCGGCTGAGGAAGCGGTTGAGCGTGAGGCCGCCTCGACACCTTCCGAAGCCACCGGAGAGTCGGAAGAAGGGCAGGACAAGGAGCGTCTGTCGCGCTTGCGTCATCAGGGGGCACTGGCCCGCCTCATGCTGGTGCTCAAACGTCTTCCCTACAGTCTGCTCTGCCTGATTCTCGACAGCCTGCCTGTGCTCGTTGTGCCGTTCATTGCGCTGCTGATCATCGTGATCGACCCCGATGCCGATGAATCAACCACGGGGCTGCTGCGTGCGCTCAGCATAACGGCCCTGATCGCCGGTGGGCTGATCGTGGCCGTCAGGACTGTTCTGGCGCCCAGGCGCCCCTGGCTGCGCCTTGCCCTGCTATCTGACTCAGCTGCCGTCTTTCTGTTCGACTGGACGCGGCTGCTCGTGATCACCACGGGCATCTCGGCAGCAGCCCTCGAGACGCTCGATGATTGCGGCCTGCCGGATCGTGTTGTCGAGGCCCTGCTCAAGATCGTAACGTTAGTGCTGCATCTGATGGTTGCCGTCATGATCATGCGCAGCCGCCCACGCGTCATGCGTCTGTGTGACCGGGGCGACAGACGCGGCATCGGTGCTAATGCGCTCCATTTGTTCGGTCGCGTCTGGTGGGTTGTCGCGTTGTTCTTCGATATGGGGCTCTGGCTGGTCTGGGCAGCCGAGATCCATCATGGCTATGCTGCGATCTGGAAGCTCTTTCTGCGCAGTGCTGCAGCGCTGGTTCTCATGCGCTTTGTCAGCATCATCCTTTATGGCGTGCTCGAGCGCGTGTTCCGTACCGCACCGGGCTGGGTGGCGCTCAGCGAGGATACCCAGACCCGTTTCAGCCGCTATTATGCACCGGCTCAGCGCGTGACCTCTGTCGTGATCGTTGTGCTGACGGTCCTGGCTCTCGCCAGCGCCTGGGGGGCTCCGGTCAAGGCATTGTTCGGCGTCGGAGGGCTCGGCTACAGGCTGATCTCGTCTTCCATGACTGTTTTGATTGCGCTGTTTCTTGGCGTGCTCGTATGGGAGGCGACAAACCTCACGCTTGAGCGCTATGCCCGCAAGGTCGGGGCGCTCGAGGGAGGGGCCGCCCGTCTTGCCCGCGTGCGGACACTGCAACCGATGATCCGTATTGTGTTGCTGGTCCTGCTGGTGGCTGTCATCGGCCTGACGATCCTGAGCGAAATCGGTGTGAACGTGGCACCGCTTCTGGCAGGGGCCTCGATTTTCGGCGTGGCGCTCGGTTTCGGATCGCAGAAACTGGTGCAGGATTTCATCAACGGCATTTTCCTTCTGATGGAAAACGCCCTGACGGTTGGCGATGCCGTTACTCTCAATGGCACCTATGGCGTGGTCGAGCATCTGTCGCTGCGTACCGTGCATGTGCGCGCCAATGATGGCTCGATGAATATCTTTCCCTTCAGTTCACTCGGCCAGATCATCAACTACAATCGCGATTTTGCCAGAGCGATCATCATTGCCGAGACGGGCTATGAGACCGACACGGATGACGTTGTGGCGGCCATCAATGAAATCACAGCAGAGATGCGTGCAGATGAGCGCTTCGGTACGCTCATCATTGATGATTTCCAGATGTGGGGGGTGGATGCGCTCAACCAGACCTCTGTGACCGTGCGCGGTACCTTGCCGACCACGACGGCGGGGCGGTGGCCCGTCCAGCGCGAGTTCTATCGCCGCATGAAAAAGACCTTCGAGGCGCATGGCATCCATCTGCCTTATCCGACCCGCTTTGTTGAGGTGAAGGGGCTCGGTCCCGTGCCGCAGAAAGAAGAGACGGCCGAGCGATCACCGGGCCAGAACACGCAGGAGGCAGGCGCCTGATAGCGCCGCCTCTGGTCAGACGAGAAAAGCCCTGGGGCCCCAGACAGATTGAGACTTGTGCTGGTGCCTTAAACGGCGAGCAAGGCTGAAAAGCATCTGGATTGTCGTCAGCGAAAGGGAAGGCTCAGGCGTCGCGCAGGGCGCTTCGGAGTTTTTCCTCAAGCACCGCCGAGGTAAAGGGCTTGGGCAGGATGTTAATTTTTTCGTCGGTTTCCTGTCGGTTGAAGAGTGCCTGCTCGGCATAGCCGGTAATGAACAGCACCGTCAGACCGGGGCGCAGGACACGCGCGGCATCGGCAAGCTGGCGGCCATTGAGTCCCCCTGGAAGCCCGACATCGGTAATCAGCACATCGAACAGGCGCTCCTGATCGTTGAGCAGGGCAAGGGCCGCCGTGCCATCGCCAGCTTCCTGAACGATGGCCCCCCAGTCTTCGAGCGTCTCGCGCATGGTGAATCGCAGCGTTTCCTCATCATCGACAAGCAGCACCCGCAAGTGACGGAGAGTCTCATCGCCACGCGCGTGTTCCAGCTGTTTGGCCACTGCGGGAAGCGTGGTCGCATGGCTCGGAAGCCAGATATGCACGGATGTGCCGAAATTGGGTGTCGAGGCAATGCTGACGCGACCGCCTGATTGCCGGGCAAAACCATAGATCATGCTTAGCCCAAGCCCCGTTCCCTTGCCGATCGGCTTGGTGGTGAAAAACGGGTCGAAGGCTCGGGCCATGACATCGGCGCTCATGCCCACGCCGGTATCCGTGACCGAGAGCACGAGGTAGCGGCCGGGGCGCAGTCCCCATTCTTCTGCCTGGAGAATGCCGAGCTTTGCATAGGAGGTCGCGATGCGCAGTGTGCCGCCGTCTGGCATGGCGTCTCTGGCATTGATCGCCAGATTGAGCAGGGCATTCTCAAGCTGGTTCGTATCGACCAGAGCCGGGCCGATGGCCTGATCCAGTTTCAGTTCGAGTACGGCACCGGGGCCGATCGTGCCGCTGATCAGATCCTGCATGCCCAGAATGAGCGCATTGATATCGGCGGGCTGTGGATCAAGCGTCTGACGGCGCGAGAAGGCAAGCAGACGATGGGTCAGGGCAGCGGCCCGATCGGTCGCGCCTCTGGCGGCCACGATATAGCGATCCAGACCGTCGGTGCGCCCTTGTTCCAGTCTTCGGCCGAGCAGGTCGAGGGCGCCGCCGATGCCAGCCAGAATATTATTGAAATCATGGGCGAGACCGCCGGTCAGCTGACCAACGGCTTCCATTTTCTGCGACTGGCGCAGCTGGTCTTCGAGCGCGATACGGTCATTGACGTCACGCCCGATCAGATAGATGTCGTCACCCTCGGTGGAACCGGACCAGTTGAATGTGTGCCATTCTCCATCCTGATGCAGAAAGCGCAGATCAATCCCGTGTTCGAGCTGCCCGGCGCGCAACATGGTGAGAGCTTCGGCAGCGCGTGCCATATCGGCCGGATGCACGAGCTGCTCGATCTTGCTTCCCATCCAGCTCAGCGCCTTGGGGCCGAAGCAACGCTCCCAGCTGGGATTGAGATAGCGCAGCTTGCCGTCACGATCGGTCAGGGCGAGCAGATCGGCGCTGATGGCCCAGAGACGATCGCGTTCACGGGTGCGACGCAGAACCTGCTCTTCAAGCGTCTCGTTCATGCGGCGCAGGGCTTCCTGAGCGCGTACCTGTCTGATGGCTGCCCAGCTTCGGTCAGCGACGGTTCTGACGAATGAGAGTGTGATCTCGTCCCAGCAATGGGGGTGGGCGAAATGCACGATGATTACGGCACGCAGCGTCCCGTTTTCCATGATCGGAACATTGAGAAGCGCACTGATCCTGAGGGGCGCGAAAGCCTCGGCCTGTTCGGCGGTCAGCGGGTCGGTGCGCACATCGTCGATGGCGACGCATTCGCCGCGTTTCAGCAATTCGATGTAGGAGCCGTAGGCCCGGAACGCATAGAGCCCTGAAACATCAGGGAAACTGGTATCCCGTCGCCAGCTATCGGTCACATGCGCCAGTTCGCGCTCCCGATCGACATCGGCGAACCCGGCGCGATCGGCCTCTATTGTGAGGCCCAGCGTGCGCGACGTCAGTTCGACAATCTCTGCCTCGCTGGTAAGCGCGCGTAGTTCATCGCCAAAAACGACAAGGGCTTCGCGCTTGAGCGTCTGCCGCTTGGGGCCGTCGATATCAAGCAGGATACCAGGGAAATTGCTGATCTCCCCCTGCGGATCATAGGTGCACGAGCCGTTCGCCTCGAGCCAGCGTGCAGGGCGTGTGCCGTCATCGAGCAATCTGAACTCACAACGAAACTGCTTGTTTTCGCGAAGGGCGACGTCGAGCGCTGCCTCGATATCAGGTCTGTTTTCCGGGGCGGCATGCTGAAGCAGGCGCTCGAAACTGACGCCTTCGGCCAGCTCGTCAGGCGGCAGGCCGAGTGTTTCGGCCATACGCAAATCGCCGCTCACCAGCTTTCTCTTGGCGTCCCACAGCCACATACCGACAATCGTGCCTGCAGCGAGAGCGAGTTCGAGGCGTTCATGCTCCTGATTGGCGAGAGTCATGTCGCGCGAGATGCCCAGAATGCGTTCGGGCTTGCCATCGGGCCCCAGAATGGGCGCTACGACGACGTCCCATAGCCGCTTTCGCCCGTCGGCGGTTTCGACGTAATCCTGAAAATGGCTGGTTCGGCCGGCGCGCGCGGCCTCAATGACCTCAAGCGCCAGAGCACGACCGCGTTCCTGCCAGACATCGGGCCAGTAAACGCCGATCATATCTGATGGTGCACACAGATTGAGCACGAGAACGGCGCCATGATTGACGAAGGTAATGACGCCATCGAGGTCGAGAATTTTTACGCAGTCATTCGCACTGACCAGCATCGCATTGATGAAAGCCTGGCTTGTTCTCAGGGCGAGTCTGTCATCATGGCCGATATCGATCAGCGTGCCGGTGCAATCCTGACCATGGGGTTGTGCACTGATATGGACACGGATCGTCTCATTATCAGCGCCCCGCAGGCGCACGCCCGCCTGCGGGGCGCTGAAAAGCCATTCGACCGGTGACAGATGAGGGGGTGGGCGATCATCCTCATGAATGCAGGCAATGAAATCAGGCCAGGTCACACCCAGCCGCAATGCCTCGCGGGACAGACCGCAAAGAGAGGCCATGCGCGGATCGCCGGTAAGCTTGCCGGTCTCGGCACTCCACAGAAAGAAGCCCAGCTGTGCCAAGGGGCTCTTTTCAACATGCGAGGCGGGGTGTGTCTGCACGGTGGTGTCTGTCCGGGCAGGGGGGGCATGGTCCCCCCCATAAAGGGCGCCGAGCAGCAGCGCATGGGCGTGGATCGTGCGATCATGACGGCGCTCCATCTGTGAGCGTCGGGTATTGATGGCGATCGCTCCCGAAACCGGGACGCCAAAAGGATAAAAGGACCAGCCGGAAAAGGACTGCACGCCCTCTGAGGGGGTATTGCGCGCCCAGTCATGCTCCTGCCAGAACGCAAGATCGGGATAGCCATGCCGGTTCGGATCGACATGGACAGGTTGCCCCTCACCAATCCGGAGAAGCGAGAAACAGATATCGGGAAAGGCCTCGCGCAGAGGCTGGAGGGCATGATGGTGGAGCCCGCCGTCACTGCTCGACGGGTCTGCCCCTGCGTGCTCCATAAGCATCATGATGATCGCCCCCCGCTTTCAGGCACCCCGGCATTCAGGGGGAGGGAGGGCGTCTTCGGAAGGAATGCCGACGGGCCCGCTCAACCAAGACGAGTCATAGCGTCAGAAGCATCAATACGTAAACACGGAATTAAGGACGGCTCAGACTGACGCCGTCAATCCACCGTCAACTGTCAGTATATGGCCGTTGACGAAGCTGGAAGCATCCGATGACAGGAAAACCGCCGCGCCAACCAGCTCTTCTGCCTTGCCCCAGCGCGCGGCAGGAGTGCGCTGACAGAGCCAGGACGAGAATTTCTCATCGGCAACCAGCGCTGCATTCATCTCGGTTTCGAAATACCCCGGTGCAAGACCGTTGATCTGAAGGCCGTGGCGGGCCCAGTCTGTTGCCATCCCTTTGGTCAGCATCTTCACCGCGCCTTTTGTGGCCGTATAGGGGGCGATGCCGGGACGGGCGAGTTCGCTCTGGACCGAGCAGATATTGATGATTTTGCCACGATTGCGGGCAATCATGTGACGCGAGACAGCCTGGGCAACGAAAAAGACCGAGCTGAGATTGGTCGAGATCAGGCGGTCCCATTCATTGCGCGGAAACTGGTCGAGCGGCGCGCGGAACTGGATACCTGCGTTATTGATCAGGATATCGATTGGCCCTTCCTTTTCGACCGCTTCGATACCGGCAATGACCTGATCCTGATCGGTCACGTCGAACACGGCGCCCCGTGTTGCGATTCCTTCCTGCTCGAGCTTGGCGCGGGCGGTGTCCAGCGCGTCAGCCTTGCGCCCGTTGAGAATGATCTCGGCGCCAAAACTGCCCAGCCCCTGCGCCAGGGTAAAGCCGATCCCGCGTGAGGCGCCGGTAATCAGGGCGCGTCGACCCTTGAGGGAAAACAGAACAGGGTCGGACATCGCGAATTCCTTCAGGTCGGGGCTCATCTTGTGGGTATGCTAACAGGCTTGCCGAACCTGCCCAGCCGACATTTTCGTGTGGTTTCTTACAAGACAGGGCACCACGTCGTTTTGTTGCCGCCCCGGCATCTTGGCGATTGTCCGAGCGCACGCCATACAGGGATGATGACCAAGGAAGCGACCTATCTCCCCATTGCCATGCGTCTGGACGATGCACGCGCACTCGTGATCGGGGGCGGGCAGGTGGCCGCCAACAAGCTGCGCCTTCTGCTGGGCCGATGCTCTGACATCGCGGTTCTGGGAAGGGTGGATGACCCCGAGATCGCACAGGCTGTCGCATCTGGACGGGTGACCCATCTTGGTGATTCCATCACTCTGGAGGCCTTGCCAGCGCTCCTGCCGGAGATGCGGCTGGTTT
Source organism: Asaia siamensis (assembly GCF_014635085.1). Taxonomy (GTDB): domain Bacteria; phylum Pseudomonadota; class Alphaproteobacteria; order Acetobacterales; family Acetobacteraceae; genus Asaia; species Asaia siamensis. The sequence goes on from NZ_BMCH01000001.1 coordinate 223,836, forward strand.
TTGCCGCGACCGATGATTTTGCGCTCAATCGGGCCATTGCCGCTGCGGCAAGAGAATGGCGCGTGGCGATCTGCGTGGTTGATGATCCTGATCCCTCGACCTTCATAACCCCTGCCATCATCGACCGGACGCCGGTCCAGATTGCGATATCGACCAATGGCGCGGCGCCGGTTCTGGCGCGTCGGCTGCGGATGCAGATCGAGGCGCTTCTGCCCGAGGGGCTGTCTCGTCTTTCCCGTTTCATGCAGGCCCAGCGTAACTGGATCAAACAGGCCCAGCCCGACACGCTCATCCGTCGTCGCGCCTGGGAGAACTTTGTCGATGGTCCCGGTGCCGAGCAGGCGTTGCGTGGTGAGGACGAGGCCGCACGGCGCAGCCTCGAGGACGCACTCAACGGCGTGCCCCGGCAGGGCGAGGTGTGGCTTGTGGGGGCGGGTCCCGGCGACCCGGATCTGCTGACGCTGGCGGCATTGCGTCTGATGTCAAACGCCGATTCCGTCCTGTACGATCAGCTTATTCCGCCTGCGATCATGGATCGCGTACGCCGCGATGCCGAGCGTGTTTTCGTCGGCAAGAAACGCAGCAAGCACAGTCTGCCACAGGATGGCATCAATGAAGAGCTGATCCGGCGCGCCAAAGCAGGCGAGCGTGTGCTGCGCCTGAAGGGGGGCGATCCCTTCATTTTCGGTCGTGGTGGTGAGGAAATGGAGGCGCTGGTCGATGCGGGCGTAACCGTTCGCGTCATACCTGGCATCACGGCGGCCAGTGGCTGCGGAGCCGCAGCGGGTATTCCTCTGACTCATCGCGACTGCGCCCAGAGCTGCGTTTTCGTGACAGGTCATGCGCGCGCGGACGGCACGCTCAATCTCGACTGGGCGAGCCTTGCGAAAAAAGGTCAGACGCTTGCCATCTATATGGGACTTGCGCCCATGGCCGATCTCTGCGCTCAGTTGATGGCTCATGGCCTGCCGCCCGACTGGCCTGCGGCGGTCATCGAGCATGGCACAAGGCATGACCAGCGCGTGCATGTCGCAACATTGGCCACCCTGCCTGCGTTGGTGATCGAACGACAGGTTGTCAGTCCTGCCTTGACCCTGGTGGGTGAGGTGGTCAATCACCGCCGCATAATTCACCATCAAGAAACGTGAAGTTCGTAGATTACCCATTGCACGACGCAGTCTGAGCCATTATGTCGGGCATATTGTCGCAATAAGCGATCAATTGATGTGGATTTATTCAGTCATGGCCCTGACCCAGACAGAACGGCAGATCCTCGAAAAGACCCCTGAAGACAGGCTGCTGGCACATGCCATGGAACTGCTTCACGGGCGCGTTGCGCTCGTCTCGTCTTTCGGTGCCGAATCCGCCCTGCTGCTGGCCATGATTGCCGAGATTGACGCCGATTTTCCGGTCTTTTTTTTGGAAACGCGCCGTCATTTTCCCGAAACGCTGGCCTATCGTGATAAGCTTGCGGGGTTTCTGGGCCTGACCAATTTGCGTTCGGTCGGGCCGAGCGACAAGGCGCTGCATGACCGTGACCCTCAGGACATGCTGGCCGATTTCGACCCCGACGCCTGCTGCGCCCTGCGCAAGGTCGAGCCGATGGACGCGGCTTTAAACGACTTCGATGCGTGGATTACCGGACGCAAACGCGGACAGGCTGCGACCCGCGCCGCCATGCCGGTATTCGAGCCGCTTGATGACGGGCGTGCCAAGATCAACCCTCTGGCTGCCTGGACTGGCGAGCGGATCGAGGCGGAAATGACCCGTCGTGCGCTGCCTCGCCATCCTTTGACCGCCCTCGGCTTTCGTTCCATCGGCTGTGCTCCATGCACGCGTGCCGTGGCGGAAGGCGAAGACCCGAGAGCCGGTCGCTGGGCCGGTCAGACCAAAACCGAATGCGGCATTCACCTGCCTGCGCGATAACGGAGCATAACATGAGTTTGGCGTCCCCCCGCGTCATGGACGATCTCGATCAGCTCGAGGCGCAGAGCATTTTCGTGCTGCGTGAAGCCTATCGCAAGCTTCGTCCGCTTTCGCTGCTCTGGTCTCTGGGCAAGGACAGCAATGTCATGGTCTGGCTGGCACGCAAGGCCTTTATGGGCCGCGTTCCCTTTCCGGTCATGCATGTCGATACCGGCAAGAAATTTCCCGAGATGTACGCCTTTCGTGAGGAATACACGAAGAAATGGAATCTCGACCTGATGCTGGGCGATTGCCCGCCGGTTGAGGAAATTGATCCCTCCCTGCCGCCCGCAGCGCGTTCTGCCGCCCGCAAGACGGCCGGTCTGGCGAGTCTGATCGAAAAGCACAAGCTGCGCGGCGTGATTGCCGGCATCCGCCGCGACGAGCAGGCAACGCGCGCCAAGGAGCGTGTGTTCAGTCCTCGCGGTGCGGGTCATCGCTGGGACGTACGCAACCAGCCTCCCGAATTCTGGGACCAGTATGCGACGCCTTATGAAGACGGCATGCATATTCGTGTGCATCCGCTGCTTTCCTGGCGTGAGATCGATATCTGGCGTTATATCGAGCGCGAGAACATTCCGCTGGTCGATCTGTATTTTGCCAAGAACGGCAAGCGCTACCGGTCGCTTGGCGATCAGGACATCACGAGCCCGATCGACAGCAATGCCTCGACCCTGGCCGAAGTCATTGCCGAGCTGGAAAACAGCAAGACCTCCGAGCGCGCCGGTCGCGCCATGGACCATGAATCCGAAGACGCTTTCGAGCGTCTGCGCGTTGCGGGCTATCTCTGAGCTATGGGCGATACCATGACCACCAACGACCTTCCCGCCTCGCTGCGGGCCGCCGCCACGCCGATCGTCATTGTCGGCCATGTCGATCACGGCAAGTCCACGCTGATCGGGCGTCTGCTTTACGACACAGACAGCCTGCAGGATGGCAAGCTCGCGCAGATTGTCGAGAGCAGCCGCAAGCGCGGTCTCGCTGTTGAATGGAGCTTCCTGCTCGACTCCCTTCAGATCGAACGCGATCAGGGTGTGACTGTCGATTCCACGCGTATTCCGTTCCATCTGGGCGGGCGTGAATTCGTGATTGTCGATGCGCCGGGCCACCGTCAGTTCCTGCGTAACATGATTACGGGTGCTGCCGATGCCGAGGCCGCCGTGCTGGTGGTCGATGCGCTCGAGGGCGCGCAGGAGCAGACGCGTCGTCACGCCATGCTGCTGCGCCTGATCGGTATTCGCCACGTCATCGTGTTGCTGAACAAGTCGGATCTGCTCGATTTCGATCAGGCGAAGATCGCCCAGGCCGAGATCGATGTGCGCGATCTGCTCGGTCGTCTCGAAATCACGGTCGAGGCTTTTGTTCCCGCTTCGGCACGCGATGGCGATAATATTGCCAGCCGCTCCGAGCGTGCGCCTTGGTACACGGGCCCGACCCTGGTTGAGGCTCTGGCAGCCGTCCCGGCGCCCGCGTCACGCCTTGCGCTGGATTTCCGTATGCCGGTGCAGGACGTCTATCGCTTCGACGATGTGCGCTATGTTGCCGGGCGTATCGAGCGCGGTGTGATCCGCGCTGGCGATCGCATCATGATCGGCTCGCAGGGGCAGCAGGCAACTGTCGCCGAAATCTGCCGCTGGCATGCCCCGGCAAATCCGGTAGCCGGGGCAGGTGAATCGATTGCCCTGCGTCTGGAGCCCGATCTGGTGCCGGATCGCGGCGATCTGCTTTTCCCGGCCCATGAGACCGGAAACGCTTTGATCCGTGCGGCCCGCATCCGCACGCGTCTGTTCTGGCTGCGCGGCGAGCCTTTGCGCGTGGGTGAGAGCTTTACCCTGCGACTGGCAACCGCTGAGCATGACGTCACTGTGGCCTCGATCGACGCCGTGGTGAACCTTGATGATCTGACGCTGTCAGCGGCAGACGAGGTGCCGCCGGACGGCTTTGCCGAAATCACGCTGGCAACGTCCCATGCCATTCTGTTCGACCCGTTCTCACCGGGTTACAGCGATGGTCGTGGTGTTCTGGTCGATCGCTTCCAGCGTATTGTCGGTGGTGCGCCGCTGCTTGGCGCGGCTGAACTGCCGGATGGCACGCACGCCATCCATCCTACGGCAAGCAAGGTGAGTGCAGGCGAGCGTCGTGCGTTGCATGGTCATGAAGGGGCTGTGTTCTGGCTAACCGGCTTGCCCGGTTCGGGCAAGAGCACCATCGCGCGGGCTGCCGAGGCCGAACTTGTGGCTCAGGGGCTGCGCACAACGGTTCTCGATGGCGATACGCTACGGGCGGGTCTGTGCAGCGATCTCGGCTTCTCGCCGGAAGATCGTCGCGAGAACATCCGTCGCGCCGCGCATGTCGCGCGCATTCTGGCCGAAAGCGGTCAGGTGGTGATCGTGGCGCTGGTGTCGCCTCTGGCTGAAGATCGCGCTCAGGCAGCGCAGATCATCGGGCAGGGCTTCCATGAAGTTCATGTGGATGCGGCTCTCGAACTATGCGAGCAGCGTGACCCCAAGGGGCTTTATGCGGCGGCACGGGCAGGAAAAATCCCGGAATTCACGGGTGTTTCTGCGCCTTACGAAGCGCCTGATGCGCCAGCACTTCGCCTGGCGACCGAAGACGAACTCAATGGCACGGTACTCGTTTTCCGTAACTTCGTTCAGGGCGTGGTGACACGCTAATTTCTGTCGGGTTGCGGTGCGATAATTCGTCGTATCGGAACCTGTCCGAATTTTTCTTCAGGGCCTGTTGAGGGCGTATTATTTCCCTTCGGCATATGAACCGCCAAAGGGGCAGGACCGTATCTGGCCGATCCCTGAATGGCCCTGCTTTCTCACAACAGTCTTCAGGGCGATCAACGAGGCACCCTTCGGTGGGCTCAGTCGTCCAGAATGGATGCGAACTGGGCGCCAACATGTCCGGCGGACGGAGCTGGGTGCTGTCGTGGTTCCGGGTGAGTGAGGAGCAGGGAGAGGATCGTCTCCGCCCTCAGTTTTTCAGTGGGTGTCGCAAAATCATAGGTGACTTCGCGGGATTCGCGTCTGGCAGCGATCATGCCTGCGCGTCTCAATTCGCCAAGTTGCTGTGACAGGGCCGGTTGGCCGATCGCTGTTCCCCGTTCGATCTCGGAAACCGAACGGGGCCCCTCGCAGAGACAGGAGAGGATCAGCAGGCGCTGAACCTGATTATAGAGGCGCAGGCGCTCGAGCAGAGGGGCAAGGCTTTCTCTGGCTTCGGGGGTCATGCCTCATCCTCCCTCAGGCGATAGAACCACAAGGGTGAATTCTGCTCGGACACGCTTTCGGTGGTCAGGGATGCCGGGTCAAAAACGGCCTGGCCCGGCTGCCAGCCTTCAGGGGTCAGAACGCCGCCCTTCGCGGTGCGCTGCAGGGCCTTGAGCGTGCGCAGTATCTCACTCACCGAGCGTCCTACCGAAAGCGGGTATGTCAGAATGGTCTGAACGATACCCTCCGGGTCGATAATGAAGGTCGAGCGGACCGTGCTGCTGTTTTCTGCGGTCTGGTCGAGCATGCCATAGGCACGGGCAATGGTCATTGAAGGGTCTTCAATGACGGGGAACCCGATCGTGACCTTCAGTTCTCTTCTGATCGCATCGAGCCATGCCAGATGCGAGGGCAGGCTATCGACCGAAAGCCCAAGCAACTGGCAGCCGAGCGCGTCGAAATCGCCCTGTGCCTGAGCGAAAGCCACGAACTCACTCGTGCAGACGGGAGTGAAATCGGCCGGATGAGAAAAAAGCACGATCCAGCGTCCGCGATAATCGCCCAGAGTCATCATGCCCTGCGTGGTGCGAGCACGAAAATTGGGGGCTTTCGATCCGAGTTGAGGGGGCAAGCTGGGCGACGCGTCCTGCACGAAATATCCTCACCTATCTTTAAGAAAGCGTTTCTTGACGCCATCACCTATCATAGTTACACAAACTACGAAATATCATATTCATGAAATATGAAATAACCAGGAGTGGCACCATGAATGACGTGCACATCGCCCATGCGACGCAGCTTGTAAAAGAGACGCATGAGGGCGCGCTGCCCCGGCCGGTCATCAAAAGCTTCTTTGATGAGCCGACCTATACAGCGTCACACGTGGTGTATGATCCCAAAACCAGAGAAGCTGCCATTATCGACAGCGTGCTCAATTACGATCCTGCTTCTGGTCGCACGTCCTGCGAGAGCGCACAGGCTGTTCTCGATTTCATTAAAAATGAAAATCTGACGATCGTCTGGCAGCTGGAGACCCATGCCCACGCCGATCACCTCTCAGCGGCGCCCTGGTTGCAGGAGCAGCTGGGCGGCAAGCTGGCCATTGGTGCCGAGATTACCCGTGTGCAGGAGGTCTTTGGCAAGATCTTCAACGCAGGTACGCGTTTCGCGCGGGATGGCTCACAGTTCGACCATCTTTTCAGGGATGGTGATCGTTTCATGATTGGTGAAATCGAGGCCATGGCCCTGCATGTGCCGGGGCACACGCCCGCCGATATGGCCTTCGTTATCGGTGATGCCGCGTTCATTGGGGATACGCTGTTCATGCCCGATTTTGGCACGGCGCGCGCCGACTTTCCCGGTGGTGACGCAAGGCAGCTTTATCGGTCGATCCGGCGCCTGTTGTCGCTTCCTGCCGAAACACGACTTTTTCTCTGTCACGACTACAAGGCACCGGGGCGCGATTTCTATGCGTGGGAAACCACGATCGGTGCCCAGCGCGAGAGCAATCTGCATGTGCATGACGGGGTGAGTGAAGACGAATTCGTCGAGATGCGCACGAAACGTGATGCGACATTGTCGCTGCCCAATCTCATCATGCCATCGGTCCAGATCAATATGCGCGGCGGGCGTCTGCCGGAACCCGAAGAGAACGGAACGCGCTACATCAAGATACCGCTCGACACGCTCTGAACGCTCAAGACCCTGGCAAACAAGACAGTCTGACAAGAGAAAGGCACGCTCATGTCCCTTCGTTTTCTTACAGCGCATTTCGCCGTATCGCCCCAGATCCGCGTCGAGGATCTGCCCGCCCTCAAGGAGCAGGGCTTTACCGCCATTATCTCGACCCGTCCTGATGGCGAAGAGAAAGACCAGCCGAGCGTTGCCGATCTCGGTGTCGCCGCCGAGAAATGCGGCCTGGCCTTTGCCTATATTCCTGTCCGCATGGGCGCCACGCCCGATGCGCACAGCGTGACGGTCATGCGTCGCACCCTGGCCGAGATGATCGGGCCGGATAATACGGGCAAGGTTCTGGCCTATTGCCGTTCGGGCCGTCGCGCATCCGATCTGTTCGAACTGGCTTCGGCGCAGACGGAAGAGCCCGCACCGAAGAGCCAGCGTTTCGATGTCGTGGTGGTAGGCGGCGGCGCGGGTGGTCTCGCCTGCGCGGCAAGCCTGCTGCGCAGGCGGCCCGAACTGCTGGTGGCCGTCATCGAACCTTCGACCGAGCATTATTATCAGCCTGGCTGGACGCTGGTCGGTGGCGGCGTGTTCACGGCAAGAGACACGCAGCGCTCTGAAGTGGGGCTGATTCCGGCACGGGCAAACTGGATCCGTCAGGCCGTGACAGGCTTCAAGCCCGAGCAGAACCGCGTCGAACTCGGCGATGGCAGCGAGATCCTTTATGACGCGATGATCGTCGCAACCGGCATCAAGCTTGACTGGGCGGCCATTCCCGGCCTGACCGAGACGCTGGGCAAGAATGGCGTCACGTCGAACTACCGCTACGATCTGGCTCCTTACACCTGGGAGTTGGTGAGCAAGCTCGAAGAAGGTACGGCGCTCTTTACCCAGCCACCCATGCCCATCAAATGCGCTGGCGCACCTCAGAAGGCGATGTATCTGGCCTGCGATGCGTGGCGTCGCAAAGGCGTGCTGGGTCGCGTTCAGGTCGCCTTCGACACGGCAACGCCCAGCCTGTTTGGCGTGGCTGATTTCGTGCCTGCTCTTATGAATTACATCAAGGGCTACAGCATCGACCTGACGCTCAAATCGCGTCTCGTCGCGGTCGATGGCGAGAAAAAGATCGCGACTTTCGAGCGCACGACCGACAAGGGCACAGAGCGCGTCGAGCGCAAATTCGATATGCTGCATGTGGTCCCGCCCCAGACCGCGCCCGATGTCATCAAATCTTCTCCTCTGGCCGGTCAGGATGGTTTTGTCTCCGTCCATCCCGATACGATGCAGCACACTGTCTTCCCGAATGTTTTCGCGGTGGGCGATGTGGCGGGCACGAGCAATGCCAAGACGGCAGCCGCCGCTCGCAAGCAGGCGCCAGTCGTGGTCGAAAACCTTATTGCACAGCTTTCGGGCCGCAAGCTCGATTATGCCTATGACGGCTATGGTGGCTGCCCGCTGACGGTCGAGCGCGGCAAGATCGTGCTCGCCGAGTTCGGCTATGGCGGCAAGCTGCTGCCTACCCTGCCGGGCTGGATACTGGACGGCAAGAAGCCCACGCGCCTGGCCTGGTTCCTCAAAGAAAAGATCATGCCGCGCCTTTACTGGGATTTCATGCTGCGCGGTCGTGAGCTGTTTGTGCGTCCTGCCAAGAAGCACGAAGGCTGATCCACACTCATGGTTGCGACCCCTTTTCTGCCTGCCCTTGCGTCAGGCAGCCTTGTCGGGCTGGTTCTGGGCCTGATTGGCGGGGGTGGCTCCATCCTCGCCGTACCGCTCCTGATTTACGCGGTAGGGGTGCGCAACCCGCATATCGCCATTGGCACGAGTGCCTTCGCTGTGGCGGTGAATGCGCTGGCCGGTCTGGTGAGCCACGCGAAGGAACATACCGTCAAATGGCGCTGCGCGGGGTTCTTCGCCCCAGCCGGTATGCTGGGTGCCGCGCTCGGGGCACAGCTTGGCAAGGCCGTCGATGGGCAGCGTCTGCTGTTGCTCTTTGCTGTCCTCATGGTTCTGGTTGGCGTGGCCATGATCAGGGGACGTCACGACGAGGGCATTCCAGGGGCGGCCTGCAATCGCGATAATGTCTGGAAGGTAGGGCTGTTCGGCCTTGGCACAGGCGGATTATCCGGTTTTTTCGGCATTGGTGGCGGATTTCTGATCGTACCCGCCCTCATGGCGGCCACGCATATGCCGGTGCTCAATGCGGTCGGGACTTCTCTGGTCGCGGTTGCCGCTTTTGGCGTCACGACAGCCATCAGCTATGCGCTGTCGGGCCTTGTCGACTGGCCGCTCGCCGGATGGTTCATCGCAGGGGGGATCATCGGCTCGCTGGCTGGCACGTCTCTGGCGCGCAGACTGGGCAAAGGCTCAGGGGCCACGTTGAAACTGGTTTTTGCGGGTCTCATTTTCGTCGTGGCGGGGTATATCGTCTTTCGGAACTTCTGAAAGTGAAACCCCATGAGCGCCCCTGACCAGAAACTGACCCAGGACGATATCCTTTCTGCCGTTGAAGGCCTTGTTGCCGCCGAACGCGATCTCATCGCGAATATGGCCAATATCTCTGCAGTGCTGTTCGAGGCGTTGCCGCGCATCAACTGGGCCGGTTTCTATCTGCACAAGGAAGGCGAACTGGTGCTTGGTCCCTTTCAGGGGCGCGTCGCGTGCACCCGTATTGCGATAGGGCGTGGCGTATGTGGCACCGCAGCTGCTGAGCGTCGCACCCAGCGTATAGACGATGTGCACAGCTTTCCGGGCCATATCGCCTGCGATGCGGCCTCTGCCTCCGAAATCGTCCTTCCCCTGATCCGTGACGGTGAACTCCTCGGCGTGCTCGATATCGACAGCCCCGACCCCGCCCGTTTTGGCCCTGAGGAAGAAGCCATGCTGACAAAGCTGGTGGGTCTTCTCCTCAACGCCTGAAGCTGCACGCTTAAGCAGGGAGCTGGCGTCCGGCGGCGCCAGATCTCCAGGTGGGAGCGGTATTATACCACTCCCGTTCTGTTACATCCTGCTTGCTCAGGACCAGCCGAGAGCCCGGATTGATCGGTAAGCTCACGCTGGGTCGGGCCTGCCCTGTCGAGGCAGACCGATCTGCAATGGCCGGTCGCTTTCTCACACGCGGGATAGAGCCGCGCGCTATTATTGCGCCTGCGCAAGGCTGCCGTACCCTCACATAAAGAGGGGGACCATCAGGCCCTGTTTTTGCGCCAGACGATGATCGAGATAGGAAAGAAGAATCCTATGCCGTCATCGGTGTGAAAGGCCCCCATGCCGAGGCGATCTGTGCCGCTGGCGATGTCATCGGCGAAAAGGGCCTCAAGGCTGGCGCAATCTTCAGGGGCAACCTGATCGTTGAGTCGCGATTCCAGGCGATAGGCGTGGGTCAGGATCGGGACAAGCCCCGCCTTTGCGCCGAGGTCCAGAAGCTGCGCCTGTGTCAGGGCAGAGGTGTGGGACGGGTCTCGCAGTTTCTCAGCCTGATCATAGCCCTGCTGACATGCCGGGTCGGGGGTGGCGTCAATGACAATGAGGCGCCCATCGGGGCGGCAAACGCGCGCCATCTCGATCAGACAAGCCTGCGGATTCTGCATGTGATGAAAACTGTAGCGTGTGACGACCCTGTCGAACGCCCCTTCTTCAAAGGGCAGATCAAAAGCATTGCCGCAGTCGAAAGTCACGGAGAGCCCGCGCTGCGCGGCCAGCTGGCGCGCCTGATCGATCATGGCTGGGGTCAGGTCGAGACCCGTCACATCTGCGCCTTGTGCCGCCAGAGCGCATGAGACGATGCCCGGACCGCAGGCGACATCAAGCACGCGCATCCCGGGACTGACATCGCAGGCAGCGAGGGTCTGTGCCATGCTCGTGGCCTCGGCATGGAGAGGCAGGGCAGCGAAGTTGGCCGCCCAGCGCGTGAATTGCTCGACGATTCTGGTGTCATGCGAGGTCGACATCCTCATTCCTTTCCTGTTTCAGGCAGGATAGGAGGGGAGAGGCTGGCCGTCTGACGCGGTGCGGTCAAAAAAAGGCGGATATCGGCCAGATGAAGATCCTGACTGTCGAGGAAACACAGGCTGTCCTGAAAGAGAACCATCTCGATCAGGTGCGAGCTGTCGGGCTGGCGCGAAAGGAAGCGAGCGAGGCCCTGTTCTATGCCTGGCACGCGCACCCCACACATCAGATCCTGTTTGCCAGAAAAGGGACGACGCAGGTTGAGGGGGAGGCGGGCCGCCATCTTCTTCCGGCGGGACACGCCTTGTGGATTCCCGCGCAGATGCGTCACCGCACGATGATCCGTAATCTGGATGGTGTTTCGCTCTTTCTTGCCCCCGAGGAGGTGGAGACAGGTTGCCGGTCCATTCGAGCTTTTCCGGTATCGCCGCTGATTCAGGAAATGCTGTTTTACGCCCTCCGCTGGTCAGAGGGTGTCGGTGATCGCGAACCATTGACAAAGAGCTTTTTGCAGACACTCGTCCTGCTGCTGCAGGAGGCGATCCAGGCAGCCGGACAGCAGGACTTCGTGTTGCCAAAAGCACGGCATCCTTCGCTTCAGCGCGGTATGGACGCCGCCCTGCTGGACCCCGGTGCCGCCAGCCTGGCCATGGTGATGCGTGAAGCGGGGATGTCTGAGCGGAGCTTTCGACGGTATTTCGACAAGGAGACCGGTATGAACTGGCAGCAATGGATCACCCAGGCCCGGCTTTTTCACGCTGCTACGTCACTGGCCCAGGGAGAAAGCGTGACGCGGGTAGCTGCCGAGAGCGGCTATGCGTCCCAGAGCGCGTTTGCCAAGGCTTTCGCGCGATTGCTCGGCTGCTCTCCGGCCCGTTTTCGCAGCCAGTCAGGCTAGAACTTGCTCCGTCACGGGTTAACGAGGGGCGACAGGCTTTCTGCGAGGCAGTCCCCCTCAAGCGCCTTATTTGCCGGTAGTGGGGATCGTGTTCTCATACCGATCCCAATGCGAGGCGAGTTCGCGCACCACTACGCTGCCAACCTGATAGGCCGCGTTGACTGATGGAATGAAGGCCGAATAGCCCTTTTCATTGGCTTCATCGGCAAGAAGCTGGGCTGCGGTCTGGCCCGGTGGCGGCATGTCGAAATTGCTCGACGTGCGAAGCACGAGGGCGCGCTCGGGATCGACGCGACCGGCTTTGGCCTGAAGGGCGAGCGCCTGACAGAAGGCAACATCTTCTTCGGCAGTCGTGGCCATGACGCCCTGATTATCGGTCCAGTAGCGCACCCAGCGTTCGGCCCAGCGATTCATGAGTTTGCCGACCCAGAAGGTTTCCCCCGAGATGGTGTCACCCATCATGACCGAGGGTGGCTTCTGGGCAGGAGCATAGCCGTGATAGCGGGCCCGGCTCTGCTTCATGCCGTCGCTGTCGGGCAGGGAGATTGCCTTCGTGAGGTCGAAGGCCCATTGGGTCAGGCCGGGGTTGAGGGTGTACGTCATGTCGCCCGAGAGCGAGTGAAGCGGTGGGCGGGGCGTCTCGTCCGGGCGGCTGCCCTGAACGGGGGTGAAGCCGTCGGGCCAGTCCCTGGGGATTTCACGCGGGTCGACCAGATGGGCGAGGCCACCATTGATGACGCGCGGTGCCCAGACGGCCGCGCCGATCGTGCCGAAATTGGGATCGATGCCGGCAATACCCGCAAGCACGAAATAGCTGTGACGCAGATCGAAACGCGGGTCGAGAATGAGCGCAGTCATGGCAGAGGCCATATGCTCAGGCCCTTCACCGCTGGCGATAGCCAGAACCTGCAGATCGGGGTTGTAATGCATGACGCCATGATCGGTGCCGGGTGCAGGCAGGGTCTGGGCGAGCGGAAATTTCTCGATCCAGTTCTGATATTCGCCCGGTGTGTCGCCTGTATCCTTGCCTATTTCGAAGGTCGTCACGACCACCACACGCACCGGAATCTTCGCTGTGGCCGGGGCGGTTTCGGCTGCCAGAACGAGGGCTGGAGCAGAAACGGCCGCGCCGGTGAAAGAGAGCGCGGTGAGGGCGAGAAGGCGTTTCATCATGGGAGACTTCACTGGAAGAGGGGGGCGTGGCTGATCGTGTTTTCGAAAGTCGCGAAATTCTGCTCGAGCTGAAGCTGCAGACGGGCCTTTTCGCTTTTCCTGAGGAAATCGGCGCAGGCAAAGCTCTGGGGGGCCTTGCAGAGCGTGGTGATATGATCACCGTCCCACAGGCTGGTGCCGGGAATGAAGGCATAGGTCAGGCTGTTGCGAGACAGGGTCTTGAGATCGGCATAGCTCAGACTCGTCGTCGAGAGGGCCCTGAGATAGTCGAGTGTCAGATTGCTGCGTGATACGCCCTCATCATCGGTCGAGAGCACGACAGGCACATGGGCGCGGCGGTAGAGGTTGAGGGGATGCGCGCTGCCGCTCACATCCAGAATTTCAGCATTGCTCGTCAGGTTGATTTCCACCGCGACGCGTCGCTCGGCCATTTCATTGAGCAGGCGGATGGGGTCTTTCTCCCAAAGGATATCGACGCCGTGGCCAATACGCTCTGCCCCCGCAATCTCGACCGCGTCGCGTATATGGCTTTGCAGCCCGCTCGCCGGGACAAGGGCGGGGGTGAGCTCGCCCGCATGCAGGCTCAACCGCACATCGGGATAGAGCGCGCCAAGCTTGGCGAACATCTGCATATGCAGGCTGTAATCCGCCATGGCGACAGCATTGTCTTCGGGGGCCACGAAATTCAGCCCGACGAAACGCTTGTCGTCATGGGCGAGCTGATAGCCCGCATCGAGCTGGGTAAAGACCTGCGCAGGCGTCATGGTGCGTATGGCCTGAAACAGATAGCGCACGGTCACGGCGCAGCCCGGATGGGCGGCGGGGGTGTCGCATTGCATGATGTCGCGCGCGTCATGCTCCATCTCGTCCGTGTCGTGGCGGGCTTCTGCGACAAGACGGGGGCGTTCTTCTGCAAGCGCTTCGTGAGCCGCCGCGAGGTCGAGATCACGCAGCGGATGCTGGTCTCCAGCCTTCACCATGGCGCCCAGTCCTGGGGAGATCATGAGCTCGAGATAGACAACATGATCGGCGGCGGCCTGGTCGCGCGCCTGCGCCAGCATGGCCCCCTGATGGGTTGCGAGAACCGGTGCGAAGCGTCCGAAAGTCGAGAAAAAGTGATCGTGTCCGGAGCGATCTGTGGCGGAAGGCACGAAGTCATGCATCGACAGGGAATCGATCATGACGGCGCGAGCCTCGTCATGCGCCTTGAGTTGGGCTGCCGGAATATCGCCCGGTGTGGCTAGGCGGCATTTGGTCGGAAGGATGCGCCCCTGCGACAATGACGCGCACAGACCATCTTCGCTGGCCCAGTCCAGAAAGCTCTCTGCCGGTATGGCGCCTGCAAGATGGTTATGCAGATCGCCCCCTTTCGGGAAGCTGCGCATGAACAGGGTCAGGCGTGTCGGATCGCTGCGGATATGATCGAAAACGCGCGCGGTCGCCTGAGCCTCGGGCGTTTCGGCCTGGGCAGACAGGATCGGGAAAGCGACGAGAAGAGCGGGTAAAAAGCGGGGCACCATGTCGCGGAACGTGACGAAACCCGGTCGCTTTTGCAAGCATCCCTGCGGGGATATGGATGCTTTTTACAGGTATTTCCTGTTTGCGCCGCAACGGGTTGACGAACCATGCCGTGGCGGGTCGAAAAGGCAGGCCCAGCCTCCCGTAAGAAGTCAGGGCGCTGCCTGATCCTGAGGCGTTGCGGCGCGACGATGATCGCTGCTGCCGACAACGCCTCGATCGGCTTACTTGCCGGTCAGAGCGTCCTTGACGTTCTTGGCCGGGGAGTAGCTGAGCTTCTTGGAAGCAGCGATCTCGATCGTCTCACCCGTCTTCGGGTTGCGGCCCTGACGTGCTGCGGTCGAACGGACCTGGAACTTGCCGAAGCCCGGAATGGAAACTTCGTCGCCCTTGGTGGCGGCGTCGATGATGCTGGCCCAGACCGTGTCGAGGGCGGTCTTGGCGTCGGCCTTGGTGCCACCGGTTGCGGCGGCGATGCGGTCGATCAGATCAGTGGATTTCATTGTGATCCTCTTGCGTTTGGAATGGCCGTGGAGCCTTAGGCGCAGTTCGAAGCGAGAACAAGGCAGGAAATGCAATATTCCTGATTGTTCTCTGCTGTCGAATCTCCCAATCATACAAGAGTTTCGGGAAATGGCGAAGGGGCCGCCCCCTCTCATTCATCTGCTTTCCACTTTTTGAAGGGGGCTTCATGCGTCAGTCGATACGGTTCTATCTGGGGGAGCGCCTTGTCAGTCTGGACAATGTTGCCCCTGACCAGACCCTGCTTGACTGGCTGCGTCACGAAGGCCGCACAGGCACGAAAGAAGGATGCAACGAAGGTGATTGTGGCGCCTGCACGGTCGTAGTCGCGCGGCTGCGCGGAGATCGCGTGGTCTTGAAGGCTGTAAATGCCTGCATCCAGCTTCTGCCGATGCTCGATGGCGCTGCCTTGTTCACCATTGAGGATGTCGGCAGCGCCGGGGCGCTTCACCCCGTTCAGGAGGCGATGGTCACTCTCAACGGCGCGCAATGCGGCTTCTGCACGCCGGGTTTTGTGATGTCGATGGTCGCCTATCGCAATGCGGATGAGCGCTCGGACGATGACGCGGCGATTGATTCGGCCCTTTCGGGTAATCTCTGCCGTTGCACCGGCTATGCGCCCATCGTGCGCGCCATGAAGCAGGCCCTTGCCGCTCCGGACAGCCCCTTTGAAACGGCGCTTTCAGCGCTGGGCGCAAAGCTTGAAGCGTTGCAGGACGGCGAGGATGTCGCGATTGAGACCTCGCATGGCGCGATCTTCCTGCCTGCCAGCGCGGCCTCGCTGGCACGCTATCTGCAGGAGCATCCCGATACACTGATTGTGGCAGGGGCCACCGATGTGGGGCTCTGGGTTACCAAAGCCATGCGCGCCCTGCCGCGCGTGGCCTTCATCGGGCAATGTCCCAATCTGATGCGGCTCGAGCGCGATGATGAGGGGCTCCATATCGGGGCAGCGGTCACCTACGATGCTGCACGTGAAGCATTGGCTGCGCTGCTGCCTGATTTTGGCGCGCTGGTCGGGCGCATCGGCTCGACACCCATACGCAACAGCGCGACGCTCTGTGGCAACATCGCCAACGGCTCGCCCATCGGTGACGGACCTCCGGCACTGATAGCCGCAGGGGCGATGCTTCACCTGCGCCGTGGGGCGGAAAAACGTGTAATTCCCCTTGAGCGGTATTTTCTGGCCTATGGCAAGCAGGACCGGCAGGCAGGCGAGTTCGTGGAAGCTGTTACCATTCCACCGCTCGCCGAGGGGATATTCTATCGCAGCTACAAGATCTCGAAACGCTTCGATCAGGATATCTCGGCCGTGCTCGCTGCCTTTGCACTGCGTGTCGACGACGAGGGGATCGTGCAGGAGGCACGTCTGGCGTTTGGTGGCATGGCGGCAACGCCGTGTCGGGCCGTGCGTGCCGAGGGGGTCCTGATCGGTGCGAAGTGGCATGAGGCCACGCTCGAGGCCGCACGTCTGGCGCTGGCCGAAGATTTCACCCCGCTGAACGATATGCGCGCGAGTGCCTGGTATCGTCAGACCGTCGCGGCCAATTTGCTGACGCGCTTTTTCGAGGAAAGCCAGGGTGAGACCATGCGCCTCGCCAAGGCCGGAGGGCTCGCTCATGTCTGATACCATTGCATCGCCCGTTGCGCCGGATGGTCTGTCGCCCTCCGCTTCGGCAGAGCCGACCCGCAACATGAAGCATGAAAGTGCCGTACTGCATGTCACCGGACGGGCGCTCTACATTGACGATCTGCCAGAGCCCAAGGGGCTTTTGCATGTGGTGCCGGGGCTGAGCGAAAAGGCGCATGCGCGCATCGTCTCGATCGATCTTGCGGCTGTACGTGCCCTGCCGGGTGTGGTGCGCGTGCTGACCGCACAGGATATTCCCGGCGAGAACCAGACCAGCCCTGTTCATGCCAATGACGAGCCGCTTCTGGCACAGGATCTGGTGCAGCATGTCGGCCAGCCGATCTTTGCGGTGGTCGCAACAGAGCGCGCTATCGCCAGACGGGCGGTGAAGCTGGCGCGTATCGTTTATGAGGAACTGCCTGCCATTCTCGATATCGACAGCGCGAAGGCCAATGGCAGTGCCGTGGTCTGGCGCCCGCTCACCATGGCGCGTGGCGATGTGGAGCCCGCGCTTGCGAAGGCGCCAAGGCGGCTCCAGGGCACGCTCACCATCGGCGGTCAGGAGCATTTCTATCTCGAGGGACAGGTAGCGCTGGCTCAGCCCGGCGAAGCAGGCGAGATGCGTCTGTGGTCTTCCACGCAGCATCCTTCCGAAACGCAGCACCTCGTGGCCAGTGTGCTGGGCCTGCCCCATCACCTTGTGACAACCGAAATCAGGCGTATGGGGGGTGGATTTGGCGGCAAGGAGTCACAGGCCAATGGATGTGCCTGTCTTGCAGCGCTCGCGGCCTCACTGACAGGGCAGGCCGCCAAGATGCGCCTTGATCGCGATGACGACATGGTCATCACCGGCAAGCGCCACGACTTCAAGGTGGCCTATGATGTCGGCTTTACCGATCAGGGCGATATTCTGGCTGTTGACATGGAACTAGCGGCTCGATGCGGCTGGTCGGCCGATCTCTCCGGGCCTGTGACCGATCGCGCGCTTTTTCATGCCGATAACGCCTATTTCTATCCCGATGTGCGGTTTCGCTCCTTGGCCCTGAAGACCAATACGCAGTCCAACACGGCGTTTCGCGGGTTTGGTGGGCCTCAGGGTATCATTGCCGCCGAGCGCCTCATCGAGGAAATTGCCCATGCCACGGGTATGGACCCGCTGGATGTGCGTCTGCGCAATGTCTATGGCACGGGCGAACGCGATGTGACGCCCTATCACATGGTGGTCGAGGATTCGATCACCGATCTGGTCATGACACAGCTTGCCGAGCGCTGCGATTATCGCAGGCGCCGTCAGGCTCTACGGGATTTCAACAGCACGAGCCGGACCCTGCGCAAGGGCATTGCTCTTGTGCCCGTCAAATTCGGCATTTCCTTTACGGCCACCCATTACAATCAGGCCGGGGCGCTGGTGCATGTCTATACCGATGGTTCCGTGCAGGTGAATCATGGCGGCACGGAAATGGGGCAGGGGCTGCACACCAAGATGGTACAGATCGTGCGGCACGAATTTGCCCTGCCTGCCGAGAGTGTCCGCATTACCGCAACTACAACGGGCAAGGTGCCCAATACCTCTGCCACGGCTGCCTCTTCGGGGGCCGATCTGAACGGCATGGCGGTGCTCGATGCTGTCAGCCAGATCAAGGGGCGTATGGTCGCCTTTGCTGCAGAGAAATGGCAGGTCCCGCCGGAGCAGATCGCTTTCACGCAGGAAGGCGTACGCATTGGTGATGAGATCGTCTCCTTCCGCGATCTCGTCTGGCAGGTCTATTTTGCCCGTATCTCGCTCTCGGCCAGCGGGTTCTACAAGACACCGAAGATTTCGTGGGATGCGGCAACAGGTAGGGGGCGGCCCTTCTATTATTTCGCCTATGGCGCAGCCTGCGCTGAGGTGACGCTCGATCTGCTGACCGGTGAGAATACGATCGATCGCGTCGATATTCTTCACGATGCGGGAGAGTCGCTCAATCCGGCAATCGATATCGGGCAGATCGAGGGTGCCTTCGTTCAGGGCGCTGGCTGGCTGACGACAGAAGAGCTGGTCTGGGACGGTCAGGGTCGTCTGCGTACCCACGCCCCAAGCACGTATAAAATTCCCGCATGCTCGGATCGGCCGCGCATTTTCAACGTTACATTGCTTGAAGATGCCCCCAATCGCGAGGCAACGATCTATCGCTCGAAAGCCGTAGGTGAGCCCCCGCTCTGTCATGGCGTGGCCGTGCTTCATGCGCTGTCTGATGCCATTGCGAGCCTTGACGCCTATCGTTCCTGCCCGTCGCTCGATGCCCCGGCGACGCCTGAGACATTGCTTCGAACGATCATGCGTGTGCAGGAGCGCGCGCGGCGTAGTGATGGAGCCTCCGTCTGATCGATTTCGATCTTATTCGCAGTTGGCAGCGCCAGGCTGTGGCTGTGCTTCGCGTGGTGGTGGCCGATGCAAAAGGCTCGACCCCGCGCGAGCAGGGCGCCTTCATGCTCGTCACCGAGACAGCCCAGACCGGTACGATTGGCGGAGGTCAGCTCGAATGGGATTCGCTGGCGCGGGCGCGCCAGATCCTGCGTGGCGAAGCCGGGCGGGAGGAGAGCCGTTTCGTTCTGGGGCCGCAGGCCAATCAATGCTGTGGCGGTGTGGTGGTTATCCGCTACGAGCCGGTTTTCGATCTCGATGCCGAGCTGCGTGCGATCAGGGCGCATCGCCTGTCCTGGCCGGTTCTGGCGGTGTTCGGCGCCGGCCATGTCGGGCGTGCGCTCATTCAGGCGGCATCGCTCCTTCCACTATCCCTGCGCTGGATCGACCCTCGGGCAGATGAGTTCGGCGCGGTGCCCGAAGGGGTGAGGGTCTGCGTTACCGATGATTGGGAGCGCGAAATCGCCGGTCTGAAGCCCGGGGACGGGGCGCTGGTCATGACCCCCAGCCATACGCTTGATGCGTTGATCGTGGCCGCAGCCCTCGAGCGGGGGGATCTGGCCTATGTCGGGTTGATCGGTTCCCGAAGCAAACGGCGGCGCTTTGAGGCGGGTTTTCGGGATGTCGGGCTCAGCCAGGCGCAGATCGATACGCTGGTTTGCCCCATCGGGGCGCAGGGGCTGCGTGACAAGCGCCCCCAGATCATTGCCGCTTTCGTCGCAGCAGAACTCGCTGCACGGTTGGTCTCTCGGTCCGATTAGGGCAAGGTGAGGGGCGGTCAGAGGGCAGTCGCATTTCTGCGGCAGCACTCCGGCGGCGCAAGGAGGAATTGAATGACCGGACCCGGGCCGATACGCGGTATCCTGTTCGATATGGATGGTGTGCTGCTCGATAGTGAGTCGCTCTCGCTCGAGGCGTTTGTCATGGCGGCGCGTGATCTGGGCCATGACATGCCTCTCGCGTTTGCCCGCCAGATGATTGGCCTGCCCGGCGATGCCTGCGCGCGTCTCGTGGTCGAAACCTACGGGCCTGAGGTCGATCTTGAGGCACTCTTTCGTGCACAGGACAAACGCCTGCATGATCTCGTTGAGGCGGGCGGGCTGATCCTGAAGCAGGGCGTTGAGCCGCTTCTCGACTATCTCGATGCGCGCAAATTGCCGCGCGCCATCGCCACCTCATCCAGCCGGCTGCGCACGGAGACCCATCTGCGCCATGTCGGCATCTATGAGCGCTTTGATGCGATCATCACACGGGACGACGTGACACGTGGCAAGCCCGACCCCGAACCCTATCTGCGCGCTGCTGCCGCGATCGGTATAGAGCCTGCCTATTGTCTGGCGATCGAAGATTCCCATAACGGCGCCCGTGCCGCGCATGCTGCCGGTATCAGGGTGATCGTCGTGCCTGATCTCATGGCACCGAATGAGGAAATCATTTCCAAGGCGCATGCGATCATGGACAATCTGCATGAAGTCCGCGACTTCATTGAGTGCGCCGATAGCGCAGCCTGACTTGCCGGAGGGCTGGTTTTGCGCGGTTGCCCTTGGAAACAGGGGCAGCAAGAGCGCTCCACACCGACCTGTCATTTCGTGTCGTCTTGTCAGCAGCCCGCTGGATAATCGACTGCCTTTTGGAACGCCCGGCGTGATCCGTGGCTTTCGGAAGGCCTAGTGGCAGCCGCCGCCCTTGCAGCCGTCACAGCCAGCACAGCCCTTCTTGGGGGCTCCGCCGGGCGCGGTCTGCCGGGCAATGCCGAGTTGGGCCTTGAGGCGCGCCGCGTGAACAGGGAAAAGCCTGTTCAGCCAGAAAAGCAGGGCAACCACGACGAGGGCAATGACAATAAGGCTCTGGATCATGAGGGGGCTCCTGTGAGGGCGCGTGTCACATGATAGGTAAGCAGCGCGGCCATGTAAGCAAGGCCGAACAGATAGGCGGCGGCGCCCAGAACGACCTTGAGCGAGCGCGTTTCGCGGCGCATGACCGCCAGGGTCGAGATGCATTGCGGCGCATAGACATACCAGGCCAGCAGGGAAAACGCGGTGGCCATGCTCCAGTGGGCGCTGAGCAGAGGCATGAGCTGGCTGGCTGCGGTGTCGTCATTGGCGCCTAGCGCGTAAACGGTGGCGAGCGCACTGACCGCGACTTCGCGTGCGGCGAGGCCAGGAATCAGTGAAACGCAGATCTGCCAGTTGAAGCCGATAGGGGCGAAGACCGGCAGCATCCAGTGGCCGATCATGCCCGCAAGGCTGTAATCGATGGCGGCCCCTGTAGCATTGGCCGGTGGCGAGGGGAAGCTCGAGAGCGCCCAGAGCAGCACATTCAGCGAGACGATGATGGTACCGACACGCGACAGGAACATCACTGCGCGCTGCCACAGTCCGAGCGCTACGCTCTTGAGATTGGGCGTGCGATAGGGAGGGAGTTCCAGCATCAGGGGATGCTCTTCTGACTCAACACCGCGCGTCATGAGGCGCGCCGCAATGATGCCGCTCACGATGGCCACGAAATAGAGACCGAATAGCACCAGTCCCTGCAGCCCCAGAAAGCCCAGCACAGTGCGATGCGGCACAAAGGCCGCGATCAGAAGCGTATAGACAGGCAACCGCGCCGAGCAGGTCATGAGCGGCGCGATCAGGATCGTGACCAGACGGTCGCGCGGGTTCTGGATGGTGCGCGCCGCCATGATGCCGGGAATGGCACAGGCAAAGCTCGATAGTAGCGGGATGAAGGAGCGCCCGCTCAACCCGGCCAACGCCATGATCCTGTCGAGCAGAAAGGCTGCGCGTGGCAGATAGCCGGTTTCCTCAAGGGTCAGGATCCAGAGGAACAGGATCAGGATTTGAGGCAGGAAGACGATCACCGTGCCTGCGCCCGCAATCACCCCATCTGCCAGCAGGCTGCGCAGCAGCCCCTCAGGTAAGGGCGAGACGAGCATCTGGCCGAGAGAGGTGATCCCGGCTTCAAGCGCGTCCATGATCGGCTGTGCCCAGGCGAAAACCGTCTGGAACATGAAGAACAGCACGACCAGAAGAATGATCGGCCCCCATACCGGGTGCAGAAACCACCGATCGAGCTTGTCGGCCATTCTGTCGCTCTTGAGCGACGATTCATTGGTAAAGCGTGCGATCAGCGACCCGACCAGATCATGCAGATCCCCGCCCTCCGGCAAGGCCGGGGGAAGTGGGAATTCGGGCTTTTCGAGCGCTTCGAGCAGATGAGTCACGCCGCTCTTGCGCAGGCTGATGGTCGGTATGATCGGCACACCAATAGCGGCGGCAAGGCCGGGTACGTCGATCTTGAGGCCAATACGGGCGGCCTCGTCCATCATGTTGAGCACGACCAGCATGGGGCGGCCGAGCTGCACCAGTTCTAGCAGGAAGCGCAGATGCAGGCGCAGATTGCTGGCCGAGACGACGCAGATGATCAGATCGGGCTGTTTCTCGACCGCATGGCGTCCCATGCAGACATCGCGCGTGACATCTTCATCGGGGCTGGTGGCGCTCAGGCTATAGGCACCCGGCAGATCGAGCAGCCGAACCGCTCGGCCTTGCGGGGTGGTGAATCGCCCTTCCTTGCGCTCGACCGTCACGCCGGCATAGTTGGCGACTTTCTGCCTGCTGCCGGTCAGTTGGTTGAAAAGCGAGGTCTTGCCGCAGTTCGGATTACCGACAAGCGCAGCCCTTAAAGGCTTTGTGGCCGTTTCCGGCGGGGTGATCGCATTCATCAGGCGTCAGAGATCGTGTTCGAGCGTGATACGCGAGGCTTCACCACGGCGCAGGGCAAAGCAGGTGGACCCTAGACGGACAGCTATCGGATCATGGCCGACCGGACCTGTCGCCACGATTTCGACCGGCGCACCAGGAATGAAACCAAGCTCGCCAAGACGCGTCGCAATCGGATCGTCTTTCATGCGCGCGACGACCTGGCTGATGATCGCGTGAGCCCCTTTAGGCAAGGTGTCGAGTGTCATGGGTAGGCCCACCTGAGCAAGATCATGGCGTTCCATGAGAACGCTTCTCACTTGCCAAGATAGGCCTTCACGAATTCTTAGGGAAGAGGGACGGGTATGAAACCTCGCCAAGCTCGTTTCATGTCATAGGCTTTTGTGCGGACCGGCGTTGTGCACATCGCTCTGAGCGATCTCGATGGCAGCGGCGATGGCCGACCGTGCCTGAGGGCTGTTCGACCAGCAGGTGGCGCCGAGCTTCGCTGCGATCCGGTAGCATAATGCCTGTGCTGTTTGGTTTGCTAGATCAGCGAGGCAATGGATGCCGTTCTCTTCGATCCGCTGCAAGACGGTGGGGCCGACTCCCTTGCCAGCAAGAAGGAGTTGGCGTTCGCTTTCGGGAAAAGGCATGGCAGCGGAGCTCCTCTCGCTTAACAAAATACGATTGCTCTTCAGAGGCGTTAATCTTGCTGATCTTGTCGAGGGATCATTCTCAACGCTGTATCCCTTATCTGCCTGACATGAACACTCAATTTGGTTGAGGGGCAGTCCATAACTTTATCCCATGATGTGACGTAATTTTTCTAAATCGCTTCATTTTGTTTAAATTAACGAAAATTATTTTTTGTAATCGATCTATAACGCGGTTGTGATTTTGCCTATATTGAGGTGCGGGAATAGGTAATCGACCCCCGTCTGTTAACCATCCGGCTGAATTTCCTGCAAAATAATGACCTCAATAGAGGGCGGTGTCTTGTCTGATAACGTATCGAATACATCCCATGATGTGCTGATCATAGGAGCTGGCCTAGCTGGTCTCACCTTGGCGCGGCAATTGCTGATGGCAGATCCGGGCCTCGATATCTGCATCGTGCATAACCGCAGATTTCCCAATCCCGAGCGTATTCACAAGGTTGGTGAGTCAACGGTCGAGATCGGCGCGTTTTATCTTGCCGAGACGATTGGCTGTGCGCAGCATTTGCAGGACCATCACATACGCAAGATGGGGCTTCGGATCATTCAGACTGAAGGCGTTGCCGAAGACGATCCCTATCGCGAACTGGGTCTGAGCTTCTATCCCCGGCACGCCACTTATCAGATCGATCGGGGCAAGCTGGAAAATTACCTGCTCGGACTGGTCAGGCCGTCGATCACGCTGCTTGAAAACAACCGGGTTCTCGATTTCGAGCGCAAGGACGGGGTCAACTCTGTGGCTGTCAGAGACCATGACGGCTGTGTCAAAAAGCGGAATGCCCGCTGGGTAGTCGATGCTTCCGGCCGTGGTCGCGTTCTGATGAAGAAGTTCGGACTGCAGAAGGATTCAGGCATCAATCATTCTTCTGTCTGGTTTCGTGTCGGTGGCAACGTCAACATCAACGAATTTCTGGCGTCGCGTGACCCTGCCAACTCGTTTCTCGACTCAAGCGAGAGATGGCACAGCACCACCCATCTCGTGGGGCGTGGTTACTGGGTGTGGATCATCCCGATAAACGAGGAAACAACCAGCATAGGGATCGTTTTCGACAATGCGGTGCATAAACTCTCTTCCATGAGTTCGCACCCGCTTGCCATGTCCTGGTTGCAGCAGCATGAGCCGCGTCTTCAGTCCTATCTGGAGGCGAAAAATTTCGATGTGATCGATTTCGTCATGCTGCGGAATTACTCCTATCTTTCGGAACAGTATATTTCGGCTGATGGCTGGGCGCTCACGGGAGAAGCTGCCGGCTTTGTCGATCCGATGTATTCGAATGGAACGGATGTGATCGGTCTGGCCAATACAATGATCACAAACGCCATTACCAAGCCTACCGGGCCGCTTTTTATCAATCAGATGAATGGTCTGCTTGACGAGGCCTATGCGGGCTTTGCCGATACGCATCGCAACTCCTATGACGGTTTCGGCGATTGGAATTACATGTTCGTCAAGACGAACTGGGACACGACTTTCTATTTTCTGTTCATGTGTGTGCTTTTCATGAACGGGAAATTCGAGGATATAGCCTATATTGAGTCAATTCACGGTAAGATTACCGCGTTCTATGATCTTCATCACGAGGTTCTGGAATATCTGAAGCAGCCCGGATCAGTCTCGAAAGATTATGAACTTGCGGATTTCATCAATCTTGCGGGCTCGATTCAGGAATATGCGAATGGTGCTATTATCGTCGAAGACAAAAGTGATGAAAATATTTCAGTCGTGCTCGATTATCATATGAAAATTCTGTTGGAACTGGCTGAGTCTATCATGGAGACAAAGACGTTCGACCGGAATTTCTATGAAATGAGAAAACGTCTCATGACTGAAGAGTCCATGGCTCGCGCTGCAAGCATGGAGGCAGAGCTGAATTCCGTGTCCGTTTGAAAGCCATGATCGCCCCGCCTATATAGTGGGTTCAAACCGGCGGGGAGATCATGATGCGCCAGCTTATCGAACAGCGAATTCAGCAAGGTGGTGGCAAGGAGCCTGCGGATCTTGTCATACGCAATGTCGGGCTGTTCGATCTGGTTACGGGGGAAATCCTGCCGGGCGATATCGCTATCTGCGGTGATCGTATTGTTGGCACTCTGGATCGTTACGAAGGCAGGCGTGAGATAGACGGCACGGGCAAGATTGCCGTGCCCGGCTTTATTGACACGCATCTGCATGTCGAATCCTCTCTGATCACCCCGTTCGAGTTCGATCGCTGCGTTTTGCCGCATGGCGTGACCACCGCCATTTGCGACCCGCATGAGATGGCCAATGTGTTTGGCGGGCAAGCCTTCGATTATTTTCTGGACTGCGCCAGCCGCACGATCATGGATCTGCGGGTCAATCTGTCGAGCTGCGTGCCCGCGACGCCGGTCGAGACATCGGGTGCCATTCTCGATGCGGCGTCGCTCATCGCCTATCGCGATCATCCCAAGGTCATCGGTCTCGCCGAGTTCATGAATTTTCCGGGGGTGCTCTCCGGTCAGCCCGATTGTCTCGACAAGCTGGCAGCTTTCGCCGGGGAACATATCGACGGTCATGCGCCGTTGCTGCGTGGCAAGAAACTGAATGGCTATCTGTCTGCCGGTATCTCGACCGATCATGAGGCGACCGCCGCTGAAGAAGCGCTGGAAAAAATCCGCAAGGGCATGACGATCCTTATTCGTGAAGGATCTGTCTGCAAGGATCTCGAGGCACTTGCCCCTCTTTTGACGCCTGAGACCTCCCAGTTTTTCGCTTTCTGCACAGATGATCGTAATCCGCTCGAAATTGCGCATGAAGGCCATATCGATTTTCTTATCCGTAAGGCGATCGGTCTTGGCGTGAAGCCATTGGCGGCCTATCGCGCGGCCTCGCTCTCGGCAGCACGGGCTTTCGGGCTGCGCGACCGTGGCCAGATCGCGCCGGGAATGCGCGCTGATATCGTTCTGCTGGATGATCTCGACACCTGTCAGGTCGCACAGGTCCTTTCCGCAGGGCGCTTAGTCGATGACGCTCTTTTTGACAGTCGCGATCTGGTCCCGCCCACCGGATACGGTTCTGTCAGACTGGCGGCGCCCATCACAGAGCAGGATTTCGTGGTGGAGGGTTCGGGCGAGCAGCGCGCAGTGATCGGTATCATCCCGGGGCAGATCATCACGGCTTTTAGACGTTTCGATCTGCCGAGCGTCGATAATCGGGTCTTGCCAGATGTGACGCAGGACGTTGCGAAGATCTGTGTCATTGCGCGCCATGGCAAGAACGCCAATATCGGACGCGGTTTCGTGCAGGGTTTTGGGTTGAAGGAAGGCGCACTGGCCTCCTCAGTCGGGCATGACAGCCATAATCTCTGCGTTGTCGGCATGAGTGATGCCGATATGGCCCTGGCCGTGTCACGGTTGACTGAACTCGGGGGCGGTTTCGTGGCGGTCGATGGCGGTCGGGTGATTGCCGAACTCAGTCTGCCGATTGCAGGGCTGATGAGCGATCAGCCCTTCGAGACGGTGCGCGACGATCTTGAAGCCCTGCGCCGTGCGGTAGGCGGCATGGGCGGCACACTGGAAGAGCCATTCCTGCAGCTGGCTTTTCTGCCTCTGCCCGTCATCCCCCATCTCAAGATCACTGATCTTGGTCTGATTGATGTCGACAGCATGACACTGGTCCCCTAGGCGCCTCATCCAGCCCCGGCCAGACCGGGGCTGGATGAGGGTCAGAAATTCGTCGTCAGCTGGCCACCCAGAATGGCGGCGTCCTTGAATGTGGTCGTGGCACCGGGGTGCTGCAGATACTGGAAGTCGAATTGCAGCGAGGTCGCGGGCAGGACATGCAGGCTGTAGAAGGCCTCATAGACCTGCTCCCAGTTCTGCACGCCATACACATTGCCCCACTGGTTGGAAACGAAGGGCAGGCCGAGCGCTACGGAAGACTGTTGCTGAAGGCGGATCGAGCGGCTCATGTTCATATGCTGGAACATGATGCCGACTTCATCGAGCGGGCGATGCCAGGGGGAGCCACTTTGCAGCAGGCCGATCCATTCATGGTCGCGCATGGCAACGACATTGCCTTGCGCATAGCCAACGCCACCGATCACGATCAGACCGTCTGCAATGCCTTTGCCGCTTCTGACCAACATCTGGTCGAACATGAACCAGCTCGACCACATGCCGGATTCCTTGCGGGCGGCCAGCCCGCTGGCCTGATAGGACCCGCCATACCGGTCTTCATAGAGATTGGGATAGCGCGAATTGTCGTAATAGAAGCCGATCTTGTAGTGGCCGAGCAGCTTGTCCTTGCCAAAGGCTGGGTCCCAGCCGGTCTCGAATTGCGAGCTGAGTTTGCCCAGTCCGTCCTGAGCAAGTGCCCAGCCTGAAACACCGCCATTGAAGGCATGTGGGCTGACGGCAAAAAGACCGCCCATGATATAGGTGCGCTCGGTCGGCCGCACGCGCAGCACTGCGCCGATATTGGCAGAAGGCCAGTCGCGTCCGCCGGGTGCATATTTGCCCGGTGCGAAATTGCCGCAGACACTGACATTCATGAAATTACAGGCAAGCGCGTCAAAATCGAAAAACGTGCCCGTGGGGATGACACCGGCCGAGAGAATCACGCGGTCATTCAGAAAGGTCTTGTCGGCATACATCGAGACGAGATGCGCCACGACATTGCCGCGCGAGCCGTAGATCTGCTCAGGATTGGAGACGTAATCGCCCAGTGTCGAACTGAAATTACGGCCATGACCGTTCACGACCAGAAGATGGGTCCAGAAGCCCTGAAAGCCTGCGAGCTTCTGCCAGTCGATGTCGAGTTCAGCAGCGACCTGACCCGCCAGCACGTTGTCGCGCGTGCGGCCGCCCGTCACATTGCCCATATATTCTTCGTTCAGTGCGATATTCAGAAAGATGCCGCGTTTCTGCATCCAACTTTGCGCACCGCCCCAATCGCCGAACAAATGCGGATTTCCATACAGGGAAGGGACCAGCGGGCCGATCGGCACCGCGCCCTGTCCTGCGATGGGGAAGCCGATGGCAGTGTATTGATCGGTGTCGAGCGTTCTGGCCGTTTCTGACTGTGCCCTGGCGATAGAGGGCATCTGCGTCGCTGCCAGCAGCGCCATCGTGAAAACGATGCTCAGGCCTCGTCCTGCCTTTGGTCGTCTTCTGGTAGAGCTCGCCGGAGAAGAGGCGTCGTCTTGGAGGGGCATCAGGTCGGGTTTGCTTGTCACGTTTCTCAATCCAAATAACCATCGGGCCAAATAATCACCGGGTCGACGCCTCTTCGGTAGATTTGCTGAAAGCGACGTCGATAATGGCGATGGCATTAACAGAAAGTCATGATGTGAGGACAAGGATCGTGACTACAAAATTTCGTGTTATATTGTTATAAAGCGGTGGTTAGATTGAGCATAATGTAACGCAAATCAGGTGCGCGCGAAGGTTTTGCGTCCTCCCACCCAGGCTTCCTTGATGATGAGATCGCGGTCGAGCACGACCATGTCAGCCAGCTTGCCTGTCTCGATGAGGCCACGATCGGTGAGCCCCAGATAGGAAGCCGCGTTGCCGCTGACCAATCGGCTTGCCTCGTTGAGAGAGGCCCCATGAGTCACCGCATTGCGCAAAGCCTGATCGAGGTTCAGCACACTCCCTGCGAGCGAGCCGTTGGGCAGACGGACGACTCCCCCCTCGATCGTGACATCCTGTCCGCCCAGCGTGCTCGGGCCGTCAGGTTGACCCGCACCACGCATGGCATCGGTCACGAAAAGCAGACGGTTGCGCATGACACGCGAAGCAAGACGGAAACTGGCGGGGTGGACATGATGCGTGTCGAAAATCATTTCGGCATAGCTCGCGTCATGACACATCAGAGCCGTGACAGGGCCAGGTTTGCGACCTTCTATCGGAGACATGGCGTTGAAGAGATGCGTACCACCGGCGATACCCCCACAGGTGCAGATGGTGGCAATCGTGTCCATGGCTGTCTCGTAATCGGCGGTGGTGTGGCCGATGCTGATACGCACCCCGGCTTCTGCCAGACTCGCGATGGCTGTTCTGGCGTGCTCGAGTTCCGGGGCGAGGGTGACGACCCTTACGCAGCCAAGAGAGAGAACTTCCGAAACTTTCTCAGGCGAGGGGGCGATCGCAAAAGGGGGCTGGGCACCAAGCTTGTGAGGACTGACGAACGGCCCTTCGAGATGCGCGCCGTGAATGCGCGGCCCGTCGGGATCTGGGCTCTGCATGACCTCCGCAACGGCCTTCAGGGCGGCGATGACATCTTCCCACGGGCGGGTGATGGTGGTCGGCAGAATGGTCGTCGTCCCATGGCGCATATGATAATGCGCCAGACGCCTTATCGCTGCAGCGCCATCCATCGTATCTGCGCCGTCACCTCCATGCACATGGCCATCGATAAAGCCCGGCAGAATGTAATCGTGCGGCGTGGCGCCTCCCGCTTCGATCTCCCGAATATGCGTGTCGAAGCGCACTGTGCCAGCAAGAAGGCGGTCAGCCAGAACGATCTGGCCTGTCAGTGTCTGTGTCATGAAATCAGTCCTGTTCGGTCAGTCCGACGCGGCCATAACGGCGTGAATAGGCCAGGATGACCAGATAGGCGGGAATGACGATCATAGCGAACATGCCCTGAAACCCGAAGACGGGTTTGAGCCACACATAGAACTGCGGCACGACCGCGCCGCCACTATAGGACATGACCATGACGGCAGAGGCCATGGCTGTCATGTGGCCAGCGCCGCGAATGGCAATGGGGAAAATGGTCGGCATGATCATGGCATTGGTAACGCCCAGCAGAGCCACGCAGAACACCGAGTGATACCCCTGGGTCAGAACGGCCAGAACCGTCAGAACGCAGCCCACCGCGCAGGAAAGCTGCATATAGACTTCCTGTTTCATGAAGCGCGGTACGATAATGAACCCCATGATGTAACCCAGTAGCATGCCGGTCAGGGTGAGCGCGGTGAAGAATTTTGTTTCGTCCAGCGGCAGGCCGAAGCCTTGGCCATAGGTGCCGATGGCATCGCCTGCCATTACTTCTATGCCGACATACAGGAACATGGCGATAAAGCCGAAAACGAGATGCGGCTTGAAAAAGCGATGCTGTGACCCCTCGCCGGAAGAAATGACGGGTGCTTCGAGATTGGGCAGAGGCGCGAAGGCTACCACGATGGCGATCAGGACCAGTATGCCAGCCATGCCGAGATAGGGGGCATAAAGCGCCTGAACAAAATTATTGAGCAGCGCTTCGCGTACGGCCGGGTCGGTTGCCGATTGCGCCTTTTCGGCAACGGCACCGATATTGCGCATGACCAGAAGCCCCAGCACGATCGGTGCGAGAATGCCTGCGGCCTTGTTGCAGATGCCCATGATCGAGATGCGTTGGGCGGCACGTTCCGGCGGGCCAAGCAGGCTGACGAGCGGGTTGATGACGACCTGCATGAGAGAAATACCGGCGCCAAGAATCAGCAATCCTGTGAGGGCTCCGGGATAGATACGCCAGGCGACGAATTGTCCGAAGACAGCAACACCCAATGCCGAAACCAGAACAGACAGGGTGAGACCCGTTTTCAGCCCCAGCCGTTGCGCGATCAGAGAGGTCGGAATGGAAAAAAGGAAAAACGAAAAATAAAACGCAAGCGGAATGAAAAAAGCGCTGAATTCGCTGAGTGAGAAAGCGACGCGCACGAAGGAAATAAGCGGGCCGTTCAGCCAGGTGACAAAGCCCATGGCAAAGAAGATCAATGCAGAGACGGCCAGTGCGGAATAGCCGTAAGGACCGACCAATTTGTTCTGGGTACACGGGACCTTAAGCATGGTGAACACGTCCTCAGGCAAACGGGAGATTTATTTTAATAAATAAACTATGTGGATTATAGGTAAGACGCCCCGATCAGGCCAGCATCATTTCCAAGTTTCGCTTTCACAATAATCGGAGTGGCCGTTTTGCAGAGACATTTCTTGCGTACTGCCCGATCCAGTGCCTCGATGAGATCATCGACTGTGCTCAATCCGCCACCGGCGGGAACGCAGCTTGCACCTGTGACATTGATCATGATCGCCAGAGCATCGGAAAGAAGGTCGATATAGCCTTCCATCGTTCGTTGGCAGGATGGTTCGCCCGAAAGCCAGCCTGTCATGATCTCGCGACTGCTGCGGACCTCTTCGCAACGCCAGAAATGGAATTTTTCCAGTCCTCGTGCGCCGCCGATCGTATCGAGACAGCCTGACTGGCCGCATCCGCAGGCGAGATAGGGATAATCCCTGTCGCCCCTTCGCAGCAGGGGGCCATGCCCCCATTCGCCGGTAAGCCCCTGCCTTCCAACGATAAGTCTGCCGTTCTGCACAAGACCGCCCCCGACGCCTGTTCCGAGAATGATCCCGAACACGTTGTCATGGCCCATTCCTGCGCCTGCTCTGGCTTCAGCCAACGCAAAGCAATCGGCGTCATTGGCGATCCGTACCGTCATGCCGAGTTTCTGACTCAGAAGAGGGGCAAGAGCGATGCCGCTGATGCAGGGAATATTGGCTGCGTTGCACTCGGCAGTTTCAGGGTCCTGCAGGCCGGCGAGGGAGAGGTGGATTGCCTCGATACCGACCGGGGATTGGTGGACCATCTGTGAGAAGGCGTCGACAAAAAGCGTCAAATCATGCCCGGGCGTGGCAATCTGGCGGCGCTCAACGAGATTCAGGTCTGGGGTGACCCGGGCAATACGCATGTGAGAGCCGCCGATATCGGCGCAAAGGAGCGTTGGGGCGCGCGTGTTCATCAGCTTTGCCATTTAGTGCCTTCAGTATGTTTTTATTTTTTATTTTAGGTCGTTTAGCTGGGTTTTTAGGGGTGACTTAATCATTTCATAATCTTACCTGATCATATTATGGTCGCCAGATGTATTGGGCGATACAGCATTATAATTTTTCACTGTCGCTTATGGACAGATTAATGCGCGTGTCGCTACTATGAAATCTGACTCCTGAGCCAAACAATGGTGGGCTGGTGTTGGTGCTGCTCTTCAGGAGCACGGGATGAGACCGTAAGGTGGGTTTATTTAATTTAGCAAATGAAATAATTTATGTTCTCTACAGGTCATCACCGTATACTGAGCGTGCTCAGCCGATCCGGTCCGCAGAGCCGTACCGATCTTGCTCGTATTCTCAACCTCAGCAAGGCCAGTGTCACGGCGTTGGTGAGGGAGTTGATCGAGCAGAATATTCTCGATGAGCGCGAGCGTGTGTTCGGTTTTGGGCGGCCAGCCGTCATGCTGGGCCTTCGGCAGGATGCCGCCAGTTTCATCGGTATTTCGTTGCAGGCTGATCCGGCGCATATCGTTCTGACCGATCCGCATGGCAAGGTTCACAGGCAGTTCACCATGCCTCTCGTCACCGATGTCGAGGCCTGTCTCGCGGCCATGGCGGGTGCCGTGCAGGATATTAGAGATGCCTATCCCGACACTATTGGGGCATTGGCCGGAATCGGCGTGGTGATTGCCGGAATCGTTTCGGGGAACAGTCAGATATGCCTGGCCTCAGCCACGCTGGGATGGACAGATGTCGATATCGGCCCGCGTCTTGCCGAGATGACAGGCTTGCCGGTTTTCGTCGAGAATGATGCCAATGCTCTGATCATTGGTGAGCAGCTTTTCGGCAATTCCGGAGAACTGGACGATTTCAGCCTCGTCTTCGTCAGCGAGGGTATTGGGGGCGCCCATATCATCAACCGGCATTTGCATCGGGGTCATCACGGCGGAGCGGGCGAAATCTCCCATTCTCCGATCGCGATTGATCTTGAGGCCCTCCCGTGTCGATGCGGCAATCGTGGCTGTCTTGAAACCGTTGCTGCCCTGCCTGCCATATTGGGGGCTGCGCGCCGCTCAGGGCTGCCGGGCGATATCGGGCAGATTGTCGAGCTTGCAACCGAGGGGCAACCCGAGGCGCTGGCTATTCTGCACCGCGCTGGCACAGCGCTGGGTGTCTCTCTTTCCCAGGTCATCCAGTTCATAGACCCGTTGCGCATTGTCGTGAGGCTTGACCCGCATCTTGTCGAGAGCGTGTTTGCGAGGGCGTTGAAGCAGGCTGTTGAGGCGCATGTGCTGCGTCGTGAAAGCTATCAGACCGAACTTGTTCTCGGGCCGCTCTATCCGAACGATTTCGCGACAGGTGCGGCAAGTCTGGCGGCGCAGCATTTTCTGTTCGGCAATACCAGTCTCTGAAACGAGGCGCGTCATGAGTGCTGCCGATACGCGCGATGACATCAGTCTGGAAATCTGCGTCGATGACGCGCAGGGGCTCTTTGCGGCCCAACTCGATTGTGTGTCGCGTATAGAATTATGCGGGGCTCTGGATCTGGGCGGTCTGACGCCGACACCGGGGCTGATCGCCCTGGCCCGACAATCGCAAGTTCCTGTTTTTGCTATGGTCAGGCCTCGCTCCGGGCATTTTGTCTTTTCCTCCGATGAGGAAGCGCAGATGCTCGGCGATATCGCGGCCATACGCGAGGCGGGTCTTGCCGGTGTCGTGCTGGGGGCGGCCTTGTCTGATTCACGGCTCGATATGGCGATGCTGGCACGCTTGTCTGAGGCATGCGGTCCTCTGCGCCGTCAGTTGCATCGTGTTTTCGATCTCGTGCCCGATCCTTTCGAAGCACTCGAACAGGCGATCGCGCTGGGTTTTGAGCGTATCCTGACCTCTGGCCTGACGCCAAGGGCGCCCGATGGCGCTGACATGTTGCGGCAATTGCGCGAACGAGCGGCCGGTCGCATCGATATCATGGCGGGTGGCTTTGTTCGTGCTGATAAAGTTACTACACTTTCTAAAATATCCGGGGTGAAATCCTTCCACGCCTCTTGTCGTCAGAAAACAGCAGTGCAGGATGAACGTCTGCTTCAATTCGGATTCGCGGCGGATCATGCCGTGACGTGCCCGGTGGAGATCGTGCGGCTGTACCAGGCAGCCTGCGCGGCACAGCACGGCTAACCGTTTCAGGAAAAGAAGGTCGAACGCCATGGTCCTTTCCCGCCTGTCAGTTTGTTCCGGTTTGGCATTGAGTGCGTTATTGCTCTCCTGCGCTGCGACCGACAGGGCGCACGCCGCCCCCCTGACGCCTGTTTTCATGCCAGAACCGGCGCAGGCTTCGTTGAACGGGCAGGCTATTGCCCTGTCTGCGCTGCCAGAGGTGGTGTGGACGCACGCGCCTTCGCCCCTGCTCAAACGCGCGATGGCCCGTTTCGAGTCAAGGTTGAGCCAGCTAGGCATCGCGTCGGGGAAAGGGGGCGCCAAATCCGGCGTTCTGCTCAAAATTACGGTGGGAAAAGACCCTGCGTATCTCTCACTCGATGCTCGCGAGGGATATACGCTCGATGTGTCGTCGAAAGAGATCGTACTCAACGCAGATGGTCCTGCCGGGGTAATACATGGCTTCGCCACGATCTTGCAGATGATCGACACACATGGCGCTGTGCCGGTTCTGTCGCAGGGGCATATTGTCGATGCGCCGCGCTTCAAGTGGCGTGGGCTGATGATGGATGTTTCGCGCCATTTCCAGTCGCTCGATACGCTCAAGCGCCAGCTCGATGCGATGGAACTGACCAAGCTCAATGTGATGCACTGGCATCTGAGCGACGGCACGGGTTTTCGCGTGGAGAGCAAGCGCTTGCCGCTTCTGCAGCAACTTGGCGGGCACAGCAGATATTACACGCAGGAACAGGTAAAAGAGCTCATTGCCTATGCAGCCGATCGCGGCATACGCATCGTGCCCGAATTTGATGTGCCCGGTCATACCCTGGCTATTCTCACGGCCTATCCCGATCTGGCGGCACAGCATCCTGTGCCAACGGTTCAGGACTGGCAGCAGGATTGCAGGGTCGCCTCGAGCAATGACGAGGTGACGACCCATTGCACGAAACATCCCGATCTCAACATGGCGGCCATGGACCCCACCAGCGACAAGGTGCTGGGTTTTGCCCGAACGCTGTTCGGTGAAATGGCCGCGCTTTTCCCTGATCGCTATTTCCACACCGGCGGCGATGAAGTTGTGGCAGGGCAGTGGAACGATAATCCGCAGATTGCCGCCTATATGAAAGCCCATGGTTTCGCCGATGCCCCCGCGCTTCAGGCGGCCTTCACGGCGGAGATCGAGAAGATCCTGAGTGCCGATGGCAAGATCATGATGGGATGGGACGAGGTCAGTGAGGCGCCCATCCCGAAAAATGTCGTGGTCGAGGCCTGGCGTGGCTCGAAATGGGTCGGAACGGCAACCAGGCTCGGTCATCCGGTTGTGGTGTCCTCGGGCTATTATCTCGATCTGTTGACGCCTTCATCGACGCATTATGCCGTCGATCCTTATGACACGCGCGCTGATGGTCTGGCGTTCAGGGCGCCAGCGAAGAATGAAAAGCCGCTGCATGAAGCGTTCATGCGCGATCCGAATGCGCCGCCTCTCGACGAGGCGCAGAAAAAACTCGTGCTGGGTGGCGAGGCGCCGCTCTGGACCGAAATCGTCTCGGATGAAATGGTCGATGAGCGGCTCTGGCCGCGTTCGGCTGCCATTGCAGAGCGGTTCTGGTCGCCTCAGTCAGATACTGACAAGGATGCACTCAACCGACGCCTGCCCGAGGTGCTGAACACGCTCGAGCATTTCGGTCTTGAGGCATCTGACCATCAGGCGCGCATGATCGCGCGTCTGACGCCGCAGAACATTGTGCCTCTGACCCAGCTTGTCGCCCTGACCGTGCCTGTGCGCAATTATGCCATCAATCGACTGGCGGATCGTAAGGGCGAGGCCATACTCCTTTCGCCAGCCGCCATCGCGTCTGCCGATAGTTTCGAAGGCAATGCGTTCAATGCGCTGGCGGCGCGCTATGCAGGGGGTGATCGCAGTGTCGTCGCGTCACTGCAGGAAAAACTGGCGCGTTATGAAGCCAATGATATCGCGTTCCAGGCACTGCCGGGCCCCGATTGCGTGAATGAAGCCAAGCCCGTGTCGAGCCAGATCGCGGCTCTGTCGAAGCTGGGTCTCGAGGCCCTGCAGCCAGGTGAAAAGAGCCGTGCATGGCATGATCATGCCAATGCGCTTCTGGCAGAGCAGGACAAGGCCTATGCGGCGAGTGCCGATCATGAGGCATCGAGCCTTCAGCCCCAGCCACCAAGCGGACTGCTTATCGCGATTGTGCCCGGCATCCGTTCACTGGTCTCCGCAGCGAAATGACGGTCGTTCATCGGGGAGTAATTGCTCCCCGATGAGGCTTGTCTCCGCAGGTCAGATAAGAATTTGGCCGTCTTCGGCGTTAGTTCTTTTGGAAAAGCGCCTGTTTGCGTGTCTCGGCACTGAGTGCTGAAGCGCTCTCTTCATCGAGAATGACCGTGCATTGCGTGTGCAGGCGGATCGCCGAGGCGCTGACCTGCGGCCCGACCGGGCCTTCCAGCGCCTTGGCGATGATGGCGGCTTTCGATTGCCCGAGGGCCAGAAGCAGTAACTGGCGGGCTTCCAGAATGGTGCCGACACCCATGGTGAGGGCGCGTGTCGGTACAGCGTCGGGATTGCCTCCGAACATCGCTGCATTCTGGATGCGTGTCTTCTGGTTGAGTGTGACGCAGCGTGTGCGGCTGTCAAAGGGCGAGGGGGGCTCGTTGAAACCGATATGCCCTGTATCGCCAATACCTAGCAGTTGCAGATCGATGCCGCCACTGGCCCTGATGGACTCCTCATAGGCTATGCATTCGGCGTCGAGATCGGGGGCGTCTCCTGCGGGGAGATGGATGGCGTCGGGCCTGCTGTTTACATGGCTGAAAAGCAGGGCATTCATGTAATGATGATAGGAGCACGGGTCGGCTGCGCTCAGTCCGACATACTCATCCAGATTGAAGCTGGTCGTGGTCGAAAAATCGAGACCTTCTTCGCGATGCATTCCGCATAGGTCGCGATAAACCCCTTCCATCGTCCGCCCTGTCGCAAGGCCGAGCACGGGATTAGGGCGCTCTATCATCAGGCTGGCTATTTCATTCGCAGCGAATCGTGTGGCGGAATGCGGGTCTGGCATGATGAGGAGGCGCATGAAACAGCATGATCCTTCAAAAAGAGCGGTAGGAAACCGTCAGGGAATATGGGGCTCTGCCCTCCCTTTAAAAAGGCCCACTTAGTTTATCGAGAAAAATTAAACCATAGGGCGTGTTCATCACGCAGAATCGTTGTTCAACATGATTTAAATCAGGAAATTTTCTAGATTTTCGAGAAAAATACTTAATTCCAACAATAAACAATTGCAGGGTAGAAATTTGCCGTCTAACGTTTTTCGATACAGTGGAACAATGCGGT
Organism: Asaia siamensis; assembly: GCF_014635085.1. Taxonomy (GTDB): domain Bacteria; phylum Pseudomonadota; class Alphaproteobacteria; order Acetobacterales; family Acetobacteraceae; genus Asaia; species Asaia siamensis. The sequence goes on from NZ_BMCH01000001.1 coordinate 261,499, forward strand.
AAAGAAACGAATTCTTTTGCGAGTTCCACGTCACTTCAAAATCAAGAGCCCAACCGGCGGGAGTTGACCATGCGGCATATGAGACGCGATCTACTTCTTTTTTGTTCCGTAATCGGAATAAATTATGCGATGGGAAATCTGTCGGCATTTGCGGCACCTGCGGCAGGCGAAGAGCACAAGCCTGTTTCATTCAGGCACAAATCCGGCAGTGCCACTGAAGGGTCGGTCCTGGGGGCGAACCCTCAGGCCGAGGAAATTTCCGTCAAGGCTGCGGGCCGACATGTCGATGGCACCAGCAACACCACGCCGGGTGGCGGTCTTATGCCAAAACAGACCGCGCCGCGCTCGCAAAGCGGTGTGACGCGTGATTTCATCGCCAAGCAGGCGCCAACGGGCAACATCTCTTCAATGATCGCCAATCTGCCGGGCGTCGTTTATGCCAATCAGAGCCCTCTTGCGACGGCGGGCGATAACATCACCATGCGCGGTATGAACCAGAGCCAGATCGGCTATCTGTTCGAGGGCGCGCCTTTGGCCGACCCCATCAATTATGAACCTTATACGGCTATGCTGGTCGATACCGAAAATCTCGGTTCGGTCACGGTGTCTCAGGGATCACCCGATCTGAACGCGCCGACATTCAATGCTGTCGGCGGGCAGATCTCGGCAACAGCCATGAACCCGTCTCATAAATATGGGGGCTTCATCAATCTGATGGGCGGTAATAAAAGCGCCAACAAGGAATTTCTGCGTCTCGACACGGGCGATATCGGCAAAACGGGCATTCGCGGCTTCATGTCGTTTTCGCATCAATCCAATAATAACTGGCGTGGCCCCGGCGGGCTCAAGCGTTACCATGTCGATGCGAAATTCCTGAAGGAATGGGGTGATGGCAATTCGGTCACGGCCGTGTTCGGCTATAACCGTCAGGAGCAGACACCTTTCCGCTCGCCGACCGCTGCACAATGGAAGCAATGGGGTGAGGGGCTGAGCTATAGCGATCACTACACGCCCGGTGATGCCAATTATTACAAGCTGCAGCTAAGCAACCTGAACTCGCTCGACGTGGTGGTGCCGACGCATTTCACGCTGGCGCGCGGTCTCAAGCTCAGTGTCACTCCCTATTTCGTGCATCAATATGGTCCGGCTGTGGGCGGTGAGAATATTCCTGCATCGGGCGGCACCTTCGGCACACAGGTCTATGGCGATCTGAACCAGCCTTATGTCACCAATGGCAAGGTCACGACGGTGGCCGTTGACCCGTGGAACCAGAAAGTGGGCGCGGTCAATACGTCGCTCGACTGGACGTCGGGGCATAACACGTTGTCGGGCGGCTACTGGTATTCCTACGCCATGCATGAGGAGCATTCGACCTTTGCGACGGTCGATTTCTCGGGGAAAGCAGCCAATTCCTATGGCGCCTATGGCATCAGGGTGCCGGGAGGGGCGCTGCTGAGTGGCTATAATCTGAACTTCATGCAGCAGACGAATGCGCTCTATATCGCCGATACGCTCAAGCTGCTGAATGACAGGCTGACGCTCAGCGCGGGTTTCCGCACCGTTATGGTATCGCGTCAGGGCACGAATGACGTGCCGGGGGCAGACCCTTACAAGACGGTGCGCAATTATTTTGCGCCACTGCCTCAGGTGGCAATCAGTTATTCACTGACCTCCAAAGATCAGATCTATATCAATGGCACGACCTCGTTTCGCGCCCCTGCCTCGGTGCAGGCCTACAGCCAGATCTTTGACCCCAACTCGGTGGGTGCGACGTCCCAGCCGGGGAATTTGAAGGGAGAGTACGGCATTGGAGAGGAAATCGGCTATCGCCATAACGGCACACTGATTCATTTTCAGGTTTCGGCCTTCAATATGAACCTGACCAATCATCAGGTCAGCTCGACCTCTTATATTCCTGGCACCAATACGCTTGTCTCCATGCCGATCAATGTCGGTGGCGAGACCATACGCGGCATTCAGGGCGAGTTCGGTCTCAAGCCCTGGCATCATTTGAGCCCTTATGTCTCGGCGCAGTATCTGCATGCGACAACCGATAACAACCTTCCGGTCTCGGCTACCAATGCGGCCGGTCAGTCGGTTATCGATTATCTGCCTACGGCAGGAAAAACCATGGTGGCCACGCCTCATGTGACGGCGTCGGTCGGGCTCGCCTATGACGATAACAAGCGGTTTTTCGGCAATTTCAGCCTGCGTTATATCAGCTCGCAATTTTCAAGCTTCATGAATGACCAGCGCATGCCTGGTTATGTGCTGTCGGATATCACTCTGGGCTACAGACTGCCGCATGTGCCCCATCTGAATGGACCGAAGATCCAGCTCAATCTCGTGAATGTCGGCAATAATCTCTATCGCTCTGCGCCGGCGAGTTTTGTCACCAGCACCCAGTCGCGAACGGGAATCTACGGGAATACAACAAAGGCAGGATCGCCGATCTATCTCGTAGGCGGCAATTTTGCGGCACTGGTCTCACTCTCGACGGGATTTTGACACTGGTGTGAGTCCGGGTATCCCCTGCTTGACTCGATACGCGCGCCCGGAGAAGTTCCGGGCGCGTTTCAACGGTTTAAAGACGGAACCAACGTGCAGAAAACCGAGATAGTCGCCATTGATGGCGGCGGTACGAAAACCCTGCTCCTGCGCGTGCGTCAGGATGGGACCATAGCGGCGTGGCGCAAGGCAGGTGGGTCGAACCCGTTCGACGTGCCCGAATGGCGCGCAGTCCTGACGGGTCTCATGATGGGGCAGCAGCAAAATCTTGCCGCAGCCGCTTTCGGTATGGCTGGATTTGGCGAAAGTGGCCGGTTGAGCCGTGAACTGACCGAGACGCTCGCAACCCTTTGCCCGGCGCCTCACAGTATCCACAACGATGTCGACATGGCCTGTCGCGGCGCTTTTCTGAACGGGCCAGGCATTTTGCTGCTGTCTGGCACCGGGTCGATGGCCTGGGGCATGGGTGAGGATGGGCAGACCGCCCGTGTCGGTGGCTGGGGCAGTCTTTTCGGCGATGAAGGGAGTGCCTACTGGATTGGTCGTCTGGCGCTGGCGCGTCTCTCGCAATGTCTGGATGGTCGTGCGACAGATGAATCCGGCTTTGTCTCACGCTTTGCCGCTCTGCAGGGATGGCCGGAGGATGCAGCGCTGTGTGGCAGCGCCCTTCAGGAATGGTATGCCAATCTCGTTGAGGTACGCCCCTCGGTAGCGGCTCTCGCCGTCGAGATCGGGAGATTTGCCGAACAGGGCTGCGAGATCGCGCGTGAGATTTTTGCCGAGGCAGCAGAGTCGCTTGCCTGCCATGTACACGGTTTGCGTCACCGGCTGAGTGGTGAAACCCTTCGCTGGAGTTATGCGGGGGGCACCATGCGGAGCGCGATCCTGCGTGAGGCGTTGACGCAGGAATGTGGCGCGCCTCTGGCTCCCGGTCTGCCGCCTATCGGGGGCGCTGTTCTGGTTGCCGCCTCGCTTGCGGGCTGGCAAGCCGATGAGCGTTTTATCGCGCAGCTTGCCGTTTCGCTCGAGGCCGAGGGGCTTTCCTGAAAGGTGCTGACGGTTTTTGGGTGCCCGCCGCCTTATGGAGGCGGGCATGAAAGGGCAGAGTTTGTTGGCACTCTTTGCCGGTAAAATTCACCGGCAAAGAATAGGCCGCAGACATCATTCAGAACGCGGTTCGGTGCCAGAAATCGTGGTGCCCTTGAGCAGGATCGCGCTGGTCAGGCCTTCCTCTGCGGCGGAATGGGCAACACGCAGCTGATAGCTGCCCGGTGTGACATGCCAGCGATTATCGCTCTGGGAGACGCGGGCAATGGTCTGGAGATCGACCGGAATTGTCACGTCCCGGCTTTGATGGGCAGGCACGGAGATGCGCTGCCAGCCAACGAGACGGCGCCCGATGCCCTGACCTTCGGCATAAAGCTGCACAACGTCGCTGCCATCGCGGTCTCCGTCATTGCGTATCGTCACCGCTGCGGAAGGCGTGCGTTCTGCCTTGACGATGAGGTGGTCGTAAGTGAAGCGGGTGTAGGATAGCCCGTGGCCGAACGGAAACAGCACTTTCCTGTCGGTGCGGGCGAACCAGCGATAACCGACATCCGCGCCTTCATTATAGGCGATCCTGAAACTGGCCGGGCGCCCCTCCGTGAGAGGCGGTGCAACCGGGAGAGCCGGACGCGGCAGGTCATTTTCCGAAAACGGGAAACTGAGCGGCAGATGGCCCGACGGATTGACGTCACCAAACAGGATCTGCGCGATGGCCTCGCCCCCGGCACTGCCGGGATACCAGGCCTGAATAACGGCGCGCACCTGATCCAGCCACGGCATCAGCACCGGCCCTTCGGTTTCAAGCACGACGGTCACATTCGGATTGGCACGCGCAATGGCTGCGATCAGCTTGTTCTGGGCGGCGGTAAGCGACAGCGTGGCGCGGTCACGCCCTTCTGTTGACCATTGGGCGATGAAAAGCACCACGGCATCGGCGCTCTTCGCCGCCTGCTCGGCCTTCGTCAGGTCGGTTTCCTCAGTAAAGGAGATGGCAGCCTGCGGTGCCAGGCGGCGCATATAGGTGAGGGGCGCAGAGGGGTCCCAGACCTGCTGCGACATGATTTGCTCGCCTTTTTGCGGGATCGCATTGCCGCCAAAGGGCAGAACCGTGGGAGAGCCGCCTCCTGAGATCACCCCCTTGTCAGCGTGGCCACCAATCACGGCAATCGATCTGATCGATTTTGACAGAGGAAGGGCAGATTTCTCGTTCCTGAGCAGAACGATCCCTTGCTGGGCGGCCTCAAGGGCCGTCTTGTAGCCCTCAGCCCGATCGACTGGCTTTTTCTCAAGGGGTTGTTCGGCACCAGTGGCGAAGAGACCGTAGAGGATGGGACGCGCCATGGCGCGCAGGGATTGGTCAGATACGACCGAAGCGAGCTGCCCGGGGGCGTAGAACGCCTGAGCGAACAAGGTGCCATTCTTTATGGCGGCGGCGATGCGGCTGGTAGTCTCTGCCGAGAGGGGCGTGTCCTGCAGCATTCCCGTGCCGCCAAGCCCGATTGCCGTGTCGATCTCAGCGCCGGATTCCTGGTTGAGACCGGCTTCTGCCGACTTCTTCGTGCTGTGAACGGCGCCCCAATCGGACATGACATAGCCGGGATAATGCCACTGACGACGCAGGATGTCGGTCAGGAGCGGTTTGCTCTCGCAGCTATAGTCACCCCAGACCATGTTATAGGCGCACATGACGGCGCCGGGCTTGCCGATGCGCAAGGCGATGTTGAAGGCAAGCAGATCGGATTCCATCGCCGCCTCACGCGGGATCGACACGTCATATTGCGTGCGGCCTGTCTCGTAATCGTTCAGGGCGAAGTGCTTGATGGTGGCAAGGATATGGTTTGACTGAGCGCCTCTGGCATAAAACCCGGCAAGACGTCCAACCAGAAGCGGATCTTCACCCAGATATTCGAAATTGCGCCCGCCACGCGGGTCGCGTGTGAGATTGGTTCCTCCCGAGAGCAGGATATTGAAACCGCGATCACGCGCATCACGCCCGACCGAACGGCCAAGGGCCTCGAGCAGGGCGGGGTTCCATGAGGCGGCGCTGGCGAGGGCCGCCGGATAGGCCGTGCTCTCATAGCGTGAATCCTGAATGCGGGCCCCTACGCCAATCGTGCCGTCTGTCTCGGTAATGGCGGCAATGCCGTGCTCGGGCATGGCGGGTGACCACGCGGCTGCATGTTGCGCATCACCGGCAGCGGCAGGGTTTTGCATCATTTCGGGAATATGGGTGACGATCAGCGCTTCGAGCTGTGCGCGGTCTAGTTTGGCGAGTGTGGCATCAACACGCTCATCGAGCGCAGATCTGGCTTCGGCAGAACTCAGAAGCGGAAGCGCACAGAGCGCTGTTGCGAGCAGGCCAGTTTTCAGACGGGAGGACATGATCTTTTTCTCCTCAGGCACGGAGAGATAAAATCTCTCTCATCCTGTCAAACCAGATCCCCTCGCGTGACGTGGAAAAGGTGAAGAAGAGAACTGGTGGTCAACCAGATATTTCTATCGACCCGCTGTAAGGTAAGGTTGCCGTGATCACGGTTAGTTTTGTCTCTTCTGTCTCGAAGAACGGGATGGCGCGTAAGTTCTGGATGGTTGTTTCGGCTTTGCCAGCAGGTCTGGCAGATACTTGTTGCGAATAGAAAATGATTTGACCGTGATGAGGCAGGGGTTAGTCTTGCGGGCAGCAGGATGAAGAGGGGAGGACACTCATGCGCGTGGCGCTCGGGCAATTTGCGGTATTGCCTTCATGGGAAGACAATCTGGCGCTCTGTCTTGCGCAGATTGCCGAGGCGAAAGCCGGTGGGGCGCGGCTCGTCGTGCTGCCGGAAGGAATACTGGCGCGCGATCCGTCAGACCCTGACCACGTGCTGCGCACCGCGCAGCCATTGGATGGCCCTTTTGTTTCGGGGCTCCTCCCTGCGAGCGAAGGCATCATGCTCGTCTTTTGCGTCAACGTGCCCGATGGGTCAGGGCGGTTTCATAATACGCTGGTCGTGATGCAAGATGGCCTCTGCGTTGCGCTTTATCAGAAGCTGCATCTCTATGACGCCTTTGCCATGCAGGAATCGCGGCTGATCGCACCGGGTCATGAGTTGCCTCCTGTCCTGACGCTAGATGGCATGAAGATCGGGTTCATGACCTGTTACGATGTGCGCTTCCCCGAAATGGCGCGCTATCTGGCGCTGGCGGGGGCTGACATTATCGTGGTTCCGGCAGCCTGGTTGCGCGGGCCATCCAAGGAGCGCCATTGGGAGCTCATGCTTGCGGCGCGGGCGCTTGAAAATACGTGTTTCGTGCTGGGGGCAGGGGAATGTGGCCCGCAGAATATCGGCAACAGCATGATCATCGACCCACTGGGAGTGGTCATCGCGGCGCGCGGCGCCACGCCGGGTCTGGTGTTCGAGACGCTTGACCCTGCCAGCTTGCATAAGGCGCGTCAGGCTTTGCCAGTTCTGCAAAACCGGCGTTTCGCTGCCCCTGTGCTGAGCCCATCCCCTGGCGAGATATGATAGCGGGGCGTTCAGCCGCTCTTCGTGACCTGCTCCCAGTCCAGACCGAAACGGGCAAGATATTTTCGCAACCTGTCTGAGTCGTTCTGGCTGGTCTTCCCCTGTCGCGATACGGCGAATAACTGCCGTCCTGCGGCAGAAAGAGAAGCGGATGCGCGGCACGCCCTGACTACCGCAGCGAGTTGTGCCCGGTCAAACGGATCGACGGCATCAGGTGCGTCGCAGCAGCTATCAAGCAATGCCTGATCGGGATCGAGAGCCAAGGCGCGCCACTGTTCTCGTAGTAGAGCGATTTCGGCATCCACCATCGGCAGCGTGATGCGTCCGCGTTCGGCCAAGGTGCAGAGCCGGGTTATCGAGGCCCCTAGATCGCGATAATTGCCGGGCCAGAGGGTGCCTGCATCGCGGGCAAACCGCAGATAGCGGGCATGGGCTTCCTTGTTCAATCCGATCTTGAGGGAGAGGCGCTTTTCGGCTTTTTCGAGCTCATGGGCAATTTCGGCTTCCATATCGTCCGGACGGGCACGCAGTGCTGGTAGTGGGAAGACCCAGAGCATGAGGCGCGCCAGAAGATCGGGGCGGATCAGCTTGTTATGTGCCAGTTCGGCGAGGGAGTGCCTCGTCGCCACGACGAGGTGAAAGCGGCTGGTGAGCGGGGTATCGGCGCCGAGCGGATGGAAAGTACCGCTTTCGATGACGTCAAGAAGCAGGCCCTGCTCGGCATGAGGCAGGCAGTCGATATTATCCAGAAAGAGCATGCCGCCATTTGCCTCGCTGATGAAGCCAGCGCGCTCGGTTCCTGCGAGGCCTGTCACATTGCGCCTCTGTCCGAACAGGGTCGCCATGGCCTGAGGGCCTTGCAGGCCAGCGCAGTTGACGGTGACAAGTCGTCCCCGGAGACGTCGGCGCTGTAATTTCAGCTCGTGGAGACGCACTGCGAGTGTGGTCTTGCCGGTGCCCGTCTCGCCGACGAGCATGATCGGATCGTTTGACAGCGAGGCAACCTGCTCCAGCCTCTCGATGAGCTTGAGGAAAGGGCGGTTTTTAGTATCAATATGACCGCGCAGTCGACTGGAATAAGCCCTTGCCGTCGCCTCGAAGCGATGCTGGAGGGCATCGTAGCGCGAGAGGTCGAGATCAATGATATCGATCCCGCCACGGGCGGTATCGGTCTTGTAAGGCGGGATGCTCTGCAGAAGTGCCGCCGGGATATGGCGGCTTTCCGTGAGTAGAAACCAGCAGATCTGTGCCACATGTGTGCCAGTTGTCAGATGGACATGATAGCGCTCACGATTTTCGTCGAAGCCGTATTTCTCGGCCAAGTCATAGAGCTTTCCATAGACCTCCTGAAAATCCCACGGGTTATCCAGAGGAAATTCGATGAGACGCATTTCGGTATCCGGTGACTCTGCCTCGATATCCTGTGCGAGGCTCATGGCGAGTTTCCTGTATTGCGGGTCGTAGAGCAGTTCAAAGCGAGCAAGTGGAAAATCAGGCTGCGAACAGAGCTGAAGACTCGGGCGCCAGCTTCGGCGTGTCTGATCGAGAGACGTGCCCAGAAAACCAATCACCACATTGTCCAAAACGATCCTCCTGGATAAAGAGCGATACTAACATATCAGTAATATTGATCGCAAATAGGTGGATTCAGAAAAATTATCTTTTAAAACAGATAATTAAGAGAAATTTGAATATTTCTTTCCGGTTCGGTGTCGCCCCCTTAAAACAAGGGGGTGAACAGGAAAGGAAACAGGGTCATGGCAAACAGATCGTTGTTTGCATCTTCGAACGGGCGGCTTGTGGCGCAGAGCACTGGTGTCAACCACTCAGGCGCTCCGGCTTACGATCTGGCTGCGCCGCATAAGCTGGCACAGCTTGCCATGACCGGGGCTTTTGGGGGCGGGTATTACAGGGATGCGGCATCGCAGATGCGCGAACTGATTGCCTTGGCCCAGAAGGTCAGCCCTGGTTTTCTGGCCCGGGCTGCGGTCCATGTGCGCGAACGGGGTCATATGAAGGACACGCCATGTGTGCTTCTTGCTGTGCTGTCGCTGCGTGATCCAGCTCTTTTTACAAAGGCGTTCCTCCGGATTGTGACCAGTGGCAAGATGCTGCGCAACTTTGTTCAGATCATGCGCTCAGGTCAGGTTGGTCGCAAATCCCTGGGGTCTCGGCCCAAAGCGCTTGTGCAGGACTGGTTGAACCGGGCAACGGACGCGCAGCTTCTGTCGGGTTCGGTCGGGCAGTCTCCTTCTCTGGCCAACGTGATTCGCATGGTGCATCCGCATCCGCGGGACCCGGGTCGTGAGGCGTTCTATGCCTGGCTGATCGGTCGGCCTGTTGACACCGCATTGCTGCCAGAGAATGTGCAGGCTCTGCTTGCTTTTCGTAGCGGCCAGAGTGACGTCTTGCCAGACGTACCGTTTCAGCTTCTGGGTAGTCTGGATCTGACCGGCGCCCATTGGGAGATGGTGGCGCGTAGGGCAACCTGGCAGACGCTGCGGCAGGGGCTGAATATGTTCACCCGCAATGGTGCTTTCGGCAATGCCGAGGCAGTTGCCTGTGCGGCCGCCACGTTGCGCGATCCCGAGCGGATAGGGGCGGCAAAGGCCATGCCGTATCAGTTGATGGCCACGCTGCGTGCGCTGTCACCGGATGTCGATCCGGCTCTGGCTGATGCGCTGCACGATGCCATGGAACTGTCGGTGTCGAATGTACCGCGCATCGCAGGGCGTGTTGTGATCTGTCCTGATGTTTCGGGCTCGATGTCCTCGCCCGTCACCGGTTATCGGCCGGGGGCCACGACGACAATACGCTGTATCGATGTGGCGGCACTGGTGGCGGCTGCCATCAAGCGGATCAATCGTGATGCGCTTGTCCTGCCATTCGAGCGGGGTGTCTGCGATGTGGCGCTCGAGCCACGCGATACGATCATGACCAACGCCACACGCCTTGCAGCCATTGGTGGTGGCGGAACGAATTGTGCCGCACCGCTGGCCTGGTTGAACGAGAGGAAGGAGCGCGCCGATCTGGTTATTTTCATCTCGGACAACGAATCCTGGATGAGCGTCGATCGCAATGCTCGTGGCACGGCTCTGATGCGCGAATGGGAAAATATGAAGCAGCGTTGCCCGCGCGCCCGTCTGGTCTGCATCGACATACAGCCTTACGGCACGAGCCAGGCAAGTGAGCGAGAGGATATTCTGAATATCGGAGGGTTTTCAGACTCCGTATTCGACCAGATGGCGGCTTTTGGTTCGGGTGAAGCTGGGGCTGCCTATTGGGTGAAGGAGATTGAACGAGAGGTTCTTTGAATAACCCTGGCTTATGACAGAGAGGGTCAGGTCGAGTGGATTGCACTTTGTCGCGAAGGTTATTCTATTTCGTTACGATCTGGTCGTCAGGGTTTGAAGTCATGCCGGGAGAATGCCTGGCGGAATACAGCTGTTAACTGAGTTTCCGTCAAAATACCTTGTCTCCCGGTGCCGATCTGCGGTCATGCGTATCAGATGCAGTGAATGGCTGTGACAGAAGGGGTGTACCCGACTGTTTGTCATCTTTCTGATGTGTCATGGCCGCGGTGAGGCGCTCTTGCTGGGATTGACGCGTCGCCTGAGGGTGACGTTGCGTGGGTTGTCTGGAGGAATGCGTGCCGGAATACAGTTTCAATGGCTTCCGGCGTTATTCTTGTCCTCCCGTTAAAGCGCCAGTGTCGAGAAAATGCTCGTGGAATTACAGGTAGAGCCCCGTCTGACGGGAGGCGCAGGTTCAATCCCTGCTCTGCTTCATGCAGGTAGCTTAGATAACTTCCGCCCCACTTGTTTTTCGGCATTGGCGCTTTGCGCGCTAACGTCCCCCTCCTCAGGCGCGACCTGTTTTTCACGAAGCAGTGACCTCGCGCGAGGGTGAGTAACCTTGTTCCGGTATTCGTGGTTCTCTCACAGCCGATGTTAACTGTAACGTCAGTTTGTTTCGAGGCGGTGCTTGCGGGGCCTTTCCTGGCGCTCATGCGGTACAATCCCCCTGAAGCGGTATCGCCATCAGCAAGAGGATTATGGTCATGTCCGGCTTGAAGGCTGCCCCCCCTTTCCGCGAACGCTATGGCAATTTCATTGGAGGGCAGTGGCGCGAGCCTGTTGCCGGCCAGTATATCGATAATCACTCTCCTGTTGATGGCCGTGTGCTTTGTCAGGTGCCGCAATCGACCCCGGCGGATATCGACCAGGCGCTGGATGCCGCCGAGCAGGCGCGCGCGGCCTGGGGCAGGACTTCAGTCGCTGATCGCGCTCTGCTTCTGCTGAAGGCCGCTGATCGGATGGAGGCCAGTCTCGACCTGATTGCCCGCGCTGAAACCTGGGATAACGGCAAGCCGATACGTGAGACGCTCAACGCCGATATTCCGCTCGCCATCGATCATTTCCGTTATTTCGCTGGTTGTATCCGCGCTCAGGAAGGCAGTCTGGGTGAGATCAACGACACGACGGTTGCCTATCATTTTCATGAGCCGCTCGGTGTTGTCGCACAGATTATTCCGTGGAATTTTCCCATCCTGATGGCCGCGTGGAAGCTCGCCCCGGCGCTGGCGGCAGGTAATTGCGTGGTCATGAAGCCCGCCCAGACCACGCCAGCCAGTATTCTGGTGGTGATGGATATTATTGGCGATCTTTTCCCGCCCGGTGTGCTGAATATCGTCAATGGCACCGGACGTGAGGTGGGCGATTATCTCGCCAGGAGTCCGCGCATTGCCAAGGTGGCGTTTACGGGTTCGACGGGTGTGGGCAAGACCATCGCCCATGCGGCGGCAGAGAGCCTTATTCCGGCGACGCTCGAACTCGGGGGCAAATCGCCGAATATCTTCTTCGCCGATATCATGGATCGAGATGATTCCTATCTCGACAAGGCGATAGAAGGTTTTGCCATGTTTGCGCTCAATCAGGGGCAGATCTGCTCCTGCCCGAGCCGCGCACTGGTGCATGAATCCATTTTTGACCGCTTCATGGAAAAAGTTCTGCCCCGCGTCCGGGCCATCAAACAGGGTGACCCGCTTGACCCCTCAACCATGATGGGTGCGCAGAATTCGCAGATGCAGCAGGATAAGATCCTGTCTTACATCCAGATCGGCAAGGAAGAAGGTGCCGAGGTGCTGACGGGTGGCAATGCGGCGAAACTGGGTAATGGTCTTGAGAAGGGCTTTTACATCGAGCCGACGGTCTTCAGGGGCCATAACAGCATGAGGATTTTCCAGGAGGAAATCTTCGGCCCCGTTCTGGCTGTGACCACGTTCAAGACGGAAGAAGAAGCGCTCGCTATTGCCAATGACACCGAGTTCGGGCTCGGTGCGGGCGTGTGGAGCCGGGATGCGAATATCTGTTATCGTATGGGGCGCGGCCTGCAGGCCGGTCGTGTCTGGATCAACTGCTATCACGCCTATCCCGCCCATGCGGCCTTCGGCGGCTACAAGAAATCAGGCATTGGGCGCGAGACGCACAAGATGCTGCTCGACCACTACCAGCAGACAAAAAACCTGCTTGTCAGCTACAGCGAAACGAAACTCGGTTTCTTCTGAAACGGGAGGGAAGGGCTTCCGCCCTTTTCCGGGGGGCGGAGCAATGCCCTGCCAGGGCACGGGGCATATAAACCCCGCGCCCGACCGTCTTACTTCGACGTGTCGTTATAAAATGCCGAAACGTCACGCGTGAGCGCGGCGCGGCTGGCAGGGCGGGTATAGAGCATATGGCCGCCTTCATAGAGATGCAGCGCGATGCGATCGGCGCCGACCGGGATATGGTCCTTGGTCCAGCGCGTGGTGCCGAACGGGCAGGCCATGTCGAAATAACCATTGGCAATGAAGATATGCAGACTGGGGTCGAGTGCCAGCATCTTGCGCAGGATACCAACCTGATCGGTCAGCTGTGAGCCGGAGCTAGTGAATTTCCAGGCGCCGTTCACTTCCATGCTCAGCAGATCATAGGTGAGGTCGGTCTTGTAGCCGAGCTCATTGGCCAGATAACCGCTATAGGCATTGCCATAGGCACGACCGAAACCGGACAGCGTCATTTCCGGGCTCTGGCCGTTCTCGATGCCATCGGCATAGGGGTCTGGGATCGACTGGGTGAAATCGTAAATGCCGTACAGGCGGCCATCGCGGCTGCGCACGTCATGCGCAAACGGGTTGGGCTCGCCCATTTCCTTGGTGATGACATCGACCGGCAGGCCCGTGCGGGCGGCGAGATCGGTATAGAATTTCTTCGCGTCATCGCCCTTGGGCGGGGCATTGGCGATGGTGGTCAGATACGGCCCGAGCGCATAGTGATAGGCCTCATCCACCGCCTGCGGCGTCAGCTTGCCGGTTTGTGATAGATGCGAGGCGATGAAGGTGGGCAGCGCCATGGCCGAGGCCATCGGGTTGTTTGTGTTGTCCAGAAACTGCATCTGGATGGCGGGTGAGATCATCACGATGCCATTGACGATGAGGTTCTGCTGCTGCTGCAACGCATCAGCCACCTGTGCCGAACGAATGCCGCCATAGCTCTCGCCCACCAGATAATGCGGCGAGCCCTGACGCCCGTTTTCACCAACCCAAAGCGCAATGGCCTTGGCGAAAGCCTCGCCATCCTTGGTCACGCTATAGAACTGCTCGGCGGCCTTTTTCGGGTCGGTCGGCTGGGAATAACCCGTACCCACAGCATCGATGAACACCATGTCGGTGGCGGGCAGCCAGCTATCCGGGTTGTCGGCCAGATGGGCGCGCGCGCCATCTTCCGGATGATCCGCCGGGAATTGCAGCACGCGCGGGCCAGCCGCACCGAGATTCAGATAGGCCGTGCCCGCACCGGGGCCGCCATTGAAGAAGAACGACACCGGGCGCGTCTGGGCATTCGCCCCGTCCTTCGTATAGGCCACGTAGAAGACCTTTGCGGAGGGCTTGCCCTCCTTGTCACGCAGCGTGACCGTGCCCGCATGGGCGGTATAGGCAATGCTCTGCCCGCCTGCGGTCAGATGATGTTTGGTGATGGAGTCCGCAGGCAGCAGCGCCGCCAATCCCTCCTTCGGCGCCTCGCTCTTTGCGGGCTCAGCCGCATGAGCGGCGGGGAGAAGGGGCAGGGCGAAGCAGGCCGAAGCCAGCAACGCCGCAACAAGAGTCTTGCGCGACATGCAAAGTCCTTTCGAGTTTGGAACAGTATAACAATCTCGGAAGGGGGTGCAATGTGGGGGCTCAGGGCGATGCCCTGAAACCCGGCAAAGGGCCGTCGCCCTTTGGAAACCCGTCTCAAAGTTTGGTCCCCGAGTAGCGGCTTTCGCTTGCATGTCAGACAGATGGGGTGCCCGCTTCACATCCCGATAACGGATTTAGCTGCTTTAAAGCCTATCGGTCGACTAACGTAGGAAGCGGACTTGGCTGGGGTTCTAGGTATCTTGGCTGCCTAGTGCTGCCGACCTAATAATGGACCTCTTTGACTTTGTCCGCCCGGGTGTGCAACTTCCCCAAAAGAGAACTTTAATGCCAAAGATTGGTGTGGGCATGACTTTCAGCATCATCTCAATTTTTGTTTCCTATCAATTTTCCTGATTGACAGCTCGATCCAGTCGAGGGGCGTGGCCCACCTGAAGTCTTATTGGATTGAATGCAAACCAGATTATGGCTATGATCAACAACACTGTAATAATTCGAATTAGAATGGGGAATTAGTTTGCGCCAGAAATCCAAATTCCCATTTTAAGGTTTCCGAAATCAGACCAGCCATTGGCAGTTTCTTAACGTTTTCTTTAAACCTGCAGTAACGAGGCTCTTCATTACGTGGTTTGCGTTAGCTCCTGCAGTTGTGAAAGCTTTCCAGAACCTACCCAATCCTCTTATGGTCACCGTGGGAAACATAACTTATAAAATTTCATTAGAGCTACCGTTTCGATGGGAGATACTTTGGTTGGCTTCCCTAAGCTATGCCATTGCATTTGTCTTACACCTGATTTTTTGCCCTGGATTCATTAAAAGATACCAAAGTTACAATTCGTATACTGATCGTGGCCACTCTCCAAGATGGTTGGTTTGGGAAGTTTTTCGCGCGTGGAAGGCAATTTCTGAACGTGCCCGTCAAAAGCTCTTTGATCGACTGGTCGATAAACAATATGCGGTGGCGGAGCACACTGATCTGTCACCTTTTGCCGAGCCCTCAGTGTCGCAGAGTGGTACGGAGTGGGCATTCGAGCGCAAAAATAAGATGTATGTGCTAAGAATAAATGAGGGATTTGACAGTAATAGGCAGAGAGATCTTTTTTGGGAAATTTTAGGGAGATATGGAGCGAGTTGGTTTCTGATTCGATACTTCGTGTGGCTTCTTCTGACGATCTCTGCAGTTCTGGTCCTATTTGTGGTCGTTGAAAATATATATTTTGTTCTATAGTATATGTTGGATAATGGAATATAAATACTATCTGGCCCTTACGAGCCAGTTGCCGTTCTGTAGTGTTCCACTCCGTATCGACACTTACAGCAGTTGCCAGTTCTCGTGTTCATACTGCTTCTCAAAGGCTAGGGGCGGATCCTCACTTGCGAAGTCAAATCAAGAGATTTCCCCAAGTCAACTCGAGAAGCGTCTGCATCGAGTGTCACGTGGTCGAATTTCCGGAGCGGTAGACGAATTTCTCTCAAGGAGAATTCCGGTCCAACTAGGAGGGATGAATGACCCCTTTAGTCCGTGGGAGCGGGAAAAAAGGAGAACGCTAGAAACACTCAAGGTCCTGAGAGATTTTCATTACCCGACTTTGATCAGCACTAAAAATACTATGCTGGCTGAAGAACCTTACTTGGAGATATTACAGGATGGAAATTTCTTGGTTAGGATATCAGCCACAGCGGGCTCTTCCGACACGAGAGTAAAACTTGAAAAGGGGGTTCCACTTTGGGAAGCCCGCCTTAAGGCGGCCGAGAAACTATCGTCGAAGGGCGTTCCAGTCTCCTTTAGGTTTCAGCCAATTGTCTACGATGAAAACGAACATGTCATTAGTATGATCCGCTCAGCTGGCTCCTCGGGCGTTCGGCATATATCGGCTGAGTATCTCAAATTGCCGATCGAAAAGAGCTCTCGTCAAGCGTCATATTTGGCGCGTTCGTTCCCCAATATGGCTGATACTTATCGGCAGAACCACGCTCGGCAGGTCGGGCGTGAACTCGTTCTTTCATCATCTGCCAAAGCAGAAGGCCTGTATCAATTGAGAGCAGAAACGATTAGGAATGAAATGTTGTTTGGATTTGCAGAGAATGAATTTCTGCATTTAAATACGTTTCAGTCGTGCTGCAATGCCGCCGATCAATTTTTGGAAAATGCAAATTTCTTTTCATCGAATATTCTGGGTATTATAAAAAGGCAGCTGAATGCAGAGAAAATCACTTTTCATCTGCCAGACAATTTCTGGGTTCCGACCAATAGTGTTTTTAGCCATCTGAACTCTAGATCGCGTGGTAAAGAAGGCAGTGACACGGGAAGCTCACCACGTGAGCGGTGGATCAAGTTGCTACAAGACAAATGGAACTCCAAATCCGAACGTGGTGGCCCGTCTGGCTTTTGGGGAATTTCGGATCTGGGCGAAGTCGACCGGCACGGTAACAAAATTTTCTCTATGGATCAGAAGGCTATGATCGATTTTTGAGTAGCCGTTTTCGTATGAACTGAAGAGGGAGGTTGGGCTTTAATTCAAAGATTTTGACCTGCGGCGGGTCGTCAGTTAGGCAGGATAATGACTGGAGCGAGCTGCGCGGCTGCGAGGACGGTTGATTTTAGCTTGTCGTAGCGGGTTGCGATGGCGCGGAAACGTCTGGATCTATCAAAGAACCGCTCGCCAAGGTTCCGTTCCCCCGTAAAGAGCGAAGTCTGTTTCCCACTGGGTTGTTCTGTTGCATTTGGGGGGATGATCACAGCAATCCCGCGCTCTTTCAGCCGATCAATCAGCCTGTCTGCGTCATACGCCCTGTTGGGGAGGAAAACGTCTGGATCGATGTTCTCGAGCATCGGTTCCGCCTGACGGATATCCGTATCCTGTTCCGGTAGGATATCGATCTCCACCGGTTTCCCGATAGTATCGCAGATGGCATAGATCTTCGTGGTCAGTCCGCCCCGGGATTGAAGGTCTCTTTGTTTAAGCAATTAGGCTCGCTCTCAGGGCTGCAGCGAATAACCGCTTTCCACCCGTTCTTGTCGGCGCTTGGCGGGATGCTCCGTTGTTCATGAATCTTGCGGAAGGATCGCGAGCCGCTTAAGCCGCCATGGAGGTAAATGTCTGCTTTCTGGTTTATCCCGTTCGAAACCAGACAGGCCGGCCCCCCCCCCAACGCAGACATCGCGCAATACTATATGTATCGGGATGAAAGGGGCTCCCGCCCCTTTCCGGGGGGGGGGGGGGGGGGGGGGGGGGG
>NZ_BMCH01000001.1:279150-819378 GCF_014635085.1 Asaia siamensis
AGCGGCTTCTTTCAGCGTGCAGTCATGGTCCATGGCATGATGCGCGACTTTTGAGGCTGTGTCGTAGCCAATGGTGGGAGCGAGGGCCGTCACCAGCATGACGGATTCTGCCACATAGCGTTCGATGCGGGCGAGGTTTGGCTTGGTGCCTTCAATCAGGAAGGTGCGGAAATTCTCGCTGCCGTCATGCAGCAGGGTGATGCTCTGCATGATGTTCTGGATGATGAGCGGCTTGTAGACGTTCATTTCCAGCAGGCCACCGGCGCCGCCGAAACCCACCGCCACGTCATTGGCCATTACCTGCACGGCTAGCATGGCCAGCGCTTCGGCCTGGGTCGGGTTGACCTTGCCGGGCATGATGGACGAGCCGGGTTCGTTCTCGGGCAGATGCAGCTCGGCAAAACCGGCACGCGGGCCGCATGAGAGCAGGCGGATATCGTTCGCGATCTTGTAAAGCGCGCCTGCTGTGGTGCGCAGCGCGCCAGAGAAATGCACGAGCGCATCATGCGCGCCCTGCAGGGCGAACTTGTTCTCACCGCTGATAAAGGCGGCGTCGCTCAGGCGGGCGATTTCGGCGCAGGCGCGACCGGCAAAGGGGGCATCGGTATTGATGCCGGTGCCAAGCGCGGTGCCGCCAAGGGCGAGGGGGTAGAGACCCTTCTCGGCTTCCTGAATACGGGCGATGTTCTCGCGCAGCATTCCGGCATAGCCGTGGAATTCCTGACCCAGCGTGACCGGCACGGCATCCTGCATATGGGTGCGGCCGATCTTGACGATGTCCTTCCACTCTTCAGCCTTGGCCTCGATGGATTCTGCCAGACGGGTCAGGGCAGGGATCAGCCTGCGACGGCTGCCCAGCACGACGGCCACATGCATGGCGGTGGGGAAGTTGTCGTTGGAGGACTGCGACATGTTGACGTGGTCGTTGGGATGAACCGGGCGCTTGCTGCCCAGAGCCTCGCCGGAAAGCTGGCAGGCGCGGTTCGAAATGACCTCATTGATGTTCATGTTGAACTGGGTGCCTGAGCCGGTCATCCAGACATGAAGCGGGAACATGTCAGCGTGCTGACCGGCCAGGATTTCATCGCAGACTGTGGTGATCAGCTTGTACTGCGTTTCGCCCAGGCGGCCGCTCTGGTGGTTGGCGCTCGCACAGGCGCGCTTGACGATGGCATAGGCCTCGATCATCTCGCGCGGCATCAGCTCGCGGCCGATGCTGAAATAATGAAGCGAGCGCTGCGTTTGCGCGCCCCAGAGCTTGTCGGCCTGAATTTCGATTTCGCCGAGGCCGTCGCTCTCGATCCGTGTGTCGGTCATGTCAGATCTTCTCATAAGCACAATAATCGGGCGTCCAGACGAGAGACTGGATGCGCTCATGCAGTTCCTCGTCGCTGAATGCAGGACATACGCCATCTTCGCGCGCCTGTCTGGCGGAAGCTTCTGCCACAGCCAGTGCGACTTTTCGCATTTGCGTGACCGGGGGCAGCAGATTGCCGTCCGGATTGCTGCGCAACGGCGAGAGCGAGGCAAGGCCGCGTGCGGCAGCCATGAACATGGAATCGGTCACGCGTGTGGCGCCGGTTGCCAGCAGGCAGAGCCCGAGACCGGGAAAGATATAGGCGTTGTTCGTCTGGTCGACGCGATGGGTGCGGCCATGCAGATCGAGCGGCGGGAAGGGGCTGCCGGTGCTGACCAGCGCACGCTCGTCAGACCACGCCATGATATCTTCCGGTGTGGCTTCCGAATGCGAGGTCGGGTTCGAAAGCGGGAAGATGATCGGGCGTTTGCAGTTCTTGGCCATCTCACGCACGATGGACTCGGTAAACAGGCCCTTTACCCCCGACACGCCAATCAGAATGCTGGCCTTTGTCTCGCGGATGACGGTCTCCAGGTCGATGTCACGATCGCCCCAGTCCTTGCGGGCAAAGAGTTCCTGACCGGCATTGCTTCCCTTGCGTCCCTCAACCAGCAGTCCCTTGCGGTCGAGCAGATAGAAGCGCGCCAGCGCCTCTTCTTCCGTGGCACCTTCATCACGCATGACCTGCAGCAGCAGATTGGCAATGCCGACACCCGCCGAACCGGCGCCGAGCATGACGATGGTTTCGTCTTTCAGCTTGCCGTCATGGGCGGCATTGGCGCTCAGAATAGCCGCGGTGGTGACGGCAGCCGTGCCCTGAATGTCGTCATTGAACGTGCAGAGCCGGTCGCGATAGCGCTCAAGAATGGGGGCTGCGTTGACGCCGCTGAAATCTTCCCAATGCAGGGCGATATGGGGCCAGCGTGTCTGAACGGCGGTCACGAAACGCTCGATGAAGGCGTCGTATTCTGCACCGCGTATGCGCTCATGGCGCCAGCCGATATAGGCGGGGTTCTGCAGCAGGTCTTCGTTATTGGTGCCGGTGTCGAGCAGGATCGGCAGGGTCTGGTCGGGCGAGATGCCTGCGCAGGTGGTGTAAAGCGAGAGTTTGCCAATGGGGATGCCCATGCCTCCCGCGCCCTGGTCGCCAAGGCCGAGAATACGCTCGCCATCGGTCACGACAATCACGCGCACATCGTCATAATCCGGGTTCGCGAGGACATCTTCCATCGACTCGCGCTCGGGATAACTCAGAAACAGCCCGCGCGGACGTTGCCAGATTTCGGAAAAACGCTGACAGGCCTCACCAACGGTGGGCGTATAGACCAGCGGCAGCATGGTATCGATCTTGCGGGTCAGCAGGGCGTAGAACAGCGTTTCGTTCGTATCCTGCAATTCGCGCAGATGCACATGGCGGGCGAAGGGCGAGGGCAGGGCATCGAGAAATTTGAGGGCCGCCTCTACCTGCTCATCCAGCGACTGCACGGCGCGGGGCAGGAGGCCATGGAGTTCGAAGGCGTCACGTTCTTCCGCGCTGAAGGCCAAGCCCTTGTTCAGAAAGGGATGATTGAGCAGATCCTGCCCCGAAAGGGCTACGGTGAGCGTTTTGGTCATTGGCCTGTCTCCAGACATGAGGCTGCGTTTCCACGGGAAAGCGCGGGCCGGGAAGTGAACCACAAGCCCCCCGAAGACGCGAGATCCCCTGAACCTAACGTGATCAGCCGCAAGCGCCGCGGGCCGTATCTGCTGCCGGGGCGTCGTGCTGGCGTGGCAGCCGACAATGCGCACCGGAGCGCAGGTTCAGCATGGCGGATGTCGCCATGGATCGATATAAAAAGACACAAAACGCGCCTGGGTTGCGTCAGGCCTCGCTGACATGGCCGAGAGACAGGTCAGCCCGGCAGGGCTGACCAGAGTGGCGCGTTCATGCCGGGGGGCTGTGTCGCGCTATAGACGCCACGCGCGACGGCACGGGCCAGCACATCGGCGGCGATACTGCCAAGATGCGTGACGAGCAGTTCCCGCCCTGCATCCGGCACAGATTTGTGCCCTGTCGCAAGAGCGAAAATGGTATCGCCATCGAAGGGGGAGTGGACCGGATGGATGGCGCGCGCCAGCCCGTCCTGCGCCATCATGGCAATGCGTTTCAGCTCTTCCTGTGTCAGGGCGGCATCGGTTGCGATACAGGCTAGCGTCGTGTTCGCTCGCGGTGCGGGGGCGAGTTTGGTGCCGCTCCAGTCTTCAGGCGCAATACGGGAGGTGGATACACCGAGTCCGCCGAATTCACGCCCCTGCTCGAACGGGGCTGCCCAGAAATGCTTCTCATGTGGCAGGGTGACGGAACCCAGACTGTTGGTCGCAACGATAGCCGCGACAGTATAGCCGTCATGGCTCACCCAGGAGGCGCTCCCGATACCGCCCTTGAGCTGCCCGGCCATGGCGCCATAGCCGGCGCCAACTGTTCCGAGCGCCATGCTGCGCCGCGCCTGGCTGACGGCTTCGATGCCGAGTGCGCGATAGGGCGGGGTTTCACCCCATGACTTGTCGCCTCCATTATCGAGGTCATAGAGAATGGCCGCCGGGACAATCGGGGAAACCGGTATGTCCTTCACCCGGCGCATTGCGAATCCTCGCCCTCTGGCGCCAAGCCACGCTGCCACGCCATCGGCTGCGGCAAGCCCGTAGACCGAGCCGCCGGAGAGGGTGAGCGCATCGATTCGATGGACCAGATTCCAGCCATTCAGGGCGTCGGTCTCACGCGTGCCGGGGCCGCCGCCGCGCACATCGACCGCGCAAGGGGCGGGGCTGTCAGGCAGAATGACCGTCACCCCGGTGCGCGCGCCGGGGCTTTGCGCCTGTCCGACGCTCAGCCCTGTTACGTCGGTCAGGCTGTTTGTGGCGCCGACATGGCCTTCGGCCTGGGGCGGTGTGTCTGCCCGCGCGACCCCGGAGAGAGGAATGCCAGCCGCCAGGCCGGAGAGCAGAAAATGACGACGCTTCATGAGTGATCAGACTGAAATGAGGGGAGCGGGAAAATTGGCTGCGACGAGTGCCTGCTCCCTATCATGCCTTGTAAAAGCCCTGAGGAGAAAGAGCTTCAGGTGAGGAGTGAAGCAGTCTTTGCCTCGGGTGAGGTGACCTGTCTGACCGGAGCAATCAGGGAAGGGGCGCTCGTAATAACGGCTACAGGCATGCGGGTGTCGGTTTCATGAGGGGGGGGGGGGGATGCGCAAACTTGGCGCTCGCAGGCTCTCCATCATGTGTCCCGGCGAACGGGTCAAACGGCACGTAAAGTAAAGGCGCCTCGCGACGGGAGGATCCGTTGGCGGGCGCCTTTTGGGGGGCTTCGCAATGCCTCGGGGGAGAGGCTGCCCTTGCGGGCTTAGATGTAGTGTTCGCTCAGCGGCGCAAAGCCATTGAAGCCGGTCGAGCAATAGGTGGTGACATAAGCACCGGTGGTCAGCAATTCGATGCGGTCGCCGGAATTCAGCGCATGGGGCAGCTGAACGCGGTTCTTTTCATACATGATGTCCACGCCATCGCAGCTCGGTCCGGCGACAACGGTTTCACCCGTGGGCAGGCCATCATGCGGCGTGCGGAAACGATAGCGGATCGCTTCGCCTTCCGTCTCCGCCAGACCGCCGAAGCGACCGATATCGAGATAGACCCAGCGCGGGTCGCTTTCCTTGCCGCCGCGACGGCTGACAAGCACGACTTCCGTCGAGACCACACCGGCTTCAGCAACCATGAAGCGGCCCGGCTCGATCAGCATCTGCGGCAGGGCATTGCCGAAATGCTCGGTCATGGCGCGGCCGATAGCGAGGCCGAACTGCTCGATCTCGGGGATATCGTCGCGATAGCGCACCGGGAAACCGCCGCCGAGATTGACCATCTTCAGGTCGATGCCAGCTGCCGACAGGTCGGTGAAAAGCATGGCGACCTTGGCAATGGCGGCTTCATAAGCCGCCGTGCTGGTCTGCTGGCTGCCGACATGGAAGGAGAGACCATAAGGCTCAAGCCCGAGATCGACGGCCTGAAGCAGAAGATCCTTCGCATGAGCGATGGTCGTGCCGAACTTGCGCGAAAGCGGCCAGTCGGCACCCTCGTTCTCGACTGCGAGACGGCAGAAGACGCGCGCGCCCGGAGCATGTTCGGCAAGCTTGGCCAGCTCTTCTTCGCTGTCGAAAACGAAGAGATCGACGCCCAGGCCAAAGGCTTCGCGAATGGCAGAGACCTTCTTGACGGTATTGCCGAAAGAGATCTGGCTGGCCTGCGCACCGGCAGCCATGCACTGGTGAATTTCGCCAATGGAGGCGGCGTCAAAAGACGAGCCGAGGCGCACCAGACGCTCCAGAATAGGCGCAGCCGGGTTGGCTTTTACGGCATAATAGATCTGTGCCAGCGGAAGGGCATCGCGCAGGGCATGATAGCGCTCTTCGACGTGGTCGACATCAACGACCAGGCAAGGGGTAGCCGGCTGCTGCTCGGCAAGATAGCGGACGATTTTCGGAGTCATGAGTCACTCCTCCCGAAATCCGCCCGAATCTCCACGGGCGGAATTGTTGCGAAACGGTCGAACGGACCGGCGATCAGGACGAGGCTGGTTGCTCGAAAAAGAGCAGGATCAGCCCGATTGCCAGAACGCTTGACGTCGTTGCGTAACCTACAGAGGGCCAGTGGCACGTGCGTTGCTGCGTGGGGCGCATATGGGACCAAACCCCCCCTCATGCAACTAAAAAATGAACCCCGATTTCTTTTTCTGCACTGGATGCATGGTCACGTCCCCTCAACGCGAAACGTGGTGCAACGTTTCCGCCGCCAGAGCGTCATGCTGGTATCAATTGCCTCGTGTAACTATAGAGGGGCTGCGACAGATCGTGCGTCTCGGGGTGCAGCGTCAATGCATGGCGGGGGCAGGGATCAGGCCAATAAGAGGAAGGAACACTGCGTGGACGAAACCTCCACCCCACGAAGCCAGATGTCACAGGAAGCGGCAGAATCGGGCGGCGCGGTCGAAGCGCAGAAAGTCTCCGACGATCACGCGGCGCATGGCAGCACAGCTGCAGCCACGTCAGAGGGGGATGCTGTCGAGGCGCTTGGTCGTGAGGCGCCGGGCACAGGGGCCAGGAGTCCCATCCACATGCCTTTCGGCGGGTGGAAGCTGGTTTTGCGCCAGACGCTGAGCAATCTCGGGTCGAGTCAGACGAGTCTCTCTGCCGCAGGCTGCGCCTTCTACGCTACGCTCTCACTTTTCCCGGCCATCACGTCGCTTATCTCTGTCTATGGGCTGATTTTTGACCTTCAGACGGTCGAGCCTCAGCTCAATGTGCTGCGCAGCCTGCTGCCCCCGACGGCTTTCGAGCTGATCGCTTCGCAGATTCATACGCTTATCGGACAGCCTCATGCCTCGCTGACGGTGGGGCTGATCTTCTCCATCTCGATCGCGCTCTGGTCTGCGTCGGCCAGCACCAAATCGGTGCTATCGGCCCTCAATCTTGCTTATGATGTTCTTGAGACGCGCGGTTTTTTCCGTTTCCAGTTTCTGGCACTGGGCGTCACGTTCGGAGCGGTAATTGGTGCGTGCCTCACTCTGGCACTCATGGTCGCCTTCCCGGCACTGGTTGATTACCTGCCCGATCTGCTGAATCGCTTCGGCCTGCGTAATCTGCCACCCGAGATCCTGTATCTCACCGATTATCTCATGAGCTACAGCACGCGCTATATCGTGCATTTCGGCGCCCCCGCCCTGATGCTGCTCTTCGTCTTCGTGGCGGTTACGCTGCTCTTCCGCTACGGCCCCTGCCGCGACAAGCCCGACTGGCGCTGGATCGTTCCCGGTTCACTTGTCTCGACCCTGCTATGGGTTCTGACCTCGCTGGCTTTCTCCTACTACGTCAGCCACTTCGCGAGCTATGGCTCGACCTATGGGCCCCTTGGTGCGGTGGCAGCTATCATGATGTGGTTCTTCGTCGGAACCTATGTCGTGCTTTTCGGCGCCGAACTGAATGCTGGCCTTGAAGACCGTATAAAAGGCTTTAATCCCAAAGTGCCCGGTCTGACGCGCGTCCAGGCAGCTCCCGAACCCGCCGAGGCCGCAACCTCCGAGGTCTGAGGCGCAGAGCAGAGGCTGCAAAACACGAAAAGGGCGTGAGACTGAGAGGTCCACGCCCTTCTTGATGTTCAGACGATAGCGATCTCTTCGTTCGAGGCGCTGTCGTCGCTTTTATTTGTGGTGGCGGGGGTGGCGCGTTGCCCGGGCCTTGCTGGCATGGGGGGTGACAACGGGTGTGACCGCATCAAGGGCCTGCTCGTTGGTATCCTCAGCCTCGGCTTCGGCCACTTCGAGCGGCTGGTCTTCTGTGATAGTCGTATCGGACGGAATGGGGGCGAGCTTCACATGCGCCGTGCCACTGCCCAGCATGCCGATCTCGGCGGCGGCGGCATGAGACAGATCAATAATACGGCTGTTGAACGGCCCGCGATCATTGACGGTCACGATGACAGACTGCCCCGTATCTTCGTTTTGCACCAGAACCTTCGAACCCAATGGCAGGGTGGGGTGCGCTGCGGTTAAGGCGTGGCTATCAAGCCTCTCGCCGCTGCTGGTGCGATGTCCGGCAAGGCGCTTACCGTACCAGCTGGCAACGCCATGCTCTGACCACGCCAATACATTATGGCTGGCGAGGGCGATACTACGGGCATGACGGGCGAGGGCCATCTTGACCGAGGCGGCCCAGGGAGCGTGTTCTGAAGAGGGGGCGGTGACCGTTGTAACATCGGTCTTGTTGGCCGCATGGGCGCTGTGCTTCGGCGCAAACGCCGTGCAAAGCAGTGCCAGACCTCCGATTCGGGCGCGGATACGCATTTTTTTGCGTTCCGTGGATCTGAAAGTACGCATTCTGCTTTTTGGCGATTTCACGACAGCTGACAGCCTTTTGCTCAGTAACTCCGAACGATCGAATGCCCTGACAAGCCAGGACGGCGAAACGCGACCCTAACACGATAAGCCCTGAACGCGAAATCGTGAGGTGCGGCAGGGTCATTCGACATGGCCCCATCCCCGCTGACGGGGGTGCCCTGCCTCATGGTCAATCACGATAAAAACGGAGAAACGCGGCAGGAATGAGGCGTAATCTGCCTGACACAAGCAGGAAGGCTTTTACGCCCCAAGCGAAAGTGCTACGGGCTGCTCTCATGATTCGCCCGATGATTGCCGTACTTAACGGCCCCAACCTCAACATGCTCGGTATGCGCCAGCCGGAGATATACGGCCATGCGACCCTGGACGACCTTGAACAGGTCTGCATCCAGGCTGCCGAGCAGCTCGACGTCGCCATCGATTTTCGCCAGACGAATATCGAAGGCGAGCTCGTTTCCTGGATACAGGAATGCCGGGGGCGGGCGCGTGGTATCGTGATCAATCCGGCGGCTTATGGCCATACGTCCATCGCACTTCTGGATGCGCTTCTCGCAACAGGACTGCCGACGGTCGAGGTCCATATCTCCAATATCCATCGCCGCGATGCCTTTCGCCATCACACCTATACCTCTCAGGCCGCTATTGGCGTAATCTGCGGGTTTGGTGTGCGAGGCTATGCCATGGCATTGCGCGCACTTTATGACATGATCGAAGACGAGGACGAACGATGAGCCGTATGCTCGTGGACGCAGATGCCATCCGGGCATTGGCTGACATTCTGACCGAAACTGGTCTGACCGAAATCGAGGTTGCCGAGAAGGACAACCGCATCCGCGTGGTGCGTAGCGCTGGCGGTCAGATCGTTCATGCCGCCGCTCCGGCGCCTGTCGCTGCAGCGCCTGTTGCCGCTGCCGCTCCGGCACCTGTCGATGCCGCCAATCACCCCGGCGCCGTCAGCAGCCCGATGGTCGGCATTGCCTATCTGACGCCAGACCCGTCGGCCCCGCCTTTCGTGCATGAAGGCCAGGTTGTGACGGCCGGTCAGACCATCATGCTGATCGAGGCCATGAAGACCTTCAACCAGATCAAGGCGCCCCGCAGTGGTACGCTGACGCGCTTCCTGGTGGCCAGCGGTGACCCGGTTGAATTCGGCGAAGCTCTCGCCATCATTGAATAAGCATCACTGACTGAGTCTGGGGCCAGATGTTTTCCAAGATCCTGATCGCCAATCGCGGCGAAATCGCGCTTCGCATCCTGCGCGCCTGCCGTGAACTGGGCATCGCAACGGTTGCCGTGCACTCCACGGCAGATGCCGACGCCATGCATGTCCGACTGGCGGATGAGGCGGTGTGCATCGGGCCGCCATCCTCGCGTGAATCCTACCTCAACGTTGCGGCCATTCTCTCGGCCGCCACGATCACCGGCGCAGAGGCCATTCATCCCGGTTACGGCTTCCTGTCGGAAAACGCCGATTTTGCCGAGACGGTCGAAGAACATGGCTTCGTGTTCATCGGTCCGACCGCTCATCATATCCGTACGATGGGCGACAAGATCATGGCCAAGACGACCATGCGCGAGCTGGGTGTGCCCCTCGTGCCGGGTTCGGACGGCGCTTTGCGCGATCTCGCCGCTGCCCGTGAGGTGGCAGCGAAGGTTGGTTATCCGGTGCTGATCAAGGCTGCCGCTGGCGGCGGCGGTCGCGGTATGAAGGTGGCCCAGAGCGAAGCCGAGATCGAGGAAGCCTGGACAGTCGCTCGTACCGAGGCCCGCGCGGCGTTTGGTAATGACGAGGTCTATCTCGAGAAATATCTCGACAAGCCGCGTCATATCGAACTGCAGATCATGGCCGACACACATGGCAATGTCGTGCATTTCGGCGAGCGCGATTGCTCCTTGCAGCGTCGTCACCAGAAGCTGCTCGAAGAGGCAGGTTCACCTGTGCTGACCGCTGAAGAGCGCGATGCGATCGGTGAGACCGCAACGTCAGCGCTCAAGAAGATGGGTTATCGCAATGCAGGTACGCTGGAGTTCCTGTATCAGGATGGCCAGTTCTGCTTCATCGAGATGAACACCCGTCTCCAGGTCGAGCATCCTGTGACCGAGATGGTCTGCGATGTCGATCTGGTGCGTGAGCAGATCCGTGTCGCAGCCGGTGAGGCCCTGGGTTACGAGCAGTCGGACGTGACCTTCAGCGGTCATGCCATCGAGTGCCGTATCAATGCGGAAGATCCGGAAACCTTCATGCCGAACCCCGGCACGATCAAGGTTTTCCATGCACCGGGCGGTCTGGGTGTGCGTATCGACAGCGCCATCTATGCCGGATATCGCGTGCCACCCTATTACGACAGCATGATTGCCAAGCTGATCGTTCATGCGCCTACGCGTGCCGAGGCGATTGCCCGTATGCAGCGCGCGCTGGATGAATGCGTGGTCGATGGCGTGAAGACCGTCATTCCGCTTCATCGCAAGATCCTGGCTGACCCGCAGTTCCAGAAGGGTGACTACACGATTCATTGGCTGGAAAAATTCGTCGACTCGCTCAAGAGCTGAGAAAAACAACAAGGAAAAGTCCCGATGTCCGCCAGCGTTGAAACCTTTGTTCTCACCTGCCGATCGGGCAGCGTTCCCCAGGTTGTAGCGGCGCTTGAAGCGCATCTCGTGGGGCGCGCAGGCTTTCTGGGATGCTGGACAACCGAACTCGGCAATCTCAATGAGGTTGTCGTGATGTTCAGCCCCACCCCGGCCGATCTGGTCTGGCCGGGTGATGAGGTCGGCGTAGAGCGTATCGACCATCATGGCTGGACCCTGATTGCCGATACAAAGCCGGCTCCCGGCACCTATGGCGGCGCCTATGAGTTCCGCATCTATGACGTTCTCCCCGGCCATGAAGCCGATGTAGCGGCCCTTATGGAAGCCGCCGTCCCGGCCCGCGCGACGATTTCTCCTGCCTATGCTGTCATGATGTCCAGTGACGGGCCGTCGCGTCTTGCGCATTTCTGGCCTTATGGCGATCTCGCTGAGCGTGCCGAGAAAAGAAAGGAAGCCGTGACCTCTGGTGCCTGGCCGCCGAAAGGCATCCTGCCTATGCTGGGAACGATGCGTAACGCCATTCTGACTCCGGTCGCTTACTCGCCGAGTATCTGAGTTTCGTTCCGGGAAAGAGGCTCTGCCCGGGCAGAGCGGCCTCTTTCTCAGGCATACCCGTCTGAAAGGATGAAAGGGGAAGGCCCCTTTCCGGGGTTCGGAGCAGAGCCCCAAGGGGCGCTGCCTCCCGCTTCTTTTACCTGGGTCTGGCTTCAGCCTGTCCAGAGAATGGCTCGGGCACGAGGGGAGAGACCGGCTGTTTTTCGAGCAGGGTCTGTAATGTCTCCAGCGCCTTGTCGAGCTGCTGGTCCTGCCCATTAAAGGTGGCGACCGGCATGTTCTCGACCGTGACGTCAGGCTCGACGCCATGGTTCTCGACCAGCCAATGGCCTTTCATATCGAAATAGGGGCGTTCTGCCGTGCGGGGCAGGCCGTTATCGACAAGGCGGTCGCTATCGGAGAGCCATACACCGGCACCGGCCGTGCGGGCGCCAATGAGCGGGCCGATCCCGAGAGATTTTATGCCTTGCGAGAAGGTCTCGCCATCCGAATAGGTGAATTCGTCGCAAAGCACGACGATATGGCCACGGAATGTCTGCTGCATGTTGCCCTGAGGCGTTCTGCCGTGGTCGGACCAGAACATCCAGACCTTGCGCAGCAATTCCGACAAGACCCATGAATCGATGTTGCCGCCCAGATTGCGCCGGACATCGATCACGAGCCCGTCTTTCTCGGTTTGGGCAAAGAAGTCCCGGGTGAAGCGGGCCATGTCATCCTTGCCCATGGCGCGCAGATGCACGTAGCCGATATGGCCATGGCTTGCGGTCGCGACATAACGAGCGCGTTCGCTTTCCCAGGCGCGAAGACGAAGCGCTGCATCCTGTTTGGCGCCGATCGGAGAAACCACGATCTGAAAGACACGGTCCTTGCGCTTGAGGGCAAGGAGCACCTGACGATTGGCCTGATTGGCCAGAAGGGCAGTCAGATCAGGTTGGTCCGCAAGGTTCTGCCCGTTGAGCGCGGTAATGAGATCGCCCGGCTGCACATCGAGATCGGGCGCAGCGAGGGGCGAGCGGTCTTCGGGCAGATTGGGATCGCCCTCATAGAGGCGATCGATCAGAAAGCCGCCGGGCTGGCGCGTGAGATGGGCGCCAAGGCTTGCGATCAGCACGGCATTATCGCGTGTAAGGGGTTCCGCCGGGCGGAACTGGGAGTGCAGGGCGTTGAGTTCGCCCATCATCTGGCCCAGCAGATCATCCAGATCGGAGCGGTCGCCCAGTCGTGAGAGCAACGGGCGATAGCGGTCGCGCATGGCAGGCCAGTCAACGCCATGCAGAGACGGATCGTAGAAATGATCGCGATGCAGGCGCCAGGCATCGTTGAACAGACCCTGCCACTCGGCACCCGGATCGACACGCAGGCGCAAGCCGTCGAGCGCGATTGTCGTGTCCGTGCTGTTCACGCCGGAAAGACTGGATGCAGCAGGCACGAGCTGAATTTTTGGAGCACGCTTTTCCTTGCCTGAGACCAGCATGAGGGTCTTTCCGTCAGGGGTAAGAGCCACATCGCGCAGACCGGAAGCAAAGTCATTGGGCTTGGTTTCACCGGGCCCGATCTTGAGCACTTTCAGGACCAGATCGTCGTCCTTGCTGGCAAGCTGATCGGGCTTATGGGCCAGGAGGTAGAGAAACTCCGGCCCGATTTCGATCTTGCTGAAATCACCCGCCGGGATCGGCAGTTGATAAAGCCGTGTGGCTAGACCGGCAGCCTCCAGCATCAGAGGCTTTTTCGAAGGCGTGGTCGCCGTCTTGTCGGCGGTCTGCGTCGGCGCGGGCTGATCGAGTTCGGTGCGCGGCGCGAAGGGGAAATGCGCGTCTTTCTGCAAGGCGAGCGCAAAGACACCGGTGCGTGGCGCATAAACCGGCGCTGGATTGCGGTCGCCCCAGGGGCCGCCATTATTGAGGGTGAAAAGCCGGTCTGACAAAAACCACAGGAACTTGTTATCCGGGCTGAAACGCGGCGCATAGGATTCGTAGTCGGGGGTGGTCGCCCAGACGATCTCGCCCGTATCGAGCGGATAGAGCGCGATCTGCCGCCTTGTGGTCTCGCCGCGTGCTCTGGCAAAGGCCAGGATACGTCCGTCTTTCGACCAGGTAAGGGAGTCGTACTCGCTGCGCCCGTCCAGTCGGGCATCGTCGATCATCTTGTCGGTATGTGCTGCGACATCATAGAGAAACAGCCGCCCGGCAATATCGGTATGGGCGAGATGGGCGCCATCAGGCGAAATCCATAGCCCCATCGGCTCGCTTTTCGATCCATGGGTGAGTTGTGTGCCCTCGACGCTTCCTGAACTCGGGAACACCCATAGCTCGGACTCTCCACCCTTATCGCTGAACGCATAAAGACTTTTGCCATCGGGCGAGAGGGAGGCGTGACGCAGGCGCGTGCTTGCGGCGCTGGCCAGGGTCACGCGCCGCAACGGGCCGGGCGAGGCAAGGGCGACATGGCCGCGCAAGGTCAGCGCAACCTGTTTCCCGTTCGCGGCGAGGCTGGTTTCGGTGAGATAGGCGAAGGGATTATCCAGCCAGAGCGGGCGCCTCGCAGCACGGTCGCTGGCGATGTCGATCGGAAGGATGGCGTCGCTGTTGTTCTGCAAATTGAAATGACAGAGATCAGCGCCAAGTTGATAGACGATGTCGTTGCCGCTCAGGCTGGCCTGTCTGACGCTGAAATCGTCATGATGGGTGAGTTGGTGCCCGTCACTTCCGTCGAGTGCGAAGCTCCAGAGATTGTCGCGGCCATCCTTGTCGCTCACGACGATCAGACGGTCATTCCAGAGCATGGGGCGACGCAGATTGGCATCCTGCGGCCCAATACGCTCTGCCTCCACACCGCCCTTGAGGCGGTATCGCCAGAGCTGTGCCATGGCGCCACCCCGGTAGAGCCGCAGATGGTCGTGGCTGACAGCGGTGCCAAAGCGAATGAAATAAAGCCACTGCCCATCTGCGCTCAGAACCGCATCATTGGCATCGGCCAGGGGATAAATGTGTCGTGTGCCACTGACCGGATGGATTGCAACGACAATGCGGCTCAGTCCTGGACCGGTTGCAGGGGCCGTGCTGTAGAGAATTCCCGCTTTCTTGTCCCAGCCGATGGGCATCACGTTCTGGTTTTCAAACGTCACGCGCCGCGGCGTGCCCCCTTCGATCGGCATGACGTAGATTTCTGTCGGACCATCGTAATCGGCCAGAAATGCAACCTGCCTGCCATCGGGCGACAGAATGGGGTGCGGGTCCGTGCCGATGGGCGCCGTCAGCCGGCTCGCGCTCCCGCCTTTCAGCGGAACCTGCCAGACAGATTGTTCGTCGTCGAAGGCAATCGTCGTTCCTGCAAGGGAAGGGTCACGCAGATAGCCCGGCGCGGCGTGGGCGGAGAATGGCGCAAGGCTCAGCAGGGCAACGCCGGCGAGAAGCGGGGAAAAACGCATGAACATCTTCCGTAGCGAATGGGAGCCTTGTTAGAGAACGTGAACGGGCTGAAAATTCAAGCCCTCATCCCCTCACGAACTTGCTGCTTTCAGGCCGCTTCCGGCAGCGAAGGGGCAGAGCACGAGCGCCAGCGCGAGGAATGCACCGAGAAAATCGAGTTCGGGGCCGAAGCTGCGCCCGTTCGTTGCTGCATCGGCAGAAGCTGCCCCGAAGATCAGAACCGGGGTCGCGAGCGGCAGGATGAGCAAGGGCAGAAGCACGCCACCTCGACGGGCGCCAAGCACCAGTGCGGCGGCCATGCCACCCAGAAGAGAGAGAAGCGGCGTGCCAAGTGCCAGCCCTGCAAGAAGAGGTAGGGTATCCCCAGGGGCACTGCCGAGCATCAGACTGAGCGGTATGGCGGCAAAGAGCAACGGAAGCCCGGTGGTCAGCCAGTGGGAGATGATCTTGGCCAAGGCGACGAAAGCGGGAGAGAGGCCAAGGAGAAGGAGATGGTCGAGCCCGCCATCTTCCAGATCGGCGCTGAAAAGTCGGTCAAGCGGCAACAGCGTGGCGAGCAGGGCACAGACCCAAATAATGCCGGGCGCCATGCGGTGCAGCAAGGCAGGCGAGGGACCTAGTGCCAGTGGGAAGAGACTGCCGCACAGTACGAAAAACAGCAGCGCAGCCAGGGTATCTGCACCATGTCGCAGCGCAAGGCGCAGCTCGCGCCCTATGAGGGCTAGAAACAGGCTCATATCCATGTCGAGCCCTCCTGCGGTGTCAGCACGAAGCGACGTGACTCTGGCAGAGGTAGCACCACATGGGTGGTCGCGATAATCATGCCGCCAGCTGCGCGATGGGCAGCCATCAGGGTGCCGAGCGTTGCGATGGCGTTGTCATCGAGGCCAAGACTGGGCTCATCGAGCAGCCAGAGCGGGGCCTGACGCAACATCACGCGCGCGAAAGCCCCGCGTCGTTTTTGCCCGGCAGAGAGAAGTCGGGTTGGCAGATCGGCCAGTGCCAGCAGATCGAGCGCCTCAAGAGCGTCGTCACAGGTGCCGCCACCGATGCCTGCCTCAAGAGCAAGATTTTCCCGCAGGGTCAGGCCGGGTTTGAGTGCATCAAGATGGCCGAGATAGGCGATATCCAGCGCCTGTTCCGGCGTTCCTCCCTTGCGCCCCTCAAAGGTGAAGCTTCCCCCCTGAAACGGGCAGAGCCCGGCAAGCACGCGAAGCAGGGTCGACTTGCCAGCACCATTGGGGCCGGTCAGGAGAAGTGCCTCGCCACGGTCGAGAGCAAGGCTGACCTGATCGAGCACCAGCCGCCCTCCGCGGATCACGGTTATGTCATGAACGAGCAGCCAAGGCGCTGGAGACGAGGGAAAACCTGACATTGTGCAGAAATAACATCTTCCTGAGAGAGTTTCATTCGACTCTGTGCGAATAAGGGTCGAGACTGTATAGAAGGGCCAGCCCTGAGGGGCCAGTTGACAAGGCAGGAGGACAAGCCATGAGAACCGTCGGACGGGATTCCCTGGGCGTGATGCGGGATCTGGAGGTTGATGGCCGAAAGTACCACATATTCTCTCTGCCGGATGCGGCGGCCAGGCTGGGCAATCTGTCCCGACTGCCGGTCAGCCTCAAGGTTCTGCTCGAAAATGTGCTGCGTTTCGAAGACGGGCTGAGCTACCGCACGGAAGATGCCCAGGCGATCGTCGATTGGACCGCTAAAGGTCATTCCGATCAGGAAGTGCCGTTCAAACCGGCGCGTATCCTCATGCAGGATTTCACGGGCGTTCCCGCCGTGGTCGATCTCGCCGCCATGCGCGATGGCATCATTGCCCTCGATGGTGACCCGGAGAAGGTGAACCCGCTGGTGCCGGTCGATCTCGTGATCGATCACTCGGTCATGGTCGATGTGGCAGGCAGTGCCGATGCGCTGGAACGCAACGTCGAGATCGAGTTCGAGCGCAATGGCGAGCGTTACGCCTTCCTGCGCTGGGGGCAGACCGCTTTCGAGAACTTCCGTGTCGTGCCGCCGGGTGCCGGTATCTGCCACCAGGTGAACCTCGAATATCTGGCGCAGGCCGTCTGGACCGGCAAGGTCGATGGCAAGGAATACGCCTATCCCGACACGCTTTATGGCACAGACAGCCACACCACCATGGTGAATGGCATGGGTGTGCTTGGCTGGGGTGTGGGCGGCATCGAGGCAGAGGCTGCCATGCTTGGCCAGCCTATCGCCATGCTCATCCCTGACGTGATCGGTGTGCGCCTTGACGGTGTGCTGCCAGAGGGCGCAACCGCGACCGATCTGGTGCTGACCATCACCGAAATGCTGCGCGCTGAGGGCGTGGTTGGCAAGTTCGTCGAGTTCTTCGGCCCGGCCCTCGATCATCTGCCGGTGGCCGATCGTTCGACCATCGCCAACATGGCACCGGAATATGGCGCAACCTGCGGCTTCTTCCCGGTCGATGCGCTGACGCTGGATTATCTGCATCAGACAGGCCGCGACGAGCATCGCATCCGCCTGACCGAAGCCTATCTGCGTGCCCAGGGCATGTTCCGCGATGCAGACACCCCCGAGCCTGTATTCTCGAAGGTGCTGTCGCTTGATCTGTCGACCATAATTCCCTCGCTGGCAGGCCCGAAGCGTCCACAGGATCGCGTCGCGCTGACCAATGCGACCTCGGCTTTCGAGGAAGCTCTGACCACCACGCTGGGCGTCAAGCCTGACGATGTGCGCAAGCGCGCCATCGTGGCCGGTTCGGATTACGATATCGGCCATGGTGATGTGGTGATTGCTGCCATCACCTCCTGCACCAATACCTCGAACCCGGCGGTTCTCGTGGCTGCCGGTCTGGTGGCCCGCAAGGCGCGTGCGCTCGGTCTCAAGCCCAAGCCCTGGGTCAAGACCTCGCTGGCTCCCGGCTCGCAGGTGGTGACGGATTATCTCGACAAGGCGGGTCTCAGCGCCGATCTCGACGCGCTTGGCTTTGAGACAGTCGGTTATGGCTGCACGACCTGCATCGGCAATTCCGGCCCCATCGCCCAGCCGATCGTGGATGCGATCGAGGGGAATGGCCTTGTCGCCACGTCGGTACTGTCGGGTAATCGTAACTTCGAAGGGCGTATCTCGCCC
Organism: Asaia siamensis; assembly: GCF_014635085.1. Classification (GTDB taxonomy): domain Bacteria; phylum Pseudomonadota; class Alphaproteobacteria; order Acetobacterales; family Acetobacteraceae; genus Asaia; species Asaia siamensis. The sequence continues at coordinate 297,122 of NZ_BMCH01000001.1, forward strand.
AACGTGCGTGCCAATTATCTCGCCAGCCCGCCGCTCGTGGTGGCCTATGCCCTTCTCGGGACACTGCGCAAGGACATCACAAAAGAGCCGCTTGGTGTCTCGAAGGATGGCAAGGAAATCTTCCTGCGCGATATCTGGCCGACCAATGAAGAGATTGCTGCGCTCATCAAGTATTCCGTCACCCGCGAAAGCTTTGTCGAGCGTTATGGCAGCATCTCGAAGGGAACCAGCCAGTGGCAGGCTCTCGCCGTGGCCAGTGATGCCCGTACCTTCGCCTGGTCGGACAGCTCGACCTACATCCAGAAGCCGCCCTATTTCGAGGGGCTGACCAAGGAGCCGGGCGACACGCATGACATCGAGAATGCCCGCATTCTCGCGCTGCTGGGCGACAATATCACCACTGACCATATCTCTCCGGCAGGCGCCATCAAGCCGTCTTCACCGGCGGGCAAGTTCCTGAGCGAGCATCAGGTAGCGGTTGCGGATTACAACTCCTACGGGTCGCGTCGTGGCAATGACCGCGTGATGGTGCGCGGTACTTTTGCCAATATCCGTATCCGCAACGAGATGCTCCCGGGTGTCGAGGGCGGCATGTCGAAATACCTGCCCGATGGCACTGTCGCCTCGATCTATGATGTGGCGCATCGCTATCAGCAGGATGGCACGCCGCTGGTGGTGTTCGGTGGCCGTGAATACGGCATGGGTTCGTCGCGCGACTGGGCCGCGAAGGGTACCAAGCTGCTGGGCATCAAGGCGGTAATCGCCGAGAGCTTCGAGCGTATCCATCGTTCCAATCTGGTGGGCATGGGCGTGTTGCCGCTGACCTTCCAGGAAGGCACGACGCGCAAGACACTCGGCCTCGACGGCTCCGAAACGATTTCGCTGGGTGGGCTCGAGTCCATCACCCCGCGCATGACCGTTCCCATGACGATCACGCGTTCCGGTGGTGAAACGGAGCAGGTCGAGCTTCTTTGCCGAATCGATACGCTTGATGAAGTCGCCTATTACAGGCATGGAGGAATTCTTCCTTATGTCCTGCGTGGGATGACCGACACTGACTGACAACGCCGAGCCCGTTCTCGACGCCAGAAACATCACCAAAAGCTTTGGGCGACATGTCGTGCTTCACGACATGTCGCTTTGCGTTGAGCGAGGGGAGCTGGTCTCGATCATCGGCCCTTCGGGCTGTGGGAAATCGACCTTTCTCCGCTGCCTCAATTTTCTGGAAATTCCGGATTCCGGCGTGCTTCGCATCGAAGACGTCGAAATCACCAAACAGACCGGCCATGGCTGGAATCGTGCCCAGGAGCGGCGCGCCCATGCGCTGCGTGCGCATGTCGGCATGGTGTTTCAGTCTTTCAATCTTTTTGCCCATCGCACGGTGCTGGATAACGTGATGGTGGCGCCCCGTTCGGTGAAGGGGCTGTCGCAGCCGGAAGTCGAACCGCTGGCACGGGCGCTTCTGGCCAAGGTCGGGCTTGAAGGGATGGCAGACCGATACCCCTCGACTCTCTCAGGTGGTCAGCAGCAGCGTGCGGCCATTGCACGCGCCCTGGCCATGAAGCCGGCAGTGATGCTTTATGACGAGCCAACTTCCGCGCTCGATCCTGAGCTGGCGGAAGAGGTGCTACAGGTCATGCGCCGTCTCGATGACGAGGGCATGACCCAGATCGTCGTGACCCACGACATGCGTTTTGCCCGCGCGGCATCGGATCGCGTTCTTTATGTCGAGGCTGGCCATATCGTTGAGAGTGGCGACCCGGATGTGCTTTTTGCAAATCCGCAGGATCCCAGAACACGTCGTTTCCTGAGGACGCTGCTGTGACTTTCCGCCTGTCTGCCGGAGCTGCTGCGCGACAGCGCGCCTCGGGCCTTGTCCCGCGTGCTGTTTTTGCGCTCAGTCTCGTTGTTCTTTGCCTCTTTTCCCCTGTGGGAGCCGTCGCAGCGCCGGATGCCGCTGCACCTGCGCCGTCCGCGAGTGCCCCAAGCAGGGATGTGGGGCTGCCCGAGTTGAGCTGGGCATCGGACGGCGAAGCCAATGTGCCGTATGTTTTTCATGATCCTGCAGATCTGAACCATCTGGAAGGGTTCGAATATGACATGGTGCAGGAGATTGCGCGTCGCCTGCATCGCAAAGCCCGCTTCGTGCAGAATGACTGGGATGGTCTGATCCCCGGGCTGCAACGCGGCATGTATCAGATGGTGGTCGATGGCATCGAAATGACGCCCGATCACCTTCAGGCCGCTCTGTTTTCACGCCCCTATTACGTTACGGGTGATCGCATCGTGGTGCGGCGCGACCGAATGGATCTGAACAGTTTTGCGGCTCTGCGTGGCCATGTGGTCGGGACCATCAAGGAGACTTTGGCGGAGCGTCTGCTTCAGCGCGAAGCCAGCATCACCGTGCGCTCCTATGAGGAAGAGACCTACGCTTTTTCGGATCTGCGTAATGGCAGGCTCGATGCCCTTCTGCTCGATGGGCCGATCGCGCTCTATTACGCTGGCATCACCGACGACCTTGAGATTGTCGGCCCGCCTGTGGGCCAGACCCGTTATGGCATCGCCTTCAAACAGGGCAGTACCGCGCTTCACGACGAGGTTGATCGCGCTCTCGGTGCGATGATGCAGGACGGGACATTGCAGATCCTGCTGGCACGCTGGAATCTCTGGACGCCGGAAATGGCAGAGATGACGGGCGACCATGTTCAGCGCGACGTGAAGCCGGATGAGTGGCTGCGCTACCGAAATGCCATGCGTGCCCAGACGGGCTGGCTTGGCCAGTTGAAGCGCTATATCGGCTTCCTGCCCGATATTGGCGAGGCCGCGATCCTGACGCTTGTCGTCTCGGCGCTGTCGATGGTTATTGCCGTGAGTCTCGGGTTGGCGCTGGCGCTTGGGCGTCATTATGGTCCCGGCTGGCTGCGCTGGATCACCGGGCTTTATATCGAGATCGTGCGCGGAACGCCGCTTCTGATCCAGATCCTGTTCATCTTCTATGGCCTGCCAGGAATGGGCATCAAGCTCTCGCCTTTTTTCGCCGGTGTGCTGGCGCTGGGGCTGAATTACGCTGCGTATGAGGCCGAGAATTACAGGGCGGGCCTGTCTTCCGTGCCGCGTGGCCAGATGGAAGCAGCCATCGCGCTCAACATGACGCATCGTCAGGCGTTACGTCTGGTCATTATTCCTCAGGCTTTCCGCACGGTTCTGCCGGTGATGACCAATGACTTCATCGCGCTCCTGAAGGATTCGTCGCTTGTGAGCGTGATCACGCTTACCGAACTGACGAAGACCTATATCCGGCTTTCCTCGACCTATTATGACTATATCGGCACAGGTCTTCTGATCGGAGGCGCTTATCTGCTTCTCGGTCTGCCTTTCGTCCGTTTTGCCCGTCATGTCGAGCGCAGGCTGGGACGCAGCCTGATGCGCTCGGGGCATCACTAGGAAATTCTGTTACAAAAGGGCACGTAAAAAGTAACCTGATTGCGGTGCCGGGCTCGTGTCAGAGGGGCCTCTGTTCCGTGGTCCCCCTGCTTGTCGGCATCAGAAAACCGAGTCGGCAGAGTGTGTGGCTTCCTCCGGCTTTTTCATTGCGGCGATGGCATAGAGATAGCTTGCAGCTGTTGCTGCGGCGATTGCACAGACCTGCAACCCGGATGGTGTAAAGAGGTAGGCGAGGTAGCAAAGGACAGTGCGCAGGATGAAGTGAATGAATCCAGCCCTGTCATCGGCGCCCCAGCCATGGGGGACCCATACCATCCCGGACAGAATGGCAAGGCCCAGCACGAGCAAGGCAGGGTTATGTGCCGCACGGGCTGCCAGGATGACAAAGGGGATCAACAGCCCTGTGACGGTTATGAAGCGCATGAAGAGCTGCAGAATTGGATTATGCCGATTGTCTGGCTTGAGACCGGTATTCCCACGCATTCTGTCGATGAGAAGGGCAAGGGGCACCGGGATTGACGGGACGAAAAACACGGCGATCAGAGGCAGTCTCGCCCCCATGAGAAAGCTCGCCACCGCAAGCGTTGCCCATGAAATCAGCCCCGCAACCGGCATGGCCGTCGTGCATCCTTGCAGATACTCCCTGCGCAACGCGGAAAGAGGTCTCTCTGATTCGTTCGACATGGCATGTTCCCCGCGCTGCAAGGAGAGCATTCTGCCTCTCAGGACGACGGCGTCGAAGAGCGTTTCGCTACGAAAACGAGGGAGAAAGGATCACAATATCCCGATCATACAGGCTGCGGTCTGCCGGTCCTGACCGCCCTTCTGTGCCGCTGGGACGAATCCCGGCAGGCAAAAAAAGGATAGGCTCAAGAGATCAGGAAAGCTGAGGGGACCTCCAGCCCCTCGAAGAGCCGGGGGATGATCTCAGGGGGCCGAAGGGTCGCGCGCCAGATCCGGGGAGACCGCCATATTGCCGACATCGCGCATCATGCTCTGGCGAAGGAGAGGGACCCAGCGCGACAGCCAGCGATCCGTCTTGCGGATAAACTCATCAGCCGCAGGGACTTGAGCGAGCGCGGCCTTATCCCAATAAGGAAGAGGCGCCAGAAGCTGGACCGTGCCCGGCTTTGTTGGAGCAAGCAGATAGGTGACGGCAGAGCTTCCCTTGGTGGCATCGGTTGCACCGCTGCTCAGTATCCAGTTGGCGACGACAAACAGTGAAGGCATCGGGAAGCCAAGGGCACTCAGGCGCTTGAAGGCGATCTGGATCAACTCGTCAGACGAAATTGCGCCATTTGGCCCCATTACGGCATTGGCGACAAAGGCGCATTCGTTCCGGCCATCCGGGCGGTCGGAGTAGATATGGGAGGCGTAATTCCGGTCGTCATGGCAATGGGACGTGGCAGCCTGAACGACATCCAGGGGAAGCTGCTCGGTTGCCGTGCGGGCAATCATAACTCCGGTGACAACGCCCCGATCGGTCCGTACCAGTATATTGATCAGCATAAGGCCGCCCGGGCCGAACTGCCCCGTCAGCACCGGATGCCACACACCAGCAGGCAAGGGCAGGGTGTGTCCGCCAAATGGGATCGTGCCGGTAAGTGCTGTCGTGATGTCAGGTGTTATCAGACGATTGGTGTTATCAACCGGGGCATCCGGTGCTGGTGCGCCCGATCCCGGAGCGGCGGGCTGATTATCAGCAGAGCTCGCACTCGGTGCGCCCGGGCGTTGCATTCCGGGTATGCGCTGCAGCCAAGGAGCGTGTGACAGCATCCACGGCATTGGGAAAAACAGGCTCATGATCGTGAAGAAGACCATGAGGTAGATCATGGAACGCCAGACAGGAGCGCGGCGCCAGAGGCGGGTAAAGGCTGACACTGGTGATAATCCCGCCTGGGCTCAGGGTGCTAGACGCGCATTGAGGGATGCGGAATCATCCGCGATCTCGGCCTTGACGCCATCGCTTTCCATGACAAGGCGCACGAGCTTGGCGTTGTTCTGTCGTGCAAGAATCAGGCTTTCGCTCACCATATCCTCGATCGAGCGGACAAGATCGCGTGCGGACGCGCCTGCGCCCAGCTTCTGCTGACGCTGCATCAATTGGAAGAGCAGATGGGCGTCGATACCGCCTGCCTCGACGTTGAGGCCATAGCCCTTGATCATTGCTTCGATTTCCAAGGCAGCAACGCGGGCAAGATCGAGATCGCGCAATTGGCGGAATACGAAGATCCGGTCGAGGCGGTTGAGCACCTCAGGGGCAAACCCGGCCTTGCGAAGGGCCTCAGTCGATTCCGCGCGCATTTTATCAGCATCATCATGAAGGCGATCCGCGATCTCGGTCAGGGCTTCGGTCGCGATGTTAGACGTCAGCATGAAGATGGCGCGTGTGGTCGAAATCTGGGCGCCAGTCGATGCCTCGGTTACGTGACCGTCGTTCCACGCCGTCAGGAATTTCTTGAAGACGTCAGGATGAGCTTTCTCGATCTCGTCCAGAAGAACGATCGCATCGGGCTTCTCCTGCAATCCGCCTGTCAGCTTGCCGAAACTGTCCGAGCCGACATAGCCCTTTGGCGAGCCGAAAAGCATGGTGGCTGCGTGAGGGCTCGACATCTGCGTCATATCGAAATGAAGGAGCGGGCGATCCATCTGACGGGCAATCTGCTTGGCAAGGTAGGTTTTGCCAGTGCCTGGCGGCCCTGCGAGAAGGAAGATACCCACGGGTTTGTTGCGGACGGTAAGCGCCAGCCTGCGTCGAAGCTGCTGGGCGATATCCTCGCAGACCTGGTCCTGCCCGACCACTTTTGCCCTCAGGCCGGCCGCAAGCTCTTCTGCATTGATGGCGACCTCTTTCTGCTCCTGTGCGAGCAGATCCTCAAGGGCGACGCGGTTTGTCAGGCGGGCCAGAATATCCATAACGAAACCTTTGCGACGGCGGAGCCCCTTGCGGGCAAGTTTTGCGGAACGAACTTCATAAAGAAGCCCGGAAATGGTGAGGAGAGCGGTCAGACCGACGATGGGAGGATACGCGTCACGCGCCCAGGAAAGGAAGTGAATCAGCATCCCGCCCGAAAGATGCAACGACACGGCCGCCTGGATGCTGGCGAGGATGAGAAAGATCACCATCATGACGGGCATGAGGCGATTGAGGGCGGGCATCAGCGCTTTCATTGTACGATAACGTCCAGAACGATCTGCTGGTCAAGGCGGGCCAGAGTGGGAAGAACCTGGGGGCCGAGCGCGGTCAGGATTCCCGTTTGCAGACCGCCTGCCGGGGGTGGGGTTATGGGGGTGATTGTGACTTCACCTGCAAGATAGATCGGCAGGACAACCGCCTGAAGTTCGGGTTTCAGCATCAGTTTTTGCGTTATGCCCCCTGAAGTGATCGACACTGTCTGTCCCGGTATCCCGGCAATCTGGGCAATCGGCATCCTGACGAGCCGCATGCGCCGGTTTTTCACTGCGGCAAGAATCTCTGTTTTCTGCTGGCCGTCGAAACCCGACCGGGCGAGCGCCGCAGGAGCCTGCCCCGCTCCAATGAGCGCGAACTGCGCCCCAAGATGGATGGCATCGGCCCGTATCTGGGGTTCGGCAGCTTCAACGGGGCCCGCTGCACGCGAAGGCTGAAGCCCGGCAGCTGAGCCTGAGGATGCGCTATGCCAGTAAGCACCGCCCATACACGCCATCACGATAGCCGAAGCCATGACGAGCTTGGGCACCATGCTGCCGCGCTCGTGGGCATGCTGATGGCGTCCGCCATCATCGCCGTGAGTGAGCGGTTTGAGTTGTGGCTCGGGCGTATCGTTCATCAATGCAACTGTGGCAGGATCGAAACCTCCCCCGCAAGAGGGGTGTTACATGGCGAGTGTAATCAAAAGTTACGAGGCCCTGGGTCTGCGACTGCTTCTCCGGAGAGGTGGCGTCACTCATGTGGCGTGGCCATCCGGCGCCTGCATGGGACGAGTCTTGCAATGAGCGCTGGATTGGCCTAGACAGACGTAATTCCTTTCATCTTTCGTCTTATCGGGGGGTGGCCTTGACGGGCCGCCTTTTTTGTCTTGGCTAATGAAATTCCCAGCCTGAACGGTCTTGAAGCGCGTATCGCGCAGCAGATCGAGCCGACTCTGACCGATCTCGGCTACGAGATCGTGCGTCTGAGCGTCCTGGGGCGTGAGACCCCGACCATCCAGATCATGGCCGACCGTGCTGACGGCTCGCTGATCGGGATCGAGGATTGCGAGCAGATCAGCCACGCCGTTGGTGCCGTGCTCGACGTCGATGATCCGATCCCCGGCGCCTGGACACTTGAAGTGTCCTCCGCTGGCATTGATCGTCCGCTGACGCGCCTCAAGGATTGGGACCGCTTTGCTGGTCATCTCGTCAAGGCCGAACTCGATCTGCCGCTCAATGGCCGCAAGCGTTTTTCCGGCATTATTACCGGCACGCGTGAAAATGCCGCAGTGATCCGTCTGGATGATGGCGAAGAGGCTGTCCTGCCGATCGAGACCATCCGCAAGGCGCGTCTGGTGCTCACCGATGCTCTGATCGAGGCCAGTGCGGCCATGATGGGCATTGCGTCGGAAGACGAAGGGGCAGAAGAAGATGATGCCACGCGTCGCAAGACGCCGAAGCTCAACCCTGCCAAGCCGGGTAAAGGTTCCAGACCCGGACGCAAGACGCACTGAGTTTTTCGCCTATTCCGTTTCTGCCGTTCCGCGCGGTTTCGCGCTCCGTATTTGAGGATTTCGTCTGATGGACACCTCCGTTACCCGTCCTGAGCTGCTTCTGGTGGCAGACGCTGTTTCGCGTGAAAAGAATATCGATCGTGAAGAAGTTCTGGAGGCGATGGAACAGGCCATCCAGAAGGCCGGACGTGCGAAATACGGTCATGAAAAGGACATTCGCGCGACCATCGACCGTCGCTCCGGTGAAGTGCGCCTGTCGCGCTGGACCGAGGTTGTCGAGACCGTCGAGAATGAAGATACGCAGATTCCTCACGCCATCGCGCTGAAGTTCCAGCCCGAGATCAAGATTGGCGAGCATCTGGTCGACCCGCTGCCGCCGATCGATTTCGGACGCATTGCGGCCCAGACTGCCAAGCAGGTTATCGTTCAGCGCGTGCGCGAATATGAGCGCAAGAAGCAGTACAACGAATTCAAGGACCGCGTAGGCGAGATCGTCAACGGTACCGTCAAGCGCACCGAATACGGCAACCTCATGGTCGAGATCGGCCATACCGAGGCTCTGCTGCGTCGCGATGAGCTGATCCCCCGCGAGTCGTTCCGCAACTCGGATCGCGTGCGTGCCTATATCTATGATGTGCGCGACGAGACGCGTGGCCCGCAGATCTTCCTGAGCCGCACGCATCCGGCCTTCCTTGCCAAGCTGTTCGCGCAGGAAGTCCCCGAGATCTATGATGGCATCATCGAGATCAAGGCGGTTGCCCGTGATCCGGGTTCGCGCGCCAAGATGGCCGTCATCTCCAAGGACGCTTCGATCGATCCTGTCGGCGCCTGCGTCGGTATGCGCGGCTCGCGCGTGCAGGCCGTTGTTGCCGAACTGCAGGGCGAAAAGATTGATATCATCCCCTGGAGCCCGCAGGCTGCGACTTTTGTCGTGAATGCTCTGGCACCTGCCGAAGTGACCAAGGTGGTCATGGATGAGGAAGCTGGTCGCGTCGAAGTCGTCGTGCCGAACGAGCAGCTTTCGCTGGCCATCGGTCGTCGCGGTCAGAACGTGCGCCTGGCAAGCCAGTTGACGCGCTGGGATATCGATATTCTTACCGAGGCCGAAGAATCGGAGCGTCGTCAGGAAGAGTTCCGCAAGCGTACACAGCTCTTCGTCGATGCGCTCGATGTCGATGACGTGATCGCAGGTCTGTTGGTGACCGAAGGGTTCCACACCATCGAAGAGCTGGCTTACGCCGATCCCGACGAGCTGCATGCCATCGAGGGTTTCGATGAGAGTGTTGCCGAAGAGCTGATGCGTCGCGCCGAGGAATTCCTCGTGCAGAAGGAGCAGGAGCTGGACGACAAGCGTCGCGGACTCGGCGTTGAAGACTCAATTGCCGAGCTGGGCGTGTTTACCAATGCCATGCTGGTGACGCTGGGTGAGAAGGGCGTGAAAAGCCTTGATGATCTGGCCGATCTTGCTGGTGACGAGCTTGTCGAAATGCTCGGCGATGACAATATCGATGAAGACGCTGCTAATGAGATCATCATGGCGGCACGTGCTCACTGGTTCGATGGAGAAGCGGATGCCGAGTCCCCCGAGGAAGGGGAGGCTTCCGACGTCTGAGTTTCACGAAACAGGGGCGCAGGATATACTCTCGTCAAACAATCTCGATCCGATCGAGCTGGATGACGAGAAAGGCCCGCAGCGACGCTGCATCGTCACTCGAGAGAGTGGAAATCCCGATGTCATGCTGCGTTTCGTCATCTCGCCCGATGGCCTGGTGGTTCCCGATCTGGCAGCGAAGCTGCCGGGGCGGGGAATCTGGTTGAGTGCCAAGCGGGATGTGCTAGAAACCGCGCGGACGCGTCATGTCTTTTCAAGGGCAGCGCGTCAGCCGGTAAAGGTACCTGAGGATATTGCGCAGGTACTGGTTTCAGGAATAGAAGCGCGGCTGGTGCAGGGGCTCGGTCTCGCGCGCCGGGCCGGTCAGGCTCTCTGTGGGTTTGTTAAGTGTCGCGAATGGATTGCCGGCGGCAAGGCTGGTCTGGTGATCCAGGGATCGGGCGGAAGCCCGGATGAGTTGCGGCGTCTGATATCGGGAAACAACAAACTTCCGATGCTGACGTTACCGGCCCAGATGCTTGCGACGGCATTCGGACGGGAACATGCGGTCTATGTTGTGATAGCGCCTGGGGCGCTCGCGCAGCGTCTGATGGCTGAGCATGAACGATTTTTGGGGCTGACCGATGGGTTGGTTCCTGAGCCGCTGACAGAGCGGCTCGCACGGGAACAGGCAGGTATATGAGCGAAGGCAACGAACGGAACCAGGGCACTCAGGCTCAGGGCGGCCAGACAGAGGGCCAGAATGTCCAGGATCAGGGCGCCCAGGCTCAGGGTGACCAGGGTAAGGGACGTCTGTCCCTGCGTCCGGGCGGGCGCATGGAACTCGGGCGGACGGTAGACGCAGGATCGGTGCGTCAGAGCTTCAGCCATGGCCGCTCGAAAGTGGTCCAGGTCGAAGTGCGTAAGAAGCGCGAAACAAACGAGCGCAAGGATGGCCGCGGGGCAGCGGGTGGTCGTGGCGGCCGCGCCGGTGCTGGTCGCGCCCTGACGCCGGCTGAACTCGCGATTCGTCAGCGCGTGCTCGAAGAGCAGCGCAAGGAAGCCGCTCGCGAAGCGGCTCGCGCTGAAGAAGAAAAGATCCGCATTCTCTCCGCAGCTGAAGAAGCAAAGCGTGAAGAAGAGGCGCGTGCCGAAGCTGCAGCGCGTGAGGCCGAACTGGCCCGCGAAGCGGAAGAGCATGAGCGCCAGATGGCGGCAGCAGCCGAAGATCGTGCCAAGCAGGAAGCTCTTGAAGAGCAGCGCAAGGCGCGTGTAGCTGAGCGTGAGCGCGAAGAAGCCGCTCGCCGTGCCCCGCTCGATGCCGCCGAGACGGCACGTCGCTCCGGTGGTGTGCAGCTGGCTGCACCAATGGAGCGTCTGCGTCCGCTGGCCGAGCGTGCTGTCATGGCCCCGCGCCCTGTCACACCCAAGCCGGCCCCTGCCGCCAGCCCCGCAGCGGCTGCGGCACCGCGTAACGAGACGCTGCACCTCCGTCGTGGTGGCGAGACGGAAGATGATCGTCGCGCTGGCCCGCGTCGTGCTCCGGCAGTGCCGCCGCGTCGTGGCGCACCGGCGGCGCCCAAGAAGAGCGGTGATTCGCGTCGTTCGGGCCGCATCGACGTGCGTGCCGCCATTGAAGGCGATGACGACAAGACGCGTTCGCTCGCTTCGGTTCGTCGTCAGCGTGATCGTGAGCGTCGCCAGGCCGAACTCGAGCGTCTGCGTGCCGATCAGGTCCGCGTTGTGCGTGACGTGATCCTGCCCGAGTCCATCTCGGTCGCCGAACTGGCCAACCGTATGGCGCTGCGTCAGGCTGAAGTCGTCAAGGCTCTCATGAAAATGGGCGTCATGGCGACCGCAACCCAGCTGATCGATGCCGATACGGCAGAGCTGGTCATCAGTGAGTTCGGCCATCGTGTCCGTCGTGTCGCCGAGAGCGACGTCGAGCTGGGCATCGAGGGTGTGGACGACCGCGAAGACGAACTGCAGCCCCGCGCTCCGGTCGTTACGGTCATGGGCCATGTCGATCACGGCAAGACCTCGCTGCTCGACGCGCTGCGCACCACCGATGTGGCCGCTGGCGAAGCCGGTGGCATCACCCAGCATATCGGCGCCTATCAGGTGACGGTACCGAGCGGTGCAAAGATCACCTTCGTTGATACGCCAGGCCATGAAGCGTTTACCTCCATGCGTGCCCGTGGTGCCTCTGTCACCGACGTGGTCGTTCTGGTCGTTGCGGCAGATGACGGCGTGATGCCGCAGACGATTGAAGCCATCAAGCATGCCAAGGCTGCCGATGCGCCGATCATCGTTGCCATCAACAAGATCGACAAGCCGGGTGCAAACCCCGACCGTGTCCGTCAGGCGCTCCTCAGCCACGAGATCGTGGTCGAAGCCCTGGGCGGTGACGTGCAGGATGTCGAGGTTTCGGCGCTGAAGCGTACGGGTCTGGACAAGCTGGAAGAAGCCATTCTGCTTCAGGCAGAAGTGCTCGACCTCAAGGCGAATCCGAACCGTGTGGCCGAAGGGTCCGTCATCGAAAGCCGTCTCGACCGTGGTCGCGGTCCGGTGGCGACTGTGCTGGTCCAGAAGGGTACGCTCAACCGCTCCGATATCGTGGTGGCTGGCGCCGAGTGGGGGCGCGTGCGCGCCATGCTCGACGACAAGGGCCGTCAGCTCAAGGAAGCTGGCCCCTCCATGCCGGTCGAACTGCTTGGCATCACCGGTGTTCCGGGTGCTGGCGAGCCGTTCGTGGTTGTCGAAAACGAGAACCGTGCCCGCGAGATCTGCGAGTTCCGTCAGCGTCGCCAGCGTGACAAGATGGCCGCAGGTCGTGCCGCAGCCCGTGGTACACTCGACCAGATGCTGGCCCGTATCCAGGCTGGTGAGCAGAAGGAAGTGGCTCTGCTCATCAAGGCTGACGTGCAGGGTTCTGCCGAGGCGATCGAGGCTTCCGTGCTCAAGCTCGAGCATGAGGAAGTGCGCATCCGCGTGCTGAACGCTTCTGTCGGTCAGATCACGGAAAGCGACATCCAGCTTGCCAAGGCATCCAACGCCATCATCGTCGCCTTCAACGTGCGTGCAACGACGCAGGCACGTGAGATGGCGCAGCGTGAAGACGTGGATATCCGCTACTACTCGATCATCTATCAGGTGACCGACGATGTGGAGCAGCTGGTCAAGGGCAAGGTTGCGCCCAAGCATCGCGAGAAGTTCCTGGGCTACGCCGAGATCCGCCAGGTGTTCAACATCACCAAGGTTGGCAAGGTTGCGGGCTGCTATGTCACGGAGGGCGTGGTCAAGCGCGGCTGCGGCGTGCGTCTGCTGCGTGACAACGTGGTGATCCATGAAGGCGATCTGAGCCAGCTCAAGCGCTTCAAGGACGACGTCAAGGAAGTGGCTCGCAACTACGAATGCGGTCTGTCCTTTGCCGGTTACAACGACCTGCGCGAAGGCGATGTCGTCGAGTGCTTCGAGATGGAAGTGATCCCTGCATGAGGGGATCGCGTTCCAAGGTTCCGGGGTTCTCAGGCCCCGGCGACGCCGCCGGCGGACCGTCGCAGCGTCAGTTGAGAATGTCCGAAGAGGTCCGTCGTGTCCTCTCGGAGATTTTCGCGCGCACTGAGTTCCGCGACCCTGAACTGGTCGACGTGCGTGTGACGGTGACGGAGGTGCGTATTTCGCCCGACTTCCGTCACGCCACAGCGTTCGTATGCCGTCTGGGTCGGAGTGACGTCGAGGAAATCCTTCCTGCGCTGAAGCGTGTCGCCCCTTTCCTGCGGACAGGGCTGTCCAAGACACTGCGTTCGCGCATGGTGCCAGAGATCCATTTCCAGCCCGATACGGCTCTGGAACACGCAATGGACATGGACGCGCTCATGCGCACACCCGAGGTCAAGCGCGACCTCGAATCAAAAGACTGAACGGAGCGACCCATCATGGGACGCAAGAAAGGGCAGGATATCGACGGCTGGCTGGTCGTCGATAAGGGCCTGCATATCGGCTCCACCGATGTCGTGAACAAGGCGCGTCGCCTGTTCGATGCGAAGAAGGCCGGTCATGGTGGCACACTCGACCCCCTCGCGACGGGTATTCTGCCTGTTGCTTTCGGTCAGGCCACCAAGACAATTCCCTACATCATGGATGCGACCAAGCGTTATCGCTTCACGCTTTTCCTGGGCGAATCCCGCACGACGGACGATCGTGAAGGGGAGGTGGTTGCCACGAGCGCACACCGTCCATCGGATGAGGAACTGCGCGCGGCGCTCCCGGCGCTGACGGGTGACATCATGCAGGTCCCACCTGTCTATTCGGCGTTGAAGGTCGATGGTGAGCGCTCCTATGATCTCGCCCGTGCTGGCAAACCGCCCGAACTGCCCCCGCGCCCGGCGCGTGTTGACTCCATCGTTCTGGTCGAACGCCCTGATCGCGATCACGCGATTTTCGAGGTTCAATCGGGCAAGGGCGTCTATATGCGCAGCCTCGCCCGAGACATTGCCCTGGCCTGTGGAACTGTCGGGCATATCGCTGTCCTGCGTCGGACCAAATGCGGTCCGTTCGAGGAGAAACATGCGATAACACTGGACAAGCTGATCCAAAATGACGACAAGGCCGATGCACTTTCAGCGTTTCTGCGCCCGGTCTCGACCGCGCTGGCCGACATCCCGGCTCTGGCCGTGACCGACGCAGAAGCACAGGCCTTGCGCTTCGGTCAGAGCCTCGCTCTGACAGACCGCCTCGATCTGATGCTGACAATGCAGGATGGCGACATTCTGCAGGCCCAGGAGGGGGGGTGTCTTGTCGGGTTGTGCCGCGTCCAGGAGGGCCGTCTCAAGCCGATACGGATATTCGAGTCGTTTAAATACGGAGACAGAGATGTCGATTACAGCTGAACGCCGCACGGCGCTTATCGAAGAATACAAGACCAATCCGACCGATACCGGGTCACCGGAAGTCCAGGTTGCCCTGCTGAGCGAGCGCATCGTCAACCTGACGGGCCATCTGCAGACGCACAAGAAGGACTTCCACTCCCGTCGTGGTCTCCTGATGCTCGTCGGTCAGCGTCGTGGCCTGCTTGACTACCTCAAGCGCAAGGACCAGGGCCGCTACCAGACCCTTATCGAGCGTCTCGGCCTGCGCCGCTAACATGCTCGGGCGGAGCGCCTCGTCTCCGCCACTGCCCGCCGTCCTTCTGGCGGCGGGCCAACAGGCTGCGCCTTTGAACGTTGAAGCTGGAGACAGAACCGGCCTTCGGCGTTTCAGGCCACATGGTGACATGCCGGTCCGATCCCGGTCGTTCTTGCCATGCCGTCCGAAACGCTGCCAGCCAGTCAGGGCCCGTTCCCTCCTTCTCCCCGTTCCCGGTGACAAGCCGCATTCTCAGGACTGAATGATGTTCAACTACTTCCGCAAGGAAATCGACTGGGCAGGCCGCCCGCTCGTCATCGAAACCGGCAAGATTGCCCGTCAGGCTGACGGTGCTGTTGTCGTGACCTACGGCGACACGGTTGTGCTTTGCACGGCCGTTGGCGCAAAGAGTGTCAAGCCGGGTCAGGACTTCTTCCCGCTGACGGTCAACTATCAGGAAAAGGCTTACGCAGCTGGCCGTATCCCGGGTGGCTTCTTCAAGCGCGAAGGGCGTCCTTCCGAGAGCGAAACCCTGATTTCGCGTCTGATCGACCGTCCGATCCGTCCGCTCTTCCCGGATAACTTCCGCAACGAAGTGCAGGTCACGGCGACTGTTCTCAGCCATGACATGGAGAACGACCCCGGTCTGGTCGCGCTCATCGGCTGCTCGGCTGCCCTGACGCTTTCTGGTATTCCTTTCTATGGTCCGGTCGGCGTTGCTCGCGTTGGCATCATCGACGGTCGTACGGTCATCAACCCGACCGTTGCCGAGATGAAGGAAAGCGCCCTCGACCTGGTTGTTGCCGGTACGACCGAAGGCGTGCTGATGGTTGAATCCGAGGCTTCCGAGCTTTCGGAAGAAGTGATGCTCGACGCCGTCACCGCCGGTCATGCCGCATTCCAGCCGGTTATCGATGCGATCATCGATCTTGCCGAGCATGCTGCAAAGCAGCCCTGGAATCTCGAAGGCCCGACCAAGGAGCAGATCGCTCTGCGCAAGCGCGTGGAAAAGATCGGCACCAAGCTCATGGCCGATGCCTACAAGGAAAAGGCAAAGCAGGCGCGTTACGAGAAGATCGCCATCGCCAAGGGGCGCATCATCGAAGGGCTTCTTGAAGAAGGTCTCGACGTCGATTCTGCCAAGCCGATGCTCAAGGAGCTCGAGGCTCAGGTCGTTCGTGGCGCCATTCTGAAGACCGGCCAGCGTATCGATGGTCGCGACACCAAGACGGTCCGTCCGATCGTGTCCGAAGTCGGCATCCTGCCGCGCGCTCATGGTTCCGCGCTGTTCACCCGTGGTGAGACGCAGGCTCTGGTCGTTGCCACGCTCGGCACGACGCAGGACGAGCAGATCATTGATGCGCTTGAGGGCGAATACCGCTCCAACTTCATGCTGCACTACAACTTCCCTCCCTATTCGGTCGGTGAGTGTGGTCGCATGGGCAGCCCGGGCCGTCGTGAAATCGGTCATGGCAAGCTGGCCTGGCGCGCTCTTCACCCGCTGCTGCCGGGCAAGGACCGTTTCCCGTACACCGTGCGTATCGTGTCTGAAATCACCGAGAGCAACGGCTCTTCGTCGATGGCAACCGTCTGCGGCTCGTCTCTGGCCCTCATGGATGCCGGCGTGCCGCTGCCGCGCCCTGTTGCCGGTATCGCCATGGGTCTGATCAAGGAAGATCGCGGCTACGCCGTTCTTTCCGACATTCTCGGCGACGAAGATCATCTCGGCGACATGGATTTCAAGGTGGCCGGTACGGAAGCGGGCATCACCGCGCTTCAGATGGACATCAAGATCACCTCGATCACGCCTGAAATCATGAAGGTTGCGCTCGAGCAGGCCCGTGATGGCCGTCTGCACATCCTCGGCGAAATGGCGAAGGCGATCGACGAAGGCCGTGAAGGCGTGTCGCGCAATGCGCCGAAGATCACGACCATGACCATCGCCAAGGAAAAGATCCGCGATGTGATCGGTTCGGGTGGCAAGGTCATTCGCGAGATCGTCGAGTTCTCGGGTGCCAAGGTTGATATCAACGACGAAGGCGTGATCACCATCGCGGCCTCGAATGACGAGCAGGCCCAGAAGGCCATCTCGCGCATCGAAGGTATCGTGGCAGAGCCGGAAATCGGTCGCATCTACGATGGCAAGGTCGTCAAGACCGCCGATTTCGGCGCGTTCGTGAACTTCCTCGGCCCGCGCGACGGTCTGGTGCATATCTCCGAGCTGAGCGATGCCCGCGTGGCCAAGACCACGGATGTCGTCAAGCAGGGTGACGCCGTGAAGGTGAAGGTTGTCGGCTTCGACGACCGCGGCAAGGTAAAGCTCTCGATGCGTGTCGTCGACCAGCAGACGGGCGCCGATATCTCGGAAAGCGTCGGCGCAAAGCCGTCCCGTCCGTCCAGACAGCGTGACGCTGACTGACCTGCCGTTTCATGAGGGGGCGGTGCAAAAGCCGCCCCACTCGGAGTACAACATAGATTATGATGTCGATTGATACCGTCCGCATGGCTGGCCGGGATGTTCTTCCCCTTGTTGAAGGTGGGAAGGGCGTTTCGGTCTCGACTGGTATTTCTGCCGGGCATTGGGCCGCCGCTGGTGGCGTAGGCACCGTTTCTGCCGTCAATGCCGACAGTTATGATAAAGATGGCAACCGCATTCCGCAGACCTATTCAGGCCGCACGCGGCGCGAACGGCATGAAGAGCTGATTCGCTACGCCATCGAAGGCGGTATCACCCAGGTCAGGATTGCCCGCGAGATCGCAGGCAGCAACGGCATGATCAACGCCAATCTTCTTTGGGAGATGGGTGGCGCCGAGTTGGTGATCGAGGGCATTCTCGAACAGGCTCCCGGACTGATCGACGGTCTCACCTGCGGCGCAGGCATGCCCTATCGTCTTTCCGAAATCGCGGCGCGTCATAACGTTCATTACTATCCGATCGTCTCCTCCGCGCGTGCCTTCAACGCGCTGTGGAAGCGCGCCTATCACAAGACGGCCGAGCTTCTGGGCGCGGTCGTTTATGAAGATCCGTGGCGTGCCGGTGGGCATAACGGGTTGTCGAACACCGAAAACCCGCTGCACCCGGAAGATCCGTATCCGCGCGTTGCTGCGCTGCGCAAGGCGATGAACCAGTTCGGTCTCGAAACCGTGCCGATCATCATGGCCGGCGGCGTGTGGTGGCTCGAGGAATGGGCGCACTGGTTCAATAATCCGGAAATCGGCCCGATCGTGTTCCAGTTCGGCACACGACCGCTTCTGACGCAGGAAAGCCCGATTCCGGATGCCTGGAAACGCCGCCTGCGCCAGCTGCATGAAGGCGATGTCTATCTCAATCGCTTCTCGCCAACGGGGTTCTATTCCTCGGCGGTGAATAACAGCTTCATGATGAATCTGCGTGGCCGCTCGGAACGCCAGGTGGCGTATAGCAGCGAGCCGGTGGGTGAGCACGACACGCCCCATGGCATCGGTGCGCGCAAGCGCGAGGTGTTCATGACCGCAGCCGATCGCGCTCATGTTCTGGCCTGGGAGGCCGCAGGTTATACCGAGGCCATGCGCACGCCGGACTCGACCCTCGTGTTCGTGACCCCGGAAGAGAGCCGCGTGATCGTGGCCGAGCAGGTTGCCTGCATGGGCTGCCTGTCTGAATGCCGCTTCTCCAACTGGAGCCAGCGCGGGCCGAATTACACCAATGGTGCCAAAGCTGACCCGCGTTCCTTCTGTATTCAGAAGAGCCTGCAGGACATCGCGCATGTCGATGACAGTGCCGGTCAGGCACTGGCCGATCAGGTTGTTGATAATAACCTGATGTTTGGTGGCACCAATGCATGGCGTTTCGGAAGCGATCCGTTTTATGCTGCTGGCTTCACGCCGACAGTCAGACAACTGGTCGAGCAGATCATGACGGGGCGCTGAGCGCCCCCTTTTTGCAAAGGAGCGTTGCGGCATGATGAAGACGCATTCCCGTCTTTCTGCCTCTCGCCCTTTTGCTTCTCTGATTACCTCCGCTACCAACCATCTTGCGCGTTATGCCATCACGCTCTCCCCCGAACAGCTCAGCCTGTATGAGGGAGGACGTGCGGCTCTTGTTACGGCGCTGGCGCTGGCGCCGTCACTGTTCTTCGACCAGCCCGTCCTGGCCTGGATCGCCTTCGCCTGTTTCTGGGCCTGTCTGATCGATCCGGGCGGTCCCGACCGCGAACGTTTTCAGGTTCTCGGTGGGTTCACGCTTGCCGGGACGGCGCTGGTTTTCATTGTCTCCGCCCTGAGCGTCTTCGGCTCTCTTGCGACCTTGCCCCTGGTGGCTCTGATTGGTCTGGGCTGCGGGCTGGCGCGCGTCTTTTCTCCTGCGGTCATGCAGCTCTGGGTACTGGCGGGCTGCGCTGCTGTCGCGGCGACGGGATTCCCCTCTGAGCCGGTGAGGGCTGCCGAGATAGCCGGTCTGTTCTTTGCAGGCGGCGCTCTTGCCACGCTGTTCTGCCTCGTACTGTGGCGGCAGCAGCCCTATGCGCCTGCACGGCGCAGCATTGCCGCAACCTATTATATCCTCGACCTGATGGCACGTGAGCTTGCAGCGGGGCGGCTGCGTGAAACGGTGCATCGCCAGGCAGCGCGCAACGCCATCGAGCGTGCCCGTGGATTGCTGACGGTGCTCGATGCACGACACGGCAATTTCCGGCTCAGGCGCCGCATGGAAGCAGCCCTGACGGCCGCCGAGCGTGTCTTTACGGCGCTTCTGGCGCTTGAACACCAGGCAGAGGCCGGGCCTCTCGCGCCTGAGTTGCGCAATCTGCTCGCTCGTCTCGGGATGGCCTGCCATGAATGCATGCGTCAGGCGGCCCGACCCGAACCCGATTTCAGAATTCTCGGGCAGCTGGCCCAGACATTGGATCGCAAGGCGCGTATCGGGGGCGTGGTACATGCCATGCCGATTATTGCCTGTGCCGAGGCGTTCGAGCGCATGATCGCGGCGTTCTCGCGCCGCCATCAGGAGGCGGAGGCAGCGCAGGGCGCTGCTCTGAGAGTGCTTACACCTGCGATATGGCGTCATGCCTGTCGTCTTTCCCTCGCCTTGACCCTGACGCAGATCGTCTGTCTCTACGGGGGGGAGGGATTTTCCTACTGGGCGTTGATCGCCGCCCTGCTCGTGATGCAGCCCGCAGGCAATGTCACGCTGGTGCGCAGCGTCGAGCGTGTGATCGGCAGTGTCGGCGGCAGTCTTCTGGCCGCGCTTTGTGCACTGGTCCTGCCAGGCAAATCGGCCCTTCTGGTCGTCGCAGTCTTCATGTCGCTCGCCGCCATCGCCACGAGGGCGGTCAATTACACCATGCTGGTGTTTTTCCTGACCGGCCTTGTCGTGGTGATTGCCGAGGCCGTGATGCCGGGGGGCGGCATTATCTGGGCGAGAGTGCTGGATAATCTGATCGGCAGCGGTATCGCCCTGTTCTGTGTGCTGCTGCTCTGGCCTCAGCGCAGCGATGCCGATCGTGACGGGCTGGTGAAGCGCGCCATTGAGGCGAATTTCCGCTATGCGAGCCTTGTTCTGCACGGCGACCGTCTGCCGGGTGAGACGGACAAGGCGCAGCGTGAGGCAGGCATGACCACGATTGCGGCCGAATTCTCACGCGGGGGGCTGCCACTTTTCGGCGGGTTGGCCGTGCAGCTGCATGACGGCGATTTTCTGATTCGTCAGGAAACGCTGAAAGCGTTGCGTCGGCTGAGTGGCGAGATGACGCTTTACCGCTTCGATATGCAGAATGGCCTTCGGGATCCGAATGCAGACGAGGCGGCCCGTTTCGAAGGATGGAGCGAGGCGCTCACCAGAGGCGAGGCCCTGCCGGAAATCATCTCTCTGTTGCGTGACGAGGCGCTGCTTCTGCGTCTGGCGCGCCGCCACCCCGCTTCAGATCAGGCAGAGTTCCGAGAGGCTGCGACGCAGGGCGGGCGGCAGATCCTCGATACCTGAGACGGCGCTCCCACCGCCCAGATCGGGTGGGGCGTCCTCCGGCTTGAGGTAGCGCCAGCCCTGAAACGGACGCATGGCCCGTGGATGCACGGGGATGATGTCGTCTGTTACCAGGATATGCGTGCCGAGCTGCCCATCGGGTCTGGTGAAGGGGCGAAACCCGACGATGGGCTGACGGCACAGAACAAGCCCACCCATGACACGATAGAGCGAGCCCTGTCCGCTGATCTCATCGGCCTGTTTCGGCATGGTGCGGGTACGGATCACGCCATATCCCTCGACGCGCTCGCCGCGCTGCATCCAGGCGGCAAGTTCATCGAGTGTGGTGCATCCAACCACCAGTTTGATCATGTTGAGCAATATCAGTGCTTACCCATGAAGCCTTGCGCCCAGTCGGCATAGTCTTTCTTGAACCGGGCGGTGTCGATGGCCTGGATGATACGCACCTTGCGCACGCCCATCCCCCTGGGGGCGAGGGAGTCGGGCCAGACATAGGCATGGCCATAGCCGATGCCCTTGCTGATCTCGACATCCATGTAGGCATCCTGTGCCTTGGTCACGAGTGCCGGATCGGCCACAATGGCGCTCGTGACCTCGTCCCACATCGCAAGCGGCACGTTGTATTTCACCAGATAATCGGTGACCGGCGTCTTGTGGTTGTGTGCGATAGCGGCGACTTCGTCTTTCGACAGCACGACATCGTTGGAGACATTGGCCACCGAAGTGATGCGTGGCCAGGGTGCGGTGAGGGTGATATGCGCCGCTTCCGGATCGAAGATCAGGTTGAAATCCGAGCCGTTATCGGCATTTCCCGTGACGGACATCATCGACAGATCAAGATACCCGCCCATGAAGACGAGCTGCTTGGCCGTGCTGGCAAAGCTCGGGTCGAGCCTGATGGCGAGTGCGAGATTGGTCATTGGCCCCGCTTCAATAATCGTCACCTCATGCGGATGGGCATGAACCTGCTGGATCATGAACAGGGCGGCCGGAATACCCTGCGGCTGGAGCGTGGGGGCACCATCGGGCGTTGTGGCGACGGCGGGTTGCGTGTCAGGCGTATTGCTCATCGAACCCAGGCCGCCCCAGGCCCCTTTCCAGGGAAGGGTGCCGAATTGCTGCTCGCGCAGGCGGGTAAGGGCCACTGTATTGACCAGAGGCTGAGTCGCCCCGTCGAATACCGGCACATCGCGATGGCCGGAAATCTCGAGGAAACGACGGATGCGCGCGCTCTCGGCATTCTCCCAGTCATCACCCGCCACCACTGTCAGGCCGAGCACCCGGAGTTTCGGGTTGTTCAGCAGCGGGATGACGGATTGGATGTTTGAGCCACCCGGGCCGAGATAGTCATTATCGGCAATGACGAGTTCCGGTCCTGAGGAAGCCCCGGCATGGGCTGAACCGATCGTAAGGGCGGCAAGAGCCAGACTGGCAAGGAAACGACGCATGGAAAGCTCTTACTCCGAGAAGGGGGAAGGGTTCCCCCGTTACTCGTTTCTAGCTGATCGGTGTCGCAAGGGAAGCAGGCGTTTGCGCCTTTGGGCCGCAGCCTTGCGGAAAAACAAACGCTGCGCCGTTCAGGGTTGTCGTCGCCCTAGAGGACGAGTGCCCCGAGCAGGGCTTCAAGCCTGATACGCCCTTCATCGGTCGCAATCAGGCGTTGCTCGGTGAGCGTCAGATAGTCTTCCTCGAGCGCACCTTCGAGAATGCGTGCATCGACGCATTCCTGCATCCTGCGGCCAGTACGTTCTTCAAACCAGTCAAGCGCGATCCCTTCACGCAGGCGCAGGCCCATCAGCAGGGCTTCGCGTCCGCGCTCTTCGGAGGAAAGCGGGGTTTCATCGGTTGAGCCGCTCCCGCGCTGCTCGACCCGATCCGCCCAGATTTCCGGCGCCCTGTGGCGGCGTGTGGCCATGAGCGCGCCATCAAGCGTCAGGCGCCCATGCGCACCCGGGCCGATGCCGATATAATCCTGATAGCGCCAGTAGGTCAGGTTGTGACGACTCTCCGCGCCGGGGCGGGCGTAGTTCGAGATCTCATAATCCTGCAGCCCGTAGAGGCCGGCAATCTCGGCGGTCTTTTCGTAAAGAAGGGCTGCATCGTCTTCTTCAGGCAGGACGAAACGCCCTTGCCGGTAAAGCCCTTCAAACTTCGTTCCCTGCTCGATGGTCAGCTGATAGAGCGAGAGATGATCGGAGGCGAGATCGAGCGCCCGACGCAATTCGGCCTCCCATGCGCTCAGTGTCTGGCCGGGGCGCGCATAGATGAGGTCAAAAGACAGCCGGGGAAACAGGGTGCGTGCGGTTTCGAGCGCGGCAATGGCCTGGGAAGCCGAATGCTCGCGCCCCAGAAAACGCAGATCTGTCTCATCCAGACTTTGTATGCCCAGAGAGACACGATTGACGCCGGCCTCACGAAACGCGGCGAGCTTGCCGCGCTCGACGCTGGTGGGATTGGCCTCGAGCGTGATTTCAAGATCCTCGGGCGCGTCGAAATGCTGGCGTGCATCCTCGATCAGCAACGCCACGGTCTCGGGCTGCATCAGGGAGGGGGTACCCCCACCGAAAAAGATCGAGCGCAAGGCCCGCCGCCCCGTGCGGGCGGCGTCAGAGGCGAGCTCCTGCCTCAGCGCTGTCGTGAAGCGCTGATGGGGAATCTCGTCCCGCACATGGGAGTTGAAGTCGCAATAGGGGCATTTCGCCAGACAGAATGGCCAATGCACATAAAGCGAGAGCGGGGTGGGGTCGCTCAGATTGCGATCCTCACGCCCAGCTCGACCACGCGGTCTGGCGGAATGCGGAAGAACTCGGTGCTGGGGGTGGCATTACGCACCATCAGCAGGAACAGCCACATGCGCCAGATCGAGAGTTTGGACAGGGTAGAGCGCACCACCAGCTCACGGGAGACGAAATAGGAGGCCTGTATGGCATCGAACTCGACCCCGGCGGCATTCAGCTCTTCGAGTGCCTTGGGCAGGTTGGGCATTTCCATGAAGCCGTAGCGCACGATCACTCGATAGATGTTCGGTGCAAGTTCCTGCACCATGGCGCGATGGCCGCGCTCTGCTTCCGGCTGGTCGAGGTTCTGCACGGTGACGAACAGCACATGATCATGCAGCACCTTGTTGTGCTTGAGATTATGCAGCAGGCAGGTCGGCACCGTGTCGGGATTGGCGGTCAGGAACACGGCCATTCCCGGCACACGCACGGTGCGCGATTGCGGCAGTCGCGCGAGGAACGACGCCATGGGCAATGAGTCCGCTGCCTGACGGGCGCGGATAAGGCTGCGGCCACGCGCCCATGTTGTCATGAGGATCGTTGCCGACACACCGATCGCGAGCGGCACCCAGCCCCCATCGGGAATTTTCAGCACATTGGCTGCAAAGAACGTGCCGTCACTGATCAGGAAGAACCCGAACACGAGACCGGCCAGCGGCACGCTCCAGTTGAACACGCGGCGGAACACGACCATCGCCAGCACGGCGGTGCACATGAAGGTGCCGGTCACAGCAATGCCGTAAGCCGCGGCCAGAGCCGAGGACGAGCGGAAGGAGAGCACCAGCAGGATCGAGCCCAGAGCCAGCACCCAGTTGAAGACGGGCAGATAGATCTGCGCTTCTTCTTCTGCATTGGTGTGCATGATGCGCATGCGCGGCAGATACCCGAGCTGAATGAGCTGGCGGCAGAGAGAGAACCCGCCGGAGATACCGGCCTGGCTCGCAATGACTGTTGCCATGGTGGCAAGCAGCAGAAGCGGGATCTGCGCCCAGCCGGGGGCCAGATGATAGAACGGGTTCTGCAGCGCGGCCGGGTTGCGAAGCAGCAATGCGCCCTGACCGAGATAGTTGAGCGTCAGTGAAGGCAGGACGAAGAACAGCCAGGCATAACGGATCGGGGCACGGCCGAAATGCCCCATATCGGCGTAGAGTGCCTCGGCACCTGTCACGGAGAGCACGACCGAGCCAAGCGCGATGAAGGCAAGCCAGCCGTGATAGAAGACAAACTGCGCGGCATAATAGGGCGAGAGGGCCATGAGAATGCCGGGCGTCTGCATGATGGAGTGAATGCCCATCACTGCCAGCGTCAGGAACCACACCATCATGATGGGGCCAAACGCGCGGCCGATCTTGCCTGTGCCAAGAGCCTGCGCGCTGAAAAGCGCGATCAGGATGATGATCGCCACCGGGATGATGATATGCGAGGCCGAGGGCACAGAGACCTCGATGCCCTCGATGGCTGAAAGCACCGAAACGGCAGGGGTGATGATGCCGTCACCGAAGAACAGGCAGGCGCCGCCGATGCCGACAATGCCGAAGATCCATCGGAATTTCGGTGATTTGCAGACGCGCTGGGCCAGTGACATGAGGGCGATAATTCCGCCCTCGCCATCATGATCGGCCCGCATCACCAGCATGACGTATTTGATCGTCACAACCAGCATCAACGCCCAGAAGATCAGGCTTTCAATGCCCATGATCTCCCAGCTTTCTGCCGGGTGACGAATGGAACCGACGATCTGGACCGAGGCCTGAAAGGCGTAGAGCGGGCTCGTGCCGATATCGCCATAGACGACGCCCAGCACACCCAGAAGCCCCGCGAGGCCGACCGGTGCCTTCTTGTGCAGATCTTCAGTCGCACCGAACTCACGGATTGAGCCGTGTCCGTCGGTCGCCGTCTTCGCACTGGCTGGTGCTGCGGCGTTTGTCGAACCTGGCAATCCGTCAGGCCTGTCTGTCATTTCTGTTCCAACTCATGGCAAGCACGCTGCGTCGCACACATAGATGTGAGCGATCACTGACATAAGGCCTGCCATACGATGGTTTTTCCGGCGACCGCAAGCACGCTATCGCAGTGGCTTTTGTGAAATCAGGGTTTGGGACGGGTGCCGAAGATGGCGGTGCCGACACGGACGAGCGTGGCCCCGTGCGCGATGGCCGTTTCGAAGTCGGCAGACATCCCCATCGAACATTCGATTAATTCATGTTCATGTGCGAGCTGCGCCAGAAAAGCGAAATGGGGCGCCGGATCTTCCTCTTCAGGCGGAATGCACATCACGCCTTTCAGGGAGTCGCCGAAACGGGTCTTGCAAAGGGTGATGAACTGCGAAGCCTCGTGGCGAGGCACGCCAGATTTCTGCGGCTCGTCGCCCGTATTCACCTGAACGAACAGATCAGGCAGCTGCCCGAGGCGGTCAGCAGCGCGTGACAGCGCATCGACCAGACCGGGGCGATCGACGGACTCGATGACATCGGCGAGACGACAGGCCTCCAGTGCCTTGTTCGTCTGCAGGCTGCCGATGATGTGCAGCTTCAGATCGGGCCAGTGTTCGCGCAGGGCCGGAAATTTTTCCCTGGCTTCCTGCACACGGTTTTCGCCGAAAATTCTCTGCCCGGCTGTCAGGGCTTCCTCGACGGCAGAGGCCGGGTGAAACTTGCTGACCGCGACCAGCCTGACGGCTTCTGCCGGGCGTCCGACGCGCACGCATTCATGCCCGATACGGGCGCGGATCTGATCGAGACGGGAAGAAAGCGTGTCGTTTGACATGGCCGGTTCCGTAAGTTGTTGCTGTTCGGATGCAGGAAGGGGTAGCGCGCCGCTTCGCGAAATGCCATTGGCAAGGCAATGTCCAAAGCACCTTCACAGATTCCCGCCGATCCGACACGCGATCTGGCCTTCGATATTCTCTGCGGTGTCGTCGAGCATCGACGCATGCTGGAGACGACGCTCGACCGCAGCGCGCTGACCGATCCGCGCGACCGCGCCAGCGCGCATCGTCTGGCGGCTACCGTTCTGCGCCATATGGGCAGCATGACCGAGCTGCTTCAGCCGCTGCTGCGACGCGAGCCGCCTGCGCCCGTACGCTGCGCGTTGCTCATGGGGGTGGCACAGCTTCGTCATCTCGAAACCCCGCCTCATGCCGCTGTCGGCACCATCGTCTCGCTGCTGCGCCGCCGCGGGCTGGCGCCCTTTGCAGGGCTTGCCAATGCCGTTCTGCGCCGTGTCGCGCGTGATGGCGATGAACTGGCGGAAGGACTTGATGCCGATCGTCTGGACGTGCCTGCCTGGCTCTGGACCGCATGGGACAAGCGCGCGCGCGATATCGCGGTAGGCCTGCACCGTGAGGCACCCATCGATCTGACCCTTCGCCCCGGCGCTGCCGCTCCCGAGGGCGGTGAGGTCATGCCCAATGGCAGCCTACGTTTCGCGCCAGGTACGCGCGTGACCGAACTGGAGGGCTTCGACGAGGGCGCTTTCTGGGTGCAGGATGCCGCTGCCACCATGCCGGCGCGTCTGCTGAACATTCAGCCCGGCCAGAGCGTGATCGATCTCTGTGCGGCACCGGGCGGCAAGACGGCCCAGCTGGCTGTGGCAGGCGCCGAGGTTATTGCGGTCGAACGCGAAGAAACGCGGGCGAAGCGTCTGAAACAGAATCTCGACCGGCTAGGGCTGGACGCGAAGGTCGTTATTGCCGATGCGCTCGTCTGGCAGCCTGAAGAAAAGGTCGATGCTGTCCTGCTCGATGCGCCGTGCTCTGCCACCGGCACGCTGCGCCGTCACCCCGATGTGCTCTGGGTCAAGCGCCCGCGTGATGTGCTGGCTCTGGCCAAGGATCAGGACCGTCTGATCGACGCAGCGGGAGCCATGCTCAAGCCCGGCGGTGTGCTGCTTTATGCCGTCTGTTCGCTTCAGGATGAGGAAGGCCCGCAGCGCGTCGCCGCAGCTCTCAAGCGTGGCTGGGTGCTGGAGCCTTTCACAGCGGAAGACCTCGCCTCCATGCCCGAAGCCCTGACGAAACAGGGAACATTCCGTACACATCCCGGCATGTGGGCCGAGCATGGCGGGATGGATGGATTTTTCGCGGCAAGGCTGCGCAAAAGCACCTGAAACAGATCTGCGTTAGAAAAAAGGTAGGATAATGCCCCAGCTGAAAACCCCCCTGATTGCCCCGAGCATTCTCAGTGCCGATTTTGCGTGTATGGGTGCAGAGGTCGAGGCCGTGGTGCGTGATGGGGCCGACTGGCTGCATCTCGATGTCATGGATGGGCATTTCGTACCGAACATGACCTTCGGCCCCGGCATGGTTGCCGCCCTGCGCAACCGAACGGACAAGCCCTTCGACGTGCATCTCATGATCGAGCCCGCCGATGCGTTCATCGAGGCCTTTGCCAAGGCCGGGGCAGACCATATCCATGTTCATGTGGAAAACAATCCGCATGTGCATCGCACGCTTCAGCATATCCGTGCGCTCGGCAAGAAGCCGGGCATTGCCATCTGCCCCGGCACGCCGCCCGAGGCGCTCGAATATGTGCTCGATCTGGTCGACATCATTCTGGTGATGACGGTCAATCCGGGCTTTGGCGGGCAGAAATTCCTCGAGAGCCAGGTGCCCAAGATCCGCAAGCTGCGCCAGATGGCCGATGCGACGGGCCGTGATATCCGCATCGGCGTGGATGGGGGGATCGACCTTACCACGGCGTCGCTCGCAACGGGCGCCGGTGCCGATATGATGGTCGCAGGGACTTCCATCTACGGTCAGGATGATTATGCTGCTGCAATCAACTCTTTGAGACAGGCGGGGAGCCTGTCCTGATCTTCTGACCGAGGGAACCTACCGGCATGTTCGGACGCTGGGCGCGTGAAGCTCGTCTTTCATTAGCCCGGCTTCCATCGAGCGTGCCGGGCATCGCCCGTGCGCCCGATCGTCCCGTTCATGCGATACGCGATATCTGGCCGGGCAATCCTGACCATGGTGCGCTGCTGGTGAGCGGTGCGGCCCGTTTCGAAGGCCGCAACATTCCCCTGCGTGCGCATGACTGGGAATATGCCGATCTGGCCCCTGTCACACGCGAATGGCTTCAGGGCTTCACCTGGCTGCGCGATCTGCGCGCACTCGGCAGCGACGAAGCCCGTCTCTATGCCCGCTCGATCGTCGGCAGCTGGCTCGATCAGCCACCCATCGACCCGCTGGTGCTCAATGCCCCTGCAACAGGGGCGCGACTGGCCTCCTGGCTCGGTCATTTCGATTTCTTTGCATCTTCCGCAAGCGAGGCTTTCCGTCAGAAAGTGATGGATCGCCTTCTGGTCGAGGGACGCCTGATTTCCATCATGCTGCCTCTGGCCGAGCAGGGATGGCGCAACCTGACCGCTCTCAAGGGGCTGCTTGCTGTTGCGGTGGCGATCCCGTCGCAGACCGGGTTTCTGCACCGCTTTCACCGTTATCTCGATCAGGAACTGGATCGTCTGACGCTGCCCGATGGGACGCTGCGCGAACGGAGTCCGCAGGCGCAGATGGAAGCCGCGCGCGAGCTTGCCGAAATCAGCGTGTTCATGCGTATGGCGCAGCTGTCACCCTCTGAGAAAGTACAGAACGCGCTCGCCCGTATCTGCCCGGTTCTGCGAGCCCTGCGTCATGGCGATGGCAGTCTGGCGTTGTTTCACGGCAGCAAGGAGCAGGATGACCGTCAGATAGACCGGATCATCCAGTACGGGGCACGTCAGCGTCTTCTGGCGTCATCCATGCCTGATGGCGGGTTCTGGCGTATTTCAGTAGGCAAGGCGCTCCTGTTCGTCGATGGCGCGCCTCCTGCAGGCGCCCCCCATGACGGCAATGCCCATGCGGCGCCGCTTGCGCTGGAGTTCTCGCATGGCAGACAGCGTCTTTTCGTCAATTGTGGTGCCGCTTCGACCGGGATGTGGAAACAGGCGCTGCGCGAGACGGCTGCGCATAGCTCGCTGGTGGTTGAGGAAACCTCCTGCTGCGACTTTACCCCGGCGGGCACGATCGCCCGTCGCCCCGCCCATGTAACGCTTACCCATCAAAGCCAGGATGGTGCGCACTGGGTCGATGGTCAGCATGATGGCTGGTATCCCGGTTTCGGCGCCAGCTGGCGTCGTCGGCTCTATCTCGGCCCTACAGGAGAGGATCTTCGTGGCGAGGAATGTGTCGATGGCGAACGCCGGGTGGCCTTTGCCCTGCGCTTTCATCTCCACCCCTCGGTTCAGGCCGAACTCGCCCCTGATGGGGACGAAGTGCTGATGCATGCAGGCGGGATGATCTGGCGCTTCCGGCAGGAGGGGGGCGTGCTCTCTCTGGAACGGAGTGTCTATGCAGGGGGTGAAAAGCCGGTAGCAAGCCATCAGATCGTCATTCGTCCGCCGGCGGCCGAGGTGACGGCAGTGTCGACCGGTAGCGATGCAGTGACAACATCGACTTCGCAGGAGCCCAAGGAGACCGAAGGGGCTCCTGAGGGCGAAACAATGCCTTCCTCCCAGCCGGGAGAGCCAGGCGAAGCCGGCGCGGGTGCGACTGCGGATACGCAGTCTCCGACGACTGCCAGCGCGCCTGCATTGCCGGAGCTCCCTCACAGGAACGAGCCTCTACCTGCAAGGCAGGTTGTGCAATGGGTCATGGAGCGCGTACCGGAATGATCTGGCGCCGCAAGCGGGCTCCGAGCCGTGCCGGGGGAGAGGGCAGCAAACGCATTCTCGAAATCGCGAATGTCGATTTTGCCATGAAGCAGTTTCTGCATCCACTCATGCAGGCGCTGCGTGACGCCGGGCATCATGTGGAAGGTGGCTGTGCAGACGGGCCGCATCTTGCGACACTGCGTGAGGACGGGTTCGTGGTGCATGCGCTGCCAATGGCGCGTTCCTACTCACCCATTGCCCAGTTCCGGGCGCTTCGGGCCCTGATCCGGCTGATCCGGCGCATGCAGCCGGATCTCGTTCATGGCCATATGCCCATCAGCGGGCTGCTGGCGCGTGTGGCGGCGTGGTGGTGCGGCGTCCCCTGCATCGCCTATACCTGCCACGGCTTTCTGTTCAATCAGCCAGGCTCCTTCAAGCGTCGCGCCCTTTCTTTTGTTCTCGAATGGGCCGCCGGGCAGATTACCGATCGCTACATGACCGTCTCGCATGCAGAGGCGCGCGACGCACGAAGGCTGTATATTCATCGCGGGGCGCAAGGCATTGGCAATGGGCGCGATCCGGCGCGCTACAGGCCAGATGCCCAGGCGCGCGCGGAGATACGTCAGGCCCTCGGTCTGGGTGACGATCAGGTCGTGATCATCGCCGTGTCGCGTATCGTTCGGCACAAAGGCTACCCTGAATTGCTGCGCGCCATGGAGAGCGTTCCTGACGCCGTGCTCGTGATCGTCGGTGAGCGTCTGCCTTCAGATCATGGAGACATGATGGGGCAGGAATTCGCGCGTGCGACGGAAATTCTGGGGTCCCGTCTCAAATTGCTGGGCTATCGCGACGATACGCAGCGCGTGCTGGCGGCTGCCGATATCTTTACCCTGCCAAGCCATTTCGAGGGGCTGCCGATGTCGGTCATTGAGGCCATGCTGACCGGCCTGCCTGTTGTGGCAACCGATATTCGTGGCCCTGCCGAACAGATTGTGTCGGGAGAGTCCGGGCTTCTCGTGCCGCCGGGTCTCGCCGCGCCTCTGTCAGAGGCCTTGACGGAGCTGGTTCGCGATCCGTCGCGCCGTCAGGCGATGGGGGAGGCAGCCCGTGCGCGTGCTGTCGCTCTCTATGGCCAGAAGCGCGTGCTTGAGCGCGTGGTTGCCATTCTGAGCTGATCAGAGCCAGCCATTCTGGCGGGCGATGCGGCTGGCCTCGACACGGTTTCTGGCCCCGATCTTCTGGATGATGTCTGAAAAGCAGTTGCGAAGTGTGCCGGGCGACAGGTCGAACAGCGTTGCAATCTGTTCGCTCGAACGCCCTGACTCGACCAGTCGTAGAATGGCCCGATCGCGGGAATTGAGCGGATCATGGGCCGCGTCCCAGACCTGTTGCGCGAGGGTGGGGTCTATGGCCCGCCCGCCGCGGCCGACATTGCGCAAGGCTTCGGCAAGCTGGGCAAGAGGCGCATCTTTCAGGAGATAGCCTCTGACACCTGCATTGAGCGCCCGCTTCATATAGCCTGCACGCGCGAAGGTGGTGACGATCACAACGACTGTATGCGCCTTGGTTGTATAAAGCTTTTCCGCCAGTTCGATGCCGCCGAGTTCAGGCATTTCGATATCGGTGAGAAGAATATCCGGGCGGAGTGTCTGCACAAGCGCGAGTGCGTCGCGCCCGTTGGTGGCTTTGCCGACGATCTCGAAATCGGGTTCCAGGGAGAGCATAGAGGCGAAGGCCTCCAGAAGCATGACCTGATCTTCAGCCAGAACAAGCCGCAGCTTCTGTCTCATGGAGCATTCCCTAGCGTGACAAGGAGCGTCGTTCCATCGCGTTGAGGGGTGATGACAAGGCTGCCATCAAGCTCGACCAGGCGCGCACGCATGCCCATTATACCATTCCCCTCCCGGAATGAAAGGGTGATTTCCTCTCCGAGCTTTCGCGAACGGGTGTCGCGTATTTCGAGTTCTGCCTGATCGCGGGCATTGCGCCGGAAGGTGATGCTGCATGTCTCTGCCCCGGCATGGCGCAGGATATTGGTCAAGGCTTCGCGCAGCACCATGATCAGCACCGCTTCCGAGCGAGGAGGCATCAATGTGGTGTCACCGTTCACGGCGACAGAAATGCCAGCGTCCTTGAGCGCAAGACAGCCGTCGGCCAGTTCCTGCTTCAGGCTGGTGAGGCGTATGGCCGAGACAGCGAGCCTCGTCTCGGCAAGCGCCTGACGCGTTTTCTCGCCGATTTCATGGAGTTCGCAGGCGGCCCCCTGCGGATTATCCGGGAGGTAACGCAGGGCGAGGTCTGCCTTGAGGGCAATCAGGGTCAGGGAGTGTCCGAGCGTATCGTGCAGATCACGGGCGAAACGCTCGCGTTCTGTCATGAGTGTCAGCGCCCTGATCTCCTCCTGCGCGGCCGCCAGAGCCTCGTTCTGTCTATGGAGATCCATCGATAGTCTGGTCGTGGTCAGAACGCCAAGCGCCACGATGAGAGTGATCAGACTGCCGATCAGTCCCTCATCAAAACGCCAGCTCAGGAAGCCATAAGCGGCAAGAATGGGGGCGAGGGCGCAAAAACGGGAAACACGCGAGCGTATGGCTCCGCAGGTAGCGGCTGCTGAGATAAAGAAGATTCCCCAATATCCCCCGAATGGAATGAGCGCTGTGCCGATCAGGGCATAGACACCAGCCCGCAGACCAACCGTGAGAGCAAAGCGCCCCGGCAGGAAAGGCAGGACCAGAAAGAGCCCGGCGCCGCAAAGAAAAGCGATGACAGCGAGCGGTGTCGTGCCCCGTGCGAGCCAGGGCAGGGGATAAAGCAGAAGATAGAAGGCGAAGCTGAAGCGACGAACCAGCGCGGCACGGGTAAGGCCTTGCGTCTCGCTCATGAAAGCACCTGTACGTCATGTGCGCCTGTGCGGACGGGCTCAGGCGCTGTATCCCGAACCGCTCGGGGCGGGAGGCTGTTCATGAGACGCAGTACAGCGCCCAGCCAGCAGGATGTCGCGGTACCGAGTCCGGCAACCAGCATGTGCCAGGGCTGAGGGAGCGCCAGAGAAAAAAGTGTGACGAGCAGAATGGCGAGGCCTGTACCGATATGAACAGGTTCTTTCATGGCCCGCCCCAATGGCAGGTAGGAGGCTCCGATTACGAGACCCGCGACGAGCAGCATGAGATCGGGTCTATGCAAAATCGATAACACTGTTCCCGCGGTCATCAGCAGTATGACACGCGCGCGCCTGGTGCGGGCCGCAAGAACACGATCAATGATAAATTCTGGCCGACCGAGATCGCGTGTGAGAAACCCCCAGGCAAGAGGAAGGGTGATGGCGGCAAGAAGGGTGGCACATATCCATAGAGGCCAATGCAGCACAGCAAGGCCCCGCATCCCCCAGGCGGCAGCAAAGGCAAGCCCGCCCAGATCGGTCAGGGCATAGCGCCAGTATCGCGGGCGTTTGAAGAAGGCACCCATTTTTCGGTCTCCCATGATCGTCGTGTCACGCAGGCGATCATGGGAGAAGTTTCGATTCGGCAATAGTGTGCTGCGTCACCGCCGTGGCGTGACGCAGCATGACAGGAGGTTCATGCGCTGTGGCAGCAACCCAAACGGGCGCGAAAACAGCGTGTTACCTATATAGGCCGGACCTTGCGGGTAGGCGTCAGACCGGCCGCAGCAGAAGATGGCGCTTCTTGCCGGAAGAAAGCTTGAGAACGCCCTCAACCAGATCATCAGAGGTGATGACGCGGTTCTCATCCTGTATGGGCTCGTCGTTCAGGCGTGCGCCGCCACCACGGATCAGTCGTCGTGCTTCGCTGTTTGTCGCGACCAGGCCAGACTCACCAAAGAGGCGGAAAGCCGGAATTCCTGCTTCCAGATCGGCTTTTGGCAGATCGCGCGAGGGCAGATCGGTCGCCAGACCGCCTGCCTCGAAAGCCTGACGCGCCGTTTCTGCCGCTGCAAGAGCGGCTTCGCGCCCGTGGCAGATTGCCGTTGCTTCCGTGGCCAGGATTTTCTTGGCTTCGTTGATCGCAGCCCCTTCCAGGGCGCCAAGGCGCTCGCATTCCTCAACCGGCAGATCCGTGAAGAATTTGAGGAAGCGCCCGACATCGGCGTCTTCTGTGTTGCGCCAGAACTGCCAGTACTCGAACACTGGAAGCTTTTCCGCGCTTACCCAGGTCGCGCCATTGGCCGATTTGCCCATTTTGGCGCCGGATGACGTGGTGACCAGCGGCGTCGTCAGACCAAAGACCTGTTTGGAATCCGTGCGGCGTGCCAGATCGATACCGGCAACGATATTGCCCCATTGATCAGAGCCGCCCATTTGCAAAACTGCGCCATGACGACGGTTCAACTCGCGGAAATCATAGGATTGCAGGATCGAATAGTTGAATTCGAGAAAGGTCAGGCCCTGTTCGCGGTCGAGGCGCTGCCTGACGCTTTCAAAGGAGAGCATGCGGCTGATCGAGAAATGTACCCCAACATCCTGTAGCAGCTCGATATAGGAGAGGCGGTCGAGCCATTCGGCATTATTGGCCAGCATCGCATCGCTGGGGCCCGATCCGAAGCTCAGAAACTGGCGCAGACTGACCTCGATGCCAGCCAGATTATGCGCGAGCTTTTCGGGGCTCATCAGGGCGCGTGCTTCGTCGCGAAAGGACGGATCGCCGATCTTGGCCGTGCCGCCGCCCATCAGGGCAATAGGGCGATGGCCGTGGCGCTGCATCAGGCGCAGCATCATGATGGAGAGGGCGTTGCCAACATGAAGCGAGTCGGCTGTCGGGTCAAAACCGATATAGCCTGTGACCGGACCAGCGCACAGGGCGTCATCAAGAGCGGCAAGGTCGGTGCATTGGAAAATATAGCCCCGAGCGTCAGCCTCTTTCAGAAAAGGACTTTTCAGCGCGTGCTCTGCCATATCGGTCTATCCACTATCATGAGGCGGGTTGAGGCTGGGGGTCGTAGCATGAAAAGAGCGCAAAGCCGACCGTGACCACCATAAAGCGGTGCGAAACCTCAATAAAAAAGGCGGGGAAAGCCCCCGCCTTTTGAAATATCTGCACCACTGGCACAGATCAGTCTGCGGCAATCGCCAGGACACGGCGGTTGCGCATCACCGTCACATGGTCTTCGAGCGCAGACGCAACTTTTTCGGCTTCGCTTGCGAAGATATGGTTGGCGCCCTCGAAGATGCGATAATCGACCTCGACATTCTTCTGGGTGTTCAGCTTGTCGACCAGCTTGCGAATGCCTGGCTCGGGGGCCATGTCATCCTTGTCGCCCGCGATCATCAGCCCGCCGCAGGGGCAGGGCGCCAGAAAGCCGAAATCATAGTCATTGGCCGGAGGCGCAACGCTGATCCAGCCGCTGATTTCCGGACGACGCATCAGAAGCTGCATGCCCACGAAGGCGCCGAAGGAATAACCCGCAATCCAGAGCTCGCTGGAATTGGGATTGACCATCTGCATCCAGTCGAGAGCAGCGGCGGCATCTGAAATTTCGCCGATCCCGCCATCATAGCGCCCCTGCGAACGGCCTACGCCGCGCGAGTTGTAGCGCATGACCGAAAAACCCATTTTCTCGAACGACCGATACATCGTGTAGGTGATGCGGTTGTTCATGGTGCCGCCGTGAAGCGGATGTGGATGCAGAACCAGTGCGAGCGGCGCATTCGGCTCGTCAGAATGGTGGTAGCGACCCTCCAACCGGCCATCAGGGCCGGCGAACATGACTTCAGGCATCAAAATGCTTCCGAATTGACCTCTTGCCCGCGATTTGAAGCCGGCAGAGGGATGTGTTTTTATTGTGAGAAATGAACCTGATCGCGCGAGGCTTGCACAAGAAGGGGCAAAAGACCCTCTGCGAAGCGGTTCATGATGAACGGCGCGGAAGCGTCAGCCGTACTGTACCGTGTGAACGGCTGGTCGAGGGTGAAAGCCACGAAGGGATTCGACAGGCGTTGAAACGCACATGGACAAGCTCCTCGACGGTGAGAGAATACCAGGCCGATATTCCCTGACGCGGCGCGGGCATTTTCCGGGGGGTAAAACGCCCACCGCAAACGACCGCCACGCCATCATTGGCGCAGTGTATAACGAGGCTGTAGGGTAAAATTCCACAGAAATCGTCAAAGGGCGCGATTTCACCTGCGTGAGGTTTTGACTTGCACTTGTTCGGCCCAAACCGATTTATAGGCGCATGACGGTTTATCTTGACGCGAATGCTACCGAAATTCTGCGAGATGGCGCCATGGCAGCCATGCTGGATGCTGTGCGCCTTACAGGTAATCCCTCATCGGTACATGGGCCGGGCCGTGAGGCGCGCCGCCTGCTGGAAGCTGCCAGGGAAACGATTGGCCGTTTCTGGAATGCCGGGCCGGAACAGGTGGTTTTCACCTCTGGCGGTACCGAGGCCAATGCACTGGCAATTCATGCTTTCGGTGAGGGCAGGCGTCTGCTGATCGGCGCAACCGAGCATGATGCTGTGCGCATGGCCTCGCCCGATCATGAAGTTCTGCCAGTATTGTCCGATGGCAGTTTGTGCCTCCAAGCGCTCGAGACGGCGCTCCAGCGCGGTGGTCCGGCACTTGTCTGCGCCATGGCTGCCAATAATGAGACGGGTATCCTGCACCCCATCGAGACCGTCAGGATGTTGTGCACGCGATATGGCGCGCTGCTTCATGTCGATGCCGTGCAATTGGCGGGGCGCCATGTCGAAGGCGAGGCAAGATTGACGGTCGAGGGGCTGACCAGCCTCGCCATTTCCGGACACAAGGCGGGAGGCATCAAGGGCGCAGGGGCTCTTGTTCTCGGCGCCGAGGGACATGTTGCGCCCATGCTGCGTGGTGGCGGACAGGAACGGGGGCGGCGTGGTGGCACACAGGCCCTGCCAGCCATTGCCTCAATGGCCGCTGCTTTCGAACTGGCTGCAGCGCAGGACTGGGCGCCTATTGCCGCCTTGCGCGACCGTGTCGATGAGGCGGCATTATCCTGCGGGGCGATAATAACCGGAGGGGGCGACCGCCCGCGCCTGCCCAATACGACATCGCTGATTTTGCACGGTGTTTCGGCCCAGACGCAGCTCATGATGCTCGATCTGGCAGGCTATGCGGTCTCGACCGGCTCGGCGTGCTCGTCCGGCAAGGTAACGGCTTCTCACGTGCTTCAGGCCATGGGGCTGGATGACGATGCCGCCTGTGCCATAAGGGTATCGCTTCCCTGGAATGCGACAGAAAGCCAGATTGACGGGTTTATTCTGGCCTATCGGGACATGGCGGGCCGTCTGGGGAAAAAAGCGGCATGATCTATCTCGATAATCAGGCCACGACGCGCTGCGACCCGGAAGTGGTATCGGCGATGTTGCCTTGGTTCAGTGAGCATTACGGGAACCCGCATAGCGAGGGCCACAAGGCGGGTGATCTGGCTGCCGAGGCGGTTGAAAACGCCCGTGCGGCCGTGGCGTCGCTGATCGGGGCCACACCGAGAGAGATTGTCTTCACCTCCGGAGCGACCGAGGCCAATAATCTCGCTATCAAGGGGGCCGCGCGCCATCTCGCACGTCAGGGAAGCGAACGCCGGCGGCTGATCACGGTAGCCACTGAACATAAATGCGTGCTCGAATCCGTGCGAGATCTTGCTGCAGAGGGTTTCGAGCCGGTCATCCTGCCTGTCTGTCGTGACGGGCTCGTGAGCGCACGGGATCTCTCTGTGGCGCTCGAGGTGCCGACGGCGCTTGTCAGTATCATGAGCGTCAATAACGAGACCGGCGTTATTCAGAATATCGAAACCCTCTCGGCCCTGACCCGTCAGGCTGGGGCGCTGTTTCATACCGACGCAGCCCAGGCTGCCGGGAAAATGAGCCTCACCTGTGCGTCGAGCGATCTGATGTCGCTTTCGGCTCATAAATTCTACGGGCCGAAAGGCATTGGCGCGCTTTATGTCAGACATAAGCCACGCACGCGCTTGCAGCCGCTTTTTTCTGGCGGTGGTCAGGAGCGTGGCCTTCGTTCCGGAACACTGCCAACGCCGTTGATCGTAGGGTTTGGTGAGGCAGCCCGGCTGGCCCAGAAAGCCCTGTCTGGGGAAGCGCCACGGCTTGAAGGCCTGCGCGCGCAATTGCTCGAGGGGCTCGAGCGCCTCTTTCCCGGCCTCGTGGTGAATGGTGCTCAGGCGCGGCGCATAGCAGGGGCGCTCAATCTGATGTTTCCGCCCGGCTATGCAGCGCGTGACATCATGGCGGCGTTGCCTGATATCGCCCTTTCAACGGGCTCGGCGTGCAGTTCGGCCGAGATCACGCCGTCTTATGTGCTGACCGCCATGGGGCTGGATGCAAAAGACGCTGCACGATGCTTGCGTCTGTCGGTCGGACGCTTTACCTCCACGCCCGAGATCGTGCAGGCCCTCGAGGAATTCGGGTTGGCGGCACGCGAGGCCCGTCGTGCCTCGTAACGAAGAAGCAGGGTGACAAGAACATGCCTCATATGATTTTCGTCGAGCAGGACGGCAGCCGCAAGGAAGTCGATGCCCCTATCGGCCTGTCCGTGCTCGAAATCGCGCATAAGCACGATATCGAACTCGAAGGCGCCTGCGAAGGCTCGCTGGCCTGCGCTACCTGTCACGTGGTGGTCGATCCGGAATGGGCAGACAAGCTCTCTGCGCCGACGGATGACGAAGAAGACATGCTCGATCTGGCTTTCGGGCTCGAAAAGACTTCCCGTCTGGGCTGCCAGATCGTTATGACGGAAGCGCTGGACGGTCTGGTCGTGCGTCTGCCCAAGGCGTCCTGAGTACTGGCGGATCCCATATCGGGGTTCGCCCCTTTTTCAGACAATAGAGAGATCTCATGCGTATCCTAGTTGCCATGTCGGGAGGCGTGGACAGTTCTGTTGTGGCCGCGACCCTGAAACAGGAGGGGCATGAGGTCATTGGCGCCACGCTGCAGCTTTACGATCACGGACAGGCCGTCTCGAAGCCGGGCGCCTGCTGTGCGGGGCGCGATATCCTCGACGCACGCGCCGTAGCAGACAGGCTCGACATCCCGCATTATGTGATCGATGCCGAAGAGCGTTTCCGCAGCAGTGTGATGGCGAGCTTTGCTGACAGCTATGCGCGTGGCGAGACCCCTGTACCCTGCGTTGCCTGCAACCAGGGTGTGAAATTTACCGATCTGCTCAGCATGGCGCGCGATCTGGGCTGCGAGGCCATGGCAACCGGCCATTATGTGCGTCGTGTCGAGGGCGAAGGGCGCGCAGAACTGCATCGCCCGGCCGATCTGTCACGCGACCAGTCATGGTTTCTGTTTGCGACCACGCAGGATCAGCTTGATTATCTTCGCTTCCCGCTTGGCGATATGCCCAACAAGGAAGCGGTGCGTCAGAAAGCGCAGGAATTCGGTCTGGCCATTGCAGCCAAGCCCGACAGTCAGGATATCTGCTTCGTGCCCTCAGGCACCTATGCGTCGGTGGTCGAGAAGCTGCGCCCCGAGACCAATGGTGCAGGCGAGATTGTCGATGAGACCGGGCGCGTGCTTGGCCAGCATGAGGGCATCGCCCGCTACACGGTCGGGCAGAGCAAGCGTCTGGGCGATATCCATACCAAGGATGGGCGGCGCCAGATCGTGAAGCGCATCGACGCCACGACACGTCGTATCATCGTCGGGCCCAAGGAAAGTGCTGGTCGCATCGAGTTCGCGCTGCGTGACATGAACTGGCTGATCGAGCCGCTGCTCGAGGGCGTGCGCTGTCATGTGCAGATCAGGGCGCGTGAAGTCTCGCGTGAGGCTTGGGTCTATCCGCTTGCCGATGGCGCAAAGGTGGTGTTGGATGAGCCCGCCATGCCCGCGCCGGGTCAGGCCTGCGTGCTCTATCAGGGGAGCAGGGTGCTGGGCGGGGGCTTCATTCTTTCCTGAGAGGAAGTGTCTGCCTTGGATCGTCTCGTCATCGGTACGCGCCGCTATTCTTCCTGGTCTCTCCGTGGCTGGCTGGCGGTGCGTTGTGCCGGGCTGGATGTGCCCGATGAGGTGATTGCCCTGCGCGGCGCCGGGCAGACGAGCGAGATCCATGCCATCTCGCCCAATGCCCTGGTACCCTATCTCGAACATCGGGGTGCGAAGATCTGGGAAAGCCTTGCGATCTGCGAATATTGTGCTGAAATCGCGCCTTCACTCTGGCCGAGCGAACGCGTGGCCCGTGCGGCGGCACGCAGCATTGCCTCTGAGATGCATGCTGGTTTCAGGGCCTTACGTCAGGCCCTGCCCATGAATCTCGGCCGCGAAGGGCGTGTGCTGGCTGTCATGCCGGATGAGGCGCAGCGTGATATCGAGACAATCGACCGTCTGTGGAGCGTAACGCGTGGACAATTCGGCGCTTCCGGCCCGTATCTGTTCGGGGCCGATTTCACCAATGCCGACATCATGTTTGCGCCGGTCGTATCGCGCTTCACCTCCTACGGGATCGTGCTGTCACCCGTTGCCGATGCGTATCGCACCGCCGTGCTCGATCACCCTCTGATGCAGGAATGGCAGCGCCTTGCCGCGCTTGAGCCCGTTGAATGGCAGCTCGACCGCTATGAAAGTATTGCCTGAGACTTTGCGGAACCCGGGGTAGTTCCCGGGTTTCCGTTGTGTCTGACCGGGAGGAGCGGGGTCATCGTTTCTCCCCTCGACCGACCGGTCTGGAATTACGGTATTGCCAGATCAGGGCTTTATGGTCCTTCATCCAGTATCGTGAAAATCAGATCAATAAACTGCGGTTGTCAGCATTCTGTTGTGTGGGCAACAGAGACTTGCCGGTTACGATGTGGGATTATTATTTCGTCGAGAAATAAAGCCTGCTCGAAATTTATATGATATTTTTATTTCACTCGCTTGTTGGCGGAAATTCTTTATTCAGTCAGGGTCGGCGAGCGCTATTTTTTCAATTCAGACTTGGCGAACGTTGCGCGTCCAGTTATAAGCCGCGCCAAACGAGCCATGCCGACATGCTCAGGATACGGGTTCGGCCCAAGTTCCCATCCAGAAGGCAATGCGGGGCGGCGCGGCCCAAGCGACTTGCGTTAAGGACAGACGTGCATGATCACGCTCCCACCGGATTATCGGCCCTCTGACGAAGAAGAATTCATGAATCCGCTTCATGTGGAGTTCTTTAAACAGAAGTTGCTCCGCTGGCGCAATGATCTGCTCAAGGAAGCCAATCTGACGCTTGCCAGTCTTTCCGAAGGCGGCATTCATGAAGCCGATGTGACCGACCGTGCGAGCGTCGAAACCGATCGCGCCCTTGAGCTGCGCACCCGGGACCGCGCCCGCAAGCTGATCGGCAAGATCAATCTGGCCCTTCAGCGCGTCGAGAACGGGTCTTACGGCTATTGTGAGGAAACCGGCGAGCCCATCGGCCTGAAGCGCCTTGAAGCACGTCCCATCGCGACCATGACGATTGAAGCGCAGGAGCGTCATGAGCGTATGGAAAAAATTCACCGCGACGACTGATTCTTTTGAAAAAAAGCGCTTTCGGGGCTTGCAGCTTTCGGGCTGAGAAGCTACGAAGCGCTCCAGTTGCTGCTGTAGCTCAGTGGTAGAGCACTCCCTTGGTAAGGGAGAGGTCGCGAGTTCAATCCTCGCTAGCAGCACCACTTTCCCTGAAAGAAAAAAATACTCAGACAACCAGCCCGGTCGGCTAGGTTGTTTTTTGTCGTTTGTGCTTCTTGCGGCAGGTTATGCTTCGCCGGAGCGAGGCACAACCCATTGTCAGCTCAGAGAATGCCGCCCGAGATCGGCAGGGTCACGCCCGTGATATAGCTCGAATCCTCGCTCAGCAGGAAAGCGACTGTTCCAGGAATTTCCTCGATATCGCCAAGGCGACGCATCGGCACGCCAGCCACCATTTCGACCTTCACCTTCTCGGGGTCGGTTGAGAAATACTGGGTGTTGGTTGCGGCCTGAAGCTCGGTCTGGCGGTCCCACATGAAGCCGGGGCCCATCAGGGCAGGGGCAATTCCGTTGACACGGATATTATGCGGGGCGAGATCCTTCGAGGCTACCTGCGTGAGGCCAACCACACCGAATTTCGATGAGCCATAGGCAGCCATGTTGGGCGGACCCTGCAGGCCAGCCATGCTGGCCGTATTCACGATGCTGCCCGAGCGGCGCTCGACCATGCGGCGCGACACGGCGCGCAACACGTGAAAGGCCCCCACGAGATCGATATTCACGACGCGCTGGAAATCCTCGACCGGATAATCCTGAACCGGCGCGAAGGCTCCCTGATAACCGGCATTGTTGAACAGGAAATCGATCGGTCCGACCGTTTTCTCGGCGTATTCCACGGCTTCTTCGACGCTGGCGTAGTTCGTGACATCGCAGACAACCGTCTTCACCTTCACGCCGTGCTCGGCAAAGCCCTTGGCAACGTCATCGAGCTTGGCCTGATCGAGATCAAGCAGCACTACATGGCTGCCTTCCTTTGCAAGGCGTCGGGCAACGGCCAAGCCGATATTCCCTGCGGCACCAGTCACAAGGGCGGTCTTGCCTGCGAAGCGTTTCGTATCACTCATTGATTGTTTTTCCTTCGAGGCCTGCACCAGATCGACGATCCCGCGCAGGCAAAACGGCGCCGTCCCGCAAGGAGGCGGCGGGCATTATCTGCTAACTATCCAGAAGCCTTTCGGTCGCATCGGCCTGGATCAAAGTGTCTTGAGCATGCCGCCATCGACGAAATAGGACGATCCTACGCTGTACGAGGCCTTGTCCGAGCACAGGAAGACAAAGAAATTGGCCAGTTCTTCCGGTGAGCCGAAGCGCTTGATGGGGGCATGTTCGTCAGCCACTGACTGCAGATAGCCTTCCCAGTCGCCGCCGCTCTCGCTTGTGAGTTGCTTGGCGGTCTTTACCCAGTCGGGCGTCAGGATCAGGCCCGGATTGACGCAATTCACCCGGATATTGTCCTTGATCACTTCGGTGGCGAGCGTTTTGGAGAACATCATCAATGCGGCCTTGGTGACGTTATAGATCGGCTCGTACCACAGAGGCTGTGCGGCGCAGATCGAGGCGTTGTGGATGATGGCACCACCACCTCGTGTTTTCATGCCCGGCACGAGACCGCGTGCCAGGCGCACCGCCGCCATCACATGCAGCTCCCAGTAGAACTGCCATTTGTCATCGGGCGCTTCCATGATCGTCTCGTTCGAGCCGGTGCCTGCATTGTTGATCAGGATATCCGCGCCACCAAAGGCCTCGTCGATCTGGCGAACCACGC
The DNA here is from genome assembly GCF_014635085.1 of Asaia siamensis. Lineage (GTDB taxonomy): Bacteria > Pseudomonadota > Alphaproteobacteria > Acetobacterales > Acetobacteraceae > Asaia > Asaia siamensis. The sequence goes on from NZ_BMCH01000001.1 coordinate 340,572, forward strand.
TCTCGACACCCTCGCCCGTTGCGACATCGGCAGAAATAGGCAGGCAGCGCACGCCATGGGTTTCGGCCAGCTGGCGGGCAGCGCTTTCCAGCCTATCCTTGTCGCGGGCAACCATGACGATATGGGCGCCCTCACGGGCCAGGCCCTCGGCCACAGCCAGACCAATTCCGACGCTACCGCCTGTTACGACCGCTACCTTGTTTTTCAGGTCCAGATCCATCTTATCGCTCCTTTGTGAGACTAAGGTGGCCCGAAACGGCCCACCGGATGACTGCGACTGAACGGGGATATTCGTCTTTGCAAAAGGGGGGAGGGCGAACACGATGAAGTGTCATCGAACACGCCACAGTGAGGTGGCCAGAAAGCGTTCCTGATCGAGCTGTCAAAAAGTGTTTTTGCGCTGAAACAGCGAATTTTACCTGACGCACCATTGGAGAGCCCCTTGGTGAGCGGATGGGAGTCATTTGCCTTCTAGGGGCAGTGGCACGCCCGGGCGGCGGGCGATGCAGAGGCAGAAAGAGCATGCTTTCGGGGAAGGCTTCCAACGGTCCGACGATCGGGCGTGCTCTGTCAACGGAGGCCTATGGTGTCTGGGCAGCGGTGGGATGGGTTGTCCTGCCTCGTATATGGCTGACAGGAAGATGGCCAAGGCGTCCTTCAAGTACACGCTCTCGGAAAGAGAGTGTCTCTTGCGGCGGTGCCGATGGCAGAGGGAGGGGATGCCCTCTGTCGCTGACAGCCAGTCGCTGGGGTGCGACGGCACGAAATGTCGCGATCGCTCCCGCTCGCGTTTACCTGCCCAGCCTTGAAGGCAAGCTGCTTGCCGGTGCGGGCTTGCTGAGCAGCTTCTGGATCGCGCAAACAGCAGAAAACAGGGTCTGACAAACAGACTCGCAGGCAAGGTGTATGATGGCTGAAATAGACGCCGTAATTCCCGGAATGATCAGCGAGCCGATATCGGATTGGGCAGCGCGGAGTACCGGAAGTCCTCCCGGGGTTTCTTTTGAGTTTTTTCCGCCCAAGACCGGTCAGGCTACTGAAAATCTCATCGACGTCGCTATGAGGCTTGCCCGCTACACGCCGGAATTCATGTCCATGACCTATGGCGCTGGCGGCGCGGCTCAGGAGCGCACCCGTGTTGTTGCGTCAGCGCTGCAGGCGCGGGTTGCCACGCCCATTGCCGCGCATCTGACCTGTGTCGGGGCAGCGCGCCGCGAGGTTGACGCGGTTGCCGAGGCGCTCTGGCAGGACGGCATACGTTCCATCGTGGCGCTGCGTGGCGACGTACCTGATGGAGGTGCCTATATCCCTCACGACGAGGGGTATCGAGATGCAGCAGAACTGGTGGCGGGGTTGCAGCAGGCGCATGATTTCGAGATTTCGGTTGCGGCCTATCCGGAGCCTCATCCCGACAGCCGGGGCGAAAAAGAGGATCTCGCTTATCTGCGTCGGAAATGGGAAGCTGGCGCGACACGTGCCCTGACGCAGTTCTTCTTCGAGCCGGAGCCCTTTCTGCGTCTGCGCGACCGTGTTGCTGCAGCGGGTATCGGTATTGACCTCGTGCCCGGTATTTTGCCTGTTGGGACTATGGCCCAGACGCGCAAATTTGCCACGCAATGCGGCACGACCCTGCCGCCCTGGCTTGAGAGCCGCTTTGTCGGGCTCGATAAAGACCCCGTGACGACAGGGATGGTCAGCACGGCGCTTGCCGCTTCACTGTGTTTCGAACTTCAACGCGAAGGGGTGGCCGATTTTCATTTCTATACCCTCAACCGTGCCGAACCGAGCATCGCGCTCTGCGCGCTTCTGGGGCGGGTTCCGGTTGCAGTGGAAGAGGCGCATGCCTGAAATGTCATCGACGCGTGGCAGAGTGCTCATTATGCAAATTCAAGGCAGGAGATCGTGATCATGACCCCCATTTCAACGCGCGCTACCAGTGTCGGGGCCTTGCTGATGGTTTGTCTTGCCCTTGCCGGGTGTGGGGGAAAGCCTCCCAGACAGGAGCGAACGGGTATGGCCAATCCGGCATCGGTCTATTGCAAGGAGCAGGGTGGCAAGCTTGAGATCAGACATGAGAAAGAGGGAGAGGTCGGTTATTGTCACCTCCCTTATGGGCGTATTGTCGAAGAATGGGTGTTGTGGCGGGCCGGTCATCACGCGGCGCATGCGCCTGTGCCATGAAGTCTGCCGCTCCAGACCGTCATATGGCGGTCTGGCGGGTGAAGTGCCGAGGATGTGAAGAGCGGCGTTGAACAGCAGCGCGCGGCAATCGTTAAAGATATGGGGGCAGGCGCTCCCGCGCCGTGAATGTTTTAGCTCCCGGGCTTTCCAAGCTTGGAAGCAGTCAATCGCCTAGGCCCGCTCCGGTGTCTGGGCCATGTGACAGAGGCGTTCCGGCAGGTTTTTTTGACGTTATGAGGGAATGAATGCCCGCCCCCAACTTGCCCGGCCATCTGGTTACCACCCCGCAGATTTCTGTACGCGGTGTCATTTTCGATATGGATGGACTGCTTCTCGACAGTGAGACACTGGCGATGGAGGCCCTGATCTGTGCCGGGCGCGATCTCGGTTACGATCTGACACTCGCTTTCTGCAAGCGCATGATCGGGGTGCCTGAGGATGGTTGTGCCGCTCTGTTGCGTGACACCTTTGGAGAGGCCTTTCCGTCAGAGCGGTTTTTTGCCTTGCAGGCGGAGCATCTGCGCCGGTTCATCAGTGACGGACGCCTCGCGGTCAAGCCTGGCGTCGTTGCACTGCTCGATCTTCTGGATGCGCGGCATATTCCCCGGGCTATCGCCACGTCTTCAGGGCGCGACCGCACTGAAGACCAGTTGCGTCGCGTTGCGCTTATCGATCGGTTTGACGCTATCGTAAGCCGTGATGATGTCACACGTGGCAAGCCTGCGCCCGACCCCTATCTCGTCGCGGCCTCGCGCATCGGTGTAGCTCCCGAGCTCTGCCTGGCTCTGGAAGATTCGACGAATGGCGCTCACGCCGCTCTTGCGGCGGGGATGCGCGTCATTGTGGTGCCCGATATGATTGAGCCAACCGATGAGATAAGGGAAAAAGCCTTGGCAATCGTAAGTGATCTCTCTGTCGTGCAGGACTATCTCATGCGCTACGCCCGCTGACGCATCGGGCGAGATCCCTGATCTTTTTCTGCAGTGCACCAGCGCCGATTATCCGGAGCAGTTTCGCGCCGCGGAATGAGCGCTTCAGCTGAGGCCAATCACTGCAATTCGCGGCATCTGCCCAGAGTCGCCCCTCTTATCGTTCCGCCGATGCAGGGCAAACCTATTAAGGCGGCATGACAAAGTACGACAAAAATTTCACCTGATCGTTGCGAAACTGCAAAGCTGAGCGAGCGCTTTTCTAGCAATGTCGGTGTTACGGCGAACACTTGAAGAGCGACCGCGTGGTTGCTTGAACTGGCAGATTTGCGACGAATAAAAATCGACGGTCATCTGTGTATCGATGTATAAATACAGTAGATACAAATAAAAAATAGAATTATGCCTAATTTGCGATTTCATAAAAAAGTAACAAATGAAAAGTCAGTATCACAACAAGTGTGGTGCGTCTGAATGCGCGTGGCAACCGCCTCAAATGACAGGAAAAATTTCTGAAAAATTCATATTTTCGACATTGTTTGACATTTTTTCCTTGAATTATGCTTTCTGGTGACTATCTTAAGGTCATACACACGATTTCGTGATTGCCCCCAAACCTGAATGCAGGCTGTGTCCGATGACACGCGTGCATGCCTCGAAAAGGACAATGCCATGACCGTAGCCCCCGCCCATGCCACCGATATCCCTGCCGCCATTCGCGAAGACGGCTCCCTGAAGCTCGTCATTTTCGACTGTGACGGTGTGCTTGTTGATGGTGAGCATCTCTCAACCGCCAAGATGGCCGAAGAAGCCCGTCACCATGGCTGGGATCTCTCGAATGAAGAGGCCCACAAGATTTTCACCGGCGGTGAACTGGTCAAGATCGGTGAACGCATCGGTCGTGAGACCGGCAAGGAAATGCCCGCAGACTGGGACATGATGATGCAGGACCGCATCGTCAAAATGATGGAGACAGAGGCCGAAACCATCGATGGCGCGCATGAAATGCTGCAGAGCGTTCATGATCTCGGCTTGCCCATCCGCATTGGCTCCAACTCCTCGGGTGCTGAGATGGAGGCCAAGTTCTCCAGCACGGGTCTCGATGAATTGCTTGAGGAAGAGCGTATCCATTCGGGTCGTGACCTCGATATGCCTAAGCCCCGCCCGGATCTCTATCTCCATGCTGCCGAGCTCGAAGGCGTTGGCCCCGAGCATTGCATCGTGCTGGAAGATTCAGACACAGGCGCCGAAGCGGCCCGTCGTGCTGGCATGGCCTGCGTACTGCTGCGCGATCTGGACAAGCCTGCCCCGAGCTGGCCGGGCCTGCTGCGTATTGGTCATCTTTCGGAGTTCCCGCAGATCCTCCGTCAGATCCTTGACGCACAGACCAGCGATCGTCCCATCGCCGCCTGAGCCCTTACTGGATAGTCTCTGGAAAAGCCGCCCGCCTTGGGCGGCTTTTTTTATGGGGGCCTTACTCCGTCTGGAAACATCGGTGCCGTTACGAGCGTTCGCGCCATACACAGCAAGGATCTGGCTCATGTCGGCAAAAGACTTCAAAAAAGGTGACGATGTCACCTGGAAGACCAGCAATGGCGAAACCGAAGGTCATGTGGTCAAAACAGTGACCAAGCCCATGAAGATCAAGAAGAACGAGATCAAGGCATCGAAAGATGATCCCAAAATTCTCGTCGAGAGCGACAAGACGGGCGCCAAGGCGGCACACAAGCCGGAGACACTGCACAAGAAATGAAGATCTCTCATCTTTCCCTCCGTCACGGGCGTAAGCTACTGGCCGCAGGGCTTCTGGCCACATTGTCGTCGGGTGTGGCGCAGGCGCAGGTCGCGTCGGTGCAATGCGACAACCAGAAATTCCTCTCCGATCAGGCGGGATTTCTGCAAACCGGGCCGACACGCGTTGACCTTCCTGAGCATGTTTGTGGCGAGGTGGTTTCTGTGACGCAGAGATCGCGCCGTACGCGAAGCGGGGTGCATGGCTATTTCGTCATGCAGGTGGCGCCAGGCCGTCAGATACGCATCGTGTCTGATCTTGATCGCATGCAGGCGCCAGACTGGCCTTGGGTCAGGCCGGGTGACCCGGTTGAAGTTGTCGGGCGCTACTATTTCGATTCAGCCCGTAGTCAGGGCATCGACTGGACTCATCATGGAACAGGGCGACATTGGGCGAGCCCCGGCTATGTTCAGGTCAATGGAAAGCGATACGAATAAAAAAAGCGGTGGGTTTCCCCACCGCTTTTTTATTGAGGTCCGGGTTATCGGGTCTCAATTATTGCTGGCTGCTTCCGACCGCTCATCGGAATCCTCTTCGCCTGTCTTGCTCGCTGCGGGCGTGGCCTCGAGGAACTCGAAATTGAGCGCATTGTCCTTCAAGCCAATACGCACCGCGCCACCATTGACCAGCGCACCGAAGAGCAACTCTTCTGCAAGAGGCTTCTTGATATTGTCCTGAATGACACGTCCAAGCGGTCTGGCGCCATAGTGACGGTCATAACCACGTTCAGCCAGCCACTCCTTGGCCGCAGAGGTGATTTCAATCGTGACGTGGCGGTCAGCAAGCTGCGCCTCAAGCTGCAGCACGAACTTCTCCACTACGCGTCCGACGGTCTCGGGGGTGAGATTGGCAAACGGGATGATCGCATCCAGACGATTGCGGAACTCGGGGGTGAAGAGCCGCTTGATGGCGTCCTCGTCCTCACCCACGCGATCGGTACGTCCGAACCCAACGGCCTCCTTGCTCAGATCGGCAGCGCCTGCATTGGTCGTCATGATCAGGATGACATTGCGGAAATCGATTGTCTTGCCGTTGTGATCGGTCAGACGGCCATGATCCATGACCTGCAGCAGGATATTATAGAGTTCGGGATGCGCCTTTTCGATCTCGTCGAGCAGCAGCACGGCATGAGGGTGCTGGTCGATGGCATCTGTCAGCAGACCACCCTGATCGAAGCCTACATAGCCTGGTGGCGCGCCGATCAGGCGGGAAATGGAGTGGCGCTCCATATATTCCGACATATCGAAACGGATCAGTTCGATGCCAAGTGACGACGCGAGCTGCTTGGCAACCTCCGTCTTGCCGACACCGGTCGGGCCGGAGAACAGGTAATTGCCGATCGGCTTCTCGGGATCACGCAGACCGGCGCGCGCCAGCTTGATGGCCGAGGTGAGGACCTCGATGGCGCGATCCTGACCGAACACCATGTTCTTGAGGTCGCGCGAGAGCAGGCGCAGCGTCTCGCGGTCATCGGTCGAGACCGATTTGGGCGGGATGCGCGCAATCTTGGCCACGATTTCTTCGATGTCCTTGAGCGTGACTGTCTTGCGACGCTTGCTCTCGGGCAGAAGCATACGTGAAGCGCCAGCCTCATCGATGATATCGATCGCCTTGTCCGGCAGCTTGCGGTCATGCATGTATTTTGCCGAAAGCTCGACCGCCGCCTTGAGGGCATCATCGGTGTAACGCACCTTGTGATGGCGCTCGTAATTGCCCTTCAGCCCGCGCAGGATCTTGATGGTGTCGCTGATCGAGGGCTCCGGCACATCGATTTTCTGGAAGCGACGCACAAGGGCGCGATCCTTCTCGAAATGCTGGCGATATTCCTTGTAGGTGGTCGACCCGATGCAACGCAGCGTGCCAGCGGCGAGGGCAGGCTTGAGCAGGTTCGAGGCGTCCATTGCCCCGCCCGATGTCGCGCCCGCGCCGATAACCGTGTGGATCTCGTCGATGAAGAGAATGCCGCCCGGTGTCTGGTCCAGTTCGGTGACCACTGCCTTGAGGCGTTCTTCGAAATCGCCACGATAGCGCGTGCCAGCCAGCAGCGCGCCCATGTCGAGTGAGAAGATCGTCGCATCCAGCAGGACTTCAGGCACGTCACCTTCGACAATGCGCTTGGCCAGGCCTTCGGCAATGGCCGTCTTGCCGACACCCGGATCACCTACATAAAGCGGGTTGTTCTTGGTGCGGCGGCACAGGATCTGAATGGTACGTTCGACCTCATTGTCGCGCCCGATCAGCGGATCGATCTTGCCGTCTTCAGCGCGCTTGTTGAGGTCGACGCAATAGGCGGCCAGCGCTTCCTGCGGCTTGGCGGCTTTGCCCTGTTTTTCTTCCCGCTCGCCCTCTTCCTTGTCACGCGACCCGGTGGGGGTGCGACGGCTCGACTTATCGGGGGCCTTGGCAATGCCATGCGAGATGAAATTGACAGCATCGAGACGCGTCATGTCCTGCAGCTGCAGGAAATACACGGCATGGCTCTCGCGCTCGGCAAAAAGGGCCACCAGCACATTGGCGCCGGTTACCTCATCACGACCGGTCGATTGCACATGAATGGCCGCGCGCTGGATCACACGCTGGAAAGCGGCAGTGGGTTTGGGCTCGGTCGGGCGCTCGGAGGCAAGGCCCGCAAGGTCCTTGTCGAGGAATTCCGTGAGGTCGGTGCGCAGCTTTTCGAGGTCGATACCGCAGGCCTTGAAGACAGTTACCGAGTCGGTGTCTTCGGTCAGGGCCAGAAGAAGATGTTCGAGGGTCGCATATTCATGTCGCCGTTCTCCGGCGAGGGTGAGGGCGCGATGGAGCGTCTGTTCGAGCATACGAGACAACATGGGGGCGCTCCTTTGGGTCAGGCGTGACGGGCCAACAGGACTGGATGTAGGCTTATCTTGGTTTAGAAAAAGAATACTCTCTATGTGGTTTCAGGGACTGATGGCCGACAAGGGGCGCGATCAGGCCTTTTCGATCATACATTGCAGCGGGTGCTGGTTCTGCCGGGCGAGATCCATCACCTGTGTCACCTTGCTCTCGGCCACTTCGAAGGTGAAGACACCGCAGATGCCGACGCCCTTCTTGTGAACATTGAGCATGATATTCGTCGCTTCTTCGCGCGATTTGGAAAAAAAGCGTTCCAGAACGTGCACAACGAATTCCATCGGTGTGTAATCGTCATTCAGCATCAAAACCTTGTACATCGCCGGACGGCGTGTCTCGGGTCGTGCCTGGATGACGACGCTGATATGCGATTCGTCGTTGCCGCCATCCTTGCTGGGCGGCTCATCCGGGGTGGAGGCGCGGACAAGCGCAGGCGCGCCGGAAGTAAAGCCGGGCGAGATAAAGGTCTCGGTGGTCGTGGCGCGGTAGTGCATGGTCAGGAGCATATGGGATGAAAACGTCGATCGCAAAGATCTAACGCGGAACAAACCGCCAGATTTCCGCTGAAGGCGCCGTTTACCTTATTTTTCCCGCAATTGGCGCAGATGATCGTGGACGACAGGAAAGGCGTCTGTCTATGATGGGAAAACCGCCAGTGAACCGGGGGCACAAGTGACCTACTGCATGCAATCCGCAAAGAAGAAACGCCTCCAGAAGGCTGAGAATGCGGGTAAGACGCGCAAATGGGTTGTGTTCACGCGCACGGCGCTGGGCATGTGCCTGAGCGCTGGTGTGGTTGCCGTGCCGAAAGTGGCGCACGCCCAGTATGCCGGTCACATCAGTTCCTATGTCGTCGACGTCAATAGCGGTGCCGTGCTGTCGCAGGTCGATCCCGATCTCCAGCGCTATCCGGCGTCGCTGACCAAGCTCATGACGCTCTATATGGCGTTTCGTGCCCTGAAGGCTGGCGAAATCACGCCTGACACCACGGTGCCCGTCTCGATCCATGCCTCGACCCAGGCACCGTCGAAGCTCGGTCTTGTGCCTGGTACGCGTTTTGTGGTGCAGCAGGCGATTCTCGGGCTCGTCACGAAATCGGCCAACGATGCTGCCTGCGCTCTGGGCGAACTGCTTGGTGGCGGCGATGAAGTGCGTTTTGCCAATATGATGACGCAGCAGGCGCGCGCGCTCGGCATGTCCAACACGACGTTCCGTAATGCGTCAGGCCTGCCTGACCCCGATCAGGTGACGACGGCCCGCGACCTGTCGATGCTCGCACAGCATCTCGTTCAGGATTTTCCCGAATATTACCATTACTTCTCGACGCCGATGTTCGCTTTTCACGGGCGCATGATCCCCAACCATAATCCCATGCTCAAGACCTATGCAGGGGCAGATGGCATGAAGACGGGATATACGGATCTGGCAGGTCATAACCTCATCACCTCGGCCCAGCGCAGCAATGTCCGTCTGGTAGGCGTGGTGCTGGGTGCGCGCTCCAATCCGCAGCGCAACGCCATGATGGCCAATATTCTCGATCAGGGTTTCGCATCTGAAGGCGTGGCACCCATGGCGCCGTTGCATCAGCCCACAGTGCTGGCGCGCAATGTGCGTCGCCGTGGTCATGCCTCGGGTGGGTCGAGCGCCGTCTTCGAGGTGGCCGAGGCGCCGACGGGTCCGCGCCGCTACCAGCCGGTTGCGCATGGTGCCAGGCATCACACTGTCGCCAGCGCCAATGTGCGCATGGCGACCTCACGCCATGTCGTTGCGACGAAGAAAAAATCCCGTCACCAGAAGGGCTGAACCCGGACGCCGCGAAAAAACGCGGCGTTGATCTTGCCCCTGACGCCTCGGGCGCGCATTTTCTCTGAATTCTTTGCAAGATGACAGAATTCAGCAGGAGGTGAAATCAGCGCATGGACAGTATGGAGTCGTATCATGGGGTTCCCATCCACACCGAGGAAGATTTTGTCGGTCTGAGAAAGGCGGGGCAGCTGGCAGCTGCGACGCTCGACATGATCACGCCCTATGTGGTGCCGGGTGCCAAGACCGACGATCTCAACCGGCTGATTCATGAGTACACGCTCGATCACGGTGCGATTCCGGCGCCGCTGAACTATCGCGGCTTTCCCAAATCCTGCTGCATCTCGATCAATCACGTTGTCTGTCACGGCATTCCTGGTGAACGCCTTCTGAAGGATGGTGATATCGTCAATATCGACGTCACCTCGATTCTTGATGGCTGGTATGGTGACACGTCACGCATGTATCTGGTCGGGGCTGTGCCGCGTAAGGCTGTCAACCTCGTCGATGCGACCTACAAGGCGCTGATGCTCGGTATTGCCGAAGTCGCCCCGGGCAAGACGCTGGGTGATGTCGGCCATGCCATACAGAGCTTTGCCGAAGGGCTGCGTCTCTCGGTCGTGCGCGATTTCTGCGGCCATGGCATCGGGCGCGAATTTCACGCAGAACCGCAGGTCGTTCATTACGGCAAGCCCGGCAAGGGGCTGAAACTGCAGGAAGGTATGGTCTTTACCATCGAGCCCATGCTCAATCTCGGCAAGGAAGGTACAAAGACGCTTGAGGATGGCTGGACAGCTGTTACGCGTGACCGCTCCCTTTCAGCGCAGTTCGAGCACATGCTTGCCGTCACACGCGATGGATGCGAGATTTTCACACTTTCACCCGCTGGTTACACCAAGCCCCCGTACAAGCTGGGCTGAACGGTAAGGAACGATCTACGTGAAGCGTGTCTGCACCCGGACGGCAGCCCTGTCGTTCCTTCTCGCCGGTATTTCCCTGCCGAGCCTGTCCCTCGCAGCTCCGGCTGCGATGCCCTACGATCCGCTGGCCTTCGGGACAGTCAATCCCGAGCTGAAACCGGCCAGGCCGGTCGAGGGGACACGGGGCATGGTGGTGTCGGCGCAGCATCTTGCTTCCGAAGCCGGGCGCCAGATTCTCGCCGCTGGCGGGAACGCAGCTGATGCAGCGGTCGCTGTCGGCTATGCGCTGGCTGTTGTTTACCCGGCTGCGGGTAATATCGGCGGCGGCGGGTTCATGACCCTGCGCCTGCCGGATGGCAAAACGACATTCATCGATTTTCGCGAACATGCGCCGGGCGCAGCGACGCCCACGATGTATCAGGATGCCCAGGGCAAGGTGGACCAGAAGGCGTCGATCGAGGGCTGGCGTGCCATAGGCGTGCCCGGTACCGTTGCAGGGCTAGAGGAAATTCATCACCGATGGGGCAAGCTCAGCCGTGCGAAGGTCATGGCACCGGCGATTGCTCTGGCCGAGAAGGGATTCGTGCTGGGGCAGGGTGATGCCGATCTGCTCCATACCAGCACGGAGGCCTTTCAGAAGGATGCCCATGCGCGTGGCATTTTCTTGCGCCCCGATGGCACCCCGCTCCAGAAAGGCGACCGCCTGGTTCAAAAGGCGCTTGCAAAGACGCTGCGCAGTATCGCGCAATCGGGTGCCGATGTTTTCTACAAGGGCGAGATTGCCCGGCAGGTCGTCGCGGCGAGCAAGGAAAGCGGGGGTATTCTGACCCTTGCCGATTTTGCAGCCTATCACCCGCGCGAGTTTGCGCCGATCCATTGCAGCTATCGCGGTTATGACATCGACACGGCGCCCCCTCCGAGCGGTGGTGGGGTCGCGCTTTGCGAGATGCTCGATATCCTCTCCGGCTATGACATGAAGGCTCTTGGCCTACGCAGCGTGGCCGGTGTGCAGCGTCAGGTCGAAGCCATGCGTCATGCCTATTCGGATCGTCGTGACCTAGGCGACCCTGATTTCGTGAAAAATCCGGTCGCCCATCTGATTGACCCGGCTTATGCCGCCGAAATTCGCAAGGGTATTCCCCTCGATCATGCGCTGAATTCTGACGCTCTGGTGGCCGGGGCTGCAATGCCCATGGCGGCGCAGCCCTCCGCAGGCGACACCCATGAAAAGCACGAGACGACGCAGTTTTCTGTCGCCGATCGCTCGGGCTTTGCCATTTCGGCTACCTACACGCTCAATGGCTGGTTCGGTGCCGGTGTGATCGGTGGCGATACGGGCTTCTTCCTCAATGACGAGATGGATGATTTCTCGGCCAAGCCTGGCAGCGCCAACATGTTCGGCATTGTCGGCTCCGAGGCTAATGCCATCGCGCCGGGCAAGACGCCTCTTTCTTCCATGGCGCCCACGATCATCTCTCATGAGGGCAAGCCTTTCATGGTGATCGGCAGTCCCGGCGGGTCGCGCATTCCGACCATCGTGCTGTCGGTTGTGCTCGGGGTGATCGATGGCGGGCTGGATATCCAGCAGGCAGTCGATCTGCCGCGTATTCATGAGCAGTGGAAGCCGGTGGCCATCGAACTGGAGCCGCGTGCGCTCAGTCCTGACGTCATGCAGGCCCTGCAACTCGAAGGCTATTCGCTGTCTCCCCACCGTCCATGGGGTGTTGCAGAGGGTATCCTTTTCGGACGTCCTTCAGTCGCTGCAGCGCAGACCGGCAAGCTTTATGGCGGCTGGGATCGTCGTCATGAGGGTGGCGGCGCGAGCGGGTTGTAAAAAAACCTGCACCTGCCTCTTGCGCAAGAGAGGCAGAATGGTGTTAACCCTGCACCGGGAGGTCGGCCTTGGACGGACGGCTTGCGAACCCGGTCAGGTCCGGAAGGAAGCAGCCGCAGTGAGTTTTGTTCGGGTCATGTGTTCGGCCTCCCACCCTCTGAAGCAGCCGGTCTCGCTTTTCCGCGCATGACCCCTTCAGACGATATCCCCACCCCAGAAGAAATTCCGCTCCCCCCAATGGAAGAGGGCGGTTTTTTCGATGCGCCTCCTGCGCCGACACCGATTCTGACTCCCGAGCCGCAGAAACCGGCAGAGCGAAGCGGGCCCTATCGTGTTCTGGCGCGCAAATATCGCCCCCAGCATTTCGATGATCTGATCGGTCAGGACGCCACGGTACGTATCCTGCGCCGGGCCTTCCAGCTGGGCCGCGTGGCCCATGCCTTCATGCTCACCGGGGTGCGTGGCGTCGGCAAGACCACAACCGCGCGTATCATCGCGCGGGCTCTGAACTGTATTGGCGTGGACGGTCAGGGCGGCCCTACGGCTGATCCATGCGGCGTGTGCGCCAATTGCACCGCCATACTCGCCGATCGCCATCCCGACGTTCTGGAAATGGATGCGGCCTCGCGCACCGGCGTGGACGATATCCGCGAAATCATCGAGGCAACGCGTTTCCGGCCCATGCAGGGGCGTATGAAGGTCTTCATCATCGATGAGGTCCACATGCTCTCGCGCAATGCATTCAATGCGTTGCTGAAGACGCTTGAAGAGCCTCCCGAGCAGGTAACGTTCATTTTTGCGACGACAGAGCTGCGCAAGGTGCCCGTCACCGTGCTGTCGCGCTGTCAGCGTTTCGACCTGCGTCGCGTGCCACAGGAAATGCTGATGCAGCATTTCGCCGGTATTGCAGAAAAGGAATCGGTCGCGTTTGCCGATGAGGCGCTCTCGCTCATTGCGCGTGCTGCCGATGGTTCGGTACGCGACGGCCTCTCCTTGCTCGATCAGGCGATTGCCCAGGGCGAGGGAGAAGGTGCCGCGCGCATCGAAGCGCCCATGGTCAGCGCCATGCTGGGGCTTGCAGACCGCCAGCTTGTCTTTGACCTGTTTGAAGTGCTGATGCAGGGCAAGGCCGATCAGGCGCTTTCGATCAGTGGCCAGGCCTATGCTCAGGGTGCCGATCTCGGCATTCTGCTGACTGATCTGCTCGATCTGATTCATATCATCTCGCGTCTCAAGGCCATCCCGAGCCTTCGCCATAGTCGCGAACTGCCCGAGGCTGAGCGTGATCGTGGCGCGTCTCTTGCCGATCGTCTGCCCAATGCAGAGCTCGGGCGCGCCTGGCAGATCCTGCTCAAGGGCATTCAGGAAGTCGAACAGGCGCCAGACCGGCGTGCGGCAGCAGAGATGGTGCTGATCCGTCTTTGCTATGCCAGCACACTTCCGACTCCCGATCGTCTGGCACGGTTGGTCATGCAGATGCCTGCAGATGGACAGGAGGGCGGCGCCTCTGGCCTGCCCTCAGGCCAGACATCTGACGACGGAGCGGGGCTGACGGCTCGCGGGACGATGGCAGGGCCAGCCGGTGATGGTGGCGATGACCGCCCGCGTGCCGCGCTGCGTCTCGTGGCCAATGGCGGTGTGGCCTATGAAACGCCAGACCTCGCGCCCGCGCCGATCCTGACGCCAGCGCCGCCGCCGCCAGAGAGCGAGCGCGCCGATCCACCGCCGCCGCCTTTGCGCTCGTGGCGTGAGATCGTCGCCTTCGTGGCGCGCGAGTCAGAGGCGATGCTGCACGGTATCCTGCGCCATTCTGCGCATCTGGTGCGCTTTGAGCCACCGCGCGTCGTGCTGCGCATGGCGCGTGGAACGCCGCCGCGCATCGAAACGCGGCTTCAGGCCCTGCTCGAACGCGTTTATCCGGGTCAGTGGCAGATCGAGACCTCGCAGGAAGAAGGCGAGCCGACGCTTGATGAGCAGGGTGCGGAGATTGTGGCTCTGCATCGTGAGGAATTGCATGCTCATCCATTGCTGCGCGCCATTCTCGATGTCTTTCCCGATGCCCGTGTCGGCGAACCCAAGGATCTGTCGCTCGATGAATACGGGTTGCCGCCCGAAGAGCTTGAGGCGCCCGAAAGCTGGGCGACAGAGCCGGTGGCCCCCGATCTGGACTTTGCCCCGATCGATGCCGATCTGATGGATGATGATGACTGGCACGATTTCGGCGGCGGGTCCTCTTTCTAGTCTCAAGGAGCAAACACCATGAAGAATCTCGCAGGGCTGATGAAGCAGGCGTCCCAGATGCAGTCGCGCATGGAAGACGTTCAGAACACACTCAATGCGCTGACGGTTGAGGGCGTTTCGGGTGCGGGTCTGGTCAGTGTCACGCTGAGCGGCAAGGGCGACATGCGCGCGCTCAGGATCGACCCCAAGCTTGCTGACCCGAATGAGGTCGAGATGCTGCAGGATCTGATCATCGCCGCCTTTGCCGATGCACGCACCAAGGTCGAAGCGGCCAATGCGGAAGAAATGCGCAAGGTCACCGGCGGCATCGACCTGCCTGCCGGTCTGAAATTCCCGTTCTGATCAACCCCACAGGGAGCGCAGGGTCATGATGGGTGGTGGCGATGTTGAAAGGCTGATCCAGCTGTTGTCGCGCCTGCCTGGTCTCGGGCCGCGTTCCGCAAGGCGGGCCGCGCTGGTGCTGCTGCGCTCACCCCAGACAAGGCTGCTCCCGCTTGCTCAGGCCATGGAAGCGGCTGCGCATTCAGTGCGAAGCTGCCATATCTGTGGCACGCTCGATAGCAGTGACCCCTGCAGTATCTGCGCCGATCCGTCGCGCGATCACGGATTGATTTGTGTGGTCGAGACGGTGGGCGATCTCTGGGCGCTGGAACGCTCGCGTCTGCATCCCGGGACGTATCAGGTGCTTGGCGGCGTGCTTTCCGCGCTCTCGGGCACGGGGCCGGAAGATCTCAATACGGCCTCTCTTCTGTCGCGTGTGGCTTCCGGTGAGGTGCGCGAGGTCATTCTGGCGCTCGGGGCAACAGTGGAAGGCGCCAGTACAGCCCATTGGTTGCAGGAAAAGCTCTCTGCTCACAAGGTTGCTGTGACACGCGTTGGTCACGGTGTGCCCATCGGTGGCGCGCTGGATGTGCTCGATGACGGCACGCTTGCAGCGGCTCTTTCAGCAAGGCGGCCTGCGCAATGAAACATGTCGCACCACGCGCCGATATTGCGCCCTTGATCCCGCGGGCCGCTCTGGTGACGGGAGGCGTCAGGCGTATTGGCAGGGCACTCGTCGAGGCTCTGGCGCAGGAGGGCTTCGCCATCGCGCTTCATTGTCGCAGTCATGCCGATGAAGCGCGTGCGCTTCTGGCGACGCTCGACGTCACGGGCTGTGTGCTCGAAGCCGATCTTTCGAAAGAGGCCGACGTCGCCTCGCTGATGAGTGACGCTACAAAGGCTCTCGGGCCGATTGGTGTGCTGATCAACAATGCGTCGGTTTTCGAACGTGACGAATGGCATGATGCGACCCGTGAGTCGTGGGATCGGCACATGGAGACCAATCTGCGGGCGCCTTTTGTGCTGATGCAGGATTTCGCCCGCGCTCTGCCCGAGACGGCCCAGGGCATGGTGCTCAATCTTCTCGATCAGCGTGTCTGGAATCTGACGCCGCACTTCGTCAGCTATACGCTCTCGAAAGCAGGGCTCTGGACTCTGACCCAGAGCATGGCGCTCGCGCTTGCGCCGCGTATTCGTGTCAATGCGATCGGCCCGGGCCCCGTCCTGCCGGCTATCGGGCAGAGTGATGAGCATTTTGCCCGAATGCGTCAGAATGCGCCTCTGCAAACGGGTGCCGATCCGCAAGAAATTGTCACGGCCATGACCGCTTTACTGCGCATGCCATCAGTAACCGGGCAGATGATTGCGCTGGATGGCGGTCAGCATCTACAGTGGCGCGCTTGATATAAAAGGTGGACCCGGCGAGATGACCTCATTTCAGTGTCGTATGACCAATGGTGAGCGTGTCATCTGCACGATTTCCAAGGTTGTTACAGAGCATCAGACAGTGCTTTGTCTCGATTCTGAAAACCTGACCTTGTCGCACCGTGCGCCTCAGGACGCATCGCGTCAGACATTGGCCATGAGATGGTCCTGCGCGCCTGGTCTGCTATTGCTTGTGACCGCCAATGGCGAGTGGCCTGAGGCGGGCTCTGCATTCCAGCGCGGTGGCTGGACACCGGAATTTGCCTTGCTTTCCGCCATCAGGCAGCAGGGCGAGAAGATGGCCCTTAAAGGTTTCGGGCACCCCAATTTCCTCACGGCGGAAATCGATACCGGGCGTATTTTTACGGATCGCACGGCCGTTTCCGACTGGGAGCGCTTCACTCTCGTGCCTGTGGAACTGCCCGCAAACGCGCGATGGGATGATTTTGCGACGCAGTTTGCGGCCATCTTGCAGGGGAGGAAGAGTTCCGAGCAGCTCCTTGATGCGCTTCTCGAGTGTCCACCGTCATTTCACCCGGCTCTTCTCGATCTGCTGGGCGATCTTCTGACCGCCGAGGCGCTCCAGGCATTTGCGACGCTCTTCGTTTCTGACCTGACGCGGCAGGACAATCCGATTACGCAGAAATGCGCGCGGCTGCTTTTTTCCCTGCCGACGGCCAAATGGCTCGCAGAGGGTTTCGGCCGCCTTAACGACTTCCGACAAGGCCGTCGTCTGGCCATGCAGCGCGCCGATGCCTCCTTTGATTTCATGGGTTTCAAGGAGAATATGCGCGGCAAGAGCGTCCATTGCCGAGGAGCAGGATTACTCAGCGCTGCCAGGCGCGCGATCGCACCGACCAGAACACTGGCCCTTCTGGCGACTGCCCGTGATGAGGGGCTCTATCTTCTTGAGTGGATCGCCCATCACCGGCGTATCGGTGTTGAGCAGTTTTTCATCTATACCAATGACCTGACTGATGGCTCCGATGCCATGCTGCGCGCGCTCGCCGCTGCTGGCGAGATTATCTGGATCGACAATAGCGGGGCGGCCCCAGGGCGTATCAACATGCAGGACAAGGCTTATGACCATGCCCTGATGATTTTGCCCGAGATACTCGATTACCGCTGGTGTCTCGTGGTCGATCTCGACGAGGTCGTCCTTCCGGGCGCGGATGTCGATTACTGTCTGCCCCCTCTGCTGGCTGATCGAGAGCGTGAGGGAGCCGAGGCCATTGCAATGTCATGGCGTGTACTGACGCCAAACGGCCATTTGACATGGGCGCCGGGTCTCTCGGCAGAGCGCTTTGTCGAGACAGAGACGCACCCGCTCATCAAAACCGTTTTTCGGACAAATCTTTTTTCCGGTGCGTCAGCCCATCATCCCACGTCTCGTGAGCGTGCGCTCGTATCCTATATGACGATCGACGGCGAGCGTCAGAAGAGTTGCGATCTGACCGATCACGACATCAATTTTGCGGCGAAGCCGACAATCAATGCTTCTATCTGTCATTATCACGTGCGGTCTCTGGAAGAATATGTCTGGAAATTCGCCCGGGGCGAAAATGACAATAGCGGTGTTCTGAAAGACAAGCATTTTCGCTACAACAACCCCGGTATCTTTGACCTTTTCACGACGCGGTTCAGTCTAGATGGCCCCAAGCCTGGGCGTGTATTGGCTGATGATATTCACCGGGGCATGAGACGTCTTCTTGCCATACCGGGGGTCGCTGCGGCTCAGGCTGAAATTGAAAGTCGTTTCCTGTCCCAGTCTGTCGCCTTCGTTGAGCAGAGTGCGCAGATCATGCAGAATGATGACCGGATAGCGGCAGATGTGCGCGAGCGGTGGTGCGCGCTTGTCGATGAATGGCGAGAACTGCGTGGCCATAAGAGAGAAATGATCTGAAGGCTTGCGTCCTCCAGACCGGGTGTCACTCGGGCGGGAGAGCCACATGGTTGAACCCTGCGGCCAGATAGCTTTCTTCAACCAGAGAGAAAGGCAGTCTGTCTCCGCCCCTCAGAAGCAAAGCCCGATTGCGTAGCAGAACACCCGGAGGCAGATTGCCGGTCTCGCTGGAAAGGGTCAGGCGGGTGAAGTGCAGACTTGCGACGACATGGCCGAACGGCTCTGTCGAATTGTCGAGCGCTTTATTCATTTCTGCCGTCAGACGCTCTGGTACGTACCAGTTCCAGGCATCAGAGAGCACCAGCGCGCCGCAGCGCAGGCTGACATGCCGTGTGCGCAGTGTCTCCCCTTTTCGCAGGGCAAAACGCTCAGGTTCGGAAGGAGGGCGCGCGTCAGGGCCGGTCGGTAGTGCAACGGCCTGAAGCGCAAGGCCGGGAAAACGGCCCTGGCAATATTGTTGCAGCACCCTGGTCGCGCTTGGTTGGGCGTTCAGGGCTTGCTGTAACTGATGCGCGGTCTCTGCCAAAGAAGGGGAAGGGGCCATGCACAAAAGAAAAAAGCCGGTCAGACCGGCTTTCCTCGATAACATCAATTCTCGTTGTCGTCGTTGTCTGTGGTGACTTCGATTTCCGATCCGAGATCGTCGTCGTCGTCATCCAGATCAGACGCGTCTTCCATGACGTCATCATCATCGTCATCATCTGCATCCAGATCGACGTCGATGTCTTCTTCGTCGCTCTTGGGAGAGTCTTTAGTCTGATCGGCGGGGATATCGCCGCCGCGCTTGGGCTGGGGCAGATCGCTGGGCTGCTCTGCGCCACATTTCGGGCAAATCGCGGGAGCGCGATTCAGGTCGTAGAAACGCGCGCCACAAGAGACGCACACGCGCTTCAGACCGAGTTCTGGTTTTGCCATGATGACTACCTGTCGATCCTGAACCGGTTGAAAAAAGAAGAGCGGCTTGAGCCGCGAAGCACGGGGCCATGCCAGCTTGCGCTCGCCATGTCAAATGCAACCTCGGTTTTTCATGCTAAAACCACCCGGAAAACAGATCGCGGCAATTGACAGCCGCGGCGCTGCATCGGAATGAACGCTATCATGGAACATCATCCTTCTGCCCCCGTCATTCCTCTCTCCGTTGCACGCAATCCCGGCCCGCTTCGTGGCACGATTCGCGTTCCTGGCGACAAATCCATCAGCCACAGGGCGCTGATGCTGGCCTCTCTTGCAGAGGGGCGCACCGTCGTGACGGGGCTGCTCGAGGGGGAAGACGTCCTGCGCACCGCCGACGCAATGCGTGCGCTCGGTGCGACCATCACACGTGAAGCCGATCAGTGGGTGATCGATGGCAAGGGTGTCGGTGCCCTCCAGGAGCCAGCCGATGTGCTCGATATGGGTAATTCCGGCACTGCGGCCCGCCTGCTTTCCGGCATTCTGTCGAGCCATGCTATCACCAGCTTCATGACGGGCGATGCAAGTCTCCGCGGACGTCCCATGCGCCGCGTGACCCAGCCTCTTGCAGGTAATGGTGCCTGTTTTGCCACCCGCCTTGGCGAAAAGCTGCCCATGGCCATTATCGGCACGGGCGAGGCGACGCCGCTCTCCTATTGTCTGCCGGTCGCTTCGGCTCAGGTGAAATCCGCCATTCTGCTCGCTGGTCTGAATGCCGAGGGCAGGACACGGGTTGAAGAGCCGGTTGCGACGCGCGACCACACCGAAAACATGCTGCGTCATTTCGGTGTCGGTGTGGATGTCGGGCTGACCCCGACAGGCGGGCGCATCATCACACTCGAAGGTCGTGCGCGTCTCGTGGCCCGCGATGTGGTGGTGCCCGCCGATCCGTCATCTGCTGCATTCCCCATCGTTGCGGCAAGCCTCGTGCCGGGCTCGGAAATCCGTCTGCCGGGTGTCGGGCTCAACCCGCTGCGCACCGGTCTTTTCACGACGCTGCGTGAAATGGGAGCTGTGCTCGACATTGAAAACGAGCGCGTCGAAGGGGGAGAGCCCGTTGGCGATCTGGTGGTGCGCAGCGCCGCCCTGCGTGGTGTCGATGTGCCAGCCGATCGTGCCCCGTCGATGATCGATGAATATCCTGTTCTGGCGGTGGCCTGCGCTTTTGCCAGCGGCACGTCGCGTCTGCGCGGTCTTGAGGAGCTGCGCGTCAAGGAGAGTGATCGTCTTTCTGCGACTGTCGCGCTGCTCAAGGCCAATGGTGCCGATGTGCGCGTCGAGGGCGATGACATGATCATCGAGGGGCGTGGCAGCGCAGAAGGTCTGGGTGGCGGCCTTGTGGAAACACAGATGGATCATCGTCTGGCCATGAGTGCGATTGTCTTCGGGCTGGCTGCCGAAAAGCCGGTGCTCGTCGACGATACAGGCTTCATCAATACGAGCTTCCCTGGCTTCGTATCGCTGATGGCAGCGCTCGGGGCCGTTCTCTGATGCGCCTCATCATTGCTGTCGACGGGCCTGCCGCTGCTGGCAAAGGCACGCTTGCAAAGGCGCTTGCTGCCGCCCTTGATCTGCCTCATCTGGATACGGGGCTTCTCTATCGTGCGGTAGCGCGACAGATGATTCTCGCCGGGCTGGATCCTGCGGCAGATAGCGGCGAGCAGACAGCTCATGCGCTGCAGCCTGAAGACCTTCAGCGCAACGATCTGCGGGTTCCCGAAATCGATCGTGGCGCAAGCGCTGTCGCGACACAGCCTCCCGTCCGTGCGGCGCTGCTGAAGCGCCAGCGCGAATTCGCCATGGCAAGCGGCGCCGTGATCGACGGGCGTGATATCGGAACCGTTGTCTTTCCCGATGCCGATCTCAAGTTCTTTGTTACGGCCAGCGCCGCCGTGAGAGCGCTGCGTCGCTATCAGCAGATGCATGGCATGGCTGATCCGGTTCAGGCGGAGCTTGAGGAACTGGCGGCAGAGATCGAGGCGCGCGATCGCAAGGATGCCGAGCGCCCCGTCTCGCCGCTGCGCAAGGCCGATGATGCTGTTCTGGTCGAGACGGATCATCTCGACGCAAAGGCCGTGCTCACCCATGCGCTGTCAGTTGTCAGGTCGCGCTTTTCTGCCTGATTGATCTGCCGTCAGGAGACTCCACCTGTCTCCGGCAGATCTGCTCCTGAGAGCTCCTTGCCCTGTTTGCAGGGCTGGGGGTGATCGGGGTGTTTCCGGGGCGGGAATTGGCAAAAACGGCCAGAATCCCGAGGTTTCCATTGACAAGCACCCGGCTGCGGGTGTCTGACGTCATGCAGCGTAACGTCCCCTGCGCTTGCTCGCTCCGTAAAATTGAACGGGCGTCCTTTCTCTTTCCCGAAGGCTCATGGGTGGACCGATGTTCATGAGCACGCCGTCCGGCCAGGGTGTCGGGCGCAGACATTGGCCCGATCGTCACGATCGGCCCAGGATTACGAAAACACATGGCTTCAGCCACCAACACCGTCGAAGACTTTGCAGCTCTTCTTGACGAGACCCTCGGCCAGGACACGGGCTTTGACGGCTCCGTTGTTACCGGTCGCGTTATCCGCCTGACGGATGAGTTCGCGATTGTTGATGTCGGCCTCAAGAGCGAAGGTCGCGTTTCGCTCAAGGAATTCGGACCGCCGGGCACCGCGCCTGACGTTCGTCCGGGCGACGTGATCGAGCTTTATGTCGAGCGCTACGAAGACCGTGACGGCTCCATCGTGCTGTCGCGCGAGAAGGCCCGTCGTGAAGAGGCATGGACCTCGCTCGAGCGTGCATTCGCGAACAACCAGCGCGTCAACGGCACAATCTATGGTCGCGTCAAGGGCGGCTTCACGGTTGATCTCGGCGGCGCCATGGCGTTCCTTCCGGGCAGCCAGGTCGATATCCGCCCCGTGCGCGATGTCGCTCCGCTCATGGGTCAGCCCCAGCCTTTCCAGATCCTCAAGATGGATCGCGCCCGTGGCAACATCGTTGTCTCGCGTCGTGCCGTTCTTGAAGAGACCCGTGCAGAGCAGCGTTCCGAGCTGATCCAGGGTCTGAAGGAAGGCATGATCCTCGACGGCGTGGTCAAGAACATCACCGATTACGGTGCGTTCGTTGATCTCGGCGGCGTCGATGGCCTCCTGCATGTCACCGACATTGCCTGGAAGCGCATCAACCACCCGTCCGAAGCGCTGCAGATCGGCATGCCGGTTCGCGTTCAGGTCATCCGCTTCAACTCCGACACGCAGCGCATCTCGCTGGGCATGAAGCAGCTTGAGGCTGATCCGTGGGAGAACGTGGCGATCAAGTATCCGCCGGGTGCTCGTTACTCGGGTCGCGTCACGAACATCACCGATTACGGTGCATTCGTTGAGCTCGAGCCGGGCGTCGAAGGTCTGGTACACGTTTCCGAGATGTCCTGGACGAAGAAGAACGTCCATCCGGGCAAGCTTGTCGCGACCTCGCAGGAAGTCGACGTCATGGTTCTCGACGTGGACAGCGCCAAGCGTCGTATCTCGCTCGGCTTGAAGCAGGTTCAGCGCAACCCGTGGGAGCAGTTCGCCGAAGAGCACAAGGTCGGTTCGACCATCGAAGGCGAAATCCGCAACATCACCGAATTCGGTCTGTTCGTGGGTCTCTCTGCCGATATCGACGGCATGGTGCACATGTCCGATCTCTCCTGGGACGAAGCCGGCGAAGCAGCCATGGCCAAGTTCGAGAAGGGTCAGGTCGTTCAGGCCAAGGTGCTCGACGTTGACGCCGAAAAGGAGCGCATCTCGCTCGGCATCAAGCAGCTGCAGGAAGATCCGGCAGCCGATACCCTGTCGCGCGTCCACAAGGGCGACATCGTGACCTGCCTCGTGACGTCGGTTCAGACCAACGGCATCGAAGTGAAGGTCGACGACGTTCTGACCGGCTTCATCCGTCGTGCCGAACTGGCTCGCGACAAGGCTGAGCAGCGCCCCGAGCGCTTCGCAGTTGGCGAGAAGGTCGATGCGAAGGTTGTTTCCGTTGATCGCGCTTCGCGCAAGCTGGCTCTGACCATCCGTGGCCGTGAGGTCGAGGAAGACAAGGCAGCTATCAACGAATACGGTTCGTCCGACAGCGGTGCATCGCTTGGTGACATCCTCGGTGCGGCGATCCGTCGTCGTAATACCGAAGTGTAATCTGCAGTCATTCTGCTGAAACACTATGAAAGGGCTGCTTCGGCAGCCCTTTTATTTTTTCTTGTGAACGAGATAGTAAACGTCATCTAAAATCTTCTGCTGAAGACTTTTGCAGTTCCTGTCTTTGGGTTAGACACGATCTTATCGGCAAGAGGGAATTGCCCCACTTGTTGCGAGGATGCGGTGGCGGGGGCTTCATGGCTGTTATCTACAATACTAACTACACCCATAATCCCAACTCCTATCTGACCCTCGCGGTTGAGCGCGCAGCCCGCGCCCTTTTTGGCGCCGATCAGGTTCTGCTGGCCGATAACATGACGCTGGCGCAGGCAGCAGCTTCGGGTGAACATGACACGCTGATCTGTATTGATGGTCAGCGGATCAATACTCAGCTGATGCGGCGTATCCGCCCGGCCTTTAAGACCATGATTCTCTGGACGTTCGAAGATCCCTTCATGCGGGACTTCAATGTCGAGAATTCAAATCTCTTCGATTTCGTTTTCACGAATGACCCTTCCTGCGCGGATCACTACCGCGGCAAGGGGCATTATCTGCCGCTCGGTGCCAGCCGGACCATTCACCAGCGTGAGGTGAAAGACGGCGAAGCCCTCGATTACGATATCTTCTTCGCGGGCACGATGTGGCCAAATCGCGTCGAGACGCTGCGTCGCATCATTGCGGCTTTTCCGAAGGCCCGTCTCAAGCTCATCTGCCCCGGCAACGAATATCTTCCGCCGCTGCCTGCCGATCTGGCCGAGCTGGCAATCCAGCGTCCGGTCAGCCATGAGGCCTTTATCGATTTCGCGAATGCCAGCGCCGTGACGCTGACCATGTTCCGCGACTATGCGAGCCATGGCGATGTCAGTCAGGCGACGGCCCCGGGGCCTCGTTTCTACGAACTGGCTCTTGCCGGTGCGGCTCAGGTGGTCGAAGCCCCTGAGAGCATGGACACGAAATACTTTGCCGAGATCGAAGGCACGTTCCTTGCGCGTGATGTCGATGGCGTGGTGAGCGCCGTGGCGGCTCTGCTCAATGACCGCACCCTGCGTCGCAACATGGCGCTTTCCGGCCAGAACTCGGTTCTGGAAGGGCATCTCTACGAGCATCGCCTCCGCAGAATGGCCGAGATCACCGGCGCGAATTTCGGTCGTACCGTGCCCGGTATTGAGCTGGCGCCCCGCCGTCGTCGCCTTCGCGTGCTGATGTGCACCCACTCGACCATTCATGAAGCGGCCTGGGGTGGTGTCGAGGTCTATCAGCAGACACTCTGCTCCATGCTCGGCCGTGAGATAGAATTTTTCTACTGGTTGCGTCGTGGCACACATTGCCGTCTGACCACAGCCAACGGGCAGGAAGTCGAGCGTTACGACGTGCCTGAAGTGGGCTGGATGGATGCTATGTGTGACGGGCCGGAAGAAATGGCCTTCTCCAATGCGATCAGCCAGTACAATTTCGATATTGTCCATTTCCAGCATCTCGGCCATCACGCCCTGTCGCTGCCGATCATTGCCAAGGCCTGCGGCGCCGGTGTGGTCTTCTCGGCGCATGATTTCTGGCTGATCTCGTCCCGCTACAACCTGCTCAACCAGGATCTGCGTTATATTGAAGACGAGGTGAAATCGGTCGTTGCGAGCGATATCATCCTGAAGGTCGCAGAAAACATCGAATATGGCGGTGAGCAGACCCGTCGTGCCTTCATCGCCAAGATGCTGCACTCGGTCGATCTGATCCTGTTCGGGACCAAGCATTCGCGCAATCTGACACATGAGATCTATCCGATCCTTGACCAGAAGCGCAGCCTGACGCTTGGTATTCCGTCACCCGAAAACACGATCCCGATCGTGCCCAAGGCTTATGAACCGCTTGGCGAGCGCCCGCTCAAGGTCGCGATCGTGGGTAACTTCCTGCGCACCAAGGGGGCGGACACCATTCTGAACCTGATCGAGATCGCGCATCCCGATCACTTCGAATTCCATATCTTCGGCTATATTCACCCCGAATATGATGCTGTCATCAATGGCAAGCCGCGCCCGAATGTGAAGGTCTATGGTCGTTATACGGCTGGTGATATCGCCGCTCTTCAGGTTGCCGATGTCGCGCTCAACCTGTCTATCTGGCCCGAAACCTATTGCATCTCGCTGTCAGAAGCCTGGCAGAATGGCCTCATCCCCATCGTGACCGATGTCGGCGCTCTTGGCGACCGAGTGGAAGATGGCGTCAATGGCTTCAAGGTGCCGATCGGTCGCGCCAATATGGTGCTTGAACGCCTCGAATTGCTGCGCTCGTCAGAAGTCATTCGTCGTTCGATCATGGGCAATATTTCCCCTGCACTCTGGACGCAGGCCGAGACCTACGCGAATGACATGAGGGAGGTCTATCGTGAGGCTGCCCCGGTTCGTGAGCTCGGCACGGCCGAAATGCAGATCGATGCCGGGCAGGTCCATCTGCTTCCGCATGCGTCGTGGCGCCATCAGGCCCCGCCGCGCCACATCTTTGATCCGCCGACCATTCGCGACCTCTCTGTCGAGATGCCTGAGCCTGTTTCCGACTGGTTCTCGATCCAAGGTGCCGAATATTACATCGACGATGTCTGCCACTTCGTTCTTGCCGAAAACGAGCCGGAGGATTTTGCTGGCGCCTACGAGTTCCATATTCGTGGCTGGCACGTTCTGCCCGGTGTCAGTTCTGCAGGGTCGATGTATGCCGTGCTGATCGGCGACGATACGTCACCTCTCGTATTCCTGCCCTGCATTCGCGAAGCGCGTGGCGACGTTGTGTCCATTTACCCCAATGCCCCCCGTCGTTCCGGTTTTGCCGGTCAGGCAGCGCTGCGTGGCAAGTGGTGTGAGGGCACGTTCCGCGTTGGCCTGATCAACGTCGTCAATGGCGCAGGTGCGTTCATGGTCACCTCGGTCGAGATCACGGTCAAGGATGGCAAGATCAACGAGATTCAGGTCGAGCGTCCCTCTAATGACCAGATCATGCGCGATTTCGATCGTATCTCGCATGCTGACGGTCATCTGCGTGGCATCAAGCTGAGTCGCCTGCATCGTCATGCGCAGTATCATCGCGCTGAAAACGACTTCCAGCATTATATCGATTCTCTGAGCGGGCTGATCGGCGATCCGGCGCCGCTTCTGACCGATGACGGCAATCTGTTCATCCGTGGCTGGGGCTTCCTGCGTCAGCTCGAGCGTGCTGGGACGATGTCGGTGGCGCTCGTCGGGGGCACGACCAATGAGGCATTCTTCTTCGCTCTCAACCGTTTCCTGCGTCACGATGTGAAGACCATTTTCCCGGATGCGCCGCTCTGCGTCGGGTTCGAGGGATGGCTGTCGATCGCCTCTGGCTATGCGAGCGATATGGATGGCGCCTACAGGCTGTGCCTCGTCAATACGGTGGGTGAGCAGATAGGGGTCAAGCCGCTCGATGTGGTGGTAACCGTCTCGAACGGTATCATCGCCTCAGTCACGCAGGCAGAAGTAACCGAGGCTATCGTGGATCATGTCAATCGGGCGATCGAAGCAAGTCTTGCTCCGGCGTTGGCTGGCTGAGTCGCGCACGAGACGCCTCCATGACCAGCGAGCGCAAGCCCCGATGGCAGATCGTCGATGAGGAATGGTACCTCGCGCAATACCCGCAAGCGGCTGATGAAATCACCGCCAGCGAGTGTCGTGATGCGGCCGACCATTATGAGGCCATAGGCAAGTCGTTTGGATTTTCACCCAACAGGTATTTCGACGAGACCTGGTACCGACAGGCCTACCCGGAGCTCTACGCCGAAATCTGCCGTGGCGAGCTGAGCTCGGGTTTCGATCATTATTGCGCGAAGGGCTACGCCACCCACGCCCCTCACTGGCTCTTTTCCGAAAGCTACTACCGCGCTCGTCAGGGGGCGCTTGTGTCTGACGTTATTGCAGATGGTTTATATCTTAACGGGTATGATCATTTTCTCGAAACGGGCGATGCACAAGGGCTGGCCGGGCACTGGTTTCTCGACCCCTCCTGTTTTGCGACACTTGCAGAGCAGTCCCAACTTGAGACGAGTGCGGGAAAAGGCGCGTTTCATGCCGTCACCGAACGCGTACCGTCTCTCGCCGATCAGGGCCGTCTTTCCTGGTATTTCGATCCGATCTGGTATCGCGAGACCTATCCTGATGTGATGCGCGAGATCGAGGCGGGGCGTTACCACTCTGTTTTGCATCACTATCTGACCAATCAGACGCCACGTCATTTCAATCCTCAGCAGTTTTTCGACGAGGGTTACTATGCGCGCGTTCATGGTGACGTGCTGCCCAGCATCGAAAGCGGCAGTTTCCGGAACGCGTATGATCATTTCGTACGCTTCGGGGCAGAAGAGGGACGCAGCCCGGCGGAAGGCGTCGCCTTGAAGCCCTTTGGAGCGCGTCCGGAAATCGGTGCCCTCATCAAGGCAGGGCTTTATGACAGTCTTTACGCCTGCTGGATTGCGCTGCGGACGCGCTACGGCGAGAGCGTCGATCTGCCTCCGGCGGATGAAAACCAGACACGGCGCTATTTTCAGGCGGAGGCATCGCTACAGCAGAAGATCATCGGTCGAAAAGGCCCTGATTTCAGCTACGAGGGCGTGCCTGAGCTTTCGGTCATCATGGTTCTCCATGACAAATATGCCTTGTCGATCCAGGCCCTGGCTTCGCTTCGTGCCAATTACCCCGGTGCAATCCAGCTAATCCTCGTTGATTCGGCCTCGAGCGATGAGACCTCCCGGATCGAGCATGTCGTGCGTGGCGCGCAGGTACTGCGCTTTCGCTATAATATCGGCTATCTCGATGGGTGTAACGAAGCGCTCAGCCATGTGCGTGCGCCCGCTCTGCTTTATCTGAACAACGATTTGCGTCTTTATCCGAATGCCCTGCGCAATGCGCTGGCGCGTCTCTATCAGTCGGAAGATATCGCAGCCGTCGGTGCCAAGCTGATCCGCAGTAATATGTGGCTACAGGAAGCCGGGTCGATCATCTGGCGCGATGGCGCGACCTACGGATATCGCCGTCAGGACAACCCGAATATTCCCGAAGCCAGCTTCGCGCGTGATGTCGATTACTGCTCGGCCGCATTTCTGCTTGTGCGCAGCGCCATGGCGCGTGCGCTCGGCGGTTTCGACCCGTTGTATCGTCCGGCTTATTTCGAAGATACGGATTTCTGCCTACGCATGATCCGTGCAGGTAAGCGCATCGTCTATGACCCGACCGTGATGGTCGAACATCTCGAGTTTGGTAGTTCCGGCACTGTGGGTTCGCAGGCGCAGATTGCCATCAATCATCGCGTTTTCGGTCGGCAGCATCAGGAATATCTGCGCAAGCAGTTTCCGGCGCATGTTCGTAATGCGGTTCTGGCACGGTCGCAGCGCAGCGCACGCCGTAAGGTATTGTTTATCGAAGATCGTATTCCCCTGCGTTCGCTCGGTTCGGGCTATGTCCGCTCGAATGATCTCGTCTGGGCAATGAGTCAGCTGGGCTTGCAGGTAACGGTTTTCCCGGTTCTGCCGCGCGCAGCCAGCCATGCGGATCTTGCTGCAGATTTCCCCGACGATGTGGAGTTGATGGCCGGGAGCGACCTTTCGGGCCTCGATCCGTTCATTGAGGAGCGCGCCGGATATTACGATCTCATCTGGATTGGACGGACGCATAATCTGACCCGGCTGCTGCCGGTGCTGACCGAGCAGAGCCGGCACCTGCCGGTGGGCAGCGTCATTCTCGATACGGAGGTCATCGCCGCACCGAGAACCATAGAGAAGGCCCGGTTTCATCCTCCGGCCGAAAAGCTCGCGCCCGTGGAAGAGATGGTCGCGACCGAGCTGGAGTCGGCACATTACTGCCAGCAGATCGTTGTCGTCTCGAAGCATGACGCAGCCCTTGTTCGGGATGCTGGCTATGAGAATGTATCCATTCTCGGGCATTGCCTGCCACTGCGTGCCGGAGAAGCGTCGTTTGCCGAGCGGCGTGATTTCCTGTTTGTGGGCGCGTTGCATGACGAGGACGCCCCTAATTTCGACAGTCTCTTCTGGCTCATCCATGACGTATTGCCTGAGCTTGATGAACACCTGCCTGAAGACGTGAAACTGACCGTCGCAGGCTTCGCCCATCCGTCGGTGGATGTGTCGGCCCTTCGTGCCTCGAAACGCGTGAACTGGCTCGGTCCGGTTGATGACCTCACGGCGCTTTATGCGACACACCGCCTGTTCGTAGCCCCGACGCGTTACGCCGGTGGGCTGCCATACAAGGTGCATGAGGCGGCTTCGTATGGCTTGCCTGTGATTGCTACCCGTTTGCTCGCCCGTCAGATGGGCTGGGTAGATGGGCATGACCTGGTCAGCGCCTCAGCTGAAGATCCCATCGCTTTTGCGCTGGCGATGGCAGAGACTTACGAAAACGAAGAAAAATGGACCATGATCCGCTCGGGAGGCCTGCGCGCTGTCGAGCGTGATTGTGATCCCGCACGGTTCAAGGCAACGCTGGGCGAAATCATTGATAAGAGCGTGGCCCATCCCGGCGGCCATATCTGATATCAAGGTCGGCAGGCCTCTGGGTCGGTCGATTGGAACGTGAAACGGATTGAAAGATCATGTCAGCAGCAAAGAAGAATGCAAAATCCCGAGCCGCTGGCACCACGCAGCGCGTGCTCGTCTGTAGCGGCGGTCGCTACGAGTCACAGGCCAATGCCCAGATCCGTGAGTCGATCATGGATGGCTGGGCAGAATGCTTTGGCGAAGAAAATGTCATTGCCGTGCATATCAGCGGCGCGGCGGCATCGATCGAGCGTCTGAAGCCGACCATCGTTTTCGCAATCGGATCGTATCTGCCCGAAAGCACCTATTTCGGTGAGGTCTGCCGCGAAGCCAAGAAGATCGGTGCCATTACCGTCTTCTGGGCGACAGAAGATCCTTATGAGCAGGATGCGAATTACCGCATCACCGATGATTTCGATGTGATCTTCTCCTGCGACCGCTGGGGTCACAATTTCTATCAGCGCGACCGGGTCTTTCATCTGCCTCTCGCGGCAAGCCGCAAGCTGCACTATGCGCCGCTGGAGGCCGAGGTGGAGAAATCCATCGACGTGCTTTTCTGTGGTGTGGCGTTCACGAGCCGCAAGGATATCGTGCGCAACCTGATGCCGACTCTGCGTAATCTTAACGTCAAGATCATCGGTCCGGGCTGGGGCGAATTCGGCATCGGCTTTTCGGATGCCCGCATCGAAAAGGCACAGCTCATCGAATTGTATCGCCGTTCGAAGCTGGTGCTGAATCTGGGACGCTCGCTGCATTTCGAAAACAAGCGTTTCATGATCGCCCCTTCGACGCCTGGTCCGCGTACATTCGAGGCCGCAGCGGCCGGAGCGTTTCAGGTCTTCCATGAAGACACCTACGAACTGCGTAGCTATTTCACGGCGGAGGAAATCCCGACCTTCTCCAACAAGATCGATTTCGATCGCATCGTCGCGCGCTATATCGATGATACGGCGCTTTGCATCGAAATGGCCCGTCGCGCACAGGCACGCACCATGAACGAGCATACCTACGGGCATCGTATCCGTGCCGCTATCGAGGTGCTCAAGAGTGAAGGTTTCCTCGAGGGCTGAACCTCGAGGCCGTTTCGTTTCTGTCGGCAAAGATTTCCTGCCGACAGGAATGAAGCGATGATTTCAAATAATTCACATCCGACATTCGTAACTGCGCAGTAACGTTGACCTTTGTGTCCGAGGAGGGGCGACATGACGCGACTGGTGAGCCGTTTGTTTGTCGGCGTGGCGGCCGTTGTGACTCTGTGTTTCGGTGCGCCTCAAACCCTGGCGCAGGAAAACTACACGGTTCATGGCCTGAGCCGTGATGCGCTTGAGCACCATATCGATGCTGAACTGGGTGAACGTCAGTTCGACACCATGCCGCGCTGGCACGGAGGTGTCTGCGTGGATATTCACGGCATTCAGGATCAGTTCGCCTCGACGGTTTTTGACCATTTGCAGTCGGTTGGCAAAAGCTTGGGGTTGCAGGTCAGCAGGAACTGCAAAGACCCTCGGCTATTCGTTTTCTTCACCGATCAGTCCGACGCGCTCGCAGCAAAGATCGAGCAGCTCAACCCGACTCTTTTTGTCGGTCTCGACACCTCAAATGTCTTCCATGAAAACAAGGTCAGGGCGACGCCAGACGAACTCCGCGAATTTCTCAGACCACGAGCTGTACGCTGGCTGACCTCCTCGGCCATGCGTATTGCTGATGATGCGCCGCCGCTCGTCATGCCCGGTTCCGTAGGAAATATCTACGCCACGCAGGGTTACGCCTCTTTTCTCTCCAATGAACAGACACGACGGGATATCCAGATCGTTCTGATTATTGTCGATATCAACCGGCTGAATAACGAGCCCTGGGGCATGCTGAATGAATTGCTGTCTGTCGTCGCTTTTGCCGGGCCCCATCTGTGGACAGGTTATGATGGATCGAGTCTGCTGCGTTTTACCGAACTGCCTGTTCTGCAAGGCCCGACCGGGCCCATGACACCCTATGACAAATCCCTGCTGAGGGCTCTCTACGCCTTGCCCGAGGGGTACAGCCGATCGGACGCCGTCGACTGGATGGCCGATAATTTTCCAGCTGCGAGCCGCTCGCGCTGAGGGTCAGCCGCGTGTCAGGTGATAATGGCTGCGCAGATCAGCTTCAATTTCATCGGCATGGGCTCCGTCGCGTGCCTCGATCATGATTTCGAGTTCGGCAGTCTGGACCGAAGGCGCTGCAAAAAGGCGCTGATGGGAGACTTCGATAATGTTGCCGCCAGCATTGCCGATACGCGTCGAGATATCTGCCAGAACGCCCGGGCGATCGGGGATCTGCAGGGTGAGGGACAGGAGCCGTCCATCCCGGCGTAGGGCGCGCAGCAGCGTATTGGCGAAAATCCGCGTGCCGATATTCCCGCCTGTGATCGGCAGCGCCACACGCTTGCCAGCAAAGATTTCAGGATAGGCCATGACAGCGGCCAGCGCCGCGGCGCCGGCGCCCTCCGAGACCTGCTTGGCCTGCTCTGCCAGATGCGCGATGGCGGACTCCACCTGAAGCTCCGTCACGACCAGAACACGGTCCAGAAGCGGGCTTACAGCCTCCAGACACTGATTGCCTATCTGCATCACGGCAATGCCCTCGGCAATGGTCGAGCCTCCTCGTGCCGCCACGGCAGCCTCAGGGAAGGCAGAAAGCGAGGCGTGACTCTCGACCTGAACACCGATGATCCTGGTCGTGGGGCTGAGTGCTGCCGCGGCAATGGCGGAGCCACTGATCAACCCGCCGCCGCCGATAGGAAGAACCAGAATATCCAGCGCAGGGCTGTCTTCGATCAGTTCAACGGCAAAAGTGCCTTGCCCCGCCATAACGGCGACATCGTTGAACGGATGGACCAGAACCAGGCCTTCCTGCTCGCGCAGCACTTCGGCAACCTTCGAGGCCTCGGCGAAATCCTCTCCCTCGGTCACCACGCGGGCGCCCCAGCCGCGTGTGCGCTCTACCTTGGCAGACGGTGTGTGGCGCGGCATGACGATTGTGGCGTCGATGCCAAGCAGACTGGCATGACGGGCAACACCCTGCGAGTGATTGCCTGCCGAGACCGCAATCACGCCACGCTTTTTCTCTTCTTCACTCAGCAGCGCCAGCTTGTTGGCAGCACCGCGCTCCTTGAACGAGGCAACGGCCTGGAGATTCTCCAGCTTCAGCCAGATATCCGCACCCGTCATTTTCGAGAGTGCGGCGCATCGAATGCTTGGCGTGCGAACGATATGCGGCGCAATCCGCTCATGAGCGGCAAGGATATCGGCGAAGGTAAGAGAATGAACTTCGGACACGTTCTTCTTTTCGTGTTAGCGGGCCTTGTCGGCCCGCCCGGTTTCAGGACGCGATTTACTTGTAGGTGACAGTCAGGATTTCGTAGCTCTTGTCGCCTCCCGGCGTAGGCACGGTAACGCTGTCACCGACGGACTTGCCGATCAGCGCCTTGGCGAGCGGCGAGGAAACGGAAAGGCGCCCCAGCTTGATATCGGCTTCGTGCATGCCGACGATCTGGTAGCCGCTTTCCTTGTCGGTTTCTTCATCCACCAGCTCGATATGCGCACCGAACTTCACCATATCGCCCGAGAGCTGCGAGGGGTCGATGACCTCGGCGGTGGAGATGATCTCCTCAAGCTCGAGAACGCGCCCTTCGATGAACGACTGACGATCGCGCGCCGCGTGATATTCGGCGTTTTCGGACAGATCGCCATGTGCGCGGGCTTCCGCGATGGCGCGGATGACAGCCGGGCGGTCTTCGCTCTTCAGCCGACGCAGTTCATCTTCTAGACGGGTCAAACCTTCACCGGTCATCGGAATCTTCTGCACAGCGCATTCCCCAAAACGAGTTCAGCCCACGCGCAAAGCCTCTGGAACACAGCGTCCCGAGGCCCTGCACGGGGCATAACCGGGCATGAGACAATCCCAGCCCGCAAATTGATCATCTAAGCTAGGTCTTCCGGGGGGCAAGTTCAAGGCAAGCCGAGGGTTCTGCCCCGGTTTTATGCAGAGTTGATCGGCGATTACCGATAGCGCGCAGGGTGTCGTCCTGAAACGCAAGGGCGGAAAGGTTCGCTTCGTTTGACCGCATGCGGAAATGAGGAGCGGACTTCTTTTCGTCATGCAAAGGCATGGATTCGGAAAGAGGCCTGAGGGAAAGCGCCTTGTGCCTACCCTTCAAAACGGCAGAAGCCGGCCCCCTGACAATCCTTTCGAGAGGGTTGCAGGGGTAACCGGCTTCCACGGAAAGCGGGGGCGAGCCCCGCTGCTTTCAGAATTCCCGCTTGAAGTATGACTGAAGCGGCGCAACGTCCAGCCCGCCATCCTTGATGGCAGAGATGGCGTAGATAGCCGCACGGGCACCCGCGAGAGTCGTGAAATGCGGAACGCCTCCGAGCAGGGAGGAGCGACGGATATCGAAGCTGTCGCGCACGGCCTGCGCACCCTGCGCCGTGTTGATGACAAGCTGAACATCACCAGAGCGTATGGCATCCACGCAGTTCGGACGGCCTTCGAGCACCTTGTTCACGCGCTTGACGGGAATGCCTGCCTCTTCAAGGCGGGCTGCCGTGCCGCGTGTGGCAAGAATGCTGAAGCCCATTTCGATCAGCTTGCGACCGAGCGCCTGGACCTGGGTCTTGTGACCATCGCGCACCGAAAGCAGCACGGCGCCCGACTGGGGCAGCACCACGCCGGCAGCAAGCTGCGACTTGGCAAAGGCGCGCTCGAAGCTGCTGTCGAGCCCGATGACTTCACCCGTCGAGCGCATTTCCGGCCCGAGGATGGTGTCAGTATCGGCAAAGCGATGGAACGGGAAAACAGCTTCCTTCACCGCCACATGCGGCGCAATGGCATCGCCATCGAGCTTGAAGCTCGAAAGCTTGGCGCCTGCCATCACGCAGGCGCCGATCTTGGCCACCGGTACGCCGGTCGCCTTGGCAACGAAGGGAACCGTGCGCGAGGCGCGCGGGTTCACCTCGAGCACGAAAACCTCGTGGTCCTTGATGGCGTATTGCACGTTCATCAGGCCGACAATGCCCAACTCACGCGCCATGGCCTCGGTCTGGGCCTTCAGCTCGGTCACGATGGCGGGTGACAAGGTATAGGGCGGCAGCGAGCAGGCAGAGTCACCGGAATGGATGCCGGCTTCCTCGATATGCTCCATCACGCCCGCCACATACACGTCCTGACCGTCGCAGATGCAGTCCACATCGGCTTCGATGGCGTCATTCAGATAGCGGTCGAGCAGGATCGGGCCGGAAGAGACCTCAGCACCGGCCAGAACGAGCGTATTGCGCAGATAGCGCTGCAGCCCTGCCGGATCATAGACGATTTCCATCGCGCGGCCGCCCAGCACATAGGACGGACGAACCACGACCGGGTAGCCAACCTTCTCGGCCACGGCTTCGGCTTCACCCGGTGTGCGGGCAATGCCGTTTTCGGGCTGACGCAGGCCGAGCTTGCGCAGGAGTGCCTGGAAACGCTCGCGGTCTTCTGCACGGTCAATGGCGTCAGCCGGGGTGCCGAGCAGCGGAATGCCAGCGGCCTCCAGCGCACGGGACAGCTTCAGTGGGGTCTGGCCACCATATTGCACGATGCAGCCCAGAATTTCGCCGCCAGCCTGCTCGGTCC
Source organism: Asaia siamensis (assembly GCF_014635085.1). Classification (GTDB taxonomy): domain Bacteria; phylum Pseudomonadota; class Alphaproteobacteria; order Acetobacterales; family Acetobacteraceae; genus Asaia; species Asaia siamensis. The sequence goes on from NZ_BMCH01000001.1 coordinate 376,095, forward strand.
GGATGAGAGAGATTACATCCTCATCGGTCAGCGGTTCGAAATAGAGACGGTCCGAGGTGTCGTAGTCGGTCGAGACAGTCTCTGGGTTGCAGTTGACCATGATGGTCTCGAACCCGGCCTCACGCAGTGCATAGGCGGCATGCACACAGCAATAGTCAAACTCGATACCCTGCCCGATACGGTTCGGGCCACCGCCGAGAATGATGATCTTCTTGCGGTCGGTCGGACGGCTTTCGCATTCCGGCACGCCGAACCCGCCCTCATAGGTCGAATAGAGATAGGGTGTGTCAGAAGCGAACTCGCCCGCGCAGGTGTCGATGCGCTTATAGGCAGGGGTCACGGCGAGCTTGAGACGGAACGCGGCCACATCCTCGACGCTCTGGCCCGTCAGGCGGGCAAGCTGGCGGTCGGAGAAGCCCTGCGCCTTGATGCGGCGCAGATTGCGGGCATCCCTGGGCAGGCCGTTGGCCGCGATCTCGTTTTCAGTAACGATGATATCGTGCAGCTGACGCAGGAACCAGGGCTCGAAGCGGCAGGCTGCGTTGATGTCTTCAAGAGACAGCCCGGCGCGCATGGCCTGGGCAGCCATGAGAATACGCTCTGGGCGCGGCTCGGAGAGTGCGGCGCGATAGGCATCGAGCGAGCCGTCGCCCGGGGCCTCGACGGGATCGAGGCCTGTCAGCCCCGTCTCCATCGAACGCAGACCCTTCTGCAGCGCTTCGGCGAAGGAGCGACCGACCGACATGGCCTCACCCACCGACTTCATCGAGGTCGAGAGCAGGGCAGGGGCGCCGGGGAATTTCTCGAAGGTGAAGCGCGGAATCTTCACCACGACATAATCGATGGTCGGCTCGAAGCTGGCAGGCGTCGTGCCGGTAATGTCGTTGGCGAGCTCGTCCAGCGTGTAGCCCACGGCCAGCTTTGCCGCGATCTTGGCGATGGGGAAGCCCGTCGCCTTGGAGGCAAGTGCCGAAGAGCGTGAGACGCGCGGGTTCATCTCGATGACGACAATACGGCCATCATCGGGGTTGATGCCGAACTGCACGTTCGACCCGCCGGTCTCGACACCGATCTTGCGCAGACAGGCGATCGAGATGTCGCGAAGCTTCTGGAATTCCTTGTCGGTCAGGGTGAGTGCAGGGGCGACGGTAATGGAGTCACCTGTATGCACGCCCATCGGATCGATATTCTCGATGGAACAGACGATGATGCAGTTATCCGCCTTGTCGCGGACGACTTCCATCTCGAATTCCTTCCAGCCCAGCACGGATTCCTCGATGAGAACCTCGGTGGTGGGGGAGGCATCGAGACCGCCAGCCACGATCTGGTCGAATTCCTCACGGTTATAGGCAATGCCGCCACCGGCGCCGCCCATGGTGAAGGAGGGGCGGATGATGGCGGGCAGGCCGACCGATTCCAGCGCCGCACGGGCTTCTTCCAGCGTGTGGGCGATGGTGCTGCGCGGGGATTCCACGCCGATCTCGTCCATGGCCTCGCGGAATTTCTGACGGTCTTCCGCACGGTCGATGACTTCGGCATTGGCGCCGATCAGTTCGACATTATGCTTCTTGAGGAAGCCCGACTTGTCGAGCGCCATGGCGGCGTTCAGCGCCGTCTGGCCACCCATCGTCGGCAGAACCGCGTCGGGCTTCTCCTTGAGAATGATGCGCTCGACGAATTCCGGGGTGATCGGCTCGACATAGGTCGCATCGGCCAGACCCGGATCGGTCATGATGGTGGCCGGGTTGGAGTTGATGAGGATGACGCGATAGCCTTCCTCTTTCAGCGCCTTGCAGGCCTGGGTGCCGGAATAGTCGAATTCACAGGCCTGACCGATCACGATGGGGCCGGCGCCGATGATGAGGATCGACGAGATATCTGTACGTTTCGGCATGGGTCAGGCTGCCTTCTTGTCCATGAGGGCGACGAAGCGCTCGAAGAGATAGAATGAATCGGACGGTCCCGGGCTGGCCTCGGGATGATACTGAACCGAGAACGCATCGAGCTTGGTGCTGCGAATGCCCTCATTCGAGCCGTCGAACAGGCTGGTATGGGTGATGATCACGTCTTCGGGCAGCGACTTGTCATCAACCGCAAAGCCGTGATTCTGGCTGGTGATTTCGACGCGGCCCGAAGCGAGGTCCTTGACCGGCTGGTTGGCGCCACGATGGCCGCGTTCCAGCTTGTAGGTCCTGGCTCCAAGGGCCTGCGCCAGAAGCTGATGGCCGAGGCAGATGCCAAAGACCGGCACATTGGCAGCAAGCACTCCCTTGATGGCGGGCACGGCATAAACGCCGGTCGCAGCCGGGTCGCCGGGGCCATTGGAGAGGAACACGCCTTCAGGATTATGGCGCAGGATTTCTTCAGCCGTTGCCGTGGCAGGCACCACGGTCACGTCACAACCTGCGGTCACGAGGCAGCGCAGGATGTTGCGCTTGGCACCGTAATCGACTGCCACCACGCGGCGACGCGTGCTGCGTTTTGCTGCGGGCTTTTGCCAGACGCCGAGTTCCCAGGAATAGCTCTGGGTGCAGGTCACGTCCTTGGCCAGATCCATGCCTTCAAGGCCGGGCCAGGAAACAGCCTGGGCGCGCAGCGCGGCAATGTCGAACTGGCGATCCTTCGGGAAGGCGAGCACGGCTGTCTGCGGGCCGCTATCGCGCAGGCGGCGCGTGATCAGGCGCGTATCGATGCCTGCGATGCCGGGCAGGTTCTGGCCGATCATCCACTGGGCGAATTTCTGGGTCGAGCGCCAGTTGGCAGGCAGGGTGACATCTTCCTTCACGACAACGCCACGTGCGGCAACGCGCTGTGCCTCGTCATCTTCGGCATTGGTGCCGACATTGCCGATATGCGGGAAGGTGAAGGTCACGATCTGACCGGCGAAGGACGGATCGGTGAGCGTTTCCTGATAGCCGGTCATGCCAGTGTTGAAGCAGAGCTCGCCTATGGCTGCGCCATCCGTATGGGCGCCGAAACCGACACCCCACAGAACGGTCCCGTCGGCAAGGACGAGGGCGGCATTGGCGCCTTCAGGGCAGGTGTCGGTCATGGTCGGGGTCTCCTCCTGAGGCGTCTGCGGATCAAGGTCCGCAAGAGTGATGCCGGGCAGGCGCAGCAGCGCCCCCCAGTGCTTGCCGGGAATGGCGCGTGACTGGCGCCATTTGCGAATGGCTTCGGTGCCGACGCCGGTCAGGCTGGCCAGCGCCTCTGCGCCTCCTGCCTTCTCGATGATCTCTTCGATATCCATACCCGTCTCCCTTGCGTCCTTTTCCACTCGGACGCTCGCGTGGTTGGTGCTAGATAAGCCTTTGAGATGAGATTGGGAAGTTTTTTCCCACTCTCAACCGCCGCCCGGTATGTGGGAAAAATATTCCCGCACTCGTGTGGCGCAGGTCAGGAAAAGGAAAAAGACAATGTCCCTGAGAGAACAGATCTCGGCCGATCTCAAGACCGCCATGAAGGCGAAGGAAATGGATCGTGTGGCGCAGATCCGCGGGATCACGGCCCGTATCAAGGACCTTGATGTTGCAGCGCGCGCCAATGGCAAGGAGATCGGGGATGAGGATATTCTCCCGATGCTGCGCAGCATGATCAAGTCGCGCACCGAATCAGCCACGATGTATCGCGAGGGTGGCCGCCCCGAACTGGCGGAGAAGGAAGAGGCCGAGATCGCAACGATCAAGACCTATCTCCCGCCCGAGATGGACGAGGCCGCGCTGGCCGCAGAAATCGACGCTGCCATTGCCGAATCCGGTGCCACCAGCATGAAGGAAATGGGCAAGGTCATGGCCGTGCTCAAGGCCAAGTTCGGCAGCGCGCTCGATATGGGGCGTGTGAATCAGGTCGTCAAAGCCCGCCTGTCCTGATTTCGGGCTGAGAGATGGCGTTCGACCCCGGCTTTCTCGACGAGTTGCGTGCCCGTACCCCAATCGCTGCGGTGATCGGGCGTCGGACAAAGCTCAGCCGTTCGGGCCGCAACTGGAAGGCCTGCTGCCCCTTCCATGGGGAAAAAACGCCTTCTTTCTATGTCTATGACGATCACTTCCACTGCTTTGGCTGTGGTGTGCATGGCGATGTCATTTCCTTCGTCATGCAGAGTGAAGGTCGCAGCTTTCCCGAGGCGGTCGAGCAACTCGCCAATGAGGCGGGGCTCGACATGCCCCGTCAGGACCCCCGGCAGGAAGCCCGTGCCCAGGAGGCGCGTTCGCTTGGCGATGTGCTCGAGGCTGTGCAGGCCGTCTATCGTCAGGCGCTTTATCAGCCTGGCGGGCGTCAGGCGCTGGCTTATCTGCGCCGACGCGGCCTGTCCGATGCGACGATCGAGCGTTTCGGTCTCGGCTGGGCGGGCGAGGGACGCGGTGCGCTTCTTGAAGCCCTGCGTGGGCAGGATATCGGGGCCGAGCAGCTGGTTCAGGCCGGGCTCATGCGCGTGGATGAGCGCGGTGCCCCGAGGGGCGAGTTGTTTTTCTCGCGTGTCATGTTTCCCATACGCGATCGACGCGGCAGGCTCATCTCCTTCGGTGGGCGCACGCTTGGCGACGCTCAGCCCAAATATGTGAACGGGCCTGAAACGGCGCTCTTTTCGAAGCGTCGGGCGCTTTACAATCTTGATCTTGCCCGCGCTGCCCTGCGCGATCCGGCACAGAAGCTGATCGTCGTCGAGGGCTATATGGATGTTATCGCTCTGGCCCAGGCGGGTTTCGAGGCGGCGGTAGCGCCCCTCGGGACAGCGATGGGGGCCGAGCAACTCGAACTGCTCTGGCGTGAAGCCTCGCACCCGATCCTGTGTCTCGATGGTGACGCGGCTGGTGCGCGTGCAGCATTGCGCGTGGCTGAATTGGCCATGCCTCTGCTCACTCACGAGCGCAGTCTGAATTTCTGCCGTCTCGACCCCAAGGACGACCCGGATAGTTTGATCCGCCGTGAAGGCCCCCAGGCCATGCAGCGCGTTCTTGATGGCGCGTCGTCTCTGGCAGAAGAGCTGTTTCAGCTCATGATGGCGGGCGTTCAGCAGGACGTGCCCGAGCAACGCGCCGCATTGAAGAAGCGTCTCGAGGCCGCTGCGGCCCTGATTGCGGACAAGGATCTCGCATCGGAATATCGCCGTGCGCTGATGGAGCGGTTTTTCGCCTCCTCACGCCGCGGCGGTCGGAACGGGGGGGCGAGATCCGGCGCTGCGAAGCCTCCCGTACGAAGTGCGGCTATCGATACGGGCGCGCTCGAGCGCCTGCGTCTTCTGACTGTGCTTGTCCTGCGTTCACCCGCGTTATTGCCTGAAATTGAAGACCAGTTCGGGCGTCTCGATCTGCCATCGCCGCTCGATGAGATACGGGACACGGTTCTGGACTGGTTTGCCGAGCTTCCTTCAGAAGAAGGGCTGACAGCCGAGGCCTGTCTCGAGGCGCTTGAGCAGCAGGGGCTGGGCGATGAGGCACGCAGCCTGCTTCATAACGGCCTCGTGCCAGCATCTCAGGCTGAGAGAAACGGCCTTTTTTCTCTCGAACCCATTCAGCAATGGTGGCATTTCTTCGGCCTGGTGAATTTTCCGGCTTTCGTGCGGGAGGTCGAGCAGGACATGCAGGCGGCGCTTGCCAACCCCTCGTTGCAAGGCTTGCCGGAAGCTCTTGTAGTTCGTCTGCGCACGCTGGACCGTCTTCGCCGTGGTGAGGAGAACGATGACGAAGATTGACGCAGCGCGTCAATCCGGGATGAAAAGACAGGGCTGGCCCTTGACTTCGGGCGTTGGATCGCCCACCTGCACGCTGCCGAAATTGCTAGCGCTGACGCTGGTGGATCGCAGTTGGAAGAAGGGCGACCGGTGGGTCTGCCGTGTCGGACGGCGCATTGCTCTTGCAGTGCGCTGGGTTGACGCGTTTCTTTCATGGCTGGTTTTTAGCGTCGCGCTCGATAGGGCGTGCGGGGAGCAGGGAGTAGGGTATGGCGACGAAAGCGGCCACGGGAACGGAGCGGAACGCGCAGGACCAGGACGGCGATACCAATGTCCTCGACACGCAGTCCGGTGCGGTCAAGCGGCTTATCGCCAAGGGACGTGAGCGCGGCCATATCACCTTCGATGAGCTGAACGCGGTTCTTCCTCAGGACCAGATGTCTTCCGAGCAGATCGAAGACATCATGGCCATCTTCTCCGAAATGGGCATCCAGGTTGTCGAGAACGAAGACAATGAGGAAGCCGACGACTCCGAGGAAAAAACCGAGGAGAAGGAAGAGGCTGAAGAGTCCGAAGAATCGCCTACCGGCAATGTGAGCGAAAGCGCAGGCCGTACCGATGATCCGGTGCGCATGTATCTGCGTGAGATGGGCTCGGTCGAATTGCTGTCGCGCGAAGGCGAAATCGCCATTGCCAAGCGAATCGAAGCGGGTCGCGACGAGATGATCGGAGGGCTCTGCGAGAGCCCGCTGACATTCCGCGCCATCATCTCCTGGCATGACAAGCTCAAGGAAGGCGAGATGTTGCTGCGCGACATCGTCGATCTTGAGGCCATGCAGGGCGGTCCTTCCGAGGAAGAGACGGCCGAAAACGAGAACGGCGAAGAGAACGAGGATAACCTCGACGAAGAGCCCGCAAACGAGGAAGGCGGCGACCCGGAAAGCTCTGGTCTGTCGCTCTCTGCGCTTGAGGAAAAGCTCAAGCCCGAAATTCTTGCCCATTTCGAAGCCATCGAACCGCTTTACGACACACTGCGCGCGCTTCAGGTGCGTCGCATCGAAACGCTGACCAGCGGCTCTGAAGCGACGGGCGCCTCGGAAGCAGAGTACGAAAAGCTCCGCACCGAACTGGTGAAGATGGTCGAGCAGGTGCATCTGCACAATAACCGGATTGAAGAGCTGGTGACCCAGCTCAAGGTCCAGTTCCAGCGCCTGAACACGCTCGAAGGCCGCATGCTGCGTATGGCGGAAAGCTGCCGCGTGTCGCGTGACGACTTCCTGCAGAAATATCGTGGCTACGAACTCGACCCTAACTGGCTGGCTTCGGTTTCTGCCCTGACTGGCAAGTCGTGGAAGAATTTCACCACGCGTTATGCCGAGCAGATCATTGATCTGCGCAATCAGGTGGCTGATCTGGCACACAGCACGGGTCTGCCGGTTGGCGAGTTCCGTCGTGTCTATGCGGTCGTTTCGCGTGGCGAGCGCGATACGACGCGCGCCAAGAAGGAAATGATCGAGGCCAATCTGCGTCTCGTGATTTCGATTGCCAAGAAATACACCAATCGCGGCCTGCAATTCCTGGATCTGATTCAGGAAGGCAATATCGGTCTGATGAAGGCGGTCGATAAGTTCGAATACCGTCGCGGCTACAAGTTCTCGACCTATGCTACGTGGTGGATCCGTCAGGCCATCACGCGGTCGATTGCCGATCAGGCGCGCACCATTCGTATTCCGGTGCACATGATCGAGACGATCAACAAGCTGGTGCGTACCTCGCGTCAGATGCTGCACGAAATCGGTCGCGAGCCTGCGCCTGAAGAATTGGCCGAGAAGCTTGGCATGCCGCTTGAAAAAGTGCGCAAGGTGCTCAAGATCGCCAAGGAGCCGATCTCGCTCGAAACCCCGATCGGTGATGAGGAAGACAGCCATCTTGGTGACTTCATCGAAGACAAGACGGCGGTTATTCCGCTCGATGCCGCGATCCAGACCAATCTGCGTGAAGCTACCACGCGCGTTCTGGCCTCGCTTACTCCGCGTGAAGAGCGCGTGCTGCGTATGCGCTTTGGTATCGGCATGAATACCGACCATACGCTTGAGGAAGTCGGTCAGCAGTTCAACGTGACCCGCGAGCGTATCCGTCAGATCGAGGCCAAGGCGTTGCGCAAGCTCAAGCACCCGAGCCGCAGCCGCAAGCTGCGTTCGTTCCTCGACGATAACTGATCATGGAGAAGTGGCTTGAGGTGGCTCCGGAGCGTCCGACAACCGATATAACGGTTGAAGTGACCTTCCTCGAGCGCCTCAGGCCGCCTCTGCCACGCCGGGTCGTCTGGCCCGAGGGCTACCGTCTGGAACGGTGGCACCCGAACATCACCGATTATCTCGCGCTCTATCGCCTTGTCGGCGCCCCCCATTGCTGGTGGATGCGCTACCTGATGCCCAGCGCGACACTGCATCGCATCATTGCATCATCTCATACGTATATCTGCCGTCTGCTGGGGCCCGACGGGGTGGCCGGTTTTTTCGAACTCGACCTCGAAAAGCCCGAGACACCCTATCTCTCCTATCTCGGTCTCGTGCCTGAGGCTCAGGGCAAGGGGTTGGGCGGGAAATTACTGAATGCCGCGATCCAGCAGAGTTGGCAGAAAGAAACACGTGTGCTGCGCGTCAATACCTGCACAGCCGATCACCCCAATGCCCTGCCCACCTACAAGGCCGCGGGCTTTGTGCCGATCATGGTCGAGCAGGAGCACTGGAGCATCCCCGACGATCTGGGGCTCGTCCCGCCCGAACATCTGCGTCAGAAGGTGAACTGAGGAAACAGGCGTATATTCAGCAGGCAGTGCTGCTTTTATCTTGCCCCTGTGCGGCAGAATGTGCTCTATGCCGCCTTCCCCTGCCGGACGAAGGCATCGTCCCGGCTATACCCGAGCCTTGTGGAAGAGGCGCTGTTCTGACCGGTTGCGGTCGGCAGTTGGGTTGAAGCAATCCGAAGGGAGCACATATGCCTTTGTATGAAAGCGTGCTTATCGCACGTAATGACATCTCGCAGGCGCAGGTCGAAACCCTCGTCGAGCAGATTGAAACCCTCCTCACCCAGGATGGCGGTTCGATCGAGAAGCGCGAATTCTGGGGTCTGCGTTCGCTCGCATACCGCATCAAGAAGAACCGCAAGGGCCATTACGTCCTTCTCGGCCTGAATGCCCGCCCGGACCAGATCCGTGAGCTGGAGCGTCAGCTGAGCCTGAACGAAGACGTTCTGCGCGTTCTCACGCTGCGCGTTGAAGAAATCACCCAGGACCCGTCTCCGATCCTGTCCCGCAAGGGCGATGATCGTGGCGATCGTGGCAATTTCCGTGGTGGCAACGCCAAGCCGGCTGGTCGTTTCGACAGCGGCCGTGGTGGCCGTCGTGGCGACGATCGTGAAGAATACCGCGCCCGTGAGGGTGCCGAGATGGATGCGGAGTGATCGCGATGTCTGACGAGAACACCAACGAAATCAACCCGGCCGCCCGTCGCATTGCCGTCGGCGCCCGTCGTCCGTTCTATCGCCGCCGCAAGTCCTGCCCGTTCTCCGGCCCCAACGCGCCGAAGATCGACTACAAGGACGTGCGTCTGCTGAGCCGCTTCCTTTCCGAGCGCGGCAAGATCGTTCCGAGCCGCATCACGGCGGTTTCGGCCAAGAAGCAGCGTGAGCTGGCGCAGGCGATCAAGCGCGCCCGCTTCCTTGCCCTGCTCCCCTACGTGATGAACTGAGGAGACAGGCATGTCACAGACTGAAGTCATCCTGTTGCAGCGCGTTGAGCATCTGGGCCAGATGGGCGAAATCGTCCGCGTCAAGCCCGGCTATGCGCGCAACTTCCTGCTGCCGCAGGGCAAGGCGCTTCGCGCCAATGCCCAGAACCGTCAGCGTTTCGAAACCGAGCGCGCACAGCTCGAGGCTCAGAACCTCAAGCGTCGTGAAGAGGCCGAGCGTCTTGCCGAGCGTATGCACGGCCTGAGCGTCGTCATCATCCGTCAGGCTGGTGACAGCGGCAGCCTCTATGGCTCCGTCACCACGCGTGACATCGCGCTTGCCGTGACCGCAGCTGGCCTCACGATCGGCCGTAACCAGGTTATCCTGGCTGAGCCGATCAAGATGCTGGGTCTGGTCGAGGCACGCGTCGATCTTCACCCGGAAGTGTCGATCCCGGTGACCGTCAACGTTGCCCGTTCGGAAGAAGAAGCCGAGCGCCAGGCACGTGGCGAAGCCATCGTTGCTGAAGAGGACGAATATGTCCTCGAAACCGAAGTTGAGGGTGACGAATCCGAGGCTGAAGGTGAAGTTGAAGGCGCCGCCGTCTAATAGACGCCGCGTTTGAAGACTGATTACAAAACCCGGCTGCCTCTGGCAGTCGGGTTTTGTTTTATATGGCTGTGTTGACGATCACGCATTTTAGACGTTCAAATACTTGAACTGTCTGGGAATGGTCGGGGTCTATCATGGTATTTCTGCTTGATCAGGTATTGAAGCGGTTCATCAAGGCCGGTGCTCTTGATGTCATCCTGCCCGATGGCAGGAAGCGTCACTATCAGGGAAGACTGCCCGGACCCGCTGCCACCATTCACGTCAGGACCGAGAAGGCGCTCAAAAGCCTCCTGCTGAATTCGGGACTCGCCTTTGGCGAAGGCTGGATGGACGGCGAGATCGTCGCTGTCGGCTGTACGCTCGAGGATGTCCTGAATGTACTGATGCTTAACATCCATGACAGTCACCATCTTCTGAGCAAGCTGGAAGAAAAGGCGCGTTTCGTTACCCGTTTCTTCAGGCAATGGAACAATCAGCGACGCTCCCGCAGCAATGTTGCCCATCATTATGACCTGAATGGCGCGCTCTACGACCTGTTTCTCGATGAAGACCGTCAGTATTCCTGCGCCTATTTCACGTCCGACGACATGACGCTGGAAGAGGCGCAATTGGCCAAGAAGCGCCATATCGCCGCCAAACTGCGTCTCGATCGGCCTGGGCTGGAAGTGCTCGATATCGGCTGCGGCTGGGGAGGCATGGCGCTTACTCTGTCTAAGGAATACGGGGCGAAGGTGACGGGCATCACTCTCTCGCGCGAGCAATTGCAGGTGGCCCAGCAGCGTGCGCGTGAGGCGGGACTTGAAGGGCAGGTGCAGTTCCTGCTGCTGGATTATCGCAAGCTAAACCGCAAATTTGATCGTATCGTCTCGGTTGGCATGTTCGAGCATGTCGGTATTGGCCAGTACGATCTCTTTTTCCGGACAGTGCGGAAGGCATTGAAATCCGACGGTATCGCCCTGATCCACTCGATCGGCCGCATGGACTGCCCCGGATCAACCAATCCCTGGCTGGATAAATATATTTTCCCGGGTGGTTATTCCCCTGCGTTGAGCGAGGTTCTGCCCTCAATCGAGCGCGCGGGACTGTGGATGACGGATTGCGAAATCCTGAGGCTGCATTACGCCAAAACCATCAGGATCTGGCGTGAGCGCTTTGCGGCCAACCGGGACAAGATTCTGGCACTTTATGATGAACGCTTCTGCCGGATGTTCGAGTTCTATCTGACCGGGGCAGAGCTTTCCTTCCGCCTTCAGGGACATATGAACTTTCAGATCCAGCTTTCGCCTGACCTGAATGCCGTGCCACTGACGCGCGACTATCTTTATCAAAAATAGGCCATCCGACGTCGTTCCCGTGATTCTGGCATCATCCTTGGGTAGCTCTGGCGCCAGATTTTCACGAGTACAGAGCGGTGGTAACGATAAGTAACAGTTTAGGCTCTCGGAATCGTGATTCCGTGTTTCGTTCTGTCACGATTTGTGCCGTAATTGGCGAATGAGACCTATTCGCAATAAAAGAATGGTGAGGGGATTTCGCCCCTCATCGTCGCTCCTCATTGCCTCCTGCGTCACGTCGCTGGGATTGGCGGTTTCCTCTGAAACTCTGGCGCAGCCCGGCGCGACAGGAGGAGAGGCAGGTGTCACATCAGGCGATAGCGGTGCAGGCGGAGAAACAGGGCGCGCTCGCCATGGGCAAAGCGTGGCTTCGCGAGCAGAGCGTCAGGAAAAGCGCGAGGGTCAGGCGGCTCATAAGAAAGCGCATCGCGAACTGATCACCGTACGGGGTGAGCGTGGGTCTTATGCGGCTACCGAGAGTGGATTGGGCGATAAGAGAGCGACGCCCTTCCTTGAGCAGACCCAGACGACCAACGTCGTGACCCACCAGACGATCGTCGATTTTGCGCCGCAAACCATGGAAGACATGACCAAATATGTGCCTGGCATGGTGGTCGGCAATAATTTTGGCGGGACACAGGACGCCCTGATCAAGCGCGGATTTGGTGCCATTGATGACGGGTCGATCCTGCGCGACGGCGTAAGAATGCCGATTGGCCGCAATTACCAGGGCGACACGACCGAGCGTGTGGAAGTGCTCAAGGGACCCGCTTCCCTTTTCTACGGCATGCAGGAGCCGGGGGGCGTGATCAATGTCGTGACCAGAGCCCCCGATTTTCATCGCTGGGGTGCGGGATTCGGCACGCAATGGAGTTCGCTGGGCGGCGGTAATGGCCATCTCGATTTCACCGGGCCGCTTGGCAAGGATTTCGCCTTCCGTCTGATCGGCAGTTATCGCAACGAGAATTACTGGCGCAATTTTGGCGCCAACAAGCAGGTGCTGGTGGCGCCGACGCTCAACTGGCGTCATGATCGCTGGGATGGCGCCCTGTCCTATGAATTCGTCGATTATGACAACGTGCTCGATCGTGGTGCGGTGTTCGTCGGCAATAATCCGGTTTCAGGCCCGCAGAAGCGTCTGGATGAAGCCTGGACGGCCTCTTTCGGCGCGCGTCATCTGATTGCGTCGCATCTTGGCTATCGCCTGAGCGCACATGACCGGCTACGTCTGTCAGGCGGCTATAACCGCGATGATTATCATGACCGCCAGGCTGATCCATCCAGCTATAATGTACGCACCGGCATTCTGATGCGCCGTTATCGTGCCAATACCGGCACGTTGCGTGCCAATGGCAGCGTGGCCCTCGATTATCTTGGTACGCATGAACTCTGGCATATGAAGCACGAGATCACTGCCGGTGCCGATTATGAAAACCGTAATCAGGACCAGGGTGATTTCGTTCAATCGGCCAATCAGGGTGGGTTCAATCCGACCAGGCCTGTCTATGGCGGGCTGGCCCCTGTCGGGCGCGTCAATCCGTCCAACAGCAATCTGCAGCAGAATATCAATAGCGCCTCAGGCTATCTGAAGGACAACATCCATCTTACGAAGAGCCTGATTGCGAGTGGCGGTGTGCGCTATCAGTGGTTCTCGCTGCGCTATGGCAGCGGTATTCCCTTCGTGCAGACGACAAATGCTTCCTATACGAAAGCATTGCCTTTCGCGGCTCTGGTCTGGCAGCCATTCAAGACCGTCTCGTTCTATGGCGACTATTCACAATCCTTCGGTGCCAATCTGCTTTCCGCCGGTACGGTGCTTCAGGGCGGCTACAAGCCGACGACGGGGCGCGAGTTCGAGGTGGGCGGCCGTTACGAGAACCACGGGCTGACGGCTGATGTGGCGCTGTACCATATTCGCAAGAAGAACGTGCTGCAGAGCGCAGGCCTCGATTCCAACGGTAACATGATCCAGCGCCTGACCGGGCTTGCCGGGTCCAAGGGGCTTGAAGCCAGTCTGACCGGTGCTCTGACCCGTCATTGGAGCGCGATCCTGTCTTATGCCTGGACGGATGCCCGTACCCTGCGGGACACTCCCCAGACAGAGGGACACCAGCTGATCGGCGTGCCGAAAAACAGTGGCAGCTTCTTCCTGACCTGGAATGGCACCTTGCCATGGTACAGAATTGCGATGCGTGCGGGCGGGGGTGTTCATCTTGTCGGCACGCGCGCGGCGACGCTGGATAACAGCTTTCAGGTGCCCGGCTATGGCACGATTGACGGCTTTGCCTCCTGGACGGTGCCCAATCTGCTGTCGCATCAGGTCCGTCTGCAACTTAATGCCGTCAATCTTCTGAACCAGGGCTATATCATTGCCCCAACGGGCTCCGCTTTCCGTAACAGCTGGGGGCAGGGGCGCAGTTTCGCTGTCGCCACGAATATCGCTTTCTGAGTTTTTCGAAGAACGCAGTGAGGAATGAGCGTACTGGTTGCGCTCGTTTCAGCAGCCGGATAGCTGCTTTCCGGCTGGAACTGCCCGCATCCCGGCAGCTTGAGGACAGGGCTGCAGTTGCACGATCCTGCGACCGCTGCGCACTGACGATCCGGATCCGCGTGAGGCATTGGACCCCACAATTCTTGTAGGAAATCGGGGCCCTGAAATGCTGAAAGCGCGTTGCGATACCCCAAGGAGTACCGATCCGCGCTTTCTAAAGCTTTCTCGTTTTCCCCTTGAGAGGGGAGGCGATCTCAGCTCAGCTTGAGCGAGACAGCAGAGGTCTTACCGTTGCGGCCGACTTCGGTCTCGTAAGAGAGAGCCTGGCCATCGGCGAGGGTGGAGAGGTTGGCTTTCTCAACAGCAGAGATATGGACGAACACGTCATCACCACCGGCATCCGGTTTGATGAAGCCGAAGCCCTTGGTTGAGTTGAACCACTTGACGGTGCCTGTTGCCATAACGAGGCTCCTTGATAGTACGACGGGCACGCAGAAAAATTTTACGTGCAGACATGCTCCTGCGAAACGACCCGATATGCCACATGCATTCGAAGTTTCGGGCAAGTGCACCCGTCTAGGTGTCTTGTATGGGCGCTCGCAGGGGCGAGTGCAAGCGCCTCGCCCTCTCAGCTTTCTGTGCAGACAAGTTTTGCCAGTGTGGCAAACTCATCAATCGAAAGTGTTTCCGCGCGGCGTGTCGCAATAATCCCAGCCTTTTCAAGCAGGGCTTCACCCCCGATCGGCCTGAGCGAGGCACGCAGCATCTTGCGTCTCTGACCAAAAGCCAGATTCGTGACATGCTCCATTGCCTTGAACAACGCGGCTGAGGGTTGCTCTGCCTTGGGTACGATATCGACGACAGCCGAATCGACTTTTGGCGGGGGTGAGAAGGCGCCGGGAGGCACCTTCATGACGATATTGCAGGTTGCACACCACTGGGCGATCACGCCAAGCCGGCCATAGGCCGACGTATCGGGGGCGGCGCAGATGCGCTCGGCGACTTCGAGCTGGAACATCAGCGTCATGCGCTCCCAGAGCGCTGCCTGACGGAGCCAGCCAATCAGAAGGGGGGTGCCGACATTGTAAGGCAGATTGGCGATGATCTTGCGAGGCGCCGGGCAGAGTGTCGCCGTGTCGAGGGCGGTCGCATCTGCCTTGACCAGAATCAGTCTGCCATCGGCATGGGCCACAAGCTCATCAAGTAGAGGCCATGCGCGCTGATCGATCTCGACGGCATGAACAGCACCGGCCTTCGTGTCGAGCAGGGCGCGTGTCAGCCCACCCGGCCCCGGGCCGATTTCGACCACATGCCGCCCGGCCATGTCACCAGCGAGAGCCGCAATGCGGGCGACGATACCCGGATCGAGAAGAAAGTGCTGGCCGAAGGATTTCTTGGCGTCGAGACCATGAATACGGATGGCATCGCGCAGGCTGGGAAGGTTCATCCCTGACCCGGCGCAGGCTTGCCGTGCGGCTTCTTGGCGGGGGGCTCGTCGTTCTGCGTGTCGTCAGCCGGTTTGGCAGAGGCGGTCTTGTCATCCTTGCGCATTTCGATGACCGAACGGCGCTCCAGATCACGCTCGAGCTGACGCGAGGCCTGCTCGACGCGTTCATTCATCAGGCTGTCGGCGATTTCGCTCGGGCTCTGCTGGGCAATGTTCTTCTGCCCCTTCGAACAGACCGTCAGCAGCGCGATGCCGTCCGTCGAGACCAGCGGACGGCTGGACTGACCGACAGGGAGATCGGACAGAACCTGTCGCATCTGGGGGTTGAGACGCTCAAGCACCAGCTGGCCACCCGGGTCGGAGGGATGCTTTTCCCCGAGGGAATGGTTGAGGGCTTCCATCGCATCGCATCCATGGACCGATTGCGCGGCGGCGGAAGCCTTCTGCAGAGCCATTTTCTGCTGATCCGTCGGGTCCTGAGGATTCAGGGGTGACGAGAAGGGGAAGAAAGCCTGACGCACGGTGACCATGGTGACGTTCTGATGGCCAATCGTCCGCTTGCCGTTGACGGTAACGATGACATAGCCACCCGCCACCTTGACCGGGTTGGAAATGGCGCCGATCGGCATCTGGCGCACAATCTCGACCACGGGCGGGTCAAGGCTGTCTTCCTGCACCCAGCCCATCGTACCGCCGTCAAGCGCGGTCTGTGCCTGAGAGAACTGCGCCGCGACAATCGGGAAGGGCGCGCCGTTGCGCAGCTGCGTGATGATCGTCTTGGTGAATTCGAGCTCGGTTTCTGAATGGCGCGGATCGGCCACAGGAATGAAGATCTCGCTCACGTTGTACTGGGGGCGACCTTCCTCTGCGCGAAGCGCCTCCTCACGCTGCGCGATTTCGCGGGCCGTGATGCGGCCGCGCCCTGAAATCTCTTCGCGAAGCACCTGCATCCAGCCTATCTGCACGCGGATCTGGTCGATCAGGGTGGTGAGCGACACACCATCCTGCGCTAGACGGTCGCGCAATGCATTCTTGGGCATGCCATTGCGTGATTCGATGTTGTTGATCGCCTGGGCAATCTGCTGCGGCTCGACATTGATATGACGCTTGAGGATTTCCTGCGTCTTGATGCGTTCATCGACCAGCTGGCGGATGATCTGCGGGCGCAGGCGCTGCATCAGGTCGGGGCTGATATTCAGCCCGGTCGACAGGGCGAAGAGCTTGCCGCGGTTATCGACATCGCGCTCGGTCAGAACCTGACCGTTGATCGTGCCCAAGATGGCATCTTCAGGCGGTGTGACCGGCTCGACCACCGAGCCATGCCCGGGATGGGCGTGCTGCGCATGGGCGTGATGGGCCGGGGCCGCCTGGGCACCGAGCACCGGAAGGGCGAGCAGGGCCGAAAAGCCGAGAAGCGTCTTGCGCATCGACAGGGAGCGGCCGGCAGGCAGGGCAGCCCGAAGGAAGGGGGCAGAAAAGCTCATTGCGCGTCCGTCAGCCATTGATTCCGAAGGTACCGATTGTCTTGAAGGTGAGATTGAACAGCACGGTCGTGTTGCGCTGCTGACCACCAATCGAGGTATATTGCTTGATCGCAAGGATGTCCAAGCCGAAGCAGTCATTCGAATAACCGATATCACCGCCGAGACTGACGAACTCTTTGCGCGAGAGCGACCGGCGCCCATAAACCGACGCATGATACTGCTTGTACGAGGTCGAAACACCCGCTGTCACTTCATTGGTCTTGGTATAATAGACCTGTGTCGGGCCGTTCAGGCGGTAATTCGTCGCGTAGAAGTAATAAGGTGTGACCGGCTCATAGATATACCCGGCATTCACGTGGAAGATCGGCACACCGACGCTGACGAGACCTTCACCGTAATCGAAGCTCTTCCGCCAGGGATCGTAACGGCCACGGGCTGTCAGGTCGAGATACTGGTTGGGGCTCACACGGACGCGGGCGACAGGCGACGAGAGATGATGGTCCAGCCCTGAATAGGCGATGCGATTATGGGTGATGTGCTGCTGGATGCTCTCGCCCACCAGAAAATCGACCACATGACCGCGCCATGTCCAGTTGCCATGCACGCCTACATTGCCGCGTAACCCGCCATCGAGACGGTCGGTGCCGGTGTAGCGGTTGAGCGCAAACAGCGTGCTGTCGGTAAACTCGTATTGCAGACTGTCTTCGTTCGGGATCATGCGTGCCGCGCTGTTGCCCATATTCGGAGCGGCAATCGCCTGCACGATCGGCTCCAGAATCTGCGAGCCATGCCCATGGGCAAAGCGGCGCATGAACGGCCAGTTCATTTTCAGCGCGACAGTGGGCAGAACCCAGCCAGTCGTGTGCCGGCCTGTGGCAGTGTAATAGAGCGGCTGCTCGGTGAGATGGTTTGCACTATATACCGTAGCATCGAGACGAGCTGTCAGAAGCCAGATCTGCCCGAGAACGTTATGGAACGGGCGGTTCCAGTTCATCTGGATCTGTCCGCGCTGATCGCGGGTACCTTCCGGGCGATAAACGTTGAAGTCGTTTGTATTCAGCGAGAATGTGCCACCCAAGGGATCGGTCTGCCCCTGAAAGGCGTAGTTGAAGCGCGGCAGAACGAATGGCAGATTCGAGTTGCGAATGACGCCCTGGTTCAGGCCCTGGTAGAACTGCCCGTCCAGACGCGCATAGGAGCCTACCCCGAAACCATCGATATAGGCAGTCGATTGCAGGGTTTCGTTACCGTACCCTGTGATACGGTAATCGCGCATGTAATTGGCGGACGAGGCAAGATTGATATTGGCACCGGCACGCCAGTGGTCGTTGATATCGAACACGGCATTACCGCGCGCGTAGCCCTGGATACCGCTATCGTTTGTTCCGTCCACCGTATTGCCGAAGGTGTTGACGTAACTGCCTTCCTTGCGCGTGCTGTACGCCACCCCGCCGGTAAAGTTGATCTTGCCGAAATTGAGCTGGTTTCGGTACTGCCCACTGATCTGCGGGCCTGTACGGGTGGAGACCAGCCCCTGAACCGTCAGATCCTGCTGGTTATCGATCGCCCAGAAATAGGGGATGGTGAAATACGTACCGAGATAGCGGTCATGCGGATTGATGCCCGGCATGAGAAAACCGCTCTGACGTTTCACACTCGGATCGGTCATCGAGAAAATGGGCAGATACATGATCGGTAGTCCGAACATGTCGAGATAGGCATGGCTGAAATTGATGCGCTTGTGCTCTGTGTCCTGCGTCGCGTTATAGGCACGCAGCTGCCAGAATGGCGCGCGCGACGGGTCTTTGGCGCATGTTTCGCAGGCCGTATAGACGGCCTTTGCCATATCGTTGATCTTGCCGTTCGTGCGGCGCATCCCGTTGGCTGCCATCTTGGCATTATCTTCCATGCGCAGGAAAATTGCCCGGGCAATCCCGTCATGCATGCCATTGCTCAGCTCGACATAACTGGCATAGCTCGTGCTGCCATCGGGCTCGACCATCGCAACATGGCCTGTTGCGGTCATGACACCCGTGTTGCGGTCATAGACGATCTTGTCGGCGCGAAGGGCATGATCGCCCTGCCATACCTGAACATTACCTGTCCAGGTGGCAACGCCAGCGCGGTCATAGCTCTCATGATCGGCCAGATAAGTGACCGGGTCTGATTGCGAAGAGGGTTTGCCTACGGCAACTTTCGGGCCGGTCTGGCGCTGCATCGTTGCATCGGCTTCCGGAATGGCGCCGAAAGTCGCGGTGCCAGCCAGCATGGACGCAGCCAGCCAGGACTTGCGCCTGTGATGCGCAACGCGCCGTTTCGACATCAACCATCCTCCAGATGCAGAAGCAAGGCTACCGCCAAGCAAAGACCTGCGCCAGTGGGCGCCCAGGCCGCCATGACGGGCGGCAGGGCACCGGATTCACCAAATTGCGCCGCCACCTTCGAGATGGTGAACAGCGCAAAACCCGCAGCGATTCCCGAGCCAAGCATGCGCGCCACACCGCCACGACGCGAGGGACGCATGGAGAACCCAGCCGAAACGAGTGCCATTGTACCGCACAGGATCGGAAGAGCTAACAGAGTCTGGAAGTGCAGTCGATGCCGTATGGACGAAAAACCCGACCTTTCCAGCAAGTGTATGAAACCGGGTAGCGTCCACACAGACAGCGTATCGGGCGAAGCAAAACTCTGTTCCACGCGGGTCAGAGAGAGATTGGTCGGCAGAAGATAGTCGCCTATGCGCGTCGGAAGATGATTGGGACGTACCGTCGCGGCGTCTTCGAGTTTCCAGGCGCCAGCGACGAGCTCACCGCGCGGGGCTTCGATACGCACAACAAGCTGATCACGCGCATCAAGGCGGAAGATGCTGATATCATTGATACTCAGTTTCCGGTCATGCATGAAAACATGGCGTGCATGCAGAATGGCGACGCCCTGGCCGCCTTGCTCGTCATCGAGCTGGCGCAGCCATAGCGCGCCGCCATTGAGCGAGAGCGGTCCGCCACCGGTTTTGAGATAGGCTTCATCCAGTAGTTCGGCCTTGCGGAACATCATGGAGGAAAGCGGCGACAGGGCCATGGTGCCGAACATGCCCAGCATGATGGCGCAGGCGAGCGGCGCAGCGAGAAACTGCCACGCCGAAATGCCTGCGGCGCGCGCAACGATCAGTTCGGAAGATCGTGTGAGACGCCAGAAACAGACGATGCCGCCCAGAAGGATGCCGAAAGGCATGATCATGATCATGAAAAACGGCACGTGCAATCCGGCGATCTCGGTGACGAGGCTCGTCGGCACGTCAGGCTTGGTCGCAACACGGCGCAGCAGATCGATGAAGTCGAAAAGCGAAACGAGCCCTGTCAGCGCAGCAATCATGGCCAGGGCGAAGAGCGTGAAAATGCGCGAAATATAAAGCGAGAGCGTGACCGAAACGCCGGCTGAACTCCCCCGGAGAAGGGCCAAAGGACTACGCGCCATGTTTCTTCTTTCGTGCTGCGGTCAGGCCTTTGGGTGAGAAGAGCCAGTAGCCGCATCCGATTGCTGGCACGACGGCAATAATCCAGAGCAAGGGCACAAGCCCCAGATTACGACCTGCCAGATTTTGCAGCATCAGCGACAGGGCCATAAGCCCGACGACCGACAGAATCGCGGCGAGAGGGCGCTTGATATTGCCATGACGCGAGAAGGCACCACTCAGAATGGCCACAAGCGCAATCATGCTGAAAGAGAGCGTGGTGAGCGGGGCTGTCAGGCGGCGCCAGCCCTCTACGGCAAACTTGCCCCAGTCACGCTGGGAGACAAGGCGCGGATCAGGATGGAACAGCTCTGGCAGCGACATTTCCGAGGCATCACGCACTTCGGTCTCGGCCTGTTTGCTGCTTGAAAGGTCGATCGAATTGCGTTGGAAAGTCAGGACATTGAGCCGCCCGGTGTGGTGATCGATTTCCTGTCGCGATCCGTTGAAAAGGACGACGCGCGGCTGGTTATCAACCACCACCATGGTGCCGCGCTCGGCGATGATCGTCGCTCTGGCTTCGGGCATGCGGTCGTCTTCGACGAAAACACCGTGCATCTGGCCATCGCGGTCGCGTTTGCGCACATAAACGGTCATGTCTTTCGAAAGCTGCGCGAAGACGCCGTCCTGAAGCAGAAAGGCCGCCATACGATTGCGGATCTCGAATTCGTAGCGTCTGAACGCGTGATACGAGACCGGCACAAGCCATAGATTGAGAATATAGCCCAGAATCGTGGTGATGAGGGCGCAGGCCATGGCCGGGCGCGCCAGCTGAAACGGAGACAGGCCAGCGGCCTGCATGACGGTCAGTTCGCGATCGCCAGACATGCGCTGATAGCCGAAAAGCACGACCAGAAATGTCGTGATGGGCAGGATGACCGCCAGAAACGACGGGATCATCAGCGAGGTCAGCTGGATGAACACGCGAAGCGACAGCCCGCGGTCAACCACAAGCGAGACAAAGCGCAGTGATTGCATCAGCCAGATAAGAGCGATGGCGCCGCTGGTAATCCCGACCAGCCCAAGAAAAAGCTGACGCAGGATGTAGCGTTCGCGCAAGAGCAGAAAGGAACGACGTTGGGGGCGTGAAGCCGTAGCAGACATAACTATTGCCCTTAGCGTTTCGCCAGACTTGTCGAAAGCTGCATCTTGTTACGAAATCTTCTGATCAGCGCGGATTACGCAGCCAGCGATCACTCGCATGTCGGCTATGGGCAACATAAAATCCCCCCAGCAATCCAACCACTGCAACGATGGCGGTCCAGTATGATGGACGGATGATCAGCAACGATATGGCCGGGGCGCCCGTCACCCCGATAAGGGCGCTCAGTACGGTCTCACGCCGTGTCGGGCCAAAATGGCGCACGGCATGGCAATTGGGGCATTCCTCATCGGTGCGCTGCATCTTGCCGCGACAGACAGGGCACAGCACCACCGTCTCCTGCGCGGGAGGGCGCGGTACGGGCAGATAATTCCCGGTCAGCACGGATCGCTGTCGGGGCAGGGGAGAGAGACGCACCATGGAACCGCTCTTGCCGTTATCGAGAACGTTTTTGCAACAGCAAAATGGCAGCATCGTGCCCATCATGTTTCGCTGACGTATTTTCCGAAACCTGACGGTCTCCCCTGCACACCGAGCCGAAGATCAGGGATTCTGATCGTGCTCCCCTGCGGCGATGCGCGCTTCGACGGCAAGGCGCCAGGGCGCGTCGGCTGGCGCGGCATCGAGTGCCTTTCGATATAGCGCGAGGCTTTCGGCCGAGATATGCCCGTCCTGCTGTGTCTGAAGCTCGGCAATCTGCACGGCCAGTTCCGGAATGAACCGCGCAGACAGGGCCTGACGATAGGCGCGCAGTGCATCATCGGGGCGGTTGAGCGCCTCATCGACCTGACCCAGCAGAACAGACTGACGCACATACTCGAGATCGTCCGGCGTCATGCTGGCGACCTGTCTGTCGAGCTTTTCGAATAGCGCCTGCATGGCGGGAGGGACGTTAACCCCGCTCGTCTTGTGAGGCTGGGCAGGCAGGGAAGGGTGACCATTGGCAAGATAGAGCGCAAAGCCAAAACAGGGCAGGGCCACCAGAAGCACGGCGAAACGCAGTCTCTGATGAGACTGGATCCTGAACGTGGTTTCCTGAAGACGATCTGCAGCCAGAATGCGTCGCTGTATCTCCAGTTCGGCGCGGGAAACTTCACCGGCATCCATCAACCCGTTTTCATGGTCCCGGTCGAGATCGCGCAGTTGGTGACGATAGAGGGCCAGCGCGGAGGCTCTCGCGCTGACGGGTGATGCGACGTCCCGTCGTCTGGGCAGAAGCAAGCTCAGAAGGGGCAGCAGGATGACGAGCGTCGGGATGAGAAAGCCGAGCCAGTTCATCGCGTTATCTCCTGCTCGCGCAGGAGTTCGGCAAGCCGCTTCTTTTCCTGGTCATCGAGGGGCTCGGTTTTGCGCGGGCGGCGCAGCATCAGGGTGGCCAGAATGCCGCCGAGGGCAAGAGCAAGAACCGGCATTGCCCATAGCAGCAGGGTCGAGGCGGCAAGCCGAGGCTTCAGCCTGATGAATTCGCCATAGCGCTGCGTCATCCAGGCCATGATCTGCTGGTTGCTTTCTCCGGCAGCGACATGCTGACGCACCACATGACGCAGATCGCGTGCCAGAGAGGCCGAGCTGTCTTCGATCGACTCATTCTGGCAGACGAGGCAGCGCAATTGCGCGCCGATTGCTTCGGCACGCTTTTCCTGAGTCGGGTTGGGCAGCATCTCTGACGGGTCATCGAGGGCGCGGGCAGGCAGCGCCATGACGCACAGACCAATGGCAAGAGAGGCAAGGACGGCCAGTTTCTTCATGGCGTGGCGTTTGCCAGCGGCAGGATTTCGCGACGGAAAAGCGTTTCATCGAGCGCCGAGGCGCCGTGCCAGGCGATACGACCGCCAGGTACGATCAGAAAGCTTTCCGGTACGCCGCTGACACCCCAGTCGATGGCGGTCATGCCGCTTCGATCGAGTGCCACGCGCTCATAGGGCGAGCCGTCACGGGTGATGAAACGCCGGGCGTCTTCCGGCTTGTCCTTGTAGGCGATGCCCCAGAGCGGAATCTGACGGGCGATTTCCCTCAGCGCAGCCATTTCGGCGACGCAGGGGATGCACCAGGAGGCGAAGAAATTGACCAGAACCGGTTTCGCATTCTGACTGAGAGCGGCGGCATCGAAACCGTCATCCGGGCCCGACAGGCCGGGAAGGGCAAAATCGGGAATGAGAGCGTCGCCCTTGTCCCGCCGAATGGCATGGGGGTCGAAAGAGCCATCCTGCATGGCCGAGAGCATTCTCCAGCAGCCAAAACCGGCCAGCCCGGCTCCCGCGACCGGCAGGGTCATGAGCAGGCGTCGCCTCGTCGAGATCGTCATGAGCGGCTTTCCTGAACGATGGGGGCGTGGGCGCTTCTGTCACGTGCTTTCCTGGGTGCGCCGAAGCGATGGCGCCTGTCGGCGAGGGAGAGGGCACCGCCGAAGGCCATGATGACGCCGCCCAGCCATATCCATGGGGCAAGGGGGTTGTTGTGCAGGCGCAGCACATAGCGGGCATCGGCACCGCTGCCCCGGCTCTCGCCAAGCGCGGCGTAAAGGTCACGTAGAAGATTGGTGCGAATAGCGACATCGGTCGTCACCTGATGCTGGCTCGTGAAATCGCGTCGTGATGGATGGAGCGTGGCAATCACCCGACCGTGGCGCGATACGGTTAGGTCGGCCACAAGGGCCTTGTAATTCGCCCCTGTCTCACGCCTGACCGAAACCAGCCGCCAGTCGAGTGCGCCCTGATGGATTGTCTGGCCGATCCCGATCTCGACCACGGCGTGACGCGCCTGGGACATGCCGGTGATGCCCAGTACCGTTACCCCTACTCCGATATGGGCAATTGCACTTCCCCAGACCGCCCGCGGCAGCCGGGGCAGGCGTTGGCGCACCACGCTCAATCCGTCGCGCAGGCCGAGACGGGCAGCCAGATCGGTCAGGCTCGCCATGATCACCCACAGGGCAGCGGCGGCGCAGAGGATCGGCAGGATACCGTCAAGCAGAAAACAACCGGCTATCAGCGCCATCAGCGCGACCAGAGCCGCCACACGCAGGCGGCGCAGCAGCGGGCGGAGATTGCCGCGCTTCCAGGGGAGCATGGTTCCAAGCGCCATCGCGACCATCAGAGGCAGGGCCAGCGGAATGGTGGTCGCGTCGAAAAACGGCTTTCCGACAGAGAGGGTGCGCCCGGTCAGGATCTGCATGAAAGGCGGATACATGGTGCCGGTCACGACCACGGCGCAGAGTGCGCAGAGCAGGATGTTATTGAGCACCAGCCCGCCCTCTCGCGAGACAGGCGCAAAAATGCCTCCGGGGGCGAGGCCCGGCGCCCGCCAGGCAAAAAGAAGAAGCGACCCGCCGATAACCAGCGCCAGAAGGCCGAGAATGAAGACGCCCCGTGCGGGATCATTCGCAAAGGCATGAACCGAATTGAGAATGCCCGAGCGCACGAGAAAAGTGCCGGAAAGCGAAAACGAGAAGCTGGCGATGGCGAGCAGCACCGTCCAGATACGCAGCGCGTCGCGTTTTTCGACCACGATGGCCGAATGCACCAGCGCCGTGCCTGTCAGCCAGGGAATGAGCGAGGCGTTTTCGACCGGGTCCCAGAACCAGTAGCCGCCCCAGCCGAGCACGTAATAGGACCACCATGACCCCATGGCGATGCCGCAGGTCAGAAAGCACCAGGCAGCCACCGCCCATGGGCGCACCCAACGCCCCCAGGCTGCGTCGACCCGGCCCTCGATCAGTGCGGCTACGGCAAAGGCAAAGGGTACGGCAAAGCCGACATAGCCCGTGTAGAGAACAGGCGGATGAAAGGCGAGGCCGGGGTCCTGAAGGAGGGGGTTCATGCCTTGCCCATCGGCCGGGGCAGGCCAAATGCGGGCAAAGGGGTTGGAAGTCAGAAGGCAGAAAAGCTGAAACCCTGTCGAAACACCGCCAAGAATGGCCAGAACGCGCGCTTTCAGGATCAGCGGCAGGCCCCGTCCGAGCAGGGCGACAGCCCCGCCGCACAGGGCAAGAATAAGAGCCCAGAGCAGCACCGACCCTTCGTGATTACCCCAGACCCCCGTGATTTTATACAGAAGCGGTTTGCTCAGGGCAGAGTTGGCGGCAACATTCTGCACCGAGAAATCATCCTGCACCGCACAGGCGATCAGGCTCAGGAACGAATAGGCCAGCGCCAGAAGCTGCGCAAAGGCCAGACGTGGCGCGAGATCGAGCAGAAAGCGCTGCCCACGCCACGCGCCCCATAGCGGCAGGATGCATTGAGTGAGCGCGAGAACGCAGGCGAAAGCGAGGGCATAATGCCCCTGTTCAGGTCCGAAAAAACTGCTCATCGACCGTTCGAGCCACCTGTTGCCCCACGGGCCATGCTGTTCAGGCTTTCGCTTGATGGCGGCTTGCCGAATCTCGGGTCCCACTTACCGCTGCGCTGCAGGGCAGCGGCGACTTCCTTGGGCATATAGGTCTCGTCATGTTTGGCCAGAACTTCTGACGCGATAAAGGCGGAGCCGCCTCGATAGGTGCCCAGAGCCACAACGCTTTGTCCCTCGCGAAACAGATCGGGCAGAATGCCTTCATAGCGCACGTCGATAGCGGCCTGTCCGTCCGTCACCTCGAACTGGTTGATTGGTGTCTGCCCCTCAAGGCTGCGCCTGAGCGATCCTGCAACAACCATTCCCCCGAGGCGGATCACCCGGTCAGAGGCAGGTGGTGCTTTCAGGACCTGCGATGGCGCCATGAAAAACACGATGCTGGATGAAAACGCGTTCAGCACTAGTCCGGTAGCCACGGCGAAACACCCCAGACAAGCCAGAACCAGCCACAGGCGGCGGCTCTTGCGTGTCATACGTCTTTTATGGCGGCTGCCTTGCGGCTCAGGTGAATGCCGTGACGTCCCGGTTGAGGAAGGAACTGTCATACTGTCGGCTTTCTGCGTGCGTCAGGGCGCTCGAGCAGGGCCAGTCGCGTTGTGGCGCGATGCAGGCGCAGGGCCAGTCCTATGCCAAGCCAGAGAGTGGCGAGCAGCGCACAGCCGTAAGAGGCGGCGATATAGGGCCAGTGGGTATAGGCGATATGAATCATGCCGACTCGCTCAGAGGGCGGGCGCGTCTGGTCAGCATCTGTTGCGCACGTGTCTCTATGATGGCGGCTTTCAGACGTCCTGTTACGAGCGCTGCAAATCCGGTGGCAAAACCGATCATGCAGAGCGAGAGCGGCAGCAGCATCGATGACGGCATGGTGGGCGCATGGGTGAGGGTGATGCTGTCTGGCTGATGGAGCGTGTTCCACCAGGTCACGCTGAACTTGATGATCGGCAGATCGATAACACCGGCAATCGCCAGCACGGCGGCCGCGCGGTAGCCGCGCTGTGGGTCATCGAAGGCCTGAATGAGCGCGATATGGCCGAGGTAGAGAAAAAAGAGCACGAGTACCGAGGTCAGTCTGGCGTCCCAGACCCACCAGGCGCCCCACATCGGCTTGCCCCAGAAGGCGCCTGTCAGCAGGCAGAGCGCCGTGACCACAGCGCCGACGGGACCGATTTCAACAGCAGCGAGATCGGCCAGAGGATGTTTCCAGACCAGAGACAGCACGCCGCAGACGGCCAGAGTGGCGTAGCCCGCTGAAGCCAGAATTGCCATGGGCACATGCAGATACATGATGCGCACCGCATCGCCCTGCTGCCAGTCTGCGGGCGAGAAGAGCAGAGCCCAGACCAGACCGATGGCAAGGAATACGCCTGAAAAGGCGCATAGTGCAGGGAAGAGCCAGCGAGACAGGCGCAGGAAGCGACCAGGATTGGCGAAGCGATGCAGGAAGGCCCCCTGCGCGGGTCGCCCTGACAGGGGCTGATGCGTCGCTTTCGTCACTCTTGGCCTCTCTCCTGCGGCGTTCGGGCATGGTATAGCCCGAGAACGCCCCTATCCGATGAAGTTTTTTTGATCGGAATTCGTTTTGATAATGCAAAAAAATCTGCAGGGGGAGCGGGGCAGGGGCAATTAATTCAGGCATTTTCCACAGACCGAGCCGATGGAAGAGGGGGCGTTGATGCAGTACTGGTTGATCAAATCCGAGCCAGAAACATTTTCATGGCAGCAGCAGGTCCAAAACGGGGTCGAACCCTGGACCGGGGTGCGGAACTATCAGGCGCGCAACAATCTCTCGGCCATGCGCTGCGGCGATCTGGCTTTCTTCTACCACTCGGTCTCGGACAAGGAGATCGTGGGTGTCGTCGAAGTGGTGCGTGAGGCCTATCCCGACCCGACAGCGGAGGGAGAGAAATGGGTCTGCGTTGATGTGAAGGCACGCGGCGCTTTTGCCAATCCGGTATCGCTTGCGATGATCAAATCCGATCCAACCCTCTCGGAAATGGCGCTTCTGCGTCAGTCCCGCCTTTCCGTCGCGCCAGTGCGTGAAAGCGAATGGATCTATCTCTGCCAGCTTGGGCAGTGGCAGGGAAAATAGCCTTTCGGGCCCCTGATCTCTCTGTGGGTCAGGCTTTTGCCGGGGCAGAGAGACATTGTCCGAGCAGCGAGGCAATACGCTGTGGGTCATCCGGGCGCAGTGTCGCAAAACCGATCACAAGTCCCTCCTGTGTTGCGGCGTGGCAGAGGGCCGAAAGCCGGGCAACACGGTAGCCCGCTTGCGCAAGGGCTGTCTGACTGACCAGTTCGAAGCCTTTTTCCACAAAGCGGAGACCCAGTTGCACGCCGCCGCGTGGCCGGGTGACCACAACGCCCTCGCAATTTTGCAGCGCCTCATAGAGGGCTTCACCACGACTTTGATAAAGTCGTGCGATATGGCGCAGATGTCTGCGGTAATGACCCGATTCCATCAGTTCCGACAAAGCAAGCTGGGCGTGAAGATTAGCGGCGCAGCCCATCGTGCGATGCGCGGCCCGCATCGGGTCGATCAGGGCTTCGGGTACGACTATCCAGCCGAGTCGAAGGCCCGGCAGAAGCGCCTTCGAGGCCGAACCGAGATAGATGCATTCCGTAAAGCTGCCATGCGCGGCAAGGGCCGCGATTTCGCGCCCATGCCAGAGAAACTCGCTGTCGTAATCGTCTTCTATGATCAGCGCGCCCTGACTGCGCGCGCGCTCAAGCAGGTCGAGGCGACGCGCAAGCCCCATCCGCCCACCCAGCGGATACTGATTTGAGGGGGTGATGTAGATGAGGCGCGCTTCGGGTGGCAGGGCCTCAACCTGCATTCCGTCGCTATCGACCGGCACAGGGCAAAGCGTCGCGCCTGCTGCCAGAAAGCTCGCTTTCGCGCCGACATAGCCGGGGTCTTCCATGGCGATGACATCCCCCGGATCTGTCATGATCTGGGTAACAAGGCTGAGAGAGGCCTGCGTACCGGGCGTGATCAGTATCTGTTCTGGCCTGATGGCAAGGCCTCGATCGCTGGCCAGTCGCGTGCAGAGGGTTTCCCGAAGGGCCTGCGTGCCATGATAGCCGCCATATCCCGCTTCCTCTCCCCGTGCGGGTCGTGCCTGGCGGCGTAGGATCTGGGCCCAGAGACTGGCAGGGAACTCATGCTCGTCAGGCAGGCCGGGCGCCAGTCGCCCCGTCTCTGTTACATAGGTCGCCTTGCGCGGGTCATGTGCCAGACGTTGCCCGCGTGTCGAGACCCTTGGCGTGATGCTTTCGACCCTGTCGGTCGCGGGGGTGGTCGGCAGGCATGCCCTAGGCCGACTGCCTGGCCGCATCTCGATAATGCCTTCTGCGCGTAGCAGGTCATAGGCCGTGGTGATGGAGCTGCGCGAGAGACCGAGCATCTGCGCGGCATGACGTGTCGAGGGCAATACGGCCCCGTCGGCAATACGTCCGGCGCGTATGGCTGCCCCGAGAGCGGCAAAAAGCTGAACAGGTAACGGCTCGCTGCGTGTCGGATCGGGCAGGAAAAAGGCGGGGAGAAAAACTGGCATGAAGAAATATCGATAAACCGGATCTCGAATCAGTCCAGTTGGCGCGCTAGATCCGTTTCGGTCAAGCGACGATTGCTCAGGACAGATCTAGGAGGCAAGAATGGTTCCCGATTATGCGAAGGCCCGTCAGGGCAAGCGCGCGCATTATGACGAGGCGACCATCCACGCCATTCTCGATACGGGGCTCGTCGGGCATGTGGGTTTCGTGGCCGATGGCAGGCCGATGGTCATGCCGATGGCCTATGCGCGTTGCGGCGGCACGCTCTATCTGCATGGCGCTTCCAAGACGCGGCTGATGGGGCTGGATGGGCTCAAGCTCTGTGTAACAGTAACGCAGCTCACCGGCATCGTGGTGGCACGCTCGTCCTTTCATCACTCGGTCAATTATCGTTGCGCCGTGGTGCATGGGCAAGCGAGGAAGGTGAGGGGCGAGGAGCACGCACGGGCTCTCGATGCGATTACCGACCATCTTCTGCCCGGTCGCAGCAGCGAGTTGCGGGGCATGACCGTGCAGGAACTCAAAGCGACAGGAGTGATCGCGCTCGATATCGAGGCGGCAAGTGCCAAGATACGCACCGGCCCGCCGGTAGAAGATCCGGCAGATCTGCCCTCGACACTCTGGGGGGGGGTCGTGCCGGTTGTGACCGCCCTCGGTACGGGCATTCAGGATGCTCATACGCCAGAGGGGACATTACCCCCTGAGTCCCTGCGAAAGGCGCAGGCGAAATTCATCGCCTGAATTTCGCAACCCGGCGAGGGCGCGTCGTCATGTGTCGAGACGGCCGCCTCCGGCAGCATCCCCCCGCCGCCAGTAACCGGCGGCGCGTATCTGCGTACGGGGTACGGCTTCCTCATTGACCAGATGATCGCGCAGCGTGCGCACGACCTCGATTTCGGCCGCAATCCAGACATTGAGCTTTTCGACCGAGGGCAGAACCACGTGGCGCAGCAGGTCTGGCAGCGTCTCATCGCCACCCTTTTCGCAACGATGCACCTCGATCCAGGCATGGCTGATCAGCGGATAGGTCTTTTCGGTCTCGCGCGTGTCCAGAAGGACGATGGCCCGATGGTTGGGCGCAAGGGTCTCGAGGGTGCGGGCGATGGCGGGCAGGGCGGTATCATCGCCGATCAGCAGATGCGTCGTCAGCGCCTCAGGCGCGATATGCGAGGCTTTGGGGCCCCCCATCCCCAGAACATGGCCCGGCTTTGCCTGGGCAGCCCATTGCGTGGCGGGGCCTTCATCATGCAGCACGAAGTCGATGACGAGTTCCCGCGTCTCTTCATCGAAACGTCTCGGCGTGTAGTCACGCGCGATCAGGCGCGGGTCACGCGGTGCGCTGCGGTCGGCGCCAAGATCGGGCAGAACCGGCGTGTCACTGCCTGGTTGCGGGAAGAACAGCTTGACGTGATCGTCCACGCCAGCGGTCACGAAGTCATGCAGATCTTCGCCGGTGAAGACGATACGGCGCATCGTATCGGAAAGCGGAATAATCTGCGCGACCGTGATGCGTCTAAGCCGCAGCGCATGACGGATCTTTGTGGGAGCCAGGCCGTCCTGAGTCATGCGCTCTCTCCTTCGGCAATCTCGGCAGCGGCACGGGTCAGGATAGCCGCGATGCGACGCGCCTCGATCGGGCTGCACCCGCGTCGTGCGTAAAGCGTGGTCTTGAGAAGATGCCGGGCCTTGTGGAGACCGTCGGCGGCTTCAGGGTCCAGATCGTGCAACCCGGCAAAAGCCTCGCGCACCTCGCTCATGCGGGCGCCGATACGCTCGAGGATATCGAGAATACGATCGGCTTCTGCCTTGTTTTTGGCCAGATGCGCCCCGCCGGGTTCGGTAATCGTATAGAGCTTGCGTGTGCCTTCCTGCGTGACAGCGGCGAGGCCGATTTCCTCGAGATAGGTCAGGGCCGGGTAAACCATGCCGGGGCTCGGCTTGTAGAAGCCGTTCGACCGCTCCTCGAGCCTGCGGATGACTTCATAGCCATGGGCAGGGCTCTCTTGCAGCAAGGCGAGAATCACGAGCTGCAACTCCTCGGCGCTGAGCTTGCGACCGCTCGGAATATCGCCGCCGCGATGGCGGCCGAACCGCCCGCCGAAACGATGGCCTGACCCGCCGCCGAAGCCGTCGTGACGGCTGAAGACATGGCGTAGATGATGGCGAAAGGGCATTTGTATCTCCTGTTATATCTTAAGAGTGTCTTATCTTAAGATATAACGCAAGATGTTTTTGCGCGCGTTGCTGTTTGAGAGAGGTTCCGGCGGGCGTCAGTCGGTGAAAGGGACCTGCCCTCTGAGGCATTTCAGAAGGCAGGCTGAGGCTGGGCGAGGCGTTCAGCAGGCCCAGACGGTCTTGATGTTCATGAACTCGTAGAGACCGAGTTCGGTCAGTTCGCGACCATAGCCGCTGGCCTTGATGCCACCGATAGGCAGGGCCGGGTCAGACGCGGTAATCCGGTTGATGAAGACCCCACCCGCTTCGATGCGCTGCGACAGCGCCTGACCGAGCGCCGCGTTCTGGGTCCAGAGACTGGCGCCCAGCCCATAGGTGCTGTCATTGGCCAGAGCGATGGCGTGATCGGTATCGTGTGCTTCGATCAGACAGGCGACCGGGCCGAAAAGCTCTTCCCTGAAAGCCGTCATCTGAGGTGTGACACCGGCGAGCACGGTCGGCTCGTACCAGGCGCCGGGGCGATCGCCCGGTTCGCCACCCACCACAAGCCGGGCCCCTTCAGCGACGCTGCGACGCACCTGCTCATGTAGCCCGTCGCGAAGGTCAGTGCGCGCCATGGGGCCGATGAAGGCGTCATCATCCAACGGGTTGGTGAGAGAGAGGGCACGCACTTTCGCGAGAAACTTCTCGCTGAAGGTTTCGGCAATCGGTGCCTCGAGAATGATGCGCTTGGCAGCGATGCAGACCTGACCGCAATTGGCGAAGCGGGCAGCCACGGCGGCATCGACGGCCTTGTCGAGATCGGCGTCGGCAAGCACGATGAACGGGTCCGACCCGCCAAGCTCCAGCAGGGATTTCTTGCCATATTGTCCGGCGATACCGGCCAGAATGCGCCCGACACGCACGCTGCCTGTCACCGTCACACCGCTGATGCGCGAATCCGCAATGACATGGGCAGTCTGTTCGCGAGAGAGATTGGCGCTCATGAAGACGTCATCGAGGTCGCAATCGGCTGCGATCTCGTTGAGCAGCAGGCCACAGCCCAGCGTGTTTTCCGCCGGTTTGACGATGAAGCCATTACCCCCGACCAGAATGGGCACGGCCGCCCTGATGATCTGCCAGTAGGGGAAGTTCCAGGGCATCACGGCAAGAACGATGCCGGTCGGCGCATAGCTGAGATGGGCCTCACCCATGGGCACAGGCATAGGCTTGTCACGCAGCAGGGCAGGAGCGTGCTTGCCATACCAGTCGATCACTGCAGCGCATTTCTCTATCTCTGCCCGCGCAGAGGTGATCGATTTGCCCATCTCGAGCGTGGCCAGACGCGCCAGCTCTTCCTTGCGTTCACGCAGGCGGGTGGCGAAGCGATGCAGAAGATCGAGGCGTGCGCCGAGCGATTTGGCCCGCCAGCCCTCGAAACCCCGCTCGACGCGTCGCAGCATGTCCTGCAGGGCGCCATCCGTCAGAAACGGATAATGCGCCAGGGTTTCACCACTGGCCGGATTGACTGTTGTAACACCGTCATTCGGGTGCGGGCTGGTCATGATCTCTACCTCTGGTTGTTGGTCCATAAAGCCGTGCCGGCGGCGTCAGATTGCGCGACCACATCCGTCTGCCCGTTGCCCGGTGAACCGGCATAATTGTGATACGCCGAGTTTTCATAGGGTGGGCGTACCGGCGCATTGAATTTCACCGGCCAGCCCAGAAACGAGAAATGCGACGGTGCATCATTCGGCAACTGGGTGGATTGATGCGCTTCCGACCCCGGCAGGCCGAGCGCCTGATGGGATCGGACGGTATAGGAATAGCCACGCAACGAATTGTCAAAATCATCTGTCACCTCATAGCCATGGGGCGGCGGCGGCGCGCCACCATCGGGCAGGGCGACTTTTTCGACCGGGGTGAGCGGGCGTTCCATGGCATGGAGTTGTGACGCGGGATCGGCAGCAGCGCTTCCGAGACCCAGAGGCAATGAGGCGGCCAGCGCGGTCATGCAGAGGCCGAACTGGTAAAGGGGGAATGTCCTGAGCATCGGGGTGTCCTGTTTGCGATATCCATCCACCTAACAGGGGAGCCGCTGTTTCGTTTTCTCCTGACGTTGTAGGATGAAAAAAAAGCAGCCTCGCGACAAACTTTGGTGACTGCCGGGTGTGTCAGGCGTTGCGTCGGGTGCAACGGACCTTATGTCCACACGCCCGTGCCAGGCCTCGCCGTGCAGGCGCGCTCAGTTCAGGGAGAACAGAATTCATGGCTTCAGCGACCGGATCGACAATCCCGGGAATCGGCGAAATCGCCCCGCTTTCTCTCGACAGCGAGTCTCTGGCGCAGCTTCAGTCTGCGCTGGCCAAGGTCGAGCACGGGCGCGGTGTGCTCGTGCGTCTGGCCGACCTGATGGGCGGCGCCGTCGGTCAGGCGACTCGTCTGGGTATGCAGGGCCTTGGCATGGCGCCCAATATCCAGGCCAAGCTGCAGGGTCTGGCCGAGGCATCGATCACGCGGGCTTTCGACATCGCCATTCTGGGTATGGCCCAGGAATCACCGGTCAAGGCGCCGAAATGGCGTGATCCCGCGGCTCAGGCCGCTGTCGCCGTATCGGGCGCGCTCGGTGGTTTTGGCGGTGTCGTCGGGCTCATGCCTGATATCGGGTTTACGACCCTGACGATCATGCGCGAAATTGCCCGTGTCGCACGCGAAGAGGGTGAGGATCTGAGCGATGAGGATACGCGTCGCGCCTGTCTTGAGGTCTTCGCTCTGAAGGGTTTTCTGGCTGGTCAGGCGGGTGACGAGAGTGAACTCGGGTTCTTCTCGGCGCGGGCCTTGATGCGCGGCAAGCCCATTGTGCTGCTGATTGCCGAAGTCGCCTCACATTATGGAATCGGCCTGTCGCGTAAATTCGCCCTGCAGATGGTGCCTGTGGCGGGCGCGCTCTGCGGTGCGTCGCTGAACGCGGCCTTCCTGTCCCATTATCGCGCTGTAGCGCGGGCGCAGTTCACGATCAGGCGTCTTGAGCGCCAGCACGGGCCCATCGTGCGCGATACCGCCCAGCACATGCGCCATACAGGGCCGTCCGACGCCACCTCGTGATGCCGCGCATTATGGGGTTTCCGCGTGGGATCTCCCGGTCTGAACGCCATGGATCCGGAAACGCCTGTGCGGGTTTGTCCCGCCATATGAGGGTCCGATGTGGGTCGGGCCCGCTTTGTCGCATGGTGGCAGGGGGAAAAACCCAGCCCCCGGCGGCATACCTATTTCGGGTGCGATGCGCGAAAGGCCTCGATCAATCCGGCTGGAACAAGTTGGATGGAAAAGAGCGCTGTCATGACAAAAGCCAGCCCCTGATAATGCGGGGCGAAAAAGGCGAGAACACCACTAAGGGCTATACCGATCAGATAAACGAAAGTGAGGGGCATACAGAAAGTCCATCTCGCGGTCTGAGGGGGTTGCCCTACCATGATGAGCCGGTCGGTGCCCATGATAAACCGTATCGGCGCCCGGGGTTCCGTCGGGCTGCGCTTCGGGAGAATGCCCGCCATGCCGCCTGATCCGATCGCCCCGCAGTATCTTCTGGGCGCTTATCGGCAGGGGATTTTCCCTATGTCCGAATCACGCGATTCCGATGAGATCAGCTGGCATCGCCCGTACGAGCGCGGCGTTCTCCCTCTCGACTCGCGCTTTCATCTCTCACGCAGGCTGGCCCGTACCGTGCTTCAGGGGCGTTTCGACGTTACGAGCAATCGCTGTTTCGATGAGGTGATCCGCTGCTGTGCCGAGACACCGGGGCGAGGCGGCACTTGGATCAGCCTGCGTCTGCAGGCGCAGTACGATCTTCTGCATCGCCTCGGTTACGCCCATTCGATCGAGACATGGTCTGACGGTCGGCTGGTCGGCGGCCTTTATGGCGTGAAGCTGGGTGCAGCCTTTTTCGGGGAGAGCATGTTTTCGCGCTGCACGGATGCCTCGAAAGTGGCGCTGGTCCATCTGGTTGCCTCACTGCGCTGTTCGGGATTCGCGCTGCTCGATACGCAGTTTCCAACGGCGCATCTGGAAACATTCGGTTGTCTTGCCGTTCCTGATGCAGCCTATCGGTTGATGCTGGACCACGCGGTCGCGATTGAGGCATCGTGGGATGAAGATGTCACGCTGGGCAGACTCCGGCAGGAGATCATCCGTCTTCGTGACGGTATCGACGCTCGCTAGGGCGTATTGGAGGGAATAAAATGTCGATGTTCCAAGTAAAGGGCGCTGCGGCGCTTTCGCTGGCCGCCCTTGTCACGGGTGGGGCTGGCACGGCTCTGGCGCAGCAGCATCCGCGACTTTCGCCCTCTCGCGACGTCACGGTCGTTTATTCGGTGCAGCCGGAAAAAATGCCCAAGCCTGTAGAGGCCATCGTCCAGTTCAAGGCCGAGGGCGACAAGCTGCGCATCGACGCACCGGACCACGCGGGTTCGACCATTCTTGACCGGCCTGCCCAGCGCGTCACGCTGATCATGCACAAGCAGCGCGTCTATACGAGCTTTGCGCCCAAGCACGGCCTGCGCAACCCGTTCATGCTCGATATGTCGATGCAATATGCGCCCGATGGCACAGGCACGGTGGCAGGGCTTGCCTGTAACAAATGGACCATCACTTCCACCCACGGCAACGCGGTGGCCTGCGTCACGGAAGACGGGGTTATTCTGAGCGAGGAAGGCGTCGATGCGGACGGGCTGCATGGCAAGCTTGAAGCGCAGAAGGTCACGTATGGACCGATCGCCGAGACATTGTTCGTTCCCCCCTCCGATTATCAGCAGATCACCGCCCAGATGCCGATCCCGCACGGTGCCGGCCCGCAGAGCTCTGCCAAGCCGTGATCATGAAGGCTTCCGTCCTTTGCGGCCTTGCCCTTGCCGCGCTTTCTTCTGCGGCCTCATCGGCTCTCGCCGATGAGGCCGCTCCGCCAGCCGCGACCACGCCTTATGTGACGCCTCAGGTCGATGTGGATGTCACCTATGAGGCCACCGGGCCGGACGGACACGTCTATCCACAGCGCATGCGCTGGAACGCGGCCCATTGGCAGCAGCGTCTCGACATGACGTCGACAGGGCTCATCATGCTGACCGATTATCGCGCTCATCGCCTGTCTGTGGTCGATACGCGCGAGAAAACCTACACGGTTTCGGGCGCACCGGATTCGCAATTTGCGCCACCCGGACAGCGGGCTTCGGGCCAATGGATCAGAGGAGTGGCGGATCGCGTGGCGAACCAGGCCTGCACCCACTGGACCACGACCGATACTGACGGTCGGACTGCCGATTTCTGTTACGCAGAGAACGGCGTGCTGCTTTTGGCGACGCATGATGGCACGCCGCTCATTCGTGCTGTCGCTTATGCAGAGACGCCTCAGGGGCCCGAAATCTTCAGGGAGCCGGAAGGCTTTCACGAAATCGATGCGATGAAACTGGCCCAGTAGGCCGTTTCAGACGCCTTGGGACGGCAAACGGGCCATTTTGCGCGATTATGTTACATTTCTGCCCGTTTTTCGTCCTGTTCGGTCCAAAATTCGACACCATATGGAGGGTATAACGTTCATGTCGGATCGGCCGCTCTGTTTGGCCCGATCTGTCGAGGAGGTTTCCAAATGCGTCATATCCTGAAAATTGGCCTTGCGGCTCTGCCTCTTGCAGGTCTTCTGGGAGGCGCTCCCCTGGCTCAGGCTCACCCCTATGGCTGGGGCGGTGGCCCCGGCTGGCACGGTGGTGGCCCCGGTTGGCGTGGTGATCGTGGCTGGCGTCGCGGTGGCGGTGGCAATGCCTTTGTCGGTGGGCTGGTCGGCGGTCTTGTCGGTGGTGCCGTGATTGGCGCAATTGCGCGTCCCTATGTGGCACCGCCCCCGCCGCCGGTCGTTTATGCACCGCCCCCGCCAGTCGTTTATCAGCCCCCGCCGCGGGTAGTTTACCCGCCGCCAGTTGCGGTCTATCCCTCCTACCCGGCATATCCCGCATATTGAGCACGAGGTCTCGATTTCATCATGGTAGCTATTGGCGATAGCGCGCCCGCTTTTTCCCTTCCCGCTGCCGGTGGTCAGACCATTGACAGCGAGGGTCTCAAGGGGCAGCCCTATCTGGTTTATTTCTATCCTAAGGCCGACACGCCGGGATGCACGACCCAGGCCTGCGACCTGCGCGACCAGAAGCAGACACTTGGAACTCTGGGGCTGAAGGTCATTGGCATCAGCCCCGACCCGGTCGAAAAGCTGGAGCGTTTCGCCAAGAAATACGGGCTCGACTTCACGCTCGCCAGCGATGCCGAGCATGAGCTGGCCGATCGTTACGGCACCTGGGTAGAGAAGACCAATTACGGCAAGACCTATTTCGGCATGGAGCGCAGCTCCTTTCTGGTCGATGCCGATGGCGTCATCCGCGCCATATGGCGCAAGGTGAAACCTGCCGAGCATGTTGCGCTCGTGACAGAAGCCGCCTCCGAATTGTAGGTTTCTGAAAGAATAGTGCCGCACGATCTTTTCCATCGTGCGTCCTGGCGGGCGTTCCGTCTTGGGGCGCTTGTGCTGATCCTGCCGCTGGCTCTGGTGC
Source organism: Asaia siamensis (assembly GCF_014635085.1). Classification (GTDB taxonomy): domain Bacteria; phylum Pseudomonadota; class Alphaproteobacteria; order Acetobacterales; family Acetobacteraceae; genus Asaia; species Asaia siamensis. The sequence continues at coordinate 414,122 of NZ_BMCH01000001.1, forward strand.
TGGTGGCGGGCGCCGCACTTCTGTGGCGCCTCGCTGCCGGACCTCTGGATGTGACGGCCATTGCCCGTCATTTTTCCCCCGTGGCCATTCAGGCAGGGCAGCAGCCCGGTCACCCTGCGGGCAGGCTGGTCTGGCAGCAGGTCTTCCTGAGTTGGCAGCCCGGCCTGAGGCATATCCATCCTCTTCTGATCATCGACGCGAAAGATCTCCGTATCCTTCGTCAGGATGGCACGGCCACACTCGCTGCGCGGAATGCGCGCGTGGCCTTCAGGATGGCACCGCTCCTGCGCGGTAGTCTGGAGCCGAGGACGATCGCGCTCGATGGGGCTCGAATTATCCTCAAGCGATCGCAGGACGGGTCGATCGACCTCGACTGGCCCGGCGCGGTGCACCGATCTTCCCATTCCGGCGGGTTTTCGATCGATTTTCTGCGCGGGGCAGCGCTGCATGATGTCAGCGTAACCCTGCGCGATGCTCTTCCTGATCATGCGCAGGGCGCGGGTGATCTGACGCTGCAAATTGCCAGGGCGGCGCTTTCCCGCCCGCCTTCGGCAGATCTGTCGCAATGGCTCGGCACGGTCGAGGGTGCCTTCGGCCCGGCTTCGTTACCCCGGATGACTTTCGTGGCTCATGGTGCTGCAGGTGAAGGTGGTTCTACTGCCTGGGACCTGAAACTTGGCCCTGTATCGCCTGCGCTTTTTGCTGGGCTGCTGCCCCACGCCGCATCATGGCGCCTGCCGGTTACGGCCGAGTCTCATGTCGTCATCCCGCCATCGGGTCATGTCCGCAATGGCAGCCTTCCCGTCTCCGAAGCACGGCTTTCAGTCACTTTTCGCGCAGGGCAGATCGATCAGAAAGAAGGCTCACCGCTACAGGTTTCTGAGGCGGGTGTGGCGGCCCATCTTGCCCTGAAGGGCAAACAGGCTGTTCTCGACGATTTCCACGCGGGCATCACGCTTATCGATGATCAGGGCCACCCGACGCATTTCGCGGCAAGTGGAACCCTTGCTGTCGACTCCCTGATGCAGGCGAAACAGATCGACGGCCACGTCTCTGCTTCGGCAACGACGCTCGATGTGCCCCATCTCGCTTCCATCTGGCCAGCTATCGTGATGAAGGGCGCCCGCCGCTGGGTGACGCGTAACCTCACCGAGGGAACAGGCAGCAATCTCTCAATCGACGCGACGGTTCACAGCGGCTCGGGCTGGGCGCATATACGGCCAACACAGACGGCGGCGACGCTGGATGTGAAAGATGCCGTCGTGAACTGGCTTAGGCCCATCCCCCCGGCGCGCAATGTCTCTGCACGTTTCAGTTTCGCCGGACCCGATACGCTTAGGATTGATTTTCTTGGGGGAATCCAGCCCAGCGGTGATGCGGCCAACGCGCCACTTCTGCATCTTGATAGCGGAAGCATGTTGATCAGCGATCTTCTGGCGCGTGATCAGATGGGTACGATCAATCTGGCCATGTCTGGCGATCTCGCCGCCCATATGGGGCTGCTGGCGCATCAGCGACTGCATCTTCTGTCGCGCCATCCGTTGCCTTTCACGCATCCCTCCGGCCCGGTGACAGTCACCGGACAGATCACGCTGCCTTTGTCGTCCCATATCGAGAATGACCAGATTCACGTGAATGCAGAGGCGCGTTTCCGGAACGTTGCGCTGGGCAATGTCGTGCTCGGCCGCGATCTGACAAATGCCAGCGGCACGATGAAGGCGACCGAACGTCATCTTAGCCTCACAGGAGAGGGGCTGCTCGATAATGTGCCGACGACGGCACGGCTCGAAGAGAATTTTCTGAGTCGCGACGGCGGGTTGCGTGAAGATGTGCACGCTGTCTCGGTTTTCGACGAGGATGCGCTCCAGCGCTCCCATATTGGCAGCCAGTCTCTCTTTCATGGCACGGCCCAGCTTGTGGCCGATTACAAGGCGCGTTTCGACGGGCGTGCTGATCTGCACTTATCGCTCGATCTTGCTGACTCGGCCCTGTCCATTCCGGTCTGGCGCAAGGCGCGTGGCGACAAGGCGACCGCCGCCGCACATATCGGGCTGAAACAGGGGCAGATTGTCGCTCTCGACCAGATTGCGGCAGAAGGGCCCGAACTGCATGTCGAGGGGAGAGGGCTGGTCAGCGACGGGAAGGTGAAAAGCCTTGCACTCGATAATTTCGTTGTGGGGCGGTCGAACGGAGATGCCGTGATCGAGCTGCCCGGCTTCGATAACGCGCCAGTCAATGTGCATGTGCATGCCCATGATCTCGATCTGGCGCCGCTGCTCCATGGGGATGACGCAAAGGAAGCGACTGCTACAGACAAGCCCAGTCCTTCGGGGCCTGTGTCAGGCCCCAGGCCTGCCGGGGCCGGAGCACCGGAGATGCGCTGGAGTGTCGATCTGGCGACGGATCGTCTCTTCTATAGCCAGACCGGGTCGTTTGGCGGCGTGGTGGCTCATCTCGAACATCGTAATCATCGCCTTGAGAAGGGGCATTTTTCTTTCAGGCAACCTGTCGCCGTACAGATGCAACTGACGCCCCATAAGGACGGGCGGTATCTGCAGCTCAATGTCGATAATCTCGGCACGCTGCTGAGCCAGACCGGTATGACGGAAAGGCTTGAGGGGGGAGAAGCCCAGATTGCCGGGTCTGTGGGGGATGGTGGCACAGGTCAGTTGCCGCCCTTCAAGGGGGTCATTTCGGTCTCCCCCTTCACCTTCAGGCAGCCACCGGCTGCGCTGACGGCAGCGACCCATCTTTCGGTGTTCAACTGGTCTCAGGCCAGCAGCGACCGTTTTGAGGTGCAGCATCTGCATCTTCCGGTCAAAATCACTAATGATGTCATGACCATCCATGATGGACATCTCGGCAATCCGGCGCTCGGGGCGACGCTCGAGGGCAAGATCGGCCTCGATCAGGGCAAGCTTGATCTTCAGGGCACGGTAGTACCTGTTTTCGGAATAAACGCAGCACCTGGTCGCCTGCCCAATGTCGGCAAGCTCTTTTCTCCCGAATCCGGGGGCGGGGTTCTGGCGGCGACATTTACGGTCAAGGGCACGGCGGGCAATCCGACACTCTCGGTCAATCCCTTTGCCATGCTATTACCCGGTGTGATGCGTCAGCTCGCCAAATAACAGGCAGCAGGGCGTAAGGCCCGTCCGGGTGAAAGGTGTTTCAGCCAGTTTCCGGACAGCAGAACAGGGAGAGGCGCGATGCGCGACGACAGCAATGCAGATCTGTTTGGCGCACCGCCGCCCCGTCAGGGCAAGGCTTCTGTGCAGGCTCATCAACAGCGACCGTCCGTATCGGCCGCACCTGAGATGGCGCGCCAGACGCAGCCGCTGGCAGATCGCCTGCGCCCCAGACAGCTTTCAGAAGTCGTAGGGCAGGATCACCTGCTCGGCCCGACGGGTCTGCTTGCGCAGATGCTCAGGCGCAACACGCTGCCAAGCCTCATTCTCTGGGGTGGTCCAGGCTGCGGCAAGACAACCATCGCCCGTCTGCTTGCACGAGAGGCCAAGCTGCGTTTCGAGCAGATCTCTGCCGTTTTCTCTGGCGTCGCCGATCTGAAAAAAGCCTTCGAGACCGCCTCGCGTTTCCAGCAGGAGACGGGGCGGGGCACATTGCTCTTTGTCGACGAGATCCATCGTTTCAACCGCGCCCAGCAGGACGGGTTTCTGCCCTATGTCGAGCGCGGAACGGTCATTCTCATAGGAGCGACAACCGAGAATCCGTCATTCGCCCTCAACGGCGCCCTGCTTTCGCGCTGTCAGGTTCTGGTGCTCAACCGTCTGGATGATGCGGGGCTCGAAAAACTGCTGCAGCGCGCGGAGCAGGAGGCAGGCAAGGCATTGCCGCTGACGGAAGAGGGGCGGGCGTCTCTCAGGGCCATGGCTGATGGTGACGGGCGCTATCTGCTTAATCTGGTCGAGCAGATCCAGGCCCTGCCCGAGGGCGAGCGCCTCGACACGGCGGGTCTGGCCACAGTGGTCGCGCGACGGGCGGTGCTTTATGACAAGGACCGCGAAGAGCATTACAATCTCATCTCGGCGCTGCATAAATCGCTGCGCGGTTCTGACCCCGATGCAGGTCTCTACTGGTTTGCCCGCATGCTGGAAGGGGGGGAAGACCCTCGCTATATCGCCAGACGCATGACACGATTTGCCGCCGAGGATGTCGGGATGGCCGATCCTTCAGCGCTTCCTCTGGCCGTAGCAGCATGGGAAACCTATGAGCGCCTCGGCAGCCCGGAAGGGGAGCTGGCTCTGGCGCAACTCGTCGTTCATCTCGCCACGGCGCCAAAGTCGAATGCTGTCTATCGGGCCTATAATCAGGCACGCAAACTGGCCCGCGAGACAGGCAGCCTTGGGCCACCGCATCACATTCGCAATGCTCCTACCAAGCTGATGAAGAGCATCGGTTACGGCAAAGGCTATGAATACGATCATGATACGGAAGAGGGGTTTTCGGGTCAGAATTACTTCCCCGATGAGATGGAGCGCGTGGCGCTTTACCAGCCGACCGACCGCGGGCAGGAGCGGGAGATCAGAAAAAATCTGGACAGGCAGGCCGCAATACGGGCAAGCCGTCGCCCATGAGTGTCACAACCCGTATTGTCAGTGAAGACGAGGCCGATATGCGCCTCGATCGCTGGTTTCGCCGCCATTTCCCCGATCTCACCCAGGGTGCGCTGCAAAAGCTGTGTCGCACCGGGCAGGTGCGCCTTGATGGCAAGCGCGTGACCGGTGCCAGTCGCCTCGCCCCCGGCCAGAGCCTGCGTATTCCGCCGTTGCCTGCGCCGACAGCGCCCCAGTCCGATCGTCCCGCTCCTCTCGACCCGCAGCTGGCGCGCGAGATCGAGCGCATGGTGATCTATCGCGACGACCATGTGATCGTGCTCGATAAACCCTCCGGCCTGGCCACACAGGGCGGTCCCGGCATCACCAAGCATATCGACATGATGCTCGATGGTCTGCGTGGCGAATTGCATGACCGCCCGCGCCTGGTGCATCGCATCGACCGCGACACGTCGGGGTTGCTGCTTCTCGCCCGTACCCCGGGTGTTGCCGCCAAGCTCGCGGCAGCGTTTCGTGGGCGTGATGTCGACAAGACCTATTGGGCAATCGTCGTCGGTCGCCCGATGCCCGGCTCTGGTGTCATTGACCAGCCTTTGGCCAAGCTCGGCGCAGGCAACGGCTCGCTGATGATCGCCGCAACGCGTGAAGACGAAGACGCGATGGTCGCCAAGACCGATTATGAAGTCGTTGATGCGGCCGGCAAGAGACTGTCCTGGCTGGCGCTCAAGCCCCTGACCGGGCGCACGCATCAGCTGCGCGTGCATTGCGAGACACTTGGCACACCTATTCTTGGCGACCCGAAATACGGTGGCAAGGCCGCGCATATGGAAGGTTTCGTCGATCGGCTGCATCTGCACGCCCGGTCTCTCGAATTCCCGCATCCGGCGGGTGGGCGCCTGCGTGTAGCGGCCCCCTTGCCACCGCATATGCGCACGACATTCAAGGATCTCGGCTTTACTCCGGGCGATACGCCCAAACCCGAGCGTATCGGCTTCAAGGGAGTCAGAAAATGAAGCGTCTGGCTGCAGTACTGATCGTCGTTCTCGTGCTGGCGACCGGTCTGGCCGTTTCGGCCGATTTTCTGATCGATCGCTCGAATCTGAAATCCGACGTCATTGCTGCGGTCAAGCGCCAGACCGGACGCGATCTGACCATGGCCCGGTTCTCGGTGGGCATTCTGCCCTGGCCGAGCGTGAGCGCGCATGAGGTCACCTTCTCCGATATCGGGGGGGCTGCAAACACACCCATGTTGCAGGCGCGCGATATTCGCGCCTCCGTGGCGCTCATCCCGCTTCTGTGGCGGGAGATCCGTCTGGAAAATGTGACCCTGCAACGCGGCACGGTTGTCCTGCACCGTGATGAGGCAGGTCAGGCGAACTGGGATTTTCATGCTGAGCCAGCCGACAAGGCGACGGGTTCGGCCAAGCCCTCTCATCCGACCGCGCGTTGGAGCCTCAAAATCGGTTCAGCGAAGCTTGATCGTATGGCCTTCTCTCTGGACGATCGCTTTGCCCATCACGGCGGCTCGGTGACGATCACTCATGCGGAATTTGATGGTCTCGCTTCAAGCGCCCCCTATCTCGATATCCGTGGCACGCATGGCGAGATGCCATTTCGGGTAAATGGCCATATCGGCCCGCTTTCCCTGTTTCAGGGCGCCAATCCTCCCTGGGCGCTCAGCCTGGGTGCCACTCTGGGCAAGGAGAGCAAGCCGCAGGACTGGCTGAATTTCGACGGCCAGATCAGCGATATGCGCCATATGCGCGGGTTTTCCGGTGTGTTGCGGGGCGAGATGGCCTCGCTCAAGGATGCCGAGATGCTCTTCCCCAATGCCAACCTGCCCGCAATCACGGGGCTGGGGGGTGAAATCGGGATTTTCGACGCAGATCCGCAGAGCGACAGGCAGAAGCTCGATCTCTCGCGACTTGGCGTGAACCACGTTCATCTTCATCTCGAATCGGCCCCTCCCTTGCATGGTCTGTCGGTCTCGGCTCTTCATGCCGATGCCGAGACCCTCTCGTCTGCTCTGACGGTAACCGCCACCGTGCAGGGGCCGATGCCGGCGCTCGCGGTTCAGGGCGCATTCGGTACGCTGGCTCAGGCAGGGACTTCCTGGCAGACGGCGCTCGAAACGCCTCTCGCTGTTTCGCTCGATCTGCGTGAAGCCAATCGACTGGGCAAAGCCGAGGGCCTTCACGGTCATGTTGCGGGTCAGATCGGAGCCTCCCGGACCGCGCTGTCACTGGACGGTGGGGCTGATACCCTGCCATTGCGTCAGTCAGTCCTGCATGACGTCACGCTCAAAGGCGCCTTCGAGCGTGATGTATCGGGTCGGATGACGCTCAAGGCGTTCACGCTGAACAGTCATGAGGCGACTGCGGTTCTCGATGCCGCGGCACAGAACGAGGCTCAGCCCGAGATGGAGGGCAAGCTGCATTTCCAGCATCTCGATCTCGATGCATTGGCCGCGCTCTGGACCAGACCCAAAGCCGCGCAGCCAAGCGCGCAGGCTCAACCGGCTCTGCCTGGTCCTGTCGCTTCTCTGACCGCGCCGCAGCAGCAGGCTCCTTCAGCTGGCGCGTCTCCTCAGGCGAGCGCGGCGGCAGGGCAGAATTCAGTATCGCCTCCTCCGGCAACGGACGCATTTTCCTGGTCGCGGCTCGTGTCGACAGGGCGCGGGACGCTGGATATTTCCGCCGATACGGTGCGTTTCAATGCTGCCGATTACAGCGGGATCTCTGCTCAGGCGCGTCTGGAATCGGGAAAACTGTCGCTCGATTCGGTCAAGGGGAGCGGGAATGGCATGACCCTGTCGGGGCGGGCGGTCTATGACATGAGCGTCAAGCCTGCATCCTTGACCCTCTCTCTGACACCCCTCCTGTTTCCTGCAACGTTGGCCCAGAACCTGCTCGCCATGCCCGGATTTTTCCGAGGGCCGCTGATGCTCGTCGGGCAGCTGGAAGCCCATGGCGATACCAGAGCGTCGCTGATCGCATCGCTTACGGGCCATCTGGGCCTCTCGATGGTGGGCGGTTCGATCGCGACCGGCCCGCTTGGCCCCTATCTTGGCGATTCGGTCCGGGCACTGCTGCCGCATGACAATCTCTCGGTGCGTTGCCTTGGGCTTCACGCCAGCTTCGCCGATGGTCGCGCGCAGTTCGATACACTAGGTATGGAAGCAGGGGCTCTGAGCCTGTCCGGCCATGGCAGCTATGGTCTGGTCGACCAGACACTCGATCTGCATCTGCTGCCGCGTATCGGCATCGCTGGTACCGGCGCCTCAACGCCTGTGCTGGTGACGGGCACCCTCGATGCCCCCAAGGCGAAGCAGGAAGCGAATACGGGTGGTCGCTTCGAGCTGACAATTGGCGGTAGCGAGCCCGATACCTGTCCGGCTGTGCTTGAGGCCGCTCGTGAGAACCTGCCGGGTGAGGCTGCACCCGAACGCAAGAAGCATAACAAGGCTTCCGAACTTCTTCATGGGCTGGGGCTGCTGCATTGAGCCAGACAATCAAACGCTTCTGGAAAGAGGTCCACGTCGTACCGAGCGCGGTGCCTCCGGGTCACGAGATACGCCTCGATGGGCGCTCCTTCCGTTTACCGGGGGGCAACCCGCTTATCGTGGCTTCAAGAGCGCTGGCTGACCGTATCGCCGAAGAGTGGCGCAGTATTGTGCCCGGCGCAGCGTTCAGAACCAGCGACCTACCTCTGACGCAGATGGCTGGGACGCAGATCGAGCGTATTGCACCAGACCGTCAGCAGATCATTGGTGGGCTGATGGCCTATGGTGAGAGCGATCTCCTCTGCTATCGCGCGACCGGGTCGCTCGGACGCGAGCAGGATACACTTTTCGATCCGGCTCTCGATCTGTTCGAGGCCCGCTACGGCGTCAGGCCGCCGATCACGAGAAGTCTTCTGCCCAGTCATGCTGGAATCGAGGTGCAGGGTGCGTATGCGGCCGCTCTTGATGGACTCGATGATGCGGCGCTGACCTGTGCGGCAGTCTGTGCCCCGGCGACAGGGAGTCTCATCCTGGCGATCGGTCTGGCAGAGGGCTGGATCGATGTGGTCACGGCCTGTGCCATGGCGAGCGTTGAGGAGCGTCACCAGATGGCGCAATGGGGCGAGGATAACGCGCTTCTGCAGGAAATGGGGCGCAATGCCGACGACATAAGTGCGGCGTTGGATTTTGTTACTCTTTCGCATGAAAAAGCGTCAAACGAGGCATGATTTCGCCACGATTGCTGCCTAACTCCTGACCACGCCAGCCATCACATTAGGTGACCATTGGTTACTCGACTGGTCTTGGGGTGATGACTAGAACCGATCAGGTAATCAGGCGTTATCATGGAAGGATGATCGATGTCTTCTCGTATTCACGCTGTAATCGAAGACAACATCTCGGCAGAGGCTCTTATCCGCAGAATCCCTTTCAAAGTGAGATCCGCTCATTTCGTGGCGCGCTGTGTCCAGAACGTATGGCTCCTCCTCGCTGCAACGCCGGTCATCGTTATTATCTGCGCCATCAAGGGATAGGACCGGGCGATTTCCGGTTTTGGTCGCAAGAGTAACCGCCAATAAAAAAGCCCGGCTGATACCGGGCTTTTTTTGCGCTCGGACTGTTCTGGAAGAGGCCTTTCTCAGGGCACCAGAACGGTCGCAACTGCGGTCGCAGCAATGCCTTCCTCGCGCCCTGTGAAGCCGAGGCGTTCGGACGTGGTGGCCTTGACCGAGATCCGCTCAACATCGACCTGAAGCAGGGCAGCAAGGCGCTCGCGCATGGCCTGTGCGTGGGGGCCGATCTTCGGTCGCTCGCAGATGAGCGTGACATCGGCGTTGATCAGCATTCCGCCGCGCTGGCGGATACGCTCACCTGCATGGATCAGGAAGCGGGCTGAATCCATGTCTTTCCATTCATTGTCGGTCGGGGGAAAATGCCGCCCGATATCGCCCTCGGCCAGCGCGCCATAGATGGCATCACACAGCGTATGAATGCCGACATCGGCATCCGAATGACCCGCAAGGCCGCGATCATGGGGAATGGTAATGCCGCAAAGGATCAGGGGGCGCCCTGCCTCGAAGGCATGAACATCATAGCCCAGCCCGGTGCGCGGGAGTGGGGTCGAGCCGAGCAGTCGTTCCAGACGCACGAGGTCCTCCGGTAGGGTCAGTTTGATATTGTCTTCGGCTCCCTGAACCAGAGCGACGGGGTGGCCGGCCGCTTCGAGAAGGGCAGCATCATCCGTCACCGGACCCTGATGGGTGCGATGCAGGTCCAGCAGAAGCGGGAAGTGGAAGCCCTGGGGCGTCTGGGCACGCCACAGCGATTCGCGGCATACGGTTGTATCCACCAGGCCGTCGCGACCGCGCTTGAGCGTATCAGCAATGGCAACGGCTGGGATGGCGCCGGGATGGCGCTCCAAAGCTGACAGCACGTTGCGCACGACATCTGCAGGGACATAGGGACGGGCACCGTCGTGAACCAGCACCAGATCGGGTGGTTCGGGAAGCTGCGCGAGGGCTTCGAGCCCGGCACGGACGCTGTCCTGACGCTCCCGCCCACCCGCGACCGGGGGCAGGGTCTCGAGGCCGTCGAGCGCCTGCAGTAGGAGCGGATCGTCTCCGACCGGCTGGATGAGGGTCACATGGTCTCGCAGCGCTTCGGCTGCATGACGAATGACTGTCTTGCCACCGAGCAGCATATACTGCTTCGGCATGGCGGCGAGGCCGGTGGTAGCGGCGGCGCTGGCATCAGCGAAGCGGCGACCGGAACCGGCGGCGAGGAGGATGGCAGCAATACGCATGGTGTTCAGGGAATGCGGATTTGTCACCTGCACGTCAAGCCAAGAAAAAGCCCCGCAGAAACTGCGGGGCCTCAACTTTGAAACAGGTCGTTTCAGTCGGCGGTCAGCGGCCGATATCGCGTAGTCTGACGCCCTGGTTGAGCTTGTGCTCAAGGGATTCGAGCGTAACACCGCGTGTCTCAGGCACGAAGGCGAGAGTCACGAGAATGAAGACGCCGTTAAGGGCGGCATAGAGCCAGAACGTATGCGACGGGCCAAGCGCGCCAAGCAGCGTCAGGAAGGTCGAACCGACCGCCATATTGGCGATCCAGTTGGTGAAGGTCGAGCAGGCGATACCGAAATCGCGGCCCTGCAGCGGCTGGACTTCGGCGCAGAGTACCCAGATCAGCGGACCGGCCGAGAAGGCGAAGCCGGTGATGAAGAGCAGCAGCACGGCAACCGAGAGGTAATGCATCAGCGTGCTCGAATCCTGTCCGAGCGAGAGAAGAACCGCAAGGGCACCCATGCCGATGGCCATGATGATGAAGCCGGCGATCAGCATCGGGCGACGGCCCCAGCGATCGACGAAACCAATGGCGATGAAGGTGGCGAGCATGTTCACAAGACCAACGATGGCCGTACCCCACATCTGACCGTCCTGACCGAACCCGGCCACTTCGAAGATACGCGGGGCGTAGTACATGACCACGTTGATGCCGGTGAGCTGCTGCACGATCTGAAGACCGATGCCGAGCATGACCGAGCGGCGGAAGTTCGGGTTTTCGAGGAACATCGAAAAGCCGCGCTGCTTCTGCTTCAGGCCTTCCTGGATATCCCTGATCTCGCCTTCGGCTTCTTCACGCGACGGACGAAGTGCCGTGAGGGTTTCCAGTGCCTCATCGTGACGGCCTCGTAGCATCAGCCAGCGCGGGCTGTCCGGCAGGAACAGCGATCCAACCAGGAAGAAGGCGCCTGGAATGGCGACAATACCCAGCATCCAGCGCCAGGCGCCACGATAGGCGAAAATGGCGTCAGACACGAAAGCCAGCAGAATCCCGATCGTGATCATGAGCTGGTAGACCGAAATCAGGCTTCCACGGTGCTGCTCGTCAGCGACCTCCGAAATATACAGAGGGGCAACGAAGCTCGCTACGCCGATCGCAAGGCCAAGAATGGCGCGAGCGACAATCAGCATCGTGGCCGAGTTCGCGCCGACGCAGCACAGGGCGCCAATCATGAACAACGCCGCGCTGAGAACCAGAGCGCGTTTACGGCCGATGGAGTAGGACAGCCGGCCAGCGCAGAGAGCGCCGAATGCGGCGCCGACCATCATTGAAGAGACGATCCATTCCTGCGCGGGAACGCTGGCGTTGAATTCCTTGGTGATGAAGCCGAGCGCTCCGGAAATCACACCGATATCGAGCCCGAACATCAATCCGGCCACAGCGGCCAGAATTGCTGCGAGCATCATTTTTCCTACCAGCGGAACTTTCGCTTCGCTTGGAGCAGAAGGAGAACCATGACTCATGTGAGGGAACCTTAGTCGAGAAAACCTGAGCGTGTGTATCGTGAAAGCCCTACTGCGCGACACGGGAAGTCTCAGGATGGATGTGATGTTCTACCATCCGGGACGTTATTTCAAACCAAATTCATTGTGACCCATAACATGAGCCATTGAGTGTGTCCGATTAATCGCAGCGCTCGTGACAAGCCGCGACGTTGTAAAGGGGCGCGCGAGTAATGGATTAATTTATCATCAAAATTGAAAGTAACGAAGTTTATCTATAATATAACCGATAAAATAGGTCGATTTTCTATAAATACGTGGAATCAAAAACGTAAATAAAATGATAACATCAATTAAAATAAATATTTTATAAATATATAGTATTTAATTTTTTCACAACTCTTACGTCGTGCCATTCTATAACTAGTCGAGACATTGTTCAATTGGTCTTTTATCTATGGATCAAGCAATCATGCTTACTTCTGATAGAGAAAAGATATCATGAACATTTTCACAATTGTTTCACGTGGTCTTTCGATTCTTGTTTTCGCTGGTTCTGTTGCCGCTGCCAGCCAGGTCGTGCCTGCGAATGCTCTCGCAGTTCACGCCGACAAGAATGACGGCGCGCGTATCGCTCTGACAGGTCCGCGTCCTGAGAAGGGCACAAACATTGACCCTTGCACAATCGCTGGTAATTGCATCGCACATATCGGATGATATAGCGGGTTTTTAACGACCGCCCTTGTGAGATAGCCTAGTGTGTTTGTGGAAATGAACCGTCCGTATAGCGAGGACTAGGCACTGACAGTTTTACCGGTCGCCTCTGATAACAAGGGGGCCAGCAGATCAATCACGCTGGCCACCCTTTGTCATACGCTTTGTATATTATTCGGGCATGCTTGCATCGCTCTGTTGGGAGCTATGTTTCTTGTCTTGCCAGCGCATTCGAGTGACATCGCTCTGGGTATGCAGCGTTTTGCTCAGCAGAACGGCATAGACAATTCGTATATTTTCGATATGTCCCAAGACCGTCAGGGTTATATCTATCTCTCGACAATAAGAGGGATCTATTTTTTTTCCGGAACCAGATTTTACCGTCTCCCGGTAGGGAGCGCGCTTTCGACGGGTAACCGTACTATAATGATGCGCCAGATACCGGATGGCAGAATGCTGCTCTCCGACGGGCGCCACCTGCTGATCTCCAGAGGCGAAACGTCTGTTCGCCGTTCCCCATCGACATTGTTGTTCGATACATTGCCCTTTGATCATCAGGGGCACATTGATGGGATATTTGTCAGTAGTGATCAGGTTTTTCTGCAGGATCGATCAGGTCTTCACGGATGTAGTTTCTCCCCGCAGTCAGAAATGCTCTCTTGTGCGGAACAGAGTGTTTCGGGAACGAGAGGCGCTTCAATCTATCAGACGGGCAATCGTGTTCTCGTCGTTTCAAGGAATGCGACCTCAGTTCGTGATCTGAGTGGGCGGGACGTTATTCCTTCCTCAAGATCGTCAGGGTTTTCGATCTGTCCAAACGCGCCTGCTGGCTTGAACATCTGCCTGCTGCGCGAAAAAAATCTAACGTCCTCCGATAGCGCTGGCGTTCTTTCTCAAGCTCCTATCGATTGGGAGTTCAATGTGGCAGATCTTGGAGAACGACCCACCTTTGCTGTCGGCTCATCCGATGCGACTATTTTCTTCGATGGCAACTGGATGCGATCATTTGACGGTCGACACTGGAGTTTTCTCAACCACGATCTGAGCCGTGAGCAGGATATTACCTTCGCCTATGTCGACCGGGACAAGCAGCTCTGGACCGCACAGGATCTGGTTGAACTCGACAAGCTGATTGGCTGGGGCGATTGGGAAAATCTCGAACCGCAGGACATCCGTTCTGTTTGGTCAGTCCTGCCAACTGGCGATGATAACCTCGTATTCACAGGCCAAGGAATATATGCGCTCTCCGGCGATGAATTGGGTCACAGGCTTGCGGACGGGAACTTTTTCTTCGGAACGAGCGATGGCGCAGGAGCATTCTGGGCTCCTGTAAACGATGCGACCTTACTTCGTTGTCGTATAAAAAATCTGATGCTGGCATGTGATAGACATCTCGAGGTTAGCCGTGTGATGGGTCTGGCCTTTTCAAGACGATCTGGCACGTTATGGATCGCCTCCGATGACGGTTTGCTGTCTTTCGCCTCCGGCACGGAAGCGAAGCCAGATATGGTTAGGGATGTGCAGGGAAGGCCGCTTGCGGCCCCGGCCGCCACAGTTGCACTCAGGAAAGATGGAACGCCCTGGGCCGTTGAGGGTAACATTCTCTATCGAAAATCGGCTGACGAGCGATGGGTCCCTGTCGTCACGCACTGGCCGAATTCTGCTGATTTCAAGCCGATTGCCATGACCTTCTCATCGCGGAACGATCTGTGGATCGGAGGATTGCGGGCTCGTAACGGACTTCTGCATCTCACGCTTGAGGGGAATCATGTTCGCAGAATCGAACAGATCGATCCCTCGCTGGTTGGCTCTTCGATTGTTTTCAGTCTGCTTTGGGATTCAAGGGGGCGTCTGTGGGTCGGAACGGAGAATGGACTGGCGGGGTTTGACGGGCATCAGTGGGTCCGTGCGACCAGGGATGACGGTCTGATCGCAGCGAACATCAACCAGCAGGGTCTTTCAGAGGACCGGGATGGGACAATCTGGATAACGGCGTCTCGCGGCGTCTCGCATCTTATGCATCCAGAGCATCTGTTTCAGAAGCAGGATCTCAGGCCAGTTTTCATCAAGGTGATGCTGGGCGAGAAAATGTTGCCGGAAAAAGCTGTGCCTTATTCGCGTGACCCGCTCATGGTCACTCTGGGCGCTCTTAATACAGCGCTCTCTTCCACGACTTATTTCCGCTATCGTCTCGACGGCGTGGATGGGAACTGGATTACAACGACGACCGGCGAAATTCGCTACAATTTCGTACCGCCGGGACATTCCCGCCTGATAGTGCAGGCCCTGAATGATAACCGCAATCTGGTCTCCGAGCCTATCGTCCTAGAAATCCGGATGCAGCGGCCGTGGTGGAGCGCATGGCCGCTCATCCTGCTCTATACGGTTTCGATCATCGCGCTGCCTTATGCGCTGAACAAGCTGCGTTTTCGTTATCTGATGAAACGCCAGCGCCATCTCGAGGCTCTGGTCGATGAACGCACGATCGAGATGCGAGCGGCCCAGACGGCGCTCGAGCAGCAGGCTCGTCAGGACGGTCTTACGAAGCTTATGAACCGGCGAACTGCCGAGGCGAGCGTCATGCGTCTGCTCGAGAAATTGTCACGCCCCGACGATACGGGGGTCATGCGCTCGGCTACCCTGGCACTGTTCGATGTCGACTACTTCAAGTCAATCAATGACAGTTTTGGTCACGCGATCGGAGACGAAATTCTGGCAGGGATTGGCGCGCGTCTGATTCAGGCGAAGCGGCAGGAAGAAATCATTGGCCGTCACGGCGGCGAGGAATTCCTGATTGTCGTGCAGGGGGAGTTTGACGATGCGCAAGCACGTATCGCGAGCCTGTTGTCAGGACTGAGCGATGTGCCCTTCGAAACCAAGATAGGGCCGTTATCGATCGGTTGCAGCGTCGGGATAGCCCGCACGAGAGCAGAGGAGGCCTGGGCAGATGCGCTCGAGCGCGCCGACCGGGCTCTGTACAAGGCCAAGCTTGAGGGACGAGGCCGTATCGTGGTTAGTGCACAAGACCAAGACGATGAGGGCTATCCAGACTGAAGGCCGGGATCGTGGCTTCAAAGCGTTCCGATGTGGCGGGAACGATCATATGAAAAAGACCGCGCATAAAGCCGCAAGGCGTCGGCAGAGCAGCCCCCGACGTGTACTCAAAAACTTCATTCGCCACTAGAATGGGCTGCTCGCCGACAACGCCCTCGCCGTGAATATGATCCGTTTTACCGCGTCCGTCGGTTATTTCCCATGACCGGCTCAGGAGCTGGACGGTTTCATCGCCGCTATTTTCGATGCGGATATGATATGCCCATGCGTAATGATGGTCTTCGGGCAGGGACTGATCCTCGAGCCAGAACGTACGCACGGAAATCGTGATGTCTCTTGTCACCGCTTCATAGCGGGGAGCGGCATCCATAGCTTCAGCAAGACTCGCTTCCGGGTCTGCTACAAGGCGGGGAGGGGCAGGCTTATGCGACATGCCCGCCTTGTAGGCCCATGGAGACGCTAAAAGCAATCAGGCTTTGAGCGCGGCGAGGCCCCTCTCAAGATCGGCAATCAGATCCTTGCTGTCTTCAAGTCCCACCGAAAGCCGTATGGCCCCGTCCGTGATTCCAAGCCGTGCGCGTTCCTGCACGTCTACCTTGGAGTGGGTCGTCGTGGCCGGGTGTGTGGCCAAAGAGCGTGCATCGCCGAGATTGTTCGAAATGGCGATGAGCCTGAAGGCATTGAGGAAACGGAAAGCGCCTTCCTTGCCGCCCTCAACTTCGAAGGCAACGAGTGAGCCGCCATTGCTCATCTGTTTTTCAACGAGCGCACGCTGCGGGTGAGAGGCCAGACCCGGGTAGGAAACGCGGGCAATACCGGGCGCATTTTCGAGGAAATGAGCCACCGCACTCGCATTTGCCGCCATGGCATTGACGCGCAATGGCAGGGTTTCAATCCCCTTGAGCAATACCCAGGCATTGAAAGGTGAGAGGGCGTTACCCGTGTTGCGGGTGAATGGCTGCAGTGTCTCTTCGATCCACTGCTTGCGC
Source organism: Asaia siamensis (assembly GCF_014635085.1). Lineage (GTDB taxonomy): Bacteria > Pseudomonadota > Alphaproteobacteria > Acetobacterales > Acetobacteraceae > Asaia > Asaia siamensis. The sequence continues at coordinate 430,740 of NZ_BMCH01000001.1, forward strand.
CCGAGGACAGCACCGCCGAGCACGCGCCCCTGACCGTCGATATGTTTCGTGCAGGAATACAGCACCACATCAGCACCCAGAGCGATCGGCTTTTGGCCTACCGGTGAGGCGAAGACATTATCGACCATCAGCAATGCGCCTGCCTTGTGGGCGAGTGTCGCAATGCGCTCGATGTCGAGAATATCAAGCATCGGGTTGGAGGGGCTCTCGATCAGAACCGCCCCTGTCGGCTGTGAGAGGGCCGCTTCCCAGCCAGCCCAGTCATCACCGTCGACCAATACAGTCTCGATGCCGTATTTCGGCAGCAGCGTGGTGACGATCCAGTAGCACGAGCCGAAAAGAGCGCGCGAGGCCACGACGCGATCGCCCTGCTTGAGGTGGGCGAGTAGGGCGGAAGAGACGGCGCCCATACCGCTGGCTGTGACGATGCAGGCTTCAGCCCCTTCGAGCAGGGCCAGTCTGGCTTGCAGGGCATCGGTCGTCGGATTGCCGAAACGCGAATATTGATAATGGGCGACATCGCCCGTGAAGGTGGCGGCTGCCTGCTCGGCACTGTCATAGACAAAGCCGGAGGTCAGAAAGATCGCTTCGCTGGTTTCGCCGTGCTCGGTGCGGCTGACATCCTGATGAAGCAGCTTGGTCGACGGGCCGTAGGATGTATCTGTCATGGAAAAGACGCTCCAAAATGCACCTAAAAGAAAGTGGTGCGATTCTGGCCGTGGAAAACCTGGAATGCAGAACATCCCGGGCCTCTTTAGCGCTGTTGTTTAGCCTCGCCGCAATCCGGCCTTTCAAATCGCGAGGGACGCCCTCCTTCGAGAAGCGACGGCGGAACTATGCGCAAAGCGAGCCTGCTTCGTCAACCGATGCCGCGTGATTGCATCGTGACACAAGCTGCGATAGAAGGAGCGCCATGCGGGTGTAGTTCAATGGTAGAACGGCAGCTTCCCAAGCTGCATACGAGGGTTCGATTCCCTTCACCCGCTCCAGAATTCCCCTGAAAATTCGAAATAGTTCAGCCGCGCAGAAGCTTCTTCTTTGGCGCTTCCGGCGTCTTGTCTTTTGGGGCCGAGGGGGCAGCCGGGGCAGGAGCGCCGTCCTGATAGCCTGAACCATTCCAGGTCCAGCGATCATTCTTGTCGATCAGCAGATCATGCATGCCATTATGCCGGCTTGGCAAAACCGAAATAGCCCCGCTGACCGAATCCAGAACAAGCTTCCAGCCGCCTTTATGGCGCAGATAGACCGAGGTCGAGCATCCTGCGGAACCACAGAGGCGCGCTGATTGCAGCTGCACGAACAGCGCCATATCGCTGCGATCAGACGAAAGCGGGGCTGACGCAACGAGAACGACCGGATTGTCATCATGCTTGGCGGCATCGGCAAGATCGGCGCTGTTGAGTTGGCGGGCAACCTGATCGAGATTGGTGCCGGGTTGCGCGCTCAGAATGACCGGCCGAGGCCCTGAGGCGTCTTTTGCCTGGGCGGTATTTGTCGTGGCGTGATGCGTTCGGGCAAGGCTCGCTGGTATGGCCAGCCCCATGACTGCGATACTCGCCACAGCAAGACCAAAACGCATCGGAATTTCTTTCATATTCAGTATCGGATCGCTCTTTCGGCGAGTCGTGGGCAGATTGCCTTTGCGGCTCTTTTAGGCGTGACGCAGTGTCACGACCAGTACGTCACGATAGGCCGGACGCGCGGGGTCAATCGGCTCGACAGGAGTTACGCCATGATAGACGCGATGATCGTCGACAAGGGCCGTATCGAGCGGTGCCTCAAGAGTGAAAGAACCGATTTCCTCACGATGATCATTATGGATCGAGGTCACTCCTGAAGCCACGTTCTCGCGATTGACCATCAGCACGAAGACCCAGTCCACGCCGTCGCGATGCATGCCCTCGGGTGTGGGGCGGCCATTCTTCCCCGCCTGCGCCTCTATGCGGAACTGATGAATTTCAGCGTGCCAACTATCGGGCTGCGTCGAGGCGGGTGTCATGCGCAGCGCCAGAAGATGGGCGGCATTCAGAATGGATAGCATGACGGGATGCGCGGCAATCGCATCCTCAATGGGGCCAAACCAGCGTTCTATGCCGCCATTGAGGAGATTGTAATCGCGGCTCTGATAATGCGGTTGGTGGCGTTTGCGCTCGATACGCCCGCCCGTCAGCGCGTAGGTAGCATAGCGTCTTTTACGGTAGCGCCCGCCATCGGCCATGTAACGGTCGAGACCTAGGCGGTTCCAGCTTTCAGCGAAGTTTTCCCAGTCCTGAAAGCCGAAGGCTTCCAGGAAGGAACGCATTTCCTTGCCGCGTTCGAAAGCGAACCCCTTCTCCTGAAGGGTCGCGACCATCGTGTCGAGGCGCGCCGATTCGGCTGGGGGAAGGACTTGAGAACGCTGCAAGGGCATGACGTCAATCTACCGCTGATCGAAGGTTACTGGTCCAGACGCGGACGAGTCGGCAACAGATGTGCCTTCAGGAAAGCTGCCGTTCCGCGCGCAAGACCCATGACGCCGATCTGATGCTGACGGAAAATCAGATCATGCAGCCATCGCGGTGCAAGCCCACGCAGAAGGCCACCTCCGAAACTCGTCGAGGAGCCGACCATACCCCAACCATTATAGTCACCTAGCGAGACCACGGCACCACGATCGCGGTAAACAAATGTCGAGGGCTCACGTCCCTGCGCGATGACAGGAATGGCGCGCCCCAGATAGATGCCCTGCTGTCTGGCGACCTGTGCCGTGGCAGGAAGCGGCGCGTCATTAATGCGCGCGCAGTCGCCGAGAGCGAAAATCGACGTATCGCGGGTCGATTGCATGTGATGGTTGACGACGATCTGTCCACCACGGGCGATATCAAGCCCTTCGAACAATTCCGTTGCGGCACTTGCTCGCACACCTGCCGCCCAGACGCGCAGCTCGGCGGGAACGACACGGCCATCCTTGAGGTGGAAGCCTTCCTCATCCACCGAGGTCACCATCGCCTCGGTCAGAACGCTGACACCAAGCGCCTCAAGCTGCTTGCGGGCATCGTTGGAAACGCGCTCGGGGAAAGCGGGAAGAATGCGCTTGCCTGTCTCGATCAGGGAAAGGCTGAGAATGTTCTTTCTGGCTTCCTTGCCATAGCCGGGGGCGAGGTCGATGGCGCTGCAGAGCTCAGCGGCCAATTGTGTGCCTGTTGCGCCGCCGCCGACAATGCCGACATCGAGCTTGCGGTTGGCCGCAGCTGCCTCGCGGAAGGCGGCACGGAATTTTTCATGGAACAGGCTGGCATCGGGCAGGGAATCGATGAAGGTGCAATTGGCCATGACCCCTTCGATGCCGAAATCATTCGAGCGGGAGCCAAGAGACACGATCAGCATGTCGTAGGGAACGGTCTCGTCATTCGCGAGACGGATCTCGTGCTTTTCGCGATCAACGCTGCTCAGCGAGCTCTGCACAAAGCGAAAGCCGAAGCGGCGACTCGCCTCGACGAAGGTCGTACAGTCACGCGATTCTTGGCCGGTGCCCGCGGCAAACTCATGCAGCATGGGTTTCCAGTAATGCACGGCACCCTTGTCGATCAGCGTGGTCTCGATCAGGCGATGACGCCCACGACCGAGGGTCATTGCCGTTTCCATCCCGGCAACGCCACCACCAATGATGACCACGCGAAATGCATTTGCCATGCCTGTTCCTCCTCAGCGTCGTTCGGGCGCGTATACGACGCTGATCTGATTGCGTTTTGGAGTAGCTCTCGGAGCTATCGACCCATAATGTGGGTGCAATCGATCCGTCCGTCCAGTCGCTGAAAGCCCTCGGACGATCAAAAATGGACAGACAGGGTACTAAATCTGAACGCAATCAGATGCAAGCGGTTCTCAACAAAGAGAAGGCCCGACTATGAGGGCAATCTAATGCCGCTCTTGTCGTCGCTGGGCGACCGACCTGAAAAGCCGGTCGCCGGAAATTTCAGCTCCGGTAGGAGCCGTTGATGTCGATATAGCCATGGGTCAGGTCGCAGCTCCAGATCTGGGCATGACCATTGGCCAGCCCAAGGTCAATCTGGATCTCGATTTCCTGCCCTTTCATATGGGCGACAACCGGCGCTTCGTCATAGCCTTCGACGACAGTGCCCTGGCGGGCAATCCAGGTGCCTCCGATGGCGACCGAGAGGGTGTCGCGATTGGCGGGTTCGCCGCTCTTGCCGACTGCCATTACGACACGTCCCCAATTGGCGTCTTCACCAGCGATGGCGGTCTTGACCAGCGGCGAGTTGCCGATGGCAAGCGCGATCTTCTTGGCGGACTCGTCGGAAACTGCACCGTTCACACGCACGGTGAAGAGCTTCGAGGCGCCTTCGCCATCGCGCACGACCATCAGGGCCAGTTCGAGAAGCAGGGATTCGAAAGCCTCACGGAAAGCAGCTAGTTCCGGATCGGCCAGAGAGGTGATCGGGGGGTGTCCGGCTTTGCCAGTGGCAAAAACCAGCACCATGTCGGAGGTGGAGGTGTCAGAATCGACCGTAATGGCGTTAAAGCTGTGATCCGTGCCGACATGCAGCATGGCCTGCAGCACGTCATGGGAAATGGCAGCGTCCGTCACCACAAAGCCAAGCATGGTCGCCATGTCGGGCGCGATCATGCCGCTCCCCTTGGCGATGCCCTGAATAGTGACATCTTTCCCTGCAATGGTGACCTTGCGTGTGGCCGCCTTGGGGAAGGTATCGGTGGTCATAATGGCGCGTGCCGCATCTTCCCAGCCGCTCGGTGTGAGCGTCTCGTACAGACCCGGCATCGCATCACTGATGCGTTCGGCGTCCAGCGGCTCGCCGATCACGCCCGTCGAGGCGAGGAAGACTTCAGTGGCGGCGCAATGAACGGCGCGTGCAGCAGCAGCGGCAGAGATCTGGGTGGCCAGAACACCGGCACGCCCGGTGAAGACATTGGCATTGCCCGAATTGACAACCAGCGCCCGTGCCGTACCCTGGGCCAGGGCAGCGCGGCTCCAGTCAATGGGGGCGCCGGGACATTTGCTGCGGGTGAAAACGCCTGCTGCTGTCGTGCCGGGCTCGAACTCCATCATCATGAGATCGGGGCGATCCTTGTAGCGGATCTGAGCGGCGACAGCGCCAAGCCGCACGCCTGCTACCGGCTCGAGGCGCGGCAAAGGCTGGGCGAGGGGGGAGAGGGGAAGGGCTTTTGCCATGATCTGTCTCCGAACTGGGAAGGTCGGAAGGAGGATGCACGGCTTGGGGCTCAGGTCCAGCCCCTCGCCCCTGAATGAGGCGAAAAGACCGGATTTCTGAGTGAAAAGTGAGCGTTAGCGCTTACTTCTTGGGGGCAGCAGGAGCGGCTGCAGGCGCGTCGGGAAGCGGCTTGCCCTGTGCGTCGTAACGCACGATCTTAACCTTGTCCTGAGCGGCCTTGACGATATCGCGCACATTGTCGCGGATCAGCTGCTGGCGGATCTCGTCATGAACCTGCTCCAGCGGCGGCACGGGGGCTTCACGCGAGGCCAGAACCTGAATGACATGCCAGCCATACTGGGTCTTGACCGGGGTCTGGCTGATCGTGTTCGGCTTCATGGCGAAGGCTGCCTTGGAGAATTCCGGCAGCATATCGTCCTTCTTGAACCAGCCGAGATCGCCACCGCTTGCGCCCGACCCCTTGTCGGTCGAGAGCTTCTTGGCGAGATCTTCGAACTTCGCGCCGTGGTTCAGCTGCTTGATCACGTCCTTGGCCGTGGCCTCATCAGCAACCAGGATGTGGCGTGCATGGATTTCCTGCTCGCCCTTCTTGGAGGCGTAATTCGCCTGATAAGCCTGCTTGATGGCGTCTTCGGTGACCAGCGGTCCGACCTTCTCCTGCAGATAGGCATTCTGCAGCGCGTTATCGGCGGCTTCCTGCATCTGGGCCTTCACGTCAGGCTTCTTGTCGAGGCCTTCCTTCAGGGCGTCGATCTGGATGGCCTTCTGGCTGACGATCTGGTTCAGCAGGATGTTGACCAGCGTGTTGGGCGGCAGCTGACGCGCCTGCGGGGGCAGGCCGGCCGCGGCCTTCTTGACGTCATCCAGATAGATCTTCTGGCCGTTGACCGAGGCGATCAGCGGATTGGCGTCGGCAGGAGCCGCCGGAGCAGCGGCCGGGGCCGCATTCGCCGGAGCGGCGGGAGCCGGGGCAGCGAAGGACGGCGCTACCAGAGTCGTGCCGGAGAGGAGAGCAGCGCAGAAAAGAGCCGGGCGGATAAGCCGCATGGAGAAACAACCTCGAAAAACTCGTGGAACTTCTGCCAGCATGGCGCAGGCTTTACCTCGCGGCAAGGCCGCTTGCCGGAACTTGGCGTGTTTTGATGGCACTCTTCATGAAGAAATCGTGCATTGCAGCCTGTTCAGACGGCCTGAACGCAGGGGGCTCGGTTGACCGGGGCAAGGGCGCGCCTTATCTCATTTCCCGCGTGGACGATCCTGATCCTGCTTCGGCGGGTGCGCCGCGCTTTCGCCGTATTCCGGGTTTCGACGCTTTCGGCTTCGGAACAACCCGAAAGGGGCGGGTCGGGATAATCCGCCTCTCAGTTCGCGGTCCGTCTGTTTCGGACCAGGTCGCCAGAAGGACAGTCATGTTCGCTCGTATCGCCCGCGCCGTGTTCGGCACCGCCAATGATCGCTCACTGAAGGGCTATCAGAAGCGCCTGCCTGAAATCAACGCGCTCGAGCCTGCCGTCAAGGCGCTCGACGATGAGGCGCTGCGCGCGAAGACTCAGGAATTCAAGGGCCGTATCGCCGGGGGTGAAAGCCTCGACAAGATCATGCCCGAAGCATTTGCCGTCTGCCGTGAGGCCTCGCGTCGTGTGCTGGGCATGCGTCATTTCGATGTGCAGCTCGTGGGCGGCATGGTGCTGCATTCGGGTCGCATTGCCGAAATGCGCACAGGTGAGGGCAAGACGCTGGTGGCGACACTGGCGGTCTATCTCAGTGCGCTCGCAGGCAAGGGCGTGCATGTCGTGACGGTCAATGACTATCTGGCCAAGCGCGACGCCGAGGAAATGAGCAAGCTCTATACCTTCCTTGGCCTGACCACCGGTGTGATCATTCCCAATCTGTCGGACGACGAGCGTCGCGCGGCTTACGGTTCCGACATCACCTACGGCACGAATAACGAATTCGGCTTCGACTATCTGCGCGACAACATGAAATACACGCTGGAAGAAATGGTCCAGCGCCCATTCTATCATGCGATCGTCGACGAGGTGGATTCGATCCTGATCGACGAAGCGCGTACCCCGCTCATCATCTCCGGCCCTGCCGATGATAGCTCGGACCTCTATCGCGCGGTCGATGACGTCGTCATTGAGCTCGTGAAGAACAAGGAAGCCTTCGAGCGTGACGAGAAGCTGCGCACGGTTATCCTGACCGAACAGGGCTCAGACCAGGTTGAGGCGCTTTTGCATGAGGCAGGCGTTCTCAATGAAGGCGGCCTGTATGACGTGCATAATATCGCCGTCATGCATCATGTGCAGCAGTCGCTGCGCGCCCATACGCTCTTCGCGCGCGATGTCGAATATATCGTGCGTGGCGGTAAGGTGATCATTATCGACGAGTTCACCGGCCGCATGATGGATGGCCGTCGCTATTCCGATGGTCTGCATCAGGCGCTTGAAGCCAAGGAACATGTTGAGATCCAGCCTGAGAACCAGACACTGGCCTCGATCACCTTTCAGAATTATTTCCGTCTCTATCCCAAGCTTTCCGGCATGACCGGCACGGCCATGACCGAGGCAGACGAATTCGCCGAGATCTACAAGCTCGACGTGGTCGAGATTCCGACGAATCTCCCGGTCGCGCGCAAGGATACGGATGATGAGGTTTACATTACGGCGCGCGAGAAATTCGAGGCGGTAGCCAATCTGATTCAGGAAGTCTCGAAATCCGGCCAGCCTGTGCTGGTAGGCACGACATCCATCGAAAAGAGCGAGCATCTTTCGAACCTGCTCAGCTCCAAGAAAATCCCGCATAGCGTGCTGAATGCGCGTTTTCATGAAATGGAATCGCAGATCGTTGCGCAGGCCGGTGCGCCGGGTGCCATCACGATTGCCACGAACATGGCAGGCCGCGGCACTGACATCAAGCTCGGCGGCAACCTCGACATGCTGATCCGCCAGAGCCTCGAAAAGATCGAAGATGAGTCGGCGCACGAAGCCGAGACCCTGCGTCTGCGCGAGGAAATCGCGGTCAATCACGGCAAGGTCAAGGAACTGGGTGGGCTCTATGTAATCGGCACTGAGCGTCACGAAAGCCGTCGTATCGACAACCAGCTGCGTGGTCGTTCCGGCCGTCAGGGCGATCCGGGCGCGTCGCGCTTCTTCCTCTCGCTCGAAGATGATCTGATGCGCATCTATGGTGGCGAGCGCATGGGGGCGTTCTGGACCAAGCTCGGCATGAAGGAAGGCGAGGCCATCGTTCATCCCTGGCTGAACAAGGCCCTGGAGCGCGCCCAGAAAAAGGTCGAGGCGCGCAATTTCGACATGCGCAAGAACGTCCTCAAATACGACGACGTCATGAACGACCAGCGTAAGGAAGTTTACGCCCAGCGCCGCGAATACATGGCGATGGAGGATGTCTCCAGCATCGTTCAGGATCTGCGTGAGCAGAGTATCGAGGAGGCGGTCCATGCGCGTATCCCCGAAAAGGCTTTTGCAGAGCAGTGGGAGAGCGAGGCGCTCGAGGCCGATCTGCTGTCGCTTCTCAACCTGAACCTGCCGATCAGCGACTGGTCGAAGGAAGATGGCATGGATGCGGGGCTGGTTATCCAGCGCGTCGAGGAAGCCGCCAATCAGGCACAGGCAGCGCGTTCGGCCAATATCGGCCCGAATATCATGCGCCATATCGAAAAGCAGGTTCTGCTGACCTCGTTCGACGCCGTGTGGAAAGAACATCTGCATGCGCTCGACCAGCTGCGTCAGGGCATCGGCCTGCGTGCCTATGGCCAGCGCGACCCGTTGAACGAATACAAGCACGAGGCCTTCCAGCTCTTTACGGCCATGCTGGATGACATGCGTCTGCGCGTGACCACCACCATGTCGCGTATCGAGGTGGTGCAGCAGGCCGATCCGTTCCCCGGAACCGAGGCGCAGCAGATATTTGCGCCCAATGACGAGGGCTTCTCTTCTGCGGGGCTGGAGCCGCGCCAGGTCGGGACGCAGCCTTCAGGTCTGTTTCAGGCGCCTTCGGCCGATGGGCTGAACGTGTCAGAGGCCCAGACCTATGCGCAGGAAACGCCGCGCAACGCGCTCTGCCCCTGCGGGTCGGGCAAGAAATTCAAACATTGTCATGGCCGTCTGGCCTGAAGAAAAAAAGCAAGGTTGAGGAGAGGCTCTGATGGCCGGTCATTCGCAATTCAAGAACATCATGCACCGCAAAGGTGCGCAGGACGCGAAGCGCGCCAAGCAGTTTGCGAAGATCCTGCGTGAAATCACGGTCGCGGCCCGCTCGGGCCTGCCTGACCCCACCTCCAATCCCCGTCTGCGTGCCGCCATGATTGCAGCGCGTGAAGCCAACATGCCCAAGGACAATGTCGAGCGCGCCATCAAGAAAGCCAGCGGTGCCGGCGGTGGCGAGGACTATGTGGAAGTGCGCTATGAGGGCTATGGCCCGGCTGGCGTCGCCGTGATTGTCGAAGGCCTGACCGATAACCGCAACCGCACCGCCAGCGAAGTACGCGCCGCTTTCTCTAAGCATGGCGGGTCGATGGGCGAAAGCAACTCGGTGTCGTTCATGTTTCAGCGTCTTGGCGTCGTGACCTATCCGGTCGCCGCCGCGTCTGAAGAAGACATGCTGGAGGCCGCCATTGAGGCGGGTGCCGATAATGCCGAGCTGACAGCAGACGGGCATGAGATCACCTGCGCCATGGAAAACCTCTTTGCCGTGCGTGACGCGCTCGAGGCGCGTTTTGGTGAACCCAGCTCGGCCAAGCTCGACTGGCGCCCTGAAAACACGGTGACGCTGGATGAGGAAAAGGCACGCTCGGTGCTGAAGCTGATCGACGTGCTTGAAGACAATGACGACATTCAGGCCGTCTATGCCAATTTCGATATCCCCGATTACGTCGCCCAGGCATTGGCTGCTTGATCCGACTTCTCGGGATTGACCCCGGCCTGCGCTTCATGGGCTGGGGTCTGATCGATGTTGAAGGCAATCGCCTTCAACATGTGGCCTCAGGCGTTATCGCAACCGACGGGGCTGAGTCGGTGCCGCTGCGCCTGTGCGAATTGCACGGCGCCTTGCAGAAGCTGATACGTGACTATCAGCCTGCCGAAGCTGCCGTTGAAGAAACCTATGTCAATCGTAACGGCTCTTCGACACTCAAGCTTGGCTATGCACGCGGCGTCGCCTTGCTGACCCCCGCCTATGAAGGCCTGCCTGTTGCCGAATATGGGGCGATGATGGTCAAGAAGTCGGTTGTGGGCACGGGCGCTGCGACGAAGGAGCAGGTCACGATGATGGTCAAGCGCCTTCTGCCCGGTGCGGTAATCCACAAGGCCGATGCTTCAGATGCTCTCGCAGTGGCAATCTGTCATGCACATCATCGAGAGACCTCGCGTCTCGTTCAGGCCGGAAAGCGCATGGCATGATCGGACTTCTGACCGGCATGATTGTCAGCACGGAAACGGATCGCTGCATTCTTGATGTGAACGGGGTGGGCTATCTCGTTTCTGCCTCCAGCCGAACGCTCGCCAATCTGCCTTCCGCCCCCGAGAAGACACGTCTTCTGATCGAGACCGTGGTGCGTGAGGATGCCATCCAGCTCTTCGGGTTTCTGGCCTCGGAAGAACAGGAGTGGTTTCGTCTGCTCACGACGGTGCAGGGGGTAGGGGCCAAGGTGGCGCTTGCCATCCTCTCCGTTTCGACGCCGGGAGATCTCGTTCTGTCGATCAGTGCGGGAGACAAGGCGATGCTGACCAGAGCGGCAGGCGTCGGGGCACGTCTGGCCGAACGCATCGTGACCGAACTCAAGAACAAGGTGGGCAAAATGCCCGGCGGCGGCGGCGCCCCATTGGGGAAGGTTGCTGGGTCTGCGGTCGGGAGCGTCGAGGCGGATGCCCTCCAGGCTCTGGCCGGTCTGGGGTTCCGTCGTGCCGAGGCATGGCCCGTTCTCAGCCGTATTCTGGTTGACCATGAGGGGGCGAGTCTCGACAAGGTCATCCGGCTGGCTCTGAAGGATCTGGCCCGATGAGCCCGGCAGGGAGGTCTGAGCAGCTCCGTAAGGGTTCAGGTAAGCGTTCAACCACACGGTCAGGCCACGGAGCGGGCGGAGCAGGATCATGAATGAAACAGATCGCGGTGCCCTGAACCCCGAGCGTCGCATGGACGACAGTGATCACGGGCTGCGGCCGCAGACACTGGAAGATTTCACGGGGCAGCGCGCGAGTTGCGAAAACCTGTCCGTCTTCATTCAGGCGGCCCGCAGTCGCGGCGAGGCGCTTGATCATGTGTTGCTTCACGGTCCGCCAGGACTGGGCAAGACGACGCTTGCGCAGATCGTGGCGCGCGAACTCGGGGTGGGGTTTCGGGCGACATCGGGGCCGGTCATCCAGCGCGCGGGCGATCTTGCGGCTATCCTGACCAATCTGCAGCCCAATGACGTGCTGTTCATTGATGAAATTCATCGGCTGCAGCCTGCGATCGAGGAAGTGCTCTATCCCGCGATGGAGGATTTCCAGCTCGACCTGATTATCGGTGAGGGACCGGCGGCGCGCTCCGTGCGTATCGATCTGGCGCCTTTCACGCTCGTTGCGGCGACGACACGCGCAGGCCTGCTTGCAACGCCTCTTCGCGATCGCTTTGGCATTCCCCTGCGTCTCGTTTTTTATACGCCCGAGGAACTGCGTTCGATCGTCTCCCGTGGTGCCGCAAAACTTGGCATGAATCTGACCGAAGAAGGCGCAGAGGAAATCGCCATGCGCTCGCGTGGCACGCCCCGTATCGCCGGTCGGCTGCTGCGTCGTGTTCGTGATTTCGCTGCGGTAGGCGCGCCGGAGGGGCGGGCGATCACGCGCCCGATGGCCGATGCTGCGCTGTCACGTCTGGAAGTCGATTCGGTCGGGCTGGATGCCATGGATCGCCGGTATCTGCTGCGTATCGCCGAGCATCATCATGGTGGGCCGGTTGGTGTCGAAACCCTGGCTGCGGCGCTGGCCGAAGCACGGGACACGCTTGAAGATGTCATCGAGCCCTATCTGATCCAGGAAGGGCTCGTGCTGCGTACCTCAAGAGGGCGCATGCTCGGTGAGCGCGGCTGGGCCCATCTGGGCATGAAGGCGCCTGCCTCGGCCAGCGCTGCCCAGTTCGATCTGCTGAGAGAAAATGATGAAGGCGCATAAGACGGGTTTTCGCGTTTACTACGAAGACACCGATGCAGGCGGAATCGTCTATCACGCGCGTTACCTCGCCTTTGCCGAGCGGGCGCGCACCGAGGCGTTGCGGATGGCCGGAACGCCTGTTTCTGCCCTCCAGGAAGAAACAGGTCTGGTCTTTGTCGTAACAAAGCTGGGCATAGAGTATCATCAGCCCCTGCGTCTGGATGACTGGGCCGAGATCACAACTACAATTGATACGGTAGGGGCCGCACGTTGCCAGTTGCGTCAGATCGTGACGTGTGGCGACATGCGTGCCGCCACGCTGACAGTCGAGCTAGCATGCATCATGCAGAATTCCGGGCGGCCCGCCCGAATTCCGCCGCGATGGCGTGCTTCCCTGCAGGCGTTATCGAACCAGAGCTGAGGATCGGCGGGAACGATTGCGCGTAACGATTCGGGATAGGCGCCGGTATCGCTTGCACTGTATAGGCGTGACGCAGAACGAAGCCTCAGGAGGTTTTTTTGGATCGAGCGGTAAATGCGGCTGACCTAGGGGCCGCCGCTTCTGGTTTGTCACCGTTGGACTTGTTCCTTCATGCGTCCATCGTGGTGCAGCTGGTCATGCTGGGGCTGATCTTGTGCAGCGCCTTTGTCTGGGCCGTGATCATCGAGAAGATCATTCTGATGCGTCGCGTCAATCGCGAAGCGACGGAATTCGAGGACCGCTTCTGGTCCGGTGGCAGCCTTGAGGATCTTTACGATTCCGACGGCGCCAAGCCGCTTCATCCGATGGCTGCCGTATTTGGCGCAGCCATGGGCGAATGGCGTCGTTCGGCGCGTATCACCGGCATCGATCTTGCACGCGGTGGCGTACGCGACCGCGTGGATCGCGCCATCAACATCACCGTCACGCGTGAAATGGATCGCCTCAGCCGTCGTGTCGTGGCCCTTGCCACCATCGGCCCTGTAGCGCCGTTCGTTGGTCTGTTCGGCACGGTCTGGGGTATCATGCATGCCTTCGGCTCGATTGCCGCCATGCACAACACCAATCTGTCGGTTGTGGCGCCGGGTATTTCCGAAGCGCTTTTCGCGACAGCCATTGGTCTCGTGACCGCCATTCCGGCCTATGTCGCCTATAACGTGACAAGCAGCGCGCTCGACCACTTCGCCGAGCGTATGGATGCATTCGGCACCGAGTTCGCGGCGATCCTGTCGCGCCAGTCGGAAGAGCGGAGCTAAGACCGATGGGCATGTCTGCAGGGGGCGGCCCCGCGCGCGGCCGCAGGCGACGCCCGGCGTCGGAAATCAACGTGACCCCGCTTGTGGACGTCATGCTGGTGCTGCTTATCATCTTCATGGTGACAGCCCCCATGATGACGAGCGGCGTCAATGTGGATCTGCCCAAGACCGATGCGAGCCCGCTCAACGCCGATACGAAGCCGATCACGGTGTCGATCAAGGCTGATGGCAGCATTTTCATGGGTGAAGATCCTGTCTCGGCCGACCAGCTGGTGGCGCAGCTTCAGCAGGCGGCACAGAACGACAAGGAGCATCGCATCTTCGTGCGTGCCGATGCTCATATCAATTACGGTCAGGTGATGGACATCATGGGGAAGATTACCTCGGGTGGCTTCACGCACGTGGCGCTGCTTGCCCAGCAGCCCGCCGCGGGCCAGTAACCAGAGGAGAAGCAGCCTTGCTGCGTCCCCGTCGGTCCGATGTCCGGCGCTTCCGTTATGCTTTGGGAGCGTCGGTTGCAGCGCACGCGCTGTTCATCGGCTTTCTTCTCGTGCGGCTGCCGATGAGCAAGCCGCCCGAGCCCCCCGAACCCCCGCCGATCGAAATGGCTTTCGAGGATTCCGGCCCGCCGGCGACGCCGCACAAGGCTGATACGCCTGCGCCCAAGCCCGCTCCTGCGCCCGCCCCGACGCCCACCGACGCACCTCCGGCGCCCACGCCCCCCACGCCTGAGCCTGTTGAAGAGCCTCAGCCGCCGCCGCCGCCGCCTCAGGCTGTTCCGCCACCGGCAGAGAGCAAGACGCCGCCTTTACCCGACGTGAAAACGCCGGAGAAGATGGTCGACGACTCGGCCGAGCCCATCAAGGCCTCGCCGCCCAAGCCGTCACCGCCATCCGCTTCCAAGCAGGTGGCGCCGCCTTCGCCGCAGACACAGCCTGTCGACAAGCTGCCTGAGACACCGACTTTCTCGCATATCACGCAGCCCAACCCGACGAAGAAGACGCAGGCCGACTCGCATTCACTGCTCGCGACGCTGGACGCCCTACGTGCAGACCAGAAGCAGACCCATCCGCCAAAGGCACGCGCCAACCCGCAGCAAGGCGGTGCGCCCAATGGTGGTGGTGCCCCCAATGGCGATATCACCAACGCCCTGAGCTCAGCCGAGCAGAAGGCAATCGGCGGGTCCGTGCGGCGCTGCTACTCGGAAGACACCGAAGCACGTAATTATGCCTCATTTACTGCGCATCTTATCGTCACCGTTGATGCGACCGGAGAGGCAAGAATGGCGCGTTTCGCACCCGATACACAGGCGAAGGCAAATGCCGACCCGTCTTATCGGGCGCTGGCCGAGCGGGCACGTGATGCCGTGTTGAGCCCGACCTGTTCGAAACTTCCCATACCTTCAAACCTTCTGGGCAAGACGCACGAACTCAAATTCGTGTTCCGCCCATGATCCTCAAAGAGCGCAAGAGAAGCGAAGTCATGCCAGTCGATATGCCCCTGTTGACCGACGATCAGGCACAGAGCCTTTCCACCCTTTTCTCCCGCCGCTCCCTTCTTGGTGCATCCATTGCTGCAGGCGGCCTGATGGCCACCCCGCTCAGTGCCTTTGCCCAGGCAGCCAGTGCGCCGGGTGAAGCCGAGATTACGGTCGATCAGGCCCGTACGGCACCGATCCCCATCTCGATCCCCTCCTTCGGACCGGGGCTTGGTGAGCAGATCACCAGTGTTGTGTCGGCCGATCTCGATTCGACCGGACTCTTCACTATTCTGCCCGGCTCGTCCGGAACGCCTGATTTTGCAGCTCTCAAGGCGCAGGGCGCCCGCGCCGCCGTGACGGGCAGCGCCGCCGGGTCGAGCAGCACGCGCGTCGAGATGCGTCTGTGGAACGTCCTGACCGGTGAGCAGATCCAGGGTACGGCCTATACGGCATCGGCAGGAAACTGGCGCCGCATCGCCCATACGATTGCTGACGTGATCTACGAGCGCATGCTGGGCGAGAAGGGCTATTTCGACACGCGTCTCGCCTATATCGCCCGTACCGGCCCGCGCCATCATCAGATCACCCGTCTGGCTGTCATGGATCAGGATGGGGCAAACAACCACATCCTGACGTCGGGACAGTGGCTGACCCTGACGCCGCGTTTCAATCCGGTGCGTGACCAGATTGCGTTCATGTCGTACGCGAATAACCGCCCGCGCGTTTATACGTTCGATCTGGGCTCAGGCAGCCAGCGCATGCTGGGTGAGTTCGACGGCATTTCCTTCGCGCCGCGCTTCTCTCCCAATGGTAGCCAGGTCGTTCTGTCGGCCACGCGTGGTGGTGGGTCAGATATCTTCGTTGTCGATCTGGGGTCGGGTGCCAAGCGTCAGATTACCAATTCGGGTGCGATCGACACCAGCCCGTGCTTTAGCCCGGATGGCAGCCAGATCGTGTTCAATTCCGATCGTGGCGGTTCCCCTCAGCTTTACATGATGAGCGCATCGGGCGGCGGGGCACGACGCATTTCCTACGGTCATGGCACTTACGGTTCGCCCGTCTGGTCGCCGCGTGGGGACCAGATTGCGTTTACCCGTCTCAGCGGCGGTCGATTCTCTCTGGGCGTGATGGGCCCCGATGGCTCGGGTGAGCGCATCCTGACAGAGGGCTTCACCGTAGAGAGCCCGACCTTCTGCCCCAATGGCCGCGTGATTGCCTTCTGCCGCCAGTCTGCGGCTG
Organism: Asaia siamensis; assembly: GCF_014635085.1. Classification (GTDB taxonomy): domain Bacteria; phylum Pseudomonadota; class Alphaproteobacteria; order Acetobacterales; family Acetobacteraceae; genus Asaia; species Asaia siamensis. Next base: position 447,035 of record NZ_BMCH01000001.1, read on the forward strand.
GTGCCGGTGGCGCTGGATTCTCGAGCGGAATCGGAACGATCGACATTACCGGTTTCCACGAGCGTCCGATCCGTACCGAAACCGGTGCATCCGATCCGGCCTGGTCGCCGCTGCAGGGCTGAGTTTCGTGTCCCCGGCGCCGCTTTTTGTGGCGTCGGAGACACTAGTTTCTGAATTTCTCATGAATTCCGCGCGACTTGGCTCGTGACGGTTATCATCCCGCTTGACCACAGTTCTCAGGAATGAGTATGGCCGATCTTGGTCGTCGGGATCGGTGAGGCCCAATGGTTCTGGTAACCAGCAAGCAAAACGGGAACTCCGACCTTCGTAATTAGTTGTCGTCACGCTTCCTGGTCCCGGATGGGGACTATATTCAGGGTTGGCAAAAATGAATTTCAAGCTTCTCGGTGCGCTTGGTCTGGCAGTCGTTCTGGCTGCCTGCTCGGACGAATCAAACAAGGGTGCATCGACCGGTGCAGGCGCAACGGCTCAGGAAACCGGCGCTGCGCCCGGTAGCGAAGCCGATCTGGTCGCCAATGTCGGCGATCGCGTCTTCTTCGACCTGAACCGCAACACGCTCTCCAGCGATGCGCAGGCAACCCTCGACAAGCAGGCAGCCTGGCTCGCCCGCTACCCGCAGGTCAGCGTCCAGATCGCCGGCAACTGCGATGACCGCGGCACGGAAGAGTACAACATTGCTCTGGGTCAGCGTCGTGCAAACGCAGCGCGCGACTATCTGGTCGCCAAGGGCGTTGCTCCTTCGCGCATCACGACGATCTCCTACGGTAAGGATCGTCCGACCGCCGATGGTGACGACGAGCAGGCATGGGCTCAGAACCGTAACGGGATCACCTCGGTCAAGTAATCGGTTCGACGCTCGAAAGGGCGTTTCTCCGACCGACGTCTGACGGCGGACCGTCCAGCGCAAGCGGGACGGGGAGAAGTTTCTGTCTCAGGCCTTCAACTGCCTGAGACGGTACCCAGCGAGCAAAGCCTCGAAACCGGCTGGCGCTTATGCGTCAGCCGGTTTTGTTTTATGGTGAATGCAATCTTGCGTGGCATGCTGCCCGCTCCCACGATTTGACTGAAGGATGCGCCATGCGCGGTGCCCGAGTTTCCCGGTTCTTCATCCTCTCGACCGTTTCCCTGCTCTCCGTGCTCGGCGCTTCTGCCGCACAGGCTCAGGTCACGAGCCGCGAAGGCATCGCCCTTCAGAACCAGATCCAGCAGCTCAGCGAACAGCTTCAGCAGGTTCAGTCCAGCGCGCAGAGCGTTCCTGTTTCCGGTGGAGGTGCCGCGTCATCTGTTCCGGCTGGCAGTGGCGATCTGGTTTCGCAGCTCCTGCAGCGTGTCTCGACCCTCGAAAACGAGAATCGGGAAATGCGCGGCGAGCTCGATCAGCTCACGAATCAGGTCCAGACGCAAAACGCGACTCTCACCAAGCAGATTGGTGATATGCAGTTTGCCGCGCAGAATGGCGGCGGCGGCAGTGCACCGGCAGCAGCGCCTGCGGCATCCGACGCGCCAGCCTCGCCCCCCGCAGCCCCTGCCGCAGCCGACAAGCCGGTAACGGCGCTTGAGCTGCTCAAGACCGGGCAGGCAGCGCTCAAGAGCCGCGATTACGCGACAGCGCACAGTGACGCCAGTCAGGCGCTGAAACTCGCCAAGACACCCAATGGCAAGCTCGAATCGCAGTTCCTTCTCGCTCAGTCTCTCGCCGGTCAAAAGCAGTATCGTGACTCGGCCGTCGCCTATTTCGATGCCTATAACCGCGCACCAAAATCGCCGCGTGCGCCTGAGGCGCTGTTGGGCGTTTCCGCGTCGATGCTGGCGCTCGGAGACAAGAATTCTGCCTGTCAGGCCCTGCAGAAGCTGGACGCTGAATTTCCCTCGGCCACGCCCCGCGTGAAGGCCGCTGTGACAACCTTCAAGGGTCGCGCAAGCTGCCATTGAGAAAAGCTCACCCGGTTGGCGAGAGTGAGTTCGCCAGCCTGATGTCTGTCTTCGGGCCTTTCCTCCCTGATGAGGCCCGCTTTCCCATCGGTATTGCTGTGTCAGGCGGGGCAGATAGTCTGTGCCTTGCCTGGCTGATGCGACGCTGGCGCTATGCGGTCCTGGCGCTGGTTGTCGACCATGGTCTGCGAGACAATTCCGCAGCCGAGGCGGCAGAGACGGCGTCCCGACTGCAGGCGCTCGATATCCCCTCCGTCATTCTCAGGCTCGACTCCGTTATTCGCACGGGGAGCCTGCAGAAAAACGCCCGTATCGCTCGTTATGAGGCGCTCGAGGCGGCCTGCCATTCTCGTGGTATTCTCGATCTGGCGCTGGGCCACCATGAGCGCGACCAGGTCGAGACGTTTCTGCTTCGAGAGGCCCATGGGAGTTCGACCCATGGTCTGGCCGCCATGGCGTTCGCGAGAGAGACGCCGCAATTGCGATACCTCAGACCACTGCTCGAAATCGCGCCGGAACGTCTGAGGGCGACCCTGCGACAGCAAGGGATCCAGTGGGTTGAGGATCCCAGCAATCGCAATCCTGTGTTTGAGCGCGTTCGTATCCGTCTTTCCCTTGATGAATCCGGGCATAGAGCGGCACGGGCCCAGCTTGCTCTTCATGCAGGACAGCGAAACGAGGCCGCTCTGGTGAACGTGGCGGCACTCTCGAAACTGCATGCCGATCCGTTGGGATTTGTGGTCATGGATTCCTTGCCCGGCGATCCAGCCCTTCTCGGGCGAATTTGGCAGAGCGTTTCCGGTGCCGCCTATCCACCGTCTCCTCAGGCTCTTGCCGCGTTGATTGCGGCGCCAAGGCCGGCGACATTGGCGGGCGCGCAGCTCTGCGCTGCCGGGCGGCTGGGTAAAACCTGGCTGTTGGTGAGAGAGCCCGCAGCGATTGCTAGACGTATCGCAGCGCAGTCTGGTGTGACATGGGACGGAAGGTTCACCCTTCGGGGCATGGTGCCAGAGCCGGGGACAGAAATCGCGGCTCTTGGCGCCGAGGCGCGTCACTTTCGAGACCATGCGCTACCGGCAAAAATCCTGAGCGGGCTGCCTGCGCTCTGGATCGGGACACGCTTGATGGCCGTGCCTCAGCTGGGTGCTTTTGCTGCGCCTCATTGGGCGAGGCTGCGTTTCTCTTTCAGTCCGGCCACGCCCCTCAGCGATCCCTCATTCTGGCCGGAATACCGCGAAACAGTGAAAACTTGATCGCAAGGGGGTGGGAACATACTGCCGAATGCTTATGTTAGTTCGCAAAGTGTGGTTGCTGCCGGTCCCTGGCAGAGAACCAGGGACTGTCGTGTCATCGTCGAGCAGTCTTCGACCCAAAGTTTGGAAACAATAGAGACAGTGATGAACAATTTCGGCCGTAATCTGGCACTCTGGGTGATCATCATCGTTCTGGCGCTGCTGCTCTTCCTGGCGTTCCAGCCAAGTGGAAGCCAGCACGCCTCCCAGCAACTCGCCTATTCCGATTTCGTCACTGACGTCGATCAGGGTAAGGTGCGATCGGTAGTGGTTCAGAACCAGAACATCACCGGTACGCTCAAGGATGGCACATCCTTCGAGACCTATGCCCCCGTCGACCCGGGCCTCGTGCCCCGTATGACTGGCAAGGGAGTTGAGGTTGTCGCCAAGCCGCTCGACGCCGATGGCAGCCCCATCCTGCGGGCGGTCACGAGCTGGTTACCGATGATCTTCCTGCTCGGGATTGGCATTCTGTTCTTCCGTCAGATGCAGTCCGGCAGCGGTCGTGCGATGGGGTTCGGCAAGTCCCGGGCCCGTCTGCTGACCGAAAAGCAGGGGCGCGTCACTTTCGATGATGTTGCGGGTATCGATGAGGCGAAGGCTGAGCTCGAGGAAATTGTCGAATTCCTGAAAGATCCCCAGAAGTTCACGCGTCTTGGCGGCAAGATTCCCAAGGGGGCGCTGCTTGTCGGTCCTCCGGGCACAGGCAAGACCCTTCTGGCGCGCGCCATTGCCGGCGAAGCCAACGTGCCGTTCTTCACGATTTCCGGTTCCGACTTTGTCGAGATGTTCGTAGGTGTTGGTGCGTCCCGAGTCCGCGACATGTTCGAGCAGGGCAAGAAATCTGCTCCCTGCATTATCTTCATCGACGAAATCGACGCTGTGGGCCGTCATCGTGGCGCTGGTCTCGGCGGCGGTAACGACGAGCGCGAGCAGACCCTCAACCAGATGCTGGTCGAGATGGATGGCTTTGAGAGCAATGAAGGTGTGATCCTGATTGCCGCCACCAACCGCCCGGACGTGCTTGACCCCGCGCTGCTGCGTCCCGGCCGCTTCGATCGTCAGGTTGTGGTGCCTAACCCGGACGTCTCTGGTCGCGAGAAGATCCTGCGTGTGCATATGCGCAAGGTGCCGCTTGCCTCTGACGTCGATCCCAAGGTCATCGCGCGCGGTACGCCTGGTTTCTCGGGTGCCGATCTGTCGAACCTTGTGAACGAAGCGGCGCTGCTTGCTGCCCGTCTCGGCAAGCGTACGGTCGCCATGCTCGAGTTCGAGAATGCCAAGGACAAGGTGCTCATGGGTGCCGAGCGCCGCTCGCTGGTGATGAGCGATTCAGAGAAGCGTAATACGGCCTATCACGAAGGTGGACACGCCATCTGCGCGATCCTGACTCCGGGTTGCGATCCTGTGCACAAGGCAACAATCATTCCGCGTGGTCGTGCGCTTGGCATGGTCATGAGCCTACCGGAGGGCGATCGCTATTCGAAGAGCAAGGCTCAGTGCAAGGCTGATCTGGTTCTGGCGATGGGCGGTCGTGTTGCTGAAGAGCTCATTTTCGGTGCCGAGAATGTCTGCACGGGCGCTTCGGGCGATATCAAGATGGCAACCAATCTGGCGCGCCGCATGGTTACCGAATGGGGCATGAGCGACAAGCTCGGCATGATTGCCTATGGCGATAACGGGCAGGAAGTGTTCCTCGGGCATTCGGTAACGCAGAATAAGAATGTCTCTGAACAGACGGCGCGTGAAATCGACCGTGAGGTGAAGGAACTCGTCGACGAAGCCTATCGCCGGGCTCATGCCCTGCTGCTGGAGCACATCGATGATCTGCATCGTCTCGCGAATGCGTTGCTCGAGTTTGAAACCCTCTCGGGTGACGAGGTCGGCAAGGTTATTCGTGGTGAGCCAGTGGAGCGCGCGGCTGTCGATGATTCCGCCCCGGATAACCGCCGCGCCTCGGTGCCGACGGTGAAGCCAGAACCTGTCGGTGAAACCGACGCCCTTGATCCTTCACCTCAGGCAGGGTGAGCCAAGATCAGGACTGAGAGAGAAATGGGGGGCGAGAGCCCCCCTTTTTTCGTAATACAGGCTATGCTTGAAGAAGGTCGTTTCACGACACGGACAAGTGGGAAGAAGGACTGTCATGAATAAAGAGCGCAAGGCAGAGCGTAAGCTGTTCGGCACAGATGGTATTCGGGGGACGGCCAATAGCTTTCCGATGACGGTTGATGTGGCGCTGCGTCTCGGTCAGGCCGCAGGGCTCTACTTTCGTCGCGGTGCCCATCGCCATAGTGTCGTTTTGGGCAAGGATACGCGGCTTTCGGGTTACATGATCGAAAGCGCTCTGGTCTCGGGATTCCTCTCTGCCGGGATGGACGTCATTCTCGTCGGTCCTCTGCCGACACCTGCGATTGCCATGCTGACCCGCTCGCTGCGCGCCGATTTGGGCGTGATGATCTCAGCGTCGCATAATCCGTTCGGCGATAACGGCATCAAGCTTTTCGGCCCTGATGGTTTTAAGCTGTCTGACGAGGTCGAGGCAGAAATCGAAGATCTCATGGACCAGGATCTGACAGCCCAGATGGCGCCGCCGGAAGAAGTGGGGCGTGCCTCGCGGCTGAATGATGCTGCCGGTCGCTACATCGAGGCAGCCAAGGCTTCTTTCCCGAAAGGGTCACGACTCGAAGGTCTGCGTATCGTGCTGGATTGCGCCAATGGCGCTGCCTACCGCGTGGCGCCTACGGCCCTTTGGGAACTAGGGGCTGAGGTCATCAAGATCGGCTGTGAGCCGAACGGGGTGAACATCAACGCAAAATGCGGCTCCACCTGTCCGGAACCCCTGCGCGAGGCGGTGATTGCTCATAAGGCGCATCTTGGCATCGCGCTCGATGGTGATGCCGATCGCGTCATTATTGTCGATGAAAAAGGACAGATCGTCGATGGCGATCAGATCCTCGGCCTGATTACCCTGTTCCTGCAGAAAAGCGACCGTCTCGGCAGTAATGATGCAGTTGCCACGATCATGTCCAATCTCGGTCTTGAAAAAAAGCTGGCCGAGCATGGCGTGACTCTTCATCGCACAGCGGTGGGCGATCGATACGTCGTCGAGAAAATGCGTGAGCGTGGAATCAAGCTTGGTGGCGAGCAATCGGGACACATGATCCTGTCCGATTTCGCGACAACGGGTGATGGGCTCATCGCAGCCCTTCAGGTGCTTGCTGTCCTCGTTGAGGAGGGGCGCCCCGCAAGCGAGATCCTGCGTGTTTTCGAGCCCTATCCGCAATTGCTGCGCAATGTCCGCTATCAGGGTGGCGATCCACTTCAGACCGAAATCCTTGCCGAGGCACGACGTGCGGCAGAGGCGCGGCTTGGCACGCAGGGGCGTCTTGTCCTGCGTAAAAGCGGTACCGAGCCGCTGATTCGCGTGATGGTGGAGGCAGAAGATCCGGCTCTGGTTGAAGAGATCGTCTCTTCGATCTGCGATGCGGTCCAGAAGGCGGTTGCGGTCTGATGAAGGGCCGGGTGCTGATCGTTGCCGGAAGCGACTCTGGTGGTGGCGCGGGGATTCAGGCCGATATCAAGACGGTCAGTGCCTTTGGGGGCTTCGCAACGACGGCGATCACAGCTGTCACCGCGCAGAATACATGCGGGGTAAATGCGATCGCCTATCTGTCGCCTGGCATGGTGGCCGATCAGATGAGGGCGGTGCTTGAGGATATCGGGGCTGATGTCATAAAGCTCGGCATGCTGGGTAATGCCGAGATCATGGAGGCGGTGTGCGATACGCTTGCGCGCTATCCTTCCATACCCTGCGTGATCGATCCGGTGATGGTCGCAACCAGCGGGGCGCGGCTGATGACTGAAGACGGCGAGGCTGCATTCCGACGTCTCTACGCCCATTGCTTCATGTTGACGCCCAATCTGCCTGAACTCGAAGTTCTGAGCGGACATTCGCTCTCGACGTCACAGGAGATGAGAGAGGCTGCAAGCGAGGTCATGAAAAGTCAGGATATTGCGTGGATCCTCGCAAAAGGCGGGCATCTGCCAGGAGAGGACGTGATCGATATCCTGCTTTCAAAGCAGCACGAACGGCAGTTTTGGGACCGGAAGATCGAGACGCTGCATACGCATGGGACAGGTTGCACCCTGGCGAGTGCTATTGCCGTGTGCCTTGCCCAGGGCGAGGGCGTAGAGCGGGCGGTGGAGCGCAGCAGGGCTTATGTCCGCCATGCAATCCTGCAGGCACCACCTTTTGGAAAAGGAAGCGCCCGGCCGATGAATCATATGCATCAGAAGGAAGGCTGAAGGGACGATACCGTCAGTTTGTTCTGTTCCGTCGTTGCGTCAGGCAAAAGCGGTTTGCTGTCGTCGCGTAGCACATAGCCACGCCCCCAGACTGTGCCGATCAGATGCCCGGCGCCAAACTGCTGCAGTTTTCTGCGCAATTTGCAGATGAAGACATCGATGATCTTCATCTCCGGTTCATCAATGCCTCCGTAAAGATGGTTCAGAAAAGCATCCTTCGTAAGAACATTGCCCCTGCGCAATACGAGAAGCTCAAGGATGGCATATTCCTTGCCTGTAAGCTGCACGGGGTTGCCATCGACAGAAGCGCTCTTGGCATTCAGGTCGAGCGAGAGGGGGCCGACCGTCATGACCGTGGTGCTGAAGCCGCGCGAGCGGCGCAAGACCGCCTGAAGACGAGCCAGAAGCTCCTCTGAATCGAAGGGCTTCGTGATGTAGTCATCAGCCCCGGCGTGAAACGCTTTTATTTTGGCTTGCGCCCGGCTTAGTCCACTCAGAACAATAATCGGCGTCTGTATTTGGGTTTTTCGAACGCGCCTGATGACTTCGTATCCTTCGAGGTCTTCGAGAGTCAGTTCGGTCAGGGCAAGATCGTAATCGTAATGGCGGAGCATATCGATTGCTTCATGCCCTGTATGAGCATGATCAACAGTAATGCCGCCCTGTTTGAGGGTTTTGATCAGCGCATGAGCCGCAGCTTGATCGCTTTCCACAAGAAGGAGGCGCATCTCATCAATCTCCTGGGTTGATGATGGTTTGGTACTACCTAAGGTTGCTGTCGGCAAGCAAAATACTTTCTTTCACTGAAAACATTTCCTCGAATTAGTAACGAGTTTTTAACGTATTGATCCTAAGGTTTTCTTGTGGATACACAAGTCTACATCAAAAAAATCAGATTTTCTGAATGAGTTACGCTATCTCATACCTTGTGTTTATCGCATAGTTGCGGCGAGAGTTGACGTTCTTTAACACCAGCTTCTGGTATTCCCCTTAGGTACCCCAGGGTTCGGTGATCAATACTCGTATAGGTTGTATTGATATAAAGTTATCAGAAAGCAAACCAAAGTCGAGGATAGGGCGAAGGGACGATGCCCTCCAATCTTTTTTGGATTTTTTCGCGACTGAAATTCGGTCAATACTAGGTATGGATTGTGAACCGAGAGTAGGCGCCGTGCGGCTCAAGCAAAACACGCAAATACAAAGGTGGCATGAGATGCTTGATCGTGCCCAAGCACTTATTGAAGTTTTGCGGCGGGAAACGGGCGTTCGTCTCACGCGAAGAAACGCGGAGGCGAAGATCGTCAGTGCCGAGCGTGCCATACTCATGTCTAATGACGGTGATCAGGCTGTAGAGGGGTTCGTCAGCTGGTTACCAAAGGCAAGAAGCGCCATTGAAAAGGCGCGCAGCGCCGAGCGCGAAGTCGCGATCGACGTGGCTGTGGCCTATCATGTGTTCATGCTTGCCAAGGGGGATCAAAGCGAGATTAGCGAGCGCAGTGAGAGTTGTGAAAAGAAATGACTGTCTCGCGGCGACTTATCGGCCTTATGTGCTGCCCGGGATCGCCATCAAGGTATTATAGGCGGCGCTCAGCCTCGATGGCGCTCCAGGGGCGAGTGCCGATTATAACGCAGGCTACCGGGTGCGTGCGATCACGCACAAAAGAGAGATAGGTTTCGCCATCATCTGAGAAGAGATCGGTTCGGGTGCTCATCGTTGCGCTGACCGCACCTGGCGTCTGCTTGCTGAGAGTGGCTGCGGCGTGGCTCAGGAGGCGCCAAGCTGCAGCCTCGACCGCCTCAATCAGGCGTTCCGGTGCTGCCTTTTCGCGCCCGAACCGTTCGGCAAGGCAATCCCAGTCCTGTCGGGTGACAAAAGCGGGAATACCTCCGGATGGGGTTTCCCGCTCGGCACGGCAAAGGAGCCCTGCCTGGGCCAGCTCAAGAATGTCGGTGGCGGGCAAGGTGGCTGGGTCGAGCGCAAATTCTTGCATTGGCAGATCGACTCCAGTCTCAGTTCTGTCCGGGCGGTGTGCCCATCGCCTGCATGAGCGCGGTAACCTGCTCCGGATGCGCGTGGAACAGGGCAACGTTGCCAGCGTTCGGCGCGGGCAGACCGGCGGGCAGCGCCTGTCCGTTTGTCGCCGCCAACGTCATGCCGAACGCCGTCATGCCCATGGTGAAGCTCTCGGGTGTGAAGCCATGGGCGCTCAGGATCGCTGGTACACCGGGGGTTGCTGCAATCTGACCAATTGTCTGCTGCAGTGAGAGCTGTGTCGAGTTGGGCGGGCGAATATTGGCCGCCTGAAGCGCCTGCAGGGTTTCGGCGGCGCGTGGCAAGAAGTCGGCCGGTAGCGGATAACGCAGCCCCGCCTCGATATCCTGCTTCATGACAGGAGAGAGGGTTTGCTGCTGTGCACTCTGGGCAAAGGCCGATGGGGTGAGTGTCCCCAGGATGCCGAGGGCGGCGGCTATTGCGACGATTCTGGTCATCAGACCCATTCCCCCTTTCGCATGAGTGGCGTGCGTGCGCCGTCCTGATGAACGCCATCGAGATCGATTTCGTTCGAACCGATCATCCAGTCGATGTGAATCATGCTCGTATTGGCACCGCGTCTTGCCAGTTCTTCCGGCGTCGCCCCTTCGGTATCAAACAGGCACTTCGTATAGGCCTGACCCAAGGCGATATGGCTCGACGCGTTCTCGTCAAACAGGGTGTTACGAAACAGGATGCCCGTATCCGAGATGGGGGATGCGTGGGGAACGAGCGCCACTTCGCCCAGTCGTGCTGCACCGTCATCGGTTTCTAGAATACGTCTCAGGGCGTCTTCGCCCTTGGCGGCGTGAGACTCGATGATCCGTCCATCGGCAAAGGTCACGCGGATATCGTCGATGAGCGTACCCTGATGAAAAAGCGGCTTCGTGCTGGCGACATGGCCACTCACACGATGGCTATGGGGCGTTGTGAAGACTTCTTCTGTCGGGATGTTCGGATTGCATTCTATGCCGTTGGTGGTGTGCTCTGCGCCACCAGCCCAGGCATGGCCATCGGCCAGCCCCACCAGCAGATCGGTACCCGGACCGGTGAAGTGTAAAGAGTCGAAACGACGTTCATTCAGCATCGCGGCCTTCGCGTGAAGCGTCGCATTATGCTGTTTCCAAGCAATAACCGGGTCGGGCGTGTCGAGGCGGGATGAGGCAAAGATCGCATCCCACAGACGTGCCTGAGCCTGGTCCGGGGAGAGATCGGGAAAGACCTGCGCCGCCCAGTTGGCCGTGGCATAGGCTACGATGGTCCAGTTGGTATCGAAGCGGGTGATGATTTCCATCGCCTCGCGATTCGCATGCGATGCGGCGCGGCTGGCGCGTGAGACTCTTTTGGGATCCTGACCGTTCAGCAGGGTCGGGTTGGCCCCCGTAACGGCCAGGCGGGCCGCGCCCTCGCGATAGGCGCGGGCGATACCGTCCGCCATCCAGGCGGCACTTGTGTCGAGGCTTTCATCTGACGCAAAGCGATAGCGGGCGAGGGTTGTCTCGTCATCGCTGTACTGCGTCGTGACGAGGCTCGCCCCGGCGCGATAGGCGTGTTCGGTCAGGCGCCGCACCAGTGGCACGGCTTCGAGCGGGGCTGAAATGACCAGCTCCTGTCCGGGCTGAAGATTGAGGCCGATTCTGATCGCAACCTCGCCGAGTCTGTCGAGACGTTCGGCGAAGGGCAGGGTGGTTTCAGACATCAGTTTTCTCCTGGCGGGCAACGCCCGTTCTGGCTCGATTGGGGCGCCTGATCGATTGTTTATTCGCCGAATGTCTCGGCGTGATGAGCGCGGCGCGGGGCGCGACGCGGGCGTTCCTGACGGGGTGCCTTGTCGCGGCTGGCCGGCTTTTCATCGCGTGGCGCCGTGCGGATTTCCACTTCCAGTTCACGAATGCGGCGCTGGACGCTCTCCTTCAGGGAAGGGGAGGTATGCGGCTTCATTGTGGCCAGGGTTTCCTTGAGGTCGCGCAGTTGCTTCTGCTTCTCGGCCAGGTTGCGGCGGATTGGCTGGTTGTCGGAAAGCTGTCCTGTGTAGGAGCGCATGGTCGAGTCTCTTTATTCTGCTCTGGTACAGGCCAGAGTGTGTCGTTACCCGGAATCCGTCTGGCGCAGCTTGGCGTCAGGGCGGGTCCGGTTGCGGTCATGTTGGAAGGGCAGGACGCGCGCCTGATTTCAGCGCGACGTCAGACCCATGGAGGCAAGTGCCTCGATCAGCCGGTTCATTTCTTCATCCGTGCCGATCGTGATGCGAAGCCAGTCGCGAATGCGTGGCGCACTGAGCTGTCGCACGATGATGTGGCGCTCCCGCAGACCCGCCAGCAACGTGCTGGCCTGGTGGGCGGGGTGATGCACAAGAACAAAATTGGCACAGGACGGCAGAATGTCAAAGCCCAACCCGGCCATGCGCTGCACAAAACGTCCTCGCGTCGCCATGACCTGCCCCGTTGTGTGCTCGAGCCATTCCTCATCGGCGATGGCAGCGGCAGCGCCCGCCTGGGCAAGGCGGCTGAGCGGGTAGGAATTGAAGCTGTCCTTGACGCGGATAAGGCCTTCAATCAGATCGGGATGGCCGATGGCGTAGCCTACCCGAAGCCCCGCCAGCGCACGTGATTTCGAGAGTGTCTGCACGACGAGAATATTGTCGTGTTCGTCAGTCAGTCGGATGGCGGATTCAGCGCCGAAATCGACATAGGCTTCATCGATGATGATTGTCCGGTCCGGCTGAAGCATCGCAAGGCGTGACAAGGCCTCGAGCGACACTGCGTGGCCGGTGTTGGCATTCGGATTTGCAATGGCAATGCCGCCACAGGCAATGGTGTAGCTCTCGATATCGATCTCGAAGCGCTCATTGAGCGGGATCTCGCGATAGGGCTGGCCAAACAACCCGCAATAAACCGGATAAAAGCCATAGCTCACATCGGCGAAAAGCATGGGGGCATCGGGCGAAATCAGGGCACGGAAGGCGTGGGCGAGCACTTCGTCCGAGCCATTGCCGACGAATACCCGGTCTTCAGTCGTGCCATAGGTTGCGGCAATGACGCACCTCAATTCCCGTGCCGTGGGGTCGGGATAAAGACGCAGCGTGTCGTCGCAGCCGTTCTTCATCGCCTCAAGGGCGGCCGGGCTGGGACCATAGGGAAGCTCGTTCGTATTGAGCTTCAGAATATCGGTGAATTGCGGCTGCTCGCCCGGGATGTAGGGATGCAGATCCGCTACGAGGGGGTTCCAGAAGCGGCTCATGAGGAACTCGCCATGTCAGAAGTGAAGAGATGTTTCTGGCCATGGGTTTCAGCGATGTCGCGAACAGACAGACCCTCGGCGTCACGCTGGTCGGGGTCTGCTCCATGAGACAAAAGAAGGCTCACCATATCCTGTCGGCCGAACATGACGGCAAACATGAGGGGGGTGCGTCCGAGATGGCTCGGGATGTCGAGTTTGGCGCCAGCGCTGACGAGCAGTTCCGCCACGGCCAGATGACCCTTGAAGGCAACACCCGAAAGGGCCGTTGCCCCCTTGGCATCCTGTCTGTTCGGGTCGGCGCCACGCTCCAGAAGCAGGGCGGTAGCCGGCAGGACCCCGTTATAGGCGGCGACGATGAGCGCCGTATAGCCGCGGCTATCCTGCGCATCGACCGCCATTCCGGCATCGAGAAACTGGGTCAGCATATCGGTGTCGCCAATGCGTGCCGCATCGATGAAAAGCGCCGTTATCTGCTCGGGCGAAAAACTGCCTGCCGGCATCATTTCGGTCATGGAAAAGCCTGAAGCTGTCATATCCTTTCCAGAATAGCCGAGCGTCCGTAGAACCGGAAGCTCAGGCATTTCTTTTCTTCATATGCGGCCTTTCGCCCTGCCTGTGGCTGGTCAGGGCGCGCGCAGGCTCTGCCCTCGCTCCGGCAAGCTGAACCAGGAGAGGTCTCTGCCCGTGGATTTGAGGCAGCGTTCTAGACGGCCTCCCGGCTCCCAGTATCCTTCATCTGTAAGCTGGAATGTGCCGAAATGCATGGCAACCGCATGACGGGCTTCAAGCAGCATGGCGGCTTCGACGGCCTGCTCGGGCGTCATATGCACCGGCTGCATGAGCGAGATCGGCTCGTAAGCGCCAATTGGAAGCAGGGCGAGATCCGGCGCACCCAGGCGGCTGTTAATCTCGGCCCAATGATGGCCATGGGCCGTGTCGCCTGCAAAAATCAGGCTCTTCAGCCCTGTACCAATATGAAAGCCACTCCATAGCGCCCGATTCTGGTCGAATGGTGTGCGGGCCGAGCCGTGCAGGGCCGGAATTGCCGTTATTGTGATCGGGTCGATACGAAATTCCTGCCACCAGTCGAGCGTGGCGACGGCGGAAAAGCCCAGACCACGCAGATGGCGCCTATTGCCAAGCGGCGCGATACAAAGCGGCCTGTCACGCCGGCCAAATCGTCTGAGTGTCGGGCGATCGAGATGATCGTAGTGACAGTGAGACACGAGAATGATGTCGATCGCCGGTATGGCGTCGAAAGCCAGCCCAGGAGGCACCACCCGTCTGGGGCCGAGATGTCGAAAAGGGGAACAGCGTTCGGACAGGATGGGGTCTGTCAGAATGGCGAGTGGGCGTTCTCCCGCCCGACCGATGCGGATCAGAAAGCTCGAATGGTTGATGAAGCTGGCAGAAATCTCGCCCGGCGCAAGTTCGGGAAAAGGCTCGGGTGAGAAAGTCGGAACATCGTTCGGCCATCGGAGCCGCAGGCTTCTTTGCCAGGAGAGGATACTCGTGAAGTCAGGTTCGACCGACGGGCGTTCCGGGGGAGCCTGCAAGGGAGGGGAAAGGCGATAAGAGGCCGGGTTATGAAAACTCCGGCCGTCGCAATGATCGGATTCTGGAAAAGGCTTCACCGCAAATCCTGCAAATTTTCGTGTGGTCGAGCAGTCGTGAAGAGTTTGGCTCTAGCACAATGTGGGCAATAGGCGTCTTATGCGCAACGCAATGTATTGCCGGGCCGGTAGGTTTCAGTTTGGTGTCAATGCTGTCGGGATTTTGAGGCAATATGTGCGGCGCAGCGGAACATCGTCATCACGCAGGCGTATGTTCAGGGTGTTCTGGTGATCTTCTCCCCGTGGCCAGGCCATGAGAGGTGAGAGTGGTCGCCAATTCTGCGTGGTCGCCTATGCGAAAAGGATCCCTGGTGGGGTTGTCTCAGGCAGCAAACCGGTCTTGAACATTGATGTCTGTCCGGCGGATGGTTTTCCATCGCAGAGAGTTAATTCGGAGGTCGATTTTTGATGCGTTCTTTAAGCAACCCGTCCGCGTTTGGCGCGGAAACAGGTGGAGCGGCCGGCGCCAATGTCTCTGACATCGCGCAGCTGAGCATCAACACTATCCGCACCCTGTCGATGGATGGTGTGGAAAAGGCCGATTCAGGCCATCCGGGAACGGCGATGGCGCTGGCTCCTGTTATGTACACGCTCTGGCAGAACGACCTGAAATATGATCCGGCAGATCCGCTCTGGCCGGCACGCGACCGCTTCGTGCTGTCCGTTGGTCATGCTTCGATGCTGCTGTATTCGACGATCTATCTCACCGGCATCCGCGATGTGGTGAAGGACAAGGTTCTCGACAGCCCGTCGCTGACCCTTGAAGACCTCAAGCAGTTCCGCCAGCTGAACTCCAAGACCCCGGGTCACCCGGAATACCGCCACACGGCGGGCATCGAGACCACGACCGGCCCGCTGGGCCAGGGCTGTGGCAACTCGGTCGGTATGGCAATGGCCGAGAAATATCTCGCAGCCCATTACAACCGCCCTGGCTATGACCTGTTCGATTACCACACCTACGTGTTCTGTGGTGACGGCGACATGATGGAAGGCGTTTCGTCCGAAGCAGCTTCCATGGCCGGTCATCTGGGTCTGGGCAACCTGATCTGGCTGTATGATTCGAACCAGATCTCGATCGAAGGCTCGACCAACCTTGCCTTCACCGAGAACGTTGCCGAGCGCTTCCACGCTTACAAATGGCATGTTGTGACCGTCAACGATGTCAATGACATCGCCGCTGTCAGCAAGGCGCTTGAAGAAGCCCGTTCGGTCAAGGACCGTCCGAGCCTGATCATCATGCACACGATCATCGGTTTCGGTGCCCCCAAGAAGGCTGGTACGGCTTCGGCCCATGGTGAGCCCCTGGGTGAAGAAGAAATCGCCGGTGCCAAGAAGGCCTATCACTGGCCCTGGACCGACGCATTCCATGTGCCGGAAGGCGTTCTGGAGCATTTCCAGGAAGGTCTCGGCAAGCGTGGCGCTACGGCGCGTGCAGAATGGCATGCCCTGTTCGACCGCTACACGAACGAATATCCGAAGGAAGCCGCAGAGCTGCGCGCCATCTTCGAACGTCGCCTGCCAGAAGGCTGGGACAAGGATATTCCGAAGTGGGATGCAGACGCCAAGGGCATTGCCTCGCGCGCAAGCTCGGGCAAGGTCATCAACGCCGTTGCCAAGAACGTCCCCTGGATGCTCGGTGGTTCGGCTGACCTTTCGCCGTCGACCAAGACCAACCTCACCTTTGAGGGTGCAGGGTCGTTCCAGCCGCCGCAGTGGGGTGGCACCTATGCGGGTCGCAATATCCATTTCGGTATTCGCGAACATGCCATGGGCTCGATCTGCAACGGTCTGGCGCTGGCCGGTCTGCACGCCTATGGTTCGGGCTTCCTGATCTTCTCTGATTACATGAAGGCTCCGATCCGTCTGTCGGCTCTCATGGAACTGCCGGTCACCTACATCTTCACGCATGACTCGATCGGCGTTGGTGAAGACGGTCCGACCCATCAGCCGATCGAACAGCTTGCTCAGCTGCGTGCAACACCTGGCATCATGACTATTCGTCCGGCAGACGCCAACGAAGTGTCTGAAGCCTGGCGCACCCTGATGCCGATGACGCACAAGCCCGCCGTGCTGATCCTGAGCCGCCAGAACCTGCCGACGCTGGATCGCAGCAAGTATGCCTGCGCTTCCAACCTCGCCAAGGGCGCCTATGTGCTCGCCAGCTGTGAAGGCAAGCCGGACGTGATCCTGATGGCTTCGGGCTCGGAAGTGTCTCTGGTGGTCGACGCCTATGAGAAGCTGACCGCAGAAGGCATCAAGGCGCGTGTCGTTTCCTTCCCGTCCTTCGATCTCTTCGAAGAGCAGGATCAGGCCTACAAGGACAGCGTGCTGCCGCCGGACGTCAAGGGACGTGTGGCTGTCGAGCAGGCTGCTGCCTTCGGCTGGGATCGTTACACCGGCATCGGCGGTTCGATCATTGCGATGAACAGCTTCGGTGCTTCGGCTCCGCTCAAGGCGCTGCTCACCAAGTTCGGCTTCACGCCGGAGAAGGTGTATGACGCAGCGCGTGAGCAGGCTGCTCGCAAGTAAGACGACTACCGGGGCCTGACCGCTTCCTCGGCGGTCAGGCCTCTGGGGCCACAGCGTGCTATGGCCCCCTCTCATGAGGTCAGGGTCGGAAGGCCGACCTGAGCTGAGACGGGTGTCCACAGGGAGCCCGTCAGGTGGACAGACAGGAGTACGTCATGGACGTCGAACAGAAGCAGGGTGCCGCTACGAGCGGGAACCCGCTGCGTGATCTTTCCAATTTTGGCCAGTCACCCTGGCTGGACTTCATCCAGAGATCCTATACTGCCGATGGCAGCCTCAAGAAGCTGGTGGACGAAGACGGCCTGCGTGGCGTGACGTCAAACCCGGCCATCTTCGAAAAGGCGATGGGCTACGGCACGGATTACGACGCCCAGATCAAGGATCTGCTGGCCGCCGAAACCCTCTCTCCCGGCGAACTCTACGAAAAGCTTGCCATCACCGACATTCAGGCTACCGCCAAGGTCATGCACCCGGTCTTCGTTCAGACCCAGGGTCTCGACGGCTATGTGAGCCTTGAAGTGTCGCCCTATCTCGCATTCGAGACCAAGGCTACGGCTGACGAAGCCCGTCGCCTCTGGGCCGCCGTCAACGAAGAAAATCTGATGATCAAGATCCCGGGCACGCCCGAAGGGATCCCGGCATTCCAGGAAGTCACGTCTGAAGGCATCAGCGTCAACGTCACGCTGCTGTTCTCGCTCGAAGCCTACAAGAATGTCCTCGAAGCCTATATCAAGGGCCTCGAAATCCGCCATGCAGCGGGCAAGGACATCAGCAAGATTGCCAGCGTTGCCTCGTTCTTCGTGTCGCGCATCGACGGCAAGATCGATGGCGCCATCGATCGTCGCGTCAAGGAAGGCGACAAGGACGCAGAAGCCCTCAAGGCCCTGCGCGGCAAGGTCGCTATCGCGAACGCCAAGGTTGCCTATCAGCATTATCTGGAAGTCACTGCTTCCGAGCGCTGGAAGAAGCTCGCCGCCGCTGGTGCCCAGCCGCAGCGTCTCCTCTGGGCCTCGACGGGCACCAAGGACAAGACCTTCTCCGATGTTCTTTATGTTGAAGAACTGATCGGTGCCGACACGGTCAACACCATTCCGCCGGCAACTTTCGATGCCTTCCGCGATCACGGCAAGCTGCGCGCCAGCCTGACCGAAAACGTCGAAGACGCCTTCAAGGTGATCGAGCAGCAGGCCAAGCTGGGTCTCGACCTCGACGGTGTCACCAAGACTCTCGTAACAGAAGGCTGCGCTTCGTTCTGCGACGCTTTCGACCAGCTGCTTGGGGCGGTAGCAAACAAGCAGGCCACGTTTCTCGGGTCCAAACTGATTGAGCAGAAGGCCGAGCTTCCAGCCGACCTGAAAGCCGCAGCCGATGCGGTGCTCGAAGACTGGCGCAAGACCGGCAAGGGCCGCAAGCTCTGGGCCAAGGACGCGACGGTATGGACCGGCGGCGACGAAGCCAAGTGGCTGAAGTGGCTCGACATTGTCGATGAGCGTCTGGCCCATGTGTCTGAGCTTGAGGCGTTTGCGAGCGAGGTGAAGGCCAAGGGCTTCAGCGACGTGCTGCTGCTCGGTATGGGCGGTTCGAGCCTCGGTCCGGAAGTGATTGCCGAGACCTTCGGTCACATCGCAGGCTTCCCGAAGCTGCATGTGCTCGACAGCACCGACCCGCAGCAGGTCAAGACGTATGAAAATGCCGTCGACCTCAAGAAGACCCTGTTCATCGTTTCGTCCAAGTCGGGCGGTACGCTTGAGCCGAACATTCTGAAGGCCTATTTCTTCGCTGCTGCCGAAAAGGCACTCGGCTCGGCTCCTGGCGCACATTTTGTCGCCGTGACCGATCCGGGCTCGCATATGGAAGAAGTGGCCAAGAAGGATGGCTTCTGGAAGATCTTCTACGGCGAAAAGCAGATTGGCGGCCGTTTCTCGGTTCTGTCCAATTTCGGTCTGGTTCCTGCCGCTGCTGCCGGTCTGGACGTGCGCGCATTCCTCGAATCAGCGCTGCGTTCGGTCAAAGAAGCTTCGGCCAGCACCCCGCCCGCGCAGAACACTGCGCTCCAGCTCGGTGCCATCCTCGGCGCTGCCGCAACCAAGTTCGGCCGCGACAAGGTGACGATCATCGCATCGCCTGCGATCTATGATCTCGGCGCCTGGCTCGAGCAGCTTCTGGCTGAATCGACCGGCAAGAAGGGCACGGGCCTGATTCCCATCGACGACGAGACCCTCGGGGCTCCTGCCGTCTATGGCAAGGATCGCGTCTTCGCCTATCTGCGTCTGAAGGGTGAAGCCTGCCCCAACCAGGAGAAGGCAATCGCCGCTCTCGTGGAAGCAGGTGAGCCGGTTGTGACGATCGATCTGGCCGACAAGCTCGATATCGCTCAGGCTTTCTTCCACTGGGAATATGCCACGGCAGTTGCCGGTTCGGTTCTCGCGATCGACCCGTTTGATCAGCCGGATGTGGAATTCAGCAAGATCGAGACCAAGAAGCTCACGACTGCCTTCAACGAGACGGGCAAGCTTCCGCCTGAGACACCGTTCGCAACCTCGGGTGCGTTCGAGTTCTTTGCTGACGATGCCAACGCCAAGGCGCTTGGCGGCGGCGATGCGCTGGCGATCCTGAAGGCCCATTTCGGCCGCGTGAAGGCGGGCGATTATGTGGGTGTTCTGGCTTATGTCGAGCGCGATCTGAAGACACGCGAGTGGATCCAGAACGTTCGCCTCGATCTGCGTGACCAGTTGAAGGTTGCAACGGCTGCCGAGTTCGGCCCGCGCTTCCTGCACTCGACCGGTCAGGCCTATAAGGGCGGCCCGGATAGTGGCGTGTTCCTGCAGATCACGGCTGACGATCATGCCGATCTGAGCGTCCCTGGTGAACGCTTCACTTTCAGTGTGGTGAAGGCTGCTCAGGCACGTGGCGATTTCGATGTGCTTTCCGAACGTGGCCGCCGTGCCCTGCGCGTGCACATCAAGGGACCGCTCGAAGCTGGCCTTGCCGAACTGGCAGCGGTCATCAAGAAAGCCGTCTGAGACTGACGCAATCCGCCCCGCTCCAACGGGGCGGATTGTTTTTTGACGTGGTAGTTAGAGGGCACAGGAAGACTGTGCAGGAGTTTTGAAGATGCAAATCGGTATTGTTGGCCTTGGCCGTATGGGCGGCAACATTGCAGTGCGCCTGACCCGTCATGGTCATGACGTCGTGCTGTTCGACCGCACGCCTGAAGTTGTGACCAAGACGTTCGACCGTGCCGAAAAGGGCCGTGCGATCGCCTCGAACTCTGTCGCCGATCTGGTCAGCAAGCTGACGGCAGAGCGCAAGATCGTCTGGGTCATGCTTCCGGCTGGTGAGATCACTGAAGCCTGCGTGCAGGAACTGCGCGGCCTGCTCGGTAAGGACGATATCGTGATCGATGGTGGCAACAGCTACTACAAGGACGATGTCCGTCGTGCGCACGAGCTGATGGAAAAGGGCATTCACTACATTGACGTCGGTACGTCGGGCGGCGTCTGGGGCCTCGATCGCGGCTATTGCATGATGTACGGCGGCACCAAGGACTCGGCCGATCATATCGACCCGATCCTCAAGGCACTGGCACCCGGCAAGGGTGACGTCGTGCGCACGATCGGTCGCGACCGTGAAGGCCTCGATCCCCGCGCTGAGGAAGGCTATCTGCATTGTGGTCCGGCTGGTTCGGGTCACTTCGTCAAGATGGTCCATAACGGCATCGAATACGGCATGATGCAGGCCTTCGCCGAAGGCTTCGACGTCATGAAGTCCAAGAACTCCCCCGTCCTGCAGGAAGACCAGCGCTTCGACCTGAACATGGCCGATATCGCTGAAGTGTGGCGTCGTGGCAGTGTCGTCTCGTCCTGGCTGCTCGATCTGACGGCCGATGCGCTCGCCAAGAATGAATCCCTCTCCGAGTTCTCGGGCGAAGTGGCTGATTCCGGTGAAGGTCGCTGGACGATCGAAGCGGCCATCGAAGAGTCGGTGCCGGTTCCGGTCATGACGGCATCGCTGTTCACACGCTTCCGCTCGCGCAGCGGCAACAACTACGCAGAGAAGATCCTCTCTGCCATGCGCTTCGGCTTCGGCGGTCACGTCGAGAAGAAGTGACATTTCGGGCCGGGACCGCTCTGGTCCCGGCCCTTTTTTTATTCCTACACTCTTGGCCAGAATGTCAGCGGGAGCCGTAACGCTCCTGCTTGCACTCCGGCTTTCAGTTTATCGACTAAAAAGGTTTGGCATATGGTCGAGATTTCCGCTTCAGCGCGTGCGGCACTGTCCAATTCAGAGGCGCCGCGCGGCGTACGCCCGGCCCCTCCGGGCTCCATGGTCATTTTCGGCGGTGGCGGCGATCTGACGAAACGCCTTCTGGTTCCGGCTATCTATAATCTGGACGTGGCTGGTCTGCTCAGCGAGGATTTCTCCATCATCGTGGTCGACTGGGCCGAGATGACGACAGAAGGGCTGCTGGAGCAACTCAGCGCTGCCCTTGATGATTTCGTCAGCAAGCGCGGGACCAGCGCCACAGTGCTGCGTCAGGATGTGTGGGATCGCCTTTCCAAGAGCATCACCTATCTGCGCGGTTCTTTCGAGGAAATCTCAACGTTCCAGGCATTGAAGGAAAAGCTGGGCGATCGCTCTGCTGTTTTCTATCTCGCTGTGGCCGCGCGTTTCTTCGGTCCCATTGTCGACCTCCTCGGGGAATCCGGTCTTGCCGAACAGACCGATACGGTCTCGCGTCGCGTCATCATCGAGAAGCCCTTTGGTGCAGATCTGGAATCGGCTAAGGCGCTCAATGCGCGTCTCCAGCGTTCGCTCGATGAAAACCAGATCTACCGCATCGACCATTATCTCGGCAAAGAGACGGTGCAGAACATCCTGGCCCTGCGTTTCTCGAACGGCTTCTTCGAGCCGCTCTGGAACCGGCAGAACATCGACCACGTGCAGATTACGGCAGCAGAGACGGTCGGTGTCGAACGTCGCGGTCGCTTTTACGAAAGCACGGGTGCCATTCGCGACATGGTCCCCAACCATCTGATGCAGCTGCTGTCGATGGTCGCCATGGAGGCGCCGACTTCGTTTGACGCCGAAGCCGTGCGTGACGAGAAGGCCAAAGTGCTCAGTGCCATCCAGCCAATCGATCTGAGCCAAGTGGTACGCGGGCAGTATGTCAGCGGTTCGTTCGGCGTGGGCGATGAGGCCGAAGCGCTGCGAGGCTATCGTGAAGAACCCGATGTCGGGATGGGCAGTCAGACCGAGACCTATGTCGCGATGAAGCTGCGTATCGATAACTGGCGTTGGGCTGGTGTGCCGTTCTATCTGCGCACGGGCAAGCGCCTGCGTCGTCGCAAGACCGAAATCGCGATCCACTTCAAGCAGGCGCCGTTCGCTCTCTTCCGTGACACGCCCGTCGACAAGCTCACGCCCAATATCATGGTGCTGCACATCCAGCCGACTGAAGGCGTGACCATGCAGTTCTCGGCCAAGGTGCCTGGTCCGTCGGTGCGTCTCGGCGGTGTGCGCATGAAATTCGATTATTCCGACTGGTTCAGCGAGGGGCCGAGCACGGGCTACGAGACGCTGATCTATGACTGCATGATCGGTGACCAGACGCTTTATCAGCGCGCCGATACCATTGAAGAGGGCTGGCGTATCGTCGAACCCGCCTTCAAGGAGAACATCGCCGATAAATCGCCGCTCTGCTTCTACCCGGGTGGCCTTGATGGCCCGCGTGAGGCCGATGAACTGCTGGCACGCAGCGGGCGTCGCTGGCTCGATCTGAACAACTGACGCACTTTCGCGCCAAGACAGGAACTCCCATGACACATGATCTGGATGCCATCCACGCAGCCCTGCCGCCCATGGCATCCACCATTCGCATGGTTGTCTCGGATATCGACGGCACGCTGATCGGTCCTGACAAGAACCTGGCAGAATCGACGCAACAGGCGGCGAAGCAGCTCAGCGAGGCGGGCATCAAGCTTTGCCTCGTGAGTTCGCGCTCGGCTGAGGGCATGCTGCGTTATCATCGGGAGCTAGGTCTCGATACGCCATTCGGTGCGCTAAATGGCGGGCTGATCGTGGGACCGGACGACGAGATTCTCTCGACCCTGTCACTCCCCGCCTCCTGCGTCGATGCGGCGTGCGACACGCTTTCGGTGCACCAGGTGGATACCTGGCTGTTCCGTGGTCACGAATGGCTGATTCGCGATCCTGGCGCCTATTATGTCGAGCATGAGCGCAGATCGGTCGGTATCGACCCTGTCGTCGTGCCCGACTTCAAGCCGTTTCGCGAGGGCGTTGGCAAGATCATGGCCGCCAGCAGCAATTTCGCGTTGCTGCAGCGCATGGAAGTTGAGATCGGCGCCATGCTCAAGGGCGAGGCGAGCGTACACCGGTCGTCAAATTATTATCTCGATATCACGCACAAGGATGCGAACAAGGGCTTTGCCGCGCGTGCTCTGGCCGAGCGTCTGGGCATCCCGATGAGTGAGGTTGCCTGCATCGGCGACATGTCCAATGATGTGCCGATGCTCAAAATCGCCGGGCTAGGGATTGCCATGGGCAACGCGACCGAAGAGGTCAGTGCGCATGCCCATGTGACAACAGGGCACAACGATGCAGATGGATGGGCAGAAGCCATGCGGCGCTTCGTCCTTCCCAGGGCCCCCGGCGCGGCCTGACATAAAGGAATGATAAGATGAGTGGACACGATGTGACTTCAGCCCGCGTGGTCGTTCTGGAGGATGGCGAAGCCGTCGCCCAGAAGATGGCCCAGTGGCTGCTGGATCAGGCTCTGGCCAAGACCGACGGGCCTTTCGTCGTGGCGCTGTCGGGCGGCTCGACGCCCAAGCGTCTGTTCAAGATCATGGCTGAGCCGGCTTATGCCTCGAAATTCCCGTGGCGCCGGACCCATATTTTCTTCGGCGATGATCGTCATGTGCCCTTCACGCATGACGACAGCAATTATCGCATGACGGACGAGCTGCTGCTTGAGCATGTCGATCTACCTGCCGAAAATGCACACCCTATTCCTGCCGATGGTACGGCCGAGCAGGATGCGGTCTGGTATCAGAGCGCTCTGCAGGACCTGTATGGCAGCCATCATCTGACCCCGGGCAAGCCGCTTTTTGACGTCGTCATGCTGGGTATGGGCCCTGACGGGCATACCGCCTCGCTCTTCCCGCGTCAGCCGATCCTGCAGGAAAAGACGAAATGGGTCGCTGCCTGCACGCCAGATAACGCGCCTCATGACCGTGTTTCGCTGACCTATCCCGCCATCCATTCGAGCCGCAATGTCGTGTTCCTGATCGAGGGGGCAGGCAAGGCCGAGATGCTGGCACGGGTTCGCAGCGGCGATGAATCGCTTCCGGCATCGCATATCACCTCCGAAGGTGAGGTTGTGTTCCTGGTCGACAAGGCCGCTGCAGGAGAGCTTCAGAATGGTTGAGATCGCTCAAGACGCCGCTGCTCGCGTCGCAGAACTGAAACGTGAAGCTGCTACTCATGCCATTTCCTATATCCAGGATGGCATGGCTGTGGGCCTCGGGACGGGCAGCACGGCGAAATTCATGATCGATGCGCTCGGTGAGCGCGTCCGTCGTGAAGGGCTCAAGATACGCGCTATCCCGACATCGGAGGCCAGCGCGGCTCAGGCACAGAGCCTGAATATCCCCATCACGAATTTTGCTGATGATCCATATCTCGACGTCGCCATTGACGGCGCCGACGAGGTGCAGACGGGCTCGCTGTTCCTGATCAAGGGGCGGGGCGGCGCGCTGTTGCGTGAGAAGATCGTGGCCGTCTCGGCTCGCAAGTTCATTGTGATTGTCGATGAGAGCAAGATCGTCACCGATCTGGGCACGCATATGCCCGTGCCTGTCGAGATCATTCCCTGGGGTTGGGAGCGCGTCGAGAACCTGCTGCGCAAGACAGGCGCGAAAGCCTGCGTTCCGCGCCGTAATGCAGACGGCTCACTTTACATGACCGATAATCACAACATCATCATCGATTGTGATTACGAGTGCATCAAGGATCCGCGCGGTCTGGCAGACCACATCATCTCCATTACAGGTGTCGTGGACCACGGTCTTTTCCTTGATATCACCTCGGAAGTTCTGGTGGCCGGCGCGGCCGGTCTGCAAAGGCTGAAAGCATGAGCGGGGCGACAAATCAGGCCGGTCCCGGCCTCTACGTCGTCATGGGTGTCTCTGGCTGCGGCAAGACGACCGTGGCCCAGGGGCTTGCTCAGCATTTTGGTACGCCTTTCCAGGAAGGGGACGACCTGCATCCGGCGGCGAATGTCGCCAAGATGCATAGCGGTATTCCGCTCGACGATGCCGACCGGGCGCCCTGGCTTCAGATCTGTCATGAATGGCTGAAGATGCATGCGCAGACCGGGGGCGTACTGACCTGCTCGGCGCTCAAACGCAAATACCGTGATACGCTGCGCAACGGGCTTGATGTGACATTCGTCTATCTCGAGACGAGCGAACGCACGATTGCCGAGCGATTGAAGCAGCGTATCGGCCATTTCATGCCCCCAAGCCTCCTGCCAAGCCAGCTTGCAACACTGGAGCCGCCGGGCAAGGATGAGAATGTCATCACTGTGGACAGTGCTGGCACTCCGGAGATTGTAATGGGCAAGCTTCTGGCGTCGCTGAAAGCCCGTGGCGCCTGAATTTTGTCAGTGCAGGGATCGATTCATGAGCAGTTTATGGATCGATCCAATCGCCTGTGGGCGTCGGATTATCCCTTGTCGTCAACAGCTTATGCACAGGCTGATCCGCAGAGTTGTTCCTCGAATCTGGGGATAAGTTTCCTGTCTTGCGGCAGGCCTGAGGAACCGTGCGCTGTCGCGCGAACGCGTCATGCTGAGCGATACCTTCCCAAAAGGCCCCGGACGTGATCCTCTTTGCCTAATCTGGCAATTCGGAAAATCTGATGATGAAGCAAAAAATACGGTACAGCCTGCGGCGACTGGCGGGACCGGTTGTGCTTGGCGTTGTTCTGGCCAGTCTTGCGGGCTGCAAGCACAGGCATGGTGAAAACCGTCGCACAGAGATGAGCTACGGGTCATTCTCACTGCAACACGCGCCTTCTCCGATCCCCGCAGCGATGCGATTTTCCATGAGGGGTAAGGTCGGTCAGGGCAATATTGCTTATGAGCATAGCCTCGCCTTGCGTGTTTCGGCAGACAAGGTCGGCGCCCATCTGGCGACTTTGCGTGATTACTGTCTCGCGCAGCAGGGCTGTGAGCTGGTCTCGGCATCGGAAGATGCAGAAGACCAGAATGAGGGGAGTGAAAACCGTTCGGCGAGGCTCTCGGCGCGTTTGCCTCATGACAAGGTCGAGGCGTTTCTCAAAATTGCCGCGGCGCCTCTGGCAGGGGAAACCGCAGATGCTGTCGTCACCCAGAGCCTGCGCACCAGTGAGCGTGATCTCAATAGAGAAGTCACCGATGTCGATCGCCGTCTGGCCCAGATGACCGCCTATCGTGACCGTCTCGAGGTGCTTGAAGCCCAGAGTGCAGGCAAGACGGATGACCTCATCAAAGTGGCGAAAGAGCTTTCAGAGGCGCAGAGTACGCTGGAAAGCGCATTGAAAGAGAAAAAGGATCTCTCCCGTCAGGTGGATACGGAAGAGGTCAATGTCACCTATAGGTCTGCACATGAGAATCTAGGGCCCCTGCGTCAGCGCTGGAAAGATAGCGGTGCGCTTCTTAGTGAGACGCTGGCAGATCTGTGGGATTTCCTGATTCAGGCTGTGGTCTGGGCACCGCTGGTCGTCATCGGCCTGTTGATTGTCAGGCGCGCGATCCGTCACGGCTGGTTCAGTCGTAAATAGGGCGGTCCTGCTCAGGGTTTTGTGAGGCGGTGAACCTTGGCCGCCTCCATGCGTCATGAAAAGATGAGAGTGAATATTTTGTAATAGAAGAGAGGGCGCCCCTTGCAGCTTTCCACTGATCGAGACGCGCGGCCCGGTAAGAAGATTCATGGCCGGCCCATAGAGACGGATATTCCTGCGCGTCTCGACCGGCTGCCCTGGTCACGGTTCCACATGCTGATTGTTGTGGCGCTCGGCATCACCTGGATCCTCGACGGGCTTGAGGTCACCATTATCGGCTCGCTGGCGCCCTCGCTGCAGCGTGACGATACGCTTGGGCTGTCAGCCGATGGCATTGGCTTTGCGTCTTCCTCCTATGTCGCGGGGGCAGTGCTGGGGGCGCTTGTATTCGGCTGGATGACCGATCAGCTCGGGCGCAAGCAGATCTTCTTTCTCACTCTCGCTCTCTATGTCGTTGGTGTTGGCGCTTCGGCGCTCTCATGGAATCTGACCAGCTTCGCCGTGGCCCGCTTTCTGACTGGCATGGGTATCGGTGGCGAATACTCGGCGATCAATTCCGCAATTGACGAGCTTGTTCCGGCGCGACTACGCGGCCGTGTGGACGTGATGGTCAACGGGACATTCTGGGCTGGCGCTGCCTTTGGCGCCATCGGCTCGGTCTGGTTACTCAACTCTGCGATCATTCCAGTCTGGCTCGCATGGCGCGTGGCGTTCGCACTGGGGGCGCTCCTCGGTGTGGCGGTGCTTTTTCTCCGCACCTTCGTCCCTGAGAGCCCGCGCTGGCTGATGACCCATCGCCGCGTGGAAGAGGCCAATGCCATCGTCAGCCATGTGGAATCCCACTGTGTTGAGCCTGAAGGCGGTTGGGGGCAGAAGCTGCCAACCGTCCTTATCTACCCGGCAGGGGTATTCAGCCCGGCCGAAATGATCCGGATCATGGTGCAGCGCTATCGCGGACGCTCGCTCTATGTGCTGGTCCTGATGATCTCCCAAGCATTTCTTTATAACGCTGTGTTCTTTACCTATGGCATGGTGCTGACGAAATATCATGGCGTGTCACCGCGCGCAGTTGGCTGGTACATTCTGCCCCTCGCCATCGGCAATCTCTTCGGCCCGCTCATTCTGGCACGCTGGTTCGATACCTGGGGTCGCAGACGGATGATCGGATTGAGCTACGCCATTTCGGGCGTACTCATGATGGCTGTGGCCTATGCCATGGGCGTTCATGCCCTGACTGCCGCCAGTCAGACACTCTCCTGGTGCTGTATCTTCTTTTTCGCCTCGGCAGCGGCCTCGTCGGCCTATCTGACTGCAAGCGAGCTCTTTCCCCTCGAAATGCGGGCTTTTGCGATCGCGGTGTTCTATGCGGTCGGCACGCTTTTCGGCGGCGTTGCGGCACCCGTCATCTTCGGGCACCTGATCGGCACCGGACGGCTTTCCCTGCTTGTCATGGGCTATGTCGTCGCAGCGATCCTGATGCTGATTGCCAGCGCAGTGGCCTGGATCTGGGGCGTGGATGCCGAAAACCGCTCACTGGAAGAGGTCGCGCCACCGCTTTCCGAATATTATGCCCGGGAGGAGGAGCGCGCCGTCTGATTGCGGCCCGTTCTCCTCACTACTCCTTAGCCCGGATAGCCGATCAGCTCTGATAGAGCTCCAGGGGGAGACCGTCGGGATCGCTGAAGAAGGTGTAAAGCTTGCCGGTATAAGGGTCCGTTCGTACCGGCTCGCAGGTTACGTTATGGCGCTCGAGATGCTCGACCGCTTCCTGCATGTTATCGACACCAAATGCCAGATGACGCAGCCCGGCGGCCTCTGGCTGTGTCGGGCGTGAAGGCGGGGTTGGGAAGGAGAACAGCTCGATCTGCGTATCGCCGATGGCAATGTCGCATTTCCATGACTGCCTTTGGGCCCGCCAGACTTCACGTATGATGCTCAGCCCAAGGATCTCGGTGTAGAAGCTGCGGGATTTCTGATAATCGGATGTGATGATTGCGATGTGATGGACGCAGGTGAACATCGTCTGAGACCTATTGCTGACGGGCTTTGCGGCCATTGGACAATTCGGTGACGACACCATGCATGGTGCGCAGTTCCTGCTCTGTCACTTCACCACGCTGAAAGAGGTGGCGCAGATTGCGCACCATACCGGGGCGCTTCTGCTCATTGCGCAGAAAACCGCATTCATCCAGATCGCGTGTCAGATGACCGAGGAAGTTCTCAAGCTCGCCCTTTGTCGCCACGTGGGTTTCGTTCGTCATGAGCGTACGCGGCGGGGTGGTCTCGCAGGCCATCCACCACTCATACGCCATGATCAATACGGCCTGGGCGAGGTTCAGCGACATGAAATCAGGGTTGAGCGGATAGCGTATCAGTACATCGGCGCGCGCCATGTCCTCGTTATCGAGACCGGCGCGCTCGGGGCCGAAGAGCAATCCGGCTTTCAGCCCCCGATTGGCAATGGCGCGGAGTTCCGACGCTGCGCCACGGGCGGTCATGACAGTCTTTACGATGTGGCGCGGGCGCGGGCAGGTAGCCATGACGTGGTGCAGGTCTGCTACGGCCTCATCGACCGTATCGAAAACCTGCGCCGCATCGAGAATGCGATCGGCGCCTGATGACGCGTACCATGCGCGCTCCTGCGGCCATCCATCGCGCGGGGCGACCAGACGCAGATGAAACAACCCGCCATTGGCCATGGCGCGTGCTGTCGTACCGACATTTTCGGCCAGCTGCGGCCGGACGAGAATAACAACGGGGCTGAATTCCCCGATCGGCCCGATATCGGCGCCGCCGTCACGACCTGTCATGCGCGCCTCCATGTCGTGCCATTGGCAGTGTCTTCAAGAATGATTCCCTGTTCGGCAAGCTGGCTGCGGATACTGTCCGCAAGAGAAAAATCTCGCGCTTTTTTCGCGGCAACACGCTGGGTGATCAGCGCATCGATGGCAGTATCCTCGGAGCCCGAACGAAACCACTCATCCGGTGTGGCTTCCAGAAGGCCGATATGGGCACCGCAGGCCTTGAGAGAGGCAGAGGCTTCTGCATCACCACCAAGGGCTGCATCGGCAAGCGGATGGAGGCAGGCAAGGGCGAGGGGGGTGTTCATGTCATCGCACAGTGCCAGCATGAAGGCATCGGGTATTATTCCGGTGTCTGCTGGTGGGGTCTTTTCCAGGGCACGATAAAACCGGTCGAGAATGCGCTTGGCTTCCTCGAGTTTCTCCCAGGTAAAGTCGAGCACCGAACGATAATGCGTGCCCAGAATAAGCAGACGCAGAGCTTCTGCGGGTGCGCGCGTCAGAACCTCGCGAATGGAGAAGAAATTGCCCAGTGATTTGGACATTTTCTCGCCATTGGAGAGCAGCATGGCGTTGTGCAGCCAGTAGCGTGCGAAGCTGCTGCCGGGGTGGCAGCATAGCGACTGGGCGCGTTCGTTTTCGTGGTGTGGGAACATCAGATCGTCGCCGCCGCCATGAATGTCGAAGCTCTCGCCGAGATAGCGATGCGACATGGCCGAGCACTCGATATGCCAACCCGGTCGGCCACGCCCATACGGGCTGTCCCAGCCAGGCTGATCGGGTGTCGAGGGCTTCCACAGGACGAAATCGCCTGGATGGCGCTTGTAGGGAGCCACCTCGACGCGTGCGCCTGCCAGAAGATCGTCAGGGCTGCGGCCGGAGAGGCTGCCATAGCTGGCGCAGCGATCAACGGCAAAGAGCACATGCCCTTCGGCCTCATAGGCATGACCATTGGCGACAAGCTGGGCGATCATGCTTAACATGTCATCGATATGATGCGTGGCGCGCGGTTCGATATCGGGCGGCAGAATGCCGAGGGCCGCCACGTCTTCATGAAAGGCGATGGTGGTGCGTGCCGTCAGGCTTGCAATATCTTCACCATTCTGTTGCGCACGCGCAGTAATCTTGTCGTCCACATCGGTGATGTTGCGCACGAAAGTAACCGTCGGATAGAGCCGACGCAGCAGACGAACGAGGATGTCGGCGCTGAGCATGGCGCGCAGATTGCCGATATGCACGGCATCATACACTGTGGGCCCACAGTAATAGACGCGCACATTGGCAGGATCCAGCGGCACGAAAACCTGTTTCTGCCGGGTCTGGCTGTCATGAAGGGACAGGGAATAGGAAGGGCTGGCCATGATCCAGAGTAGATGCGTCAGCCCTGCGCCTAGCGCAACTCTATTTTACGGCTTTGAACGCTGGTTTTCTGCCCCTCGTGGTATAAGCAGAACAATATGACAGAACTTCGCTCTTCCATCACGGTGCCGCATTGGGGCCAGCATTTGCGCGCGCTGGTCAAAATAGCCGCGCCGCTCAGTTTTTCGCAGCTGAGCGAGATGGCCATGAATGTGACCGATACGGTGCTGCTGGGCAGTCTCGGTGCGACGGCGCTTGCTGTTGGGGGCATGACCACCAATCTTTTCTTCTGCACCTTCATCACGTTTCAGGCGGCCCTTGGGGGGGGCAGCATCCTGATCTCCCGGGCGAGGGGACGGGCCTTTGCTGCGCAGAACACGCTGGAAGATCTTTCGGGAATCGTCTCTTCAGGCGTGGTCCTCGCGTTGCTGCTCTGCCTTCCTGTGCTGGTGATACTTCTGCCTGCAGGCTCTCTGTTGGCATTTTTCAATGAGCCGTCGCAGATCGTCACCCAGGGCAGCCGCTTCATGCATTTGCTGCTCTGGGCGCTGCTCCCCAATCTGGTCATCATCGGCCTGTTGCGCATCATTCTGCCTGCCTTCGGAAGCGAGCGGCTGCTTTTATGGACCATGCCGGGCATGGCCGTCATGAATGGCTTCCTCAATGCCGGGTTGATCCATGGTCGCTTCGGACTGCCGGAGATGGGGCTATGGGGCTCGGCTTGCGCCACGATCGTGACAGGATGGTCCATTGCGCTGCTTCTGGTGGTGCTGGCCCGTCGGCAGGCCCATCTGAAGCGCCATCTGCGCGTAGCGCGCCCTGACCCGCGTGCGATGGGCGAGATGCTGCGTCTGGGGCTGCCCATGATGGGGGCAACCGGCGCAGAGTTGCTGGCTTTCCAGATGACGGGGCTGCATGCGGGGGCCCTGGGGGCGGTCTCTTCTGCCGCGCATCAGATCGCGCTGAGCGTCACAAGTACAGCTTTTATGATCAGCCTCGCCGTTTCACAGGCGGTCAATATCCGTGTTGCCTATTGGCTGGGCGCCGGCTCACCCCGTGCCGCCTTGCGCTCGACGCTCGGTGCTCTTTTTCTGGTGCTGCTCTGGACCAGCTTCACAGCGACCGTGCTGCTCGTCTTTCCTGAATATATTGCCGGGTTCTATCTGCGCTCGGGAAGCGCAGATGCGGCCCAGGTCATGCCGATTGCGGTGTCGCTGCTGAAGATTGCCGGTATTTTCCAGATTCTGGATGGCGTGCAGTGCGTTTGCGCCGGTGCCCTGCGTGGCTGTCACGACACATTCATGCCGATGGTGCTGATGGTACTGACCTACGTACCTGTCTCGATTTTCGGTGGCGACTGGCTTGCCTTCAAGGGGGGATACGGCGCGATCGGTCTGTGGATCGGTCTTGCGACGGGGCTCGGTATCCTGGCGTTTCTGCTGTCGATACGTCTCGCCGTCACGTTCAGGCGCAAACTCGGCTCTGGCGAGCCCGTTCCGGGGGAAGGGCTCGCAGATCCGGCGTGAAGGGTATGATTCAGGCCTCGGGAATACGGATGGTCTGTCCGGGATAGACACCCTCACTATGGGCGAGTTCGTCCTTGTTTGCCTCGTGCAGATCCTGCGCCGTGACGTCGGCATCCGTCTTTTCCGCGATGGCGGCCAGCGTCTCGCCCGGCTTGACCTGATGGAAGACCGGCTCGGGTGTTCCTTCCGGTACCGTGATATCGGCGTGGACGGTATCGATACCGGCGATGTTGCCCGCGGCAAGAATGATGGCGTCACGCTCGGCAGCACTTTCGGCCTTGGCTTTGACCGCCACCGTCGTGTCTCTTACCGTGATATGCGATACGGAAAGCTGTGAAAGCCCGTACTGCTTGAAGGCGCGCTTGATCAGGCTCTCATGGGGCGCACGCGGCGCCGGTGCCCCTGCGGGATTGATCGCCTCGATCTCCGCCTTGTCATTAAGCTTGCGACCCGCCGCCCGGTTGAATTTGAAAATAGCCATGAGAAGGCTCCCTTTTTCTTCGTCCTGCGCAGATGACTCGCTGCCGCAGGCTATGCCCATCGTATTTCTGCTGACGTATCAGTCCAGTGATTGTTCCCTCACTGACCCGATTTGCCCTGGTGAGGTATCCTACTGTGGGGTCGATTTAGATTGACAGCGTGGCGGGGGTCCTATACCTGCCGCCGCTATTGCCGGGAACGTGGACATGCCGGCCGTTACCAGACCGGGATCTGCATCCCGAGGTTGCGGTTCGAGGAATGCGCCCGTCTTTCCTAATTCGGGGGAAGGCCTACCGGCGCAACATGCGGTTGCCACGCAGCATAGGGCAGCCCGAAGTCGAAGCGAGTTCTTGCACATGAGCAAGCGCCAAGAGAGCAAGTATAAAATCAATCGCCGTCTGGGCGTAAACCTGTGGGGCCGCGCCAAGTCGCCGGTCAACAAGCGGGAATACGGCCCTGGTCAGCATGGCCAGCGCCGCAAGCAGAAGCCCTCCGACTTCTCGATCCAGCTGATGGCCAAGCAGAAGCTCAAGGGCTACTACGGCAACATCAGCGAGAAGCAGTTCCGCAAGTATTATGATGAGGCCGTGCGTCGCAAGGGCGATACGTCGGAGAACCTGATCGACCTGCTGGAGCGTCGCCTGGATGCGGTGATCTACCGCCTCAAGTTCGCGATCACCCCGTTTGCTGCCCGTCAGTTCGTGAGCCACGGCCACGTGACGGTCAATGGCCGCAAAGTGAACATCCCTTCGTATCTGGTTCGCGATGGCGACGTGATCGAAGTGCGCGAAAAGTCCAAGCAGCTTGCTGTTGTTCTTGACGCCGCCCAGTCCGCTGAGCGTGACGTGCCGGAATACATCGAGGTCGATCATCGCCAGATGAAGGGCAAGTTCGTTCGCAGCCCGCGTCTGTCCGATGTGCCGTACCCCGTGCAGATGGAACCGAACCTCGTGGTCGAGTTCTACTCGCGCTAAACGCCGGTTTTTCTACCGGGTGTTTCTGGCCAATGCCGGATCGGGTTCACCCCCGGTCCGGCATTTGTCGTTTCAGGTAATTGCCGTTTTACCGAAGGTCTTTTTCGATGTCCGAAGCCGCGTCCGCCCCCGTTTCTGCCACCGGCCTTGCCAGCGAGATCCGGCGTCGCCGGACCTTCGCCATCATTTCGCATCCTGACGCCGGCAAGACGACCCTGACAGAGCGCATCCTGCGCGCTGGTGGTGCCATCCAGCTCGCGGGCAATGTGCGCGCCAAGGGTGAACGCCGCCGCACCAAATCCGACTGGATGGGTATCGAGCGCGATCGCGGCATTTCGGTCGTTACCTCGGTCATGACCTTCGAATATGGCGGCTGCGTTTTCAATCTGCTCGATACGCCGGGCCATGAAGACTTCTCCGAAGACACCTATCGTACCCTTACGGCTGTTGACTGCGCCGTGATGGTCATCGACGCTGCCAAGGGTATCGAGGATCGCACACGCAAGCTGTTCGAGATCTGTCGCCTGCGCGATATTCCCATCGTGACCTTCATCAACAAGATGGATCGTGAGGCGCAGGATTGCTTCGGCCTGCTGGACGAGATTGCCTCGACACTGGCGCTCGATACATCTCCGGCGACCTGGCCTATCGGACGCGCCGGGCATTTCGCTGGCACGTATGACATGCGCACACGTGAGATACGCGGTGAAGCGGTCGATCTGCCCCAGTCGGATGCCCGCATGGTCGCGCTCTCGGAGGAGCTGGAACTGGCTGAAGCGGCTCTGCCGCTCTTTGATCGTGAGTCTTTTGACGCCGGTCATCTGACGCCGGTATTTTTCGGCAGTGCGATGAAGGAGATTGGCGTTACCGATCTTCTCGACGCACTGGTGGCTTATGGCCCCGAGCCACGTGCGCAACCCAGCGAGACGCGAGAAGTAAAGGCCGATGAAGAGCAGGTAACGGCACTGATCTTCAAGATTCAGGCCAATATGGACCCGAACCATCGTGACCGCATGGCTTTTGCCCGTATCTGTTCTGGCAAGCTGACGCGTGGCATGCGTCTGAAGCATGTCCGTACAGGAAAGCAGTTTGCTCTGCACACCCCGCAATTCTTCTTTGCGCGTGACCGACAGCTTGCCGAGGAGGCTTTCGCGGGTGACGTGGTGGGACTTCCCAACCATGGGACCCTGCGTATTGGGGACACACTCTCAGAGAGTGAAGAACTGCGCTTCACAGGCGTGCCGCATTTTGCGCCTGAAATCCTGCGGCGTGTGCGGCTGGACGATGCCATGAAAGCCAAGAAGCTGCGTCAGGCTCTGGTCGAACTGGCGGAAGAGGGGGTTGTGCAGCTTTTCCGTCCACAGGACGGGTTGCCGCCGATTGTCGGCGTCGTGGGCACCCTGCAGCTTGATGTGCTGCAGTCGCGTCTGCAGGGAGAGTACGGGGTTGCTATCGGTTTTGAGTCGACGCCCTATACGATTGCCCGGTGGGTAACGGGTGAGCGCGCCAAGATCGAGGCGTTCTCCATGGTCAATCGCTCGGCCATGGCTGACGATCTGGATGGCGATCCCGTGTTTCTCGCCAGTTCGAATTTCATGATGCGCCGCACGGTCGAAATGAATACCGATCTCGGTTTTCACGATATCAAACAGATCGGCCTGAGCGTCTGATCCTGATCTCAGAACTGGGAAAGAGCCCCGGAATTACCGGGGCTTTTTTTTGCGCTGCGCCTAGGTGAAGAAGGCTCCTATCGGTCAGTCAGTATGGTTTTCCAGTCTGCAGGCCAAAGAGCGAGCCTCGAGACCGATGGTGGACAGACGCCCCTCACATCATGAGCAAGGCGATCGTGCCTAGAGCAATCAACCCGCCGAGAATGGCCCCCATGGTGAGGCCTATGCCTTCCTGACGATGATCCATTGAGGAACGGTGCAGGTTCGGCGCATCGCTGAAATGAGAAATCTGGGTCATGGCAAACTCCCTTTTCCGGGATTGATGACACGACTCTCTTATAACGGATTACACGCACGTAATGTGTTGTGCTGATTGCATGGCAGATAGGCAAAGAAAAAGGCCCTTGGCATGACTGCCAAGGGCCTTTGTTCCTGAACCAACCTGAAAGCCGCCTGAGCAGCGATCAGATCAGGCCAAAATCAGCGCAGGATGATTTCGACGCGACGGTTCTGCGGCTCGCGGGTGTTCGGACCCGTCGGGACCAGCGGATGCTGCTCACCATAGCCGTGGATGTCGATCGCAGCGGCAGGAACGCCGTCACGGATCAGCTCAGCCTTGACCGACTGCGCACGACGGACCGAGAGGCCCTGGTTGTACTTCTGGCCGCGAGCACCGGGGTGTGCAGCAGAGTTGTCGGTGTAGCCGTTGACTTCGATGCGCGTCGTCTGGACGTGCGTGGAAGCCTGAGCTGCCTGGGCAACGATCTCACGAGCGCGACCCGTCAGGTTCGACTTGTCCCAATCGAAGAAGACCAGGTAGGTGCGGGCCGGCTGCACTGCCGGCGGAACGACGACCGGAGCCGGCGGCGGCGGCGGGGGAGCCGTGTCGAATGCATAACGCAGGCCGACGATGAACTGGTGCTGGAAGCGGTCACCGAAGTTCACGTTACCCTTGTGCACGCCCGTACGGTTCCACGAGGTGGAGCGGTATGCGCCATCCGTGAAGGTCTGGCCGATCATGCGGTATTCACCGGTGAGGGCGAGGCCCGGAACGCCCGGGATGTCATAGGCTGCACCGACGATGCCCTGGTAGGCGAAGCCACCCTGCGTGCCGCCAACGCGGTTGGTCGCGCCGTTGGTGTAGGACGTGGTGATCGGGTTGTAGTGCTGCCACAGGTAGCCTGCACCGACACCAACGAACGGCGTGACCGGCAGGTTGATGCCGAACTGAGCCAGATCGATGTCATACAGAACGTTGACGAAGCCGCCATAGGACTGGTCGGAACCGCTGGTCGAACCAGGCGTACCCGTCGGGTTGCGGTGGTTGATCTGCGAGTAGTTGTAAACGCCTTCGACTTCAGCGCGCAGGCCGTTGCCGAAGCCCCAGCCGAACGAACCGAAGCTCGTGAAGCCGTCCTTGTGACGGAACTTGGAGCTGGAGCCGTTATCGCTGGTCGTGCCGTCAGCCTGCGTCGTCGGGGAGAAGTGCGCGTGCTGGGTCTGAGCCAGGTTATAGCCACCGCCGATATTGACATACGGGCCGGTGATGGTGCTCGCCATGGCGATCGTCGGGGCGGCTGCCATCGACGTCATGGCCAGAAGTGCCGTGCGGAGACGCATTAGTTTCGTCCTCATAAATTCATCCATTCAAGCCTGCCTCGTTGCCCCCGAAGAGGCGAAGCAACAACAAGCTCAGCGCGATGCATAAGTGCGTATAGAGCCGTCAGTTCCGGTTCAGGAAGTGAGTTCCATAGGTATTTGACGATTAGACGAAATAGCCGTGTCCAAACTGCAACACTTCATTCCGTCCGATTAACAATTTCTTATGCAGTGCCTCGTTCTAACGGGGTTTTTTCTGATTCGTGTCATCAACGGATCGTGAGGTGACTGACTGATTCGTAAGGAAAATCGCGAAACAGGTCCGGTTCCGTTACTCCCGGCATCCGGCTTGCACCAAAACGTCACGCACCGTGTCCATTTCAACATCGCGACTGGTAAATGCCTTGCCGATTCCGCGCATCAGCACGAATGACAGCCGTCCGTCCTGAACCTTTTTGTCACGTGCCATCGAAGCAATGAGTTCTTCCGCGCTTAGTGTCTCGTCGAGCCAGTCGAGGCCGGCGGGCATGCCCAGACCGCGCAGATGGGCATCCAGACGCTGCATGTCACTTTCCGGACAGTGACCAAGCGCCACTGAAAGAGCAGCGGCCAGGTGAAGGCCTATTGAAACCCCCTCACCATGAAGAAGGCGGCCGTCATACTTGTAATGGGCCTCAAGGGCGTGGCCGAAAGAGTGGCCCAGATTGAGCAGGGCGCGTCCATCCTGGGCTGCAGTTTCTTTTTCGTCCTCCATGACGACACGCGCCTTGAAACTGCAGGCGCGCTGCACGGCCTCGGCAAGTGCTGCAGGGTCGCCATCCAAGATATCGGCCCCATGGGTCTCGCACCAGGCAAACAGTTCAGGGTCGGCAATAAGCCCGGCCTTGACGATTTCGGCATAGCCCGCGACCCGTTCGCGTCGTGAGAGGGTTGCCAGCGCAGAGCTGTCAGCCAGTACGATCTGTGGCTGATAGAAGGCGCCAACGAGATTTTTGCCTGCGCGAGCGTTTAGCCCCGTCTTGCCGCCAACGGAACTATCGACCTGCGACAGAAGGGTGGTCGGAATCTGGACGAAAGGGACACCGCGCAGAATGCTTGAAGCAACGAAACCGGAGAGATCGCCAACCACACCGCCGCCGAGGCCGATGACTGCCGTGCGGCGTTCCATGCCGTGGTCGAGAATGTCGTTGATGAGCTGCGCATAACGCGTGAGCGACTTCGATTCCTCACCCACTGGCACGACAAAGGATTTTGCCTCGATGCCGGTTTCGGCGAGCGCCGCCATCAATCGGGGAAGATGCAGCACGGCAACATTTTCGTCTGTCACCACAACAGCGCGCTTCTGCGGCAGGATCGGTGCCAGGTAAGCGCCCGCGCGGCTGATCAGATCCGACCCGATGAGCACTTCATAATGATGGGATTCCAGCGTGACTGGCACCTTGAGGGGATGCGCATAGGAATCAAGGGCTTCGATTATACGTTGGGCGCCGTGATCGACGCTGTCATCTCCACAATCCACGATGATATCGGCCTCTGCATAAATAGGGTGACGCTGTGCCTGAAGCGTCGCCAGAGTTGTCTCCACATTGCCCTTGTCGAGAAGGGGGCGCCCGGTGCGTCCTGAAACGCGCTTGACCAGAATGGGCAGGGGGCAGCGCAACCAGATCGAGCGGGCGTGTTTTTTAACGAGTCCACGCGTCTGGGCGTCAATGAAGGCGCCACCGCCCGTCGCCAGCACCTTGGGCGCACCTTGCAACAGGCGCTGGATCACCCGTCGCTCGCCATCGCGGAAAGCAGGTTCACCATGGCGCGCGAAAATTTCAGCAATCGTGCACCCCGCAGCCCGTTCGATTTCGTGATCGGCATCGACAAAATCGAGACCGAGTCGAGAGGCGAGGCGCCGACCGATTGTCGTCTTTCCTGCCCCCATCAACCCGACAAGAACAATAATTCCGTGCGAGGAGGCGGTCAGGGAGGAGACCGATCCCGGGACGGGATCAGGCAGGTCGGTCATCGTTCGGTTTCGATCAGAAAAAAAGGTGGGGCGTGACATTCATGCAAGGCTAACATACAGGAAAGCCGCTCGCCACCGACCTGACCCTGTGTGGGTTGCGCGACGTGTCGAAAATCCCGTTTTCGCGCCTATGTTCAGGAGCCCTCATGTCTACGTTGAGCTTTCCGAGGATCGCCCTCGCCCTTCTCGTTCTGCTCGTTCTGGGTCTGGGCGGCGCCTTTCTGAAGCTGGGCATGAACCCGCCGCTGCCGGTTCAGACGATCGTGCATAAAGAGCTTCCAGGTACACAATTCGCGGTGACACAGACACAGGCGATGCCCCAGGCTGGCCAGCCGCTGCCTGCCATGCCCGAGCCGGTCGCCGCGCCGACGCTCCAGCACTGAAGCCCCGCTCTCATACGAAACGGGAGAGCGCCTTGCCGCCAGCGGCCGAGGCCTTTCTCGAAATGCTTCTCGCAGAGCGCAACGCCGCTTCGCGTACGCGTCAGGCCTATGCGGCGGATCTGGAAGATTTCGTGGCCTTTCTGCGTCATGCCTCACCGGGTGGCGCCCTTCTGAATGCCGATCGTGCGGCGATAGCGGCCTATGCGGCTGTGCAGGGCAAGGCGGGGCTTTCGTCCCGCACCACGGCGCGTCGGCTCTCCTGCCTCAGGCAGTTCTTTCGCTTTGCGTTGAGGGAGGGGTGGTGTGTTGTCGACCCCACCGAGACAGTCGCCATGCCACGGCACAAGAGTGCCTTGCCCAGATTGCTCTCGCAAAATCAGGTGACAGCCCTGATCGATCTGGGCTGCAACGGACATGACGATCCGAGGCGTGACCTTGTGAGCCGCGCCGCGCTTGAACTGCTCTATACAACCGGGCTGCGCATTTCCGAGCTACTCGGCTTGCCGGGGAGGGTGTTCATGCGCGACGCCCCCATGGTGCTGATCAGAGGCAAAGGGGGGCGTGAACGGCTCATTCCTGTGTCTCATGCGGCACGAGAGGCTGCGCTCGCCCTGCTGCATCACGACCGGGACATCGACAGCCCTTATCTCTTCCCCGGGCGAAACCCTTCAAAGCCCCTGACACGTCAGGGATTCGACAAGATTCTTCTGCAGGTTGCGCTCAGGGCTGGCATTGACCCCGATCTGGTCTCGCCGCATGTGCTCCGTCATTCCTTTGCGACCCATCTGCTCGAGCGCGGCGCCGATCTGCGGGCGCTGCAGATGCTGCTCGGTCATGCCGATATCGGCACGACCCAGATCTATACCCATGTGATGCAGGAACGGCTCAGGCAGGTGCTTACCCAGCATCATCCGCTCTCTGATGAGACGGTCTCGTGACGCAACGGATTGTTGTCGGGATGGAAGCCGTGCTATCGGCGGGTCATGCGTCAGTATCTCGATTTCGAAAAGCCGGTTGCCGAGCTTGAAAACAAGATTGCCGAACTTCGTCAGATGGCGAAGGACGGCGAAGGCATCAACATTGCCGACGAAATCGGCAAGCTCTCCGACAAGGCGGAAAAGCAGCTTCGGGCAGCTTATACCAAGCTGACGCCTTGGCAGAAGGTGATGGTCGCGCGTCATGCGCAGCGTCCTCGCGCCCTCGATTACTTTAAGGGGCTGCTTGAGGAATATACGCCGCTTGCCGGTGATCGCCTCGGCCATGACGATCAGGCCATCGTCGGCGGTCTGGCCCGTTTCCGCGGTCAGGCCGTGATGGTGATCGGCACCGAACGTGGCTTCGACATGGAGTCGCGCCTGCGTCACAATTTTGGCATGCCCAAGCCTGAAGGCTATCGCAAGGCACAGCGCCTTGTCGAAATGGCCGGACGTTTCGGGCTGCCGATTCTGACCTTTATCGACACGTCTGGCGCCTGGCCGGGTATCGATGCCGAAGAGCGCGGTCAGGCCCAGGCGATTGCCCGTTCGACCGATTGCTGTCTGCGTGCCCCTGTGCCGCTTATTGCCATCATCATCGGTGAAGGTGGTTCCGGCGGTGCTGTGGCTCTGGGCGCGGGCGATCGCGTGCTCATGCTCGAGCATTCGATCTATTCGGTCATTGCCCCTGAAGGTGCAGCGTCGATTCTCTGGCGCGACCCGAAGCAGGCTTCGACTGCTGCCGAGGCCCTCAAGCTGACGGCTCAGGATCTGCTGAAGCTGCGTCTTATCGACCGGATCATCCCCGAGCCGATCGGCGGTGCCCAGCGCTTCCCGGATGAGGCAATTGCGTCGGTGGGTGATGCTATCGGCGATATGCTTGGCGAGCTTCTGCCGTTTGAAAGCGAAAACCTGGTTGCCAAACGTCGCGAGAAGTTTCTCGCCATGGGGCGCGAGGCGCTCTAGGCGCGCGCGAGCGAAGCAATCCACGCATTAAGATAAAGCATACAGACGCCCGACCGAGAGGTCGGGCGTTTTGTCGTTTCAGGGGGCGGGTTCACCGGGGATCGGAGTGACGCCCAGCGATTCGATCAGCGCCTTGATACTCTCACCGGCGGCTTCGACTTTTTCCTTGTCATATCCCTTGGCCACAAGAGACACGCCCCTGCGCCCGTCGGGTCTTTCGAAAGGATAGGAGCCGAGATCGAGCTCGGGGAAATCGTGCTGTATGGCTTCCAGCCCCTCGGCCAGCGTCCCCTCGCGCAGATCGGCATGCCAGGCGACCGAGCAGAGCGGCGCGCCACCTTCTAGTGTGGGGAGCAACGCGGTGAACATCGATTGCATGATCGAGGGGACACCGGCCATGACATGAACATTGGCGATGCTGAAGCCCGGTGCGATCGACACCGTATTGCGTATCGGAACGGCCCCTCGTGGCAGCCACGCCATACGCTGGCGGGCCTTGTTGAATTTCTCCTTGCCGAGATAGGCCTCGAGTTCACGATAGCTTTCTTCATGGCATTCGAGCGGAACGCCGACGGCCTCAGCGACGCATCCGGCCGTGATGTCGTCATGGGTCGGGCCGATGCCCCCCGTCGTGAAGACGTGATCGAACTGGACGCGACAAGTCGCAACAGTTTCGACGATTTTTCTGGCTTTATCGGGGATGACGCGCACTTCCTCAAGGGCGATCCCGGCCTGAGCGAGGCCGGTTGCTATAAAGCGGATATTGGCGTCCTGCGTGCGGCCTGAGAGAATCTCGTTGCCGATAACCAGGAGGCAGGCGGTAGGAGTCATGACTGGGTCCCTCTGAGTGACGAGGAATGGAAACATCGACAACCATACAGTGTTGTTTTGCGTTAAACCTCGAGTAATCGATGACTTTTTCGCGGGAGAACAGAAATGGCCGAACCCAATGTCGAGGCTTGCGCGTCATGCGCTTACGACGTGCGTGCCGAACTCGGTGAAGGCCCCGTCTGGATCTCCGGCGAAAACGCCGTGTATTTCGTCGATATCAACGACTGTAAGGTGCATCGGTTCAGCCCGGCTCAGGGCGAGGCCTGTCATTGGGCAGCGCCGGGCAAGGTTGCGTTTCTCATGCCGGTTGATGATGGCAGCTTTCTCGCGGGGCTCCCGGACGGGCTCTATCGCTTCGACCCTACAGACGGAAGCTTTGTGAAAGCACTGGAGGTCGAGGCTGAATTGCCAGGCAATCGTCTGAACGATGGCTGCGTCGATCTGCACGGGCGAGGCTGGTTCGGGACGATGGATGATTCTGAAGAGGCGCCCTTAGGCTCGCTTTACAGCGTGACGCATGAGGTTGGCGGATTCGTGCTCAGAAAACACGATACGGGCTATGTGGTATCGAATGGCCCCACCGTCTCACCTGACGGCAAGCATCTCTACGCCTGCGATACGCCGAATGGCGTCATCTATCGCTTCGATATCACGGACGAGGGTGAGCTTGAGAACAAGCAGGTCTTCCTTCGTCTTCCCGAAGAGGAAGGTTATCCCGATGGCGTAGTGGCCGATTGCGAGGGGAATGTGTGGTGCTCGACATGGAGCGGAGGGCATGTGCGCTGTTTCACACCGGAAGGTGCAGAGCGTTTCTCCATCCGTATTCCCGCAGCCAATGTGACAAAGGTCTGTTTTGGTGGCGATGATCGCAAGACAGCTTATGTGACGACTGCCCGCAAGGATGTTTCAGAAGAGGCGCTTGCTGCCCAGCCGCAATCGGGCAGCCTTTTCACCTTCCGTTCTGACAAGGCGGGCTTGCCGCAGCATCGTATCGCCCTGTCAGCCTAGAATAAGTTCCTTGAGCAAAGGAATGAGTGGCCGGTCAGGAGCTGGCATCGGGTAGGCATCAAGCTGGTCTGCGGTAACCCAGGCCAGCGCCTGTCCTTCTTTGCCGACGGGCTGGCCACGCCAGCGTCGGCACACGTAGAGTGGCATAAGGAGATGGCGCGAGCCAATATTCTCCGAGACGAAGGTGAAAGGCGCAAGGCAGCCAGACGCGATGTCGATGCCGAGTTCTTCATGCATTTCACGAATCAGCGCCTGTTCCGGTGCCTCATGCGGCTCGACCTTTCCGCCGGGAAACTCCCAGAGCCCCGCAAGGGGTTTGCCCGGTGGGCGTTGCGCCAGAAGGATGCGACCTTCGCCGTCTATCAGGACGCCAGCAACGACAAGCAGAATGCGTGAGGCAGCTTTATCGGTCCGGGTAGTATCCATACTGGTGTCGCGTTCCCTGCAATAGGTCAGTACGGGATATGGATCCGGGCCCCGTGAAAGAAATGGCACATGCGTCGTGCCAGAGCGCTGGAAATCCATCTTTTCCAGCAAGGCGATTGATGCCAGATTGTCGTCAGCGACATCCGCTAGGATACGGGAGATGGGCAGGGTCTCGAAGGCCCATTCCACAACCGGGCGCACGCAGGCTGTTGCGACGCCTTTCTGCCAATAGGGGCGCCCGACCCAGTAGCCGATCTTGGCGCCCTGATTGGGATGGCCAAGAGAGAGGCCGATGCAGCCAATCAGCATTTCGCCCTCGCAGATCGCGAAATGCCAAGCTGTGCCCGCTGTCTGGCGATCAATCGTGCTTAGAATCCATTGATCGGCCAACTCCCTCGGGTAGGGAAAAGGGAGGTGGCTGAGCATGCGCACCACGCTCCAGTCATTGACCAGACGATGCACCGCTGCACCGTCACCAGTGCAGAGGGGGCGAAGCGTATAGGGGGCGACGTCGAGCGAAAGACTCATTCGGAGCGTCACTCCGCTGCTGCGCTGTCCGGCTGGATGCCCGCGCGCCGCAGAAGGTCGCGCAGTGCATTGATGACCGGAAAGACTTCCTGATTGCGGTCACCGCCCAGTTCGCGCCAGGCATTCTGTTCGAGTTCCACAATTTCGCGGTCTTCGGCGAAGATGCGGTTCGTGAAGCCGACCAGAAGCGGCCAGG
The DNA here is from genome assembly GCF_014635085.1 of Asaia siamensis. Classification (GTDB taxonomy): domain Bacteria; phylum Pseudomonadota; class Alphaproteobacteria; order Acetobacterales; family Acetobacteraceae; genus Asaia; species Asaia siamensis. The sequence continues at coordinate 491,580 of NZ_BMCH01000001.1, forward strand.
CAAGTTCGAGCGCTCCCTTCAGCTTCGGGCGACGAATCGAGAGCAGGCCGAATACGCGGCAGGTGAGGTGATCCTCATCCTGGGGCACGTAGACGATCCAGAGATCCATGACCGGCGGCTCGTCTTCGGTGCGGATATGCAGTGTCTGGTAGGGGTAGACGGTCCGGATGGTCATGACATCGCGGTGGGCGAATTTGGCACTCGCATCACGACGCTCGCCGAAGATCAGCGCCTCACCCCAGGGTTGCTTGCCGCCAACACGCGCAAAGCTGTAGCGCGCCTCAACCATGCGGGGTTCGTTTTCGCCGCCCAGATAGCGGGGCTTCATCTTGCCCATCTGCTTCGAGTGCATGAACTGATGATTCATATCCATCAGATTCTCATGCATGAAGCTGTAATGGCATTTCACCTTCTCGCCGAAGCGCCGTGTCTTGTAAGCCGGATCGGCCACTGAACCGAGCTTGGGGAAGGGGGTGGTCTCTGCTTTTTCGGCATCGCCGGGGAAGACGAAAATCAGCCCCTCGACTTCACGGCAGGGATAGGTGCGCACGCCATTGGGCAGTTTGCCCTTGCCGAGATAGGGCACGTCGATGCAGCGTCCCGAGCGGCCATAGGCCCAGCCATGATAGCAGCACTGCACGGCCTCGCCTTCGACGCGACCCTTGCTGAGTGGCACCTGACGGTGGGCGCAGCGATCTTCAAGCGCGAAAACACTGCCTTCCTGCGGGCGGACGAGGGCAATGGGCTGACCCGCAAAGCGGGTGGCGATGGTCTTGCCCTTCTTGAGTTCATGTGACCAGGCGACAGGGTACCAGTAATTCGGATCGCATTTGACCCGCCTCAGATCGACCGTGTCCTTGCCAAGGCGCATGGCGTCCGAACAGCGTTGTTCGGCCAGTTTGTGGGGGGCGGTGTCGAGAGTAAGGCTTTCCGTCATGGGTATTCCTGTCGTGACCTCCTCCTGACCGGTGACTTCAGAAGGACATGCCCTCGAAAGTCTGGGTCCTGAGATTGAGCATGATGATGCGCAGCCAGACACTAGCAGGCTTGTCGTATAGGGGAACAGCGCCTTTCTGGCGCAGGTCGTGCGAGGGTAAGTTTCATGCGTGCGTCGAGATTCGAGAGAAAGAATCTTGCGTTTTCGAGGCGTTTTGCGCTGGCCTTGTGCAACAAACTGTGTTTTTTTTGTCGCATTCAATCCGATACCGAAAGAAAAATCCTTTCCGCTGTTGTAACGATTTTTCATTACTGCATAGACTGTCTCCTGTTGAAGTTCCCATGGAGAGACAGCTCGAACGATGTTCACAAAACGAAGAATACTTGCGGCAGCGACCCTTCTCTCCTTTCCTTTCGGGTTCACCTATGCTCAGGCTGCCACCCAGCCAGCTGCACAGACCGCGCCCAAAGCGAAAAAAGCCGCCTCTGTCCATAGCAGGACGTCGATCGGCTCGACGCAGGCGCTTGCCTCCGTCCCTAAAATCCGCACGCGCAAGGCCCGCGATGCGAGCGGCGACAGCGGTGAATCTGTCATTGTGACCGGCACGCACGCCTTCAATCGCAAGGCGCGTGACAGCGCGGTGCCGGTAACAGTCGTTTCATCGGCGACCCTGCGTCGTTCCGGTCAGCTCAATCTTGCAGACGCCATCACCCGCGTTGATCCGTCCATCACGGTTACGGCCAATGGTGCCGATGCCGGTGCGTTGACCTCAGCCATCCGTATGCGTGGTCTCAACCCGAACGAAGTGCTGGTGCTCGTCGACGGCAAGCGTCGTAACACGACTGCCAATATCTATGCCGATAACGGTCCGCAGCAGGGCTCGACGCCCGTCGATCTGAACATGATCCCGGCAGGGGCCATCGATCACATCGAAATCCTGCGTGATGGCGCGGCCGCGCTTTATGGCTCGGATGCCATTGCGGGCGTCGTGAACATCATCACCAAGAAGACCAGTCATGGCATCAATACTGTCGCCCAGACCGGCGCCAATGCCTATAATGGCGATGGCTGGCAGTATCTGATTGGCGCCGATGGCGGCCTTAAATGGGGTAATGACGGCTTCGTCCATCTGAGTGGTCAGGTCTATCACACCGATCACTGGGTCTCGAATCTCAAAAGCACCAACGATCATCGCTGGACCCCGACCTCAAGCTGGCCCGCAAACTCCAACAAGATCCTCTCCAACCCCGAGGAAACCCGCGAAAACCTCTCCATCGAATGGGGTAAGGGCATCACCGAGGGCATCGAGACCTATGGTCTGATCACCTATGCCCATCGTCACTCCGAGGCCTACGAGAACTACCGTACCCCCACCGTCGCACCGAGCGCCTTTCCTTACGGGTTCTCGCCGCTCGAGACCATTGAAGAGAATGATTTTCAGGCGAATCTCGGCATCAAGGGCGATAATCTTTTCGGCTTCAGCTGGGATCTGAGCACGCTCTACGGTCAGGATGACGACGATATCGGGAACAAGAACACCTTCAACCCGAATTACTACAAGGCGTATGGCTTCTCGCCTACCACCGTGCGCGCGCAGAGCTATTCACTTGCGCAGTGGACCAGCAATTTTGACGCGCGACGCAATTTCCGCATTGCCGATGTCGTGCCGATGACGTTGGCATTTGGTGCGGAGCATCGTCTGGAGATGTACAAGATCAAGGCGGGCGAGCCGGCTTCGTATGAGCTGGGCGGTACGCAGGGCTTCGCCGGTCTGACACCTCAGAACGCGGGCCAGTGGCAGCGTAATATCTGGGCAGGCTATCTGGATGGCGATTTCCACCCACTGCCGCATTGGGATCTCGATTTCGCCGGACGCTTCGAGCACTACACCGATATGGGTAACACCGAAAACGGCAAGGTTACGACGCGCTATGACATCACCAGCAAGCTGGCGATCCGAGGCACGATCAGCAACGGTTTCCGTGCGCCGACCATGCCCGAGCAATATTACTCGGCGCTTAACGTGTCGCCGACCGGTGCTTCGGGGCTGCTCCAGACGGTTGGCGCTGCTGGCAAGACCATTGGTGCGCAACGTCTGAAGCCTGAGAGATCGACCAGCGCTGAAGGTGGCATCATCGCCGAGCCGCTTAAGGACTGGCACGTCTCGGTTGACGTCTATCAGATCAACATCCGTGACAGAATCATTGGCTCGGCGACAGTCAATGGTCAGCAGGCGCTTGATGCTATCGCTCTAACGGGCGTGAACCTGCCGAGCGGGATTGAACTGGACAACGTGACCGCCAATTACTTCGCAAACGTGGCCAGCACGCGTACGCAGGGTCTCGACCTGCAATCCGATTACCTGTTGCATCTGCATCGCTTTGGCACGCTCAACCTGAGCGCAATGCTCAACCTTAATCGGACCCGCATCAGCCATATCAACACCAATGCGTTTGGCGACCCCGCGGCCAATGCGCAGACGGTGGGCTACCTCACCACGGGTTCACCGCGCAGCAAGCTGATCCTGAATGCGTACTGGACATATCACCAGTGGGATGTGAACCTGCGTCAGACCCGCTATGGCGAGACGAAGTCGCTGCTCACCTATGAAGATCTGGCGCCGACTGCAATCAAGTATTCCAACACCGAATGGGCCGAGTTCAAGAATACCCCGGCATGGCTGACCGATCTTGAAGTGGGGTATCGCTTCACCGAACATTGGCACTTCGCTATTGGTGCCAACAACATCTTCAACCAGCGTCCGCGTCACGTGAATCCGATCACCAACTATCTGGGACCGAAGATCTACGACACCGATTCCTCCGGTATTCCGATCTACGGCGCCTATTACTACGGTCGCCTGAACGCGACCTTCTGATCCGTGCCTGACATGCGGGGCCCACTGACCGGACCCCGTATGACGCTATCGTTTCAGAATACTTTTCCAGGCCTGACTGACATTTTGTCAGTCAGGTTTTTTTGTCTGCCATGCTTCAGCCGAGCGTCGCACTCAAATGATCAATGAACTGGGCGGCGACACGCCCCGAGCGACCACCGCGCTCCATGGCCCATTCGAGCGCATGACGGTGCAGGGTCTCTTTCGAGATTTCCAGCTTGCGGTGCGTCGCATAGCCATCGACGATGGCCAGATAGGTTTCCTGGTTGCAGCCATGAACGCCGATCCAGAGGCCGAAGCGGTCTGAGAGCGAGACCTTCTCTTCGACCGCTTCCTGAGGATTGATGGCGCTGCCGCTCTCGTTTTCCACCATGTCGCGCGGCATCAGATGGCGACGGTTCGACGTGGCGTAGAACAGCACATTCTCCGGTCGGCCCATGATGCCGCCATCGAGCACCGATTTGAGCGATTTATAGTCTGCATCCTGTGTCTCAAAGGAGAGATCGTCACAGAACACGATGCAGCGTCTTGGCTGGGCACGCAGGATATCGAGAAGGCGGGGCAGGGTGGAGAGGTCGTCGCGCTGTATTTCGATCAGCACGAGAGCATGAGGAAGATCGCGATTGGCCTCGGCAAAGCAGGCCTTGACCAATGAGGATTTCCCCATTCCGCGCGCGCCCCAGAGCATGACATTATTGCCGCTGCGACCTTGGGCGAAATGACGTGTGTTTTCCAGCACGAGGCGCGTCTGGCGGTCTATGCCGCGCAGCAGGGACAGATCGACGCCCTGAACGCGGGCTACGGCGCGCAGTGTCGCAGAGCTTCCCTGCCACATGAAGGCATCGCTGTCTTCGAGTGTTGCCGGGCTGGCCGGAGCGGGTGAGAGGCGCTCGAGCGCACTGGCAATGCGTTCGAGTTTTTCGATCAGAACGGCGTCCATGGGTATGTCCCTTGCTCCGTGGCTATGCTTGACGAGCGGGCGCGACCTATTATGGTCCGGGCCAATCGGGCTGGCTTTCGGGCGCGTCCGTTCCCTGACCTATCGACATATGGAAGAAACGCATGCTCGCCAACAGCGGGATTATCTCACTCCTCCCGATGATCCTCGTGTTCGTCGTGTTCTATTTTGTGCTCATTCGCCCGCAGCAGGCGCGCCAGAAGGAGCTCAAGGCCCAGCTCAACGCGCTGCGTCGTGGTGATCGTATCGTGACCAGTGGTGGTATCATCGGCACGGTACAGCTCGCACGCGAAGGAACCAAGGAAGTCGAAGTCGAGATCGCTCCCGGCGTGAAGGTCCAGCTGATGCGTGAAAACGTGTCGCAGGTGCTGACCAGCTCTGCCAAGCCTGCCAATGACGGCGCCAAGCCCGCCAAGTAAATCCGGCTTGAAAACTGGACATAAAAAAACCGGCTCCCGTGAGGAAGCCGGTTTTTTTGTTCGACCTGACAGTGATCAGGCAGAGAGCAGCTCTGCTTCGGCAAACTCGTAGTTGGCGAGCTTGTCGAGATAGTTCGTGATGTAGTCCGGACGACGGTTGCGGAAGTCCAGGTAATAGGCGTGTTCCCACACATCCAGACCCAGAAGGGCGCGACCCTGGCCCTCTGCCAGCGGGTTGGAGCCATTGGCGGTCTTGGTCACGGCGAGCTTGCCATCGGTGCCCAGAACCAGCCATGCCCAGCCCGAACCGAACTGCGAGATAGCTGCCTGCTTGAAGGCGGCCTTGAAGGCATCGAGACCACCGAGATCGGAGTCGATCTTGGCAGCGAGCTTTGAAGGCACCTGACCGCCATTCGGGGCAAGGTTCTTCCAGAACAGGATATGATTCCAGTGCTGGCCAGCATTGTTGAAAACGGGCGCCTGGGCAGCGTCGCCCTTAACGGCGAAAATGATTTCCTCAAGGCTCTTGCCCTGAAGCTCCGGCTTGGCTTCGACAAAGCCATTCAGCGCCGTGACATAGGCCTGATGATGCTTGCCGTGGTGCAGCTCGAGAGTTTCCTGGCACATGCCCGAAGCGGCGAGCGCGCTGGTCTGGTAGGGAAGGGACGGCAGTTCGAAAGCCATGGTGCGTCTCCTGGACTATCATGGTGAGGACAAAGCGGAGCTGCTTGGTCTTCCAAGGCAGCTATGGTGCCGGACGGGTTTCGTCAACCCGTCGGCCTTTTTGTGAGCTCAGGCTTTTTCTGACGGCTCCGGCGAATGGACGACGCTCTTTTCAATGGCAGAGAGCAGCGCAGAATAATCATCATTCGCGTGGCGCTTGTTGGCGAGGGCGAGGGCCTGATCAGCGATGGCAATGGCCGGGCAGAAGCTGTGGGTGCTGCGTGCTGCGGAAATGAGCAATCCCATATCCTTGGACATCAGGCGCGTCGGAAACTGCGCGCTGAAATCACCACGTTCGGCATAAGCGAGCTTGCGCTTGTGATGCGGGGAAATTACCGCCACCTGACCGAGGGCTTCGTAGAGCATAGAGCGATCGAGTCCGCTCGACAGGCCATAGCCGACAGCTTCTGCAATGACGTTGAGTGTGGCACCCATGATGCCGTTGATCACGAGCTTCAGGCGCGTTCCGGCCCCGACGGGACCTGCATGGATGCTGAGCTTGCCGATGGCGCTGAGCACAGGGCGCGCGGCTTCTAGGTCGTCATGTGACGCCCCCACCAGCATGACGAGTTCGCCTTTTTCGGCCTCGGGTGTGCTGCCCGACATGGGCGCATCGACAAAACGCAGCCCCTTTGCGTTGGCGAGATCGTGAAGCTTCTCCGTGGCCTCGGGCGAGATCGTGCTCGTATTGATGATGATGGTACCGGCTCGGGCTCCGGCCAGAAACCCTTCCGCACCTTCGGCAGAGGCGAAGACAGCAGAATCATTGGGTACGCAGAGAACCAGAATGTCGGACAGCGCGGCGAGCGCAGAGGCCGTTTTCACGACGGGGGTGTCAGCATCCTGCTGTTTACCCGACGGTGTGTAGGCACTGACGCCATAGCCGGCTTTTCTGAGATTTTGCCCCATGAGTGCGCCCATGGCGCCATAGCCTACAAAGCCGATCGTCTGTTGAGTCATTCCTGTTACATCCTCTATGCGCATGATGTACCTGATTAAAGCACTGGCATGACACCGGTTGCGCTCCCGATGCCTAGCTTGTCCGATCTGCAGTAAGGGCCGGAACTGTCTGGGTGAGAAGTGGTGCTATGGTCTCAATATGCCTGCCGCAACTGGCGTGGAAGTTCGCCAGGGCCAATCCGTCGGGTAGGGCGGTGATCTGGCCGGGGCGGAAAGGCACCCGGGCCCAGCCCATGCCGTAAGCATCGATTGTCGACAGATGGGCCGCGACCCCGAAGGTGATGACCAGCTTAAGGTTGGTGAGTATGCCGAGCAGTTCGGCCAGAACAGCGACATTTGTCGGCTGCATGGGGGAGGGATCTGCGTGGTGCAGATCTGTCCCGCCCAGATGGTGGAAGGCCAAGCTCGCCCCTATCGTCTCGGGTATCTCGTCATGCAGGCGCTCTTCAACCGCCAGGCGCTGATCGGCTGCGAAGGGCGCGAGACTGACAATAAGGATGCAGGCATCCTGGGAGGGAGAAAATTTTCTGGCCATGTCGAGAAGGTCATCAAGCCTCTGTCATCGTATCAGTCGTCGAGATCGTCATCAGAGACGATATCGGCCGGATGTCTGACGGGTGCCGAGCGTGTCCGGACCGGAGCGTCTCCCTGGCGTCGGGTGAATTCGCCCGCGATATCGGCCAGTTCGATGAACTGATCGACCTGGCGGCGCAGATCGTCGCCGATAAGAGAGGGAGAAGAGCGCAGCGAGGATACGGCTGTTACCCTTACGCCGCGTCTCTGTATTGCCTCGACGGCGCGTCGCAGATCGGCATCTCCGCTGAAGATAATGGCATGGTCGATGCGGTCAGCCAGTTCCAGCAGGTCGACGGCAAGCTCGACATCCATGTTACCCTTGAGACGGCGCCGCCCGGACTGATCAGTGAATTCGCGCGCATTTTTGGTGACAAGCATGAAGCCATTATAAGCAAGCCAGTCGGTGAGCGGCTTGAGCGGCGAATACTCTTCAGTCTCTGGTATTGCGGCGTAATAGTGGGCGCGCAAGAGTTTTGTATTGCTTTTAAAATACCGTAGGAGCCTTCTGTAATCTACTTCGAAGCCGATGGTCTTCGCGGTATAATAGAGGCTCGAACCATCTATAAATACGGCAGTTCTCTCGTTTTCATCGAGCATCTCTTACCCATTTCAGAAAAACTGCAACACTTTACGATGTCGCAGCAGGAATAATCTCAAACTGTGGTTTAACGAATTCTGAATTCAGAATATAGTGATATCATTGCTTTATAGCCATTTCTCATCATATTGCTGCGTTCATTGCATTTGTGATGCTGCTTCAGCCCGCTCGCAGCAGCGATATCTGGGATAGTGCTGGTACGAAGGAATGTTTGCCCGGGGAGGGCATTTGTGCTAGCCGATCCAATTCTCGTGGATTTGCGGATATTGGTTGGGAAGAGTCTATGGCACGCGTAACCGTTGAAGATTGCATCGAAAAGGTTCCGAACCGCTTCGACCTCGTTCTCCTTGCTGCCCAGCGCGCCCGCGGCCTCTCGCGCGGTGAGGAAATGACCCTTGATCGCGATAACGACAAGAATCCCGTCGTTGCCCTGCGCGAGATTGCTGAAGAAAAGGTCAATCTGAGCGCGCTCAAGGACGGTATCGTTCGTTCTCTCGCCCGCGCTCCCGAGCCCGAGCCTGTTGACGAAGAAGTCATGGATCTTATCCCGACCGATCAGAATATCTTCGGTCTGCAGGACGTCTCCACCGAAGAAGAACACGCCCACATGGCTGAAACGATGTCTCCTGCCGAGCTCGAGGCTTCCTTCGAGGCGGAATTTGGAGGACGCGGTCGCCGCTAATCTCTTGCGATGCCGGACCTTTATGTGGTCCGGTATTGTCTCCGGGTCTGATGGGGCCCGGATGTGATCAGGATTGGGAGAGAGTACCGGCATGTCTGACACCCTTCTCCCCGGCGCCGAAATGGCAGCTTCGGTCCCCTCGATCTCCGGTCTCTTGCGCCGCATTGCAGGCTATGACCCCCATGCGGATCTAGCCCGCGTCGAAGAAGCCTATGCCGTCGCCGAAAAGGCGCATCGCGAGCAAAAGCGCGATAATGGCGAGCCCTACATCATCCATCCGATTGCAGTGGCCAATATCCTTGCGGGTTTCCGCATGGATGTGCCTTCGATCATGGTGGGGCTGCTGCATGATACGGTCGAAGATACCGGCATCACCCAAGCTTTTCTGAAAGAGCGCTTCGGCGAGACGGTCGCAAGCCTTGTTGATGGCGTGACCAAGCTGACGAGGCTTGAGCTTCAGTCAGATCGCACCAAGCAGGCCGAGAATTTCCGCAAGCTTGTTCTGGCAATGTCACGCGACATCCGCGTGCTGATCGTCAAGCTGGCCGACCGTCTCCACAACATGCGCACGCTGCATTATGTCCAGCGGCAGGACCGCCGCTTGCGTATCGCGCGCGAGACCATGGACATCTACGCGCCGCTTGCCGAGCGCATCGGTATGGACCGGGTCAAGACGGAACTGCAGAATCTCTCCTTTGAGCAACTCGAGCCCGAAGCCGACGCCACGATCAGGGCACGTCTGAACTTTCTGCGTGGCCATGGCGCCGATATCATCGAGCAGATCCGTACCGAGCTGAAAGAGCTTTGTGCAGAAGTCGGCCTTGAGCATGTCGATGTGACAGGGCGTGAGAAATCGCCTTTTTCGATCTGGGCGAAAATGCAAAAGCGCAATGTCGCTTTTGAGCAGCTTTCCGACATCATGGCATTTCGCGTGATCGTGCCGACACGTGATGCCTGCTATGCCGCCCTGGGTGCCATTCATGGCGCCTATCCCATGATTGCCGGGCGGTTCAAGGATTACATCTCGACGCCCAAGGCGAACGGATATCAGAGCCTCCATACCGGGGTCACGCTTCGTCAGCCGCGCAATCAGAAGATCGAAGTCCAGATCCGCACCGCTGATATGCATGACTTCGCCGAAAACGGTGTGGCCGCTCACTGGGCGTACAAGGAACGTGACGCTGCGCAGGCCTCGAACAGCGAAGTTGCAGCGCTGGGACTCAACAAGCTGCGCTGGGTGCAGGATCTTCTCGAAATTCTCGAGGATTCCGAGGCGCCGGACGAGTTTCTCGAGAACACGAAGCTCGAGCTTTATCAGGACCAGGTTTTCTGCTTCACCCCCAAGGGGCAGCTCATTTCCCTGCCACGCCGCGCGACGCCGGTCGATTTTGCCTATGCTGTGCATAGCCAGGTCGGTGATGCCTGCGTGGGGGCGAAGATCAATGGTCGCCTGATGCCGCTGCGGCATGAATTGCAGAACGGCGATCAGGTCGAGATCATGACCGCGCGTGGTGGCACGCCGTCGGCCTCGTGGGAACGCTTTGTCGTTACTGGCAAGGCGCGCGCGCGTATTCGCCGCTATGTTGCCTTGCAACAGCGCCAGGTCAATCTCGACACGGGGCGGACTGCCCTGGCCAAGGCTTTCCGTCAGGAAGGTGCCGATGGCAGCGAAAAAGTGCTCGAGACCCTGCTGCGCGATCTGCGCCAGCCTAGCATCGAGGATCTATACGTTGCCGTTGGTACGGGGCAGATCGGCCCCCGTGACGTCGTCAATGCGGCTTACCCCGAGTTGCGTCAGACCCATCGTGCGCCGCGCATGGTGCCGGGCCTGTCGGGTCGCCTCGGCGGCGGTCTGGGTACGCCCGCGCGCTACGGGGCAAAGAGCGGTTCGATCATCAATGGCGTTGGCTCGGGCATCGCGACACATTTCGCCGGGTGCTGTCACCCGCTGCCGGGCGACCCCATTGTCGGGATCATCGCGCAGGGCAAGGGCGTGACCATCCATCAGCGTCATTGCCAGAATCTCAGTGCGTTCTCGTCTACGCCTGAGCGGTTCCTCGAGGTCGACTGGGACTACGAGGCCCTGGCGCAGGGCGAACGTGGCGCACCGCATATCGGACGTGTGAGTGTCATCGCCGCCAATGAATCCTCTGTGCTGACAACCCTCACCAACACGGCCTCGAAGCATAATGGCAGCGTGGTCAATCTGCGCATTCTCAACCGGCAGCTCGATTTCATGGAAATCCTCGTCGATCTGGAAGTGCGCGATGTGCGGCATCTTTCTGCAATGATCGCCGCGCTGCGTTCAGCGCAGGGGGTCATGCAGGTCGAGCGTACGAAGAACTGACCTGACCTCATGATACGCGGTATCGGCACGGATCTTTGCGACATGCGGCGTATTGCCCGCGCGCTGGAGCGTTCGGGAGATCGCTTTCTGGAGCGCAGCTTTACACCTGCCGAGATCGCCTATGCCAATACACGCAAGGGCGACGGGCGTCTGGGCATTCTGGCCAAACGCTGGGCAGCCAAGGAAGCCTGCGCAAAGGCTCTCGGGACCGGATTTCGTGATGGTCTGCACTTTACCGATATCGAGGTGCGCAACGATCCGCTCGGCAAGCCGCTGCTGCATCTTACCGGCAAGGCAGCTGACTGCCTGAATGCGATGGCCCTGCCGGGCGAGCGTGCCGATATTCAGGTGAGTCTCAGTGACGAGACCCCTTATGCAATTGCCTATGTGATCGTGCAGTCAGTCTCGCAGCATTTGTGATAGGCTGTCGCCAAATCCCCCATATCTGCGCTAAGAACCGGAAATGACCGAAATGAATCCGGAGGCTTCGCCCTCCAAGCGAAAAGAAGACACCCCTCTGGAAATCGTTCGCTTCGTCGCGATCTGGATCATCGTGTTGATGGTGATACGAACGGTGCTGGTCGAGCCCTTCAATATTCCGAGCGCGTCGATGATTCCGACCCTTCAGGTCGGTGACTATATTATCGTTACGAAGTTCGATTATGGCTGGTCACGTTTTTCGATGCCGTTCTCGCCGCATCTTTTCGATGGCCGTATCTGGGGTACGACACCGCATCGCGGCGATGTGGCGGTGTTTCGCTACACCCAGAACAATTCGATCGACTATATCAAGCGCATTATCGGTCTGCCTGGCGATCACATTCAGATGCGCGCGGGTGAGCTTTATCTGAACGGCACTCTGGTGCCGCGCCAGTCGCTTGGTCCCTATTCGGTCATGGATGAAAATCGCATGCCCCAGACGGGCATACGCTATCTCGAATCCCTGCCCGGCAGCGGTGGCGCGGCGACCGTGACCCATCAGATCCTGAAGCAGACCGATGAGGGTGAGCAGAACGATACCCGCGAATATGTCGTGCCCGAGGGATATTTCTTCGCGATGGGCGACAATCGGGACAATAGCGGCGACAGCCGCTTCCAGCGCGATAACGGGCAGGATCTTGGGTACGTGCCGATGGTCAATCTCGTCGGAAAGGCGCGTTTCGTGTTTTTCTCTTATGAGGCCGTGCATCCGCTCTGGCAGTTCTGGCAATGGCCGTTCGAGATACGGTGGAGCCATCTTTTTGCGACCATGCATTGAGGCTCTGTCATGACGGGTCATGACGACACTCTCGACGCGTTGCAGAAGGCTCTCGGTCATCGCTTTGCTGATCAAGGCCTGCTGCGTCAGGCCCTGACCCACCGCTCTGCCGTATCGTCGCGACAGGGACGGCGCGCGCCTCGCGGCGGAACCAAGCCGGTCGACGCCATTTCGAATGAGCGGCTCGAATTTATGGGTGACCGCGTTCTCGGGTTGCTTATGGCCGAGTGGCTGCTTGAGCAATTCCCCAATGAGCCCGAAGGGGCACTGGGGCCGCGTCATGCGTCTCTCGTGTCCCGTAACGCGCTGGCTCCTATTGCCGAGAGTATCGGTGTGGCCGGGGCGTTGCGCATTGCCGAACACGAGGAGCAGGCCAATATCCGCAGCCTTGCCAATGTGCAGGCCGACGCGATGGAGGCCCTGCTGGGCGCCATCTATCTTGATGGCGGGCTCGAACCCGCACGCCGTCTCGTGCGCGAAAAATGGAAAGATCTGCTCCTGTCGCAGATAACCCCGCCCAAGGACCCAAAGACGGCCTTGCAGGAATTTGTGCTTGCGCGCGGCTCCGCCTTGCCGGAATACGAGACCCTGTCGATGGAAGGCCCATCGCATGCGCCGCGCTTTACCGTTGCGGTTTCTGCTATGGGTGAGGCAGGTGAGGGTGTTGCAGGAAGCAAACGCCAGGCCGAGAGCGAAGCGGCGACAGCCCTCCTCCGGCGATTGAACCGTAGCCGTAAAGGCACGAAGGATAAGAAATGACGACACGTTGTGGTTTCGTCGCCCTTGTGGGGGCACCGAATGCCGGAAAATCAACCCTGATCAACCGCATGACCGGCACGAAGCTGTCGATCGTGAGCCCGAAGGCGCAGACAACGCGCTTCAGGGTTCTCGGTATTTTGATGCGCCAGACAACGCAGATTCTGCTTGTCGACACACCTGGCATTTTCAAGCCAAGGCGCAAGCTGGATCGTGCGATGGTCGCCGCAGCCTGGACCGGCTCACAGGACGCCGATATTTCGCTCCTGCTGATCGATGCGAAGGCGGGTATTCGCGAAGAATCGCAGGCTGTCATTGAGACCCTCGCCAAGCAGAAGCGCCGCGTCTGGCTGGTGCTGAACAAGACCGACCTGATTGGTGCCCAGCAGCTTCTGCCTCTCACCAAGGCCATCACAGATCAGCTGGCGGTTGAGCATGTCTTCATGCTCAGTGCACGATCCGGCGATGGTGTGGACGATCTGCTTGACCATCTGGCGGCAGAACTGCCCGAGGGGCCCTATCTCTATCCTGAAGATGATCTGACTGATCTGCCCGACCGTCTGCTGGCGGCCGAACTGGTGCGTGAACAGATCTTCATGCAGACGCATGAGGAAATTCCCTATCAGGCAACGGTCGAGACCGAGAGCTTCAAGGAGCGGCCCGACGGCTCAGTGCGTATCGATGCAACGATCTACGTGTCGCGTCCGGGGCACAAGGCCATTCTCATTGGCGAGGGCGGTCGCAAGATTCGCAGCATCGGCGAGCGGGCGCGTCTTGATCTGGGGCGTCTGCTTGAAAGGCCCTGCCATCTTTTCCTCAACGTGCGCGAGCGCGCCGGCTGGGATGAGGAAAAGGCCAGACTGCGGGCTATCGGTCTGGATGACGCCTGAGAAGTTCTTGTGAGGACAGGCCGCGCCCTATAAGAGGGGCGCGGGTTGTAAAATGGCCTTCATAAGGCTGCAACGAAAGAGGATGCGATGACCGAAACTCCTGCACGCTACAAGCGCGTTCTTCTCAAGGTTTCGGGCGAGGCCCTCATGGGCAAGGGCTCTTTCGGCATCGAGCCGCAGATCGTCGAAGAGATCGCGAATGATGTTGCCCTGGTCTCGCGTAGTGGCGTGCAGGTCTGTCTTGTTATCGGCGGCGGCAATATCTTCCGCGGTGTCGCAGCGGCGGCCAAGGGCATGGATCGTGCCCAGGGCGACTATGCCGGCATGCTGGCGACGGTCATCAATGCATTGATGATGCAGAACGCGCTCGAAAAAGCCGGGATCGATACGCGCGTCATGTCGGCCATTCAGATGTCCTCGATCGCCGAGCCCTATATCCGTCGTCGTGCCGTGCGCCATATGGAAAAGGGGCGCGTGGTCATCTTTGCAGCCGGAACCGGCAATCCGTTCTTCACAACAGACACGGCGGCAGCGTTGCGTGCCAACGAGATGGAATGCGACGTCTTGCTCAAGGGCACCCAGGTCGATGGCGTCTATTCTGCCGATCCGCGCCGCGTGCCCGATGCCGAGCGCTATGATGAACTGTCCTATATGGATGTGCTCTCGCGCGATCTGAGCGTGATGGATGCGACGGCCATTTCGCTCGCTCGCGAGAATCGTCTGCCAATTATCGTATTCAATATTCATGCACCGGGAGCCTTTGCCAGCGTGATGCGCGGCGAAGGGCGTTTCACCCGGATTATCGAAACGGCTTGAACTGGGCGCCATCAGACGCCCCCCTTTTGAATATCCGTAAAGGAGAGAACAATGCCTGCTGAGCTGAACGACCTGCTCGAAGATCTGACCCGCCGTATGGATGGCGCCATGGAAAGCCTGCGCCGCGACCTGTCCGGTCTGCGTTCGGGCCGTGCGAGCCCGAACCTGCTCGAGCCGGTTCGTGTCGAGGCCTATGGCAGCGATGTGCCGCTGTCTCAGGTCGGGTCGATTGCGGTTCCCGAAGCCCGTATGCTGACGGTGTCGGTCTGGGATCGCGGGCTCGTTGGTGCCGTTGAGCGCGCCATTCGTGATTCCGGTCTGGGCCTCAACCCTGCGGCAGACGGGCAGACGGTACGTGTGCCGATTCCCCAGCTGACCGAAGAGCGTCGTAATGAGCTGGCGCGCGCTGCCGGTCGTTATGCCGAGAACGGCAAGATCGCCGTGCGTAACGTGCGCCGCGATGGCATGGATCAGATCAAGACCCATGAGAAAAAAAGCGAAATCAGCCAGGATGACATGAAGGTCTGGTCCGATGGCGTGCAGAAGCTGACGGATCAATACGTCAAGAAGGTCGATGACATGCTCGCGGACAAGGAACGCGAAATCAAGCAAGTCTGATCAGGCGCCGTGTCCTCCTCACGCACCCTTCCTGCCGCAGCAGCGGACCCTGCGCCCGGCATTGTGCCGCGTCACGTTGCTGTCATCATGGATGGCAACGGGCGCTGGGCACGCGCACGTGGTAAGCCGGTGATGGCTGGCCATCGTGCTGGGGCTGAAGCCGTCAAACGTTGCGTGAAGGCCGCCATCCTCTCGGGTGTACGCTATCTGACGCTTTACGCGTTTTCTTCCGAGAACTGGCAGCGGACGACAGAAGAGGTCTCTGACCTGACCTCCCTGCTGAGGTTCTATCTGCGCCATAAGGTTGCCGAGTTGCATGAGCAGAATGTCCGGCTCGAATTCATCGGCGATCTGTCCCGGTTCGATGCCGGGCTGCGGGCGGAGATTGAGCGCGCCAGAAATCTTACCGCCCGCAATGGGCGCCTGACACTCATTCTGGCGCTTTCCTACGGCGCCCGGCATGACATGCTTGCTGCGGCGCAGCGTCTTGCGCTGGCCTCGGTCCGGGGGGAAATCGATCCCGCATCGCTTACAGAGCAGGATTTCAGGGATCACCTGCAGACATCGACCTTTCCTGACCCAGATCTCATTGTGCGCACCAGTGGCGAGCGGCGCCTCTCCAATTTTCTGCTCTGGGAATCGGCCTACGCCGAATTGTCTTTTCTCGACGTGATGTGGCCGGATTTTGATGAGACCCATTTCGCAGCGCTTTTGACCGATTTCGCTGGACGTGAGCGCCGGTTCGGCAGGCGTCTGCAGCCGGATCCCGTATTGTGACATCCAGCAGCGCCAATCCGCGCTGGTCCGATCTGCGCCTGCGCCTGATTTCCGCAAGCGTGATCGTTCCTGTTGCGCTTTTGTGTATCTGGGCAGGCGGCAGCGCCTATCGCCTCATGATCCTGCTCGTGAGTATCGGCCTCGTCTATGAGGGCGCGGCAATGGCCGGGCTGAGCTGGCAGAAAGGTGCGCGCAATTGGCGAGGCGCTCTGCTTCTGCTCTGGCCGCCCCTTGGATTGCTGCTAGCCATGAAGGGCGAGTGGCGCGCCGCTCTTGGGCTAGCGCTCTCTGCCGCGATTTTCGGCGCTGCCCAATGGGCGTGCGTTGCTGTTGCCAGTCTTGGCGGGTTGTCTCTGCTGTGGTTGCGTGAGCAGCCCGGTACGGGTGCCCTGCCCGTACTCTTTATCATTCTTGTCGTGATTGCCAGCGATAGCGGGGCCTACATGGCCGGGCGCATTATCGGTGGGCCAAAACTGGCCCCGAGCATTTCGCCAGGCAAGACACGCTCCGGCGCGGCAGGCGGGCTTGTGGCGGCAGGGCTGGCAGGGCTGGCAGTTGCCGGTTGCTCGGGGCAGGGCGGTCTTGCTGGCGGGGCAGTCTGGGGAATGATCCTTGGCTGCGCTGCGCAATGCGGCGATCTTGCCGAGAGCGCTGCCAAGCGTCGTGTCGGCATCAAGGATTCCGGCTGGCTCATTCCCGGCCATGGGGGGCTTCTGGACCGCTTTGACGGGCTTCTAGCGGCGGCACCTTTGGCCGCTCTGGTTTCTCTTGCCGTGCCGGGGCAGGTTTTCTGGACCGCTCTTCCAGTCGATATCCTGGGCGCCCTTCTGCATCCGTTCTTTCCGTCTTTCTCTGCTTTCTCGCATTGATCTGGAGTATCCTGAGATCATGACCTCCTCACCGCGCAGCGTTACCGTTCTGGGTAGCACCGGCAGCATCGGCTGCTCTACAATCGATCTTCTGCTGGCCGAGCCGGAGCGTTTTCAGGTTCGTGCGCTTGTGGGTGGCCGCAATGTGGCCCTGCTCGCAGAGCAGGCCCGTGCCCTTCATGCAGAAATCGCGGTGATTAATGACGAGACGCTGCTCGATGATCTGCGTGGCAGATTGCAGGGGAGCGGCGTGAAAGTTGCAGCCGGGCGTCAGGCGGTCATCGAAGCCGCAGCCATGGAAGCTGACTGGACGATGGCCGCCATAACCGGAGCAGCCGGGCTGGAGCCCACCCTGGCCGCGACCCGCAATGGTCATTCCATCGCCCTGGCGAACAAGGAGGCTCTGGTCAGCGCGGGTGATGTCATGCTGCGCGAGGTTGCTACGGCGAAGGCGACCCTGCTTCCGGTTGATTCCGAGCATAACGCTATCTTCCAGAGCCTGACGGGCAGCCCGATCGAGAGCATCGAGAAAATCATTCTCACGGCATCGGGCGGTCCATTCCGTTGCGCGTCACTTGAGACCATGCGTGAGGCAACACCGGAACACGCACTCAAGCATCCGACATGGAGCATGGGCGCCAAGATCACCATCGATTCGGCCTCCATGGCCAATAAAGGACTTGAGGTCATCGAGGCCGCGCGTATTTTCGGTTTGAGCAACGAGCAGATCGACGTGCTGGTGCATCCGCAATCTGCGGTGCATGGTCTGGTGCAGTTCCGCGATGGCAGTCTGATCGCCCAGCTCGGCGCGCCTGATATGCGCGTGCCGATCGCCAATACGCTGGCATGGCCGGATCGCATGCAGACCAATGCCCCGCGTCTGGACCTCGCAGCACTCGCGCGCCTCGATTTCGAAGCGCCCGACGAGGTTCGGTTCCCCGCGCTGCGTCTGGCGCGTGAGGCACTCGTCGCAGGATCTGCCTCGCCGACAATTTTCTCGGCAGCCAATGAGATTGCTGTCGAGGCGTTTCTGAACCGTCGTATCGGCTTTCTGGGCATTGGCGATACCATTGCCTATGCCATGGAGACGCTTGGCGCGCCGAAGCTCGATACGCTTGACGATGTGCTGCATTGGGATGCGGAAGCGCGTCGCGTTGCAGAAATCTTTGTTTCGCGTGAGCGCAGCAACTCTCTCAATAGCGCGGTGTCTCTCCATGCATGAGTTTGCGGTAACGATTCTGGCCTTCGCCCTGATTCTGGGTGTGCTCGTTTTCGTGCATGAAATGGGTCACTATCTTGCGGCACGCTGGCGTGGTGTGAAGGTGGACACTTTTTCCATCGGTTTCGGCCCGGCGCTTTACCGCTGGCGCGATCGTACCGGCACGGAGTGGCGTATCTCGGCCATCCCTCTTGGGGGCTTCGTCAAGCCGCATGGTTTCGAGGACCCTGAAGACGCCACGCCCGAGCAGAAAGCGGCCTGGGTTCCGGGGCAGACCTTTCATGACAAGCCTGTCGGCTCCCGCATGCTGGTCATTGTCATGGGACCGGTTTTCAATTTCATCTTCGCGATCCTGCTCTTTACCGTGCTGTATGTCTCGGTAGGCAAGCCGGAACTCAAGAACGAGATCGCGCAGGTTGTGCCGCATAGCGCTGCCGAACGCGCCGGGCTGCAGAAGGGCGATATCATCACGCGTCTTGGTACGCTCGATGTGTTCAATTTCGCCGACATCCAGGCACACGCCGTTGCCATGCCTGGCGTGCAGACCACTCTGGGCATCACGCGCGGTGACCAGAAACTGAACGTACCGATCACGCTCGATCGTGTTCCGGGCAAGAAGGGCGCCGCCGATACTGGCAGCATTGGCGTCTTCGCTGAGCTCGTTCCAGGCAAGCCAATGTCTTTTGGCAAGGCCGTGGGGGCGGGGCTGCAGGAAACCTGGCATGTCTCGGTGCAGACATTGCAGGGCGTATGGCAGATCCTCTCCGGCCATCGTAGCCCGAAGGAGCTTGGAGGCACGATCCGTATCGCCCAGCTCTCAGGGCAGGTCGCCCATTACGGCTTTGCCAGCATCCTGTCTTTCATGGCGCTGCTTTCGATCAATCTCGGCCTGATCAATCTCTTTCCGATTCCATTGCTCGATGGCGGCAGATTGATGTTTTACGTGGCGGAAGCTGTGCGTGGAAAGCCGGTGTCACGCCGCGTTCAGGAAGTCAGCTATCAGGCTGGTTTTGCGATTATTGCGGCGTTGTTCCTGTTTTCGACATTCAACGATCTGTCGAATCTGGGCCTCTTCCATTAGGATAAGTCAAGCGCTATGCGAACTGACACAGAGTGTTACGACACTTCATGTGGTGGGGTGCTTGCCTCGCAGGGCATAAGTCGGATACGTCCGATTTGAACAAACGCGGTCGACGGTTCCGGCTTCGTTGCGTAAAGTTAAATTGTCTGAAATAAACCTTCACGCTGGGTTGATGAAGTTAAGGAACGTCCGTCTTGTCAGGTAAACGTCTCGTTCTCCTTGCGTCTGTTTGCATGCTCCCGATATGGGCAGGCACAGCCGAGGCTCAGAAGACCCGTCGTGCCCCCTCGCATCATGGCGCGCATCAGCGCCCTGCCGATGGGCAAGTGATCGAAGCGATCGATGTGAAGGGCAATACGCGCATCGAAACCAGCACCATCCTTTCCTATATGGTGGTGCAGCCTGGTAACCATTTCAACCAGGACGACCTCGATCGTTCGCTGAAGACGCTCTACGCGACCGGCCTGTTCAAGGACGTCACCATGCGTCGCTCCGGCGGCACATTGATTGTGGATCTGGTCGAGAACCCGATCGTCAACCGCATCGCCTTCGAAGGCAATCACGCGGTCAAGGACGAGGATCTTCGCAAGGAGATCAGCATGCGTCCTCGTGCCGTGTTCTCGTCTCAGGCCGCCGCCGCAGATCGCCAGAAACTGCTTGATCTTTATGCGTCCAAGGCCCGTTTCGGCGCAACCGTAACGCCGCAGATCATCAAGTTGTCGCATAATCGTGTCGATGTGATCTTCAAGATCAACGAAGCGCGTCAGACCCTGATCAACAAGATTGTCTTCGTCGGAAACAAGGCTTTCAACGAAGCGCGTCTCGCCTCAGTCGTCTCGTCGAAGGAGACGGAATGGTATCGTTTCTTCTCGTCATCTGACGAATACAACCCGGAGCGTATCAAGTACGACGCCGAGTTGCTGCGTCGTTTCTACCTGCATAACGGGTATGTGGATTTTCACATGATCAATGCGACGGGTGAATTGTCACCTGATCGCAAGAACTTCATCATTACCTTCACGCTCGACGAAGGCCCGCGCTATCGTATCGGCAAGATGGATGTGCGCTCGAGCCTGCGTCACGTCGAGTCCAAGGATCTGAAGAAGTATATCGACCTGTTCCCGCACCAATGGTACGACGGCACAGCGATCCAGAACAACGTGACGGGCATGCAGGAGCGCCTGCAGGCAACCGGACACCCCTTCGCCATGGTGCGCTCCGAGATTGCGCGTAACCCCGAGAAGCATATCGTCGATCTGCTCTTCGACGTGAATGAAGGGCCGCATGTCTATGTTGAGCGCATCGACATCAATGGCAACACGGTAACCAAGGACAAGGTTATCCGTCGTGCGCTGCCTATGGCAGAGGGCGACCCATACACCCCGTTTGATCGTAAATATTCGAAGGCCGCATTGCAGGATCTCGGTTATTTCAGCACGGTCTCTGTCGACCAGACGCAGGGCTCAGCCCCCGACAAGGTCAACGTGGCAGCCAATGTGGTCGAAAAGCCAACGGGCGAATTCTCGCTTGGTGGTGGTTATTCGACCGACGTCGGTATTCTGGGTAACGGCTCGGTCAAGCAGCATAATCTACTCGGCACGGGTATGGATGCCGGTATCTCCGGAACAGTGGCGTATTATCAGAAGCAGGTCGATCTCTCTTTGACCGATCCCTACTTCCTGAACCGCAACATCGTGGCAGGTATCGATATCTTCGGTATCGAAAACAACTACCAGACCTACCAGTCCTATAAGGAAGGGCGGTATGGTGCTACGCTGCGCATGGGGTATTCGTATAATAACTATCTGTCGCAGTCCTGGAGCTACTCGCTGATTGATCGTCACGTCGGCAATATCTTTAGCCAGAGCGACATTGACACTTACGGTTATCAGTATGTCCCGTCCTATTATGTGCAAGACTCCGCTGGCTGGTCGCTTCTTTCCCAGTTGAGCACCACGCTGACCTATGATCGTCGCGACAACCGCATGCGTCCGCGCAAGGGTTTCGTCATCAACGTAAGCGGAGACTTCGCCGGCCTCGGCGGCAATGTGAAATATCTGCGCGCCAAGGTTGACGCTCAGTATTACGTGCCGCTGGACTCAATCACAGGCAATCACGACTGGGGTCTGCAGTTCAAGGGCGGCGCCGGCTATATGGGCGACTGGTCCAAGAACAGCAATGTCAGCATCATCGACAATTTCTATCTCGGTGGTGAAAACCTGCGCGGCTTCTTGCAGGGTGGTGCGGGCCCCCGTTCCGGCCATATTAACTCGTCTACGCCTTTGCCGGGTCAGGAAGATCTTATCGGTGGCCGTTTCATCTATACCGCTTCAGCGCAGCTTAATTTCCCGCTGCCTATGGGCGACGATGTCGGTATTTCCGGTCGATACTTCGTCGATGCCGGTAGTCTTGACGGTTTGCGTGTGAAGCATCTTTACACCAACGCCGCGCAGGATGGATCGCGATATACGCCGGTTACGGGTAATACGCTTGTTCCCCGTGTCACTACGGGTCTTGGTATTTCCTGGAAGAGCCCATTCGGCCTCGTCAATATCGACGGCGCCGTGCCTATCCGCAAATCGCGTAATGACCGTCTCTATCCGCTCCGTTTCGGTTTCGGACAGCAATTCTGAACGCAGCCTAATCCGGTCGGGTCATAGTCTCTCGCAAGCATTCTGGCCCGACGGTTTTGAACAGAGGTTTCCATGTCCTTTTTCTCGGCAGCCCGTTTCATGGCTGCTTCGGCACTGCTCGCTTCCGTCAGCCTTCCGAGCCTGGCTCAGGCCCAGTCCGCGCAGTCCTCTTCCGGTAATGGTGGCTGGTTCGTTCCCAAAACGGCGCAGCCCGCCCAGGCTCCGGCACCGCATGCCGTGCGTCGTGTGCCCGTCGCCCAGCCAATGCCGCAGCAGGATGGCGATGAGCCCATGCAGCAGCCGGAGGCTCCGCCTGTCCTGCCGCAGCCGCCGATCCCTGACTCGCCAGATCTGCCCAAGGCCGCGCCTCCACCGGCAGCGTTGCTTGGTGTGATCAGCATCCCGACGGTGATGCGTCTCTCCAGTGCGGCTGCCGAGGCTCAGCGCGTTTTGGGTGAGCGCCGTGACAAGCTGGCAGCAGCGGCCCAGAAGGAGCAGGCAGGCTGGCGTGTCGAACAGCAGAAGCTGCAGGAAAGCGCCCGCACGCTGACTTCGGACCAGATCCAGCTGCGCGAGCGTCATCTGCAGGAACGCCGCGCTAAGGCACAGCGTGATTTCGCAAATCGCGCTCGCATCATTCAGGAAGCGGCCAATGTGTCGCTCAACCAGATCGAGCGCGAACTTGTACGCATCGTGCGTCAGGTTGCAGCCTCGCACAGCATGAACCTCGTTTTGCACAGCGAGCAGGTTGCCCTGCATGTTGATGGTCAGGACATCACCGAAGAGACCGCCAAGGTTCTGAACAAGATCCTGCCGCACGTCTTCATTCCTGCTGAAGATGTTGATCCGGAAGTACTTGCCAAGTCTGGCAAGATGCCGACCACCGCCGATGAGGACACAAACTCGCAGGTTGGTCCCGGGCCCGCTGCCGATGCAGCCGCGCCACAGGCTCCTGCCGCGCCTGCCTCGATCCTCCGGAAGCACTGATCTGCCATGACGCTCTCTTTGCCCGATGCTCTTCCTGGCGATCCGCGTTTTTTCGATCGTCAGGGACCATTTTCTATCGACGCGCTCGCTGCCTGTGCGGAAGCCGAGATCGTCGGTCAGGAGGGGGCAGGCGAGATCACGCTGCGTGGTGTGGCGCCTCTTCAGGCAGCGACCAGCCAGGAAATCAGCTTTCTGGATAACCGACGGTATCTGCCCCTTCTGGCAGAGACGAAGGCCGGCGCAGTCATTCTGGGGCCGGCTTTCAAGGACAAGCTGCCTCCCGGTGTGATCGGTCTTGTCAGCAAGGCGCCTTATCTTGCCTGGGCGCGTATTGCTGCGCAGTTTCACCCTGTCACACCGTCCCGCCCAAGTGTGCATCCCACCGCGCTGGTCGACGAGACGGCCAGGCTGGGTGAGGGGGTCGAAATCGGTCCTTTTGTCACCATTGGGGCTAATGCGGAGATCGGCGCAGATAGTGTCATTGCGGCCCATGCCGCAATCGGCGACGGTGTCGTGATTGGTGCACATAACCGCATCGGTGCGCATGTCTCGTTATCTCATGCGATACTCGGTGATCGTGTGACACTTTATCCCGGTGCCCGCATCGGTCAGGACGGGTTCGGTTTTGCCGTGGGGCCAGCCGGTTTTGAAACGGTGCCGCAGCTTGGTCGCGTTGTGCTGGGTCATGATGTCGAGATCGGCGCCAACTCGACCATCGACCGTGGCTCAATGCGTGACACCATCATCGGGGCGGGCACGCGGATCGATAATCTGGTGCAGATCGGTCATAATGCCCAGCTCGGGCGCTGCTGCATTGTCGTGTCGCAGGCAGGAATTTCCGGCTCGACCGAGCTTGGCGATTTCGTCACCATTGCCGCTCAGGCGGGGCTCATCGGCCATATCAAGATCGGTGACAAGGCTCGTGTTGGCGCGCAATGCGGCGTGATGTCCGATGTCGAGGCGGGTGCCGATGTGATCGGCAGCCCGGCCATGCCTTTCCGGGAGTTCTTCCGCAATGTGGCCTTCCTCCGTCGTCTGGCGAAGAAGGACGGCAAGAGCGAGGCATGAGCCTTGCATGCCTGCCTGTGGCCACGAAGACAGAGTTTTGCTAGAAGCAGGCCGACACGTTAAACCTGCCGTCATGTTTGTGACGGATGAACGCTGCGGCATATCCGTTTCGTTCAGGAACAAGAAGTGAGCAGAACATTGGACGCCTCTGCGAAAGAGAAGAACAAGGAAGTGACGGCCGAGACCACAGCAGTCGATATCGAGACAATCGATATCATGCGCATCATGTCGGCCATTCCGCATCGCTATCCTTTCCTGATGATCGACAAGATGGTCGATATCAAGCTCGGTGAGTCGGCGACCGGCATCAAGAATGTCACCATCAACGAGCCGTTCTTCACGGGGCATTTCCCCGCGCAGCCGGTCATGCCGGGCGTGCTGATTGTCGAGGCCATGGCCCAGACCGCAGCAACGCTGGTGGTGCTGACGCTGGGTGACGCGTTCGAAGGCAAGCTGGTCTATTTCATGACCATCGAGGGCGCGAAGTTCCGCCGTCCTGTTGGCCCTGGTGACCAGCTGCATATCACGGTCGTCAAGGAGCGTGCCCGCGCCAATGTCTGGCGTTTCAAGGGCGTTGCACGCGTCGATGGTGTGTCGGTTGCCGAGGCGACCTTCAGCGCCATGATCATGGGTTAAGAACAGCTTCGTGGATCGTTCCGTGTCAAAATGGCCCAGCACTGTCAGCATTCATCCAAGCGCTCTTGTCGCCCCTGAGGCGGTCCTTGGCGAGAATGTCACTATCGGGCCCTGGTGCTCTGTCGGTCCCGAGGTTTCGCTCGGTGAGGGCGTCAGGCTTCATGCCAGCGTCATCATCGACGGCGTGACGGATATCGGCGCTCAGGTCGAGATCTATCCTTTCGTCACGGTCGGGCTCGCACCGCAGGACCTCAAATATCGCGGCGAGCCGACACGATGCAGCATCGGCGCTCATACGGTGATCCGTGAGAACGTCACCATTCACCGTGGCACGGCACAGGGAACTGCTCTCACACGGGTAGGGTCTCATTGTCTGATTATGGCCAATGCCCATGTGGCGCATGATTGCGACATCGGTGACGGCGTGATCATCGTCAATAATGTCGTCATGGGTGGTCATGTCGAAATCGGCGATGGCGCACGGATCATGGGCGCTGCGGCACTTCATCAATTCGTGCGCATCGGCCGCGGGGCGCTGGTCGGGGGTGTTTGTGGCGTCGAGGCCGATGTCATCCCCTATGGCAGCGTGCTTGGCAATCGCGCACGTCTGGTCGGTCTGCACTGGATCTGGCTCCGCCGTCAGGGTGTCAGTGCTGAAGAGATCCAGCAGATGCGCCGGGCCTTTCGCATTCTCTACCCACGTACGGGACGTAACGAGGCCGTACTCGAGTCACGTCTGGCTGCGGTCAAGCGTGACTTTCCCGAAAGCGCCCGGGTGCAGGAAATCATTGCCTTCATGGAAGTGCAGAGCCGCCGCGGTCTCGTCCGAGCCGCGAGCCCGGCCCAGCTTTCGGCAGAAACCGAGGGCGCGTGACGGGGAGCGCGGTCGGCATTCTAGCGGGTGGCGGGCCGCTACCGTTTCAGGTTGCCGAATCAGCGCGTCGTCAGGGTCGCGACGTTTTCATCATCGGGTTTCAGGATTTCGTCGATCTCGACCAGATCCGTCACTGGCCCCATCGCATCATCCGTCTCGCGGCGGCTGGCGAAATTCTCTCATCACTACGTCAGGCCAATTGCGGCGACATCGTGCTTATCGGCCCGGTGCGACGTCCTGCCCTGCGTGATCTGCGCCCTGATGCCGAAGGCGCCAGGTTGCTGGCGCGGGTCGGTCGGGCCCTTTTTTCCGGCGATGACGGATTGCTGGGCGCGCTGGTCCGTATTTTTGGTGAGGAAGGGTTTCGCGTCCGTGGGGCGCATGAATTTCTGACACAGTCTCTCGGCAGGGTTGGCGCTCTCGGGCGCATCCAGCCCGATGTGCAGGCCAGAGCCGATATAGAGAGAGGGATTGCGGTCGTGCGGGCGATCGGTGCGCTCGATATCGGGCAGGGCTGCATCGTGCAGGACGGGCTTGTCCTTGCTGTCGAGGCGATAGAAGGCACAGATCAGATGCTGGAGCGGGCAGCCCGTTTGTTGCAGCCCGGGCCGGGTGGGGTTCTGGTCAAGATGCTCAAGCCCGGGCAGGAAGCGCGGGCGGATATGCCGACGATCGGGCCCAGAACCATTATCAATGCGCATGCGGCAGGGTTGCGGGGCATTGCCTTTGAAACAGGCTTCACCCTGCTGACCGATCCTGTGGAATGCGAAGCAACCGCCGACAGGTTGGAGCTGTTTCTCTATGGCTTGAGCCGCGCCGAGAGTCAGGGCGCAGGCTGAGTCTTATTTTTCGGGAGTAAAACCATGGCAACCTATTTGCACACCATGATCCGCGTGTTTGATCTCGATAAAAGCGTGGCCTATTACCAGATGCTCGGCATGCGCGAGATCCGTCGTCGGGAAGTGCCTGACGGGCGCTATACGCTTGTCTATCTCGGCTTCAACGACAATGCGCACGGCGAAGCGGAAGTCGAGCTTACCTATAACTGGGATCAGGCTACGCCCTATGACCTGGGGAATGGTTTTGGTCACTTCGCTATCGGCGTTCCCGATGCGGCGGCAACTGTCGAACGGATCCGTGCCGGTGGCGGCAAGGTAACGCGTGAGGCGGGGCCTGTGAAGTTCGGCACGACGATCATCGCATTCGTTGAAGATCCCGATGGCTACAAGATCGAGATCATTCAGAAAGACACGTTCTGATTGTCCGGTCTGCCCGGCATTGTGATGCCGGGCAGATCTTTCAGCTAACCGGCTTTCCTGGAGCGTTTCAGGCGCTCGGTCGCTTTTTCCAGCGCGTTCACGATGCTTGTGGCATGGCGTTGAACGCTCTCATCGGCATGGTTCGTGAGAAGGTCTGCAGCGAGCAGGGCTGTTGCAAGATCGTTGCGCAGATCATGCCGAAGCGTAGAGAGGCGCTTTTCTGCATCATCGCCTGATGAATCCCTTGTCTGCGTCATGCTCAGATTCCTTGATTTGATTGACAGGGCTGTTCTGGGCTCGTAAAAGCCCGCGCACAGAGGAAGATGGCGTCAGCCTTGTGTCGTCTTCTTGTCAGGGTGGGCCTTCACCGGCTTCGCCGTCAATCATTGCCTTGAGGAATGACGCCATGAAGCGTACTTACCAACCGTCCAAGCTCGTCCGCAAGCGTCGCCACGGCTTCCGCGCCCGTATGGAAACCGTCGGTGGCCGTCGCGTCATCAACAACCGTCGCGCCAAGGGCCGCAAGAAGCTCTCGGCCTGATTCCCGACTTGGCAGGCCAGCCCCAAAAACTTCGGAAAAGACCCGAATTTCTTCGGGTTGCCAGCCGGGGGCGCAAGGTCGCCACATCCGGGCTCGTGCTTCAGGTTTTGAAAACAGACGAAGAAGCACCGGCCCGCGTCGGATTTACAGTGACCAAGAAAGTCGGGAACGCCGTTGTGCGTAACCGTACGCGCCGCCGCCTTCGGGCGGCGTTGCGCCATGTGGCCTCAGGGAACGATCTCTCTGCAGTCGACCTTGTCCTTATCGGACGCGATTCGACCAGAGGTCGTCCTTTCGGCAAGCTGGTTGCCGATCTGGAACATGCCCTGAAAAAGGGCCAGGCCCTGTGATGGAATCGGGCAGAAAGCTGGTTCTCTCCTGTCTTCTGGCCCTTTTGCATGTCTATCGCCGCTATATAAGCCCACAGCTCGGCACGAATTGCCGGTTTTACCCGTCATGCAGCGTCTACGCCCAGGAAGCCCTGCGTCGACACGGCGTATTGCGTGGCCTCTGGCTGACGACAAGACGGCTGTCTCGGTGTCATCCCTATTGCAGCGGGGGCATCGATCCTGTGCCCTGACGGGCATAAAATACCGAATTCACCTTGCGCCTATTGTTTTGTGACCGGAATTCGGCCACTTGAACCGCTACGGACGCGGCCTTAGGCCTGCTTCCCTCGTTATTCGTTTCATTCTCATTGGAAAGACCGGTATTCGGCTGATGGATATCAAGCGCATCATCGTGGCAACCAGTCTCTCGGCCGCGATTGTGGTCGGCTTCGATTATTTCGTGCCTCAGCACGCGAAGAAAGACGTCGAGACCCAGACAACCCAGCAGGCCCAGGGCACAACGCCCGAAGCGGGCGGCAAGGTCTCCGCTCTTCCCGTGGCAGTGCCAGGCGGGGCCCCGGCCAATGGCCCGGCTGCTGCTGCAGGCCCTGCCGGTCGCATTGCGATTGAGGGGCCCGATGCTACGGGGTCTTTCAGCCTGCGCGGCGCTCGTTTCGATAATCTGGTGCTTACGCATTATCGTGAGACACTGGACAAGAATTCGCCGCTAGTGCGTCTGCTTGAGAATGGCGACGGTCCGCAGCCGAGCTTTGTCGAACTGGGCTGGCAGGCACCTGCAGGGTCGTCCCTGCGTCTGCCGGACGCCACGACCGACTGGGACAGTGACGACAAGGCGCTCTCTCCCGATCATCCTGTGACCATGCAGTGGGATAACGGGCAGGGGCTGATTTTCAGGATTGAGATCAAACTCGATCGTCGCTATCTGTTTGCCATCACCCAGAGCGTTCAGAATCAGGCCGGTGCGCCTGTTTCGCTGACGCCGTTCCAGCGTGTAGAGCGTGACTACAAGCCGCTCGAGACCGGTGGCATGATCGTGCAGGAAGGCCCGCTTTCGGTCATGAATGACCGTCTGGACGAGGAATCCTACAAGACCATGCGCAAGGGCGCGACCAAGCCCGATAATTCGGCGTGGTCTGCCGATGGTGTGGGCGGCTGGGCAGGCATCACCGACAAATACTGGCTTACGGCGGTCATCCCCGACCAGAAGGCAGCGGTTTCGGTGCATTATCGCTTTGTCCCGAATGCCAAGGAAGGGTCGTATATCGTCGACACGCAGTCCAGCCAGCCAATCCAGATTGCGCCAGGCTCGACAGTCCAGACGACCAGCATGGTCTTTGCGGGCGCGAAGGAGGTCAATCTCCTCGACCAGTACACGAATGACCTGCATATTCCGTATTTCTACAAGGCAGTGGATTTCGGCTGGTTCGCGTTCCTGACGCGCCCGATGTTCCATGTGCTGCACTGGCTCTACGACAAGGTCGGCAATTTCGGCATCGCACTGCTGATCATGACGTTGATCATCAAGCTGATCCTCTACCCGCTCGCCACCAAGTCCTTCGCCTCGATGGCGCGCATGCGGACGCTTTCGCCACGTATCCAAGCCATCCGTGAGCATAACAAGGGCGATCAGCTGGCCCAGAACCAGCAGATCATGGCGCTTTACAAGGAAGAGGGCGTCAATCCGGCTGGGGGCTGTCTGCCGCTTCTGGTTCAGGCACCGGTTGCGTTCTGCCTCTACAAGGTGCTGAACATCACCATCGAGATGCGTCATGCCCCGTTCTATGGCTGGATCCGCGATCTCTCGGCGCCCGATCCGACGACCATCTTCAACCTTTTCGGCCTGCTGCCGTTCAACCCGAGCTTCATGCCCGAAATGCTGCATGTCGGCATCTGGCCTATCCTGTTCGGCATCACCATCTGGCTGATGCAGCGTCAGAGCATGGTCAGCATGGACCCGGCACAGCAGAAGATCATGCAGTTCATGCCGGTCATCTATACGATCTTCCTGGGTCGTCTCTCGGCAGGCATCGTCATCTACTACACCTGGAACAACATCCTCAGCTATGCACAGCAGAAGCTCATCCAGGTGCAGATCGACAGTAAGGTAAAGAAGGGCGGCAAGGCCGTCAGCAAGTCGTGACCCGCAAAGAAGACCCGACCGTTTTCACCGAAGAGCAGATCGAAAACGGTCGTCTGCTTTTCGCCGCGGAATGCGAATTCTTCTTTGGCGCCCAGAAGCTCGATCAGCTTCCTCCGCTCGCCGGACCGGAAGTGGCTTTTGCAGGGCGCTCCAATGTCGGCAAGTCCAGCCTGATCAATGCCCTGACGGGGCGGAACCGGCTGGCGCGTGCGTCTTCCGAGCCGGGCCGTACCAAGCAGCTGAATTTCTTCGATCTCGGCGGCAGGCTGGCTCTGGTTGATATGCCGGGCTACGGCTTCGCGAAGGCGGCCAAGTCGGTGAAGGAAGAATGGCAGACGATGATGTTTGCCTATCTCCGCGGGCGTCCCACCCTGACGCGCGTCTTTCTGCTGCTAGATGCCCGCATCGAGCTGAAACAGGCCGATCGCGATGTCATGGAGATGCTCGATCGCGCTGCCGTGCTTTTCCAGGTTGTGCTGACCAAGGCCGATGGCATGGGGCCGAACAAGCTCAAGGCCAAGATTGCCGAGGTCGAGGCCGTGCTGGCCAAGCATGCGGCAGCCTATCCACATATCGTGATAACCAGTAGCGACACCGGACTGGGCATCGAGACTTTGCGTGCCGAGATCGCCCGCTCCTGTGCGGGCTCAGGGTCGGAAGGGGAGCAGGGATGAAGAAGGACGCAGCGGAGTTCACGCTCCCTGACATGAATGACGAGGGACAGCAGCAGGCGGCCCTGCTTGCCAGTGCCCTGCCTTTTCTGCGTCGTTATGCCGGTGACACGATCGTGGTCAAATACGGCGGCAACGCAATGGGCAAGGATCATCTGTCGAGTGCGTTCGGTCGCGACATTGCCCTGCTGAAGCTGGTCGGTATCAACCCGATCGTTGTGCATGGCGGCGGTCCGCAGATCAGCGCCATGCTCAAGCGTCTTGAAATCGAGTCCCGCTTCGTTGACGGGCTGCGCGTGACCGATCAGGCGGCCATTGAAGTGATCGAGATGGTGCTGTCGGGCAGTGTCAACAAGCAGGTGGCCGATCTCATCAATCGCGCCGGGGCGCTGGCTGTCGGCATTTCCGGCAAGGATGGCGGGTTGCTGCAGGCGCGCAAGCTGATGCATCGCAGCCGCGATGCGCGCTCAGGGCAGGAAGAAGTGCAGGATCTCGGCTTCGTCGGCGAACCGACCAAGATCGACCCGCGCGTCCTTTATTCCCTGCTCGGGTCTGGCCTCATCCCCGTGATCGCACCGGTTGGTGTGGGCGAGAAGGGTGAGACTTATAATATCAACGCAGACACGGCTGCAGGAGCGATTGCTGGCAGCGTCAATGCATCTCGTCTGCTGATGCTGACGGATGTGGCCGGGGTGCTTGACGAAAACGGCAAGCTCATTCCCGAGCTGACAGCCGAAGAGGCGCAGCGCCGTATCGCCGATGGCTCGATCTCGGGCGGGATGATCCCGAAAGTCGAGACCTGCCTCGCCGCCGTCAAGGCGGGCGCCAGCGCAGCGGTGATTCTGGACGGGCGTGTGCCCCATGCCTGTCTGCTGGAGCTTTTCACCCATAAGGGGTCAGGCACGCTTATCCGCGCGGCCTGATCAGGCATTCTCGTGGGCAAAGTACCAATCAACCTTTTCCTCATGGGCAATCGAGAGAGCGAGGCGCGCTCTCTCGAAAAACACATCCAGCGTATCGGTTGAATGCGGTTCGCGTGTCACGAGACCGATCTTGACCGAGACCAGCGGATTGGCCCCGGCTGAGCACATATAGCGTCGCTTGCATATAAGATCAGCGCGCTCTACCGAGGCAAACCGATCCCCGCCATCAAGCCAGAGCACGAAACTCTCACGGTCCAACTGCCCGATCAGATCGGTCGGGCGGATGGCACGCTGCAGGAAACTGATGGCATCGCGCACATGCGCAATTTGCTCGATGGCATCATCTGCCTTGACCAGACCTTCGGGCGTGTTCAGCAGGCCCGAGAAGCAGACAAGCATCAGTGTGGCAGGAAGACGCTCACGATCAAGGCGTGGAAAGCGACGCTCCACCTTCTCGCGAAACAGGGACCAGATGGGCAGGTGGGTTAGAGGGTCATAGGGCAGGGCGCGCATCAGCACGCGGTAACGGTGATCGACTTCGATCATCGCAGCTGCCGTCTGAACCAGAGTAGCGAGTATACGCCGACAGGCTTCCGCAGCGCGCGCCGGAAAGCGACGCGGATAATAGGCAAAAATGCCGATCTCACCCTGATGCCGCACCTCGGTGATCGCGCGCAGGCAGAGATTGGTGCAGCTTCGCTGTCCACCGAGCGACTCTTGTGGTGTCCGGTCCTGCTGGGGCCAGGAATGCAGAATATGTAATTGCGGCTCTGACGGCGGAGGGATGACAAGTGCCCCGGCGCTCATGAGAATGCCACGGTCCGGTTTTGTCTGAACGCAGAATTGCTCGAAAGCCATGCGCAGCCCCTCTGAAACAGATATCGCGGCTCGCAGGGTTTCAAGAAGCGCAGCCTGTAATTCGGCTTCGCGCCTTTTCCAGTCCTGTCTTTCTTTTTGCATCGTACTTTCACTCGCCCCGAGGGCGAAAGGAGAAAACGTCGAACGCATGGTGTTCAACAGAAATGCGTTCATCTGGCATGATCCCGGGGGTAGAGAGGCAAGGCCTGCGACGCTCTCGATAACAGAGGTTCCTGGGGCAATGCCCCGTTTCCTGACTCGCCCGGGAGTATAGCCATCGGTATTTAATTCATCCTTAACGCCTGTTTGGCGCAAGATTCGTTGACTTCCTGATGCGTCCTGAGCATGGTCCGCTCACTTGAGTAACCCCGCCAAAGGACGCCTGAAGATGCCCGTCTCCGACCTGCGCACCGTGATCGACTCTCTGTGGGAGCGTCGTGACACGCTCAACGCCCATACGGAAGGCGAGGCGCGCGAAGCGATCGAGCACGCACTGACGGCTCTCGACGAAGGCAAGCTGCGTGTCGCAGAGCCGAGTGAGAATGGCTGGGTCGTGCATGAATGGCTGAAAAAGGCTGTTCTGCTTTCCTTCCGTATTACTGACAGCCGTGTCGCCGAGCGCGCCTGCGGTGGTGTTCCTGGCTTCGACAAGGTGCCGCTGAAATTCGATGGCTGGGACCAGTTTCGCTTTGCCGAAGCGGGCTTCCGTGCAGTCCCCGGTGCTATCGTGCGTCGCTCTGCCTATATCGCGCCGGGCGTGGTGCTGATGCCGAGCTTTGTCAATGTGGGCGCACGCGTTGATAGCGGCACCATGGTTGATACCTGGGCGACCGTCGGTTCGTGCGCGCAGATCGGCAAGAACGTGCATATCAGCGGCGGCGCCGGTATCGGCGGTGTGCTCGAGCCCCTGCAGGCTGCGCCGGTTATCATCGAGGACGACTGCTTCATCGGCGCACGCTCGGAAGTTGCCGAAGGTGTGGTCGTCGAGCGCGGGTCGGTGCTCTCGATGGGGGTGTTCATCGGCGCGTCCACCAAGATCGTTGATCGTGCAACGGGCGAGATTTTCATGGGCCGCGTTCCTGCCTACTCCGTGGTCGTGCCCGGCACGCTTCCCGGCCGCACGCCGGACGCGCCGCATCTCGCCTGTGCCGTGATCGTCAAGCGTGTCGATGAGCGTACACGCTCCAAGACCTCGATCAACGAATTGCTGCGCGACTGATCGTGTCTCTCGATGTCGTTGCCCTTGCCGCTCAACTGATCGGCTGTCGTTCCGTCACGCCGGCCGATGACGGGGCGATGGCCCTTCTTGCAGACACGCTGACGGGTCTCGGTTTCAGCACCGACCGTATCGATTGCGGGCCTGACGGCAGTCAGACCCCCAATCTTTTTGCGCGTCTGGGCGACAAGGGGCCGCATCTCTGCTTTGCCGGCCATACCGATGTCGTGCCGCCCGGTGACGGCTGGGTGCATGATCCATTCGGGGCCCAGTGCGCCGATGGAAAGCTTTACGGCCGTGGCATTGCTGACATGAAGGGCGGTATTGCCGCTTTCGTGGCAGCCGTGGCGTTACTCAAGGCCGAGCGGCCTCTCAAAGGCTCGGTCAGCCTGCTGATTACGGGTGATGAAGAAGGGCCCGCCCTTCACGGTACGAAAGAGGTTCTCCCCTGGATGATGGAAAACGGGCATCGCCCCGATTTCTGTCTGCTTGGCGAACCGACCAACCCCGATCGACTTGGCGACGTCATCAAGATCGGCCGTCGCGGCAGCCTCAATGCCTGGATCACGATCGATGGCGTACAGGGGCATGTTGCCTATCCGCATCTTGCCGATAATCCGGTCCATCGTCTGCTGCCGATCCTGAGCGACTTGACCGCTCGCGTGCTCGATGAGGGCAACGCCCATTTTGCGCCGTCATCGCTGCAGGTGGTGAGCGTCGATGTGGGCAATACGGCTACAAATGTCATACCCGGCAAGGCCACAGCCTTGCTCAATATCCGGTTCAACACCGAGCATCGAGGCG
This sequence comes from Asaia siamensis, assembly GCF_014635085.1. Taxonomy (GTDB): domain Bacteria; phylum Pseudomonadota; class Alphaproteobacteria; order Acetobacterales; family Acetobacteraceae; genus Asaia; species Asaia siamensis. The sequence continues at coordinate 525,920 of NZ_BMCH01000001.1, forward strand.
ATGAGCTGGTGCAGTGGATCCGTGACACCGTGTCGGCTCATGCACCCCGTGCGCAGGTCGAGGCGAGTATCAGCGGTGAAGCGTTTCTGACCGAACCAGGTGCGGCTGTCGCAGCCCTCTCCGAGGTCGTGCTTCGTCATACGGGTCAGGTTCCCAGGCTCGATACGGGTGGGGGCACATCTGATGCGCGTTTCATTGCCCAGTATTGCCCCGTTGCCGAATTCGGCCTTGTTGGCGCGACCATGCACAAGGCAGATGAATGCGTCGCCATCGCCGACCTGCAGGCGCTGGTTCTGATCTATCGTGATTATCTCGAGGCATTCGGATTGTGAAAAGCGGCTCTATCCCCCCAGGCGAGACCCCGGCAGGAGCCGCCTCGCGCATCATAACCGGCACCTTGCAGCTTGCCCGCGGCGATGCTCAGGGTATCAAGGCCTTTCGTAACACGCCCGAAGCGCTTCTTTCTGCTCTCGCACCGAGTGTTGCGCTTTTTGTGGTGATGGGGCTTTCCCAGCTCACGCAGCGTTTTGACGCGATGCAGGTCACGAAGGTGCTCATTCTCATCGCGGCCCTACTTACAAGGCTGGTGATTTCCCAGCTTGCTGCGGCGTTCTGGGGACGTGACTCGCTCTGGACGCGCTATGCCACGGCGCTTCTCTGGTGTGGCTGGCTGCCGGTTGTGGTATCGCTTTTCGCACTCACGATCGTCCAGCTCATCCTGCCAGGCATCGGGTCTCTCCCTGCCGCACTGGGGGTCATCATGCTGGGGGTCGAGCTCTACGAGCTCTGGCTCGGCTGGTTCATTGCGCGCAAGGGTTTGCAGATCAGCGGTGGCAAGGCGGCTGGGCTGGTTGTGCTGATGAATGTGTCGGTGGCGGCGCTCTATCTCATCGCCGCGCTCTTTCCGCCTCATTACAACGCGCTGCATGAACTCATGGCACCACTGCCGAAATCCTGAGTCGGTCAGCCGAACGGGTCCTGAGCATAGCCTACCCCGACGAGACATAGCCCCTCAGACGGGGCTGTAGGGCCGGCCTTGCGGCGGTCGCAGGAATCCAGCACTTCACGCAGCTTCGAGACAGGCCATTGTCCGCTGCCGACAAGGTGCAGCGAGCCTGCAAGATTGCGCACCTGATGATGCAGGAAGGAGCGCGCCTCGACATCGATGTGGATATGCATCCCGCTACGTGTGACATCGAGACGATCAAGCGTGCGTATCGGGCTGTTGGCCTGACAGGCCGCCGCGCGGAATGACGAGAAATCATGCCGGCCAAGCAGGGTCTGGGCGGCCTCATGCATCGCGCAGGCATCGAGCGGGCGCCTGACATGCCAGACGTGATCGGCATCCATAACCGGTCGCGTCGGCCGGTTCAGTATCGTATAGCGATATCGACGCGAAAGCGCTGAAAAACGGGCATGCCACCCTTCGGCTGCTGCGGCCGCTTCAAGCACGGCAACACGATGCGGCTTGAGGTGGAAACTGATACCGTCGCGTATCTGACGGGCATCGAGGCGCTCATGGCAAGGCAGATCGAGCTGCACAACCATGGCGGAAGCATGCACCCCGGCATCGGTGCGTCCTGCCGTGGCGCTCATGACGGGGGCATCACCCACGAGGCGCGACGCGGCCTCTTCCAGCAATTCCTGCACGGACAGGCCATTATTCTGCTTCTGCCAGCCTACCAGACCGGTGCCGTCATACTCGATCTTGAGGGCCCAGCGGGTGTAGCCTGACGCGAGGCCTTCGCGCCCCTGCGTCTGTGCTTCCTCCGGAGCGCTCTCAATGGCGCTGTCACGCACCAAGAATCGTCCCCTCAGGCACAGGCGTTCCCCTCAGGAAATCGGAGGCCGCCATCATGGCTTTGCCGGGACGCTGGAGTGTCAGGATCTGAAGAGCGCCTTCACCGCAGGCAATGGTCAGGGCATCGTCCAGAGCAATGCCTGGTGCGGCATCATGCGTGCGCGCCACGATACGCGCCTGCCCGATCTTGAGTACGGTGCCGTCCTGCGTCGTGAAAGCGCCGGGCCAGGGTGTGAGCCCCCTGATCTGCCGATCCAGGATGGCGGCCGGGTTGCGCCAGTCGATCCGGCCTGTCTCGCGGGTCAACCGCTCGGCATAGGTCACGCCCTGTCCGGATTGCGGTACCGGCGCGAAGGGGCGACGCAGGGTTTCGATCAGCAATTCGGCACCAAGAAAAGACAGGCGGTCATGCAGGGTCGATGCGGTCTCGTCAGGGGCCAGATCTATGGCTGCCTCAGCCAGGACATCGCCCGTATCGAGCCCGGCATCCATCTGCATGATGGAGATGCCGCTGCGGGCATCACCGGCGAGCAGCGCAGACTGGATCGGTGACGCCCCACGCCAGCGTGGCAGAAGGCTGGCATGCACATTCAGGCAGCCGCGCCCTGGGGCATCCAGCATACGCTGCGGCAGGATCAGCCCATAGGCAACCACGATGCCCAGATCGGCGTCGAGCGACTCGAAAAAAGCCTGCTCTTCCTCGTTGTTCCTGATCCTGACGGGGCTTCGTACCGTGATGCCTGCCCGCTCGGCGGCATTCTGCACCGGCGAGGGGCGCAGCGCCTTGCCGCGCCCGGCCGGACGTGGAGGCTGGGTATAGACATGAACGATCTCGTGCCCGTCAGCCCTGAGAGCATCGAATACCGGCACCGCGAAATCCGGTGTGCCCATGAAAACCAGACGCATGGTGTCAGCGTCCTTTCTGTTCCTTGGCGAGGCGACGCATGATCATGTTGCGCTTGAGCTTCGAGAGGTGATCGACAAACAGGATGCCGTCGAGATGATCGATTTCATGCTGGATGCAGGTCGCCAGAAGATCGTCTGCTTCCATTTCCTCAATGGCGCCGTCGAGCGTGCGGTAACGCAGGCGAACGCTGAGCGGGCGAATAACCTCGGCATATTGATTGGGCAGAGAAAGGCAGCCCTCCTCACGAGCAGCAAGCTGTTCGGACTCGTCGATGATCTCCGGGTTGATCAGCACCAGAGGATTGCGCTCACCGTCATCGGCGACGTCGACCAGCGCAAAGCGCAGGCCAAGGCCGATCTGCGGGGCGGCAAGGCCGATGCCGGGGGCCTTGTACATGGCCGAGAACATGCCGGGCAGATGCGATTTGACCAGCGCCATGTCGTCTGCCGTTACCTCGCGCGCCACGGCGCGAAGAACGGGCTGGGGGGCAACCAGAATCGGAGTGGGGGCGATGGACTCGATGTCCGTCAGGAAAGAGAGCGCTGTCATGATGCTGGGGATTTAACGACTCGCAGAAGAGAAAACCAGTTCTAAACCGTCGGGCGCTGACGGTCACAAGGGCATGGAAACGTGGCTGCGGCTTGCGCCTGGGGCGAAACATGCCCATATCGGAAACGTGATCCGGCGCCGCTTATGGGCCTGATCGTATTACCGTCTCGCTCATGGAGGAGGCTGCATGTCAGGCCGTCTGTTTACATCGCCCATGTTTCTGGGTTTCGACCATCTGGAACAGATGCTCGAACGTGCGTCGAAAACGGCGTCTGATGGATATCCGCCCTATAATATCGAGCAGCTGAACCAGACCACGCTGCGCATTACGCTCGCAGTCGCCGGTTTTGTGATGGACGATCTGCATATTACGCAGGAAGACAACCAGCTCGTCATTCGCGGACGTCAGACCGATGACAGTCAGGGCAGGGTCTTCCTGCATCGCGGCATTGCGGCGCGTCAGTTTCAGAAGGCTTTCGTGCTCGCAGAGAATATAGAGATCGGCGAGGCGTGGCTTGATAACGGGTTGCTGCATATCGATCTGCTGCGGCCCCAGCCGGAAGTGCGGGTCAAGCGTATCGAGATCAGCGCCGGACGCCGCGATCATCCTGTGCCGCGGGCGACTCATATCGAGATGCCAAAGCCGCGACGCAGCCGCGCCATACGCGATCTCGACGACGAGTGAGATGCATGGCCGGGCGCGTGCAGGCGCTGCTGGAAAGTAAGGGCTGAATGCCCAATCGGTCCGTGTTTTCGGGTCGAACCGAAAGAAAGAAGTCAAGATGAGCAAGATTGTCCACGACGAAGAAGCGGGCAAGGTTCAGGCACCGGTATCAGATCTGCGTCGCATGACGCATCAGGATCTCAAGGAATTCGGCATGAGCCACGTCGCTTATGTCAAACCGGTGGTTTACGAAGGTGAGGCCGCTTTTGCCATCCATGCCGCGGACGGCACACCGATGGCGCTGGCCGAAGATCGTTCCAGCGCGTTCGAGGCCATTGTCGACCATGAAATGATTCCTGCCTGGGTGCACTGAAATGAGCCAGACCAATAGTGACATCACGCGCTTTGCCGAAGAGAATCGTCTGAGCGGCGCTGTGCGTCACGGCAACACGCTTTATCTGGCGGGACAGGTCGCCGATGATCCGTCTCTCGACACAGAGGGGCAGACGGCGGACATCCTGCGCCAGATCGACGCGCTGCTGGCCGAGGCAGGCACGGACAAGACGCGTCTGCTTTCCGTTCAGATCTTCATGACGGATATCTCCGAGATCGATTCCATGAATCGTGCCTGGGATGCCTGGCTCGATCACGCGCATAAACCCGCACGCGCCACGGTCGAGGCTCGGCTGGTCAATGCAGAATGGTCGGTAGAAATCACTGCTATTGCGGCCATCTGACCCATAACGCTGGGGTGTCGCTGCCTTAAGCCGTTGCAGCCCTCGCAAGATGGGTTTTCAGCTTCTGGTCGCGGCGGCGCTGCGCCGACCCGGCGATGCCCAGTGCTTCCCGATATTTGGCAACAGTGCGTCTTTGGATGGCCAGCCCGGCCTCCTGCAGTTTCTGCGTGATGGCGTCGTCGGAGAGGATTGAGGCGGGGGCCTCGTCACCGATGATCTGTTTGATACGGGCCTTGATGGCATCCGCACTGGTCTGCTCGCCTTCCTCACCCAGCCCGGTCGAGAAAAAGCTGCGCAGGGGCAAGACGCCCCTCGGTGTGCCGACCAGTCGAGACGCGGTTACGCGGCTCACTGTACTCTCGTGCAACCCTGTTTTTTCGGCGATCTGCGAGAGGGTGAGCGGTTTGAGAGCCGCAATCCCCTCCTTCAGATAATTCGTCTGCACGCGGGCAATTTCCAGACAGATGAGCATCAGAGAACGGGCGCGTTGCTCGACGGCGCGCAGGAGCGCTGTCGCCTCGCTCTGCTTCTCCTGTGCATAGTGACGGGCGTCTTCCCGACCGGATAGCAGCCGCCGATAAAGGGCGTCATCAAGGGTAAGCCGCGGCCAGGTTGCCGGGTTCAGCGAAACAAGAGGGCCTTTCGGGGCCAGCGTGATGAAGAGATCGGGCTCGGCCTCAGTTTCAGCCTCAGGCGTACTGAAGCTACTGCCAGGGCGTGGCTCGCAGGCTCTGAGTTCCTGAAGCAGCTCAGCGTAATCCTGTGCGTCCAGCGCGCAGGCTTTTCTCAACCTGTCATGCTCACCGCGAGCGAGCCAGTCGAGATGATCGAGCAGGGTCGCGACGGAAGGATCGTAGCGATTGCGAGCCTGAAACTGAGCAGCGAGGCATTCGGCAAGCGAGAGTGCAAAGCACCCGACAGGCTCGAAAAACAACATGGCCAGGCGCACCTGTTCGATTGCGGCGGGCGAGGCGCCGAGGGATGTCGCGAGTTGTCCAATCGGCGTGTCGATCCGCCCGGATTCGTCGAGTGCCTCAATCAGGGCAAGCGCGATGGCCTGCTCATGCTGGGTGTCGAAGCGCAGCCGGATCTGGCTCAGGAACTGATCCAGCCGTGTCGGGCGTGGGGCCATCGGCTCATGATGAGACTCATCTTCGCTGTCATAGGGACCATGGTGCAGAAGTGGTTCGTCTTCCCATGTCTCGCCACTCAGTCCGGGCGTTTCCGGCTCCAGATCACGCGGCAGATCGCCGTCGCGCAGATCCAGCGCAGACTCGGTGAATGACGGAGCGTCGTCTTCAGGGGGGGAGACGATCAGGAGCGGGTTGGATTCTGCGAGCATCGTCAGCTCGGCAAGCAGCTCCTGATTCGAAAGCTGCAACAGACCGATCGCCTGTTGCAGCGCGCCGGTCATGACAAGGCCGGTCGTCTGGCGCGCCTGAAGAGAAAGGCGCGCCATCAGAAATCAGAGGGAGAAATTTTCTCCCAGATAGACGCGGCGTACGTCTTCATTCGCGACGATCTCCTCGGGGATGCCTTCCATCAGCACCTGACCCGAATGCATGATATAGGCCCGGTCGATGACCTCAAGGGTTTCGCGAACGTTATGATCGGTAATCAGCACGCCGATGCCGCGGTCCTTGAGGTGAGACACCAGATCGCGGATTTCACCGACAGCAATCGGGTCAATGCCAGCCAGAGGCTCATCGAGCAGGATGTAATTGGGCTGGCTTGCCAGAGCGCGTGCAATTTCGAGACGACGACGCTCGCCGCCCGAGAGCGCGAGCGAGGGCGAGTGACGTAGATGCGAAATGCCGAACTCAGCCAGCAGGCCATCAAGCATGGTCTGACGACGGTCATAATCGGGCTCGACCACTTCAAGGGCGGCCAGAATATTCTGCTCCACATTCAGCCCGCGGAAAATGCTGGCTTCCTGCGGCAGATAGCCGATGCCGAGGCGTGCCCGACGATACATGGGCAGTTGCGTGATATCGGCGCCGTCCAGTGTGATCGTGCCGGTGTCTGGCTGAACCAGACCGACGATCATGTAAAAGCTCGTCGTCTTGCCAGCACCGTTAGGTCCAAGCAGACCGACGGCTTCGCCGCGCTGCACCTGGAGGGAGACATTGCGCACGACCTGACGCTTTTTATAGCTCTTGCCGATGCCATGGGCGATCAGCCCCGTCTGCACCTGTGGATCATCCAGGACGTCGCGCAGGAGAATGGTCTCGTTATCGCTCATGGATGTGTGTCTCCGGGCTTGCTGCTCGAGGCTTCATTGGGAATGACCATACCCTCGACGCGCTGACCCGGCGCCGGATTCATGATCGCAACGCCCGTCTTCATGTTCACGATGGCCGAGGCGCCGTTATTCTGGTTCTGGCCGCTGGTGACGTGCACATGACCGATCAGGCGTGCCATCTGCGTATCGAATACATAGACACCACGGTCGCCGGTCGCTGTCTCGTTGGGTGTGCGCAGCATGACATGGCCCCATGCATAGGCGCGATCGAGTTTAGACGAGCGCTGTGCCGTGCTGTCGCCGCCATTCGGGCCGGGGGTGGGCTTGGCCTGAGCCGGCGCTGCGTTGTCGGGCTTGCTGAAAGCCACCAGAACATCGGCCTTGATGCGCTTGCCGTCATTGGTGGTGACAGTGGCATCGCCACGACCGACCGACATGCGCGTATTGGCGTGGTACTCCATCACGTCGCGCGCCGTCATCACATCCTGAGGGGTGGTGAGTTTGAGCGCCTTGCCGGTCATGACCAGAACGGCCTGGTCGATATCGTAGAGCGCCTTGTCACCCCAGGCCTGATCGGTTGTCGTATAGATGTGGACATGGCCGATGGCCTCCATCCGGTAGAGCTCCATCGAGCCCCCCATGGCACCATCGCCGTCACTCTTCTGGCCATCGGCCTTCGCATCGCCGGGCGGCGGAGGCGGGGCGTTCGGGTCCGGCGCCTTCTTGCGCAGAAAGCCGATAAGCTGATCGGCATCGATGGTCACATCGCCACGCACAGCACGAGCCTGATCGACAAAAGTGACCGTCTGGGCATCGTGGTCATAGGTCTGAGGGCCTGCCGAGCTGATATTCACCTGCTCGCCGTGAGACATGTCGATGGCCTGAGCCAGAGCCTGCGAGCCGGTAAAGCCGAGAAGCGAGGCACCGGGAAGCGGCAGGCCCATCAGAAACGAACTCAGGGTCAAAGCAGGGATGAGGCGACGCATCATGGGGCCTTGTGTGCGGGTGAAGTAAGGGCGGGCATGGCATCCTGACGGTCATCATTGCGGATGACGCGTTGCGGTCCGACGAATTGCAGCAGATTGTCGTGCTGGTCGATAAAATAGCCTTGAGCGTCAAGGATGCCAAATGGCCCTTCGGCATGCACCCAGTCATTCGAGGAAATGACGCTGCGATGCAGATCGATATCGGCGGTCAGGCCGTTGAGCAGCGTGCCGTCATCGCGATAAAGCACCACATGGTCAGTCAGATTGAGCGTCTGCTCATGCTGCATGTAGACGCCCTTGTCTGCCTTGATCTGCGCCCAGCCGCCCCCTGCCATATGGGTGTCGGCCACCGGGTCGATCAGATCGATGCGGTCGGGACCGTTCTGATGGGCGATCCGCGCCGTGACCATATAGGGTCGGTTATGGGCATCGAGTCCCCGATAGATCGCGCCTTCCAGATTGCCGCTCTCGACGCGCATCTGCGCCATTTCCTGCATGACGGCACGATTGGCGCTGAGCCAGCGGGCGATTTCGGGCCAGACGGCGATCGACCCCAGAAGAAGGGCGGCGAGCAAGGGCAGCGCCCATTTTGCGGTGTCTAGCAGACGACGACGCGATGCCAGATCGGACGAGGTAGGAATGGCGCGTTGTCTCTGCTGCCCCTGCTCGCGCATCGCTTCGCGCAGCGCGGCAAGCTTGGCAGCATCACGCGCAAAATCGTCGCGTTGCGGTTTCTTGCGATCGTCGGGGGAGGAACTCTGCGTCATGCAATCCCCATGCGAAGCAGGTCGTGAAGCCGGACGATTCCTGCCGGGCGTCCGGCCTCGTCGAGAATGAACAGACTATTGATTGCCTTGCGCCGAGCCGTCATCAGATGAATGGCTTCCTGGGCAAGAACGTCTCCCTTTGTCGTGATCGGGTTGCGGTTCATGATCTCCCCGGCGGTCGTCGTATCCAGATTGCGTGTCAGGGCAGGGCGCAGATCGCCATCGCTCACAAGCCCGACCAGTGTTCCAGCGTCATCTGTAATGCCAATGCAGCCAAATGCCTTGCGTGTCATCTCGATGATGACATTCGATAGCGTCATGTCCGGCGTACCCAGCGGCATGGCGTCGCCATCATGCATCAGCCGACTGACCGGCTTGAGCAGGGCTCCAAGTTTGCCGCCCGGGTGAAATGCCCTGAAATCGGTCGCCGTAAAGCCCCGGCGTTCCAGCAGGGCGATGGCCAGCGCGTCACCAAGGGCAAGCTGCATGATCGTGCTGGTTGTCGGGGCAAGCCCCATAGGGCAGGCCTCGCGGGCGTGTGGCAGGTTCAGAATGATCGTGCTCGCACGAGCGAGGGTGGAGTCTTGTGATGAGGTCATGCCGATGACCGGCAAGGCGTGCAGGGCGGCATGCTCAAGCAAGGCTGCGAGTTCGCTCGTCTCACCCGATTGCGAGAGCAGAAGCAGCACGTCATCCGTGTCGATCATGCCCAGATCGCCATGGGCAGCTTCGGCCGGATGGACGAAAAAGGACGGGGTCCCGGTTGATGCGAAAGTAGCCTGAATCTTACGGCCGATATGGCCGGATTTGCCGATTCCGGAAACGACGATGCGCCCTTTCGCGCTGGCGATCAGTGTAACGGCATCGATGAAGGCGCGTCCAAGCGCATGAGAGTGCCCGAGAACGGCATGCAGGGCAGAAAGCCCCGTGATTTCGGCGGAGAGGGTGGCGCAGGCGCTATCGAGCGCGGAACCGGGGCCGTTCTCCGGATCGTTCCTGGTGCGAGAGCCGGAAGGGGGAAGTTCGGTCATGCGTTCTCTTCCCGCTTTGTTGGTCTGAGGTCAATCACGGAGTTCCATCCGAGCAAGGCCTTTCTGTGGCGCTGCCCCGGAGAGGGAACAACCGGGCCGGTCCTGAGGACGGCCCGACCGGATAATCAGGCGCGGTGAGAGAAGATATCGGGCTCTTCATAGCCGAGAATATCGAGACGTCCCCGAGCAGGGAGGAAGTCATAGCAGGCCTGTGCCAGTTCGCGACGACCTTCACGGATCAGCAGGGATTCGAGCTTTGCCCAGAGAGCATGCAGATGAAGCACGTCTGATGCGGCGTAGCTGAGCTGCTCGGGTGTGAGGGTTTCGGCGCCCCAGTCTGATGTCTGCTGCTGCTTGGCGAGATCGACACCGAGAAGTTCGCGGCAGAGATGGGCGAGGCCGTGACGGTCTGTGAAGGTACGGACCAGACGCGCTGCAATCTTGGTGCAGATCACAGGGGCCACGGTAATGCCGAGCGCATGCTGAAGAAGCGCGACATCAAAACGGGCGAAATGCATCAGCTTGGTGACGCTGTCATCAGCCATCAGGGCCTTGAGATTCGGGCAATCCTCATAGCGCCCACCCAGGGATTTGGGGCGGATCTGGACCAGGTGTGCCTCGCCGTCACCGGCGGAAAGCTGCACGAGGCAGAGACGGTCGCGATGCGGGTTGAGGCCCATGGCTTCGGTATCAACGGCAACAACCGGGCCGAGATCGAAATCATCGGGGAGATCACCATCATAGAGATGGATCGAAGCGCTCGGTGCGGCCATGTTTTGAGAACCCTGGGGCTAGAAAAAACGGAAGCCGACGATTTCTCGTCGGCTTTTCCGTTTTTCGTATGGTGCCCAGAAGAAGACTCGAACTTCCACGTCCTTGCGGACACAGGTACCTGAAACCTGCGCGTCTACCAATTCCGCCATCTGGGCTCAGAGGCTGTCCGGGGCGCCGCTTTTTTCGGCATCCCGTTCGGTGAACAGGCGTTTACCGGGCTGTGCGGGGGGCGTCAACACCCCCTTCGAAAAAAAGAGGAAATTTTTCATGCAAGGCTCTGTCGTCACCTTATTTGGCGGGAATGGCTTCATCGGAAGGTCACTGGTGCGCCAGCTTGCGACGAGGGGACATCTCGTGCGCGTGGCGTCGCGTGCGCCGCATAAGGCTGCTCGATTGGTGGCCGAGGGCCCCGCGGGGGCCATCCTGCCGGTCTATGCCAGCGTCACCGATTCTGCTTCGGTGGCTGCTGCGCTGAATGGCGCCGGGGCGGCGATCAATCTGGTGTCGATTCTGACAGAAAACGGCAAGGCCAGCTTCAGGGCGATCAATGCCGAGGCTCCCGGCCGGGTGGCGCAACTTGCTCGAGAAGCAGGGGTGGGCCGCTTCGTCCAAGTTTCGGCCATCGGTGCGGCACCGGATGCGCCTTCACAATACGGAAGAAGCAAGGCTGAGGGCGAGAGACGCGTGCGCGAGGCGTTTCCCGAGGCAACGATCCTGCGCCCGAGTGTTGTCTTCGGCCAGCAGGACAGTTTCCTGAACATGTTCGGCCTTATGGCTAAGCTGCTGCCAATCCTGCCTGTCTATTATCCGCAAACCCGCCTGCAGCCGGCGTTTGTGGAAGATGTGGCGGAGGCAGCGCGTCTCTGCCTGACCGGTGAGGCAGAGACATCTGAAACGAGCGGCGGCATTTTCGAGCTGGGTGGCCCCGATCAGATGAGCATGGAGGAGATCATGGCGTTCGTCGCGCAGGCGGTCGGTCGCAAACCGCGTCTGCTTTCCGTGCCAAATGCTCTTGCGATGGCGCAGGCGCGCGTTTTCGAAAATCTGCCGGGCAAGTTGCTGACGCGTGATCAGCTCGCCATGCTTGGACAAGACAATATCGTGACAAGCGGCGCGTTGACGCTGCAAACGCTGGGAGTCGCGCCTCGGAGTGTCTATGATCGGGCTCCGGAATATCTGAGCCAAATCAGCGTGTTGAGAACGCTTCTTAACTAAATGGTCCGTTTCGGACCTATTTTTGGGGCTTGGATAAAATTTAATCGAAAAAAAGCTCCGTTTGCTGGGTGATGGGTCAGCATTAATGACTTATCGCCCAATTGGCCTTGTCTTACCTCTGCGTCATGTTTTCGAGGGGCGCTTGTCGCGCCTGCTCGCTCATCGGGAGAACGTGACGTGGCCGAACGGATGCTGCAGTTTGTCTCATTGCCGCAGGAGATGCCTGAGAAGCGCGCGGCCGCCGAACGACGTAAGGATTTCGGCGAAATTTACCGAGCCTTTGCGGTTGATCGCGCCGAACAGCAGGCGAGCCGTTGCTCGCAATGCGGCGTGCCGTTCTGCTCGGTGCATTGCCCGCTCGGCAATAACATCCCCGACTGGCTGAAGCTCACCGCCGAGAACCGTCTGGAAGAGGCGTATCGCCTGTCATCGGCGACCAACACCTTTCCGGAAATCTGTGGTCGTATCTGCCCGCAGGATCGTCTGTGTGAAGGCAACTGCGTCATCCAGAAGGATTTCGAGAGCGTCACGATCGGCGCAGTCGAGAAATTCGTCACCGAAACCGCGTTCGAAGAGGGGTGGGTCAAACCGCGCCTCCCGTCCCGTGAGCGCGCTCAGAGCGTGGGTATCGTTGGCGCTGGTCCGGCCGGTCTGGCCGCTGCGGAATGGCTGCGAGCTCTGGGCTACCAGGTTCACGTCTATGATCGTCACGACCGCATCGGCGGCCTGATGGTCTATGGTATTCCCAGCTTCAAGCTCGAAAAGCACGTGATCGCCCGCCGCCACGAACTGCTCGAGGCGCAGGGGATCGTGTTCCACCTCTCCACACCCATCGGCAGCGCTGCGGGCGAGACCTCGTTCGAAAGTCTGCGCGAGAAACACGACGCGGTCTTTCTGGGTACTGGCGTTTACCGTTCACGCGAGGTCTCGGTGCCGGGCAGTGGTCTGGGGGGCGTTGTTCAGGCGCTCGATTTCCTCACGGCTTCCAATCGTCGCGGCTATGACGAGACACCGGGCGACGATGCCGTTCTTCATGCCAGAGGCAAGCATGTGGTCGTGATCGGTGGTGGTGATACCGCCATGGATTGCGTGCGCACTTCCATCCGGCAGGGGGCCGAAAAGGTGACCTGCCTCTATCGCCGTGACCGCGCCAATATGCCGGGCTCGGTGCAGGAAGTGAAAAACGCCGAGGAAGAAGGCGTGAATTTCGCCTGGCTGGCTGCGCCGGAAGCCTTTCTCGGTGACGACACTGTCACTGCGGTGCGCGCTCATAAAATGCGCCTGAGCCTGCCTGATGCCTCTGGCCGTCAATCGGTCGAGGCAATGCCCGATAGCAGCTTTGCCATTCAGGCCGATCTCGTCATCAAGGCGCTTGGCTTCGATCCTGAAGACTTGCCCGGCGAGTGGAAGGCCCCCGAACTGGCCGTCACCAAATGGGGCACGCTCAAGGTCACGCCGGGTCGCTTCGAGACCAGTGTGCCGGGCGTATTTGCAGGCGGCGATATCGTGCGCGGCGCGTCGCTTGTTGTCTGGGCCATCCGGGACGGGCGTGAAGCCGCAGCAGAAATGCACCAATTCCTCTCTGCAAAAGAGAACGCGACAGCAGATCAGGCCGCACGACTGGTGGCGGCGGAGTAAGGGCCATGACCGAGAAGAGCTATATCGAGTCCTATCAGGACAATGTTCGCGCCCTCGAAGGCCTTTACGATCCGACCATGGAGCGTGATGCCTGCGGTGTGGGTCTTGTGGCTGCTCTTGATGGCAAGCGCCGTCGCGACGTGGTGCTGGCCGGTATCGCCGCATTGAAGGCACTGTGGCATCGCGGTGCGGTCGATGCCGATGGCAAGACCGGTGACGGTGCCGGCATTCATGTCGAGATCCCGCAGGATTTTTTCGCCGAGGCCATCCATAGCGCGGGTGACGATCATATCGAAGGGCGCATTGCCGTTGGCATGATCTTCCTGCCCAAGACCGATCTGGCATCGCAGGAAGAAGGTCGTGCCATCATCGAGAGCGAAATTCTCGATTTCGGTTACGGCATCTATGGCTGGCGCCAGGTGCCGATCGATACGGCCTGCATCGGCGAGAAGGCCAATGCGACGCGTCCCGAGATCGAGCAGATCATGGTGCGCAACCGCCTCAACCGCTCCGAAGCCGAGTTCGAGCGCGATCTCTACGTCATTCGCCGTCGCATCGAGAAGGCAGCCGCCAAGGCGCATGTCGATCTCTATGTGTGCTCGCTCTCCTGCCGCTCGCTCATCTACAAGGGCATGTTCCTTGCCGAGAACCTGACGGATTTCTACCCCGATCTTCTCGACGAGCGTTTTGTGTCGCGCTTTGCGATCTATCATCAGCGCTATTCGACCAATACCTTCCCGACCTGGAAGCTGGCCCAGCCTTTCCGCCGTCTGGCGCATAACGGCGAGATCAACACGCTTTCCGGCAACGTGAACTGGATGCGCAGCCACGAGACCCGTCTCGCGAATGCCGAACTCGACCCGTACATGAACGACCTCAAGCCTGTGGTGCAGGCTGCGGGGTCGGATACGGCGATGTTCGACAACGTGTTCGAGCTGCTCACCCATGCCGGTCGTGACGCCCCCATGGCCAAGACGCTCATGGTGCCGGCCAGCGCCGGTGGCAGCGCGTCCATGACGGACAAGCATCGTGCGTTGTTCTCCTATTGCAATGCCGTGATGGAGCCTTGGGACGGTCCGGCAGCCATTTGTGCGACAGATGGTCGCTGGGTTGTCGCCGGTCTGGACCGCGCCGGTCTGCGCCCGCTGCGCTACACCATCACGCAGGATGATCTCCTGATTGTGGGTTCTGAAGCTGGTATGGTGCGCGTGCAGGACGCTAATACCCGCATGAAGGGGCGCCTCGGGCCGGGGGAGACGCTCGGTCTGGATCTGCAGGAAGCCAAGCTCTACGCGCCGCAGGAACTGCTCGACCTTCTGGCTGAGCGTCAGGATTTCACGGCCTGGACGAAGCATATCCGCAATATCAGCTCGGTTGTGCGTGGCGATGTGGCTGAGCCTGTTCTGTTCACCGCCGACCAGCTGCGTCGTCGCCAGCTGGCCATGAGCCTGACCCATGAGGAGATGGAGACCATTCTCCACCCCATGGTCGAGACTTCGGCAGAGGCCATTGGTTCGATGGGTGACGACACCCCGCTTCAGGTGCTGTCGAGCACCTATCGCGGGCTGGCGCATTATTTCCGCCAGGGCTTCAGCCAGGTTACCAATCCACCTATCGATTCCCTGCGCGAAATGAACGTGATGAGTCTCGTCACGCGTCTGGGTAATCTGGGCAATATTCTCGACCAGTCGCCAGAGCAGTGTGACCTGCTTCAGCTTCCGAGCCCGGTTCTGACCACGGGTGAATTCGAGGCGCTGCGCAATTTCTGCGGCAAGGATGGTGCGACGGTCGACTGTACCTTCCGTGCAGCCGATGGTGAGGCCGGGCTGCGCGATGCCATCGCCCGTATCCGCCATGAGGCGGAAGATTATGTGCGTGGCGGTTGCACCCATCTCTTCCTCTCTGATGAGGGACAGAATGAAGAGCGCGTTGCGATCCCGATGATCCTCGCAACCGCAGCCGTGCATATCCATCTCGTGCGTCAGTCGCTGCGTACTTTCACCTCGCTCAATGTCCGTTCCTCCGATGTGATGGACGTACATGGCATGGCAGTGACGGTGGGCGTGGGCGCCACGACCGTGAACCCCTATCTGGCGCAGGAATGCATTGCCGATCGTCTGCAGCGCGGACTATTCGGCGATCTCTCGCTGCGTGAGGCGGTTGAGCGTTACCGCAAGGCGCTCGACAAGGGCCTGCTCAAGATCATGTCGAAATCCGGCATCTCGATCGTTTCGGCCTATCGTGGCGGCTATAATTTTGAAGCCATCGGTCTGTCGCGCGCGCTCGTCGCCGAGTTCTTCCCCGGCATGCCGTCGCGCATCTCGGGCATCGGCCTTCCGGGTCTGGCGCGCAATGCGCTCAAGGCTCACGAAACCGCCTACGCCGGTGGCGTCGATGCGCTGCCCATCGGTGGCCTCTACAAGCTGCGTCGCAAGGGCGAGGTGCATGCATTCAGCGGGCAGCTCATCCATATGCTGCAGACCGCGGTCTCGACAGACAGCTTCTCGCTCTTCAAGCGCTATGCTGATGCCGTGCGTCGCCAGCCTCCGACCGCCCTGCGCGACCTGCTCGATTTCCGCCGTGTGCGGGAGCCGATCCCGGTTGAGGACGTCGAGAGCATTACGGCGATCCGTCGTCGTCTCGTGGCCCCTGGTATCTCGCTGGGCGCACTGAGCCCGGAAGCGCATGAGACGCTGGCCATTGCCATGAACCGCATCGGTGCCAAGTCGGATTCGGGTGAGGGTGGCGAAGATGCGTCGCGCTTCACGCCGCGTGCGAATGGCGACAATGCCAGCTCCAAGATCAAGCAGGTGGCGTCTGGCCGTTTCGGCGTCACGGCGGAATATCTGAATAATTGCAGCGAGATCGAGATCAAGGTCGCCCAGGGCGCCAAGCCGGGTGAGGGCGGGCAGCTGCCCGGCTTCAAGGTGACGGAACTTATCGGCAAGCTGCGCCACGCTACACCCGGCGTGACGCTGATTTCGCCGCCGCCGCATCATGACATCTACTCGATCGAGGATCTGGCTCAGCTCATCTACGATCTGAAGCAGATCAACCCGGAAGCGACTGTGACGGTCAAGCTGGTCGCCCGTACCGGCATCGGCACCATCGCCGCCGGTGTGGCCAAGGCCAAGGCGGACGCGATCATGATCTCGGGTCATTGCGGCGGCACGGGTGCCAGCCCGCAATCCTCGATCAAATATGCGGGTTTGCCCTGGGAGATGGGGCTGACCGAGGCCAATCAGGTGCTGACCCTCAACCGTCTGCGCCATCGCGTGACGCTGCGTACCGATGGCGGTCTTAAGACCGGTCGTGACGTGGTGATGGCAGCCATGCTGGGCGCTGAGGAATTCGGCATCGGCACGGCAGCACTCGTTGCCATGGGCTGCATCATGGTGCGCCAGTGCCACTCCAATACCTGCCCGGTGGGTGTGTGCGTTCAGGACGAAGCGCTGCGCGCCAAGTTCGAAGGCACACCCGAGAAGGTTATCAATCTCTTCTCCTTCATCGCCGAAGACGTGCGTAACATCCTGGCAGAACTCGGCTTCAAGAGCATGGAAGAGATCATCGGGCGCACAGATCTGCTGCGTCAGGTCTCCCGCGGCGCCGATTATCTCGACGATCTGGATCTGAACTCCCTTCTGGTTCAGGCCGACCCGGGACCGGATGCGCGTTATTGCACCCGTGAGGGACGCAATGAGGTGCCGGAAACGCTCGATGCGCAGGTGATTGCCGATGCAACGCCGCTTTTCGATCATCGCGAGAAGCTGCATTTGCACTACACGGTGCAGAACACGCATCGTGCCATCGGCACTCGTGTATCGTCGCTGATCACGCGCAAATTCGGCATGAAGACCCTGCCCGAGGGGCATCTGACCCTGCGTCTGCGTGGGTCAGCCGGTCAGTCGCTCGGCGCCTTTGCCGTGCAGGGGCTCAAGCTCGATGTCGTTGGCGATGCCAATGACTATGTCGGCAAGGGGCTTTCAGGCGGTACGATCGTTGTCAGGCCGTCTCCGACAGCGCCGTGGCGCTCGGAAGAGAATGCCATCATCGGCAATACCGTGCTTTACGGGGCGACCGCAGGCACGTTGTTCGCGGCAGGTCAGGCGGGTGAGCGTTTCGCGGTACGTAACTCGGGCGCAACGGCTGTCGTCGAAGGCTGCGGTTCGAATGGCTGCGAGTACATGACCGGCGGCACGATCGTGATCCTGGGGCAGATCGGCGATAATTTCGGCGCAGGCTTTACCGGTGGCATGGCGTTCGTGCTCGACAAGAACGAGGCGTTCGAGGCGCGGGTAAATCCGGAAACCCTGCTCTGGGGCCGCGTCGAGGCAGGCAGTGAATGGGAAGAGACGCTGCGCTCGCTCGTGCAGCGCCATGCCGATGAGACCGGCAGCGCCTATGCGGCCGAGTTGCTGCACCGATGGGATCGTGTTCTGCCGCATTTCTGGCAGGTTGTGCCGCGTGATTACGCGCGCATCATCGGTTACGAAGTCCCGCAGGAGCCGCAGGCGCTCTCGGCCTGACGGGTTTATCTCACGACACAAAAAGGGCCGGTATCGAAGGATACCGGCCCTTTTTTAATGCGGTTCGCCCCCCTGTCATATCGAGCCTCTGCTACGGATCGATAATCATTTGCCCATGAATTGGCTTTGTTTCCTTATTATTCACCCCCCGGCCTTCTGGGTTACGTTCCCCCTACGCTCCGGTGATGGTCATCGCGGAGACGATCGGGAATGAAGCGCGGATGATCCGTATAGCCGTTATCGGGGTAGGGCAGATTGCCCGGCAGCAGCATCTTCCCGCACTGGAAAACGATCCGGATTTTACGATCGTCGCTGCCGTCTCACCTGTGCCGGTGGCGCTCGATGTGCCGGTCTTCGCGACACTTGCAGAGCTCAGGCAATGCGATCTGATGATTGATGCTGTGGCGCTTTGTACGCCTCCGGCTCTGCGCTACGGACTTGCCCATGAGGCCCTTGCTTCGGGGTGGCATGTGCTGCTTGAAAAGCCACCGACCGTTACCCGATCTCAGGCAGGATCATTGTCCCGTCTGGCTGATGATCGTGGACTGACGCTTTTTGCAGCCTGGCACTCTGTCTATGCGGCCTCCATCCCGGTACTCAGGGAAATACTGCCCGCACTATCAATCGAGCGCGTGACAATCGCCTGGAAGGAAAATGCCGAGAAATGGCATCCTGGTGCCGACTGGCTGTGGCGGGATGGAGCGCTGGGTGTTTTCGATGCCGGGATCAACGCTCTTTCGATACTCTGCTCCTTGTCGCCCGAAGTCATTCTCTACGATACGGCTCTCCTGTCTTTTCATGGTGATCAGCGTGCGCCCTCTCAGGTCAGGCTTGCGATGCGTGGCAGCGAGACCGGTCTGCCGATCTCGGCAGAATTCGACTGGCGGCATGAGGCGGCAAGCGAGATATGGGAAATCGTCTGGTATGCCGGAAATGGGGAGACAGTGATCCTGTCAGAAGGGGGCGCGCGGCTTCATCGCGGCTCCCGCGAGATCGTTCTGGCAGAGGCGCGCGAATATGCAGGGGTCTATCGACATTTTGCGGCGCTGATCCGGGAGGGGCGATCTTCTCTCGACCTGCGTGCGCTCGATCTGGTGACCGATGCCTTGGCGTTCGGGACGAGGCAGAACCCACAGAGATACTTACGAACAAATTGAAACTATTGTAGTCTTCATCTGTCATTATTATTTCAAATTATCAAATAACGATCACATCCACGGGTATAGTGGTCGAAACCGGGTATGGGGAGACTTGCCGATCTTTCGAATGATTGTCATCAAGAAGTAACGGTAATTCGTGGTTCTGGATGAAATTGATGAAAAAATCGGCGCAGAAACGATCGCTCGGCATGATCACCATCGGCCTGCCTCTTGCAGTCATGCTGCTTTGCAGCACTGCTGTTCTGGCAGAGCCCATGCAGTTTCGACGCACGCTGCTCAATACAGGTGGCAAGAGTCCTGAATTGTGCCTGCGTTTCGCCAAGTCGCTGGATAGCAAGGCCGGGCCTCACTACGCCGATCATGTCAAGATAACGCCCAGCCTGCGCCCGGATATCAGGGTCAGCGATCACGATCTCTGCCTGGGCGGCCTGGCCTGGAGCACACGCTACAAGGTCAGCCTCAGCAGCGGCATTCACGACGCCCAGGGGCGTATTCTCGCCGATCCGATCTCGGTGAGCATAGCCACGGGAGATCGTACGCCCAGTCTCAGCCTTGCCGGAGAGGGTTTCATCCTGCCGCGTCGCAGCGCTGCGGGTCTTGATGTGCAGACGGTAAATATGGAGCGGGTGAGGCTCAGCGTCTGGCGTCTGTCTCCCATCGCGGCCCAGAGCATGACGAGCATGGATACCTATCCAAGGGTCGACACAACCCAGACGTCGCTCGAGACCTATGAGTTTGAAAGATTGCGCAGCACGCGTCTGAGCCAGGTCTGGTCAGGTACGATGGAGACGCGGGGCGCCCGCAATGCAGGCGTCGTCACCGCTTTTCCGATCGCCAAGCTGATCGAGGGGCAGAAGCCGGGCCTGTATCTTGTGACCGCCGAGAATGCCCTTACGCCCAAAGGCGACAGCCGCATTGCAGCGCCATTGCCGAAAGCGTCGAATGGATCAGACGATAGCGACGATTATGGTCTGCCTATCGCTGCTCACTGGGTAAATGTAAGCGACACTGCCCTGACCACGATGCGCGGCACAGATGGTCTGCATGTCTATGCGCGTGCCCTGTCGACCGCGCTTCCGCTCAAGAATGTCACTGTGCGCCTTGTGTCTCAGGGCGGAGACGATCTGGGCAAGGCGGTCAGCGACAGCGAAGGGCAGGTTGTTTTCCCTGCCGGTCTGATCAAGGGCAAGGGGGCGGATCAGCCCGTCACGCTTCTGGCAACCAGCCCAAATGGAGACTTCACGAGCGTTTCACTGACACAGGCCTGGTTCGATTTCTCCGACCGGGGGGCAGAGGGCCATGTGGCTCCGGGGCCGCAGCAGGCTGTGATCGTCACGGATCGCGGTATCTATCGCCCCGGCGAGAGCGTGAACACGACCGTCCTGCTGCGTGACGCCCAGGGCAAGTCGCTCGACACCCTGCCATTGACCGTCATTCTGCGTCGTCCCGATGGCGTGAAGGCACAGACACTTGTGCTCAAGCCGCAGGAAGGCGGCGGTTTTCTCAACAGCTTCGCTCTCTCTCCCAGCGCTGCTGCAGGAAGCTGGTCGCTTGAGGCCTATGTCGATCCGACCTCGCCGCCGATTGGCCGTGCTTCTGTCCTTGTGCAGGATTTCGTACCGCAGACCATTGCTGTCGAGGTAAAGCCCGGAAAGAACGAGCTGACCGAAGGTCAGGGGCTGCCGATCACGATTGAGGGGCGCTATCTTTATGGCGCGCCTGCTGCACATCTTCACGGCGAAGGGCTGGTGCGCATCCTGCGCGATGAAGAGCCTGTGCCGGGTCTGAAAGGCTTTGTGTTCGGTCTGGCAACCCAGAATTTCAGCCCCGACCAGCAATCCGTTACGGTGCCGGACACCGATGATGCCGGGCAGTCAAAGGTTTTGGTGTCACCCGATCTTCCTGGCGGTCTTACTCTGCCGATCAAGGCGGAAATCAGGGTGAGCCTGTTCGATCCCTCGGGACGTAGCGTTACCAAGACCCTTTCGGTGCCAGTCCAGCGGGATCGGCTGCTTATTGGGATGCGGGTCACAACGCCGCCGATGGGAAGCGAAAACGCGACCCAGCCCGTGCCGGTCGAAGCGATTGCCCTGACCCCTGACAACAAGCCCATCGCGTCGCGCGCCCTGACCTGGACGCTGGTGCGCGAGAATGAGACCTATGACTGGATTTCGGAATCGCGCGGCTGGCATTTCGTCCGCCATGTGATCGACGAGCCGCTCCAGCACGGCACAGTTACGACCGATGCGCAGGGCCGCGTGCATTTTGCGCCTGAGCTCGATGGCGGCCGTTATCGGATGATCCTGACGGACCCGACGACAAATGCGGCAACGTCTCAGCGTTTCACCACGGGATGGTGGTCTGACAGCAGGGAACGGCCCAACGCTCCCGACCGCCTGAGCGTTTCCGTGCGTGACAAGGTGCTGCCTGTCGGTGGTCAGACAATCGTGCATGTTCAGGCGCCCTTCGCCGGTGAGGCGCAGATCGTGATTGCGACCGATCGCGTGCAGAGCGCCAAGACGGTCATCCTGCCCAAGGGTGGGCTTGATATTCCGGTCACGGCGCAGGCTGACTGGCCCGGTGGGGCTTATGTGCTGATCACAGCATTCCGTCCGCTCGACACACCCGCTCGCGCCCACGAACCCTCGCGGGCCGTGGGGCTGGCCTATATCGGGCTCGATCAGGCGGCGCACCGGCTGAAGATTGCCGTCGAGACGCCACAGGTCATCCGGCCCCAGACGAAGGCCACGCTGCCCGTGACCATTCAGGGTGGCAAGCGTGTGCATTTTGTGGTGTCGGCTGTCGATCAGGGTATTCTCGCCCTTACGCAGTGGAAGCTTCCCGATGTGTTCGACCTGGTCTACGGGCGCAGGGCTTTCGGTCTGGATGTGAAGGACAGCTACGCTCATCTCATGACGCCGGTCGGGCAGGCAGGATTGCTGCGTGAAGGCGGAGATGAAGGCGGCGAGGGGGGCGGGCTCTCCGTCACCTCGACCCGCATCGTCTCGCTTTTCACAGGCGTCATCACGCCTGATGAAAGCGGTCATGCAAGCATACCGCTCGATGTGCCCGATTTTGAAGGCACGTTGCATCTGATGGTAACCGCCTGGTCCGATGACGCGCTCGGTTCGGCAGAATCTGATCTTCTGGTCAGGGACCCCGTCTTTGCGGATCTGACCCTGCCGCGCTTTCTGGCGCCGGGCGATGTGGCGACCAATCTGGTCTCGCTGGTCAATACCGAAGGGGCGGCTGGCCGTTATGCGGTTACGCTCAGCAGCACTGGCCCCGTTCACCTGACCGGTGCAGCCAAATTCGATGCCGATCTGCAAAAGGGGGGGCGTCAGTCGTTTTCGACATCCATGCAGGCCGATCAATCCGGAATCGCCCATCTGACGGCGAAGCTGGCTGACAGGCAGGGCCGGACCATTCTCACCCGCAACTGGGATCTCGAGGTTCGTCCGGGCCATCTGCCGATTACGCAATCGACCGAGCAGAAACAGGATCCAGGCCAGAGCTATCAGGCCTCTGCCTCTCTACTCTCCCAGTTCGAACCGGGCAGTTCGGCCGTGACACTCGGCTATTCGGGTGTGCATGGGCTCAATACGATTGCCCTGCTCCAGAATCTCGAGGCCGGCTATGGCAATGATACGACCAGCCTAGCAGCCTCCGCACGCGGTCTTCTGGCTTTCAAGGGGCATGAGGCTCTGGCGCGCCTGACTGTGCCTGAAGGGGCAAAGAAACGGATCGACACCGCTATTTCCATGCTGGTCGATCGTGAAGATGCCGGGGGGCGTTTTGGTTCCTGGCGTCTGAACGATGGCAGGCTTCTCCCATGGGAGCAGATCTATGCCGTCGATTTCCTGGTCCACGCGAAAGAGGCAGGATATGCGGTGCCTCAGGACTCCCTGGATCATGCGCTTGACTGGCTCGTGACATCGCAGGCGCAGAGCCCCGGTATTGACGATCGTCATGCAGATAATTCCGAAAACGCTGTCACGCCGGAGACAAGGGCCTATGCGCTTTATGTTCTGGCGCGTGCTGGCCGTCTTGATGCGCCGGCCCTGCGTGCTCTGGGCGATAGCGCCTCGGCGCGTGGCATGGGCGGATCGAGCCGCGTTTTCTGGGGAGACACCGTGGCAAATGCGACCTTTGCCGATGCGCTGGCCCTTGGTCATATTGCGGGCGGTCTGGCGCTTGCCAATGAGCGTCCCTCAAGCAACGCGCTTTTCGCTATGGCTGTCGATGCTCTTGGCCCGACCCTGTCCGGGCGTCCGTCGATGCTCGACCCCTATTACTGGGTCTATCTGCGTGATCTCGGCGGATTGGTGTCGCTGGCTGCAGAGAGCGGCAATAACGGTCTTGCTCAGAAACTGACGGATCGCTTCGGTCTGCTCGATGTGCCGGTGCCCTGGATCAGCAACGCGACCACCACCGCCCTGCTTGAAGCGGCTTCGGCCATGAACAAGCCCGATCCGGCGCGCGGTATTGCCATCAACGGTGTCGAACAACCCCGCCCGATTGCTCTGCCGCTGGCCGTTTCTCCCGATGCTGACAAGCTTGATGGCACAAAACTGAGCAATACCGGCACCGTACCGCTCTGGATGACAGTCACGGTTACCGGAACACCCAAGGAGGCGCCCGAGGCGATCAGCAACGGCTTTACGGTGAAGGTCTCGACCGTCACGATGGATGGCGCGCCTTATGACCCCGCCAAGGGCAGTCAGAATGACCGTTTCCTGGTGGTGATCGAGGGCAAGTCGCAGGATCGCAACGCGCATCACTGTGTCCTGACCCAGCTCCTGCCCGCAGGATGGGAGATCGAGAGCGTCCTGCGCGGCCGGGAAGCAGAGGCTGTTCGCGACGGGGAAGAAGGGAGTGATTCAGACGCGCCCGATCCCAAGGCTGGTCCGTCTTTCCTTGGCGAGACGACGCAGACAAGTGCTGTGGCGCTCAAGGATGACCGTTTCTTTGCCGCTTTCGATTTGCGAGGGGGCACCTACAGCCCGTCTTCGAGCCGTCTTCTCGGGAGTAATGACTTCAGGCTTGCCTATATCGTGCGCGCCGTCACGCCGGGTCAGTTCCTGCTGCCTGAAACAGTCGTACGTGATCGCTTCAGCCCGGCCCTGATGGGGCGGAATGCGGCTGGCCGGATCGTCATCGCACCGCGATGACGGGTCTTGACCAGCGAGCCGGTTCGAGGCGCAGAAGATTTCTGCGACGCGGACTGGCAGGCGCCTCTCTGGCAGTGCTGTGTCTTGCTGGCGGTCTTCTGGCCGCTGACCGGCTTCTGCCGCCGGATATGAGCCGGGCCGAAAAACAGGCCCTGTTGATGCAGGACATGCGCGGCGAGGTGCTCGACGGGCGTGTCAGCCCGGATGGCGCCTGGCGCTTCGCCACAAAGCGGGAGGCGGTCGACCCGCGCTATCTGGCGCTTCTGCTTCAGGTTGAGGATCGTCGGTTCTGGGTTCATCCGGGGGTCGATCCGCTGTCGCTTCTGCGGGCGAGCTTCCAGCTGGTCACACGTGGCCATATCGTTTCCGGCGGGTCGACACTGGCCATGCAGACGGCGCGTCTGCTTACCCCGCACAGGCACAGCCTGCGCGGCAAGATCTTCGACATGCTCCGTGGTGTGCAGCTTGAGTGGCGCTATGGCCGGCGCGGTGTGCTCGATCTCTATCTCACCCTTGCGCCCGAAAGCCGTAACATCGAGGGAATCCGGGCGGCCTCCTTGCTTTGGTTCGGGCACGAACCGCTGCATCTGGGCTCGGAGGAATCGGCCCTTCTGATCGTGATGGCGCGTCATCCCGAAAGCCTGCGCCCCGACAGGCATCCGCAGGCTGCGCGGGCAGCGGTGGCGCGGCTTCTCGCAACACAACCCGCCGAAGGCTGGGTGCGTCGTGGGGCAATGCCCTATACGCTGCATATCGGTCATGCCGTTCATGAAGCGCCCGGACCGCTCCTCTGGCAGTGGCGCAAGGGCGTGCGCGGCGTGTTTCAGACGTCTATCGACCGTCGGCTCCAGGCCAGTATCGCGGGTATTCTGCGTGACACGCCCCCACCATCTGGCGGAACCTGGGCAGTGCTGGTCGCGCGCCGCGATGGCAGCATCGCTGCCTGGCAGGGCAATGCGGGCAATGACTGCTCGGGCTGTGCTGCCGACATGATCACCGCTTGGCGCTCGCCCGGTTCGGCGCTCAAACCCGCCATCTACGGCATGGCCTTCCAGCTCGGTCTGCTGGCGCCCGATACGATCATTCAGGACCGTGCCAGCCATTTCGGTGGCTACGCGCCACGTAATTACGACCGTATTTTCCACGGTACCACGACCGTGCGTACGGCTCTGCAGCGCTCCTATAACCTGCCAGCCGTACGGGCACTGGATATGATCGGGGCGGGCTATTTTGCCGGCACGCTCGATGCTGCCGGTATCGGGCTCAAACTGCCGCCCAATACCTCCCCGAGCCTGGCTCTGGCACTGGGTGGCGTCGGCATTACTCCGCTCGATCTGGGCAGGCTCTATGTCGCTTTTGCCAATCAGGGAGTCTCGCGCCCGCTCAGCTTAGATTGGCCGGTCGAGCCCGCACCCGGCGCGCGTCTGATCGGGGCGAGGGCGAGCCGACAGATCCTGTCGATTCTGGGCGGCGCTCCCTTGCCCAAAGGTCGGGTGGTCACAGGTGAAGACAGGGTGGCTTTCAAGACCGGCACGTCCTATGGCCAGCGCGATGCCTGGGCAGCGGGGCTGCGTGGTGACTGGACTGTCGTTGTCTGGGGCGGGCGCCCCGATGGCACGGCAGTGCCCGGTATCACAGGGCTCGGTACGAGTGCCCCCCTGATGATGCATGTTTTCGATATCCTGCCCGAAAGCGGCACTCTGCCAACCGACACGATGCCGGTTCAGGCAACGCTTTCTCCCGCCTTGCAGAAACTTGGCGAAAAGCGCGGCCCCCAGATCGTGCAGCCGGTCAATGGCGGCAGAGTGGAGTGCTTTGCCGAAGATGGTCATGTCACGCCGCTTGGTCTGGTTGCGAGCGGTGGTGTCGAGCCCTATCGCTGGCTGGTCAATGGTGTGCCGCTTGATACGCCCATAGGGATTACGCCTTCATGGACACCTGACGGCCCCGGCTTTGCCCATATCGCCCTTGTTGACGCGACCGGCGCCGGGAGCAGCGTGGATATTCGTGTTCAGTAGGTGAGGGGCTCACGGCTTGCTGGCTGGTGCCGTATAGCCGCCTCCGACCGCCTGATAGAGTGTAGCGAGTTCGGCCAGGCGTGAGGCCCTGATCTGCACCGTCTGCAGTTCAGCAGAAAGGGCCGCGCTCTCTGCATTGGCGACGTCGAAGTAATTGACATAGCCTGTGCTCAGTTCCTTTCGCGCGTCCTCAAGCGTGTGCTGCCTGCTGCTCAGGCTGCGCTTGAGGCTGACTTCCTGCGCTGCGAAATGCGTGGTTCCGGAAAGCGCATCCTGCACCTCACGGAAAGCCTGCACTGCGGTCCTGCGATAGGTCCAGGCGGCCTGATTGCGCTGCGAAACAGCAATGCTTTCCTTGGCACGCAGGGCGCCACCCTCGAAGATCGGCGCAAGCAGACTGCCGCCCAGGGCCCAGATCGTTCCGGAAATCGGTCCACCCCCACCGGCTGTGCCGATACCGGGATTGATCACGATATCGGGCAGGAAGGCCGCGCGCGCCGATTTGAGACTGTGATCTGCCGCGACAATCTGGTCGGCAGCAGAAATGAGATCGGGCCGGTTTGACAAGAGCCGGGCAGGGACGGGAGCGATGACAGGCGGCAGGCGCAGGGCTTCCAGAGGGAGCCCCGCTGTAAGGGTGGCGATCTGGTCTCCCGGCATGTCACCGAGCAGCACGCTCAGAGCGTCTTCCTGCTGGGCAATCTGCAACCGTGTCGACGCGATCTGTGCTTCCGCATCGCTGACCAGCGCGTCGGCCTGATCAAGGGAACTGATTTTTTCATACCCAGCCCTGAGCTGATGGGTCACTCGGGTCTGTTCGGCCTGTCTCACGGCCAGATTGCGTTCGAGAATGGCGAGCACGCTGCGTGACGCCTGAAGCGAGACATAGGCCCGCACCGTGTCGCTGATCAGTGCGAGCCTTACTGTCTCGCGGTCGGCCTCGCTCGACAGGGTCTGCACCCGTGCCGACCGCGTCTGTTCGCGCAGCTTGCCGAACAGATCGAAATCGAAGGTCAGTGTGCCACCCAGAATGTACTGGCTGAAATTCTGCCCGATCAGATGGCCGTTACCGACACCAAGCCCCTGGCCATCGATATGCGGCAGCTGGGCACTGAGGGCGAGCCGCATCTGCCCGCGCGCCTGAAGCACGCGCTCTGCAGCAAGGGCGAGGTCAGGGTTGTTTTCAAGCGCGCGGGAAACGAGTGCCACCAGAACCGGATCGCCGAACCGGCTCCACCATTGCGGGTCGAGCGTCGTCTCGGGCTGGGCCGCATTGCCTTGCCGCCATGTTGCGGGGGCTGTCACTGCAGAGCCCCGGGGCATGATGAAATCGCCTTTCTGGCAGGCGCTCAGAAACAGCGGCAGCACTGCCAGCCCTGCCATAAGCGAGGCACGATAACGGGCGCTCACGGTGTTGCTTCCCCGGAGTGTTTATGGTCGTGGCCGGTATCGGCTGGCGTCGCGACATAGCTCTCGACCGACATGCCCGGCGCGAGGCGCTCGGCATTGGGCTGGTTGGGGTCTATGGCGATATAGATACCGATACGCTGAGGAATTTTCACGAAGTTGCCGGTCGCATTATCGGGCTTGACCACGGCAAATTCAGAACCTGTGGCGGGCGCGATGCGAAAGACGCGGCCGGTGAATTTCTGTCCGTTGAGGCCATCGACCGTGAAGGACGCCGCCTGACCGACCCGGATAGCGCCCGTCTGGGCCTCCTTGTATTCGGCTACCACCCAGCGTTCGTTGGGAACGAGCGAGAAAAGCGCCGTGCCTGCACCGACATAGGCGCCGATATGGGTGCCCCCCGTGCGGCCGATCACTCCGTCGCTTTCTGCATGGATATGGGTGCGGTTGAGATCGATCTGTGCCGAGAGCAGGCTGGCTTCTGCCTGGCGCACATCCGCGCTCAGGACCTGCTCCTGGATATCGGCCGCTTTCACGTCTGCTTCTGCGGCGCGCACATCGGCCAGGGCCTGCCGCAGCGAGGCCTCGTCCGAACGCCAGCTATCGAGCCCGGCATCATATTCCTTCTGTGAGACGCTCTGATCGCCAACGAGCGCGGCCTGCCGATGATGATCGGCGCTGCTGCGTGTCAGATGGGCGCGCGCGGTCATGAGCGCCGCCTGTCGCTGGTCGAGCCGCGCGCGGGCAGAGGCCTGATTCTGCCTGTTGTTGATCAACGCAGCCTGCTTGCTGCCCAGATCGGCCTGCGCCTGCGCCACGCGTGCCTTGTAGGTGCTTTCATCGATCTGAACGAGAAGCTGCCCTTTATGCACGGTGGCATAATCGGTGACGAATACCCCCTCGATATAGCCGGGTACCTGCGGGGCCACGATCATCACATGGCCCTGCATATAGGCGTCATCGGTGCGCACCCCCTGCTCGCCGAAGGGCGCAAGGTCGAAGGCGGCCAGAATGCAGGCAATGGCGATGACGGCCAGAAACGAGACGATCGCAAGCACGAGAAGGTTGCGCCTGGGCGGATGCCAGACCGGCGCCGGAGAGGCAGGCGGGGCTGTGCGGGTATCATGCGCGTCGGCAGGGGCGTTGGGTGTTTGGGTCATGACGGGTGTTTTGCCGAAATTTCAAGGAGGTGTTTGCAGAGCATCACGAGCGCGATCAGTGCCACCGCGCAGAGAGCAAGAACGCTGACAAAGCCGAACACATTGAGATAGCCCATGACGGCGGCCTGATCGGACAGTGTCTGCGATATCGAGGACAGGCCCTGATGGGCTGCGGCGAGGGAGAGCGAGGCCGTATCGGCCATGCGCGACGAGAACCCGACCATCGCGTAGTTCTGGTAGTAATATTGCATACTGCCCAGAAGTGCCGCGCCCGTGGCGCTGCCGATGCTCTGCGTAATGGCGAAGACATAGATGGTCGAGATGAAGTGGCTCGTATCCGATCTCAGGACCAGGATGATGCCATAGAGCAGGGCAGGGCCGACAAAGAGCGTCGTGCCGAAGCCAAGCAGGGTCTGCGAGACATAGACATCGCTCGGTCGTGTCAGGCCGTTACTGCCTGAATCGAGCCAGGAAGCCAGGGCGATCGCCAGCAGGGCGACAACGCATTGTACGGGAATGAGCCGTGGGGAAAGGGAGAAAGCCATGGCCGTAATGCCGGCAATCATCCCCATGATCACGAAGAGATCGAGCGTGTGATACTGGTCATTGATCAGCCCGGCGTGGGAGAACAGGCCGATCACACCCGTGCTCTGCTCTGAAAGCAGCAGGCGTTCCATGATGGCGACAAGCCCGAAGCGCAGAATGGTTCCTGTGCTGAGCCAGTTGATCTGTAGCAGCGGGCGCGTGCGACAGAACTCGACGCACAGGGCACACGCGCCGCAAACGACCAGCCCAACCAATAGCCAGCCGATCCAGGGGGTATCCGTCCACCACATCGTGCGACCGAGCGTGAGTACGGCAGCAAGGCAGATCGACACCCCCAGCAGGAGCACACCAGACAACCAGTCCATGGGCTCGAAGACTTTTCCCATGTTCGTGGTGGGGAGAGGCAACAGCAGGACGAGGGCGAGTTGCAGGGCGCCCAGCGCCGTGGCGATGCAGGCAAAGCCGAAATTGCCGGAGCCGGTCAGCAGGTCTACCGGAACGAGCGCTGCGATCGGGTTGGCCAGTTGCAGGCTGGCGATGGCAATGGCGATGGCCTCCACCCGGCGCGATTTCGGCAGGGCCTGAATAAGGTAGTAAACGCCCCCTGCGACATTGGTCGAGACCATGAGACCGTTGCTGACGCGGTTGATCATGAGCGTTGTAAAACCAGGGAAGAAAATCAGCAGGAGACCGGTGGCGATATTCACACCCAGCAGGCTGGTAAGGAAAAACATGATTCCATATTGCTGACGCCCCTTGATCACCACGAGATTGGCGAAGGCGGCGGCGGCTACAAAACCAGCGACCAGCCAGGTGGCCTCTGCCGCACTCAGCCCGGCCTCACCAGCGGCATTGCTCAGATTGCCGGAGAACAGAGAGTTCTGGGTCGAGGCGGCGATGGGCATGAAGATGCCCATCAGCGCATACAGAACCCGCCGCCACATTGGATGATGAGCGATATAGGGCGCACCAAGAAGTGGTGGCCGCTCCATGCCGGAAGTTGAACTTCCAGTAGTCAGAGGAAAACGCCTAAATGTTCTGAACTTCTCACAATATCGCGAGGCATTCTATGCCATGCGTTCTGCGTGAATTTGGAGCGAAATCCGTCGAAGAAGGAAATATTTACAAGTATGTAATGCATGGCTTCTGCTTATTATGGCAGAGAGCACTGGAATCAGGGTGTGACAAATGAGTGATGACCGGTGAGCCCTGCTTTTCACTCGGCGGCGGACAGGGCGCCATAGCGCATGGGCGTTGCCCCGGCATCAAGATGGGCAAGGGCGCCGTGACGTTCGGTAAAGGCCTCTTGCTCGAGGCGCTCGCAATAATCGAGATAGCGTATCATGGCGCGCTCGGCACGTGGCGTTGCGCCATGCACCTTCTTGTAATGTCGCCAGAGAATAAGCGCATTGACCGACCAGGCGTCATAGACATGCTCGGCCAGACGACGGCGTATCGAAACGGGCAAGGCGTCGAAAGCAGCCCAAGGGTCACCTTCATAGCGGCGCCACAGCGCCTTGCGGCAGGTGCCGTCATTGGTGATGGAAGCAGGAGCATTTCGTGGGGCAGAGTGTAGCATATAGTTATGTTATAACATAACTATATCGACGTCTATCACTGACCGGAACAACAGGCTAGCCTGTCGCAAGACGGTGACGCCCGGAGGTGCAGGATGAGCGTAGCAGGACAGGACAGGTTATTCGATCAGGTGGGATCGGGCTTCATGCCGTTTCATGACGCTGAAGCCGCGCTCGACCGTATCGAGGCCCTTTACGAAGAAGGGGTGAAGCGTCTACGTGATGCCTTTGCGTCCCGTCAGCCCGCTGAATCGTTCTATCCCTATCTCGCGTTTCCGCTTCAGCGCGGGTCTATTCCTCATGACGTCAAGCCGCGCTTCGGCGTGCTGCTCGAACCGGGTTTCTACGGCACGACGCTTACCCGGCCGTCATTGTTTCGCAGCTACTGGCGCGCGCAAATCGAGAATCTAATCGAGTGCTATCGGCAGCCTGTGCATGTGGGTCTGTCCAGACGTCCCATGCCGCTGCCTTATGTGATGGAAGACGCTGTGACCGGTCTGACCGAGGCCGATCTGAAGCTGCTGCAGGACAATTACGCCCTGCCTGATCTGCACGCGACAGATGACACCATTGCCAATTGCGAGATCATCCCCGACCCGGCCGCGCCTCGAGCCCTCGCGCTCTTTACCGCCGAGCGCACGGATTATTCGCTCGCGAGACTGCATCATTATACCGGCACGGCGCCGCGTCATTTTCAGCGTTTCATTCTGCTGACCAATTATCAGCGCTATGTCGACGGGTTTCGCGATTTTGCGCGCACGCAGATCGATGCCGGAGGTGAATATCACGCCTTCGTCGAGCCGGGTGACGCGGTCTATACGCGCGATGGGCAGGAGGGGCAGCCTGTCGACTCATTGCCGCAGATGCCGGCATATCATCTGTGCCGCAAGGATGGTGATGGCATCACGCTGATCAATATCGGTGTCGGCCCGTCCAACGCAAAAACCATCACCGATCATCTGGCCGTTCTGCGGCCCCATTGCTGGCTGATGGTCGGCCATTGCGCCGGGCTGCGCCGCACACAGGTACTGGGTGATTATGTGCTGGCCCATGGCTATGTGCGTGACGATCATGTGCTTGATGACGATCTGCCGACCTGGGTTCCCGTGCCGCCCATCGCAGAAGTACAGGTGGCGCTGCAGGAAGCCATGCAACGCGTGACAGGTCTGGAAGACCGCGACATCAAGACCCGGCTACGCACCGGCACTGTGCTGACGACCGATAACCGCAACTGGG
Organism: Asaia siamensis; assembly: GCF_014635085.1. Lineage (GTDB taxonomy): Bacteria > Pseudomonadota > Alphaproteobacteria > Acetobacterales > Acetobacteraceae > Asaia > Asaia siamensis. The sequence continues at coordinate 558,032 of NZ_BMCH01000001.1, forward strand.
AGTTGCGCCTGCGGGCCCTCTTCACCCCAATCAACATGAGCCGTTCGATCGCCGTCGATATGGAATCTGCGACCATTGCGGCGAATGGTTTTCGTTTTCGCGTACCCTACGGCACATTGCTTTGCGTTTCCGACAAGCCGCTTCATGGTGAACTCAAGCTGCGCGGCATGGCCAATGCCTTTTATCGCGAGCGCGTCAGCCAGCATCTGATGGTCGGCATAGAAACCATGAGGCTTCTGCGCGAACGTGGTGTCGACAGCTTGCATTCGCGCAAGCTGCGGGGTTTCGACGAGCCCGCTTTCCGCTGATCCAGTACAGCCCCTTACCAGAAAGGGGCGCTTCCCTCCTGCCGCCCCGGCGAGCATTCGCGGCGCAGGAGGGTCTTTGCCCAATCAAGAAGACCCAATCAAGAAGACAAGGACATCGTTTCATGGCTCAAGCCGACAGCGCCTCACTGCCCCGCTGGGATCTCTCTGATCTCTATGCCGGGCTGACCGATCCGGCGATAGAGCGCGACCTTGCTGCATGCGATGAGGAAGCGCGTCTCTTTGCCGAGAGATGGAAGGGCAAGCTGGGCACGGCAACCGGAGCAGCTTTGGCCGAAGCAATTGCCGAATATGAACGTATCGACCAGCGCATGGGGCGTCTTGGGGCTTTTGCGCAGCTCAGCTTTGCTGCTCATACCAGCGACCCCGAGACCGGGCGTTTCTCGCAAGGCATGACCGAGCGCCTGACCGCCATCTCGTCGCATATGCTGTTCTTCACGCTCGAGCTGAACCGCATCGAGGAAGACGATCTGGCGCAGCGTCTGGCGACGCCCGAACTCGCACGCTGGGCACCGTTCCTGCGCGATCTGCGTGTCTGGCGCCCCTATCAGCTGTCAGACGAGGTCGAGCAGGTGCTGGTCGAGAAATCGGTCACAGGGCGTGCCTCCTGGAACCGTCTGTTCGACGAGACCATGGCGTCTCTTACCGTCACGCTCGATGGCGAGACGCGCCCATTGGGTATGGCGCTCAACCAGCTTTCCAGCCCCGATCGCGAGAAGCGCCGTCTCGCAGCGGAAGAAGTCAGTCGCGCGCTTGGGGCCAATCAGCGTCTTCTCGTGCTGATCACCAACACGCTGGCCAAGGACAAGGCGATCGAAGACGGGTTGCGTGGTTTCCCGCGTCCGTCTTCGAGCCGTAATCGCGCCAATATGGTCGAGGATGAGGTCGTCGAGGCTCTGGTCTCTGCTGTCGATGCCGATTATGCGCGTCTGGCCCATCGTTATTACAGCCTCAAGGCGGGCTGGCTCGGCCTCGACAAGCTGCAGCACTGGGACCGTAATGCGCCGCTCCCCGGTGATGAGGATCGCCTGATTCCGTGGGAAGAAGCCAAGTCGATCGTGCGCGACGCCTATATGCGCTTCGACCCGCGCCTTGGCGCGCTTGTCGGCCAGTTCATGGATAATGACTGGATCGATGTGGCGCCGGTGCCGGGCAAGTCATCGGGGGCGTTCGCTCACCCGGTAACGCCTGACACGCATCCTTATGTCCTGCTCAATTACCATGGCCGCAGCCGCGATGTGATGACGCTGGCGCATGAGCTGGGCCATGGCGCGCATCAGCTTCTGGCGGCGCGTCAGGGCTATCTTCAGTCGTCAACGCCTCTGACTCTCGCTGAAACCGCGTCTGTATTCGGTGAGATGCTGACATTCCAGGCGCTGCTCGATGCCGAGACCGACCCGGCACGACGCCGGCGCATGCTGGCAGGCAAGGTGGAGGACATGCTGAACACGGTAGTGCGCCAGATTGCGTTCTATCAGTTCGAGGTCAGGCTGCATGACGAGCGCCGCAAGGGCGAGCTGTCACCCGAGCGACTGGGTGAGATCTGGCGCGAGGTGCAGACACGAAGCCTTGGCCCGGCATTCGAGTTCACCCCCGATTACGACACCTACTGGTCCTATGTGCCGCATTTCGTGCATTCGCCCTTTTACGTCTATGCCTATGCGTTCGGCGACTGTTTGGTGAATGCGCTTTATGGCGTTTATCAAGGCGAGACACAGGGGCAGGGGGGAACAGCTGCGTTTCAGGATCGTTATGTCGCGATGCTGGAAGCAGGCGGGACCAGGCGTCATGCCGAGCTTCTGGCGCCTTTCGGGCTGGATGCCACCGATCCGGGCTTCTGGCGCAAGGGGCTGGATGTGATTTCAGGCTTCATCGATGAGCTCGAAGCTCAGGACAAACAGGACAAGAGCGCATAAGCGATGAGTAACTCCAAAGATCTGGACCAGACTGGCCTGTTCGGTGAATTCAAGCGCATGGCGCGGGCCTCGAGCACGGTTGGCGGCATCGCAACACGCGTGATCGGCAACAAGCTCGGGTTCAAATCCAATCAGGCGATCCATGCCAATGATCTCCGTGCGGCACTGGGCGGGTTGAAAGGCCCGCTCATGAAGGGCGCGCAGATTCTCTCGACCATCCCCGGTGCCCTGCCGGAGGAATACGCCAACCAGCTTGCCGAATTGCAGGCCAATGCACCGCCCATGGCCTGGAGCTTTGTGCGTCGTCGCATGATGACCGAGCTTGGCGCGAACTGGGAGCGGCAGTTCCGCTCCTTTTCCCATCAGGCTGTCGCGGCAGCGAGCCTCGGGCAGGTGCATCGTGCTGTCACCGCAGAGGGGCAGGAAGTGGCCTGCAAGCTGCAATATCCCGATATGAACGCGGCTGTGGAATCCGATCTGCGTCAGTTCCGCGTTGTCGTGGGGCTGGTCCAGCAATTTCTGCCCGCCATCAAGCAGGATGAAGTCGTACGCGAGCTTGAGGAACGCCTGCGCGAAGAACTGGATTACGAGCGCGAAGCCTCGCATATGCGGCTCTATCGCGACATGCTTCAGCATATTCCCGAGGTGACGGTGCCCCTGCCAGTCGAAGCACTTTCGACCAGGCGATTGCTGACCATGGAATGGGTGTCCGGACGTGGCATCCAGAAAATTCTCGATACCAATCCCAGCCAGGAAGAGCGAAACGCCATTGCGACGGCTCTTTTCAAGGCCTGGTATACCCCGGTCTATCGCTACGGCATCATCCATGGCGACCCGCATATGGGTAATTTCACCATCCGCCCGGACTGGGGCCTGAACCTGCTCGATTTCGGCGCCATTCGGATCTTCCCGCCCCATTTCATCAAGGGCATCATCGACCTCTTCAATGCCCTGCGGGATAATGACGAGGAAATGGCGTTTGCCGCCTATGAGGCCTGGGGCTTCAAGGGAATTTCACGCGATACGGCATCGGTTCTGAATGAATGGGCGCGATTCATCTACGGTCCGCTCATGGATGATCGGGAACGATTCATTCAGGAGAGTGACGACCCCAATTTCGGACGTGATATCGCCGAGAAAGTCTATGAAGGGCTCAAGCGTACGGGGGGTGTGAGACCCTCGCGGGAATTCGTGCTGGTGGATCGCTCGGCTATTGGCCTCGGCAGTGTCTTCCTGCGGCTGAAGGCCAAGCTCAACTGGCATCGTCTGTTTCAGGAACTGATTGCCGATTTCGATGAGGTCGCTTTGGCTGAACGTCAGAAGACCGCTCTGGCCGCTGCTCGCGTCCCGCCGCCACTTGAGGGCTTGTGACTCCCCATAGAGCAGTAGGGGTTTTTTCGCTGAGAGCGCGTTACGGTTGATCTCTGATCATGAAGTCAACCGGTGACGTTGGGGTACGTGATTATCATCGCAGCAAGGCTTGGCTCTCGGCCAGAAACGGTCGTCACATGCGACATGCGACATCTCCATAGACGGTGATCACTTATCATAAATGCGCAATCGCGTTCTGCACGGCAGGACCTTGGAGACCTGGTTGTCACCAGGCCGGGGCGTATTCAATCCTAAGACTCGGGGGTTTTTCAGTAGTTGGGCCTGATCAGGCTCGATAAAAAAACACCCAGATACGGTCAGCAACGCCGCGCTTTTCATTGGCGCTAAGCAGCAGGGCAAACCTTTTCGCAGAATTCATGACGTCGCGTGCCTTGCCTCTGAAAAGTACGACGCCTCTAGGTCTCGCACGAGGTAACGACGTCATAGATCGAATTCTGGTGAGCATAATGCCGAAATATATATTGCATCAATAAGAACTGAATCTATATAAATAAACACAAGAAATACGTATTTTATTAAGTCATGTATACTATTTTAGTTATTGATTTATGCACGGTGCTTTCTTGTTTTTGACTGCGGGATTCATCATTCTCTGGCGATGAAATCATGGTTTTTTTCGTCTGAGGCGACGTCATCCTGCGGTTTGAATTTTTTATCATCAAATCTTGATCATCATGACCTCGCATTTCCGTATTTGGTTTTAAGAAACAATACTATTATTGCCTGGTAATTGTTTCTCTTTTACAAATAAAGTTTTTTAAAAACCCAACCAAAAATAAAAAGGCTGCGGCTATGTCTGGTCTGGTCAAGAAAATCTGGGAAGACGGGCGTCTCCTTGCTGGAGCGATCATTCAGGGTGCTAACGAGCTGTTCAATATGACGGGGCTGAATAATTTTTTCAGCCGAGTGGCAGCAACAGCGCAATCCCTTATTGGTCATACGACGCCGACCGATCTTTCGGTCCTGCATGATAATACTGTTATCAAGGCGCCGGAAAATCAGGATCTAGGCAAGAGCCCGACAGCCTCGCAATTCCTCAATGCGGCCAACGCCGGTTACACGGTGACTGGCACACCTGAGGGCATGAAGCCTTTCCTTGTCGATGGTAAACAACTGGCTGTGACGGATCTGGGCAGCGCCATGTCAGCGAAGGTCTGGCTGACCGATCAGAAACAGGTCATCATTGCCTTTCAGGGTACGACGGGGGGCGATAATATTGTTCTGAACCCGCTGGTGGCGCTTACGGGTGTGGCATCCGACATTCAGGTTTGGAACCAGACAGTGTCGCAGGCCCAGAAAGATGCGCTCTCATTCACGCGATATGTCGTGGATATGGCGCAGAAATCAGGCATCGACACCAATAATATTTTCCTTACGGGTCATTCTCTGGGCGGCATCGAAGCGTCCTACGTGGGACAGCAGACTGGGTTAGGGGGAATGTCATTTGAGGCGACGGGCATTCCCGATGCAGCTGCTGCAGTCGGTACAGGAAAGAACTTCGTGAGCGTTGTGACCCATGGTGACCCTGTCGGGAATTATGCGTCAGACACAGAAAAAGGCTCCCCTTTTGTGACGGCGATGAAGCCGGGCGCCAACAACGCCTTCAATCATTACGGCAAAGTGGTCATGCTCGGCGCGCCGGAAGACAGCGTGAAACTCAAGGCGAAACTCGATGACTGGAATGCGAGCAGTTTCAAGAATATTGCGTCCCTGATCGACGTTGTGCCGGATTTCATCAAGTTCCATCTGCCGGGCACGCAGGCCGCCGACATGGGCATCAAGTTATCGCCGCACTCTATTCTCGCCGACGCTATCGTTACCGGCCACGGTCCCGTGCTGCCCATAGGGGATAGTAATCTGTCGCAAATCATCGGTCCCTCAGCCCATCAGAACAGCTTCTTTGATTGAGCGTGACTGAGCGAGATCGTTGCCCGGCAGTTCCGTATCGCGAGGTGCCGAACTGCCAGACGGGAAATACTGGAACCTCCTTCAATGCGTCTTTTGCGGAGCCGCAGGTGATCCCGGTTTTCCCCCTGATGTCTCTCTGGAAGGTGTAAGAAACGACCGGCCAGTCGCTCTGATGTCAGTCCATTAGGGTGATCTGCAACTCTGATCACCCTGCCGCAGACAGACAGGTGTATTTAGAGCTTCAGGTGACCAGTGCCGGACGTGCGGGCTGCGTCGGGTTTGGGCGCATGATGCCAGATCAATCTCTCTTCCGGACAGACATGAGCAATGGCTTCGCCGGGCGTAGTGTGATTTCCATCTTGCCAGGTGGTGTGACGCTGAGTTCTGGCGTCAGGGTGAGCGCCTTCAGCGTCATGGCAAGCACGGTGAGGGCTTCTGTTTCTGCAAAGCGGGCGCCGATGCAGATACGGGGACCAGCCCCGAAAGGCATATAGGCGTAGCGATCGTCGTGAGGGCGAGACTGACCGGCACTGGCGACGAAGCGTGACGGATCGAAAATTTCCGGAGCCTCCCACAGGGTCCGATGCCTGTGCAGGGCATAGATCGGCACGACAAGGCGCGTACCTTTTTCGAGCTTCACGCCTTCGAGCGCAAAGGCCTCCGTCACTTCACGTACGATGATGGGAGCCGGTGGTGTCAAACGCATCGACTCACGCAGCACGTTGCGGGTGAGAGAGAGGCTGTCGAGTTGTTCCAGTGTTGGCCCGTCATCCGTCAGGGTGGCGTCGATTTCGGCCTGCACCTCGCGCAGGATTTCGGGGTGCCTGCCCAGCCTGTCGAAGGTCCAGGCCAGCGCCAGAGCCGTTGTCTCGTGGCCAGCGGTGAGAAAGGTCAGGAGATTGTCTACGATCTCGCTGTCATGCATGACACGGCTCGTTTCCGGGTCCTTCGCTGCCAGTAGCCGGGCAAGAAGATCGTCCGGTGCTTTTTCGGCGGCATTGCCGAGCGCTACCCTGCGTGCAGCAATCTGAACCAGTGCCTCATCACGGAGCACCTGCGCTGCGGCGAGACCGCGTGCCTTGCCAGGGTGAGGAAGCCATTCCGGCGTTCCGAGCAGATCGCCCAGAATGCTCCAGCGCGTCTGATGCAGAAAGACGCCAAGGTTGCAGGCCATGGCATCGGCATCGACCGCATCCGGCGCCGAGAGCATGGTCTCGACGATGATGCGCCCGGTGAGACGCATCATGACGTCATCGATCGCCACGATGCCCCCCTCTGCCGAAAGCGTTTCCACGCAGCGACGTGTCGCGCTGGTCATGGCAGGCAGAAAGGCCCCGACGCCGCTTGCACGAAAGACGGGGGCCAGCGCCTGTCTCTGCCAGCGCCAATGCGCCCCTTCGGCAGTCAGCAGGCCCTCACCAAGACCGGGGCCGATGGCACGGCGCAGGCCTTCGCCCTTGTCGAGACGATCGCTGTTTGTCACCAGCGCTTCGCGCACCAGATCAGGCGCGCAGACATAGACGATATGCTGACGCGCAAGGTGGCGCTCTACAATACGCTCGTGAAACACGGCCCTGGGCAACGCATCGACCGGGTTGCGTATCGTGGCGCGCATCATCTGGAACTGGGCGGGAAGGGTGGCGACTTTGTTCAGAAGGGCTGACATCGCGGGATAACTCCGATATCTAAGGCTTACACCTTAGACGATATAAGGTGAACACCTTATAATGCGACCGGAAAAATGGCCCAACCTGACTCGACTCGATCACGAATTCTTGAGCAAGCGCGGCTGTTTGCAAATGAGGTGGGGTTCGATCGCCTGACCACGCGTGAGCTGGCGGCACGATGCGCGATCAACGAGGGCAATCTCTATTATTATTTCAAGACCAAGGCACAGCTGATCGAAGCGATGTTCGTGCAGTTCAATTCAGAGGCGCGCGCGCTCTTTGACGCGCTGCCGCAGACAGGAAGAGGCGTTTCCCGTGCCGAGTTGTTGCGGAGCGTGATGGAGGCGGTTGCCCTCCTGCGCGACTGGTGCGCCCTGAGCTGGCACCATCGTGCGCTGCTGCGTGACGGCAACGCCCTTTTTCGTCTCGCCCCGGCTCTTCAACCCGATGCCATGGCCCTGAGTGACGTTCTTGGCGGCCATGTTACGGTTTTGATCGAGCATATGAAGCGCATGAGAGCCCTCTCGATAAGTGACGAGGCGATACCGGGGCTTGTTGCGAATATCATGATCGTATCGACCCATTGGCTTGGCTACGTCATCTATCAGACGGGTGTGAGCGACCCTGATGACAGTTATCTCGAATGGGGATTCGGGCAGATTTTATCGCTCGTTGCCCCATACCGCACCTGGCTGACGCGTCTGGCCATGCGGCTCTATCCGCAGGCTTTCAGATTGCGCGCCTGATGGCATCTGGCGTCCGCCGGGGCAGAAAAGCCGAATATTGCTGAGGGCTGGTCTCGCACTTGGCACCGAATGACGATCATTTGTTGGTGGGAAATCTCCAGCAGCGTGGCCATCGTCATGCTAGTGTGAGCGCTTCCGGGTCAGGCGCGGGCTTGTGGCCATTCAGGAAGCGTCGGCCTGGTATCGCGAGCAAGACCAGTATCGCCGGGAGAACGCGCATCATGCTGCAGAAAAATAACGATCCCTGGTTCAGGCCCAAGCGCTATGGCTACGGCGCCGGGCTGCCGATCAGCTGGCAGGGATGGGTCTCGTTCCTGTCGATTATCGTCATCATCCTAGCGCCTGGCTTTCTCGTGCCCCTGCTTCCGCCAGCTTACAGAGCTGCGGCGTCGGTCGGTTCCCTGCTTGTTGATCTATGCGCCATAGGCTTTTTCGTGGTCCTGTGCCGCGCGCATACGAAAGGCGGGTTCAAATGGCGCTGGGGCGATCGGGATTAGGTCCCGACCGCCATACCGGGTCAGGGCGTCTTTGTGAAAGCCGTTATTCTGCGCTCGGCCTGGGCATCATCCGCGTTGATCATGTCCTGCAGGCGGCCATTTGCGTCGATCAGGGCGATAGCAGGAATCTGCCGCACGCCGAAGCGTGCGAAGACCGAGGCATTCCTGTCGAGAACGAGATTGATATCGGGGCCAAGCTGCTTCTGGAAGAGGGCAAGATCGCTTTCTTCAATCCAGAGGCGGCTGGCGACGGCGGTCCAGCGCAGAGTGTGGGCCGCAACGTCGCCCTGGGCGATGGCGCGAAACGCTGCACAATGCCGAGCCGTGCGCGGTTCGAGTTCCTTGAGGTAGGATTCACACCATGGAGCCGTGAAAAGAACGGCCTGTTTCCGATGTGCCGGTGCCGGAAACAGAGGGCCTGACTCTTTTGATTGAACGAAAGACGTGACGTTCTCGCCGATCCTGAAGACGGCTTGCTGGCCCACATCCGAGGGGGCGATACGCCCCGTCGATGGCGCTGGTCTCGTGAGATGGTCGAGCGCCGCCTGCAGGGCCGGGCCGTCCTGATGTCCCGCATAGGCCACACGACCCGTGCTATCGATCAGCACGTGCAGAGGCGTGGCTTTGATCTGTAACCAGTTGCTCAATCTTCCATCGTCAATCACGACCGGCATGGTCACTCCGGCGCGTGCGACAAAAGCGGCGACTTTTTCCGGTTTTTCGCCGAAGCCGATATCGACCGCCACAAAGGCGATGCGATCGGCATATTTCCGGTAAAGCGCCTCGTATTCGGGCATCTGGGCGCGGCAGGGAATGCAATAGGTCGCCCAAAGCTTCAGATAGACCGGCTTGTGACCCTAGAGCGCCCCAAGATCAACCGGGTGATTATCGAGCGTGGTGTATCGCAAGTCGGGCGCAACACGGCCGATCAACGTGGAAAGAGCAGGATCTTCCGCGATGAAGGCGGGGCTGTCAGGGGTTGGCTGAGACGGATGCACTTCAGCGGCGAGAGCCGGTGAGATGCTGAAAACTGCGGAACCGGTGGCGATGAGCCTGCACATAGAACGGTACGAGAAAACCTCATCGTATCAATTTTGGAGAATACCGGCCGGTGCGCCAGAGGGCAGCGCAGTCGGCCGATAGAAGGCGGGGGTCAGACGTGCAGACCGGGGGCTTCCTGACCGGTTGCAGCCACATATTCGTGGTAGCCACCCTCATAGCGATGCAAGCCTTCTGGTGTGACTTCCAACACGCGGTTCGAGAGTGCCCCGAGGAAATGACGGTCATGCGAGACGAAAAGCATCGTGCCCTCATAATCGCCGAGAGCACGAATGAGCATCTCCTTCGTGTCGATATCCAGATGGTTGGTCGGCTCGTCGAGCACCAGAAAATTCGGCGGGTTGTAGAGCATCAGCGCCATGACCAGACGGGCCTTTTCGCCGCCTGAAAGCACGCTGACATATTTATCGACATCATCGCCTGAAAAGCCGAACCCACCGGCCAAGGCACGTAGCGAGCCCTGAGGCGCAAGCGGAAATTCATGCTCCAGAGTCTCGAAGATTGTGCGGCTGCCATCGAGCAGATCCATGGCGTGCTGAGCGAAGTAACCCATCTTCACACTCGCGCCGATAGTGACGCTGCCCTTATCGGGCTCGCTCACCCCGGCGATCAGTTTGAGCAGGGTGGATTTGCCCGCGCCATTGACGCCCAGAATGCAGCAGCGCTCCTGTCGGCGGATCTGCAGATCGAGCCCGTTATAAATGGTGCGCGACCCATAGGCCTTGCTGACCTGCTTGAGCAGCGCCACGGAATCTCCCGAACGTGGTGCCGGGGCAAAATCGAATGACAGGGTCTGGCGGCGGCGCGGCGGCTCGACGCGGTCGATCTTGTCGAGCTTCTTGACGCGGCTCTGCACCTGCGCCGCATGCGAGGCGCGTGCCTTGAAGCGTTCGATAAAGGCGATTTCCTTGGCAAGCATCGCCTGCTGGCGGTCGAACTGGGCCTGCTGTTGCTTTTCGTTCAGCGCGCGCTGCTGCTCGTAGAATTCATAATCGCCCGAGAAGCTCGTCAGCGTGCCGCCGTCGATTTCCAGGATCTTGTTGACCACACGATTCATGAAGGCGCGATCATGCGAGGTCATGAGCAGGGCGCCATCATAGTTCTTGAGGAACTGCTCCAGCCAGATCAGGCTCTCGAGGTCGAGATGGTTGCTCGGTTCATCGAGCAGCATCACATCCGGCTGCATGAGCAGGATACGAGCCAGCGCCACGCGCATTTTCCACCCGCCCGAGAGCAGCCCGACATCGCCCGACATCATTTCCTGCGAAAAGCCCAGCCCGTGCAGCACTTCGCGTGCCTTGCTGTCGAGCCCATAGCCGCCAAGCTCTTCGAAGCGCGCCTGAACATCACCAAAACGCCCAAGAATGGCCTCCATCTGGTCCATTTTCTCCGGGTCGCAGAGATCGGCTTCCAGCTGCGCGAGTTCGCCTGCAATCTCGGCGACTTCACCCGCTCCGTTCATGACTTCCGCGACGACGGAACGTCCGTCCATCTCGCCTACATCCTGGCTGAAGAAGCCGATTGTGATGCCGCGATCCTGGAAGACCTGTCCCTCATCCGGGGTTTCCTGCCTGGTGATCAGCCGGAACAGCGTCGTCTTGCCCGCGCCATTGGGGCCGACGAGACCGATCTTTTCGCCTTTCTGGATGGCCGCGCTCGTCTCGATGAAAATGACGCGCTGGCCGTTCTGCTTGCTGATCGAATCAAGACGGATCATGGAACCTCTGGAACATCGGGAGAAGGGGCGTTGATACGGGGTCGCTTCGTGATGTGCAATGTCGTGTTACCGAGTTCACGGCTCTGGAATTTGACGCGTCATACAGATCGCGCTTCCCTCTTTCCTGCGGCGGAACCCCGCTGTTGTTTATCCCCGGGGCAGAGTTGATGAAAAAAGAAAATAGACTGCCGGAGCGGCTCTACACGTTGGTGATGTGGGGTGTCTCGGCAGTCTTTGCGGTCTTTCTGGTAGGGCTCGGCGGGCTCGTCATCGACGATCTGCCACGTGATCGGGAAGTCGTCGCCTTCGAACCGCATTATCCCGCCGAGCTGCAACAGCAAGGCGCTGCGCTCGAGCAGGCGCAGCGGGCGATAGAGTCGGAACGCGATCTTGACGGGATCAGACTGGATGCGGCGCGCAGTGCGGCTCGCAACGCCAAAGAGAGTTTGGAGGCCTGGGTCGATACGCGCAAGGCAACCACAGACCCGCGTCAGGATACGGAATTGCTGACGCGCACCCGGGCACTCGAGAACCTGCAGAATGCCGCTCATGAAGCCGAGCATCGCCTGGAGCAACTCGATCAGAAAGAGCTTGAGAACGAGCAGGCGCGCAACGCGCTGTTCGATCGGCGTGAGGCGGTAAAGGACGCCTACAGACCGATCCATGGCCGTCTTGTTTTCAGGGCGCAACTCCATGTTTTCCTGCTGCGTCTCGCTTTTACCCTGCCGCTTTTGCTGATTTCGATCTGGCTCGTCATGCGTCAGCGTCAGAGCCCGTATTGGCCGCTTTATCGTGGCTTCGTTCTGGCGTCGCTTTACGCATTCTTTGTCGAGCTTGTGCCCTATCTGCCGAGCTATGGCGGTTATGTCCGCTACGGGGTCGGGGCACTTCTGACCGTGCTCGTCTGTGTCGTGCTCATAAGGAACATGCAGTCCTATCTGGCCCGACGCCGCGCAGCTGAGGCAGATTCAGAGAAAGAGCGGCGCCAGCGCGTCGATCGGGCGCAGGCCTATGCCAAGCTCGACCGCAAGACCTGCCCCGATTGCGATCGACCTCTGGTTCTTGTCGAAGGGCAGGACACCAATTTCTGCGTTCACTGCGGCCTGACGCTCTACGAGCATTGCGGTGTCTGTCAGACGAGAAACATCGCCTTCAACCGTTTCTGCATGAGCTGCGGCAGTGAGGATATCGGTCATGCGGAAGACAGGTCTTCCGCCCCATCAGCAGCTCCGGTGCTCTAGGAGGAAAAAACATGGAAGACCTCATCCACATAACCCGGATCACAACCGAAGCCTGCCTGCCGCTGCGTCGCTCTGTTCTGTGGCCCAGCCTGACCGAAGACGAATGCCGCGTTCCGCAGGACCCCGAGGCGACGCATCTCGGTGCGTTCAGCGGCGAGCAGCTGATCGGCTGTCTCTCACTCTGCCCGATCGGCCCCGATCTGATCCAGCTGCGCAAATTTGCGGTGGCGGCAGCGTATCAGGGGCAAGGGATCGGCACGCAGCTGATGGACCAGGCAATCAGGACCTGCAGGGAACTCGGCGCCAACCGTCTCGAACTCGACGCTCGCAGCAGCGCGCTCGGTTTTTACAGAAAATTCGGCATGAGCCCGATGGGTGCTGTTTTCTTCAAGGGGCCTATCGAGCATCAGCGCATGGCTCTCGACCTTTAAAGCGGCTCCTCCGCTCCACGGGGAAAATAAGTGAGGGCCCCCAAAGATTTGTGCGGAAAATGAGATAGAGCTTTTCGTATCTGGTGGGTTCTAATCCAATATCGCAATCAATTCTGGTCGTTGCCTGCCACAGAGTGAAGACAATGCGCGGGCGGACAGAGAAGAATATGGCGCGGTGGTCTTGCCCGGGCTTCGCCGCCGAGCAATGTATGAGGTGCTGAACGCGAGAGTTGTTGATTGGTACGAGAGGAACTGGGATGAGCCGTTACTGCGTCACGGTAACCTGTGAGGCACGGCGTGGGGTCGTTGCCGTGATTTCCGGCTATCTCGCCGGTAAGGGCTGCAACATCAGCGATAGCGCCCAGTTTGACGATAGCGAGACCAATCGGTTCTTCATGCGCACGAGCTTCGTTGCCGAAACCGGGGCATCGCTCGAAGAACTCCGACGTGATTTTGCGCCGCTGGCGGCAGAATACGGCATGGAAGCGACTTTCTACGATGAGGCAGAACGACTCAATGTCGTCGTCATGGTCTCACGCTTCGGGCACTGCCTGAATGATCTTCTCTATCGGGTCCGTCTCGGTGCGTTGCCGATCAATATCGTTGCCGTCATTTCGAACCATCTGGATTTCCAGAAACTCGTCGTCAACCACGATATCCCGTTTCACTACATACGTGTGACCAAAGAGAACAAGGCAGAGGCAGAAGCGCAGCAACTTCGCATCATTCGAGAGACAGGTGCCGATCTCGTCGTGCTTGCCCGCTACATGCAGGTTCTTTCCGATGATCTGTGCCAGCAGCTTTCGGGTCGCACGATCAATATCCATCACTCCTTTCTTCCAAGCTTCAAGGGAGCACATCCCTATCATCAGGCGCATGCGAGGGGCGTGAAGCTCATTGGGGCGACCGCTCATTATGTTACGGCCGATCTGGATGAAGGGCCGATCATCGAGCAGGATATCATCCGGGTGTCGCATAATCAGTCACCGGAAGACTATGTGGCACTGGGGCGCGATGTCGAAAGCCAGGTCCTTGCGCGAGCCATTCATGCCCACGCGCATCGGCGTGTCTTCCTGAGCGGCAGGAAAACGATTGTCTTTCCGGCCAGCCCCGGCTCCTACGCTTCCTCCTTGCGAGGCTGATCAGGCATCAGGCATTCGCGAGAGGCAGTATTGACCAGAGGTCAGCACTGCCTCACCGCCGAGAGTTCTGCCGGAAGCGGGTAGATCCGTTACTTAAAACACAGCCCCATTCAGGCGGCTTGCTGATCCGAGACTGGTGCAGCGGGTTCGCGATCTGTGATGTGTCTAGCACCTGGGAAAGGGCTCGGCATCAATTCCCTGCGCATCAGTTCAATGACCCAGGCCCAGAGCATGTGACCGATTGTTTCGGAAAACATCTCGGCGCGCGGGAGGTTCCATAACGCTGGTGCCCAGTGTCCGGCGGGCAGCACCATGCCGTGGAAGACGAGTGTCACGACCAGGCCAAATACCACGCCCTGTCCCATGGCGATGCGCGGAAAACGGATCCAGAGCACGCAATAGAGAAGGGCAAAGAAAATCGAGAACAGATGGTGCACCACCAGGACGCCGCCGGGCACGATATGCCCGGAATAGACATAAATGAGATGGTCGACATTTACGCCGAGATCGCGAAGCATTTCGGCGGGCGGGCTGGCGCGATCCGGCGTGCGGGGTGGCAGGGGGACTTCCGTGCCCCATTTCACGAAGCTGGAGAGATTTCCCCCGACAAATCCCGCCCATAGGGCGGGAAGCAGCAAGGCCTTGCCTGTCGTGCGGTTGGTGAGCGTCATTTTTTCTGAGTCGGGCAGGGTGGAAGAGACAGGCGATAGATCGTGGTTGCGCCGCGCAGGGGGCGACTGTTCTTGAAGGCGATCTCGTCGAGACGAGAGTCGGAGATGTAGAGCCAGTTATTGGCGATCGCGAAGCCGTCTGCCCAGTCGAGCACGTCAGGATTGTCGTAAACCTTCTGTGTCTGGGGTGTCTTTGCCCCTTCAGGGAAAGTCAGGGCATAGAGCCCGTGATTCTCGATATCGCCAACCCAGAGCCGGTTGCAGGCATCCATCTCTATCCCGCCGCTCATGACCGACTGGCCGAGATATTGGGCTTTCTTGTCCAACTCGGCGTCGCTCAGATGGGCGTTGCGCAGATCGGGCGTCGCAATGCGCCAGTAATGATGGTCGGTCAGCGGGCGGTAGTAAAGCCAGGCGCGGTCAGGTGAGAGGGCAATGCCATCATCCTGTGTGACAGGCAGGCTACCGTCTTTCTTGCGGGCGAGTTCACCATAGATATGTAGATGCTGTTCCGGGTCTGCGATACCAGAGCGTGTGTTGGCAAGCACCAGACGATAGGCGCCCGTATCGAGATCCATCACCACCAGCCCGCCGCGGCCCCATTCATTGGTGATATAGGCGGTGCGTGTGCGTGTATCCACGCGCACGTCGTTCAGTGAGTCGGCGGGGGTGATATCCGACCCGAAATGGTAGATCTGGATCAGTCTTCCTGTCTCGGCGTCAAATTCAGCAAGCTTTGGTGGCAGCACTTTCTGATCGACTGAGGGAAGAGACGAGTCCAGCACCCAGAGATGATTCTGATCATCGACCCACAGAGCAGGAACCGATACCCAGAGCTCGCGATCGGTCGGGTTATTTTCGAAGTGGTTCCAGTTTTTGTCGGGGAAGGGGATCAGCGCGCCGGTTTTCGGGTCGATGCGCACCACGCTGGCGCTATACCGCTTCATGGTCGCTGGCGCCGATGCATAGACGATGCCCGAGCGGGAGACGCCGACGCCGATCATGTTGAAATCCGCTGGAAAGCGTTTGACGATTTCAAGCGTCGGCTGGGTCGCAGCATTGTCAGAATCTGGCTGGGGCAGACCGGCCGCAAAAGACGGGGTTGCGAAGCTCGCAGAGGCGAGAAGGGCAGCAAGCAGTTTTTTCATGACAATCCGGCCCCTTGCGTGGCGACATCGAGAGTGAAGATCGTATTTTCGGCGCACATGAACAGGCGATCGCGCTGAGTGCCCCCAAAAGTCAGGTTGGATACGCTGCGTGGCAGGCGAAGCCGCCCGATCATCTTGCCTGCAGGATTATAGACGAACACGCCGCAGAGCCCGAGCGGACCATTGGCCGCCACCCAGAGATTGCCGAGCCTGTCTGCCTTGATTCCATCAGGCATGAGTTTGTGGCCGCCAAGGCTCATGTCGGCAAAGACCCGCTGGTTCGTCAGCGCGCCATTACGCACGTCAAACGCATAGATATTGCGATAGCCGCCCCCTTTGGGGCTGGCCGCACCTTTCTCGCTTGAGACAATATAAAGTGTTTTCTCGTCGGGCGAAAAACACAGCCCGTTCGGACCGGCAAGATCGGCCCCTGTCAGAACGCTGGTGAGCTTGAGTGTCTGCGGGTCGAGATGGAAGACATGCGTCTCCTGATGATGCAGTCCCCCAATCTGCTCGGTGGCCTCAAGATCGAGATTCCATGTCAGATTCCCTTTGCCAGGATCGCCGTTGACCGGTGCATCGGGGTGCCCCTCCCAAAGACGGTCACCATAAGGCGGATCGGTAAACCAGATCCCGCCCTGTGCATCGACCACGATATCGTTTGGCGAGTTGAGACGCTTGCCCTCAAAGCTCTCGGCAAGGACCGTGCACCGCCCGTCATGCTCCCAGCGGATCACGCGCCTCATGCCGTGCTCGCAGGTAATGAGGCGCCCGTCATGGTCGAATGTATTGCCGTTGGAGTGATAGCTTTCCTTGCGGAACACCGTCATCGACCGTTCTTCCGGCAGATAGCGATATTGCGTGCTCCCCATGACGTCGCTGACGATCAGGAAACGCCCGTCGCTCGACCATGCAGGGCCTTCGAACCACAGCGTTCTGCCTTTCCAGGCCTGAACCAGCGGGGCGTTATCGAGAATGACGGCCGAGAAGGACGGATCGTAGAAAATGATATCAGGGTCGGGCGTGAACGAGACCGGCGCGTCAGGCCCCCAGATTCTTGGCGGGGTGCTGATGACGCTTGGCGGGGCAATGGCCTCATCCTGACCGGCGGCTCGGGCTTTGCCTGCGAAAAGCGCCCCACCCAGGGCCGCGGCTCCAAGGCCAAGGGCGGATCGGCGCGATAGCGGACCGGAGGGGAGGAGAGTGTTTTCTGGAAGGCTCATGGTCTGGCTCGTCTTTGAAACGGGGCGCCCGCTATAGAAAAACGGCGCGTGGCGAGAGAGAAAACGATTCAGTCTGGGATCTCGTCAGGGCGAGTCGCATTAAAAATAAGTAATCGCGCCTGGAGCATGAGCAAAAGAGCGAAGAAAGAATTCCCCGATCAGAAAAACGGATCGTGCCTTTGAGGATTCACGGGGGCTACGTGCCTGATAAGCGCGTCTTCAACGCCACTTACACTGGCGCATCTGCCTTGCGTTACGCGAGGGGCGTTTGTCTGGGGTGCTTCTCGTGGAATGAAGATATAGGCTGCTGGAGCCGTATCCTGTGTCTCGCTCTATATCGAATAATTGAATGCGTCGGCCGCGCTGCTCTGCGGCGCTCATGGTATCTGACCGGGTTCCATCAAAGCGATAAGCGTAACAGTGATCATGAAAGACAATCAGGTTTCGAGACTGCTTTCTCTGGTTCTGCGTCATGAGCCGGGAAAGATAGGTATTGTGCTCGATAATCACGGGTGGACCGATATTGCCGATCTGCTGCGATTGGCGAACAATGCTGGCTATGTCTTTGATCGCGACACGCTGCTTCGGGTCGTGGCGACGAGTGATAAGCAGCGCTTCACCATTTCTCCGGATGGGAAGCTGATCAGGGCGGCACAGGGGCATTCGGTTCAGGTCGATCTGAACCTGCCCGTCAGCCAGCCCCCTGCCAGATTGTGGCACGGCACGGCCCGGCCCGAAAAAATATTGAATCGATTTTGCGCGAGGGCCTCAACCCGGGGCGGCGGCAGATGGTCCATCTGTCGAGCGATGTGGATACTGCAAAACGCGTTGGCGCAAGGCACGGCGAAGCCATCGTCCTTACCGTCGATACGGCGTCGATGTACGAAGAAGGGATGGCGTTTTACCAGGCTGAAAACGGCGTCTGGCTCGTCGCTTCTGTTCCTGCGGCCTATCTCGCAGTCGAGGAATAAACCGGTTTGTTGACGCTTTGAGTTTTGCGGTGCTGAAACGCCTTCTTCCGGCACCCGCCCAAGCCGGGTGCCGGAAGTCGGACTGACGTCTCGATTGGCGCTGTTTGATCTGCTGGTCAGATCAGCCCTCTACGCGATATCCCTTGAACAGGAAAACCGGGCCGAAGGCGTAGCTGTCGACCAGCTCGTAGAAACGGGCGACGGTCTCGTTTTTCGAATGCTGAATGAAGGCTTCTTCATTCGTATAGACTTCGTCCAGATAGAAACGATTGCGGTTGTTCTCATCGCGGATGAGCTCGAAGCGCAGCGTGTCCGGCTCTTTCTTCAAAGAGTCATTGGCATCGAACAGACCGGCGCTGATGAATGCATCGCGCTTGTCAGAAGGAACGTCGAACTGCACTACAACATGATAGGTCATGTTTATCTCCTCAGGGTTAAATCGCTTGCTGCGATCTCAAGAGGCACGCTAGGACGCTATTTCGATCATTAAAAGTGATTGTTAATGACTAAATCGTTCATAAAAAGAGAAGATATTGAAGCTTTCCCAACTCGCTTTTTTCTGTGCCGTGGTCGAGCAGGGCACGGTCGCCGCAGCAGCAGCCCAGCTTAACTGTGTCTCGTCCAATATCACCACGCGTGTGCGCGAACTGGAGGATCTCCTGGGGGTCTCGCTGTTCAGCCGTGAGAAAAACCGCCTGCTCGTTACGCCGGAGGGAAGGCTTTTCTACCAAAAGGCCAAACAGGTGCTGGCAATGGCGCAGGAAGCCCGCGCGCTTTTCAAGGACGATGCGGAGCGAGGAGTCATACGGGTAGGCGCGCTGGATGTAGCCCTGACGAATCACCTGCCTGAGCGTATAGCGCGTTACAGGGCCAATACGCCTCATGTAGAGCTGCATATTCGCCCCGAACCATCGCTCATGCTTGAGCAATTGCTGATGGATGGTGAGCTGGATCTGATTTTGACTGACGGGCCGATCATTCATCCGCTTCTGGTCAGTCGTCTGGCCTTTCGCGAGCGGCTTGTGCTGGTGACGCCAAAAGCCCTGAGCGCGCCGACAGTCGACGACCTGTCCAGAATGGAGCTCTATGTCTTTGGTCAGACCTGTCACTATCGGCGACAGGTGGATGGTTATCTTGAGACCAGCAAGATCAAACCGAGATCGGTCATGGAAATCGAGTCATTCTCCAGCATCTTCGCCTGCATCGAAGCGGGGGTCGGGTTTTCGTGCCTGCCGGAGAGCGTTGTTGAACAGGCAGTCACGAGGCACGGAAAAATCCATTTCGAGCGCACGGATAGTCTGGAATCGAGCGATATCTATTATGTCTGGCGCAAGAATTACACCTCGCCCTTGATACATAGGCTTATCGAAAGCCTTGAGCAGGAACTCTGACAGATCCGGAACCCTTGCGGAAACAAGAGGGTAGCAGGGCGAAAAGGGCCGGAAACAGCTCCGGCCCCGGCTTTTGAAGCAGAGAGAAACCGATACGATAAAAGGGTTTCCTCGCGTCGGTTTCAGATTTTTCAATGGGCTTGTGGGGTCAGTGTGCGGCGTACCGCATCCTGCCAGCCGCGCAGAAGTTCGATGCGAAGCGCAGGCTCGATTTTGGGCTCGAAAAGCCTTTCCTGCGTCCAGATGGTGGTGATTTCCTCAAGCGAGTTCCAGACGCCGGTTGCCAGACCGGCCAGAAAGGCGGCACCCAGAGCCGTGGTTTCGAGGTCGGACGGGCGCTGTACCTTGGTGTCGAGAATATTGGCGAGAAACTGCGAGAACCAGTCATTGGCCGACATGCCCCCGTCGATACGCAGGGTCTGGGCTTGCATGGCGCCATCTTCACGCATTGCATGGGCCAGGTCGAAAGTCTGATACGCAACCGATTCCAGTGCGGCGCGGGCTATATGGGCCTCGGTCGAGCCCAAAGTAAGGCCGCAGATGAGCCCGCGCGCATCGGGGTCCCAATGAGGCGCGCCGAGGCCCACGAAGCCCGGGACCATATATACCCCATGACTGTCAGGCACGCGGGTTGCCATGTCATCTGTCTGAGAGGCGTGGGTGATCAGATGCAGCCCGTCACGCAGCCATTTGATGGCAGCACCTGCCACGAAAATCGAGCCTTCCAGCGCGTAGGTCGTCTTGCCGTTGATGCGATAACCGATGGTCGTGAGCAGGCGATGATGCGAGGTGACCGGTTTATCGCCCGTATTGAGCAGCATGAAGCAGCCCGTGCCATAGGTTGCTTTCGCCATGCCGGGTTCGAAACAGGCCTGCCCCACGAGGGCCGCATGCTGATCGCCCGCCATGCCGCCGATGGGAATGGATGCACCAAACAGATCTGGCGCCGTCATGCCGAGTTGTCCGCTATTGTCGCACAGCTTCGGCAGAAGGGCCGCCGGGACACGGAACAGGGCCAGCAGATCGGCGTCCCAGTCCTGCGTGTGGATATTGAACAGGGCCGTGCGGCTGGCATTGGTCACGTCGGTTGCATGAACGGCGCCGCCGGTCAGACGCCAGAGCAGGAAGCTGTCGATCGTGCCCATGGCCAGTTCGCCAGCTTCGGCGCGGTCGCGCAGCCCTGAGACGTTATCGAGCAGCCAGGTGATCTTGCTGGCAGAAAAATAGGGGTCAAGCAGCAGGCCGGTCTTGGCGCGAACGATTTCTTCTGCCCCATCGCGCTTGAGTTCGGCACAGAACGGAGCCGTCCGGCGGTCCTGCCAGACAATGGCGCGATGCACCGGCTTGCCGGTGGCGCGCTCCCACAAGACGATGGTCTCGCGCTGGCTCGTGATACCCAGGCCAGCGATGTAATCAACCCCGCCGGAGGCAGCAATGGCCTCGCGCGCTGTCTCGAGCGCATCGCGCCAGATATCCTCGACATCATGCTCTACCCAGCCGGGAGCCGGGTAATGCTGGGCAAATTCGCGGCGCGACAGGGAGAGGGCTTTCGCCTTGTTGTCGAAAACGATGCTGCGCGTCGAGGTCGTGCCCTGGTCGATGGCAAGGATATGGGTCTTCTGGGTCATGGGGGAAACTCCTCCTGGCATCCGTGGGATGCGCAGTGAATATGAGGCGGCAGAGGGGCGTGGTTCAGGGAGCAGGCGTTACGCTGTTGGGCGCCATATAGACTGGCTCGGCACGGGGCGGGGCGGCGGTTGTCGGCGCCCGATCGGGCACAGGGGGCGCCGGGAGATCCGCTGTGTAATTCGGCATGAAGGGACGAAGGGTAAACTGATAGATGCCCGCGCCGACAACACCACCGACAAGCGGGCCTGCAATCGGCACCCACCAGTAATGTTGCGGAGACGGAAAGGCCGAGGCACCCCAGCCGGCGAAGAAGGCGAAGGTGCGCGGGCCGAAGTCACGTGCAGGGTTGATGGCCCAGGCATCGAGAAAACCGGATGAGGCGCCAATGGCCGCAACCAGTAGTCCGATAATGAGCGCGCCGGAATTCGCCTGCGGGGCCATGGTGTTATACTGGCAGGTAATGGCGAAGATGCCGAAGACCAGCACACCCGTCAGCACAATCTGCACCACGAAGGAATGCATGGCTGTCACGGCAAGGCCGGGATGGGTGAAGAACACGCCCGCTGCACCCCCATCGCCTGCGCGGGTGAAATGATGGGTCAGGTTGTAATGGTCGATGACAGGATGGAAATTGAGATAGACCACGGCGGCACCGGCAATGCCGCCCAGCACTTGTGCGGCGCAGTAGGGCAGAACCTTTTTCCATGAGAAACCGCGATAGAGTGCGAGGGCCAGAGTGACGGCGGGGTTTGCATGGGTGCCACTGACAGCCCCGGTTGCATAAATCGCAAAGGTGACGCCAAGCCCCCACACAATGGCCACGCCCCAATAGGCGTTCTGATAAGGGTTGGGATCGTAAAGCACGATCATCGCCGCGACGCTGTCGCCGAAAATGATGATGATCATGACGGCGATGAATTCGGCGATCAGCTCGCCGAGATAGCGTTTTCTTTCTGACATGAGAGTCTGTCCGTCAGCCAGAGTGAGGGGGGAGCGGGTGGAAGAGGTCAGGCGACCTCTTTGTCATCGGTTTCCTGGCCTGCGGCGTTCTGCTGAAGGCGGCGGGCCATGTAATCCTGCAATTTCGTGACGTCTTCGGAACTGAAGCGCAGGCCGAGTTTCGAGCGTCGCCAGAGAATATCTTCGGCGCTTCGGGCCCATTCATGCGTCATGAGGTAATCGACTTCACCCTCATGCAGATCGGCCCCTATGAGCGCGCCCAGAGATGCGCCCCCGGTTTTAGGGGGCAGCATGACCGTCTCGATCAACGTGCCGTAATTGCGCACCAGTCTTGTTGCTGTCTGCTGCGAAAGGCCAGCCACCCGGCGCTGGACGGAGGCGACGTATTTGTCAAAATCCGCGCGCTGGAAGTCACCGCCCGGCAACGGCGCGTCAGCCGTCCAGGAAATGGTTGTCAGCCCCTTGAGATGGGGGGCGAGCTTCTCAAGGGCGTGCTCGGCGAGTTTGCGATAGGTCGTGATCTTGCCGCCAAAGACCGACAGGACGGGGGCGGCACTGTGGTCGATATCGAGGCGATAATCACGTGTAACGGCAGAAGCGCTGCCCGAATGGTCGTCATAGAGCGGCCGCACACCGGCATAGCTCCAGACGACATCCTGGGGGGTGATCGCGCGTTTGAAGTAACGGTTCACGCTTTCGCAGAGATAGGCAATCTCATCCGCACTGATGGTGACCGAGCCGGGGTCCTGGTCCCAGGGGATGTCGGTTGTGCCGATGAGGGTAAAATCTTTCTCATAGGGGATGGCAAAGACGATACGCTTGTCCGGGTTCTGCAGAATATAGGCCTGCTCTGTATCGAACTGCCTTGGCACGACAATGTGGCTGCCTTTCACAAGGCGCACGTGATTGCGGCTTTCGATCGAGAGCCTGTCCTGCAGCAATTCCGCCACCCAGGGGCCAGCAGCATTGATCAGGGCACGTGCGGTGACCTGATGCGTTTCACCCGACAGCGTGTCTTCCAGAATGGCGACCCAATGGTTCTGATGGCGCTTGGCGCTGATCAGTCTGGTGCGCGTGCAGATTGTGGCGCCGCGACGGGCAGCATCCTGCGCGTTGAGCACCACGAGACGGCTGTCCTGTACCCAGCCATCCGAATATTCAAAGCCGCGCACATAGTCCGGGCGAAGCACACGGCCCGCTGCCTCGTCCTGCAGACGGAGGCTGCGTGTTTTTGGCAGTGTCATGGTGCGGCACAGATTGTCGTAGAGAAAAAGCCCGGTCCGCAGCAACCGGGCGGGGCGGAGCATGGCGGAGTGCGGCAGAATGAAGCGCATGGGCCAGATGATATGCGGCGCAATTTTCAGCAGGCGTTCGCGCTCATTCAGGGCCTCGCGCACGAGACGAAACTCGTAATATTCGAGATAACGCAAACCGCCATGGATGAGCTTGGTACTGGCCGAGGAGGTATGGCTGGCGAGATCGTCTTTTTCGACCAGCATGACCTTCAGCCCGCGCCCGGCGGCGTCGCGCGCGATGCCTGCTCCATTGATGCCGCCGCCTATGATCAGAAGATCATGGATGGTTTTGGTCTGGGAGGAGTCAGCATGAGTCGTCATGAAAGGGAGCCTTCGTTAAAAGCGACTGCGAAGGTCCTGATAGAGCAAAAACGAAAATAAACGAACATAAAACGTTAGAGATAACGTTCTTGTGTTATAGTGTGCTCTTCAAACGTTATCCGTCACGTGAAGTGTCACGTTGGCCTTCTCCAGCTGTGCTCGGAATTCTGCGGATGGTATCCGGTCTGTCACGAAATCGTCGATCATCGACAGGTCGCCGACACGACCTACCGGCTTGCGGGTGAATTTCGTATGGTCGGCTAGGAGGATGACGCGTCTCGCATGCCGCATGATCGCACGCGCGCACTGGATTTCGTCGAGGTCGAAATCGAGAAGCGTGCCGTCTTCTTCCACGCCGCTGATACCGATCACACCAAAATCAGCCCTAAATCCTGACAGCGATTCAGTGGCCCCGGCGCCGATGATGCCCCCATCCTGAGGGCGGACGAGCCCCCCGGCGAGGACTGTGCGAAAATCACGCCTTGGAGAGAGTGCCACTGCCACATGAAGGTTATTGGTGATGACATGCAAATCGCGATGGCCCGTCAGGGCGCGGGCAAAGGCTTCGGTCGTGGTGCCGATATTGATGAAAAGCGAGCTGCCGTCAGGAATGAGGGCTGCAGCGCAGGCGCCTATGGCGTCCTTGGCGCGTGAATGCAGTGTCTGGCGCTCGCCATAGGCGATGTTCTCTGTCGATGATGTCGGGCTCGCGCCGCCATGATAGCGGGCGACATGGCCGGTTTCGGCCAAGGCATTGAGGTCGCGCCGTATTGTCTGCACCGTCACGCCAAGGCGCTGGGCGAGATCCTCATTGGACATGAAGCCATGCGCCTGAACGAGCGCAACGATCTGTCGATGGCGGGGCGTGTTGAGCGTGTCATGCATCATGAACCCCTGTCTGTCATGCTGCGTTGAAGCCTACAATCCTGCACTTGCGACGACGCTCTTGAAAGCCCATTTCCCAGCCATGGCGACAGCATCACGATCCACTATGGAAGCAATCCCCGAACACAGGCTCGTGGGGTTCAGGCCCGAGCGGCAGCCTGTCAAGGAGAAGCTGCGCCGCATGGTGGTCAAATCCGATTATGACCCGGCCGGCGATCAGCCAACCGCGATTGCGGAACTGGTGCGCGGCGTTGACGATGGTGAGGTCGATCAAGTGCTGCTGGGCGTGACCGGGTCGGGCAAGACCTTCACCATGGCGAAAGTCATCGAGGCGACCCAGAAGCCGACACTTATTCTTGCACCGAACAAGACCCTGGCGGCCCAGCTCTACGGGGAAATGAAGCAGTTCTTCCCGGATAACGCGGTGGAATATTTCGTTTCCTACTACGATTATTACCAGCCAGAAGCCTATGTGCCGCGCTCTGACACCTATATTGAAAAAGACAGTCAGATCAACGAGCAGATCGACCGTATGCGCCATGCGGCGACGCAGGCGCTGCTTGAGCGCAATGACGTCATCATAGTCGCCTCCGTATCCTGCATCTACGGTATCGGTTCGGTCGAGACCTATTCACGCATGGTGGTCAGGCTCGAAGCCGGGGGGAGTATCGATCGTGATCGCCTTATCAAGGCACTGGTCGAGCTTCAGTATCGTCGTAACGATGCGGCCTTCGAGCGCGGCACGTTTCGCGTGCGTGGGGAGCAGATCGATATTTTCCCGGTGCAGAATGAAGACCGCGCCTGGCGCGTCTCGCTGTTCGGGGACGAGATCGAGGCCATTATCGAATTCGACCCGCTGACTGGCAACAAGACGGCTGAGCTTTCCGAAATCAGTGTCTACGCCAACTCGCATTATGTGACGCCTCGCCCGACGCTCAATCAGGCCATGATTGGCATCAAGGCCGAGTTGCGCCAGCGCCTCGACGAGCTGAACGCTGCCGGGAAGCTGCTCGAGGCCGAAAGACTGCAGCAGCGCACCATTTTCGATCTCGAAATGATCGAGACGACCGGCGCCTGCAAAGGCATCGAAAACTACTCGCGCTATCTCTCGGGGCGTGGGCCTGGTGACCCACCGCCGACGCTGTTCGAATATCTGCCCGAAGATGCACTGCTGATCGTCGATGAGAGCCATGTTACCGTGCCGCAGATCGGCGGCATGGCGCGTGGCGACCATGCGCGTAAATCCGTCCTGTCTGAATATGGCTTTCGTCTGCCCTCCTGCCTCGATAACCGCCCCCTGAAATTCGAGGAGTGGGAGGCCCTGCGTCCGCAGAGCGTGTTCGTTTCCGCAACGCCCGGCCCCTGGGAGATGGAGCGGACGAGCGGCGTCTTTGCCGAGCAGATCATCCGACCGACAGGTCTGATCGACCCGGTGACCATCGTTCGCCCGGTCGAAGGGCAGGTGGATGATCTTCTGGCCGAGGCCCGTGACACCATCGCCGCTGGTGGGCGTGTTCTGGTGACCACGCTCACCAAGCGCATGGCTGAGGATCTGACGGAATATCTCGGTGAGGCCGGGATCAAGGTGCGTTATCTGCATTCTGACGTCGACACGCTCGAGCGTATCGAGATCATCCGTGATCTGCGTCTTGGCGCTTTCGACGTGCTGGTCGGGATCAACCTGCTTCGAGAGGGGCTCGATATTCCGGAATGTGCTCTGGTTGCCATTCTCGATGCTGACAAGGAAGGGTTTCTGCGTAGCCGCACCTCGCTGATCCAGACCATCGGGCGTGCCGCACGTAACGTCGACGGGCGCGTTCTGCTCTATGCCGACAAGATGACCGGCTCGCTTGAGTTTGCAATTGATGAGACCGCTCGCCGCCGTGCGCGCCAGATTGCCTATAACGAGGCCCATGGCATCACCCCGCAGACCGTGCGCTCGCGTATCGGCGACGCGCTCTCTTCCGTGTTCGAGCAGGATTATGTCACCGTTGGCCCCGATGCTGCGGGCGACACGCAGGAATTCGTCGGCAAATCGCTTGGCGCCTCCATTCAGGATCTGGAAAAGCGCATGCGCGCGGCGGCTGCCGATCTCGACTTCGAGCAGGCCGCACGGCTGCGTGATGAAATCAAGCGCCTTGAGGCAATCGATCTCGGGCTCGAGCCGCCCCCCTTGCCGAGTTCGACGGCGGGGCGTAGCTCTTTCAAAAGCAAGGATAAAACGCCGCGACCGCTTGGCCCGGGCGGCGGTGGCTACGACCCTGCGAAAAAGCGGGGCGGCAGGAGGAAAGCAGGATGATCGAGCTCAAACTGGGTGAGGCCCATCTTGGATTATTGCCTGGCCTTGGCGGCAGCCTCGCTTTCTGGCGTCTGCGCGGTCGTGATCTGCTCGTGCCGACAGCCGACCCCAATCTCGCCGCTCAGAAGAATACGCCGGTGGCGGGGTATCCTCTCGTGCCATTTTCTAACCGCATCGGCGACGGAAAATTCAGCTTTGAGGGCGTTGATTATACGCTTGCAAAGAATTTTAGCGCTGAGTCCAATGCCATTCACGGCAATGGCTGGGAGCGTGAGTGGCAGGTCGCGCAACATGATTCGGAACGGGCCATTCTGTTCCTCGACCACAACCCTGCAAAGGGAGACGACCCGGCGCAATGGCCTTTTGCCTATCGTGCCGTACTGTCTTTTGTTCTGCACCGTGACGGGCTGAGTGTGGAAATGCTCATCGCGAACCGCGACACGCGCGCCCAGCCTGTGGGAATGGGTTTCCATCCCTTTTTCGCGCGCAGCGATGACATGACCATGCAGTTTGCGGCTTCCAGCGTCTGGGAAAACGGGCCGGATATGCTTCCGATCGGGCAGATTGCCTGCGAGGGAACATGGAATTTCGCCACAGCCCGCACTATCGGCGAGACGCGGCTCGATAACTGCTTTGCCGGGTGGGGAGGCAAGACAGTTCTGGGTTATCAATCCGCTGGCTACGAGGTGACCATAGAGGCTGACCCCGTATTCCAGCATCTGGTTGTCTTCACCGCGCCGGAAAAGCCCTTCGTTGCGGTCGAGGCCGTCAGCAACATGAATAACGGGCTCAACCACCCCGACCTGCTGGAAAACGGCGTGCATGTTCTTGCTCCGGGCGCGAATATCTCAGGCGTGATCCGCTACAAGCTGCGAGAATTGCGTGGCTGATCATTCCAAGACGCCTCTGGCGCTCTATCTCACCCCGCAAGGGGCGGCACGAATGCGCGAGGAACTGCGCGAACTCATGCAGGTCGAGCGCCCGAAAATTGTCGAGATTGTCTCCTGGGCAGCGGGAAATGGCGATCGGAGCGAAAATGGAGACTATCTCTACGGCAAACGTCGTCTGCGCGAGATCGACCGACGGGCGCGATTTCTCAGCAAGAGGCTTGAGCATGCGCTCGTTATAGATCCGGCCTCACAGACGACCCGCGACCGCGTCTTTTTCGGCGCCAGCGTGTCTTACGTCGATGAAGAGGACGTGACGCATGACGTCACAATTGTTGGCTGCGACGAGGCAGATCTGACACGACGTGAGATCAGTCTGGTCTCCCCTGTGGCCCGTGCGCTCATGCGAAGCCGGGTGGGAGATGAGGTCAGTCTTCAGACCCCGAGCGGGCCGGTGATGCTGGAAGTGCTTTCCATCACCTATCCCTGAGGAGCCTCGCAGGCGAGAGGGACGGGGTGAGGCAGTATCGATCCGTCATAGGAAACGACCAGACGCTCTGCTAGAGCTTAAACAATGATGGGCCCAGATCATGGGGCATGGGGGTGCGAGCTGCACAGGTGACCCCAGTGAGTTTTTCAGGACCGAAAGGACTAGGTCGATGGCGCTTAGAATAGCCGTTCAGATGGACCCGCTCGAACACGTCAATATCAACGGAGATTCGACTTTCGCCCTTATGCTCGAGGCCCAGCGTCGGGGGCATGAACTCTTCGTCTATCCCGTCGAGTCTCTTTGCCTGGGTGAGGGGGGTGCCGAAGCGACCATGGGCCGTTTGTCTGCGCGCGCGCGCGCGGTCAAGGTGCAGCGTGTTCAGGGCGGCCATGCAAGCTTCGGTGAAGAGATGCGGCTCGACCTTGGCGCGACCGATGCCGTATTGATGCGGCAGGACCCGCCCTTCGACATGGGCTATATCACGGCCACTCACATGCTTGAGCATGTGCATGGTGTCGGCGAAGGGAAGACGCTGGTCGTCAACGATCCGAAATCCGTCCGTGACGCGCCTGAAAAGCTTCTGGTCACGCATTATCCCGATCTGATGCCGCCCACTCTCGTGACCTGGGACCGTGAGGCGCTGACCCAGTTCCGTGCCCGCTATGGCGATGTGATTCTCAAGCCACTTTATGGCAACGGGGGCGCCGGTATCTTCCGTATTCGCGAAGGGGATGAGAATTTCGCGTCGCTTCTCGAACTGCATTTCAGCCGTTCGCGTGAGCCGCTCATGATCCAGCGCTACGAACCGCTGGTGCGCAAGGGTGACAAGCGTATCATTCTGGTCGATGGCAAGCCGATCGGCGCGATCAATCGTGTGCCTGCAACGGGCGAGGCACGGTCGAACATGCATGTGGGTGGCAGGGCAGAAGCCGTGGCGCTGACCAGGCGCGATGAAGAGATCTGCGAGCGTATCGGGTCACATCTGCGTGAAAATGGGCTGATTTTCGTGGGTATCGACGTGATTGGCGAGTGGCTCACCGAAATCAATGTGACGTCACCCACCGGGCTTCAGGAACTGGATCGCTTCAATGACATGAACAGCGCCGGGCTGGTCTGGGATGCCATCGAACAGCGGATCGGTCGTAGCTAAGGCGAAGAGACGTCACTCTTCTTTCTTATTGGGTTCCTGTGGTGGTGTCGCGAAGATCGAAGAGGCGGCGGTATAGCGGAACGGCAGGGTCACCTTCGGTGGCCCACCTTCTGGTATCTCGGGAGGCTTGTCACGGCCAAAGCGGTTGACGAACCATTTGGTTAATTCTTCCTTGAAACGCACGATATAGATCGATGCCCACAAACCTAATGCCAGAAGGAAGAGGCTTATATTCATGAGCGACATGTGTTGCCTCTCTCCGTTTCTATCTGTTCGACCCGCTTATCTGTATCATTTCCTTTAGACGGCGAACGTGACGAAATGCAAACCGCCTCTCGCCAGTTCTGGCGAGATGGTCTAAGAGCGATCAGGCAAGACGATGCCTGTCATGCTGTCTGATCATCAGGCGAAATGTCGAACGCCCGGGCCGAAGGCCTGGGTTTCAAACAGGTATCAGGACGGAATTATGATTTTGCGCGACCAGACGAACGAAGCCTGATGACACGACCGGACCCCTTGATCGACCCGACCGCCTCCATGGACGACGCCCATCCCCGGCCACGTTCCGCTCTCGACGCAGATGCCGTGCGTGCGGCCTATCGGCGTTGGGCAAAGGTTTATGACTCGGTTTTCGGTGGCATTTCCGCCTTCGGCCGTCGTCGTGCCGTCGCAGCAGTCAACGCCTTGCCGGGTGAGCGCGTTCTCGAGGTCGGTGTCGGCACCGGTCTGGCGCTGCCCCATTATAATCGCGACAAGCACATCACGGGTATCGATCTGTCCGAAGCGATGCTGGAGCGTGCCCGTCATCGCGTGATCAACCAGCAACTCGGCAATGTCGACGATCTGCTGGAAATGGACGCCGAGGCAACTACCTTCGAGGCTGGAAGCTTCGATATTGCGGTTGCGATGTTCGTGGCGTCTGTTGTGCCGAGCCCGCGTCGCCTGCTTGGCGAGCTCAAGCGCGTGGTCAAGCCGGGCGGGCATATCCTGTTCGTCAATCATTTTCTGGCGACGGGCGGTGTGCGCTTGGCCGTTGAACGCGGCATGGCACGTGCCTCGCGCTCTCTGGGCTGGCACCCTGATTTCGCTATGGAATCGCTCCTGCCCCCCGAGGATCTGAGCCGTGCCCTGATCACGCCGGTGCCGCCTGCTGGTCTGTTTACACTCGTGACATTGCCGCTCGAGATGGATAATAAGGAAGAGACGGCCCTGGTTGCCTGACACGTACGTGCCCGACAGTTCACACCAGACTGGCCTTGACGACAGGGTCCCCCAAGACCGTTTTCCGGTCGGGACCTTGAGGACTGCATGAGGAACCGGGCTTGTTAAACCAGTCGATCACCAAGGGCTCTTACGGCGCGCAGTTTCGAGCCGATGGCGCCGCTTTTCTCGGTCTCTCTCTCCTTTGCGGTCTTGCTGGCGGATTTCTGGGGGCCGTGTCGCATAATGCCGGGCCCTTCCATGCTCTGAGCCACGGCCTGCTTCTTGACCTCTTCGTACTCATTCCTGCCTTCCTCGGAGGGATGGGACGTCTGGTTCTGCCGGGCGAGTTGACGACGCTTCCAGGCCTGATGGTCCGATTTGATCGTCTTGCTTTTCTGCTTCTTTTCGTTGGTGCCCTGAGCGCCGTTTATGGCGCGCGCGAGCCGGCTGCTTTTGTCTTCTCCCTCGCCTTGTGGGGGTTCGGCACAACCTTTCTGGCTCTTTCCACCATCGTCAAATGCCTCGAATGCCGTGTCGTGCGGTTTCGTGACCTCTCGCCTTTTGCCTGGTCGCAGCTTCTTGCTTCTCTGGGGCTGATTGTCATGGCGCCGGTTTTCATGGCTGGCTTGCTCCATGATCTTGTCGCAGGGCACGCATGGTTTGCCAGCGTACAGTTCTGGCTGGGTAAATTGCAGGTGCCTGTGCTGGCGCTTGTCGTGCAGCTTGCTCTGGGTGCGATTGCCAATCTGGTCGCTTTCCATTCCACGCGTCTCAAGATCACCCTGCCTTTGCTGATGGCCATACCGAGCCTTCTGGTGCCGGTGGTCTGGGCCCATGGCGTCACGGTGCCTAGGCTTTCAGACGACTGGCTTCTGGGGATGGGCGTCGCTGCGCCCTCCTTCGGCATCATGGCCCTGATTTGTGCTTCGCTCTGGGGCCGTAGTTTCGCCCTGACCGCAGCTCTCTCCTGGAGCTTTCCCGCGCTGCTCTTGCTCTCCGCTGGATGGGTTCTGAGCCTTTTTCCGGTGAGGCCTGAGGCCTTCCATTCGGCAATGCTGTTCGGTGCCGTCTTCGCGTTGTTTGGATGTTATTATCGCTGGCAGGAGCAGATCCCGTCGATTGCTGCGCCTCATTGGCTCTGTCGCGTACATCTCGTCGCCATGGGCGTATCGGCTCTGGCCATGATGCCGCTCCTGCCGGTGCTTCAGCGCTGTGGCGAGATCGGCATGATCGTCTCGCTTTTTTGCGTCGCGGTTCTTGGCGCCAGAGCGTTGCTGCCACGGCAGCCCCATTCTGAACCCTCAGCCGTAGAGGCTGATTTCTCATGAGTGCTTCCCAGAGCCTTTCCGAAGCGCAGCACAGCTTCGACAGGGAAGAGGGTGCGACTCTCAAGGACTGGCTTGCCCTGCTCAAGCCACGTGTCATCTCGCTGGTGGTCTTCACCGGGGTCGCCGGTATGGCAGTTGCCCCTGTCTGGCCATCCGTCCCGCTGGGGCTGATCGACATGCTGTGCATCTGCGTCGGGGCCGGGGCGGCTGGCGCCATCAACATGTGGTACGATCGCGATATCGACGCGATCATGAAGCGGACCGCAGTGCGACCTATCCCGGACTCGCGCATGGATGCTGATGGCGCGCTGATTTACGGCATCGTGCTTTCTCTGGCTTCTGTCGCGCTGCTCTGGCTTGCCAGCAACGCACTCGCAGCGGGCATTCTGGCCTTTTCGATCTTTTTCTATGCCGTGATCTACACGATGTGGCTAAAGCGCAGCACGCCGCAGAACATCGTGATCGGTGGGGCGGCTGGGGCTTTCCCGCCCATGATCGGCTGGGCGGCAGCGACAGGCTCGATGAGCGTTCTGCCTGTTGTCATGTTCGCGATCGTGTTTCTCTGGACGCCGCCGCATTTCTGGTCGCTGTCGCTTTATGCCTGCAAGGATTACACGAAGGCGGGCATTCCCATGCTGCCCGTGGTCAAGGGTGCCCGCCATACACGCTGGAATGTGTTCGTCTACACGCTCATTCTGATGGCTGTGTCGTTGGTGCCGTCGTTTCTGCATCTTTGCGGCATGATCTATACAGTCAGCGCAACTGTGCTCGGGCTCGGATTTATCTACTTCGCTCTGCGCGTACTGCTCGACAAACAGGATGCCCAAGGCGTCAGTCTTACGGCAGACAAGCCAGCGCGTTATGCCTTCCGGTATTCCCTGGCCTATCTGTTCTTTCTGTTTTCGGCGCTGCTGATCGACCGGGTGCTTTTCCCATGAAGAAACAAGAAGTCGTCTCCAATCGTCAGGGGCGCATCTTGGGACTGCTTGGCGGTCTTTCGCTCGTGATGGTCTCGCTCTTCGCGCTGACTTATCTGCGTCTCTGACCTAGACGGCGCTCACAGGTTCGGGGGCGATAAGTCGTTTCAGAAGTCTCGGCTGAGCTGGGTGGAGAAGAGGTGTGTGCCTCGCGACGCCTTAAGTCGTTGTTTTCTGGATTTCGGGCGATATCACGTGTCTTCACCGTATATCGTCTGACTTCCTCCGTATCCCGGCTTACTTCCCGATTTCAGTGCTGGAGGGGCGAGAGGGAGTTTCGGAAGAAATCATGTTTTTCTCTTCTCATAGGCTGCTCGATACCCGGCTCGGGCCTCTGCATAAGATCCCTGCAAGGAATTTCGCCCAGCGCATAAACCTGCACGAACTTGTCTTCTTGCAGGGGTAGCGCAGGCAGAGGAAGCGTGGCGCTGGGGAATGCACTCAATTCCTGGATAGATCGAGAAACTACCATGCCTCCTGCCGCCCCTGTCAGAAAGAGTGGCAGCGGCAAGAGGACTATCGTTGCAATGAAAGGGCGGATCTGGAAACGACGCGCCCTGATAAGAGAGCCAGGGCGGGCGAAGAGGTCCGACGTGCCGTCCCTCGAAAGGCAGCACGGGCTCCATGTATCTTGTGACGACGACAGGCCCATAGCCCGTCCCCTGTGGGGCGAGGGTGAAGCCTCGCCCCAGCGCGTATCAGCCTACCTGCTGGATCGCAGACAGGATCCAGTTGCCGCGCCCGTCGGCACGTACGAAAGTCCAGAGTTCTGTCACGGCCTGTCGCTCGGTCTTGCTGCCGTCAATGACATTGCCGAAGGAATCGGTTGTCACGTCATAGAGCGAATACTGCATCGCGACGGTCGCATAAGTCATATTGCCCTCGCGCCAGGCTTCGGACAGATCGCCGCGCATGAACTGCACGTCAGACACGATATTGCGCGCGCCACGGCTGGCATAATCGGCCAGCTGCTCGCTGAAATACGATACCATCTCGGGCGTCGCCATGGTGGAGAGGGCGCGCATGTTCTGCGCGCTCCAAGCAGCCTGGATATCCAGCAGAAGCTGCTGGAAATTCTGATAATCGCTGTTGCTCAGGGTGACAGCAGGCGTTCCGGCTCCACTGGAGAAACCCGGTCGCTGTGGTGCTCCGGCGCCACCGTTGCGACGATTGGCCAGCCAGCGCAGCACCATGACGATCAGAAATCCGAAAATCGCAATCTGGAACAGCAGCCCGATGAAGGAGAGAAAACCGCCTCCACCGCCGCCGAAGAAACCGTGGCCTGAAAGCATGCCGAACAGACCTGCGCCGACCAGCCCGCCCATGAAGCCGGTCATGAGAGGTCGACGCTGGGCAAAGCCGGGCTGCCCCATCGGGCGCGAGAAGGGCGCGTTCATCCCAGGTGAGGGCGCGGCAGGTGCATAGCTGCGCTCCATGGGACGTGCGGCATAGGGTGCCGTTTGCGTCATGGGTGGCGGAGAATAGGTGCGGCTGCCGCGACTTCCCATGGAGCGTCCACCGCCTGGCCGTGCGTCGGCAGGGGCTGCCAGAAGCGGGGCCAGAGCCAGGAGCAGGAGGGAGGCACGAAGAATGGGGCGGGACATGAAAACTCCTTGTGAGCGCATTGCGGGTTCAGTCCTCTGTGACTGAACGGAAAGCGCTTCAGCTTCCTGCAACGCTCATTGTGTCAATTCTGAGTGTTGGAGCGTCAACGCCGTGGCGGAACTCAAGATCATCCGCAGCGCGCAGCGACGCAAACATATCGATGAGATTGCCCGCAATGGTCAGCTCGGCCACCGGTTCGGCCAGCTGGCCGTTACGGATCATGTATCCAGAGGCGCCACGGCTGTAATCGCCGGTCAGCCCGTTGATGGATGAGCCCATCATCTCGGTTACATAAACACCCTCGACGATATCGGCGAGCAATGCCTCGCGCGACCCGGTGCCGCCGGTGAGGAAGAAATTGCTGACTGCCGGGGAGGGCGGTCCGCCGACACTGCGCGAGGCACGCCCGTTATTCACCAGACCGAGCTGCATTGCCGAGCGGCTGTCGAGTATCCAGTCCTGCAGGACCCCGTTTTCGACGAAAGCGAAAGGCGAAGGCAGGAAACCCTCGGCGTCGAATGGCTTCGAGCGCAAACCGCGTGGGCGTGTCGGGTCGTCGATCACGCTCAGCGCCTCCGGCAGGATGCGTTTGCCGCGATGGGCGGAAAGGAAAGACGTGCCGCGTGCGATCGAGGCGCCATTGATGGCCCCTGCCAGATGACCGAGCAGGCTGGCCGAGACACGGCGATCGAACACGACAGGGAAGGCCCCCGTGCGTGGTTTGGCCGGGTTCATGCGGGCCAGAGCGCGTTCTGCCGCTTCACGACCAAGGCTTTCGGCTGAGTCGAGATCGCTCAGGTGCCGGGCGCTGTGACCGGCATAATCGCGCTGCATGCTCGGGCCTTCGCCTGCCAGCACGCTGATGCCATTGCTATGGCTCGTCTGAACATAGCGACCGGAAAACCCGCCGCTTTCTGCAAGCGCGATTTCCACCCGGCCGTAACCAGCCGAGGCGCCGTTGCTGTTGGTAATGCCGGGAAAACCGAGCGCGATTTCCTCGGCTTCGCGTGCTCTTGCCAGCAGGGCTTCAAGACCAGGAGCTTCGCCCGCATCGACCAGATCGAGAGAGGCAATGTCGTAGACACCCTGTTGCGCAGGGTCGACGAGGCTTGTGTGGGCGTCTTCAGGCACGACGCGTGCCATGGCGACAGCCTGCTCGGCCAGTGCCTCGAAGCGGCTTGTGTCGAGCGCAGTGGCTGAGACATTGGCGGCGCGCTTGCCGATAAAGACCCTCAGACCCAGCTGGATGGTCTCGGAATGCTCGAGCCCTTCCGGAACGCCCCGACGACACATGGCTGAAACCGAGCGCGAGGCTATCAGAAGCGCATCGGCCCGATCGGCCCCGGCGCGTTTCGCCGCGTCGAGTAGTTGGGAAAGGCGCTCCTGATCCTTGCTCATGCAACAAGCCTCTGGCTGATGGCGTCAAAAGAGGGAATGGCGCCGACCGGGCCGATTGTGGCCAGCGTCGGGCGGGCGCGGAACAGGGTTTCGGCAGCACGGATCATGGCCGCTTCATCGACGGCGTCGATTTTGGCCACGGTCTCGCTGGTGTCGATGATACGTCCGAAAAGCTGCATCTGGCGTGCAATCTGTTCGCAGCGGCTGCCCGTGCTTTCCAGCGACATCAGCAGCGAGGACTTCACCTGAGCGCGGGCCCGGGCGATTTCCTCGGCGCTGATTCCGTCAGAGAGACGACGAAGTTCGTCGAGCATGACAGGAACCAGCTCGGCAGCTTCCTGTTCGCCCGTGCCCGCATAGATGCCGAAAAGACCGCTATCGAGGAAAGGCAGCGCGAAGGAATAGACCGAATAGACCAGCCCCCGCTTTTCTCGGATCTCCTGGAAGAGGCGCGATGACATGCCGCCACCCAGAACCGTCGAGAGCAGCATGACAGCGTGATAGGCCGGGTCATTATAGCTGACCGACGGAAAACCGAGCACGAGATGCGCCTGATCCAGATCGCGGGACTCACGATGCTCGCCCCCGAGATAGGTGCAGCCTTCGCGTTCGGGCGGCTGATGGTCTGGCAGGTCGCGAAAATGCTCCTGCACCAGATCGAGCACCGCCTCGTGGCGCAGATTGCCAGCGGCCGCGATCACCATGTTGCGCGTGGTATAATGCGTCTGCATATAGCGCATCATGGTCTCGCGCTTCATTGTCGCAATCAGGCCCTCAGTGCCCAGCGTGGGCCGGCCCATGGGCTGATCGCGGAACGCAGTTTCCTGGAAATTATCGAAAATAATGTCGTCAGGCGTGTCGTTGGCCTGGCCGATTTCCTGCAGGATCACGCCACGCTCGCGTTCGACCTCCTGCTCGAGAAAGGTGCTGTGGGTCAGGATATCGCCGATGATATCGATGCCAAGCGGCAGATCTTCCTTCAACAGCTTGACGTAATAGGCCGTTTGCTCGCGCGCGGTATAGGCGTTGATATGACCGCCGACATTCTCGATTTCCTCGGCAATACGCGCTGCACTGCGGCGTTTGGTACCCTTGAAGGCCATATGTTCGAGAAAATGCGACACGCCGTTTTCTTCGGCGGTTTCATTGCGTGTGCCTGTGGCAACATAGGCGCCGAACGAAACGGTTTCGACGCGCTCCATCCTTTCGGTGACGACGGTAAGGCCATTGGGAAGGGTGGTAACGGTGATCGGATCGGTCATCGAGCGGTGATGGTCCTGAAAAACTGAAAGCGGGATCTGACCTGAGATGGCGTGTCGAGGGGGCGAATTCCAGCCCCCTCCCACGATTTGGTCAGGTTCAGGCCGTGTGCGTGTGGGCCTTGATATGGCGGCGCACGGCGTCTTCGATAATGTTCAGCTCATTGGCGAGCGTCTCGTAGCGCTCTTCGCGTGAGAAGAGGTCAGCCAGATGAGGCGGCAGGGCAGGATCGATGCCTGTTGCCTTGCGTACGGCATCGGGGAATTTCGCAGGATGGGCCGTGGCAGCCACGATCATGGGAATGCCCGGCTCCTGGGCCCTGCGCCCGGCAGCGAGACCGATTGCTGTGTGCGGGTCGGCCAGATAGCCGGAATTGTCGTAAAGGGCCTTCATTTCGGCGAGGGTCGCCTCGTCATCGAGCATGAGGGCGCCAAAACGCTCTTTGGCCCGCATCCAAGCAGCCTGATCGACCGGCATGTGCCCTGTCTGGCGGAAGGCCAGCATGGTTGCCTGACAGGCTTGCGGGTCACGATCGAGCATTTCGAAAAGCAGACGCTCGAAATTCGATGAGACCTGAATATCCATCGACGGTGAGAGACTGGGCTCGACAGCGCGCATCGACATGTCATTGCTGGTCAAAAAGCGCGTGAGAATATCGTTGCGGTTCGAGCCGATGCACAGGCGACGGACTGGCAGGCCCATCTGGCTGGCAGCCCAGGCGGCGAGCACATTGCCGAAATTGCCTGTTGGCACTGCAAAGGAGATATCGCGGTCGGGCGCTCCCATCATCAGAGCGGCACGCACGTAATAGGGGATCTGGGCTGCAATGCGGGCCCAGTTGATGGAGTTGACCGCCGAGAGCCCGATTTCGTCACGGAAGGGTGTATCGGCGAACATTGCCTTCACCATGTCCTGACAATCGTCGAACGTGCCTTCGACGGCGATGTTCAGGATATTGTCATCCTTGACCGTCGTCATCTGACGGCGCTGCACATCCGAGGTGCGGCCCATCGGGTGAAGGATGGCTACCGAAAGATGCGGGCTGCCACGAAAGGCTTCGATGGCGGCCGAGCCGGTATCGCCAGAGGTCGCACCGACAATGGTGACGCGCTGGTTGCGCTCTGTCAGCACATGCTCGAAGAGTTGGCCCAGAAGCTGCATCGCCATATCCTTGAAGGCGAGCGTCGGACCGTGGAACAGCTCCATCGAGAACAGCCCGTTCTCGACCTCCACCAGCGGTGCAATGGCTGCGTGGGAGAACCCGGCATAAGCCTTGGCGCAAAGACGCTGCAGCGTCGGCAGATCGATGCTGCCCGCAGCGAAGACAGAGAGGATTTTCGCGGCCAGATCGGGGTAGGAGAGGCTGCGCATGGCGCGCCATTCATCAGGCGTGAAGCGCGGCCAGGTTTCAGGCATGTACAGCCCACCATCTTCAGCCAGACCAGCGAGAAGAATGTCCGAGAAGGAGCGCGGGCGCGCAGCGCCGCGAGTGGAACGGTACAGCATGTTAGCCTTCATAATTCAGAGACACGATTGGGAAGAATGACGCGACAGGAGAGGAAAGGCGAGGGGGTGACATGAGGGCGGCTCAGGGAAGGTCGATGCGCAAAAGCGTATGGCCTGCCGGAACCCAGATCTGCCCGGATTTGTCATTATTGCCTCGAGACCTTGCCCAGCCAGGAATGCCGGCCTGAACGAGCTGTGGCGCGACCAGAAGAATATGGGGGAGGCGTGCCGTGTCAAAGCTCAAAAGCCTGCCATTCTCGATATCGGTCAGATAGAGCGTTGCCTTGTCGTCCAGCGTCATGCCGCTCACGGTTGGCGTCCCGCGCCATTGCGTCACACCCTCCATCTGTTCCGAAGGAGTGACCGAGGGGTCTGTCAGCAGATCGGTGGAGAGGCGGTAGATCGGGCCTGTCGGCGCCTGCTCGTAGAGCCATTTGCCATTCGTTTCGAGGGCAAGATAGGCGATGTCGCGTGTCAGAGGGTGGCCATCCGTGCCCATGACCGGATGATGGTCAATCGTGAGCGGCAGGTGGCCACGCGATGTCGGGTAGCCGGCAAAGAAGCGCGTGGCCTGATGGCGCGCCATATCGACCATGGTGAGCGACACCCCGCCCTCATCAGCCAGATAGGCCGTCTGTCCGTGGACTGCGAGGGTGGTGAACGCTGTGTTCTGCACGATAGCTTCAGGCGGCAGGTCCAGTTCTGAAAGCACCTTGCCCGAAACCGGGTCGAGATGGATCAGGCGCGGCGGGAACCCGGTTGTCGCCCGGTCAATCAGCCAGAGAGTACCGCTGTCATCGCGGGCAAGCGCGGAAGGGGCGAAACCTTTAGGGCCGCGCGCCTTGTCGTCCGTGCTGCTCCAGACCAGAATGAGCGGCGTCGTCTCGCTGGCACCAGCTGGCAGTCGCGCCAGAAACGGGCCGTTTTCATCTGTGTCTGGCTCGCGCAGAAGGATGACACTGCCATCGGCAAGAGGCAGCGCCTGACGCCAGAGCGCCTTGCCGGGCAGGCTTATGGTCTGGGAGATCCGTGCGGCGGCGGTGTCGGCCAGCCAGGGGCGTTCATGGGCAGCCTGCGCCGGGGCAGGGCGCAACGTCAGGGCAAGCATGAAAAGCGCTGTGCAACAGGCGGACCGACGCAGTTTGGGAAGAAAAGCGACCATGCCTCCTTGTAAGCCCATTCGGACCCCATGCAAGATTGACTGCGCTTCCCGAGGGGTTTTTTGAACGCTTTGTCGTGTCTTGTGCGCGGGGGCTGCCCTTTTTGTCTCTCTCCTTCACACAAGGTCTGTGATGCTCGCCCTTGCTCTCAAATCGGCCGTGTCTGGCGTGCTGATCGCTGTCGCGTCGACTCTGGCGCGCCGTTATCCCGGCTTTGGCGCCTTGATTGCCTCGCTGCCTCTCGTATCGGTCATGGGCATGATCTGGCTTTGGGTTGAAAAACCCGATGCAGAGAATATGGCCAATCATGCCGGCGCAACCTTCTGGTATGTGCTGCCCTCCTTGCCGATGTTTCTGCTCATTCCAGCCTTGCTGCGCCATGGTCTCGGGTTCTGGCTCGCTCTCGGCCTCGGCTGTCTGCTGACCATCATGCTCTATCTGGCGGTCACATGGATTGGCCCGCGCTTTGGCCTTGTCTTGTGAGCAGAGGGAAGTTGCGGCTCGGTTGTAAGCCCGTGCGCGAGCCGTCATGATTGGTCGATGACTGTCTACACCTCGCGCATCAATACCGCTCTGGCCCATCTTGCAGGAGGCGACTCCGTTCAGGCGGAGGCCTTGTTTCGTGCGGTTCTTGCCGAGGCTCCGGATTGTGGAGCGGCCTGGCACGGTCTGGCCTGTGTCGCCCGCCATACAAATCAGCCTCGCACCGCCATTGCTTCCGTGGCGCACGCGCTCACTCTGGCCGAAGGCGATCATGAGAAGGCCCAGTTTCATCTGACGCTCGCTGCGGCCCTTGATGAGGCGGGGCATCTGCGTGAAGCTCTCGCCGCCTGTCGGGTTGTGCTGTTGCTCGAACCGCGCGAGTTCAGGGCAAAAGCCTTTCTTTCAGAACTGCTCTATCGAAGCGGGCAGGAGGATGAAGCAGCGTCGGTTTTTGCCGAAGCGCTCTCACTCGCCAGAGAGCCTGTGTCGCTCCTGATGCGCCATGGGACATTTCTCATGGCTGAGCGCCGTCTCGGTGCGGCAACCGGGGCTTTTCAGGCGCTTGCGGCGCTCTGCCCTCAGGACGCCATGGCTTTCGCCAATCTCGGCGCGGCCTTCTTCGAGAATGGCGAGATGCAGGCTGCTCTGGTGGCGCTTGAACAAGCAGTCACTCTCGCAACGCCGAGTGCCCGAACGCTGAACAATCTCGGTCTCGTTTGTCAGGCGCTGGGTCTTTTTACCAAGGCCGAAGCGGCCTTCGCCCAAGCGGTGAAGCTGGCGCCGGAGGATTGCGTCGTAGCAGTCAACCGGGCCACGCTACTGGCCGAGACGGGCAGGCGCGATGAGGCAGAAACGGTCTTTCGTACCGTTATGCAGGGGGGCGGGGTGCTGTCGGCGCAGGCGGGCTTCAACCTCTCCATGCTCGCCCTCGCTTCAGGTAACCTTGCCGAAGGATGGGCGCTTTTTGAATCGCGCCGGGAGGTTCTGGGTCTGACGCCTTTCGAGACACCGTGGCTGGGCGAGACCACGGATGTGCGTGTGCGGGTCGATGCCGAGCAGGGTCTGGGTGATATGATCCAGTTTCTGCGTTTTGTGCCTGAGGCCGCGCGCCGGGCACCGCTTTTGCTGAATCTGCCCGAGCAGATACTGTCCTTACTCGACTTCATGCCGGTCATGACGCCGCTGCTCCAGTCGGGGCGGGTCGTGCTTGAAGGCGAAGCGTCTCTCGCTTGCTCCCTCCTCAGTTTGCCAGCCCTTCTGGGTGTCACTCACATCGATCCGTCGCCCTATCTCGATTTTGGCTCTGTTCGGGAGGCGGGCAGGATCGGTGTGTTCCATGCGGGCAACGCGACGTATCGCTTTGATGCCAGACGGTCACTCAAGCCGGAGTTGCTCGCGCCGCTCCTGAGCGTTGCGGATCTGGTTTTTGTCAGTCTTCAGCAGGACGCAGCACCTGAAGGCATGATGCCGGGGGGTGGCGCAACCCTCGTCGAGACAGCGCATGCCCTGGCGCGCTGCGAGAGGGTGATAGGCGTTGATACCATGCTGGCACATCTGGCCGGGGCTATGGGCGTGCCGCTCTGGCTGCTCGACCGTGAGGGTGGAGACTGGCGCTGGCAGGGGCCTGACTGGTATCAGCAGACACGCATTTTCAGGCCCGAGGGGTTGCTGCCCCCGGCTCAGGCATGGCCCCCGGTGATCGCTCGTGTTGCAGAAGCCCTGCGGGAAAGATCAGGCTGCGACGGGCTTTGACGGGTGGTTCGTGTCGTCTCCGCTCAGCGTGGCAATAAGCGCCGTGCGGATCTCGGCCATGCGGCTGTCTGATGTGACCTTCAGTCCGACCAGATCGCGCACATAGAAAACGTCCACGGCGCGCATTCCATAGGTCGTGATATGGGCCGAGGAGATCTGCAATGACTGCTCGCTGATCGTGCGGGTGATGTCATAAAGCAGGCCGGGGCGATCGCGTCCGTTTATCTCGATGATCGTATGTCTTTCAGAGGCACGATTATCGATCACCACGCGTGAAGGCACATGGATGGCCCGCATGCGCCGCGCTGTGCGCTGATCTGACAGACGCCCAAGTTCGTCGCCGATGGCGAGGCGGCTTGAGAGCGCCTGTTCAATCAGACTGTTCAGTCGGACGAGTTGCAGCGGTGTCTCGAAAGCGCGGCCATTGCCGTCCTGCACCCAGAATGTATCGAGGGCCATGCCGTCGCTGAGCGTGTGGATGCGCGCATCCACAATGGAGGCACCCGCCACGGCAAGCCCGCCCGCGATCTGCGAGAAGAGCCCGGAATGATCGGCGCTGAAAATCGTGATTTCCGTCACGTCGCGCTGCGGGATGGGCGTTGCCTCGATGGTGAGGGGAGCCGAATGGACTTCGGAGTCCAGCACCAGACGGGCGTGGCGGATATGGGTATCGGCGTCAAAACCGAGCCAATAACCTGCATAGCCGAGCGATAGAAAATGGTCGGCTTGTTCGTCTGCGATACCCTGCTGGACGAGACCGTCACGGACCAGTTCCTTGGCATGGCTCACACGCTCGTCGCGTTCTGTTGCGGCAAGGCCACCCTCAAGCACCTCGGCAACGCGTGAATAAAGCTCCCGCAGCAGCGTCGCTTTCCAGGCATTCCAGACATTGGGGCTGACAGCACGCATATCGGCGATCGTCAGCAGCAGAAGCAGGCGCAGGCGCTCCGGCGACTGGATGATATCTGCAAGATCGAGAATGGTGCGCGGATCGTCGATATCGCGCCGGAAGGCGGTCTGGCTGAGCAGGAGGTGATGCAGGATCAGCCAGGATACCGTTTCGGTCTCTTCGGCATCGAGGCCGAGTTGCGGGCAGACCTGCTGGGCAACTTCGGCACCCAGCACAGAATGATCACCCCCGCGCCCCTTGGCGATGTCGTGAAGCAGTGT
The DNA here is from genome assembly GCF_014635085.1 of Asaia siamensis. Taxonomy (GTDB): domain Bacteria; phylum Pseudomonadota; class Alphaproteobacteria; order Acetobacterales; family Acetobacteraceae; genus Asaia; species Asaia siamensis. Next base: position 601,236 of record NZ_BMCH01000001.1, read on the forward strand.
CGCAACATACATGGCACGGCGCGACTGCATGTCCCGTGCCAGTTCGTAAACGAGCGGGATCTCATCGGCCATGGCGCCCGCTTCGATCCAGCCGAGCATGCGCACGGCCTCGATATTATGCTCGTCGACTGTATAGATGTGATAGGTGTCGAACTGCATCTGGCCGACGATACGTGACCAGTCCGGCAGCAGCGCCCCCAGAAACCCGGTATCGTTGAGGATGGTCAGCCAGTCTGCCCCGCTCGGGCGGGCATGCTCGCGGTTCATTTCCGTAGGCTGCATCAGCAGGGCGAGAAAGACCTGCATGGTGAGCGGGTCTTCGCGCAGCGAGGCAATGCGGCGCTCATTGCGGATGAGCTGCTGAATGGCCGTGGGGTGAAGAACCAGATTTTCGCGAAAGGCGGCATCGAGCATCTTCACCATCAGGCGGGGCTCGCTGTCGAAGCAGGCCGCATCAGCGGGGGCGATCTGCTCGTTGATCAGACGGAAATGAGTGGCGTCGTCCGCGCTCAGGCTGGGGCCGTGATAAGGGGCTTCACGAATTGGCCCCTGAAGGCGCTGCATGATGCTGGGCTCGAGAATTCGGCTCAGGCGCATCACCTCACGCGTGGTGAGGAAATAATGACGCATGAAGCGCTCGACGCCCTGCTGGCGCCCATGGCCCGCATAGCCCATGCGGCCACCAATAACGGGCTGCACGTCAAAAGCGAGACGTTCATCGGCGCGACCGGCGATGTAATGAAGATGGAGCCTGATGGTCCAGAGGAAGTTCCAGGCGCGTCTGGCGCGGTTGGCTTCCTGTTCGGTCAGAAGACCCAGAGTGGTGAAAGCGGGTTCGTGAGGTTTGAGTGTCGATGCCGGGTTCAGACCGTCATTGTCTTGCAGAACCCTGGTCATCCAGTTCAGGGTCTGCAGGTCGCGCAGGCCGCCGCGCCCTTCCTTGATGTTCGGCTCAACCATGTAAGGGTTGTCGCCGAACCGTTTATGACGTTTCTCGCGTTCATCGATCTTGTCATGGATAAAAGAGAGTGCTGCTTCCTCACGCTTGCTGAAGCGGACGCCGAAATCGGCGAAAAGCGTGTCATCCCCCACAATACGCCGGGCATCGAGCAGCGTGGTGCGTATGGTCAGGTCTTCGCGCGCGGCTTCAAGACAGCCCTCGATCGATCGTGTGGCATGGCCGACCCGTACGCCCAGATCCCACAGGAAATAGAGCATGTATTCCACCTGAGCGGTGGTCTCGGGGGCGGGGTTCTCGCCTGTCAGAAACAGAAGGTCGATGTCGCTATAGGGCGCCAGAAGCCCGGCGCCGAATCCCCCGGTCGCGCAGAGGCATAGTCCTGAATCGGGTGCCCTGGTCATGATGCGCGCCAGTGCAAACAGGCTTGCTATGGCGCCATCCATCAATTGCGCGAGTGTCGATGCCGCTGCGATGCCCTTGAGCTGGCGCCCTTCGAACAGCCGACGGATCTCGCCCTGGTGACGTCCGATATGGCGGCGGAAAATACTGACGGCATCCTCGCGCGATACAGTGCCATCTGCCTGACGCGCACGGTCGAGTGCTGCGGCAAGGGCGGCCTGCATGTCGGTTTCTTGGAGGGAGATCGGTTCGCGCATTAAGATCCGTAACTATGGGGGCGTTGCAGAAAACCAGGAATGACCATCATCAGGTCAAATCGTTCTTTGTTTCAAGCGCAAGTTTGCGTAACGCATAAAGCGCTTCGAGCGCAGCCTTGGGTGAAAGCGAGTCGGGGTCGAGCGCTTCAAGGGCTTCGCGCAGGCAGTCCGGCTCGTCTGGCGGCGAGGCGATCGTCTCGAACAAGGGCAGTTGCGGCACGCTTTTGCCCTGATCGCGCTCGAGAGCGGCAAGCAGGCGCGTGGCGCGCTGCACCACGGGCATGGGCACACCGGCAAGCTGGGCAACATGCACGCCCCAGCTTTTCCGGGCAGAGCCTTTGCGGACTTCATGCTGGAACACGACGTCGCCCTGCCATTCGCGCACAGCCATCGTATAGGGCGTCAGGCGTGGCATTGAATCAGACAGGCTGCATAGCTCGTGAAAATGGGTCGCGAAAATAGTCCGTGACCCGAGCTGGGAGTGCAGCGCCTCGAGCGTTGCCCAGGCAATGGCAAGACCATCGAGGGTCGATGTGCCGCGACCGATCTCATCGACAACGACCAGAGAGCGCGGCCCTGCCTGGCGGAGGATGGCGGCGGTTTCGGTCATCTCGACCATGAAGGTCGAACGACCTCTTGCCAGATCATCGGCAGCGCCGACACGGGAAAACAGCCGGTCGACGATACCGATTCGCGCTTTTTCCGCCGGAACGGGCAGCCCGGCCTGCGCCAGAATGACGGCCAGAGCCGTCTGACGCAGGAAGGTCGATTTGCCCGCCATGTTCGGCCCCGTCAACAACATGACACGCTGTGAGGGGGGAAGGGAGCAGTCATTGGGGATGAAGCGAGTTGCCCGCCCCAAAGCGGCCTCAACCACCGGGTGACGGCAGGATTTGAGCTCAAACTCCTGATCCTGCGTCATCTCCGGGCTGCACCACGAACCGCCCTGGGCCAGTTTTGCGCAGCCGGTCAGCACGTCGGCCGTGGCAAAAAGTGCGGCCAGTTCGGGCAGGGCCGGGTGAGAAACGGTTTGGGCGACGAGGGCAGCAAACAGGCGACGCTCGGTGGCCGACGCGCGGTCAGCGGCTTCGAGAATGGCGCGGTCGAGTTCGAGCAACTCGTCAGTGGTGAACCGCACCAGATTGGCTGTTCCCTGACGGAAGGAAAGCTCAGGCCGATCGCGCAGCTTCGCGCCGTGCAGCGCTGAGGTCTCAATGATGTAGCCGAGTTGCGCGTGATGCTTGATCTTGAGTGTCGCGACATTGAACTGCTCGGCATAGCGCTGCTGCATGGCGGCAAGCGTGCGTTTGCTGTCGTCGCGCAGGCCACGATAGCGGTCCAGATCGGCATCGAAGCCGGTCGCGATGGTGCCACCATCCTCGATGCGGGCTGGCAGGCTCTCGGCCAGCGCCTTTTCCAGCGTGTCCAGCAACGCATCGGCGCGACCATAAAGACCGGCGAAAAGCGAGCGGATGAGGGGCGGTGTGGACTCGGTACAGAGTGGCTCCAATACCGCAACAAGGGCATCGGCAGCCTGAAGCAGATCGCGCGTCGCTGCCAGATCGCGTGGAAGGCCGCGACCGGTCGAGAGGCGACCGAGCGCCCGGGCGAGATCGGGCGCTTTCTTGAGAAGAGGTGTCAGGGTTTCGATCAGCCCTGGCTGCCCCGCAATCCAGCGCCAGGCGGCCTGACGCCCCTGGATCAGTGTCAGCTCGGTTGAGGGGGCAGCAATCCATTGCGCCAGAAGCCGTTGGCCCGCCGCGCTTGCACAGCGATCGACCGAGGCAAGAAGCGTGTGGGTGGTGGTGCCGTCCCGCGCCTGAACCAGATCGAGGCTGGCGCGTGTTGCCGGATCGAGGCCAAGCGTTTCCGAATCGTCCCGGCGCAGGGGGCGTGCGATGCGGGGCATCGTGCCTGCCTGGCTGCGTCTGACATAATCCAGGATCAGGGCACCGGCGCGGATTTCCTCGTCGGTGAAATCGCCCAGTATGCTGATCTGCGCGACATCGAAAGCCTCGGCCATGCGCGATCGGGCAGTCTCGAGCCCGGGCAGGGTGATGCTGGGGGCGACACGGGCAGAAAACGGGTCAGGCACCAGCGCGGGATCGGCGAGAATTTCGGATGGGTCGAGCCGTGCGAGCAGTTCTTCGACCTGGTTTTGCGAGAACGCGGCCGTTTCGAAAGACCCCGTCGAGATATCGATCCACGCCGCCCCGCAGGGTGCAGAGCCGCGCGTTTTTTTCGCAGGGGTTGCCAGAGCGAGAAGCAGGTTCTGACGACCCGCCTCAAGCAGTTCTTCCTCTGTCAGTGTGCCGGGGGTCACCAGGCGCACGATGGCGCGGGCGAGCGGGCCCTTCTGGGGTGGTTCCCCCGGTTTTCTTGCCTGTTCGGTCTGCTCGGCCACCGCCACGCGAAAACCGCGACGTATCAGCCTTGCGAGATAGGCCGGAGCAGCGGCGACCGGCACGCCACACATCGGGATAGGCGTTTCGTTATGCTTGCCGCGCGTGGTGAGGCTGATATCGAGCGCCATGGCGGCAGTTTCGGCATCGGCAAAAAACAGCTCGTAAAAATCGCCCATACGGAAAAACAGAAGGGCATCGGGCTCCTGCGCCTTGAGCGCAAACCACTGCGCCATCGCCGGGGTTGCGCCCTCGGAAGATGGGATAATGCCGGTAATCTCCGGGGTCGTCATGAGGGGGAAACTCGCCACATGAGCGGAATTCTAGCGGCCCTATGCCCGACTGTGAACACCCCGTCATGCCCCGGGCGGCGATGTCACCCAAGCCATGATAATTTCGCAACGCTTGACGATATGGTCAGGAAATGGGTGCGCGGTGCAGGCGTATCACGGCTGCGCGCCCCGTTTGCGCCGCAGCAGGCGGTTCAGCAGGCGCTGGGGCTGGCTGATGCCCAACGCCCAGAGCGCCACCAGATAGACAATACCCGCAAGCGCCATCATCAGACCGAGCATGGCCGCCCGGATCAGTCCATGCCACATCACGAGGCCGGGGGCGAAGAAGCGAGTGAGCGCAATGGTCACAAGCGCCATCAGCAGCGATGCCGCCATGATGCGCAGCAGGCGCTGCATCAGCGCCCGATCAGGGCAGAACACATCGCGTCTGTGCAGGATGACAGCCAGAAAACCGAGATTGACGAGTGCTGCGATGGTGCTGGCGAGCGGTGGCCCGACATGGGCCAGCGGACGATAGAGCATCAGATTAAGTGCAAGATTGAGCGCTATAGTGATGAAGCCGATCTTGACTGGCGTTCTGGTGTCGCCATGGGCGAAAAACCCGGGGGACAGCACTTTGATCATGATGAAGGCGGGCAGGCCCAGGGCATAGGCGCGCAGCGACTGCGCCGAAGACAGGGCATCTCCTGTGGTGAATTTCCCGTAGCCGAAAAGCGTTGCCATGATTTCAGGTGCCAGAGCCAGAAGGCCGAAACAGGCGGGGAAGGTGAGAATTGCCGCATAGTCGATGGCGCGGTTGAGCGTTTGCTGCCCTCCCTTGTTGTCACAGGCCGCGACGTGACGGGTCAGAACCGGAAGGAGCGTCGTGCCCGCAGCGGCCCCCAGTACGCCAAGCGGCAGTTGATTTACGCGGTCGGCAAAGTACAGCCACGAGATCGACCCGGCAGGCAGAAGCGTTGAAATGAGCGTATCGACGGTCAGATTGAGCTGTGTCGCGCCCGAGCCGACAAGCCCGGGCCAGAGGCGGCGCAGCATGTCGCGCATTTCGGGTGTCAGGCGCGGTCTCGGCAGGGAAAGACGCATTCCTGCGCGCCGGACCGACCAGAGAAGCAGCCCAAGCTGCACAAAACCGGAAAACGTGATGCCGATAGCCGTCCAGGTGGCGGTATCGTTAAAGACCAGTGCGCCAAGCAGAATGGCGGCTATGCCGACGATGTTGAAAGACACATAGGCCCCGGCAGCCATCGAAAAACGATGCAGCCCATTCAACACCCCCGCCACAAGCGCTGCGGTGCAGATCAGCAGGAGATAGGGAAAAGTGATGCGTGTCAGGTGAACGGCGAGCTCGAAACGCCCGCCAGCATGATCGAAACCCGGCGCAATCAGTTCGATGATCCAGGGCATGAACACCTCGCCCAGGATGGTCACACCAAGCAGCCAGGCGCTCAGGCACCCCAGTGCCTGGGACGCGAAACGCGTCGCATCCTCTTCGCCCCTTGTGGTCAGGCGCTCGGTGAAAAGCGGGACGAAGGCCGCATTGAAGGCCCCTTCGCCGAAGAGGCGGCGAAACATGTTGGGAAGGCGAAATGCGATCTGATAGGCGTCCTGAACCGGGCCAGCACCGAGAAACGCCGCAAGAAGCTGGTCGCGCACCAGACCGAGGATACGGGACAGCATGGTCCAACCACCAACGGTGATCAGGTTACGGAGCATTCCGGGCTTCCAGTCAAAAAACAAACATCAGGAGCGCGCCTGTTTAGACGCAAGCGAGGCGATGTGCCATGGCCAGGCACAGGCTTGTTGCATTTTGGAAAGACGAGGCTCCAGCTCGGAAAACCGCGCGCCATCAGGAGTTTGTAAATCACGGTAGATTATGGCGGTTTTGCGTCTCTCTGCCTTTTGTTCACTTCGCAGGTCAGGTTTTTTCACGGACACGCGTCAAAACGTCCTTTCCAGACGCCTCACTGCACGGCGACCTGGCCAGTATGCGTTCCCGATACGGGCTGATCGTGGAAATTGCGATCCTGTCGGCTCTCTGGCAGAAAGCACTGCGCCCGGGCGGTTGCCGGGATGCCGGGTCTCCTTATTTGTGCCAGCAGGTGCAAACGGTGAGATTCAGCGCATAACGCGAGCAGCGCGCTTTTCTGCACCAGAGCTATCGAGGCACACGGATATGAGCCCCATCATTCTTTCTCTGACGAGTTTTGTTCTCGCTGCGGGTGTCTTCACACTGGTGCCGGGTCTCGATACCGCCTTCGTGCTGCGCACCAGCACCGTGTCAGGTGTGCGCACCGGTTTTTGTGCAGCGCTTGGCATTACGCTCGGGCTTTTCGTCTGGGGGCTGGGCGCGGCTTTTGGTCTGACAGCACTGCTCGCAGCATCGACGATCGGCTTTCTGATCGTCAAATGGGTCGGCGCGCTCTATCTTTTCTGGATTGGTGTGCGCTTGCTGATCCGTCCTCGCACGGCCGCTCAGGCGGTCGAATCAGGGGGGCGTGTCAATCGTCTGTCGGGCGCGCAATGCTTCCGTCAGGGCCTGCTGACCAACCTCCTGAACCCCAAGGTCGGCATTTTCTTCATTACCTTTCTGCCGCAATTCATTCCACACGAAGCCAATGTGGTGACGTTCTCGCTACTGCTGGCGGGTATTCAGGTGCTGCTGACCTTGAGCTGGTTCTCGCTGCTCATTGTTATGACGGCGCCTCTGGGCGCCTTCCTGTCGCGCCCTTCCATCGTCAGGACGCTGGACCGTGCGACAGGGGGGATTTTCGTGGCGTTCGGCCTGAAGCTGGCACTTGAGCGCCAGGGCTGAAAGGGCGCCCCTTGGCTGCCTCTCTCTTTCAGCGATCCATCATGGCGCGCTGGATCGAGGCTTTCATCCGGCCTGAATCGGGCGACGTCAGGGGCGTGAACCAGTTGGTCAGCTTGCCGTCTCGTGACACGACATATTTATAGAAATTCCAGCGTGGCAGAGACAGCATCCCCCCTTGCGCGGCAAGCCAGCGGAAGAGCGGGATGGCGTCTTTGCCCTTCACATGCGATTTTGCAGCCATGGGGAAGCTGACCCCGTAATTGCGTGAGCAGCTGGTCTGGATCTCGGAGGCCGTGCCCGGCTCCTGCTGTCCAAAATCATTGCTCGGCACACCAAGCACGACCAGACCGTTCTTGCCATAATGGCTCCAGAGGTGCTGAAGCCCCTCATATTGCGGTGTAAAACCGCATTTCGAGGCCGTGTTGGCGATCAGGACGACCTTGCCCTTGAAATCTGCCATTGAAATGGGTTCGCCGCAGAGGGCCGGGATGTCGAGATCGTAGAAGCTGCTGGTCATGATATTCCGTCGCGCCGTGTCGTAAGCCGGATCTTCAATGTGGCTTTCCACTGGACACTACGCAAGCATCCCGACAGAGTGTATCTTTCCGTTTCGCCAACGGTACGTCCCGCTCGCCGGGGAAGTGGCGTTCCAGGGCGTTGTTAACAAAGAGGTTTTCTGTTTCGGGATCGATACCCGAGCGGAAACGGTCAGAGAATGAAGGCGCATTGATGTCGCTGCGCGGTGTGATCGGTATTGCGGTGCTCGTGGCGCTGGGTGTTCTTTTGTCGAGCAATCGCAAAGCTATCGATTACCGTCAGGCAGCCATAGCCCTCGCGCTGCAATGTGCGATCGGTGCGCTGGCGCTTTTTGTGCCCTGGGGGCGTCGATTCTTCGGGATGCTGGCAGATGGGGTGGGAGATGTTCTGTCCTACGGTCAGGTTGGCACGCATTTTCTTTTTGGCGGTCTGGTCAGCCCGAAAATGGAGACGCTTTTCGGTCAGGATAGCTTTGTCTTCGCGTTTCAGGTGTTGCCTGCCATTGTTTATGTCTCTGCCATTATCGCCCTGCTTTATCACTGGGGCGTAATGCAGGCCATTGCGCGTGCGGTGGGGCAGGGGCTGCGCCGCCTGCTTGGTACAAGCGCGCTGGAATCCTTTTCGGCCGTCATGACGGTGTTTCTCGGCCAGAGCGAAATGCCCGTCGTCTTGCGCCCCTATATGGGGAAGCTGCGACGCTCCGAGCTGTTTACCATCATGAGTTCCGGCACGGCATCGGTCTCAGGCTCGGTGCTGGCCGGTTATGCGGGGCTTGGTGTGCCAATGCATTATCTGCTCGCAGCGTCCTTCATGGCCATTCCGGGAGGGCTGCTTTTTTCCAAGCTTCTTTGGCCGATGCCGGAAGACGCCCATGCCGGGCACGAACCCATGCCCAGGGCTGTGCTGGAAACCAGTGGTGTTTTCGATGCGCTTGCAGAGGGAGCCATGAGTGGTGCCCGGGTCGCTTTTGCGGTCGGGGCCGTGCTGGTGGCTTTTGTGGGTATCACGGCATTGCTCGATGGGTTGCTGCACGGGCTCGGGTCTTTGGTGCATTTGCCTGGGCTCAGTCTCTCGACCGTTCTTGGCACGTTGATGGCCCCTCTTGCCTGGCTGATCGGCATTCCCTGGTCAGAGGCGTCGCTGATTGGCGGTTTTCTGGGGCAGAAAATCGCCTTCAATGAATTTGTGGCCTATGTGAGCCTCTCGCCGCTCATTCATGCCCACACCCTCTCAGGGCACGATCTGGCTATCGTCTCTGTCGCCTTGTGCGGTTTCTCGAATTTTTCGAGTGTCGGCATCCTTATTGGCGGGTTCGGCAGCGTCGCGCCCGAGCGCCGTACCGAGATCGCCACCATTGCGTCGCGCTGCGTAATTGCGGGCACGTTGTCCAACCTCATGAGCGCGGCTATCACGGGGCTGTTTATTGCGGCCTGACGCCTGCTTGTTCAGTTACTCCCTCTACCGGGCGAAGCGGCCCGGAGCGTAACAGGTGATAACAGCAGGGAGTAAGTCAGGGTCATGGGAGAACACCCGGTAGCTGAACAGCGACCGCATGCGCTCTATCCGCACCCCGAAGACAGGCCGCTTTCGGGCCTGCCAGCACCGGGTCATGCACTGCACCCGAGGCTTTATGTCTGTGAATTCTGGGCAACGGCTTTGCTGCTAATTGGCGGTATCTGCAGCAATGTTGCCATCGGCTCACCACTCAGTCCCGTCGCGAAGGCGCTGGCGCACTGGCCCAATCTTCTGACAGCACTTGAAGGTCTCGTTTTCGGTCTGAGCGCGACAATGGCGGCCCTGTCGCCTTTCGGTCGTGTCAGCGGTGCACATATGAGCCCGTCGATCAGTCTGGCCTTTTGTCTCGGTAAGCGGCTGGCAGTGACGGATATGCTCTTCTACATGTTTGCGCAGCTTGCTGGTGCTGTTCTTGGCACCGGACTTGTCGCTGCCAGCGGTCTGATCTGGCCTCGATGGGGGCAGTGGTGTGATGCTGGCCACTTCGCATCGACCATACCGTGGCCGTTGGCGCCGTCCTGGTGGGCTTTTATCGGCGAGATCTGCACAACGGCTATTCTGGTGGCAGTGGTGTTGACCTGTGGCGCCCGTCAGGCGCTACGTCCCTTTGCCGCCTGGATGACCGGGCCAGTATTTTTCGTGCTGAACCCCTTTGAGGCCTGGCTTTCAGGAGACAGCACGAATCTCGCCCGTAGCCTAGGACCAGCCCTGTTCAGTGGTGCCTGGCAGGATTTCTGGGTGTATCTATGCGGCCCTTTTGCCGGGGCCGCCGTCATGCTGTTTCTGATAAGGGCCGAAGCGTTTGGGCGCGTTCATCTTCATGAAGCCCGGCTGGCCTATTTCGGCCATGATGGCCGAGCCCCCTATTTCTGGCCGCATCTGTTGCGACGCTGGTTCGGCTGACGGGGAGTTCGCCTGACCCACCGGCGTGGGACGGCCCGCAGGAGGGCGGTCCGTCAGGCCGAAGATCAGGCTGTCAGGAAGACGGCTGTGCGCTGCGTATGATCATGGCCTGGGTGGTCGGCAACTCGATGACATGCTCCGGCTTGTCGGCCAGGAATTCCGCAAAGGCCTGCGAAACACCATCGATGATCGAATAATCATGGGTCAGGATGATGCCACCCGGAATCATGCGCGGGTAGAAATAGGCTAGACCCGCCAGTGTTGCCTCATAGAGATCGACGTCGAGATGCACGAAGCTGTAGCGCTCATCGCCCAGATCAGCAGCTGAATCCGGAAAGAAACCGGGGTGGAAGGCCACATTCTCATAGCCTGCCAGCTTGCGTTTGACGCTCTCAAGCGTGCCGCAGAACTCGCCCTTGATGAAAACCTTGCCTTCTTTCCCCTTGGGGTCGGGCAGACCCTCGAACGTGTCGAAGAGATGCAGCGTGCGATGCGCCTTGACCATGCAGAGCAGCTCTGCCGACGCGCCGCGATAGACGCCGAATTCGGCCAGATCGCCCTCATAGACAGACTGGGCCTGAGCCAGTTCATGAAGCACGAAGGCCTCGTCACTGCTCAGAAGGGAGTCCGTGCCCGCGCGGGCCTTGCTGAGGCGTCGCAAGGTGACCGGGTGCTTGTGCCCGCTCAGCAGGCGCATCTGCATGGCGCTATGCACACCGAAGGTGAGGAAACGCACGAAACGGTTCCGGCTCACGAAACGGCGCATGGCCTCATTACGCATCCACATGGTCTTGTCCTTTTCGGCTTCTTTTCATTCGACCGTGATTGGCCGTTCGAGGAGCGATTTCCTTGCCTGGGCAAGATCTATGGCGCCATCCAGAAAGGCGGAAACGGTCTCGACGATCGGCATGGAGATCCCCAGCTTTGTGGCCGTGGCGGCGAGAGCCGGGGCGGTGGCTACCCCTTCAGCGACAGTGCTGCGTGTTTTTAGGATGTCGGCGAGGGTGGCCCCCTGACCGAGTTCGAGCCCGAGACTGTAATTGCGCGAGCCCGCTCCGGTGCAGGTCAGAATAAGATCGCCCAGACCGCTCAGTCCGGCAATCGTGGCAGCGCGTCCCCCCATGGCGGATGCCAGGCGCCCGATCTCGACGATGGCACGGGTAATCAGGGCGGCGCGGGCATTCTCGCCCAGTCCTGCCCCGATAGCGATGCCCGCCCCGATGGCCACCACATTTTTGGCGGCGCCTGCAATCTGCACGCCGATCGGATCGTCGCTCGCATAGAGCCTGAAATGAGGGGAAGAGAGCATCGAGACATAGCGATGGGCGTCGTCCAGAGACTCGGCCGCGATCGTCGCGGCCGCGGGTGCTCCCCTGGCAACCTCGATTGCAAAATTCGGCCCGGAGAGAACAGCGCAGGGCCGCCCGGGCTGTGTTTCGGCTAGGATATCCAGCGGCAGAGCGCCAGTGCCAAGCTCAAGCCCCTTGCAACAGGCAATGAGCGGCGCGTTTCCGGGGAGTCTTGGTGCAATCTCTCTCAGGGTCTGCATGGGCACGACGATGAGCATGAGATCGGCATGTTCGGGTAGTGTCGTGACCAGCTCGACCGTATCGGGCAGTGTCACGGCTGGAAGGCGGGGCAGGGCGCGGCACCCTGCGGGAACGGGAGAGCGAGACCAGAGCGACACACGGGCTCCGGTTCGCGATGCGGCACAGGCAAGGGCGATGCCCCAGGCCCCGGCCCCGATAACGGCAATATGGGGGACGTTGGCTGACATCATTCTTCCACGATCCGTCTGATTTCAACGCTGCCTTCTCCATCGGGCGCAAGGACCGGCAGAAGCGCGTCGAGCAAGGTCTGGGCCTGTTCCTCAAAGCGATAGGGAGGAGAAGCCACCAGCAGCCCGCAGCCATTCAGGCGTGTCGGATCGGTAGGGGGGCGCAGCAGCAGACTGCAATCGAGCAGATCACGCAAGCCGGCATCGCGCAGTGAAGCATGGAATTGCCGCACCGGCGCGCGATGCTTGATGGGATACCACGCTGCGACAATGCCCATTGGGAAGAGCTTGCGGCTCGTCTGGATTGCGTCAGCCAGCCTTGCGAATTCATCGCCCTGTTCAAAAGGCGGGTCTATCAGGATCAGGCCGCGTTTGAGGTCACGCGGCGGCAGAAAGGCCTTGAGCGCGCCATAGCCATCACGCTCATGCACGGCAACCTGACTCTGCTGACGGAAATTGCGCCTGAGAGTCGACGCATCTTCCGGATGCAATTCGCAGCAGATCAGTCGATCCTGCGGACGCAGCAGCGACGCAATGAGGCTTGGTGAGCCAGGATAGCGGGCAGGCGCGCCCAGTGCCTCGATGCTGGTCAGGTAATCAACCAGTTCCTCCGGCCCCTCTGGGATCGTCTCGAACCGGCCAATACCATCGCGCCATTCGCCGGTCTTCTGGGCCTCGATTGAATCGAGATCATAAACGCCGCAGCCGGAATGTGTGTCGAGCACGCAGAAGCCAGCTGGCTTGCGCAGAAGGTGGCGCAGGATGACGAGCATCAGTCCGTGCTTCATCATGTCGGCAAAATTGCCCGCGTGATAGGCGTGGCGGTAATTCAAGGCGCGATTTGCCTCCCTGCAATATCTATGTCGCTTGTCGGAAGGGGGCCGAGAAGAGCGAGAAGGGCTTGTTGTTCCGGACGAGGGGCGATGGCGATCTGGCTGAAGGGGGCTGCGTCAAGCGTTCTGCCGATGGCGGGAGAAAGCGCCAGAGCGCGAACCGAACCTAGCAGCCTACGCTCGGCGCCGAAAGCATCGAGAAAGGCGCGTGCCGTGGCCGCTGAATAAAACAGGATCGCCGCCACGCGTTCCTGTTCGATAAGGCTGCGTGCTGCCGGGGTGAGGGCGCCGGTCGTCTCGGTGCGATAAACGACACGGCGTGTGACATGCCAGCCATTCATCCTGAGCTCGATCGCAAGCTCTCCGCCAAGTTTCTCACCTGTGGCAAGCAGCACCCTGTTGCGTATGCCAGCCTTGCCGAGATGGCCAACCAGAGAGTGTGCCGTGCCCTCGGCGTAATCGACATTGGTAAAGCCCAGCGTTCTGGCGCGCTCAGCCGTACGTGCCCCGACCGCTGTGAGGGGTGTTGTAAAGGGGAGGGCTGCCTGCAACGCCTGAAGACTCTGGCCACTCGTTATGACCACCCGGTCGACCGCGCCTGACGGCTTCATGGGCAGGGGGTGAACCCGGAGCATTGGAGCCAGGCAGGGCTCCCATCCCAGACGCTCCAGCGCCAGGCCAGTATCGCTCAGCCCCGGCTCAGGGCGGGTGACCAGAACCGTGCGTCGTAAGAGGTCAGCCATGATCCTGGAAGATATCGTCAGGAGAATCGGCGCGCAGGGACAGGCCCAGCTCGCGCCCCAGACGCAGAGCCTCGGTTGGCTCGCCGCAGATCTCGCGCTGGAGATGGAACGAACCATCCTCGCGCGCCACAAGTCCGGTCAGAACCAGCTCACGATCGCCGAAATGCCCCCTGCCGCCCGGCTGGGCTTTGGTGCGCAGGCGCGCATAGCCACCGATCGGGGTGCGGCACGAGCCGTCGAGCACCTCCAGCAGGGCACGCTCTGCCGTGGCAACGGCGCGGGCTTCGGGGTCTTCGATGGCGGAAAGCAGATCGAGCAGCTCGCGATCTTCCTCGCGCACGGTCACGCCGACAATGCCCTGACCGGCAGCGGGGATCATTAGGGCAGGGTCGAGAATCAGATCGGCACGATCTTCCATGCCCAGACGGCGCAGTCCGGCCAGAGCGAGCAATGTCGCATCGCAGGCACCGCCTGCCAGCTTGTCGAGACGGGTCTGCACGTTGCCACGCAGAAGGCCAAAGCGCAGATCGGGACGGCGATGCAGCAGCTGGGCCTGACGTCTGACCGAAGCGCAGCCGATATGGGCGCCGAAAGGCAGGGCATCGAGCGGAGAATGCCCCTCGGCAACGAGCGCCTTGGCCTTCTCACGCAGGGCAGGGCTCAGAATCAGCACGTCGCGTGCATCTTCACGCTTGAGCGTGCAGGCGAGCGTCAGACCAGCGGGAAGGGTGGTTTCGAGGTCCTTGAGGCTGTGGACGGCAAAGTCGATCTGCCGGGCAAGAAGCGCCTCGTGGATCTCCTTGGCGAACAGCCCCTTGCCGCCGATCTCGGCGAGGAGACGGGACTGCACCTGATCACCTGTCGTATTGATCGGGTGTTCCTGAAACGCGCCCATGTCGCGCAGAAGTGGGCAGAAGCGGGTCAGGCGGGTCAGGAAGGCGCGCGTCTGGACCAGGGCGAGCGGCGACCCGCGCGTGCCGACACGCAAGGGCAGGGAGTGACGTGAGGTGGGGGGATGAGGCGAGGCCTGACGGCGCATGGCTTCGGCAGCGACCTGTTGTAATTGCAGGCTCTGGGACATGAGCGCTTCGGGCATCGTCATCTGTTTCATGGCTGATCTTGCTACTCCACCGCGTGACCCGTGAAAAGAGACGGCTCGCATCATGCGTTGCATCGGGTTATCAGGGGCGATGGCGATTTTTTCCTTAACCTCACCCATTCTCGCGATTGAAACGACCTGCGACGAGACCGCATGCGCCATTCTCAGCCCTGAGGGGGCCATTCTGGCCGAGACGGTTCATACCCAGTCCGGCCATGCGGCTCTGGGGGGTGTTGTGCCCGAAATCGCTGCGCGTGCCCATCTGGCGCTGCTCCCTGATATCGTGGCGGAAACGCTGGGAAAATCAGGTCTGGCACTCGCGGAGGTCGGGGCTTTTGCCGCCTGCACCGGACCTGGGCTGATCGGTGGTCTGATTGTCGGCAGCAACTACGCGAAAGGGCTTGCCGTCGCTCTGGGTCGGCCGTTCCTGGCGGTCAATCATATAGAGGCCCATGCGCTTACCGCTCGTCTGCCGGGTCTGTTCGCGCATGATATTAAATTTCCGTATCTTTTGCTGCTTGTCTCCGGTGGCCATTGTCAGTGCATCGCCGTGAAAGGTATCGGGGATTACGAAAAACTAGGTGGCACGATCGACGATGCCGCCGGTGAGGCTTTCGACAAGGTTGCCAAGATGCTTGGCCTCGGCTGGCCCGGTGGTCCGGCCCTGGAAAGACTGGCGCGCGAGGGACACTCTGATGCGGTTGCCTTGCCGCGACCGCTGATGGGGCGCGAGGGGTGTGATTTCTCATTCTCGGGCCTCAAGACGGCGGTCGCCAGACAGATCGCCCCCTACGGAATGGAGGCACTGCCACGCCCGGTTGCTGCCGATATCGCCGCAAGTTTCCAGCGCTGCGTGTGCGATGTCATGGCGGACAGGGCGCGTCACGCGCTTGCCTTGCTCCCGAAGGCGCAGAGCCTTGTCGTTGCTGGCGGTGTCGCAGCCAATGGGGCCATTCGCACGGCTCTCGAAGCCTTGGCTGACGAAGCGGGTATTCCTTTTGTGGCACCTCCTCTCCGGTTCTGTACGGATAATGCCGTCATGGTTGGCTGGGCCGCTCTTGAGACGATCCGGGCGTATCAGGATGCCGGTCAGGCGCTTGAGGACGGCATTCCAACGGCGCCAAGGCCTCGTTGGCCGCTGACCGAAATGGTCCCGCCCGGGAACGCCATGTAAAGCGCATCTCTTGTCGGGTGTTCCCTTAGCGGAAAACCTGCTTATCTGCGGTCAAAAGCAAGGAAAAAAGGAAGCTGCCGTGACAAGAGAAGATGACGCCTGGTTCAATGCCGATGAAACGGCGAATGAAATGGAAGAACAGGCGGGTATTGCGGAGCCAGCGCAAACGGTAAGCAGCTTTCTGTTTTCGATTATCCTGCCCTGTCTGGTTGTGGGCGTTCTTTTGATTGTTACGCTTTGGTGGTTGATCGACAGGTTTCACCTGCTCGGCTGAATTCGCTCGGGCGTCTCTCTCGAAAAATGGTTCTGCCAGCCCTCTTGCACAGACGTGCGAAAAGAGGCAAAGAGGCGGCTCTTGCCGCAGAGAGTTCGCTCCTGCGATGCGGGAGAGGTGGCCGAGTGGTTGAAGGCAGCGGTCTTGAAAACCGCCGTGCGTGCAAGCGTACCGTGGGTTCGAATCCCACCCTCTCCGCCATGAGCTGGGAAAGAGCGTTCTGACGCTACGTTCGCAGTGTTCCTTCTTCCCGTAGGATCGTTCAACGGCACGACAGATTCTGACGAGGGTAGCCCGGTCAGTACGTTTTGCTGTTCGGCTCTTTGCCGGTACCGCGTAATTTTCTCCCAAGGGCCCTTGATACGCTGAGATGTATCCAGAGAGTCATCGGCTGATTTTCAGATTGGCGTAGTTGGCATTCTGCCCGCCAAATGCGTGCTCTCGCGAATGGGACGGTTCAGTCAGAGTGACTGCCTTTCATGACCCGGCGAGCGTCACGGTGGAACCTGTCAGGCGGTCTTGCCGCCTGACAGAAAGTATCTTCAGGCGTTGCCTGCGGTCTCGGGGAACTGCTGGGCGCGCTTGGCCTGCCAGAGTGCAACGAAATCGATCGGCTGCAGCACGATCGGCGGGAAGCCGCCATCGCGCGTGACATCGCTGATGATGCTGCGCACATACGGGAAGATGAGGCGCGGCACTTCAACGAGGAGGATCGGCTCAACCAGTTCTGCCGGGGCATCGGTCAGGGTGACGATGGCGGCATAGGTCAGTTCAGCAATGAACACGGTACGGCCAGGCTGGCCACCTTCGTTCTCGGGCGATTCTGTTGCTTCGGCGCGGATGGCGAGGGCCACCTCGAAAACCGGCTGGGCTTCTTCAAGGCGGTTGGCCTGCACGTCGATATTGACGGAGATCTGCGGTGCCGAGCGAAGGGTTGCGAAAATTGCGGCGCCTGCCGGAACCTCGAAAGAGAGATCCTTGGTGTATTGCAGGTTGACCGACAGGGGCAGGGCAGGCGGGTTACCCTGCTCGGTTGCCGGGTTCTGGGCGGTATCGGACATGGAGCCTCGCAATCAGAGTCATATTACACACAGCCGAAATCGGCTGCATTTCGTGCCTTCAAGCCGGTAGCATGATCCCTTTCACACGCCAACTCTTCGTCAGTTTCTGCGCGATTGTGACCACGATCCGGCTCTGGCGCCCTGTGGGGGTGTTGTGCGGTCGGTGAAGCCGCTCTACCAAGGGGGCATGCCCTTCGAGATCAAGAATAGCAAGAAGCTGAAATCGTGATGTCATTCCTAGAGAACATTCCGTACGACATCGTCATCTTTGCGTTGTTGAGCCTCGTCCTGGTCTGGCGCCTGCGCGCCGTACTTGGCCGGCGGGTCGATGTCGGTGGGCAGGAAGCTGCCGGGCCCATGCCCATGCCGCAAGGGCAAGGAAGAGTTGACGTGCCTCAGCCTGTGGTCGAGGAACCGAGCGCGCGCTTCGACATTCCCCAGCCCTCCACGCGCGTGGGGCAGATTCTGGGCGAGATTGCCGTGTCCCAGCCTGGCTTCAGGTCGGAAGTTTTTCTGGAAAACACGCAAAAGGCTTTTCGCGCTGTCGTGGCAGCTTTTGCAGAGGGTGATCGCGCAACCCTGCGTAGCTATCTGACGCCGGATGCTTTCGCCGGGTTTGACGCGGCTATTGTGGCTCGCGAAGCGGCGCAGCAGAAGCAGCGCACCGAAATCGTAGGGATCAACAGCCTCGCAATCGTCGACGCATTTTTCAGTCGTATCAATGGACATGAAAAAGCCCGGATTGATGTGCAGATCGTCTCGCGTCAGATCAGTATCCTGAACGATGTCGATGGTCAGCCTTTGATCGGGACCGAATCTGTCACAGAGTTTTCAGATCTGTGGCAGTTCGAAAGCGAAAGCGGCCCCGGTCTGCCGCCCTCGACCTGGCATCTGGCTGCGGCACGCGCAGCCTGACATCGTGACGTCAGGAAGCCGGAACGCCTCCTGACATTGCTCCAGAAAAGCTGCGTCTTGCGGGACGCACGACAAACTCGGTTTGCCATGAACATAGTTTCTCGTCTTTCCCTTGGGCTCAGCCTTGCCCTTCTCTCATCCTGTGCCGAGCCGCAATCGGAAGCCCCACTCCAGCTTACGCCGCTTACCTATGCCATGCTTGATGGCTGGTCGGCCGAGAGCCCGGAGACCCTGCTGCCGCAGCTGCGCACGGAATGTCAGCGCCTCATGCGCCTGCCGCCCGAAACCCATCTGGGAGGTGCTGCGGGCACAATTCCTAATGGCAGTATTGCCGGTGAGTGGCACGGAGCCTGCACAGCGCTTCAGAGCGTTGAAAACACGCGCGACGCAGCGCGCAGATATTTCGAGCAATGGTTTGCGCCTTATCTCGTTTCGAATGACGCGTTGTTTACCGGCTATTATGAGCCGCAGATTTATGCATCGTCGGTCAGGACAGAGGCGTTCCAGACCCCACTCTATGAGCAGCCTAACGATCTGATCCACACCAGGGATACGGCTGGTGACTGGGTGACGGGGCGGTGGGAAGGCGGCAAATTCGTCCCCTATTACACCCGGGCTGAAATCGATCATGGAGCGCTGTCCGGGCGTGGGCTCGAAATCGCCTGGCTGCGTTCGCCTGAAGATCTGTTCTTTCTGCAGATCCAAGGCTCAGGCCGCCTCGTCATGACAGATGGCTCGGTGCGTCGTGTCGGCTTTGCCGCCAAGAACGGCGCGCCCTATGTGCCGATCGGGCGCGTTCTGGTCAGAAATGGCGAGATGGCGGCCGAGGACGTCTCGCTGCAAAGCCTCAAGAACTGGCTTGCTGCTCATCCCGACAGGGCGCAGGACGTCATGGAGCAGAACCCGGACTACGTGTTTTTCAAACGTGTCGATACGATTCCGCTGGACCGTGGGGCGCCAGGCGCCATGGGCGTGCCGCTCACGCCCGGGCGTTCTGTTGCTATTGACCGCAGCCTGCTGCCGATGGGGGCACCGATCTGGGTTGATACCCATTTGCCTGAGGCAAATGGCGGTGAGGGGCACTGGATGCATCTCACCTTTGGTCAGGATGTCGGGAGCGACATCAAGGGCGCTGATCATGCCGATCTATTCACGGGCTGGGGCGAAGACGCTGAACGCCTGGCAGGCAAGATGCGCAGCCATGGTCGCATGATCGTTCTGTTGCCACACCCGCCAGCCTGATGACGCAGGAAAAAGTCAGGGCAAGGCGAGAAGCGATAGGTCGTCATGCCCTGATCAGGGGTGACGCCATGAATGTTATGCGCCGCATGGAGAGCGCATCGGTCGATATCGTCGTCACCTCGCCGCCCTATAATATCGGGATTGCCTACCGCACCTATAAAGACAGTCTGGCCGAGCAGGATTATATCGGCTGGATGCAGACGGTTTGTGCCCAGATCGCGCGTCTGCTGAAGCCCGGGGGCTCGTTCTTCCTCAATGTTGCCGGGTCATCCTCGCAGCCCTGGTTGCCCTTCGAACTGATCACCCGGCTGCGTGACCTGTTTGTCCTGCAGAACCATATTGTGTGGATCAAATCGGTGTCGATTGAAGAGAAGACTTACGGCCATTTCAAACCGGTCAATTCGACGCGTTTCATCAATCATAATCACGAGCATATCTTTCATCTGACCCATAAGGGGGATGTCAGATTGCAGCGTCTGGCTGCGGGTGTTCCCTTTACCGACAAGACCAATATCTCGCGCCGCCGTCATGCCGTGGACCGTCGCTGTCGCGGCAACACGTGGTTCATCCCCTATGAAACCGTGCGGCACAAGCGCGAGAAATTCCTGCATCCCGGTACTTTTCCTGTGGCTCTGCCCACAGCGTGCATGACCCTTCACGGCTATGATGAGAATACGGTGCTTCTGGACCCGTTCATGGGAACGGGTACGAGCCTCGTCGCCGCGCAGGAACTCGGCGTGCGAGGGGTGGGTATCGATATCGATACCCGTTATGTCGCTGTCGCACGACGCCGTCTCCGCCGTAGTCTGGACGAGGAGCTGGATCTCGACGGTGATCTGAATGGGTCTCCCTACGAGTAGCCGATATCTGTCACACGAGCTGCGACATAACCGCGCTATGTTTGTATCGGTAAAACCGTTCAATCTGATCGGAAACATCACTTAGACATGCTGTGTCGTAAACGTCATGGTGCGCGCATTTATGTTTGCGATCAGGAGAAGAGCGGTTGCTTGAAGCTGCCAGGAAGAAACGTCTCGTTAGAAACGGTATTGCGGGACTGGTTGTGGCAGCTGCGCTCGCCTATGGCGGGACAATCGCTTTTCTGACCCGGTTTGATCATCAGGGCGCGCCACGACTGCCAACAAACAGCGCGACATGGCATGATCCCAAGGCACTTGCTGCGTTCAATGCGCTTGGAGAGGCACGCTGTGATTACTGTCACACGCGCACGGCTGATCTCCCCTTCTATTTCAAACTGCCTTTTGCCAATCAGATCATGAAGCGTGATCTGGTTGCGGGCCAGCGTCATTTCCGTATCGACCCGATCATCGCTGCGTTCCAGACGGGCAAGCCGCCCTCGGTTGAGCAGCTCTCCCGTATCGAAGAGGTCATTCAGCAGAACAGGATGCCGCCCGCTGCCTATCTGCTGATGCATCCTCACGCCTACATGACCGAGAAATCGCGCAGCGACGTGCTGGCATGGATTACCGATCAGCGCCGCCGCTATTACGCGACGCCCGGTGTGGCGCCGCAATTTGCAGGTGAGGTCATTCAGCCAATCCCGGAAAATGTCCCGGTAGACTGGACGAAGGCCGAACTGGGCCGTCAGCTCTTTTTCGACCGTCGTCTCTCTGGCGACGGCAAGATGAATTGCGCAAGCTGCCACGGGCTCGACAAGGGGGGCGTTGATAACCTCGTCACGGCGACCGGTATCAGCGGCCAGAAGGGACCGATCAATGTGCCTACAGTCTATAACGCCGTGTTCAGTATCGCCCAGTTCTGGAATGGCCGTGCAGCCGATCTGGCTGCCCAGGCGGCGGGGCCAGTGACGAACCCGGTGGAGATGGGTGCCCATGACTGGGAGGGGGTGGCAGCGATTATCGATGCAGTGCCGGAATACCGCACGGCTTTTGCAAGTCTGTATGGGGCAGGTGCTGTCAATCAGAAGACTGTCACGAACGCGATTGCCGAATATGAAAAGACCCTGATCACGCCAGACAGTCCTTTCGATCTCTACCTGAAGGGTGACAACAGCGCGATTACAGCGCAGGAAAAGCGTGGTTATGAACGGTTCAAGGCCATCGGCTGCTCCGGTTGCCACAGCGGTGTTGCCGTTGGTGGTGATGCGTATGAGGTCATGGGCCTTGAGGGACCGTATTTCAGCGAGCGCAAGGCTGGTCTGACTGATGTCGATTCCGGGCGCGAGAGCTTTACTCACGCCATTGAGGATCACCAGAGATTCAAGGTGCCAAATCTGCGCAATATCGCCTTGACCGCACCGTATTTTCACGATGGAAGCGTCGCAACTCTTGATGAGGCAGTGCGTCTAATGGCGCGATACCAGACGCCCTATCCTGACCTTCCCAAGCGCGATGTTGATGATATTGTGGCGTTTCTCAAGACACTGACCGGCAAATATCAGGGTGTACCGCTCCAGCAGGTCGTCGCAGAGCCGCCCCTCAAGGCACCTGAGGCGCAATAAGAGCGATGGATCGGGTTCTGATGCGCTTGAGTAAGGAGAAACCGTGGTCCGACGCGATCTGAGCGCCGAGGAGGAGAGCCTCTGGAAGGCTTTCACCCGATCGATTCTGCCGATGCGGGGGCATCAGCTTTCGTCCGCGCGCAAGCGGCGAGGCACGGTGCAGAAGGTTGCGACTGGCCTGTCTGCTGCTCCGGTCCAGAGTGGGACGGTGGACGAAGCAACAACGCAGAAAATCCTGCGGGTGAGGGAGGTTCTGAGGCCCGCAGCCACACTTTCAAGGCCCGCCCGCGTTCAGGACCGGCTCGAAATCAATGGGCGACAGCCTGGCCTCGATACGACGTCATGGAATGCCCTCGCCAGCGGCAAGATGAAGCCGCAGAAGCGTCTGGATCTTCACGGGCATTTTGCACAGGATGCTTTCCATAAATTCCACCACTTTCTGCATGCAAGCAGCGCCCAGGGCATAAGGTGCGTCGAGGTAATCACCGGGCTGGGCAGCGGGCAGGAAGGGGGGGTAATTCGCCAGGAACTCCCTCACTGGCTCGAGCGTGGCGATTTGCGTCCGCTGGTTCTGGCCGTTGTCCATACGCATAAGCGGAACAAGGGCGCCGTGCGTATCCTGCTCCGGGCGCGTAACCGGGTCTGAACCCTGCGCTCCATACTCAGGTAGGACGCGTTTCCTGACCCTGGCGCCATCTCGGCTGGTTGTTGTTGATCCAGCGACGCAGCGCCAGCAGCGCCGTCAGTTCAGGCTCAAGCTGATTGAGAAGGGGTGCTGCATCAGCACCCGCTGTTATTGTGAGATGCTGGCTGTCATTCCAGCTTTTGAGCGCAGGATCATTGACCGCTTCCTGCGCCGCATGACGCCAGCGTGCCACTGCCAGAGGCGGGGTCAACATGGGCAGGGCAAGCACGAGGGCCGATGCGGCGGCATTGGCGACAGCGAGCCAGGATTGATACAGAGCGCCACTCGGCGCATGGCCGCGCGCCATTAGATAGGTTGCCTCGAAATCGGGCACACCAGGGATGACGGGGCCGGAGTAGAATATCGGCTTGATACCCTGAGGTGCCGAGGCGATATCGGCTGACAGGTCGTCGCCCGGGCCCGGTGTCAGCTGGACAGCATCGACATCGCCATTCTTGAGCGCGTCGAGGGCCGCCTTCTTGGTTGCATAACCGGAAACCGGCAGGGGATGCAGCCCGAGAAGCGATAGTCCCAGCAGGCTTGCAAGTTCGACCCCCGTCGGGTGAGAAACCGCGAGCCGCACTGGCCGATCATGAAAAAGCCCGCTCAGGCGCGAACGGATCGTGCGGTGTAGTTCGGCGCGGGCAATGGTGACCACCGGACGGCGTGCCATGATAAGGGCTGCCCAGCGGGAAAAATCGAAATGAACACGCCCATCCCCGGCGAGCGATGCGATCAAGGCAGCGCCAGGAGCCAGAATGGTTGTGCCGCCATCGGCTTCGGGACTGACTGTGTCGAACAGATTGGCTGCGGTAACGCCATCGCGCCCGAGGTCGTAATGGGTGGCAATCGGAGAGGGCGCGGCGAGGCCTTTCGCCAGCGCCGTTGCCAGAATGGGTGCTACCTGACCCGGCAGGGAATCCGGACCGCCACCGATGATCAGTTTGGGGGCATCGATGGCAGAAGACGCGGCCTCGGCGCGCTCATCGTCTTCCCAGGCACGGGCAGGGCAGATGGCGGCCAGATTGGAGGCGGCAAGGGCGGAAAGCAGTGTACGACGTGTCAGGGATCGACCGGCCGTGAAAGGCATTAGCTTCGTACGCACTTCTTTCCCTTTACCGCCAGATCGTCCGGCCTGGGCGTTAAGCCAGACGATTGCGGCTAAATAGTGACCCCTCGATCAGGGCCATTTCACCTCTGGGGGCATGCTCATCAGAATGGCTTCGGTATTGCCGCCAGTCTTGAGCCCGAACACCGTACCACGGTCGTGGATAAGATTGAACTCGACATATCGCCCTCTGCGAATGAGCTGCGCATCGCGCTCGGCTTCGGTCCAGGGCTGCATCATGCGGGCACGCACGGCGCGGGGATAGGCCTCGTAGAAGGCAAGTCCGACATCCTTGGTGAAGGCAAAGTCGTTCTGAACGTCGCCGCTGTCGAAATGGTCGTAGAAAATGCCGCCCAGTCCGCGCGGTTCACTTCGGTGATGCAGGTAGAAATACTCGTCGCACCAGGCCTTGAACCGCTCATAATAAGCGGGGTCATGACGCATGCAGGCATCGCGAAACGTCTTGTGGAAATCCGCTGCATCCGCCTTGGCTTCCTCGCTATCGGGGAAGATCGGCGTGATGTCGCCGCCACCGCCAAACCAGCCATTGCTCGTGATGATCATGCGCGTATTGAAATGCGCAGCGCTCACATGCGGGTTGCATGGATGGGCGACCAGCGAGATGCCGGTAGCGAAAAAGCGCGGATCGACATCGGCACCGGGCATGCTCTTGCGGAATTCCGGCGAGAACTCACCCCAGACCGTCGAGACATTGACGCCGACCTTCTCGAACACACGTCCGCGCATGACCGACATGACACCGCTGCCATGCAGATTGCTGTTCGTGTCTTCGCTTCTGTCCCAGGCTGTGCGTTCGAAGCGACCGGCTTCGGTCTTGTCGCGCAGTACGGGGGAGTTCTTCGCGACTGCCTCGTCTTCGATCGCCTCATAGGAGGCGCAGATCCTGTCGCGCAGGGTCTCGAACCAGTGCCGTGCTGTCTCTTTGAAAGAGTCATGAGGCACATGATCACGAATGAGGGTGCCGAATGTCTTCGGATCCAAGGTCTCGCTCATCGCAAGCTCCACATTCTGTTCCAGCCGGTCTTCCGCCAGCCTGAGTGCTGGAGCCTATAGCAAAACTGGCCGATTGAAACCATGACAGCGCGCATGAAAACACTGACAGGTTGCGAAGCGTGTCAATCTGGTGTTCCTGAGCATTCTGTTGGCGACAATGCGAAAAGGCAGCTTTGCATGACTGAAGACGTGACAATCGAGCCTGTAATCGGCCTTATCGGCGGTTCGGGGCTCTATGATATCGACGGGCTGGAAGAAAAGGAATGGCGTCGGGTCGAGACCCCCTGGGGCGAGCCTTCCGATGAGCTGCTTTTCGGCCGCCTGAATGGCGTGCGCTGCGTGTTCCTGCCGCGTCATGGCCGTGGGCATCCCATCCCACCGTCAGAGCTGAATTTCCGTGCCAATATCGAC
The DNA here is from genome assembly GCF_014635085.1 of Asaia siamensis. Lineage (GTDB taxonomy): Bacteria > Pseudomonadota > Alphaproteobacteria > Acetobacterales > Acetobacteraceae > Asaia > Asaia siamensis. Next base: position 626,133 of record NZ_BMCH01000001.1, read on the forward strand.
GCGTTGAAGCGCTCCGGTGTGACCGATATCGTCTCTCTTTCCGCAGTGGGTTCGCTGCGTGAAGACCTGCCGCCGGGCCAGTTCGTGCTGGTCGACCAGTTCATCGATCGCTCTTTCGCTCGCGAAAAAAGCTTTTTCGGTCGTGGCTGCGTGGCTCATGTAGGCATGGCTGACCCGGTCTCTGCCCGTATGGGTGACGTGATTGCCAAGCAGGCCGCAAAGATCGGCGTCGAGATGGTGCGTGGCGGGACCTATCTGGTGATGGAAGGGCCGCAATTCTCCACCCGCGCCGAAAGCGAATTGTACCGCCAGTGGGGCTGTTCGGTAATCGGCATGACCAACATGCCGGAGGCCAAGCTCGCTCGTGAAGCCGAAATGTGCTATGCGAGCATCGCCATGGTGACCGATTACGATTGCTGGCACGACGACCATGACTCGGTGACGGTGGACGCCGTGGTTGCCGTCATGACGCAGAATGCTGCCAAGGCGCGTGCGCTGGTCAAGGCCATCATACCGGAGCTCGGGCGCAAGCGCGGTCTCTGCCCCTCAGGCGCCGAGCGCGCCCTCGATCACGCTATCATAACGGCGCCGGGATCGCGTGATCGTCAGCTTCTCGACAAGCTCGATGCCGTCGCCGGGCGCGTGCTGCGCTGAGAAGCTGCGGCGGGTGGGATAAAGGCATCCGAGCCTTTATCCCCGCTCCTGATCTGTCAGGACGACTCGTTTTCCTTTTCGGGGAAGTGCTCGCGGTAGCCCTGATCGGTCTGTCGTTCAGGAAATTCTCCCAGATTCTTCTGGATTTCGGCATTTTCCACCTGAACATCGGCAAATTCAGGCTCTGGCAGATCTTTGACCGGAATTTCACCGGCATGAGGATTCTCCTCCATACCGATGATTTCAGATGCGTTCTCGAGATAGGCGTCGGCACCGCAGCCGGGCTTGCCATCGGCTTCCCATAGTTCCTGCGCCTTGGCCTTTATACGGGCGTCGCGCTCGGGGCTGTCGACCAGCGGATTTACGGGAGTTTTATCTGCAGACATTGTAGCGCTTTCGGTTGTCAGAGATGGGTTGCAAAAAACGCCATGCTGCGCTCATGGGCGAGGTCGCGGGCGTTCTTGTTGAAACTCGGGCGGTCGTCACAGCCGAAACCATGTCCGGCATCGTCATAGACAAAGATCTCGACCTCGGGCCGGTTCTCGCGAATGGTGTTGATATCGGTATGCGGGATATGGTCATCCTCGCCACCGAAATGGAGCTGAACCGGGCAATGGGGCTTCTCATGGCTCAGGGCGGCAATACCGCCCCCATACCAAGCGGCGGCGGCGGCAAATTCACGCGTGCGCGTGGCAGCTTCCCATGTCACCAGTCCACCCCAGCAGAAGCCGAGAATGCCGACTTTCTGATGGCCGTGGCGGTTGAGGGCATGGGCACTGGCCGTGATATCGGCCAGGAGTCCGTCAGGGTTGATCCGGGCGCGCAGGTCGAGGCCTGTCTGCATGCCCTCGCCATCATAAGGCAGAACCGCATCGCGTCTGGCGCGATCGAACAAGGCTGGCGCAATGACATGATAGCCGTGCCTGTCAGCCAGTTCGTCGCAGACAGCACGGATATGGTCTGTCAGGCCGAAAATTTCCTGCAACACGACCAGTGCGCGACTGGCAGTCGGCTCTCCTGCCTCGTAGGCTGCGAAATGATGGGTGTCCGAAGCCGTAAGGGATATCAGGCGTCCCATGGACCGACCCTCCTTCTTTCTTGTTCGTTCAAAGGCAGGATCAACGATCACCATGACTGAAATCGTCAATCTGCGTCGAGTGCGCAAACGTCTGGCGCGCGAGAAGGATGCTCGCAAGGCCGAGGAAAACCGGGCCCTGTTCGGTCGCACCCGGGGGGAGCGCCTGAAGTCTGAAGCCGAAAGCAGCCGTCTGACACGCGAACTTGATGGTGCGAAGCTCGACAGTCGGGACAGCGCGAGTGACGCTTCGATGAAAAACAGCATTTGCACCGTCGACGACACTTGACGATAGGCGAGGGCTCTCCTACCTCTTTGGCACTCTCGTATCGGGAGTGCTAACGCGCTGCGGCTAAGCGGGCGCGCAAACCGGCGGCGTTGCTTTTGAGCAAGGACGCCGCCTTAGAGAAAAGTGGAGCGATCCATAATGACAAATTTTCGGCCTTTGCATGACCGTGTCGTCGTTCGTCGCCTTGAGGGCGAGCAGAAGACGGCCGGTGGCATCATCATTCCGGACACCGCCAAGGAAAAGCCGATGGAAGGCGAAGTCGTCTCCGTAGGTTCGGGCGCCCGTAATGAGCAGGGTCAGCTCGTGGCACTGGACGTCAAGGCTGGCGACCGTGTGCTGTTCGGCAAGTGGTCCGGCACCGAGGTGAAGATCAATGGCGAAGAGCTGCTGATCATGAAGGAAAGCGACATCATGGGTGTGATCGGCTGATTTTCCAGCCTCCCCGTTATCGCAAACTGAACCTCTACTGGAGATAAGATTATGGCTGCCAAAGACGTAAGATTCGGCGCTGACGCACGCCAGCGCATGCTGCGCGGCGTTGATATCCTTGCTGACGCTGTGAAGGTCACGCTCGGCCCGAAGGGTCGCAACGTTGTTCTGGACAAGAGCTTCGGCGCACCGCGCATCACCAAGGACGGCGTTTCCGTCGCCAAGGAAATCGAACTGGCCGACAAGTTCGAGAACATGGGCGCCCAGATGGTGCGCGAAGTGGCCTCGAAGACCAACGACATCGCTGGTGATGGCACGACCACCGCGACCGTTCTGGCCCAGGCCATCATTCGTGAGGGCGCCAAGGCTGTTGCCGCTGGCATGAACCCGATGGATCTGAAGCGCGGCATCGACAAGGCTGTTACGGCCGTCGTTGAAGAGCTGAAGGCAAACACCCGCAAGATCACGACCCCGGCCGAAACGGCTCAGGTCGGCACGATCTCGGCCAATGGCGAGCATGAAATCGGCGAGATGATCTCGCAGGCCATGCAGAAGGTTGGTTCCGAAGGCGTGATCACGGTTGAGGAAGCCAAGGGTCTGCACACCGAACTCGACGTTGTCGAGGGCATGCAGTTCGATCGCGGCTACATCTCGCCGTATTTCGTGACGAACGCCGAAAAGATGATGGCGGATCTGGATAACCCCTACATCCTGATCCATGAAAAGAAGCTGTCCTCGCTTCAGCCGATGCTGCCGCTGCTCGAGAGCGTTGTGCAGTCCGGTCGTCCGCTCATGATCATCGCAGAAGACGTCGATGGCGAGGCTCTTGCCACGCTGGTCGTCAACAAGCTGCGTGGTGGCCTCAAGATTGCTGCCGTCAAGGCTCCTGGCTTCGGCGACCGCCGCAAGGCCATGCTGGAAGACATCGCCATCCTGACGGGCGGCCAGGTCATCAGCGAAGACATCGGCATCAAGCTCGAGACGGTTACGCTCGACATGCTCGGTCGCGCCAAGAAGGTGCATATCGAGAAGGAAAACACCACGATCGTTGAAGGCGCTGGTAACACGGACGACATCAAGGGCCGTTGTGCACAGATCCGCGCGCAGATCGAGGAAACCACCTCGGACTACGACCGCGAGAAGCTGCAGGAACGTCTGGCCAAGCTGGCTGGTGGCGTTGCCGTCATCCGCGTCGGTGGCAGCACCGAAGTCGAGGTGAAGGAGCGCAAGGATCGCGTTGATGACGCGCTGCACGCAACCCGCGCCGCCGTTGAAGAAGGCATCGTTCCGGGTGGTGGCACGGCTCTTGCCCGTGCTTCCGTTGCCCTGAAGGATCTGGCTTTCCAGAACGACGACCAGCGCGTCGGTGCGGACATCATCCGCAAGGCCCTGCAGGCTCCGCTGCGCCAGATCGCGTTCAACGCTGGTGAAGATGGCGCTGTCATCGCTGGCAAGGTGCTCGAGATCAACGAGTACACGCACGGCTTCGACGCCCAGAACGGCGAATACAAGGATCTGGTAGCTGCTGGCATCATCGATCCGACCAAGGTCGTCCGCACGGCTCTTCAGGACGCAGCTTCGGTTGCCGGCCTGCTGATCACGACGGAAGCCATGGTTGCCGAGAAGCCCGAGAAGAAGGCCGCTCCGGCCGGTGGTCCGGGTGGCATGGGTGGCATGGGCGATATGGATTTCTGATCCAGCGCCTTTCCATCAAGGTTACAAAAGAGCCGCCCTGCCGAAAGGCAGGGCGGTTTTTTTATGTCTGGATGCCTGGCTTCTGTGAGGATCTGACGTGGTTCAGGAGTTCGCGCATTGCCACCTGCAAGACGGACGTCGGCGTTGCCGGGTGAGTATGTGATGCTGATGAATGGTGTGGAGGACGGGCGGCGTGGCGCCGCGTTTCTGTCGCGATGAGGGCGGGTGATCTACCTGGTCGCCCTGGAGGCAGGATGAAAACCCAAAGGGAAGAACAGCCCCTCCGAAAGAGTGGGGCTGCTCCCTCAAGAGAGGATTCCTCGAAGCTCCGCAGCCATTGGCCGTCGAAGTTTCTGGTGGGTTATTTCTGGGCTGACTCCATCGTGCCGATAAAGGGCAGCGGGGCGCCTGCGCTCAGATAGGTCGGCATTGTGCCAGTCCAGCGATCCAGCGCTTTTTGCTGGAGCAGGGAAGGGGTCAGCGATTGAGAGACCAAAGTATTGGCCTTGGCCTGAGCCTGGGACGTCACAAGCAGGGCCTGAGCCTGACCCTGGGCTGTGGCAACAGCTGCGTCTGCCTGCGCCTTGGCCTGGACAACCTGAGCCTGAGCTGAGATCTGCGTCTGCTGCAGGGTGTATTGTGCCTGCAATGCCTGCTGCTGGGCGACCTGTTTCGCTTCGATGGCCTGCGCATAGGCGTGGGAAAAAGCGAAATTGGCCGTGTTCACCGACTCAATGCTCAGATGATAGGGCAGCAGGGATTTGATGATCAGTTCCTTGATCTGGCCATCCACAAGGTCACGCTTCGTGATCAGCTCTTCAGCGTTGTAATTGGCCGTGATGGCTTTCACGTCGTTCGACACTGTGGGCTCAATGATACGATGGGCGAGCGTTTCGAGATTGCGGAAATCGCGGAAAAATCCCGGAGCGTCGGCAGAGGCGATGTGAAATGTGACCGAAACCGACGTGTGCACATCCTGCAGATCATGCGTTGCAGCCTGCTCATGAGAGGTAATCGTCTGAGGCTGGGTCGAAACAGAAACGACCTTTTGATAAACTGGCAGCACGATATGCAGACCGGGTTCCAGCGCGCTGGGCTGGACAGAACCGAAATTGGTCAGAATGCCGCAATAGCCTGAAGAAATCTGATAGAATGGGTTAAGTATCGCGATAATCGCGATTGCGCCTACGGCGAAGCCACCAAATTTCAGGACGGTCGGAGAAAAGCGTGCGGGCGGCGTTGGAAAATTTATCACGTTTTTTTGCCTCATCAGATCAGTGACCGATCAGTTCTTGGGCAGGACGATACGCTGCCGTATCCGTTAATATGGAGGCGAAGTCTCTATACTGTCAAAAAGAATCGGAATAGACCAATTTCCCATTCTTATTGAAGCATGACTGTTCCGTTTCTTTTCTTTTTTCGGAGCTAGTCAAAAAACCTTCATGAAGAGCAACACTGTCTCTCGATTTCGACAAGGCGTTGCTTGCGTCAGAGGCTGCCACCGGCGCCGATGACGCGATGGCAGGGGATGAAATGGGCGATCTAGTTTTTCTCCATCGCCGAGCATTGTCCGGCCAGATTATCCTCTCCCAGTCCTTCGCAGATTGCGCTGAGTTTGAGCACGGAGACGCCGTCTTTTGCCTGCCTTGCATTCTTGATGCGATAGGGCAGGAAACCGGTATTACCCATCGCCTCTTCTTCTTTGGCCATGTACGTTTCGGCCTCTCCGGTCTTGCCTGCAGCGGACAGAGTGTTGCCCCATGCGACAGCAATCGGAAAGGTTACATCATCGCGTTCCGCAGCAGCGGCAAGCAGCTTTTCTGCCTGGTTTTTCTGGCCGGTCTGCACGGCAACCTGATAGGTCATAAGTGCATAATAGGCACTGCCAGAGGCGGGTTGCGCAATGTGAGCAAGTGTCTGATGAGCCTGCCCCCACTGCGATTGTCCGATCAGCGATGCGGCCCGCTCCAGTTGATCTGTCCCCTTGAGGAGAGCAGTCACGGGTGAACTGGTGACCCAGTGCTGTAGCGGCTTTCGGGCGAGAGCTACATGAGCACGAACGGGATAGGCCTGCCGCAGATAGGCGGCGAGCGCGAGTCGTCGCTCTCTGGCATGAGGATGCTGCTGCGCTACGGCTCTGAGGGCATCGACAATGGCTCCATCGAGGTTGTCGCCTGCTTTGGCCGTGAAGGTAACTGAGTCTGCGTTGAAACTCTTGCCAGTCTTTTGCTCGAGTTGTGCCTGACGCGCGACATCCTGATCTTCGGAACTGATCAATACATCCATGACATCGGTTGCAGCACTTACGGAGTATCCTGCCCGTGCCATCAGATCGACGGCGAGTGCATCGGCTTCCTCTTCCTGCCCGCGTGACCACGATGGAAACAGCGTCGTATCCAGAAAGGCCTTGGCACCCATCGACGACACGAGTGCTTTAGACACGGCGTCAGTTGCACCGATGCCTGCGGAGGCCCGCCCAATCACCGAACCCCACTTCATGGCACTGAAAGCGTAGTTTTTCCGTGCTTTGCTCTCACGCTGGGCTGCTGTGTGCCCCAGAAGGATGTGGGAGAGTTCGTGGGCAAGAACGAAGGCGAGCGCATCTTCCTTCTGAATTTCAGGTGTATCGTGGAAATAACGTATCAAACCGGTGTTGAGAAAGATTGCTCCCCCGACCGAAACGTCTGAGGTAAAGGCCGTGTCGGGTGTCAGCCATACGCGTGCATCCGGACGGGGACCCGACCAGGAGGCCAGAAGGCGGTCTACGATGGCCTGAGGGTAATCCGATACCTCGGGGGCCTCGATAACACCTGAGGCAAGGGTGTTGGCCGGTGTCAGAAGGCCTTGCACAGTGGTTGACTGAGCATAATCCTGCGAAGGGTGGATCTGGTCGATCAGCCGACCGTTGGTTGGGACGCCGCCTCCGTTTCCGCTGTCGCACGCAGCAAGTGCCAGGGTTGTCAGAAGGGCAGTCGAGAGCAAGGCAGGGCGTTTCATCATTCAGCTTCCGTGGCAATTTCGACCGAGGTTGTTGGTGCTGCCACCGATTTCATCAGCAGAGGCTGCGCCTATTTGCACGCATTGAGTGGGTGTCGGCGCGACTGCCCTGATATTGGCTTCGACAGAGTCTTCAGTGACGTAGACGAGTCCCTTATCGGTCTCGACAGCGAGCATGTCCGTTTCGGTGTCTTTGGCGACGATGCGATGTCCGGTCAGCGAAGCCGCCTCAATCTGTGTCTGGGGCAACCCATTGTGGTCGTAGGTCTGGATTGAGGGGGTGTGATAGGTCCCTGTAATGACTGGGGCGTCTGCAGCCGAGGCAACGCCGGACCAGCCCGCGCACAGGCCAAACAAGAGGGGAGAGAGAGCTGCACGTGTCAGCTTGCGGGCGAAATGCCTGTTTGACATGGATATCTCCTTTCATCAGGTCTGGTGAAGAATGCTCTCGCTGCGGATACCGGCTGCTTCAAACAAAGCCGGTTCGCTATGCATGGCGAGAGAGCGCGCGGCGTCCTGCCGAGTAGATCGAAACTGGCAGGTCGATCACCCGGTTCAGAAGTCGACAAAGAGGCTGGACAAACCGGTTTCGCTCCTCCTCTTCCTCGACGCCGGCTGCGAGCCAGAGCAGGAGCAGACCGATCCAGTCTGCATTGGGCCATCTGGGGCCTGCTTCGTTGAGTGCGAAACCGATGGCGGAAAGACTGGCGAGGAAGCACAACTGAGAGAGAAGGCCACGCTGCTTTTCTTCCTCTTCGGCGCGCGCCGCACGTGCCATGGGCAAGGCCCAGGCGCCGAGGAACAGGAATGTCACGAACAGCCAGATAACGAACTGATCGATCAACATGGCCCGGGTGGCGCTCTGAAAAGAAGGTATGGCAACGATAAGAAACGCGCCTAGCGCGCAGGCCACAGCCCGTTTGCGTATGCTGGTTCTGGCGTGATGCTTGTAATTATTCTGTGCGCCCAAGGCGGCAAGGACGTCGAACTGCTCTTTCTGCTGGGCTGGTTTCATGCGCATGACGAGCGCTACGCTGCAGACGAGCCAGATGAGCGCCTCAAGTAACTCGGCCTTGTCGAGACGTAACCACCCTATCTGTCCCATTTCGGGCGGCTCATGGAAATAGCGCGCGCCATAGGTCACGAGATTGTCGAAAGCCATGGCATGAGTGACGACGCCCGGAACCCGCCCAAGCAGGGGTACTATGGAATCATCGTGCTGATCGCGGATGTCAGATCCGTAAAATACCGCGCGATCGGCAAGAAGCGTGGCAAGGGCAGGGCTGCCTGACGGTGTGCCTCGGCCGCTATGCCCAAGTTGCTCTGCGCCAATTACCAGAGGATAGAAAGCGAACTGCCTTTCGCTGCCTCGAGAATGCAGAAACAGATAGGTCAGGGCGAGGCGTGAGGCTGCGGTAAGGCGGGCGCAGGGGCCTTCGTTCCAGATGGCACAGCTGTTTTGCCAGTAACCGGATTGGTCGCTGACAATATCCTGCGCGGGATCGGAGCTCAGCCCCCATCTGATAACCATCGGGCGGGTAAACGCTTCTTCCTGAACGTCTCCACAACGCGTCGACCAGGCCTGATGACACAACGTATTGTAGAGCGCCCAGGCCGGATTTACTGCAACAGGAGCTTCTCCTGTTTCCCGGGTTTCCATGCCCTCTTCCATGAGAGGGTAGCTTCCAGAGGTTTCGAGTCCATTGCTATAGACCTGAAGCGGTCTGAGGATGGGCGGAAGGGCAGGCTGCTGGTCTCCTGCTTCCCCCCTTGCAAAGAGCAGAGGCACCTTCATCGAGTGAGCTCTGGCGATAAGAGGGGCGAAACTCTCAAGTGTCTCGCCTGGAAGTTCACGCATCATGCGAAAATCGACGAAAATCGCAGCGGGATGTGCGTCGAGTATCTGATTAAGGATGGCTATATGACGGGCGTATGAAAGAGGGAAAGCAGTCCCGAAACGTTTGAGGCTTGCGTCGTTCACCTCAACAACGGCGACGTGTCGGTGCGTGTCAGGGCTCTGGGCGCCATAAAATGGTGTGGTAAGAGCGTTGAATAAGCCAGCCGAGGTCTGCTTCGTTGCGCTTTCAAGACCAAGCGGGTCGAGCACCTTATAGATGATGAAGAAAACCACCATCGCGATAACGTAAACAAGGCGCATACGCATCAACGCGCCCCTCGTGGAAGCCGGTCCCCGTTTTCTCATTCCACCCGCTCAAGCTCGTTGCCCCGTCAGCTCATCAGCGCGGCGTCAGGCGTATCAACATATTTTGACACGTTTCAGCAAAGCTTGGTCACGTTATATTGACGTTTGCAATAGATTCTAGCGATGGAGTCAGGAAATCGTGTGATGCGTTGCAACTTTGCCTCACCAAGAGCCAGTGATGTTTGGCTGTACGCATGGTCGATAGGATCGCTCGATTTCGATAAGGCGTTGCTTGCGCCAAAGGCCGCCACCATAGCCGGTGAGGCTGCCATCGGCGCCGATGACGCGATGGCAGGGGATAAGAAGGGCGATCTGATTGGCACCATTGGCGCGCGCGACGGCCCGCACGGCGCCCGGCTGGCCAAGTTGACGCGCGATATCGGCATAGCTGCGTGTCTCCCCGACAGGGATATCGCGCAAAAGGCGATGCACCTCGCGAGTGAACCCGGTGCCCTGCGGGGCAAGAGGGGTCAGGAACGCCGCCGAACGCCCGGCAAAATACGCTGCAAGCTCCTCACGAACCAGTTCAGTCGGGGCGGGTGTGCCGAGGCCGAGAGGGGCCTTGAGGTTTTTCTGAAGCGTCTTGAGTTCGCCGGGCAGGGCCTTGCGGTCGACGAATTCGAGGAGATGGAGATGTGTTGCGCTGGAGACGGCAATCATGTCACCCAGCGATGTCGGGACCCAGCTTGCCTGCAGCAAGCCGCCCGGCTTGAGGCTGGCGGGCGCAGCTCCCAGAAGTCTCGAAAAAGCCTCCCTGAAGGCGCTGGGGGAGGCAAAGCCTGAGTCGAGCTGGGCCTCTATGACCCGCTCACCCTCGGTAAGGGACAAGAAGCCCTCTCGCAGGCGGTACTGCCGTGCCATGTCGAGAAACGTCATGTCGAAATAGCGCTTGAAGCTCCGTCGAATTGTAGACAGATCATAGCCAAGCGCAGTGACGTCGCTTTCCTTCCAGCGTCGCCCCGGTTCGGCCTCCAGCAGGGCGAGCAGCCGTGCGACGGCTGGATCATTGGCGGTGGCGCTGCGGAGCGGATGGCATCTCTTGCAGGCCCGAAATCCGGCTTCGAGGCATTCCCGCACGCTGGATCGAAAAACGCAGTTGGTGGAGAGCGGCTTGCGCGCCGGGCAGGTCAGGCGACAGAAAATACCGGTTGTGCCAACACAGACAAACACGCTCCCGTCGTAACGCGCATCGCGAGCGACAAGGGCATCATAGAGCGTGTCATGGGAGGGGAGAGGGAAGAGCATGGTTCTTCCCTATCATCTGATGAATTGACGCTGCGCCGGAAATCGGGCGTTTCATCCGATACAGGTCTGATCAATGGCTTGATGATCAGGCCTGCATAATGAGTCCTGCTGGATGAGGCCTTGGGTCGGCTCAGTTCGTCACGGGTGGCCGCGCGTTGGTCTTGGCCACTTCCTTGCCCCAGCGTACCAGATCGTCGGTGCAATCCTCACGGTCGAGGGTGCATTCGATCAGGGTCGGGCCGCGCCGGTTCTGCCTTGCCTTGTCGATCGCTTCTGCAAGCTCGCCAGCCGTATTGGCCCTGAGGCCCAGCCCGTGGCCTTCAGACGCATTGAAGGCATTGATGAGACCCGCATAATCCCAGTTCTGAATATAATTATACGGACCATCATGGATCTTGATCTCGATGACATAGCCCCGGTTGTTGATCAGGAAAATAATGACCGGCAGCTCGTAACGGATCATCTGCGCTACTTCCTGCGCGGTCAGCTGGAATGACCCGTCTCCCACCATCACGATATGCTGCCGCTCTGGCGAGCCAGTAGCATTGCCAAAGGCCGAGGGGACCGACCACCCGATATGGCCCCATTGCATTTCGAGTTCGACACGGGCCTTGGCGGGCAGGTGCAAACGCACGGCGTTGAACCAGCTATCGCCGGTCTCTGCTGTCAGCGTTGTATCAGCCGTCACAAGAGCCCCGATCTGACGCATCATCTCGTCATTGGTCAGCTTGGCCTCCGCGGGCAGCGGTGTAGAAACTGGCAGAGAGAGGGCGGAGTTGTCGGCGCTCAGGGGGCGTCGTGGCGCCTGCTCGCTCAGGGCGGTCACGAACGAGCGCAGATCGACACCGCCGAAGTGTGTTCCAGCAACGACCACATCGTCAGGGTTGACCAGAGCGACTTTCTCGCCTCTGGGCCATGCTTCCCAGCCAACGGTTGAATAATCATTGAATACCGGGCCGAGGCATAGAATGGCATCCGCGTTGTCGATGAGCGCTTCTGCACCGGGCGAACTGACATTGCCCCAGTAGACGCCGCGATATCCGGGGTGGTCTTCGGGAAAAAATCCCTTCGCTGCCGCCGTGATGGTCACGGCACATCCAAGGCGATCTGCCAGTTTCACCGCTGCATCAAGGCCATGGGCGGCGCGCAGCTTGCTCCCGACAAGAATGACAACCTGTTCGCGTTTTTCCAGAAAGGACAAGGTCGCTGCGACTGCCTGATCGAGCGTCGTATTGCAGGCAGGCTTGCGAGGCAGAAGCGCCTCTATGGGGCCGGGTTCGGGGCATTCGAGATCGGCCACGTTGCACGGAATTTCGAGATAGACCGGCTTGCTCAGGGCAAGGGCACGCTCGATCACATGATCGATTTTGGCAGGGGCGTCTTCGGCAGAAAACAGCCGCTCGGCGGCAACCGTGACATGGCGGACCATCTCGAACTGATAGCCATAATCGGACGTGCCGAGAGTATGGTGCAGTATCCGGCCTGTGCCATGGTCATTTGTATTGGGGGCGCCTGAGACGAGAATTACGGGCAGGTTTTCAGCGTGGGCGCCACCAAGCGCGTTGATGGCAGACAGGGCGCCGACGCTGAAGGTCACGACTGCGCAGGCTGCGCCTTTCGCCCGTGCATAGCCTTCGGCTGCGAAGCCGCAATTCAGCTCGTTGCAGCAATAGACCTGTTCCAGCCCGTCCTGAGCCAGAAGCTGGTCGAGAAGGACGAGATTGTAGTCTCCCGCGACAGCAAAGTGATGGTCGACGCCGATCTGTGTCAGGCGTTTTGCGAGATAGCCACCGATAGTCGTGCTCATGGAAGTCAGGCGTCCTTCTGGTGTGTGTCGATTGTGTCGTAGTTTGTCCTTGGTCCTGTTCTGCGTCCAATATATGTTTGGGCCCTCTTTCATACTTTGAGGATATGGATCATCGACCTGAGACGTTGGCGCTATCTGGTGACAATTGCCGAGGCCGGCAGTTTCACGCGCGCGGCCGAACTGCTGCATATGGAACAACCGCCGCTCAGCCAGCAGATCAAGGCGATGGAGCGCGAGCTCGGTCTTGTGCTCTTCGTGCGGTCACGATCAGGTGCAGTGCCAACCGAGGCCGGGGCCGCGCTGGTCGAGCGGGCCCGGGTCCTGATCGGGCTTGAGCGTGAGGTCACCTCACTGGCGCGGGGGCTGTCACGCGGCGAGCAGGGCAGGCTGCGCATCGGTCTTGCGGGCGCGGTTTCCCTTCTGCCTCTGGTGCCGGGCGCAATACGGGCATTTCGCGAGCGCTGGCCGGATGTCATCATTACGCTTGAGGAAAGCAATACGCCTGCTCTGTGTGACGCGCTTCATGACCGACGCATCGACGTTGCGATCGTGCGCCCTCCGGCGCCCGTCCAGACACTCATCGTGCGCCCCCTGCTTGAGGAAGCGACGGTGATCGCGCTCCCGAAGGGCCATGCAGAAGCCTCTCACCGGGGTGTCAGGCTTGAGGCCTTGCGGGATGAACCGATGATCCTGTTCGAGCGTGCGCTCGGTCCGGGGTTCTATGACGCGATTATCATGGCCTGCGGTCACGCGGGTTTCGTGCCGCATATAGGCCAGTCGGCACCGCAGATCATCGCGACGGTTTCTCTCGTCGCTGCGGGGCTGGGTGTCTCGATCGTGCCGCAATGTCTCAGCCAGATCCATGCAGAGGGGGTGAGTTATCACCCGATCATAGGGTCTGCGCCCAAGGCAGCGCTTGCTGTGGCGATGATCGATGGCCCGGTTTCCCTTCCTGTGCAGCGCTTCGAGACAATGCTCAGAGAGGCAGCCGCTGCTTTGTGAAGGCGGTGCTTTTTATGGGGTGTGCTGCCTGAAAAACTCTGAAAACAGTTCTCTGGCCCAGTCCATGAAGACGCGCACACGCGGGGCCAGCTGGCGGTTGCTGGGATAGAGCAGCGAGAGAGGCGTGGGGGCAGGCGGATAGTCGGACAGCACCTCCACCAGCCCGCCCGTAACGAGATCTTCCTCAAAGCGGTATCGTGGCGCCTGGGCGAGACCGAGACCGAGACGCGCCGCTTCCACGCAGGTTTCGGCTCCGGAAACCAGCAGTCGGGCAGGGATAAGCCGTTCGACAAGGCCATTTCGGGTTGTGAATTCGAGCGGCAGGACCTGTCTGGTGCGCGAGGACAGAAAGGCGATCATCTGATGGCCGTCCAGATCGTCCGGCGAGGCCGGGATGCCGTGCTGCGCCAGGTAGGCGGGGCTCGCTACGGTAACCTCATGCAGAACCCCGAGCGGCCTCACGATCATGTCGCTATCGGGCAGGGGGCCGCCGCGTATGACGCAATCGACCCCTTCACGCAGCAGGTTGACCAGCCTCTCTCCTTCGCCGAGATGCACGTTCAGGCCCGGATAGCGCGAGAAGAAATCGGGCAGGGCCGGAAGCAGGATCGTTCGTGCCAGGTGGCCGACAGTGTCGACCCGTATCGTGCCGGAGAGGGCACCACCAATCATGCTGTCTGCCTCCTCAAGCGCGGTCAGAATGGACTGGCAGCGCTGATAATAGAGAAGGCCTTCTTCCGTCGGCTGCACGTGGCGGGTCGACCGTTGCAGCAATCGCGTGCCGAGACGTTGCTCCAGCGCCTGAATGGCCGCCGTCGCAGCTGGGCGCGAAACGCTTAGATCATGCGCAGCTGCGGTGAAGCTGCCGCGCTCGACCACGCGCATGAAAAGGGTGAGCGAGGTCAGTCTGTCCATAAGGATTGTTCCGTGATGCGGAACAATCCTGACAGGAAACACTGGCTTATCGCAAGCTCATGCCCATGATGATCTGTGCCTGTCGAGAAAACAGGAGATCGCAATGACCACTATCCAGAAAATTGCCGTCATCACGGGTGGCAGTCGTGGCCTGGGAAGAGCCAGCGTCGAGGCTCTGGCCCGGCGCGGTATCGGGGCCGTCTTCACCTACAAAAGCAATCGCGCGGCGGCTGACGAGGTGCTGGCCATTCTGCGCGATGCCGGAGTGCCGGGTCAGGCATTGGCGCTGGATGTCGCCGATGCGTCTTCCTTTCCCGCTTTCGCAGGAAAGCTGCGCGAGACGCTCGCCGGATGGGGCCTCACGCATTTCGATTATCTGGTGAACATGGCAGGGTCGTCCCATACGGGAACGCTGACCGATACAAGCGAGGCGGAATTCGATCGTATCTATGCAGAGCATCTCAAAGGGCCGTTTTTCCTCACCCAGGCTGTGCTGCCTTTGCTGCGTGATGGCGGGCGCATCGTGAATATCTCTTCCGGGCTGACGCGCATCATCTATCCGGGGCGGATCGTCTATGGATCGATGAAGACCGCTGTCGAGACCATGACCCGCTATATGGCCAAGGAGCTTGGCCCGAGAGGGATCACGGTCAATACGGTGGCCCCTGGCGCCATTCAGACCGATTTCTCGGGCGGTATGGTGCGTGATAACCCGGAAATCAACCGGCATATCGCACAGAATACCGCCCTCGGCCGCGTTGGCCTGCCCGAAGACGTTGGCCCGATGATCGCTGCGCTGCTGTCAGAGGATAACCGCTGGGTCAACGCACAGCGTATTGAGGTGTCTGGCGGCCAGTCGCTCTGACTGACCTCTCGGAGCATCAGAGGGCCGTGATCGTCACGATTGCAGGCGCGTCAGTCGGGCATGACGCGCCGCCTTGACGGGCTCTGGCGTGACCCGGTTGTCGCGCACCATTTGTCTCGTGGCTTCATCACCGCCCACGACGTGATCGTCGTCATTCATGAGCGCCTCGAAGGCCTGGCGGGCGACAACGGTCTTGTCGTTCTTGGGGCCCTGATCGATGGCGCTGGTGCCCATCCCCGCATTCTTGTGAAAGCGGCTATTGGTCGTCCCGGGCAGGAATGCCGTGACGGACACATTCTTCTCTCTGAGTTCCTCTCTCAGGGATTCAGCAAACATGAAGCCGAACGCCTTGGAGGGGCCATATACCGTCTCATAGGGCGTCGGCATCGTGGCTGAGACGGAAGAGGTGATGAGAATACGGCCTTCGCCGTTTGCCACCATATGGCGCGCCACGTTCTTGGCCATGTGAACGGTGCCGGTAATGTTGATGGCGATCACCCTGAGATCGTCTTTCAGGTCAGTATCGACAAAGGCGCCGCCCAGACCGATCCCGACATTCAGGGCCGCGATTTCCACCTTGCGCCCAAGGGCGAGAACGAATTGCCAGAAACTCTCGACACCTTCGCCTTGTGAGGCATCAGCCCGGTGCGGGTAAGCTGCGGCGCCTTGTGCTTCAATCGTTCTGGCTGCGTCGAAAACCTGGGCGCTCGAGCCCGAGATCGCCACATCATACCCGTTTCGGGCGAACTGAAGGGCCAGCTCAAGACCGATGCCTGAAGATCCACCTGTTACCAGGGCCAGAGGTCTTGCCGTCATGAAATATCTCCTGTTGCACATGATCCTGTCGATCGCTCCAGAAGACGCGTTACGGCGCCATGGAGTTTACTGAGCAGAATTTGACTGATTGATGATCTTGATTCAGGAATGGTTCATGGAACCGATCAGCAAGGATAGTCTCGAGGTCTTTGTCGCCATTGCGCGGGCGGGCAGCTTTGCGCGGGCGGCCCTGCAACGGGGTGTTACGGGCTCGGCTCTGAGCCACGCCATGACCCAGCTTGAGCGTCGGCTGGGTGTCCGTCTGTTTCATCGCACGACGCGACAGGTCCGGCTGACGGGGGCCGGGGAAATGCTGCTGGCCGAAATCGCGCCGCGCTTTGCAGAAATCGACGCGACACTCGCACAGCTCGATGAGTTTCGGTTGGCACCTGCAGGGCGTGTGCGCGTGACCGTACTTCGTGACGCAGCGACCCTTCTCTTGGCGCCCCGGCTTGCGGATTTTGCTTCCCGCTATCCCGGCATAGAGCTCGACATCACGGTCGATGACCGGTTTGTCGATGTCATTTCTGAAGGGTTCGACGCAGGGATTCGGTATGGCGGGACGGTTCCTGATGGCATGATCGCAGCCCGTCTGAGCGATAAACTTCGCTGGGTGATTGTCGGAGCACCGTCCTATCTCGACAGAATGGGCCGCCCCGAAACGCCTGAAGCCTTGATGCAGCATCACTGTATCCGCATCCGCACCGGCACGGGGCGCCTCTATCCCTGGGAACTGGGCGATGGCGAAGCCTGTGTCGAGATCGATGTGCCAGGACAGATCGTCCTGGGCGATACGGAATTGTCCCTTGCCTATGCCCTTTCCGGGGGCGGGCTTTTCTATTGCCTGCATGATCGTGCCCGCGCGTTCATCGAGCGTGGTGATCTTGAAGTCGTGCTTTCCGAATGGGCCTCAACCGGCGAGGGATTCTGCGCCTATTATCTCTCGCGGCGTCATGTGCCCTCTGCCCTCAAGGTATTCCTCGATTTTTTCAAAACCGGGCCAGCTTCCTCGCTGGCGCCACGCTGATCGTTTCTGCGACGACGGCGTCGTCTGTCTTTTCTGAAAGATCGGGCTGCTCAGACGCTTCCTGCCCGGTCAAGGGAACGATCTGAAAATGAAACGAAGAGCGCTGTCGCTATCGGGGGGATCGTTCGCACGATTTCCCCGGTCGGATCGATTCAGCCTGCTTGTCGTCGAATTTCGATCTGGAACGGAATGTTTCTCAAGGGTAATTTCGATCTCCTAAAGTAATATATGTGTTCGCATTACAACGTAGGTAAGTAACGATGTGATAAAAATACAATGATATGAATCGGGGAATGTCGAAGTGAAATAAGACACTGGACCTGATTTCGTTTGTGAAATCTTTTCGTCTCCAGAACGCCTTTTGGAGGTCGAAAACACTATGAAGATGATCAGGAACAAGCGACGACTACTGCTTGTCTCCACGCTCGGCGCCGGACTTGCTCTGGGTCACGCGCAGACTGCCCATGCGGCACAATCTGCTACGGCTCCGGCTCACAAGACGCATAAGCGTGTGGCGAAGAAGGCAGCGCCGTCTGTTGCCCGCCAGCAGGCCACAACCGCTCCCGCAGCCGGCGCCGCGCCGCTGGTTCAGCCGGCGGCGCGCACGGTATCGGCACAGCGCAATGCCTTTGCCCCTGTTGCAGACAGCCTTTCGCGCGGTGGCAGCGAAAATATCGTCGTGACGGGTTCTGCTCTGAGCACCTCGAACAACGCCAATGCCAACCCGGTGCAGATCGTTACGGCCAAGCAGATCATGCAGACCGGCGCAAGCACGGTTGGTGACTATCTGCAGCGCCTGCCTTCTGTTGGTTCATCCGGCACCTATAACTCGCAGACCAATGGTACCGGCGGTTCTTCCTGCGTCGATCTGCGCAATCTCGGGCAGAACCGTACGCTGGTGCTGATTGACGGCAAGCGCACGACGCTCAACGGCAATAACAGCTGCGTCGATCTGAACACGATCAACGTCTTTCAGGTTGCAAGCATCGAAATCCTGAAAGATGGCGGTTCGGAGCTTTACGGCGCTGACGCTGTGGCCGGTGTGATCAACATCAAGATGCGCCACGACCTCAACGATGCGAACATTACCGTCAAGGGTGGCATCTCCGATGTTGGCGATGGCCAGACGGGTCAGATCTCTGGTTACAAGGGCTGGAATTTCGACCACGGCAAGGGCAACGTCACCCTGTTTGGTTCGTACATGACGTCCAGCGGCATCATGCAGCGCAACCGCGCCTGGTCGCGTAACGTGCAGACCAACGATCCGGTCGACGCCTCCGATCTGTTGTTCGGTTCATCCATTCCGACCACCGGCAAGTATTTTACAGATTCCGGTACCTATATCCCGAATGCCAGCGGCTCGGGATATCACACCGCGACGTCAGCCGACCGCTATAATTACGGTTCGCAGCAATCCCTCACCAACTCGCTGCAGAACTCGACGCTGTCTTTCGATGCGCATTACGACGTGAACAAGCATTTCACGCCCTATGCCAATTTCCAGTACAGCCATCGCACATCCAGCACGATGCTGGCCCCTGAGCCGATGACGGGCAGCATCTATCCGTCCAATCTGCCGTCGAGCCTCGTTATCCCTGCTGACGCGCCTTACAACACGTTTGGCGAAGACGTGCTGATGTACAAGCGCTATGGCGAATGGGGTAACCGTCGTACCGAAACCGCTACCGACACCTATACGGCCATTGCTGGCGCCAAGGGCGAAATCACCCATGGCTGGATGTATGACCTGTCCTACACCTATGGCTGGAACCAGGTAACATCGCAGATGTCCGGTGTGGGCAACTACGCCAAGCTGCTTCAGGAATACGGGCTGCAGCAGGTCGATCCGACCGATTCCAGCAGCGCTCTGGTCTATAATCCTTCGGTCTGCCAGGCCTCTTCCGGTTGCGTGCTTTCCGATCCGTTCAAGCCTCTTTCCTCGGCTGCTGCGGCGTACTCCAACTACACCAGCCACGATCATTACTATTATCAGCTGCGTGACCTGAACCTGCGCATGCATAACAACCATGTCGCGACCATGCCCTGGAAGGGCGGTGGCGATCTGGGCTTCGCGCTGGGTATGGAACATCGTGGCGAGCAGCTGGCCTATCACCCCGATGCCGTCGTGGCTTCCGGTGATACGCTCACCAACTCGGCCTCCTACACCGGTGGCGGGTTCAACGTCACGGAAGGTTATCTCGAGGGCAAGGCCACGCTGCTTCGTGATGTGTTTCTCGCCAAGGATCTGACCATCGATGCGCAGGGGCGTTATTCGTCCTACAGCACCTTCGGTGGCACCAAGAACTGGAAGGCCTCAATCAACTGGGCGCCGATCCGCGATATCCGGTTCCGTGCAACCATCGGCAGCTCCTATCGTCAGCCGAACGTCTATGAACTCTATTCGGGTGGCAGCCTTGGCTATGCTTCGGCAACCGATCCGTGCGCGCAGGCAAGCTCCTATGGTTCGCTGTCGGCGAATGTCGTCGCAAATTGCGCCAAGCAAGGGATCAACACCTCGACCTTCGTCGCGGCCAATTCGGGTCAGGTGCCGACGCTCTATGGTGGTAATGCATCGCTGAAGCCGGAAACGGGCCGTACCTACACGATCGGCACGGTCATCACGCCACGCTGGGTGCCGGGTCTGTCGGCTTCGGTTGAATACTGGCACTACACGATCAAGAACATGATCTCCTATCTGAGCTCGCAGTATATTCTTGACCAGTGCTACACGGGTGCCAGCTCAAGCTATTGCAACAATATCACGCGTGTTTCCGGCACCAGCCAGCTCAATTCGGTGACCGATTATTACGCCAATATCGGTGGCCTGCGCACGAGCGGTATCGATTTCGATCTCGATTATCGCATCCGTGTGACGCGCAAGGACGTGGTGACGCTGGGCAACAACTTCCAGCAGCTCATCAGCTATCTGCAGCAGAACGAGCCGGGCGGTCAGTGGTACAACTATGCCGGTCGTTTGATGTATCAGTCGGGTACGGGCCAGCCGCGCGTGCGCGACTACGCCACGCTCAACTGGCAGCATGGCAACTGGGGCGTCACCTATATGCTCAAATATACGGGTGGCATGGTCTGGAACAACGGATCGCAGGATCTCAGCACGGCGCTCGGCTATGGCCGCTACAAGACGCCCGGCATTTTCTCACATGATCTGACGGTCAATTACCGCCTCAACCGCTGGAACTTTACCGGTGGTGTCAACAACCTGTTCGACAAGCAACCGCCTTTCGTGGCCGATGCCTCAACGAACAGTGCCGCAGGGCTTTATGGCGATCTCTATATGGGCCGCTATGTCTTCCTGCAGGCTGGCGTGAACTTCTGATGTTTCCTCCCGGCGCGTTACTGCGTCGGGAGAAACCGGCCTTGCGCTATGAGGCAAGCGGGAGAGGCGGCTGCAAGGCCGCTCTCCCGTTTGTCGTTTCCGACGTTTTATTCCGACGTTTTATTCCGGCGGTGCCTTGGTCAGTCTGAGCTCGATCCGACGAGGATACCGGCGCTCGCGTCGCTTTGGAACAGATAGGCGAAGTCCCGGAAGACCGGGTATGCGGGATGTCCGGTTTCCAGCCAGAATGCTTCGATCGTGTCGGCGGCTTCTACCAAATGCCGAACCTCATTCTCGAGATTCTCGAGCAATGCAAGAAACCTGTCGGACTGGATTGATGCCGCCGCTGGCCCACCATATTTGTCCCAATACATCAGGTTGCTCTTCAGAGTGGGCCAGACGGATGCTTTCTCGGCTTTCTGAATGCCACCCAGTTTTGCCGATGACCCTAGCGCTGCCTTGATGATGATATCCCTGCCGACGGATGCCGGTAGGGACACGTCATAATATTTGAGGAAAACGCTGTAATTGAAGGCGTCCTCTTCTAGGCGGTCGACAAGGTCGTTCAGGATTTGCTGGTTCATATCAATCCGGATCTGCTGGACAGTCACTGTTGCCTCGCAGAAATCTGTTCCAGTGTGGGTTTACTCTACCTCCAAGCTGGACGCGCATTTCCAGCTATCGGGGCAAGAAAACTACCCCGCGTTTGGACAGGCTTTAGCAGAGATAGGAATCATTCCCCGTCACGAGCGGGCCGCGAGCTTCGCGGTAATTACTGCCGCTCCGGTCGCGATGGTTTTCCACGGTCGAATAGAGAAGGCCGTCAGCCTCAGAATCAAAGACACGATGGGCGTGCTGCGTAAGGACAGGATAAATCGCCTTGGTATAGGCGTGCGGGCCGGTGATATTGAAGGTGGTGACAGCACCGACACCATGCACCTCAGGGCGATAGCTCAATATCTTTGTCATGACGAGCTGGATTACCCGTCTCAGAAAAGGATGGCCGGGGCGGGAGATCAGAAACCATTGCTGATATTCTCCACCCGCCACATAGGCGATGGAGGCGCCACGGCCCCAGCCTGCGTAGCGGCCCGAGCCTGACATGTTCCATTGTGAGAGCAGATACTGGTCATCTGGTCGCAGGATCGTGTCGAGCGGGCGCGACATGGATGATTTGAGGTCGAGATAGACCCCGCCCAGGCGATAGATCAGCAGATAGCGGAAAAAATCCGCTTTTGCCGCGCCATATTCGGCGCCGATCATCAGGTAGATTTTCAACACCTCCCAGCCGTAATGCTCCGAGATGAACTGAAAGCGTGACGCTTCATCCCAGATATGGACAGCCCAGCCGGGATTGAGTTCTGTCGTTCTCGTGATGTTGGCAACGAGGGCCGGGTCGAGCGTGTTGCGGTCGTTACAGATGAAATGCAGCAATCGGGGAATGGCCCCGGATGCGTCAGAGGCTGGAGCGAGTAAAGGGAAGCGCTTCAGAAGCAGACAGGAGAGTTCGCTCCAGGACGGTCGGGTCATTTCGTGGTCCCGTGTGCCATCTGGCGCGTGTGAATAGAGCGCACCTTGCGCGTCCAGCAGCTGATAGACGCCTGGGCGCAGTGCTGCGAGCTGAAAAGAGGATGGCGCGTTGATCAGGTGTTTCTCTTTGATGCCGAGCAATCCTGCATGACCTCGTTCCAGCACGATGCCGGTGAGCGCTGCATCGGACGAAATATCTTCGGAAGTGATGAGCGCATCACCGAACATCGTGATCAGGGCCGTCTCGGTCATTACCTTGCTCCTTTCACATATCAGGTCCGGGCAGCATCGCTGCAGGGTCGGCGGGCAGAAAAGCGCCGATCTGGCGCACGGCTTCGGCCAGGCTGACGCGTTCGACGGCGACGCCTTCAGGAAAGGCCGAAAGCAGACGTGAAGGCATGCGCCGGTCGAGAATGACAAAGACGCCCCGGTCATCCCCTTTGCGGATCAGACGGCCGAAAGCCTGTCGCAGTCTCATGCGGGTCAGGCGGTCATCATAGTCGCGCGGGTCGTCGGGAGAGAGGGCCCTGCGTCTCTCGCGATGCAGGATGTCGGGCCGTGGCCAGGGGGTTCTTTCGAATACGACGAGGCGCAGGGCCTGACCGGGCACATCCACGCCGTCTCGCATGGCATCAGTGCCGAGCAGGCAGGAATGAAGCTCGGTGCGGAAGATATCGACCAGAGTGGCATTATCCATGGTGTCGACATGTTGGGCATAGAGTGGCAATCCGGCCTCTTCGAGAGGCGCTGCAATGCGCTGGTGCACGGCGCGCAGGCGCGAGATGGCCGTAAACAGACCCAGCGCGCCACCCTGAGAGGCCAGAAACAGCAGGCGATAAGCGCCGGCCAAAGCGTCGAGATCGTTTTGCGGCACGTCGGTCACGATCAGCGCGCGCGTCTGATGCGCGTAATCGAACGGGCTGAGCAGTGAGGCGCGGAAGGGCGGCTTGATGAAGTGCGGGGTTCCAAGCCGCATTTCTGCCGCAAGCCAGCTTTGCTCTACCTGACGGGGATCTGGCGCGTTCGGGCCTGAGACGGGTGTCTGATCCCGTAACGTTGCCGAGGTAATGAGCATGCCATGCGCCGGTCCCTGCATGACCGAGGCAAAAGGAATAGTGGGGTCGCGCCAGTGGCGATGCAGCCCGATATCGGTCTCACCCTGCCTGCCGGAAACATATTCCGTGCGTATCAGATCGATGAACGATCCTTCCGGACTATCCTCCTCGCTCAGCACCGTGTCGAGCATCGCAATCCAGCCTTCGACACGGGCGATGGCGCGGCGCCTGAGCGAGCGGATCATGGCCTCTATGCGCAGACGCTGGGCGGCTTCGAGCGCGTCATCGGGCTCGCTCAGCAGGGATTTCAGGCGCTCGACCAGGGTTTGCAGCGGATTAAGCAAGCGGCGTAACGCGGTATCCAGAGGCTCTGTCGCCTCGCGCAGGGCCTCGCCTGCGGGATGCAGCCCGCATTCTGATGAATCCTGCCCTTGCGTACCGATGCGCCTAGCTTCGAGCTGCGCCCTGAGGGCCTGGAAGAACTGCTCCGAAGGATTGGCGATAAGGTCGGGCACGCTGGGCTGGGGGGCATTGTCCTCGCCGTTCAGCCGACCGAGCCAGCCGGGCGCGGGCAGGGCATGGGCCGCGCCCAGTATGGCTTCGAGCGGTGCATCCAGAACGGGAGAGGTGGCAACAAGATCCTCAAGGCGGCGGCGCAGACCGCGCGCACGTGAGCGGCTTCCTTCGGCGCCGAGCAGCCAGCGCCGGAGTTCTGCCGCTTCAAGTCCCGAAAGGGCGAGGGAGAAGGCACTATCTGCCGCTTCGGGCAGATGATGCCCCTCATCGAAGAAGTAGCGCGTTGGAAGCTGGTCCTCATCCGGCACATCATCACGGGCCAGGCTGGACCAGCTGGCCTGGGAGAGAACCAGCGCGTGGTTGGCAATGACCAGACGTGCGCCCCTTGCACGGCGGATGGAGTGCTCGACAAAGCAGGTCTGGTAATGCGGGCAGGCGCCATGGATGCATTCGCCGCGACGATCGGCCATGCCGAACAGAACGCTGCCGCCGAAAATATCCCCGAACCAGCCGGGCAGATCGCCGCCCATGAGATCGCCATCCTCGGTGGCCTCCGCCCAGCGTGCGAGCATCGAGAGACCGATCAGTGCTGCAGGGGAGGGTGAGGGGCGTGAGGCGAGCGTATTGACCGCGTCTTCCATGTTCAGCAGGCAGAGATAGTTTTCGCGTCCCTTGCGCAGCACGACGGCCTCACGACGCTCTGCATCGTCAGGATAAAGGCGCCGGAGTTCCTGCTCGATTTGGCGCTGCAGATGGCGCGTATAGGTCGAGACCCAGACAGGGCCATCATTCTGCTCGGCCCAGACACTGGCGGGGGCGATATAGCCCAGTGTCTTGCCTGTGCCTGTACCGGCTTCTGCCAGAACGATCTCGGGAATGCCTGCGCCTTCTCTCGGGGCAAGGGCTTGCGTTACCGCCGAGGCATAATCGGCCTGACCCGGTCGTGTCTCTGCGCCCTCACCAAGAATGCGCGTCAGGCGCGCTCTTGCTTCCGCGGGAGCCACCGGTCGGCTGCCCGGCGGCGGTCTCTGGGCCATTTCCTCCCATCGGGGCAGCCGACGCCAGACGCGCAGGGCCTCGTAAGGGTGACGATGCTGGCTTGGATGGGCCTCCAGAGCGTCTTCCACGAAGCTGGCCCAGGCCCATCCTGCGCGGGAAAGCAGAGGCAGAAGGCTGCGTAGCGTTTCGACTTCTCGCGACGTGACCATGGAGTCGAGGGCCTGCCGAAGCTTCTCGAGCAGGAGAAGGAGAAAATCTGCCTCGCAATGCTCGGGCGGGGTGAGGCCAAGGGCCAGCCCCATGCCGCGCGGTGTCGGCACGACGGCGCGCGTTGGAAAGAGAAAGAGGAAAAGCTCGAGCAGATCAAACCAGGGAACGACCTGTCCCGGTGGGGTCAGCCCCAGACGCCTGATCGTTGCAGGGCCATGGATCAGAAGGGGCGCAGGCAGGGTTGCGAGCAACGACGTCGCCTCCTGAGCCTCAAGCGACAGGATTTCGCCATCCGGCGTCAGGATCGAGGCACGAGCGCGTGTTGAGATCAGGGCGGGGGCATCGTAAGGCGAGGCGCGAGAAGGCGTGGGCATCGCTGTCAGTCTAGACGTTAGAGGGGCGTACTACCAGCGAGGGAACGTCTCTGAGTTCGTTCGAAGCGTCTGCCTGGCTAAAGCCAAGGGAACCCGCGTCAAAAACAGCTATTCAGGAAGGGTGTAACGCCATGTTGCTTGACCGGGCGAGGAACTATTTCTAGTTTTCATCCGATCATGTCCGACAGCATTCAAAACAACGCCCCGCTCCCTCCTGATGCTCCTGCGCTGCCAAAAGCCTGGCCGTTCGAGGAGGCGCGAAAAATCGCGGCCCATGTCGAGGCACGCGGTGGCGAGGCGCCTGCTCTGCTCGAGACCGGTTATGGCCCCTCTGGCCTGCCCCATATCGGGACGTTTGGCGAGGTTGCCCGCACTACGTGGGTGCGTCAGGCCTATGAGCAGCTTACAGGCCGCAAGACGCGTCTACTGGCGTTCTCTGACGACATGGATGCCCTGCGCAAGGTGCCGGGCAACGTGCCGAACCAGGAGATGCTGACGCAGCATCTCGGTCTGCCGCTCAGCCGCATCCCTGACCCGTTCGGCAAATTCGAGAGTTTTTCGGCGCATAACAACGCCATGCTGTGCGAATTCCTGGATCGCTTCGGCTTCGATTACGAATTTGCATCGGCGACCGATTATTACACCTCCGGCGTTTTCGATGCAGCTTTGCGCCGTATGCTCGAGGTGCATGATGAAGTCGTGGCGACCATCGCTCCGACACTCGGTGCCGAGCGCCGCGCCACCTATTCGCCCGTGCTTCCCATTCATCCCCGCACCGGTCAGGTCATGCAGGTGCCTGTCATCAAGGTTGACCCCGACGCCGCCACGGTGGCCTGGAAAGACCCGGAGACAGGGGAGACATTCGAGACCTCCGTTCTGGGCGGTCACGCCAAGATGCAGTGGAAGGCCGACTGGGCCATGCGCTGGTTCGCGCTGGGCGTCGATTACGAAATGTCGGGCAAGGACCTGATCGACAGCGTGAAGCTGTCGAGCAAGATCTGCCGTATTCTCGGCAAGGCACCGCCTGCCGGGCTGACCTACGAGCTGTTCCTTGATCAGAACGCGCAGAAGATCAGCAAGTCCAAGGGCAACGGGCTTTCGATTGATGAGTGGCTGCATTACGCACCGCCCGAGAGTCTGGCGCAGTACATGTTCAACCAGCCGACGCGCGCCAAGCGTCTGTTTTTTGACGTGATTCCGCGGGCTATGGACGAATATCTGGCCAATCTGGACAAGGCGGTCGAGACGCAGGACCCGCTGGTTCTGCAGGCAAACCCGGCCTGGTTCATTCATGGCGGTGAAATCGATAGCGGTCTGTCGAGCCCGGTCTCTTTCACGGCGTTGCTCAACCTGGCTTCGGTTGCCAATGCCGAAACCAGCGACACGCTCTGGAAATTCCTTCGTCGTTATGATCCCTCGCTTTCGCCCGAGACTCATCCTTATGTCGACCGTCTGGTCGGCCATGCGCTGGTCTATTTCAAGGAATTCGTTCGTCCGGCCAAGACGTTCCGTGCGCCGACCGATCTGGAGCGCGTGGCACTGCAGGATCTGGCAGACGCCTTGAAACAGGCCGATGCGAGCCTATCTCCGGTTGAAGTTCAGGACATCGTCTTTGAAATCGGCAAGAAGCATCAGATCCAGCCGCTGCGCGCGTGGTTCGGGTGCCTCTATGAAGTGCTTCTGGGTCAGACTGAAGGGCCGCGTTTCGGTATCTTCGCCTCACTTTTCGGTCTGCCGGAAACCGTGGCGCTGATCGAAGGGGCGCTTGCCCGCGACGCCCATGTCGAGGAAGCGGTTCAGTGAGAAAGAGAGACGATCGTCAGCCTTAATCGAGGGTTCATGACCGTTCAGGAACAGACAACATCCTGCTGTGAAGAAGGCGAGGCGAAGCAGGCCAGCCCATGGCGTCGGCTGGCCTGCCGCCTTCCGGCGCTGGTCGGCCTCGTTCTGCTTGTGGCGGCGATCTTTGTTATCCAGAAAGAGCTGAAATCGCTCTCGCTGTCAGAGATACGCTCTGCCTTCGCTGCCATTCCTGCCCAGGCACTTGCGGCGGGTGTTGGCTGCACGGTTCTGTCCTATTTCATTCTTTCCTTCTACGACTGGCTGGCCTGCTATCATATCGGGTCGAAGCAGTCTTTTCTCAGAACGGCTTTCGCGGCCTTCTGCTCCTATGTGCTGTCGCATAATCTCGGATGCTCGGCGATTTCAGGCGCAGCGGTCCGTTTCAGGCTCTATCGCAACTGGGGTGTTTCTCCGGGCGGTATTGCCCAGATCATCGCGTTCTGCTCGACCACCTATCTGCTTGGGGCAATGGCGCTGATCGGTGGGGTGCTGCTTTTCGAGCCATCCCATATTCCGCTTATCGATCATCTCCCCCATCTGTTGTTACAATGCGGTGGTGCCGCCGCCTGGATGGCCGTTCTGGCCTATCTTGTCGTCTCGGTGCGCTATCGCCAGATGCGGATCTGGCGCTACACGCTCGACGTGCCGGGCTTCCGTGTTGCTCTGGCGCAGGTTGTGGTGAGCTCGGCCGATATGGCAGCGACGGCGCTTATCGCCTTCGTGTTGCTGCCCCCTCAGGCGACCATCAGCTTTCCGGCGTTTCTCGCGATCTATATCGCATCCTACACGGCAGGTCTGGTGGCCAGTGTGCCGGGCGGTCTGGGGGTTTTCGATGGGGCGATGCTGCTGGCGCTTGGCCCCTATATGCCCACCCCCCAGATTCTGGGCGTCATACTGACTTTCCGGCTTTTCTATTACATCATTCCGCTGGTGCTGGCGGGCATCATGTTTGCCGTGCACGAACTGTTCCTGCGTGGCGATGCCGCTTGGGCCAAGCGCCGCGGTGCGATCCCGGGTGTGGCCCTGATGCGGCGCCCCAGTCAGGTCGTGCGTGAATCGGAAGCCGATTTTTCTGTGACGGTCGCGACCGGTGTGGTGGCGGGGACGGGTATTCTTCTTGTCTTTTACGCCGTTGCGGTGCCCGCTCCGCTTCTGGGCACGCCATTCGCGCATCTTCTGCTGCAGGCGGCAGAGTTTCTCCTGTGCCTCACAGGTGTCATGCTGGTGGGGGTTGCGGCAGGCCTGGCCCAGCGTGTCACAGCGGCATGGCGCGCGTCACTGATTCTGCTCGGTCTTGCCATTCCGCTGGTCATTCTGCGTCAGGGGCCGCTTGGTATATCGCTCAGCCTTGCGCTTGTGATGTTCCTGATTGCGCCTTTCCGTGCTTGCTATTATCGCAAGGCGCGGCTGTTTTCCGAGCCGCTGAGCCCGACCCTGATGGCGCCCGTCACACTATGGGTCGTCAGTCTCGCAAGCGTCGGCCTTTTCGCCCTGCGTCAGCATCTGGGTCATGCCTGGTGGCGCTCGCTCATCTATGATGCGCATACCTCTGTTGTGCGTTGGGCGCTGGGTATTTCTGCCATCCTAGGTATTGTCGCTGTCGTCCAGATGCTGCGACGCAGCCAGGTTCTGGTACGGCCCTGGGATCGGGAGAGCGAGACGCTCTATAAAAGCCTCGCGCATGCGCTCGAAGAATTGGGTCCTCGCCGTCCGAGTGGCCTGATACTTAATGACAACGGCCGTGCCGGGATTCCGTTTCTTAGGACCGGGCAGTTCATTATCGGTGTTGGCGATCCGGCCGGTGCAGAGAACGATTGCATTGCAGCGATCTGGCGATTGCGCGATCTCGCCATGGAAGAGGGGCGTCACCCTGTTTTTATCAAGGTCGGGCAGGCATTGATCGGCGTTTACCATGATATCGGCATGACGGTGTGCCCGAATGGCCCCGGTGAATCAGGCGTTCTTTGCTGCCTTGCGCAGGATCTGCAGGCGGTGAAAGCCGTGCTGGGCAGCGAGCACAAGCGTCTGAAGCGTCTTCTCAATGCCAAGGGGTTTCTGTCGGTCAAGGCACGTACAGACAGGGCCGGGTGATGCATCTGCCCCATGTGCTGACGCAGCCGGTCAATTTCAGTGATGTGACCGCCATCTGGCTCATGGCGTATTCGGCCCTTTTCTCTATCGTCAACCCGCTTGGGGCATCATTGATTTTTGCGCAGATGACCCTGGGGCGTCCAAAGCGCGATGTCGTTACGCTGGCGAGGCTGGTGGGTTTTTATTCCTTCATCATCCTCATGGTCTCGGTCTGGCTGGGCGGCTGGATTTTGAGTTTTTTCCGCATCAGTATCGATGCCCTGCGCGTCGCTGGCGGGCTGGTCGTGGCGTCACGCGCCTGGACTCTTCTGCTCGCTCCTGAAGAAAATGAGGCGCGCAAGGAGCGTCAGGTTTTCAATCATGACAATGCGGGTCAGGAGAGTGATCTCGGAGATCGCGCCTTCTTTCCGCTCGCCATGCCGTTTACTGTGGGGCCTGGCAGTATCGCGGTCGCGATTGCGCTGAGCTCCGGTCGTACGCTCGGTGCGTCGCCTGCGAGCTATATTCTGGCACTGTCTCTAGCAGTATGCGCCGTCGCTCTGACTGTTGTTCTGCTCTATACCTATGCGGAACGTATTGTGAGCTCTCTGGGGAGAACGGGCGCGCGTATCGTCAGCCGACTGGCCGCCCTCATTCTGCTTTGTATCGGTATACAGATCCTGTTCGCGGGGCTTGAGGGCTTCGTGATGTCGGCGCTGAAACACGCGCATCTGCTGACCTGACACACAGATCCCCGTGCGGGCCGGTCATTTTCAGGCGAGCGCCTTTTGTATCTCTTCCCTCAGGGCAGGGATCACCTCGCCCTGAAACCACGGTGCCCGTTTCTCCCATACACCCGTTCGCCAGGAGGGGTGGGGCAGGGGAAAATAACGGGGGAGATAGCGTCGAAAGTCTTTTACCCGTTCGCCTACAGACCCGCGACCAAGCGTGTAGTGCTGGCTATAGCTCCCTACCAGCAGGATCAACCTGAGCGACGTCAGGTGGGACAGCACCTCATCTCGCCAGGCTGGCGCGCATTCTGGCCGGGGCGGCTTGTCGCCCCCATTGGGCAGGCGACCGGGATAGCACAGCCCCATCGGCAGAATTGCCACCTTGCTGGTGTCATAGAAATCGTCTTCCGACAGGTTCATCCAGCTTCTCAGGCGCCTGCCCGAGGGATCGTAGAAGGATTTGCCGCTCTCATGAGCAATTGTGCCGGGCGCCTGGCTGGCGATCAGTATCCGCGCCTTTTTTGAGACATGAATCAGCGGCTTCGGCCCCAGGGGCAGTTCAGGCGCGCAGATCGTGCAGGCACGCACACGGGCGACGAGGGAGTCGAGCGTCTCGTTGTTGCTGCGAGCCAAGGCTGCCTGACCGTCTGTATTCATGAAGCCCGGAGCGGCGTATGAGCCAGGGCGCTCAAGGGATAGTCGGCGCAGGCCTCGTAGTGCGGTTCGTCATTCGTCTTGTGTGAGTGGAAGAGCGTTATGTGTTCGATCTCGACGCTTGAGCTGCGAAGCAGATTATGATTCTGGACCCAGCGAATGATGTCCGGGCCGGGATCCCCCTGAAATGTGCCGAGTGAGACATGAGGCTGGAAGCGCCTCTTCTCGGCGGCCAGACCGGCGCGCCTGAGGGCGGTTTCAACCTTTGCCTGCAGGGTTGTCAGGGCATCGGATGGCGCAAGGCCTGCCCAGAGGCGAGAGCGCCCTGCCTGGGTGAATACCCCGACGCCGTTCAGTTCCAGCGACACAGGGGCTGCTGTGATACCGGCCAGGGCATGATCGATTTCTTCCAGCAGCGGCCGCCCCCTGACCTCCCCCAGGAAGCGAAGGGTCAGGTGATAGCTCTCGGGGGGATACCAGACCACACCCGCTATCGACCGACGCAGGGAAGAGAGGAGGCGCTTTTGCTCGTTGGGTAGGTCGAGGGCTGCGAAAAGGCGCATGAAGCGATCCTGAGTGCGATGGGATAACGGCTGGGCCGCGTTGGCAGCCTTGTCGGTCTTTTCAAAACTATGGCGCGGCTCGCTGGCCTCGTTGTATAACCAGCATGATTAACGCGGTGAAACGTCCCGGTTTCAGTCGGGCGTCCTATGTATCTTAGAATGTCCGGGGCGCTGTTCGACTTGACCGTTGTATCTGAAGCGCCACATTTAGAAAAGAAAACGGCCATTCCGGCCAGATTTCAGGAAAGGGTGTCATGGCTTTCGTTCCCAATTCTCGTTCTAGCGGTTCTTCTCCCCAGGCGGGAACCGCCAGCTTCGATACGGTCGATGCCGGTCTGCGCGCCTACATGCTCAGCGTGTACAACTGGATGACGGCCGGTCTGGTCCTCACCGGCGTGGTCGCCTATGCCGTAGCCGAAACCTCGCTGAGCAACCTGTTCTATCATCAGGTCATCACGTCGGGCGGCATCATCACCCGCCCCACGGGTCTCGGTATGCTGACCATCTTCGCACCGCTGGTGTTCGTTCTGGTGATGTCGTTCGGCGTCAACCGACTGTCCCGCCAGGCGGCTCAGGGATTGTTCTGGGGCTTCTGCGCCGTGATGGGTGCGAGCCTGTCGAACATTCTGCTCGTCTACACGCATACATCGGTGGCAAGCACTTTCTTCATCACCTCGGCGACCTTCGCGGCGATGTCGCTCTGGGGCTATACGACCAAGCGGGACCTAAGCTCGCTCGGTTCGTTCTGCTTCATGGGGCTGATTGGCCTGATCATTGCCATGACGGTGAACATGTTCATGCACAGCGCAGCGATGTCGTTCCTCGTGAGCATCGTTGGCGTGGGTCTTTTCACGGTGCTGACTGCTTTCGATACGCAGCGCATCCGTTCGACCTACCAATACTATCTGAGCTATGTCGGGCCCGAGGAAATGGGCAAGCGCAGTGTTTATGATGCCCTGTCGCTTTATCTCAACTTTATCAACCTGTTCACCTTTTTGCTCCAGTTCATGGGTGTCCGTAGTAATAACAACGGATAACTAGCTGTCTCATACAGAGTTTTATTTGACGGGGTGCGTCTCAGACGCATCCCGTTTTTGTTTATCCAGACTATTTCAGTCTAATTAACTTGACTTTTCTATCTGAACCAAACCTAAAAAATCCGCAATGAATTGCGGCGAAAAAGCGTTTCTTGCCTTTAACTTATTGAAAACATTTCGTTTTCTATGTGTTCAAATTGTGAACGTGACTGTGAAAACTTGTTATGAGTGCTTGCTTTGCGCGCCAATCAGGCGGAAACAACACAACAGAGCTGGGCATTCACGCCCAGCGTGCAGGCAGGCGGGTTTTCTGACGAAGGCTCTGTCTGCTGAAGTTAAGGCGAGGCAACGATGGCGCGGATTGCAGTCGGGCGCCCACAAGGCACCGGCAAACGTAATGTTACATCTTCGGGCGGCAGGGGTCGCACGCTGGTGTCACGTTGCGGAGCGATACGCGCCCTCAACTGGAATAGGAGAGATGGATGACATCCCCTGAAGGTGTTGTCGCCATGTTCGACCAAGCCGAGGTCGGGTTGAGCGGCAGCGTAGCGCAGCCACAGAGCTTGACGGTCGGTTCAACGAGCGGGGCAGACAATGAACAATAGATTTTTGCCGAAGTTGCGGCGGCTTCTGCCGCTGGCGCCGGCACTCTTCCTCTCAGGCTGCACGCTCGATCTTCTCGATCCGCGTGGCCCGGTAGGAATCCAGAACCGTAACGTCATCCTGATCGAGCTGGGTGTGATGCTGTGCATCGTCATCCCCGTGATCGTGATGACGCTCTTTTTTGCCTGGAAATATCGTGAGTCCAACACCTCGGCCGAATATCTGCCGAACTGGGATCACTCCACGAAGATCGAGTTCTTCGTCTGGGGCGTTCCTGCTGTTGTGATCGTGATTCTAGGCGCTATCGCGATCTGGACGAGCTACACGCTCGATCCGTACCGTCCGCTTCACTCGGCTGAAGCTGCGGGTCGCAAGCCGCTGAACGTCGAAGTTGTCGCTCTCGACTGGAAATGGCTGTTTATCTACCCTGACCAGGGTGTCGCTACGGTTAACCAGCTTGCCGTGCCGGTAAACACGCCGATCAATTTCCGTATCACGTCTGACGCCGTCATGACCTCGTTCTTCATCCCGCGCCTGGGTACCCAGGTTTACGCGATGGCAGGCATGCAGACCCAGCTTCATCTCCTGGCCAGC
Organism: Asaia siamensis; assembly: GCF_014635085.1. Classification (GTDB taxonomy): domain Bacteria; phylum Pseudomonadota; class Alphaproteobacteria; order Acetobacterales; family Acetobacteraceae; genus Asaia; species Asaia siamensis. Next base: position 659,267 of record NZ_BMCH01000001.1, read on the forward strand.
GCGCCGGGCGATTATCTGGGTGAAGCAGCGCATTACACGGGTCGCGGCTTCTCGGACATGAAGTTCCGTACGCTTGCGATGACGGATGACGACTTCAACCAGTGGGTCGACAAGGTGAAGGGGGCGTCTGACTCGCTCGATTCAGCCAACTACCCGCAGGTTGCCGCTCCGCAGGAAGCAGCTCCGGTCAAGTATTTCGCGCATGTTCAGCCGAACCTCTTCGACACCATCGTGGCCAAGTACAATAACGGTACGGTCATCGACAAGTCGACGGGTCAGGTCATGCACATGCAGTCCGCCATGTCCGACATGCAGATGAAGGAATAGGGACACATGCTAGGTAAGTTAACCCTCTCTGCGATACCGTTGGATGTGCCGATCCTTGTCGGCACGTTTACTGGCGTCGTTATCGTCGCGCTTGCCGTCCTCGGCGCGATTACCTATTTCGGCAAATGGGGCTATCTCTGGCGCGAATGGCTGACCTCGGTCGACCACAAGCGTCTGGGCATCATGTATATCGTGCTCGCCCTGGTCATGCTGTTCCGCGGCTTTGCCGACGCAGTCATGATGCGCAGCCAGCTCTTCCTTGCCTATAACGGCAACCCGGGCTATCTGCCGCCGCACCATTACGACCAGATCTTCTCCGCCCATGGCACGATCATGATCTTCTTCATGGCCATGGCGTTCATGACGGGTCTGCTTAATGTCATCGTGCCGCTGCAGATCGGCGCACGCGACGTTGCCTTCCCGTTCCTGAACTCGCTGAGCTTCTGGATGACCACGATCAGCGCCGTTCTGATCAACGTCTCCCTGTTCATCGGTGAGTTCGCACAGTGCGGCTGGTTGGTTTATCCCCCTCTGTCCGAGCAGCAGTTCAGCCCCGGTGTCGGCGTTGACTACTATATCTGGGCGGTCCAGCTTGCCGGTGTCGGTACGCTGCTGACGGGTGTGAACTTCTTCGTCACCATCGTGAAGATGCGTGCTCCTGGCATGGGCTGGATGCAGCTCCCCGTTTTCACCTGGACAGCACTCGTCACGGTCGTTCTGATCATGGCAGTCTTCCCGGTTCTGACGGTTACCCTGGCCGAGCTCGCTCTCGACCGTTATCTGGGCATGCACTTCTTCACCAATGATGGCGGCGGCAGCGTTCAGCTGTATCTCTCGCTCATCTGGACGTGGGGTCACCCGGAAGTTTACATTCTGGTTCTGCCGGCATTCGGCGTGTTCTCGGAAGTTACCCAGACATTCTCGCGCAAGCCGCTCTTTGGCTATCGCGTGATGGTCTACGCTACCCTTGCGATTGGCGTTCTGTCGTTCATCGTCTGGGCTCACCACTTCTTCACCATGGGCGCAGGCCCGAACGTCAACGCCTTCTTCGGTGTTGCCACGATGATCATCGCCGTCCCGACGGGCGTGAAGATCTTCAACTGGCTCTTCACCATGTATAAGGGCCGTATCCAGTTCAATGGTATCATGTACTGGGTCATCGGCTTCATGGTCGTGTTCTCCATCGGCGGCATGACAGGCGTCATGATGGCGATGCCGGCAGCCGACTTCGTGCTGCATAACTCGCTGTTCCTCGTGGCCCATTTCCATAACGTCATCATCGGCGGTGTGTATTTCGGTTACGTCGCAGGTCTGAGCTTCTGGTGGCCGAAGGTTCTCGGCTTCAAGATGAACGAAGCCTGGGGCAAGCGCGCCTTCTGGTGCTGGTTCGTCGGTTTCTTCGTTGCATTCGTTCCGCTCTATATTGCCGGTTTCGAAGGCATGACCCGCCGTATGAACCACTACGACAATGCTGACTGGCATGTTCAGATGCAGATTGCAGGCGTTGGCGCAGCAATCATCGCACTGGGTGTCGTCTGCCAGCTGATGCAGATCTATGTGTCGATCCGTGACTGCAACCTGCCGGAAAACCGTGATTTCACGGGTGATCCGTGGAATGCACGCACGCTCGAATGGTCGATGTCTTCGCCTCCGCCATCCTATAACTTCGCCGTCCTTCCTGACATTCACGGTATCGATACGTTCCATACCGAGAAGCAGCTTGGCCGCCGCAGCTATGAAGGCAAGACGCTGACCCCGATCCATATGCCGAAGAACACGGCTGCAGGCTTCTTTGTTGGTGCTTTCAGCTTTGTGCTCGGTTTCGCAGCGATCTGGTATATCTGGTGGCTCGCAGCGATCGCCCTTGTTGGCGTCTTCGCGACGGTCATCCTGCGCAGCTACAACAATGATGTGGACTACTATGTCCCGGTCAGCGAAATCGAACGCGACCAGGCCAAATATGTCCGCTCGCTGACAGCACAGGCGGCAGAATAACAATGGCAAATATCTCAGCAACGCCGCACGGCACAGCACACGGCATTGACGATCACGAACACCACCACACGAATAATGTGTTTGGTTTCTGGATCTATCTGATGACGGACTGCCTCCTTTTCGGAACGCTGTTCGCCACCTTTGCCGTCATGCGCACCCAGTTTGCTGGTGGCCCGACGGGCAAGGAGCTTTTTGATCTGAACGGGGTAGGGCTGGAAACGGCCCTCCTTCTGCTCAGCTCGATCACCTTCGGCTTCGGCATGCTTTCGGCTTATGCCCGCAAGCAGGGCGCCATGCTTCTTTGGCTGGCAGTCACCTTCCTGCTCGGCCTCGGGTTCCTTGTTCTTGAACTCAAAGAATTCGCCCATCTGATTCATGAAGGCGCTGGTCCGGATCGCTCCGCGTTCCTGTCTGCGTTTTTCACGCTGGTGGCGACACATGGTCTTCACGTGACTTGTGGTCTGGTCTGGATCGCCGTTATCATGGCCCAGAGCTTCAGCTCGCAGGTTTTCAGCACACGCTATATGGACAAGCTCCAGTGCCTGAGCCTCTTCTGGCACTTCCTGGACATCGTCTGGATCTGCGTGTTCACCTTCGTTTATCTGTTGAGTGTGATCTGATGAGCCAAGCGTCGACCCATCAACACGAAGGCGAGTCTCACGGCAGCTTCGCCTCGTACATCATCGGCTTCGTGATCGCGGCCATCCTGACGGTTGCGGCTTTCGCAATCGTCGAGATGCACCTCATGACGCCCGGCATGACCTTCGGGGTTATTGCCGGTCTGGCAGTGGTTCAGATCTTCGTGCATCTGATCTACTTCCTGCACATGAACGCCAGCTCGAGCCAGTCCTGGAACAACACGGCATTTGCCTTTGCCGTCATCTGCGTTCTGATCATCGTCGGTGGAACGATCTTCATCATCCACGACGTCAGCATGAACATGATGTCGCGCTGATATCTCCGGTCTTCAGGCTTCGCCCCCAGAAGGGGCGAGGTCTGGAATTCGGTCAGTGCCGGCAACAAAAAAGCCCGGAGGGATATCCCTCTGGGCTTTTTTTATGACTTGCATCAGAGCGGGGCATTGGTTGATGCCCCGCCGACCCAATCGGGCCGGCTGTCTGTCTGATCAGTCCTTGTGCGGTTCCGGCGAAAGCATGGCGTCCTTGCCCGGCTTGTCTTTCCACTCATCGGCATCGGGCATTGAATCGATCTTGCGCGTGATGTTCGGCCAGACGGCGGCGTATTTGCTGTTCACTTCGAGCCAGGGTGTGGCGCGGTCGTCGCTATCGGGGAAGATCGCTTCCGCCGGGCATTCCGGTTCGCAGACGCCGCAATCGATGCATTCGTCGGGGTTGATTACAAGGAAGTTCTCGCCAGCATAGAAGCAATCGACCGGACAGACCTCGACGCAATCCGTGTATTTGCAGCGTATGCAGTTTTCGGTGACCACATAGGCCATTGGTGTCTCCGATCGTAAGCTGGGGCCTGACGGCCCGAGAGGATCCCAGGAGGCGCAAGTGACCCCGTCAGGGATTTTCCAAAAAGGGATGCCGCAGATAGGCGGAAGTTTCCCGTTCTGGCAAGCATATGTTTACAGGGCTGCCGCTAAAGTTCAGCTCTCGCCCTGATTTTCGGTGATGACCTCGTAAAGCAGCGCGGCTTCGGTAGCCGAGCCGCGACGCGAGGCGAGCGCGGTGACGCGCCAGATACGCACCTCGTCCCGCTGGCGGCCAGGCAGGCCCAGCACATCGCCTGTCCGGATCTTGCTATGCGGTTTTCGGGTGACCTGTCGATTGATGCGCACCGCCCCTTTTTCGATCAGGGCGGCGCAATCCTGTCTGTGACGGCAGACGCGCGCATGCCAGAGCCACAGATCCAGACGTTCATAATCCCGCTCTGACATCAGGTTTGTCCCGATCGGAGCGTGAGGGCTGCAAGCGCCGCGAAAGGACTGTCCTTTACAAATCCCTGCGGCTTCGACGGTTCTTTGCCTTTTTTCCTTCGTGCTTCCTGTCGTCTCGCCGCACCCAGAAGCATGGGCGGGGCGACCGGTCCGAATTGATTGGCTGGAAGAGGAGCCGCCTGTCGCAAGCGTATGCCAAGCGCGAGCAGAATATCCCCGATCTGTTTTTTGCCCAGTCCATGACGCGAGGCAAAATCGTCAGGCAGGGGGCGAGGGCCAGAGCGCGTCAGGCGATGCAGATCGCCGAGCAGTCTTTCAACCCGGTCGAGGCGAAGCCACAGGGCACCGGCATTGACCCAGCCCAGAGGCGCCAGAACCGCGTTATAAGGCGCCTGAAGCGTTATCTGGCTTGCGTTGACGTCAGGGCGCGCTGTTCGATGCCATAGGCTGAGCAATAAAGAGCGTAAGGCCATCGGTACCGGCTTGAGCAACGAGGGCATGAACACCCCGAACGGGCAGAAATTGATGCCAAGACGGCGGAGATGACCAATCATCTGCTGGCCGTGACTGCCGGGCTCTGCTGGCAGGAGGGGTGCCACGCCTCCATACTCCATCAGGCGATGAGTAAGGCCGCGTAGAGCCGGAGAGGGGTGAGGCGTTGCGGCTAGGGTATAGAGTGGCGCCAGCGTTTCTCTCAACATGGCACGAACGAAGCCGTGAAGCCGTTCCTGAACCAGATCGCGCTGCCTGGTGTCTGAAAATTCGCCGCCAAGAATCTGGATGCTAGGATCGAGCAGCGTCGTACCCCGTGCCAGACGCGCAATAATGACCCCTTGCCAGGAGAGCATGCCATTGTGGCTATCGAGCGCGAAATCGCTGTCGGGCGAGGCAACAAGGGCCTGAACCCGTCGGGGGATCTCGTGCAGCAAGGCCCTGCGCCCGGCGCGCAACATGAGTTTCTTTTCGGGCAGGGCCTCTTCCCGATCGGGCTTGAGGGTGAAGCCCTCTATCGTCCCGACGGCATGGCCTTCGACAATAACCTGCCCATCCTTGGTGACGGCTGAAAGCAGGTCCCTTGCGCCATCACTGTCGAGGCGGCGAAGCAGAGAGGTCGCCCGACGATCAACGAAGCGCGCTGTCAGGCGCTCGTGGAGGGCATCGGAGAGAAGGTCTTCAACCTCGCGTGTGCGCTCCTGCCAGTGCTGGGCGCGGTCGCTCCATTCGGTTCGTGCCGCGACATACGCACAGACACGAATGCCCGTCAGCCGGTGCATCAGCGTGTCGATATCGCCCTCCAGACGGGAGAAGCCAGCGATATGCGCCTCGAACCATTGGGCTGGAATGCCACCTTCGTTCAGGAGATGCACGAATAGCCGATGGCAAAGCCTGACATGGGAGTCGTCGCCCAGTTTGCGGAAATCGGGGATCTGGCAGACTTCCCACAGAAGGGACGTCGCCTTTTTGCCGCGTGCGGCGTCGCGTATATCGCGCTCACCGGACAGGCTTTCGAGGGTGAGCACATCCGATGCAGGCCGACCGGCAACCAGACCGCGGCGTGGCGGGGCAGCGTTCAGGCTGGCCAGCAGGGCATCCGGCGAGGCCAGATCGAGAGCCGCATTGCGCCAGCTTATCCGCTCGATCGGGTCAAAGCGATGCGCCTCGATGGCATCCACCAGCGCTTCGGACATCGTGCGCGCCTCGGCCGTGGTGCCAAACGTGCCGTCCTTCATGCCGCGACCGGCACGCCCTGCGATCTGGGCACATTCCTGCGCGGTCAGCGGACGCAGAGAGGCACCGTCAAACTTGGTCAGAGAGGCCAGGGCAACATGATTGACGTCCATGTTGAGACCCATGCCGATGGCATCGGTCGCTACCAGATAATCGACATCCTTGTTCTGGTAGAGTTCAACCTGAGCATTACGCGTGCGGGGCGAGAGCTGCCCCATGATGATGGCGCAGCCTCCACGCCGCCTGCGAATGATCTCGGCTATCGCGTAGACCTCTGCCGCCGAGAACGCGACGATGGCCGAACGCGCAGGCAGGCGTGAAAGCTTGGTATGGCCGGTATGAACGAGGCTCGACAAACGCGGCCTGGTGTCGATCTCGATGCCGGGGACGAGACGTTGCAGCAGCGGGCGGATGGTCTCGGCGCCAAGAAACAGGGTCTCGACATTGCCACGTGCATTGAGAAGCCGGTCGGTAAAGACATGCCCCCGGTCCGGATCGCTACTCAGCTGGATTTCATCGACCGCTACGAACTCTACCTTGCGGGTGAGCGGCATCGCCTCGGTGGTGCAGGAGAACCATCTGGCATCCGGCGGGACGATTTTTTCCTCACCTGTGATCAGGGCAACATGGCGCGCGCCCTTGAGCCGCACCATGCGCTCGTAGTTCTCACGCGCGAGCAGACGGAGCGGAAAGCCGATAACGCCCGATTCATGGGCCAGAAGGCGTTCCAGCGCATAATGGGTCTTGCCGGTATTGGTAGGTCCGAGCACGGCGCGAACCCTGCGAGGCATGACATGGTGCTGGGTCTTCATGCTGCGATGCTTGTGCATGAGCGCCGGAATTGCAAGACGCTCCTGCGACTGGCACAGCTCAGACAATCCCGCTGTGGGATCGTGAATGACGGCGAAAGGGCGATGTGAATGCGCAATCCTGAACAGTTCTGTCTGGTGGATACGGCCGACAAGGCGAGAACCGTGCATATCGTTCTGCCGGATCAGGATTTCAGCGGCCTGCTCGGCGTTCATGCCAGCGCTCTTTTCGAGATGGTCGGACAGCCGCAATGCGGCAGGCTCTATCTCGTTCCCGGCGTCGAGGGCGTTGCGCAGGCGGTTTTCGTCATTGATGCAGCAAAGCGCGACGCAGCGCGATTCGGTGCGCTGGCGGCCGGGCTGCCCGCAGGCGACTGGAAGCTCGCCATTGCTGCAGAAGCCCTCGCACTCTGTCCCGAGATCGCGCACGACGCGACACTCGGTTTCTGCATGGGCGCCTATCGCTTTGCCCTGGGGCGCGAAACCGTATTTCCCACCCGCCTCGCGCTGACCGAGGATGTGCGCGCCGTAATGCCCATGGCTCAAGCCATCTGGCTGGGGCGCGACTTGATCAACCAGCCTGCCAATCTGCTCGGGCCGGCAGAACTCGCTCAGGAAGCTGCCGACGTGGTCTCGGCTCAGGGCGCTGCCTGCGAGATCATCTCGGGTGAGTCGCTGGTCAGCGCCTATCCCTGTCTCGCGGCGGTTGGCGCGGGGTCCGACCGGCCTGCCCAGGTTGTGAAGGCGATATGGCGGGGCAGCAAGGCGCCGCATGATGCCCCTCTTCTGTCACTGGTGGGGAAGGGCGTGTGTTTCGACACGGGCGGCTATGACATCAAGCCTGCGAGCGGCATGCTGCGTATGAAGAAGGATATGGGCGGGGCGGCGCTGATGCTGGCTCTGGCCCATGTCATCATGGCGCAGGATCTCCCTATCCGACTGGAGCTGCGTCTCGGCTGTGTCGAAAACAGCATTTCGGGTCATGCCATGCGCCCCGGCGACATTCTGACAACGCGCGCCGGGTTAACTGTAGAGGTAGGCAACACCGATGCCGAGGGGCGTCTGGTGCTGAGCGATCTGCTGACCGAAGCCTGCGAACAGAAGCCCGATTGGCTGCTTGATGCCGCGACTCTGACGGGTGCGGCGCGTGTCGCTCTCGGCCCCGATCTGCCTGCGCTGTTCTCCAACAACCCCCAACTGGCTCAATTGTTGTTGAATGCGGGGGCAGTGGTTGGCGATGCCATGTGGCAATTGCCACTCTGGCATGGCTACGACGCATGGCTCTGCCGCAAAAATGCCCATCTCGGCAATGTCACCGACAAGCCCATGGCGGGCGCCATCACCGCAGCGCTGTTTCTGCAGCACTTCGTCGAACCCACTGTAAAATGGGCACATATCGACACTTACGCGTGGAATGACAGCTCAATTCCAGGCCGTCCGGAGGGTGGAGAAACGCTCGCACTTCGCGCCTTGGTGGAGGCGACATTACGAATGATTAATGAAAAGGCAGGGTCACAGTGAGCTTAGTCCCTGAGTTTCAACAAAAAGATACTAAACCGATTACCAAAACGAACCTATATGACTGCGTATCGTTTGGCGCATGTTGTAGGAATGCAACGCTGATCGGGACGTAACCCGCCCCATTCCTAGAGCACGCGCCGATAGGACACGCACCCAAGGCGTGGCGTCTCCGGAAAAGCCTGCTGGCCTATCCGGGGTGGCTTACTTGGGCGACGGGTAAGACCATTTCAGCCGCGCCACCTGCGCGACGCATTTAGGAGTTTTTTTGATGGCCCAGGCACAGAATGACCAGATGCTGAACCTTCTTCGCGACACGATCGTTTCGCTCGTTCGCAAGGATGGCCCTGATCTCTCGGCGCGTCAGCTTGGTGTGTTTCTGACCTGCTACCTGCAGGACGGCGCGCACACGGTTCGCGGCCTTGCTCAGGAACTCAACGTTTCCAAGCCCGCCATCACACGTGCCCTTGATCGCCTTGGCGAACTGGATCTGGCCCGTCGCAAGGTTGATCCGCTGGATCGTCGTTCGGTTCTGGTGCAGCGCACGCTCAAGGGCTCGGCCTTCCTGCGCGAAATGCGTTCGCTGATGAGCGAAGCTTCGGGTACGACCAAGCCCGTCGCCAAGACCACGCGTGGCTCGGTCGAGCGCATGAATGTGCGTCGCATCGCTGGCTGATAGTCGTGTGGCTACGGGCAGGGGCCTCTTTATGAGCAGCCCTGCCTGACCCGGCAACAGAAGAACCGCTTCCTGCAAGTGAGGCGGTTTTTTTGTGTCGATTTGGCTACTCCTTGCTGTTCTGTTCGCAAGCGAGGATCGAACACAGCCGCAGAGGTAATACACCATGGGTGACAAGCGCGAGATAGAGACAGCACGCCTGGTTCTGACGCTTCCGGCGCGCCATGATTTCGATGCGTTTGCCTCAATGCGGGCTGACCCCCTCGTCGCGCGCTATACGACGCGTGTTCCCGCCACGCCCAGCGAGAGCTGGGAGCGCCTGATGCGCTATCGCGGATTTTGGGAGGTTCTCGGCTTCGGTTTCTGGAGTGTGCGAGAGCGCGAATCGGGTCGTTTCGTCGGGACGGTCGGCTTTGGCGAGAACAGGCGCGGCATCGAGCCATCTCTTGATGGCTATCCCAAGGCCGGCTGGCTTCTTGCCTCATGGTGTCATGGCAAGGGCTTTGGAAAGGAAGGCGTGGCTGCTGCCTGCGCGTGGCTTGATCGCGAGACAGGGTTCACGCGATCAGTCTGTATCATCGCCCCTCAGAACACTGCCTCTCTCGGCCTGGCTGCGCTCAATGGCTTTACCGTTTTTGCGCGATCACTTTATCAGGGTGAGGAAATCTGCGTGCTGGAGCGTTCCAGGTCCGGCTGAGACAGGCTCACCACTTGCCCAGAGCGGCATTGCGCGCGCGGTGAATGATTGTGCCCATCCAGAGTAGCTGTGGCGCCAGGAGCAGGGCCAGTCTGAAGCCAAAGGGCAGGGGCTGTACGCAGACGATGCCACCCCAGATGACGAAGAACCAGTAGATGAGGGTCACCAGGACAGATGACATGCCAGCGCGTGTTGCCAGTTGATAAAGATGGCTGCGATGGGCCTGCGCCAGCGGGTCTCCCGCAATGGCACGTCGTACCAGCGTGAAGGCGACATCGAACAGAATGCCGCAGAGCAGAAAAGGCATGATGAGTGGATAGGGCGTGCTGATGAAAGCCTCAAGCCCGAACCATGAGAGCGCCAGACCAGCCCCCTGACTGCCGACATCGCCCATAAAAATGCGCGCCTTCGGGAAGTTGAATGGCAGAAAGGCAAGGAGGCAGACGGCTAGTAGCAGTGCGGCATGGGTGAGGCCAATCTGGCCTGCATCGTCGAAAAGCCAGGCCATGATGAGCGCGCTGAGCGCCATGCTGCCCGAGGCAAGACCGTTGATGCCGTCGATGAAATTGAGCGCGTTGGTGACATACACAAGCCAGCAGAACCCGGTTCCGACAAGGCAGGCGAGGAGTAACGGTGACACGCTCGGGAGGGAGACGCTGCCAAGGGCCATGCCTGTCAGAACCATAAGCGCGGCGATAGCCTGCACACCCAGCTTGAGGGACGCCCGATAGGAATGGATGTCGTCGAGCCAGGAGAAAAGAGCCAGAAGGGCGATGGCCAGAAGAGGAAGCAGCAGCGAGAGCCCCGGCAGGTCGCCCTGCGTCCAGAGCTGACTGACGGGAAAGACAAGAAGAAAACCGAGGACGATGCCAATGCCCCCGCCTTTCGGGGTGGGGCGGGTGTGCGAACTGCGATGGCCCGGCACATCCATCACCCCGACCCGGATCATGTGGCAGATGAGAGCGATGCTGACGCCAGCGGCGCTGAGACAGCAAATGATCAGGGGCACCATTGTCTAGATCCGCTTTTTTTTCACGAGCAGTATGAAAGCGTGGTGAGGGGCCATCGCCGGGAAATTGTTTTTCGGGCTATAAGTGTCGTGTGAACGCGAAGCAACATCCTCATACCCCAGATCCTGTGCCTCATTCTGTGGCAAGACGCCGTCGACCGACCGGGCGTATTGCGGTCAATGTCCTGGCCGATGGCCTTATTTCAGGGCTGGCGGCGCCCGTGGCACGGTTTCTGGCTGCGCCCCATGACGGGCTGCTGCACCCTCTCTGGTTCATCATGGGCGGGGCTATTACCCTGCTTGTAAGCGGGCTGCCATTTCGCATTCCTCAGCAATACTGGCGTTTCTCCGGGGTGGCCGATCTGAGGGGGATTGCGGCTGCGTCAGTCGCCGGGGCCGCGCTTTTCTCATTCATGATTTTTCTGACGGGATTTCCGCTTCCGTCTCCCACTTTTCCTCTGATCTATGCGCTCGTTCTGCTTGTGGGGCTTGGCGGCGGTCGGTTGCTGACCCGAGTCTACGGCACCATGCGGCAGCAGGCGCAGGGGCAGAAGGTGCGGGTATTGCTGGCCGGTTCTGATCTGAGCGCCGATCTGTTCTTGCGTGCGCTCGAACGCGCTTCGGACCGGCATTACAATGTGCTCGGTCTGGTCACCAGATCGCCAGGGCAGCAGGGGCGCCGGTTGCATGGCGTGCCGATTCTGGGTGTCGCCGATGATCTCTCGGGTGTTCTCGCGCGCATGAGCCAGGATGACGCCCTGCCGGATAGTGTGATCGTGACCGATCCCGAGTGGCGCGGTTCGCAGCTTTCCGTTGTTCTCGATGCAGGTCAGGCCCATGGCATTGCAGTGCAGCGCGCTCCTTCGCTAACCAGCTTGACGCCTGCCGAGGAAATCCAGATGCGTCCGATCGCTCTGGAAGACCTTCTGAACCGTCCCGAAGTGCCGCTCGATCGGGAAGGCATGGCGCGTCTTATTCAGGGGCAGGTGGTGCTCGTCACTGGCGCAGGGGGAACGATCGGTTCCGAACTGGTTCGTCAGGTCGCCCAGTTCGGCCCCAGCCAGTTGCTGCTGCTCGATCATGGTGAGTTTGCGCTCTGGCAGATCGATCTCGAAATGTCCGAACGCTATCCGACGGTGCCGCGTCAGGTCATCGTGGCCAACATACGTGACGCCGACCGCATTGAGGAAGTTTTTGCCGTCCACAAGCCGGCTCTGGTCTTTCATGCTGCCGCGCTGAAGCATGTGCCGATTGTCGAAGCCAATCCCTGCGAAGGCGTGCTGACCAATGTGATTGGCACACGCATCGTCGCCGATGCGGCCATACGCCACATGGCCTCGGCCATGGTGCTCATATCGAGCGACAAGGCGGTCAACCCGTCCAGCATCATGGGAGCGTCCAAGCGTTGCGCTGAAATCTACTGTCAGGCCTTGGCCGTGGCAGCCGAAGCCAGAGGCTCGGCTTTTCGCTGCGTGACAGTGCGTTTTGGCAACGTGCTGGGGTCGACCGGCTCGGTCGTGCCGCTGTTCAGGCGCCAGCTTGAGCAGGGCGGTCCGCTGACAGTGACGCATCCCGATATGACGCGGTATTTCATGACTGTGCCTGAAGCGGTCGGACTTGTCTTGCAGGCCAGCGTGCGGGGTACGGCCCTGCGTAACCGGAGAGACGAGACAGACATGCGTCTGCAGCAGGGCGGTATTTTTGTGCTCGATATGGGCGAGCCCGTTCGTATTCTCGACCTGGCAAAACAGATGATCCGTCTTGCAGGCCTCAAGCCGGATGAGGATATTGCGATCCGCTTCACCGGCCTGCGTCCCGGCGAAAAACTCTACGAAGAGCTTTTCCACGGGCGTGAGGCCCCGGTGCCGACCGATGCACCCGGGCTCAAGATGGCCACACCCCGCATGATCGATCTGACCGCCGCGGCCGCATTGCTTCAGGAACTGGAGCGCGTCAGCCATCGTGATGAGGTTGAGCAGGCCCTGATCGTCATGAAAGAGCTAGTGCCTGAATTCGCGCATAATCCTCTTGGGGAAGTGCGTCGTCTGCAGGCTGGCGAGGCCGGGAACAGTAATCCCGTGCCGACTTCGGAAAACGACGGGTCTGTGTCATAGTCCCGCGCCAAATGAGGGTCGCCTTCGGTGGCTGAAGATGGAAACAAGGTGCAATGAGCGAAAAAGCCCCCATCCAATTTCTCGATCTGCCAAGACAACAGGCCCGGTTGGGCGCCCCTTTGCGCGAGCGGATCGACACCGTCCTTGCCCATTGCAAGTTCGTGATGGGCCCTGAGATCGAGGAGCTTGAATCGCGACTCTGTGCCTATAATGGCGCAGGCCATGCGATCAGTGTTTCTTCTGGCACCGACGCCCTGCTGATGGTGCTCATGGCCGAAGAGATCGGCCCGGGCGACGCTGTGTTTCTGCCTGCCTTCACCTATACTGCCACGGCAGAAGTCGTGCTCCTGCTGGGGGCGACGCCTGTTTTTGTGGATGTCGACCCGGCGACCTTCCAGATCGATCCGGCAAATCTGGCGGAGCGCATTGCGTCCATCCGTGCACAGGAAGAGCTTGAGCCGCGTGTGATCATCGGGGTCGATCTTTTTGGTCAGCCAGCACCATGGGAGGTTCTGCGTCGCATTGCTGCCGAACAGGATCTGCTTCTCATGGCCGATTGCGCCCAGGCTTTCGGCGCTTCCCTTGATGGTCGCAAACTGGGGCGTGAGGCGCTGGCAACGACGTTGTCGTTTTTCCCTTCCAAGCCCTTGGGGGGGTATGGCGATGGCGGGGCCATCCTGACGGATGACGCCGAAAGGGCGGCGCTCTATCGCTCGTTGCGCAGCCACGGTGAGGGGCGCACGCGCTATGAAGTGTTGCGTATTGGTCTGAATGGCCGTCTCGACACACTTCAGGCAGCGATCCTTCTTGCCAAGCTGGACCGTTTTGAAGAGGAGCTCGAGCGGCGCGACGCAATCGCGTGTCGCTATGATACGGCTCTTTCAGGTCTGGTTGTGACGCCACAGCGCGTTGCCGGGTCAAAGAGTGCGTGGGCAATCTATTCGATCCTCCTTCCCGATGCGGCGCTACGCAACGCACTTCAGGCGTATCTGGGGCAGGAGGGCGTGCCGAGCGTCGTCTATTATCCCAAGCCGCTGCACGAGCAGCCTGCCTACGCAGAACATCATGACGAGACGATCACCCTGCCGGTCTCGGAAGGGCTGGGCGCCCGTATTCTGGCCCTGCCGTTACATCCCGAACTGACCGATGACGAGGTGGCACGGATCATTGCTGCCGTTCAGGGCTTCTTCGCTCGGGAGCGTGGCGCGTGAGGAAGGAAACACTTCTCGTTATCGGGTTTGTCGCCCTTGTGCTGACGACGGTCGCAATCATCTGGACGTTCGCGCTCCCGTCGTTGCGGCCGCTCAAATTCGAGACGCTCAGCGATGTGACGCTCACTATCGAGCAGACCGGGCAGACCCGTGTGCTGAATGCTGAGGAAACCGGCCAACTCAATCGCTGGCTTCAGGGCCATAAAAGCCACTGGGCGCCGCTCTCTTCACCAGCGCCTTCGACAGGCGATGTCGTGATCAGGGGGCGCAACCCTGACGGCGGAGACTTTGAGCTTGCGCTCTGGACCGGTATCAGCGGAGCCGACTGGAACAATACGGCCATTACTCGCGCCAACCCGAAGGCGCGTCTGAAAGTGCAGAGCTTCAGCGACGAAGACTGGGCTGTGCTCCACCATCTGATAGATGGGCAGGGGTTCCAGAAGACGGACGTACCCTGAACCCCATCTCATCAAGGGTCTTCAGGCAAGGCAGAAATGAGTGAAAGTGAAAGAAGGGGGCAGACCTGGTCTGCCCCTTTTTTTTTGTTCAGTTCTCACGCGCCAGTCGGGCTGTCTCCGAAACGAAGTGATAGACTTCCTGACTGAACGGGGCCTTGGCTGTCTCGGTCTCCCACTGATCCATTTCGCCATACATTCTGGCGGCCTTGTTCCAGTGATCCTTGCCCAAAGCCTCGACCATCGGCTGCTGCAGAATCCTCCATTCCTCCATGAGGGCGAGAGCTTTGCTCGAGCTGGGCATGACACCTGACGCGATGGCTTTTTCAATGCGCTCGATAAGGGCCGCCCAGTCCTGCTCGTAGCGGGTGCGCATGTCGCCGGGAAAAAGCTTGCTGCCTGTTTCCTTCCAGCGGCTCCACTCTTTTTCTGTAAAATAGGTCGTCGCGACGGCCTTGAAATCTTTGTCTGACATGATGGTTTGTGCCTCCTTGATGAGAGAGCAGAGCCCATCCACATCCAGCGCTTCGCGCGTCTCGAGCAAGGTCAGGGTTTCGTGTAGACGGCGCAGCATAAGGGTGACCTGCTTTTGTTTCGCGTTCAGGCAAAGGATCTGGCTTTCGATAAGGCTCCGGGCATCGAGAGAGGGGTGCAGCATGGCGGATGATATTTCAGACAGGCGATAACCTACCTGACGCAGCAACAGGATGCGCGTGACGAGACTCGTTTCCTGCGCGCCATAGACGCGTCGGCCCGCCTCGCTTCTCTTCGGGCTGATCAGGCCCTTTTCCTCGAGATGGCGCAGGCTGCGAGGCGAAAGCCCGCATTGCGCCGCCATCTCTCCGATCGATCTGTTGCGTGTCATCTGAGCCCCTCCCTTGGTGCCGTTCGCAGGAAGCGATGCTGACACAGTGTCAGGAGCAAGAGAAAAATGACTGACCGGCCGGAATTCTGTTTGCGGCAAAAACGGCATGTTTCGTCGGCGCGCAATCTTATGGCACGGCCGCCCGTCGCAGCACTGTGCGGATCGCTGGCGGCGAATAAAGGAGGCGCTACCTCCTGATGTGTCAGAAAAACACTATCGAGTCAGGCAGGGCAGGTGTGTGCGGCGACAAAAACTGTGTGGTCATCGGCTTCGATATGTGGCCATTTGGTACAGTCGAGCTGTCTCCTTGTGATACCCCATGTAAAGATCTGTAAGATAATACGAAGTGAGTGCAGAAAATTGCGGGGTGGGCGCGCGAGGTCATATTCGCCTCACCATTCAGCCTTTGACAGGGAGTTTTTCGTGAAATTGCTAGGCACGCCACGCCTGGTCGCTTGCTCGAAAAGCTGCCGCCTAAAGGTTCCGGCCTGGATTGCTCTCATAAACGGCCTGAGCCAGAACTTGTCTGTTCCGAATGAGCGTATCGCGGTTTCCTATCCGCCCGGAAGCTCTGGATAGGTCCAGGGGGAGTTGAAAGCTGTCACCGCGAAACCGACAAAGCCAGAATTATTACGTAGCCGTTATCAGTAACGCGGCGACAGTGGCGGATCACCTCAGGATTGGGCAGGCTCCCGGAGTTCCTCCGCTTTATCGATATATGCCTGCATGGCTAGATGTTTGTCGGCCGTATTCCAGAAATGAATAAAGCCACGAGGATGAGCAGGGTCAGTCGGATGATCGTAACCGCCTATCTGCGTATGTGCGCTGACAGGCTCGGCATCGAAATCGTCAAGCTTATAGAGCGCATAGTTCAGCACGCTCTGGTCGTAGAACGGTATCGATTTGCGACCATGTTGGGACGTATATCGGATCAGAGTTTGATATGCAGCCCTGATGTAGCGGGCATGATCTACCATGTTGGGCACGAGCAAAAGGCCACCGTTGAACCCATGCAGCCCTTCGCTTGAGAACGGATCAGCCTGCACCAGGGTAGCCCCTGTGTGTTCTGATGTGGCGATTTGGTGAAAAGACTCGACCTGTGCGCTGCACCGTCGAGATTTGGCCGCTTTGATCAGGAACGGTTCGATCGGAAGATCAAAAGCAATATCAACATCCGAATAAAGTATCGGCTGGTAATCATCGAGTATGGAAGTGTTGAAAATGGTCAGGCGAGCGCCGACATAGTCAAGCTGATCTATGCCCTGCATCGGGATGACTCTAATATGACTACGTAGAGGCTCAGGGGCCAAGCCCTTGAGATGATCCTCTGGGATGTTGCTGACGATCAGAATCGTGCCACGATATTCCGCCAGCCGGTCGATGCTGCGGATGCATTCGCAATATTGTTTGAGAGCGGCTCCATGGCCGAACACAACCAGTACGATTGCGGGATTAAGCAAGAATGCTTCGTGGACCTTCCACTCATCGAAAAATATGAATCGGGTAGGGTTTTTCGTGGATACTGCACTGTTGAAGAACGCGTCCATAGGCAGCTTCTTGTCTCCGAAAGTCACTTCGTCAAAGTTCGACTCCCGCAGGTTCAGTTTTAAGACCGTGTTGCTGCCGCCCAAAACCCAACGGTGGCTGGCTACCCTTGTGGCCGCGTGGAACACGTCAATGTCCAGAAGCTTGAATGTTTCCCAGAGATTGCGGTGTTCGGAGACAAAATCAAGACCACCGAGATGATTGGCGCGTCCGAATTTCCCATTGTATTTGAAGCTGTAACGTCCATTGCCGTGATAGTCTAAGTCTATCATGACACTGGGTATCGCGCGCGCAATATTGAGAGTTTCGAGATCCAGCCAGCGATTTGAGTCTCCCAGCGTACAAAAACCCTGCAGGCCATTTCGGTCGTGGAAGCAGATAACATCGTCAGGACGCGTGATATTCGAAAAATCGCGCTGAACGATGCTCTCTCCCTCCACAAGAAAGACTTTGAGATTATGGCTGACCAGAACTTTCAGCATTGGTTTTCCGTACGCTTTCTCAGTAATTAGGATGTCGCAATATCGCACAGATCGTATTTACAAACAAATATCTGGAAAGAAAAAACACAGAATGTTGCCAAGTATTTGTCCCGGAGGATCTCCTTCGGTCTGGAGGCTGGCATTACTGGATATTTCAAAGTCTACAGCTTGACAGATATTGCCTGATCGACCTGCCAGCGCATCATCTGCGGGGTCAGATTTCTATGCTCGGTATTTCCTGACGACGTGTGATCATTCTGGAGGGGCGTTGACCGTGGCTGTCCATTCAGAGCACAGAACTTCATCGCACGGCTGCTGTTGGGTCAGATCGGAAGTATCTTCGGTGGGATCTTGTGAGAGCAGGGTGGCAGACCATTTCGGCCCAACCGAATCTCAGTCCAATACTCGAGCTCTTTCTCATCTGATGGGAAATGTCAGGGGGCTTGTCTCGAACTGATGAAGCTGTCGTGCAGACGGCCCGTGGTGAAATGTGTAATGCGCATTTGGACACCAAGGCAGAGCAACCTCACCGCGTCAAAGGTGAGGTCATATATCAGCTCCGTTGGTTTTCAGTCGACGTCGTCATGGGCGAGGGGGGAGTCGCCCATGGTTTTGCCGGTGCGCATCTTGGCTTCAAGCGGGGCTGTTGCAGTATCGCCGATTGCCAGGAGAGCTGCGGTAAGAGGCGAGGCGAGAATCAGGCCCGGCACGCCAAGGATGGTACCGAAGACGGTCTGTGACAGAATGGCGAGGGCCGGCGGCATATGCACAGCATGTCGCTGGATAAGGGGCGCCAGCACGTTGCCTTCCAGAAACTGGATCACACAGTAGAGACCGGCAACCATCAGTCCGGTTCGTGTCCCCTGCGAGAGGGCGATCAGAACCGCGGGGATCGCTCCGAGAATGGCACCGATATAAGGGATGAAGTTGCAAAGTCCGGCGACAACGCCAAGTGCCATGGCCAGAGGGACACCCAGGAAACCGAGCCCTATCCCTGACGCCAGCCCTACGGCCAGCATGTCGAAGGCCTGTCCGATGGTCCAGGACCACAATGTCGTGCCAGCGGTCAGAACAAGCTTGCGTGCCGCAGGGCGATGCCCTTCGGGGACAAGGCGCAGCATGCCATCGACATAGATTGCCGGAGAGAGGGCAAAATAGAGCCCGGCGATCAGAATGACGGCTATCGTACCGAGCAGGCCAAAAGCGCTGCTGAGGATGCCGGTTACCGAATTAGCGAGGCCCGCGCCGAGAGATGAGCCATTACCCTGCTCGTTTCCGCCAAGAGATTTCGGCAGATGATCGAGCGCGAACTGACCCCAGGTACTCGTGCCCATCTGGCTGCGTAACTGACCATACTGCGTGATGAGTGCTGCCTTGAGCTTTACGAACTGATCGCTGATCTGCGGACCGCTGAAATAAAACAGGGCTCCGATGGCGATCAGGATGATCAGCGCCACGAGCCCAACCGCGAGCTGATAAGGAATGCGTGCCTTGTCTCGCAGGATACGAGCGAGCCCATGCAGAATGACGGCAAAGAGCGTCGCTGCAAAAACGACCATGAGCACATCGCCAAGCAGCCAGAGCGCCAGAACGATGAGTGTGACAATCAGGGTAAAGCGCAGGATCTTGAAGATCTGCAGCAATTCGCGCCCGGCAGCTGGGGCGGCGTCAGAAGGATGGTCGGACATCTTATCCCGTTCTCGATAATCGGTACTGGGCTTAACGGAAACGCCTAGCTTCGGTTTGCTTCCTCGATCTCGGCTTCGGCGTTCAGCCAGCGCTCTTCTGCGGCCTGTTCTTCAACGCCAAGTGCTGCCAGCCTCGTGTTGAGCTTCGTTATCTCGCTGGCATCGCTCTTTTCATAAAGGGCCGGATCAGCGAGGCGCGCCTCTATCCTGGCGCGCTCCTTGCCCAGCAATTCCATGAGATGCTCTGCAGCTTTTGCCTCCTTGCGCAAGGGGGCGAGGGCGCGCCTTTGTTCGGCCCGGTCACGGCGCTGATCCTTACGGCCACTATTATCAGAACTGTTTTCGATGCGTGCCTCGCTGGCAACTTTTCTTGCGCGTTCGCTCAGCCAGGTTCGGTAGCCGTCCATGTCTTCATCGAAAGGGGTAATCGTGCCGTCATCGACCAGCCAGAGTCGATCGGCGACAGATTCCACGAGATGGGCGTCATGGCTGATCAGCACCACTGCGCCCTCGAAATCGCACAACGCCCTGATGAGGGCATCACGCGCATCCAGATCGAGATGGTTGGTCGGCTCGTCGAGCAGGAGAAGATGCGGGGCGTTACGAGTGGCAAGAGCCAGAAGCAGGCGGGCCTTTTCACCCCCTGACAGGTCGCCGACGCGCGATTCCGCCTTGCCGGCATCGAGCCCGAAACGGTCGAGCTGCGCCCGGACAGCCACCGGCGTCGCCTCAGGCATGGCACGGCTCATGTGATCGATCGGTGTCTCGGTAAGCACGAGTTCGTCGCCCTGATGTTGGGCGAAATAGCCGATGCGCAGCCGCGACGAGTGCTGCATGGTTCCCGCCATGGGTTCGAGCCGTCCTGCCAGCAACTTGGCAAAGGTTGACTTGCCTTTGCCGTTCTGACCGAGCAGCGCGATGCGGTCATCAAGATCAAGGCGGCAGGAGAGATTCGAGAGAACCGCGCGGCCGTCATAGCCGATCGTGACCTTGTCCAGAGTCAGCATCGGCGGTGGGAGCGGTGTTGGTTCGGGAAAGGAGAAACGCGTCGGGCTGTCTTCGACCACTGAATCGATCTGGGGAAGGCGGGCAAGGGCCTTCAACCTTGCCTGGGCCTGACGCGCCTTTGTTGCCTTTGCGCGAAAGCGATCGACGAAAGATTGCATATGGGCGCGCTGGGCAGCCAGACGCTCTGCCGCGCGGTTCTGTTGCAGGGCCTGCTCGGTGCGGATGCGGATGAATTCGTCGTAGCCGCCCGGCGTCAGATTGATTTTGCCCTTGTCGAGATGGGCAATCGAGTCGACCACGCTATCGAGGAGCGAGCGGTCGTGACTGACCACGATGGCGGCGCCAGAGAAGGATTTGAGCCAGTTTTCGAGCCAGATGGTTGCCTCGATGTCGAGATGGTTCGTCGGTTCGTCGAGGAGAAGCAGGTCAGGATTGAGAAAAAGCGCTGTGGCGAGCGCAACGCGCATCCGCCAGCCACCCGAGAATGAAGACACTGGCCGCTGCTTTGCCTCATGATCGAATCCCAGCCCCGAAAGAATGCTGGCGGCGCGCGCCGGAGCGGTATGCGCGTCGATCATCAGAAGTCGTTCGTGGATATCGGCGAGAAGGGTCGGCTCGGAGGTCGTCTCGGCCTCGTGCAGAAGACGGGCGCGTTCGAGATCGCCCGCGAGAACTGTCTCGATCAGCGAAGCCTCGCCTTCCGGGGTTTCCTGCTTGACCCGGCCCATGCTGGCCCGGTTCGACAGCTGGATCGTGCCGCCATCGGGGTGCAGATCGCCCGCTATCGCAGCCAGCAGCGTTGATTTGCCAACGCCATTTCGTCCAACAAGGCCGATCTTGCGGCCGGGGTCAACGCTGAGTGACGCGTTGTCGAGAAGCACGCGCCCGGCGATACGCAGTGTCAGATCGGTGATGGTCAGCAGGCTCACGGCAAATTCCCAGACAGGATGGACGCTTTTGATGCCATGCGGACTATCAGGAAGTGTTGTTTTGCTCTAGGGGAGGGGCGTTCACCGCTTTTCTTTTTTGTGCAGGAGATGCCGCCATGGCCCTGGAACGTACCCTTTCGATCATCAAGCCTGACGCAACCCGTCGTAACCTGACCGGCAAGATCAACGCCGTGTTCGAAGATGCCGGCCTGCGTATTGTCGCCCAGAAGCGCATCAAGCTGACAGAAGACCAGGCCAAGGCCTTCTACGCAGTCCATGCAGAACGTCCTTTCTATGGTAGCCTCGTCTCGTCCATGCTGGCAGAGCCGGTTGTCGTGCAGGTTCTGCAGGGCGAAAATGCCGTTGCCCGTCATCGTGAAGTCATGGGCGCGACCAACCCGGCCCAGGCAGCAGACGGCACAGTGCGCAAGCTCTACGCCGAGAGCATCGAAGCCAACTCCGTTCATGGTTCGGACAGCCTCGAAAACGCGAAGAACGAAATTGCTTTCTTCTTCGCCGAGACGGAAATCTGCGCATAAGCTGTTTCGATTTTGGAGCCATGCCACTTCTCTTATGCAGAAGCGTGGTTCCGAAATTCCGGATCTTCATCAGTGAGGCCCGTCGCTTCCCTAAGGGGACGGTCCGGAAGAAACACCTGAAAAGGCGGCCTTGTGCCGCCTTTTTTGTTACCTGCAGTCGGAGCGAATGGGCGCTTATATTGGGGGTGTTAACGCGTTGACGGTAATTTTTGTCACGAAAGATGAATGATACTGGATATTAACGTTGGATAAGGTTGTGTTCGATAATTTTATCTGTTTTTCGTGAGGTATCGGAAGAATCAATGAAGATTTGTTGGTAAAAAATAAGAATTATCCATTCGATCAATAATAATGAAAGAGTGTATTTGGTATGGTATGGTCGTCTAGTAGCATGCTGTCAGCATCCGGGTGTTCTACCAGCCCGAACCATGACACGGTTGTTCCCTTCCCGGGTAGGCCTGGACTGGCTCAGCAGGTTCAAGCCGAGATAACCGATCCGGGGATCAGTATTCTGACCTCAGATGGTCGTTCTCTAGACAAGCTCGGTATGTCAGGAGTTGAATGCTGCTATATCCTCCTTCCGGATGTTCACGAGGTGGCTTTCAGCTATCAGTGCGAAGGGCAGGAGGGGGGCGTCCTGTCTCAGGAATCCATCGCAGCCTTGATCGAAAAAATCATTGTCTCCGAGGCAGACGCGGTGTCCGAGATCAGAATGCCAAGTGCAGTCATGCCGCATTTGGAGAGCTGCGGTGACATGCGCTGGATTGAGCCCGGACGAAGCCTTTTTCTGGGCCGGAAATCACCCGATCATGTGGCCCTTCTCTCCGTTCAGCTCGCAAAGCCCTGACGACGTAGGGCGTTTCGGGGCTGGCTGGGGCGCCTTACTCGGATGTCTCAGCCCCGCGGGTTTGAGCGTAGCAGGGCTCGCGCCCTCCGCCAAGGGCGACCGTCTATCGCGGCCAGCCCCGTGCCGATCAAAGCAAGCCCTGCAATTGCATACCAGCGTATCGTTTCACCCAGAAACACGGTGCCGAGCAGCAGCGCCATGATAGGCAACAGGAAAGTTACGAGAGAAAGATTGGTGGCGCCTGCTGTAGCGAGAAGTCTGAAATAGAGAATGAAGGCCAGAGCTGTGCTAAGAAAGGCTATGCCGGCGAAAGCACCCCAGATTGTGACTGACGGTATAGCCAAGCCCCAGGGGTGATCGACCACGAGTGACACAGGCAGAACCAGCGCCATGCTGGCGGTAAGCTGCCCGGCCGCGAGCTTGAGAGGGGGTAGCCCCCTGAACTGCCGGCCATAGACCCCGCCAAACCCGTAGCTCAGAGCTGCAGTGAGGCAGGCGATCTCACCCAGCAGCGATTGCTGTGCACCTCCGCCGAACAGAGCCGGGCCAATCAGGACACCCACACCACAAAACCCCATCATGATGCCGATAATCTTGCCCCAGCGCAGTTTCTCGTCATGAGTGAAAAAATGCGCCACGAGGATGGTAAAGACCGGAGTAGTGGCGTTGAGGATGGCCGCGACGCCACTCGATATGCGCGTTTCACCAAAAGCGATAGCCGAGAATGGGATGATATTGTTCAGTGCCCCGAGCAGGAGCAACCGGAGCCAGACAGAGCGCCCCAGGGTCAGGCGATCGCCTTTGAGAAACAGAACAAGATTGAGCGCCAGCGCCGCAAGTCCCACGCGCCCGAGCACCACCGTGAAGGGCGGCACGGCTGAAACCAGTATTTTGAAAAAGAAGAAAGAGCCGCCCCAGAGCAGGGCAAGAACCAGCAATAGGCACCATTCTTCCAGCCCCATACCCCGGTCATGCGCTCGATGCATGTCTTGTCCCTGTTCGAAGTCTTCGGCGATTCGTGTTCTTCTGCCATGCGAGGTTTGTCGCCGCACCCTCAGAAGCGAAGGAGATCGACGAATTGTTCTCAAACGTGTTTTCCGGGGCGCAGCAGCATGAGACGGTGTCGATGACCCATCAATCCTGCGATATCTCACTCAGGATGCTCGGTCCGCGATTGATTGTCATGGGACCGAGCAATAGCGGCAAATCGACGCTCTCGGTATTTATCGGAAGGCTTACGGGTCTTCCGGTCGTCCATCTCGATCTTTTGCGCCATGAAGTCGGCACCTTTGATAGGCTGCGCCCCCTGGTCGATTTCCATCACGATCATGCCCAGGCAATCGCCGCCCCTTCCTGGATTATCGACGGTAATTATTCATCCTGCCTCGATCAGCGTCTCGAACGCGCAACAGGCGTGATCCTGCTGGATGAAACGACCCGGAAAAGCCTGAAGCGCTATATTGGCCGATGCCTCGGCAGGAGTGGTCGCCATGGTGGTTGGGGTGCGCAACGCGAGCCTGTGCGGCTGTCGATGGTGAAACACATCCTCGGCCCGACGCGCTCGAACAGAAAGCGTTATCGCCTTTGGTTTGACTCCTGTTCCTTGCCGAAACTCTATCTTCCGACGTCGCAGGCTGTTGCAGCATTCTGTCAGAGAGAAGAGGCTCGGAATAGGGGGGATGGACTGCAGGAAAGCCGAGTTCATCGCCCGTTTCAATGACGTACGGGAGAGAAGCTCCGACCGGCAGGGAGCAATCGCGTCGTTCCTCTTGGCTTTCCCCTACGCAGTCTTCAGGTCATTCGATGCCCAGAGCGCAGAGATCAACCTGTATCGGCAATGAGAACCTTCGTTCACCTGCGTGTGCTAGGCGAGACGCGAACACCGCGTTTGGTGGGGCACAGACGTTCCTTGCTCAGACTACGATATCACGAATTAGGGGATAGCAGATGCCTTCCACTGATCTGGTCTGACACCTGCAAAAATGCTACGCACAGGACACGAGAATTGTTTCGTAGAGAGCTTGATGCAGCCAGATAATATTCAGCAGGAACAGTTCTCCAGAATAATACCCTTCTTGACCGGCCAGAAGGTGGCGGTACTGATACCTTGTTACAATGAGGAGGTAACCGTCGGAACTGTCGTGCGCGACATGCGAATGGCACTGCCTGATGCCGCTATCTATGTCTATGATAACAACTCGACAGATCATACCATTGCTAAAGCAAGCGAGGCCGGAGCCATCATCCGTCGTGAGCGCTTGCAGGGTAAAGGCCATGTCATCAGGCGGATGTTTGCCGATATCGAGGCCGATTTTTTTGTCCTGATTGATGGTGATGGCACATACGAGGCTGCGGCTGCGCCCAAAATGATCCGCCTGGCTTTGGAAAACGCTCACGACACGGTGATGGGTGTCCGTCTGCACGAGCGTGCGGAAGCTTATCGTGCGGGGCATGTTCTAGGCAACAAAGTGCTGACGGGGCTGGTCGTAAGGCTTTTCGGCCGTGGCCAGTCGGATATGCTTTCGGGCTACAGGCTGTTCAGTCGTCGTTTTGTCAAATCGTTCCCGGCAATTTCCTCCGGGTTCGAAACCGAAACCGAGTTGACCGTCCATGCCTTGCAACTCAACATGTCCATGGGTGAAGTATCGACACGCTATGTCGAGCGCCCTGAAGGCTCGTTTTCGAAACTCAATACCTATCGTGATGGCTTCAGGATACTTGGGACGATCATCAACCTGCTCAAGCAGGAACGTCCCTTCCTGTTCTTTGGGCTCATTGGTGTATGCCTTGCGTTAATTGGTGGCGTGACCGGCATGCGCTCAGTGCTGGATTTCATCGAAACGCACACGGTTCTGCATCTGCCTTCAGCGGTTCTGGCGACAGGGTTTGAGATCCTCGCGGCGTTGGCCCTGGTTTGCGGTGTTATTCTGAACAGCGTCGCGCTTGGTCGTCAGGAGGCAAAGCGACTGGCTTATCTGGCCCTGTCGGCACCTCCCAGGATCGAGTTTTAAAAAATTCAGGCTGTTCGATCACACAAGGTTGGGTGAACGGATTCAGCGCAGTGTCATCCCAATAGCCCGGAGCCCCAATTCTTGCGCTTATTCCTGAAAACCGGGCTGACAGTCCAGATGTCACTGCTCTACGTCTTTTTCGCCTCCTTGATGGCGATGGCATGTGTGCTGCTTACCCCTCCAGGCCAGACTCCTGATGAGCGCAATCACTTCGCAAGGCTTACGCAGATTTCACAGGGTGGATTTATTGCTATCAAAAAGGGCACCAAGGACGCCGGAGGGTATCTTCCCACAGGTATTCCGTCGGAATCGGAGCTGCTGAATTCGCTGCGCTTCAATCCAAAGGCCAAGGTGTCGAGTGAGGAGCTTCTTGCGCTCTCTGAAAGACATTGGTCTCGGGAAAAAACCTGGGTGTCTTTTCCCAATACGGCAATCTATGCGCCTATCACCTATCTTCCAGGGGCTCTTGCGACGTTCGTTGCCCGGCATACGCGAGCAACAATCCTGCAGACCAGCTACGCAATTCGAACGGTCAACGCGATCTGTGCGATAGCGCTATGCGCACTAGGTATGGCCTTGGCTCGTCGGGGCGCGCTCTATCTGGCTGTGCTTGCGAGCTTTCCAATGGTTGTAGCGCTCGGCGCCTCATGTTCGCAGGATGGTATACTTATCGGGCTTGCGATTGTTACGGCAGCGCTTCTCACTCGACTGGACACGATCAATCCTGGCTCTTCGCGTTTCTGGCTCGGCATGACATCGCTCTTTGCAATTCTTGCTGTCAGCAAGCCGCCCCTTCTTTTATGCAGCCTTATTCCGCTGGGTTATATGGCCCGTGCGCACAGGTGGCGCTATGTCCTGCCTTTCGCTGTGAGTTTGCTGGCATTTCTTTTCTGGCAGAAATTTGGTCTCAATCCGGCGAAGATACAATTCCTCGACGGCTCCGGCACTTCCGACAGCGGTCAGGTGCATTGGGTTCTGACTCATCCTGCAGCGCTTCCCGCACTCGCCCTGCATACGCTTCAAGCCCATATCAGGCACAATATTCATGAGTTTTTTGGGGTGCTGGGATGGCTCGATACAGTATTTCCGAATTGGTTTTATGGTATTTCTTATATCACGATTACCGCATCGTTCTATTTTTGTATCTATCCTGCCTTCCGCCACAAGAGCGTTCGTCAGTCTAATCGGGTAGTATTTCTTGCTATTTTTTTTGTCCTGCTAGCAATCGGCGCCGTCTATTTCTCGCTTTACGTCATCTGGACCCCAGTCGGTGCGCCCGTGATCGATGGTGTGCAGGGGCGTTATTTCCTGCCGATTGCGCCGTTTCTGGCGCTCATATTTCCCAAGGTCAGCGTTGAGGGGCAGGTAGCTTCTTCCCTTCGCATCCATCAGATTGCGATGCTGGCTCTGGGTCTCTTTCTTGCCATTGATATGGTCACGCTCACCTGCGTTCTGGCATCACGTTACTGGCTGGCGTGACGGAATAACGCCAGCAGGCATGAAAAAGCCCGGTGCGAGAGACCGGGCTTTTTTTATCGTCTGTCCAGAAAAGCGGCGAGAGCTGCAGGATAAAGCTGGTGTTCCTGCTCAAGCACACGGTGAGCCAGGCTCTGCTCGGTATCGCCTTCGAGCACCTTGACCCGGGCCTGAGCGAGAACAGGGCCTTCATCGACCCCATCCGTCACGAGATGTACCGTGCATCCATGCTCCGCATCGCCAGCGGCAAGCGCGCGGGCATGCGTGTCCAGACCCGGATAGGCCGGGAGAAGGCTCGGGTGGATATTCAGCATTCTGCCCTGCCAACGCCCAACCAGATAGGGCGTTAGCACGCGCATGTATCCTGCGAGGCAGATGACCTCCACGCCAGCGTCGAGCAGGGCCTTGTCGATAGCCTTTTCGTGGCCGTCGCGATCTTTCGGAAAGAGACGGTGATCGATGGCGACTGCTTCAAGCCCGGCTGCGCGCGCGGTCTCAAGGCCGGGCGCGTCGGGGTTGTTGCTGAGCACGAGGGCAATGCGCGCCGGATAATCCGGTCGCGCACAGGCCTCGATCAACGCGTTCATGTTGCTGCCACGCCCACTGATGAGAATGGCGATGGGCGTTTTTGTCATCAGGAGAAGTCGACCGTGCCATCGAGCGCGTAGCGCGGGCCATTCGCCATGATTTCACCGATGCGGTAGCCTTTTTCGCCGCGCTCTTCGAGCAGTGCCAGAACCTTGTCGGGCTCGGGCGTGACGAGAACCATACCGATACCGCAGTTGAAGACCTTGAGCATCTCGTCATGAGCGACATTGCCGGTCTGGGCCAACCAGCGGAAAACGGGCGGTACGGGCCAGCTGCCAGCCTCGATCTGCACACCCAGCCCTTCGGGCAGCACGCGAGGCAGATTGCCCGGCAGACCGCCACCCGTGATATGGGCGCAGCCATGCAGCAGACCGGCCTTGTGCAGGGCCATGACGGTTCGGACATAGAGAGCCGTCGGGCGCAGCAGGGCTTCGGCCAGCGTGCTACCGGGCTCGAACGGCGCTTCGCTGTTCCATTCAAGACCGCTCATGGTCTTGATGCTGCGTACGAGCGAATAGCCATTGGAATGCACGCCCGATGAGGGCAGGGCAATCAGGGCGTCGCCTTCAGCGATGCCCAAGGGAAGAAGGGCGCTGCGTTCTGCAGCGCCGACGCTGAACCCCGCCAGATCATAATGACCGGGGCCATACATGCCGGGCATTTCAGCAGTTTCGCCGCCAACCAGAGCGCAATCGGTGTCGCAGCAGGCTTGGGCAATGCCACGCACGACGCGGGCAGCATCTTCA
This sequence comes from Asaia siamensis, assembly GCF_014635085.1. Taxonomy (GTDB): domain Bacteria; phylum Pseudomonadota; class Alphaproteobacteria; order Acetobacterales; family Acetobacteraceae; genus Asaia; species Asaia siamensis. The sequence continues at coordinate 687,433 of NZ_BMCH01000001.1, forward strand.
ACAGCGAGCTTGCCCGTGGCCAGATAGTCAAGGAAGAACAGGGGCTGCGCGCCCTGCACGACCAGATCATTGACGCACATGGCAACGAGATCGATGCCGACCGTATCATGCTGGCCGCTTTCGATGGCCACCATCAGCTTCGTGCCGACGCCATCGGTGCAGCTGACCAGAATAGGGTCGCTGAACCCGGCAGCCTTGAGGTCGAACAAGGCACCGAAGCCGCCGAGCCCACCCATGGTGCCCGGCCGGTCGGTCGATTTTGCAGCGGGTTTGATCGCCTCGACCAGCGCGTCACCGGCCTCGATGTCGACACCGGACTCGCGATAGCTCGCTGAAGGAGAGATTGGGTCGGTCATGCTGTCGCCTCGCTCGATAAACCTGGCCGGTTGCGTTACTATCCGCCCTTACTACTGGAGCCGACCCGGCTCGGAAAGGACCGGAACGGCTATTGGATGGACAAAGAGGCGCGAAATGACGGTTTGTTCCCCGGGAATGCGGCTCGGCAGCTCGCTTTGGCGCTGCGTCCGCCGCCGAGCGTAGCCGCACGTCACTTCGTCGCGGCCGCGTCGAATGCACAGGCGCGGCTCTGGCTCAACCAGACCGGATGGCCTGACAGGCGCCTTCTTCTCTGCGGGGCCGATAGCTGCGGCAAGACCCATCTGCTGCATATCTGGGCCGCACGACGCGGCGCGCGCGTGCTGGATGCCGCCAGTCTCGACCGCGCCGATATTGCCGCGTTGGCCGAAGCGCCTCCGGCTGCGCTGGCCCTTGACGCCATCGACCGGGTGACGTCCGAGCGGGCTTTGCTGCATCTGCTCAATCTGGCGCGCGAACATCGGATCACATTGTTGATGGCGGCGCGTGTTTCGCCCATGCGACAGGCGATCATCCTGCCCGATCTGGCCAGCCGCCTGCGCGCGGTCACAATCGTGCCGATTGCGTCGCCGGAAGATTCGCTGCGCTTTACCTTGCTGCTGCGCCTGATTGCCGAGCGGCAGATGATTGTGTCCAAGCCGATACTGGACTGGCTGCTGCGCCATCTGCCCCGCACGGGCGATGCCATCGTGACGGCTGTCGAGAGGCTCGATCAGGCCGGTTTGGCTCATGGTCGTCCGCTGACCCGGGCTCTTGCCAGAGAGGTGCTGTCCGGGCTGCTTGATGAGGGTGACGAGGAGACATTCTGCTGACGACGTCTTTGTGATGATTGGGTTAAGGGGTTTGACGTACTGCCTCTCCTGAGCCGATGCTGTATTTCTCATACGGTCAGAAACAGGGAACGCATCGCGTGACGTCGTCTTCGGAAAAAGAGTCAAAGGCTGCCTCGGTCAAGGCACCCCGAACTGCCCGAAACAGGCGTTCAAGTCCCGCCCGGGCGGCCAGGGCCGTGGCGCGTATTCCCGATCCGGGGATCGTGACCTCGCCTGCGCGATTCATCAATCGTGAACTCTCCTGGCTCGATTTCAACCAGCGTGTCATTGAAGAAGCCGAAAACAGCCGTCATCCTTTACTTGAGAGACTGCGCTTTCTGTCGATCAGCGCCAGTAATCTGGATGAATTCTATTCGGTTCGTGTTGCCGGGCTGGTCGGACAAGTGCGTGAGGGACTGGTCGTCCCTTCGGCTGATGGTCTTACACCCGCTCGCCAGCTGACGAGCGTCAGACGCAGTGCTGCCAAGCTTTTCGCCGCCCAGCAGCGCATCTGGCGTCTGTTGCGGGGCGAGCTGGCGCAGGCGGGTATTCGCCTGTGCACGCGCGATGAGCTGACCGAAGCCGAACGCGAAAGCATTGCCGCCAAATTCGAAGATGAAATCTATCCCGTTCTGACGCCGCTTGCGATCGATCCGTCTCATCCCATGCCTTTCATTCCCAATCTGGGAATGGCGCTGGCGCTGAGGCTGAATGACCCGTCCGTTCCCGGTTTTTCCATGGACGCGCTTATTCTTCTGCCGCAGCAGATCGATCGCTTCATTCGACTGCCAGCGCCGCATAAGGAAGAACCGGATATCCGTCCGGATGTGCGCTTTGTCCTGCTGGAAGACGTGATTCGTCTCCATATTACGCGGCTTTTCCCGGGCATGGAGATCGCCGAGGGCGGGGTGCTGCGTATCATTCGTGACTCGGATGTAGAATTCGAGGATGAGGCCGAAGACCTTGTCCTGTCCTATGAGACCGCGCTCAAGCAGCGCCGCCGTGGCGTCGGCATCCATCTGGCGCTCGATGCGTCCATTCCGGAAGGAATGGGGCGCGAGTTCGCTGAAGAGCTCGATGTTGCCAAGGATGACGTGGTCATCCAGCCCGACATAATCGGTGTCGTCGATCTCAAGCAGATGATCGTCTCTGATCGTCCTGATCTGCTGTTCAAGCCCTACACACCGCGTTTTCCCGAGCGCATTCGTGATTATGACGGCGATTGTTTTGCTGCGATCCGCGCCAAGGATATCGTGGTGCACCACCCCTTCGAGAGTTTCGACGTGGTGGTGCAGTTCCTCAAGCAGGCCGCGCTCGACCCCAATGTCGTGGCCATCAAGCAGACGCTTTATCGTACGTCCCGCGATAGCCCGATCGTACGCGCCCTGATCGAGGCGGCTGAGCTTGGCAAATCCGTGACCGCCATGGTCGAGTTGCGCGCGCGCTTTGATGAAGAAGCCAATATCCGCCTGGCACGCTCACTCGAATCGGCCGGGGTCCAGGTGGTGTTCGGTTTCACCCATCTGAAAACCCACGCCAAGCTGAGCCTCGTGGTGCGGCGTGAAGCTGGCGGGCTGCGCTCCTACGCCCATTTCGGCACGGGCAATTATCATCCCATCACCGCGCGTATCTATACCGACCTCTCTTTCTTCACCTGCGACCCACAGCTTGCAGGCGACTCGGCCAAGCTGTTCAACTACATGACCGGCTACGCCACGCCTGTGGACATGGAAGCGCTCGCTTTCGCTCCGATCACGCTGCGTGATACGCTGATGGATCTGATCGATGGCGAAATCGACCACGCCAAGGCAGGTCGTCCCGCCAAGATCTGGCTGAAGATGAACAGCCTTGTCGATCCGTCACTGATCGATGCGCTTTATCGCGCCTCGCGGGCAGGCGTGAAGGTGGTGGCCATCGTACGTGGTATCTGCTGCCTGCGTCCGGGCGTGCCCGGCCTTTCAGAGAATATCGAGATCCGTTCGATCGTAGGGCGGTTTCTGGAGCATGCGCGCATTTTCGCCTTCGGCAACGGGCATCGCATGCCCTCGCACAAGGCAAAGGTGTTCATTTCCTCGGCAGACTGGATGGGGCGGAACATGGACCGTCGTGTCGAGGCCATGGTGCCGATCTTCAATCCGACGGTTCATGCGCAGATACTGGGCCAGATCATGACAATGGACCTGCGCGATACGCTTCAAAGCTGGGTGCTTTCCTCACGAGGGGATTGGCACCGCGTGTCTCCGGGCGCTAATCCGTTCTCGGCGCATGAGTATTTCATGCACAACCCTTCGCTTTCCGGCCGTGGGTCGGCGGCGAGGGAAAAACCGCTGGACAAGGATGCGGGCCGACGCGAACGGCCCGAGCGCATCCGCGAAGATTGAGAAAGAGGGTAGAGTGACCGGTTCTGACGCGCCCCAAGGCCATCATCGCGCAGCCATCGTCGATCTCGGGTCGAATTCGGTTCGACTGGTTGTGTTCGAAGGTGTCACCCGCAACCCTGTCCCGATCTTCAACGAGAAGGCGACCTTGCGTCTGGGGCGCGGTCTGGAGCAGACGGGACGGCTCAATGAGGATGGTCTGCGCCTGTCGCGTGACGTCATGAGTCGGTTCAACGCCATTGCCCGCGCCATGGACGCCCATCCTTTCGAGGTGCTGGCCACGGCCGCAGTGCGTGATGCCAGCAATGGTCATGAATTTGTCGAGACCCTGCACGAATGCATGCCTGACGTGCCGATCCGCATCCTGTCGGGTGAGGAAGAGGCCGATTATGCTGCGACGGGTGTGCTCTGTGGTCTGCCTGATGCCGATGGTGTTGTGGCCGATATCGGCGGCGGGTCGCTTGAACTGATCCGCGTAGCCAATGGTCGCCATCATGAGGCCTGTACCAAGCCGCTCGGCGTGATTCGCCTTTCCGATCGTTCAGGAGGGGATCTCAAGCGGGCGCGTGAAGTAGTGGAAGCTGATCTCGACGATGTGGACTGGCTGCCTGCGCTCAAGGGCAAGCCGCTCTATCTCGTCGGCGGAGCGTTCCGCGCTCTGGCGCGATTGCAGATTGCGCGCACGCATTACCCGCTTAATATCGTCCATCTCTACACACTTGGTGCCGATGAGGCCCGTGAGATGGTGACATGGCTCATCGATACGCCGCGCAAGACGCTGGAGAAATTGCCGGGCTTTCCGCGCAAGCGACTAGATGATGTGCCTTTTTCGGCCACCGTTCTGCGTCGCCTGATGCGTATCGTGCAGCCATCGCAGATCATTTTCAGCGTCGATGGGCTCCGCGAGGGGTGGTATATGCGCAAGGTGGGTCAGGCTGTGGCCTCGCTCGATCCCTGCCGCGCGCTGGCCGATGAGGCGTCACAGCGTCTCAGCCGCAGCATGGAGCTTCCGGGCGATCTGGTACGCTGGACCGCGCCGCTCTTCCAGCATGAGACGCCCTCCGAAACGTCCCTGCGCGACATGGCCTGCCGCATGTCCGATATCGGGTCTTTCGATCACCCCGAATATCGGGCGGCCCAGACCTATCTGCGCGTGATGCGTATGCACGGTGTCGGCTTCGATCATCAGGCACGTGCTTTTGTCGCCATGACCCTGGCCGTACGCTATGAGGCCGACCCGGCCGATCCTTTGATGGAGGTTTCGCGTCGTTTGCTCGCACCCGATGATTGCGATCGCGCCATCCAGCTCGGCTTCGCGCTGCGTCTTGCCTATACGATTTGCGGTGGCACGGCAGCTCTCCTCAAGAACACGTCGCTCGCCATTGAAGACGGTACGCTCTGGCTGAGCCATGATTCACAAAGCAGTTTTGCAGCTGGTGGCGGTGTGAAGCGCAGACTGGATCGCCTCGCCCAGAGCATGACCCTGACGGCACAGACACGCACATGCTGATCGCCCGACTTCTGTCGCCTCTCGCAATTCTGGGCGGGGTTCTGGTTGCGGGTGTGTCTCACGCCTCGGCTGCCACCGTGGTGCACAAGGATCATGATCCTGATGCGCTCTGGAAGATCGTGCATCAGAAATGCGCGCAGGGCACGGCACCCTGCGCCGTCTATGATGAGTCGCGCCATATAGCGCTTCTGCATTCCATCGAAGGGCGTGGTCAGTATCTTCTGATCCCGACTGACAAGGTGGCCGGAATGGAGAGTGCAGCCCTGCTGCAGGCCAACCAGCCCAATTACTTTGCCGAAGCATGGTCGTATCGCGATCGGGTTGGTGCCTCCTACGGAACGCCGGTTCCCGAAACGATGCTTTCCCTGGCAATCAACTCGGCCAGAGGGCGTTCGCAGAACCAGTTGCATATCCATCTGGATTGCCTTGCGCCAGAAATACGGGCGACGCTGGACCGTGACGCGTCGCGCATTGGCTCCGACTGGGCGGTATTGCCGGACACGCTCGATGGTCACCGTTATCGGGCACGTTATCTGACCTCCCTTGATGCCTCGCCGTTTCTCGTTCTGGCGGCATCTCTCCGGCATCCGGAGACAGAGATGGGTGACCATACGCTCGTGGTGGCGCCTCTGCGTTCCGGCTATGTCCTGCTCGATGATGTGGCGCAGGGCAGCGATCGCGCTTCAGGCGAGGAATTGCAGGATCACGCCTGTCTCGCTGTGATGAAGGCCCCCGCCTCGAAAACGCGCTGATCGGTGAGGCTTCCGACAGGAGGCTGATCGAGAGCGGAGGTTTTTCCTTCAGATCAGTGCCTGAAGTGACAAGCCGATTTCCTGGGCGCTGTCAGCGAAGGCGCGACGGTAGCGCCATCTTTCTTTGAGGAGCGGCCTCGCCAATTGACGCGGTAACCCCCAGTTTGAGCGCTGTCGCTAAAGTTTTGTGCCCCCCTCCCGCAAGGCTATGCCGCTTGCGGGAGGGGGATGACGTGTCAGTCGATGGTCTTGAGAATGCGGCCGATGGTCTCGAAGATCCGGTCGATCTCATTCTTCTCAATGATCAGTGGCGGTGAAATGGCAAGAATATCGCCCGTGTAACGCAGCAGAAGCCCTTCATGGAAGGCGCGCTCGAATACCTCGAAAGCGCGCGTGGTCTTGGCGTTGCGAGGGGCCAGTTCGATACCGGCAACGAGACCTTCATTACGGATATCGACGACATGCGGCGCGTCGCGCAGCGAGTGGGCCGCTTCCTCGAAATAAGGCGAAAGCGCTGCGGCACGCTCAAAGAGACGCTCTTCGGCATAGGTATCGAGGGTGGCAATAGCGGCAGCGCAGGCAATCGGATGGGCCGAATAGGTGTAGCCATGGGGCAGGTCGATCGCTTCAAGCGGCCCCTGCATGAAGGCGTTGAAAATCTCGTCAGATACGATGTTGGCGCCCATCGGAATGGTGCCGTTGGTGATCCCTTTGGCGACGGTCATGATGTCAGGCACGACACCATATTTTTCTGCGGCAAAAGAAGCGCCAAGACGACCGAAGCCTGTGATCACCTCATCGAAAATCAGCACGATGCCATGCTTCGTGCAGATCTCGCGCAGGCGTTTGAGATAGCCTTTGGGTGCGGGCAGAACGCCGGTCGATCCGGCCATTGGCTCCACAATGACGGCAGCAATATTCGAGGCGTCATGTAGCGCCACGATCCGCTCCAGATCATCTGCCAGCTCGGCCCCATGCTCGGGCAGACCGCGCGAAAACGCGTTGCGACGGAGGTCGAGCGTATGGGGAAGGTGATCGACACCGGTCAGAAGCGAGCCGTAGAGCTTGCGGTTGCCAGAGATGCCACCAACAGAAATGCCGCCAAACCCGACACCATGATAGGCACGCTCGCGGCCAATCAGCCGGGTGCGGGTGCCTTCGCCCCGCAGACGGTGATAGGCAATGGCGATCTTGAGCGCGGTATCACCAGCTTCCGAACCGGAATTGCAGAAGAACACATGGTTCAGAGGATTCGGGGCGAGGCGGGCAATACGATCGGCCGCCTGGAAGGCGAGGGGATGACCCATCTGGAAAGCCGGAGCGAAATCGAGCGTTGCGACGGCTTTCTGCACGGCCTCGACGATGCGTGGCTGACCATGACCGGCATTGACGCACCAGAGCCCGGCGCAACCATCGAGCACTTCACGCCCTTTATCGTCACGATAATACATGCCTTTTGCAGAAACGAGCATGCGGGGTGAGTCGCGAAACTGGCGATTGGCCGTAAAAGGAAGCCAGAGGGCGTCGAGATTGCTGTCGGCGTTATGGGAATTCATGGCCTTCTTTCCGGCTCCTGTTGCGAGGTCACTCGGTAAAGTCGTGGCATGACCGGCACGATCTGAAAAGTAAGAAGAAGTTGCGTGAGCTTTAAATATTCTGGAGGCACGATGGCATCGCCGCGTATTGCATTATTCTCGCTCGCTGTTGGCGCTTTCGCGATTGGCACGACCGAGTTCACGCCGATGGGTCTGCTGCCCGTTATCGCGCAGGATCTGCATGTCAGTGTGCCCAAGGCCGGGGGGCTCGTCAGCGCCTATGCGTTTGGCGTCATGATCGGCGCGCCGATCATGACATTGCTTCTGGGGGCCATGTCGCGAAAGGCAGCGCTGATAGGGCTCATGGGGCTTTATATCATCGGCAATCTCGGTGCCGGGCTGAGCCACAGCTATGCGCTGCTCATGTTCTGGCGGGTTGTCACAAGCCTGTCTCACGGTGCGTTTTTCGGTCTTGGCGCAGTCGAAGCTTCGAGTGTCGTCGCGCCCGAGAAGCGGGCCTCAGCGGTTGCGTCCATGTTTCTGGGGCTGACCATCGCCAATATCTTTGGTGTGCCTGCTGCCACCTGGCTTGGGGACACGATGGGCTGGCGCAGCGCCTTTCTCGTGACAGCCCTGCTCGGCGCGCTGGCCGTTCTGGCGCTTTCCATCGCGCTTCCACCAAGAGGGCGTTCGCCCAAGCCCGATATCCTGGGTGAATTGCGTGTCCTGCTGGGCGGGGAAGTGCTGCTTGCTCTTACAGTCACGACACTCGGCGCCGGGATCATGTTCGTACTTTACACCTATATTGCGCCATTCCTGCACAGCATCACCCATGCCAGCGACGCGCTCGTCACGCTGGCACTGATGACCATCGGGGTAGGATTCAGCATCGGTGCTGCGCTCGGCGGGCGGCTTGCCGATCGCTCGACGCGCTTTGCCCTTCTGACCATGCTGCCGGTTCTCGGGGGGATCATGCTCGTTTACCCGATGCTTGCAGCCTCTTCCCTTGGCGCAATAGCCGGTATCCTGGTCTGGAGCGCGGCGTCTTTCGCCATCATGCCTGCGCTCCAGATGCGCACGATGCAGGCAGCGCATGAGGCGCCAGCCCTCGCATCCTCGGTCAATATCGGCGCGTTCAACCTCGGTAATGCACTTGGTGCCTGGCTGGGTGGCGCGGTGCTCTCACACGGTCTCGGCTACGGGGCGGTGTCGGTCAGTGGCACCGCCGTGGCGCTGGTCGCCTTCCTGATCGTGTTGTTTTACCGGCGCAAATCAGCTGCCTGACGGCGAGCCGGGGTCGAGTTGCCTGTCTGCAATGAACAAGGTCTGCAGCAGAACATTGGCCCCGGCAGCAATATCCTCGCGCGTGGCAGATTCACTTTCATTATGGCTTATGCCGCCAGCGCAGGGGACGAAGATCATGGTCGTCGGGACGATGCGGGCGAGATAGGCCGCGTCATGGCCTGCGCCCGAGGTGATCTCGCGTGACGGCAGATGTTGAGCGCGGGCTGCGAAGGAAACAGCGTCGATCAGGCGCTGGTCAAAATGCACGGCCGGCGAGTCCCATATTTCGCGAATACCGATGCTGACCCCGTATTCGCGCGACAGCGCCCCGGCGCGATCGCGGAAACTGTTTTCCATGGCAATGACGACATCATCATTCGGGTCACGCAGATCGACGCTGAAGATGACCTCTCCGGGAATGGTGTTGCGGCTGTTTGGCTTGACCGTCACCATGCCAACCGTCCCGACAGCGTGGGGCGGGCGATTGAGTGCGATCTCCTGTACGCTGGCCATGAGGCGTGAGGCCGCCTGGAGTGCATCGGCCCGCATGGTCATCGGTGTCGTGCCAGCATGGGAATCGCGACCCGTGACCGTCACCTCATACCAGCGCATGCCCTGCACACCGGTCACGACACCGATCGTGCAGTGCTCTGCTTCAAGCACAGGGCCTTGCTCGATATGCAGTTCAAGATAGGCGGCGAGAGGATGTTCGCCGCAGGGTTCGTCGCCTGCAGCCTCGATCGAGGCGAGTGCGGTGTCAAAGCGTTTGCCTTGCGCATCGACGCGACTTTTCGCAAAATCAGGTGTGAAGATCTTCGCGAAAACGCCAGAACTCAGCATGGCAGGCGCGAACCGTGCCCCCTCCTCATTGGTCCAGTTGACGATCTCGACAGGGTGGCGAAGGCGACGCCCGCTTTCCTTCAACGTACGCAGAACAGCAATGCCACCCAGCACGCCGATAATGCCATCGTATTTGCCACCTGTGGGCTGCGTATCGAGATGACTGCCGATTGCGATAGGGGCGAGGCCCGGCTCGGTGCCCTCGAAACGCGCAAACTGGTTGCCCATGTCGTCTGACGTGACTGTAGCCCCGAGTGCTTCGGCTGTCTGTGTAAACCAGTTTCGCACTTGCCGATCTTCGGCACTCAGGGCGAGGCGACAGAGTCCGCCTTTCTCGGTCGCGCCAAACTGCGCCGTCTCCATGATGTCATGCCAAAGAGCGTCTGAATCGATGGCGCTGTTGCCCATGAGGGTATGGTTCTGATCCGTCATGTCGTGATCCTTCCTCGATCCTCTGGTCGCATTCTGCTGCGTATCGTGCCTCACAGGCTACAGCGCCGGCTCTGCGCGTGAAACAGGCGTTTGTCTCGAGGAGCATAACTGACCGAGGGAGACGGACAACCGGGGAGAGGCTTCGAGGGGCGCTACGAACGCGTGAGCGTGATGTCGCGACCGGTGGTGGTCAAGGCGCCCCGAAAACCCGCCTTTCCTCACCCATAAAGACGCCGGTTGATAAGGCCGCATTCAAGGCTCAAAGGAAGCGGGCCAGAGTCGTGTTTTCTCAGGCAGTCTTGCGCAGGACGAGAGACAGAATGGTCTCGGCTGCGACCTGGAAATCGCTTTCCTCGAGCGTCTCTTTTTCGAGCAATGCCGTCACCTGCGGCTGCATGTCGGCATACCATTGGGTCATGGCCCACAGACAAAACAGGAAATGGGTCGGATCACCCTTGGGAATTTCTCCACGGGCCATCCATGTCTCGAAAGTTTCCTTGAAGGGATGGATCGCGTCGCGCAGCGTGGTCGAGAGATAATCGCCCAGATAGCGCGCCCCCCCAAGGATTTCATGCGCGAAAAGTCGTGACGCATGCGGATTGATGCGGGAAAAGGCGAGCTTCGACATGACATAGCCACGCAGCGCCGTATCAGCCGATGATTCGGGCCGGAGCCATGTCTCGCAATCGCCAAGCCATTCCTGCACGGTGCGGTGCAATACTTCTTGGTAAAGTATTTCCTTGGTAGAAAAATAATAGTGGATATTGGCTTTGGGTATGCCTGCTTCTCGGGCAACAGCGGCAATGCTGGCTCCAGTAAAGCCATGTTCAGAAAAGATTTTCCGGGCGGCATCCAATATGGTGACGACTGCTATTTCGCGCGGGACGCCCAAAACGAACTCCTGATTTCGATGAAACCTATCGCTTTCGGATAGTTTGTAATTGTGGTTTTTTCAAGTAGTTGCAAAGCTATTCGTTAAATTTTGATCGAAGCGACATTACACGTATCTGCGATCAAACCTGTTCCCGGGGCTGGACGTCTAGACGGGGATCTGTTTCACTTAACAAACGAGATTCCAATACCGTACCGGATTGGTATACCATAAAAGAGTGCTTTCAAGCGGTGGCGAAGAGCGAGGTTGCGCTCGTCGCTTCGGAAAGCAAAGATGAGGGTCAGACCGTAAGAGATCGTATGCAGGAGTTGGTCATCACGTGAGTTGTGCGACAGTTCAACCATGCCGGTCCGCGTTTGGGCGATGGCGTTCCGTGGGTAGGGGCGCGCTTATTGCCGCTATGCTTTGCGCTCCGGCTCTGGGCCCCGTCACTGCGCAGGCCGTGCCGGTCAATGTGGGCGATGCCGCCATTGCCGCAAAAGCCTATCATGATAGTGGCGCCTATGAGCGCGATTTTGCTTCGGTGATCCAGGAGGCGTCGGAATGGGTGCGCTTGCGCGCCGTGCATGTCAGCAGACCCGCCGTTGTTCTCGATATCGACGAGACGTCTCTGTCGAACTGGCCTGAAATAGCTGCCAACCAGTTTGCCTATTTTCGTGAGGGGCGATGCGACACGCTGCCCAAGGGGCCTTGTGGTGTCGAGGCATGGGAGCAGACGGCAAAGGCCGAAGCGTTTCCTGCCATGCTCGCCCTTTATGGGATGGCGCAGCAGCATGACGTTGCGGTGTTTTTCGTGACCGGTCGTTACGAGCATGAGCGCACCGAGACGGCCCAAAATCTCGAGGCGTCCGGCTATCACAACTGGGCTGGTCTGGTTCTGCGTACCGATGGAAGCCACACGGCTTCAGCGTCGGACTACAAGAGCGCAGCTCGCCAGAAAATCGAGCAGGACGGCTATCACATCATCGCCAATATCGGTGACCAGCCATCGGATCTTGCCGGTGGCTATGCCGAACGCGGTTTCCTTCTTCCCAATCCCTTCTATCGGGTCCCCTGACATGCAGAATGACGCGCTCAAAGCCCTCACCAGACAGGTTCATGAGGATCTCGAGAAAATCGCCTATGCCTCAGGGCCGTGGGTTTCGTCAGTTCTGACGCATCATGGCGAGCCGGTTCTTGATGTCGCAGTGATTGGTGGTGGTCAGGGCGGTCTGGCGACAAGCTTCGCCCTGCGTCGTATTGGTGTGCATAATGTGCGCGTGTTTGAGCGGGCCAAGCATGGCAAAGCAGGTCCATGGGTAACGTTCGCCCGGATGATTACCTTGCGTACGCCCAAGCATGTGACCGGGCCCGATCTGGGTATTCCATCTCTGACACCACGCTCATGGTTTGAGGCGCGCTACGGAGAAGCTGCCTGGGCCTCGCTCGACAAGATCGACCGACGCGACTGGCAGGCCTATCTCGACTGGTATAGCGAGACCCTTGCCTTGCCAGTGCAGCATGATCGTGAACTCGTCGATGTCGTGTGGCAGGACGGGTTGCTGCATCTCACCTTCCGGTCGCAGGATGGCGAAACCAGCAAGGTCTGGGCGCGTCGCATCGTGCTTGCGACCGGTATCGAGGGCAGCGGATCGTGGCATGTGCCCGAATTCATTCGTGAGTCGGTACCAGCCCATCTTTATGCCCATACGCATCAGGAAATCGACTTCGAAGCCCTGCGTGGCAAGCGGGTCGGCGTGCTGGGCGGCGGGGCGTCTGCGTTCGACAATGCCGCGACGGCGCTCGAAGCCGGGGCGCAATCGGTTGCTGTCTGTATCCGCCGCAAGACCCTGCCGCGCATCAACCCGTATCGCTGGATGGAAAATGCCGGGTTCCTCGGCCATTTTCCGTCGCTCCCGGATCTGACGCGCTGGCGTTTCATGCGTCGTATCTTCGATCTCAACCAGCCTCCGCCGCAGGATACGTTCTGGCGGTGCAGCCGTCATGACGGCTTCAGCTTTCATGGCGACACGCCCTGGCTCGATGCCCGTTGCGATGGAGAAACCGTGATCGTGAAAACGCCCCGTGGTGAAAAGACATTCGACTTTCTGATCATCGGTACGGGTTTTGTGATCGATTTCAGCAAGCGCCCCGAGACAGCCTCCTTCGCGTCCAATATCGCGCTCTGGGGTGATCGTTTTACCGCCCCGGCGGGAGAAGAGAGCGCTGTGCTCGATTCCTACCCCTATCTCAGCCCGCAAAGTCAGTTCCTGCCTCGTGATGCGGCGCATCCTGACGCCGCGATGCTGGGTGCGATCTATAATTTCACCTTCGCCGCGACGCCGAGCATGGGGCTTTCGGGCGCTTCGATCAGCGGCATGCGCTACGGCGTCGACAGGCTTGCCCGGGCGATTGCCTGCGATCTCTTCGTTCAGGATGGCGAAAAGCATCTTGAGAGCCTGCTCTCTTACGACACTGAAGAACTGGTCAGCCTCGGTCGACAGGGTGAGGAGCAGGCATGACGGCTGAAGAGCAACTCGTGGCGCGCGCCGCTGCGCTCGACCTGACCGTTCCAGAAGAATATCGTTCCGAGATCATGCGTAATCTGGCGCTTATCGGGCAGTATGAGGCGCTGGTAAACGCCGTCGATCTGCCTGAGCGGCTTGAACCAGCCTACGAGTATCATCCATGAGAGCGACGGAACTCGCGCGGGCGGTCAGAGCCGGAGAACGCTCCGCGGTTTCCGTCATCACGTTCTGTCTCGACCGGGTGATCGCGCGTGACGGGGCTCTCAATGCGGTCACGCGTCTGCTTGCCGAGCGGGCGATCGACCAGGCACGCCATATCGATGCGATCGTGGCCAGCGGGGGTGATCCCGGGCCTCTGGCTGGTGTGCCGTTCGGCATCAAGGACCTGTTCGATGTCGAGGGGCTTGTCACGACAGCGGGCTCACATGTGCTGGCCGATGAGCCTCCAGCCACTCAGGATGCACTGCTTGTACGCCGTCTGGTTGCGGCCGGTGCGATCCCGCTCGCCACCACCAATATGGATGAATTCGCTTACGGTTTTGCAACGGATAATGCGCATTACGGTCTGACTCACAACCCGCACGATACAACCCGCCTGGCAGGGGGGTCTTCGGGTGGGTCGGCTGCCGGTGTCGCTGCCGGATATTTTCCGCTCTCCCTTGGGTCGGACACGAATGGTTCCATCCGTGTTCCCGCGTCGCTCTGTGGTGTATGGGGATTGCGCGCGACACAGAACCTACTGCCGACCGAAGGGTCCTTTCCTTTCGTGGCCAGTCTCGACACGGTTGGACCCTTTACAGCCAGCGCTGGCGATATGCGCCTTATGATGGACGCGCTGACAGGCCAAACACTCGCCCGGGTCGACACGGACGGGCTGCGTCTGGCGCGGCTAGGCGGATGGTTTGCCACCGATGTATCGCCAGAAATGGAAGCGGCGCTTGCCGGGTTGTGTCGTGCTTTGAATGTCGGGCGTGAAATACAGCTTCCCGAGGTCGCCGCGGCCCGTGCGGCTGCTTTTGTCATCAGCGCTTCGGAAGGCGGCGGGCTGCACCTCGACCGGTTGCGTCGTCAGGCGGCGCTTTATGATCCTGCGGTGCGCGATCGCCTTCTCGCCGGGGCGCTTGTTCCGGCGCCGGTTGCGTTCAGGGCGCATAAGCTGCGTCGCTGGTTTCGTGACCGGATGCATGAGGCCTTCGAAGCAACGGATCTTCTGATCGCGCCTGCCGTCGTCGGTGAGGCACCGCGCATCGAGGCGCCGGTGCTCATGATCGGTGGCAAGGCGGTTCCGGCACGCGCCAATCTGGGTCTCTACACCCAGCCTCTCACACTGGCTGGGTTTCCGGTTCTCACTGTGCCGCTCGCGGTTGAGGGGCTGCCGCTCGGCGCGCAGATCATCGCGCCGCCGGGACGTGAAGACCGGCTGATCGCTTTCGGCGAAGCTCTTGAGCTATCGGGGCTGGCCCGTGCGCGAATTCTGGAGGATTGATGCTTTTCAGTGCGCGCTCCCGCAAGGGAATGGTGACCGCCCCGCATCATCTTGCCGCTCAGGCGGGAAGGGATATTCTCAGACAGGGCGGTAATGCCGTCGAGGCAGCCGTAGCCGTCGCGGCGACTCTCTCGGTTGTCTATCCGCATATGACGGGGCTGGGTGGAGACGGGTTCTGGATTATCCGCAGGCCTGACGGGGCCATGCTGGCGATTGATGCCTGTGGCAGACTGGCCCAGAACGCGACCCCCGAACTCTATAGCGGCCTTGATGCCGTGCCCTGGCGCGGCGGCCTGGCTGCCAATACAGTGGCGGGGACTGTTGCCGGATGGAGTCAGGCGCTTGCCTATGCAGGTGGCAGCCTGCCACTCACCACACTTCTAGCCGATGCCATCGACCATGCCGAGCATGGTATGGTGGTGACAGAAAGCATGGCCGGGCTCATGGCGGCGCATCTCGATGTGCTGAGCTACATGCCCAATTTCAGTGCGTTGTTTCTCCCCTCCGGTGATATGCCGATAGCGGGGAGCATCCATCGCAACCCGGCACTGGCGCGGACACTCAAGCGTCTCGCCACAGCAGGGCTGGGCGATTTCTATCACGGTAAACTCGCCGATCTGATTGCAGCAGAGCTTGCCGCCTGCGGTTCACCTGTCGGGCTCGACGATCTGAACCATCATGAAGCTGTAGTTTCAGCACCGCTCGAGACGCAGCTTCATCACGGACGGTTCTTCAACGTCAACCCACCCACGCAGGGGGCGGCGTCCCTCCTGATTCTGGCCCTTGCAGAGAGGCTTGGGGTGAAGGGGGCGGATACGGTCGAGGACATCCATCGCTGGGTCGAAGCCACCAAGGCTGCCTTCATCTGGCGTGATCAGAAGATCGCCGATCCGGCGATCATGGAGACGTCGCCTCAGGCTCTGCTGTCAGACAGCGCCGCCCTTGATGCCATGGCGGCCGGAATCGATCTGGATCGCGCGGCACCCTGGCCACATCCGGTCGAGCAGGGCGATACGACCTGGTTTGGTGTGATGGATGCTGAGGGCTGGTCGGTCAGCATGATCCAGAGCCTCTATTTCGAATTCGGGTCCGGGATTGTGCTGCCCGAGAGCGGGCTTGTCTGGCAGAATCGCGGGGCGAGTTTCGATCTCAGGCCCGGTCGCCTGCGCAGCCTCGTTCCCGGTCGCAAGCCTTTTCATACGCTCAACCCCGCCATGGCGGCGCTCAGTGACGGAAGCCTTCTGTCCTACGGCACAATGGGCGGCGAGGGGCAGCCCCAGACACAGGCGGCCATTGTGGCGCGCAATGTCATTGCCGGATTGAGCCTGCAGGAGGCGATTACCGCGCCGCGCTGGCTGTTGGGTCGCACCTGGGGTGAAACAACGACCACGCTCAAGATGGAAACGCGTTTCGCCCCGGAATTGCTCGACGGTCTGCGCGATCTTGGTCACGACGTCGAGAGTCTGACGCCTTTTGCCACGGCAATGGGTCATGCGGGTGCCATTCGGCGCTACGAGGACGGAACGCTCGAAGGCGCTACCGACCCGCGTAGCGACGGCGGCGTGGCGGCGCTGTAAGCCACAGAAGGGACAAAGGCATGAGAGAGGCTTATCCACGCGATCTTCTGGGCTATGGCGCCCATCCTCCCGAGGCGAACTGGCCCGACAAGGCGCGTATCGCCGTGCAGTTCGTGCTGAATTACGAAGAAGGCGCCGAGAATAACATTCTGCATGGCGATAACGGGTCTGAGGCTTTTCTCTCGGAGATGGTTGGCACTCGGTCGATTTCGGGTGCGCGATGCATGCAGATGGAGAGCCTATACGAATATGGCTCGCGCGCTGGTTTCTGGCGCCTGCATCGTCTTTTTACCGAAGCCGGTCTGCCCCTGACCGTTTTCGGTGTCGCCATGGCGCTCTCGCGTAACCCGGATGCCGTGGCGGCCATGCAGGCGGCAGGCTGGGAGATCGCCTCTCACGGACTGCGCTGGATCGACTATCAGGATATTCCTGAAGCTGAGGAGCGCAAGCATATCCGCGAGGCGATCAGGCTGCACAAGGAAGTCACGGGGTCAGCTCCCCTTGGCTGGTATCAGGGCCGCACCAGCCCCAACACGGCCAGGATCGTCGCGCAGGAGGGGGGCTTTGTTTATGACGCCGATTCCTACGCGGACGATCTGCCTTACTATGATCGCCGCTACGGCAAGGCACAGCTCATCGTGCCCTATACGCTCGATGTGAACGACATGAAGCTTGTGGCTCTCAACGGTTTTACCGAGGGCGAGCAGTTCTTCCGTTATCTGCGTGACAGCTTCGATATGCTCTATCAGGAAGGGGGGCGCATGATGTCCGTTGGTCTGCATTGCCGTCTGGCAGGGCGTCCGGCGCGTGCCCTGGCGCTGAAGCGCTTTCTGGATCATGTGCGAGCACATGACAATGTGTGGGTCGCAACGCGCCTCGATATAGCGCGTCACTGGCTGGAGCAGCACCCGGCATGATCGGCGCAGAGAACCGCGAGAATTTCGTCGCGCGATTCGGCGATCTCTATGAGTACAGCCCCTGGATCGTCGATGCCGCCTGGCCGCAGGCGCCCTTCGACAGCGCGCAGGCTTTCATCGAAGCGACGTCGCGTATCGTGCGTGAGGCGCCGTCTGACGGGCAGAAAGCCCTGGTAAAGGCACATCCCGAGCTTGCCAGAAAATTCGGTGTCGATCCTGATCTTGGAGCGCTTTCTGCTTCCGAGCAGGAAGGGGCCGGGCTCGACCGGCTGACCGAGGCTGAGTTCATCTCGTTCCGGGCATTGAATGATGCCTATCAGGCACGTTTCGACATGCCCTTCGTCATTTGCGTGCGTCGGGCCACGAAGGAGCGGATACGGCAGGAAATAGAACGGCGTCTCCAGCAGACGCCCGAGGCAGAGCTGGCCGAGGCGCTCGACCAGATCGATCAGATTGCCTTGTTGCGCCTGAAGGACAAGACAGGATCATGACCACACTCTCAACTCATGTTCTCGATACGGCAAGCGGCCGTCCCGCTGCAGGAATGCGTGTGACATTGCTGCATGACGACCGCGTTCTCTTTTCCGGTGTGACGGATAGCGATGGACGTTGCGCCGAATTGAAGGCCATTGGTGTCACCGCAGGCGCTTATGTGCTGCGCTTTGCCGTAGCTGCATATTTCAGGGCGCATGGGCATATTTTGCCGGAACCTCCTTTTCTGGACGAGGTGCAGATCGATTTCGGCATGACAGGCGCGGGTCATTATCACGTGCCGCTCCTGGTCTCGCCCTTCGGCTACTCGACCTACCGCGGAAGCTGAGAACTGACGGCCTTCAAGCGGTAGCGGCATCAGGCGTGAAAAAGGGGAAGAAGGGGTCGTGACCTTTTTTTCCTTTTTTTGCGGTGTTCCTGATGTCGCGCGACGCAATTGTCGGGAGAGTGCGTCAATCACGATCGTCTGACGGTCCGATCTGCCATCATCAATGGGGCCGTTCATCAGGCGGATTGATTCCCTCTTTTTGTCACGGCGTTTCTTACGATGGCAGGCACCGTATTAGGATCATACCCTTAAGGATCCCCCGGTCAGCACGATCTGTTACGGCTCGCGAAGGGGATTGCGTATCGGACACGCTGGCTCTCGAGACGTGGCCTATCATGGTTTCTTGAACAACCCGTTTCCCACGGGTCATGTCTTGGTCTGGCCACCAATGGTTGTTGCTGGCGATCAGCCTCTCGGGCGTAGGTGAATAGTTTTCCAGTCTTGGACGAATGGGGACGGAGCCAGGGCGGGGAACTGGCTGTGCATAAAAAAAGGGGGCGGAATGCGCCCCCTGTTTCTTAACCAGTAGCAAGAGATCAGAAATCCTTGCTGATCTGAAGCCAGAAGTTCCGGCCTGGAACGAAGGAGCTATAGGTCGAGGTATCGGTGTTGGTGCCGCCATCGGCGAAGAAGGGCGGGTTCTTGTTGGCGATATTGTTGACGCCGCCAGTAAAATTCCAGCTTTCAACATGGTAGCCGAGCGCGATGTCCTGCTGAACCATGGCAGGGGTCTTTACCCGACCATAGCCATCGGAAAGCTGCATGAAGGACGAGCTGTCATTCCAGTGAACGCCGCCTGTGTAGTTCGCCATATAGGTGATGGAGAACGGCCCATGCTGCCACGAGACGGTAGCGTAGTCGCGCCAGCGCGGGTTCGACGTACCACCCGGATAGTAGATGGCGTTCGTGTAGTGGTAGTACTGACCGCCCGGAACGAGTTGCTGCGAGTAATTGACGAGGTTCTGCAGGCTGTTGCTGATCGTCAGCGTATCTATGCGCGTCAGGCGGATACGGTAATCAAAGTCCCAGTCGATGCCGCTCGTGTTTGTCGTACCCAGGTTCTGCAAGACGGCCGAGACCTGCGAGATCTGTCCATTGGCAGAGCGGTTGACGAGACTGCAAAGCCCTGGATTGGTACCGTTGTAGCAGTTGTTGAGGATGTAGTTGGTGGCGAGTGTTCCGACCGATGAGCTGACATTGTAGTGCCAGAATTCCACCGAGGTGGAGAGGCCAGGAATCCAGCGCGGTGTCAGGACGGTACCGAATGTGTAGGTTCGACCGGCCTCCGGCTGCAGTTTGGCATTGCCGCCCGAAACAGTCGCGACCTGGCCCGAGCCCTGCTGCTGGAAGCTGCCCGGATTGGCGATGCCAGCCTTCATGCAGTTGGCGACAATCGTCGGGCTTGAGGCACCAGCGCAAGGATCGAGCGCTGTGGCATAGCCGAGAGACTGGGCGCCGAACAGTTCATAGACCGAGGGCTGGCGGAACGATGTGCCGATTGTGCCGCGGAAGCGGATATCGCGTGTCGGAGCCCAGTTGATGGAGGCTTTCCAGTTTTCGACACTGCCAAAGGTATTATAGGACGAATAGCGCCCCTGAGCGTCGATGTTCAGATCCTTGGCGAGGAACGTATCGCGCAGCAGCGTCGCCTTACCTTCAAGATAGCCTTCCGTGACGTTGAAGCCACCCGAGGTCACGCCCTGAGGGTTCGTCAGCGCGACACCTGACTGCAGCGCTGGATCAGGCACATAGGTCAGCTGCTCGCCGCGATGCTCCATACCAAGTGCGATGCCCAGATCGCCACCATGAGCCCATGGCATGGTCGCGACATGATCATTGTGAATCCGCAGGTTCAGGTCGCGCAGCTGGGAGTGGCCGTTGCTGGTAGTGTTGAGATTGGAATAGCGGGCTGCCGCAGGCGAGAGGCTGGCAAACGGGCTGGACAGCACACATCCCGCAGCGGCGTTACAGACACTGGGGTTGTAGATCATGCCTGAATTTGGATCGCCGAATGCGGTGGGCTGCAGGCCATAGGTGTTCAGCAGAGCAGGATAGCTACCCATGTTGCTCTGCTGGTATTTGTACATGTTGGCGCCGTAGGTATAGGACAGATCATATTTCCAACCTGCGTAAATACGGCCCTGTGCACCGACCTTGGCTGTAAGCGTATCGCTGGCCGTCTGCGTTTCACGCGGGCCCCACTCTGTCATACGCCGCAGCATCTGCAGATCTTCGCCTGCTGTGTTGCCCGGATAATCGGCCGGGATCGTGATCGCAGTCGGATAGGGACCGTTCTGTGGAACCGCCCCTGCAACCGGCTCGGCCGCCATCTGGGTCATGCTTGTATTGTGCGAATACAGAACATTCGAATACAGGGTGAAATGGTCGTTGAAATCGTAATGGGCATCGCCACTCAGGGACGAGTCCTGCAGCTGGTTTGTCAGGAAGCTGTCATGAGCGAAGTTGAAGCGCTTTGTGCCGGCTACCAGATTACCCTGATTGTCACTGCGATAGGCAGCCCCGGAATCCAGTCCGTAAAAGGAGCCGTAGGGCGAGTAGCTTGAGCCGAAGCGGTTGTTTGACGGATCGGCATCGTCGCCGATCTGCACATTGCGCGACCAGGATCGGTTGCGCTGACGGACCCCGCCCTGCGTCATATACTGGCCGAACAGGCTGATATTGCCCTTGCTGTGATCGAAGTTCCAGCCCTTGAAGCCCGAGATGATTCCTTGCGGTGCATCGCCATGGCCCGTGATACCACCGCGGACAGTGATGTTGCCGGTATCCAGATCATGCCGCAGCTTGATGTTGATAACGCCTGAAACAGCGTCGGCACCATAAAGCTCAGAGCCGCCATCCTTGAGAATTTCGACGCTCGCAACCTGCTGCACAGGGATCGAGTTCATGTCGAAGCAGTTGCTGGAGCTGTTCAGCGCGGCACGCTTGCCATCGATCAGGACGAGAACGCGGTTGGTGCCGAGATTACGCAGATCGGTGCAACTGACGCCGCCGCCACCATTGGTGTCGGTATTCTGCTGGCTGGAGGAACCTACAGACGGCAGACGCTGAAAGAAATCGGACAGCGTGGTCGCACCGGTCTGCTGGATCTGTTTGGCTGTAACGATCTGCACCGGGTTGGCGCTGGTGTTGTTTGCCGTGCTGAGAGCCGAGCCGACAACGACCACCTCTTCAGCTTTGCCGCTCATGCCGAGGGAGAGGCTATTGGATGCCGAAACATCGCGGAGCGTCGTCTGCGAGCGGCTTGGCATTGTCGTAGCGACAGGGGCGGTCTGTGCGCCAGCGATCGGGCCACTCGTCGTGCCCTTGGTAACAGTGGTCTTGTGCCTGGTGGTCGATTTGACCGCCTTACGGTGATGCGTGCTGGCTGAGGCGGTCTGCGCATGGCCGCTCGTCATGGTCGCTGCAGGCGAGAGGAAAATCACGGCACCCAGAAAAAGACGCGCTCGTCCTCGTATTTTGACGGTTTTCATGAAAATTAACCCTCGGAATGACTCTGTGTCACGAGGCTGCGGTTTCTGTCATATCATTGCAAGAGCGTTATCGTTTTGTGACGTTCCATTGCGCGCGAATACGTCAGGATGTTGCTGATTTGCATCATTCCGTGTCAGGTTCGTTGACGTATCCATCCTGCCAGCCGGGGGAAGTGAAAAAGAGTCAGCGTTTTCAGGTGAATCGTGCCGAAACGCTTTCTCGTGCAGCTGTGACAGTTCGAGACGAAGCTAGACGTTTCAAGCGGGAATAGGGGCAGCGCGGCCTATGCAGGATCGTAATCAATCGTTGCGCGTGTAAGGCGCTTTTTCGAGGGCAGGCCGGCTCAGTAGGATTTCAGCAGCCTGTCCAGATAATCCAGTTCGCTCTGCGGACGCGTCCTGTCTGCGTCCCGACGACGCAATTCGCGTTCGATCTCACGCGCTTTTTCACGACTATCGGCGTCAGGTATCGTGCCGTCCGTATCGGCGCCCGAATGCCCCTTGCCGAGTTTGCGCCCCAGAGGATCGCGATCAGCCTTGCTGCCGCCATCCCCTTCGGAGTCATCATCATCGCTGTCGGCCTGATGCTGGTCGCCCTTGCCTTTACCGCCTTGAGCGCTGTTGCCGGTCCCCATGGTCGGCAGAAGGGCGAGCGGACCACCACCGTGATTCTTGCCCTTCTGGGCTTCGCTCATTTGCTGCCCCGACTCAGCGAGGTCTTTCAGCACCTGGCGGATTGCACTTTCAGCAGGGCCATCCTGAACACTCGCCAGTGCCTGACGGACAGAATGCATGTCCTTGTCCGCCTTGGTGAGCCCCTCGAGGGTTTTGCCAGTCAGTGATTTGATGTCGTCATTGAGCAGCCGAGCTACCATCTGCAGGGCGCGCTGAACAGCGTGGTCATCGCGTCGCTGCTCATGCTGCGCGGTCGCTTCTTCCTGAGACAGGACAGGCGGTTGTGGCGGCGGGGCCGATTGCGGTTCGTCCATATCAGGAGGCGGTGCCATGCCCAGCCGTTTCAGCAATTCTGCTGTCGACATGGTGCTGACATCCTGATTCTGTCCCTGCTGGGCATCACGCGCGTTGCGCTGCCCGATGCCGAGGCGTGCCTGAACATGGTCGAGAAGAGTGGTCTCGCGCCGTACCAGATCGTGCAGTGTCGCCTTTTGCGCCTGTGCCCTCATGCGGGCGTGCATCTGCTGGGCAATCTGGGCGAGGTCCTGTGGCGTGGCGGACCTCATGCGCTCGACCATTTTCGATAGATCGTCGAGGCGTTTCAGAGCGTCGTCGGAATGGCCATTGGCTGCATCCGATTGCAGGCGCCGCATCAGCCTCGATACGGGATCGCTGCCATCATCAGCGCCCATATCCGGAATGACGCTGCCGAGCTGCATGCTGCGCTGCATCAGTGCCTGCATGCGCTGGTCGAGTGCCTCGCGCAGGCGCTTCATGCGCGTTGCCAGTTCCTGCTGCTCTGCTTCGCTATGCCCGTCCTTGCCGAGTGCCTGCATATGAGCGATCTGATCCTGGACCGCTTTCTGAGCCGCCCGGATTTCGAGATTGGCCTGAGCAGTTTCCCGGTCTGTATTGCGCAGATCTTCAAGATAGAGCGCGACGGCCCAGCACAGGCCGAGCGTATTTTCTTTTGCACGCTCTGCCAGCGGATCGTCGAGCTGGGCCGCAGCGTAGAGCAAAGCGAGTGTGCTTCCCTTTTCGCTGGAAGGCAGGGTCTGGGCTAGGGTCCTAAGCTCGTCTGCTGTCTGGGCTGCAGTCTCGCGGTCTAGCCCTAAGCGATGCCGCAAGGCAACCAGAGCCCGGGCGATCGGATCGTGAAAACTCCGGCTGGGCAGGGTGAGCTTCTCGACCGCGCTGTTCGCCTGACGGCCACTTCGGCTCGTGGCGTGCAACCTGATCGTGACATTCTCTCCGGCCCAGAGCGACTCTGTCAGATCGGCCTCGAAACTGCCTTCCGCCTTTTTGGGCTCACCTTTGAGGGGGATTGCCAGATCGATCGGGGGCAGGGTCGGCTTGGCGGCGAGGCTGATCTGAGCCTCAAGCCGTGTCACGCCGTGAGCCTGGGATACCTGCCAGGGGAGCACGACA
Organism: Asaia siamensis; assembly: GCF_014635085.1. Classification (GTDB taxonomy): domain Bacteria; phylum Pseudomonadota; class Alphaproteobacteria; order Acetobacterales; family Acetobacteraceae; genus Asaia; species Asaia siamensis. The sequence continues at coordinate 711,144 of NZ_BMCH01000001.1, forward strand.
TCCGGGTTGTCGCTGGCTATGGAGGGCGGCTTCTTCCAGCTGACTTCAGGCGCGAGATCGGGCTCGATCGTGAAATTCCATTCGCCAATCGTCCGACCCCGGGACCTTACCGAGAGCCTGCCGCCATGGCTCAGACGCGTGACAAAGCTCCAGCTGCCGGGGTCGAGCTGCTTGACCCCGACATCGCTGATATCCACGCCCAGCAGATGGGGGCCAGAACGCGCGCCAGTAATATGAATGGTCAGCTTTGCGTCCTGGGGGATGGGCGGCGGCGTCGTGTCTCTGGAAAGGAAAATCGGGGCGCCGGGGGCGTAATCCGGGAGATCGACCCAGGCCTCTATCTGGGGCAGAGGGACGTCGATATCGTCAACGCCCGGCAGGAATGCGGCTTCAAGCCGGGAGGGGGCTGCGGGTCCGGCAAGGATGACGGCACCAAGCAGGGCTAGGGCGAAACCGGCCCAGCCGATCCTGCGCTCCAGGGTCCAGTGTAGAAGTGGCCAGCCCGCACGGAGCGGGCCTATGCTCGCGCGCAGGCGCTCCATATGTCGTTGCCAGAGCGCCGTCTCTTCCCCGTCCGCAGGCAAGTCATCGAGGCCAGCAAGCGGCTGATGGCGAAGGCCGGAACGGGATTCGATACGTCGGTCGATGGCGCTGCGCCGTGGGGGCGGCAGTCGGGAAAGATGGCGCGCCGCCAGAGCAATGGCGCCGCCGCCTACTCCAGCAAGAAGAAAGGCATGCAGCGTGTCGGGCAGGGATTGCGGAATACGCAGCAGGCCGCTCAGCGCATAACCGCCTGCCAGCCCAAGTGGCCATTGCACGGCCGACCATGCAGATTCGACCCAAAGCACGCGCCGCGCGCGGTGGCGGGCACGCTCGACCCGCTTTTCAAGCATGTAAGGAGACTGTGGCGCGGGCGGAGCCATGCTCATTCAGAATCCAGCCACTCCGGGACACTGTCATCGGCCCATAACGCTTCTACACGCTGCCGGGGGCGCACAAGTTTCCACTGACCGTTTTCGATCATTACCTGTGCGGCCAGAGGGCGACTGTTATAGGTCGAACTCATGACCGCACCATAAGCCCCCGTATCAAGCAGGGCGAGCGTATCGCCAGGGCGAACCGCGGGGAGGAGTCGGTCTTTTGCAAACACGTCGCTCGACTCACAGACGGGGCCGACCACCGTCTGCGGGCCGGTCTCTGCATAGGCGAGATCCGGGGCGAGGGGGACAATGCCGTGCCAGGCGCCGTAGAGACTGGGACGAGCCAGATCGTTCATGGCAGCATCGACGATGACGAAATCGGAGACGCCGTCGCGCTGAGCCTTGAGATCGATCACCGACGTCAGCAGCACCCCGGCGGGTGCGGCGATCCAGCGGCCCGGCTCGATGGCCAGTTTCAGATCGAGGCCGCCGAGTGTCTCGGCAATCGCGCCTGCCAGTGCTGCCGGAGGCGGCGCCAGTTCGTCGCGATAACGCACACCAAGACCACCACCGCAATCGACCACGCTGACGGTCAGGCCCTGGGCACGCAGATCGATCACAAGCTCTGCGATGCGGGCGTAAGCGGCCTTGAACGGAGCGGGAGAGAGAATCTGGCTGCCAATATGGGTGGCTAGACCACGTATATTGATGCCAGGCAATGTGCTGGCTTCGCGGTAGAGCGCGATAGCGTCTGCCCAGTCGATACCGAACTTGTCACCCAGGCGGCCTGTGCTGATCTTGTCATGGGTCTCGGCGTCGATATGCGGATTGACCCGCAAGGCAACCGGCGCATTCAGACCAAGCTCACGAGCGAGACGGGACAGGCGACGCAGTTCCTCAGCACTCTCAACATTGATCTGGCCGACACCCTCGCGCAGCGCCAGGGTGAGTTCAGAATCGGTCTTGCCCACGCCCGAGAACACGATGGCAGAGGGAGCAATTCCTGCCTGACAGGCGCGTTTCAGCTCGCCGCCACTGACAACATCGGCGCCGCAGCCTTCCTGTCGGAGCACGCTGAGCGTCGCGAGATGGTCATTGGCCTTGAGCGCATAATGAAGCGCAACATCGAGCCCGCGTTCGGTGAAGGCTTTCCTGAGATTGCGCGTGCGCCGGCGCAGCGTTCCCGCTCCCGTTACCCAACAGGGGGTACCAACCTGATTCGCAATGGTCTGCAGGGGAACGCCCTCGAAAAGCAGACCATCCTGCCCGTCCATATGCAGGGAGGGGCGTGACGCGAGAAGGTTCATGATATCAGGATCGTGGCGTGTCATGCCGGTTAGATTACAAGGGCAATCAGCAGCTTCCAAGCTGGGAATATGCCAGGAGAGGGGAATAATGATGAAAGACGCGCTGATCAGTGCTGCGCTGGATGCCCGGGCAAAGGCCTATGCGCCCTATTCACGTTTTCATGTCGGGGCTGCGCTGCGTTGCGATGGTGTGATCTATAGCGGGTGCAATGTCGAAAATGCTGCCTACCCGCAGGGAAGCTGTGCGGAAGCGGGCGCAATCTCGGCCATGGTTCTGGCTGGTAAGCGGCAGATCGACGAGATCGTGATTGTGGGTGGGGGTGATGCCGCCTGCACGCCGTGTGGCGGCTGCCGTCAGCGTCTGCGTGAATTTTCGTCATCTACCCTGAAGGTGACGATGGTGGATCCTCAGGGCGTTATATTGCTCGAGACCACACTCGGTGCGTTGTTGCCATGGTCATTCGGGCCGGAAAACCTCGTGTGATGTATTCTCTGACTGCTCAACGGGTTGTGGGGGCAGCCTGTCTTGCGCTGCTCATGATGGCGACCTGCGCTGGCGCGCCTGCTCGGGCGGCTCGTATCGTCCTGCCGGGAATTGGCGCGGGCGCGCGTCACGTTATCGACGTCAACCGCGAGCCGTGGCGTATTCTAGGGCGAGTGCAGACCGAACTCGGCGCCCGCTGCACAGGGTTTATGGTGGCGCCTTCTGTCATCATGACGGCGGCTCATTGTCTCTGGCGCGATGAGGCAGCGAATTTCGTCCAGCCTTCAAGCATCCATTTCATGCTTGGCTACGACACAGGGTCGTGGCGTGCCACAGCGCGTGCGGTGCGTTTCGTAATTGCGCCGAGCTATGATCCCTATCACCCCCTGCGTACCAGCCAGGGCGATCATGCGACCGTTATTCTCGATCATGCGCTCGTCAAAACGAATGAATTGCTCCCGATCGTTGCTGCCGAGCCGGGCGCACCGGCCATGCTGGCAGGGTACCAGCAAGACCGTATGGAGCTCGCCATGGGCGATCTTGCCTGTCATGTCGTTCATGTGCGCGGGCAACTGGTCGATCATGACTGTGCTGCCACGCATGGGGCGAGCGGCGCGCCTCTCCTGGTGCAAACAGACGGAAAATGGGGCATCGCAGGTATAGATGTGACCGCACGTGAAGGGCAGGGGGGTACAGCGGTCGGTTTCACGAATGAAGGGGTTTCTAACAAAAGCGTTAAAGGGAAGTAAGACGCTACTCTTTGAACTCGCGCGCATCCGGACCGTTAAAGGGAGCAGAATATTTTCCGAAGGGCGTGGCGGTTATGTCTGTAGAGGAACTTCACAGCGCAGGCATTGGCAAAACGGCCCCCAAGGCACCGACTGTGCTTGTGGTCGAAGATCAGGTTCTGCTCCGCCTTTACGTATCTGAAATGATTTCTGAGGCAGGCTATACGGTGCTCTCTGCCGAGAACGCTGATGAGGCGCTTTCAGTGATCACGAGCAACCCGGAAATTCGCCTGGTTTTTTCCGATTTCGAGATGCCCAGCGTCATGAATGGGCTTGATCTTGGCAATTATCTGTTCAGGACGCGTCCCGATGTCGCCTTTGTGCTGACGTCTGGTGCCAAGATGGAGGAAGGCTTTGCGCTGCCACCGCGTGGCCTTTTCGTCTCAAAGCCTTTTCTGGAGAGCGATGTCTGTTCCGCGCTCGCCCAGTTGGTGCACTAGGCACAACTCCTGTTTGCAGTGCGGCTGTTCGCAATAGGCGCGTTGGGGCGCTCCTGAGTGACGATCGTACTTCATGCGATAATCCCGCCATCACACGGTGCTACTTTCTTCGTGCCGACATCTCAGTGGGCGAGGGAGCTCAGCCGAAATGTCTCGGTGGGCAGTTTGGGCTGCAGGCGCATACGGCCTGCACCAAGCAGTCTCAGGCGGAGTGAGGATCAACTCGTTAATATTGACGCGGACGCCCACAGGCGTACATCTGGTCGTCGCTGAATTGTCTTGAAAGGAAATGGCGCACCCGAAAGGACTCGAACCTCTAACCCCCAGATTCGTAGTCTGGTGCTCTATCCAATTGAGCTACGGGTGCGTGGTGATCACTTGCATGATCACGATGTATACTGGCGCACCCGAAAGGACTCGAACCTCTAACCCCCAGATTCGTAGTCTGGTGCTCTATCCAATTGAGCTACGGGTGCGTCGTGGGGCGGGTTCTACTGTGAGTTTTCAAACCCCGCAAGAGGGAAAAAGAATTTTTTTCAATCAACGGTTTGGACGGGTCATCACGACATGGGCGCGACAGGTCGGTGAGCCGTAGATACCGCCAATGGCATTGCCGACAGGATAGCCGTTGAAAACGATGCTGTACGGCTTGCGCTGTGCATCCTTCATGTCGAGCTGCGCATGGAAATGCTGCTTGTCGGAGCCACGCTCTCCCTTGAGCACAAGCGCATTATCACCCGGCGTGAAGCTGATGGCCCTCGTGCCAATCTGCAGGGTCGAATTTGAGTCGGTCGGGCAGCTTCCCTGATCGGTCACGAGCGCGCCTGTCCAGACTCCGATCGGGTCCTTGCTTGGCGGCTGAGGGCCTGAGCAGGCGGACAGCAGAAAGACTGCGCCCAGAAAAGCCGCGCCTGTCAGGTGGCGAAAACGGGAATGCGACATAACGATCTCGTCTGAATGAAGGAATCATGACATTAAGAGGGGCTCAAACGCGTCGTTTGGGATGACGTTGCCCAGCGAACATCCTATACGATGCCCACAGAATTTGCCCATGCACGACGTGTTGAAAGAGCGCCATGACCGACACCGCCCCGCCTAACGCCGATACTCTGGATACGCAGCTTCACGAGGATCGCATTCTGATTCTCGATTTTGGCAGCCAGGTGACCCAGCTCATCGCACGCCGCGTGCGCGAGAGCGGCGTGTATTGCGAGATTTGGCCTTTCACCGCGACAGAAGAGAAGATTCGTGGCTTCCACCCGAAAGGCATCATCCTTTCAGGCAGCCCTGCGAGCGTGCACGATGATAATGCGCCGCAGATTCCTGATGTCGTATTCGACCTCAACATTCCCGTCATGGGCATCTGCTATGGTCAGCAGGCCATGTGCGCCCGACTGGGTGGCAAGGTCGAAACGCATGAGCATCGTGAATTTGGTCGCGCCCATATCGAGATTGCCGAAGATTGTGCGCTGTTCCGTGGCGCCTGGTCGCGCGGTCATCGCGAGCAGGTCTGGATGAGCCATGGCGACCGCGTAACGGCGCTGCCTCCGGGCTTCCGTGCCGTTGCCTGGTCTGAAGGTGCGCCTTTCGCCATCATCGCTGATGAGGGACGTCGTCTCTATGGCGTGCAGTTCCACCCCGAAGTGGTGCACACGCCGCATGGTGCAGCGCTGATCAAAAACTTCACTCACGAGGTTGCGGGCTGCAAGGGTACCTGGACCATGGCCGGGTTCCGCGATCTCGAAATCGCCCGTATTCGCGAGCAGGTTGGCACGGGGCGCGTGATCTGCGGCCTGTCGGGTGGCGTCGATTCTTCGGTTGCGGCCAAGCTGATCCATGACGCAATCGGCGACCAGCTCACCTGCATTTTCGTCGATCCGGGCATTCTGCGTTCGGGTGAAGCCGATGAGGTGGTCAAGACCTTCCGTGGCCGCTTCAACATCAGTCTCGTCCATCGTGATGCATCGGATCTGTTCCTGAATGCGCTGGCAGGCGTCACCGATCCCGAGGTGAAGCGCAAGACGATTGGCCGTCTGTTTATCGAGGTCTTCGAAGAGGAGGCGACCAAGCTTGGTGGGGCGCAGTTCCTCGCACAGGGTACGCTTTATCCCGACGTCATCGAATCCATCAGCTTCACCGGTGGGCCTTCGGTCACGATCAAGTCGCATCACAATGTCGGTGGTCTGCCCGACCGCATGAACATGAAGCTGGTCGAGCCGCTGCGTGAGCTCTTCAAGGATGAAGTGCGTGCGCTGGGTCGCGAGCTGGGTATTCCCGAGGCGATCGTTGGCCGTCATCCCTTCCCGGGGCCGGGCCTGGCTATTCGTATCCCTGGTGCGATCGATCGCGAAAAGCTCGATCTGCTGCGCAAGGTCGACGCGATCTATCTTGAGGAAATCCGCAATGCCGGGCTCTACGACGCGATCTGGCAGGCCTTTGCCGTACTGCTGCCGGTTCGCACCGTCGGCGTGATGGGTGATGGCCGTACCTATGATCAGGCTTGCGCCCTGCGCGCCGTTACCAGCACCGATGGTATGACCGCTGAAGTCTATCCGTTCGATTTCGGATTCCTGAACCGTGTGGCCGGACGCATCGTCAACGAAGTGCGTGGCATCAACCGCGTGACCTACGACATCACCTCCAAGCCCCCCGGCACGATCGAGTGGGAATAAGGGGCTCTATCGCCCCTTTGCCGATGTAACGACCGATGGGAGAGCCCGCTCAATGAGCGGGCTTTTTCTGTTGCTATCAATTGTGCAGCAGGCGTGTCTGAGTGACGACTGATCCTGTCCGGTTAACGATGGCAGGCTGATTGTCCTGATCAACATGTTCAGGAAGCAGAGATGTGTCTTTCAGATGCTGATGCGATCGCGCGCCGCCATGGTCGGGGGAGGGCGAGGAAGGCGCATCGTGCGGCTGCGGCGCAGAGAGGGTGCTTACCTCTGCACACAGTGTTCAGAGGAGTCTGATGCCGCTTGCCACTTCACCCGGATCAGGCTGCTGTTTTGAAGCGACCGACGAGGGCTGTCAGATCGCTGGTGTTTTTCCCAAGGCTCAGAACCGCGGAAGTATTCTGTTCAACCATGGCGGCATTTTGCTGCGTAGCACGATCGAGTTCACCGATTGCGGTGTTCACCTGTGCCAACCCGCTTGCCTGTTCCTCGCAGCTCGAAGCAATTTCGCCGACTGTAAGCGTTACGGCGCCGATCTGCGTTACAATCCGCTGCAGCGCCGACCCGACTTCCCGAGCGAGAACGACACCGCTGCTGACTTCGGTTCGGGCCCTAGAGATCAGATCCTTGACCTGACTGGCCGCGTTTGCAGAGCGTTGCGCCAGAGTGCGGACCTCTGAAGCAACAAGGGCAAAGCCGCGACCCGCATCTCCGGCTCTGGCGGCTTCGATGCTCGCGTTGAGCGCCAGCAGATTTGTCTGCATTGCAATATCATCAATGACACCGATGATCTGACCTATCTCTGTCGAGGACGCCTCAATACGAGACATCGCCTGCATCGTATCGTCGACCACGACGCTTGAGCGCGAGGCCTCATCGCTTGCCAGTCGGGTTGAGCGGCGCATCTCGGCAGATCCTCTGGCAGTCCCTTCGACCCTTCTTGTGATCAGTTCGAGAGTGCCTGCTGTCTGCTCCAGCGCCGCGGCTTGCTGTTCAGTGCGACGTGACAAGTCGTCAGAAGCAGATCCGACTTCAGTAACGCTGGCGCTGATGCCGCTTGCCTTGGCAGAAACCTCTGCCAAGGCACGGCGGAGAGCGGTTTGAGCCGCATTGAAGTCAATCCGAAGCTGCTCATACTCTTGCGAAAATGGGGTGATGATCTGTTCGGTCAGGTTCCCTTCCGCCATATGCCCAAGGCCTGTGGCAAGTGCCCTGAGTACGGTATTCTGCTGCTCAGCAGCAAGCATCTCTCGCTCGGTACGTTTTTCTCTCTCCGCTTCGATAGCCTTCTGCGCGAGGCGGGTTTCCGCTTCCAATGTGCGTTTTTCCTGCGCAGAATCTTTGAAAACCTGCACAGCCGAAGCCATATGACCGATTTCGTCGCGGCGTTTGCGTGCCGGGATTTCGATCGTAAGGTCGCCTCCAGCGAGAATTTGCATGGCTTCGGTCATGGAGGCCAAAGGGGCCCCGATTGAACGGGCGATGAACCATGCAACGCCTAGTGCAATGATTGACCCAAGCACGGCTGAGCCAGCGACAATCGCTGCGATCTCACGCGTTGTCGCCAGCGCTTTGGCTGTCCAGGCATCAGACCAGTCACGCAAGGTGCGCTCCAATATGCGAGATGCCGCTTTCTGCTCCACCAGCAGCTGGTTATTCTGTCTTGAGATGATGCTCGCCATAGCATCTGCCTGGCGGGCCGGGTTGGCCGCCAGCCGGGCCTGGGGTATCGCCGCCTCGTCGATATAACGCTTGGCGATCTGGATATAGGCGTCGATCTGGCCGAGAGATTCTGGCTTTTCCTTACCTAGAATGGCGCGCAGTTGTGCGGCCTTTTGCATGATTTGTGTCTCATCGTCCTGGATCGCCGTGCTGTCTTCAGGACGATGCGTGATCAGGTATCGACTCAGCGAACCAGGAAGTCGTGTCAGAGCGGCATCTGCCTGATCCAGAAGATCGATTGTCAGATCGGACACGGCATTCATGCGCGTGATGCTCGCGACTTCGCGCGATTTCTGAAAGATGAACCCTGAACTGATTGCGAGAATGACCAGTATGCTGCCGAAGCCGACGGCCAGCTTGCGATATACAGTCAGGTCAGAGAACCAATTCATTCCAAAGCACCACATTCGAAAAGAGATCAGTAAGGAAGCGCAACCTCAAGGCACGAGCAAATAACGCCACGATCTTTTCGAAGAAGACACGGTTCGGTTAAGAGGAAATTAAAATTTCGATGAGGAAAGTCCGTAAAAGGTCAACTATCGTATAACTGCTTAGGTTTCGTTTTTATGAAGCATAACGGGATCGATTGTAATTATTCCTGTATTTGGATATCGATGGTCGGCGTAGAGCGTATATTAATAAATTTGATTTAAAACTATGATTATTTCTGAAAATATTTTCAAGTAATGAAGATATGATTTATTATATATTACAATTAATCGCTTATTTTCGTAGATGGGACTGTATCTTTGCTTGTGGCAAATGTCCGTGGAACAGCATAGTGCGCGGGATGATCACTGAAGGTATGCCCCTCGCTGCGTGTCTTGCATCCGCTTGCGAAATCAGGTGAGCTGGACCTTCTTTCCGAAACATAGTGCGCAATTCTGCTGGCCTGACAGGTGATAAAACTGATGCATGACGACCCGGTTCTCTTTGGGATCACCACCTGTGATACTGTCCGCAAGGCGCGCAAATGGCTCGAGAGCCTGGGGATAGGCTTCACCTACCATGACTTTCGCAAAGATGGTCTGAGCGAAGCGACCCTCATTTCCTGGGTGCAGGCGGTGGGGTGGGAGGCGCTCCTCAACCGTGCCGGAACGACATTCCGCAAATTGCCAGAGCCGGAGAAGCAGGTGACGACCGAGGCTGAGGCGGTGTCCCTGATGCTTGCGCACCCTACGCTCATCAAGCGCCCCGTGCTCGTTCGCGAAGGCTCCGTCGCGCTCGGGTTCAAGCCCGAACTCTATGAGAAGCTTTTCTCCTGACAGGCTGGCAGGGGAGGCTGGGAGCTGGAAGGATCAGCCTTCCAGCTCGCTGTCCCAATACAGATAGTCGCGCCAGCTCTCATGCAGATAGTTAGGCGGAAAGCTGCGCCCGTTTTCCTGAAGGCGCCTCGTCGAGGGTTGTACCGGCCTGATGCGCGGGTGCATGCCGATTTCGTGGGGTAGTTTAGAGCCCTTGATCAGATTGCAGGGGCTGCAGGCCGTCACCACATTTTCCCACGTTGTGCGACCGCCCTTGGCGCGGGGAATGACGTGGTCGAAGGTCAGTTCGTGGGTCGGTAGCCGGTCATGGCAATACTGGCAGGAAAAATTATCGCGCAGAAAGACGTTGAACCGTGTGAAGGCAGGGCGTCTGGCTGTGGGGATATATTCCTTGAGCGCAATGACGCTGGGCACACGCATCACACAGCTTGGCGAGTGAACCTCGACATCGTCATATTCACTCAATACCGAAACACGGTCTAGAAAGACCGCCTTGACGCTCTCCTGCCAGGACCATAGCGAGAGAGGAAAGTAGGAAAGCGGACGAAAATCCGCATTCAATACAAGAGCAGGGAAATGCTGGGCGGTGGCAAGCATCGATCGCATCCTCTTTTACAGGGCAGCACGATCGGATTATCTCAAGCGCGACGGGTAACCAGCGCCTATAGATACGCGCCGTCTGTCTGATAGGGCTGACTATTTCAGCTTTCTGTGAACGGGGCAAGCTAAGGTTTGATGACAGGATTTCACACGCGCTTTGCACCGAGCCCGACCGGTTTTCTGCATCTTGGTCATGTTGCTTCGGCGTTTCATGCGCGCGATCGGGCGGGCACGCAGGGTAAGTTTCTGATTCGTATCGAAGATATCGACGCTCAGCGTTGTCTCCCCGAATTTGAGGTGGCACTGCTGGACGATCTGGCATGGCTCGGTTTTGTCAGTGACGGCGCTGTTCTCAGACAGTCCGATCATCTGCCTTATTATCGTGCGACTCTGGAGCGCCTGCATGATCAGGGGCTGCTCTATGCGTGCACCTGCTCACGCGCTCAGGTTAAAGCCTGCGCCCTCGGCGTCGCCCCCGATGGCAGCCCGGTTTATGGCGGGACTTGCCGTGGCCGATCTCAGGCGCCCGGCCAGCCGCATGTCTGGCGTCTCGATATGGCAGCAGCGCTCAGTCGGCTTGGCGGCAGTCCGTCATGGCGTGAGCTTGGTCAGGGGGCTGTGGCAGGGCGTGCGGCTTCATTCGGCGATGTGGTGCTGGGGCGTCGGGATAACGGCGTCTCCTACCATCTCTGCGTCACCAGCGATGATGCACGGCAGGGGATCACGCTAGTGACGCGCGGTGCTGATCTGTTCGAGGCAACGTCTGTTCATCGCGTGCTGCAGGAGTTGCTGGGTTTTCCCGAACCGCTTTACGCGCATCACGGCCTGCTTCTTGACGAAGCAGGGTGCAAGCTCTCCAAGCGTGATGGTGCCGAGAGCCTGCGGGCCTTGAGGGCCAGGGGCCTTACCGCACCCGAGCTGATCGCTCTGGCACGGAAGGCGCTGGATCTTGCCGCGTTTATTCCGGAGGGTAGGAGTGCGGATAGGTGATGGCACTTGCGGGGCCGGGGGCATGAGGCGCCCCCTTCTTGCCGCAGCCAGTCAGCATGACCGAACCCAGAAGGGCGAGGCAGAAAAGCCGGGTTGAAAACCTCATGCCGCGTTCTCCTCAAGGCGGTTCAGCCAGGTCTGTGCGGCGCTGCTGACATTGTCAGGCGCCGTACCGCCTTCGCTGGTGCGTGAGGCTAGTGAGGATTCGACCGTCAGCACATCGAAAATGCTGGCATCGATCTGCGCCTCGACAGTCTGCATTTCTTCGAGCGTCAGATCGGCCAGGTCACATCCCTTGGCTTCTGCCATGCCAACCAGGCGCCCCGTGACATGATGCGCTGTGCGGAACGGCAGGCGCGGCACGCGAACCAGCCAGTCGGCCAGGTCGGTTGCCGTGGCAAACCCGGCCCCGGCAAGGGCGCGCATCTTGTCCGTATTCGCCGTCATGTCGCGGATCATGCCATCCATGGCAGCCAGCGACAGGGTGGCGGCTTCGGTCGCATCGAAAACCGGTTCCTTGTCTTCCTGCGTGTCCTTGGCATAGGCGAGGGGCAGGCCCTTCATCACCATCAGCAGGCCCATGAAATCGCCGGTAATGCGGCCGACCTTGGCGCGCACCAGTTCGGCGGCATCGGGGTTCTTCTTCTGCGGCATGATGGACGAGCCGGTCGTGAAGCCATCAGACAGGCGCACGAAGCTGAACGGGGCCGAACACCAAAGCACCAGCTCTTCAGACAGGCGCGAGAGATGCATGCCGAGCAGCGAGAGCGCCGAGAGATATTCAAGCGCGAAATCGCGGTCGGACACTGAATCAAGCGAGTTCGCCGTGGGGCGGTCAAATCCCAGCAGCGACGCCGTAAAGCGACGGTCGATCGGGAAGGAAGTGCCGGCCAGAGCTGCCGAGCCCAGGGGGCATTCGTTCAGCCGAGCCCGTGCGTCGCGCAGGCGGTCGCGGTCACGTGAAAGCATTTCCACATAGGCGAGCAGATGGTGACCGAACGTCACGGGCTGCGCCACCTGAAGATGGGTAAAGCCCGGCATGGCATCGGCAGCATGCTGCAAGGCGCGCGTGGCCAGAGAGCGCATGAGCGCCGAGATCTGCCCAGTGATGCCGTCAATGGCATCGCGTACCCAGAGGCGGAAATCCGTCGCTACCTGGTCGTTGCGCGAGCGCGCCGTGTGCAGACGTTTCCCGGCCTCGCCGATACGCTCTGAAAGGCGCGCTTCGATATTCATGTGAATATCTTCGAGATCCTGCGAGAACTCGAAATTTCCTGCTTCGATATCTGAGGCAATGCCATGCAGACCGTCACGGATTTCCTGCTCTTCGGCGGCGGTCAGCAGGCCGACGCGCGCCAGCATGGCGGCATGGGCCAGCGAGCCGCGAATATCCTGACGCCACAATTTCCGGTCGAAATCGATCGAGGCATTGATATCGGCCATGATGGCGGCGGGGCCAGCGGCGAAGCGGCCACCCCATTGCGGGTTGGCCAGTCTGGTTTCGGTCTCGGTCACGGGGTTGTCCATGGCGTAGGGATTATGGTCAAGAAGACCCTAACCTAGTCAGTCAGCATGGTGCGCGCAATTCATGAGCAGTTTTCTGCCTCTTCTCGGCCCCGAAGATCCGACGCCCTATCGAATCACAAAAGCGACAGCCAAGGGGCCTTTCGTGCTGGTCAGCGATCACGCGGGGCGAGCGGTGCCGTCATGTCTCAACCGTCTGGGGGTGGAAGAGGCGGAGTGGGAGCGTCATATTGCCTGGGATATCGGCATTCACGGCGTTGGTATCGCACTCTCCGGCCTGCTCGGGGCCGATCTTGTCGAACAGGTCTATTCGCGTCTTGTGATCGACAGCAACAGGGCACCCGGCCATCCAACATCCATCCCGGCAGTGTCTGACCGTACGGAAATTGCCGGGAACAAGGCCCTGTCTGCGGCCTGCCGCGCGCGGCGTGAGCGTGAGATCCTTCACCCCTATCATGACTGCATCGCCGCAATTCTGGGCGCGAGAAAAAGCCCGACGGCCCTGATCGCCCTGCACAGCTTCACGCCTGTCATGAACGGGGTGGCCCGGCCATGGCATGTGGGCATCCTGCATCATCGCGATACACGCTCGGCGCGTATCATGCTCGATTTGCTACGGCAGGAGGGTGATCTCTGCGTCGGTGACAATGAGCCCTATGTGCTGACGGCGACATCGGATTATACCGTGCCCTATCATGCAGAGCGGGCAGGTCTGCCCTATCTGGAGATAGAGATCCGACAGGATCTGATAGCAGACGAGGCGGGACAGAAATCGTGGGCACAGAGACTGGCGCGGCTATTGCCGCTCTACTGGAACGCCATCTCCGGGGAGAACTGAGCCTCGATGAGGCGAAGGCTGCTCTTGCGGCGCTTTTCCCGGGAGGGATGCCGAAGCTTGCAGCGGTCACGGGCTGGCCGCTGACCTATACGCGCTCGCCGATCCTGCACAATTACTGGTGCGCGTGCTGCGGTATCGACGGGCTCTATCTGCGGCTTCCTCTGGCTCCGGAGGATTTCGAGCCCGGCATTCGTGCCTTGCAGGCGCTCGGCTTTGCCGGGCTGAATGTCACGATCCCGCACAAGGAAGCAGCCTTCGCGCTGGTGGATCGTCGCACCCCACCGGCGCAGCGCGCGGGTTCGGTCAACACCCTGATCTTCGAGGCTGACGGTACGGTCACAGGCGATTGCACCGATGGTGTAGGGTATATCGACTCCCTCAAGGAGGCCGGTGTCAGCTTGCCACGCAAGGCGCTGGTTCTGGGGGCAGGGGGTGCCTCACGCGCGGTATGCGCTGCGCTGCTCGATGCGGGGTGTACGCTGACCCTGGCCAATCGCACGAAAAGCCGGGCTGAGGGCATCGTCTCGGCGCTCGAGGGGGGAGACGTCATCTCGTGGGAGGACTGGACAGTACATCTGCCAGACGCCGAACTGCTGGTGAATACGACGTCGCTTGGCATGAAAGGACAGGAGGGTTTCGACTGGGGTAACTGCCTGACTCAGGCAGCCCCGTCACTCGTTGTGTCGGATATTGTCTATATGCCGCTCGAAACACCGCTGCTCGCTGCGGCGCGCGCCCGTGGTCTGAAAGCGGTCGATGGTCTCGGCATGCTGATCCATCAGGCCCGGCCCGGTTTTGCAGCCTGGTTTGGCCCGTATCCGAAGGCAGATGCGACCCTGCGTGCCCGTCTTGTCGAAACGCTGGACTGACGGGAAGACGCATCAGACATGATCGTTCTGGGTCTCACAGGAGGCATGGGTGCCGGCAAGACCACGGTTGCACGCTTCATGCGCCGGGCTGGCTGGCCGGTTTTTGACGCCGATGCCGCCGTGCATGCCCTTCAGGCAAGAGGCGGTCGCGCAGTACCCGCCATTGCACGGCTCTGGCCCGATGCGGTTCGGGACGGGGCGGTCGATCGTGTGGCATTGCGCAGGGCCGTTATCGGCCATCCGGCGGAAATTGAGGCGCTTGAGGCAATCATCCATCCTCTGGTGCGCGATGAACGTCGATCTTTCCTGCGGGCCATGACGCGCCGTGGGGTAAGGATCTGCGTGCTCGATATCCCGCTTCTGTTCGAAACCGGCGCCGATCGGGATTGCGACGCGGTCATTGTGGTGATGGCGCCTCTTGCCGTGCGCCTGCGTCGGGTCATGAAGCGCCGCTCACTCAGTGAAGCACAGGCCCGTCACCTTCTCGCCCGGCAGATGAGCGATCGCGAGCGCAACAGACGGGCCGATCATCTGTTGCGCAACGGGCTGTCTCGCGGCCATACCGCCCGTCAATTGAAACGCCTGATAACGAGTCTGGAGACTGCCCGATGAAACGGTCGATCCTTTTCGATACGGAGACCACGGGGCTGGACCCGGCAACGGGTGATCGTGTGATCGAGATCGCGGCGCTCGAACTGATCGATGACCTGCCGACAGGCGAGAATTTTCATGTTCTGATCAATCCAGAGCGTGATGTGCCGCCAGAGGCAAGCCGCGTTCACGGATTTACGCTGGATGATCTGCTCGACAAGCCGAAATTTGCCGAGATCGTTGACGGATTTCTCGCCTTTATCGGCGAGGACGAAATGATCGCGCATAACGCGCCCTTCGATTTCGGCTTCATCAATGCCGAGCTGAAAGCCTGTGGCAAGCCGCCGCTCGATCGCAAGCGCATGGTCGACACACTCGAAATGGCCAAAAAGCGGTATCCCGGCCTCCCCAATTCGCTCGATGCCTTGTGCCGTCGCCATGATATCGATCTCTCGGCCCGTACGACCCATAATGCCCTGCTCGACTGCAAGCTGCTCTCCGAGGTCTATCTGGAGCTGATGGGAGGGCGTCAGCGCGGGCTCGGCCTTGCTGTGTCGGGCAGTGGGGGCGGGGTCGCGACCTATCGCGCCAATCCCGACCGCAAGCCGCGCCCCATGGCACCGCCGGATAACGAAACCGCTGCGGCGCATGATAAATTTGTGGCCAGTCTGAAGGAGCCTATCTGGCTGCAATGAAACGGATCTTGTTCATAACCGCCAACCGTCTGGGTGATGCGGTCATCTCATCGGGGGCTCTGGGGGAGCTGATCCGGCGTTACCCGGCAGCGCGATTCACGATTGCCTGCGGGCCGGTCGCCGCGTCGTATTTCGAGGCGTGCCCCGTCGTCGAGCGCGTTATCGTGATCAGCAAGAAACGCTATGATCTGCACTGGGTGAGCCTCTGGGCGCAATGCGTCGGCCAGTGGTGGGACATGGTGGTCGATCTGCGCGGCTCAGGCGTATCTCTCTTTCTGCCGACCCTGCGTCGACGCATCCTGCGCGGGGGGCGTCGACCGGGCGCGCGTATCGGCCATCTCTCAGCACTGTTCCGTGACAGGCCCGCTCTCATGCCTCAGGCATGGTCGCGCCCCGATCAGGAGCGTCTCGCGAGCGAAATTCTGCCCGATGAGGGGCGGTATTGTGCTCTGGCACCAACAGCCAACTGGGATGGCAAGATCTGGCCTGCCGAAAACTTCGTCGAGCTCGGGCAGGCGATACAAGCGAGGGGCCTGTTGCCGGTCATTTTCTACGGTCCGGGCGAGGAAGAGCACCTGCGCGCCCAGCCGGTTCTGGCCGCGCTCGATGGCGCACTCGATCTGGGTGGACAGGCCGGGCTGGGTCTGGTCACGGCGCTTTTGCGTCGCTGCGCGCTTTTTGTAGGCAATGATTCAGGGCTGATGCATCTTGCGGCTGCTTCCGGTGTGCCAACGCTCGGCCTTTTCGGCCCGAGCCGCGCTTCGGAATATGCCCCGACTGGCCCCAAGGCCCACTTTGTCGCCGCACCCGGCCCCGAGGGGGAGGCGCCAATCGCCGGGCTTTCAACCGAGCGTGTCGTGCAGGAAGCTTGTGCGCTTCTGGCGGATGAAGGATAGATCAGCCATGAGCCAGACGCGTCTTCTTCCGTCTTCTCCGCTGCGTATCGCCCATGTCATGGCCGGAGCGCCGAGCGGCGGCGCCGAACTGTTCTATGAGCGTCTTTGCATGGCGCAGCATGAATCGGGCCATGATGTACGGGCCATTCTGCGTCGTGATCCTGCCCGCGAAGCCCGTTTGACCGCGAAGGGCGTCAGGACAGAGGCCCTTCGTTTTGGCGGGCGCCTCGATTTCATGACAACGCCACGTTTGCGTCGAAGCCTTACGCAATTCGCGCCGCAGGTCGTGATTGCCTGGATGAGCCGCGCTGCCCGCATGCTGCCCAAAGGCCCCTGGCCAATGGCAGGCCGTCTGGGCGGGTATTACGATCTGGCCAATTACCAGCGCTGTTCCGACCTCATCGGTAATACGAGAGGGCTCGCAAGCTGGATGATCGCCGAGGGCTGGCCAGCTGATCATGTGCATTATCTGCCCAATTTCGCGACGGATCTGGCAGGCGTGGCACCTGAGCGCCCATCCTGCGTGGCAGAGGGGCAGAAATTCCTTCTGGCGCTTGGGCGCCTACATCGCAACAAGGCCTTCGATGTGCTCATACGGGCCATGAAGGGCCTGCCCGGCATTCATCTGGTCATCGCAGGTGAGGGGCCCGAACGCGAGGCCCTGACGGCACTCGCTGCAGGTGAGGGTGTATCTGATCGTGTGCATATGCCTGGCTGGGTGCAGGATAGTGGGGCCTGGCTGAAGGCCTGCGATCTTCTGGTCTGTCCGTCACGCATCGAGCCTTTGGGGAATGTGGTGATCGAGGCGCTCTCGGCCGCGCGCCCGGTTGTGGCCAGTGCCATTCAGGGGCCGGAGGAAGTGCTGTCAGGTACGGAAGACGGCCTGTTGTCGCCGGTGGAAGACCCGCAGGCATTGGCCGAAGCAATAGGGCGCGTTCTGGAGACACCGGAACTCGCCACGCGCCTTGCCCATAACGGGCGGCTGCGTTTCGAGCGGGAGTTCTCTGCACCAACGGTTCTG
Organism: Asaia siamensis; assembly: GCF_014635085.1. Taxonomy (GTDB): domain Bacteria; phylum Pseudomonadota; class Alphaproteobacteria; order Acetobacterales; family Acetobacteraceae; genus Asaia; species Asaia siamensis. The sequence continues at coordinate 728,766 of NZ_BMCH01000001.1, forward strand.
GCGCGCTGGGATGAATTTCTTTCCGCCATGGCTGCCCGTCAGAGCGGAGCGCGCTAGGCAATGTGCGGCATTGCAGGCATTGCCTGTCTACCCGGCCACAAGCCAGACCCGGTCCTTCTGAAGCGTATGGCGCAGGCATTGCGTCATCGCGGGCCTGATGGCGAAGGGTTTTACGAGACCGGGTCTGCCGCTCTGGTGCATCGACGTCTGTCGATCGTCGATCTTGAGGGGGGTGCGCAGCCACTTATTCAGGGGGCGACGGCCCTCGTTGCCAATGGCGAGATCTATAATGATCCTGCCTTGCGCCAGACACTGGCCGATGAGCCATTCAAGACGGGAAGCGATTGCGAGTCTCCGCTCTTTCTCTGGCCGCTCTCCGACACGCAATACACGTTTGAGTTGCGCGGCATGTATGCCATCGCCCTGCTCGACGGGAGCGGCCCGCAGACAGTTATAGCCCTCAGCCGTGACCCGTTCGGTATCAAGCCCCTTTATTATGCCCAGGTTGAGAGCGGAGTGATTTTCGCCTCCGAGCCGCAGGTGCTGCTGGCGACCGATCTGTTGCCGCGACGCATTCGCCCCGAGGCGCGCGATCAGCTTTTGCAGGCGCAATTCGTTGCTGGGCGTGAGACGATCTATCCCGGTATCATGCGTGTGCTCCCCGGTGAGACCTTGCGCTTTGTTGATGGGAGGCTCGACCAGGCAAAGAAGCAGCCCGCCTTTCACGGTAACATCGACAAAAGCCTCACTGAAGAAACCGCGCTCGCCCGTCTTGATGCGGCGCTCATGGACAGTGTTCAGGCGCATGAGCGCGCTGACGTGCCATTTGGCATGTTTCTTTCCGGCGGCATCGATAGCAGCGCGGTCCTCGCCGCCATGACCCGTCTGGGGAATGGCGCGCCTCTGGCCTGGACAGCGCGTTTCGATACGGGTGCCATCGATGAGAGCGCTCAGGCCGCGGAACTCGCTCGTACACTCGGCGCGCAGCATCATGTCCTGACGGTAACGGAGGCGATGGTCTGGCGCCATCTGCCGCAGATTGTTGCCTGCCTGGATGATCCGGTTGCCGATTATGCGATCATTCCCAGCTGGTTTCTGGCGCGCGAGGCGCGCAAGGACGTGACGGTCATTCTCAGCGGTGAGGGGGGTGACGAGTTATTCGGCGGTTATGGCCGCTATCGGCGCGCCATGCGCCCGTGGTGGCGTGGCGGGCGTCTGCCCTGGCGTCGTGGAATGATGGACGGGATCTGCCCGCTTGCCACTGGCAGAAAGTGGCGTGAGGCCTTTGCACCACAATACGAGGAGACCCGCCTGCGCAGCGTGCAGGCGCTCGATCTGCGCGAATGGCTGCCCAATGATCTGCTGATCAAGCTCGATCGCTGCCTGATGGCGCATGCCATAGAGGGGCGCACCCCGCTGCTGGATCCGGCTGTTTCGGCGGTGGCATGGTCTCTGCCTGATTCGTTGAAGGTTCAGGGCAAGCACGGCAAGTATCTGCTGCGGCGCTGGGTTGAGAAGAACGTGCCGGGTGCAACGCCCTTTGCGCCCAAGCAGGGCTTCACCGTGCCGGTCGGGGAATGGATCGCGGCGCAGGGCGCCCGCCTGGGGCCGCTCGTGGCAGATAGTGCCGCATTCAAGGGGCTTATTGCTCCTGAAACCATCAAGGCGCTTTTCACCCGTGCTGCGGGTCGGCGCGAGCGCCATGCGGCCTGGGCGCTGTTGTTTTATGCCCTTTGGCACCGCATCCACATCGAGACCGGGTCTTTCGAAGGCGATGTTTTCGAAACCCTTGCCTATTCGGGCACCGGCTCCCGGAACTGAGGAGAAAACCATGCATTACGATCTGATCATCAGGCACGGCACCTGTGTTTTTCCCTGGGGAGAGGCGCAAGCCGATCTCGGTGTGAAAGAGGGCCGCATCGCGAGCCTTTCCGTCACCGCCGAGGATAGCGCCGCCCAAGAGATTGACGCGACAGGGCTTCATGTTCTGCCCGGCATGATCGATGCGCATGTCCATCTGCGTGATCCGGGCAATGCCGCCATCGAATCCATTGCCACCGGCACACGCGCCGCAGCGCTGGGTGGTATCACCATGGTGTTCGATATGCCGAACACCTCGCCCTCGATTACCTCTGCCGAAACCATTGCCGACAAGCGACGCACGGTAGCCGAGAATGCCCTGATCGATATGGGGCTCTATGTCGGTGCCACACGCGCCAACACGCCGCAACTGGCCGCGCTGGAGCAGGAAGAAGGCGTGTGCGCGATCAAGGTCTTTGCCGGGTCATCGACCGGCGATCTAATGATCGAGGATGACGAGGGCATTGAGGCGGTGCTTCGCAGCGGGCATCGCCGCGTGGCTTTCCATTCGGAAGATGAATATCGCCTTCAGGCACGCAAGCCGCTTTTCGAGACCGGCATGCCGCATGTGAACCACATGATCTGGCGCGATGAAGAATGCGCCTTTCTTGGTACGCGGCGTATCACGGCACTCGCCCGCAAGACTGGCCGACTGGTGCATATCCTGCATACCTCGACCGCTGAGGAGCTCGACTGGTTGGCAGCGCATCGCTCTCATGTCAGCGTCGAGGTTCTGGTCAATCATCTCACCCAGGTTGGGCCGGAATGCTATGAGACGCTCGGCGCCTATGCGGTCATGAACCCGCCCATTCGTGACCAGCGTCATTATGACGCCTGCTGGGCGGCTGTGCGTGACGGGCGCGTCGATGTGGTTTCCTCCGATCATGCGCCCCATCCTCGCGAGGCGAAGGAAAAGCCCTGGCCTCTGTGCCCGGCGGGGCTGACGGGTGTGCAGACGATTCTGCCCGTGATGCTCGACCATGTGAATGCCGGGCGCCTGAGCCTGACTCGTCTGGTCGATCTCATGGCCGCAGGGCCTGCGCGTATCTACGGATTGCAGACCAAGGGGCGTCTGGCGGTCGGCTTTGACGCCGATTTCACCCTGGTCGATCTGAAGGCACAGCGTGAAATCCGCAATGACTGGATTGCAAGCCCCGTTGGCTGGACACCATTCGACGGCAAGCGCGTAACCGGCTGGCCGGTCGGTACCATCGTGCGTGGGACGATCGTCATGCGAGACGATGAAATCGTCACAAAGCCGATCGGTCGTTTGGCCCGATTTGCGCCGTAATTACTGTGCAAATACCTCTTCAGTTCTTCATCCGTAACCGGCAGCCCGCTCGATCATGAAACGCATCGTTCTCTCGCTTCTTTCCGCCTCGTTTGCCTGTGCCAGCATAAGCGTCTCCTCGGCGCTTGCTGACCCGCGTGCCAAATGCGGACAGGAGCCTTCCGCTCCGGCAATCACTGCGACCGATACGGCGCATTACAATGCGAGTGTCGACAAGTTTCAGGCCTATGAGAAGGAGGCGCGCGCCTATAACAGCTGCGTAGCGTCAGCGGCCCAGAAGGAAGAGCAGGCAATCAGCGAAGATGCGCGCGATCGTATTGCCAAGATCCACGCGGTCAGCACTGGGGTGCAGCAGCGTATTGCCGCCAATTTCAGTCATATATCTGCCGAGCTGACGACGGCTGGCAAGAAACTTGCCAAGCACTGAGTGCTGTCAGCCAGGACCGAAGCCGCAAGGCTGGGTCATTGAGAGTTTTGTGAAAGGGTGGGGGCAACCCCACCCTTTTCGCGTTCAGCCGACAAGCTGGGGCGCCAGGGCGCCAATGTCACGAAACACCTTGCGAAACCGCGTTTCATCCGGTGTACCGCCCGCCGTATAGGCGGTCATGATGACCGATTTGCCTGCTTGGCCTTCGGGTGCGGCAAAAGCGATATCGGCGCTGATATCCTTGCCGTTATTACCGGTCTTGTCTCCGGCGACCCAGTGTGGTGGAAGCCCCGCGCGCAGACGATGGGTTCCGGTCGTGCAGCTGATCATCCATCCGCGCAGAAGCGCTGCGGAATGGGGGTGCAGCAGCGTGCCATGGATCAGCCGGTGCAGGGTGCGCGCCATGGCAACAGGGCTTGTGGTGTTGGCCTGCGGGTCGGCGGAGGGACGATTGAGTTCGGGCTCGAACGCATCGAGACGGGTCACATCATCGCCGCTCTCACGCCAGAAACGGGTCAGCACGGCTGGCCCGCCGATATGGCGCAGCAGCATATTGGCACAGATGTTGTCGCTCATGGTGACAGCGCCGGCACAAAGCGCCGCGATGCTGAGACTGCCCGCATCCCGGTTTGCGCGGGCAACTGGTGCCCAGTTGTCCTTGAAGTCGGAATCGACGAAAGCCAGTCGATGAGTCAGGTCATCGACATCTCTGTCGCAGCGTTCGAGAACGCAGGCAACCAGCGACGCCTTGAAGCTGCTGCACATCAGAAAGCGTTCTTCGCCACGCCATGACAGGGCGGCGCCGGTCTCCGGGCAGAAGAGATGAGCACCAATGCGACCGCCTGACTCTTTCTCGAAGCGTCGCGCGATAACGGCGAGCGCATCACGCTGTGCGTCCGGCGGGGGAACTGCGGCCGCGTCGGCTGCGAAGGCGCTGCGGGTGGTGATCCCGATCAGGGGAAGGCTGACGAGAAAACGTCGTCTCGCCATCTTCATACCGGGCGCTGAACGCATGGAAGGTGTCTCTCCTGTGACAAAAGGTCTCTGTAAGGAGTGCTTGTGGCCGAAGTTTGACCGATGCGACAGCATAATGACAAAGCGATTTGCCGCATTGTCGCGGCGTCTGTATGCTCGCCGCGATAGTGTCGCAAGAGGATCACGGTGGCAGACGAGTTTTTCAGTCAGGCCCAGGCGGAAATGCGTGCAGCTGAGCTGCGCGCTACCGCCCGGCGTTTCGGAGGTGTAGCGATCGGTGCGGCACTGATCGCATTGATTGGCGTCGGTGGATGGCAGTGGCAGATCCATCGCCATCATCAGGCCCAGGCAGAGGCTTCGCGGCGCTATTTCACGGCGATAGAGGCGCTCCAGGCGCCTCAGCCGGATGCGACCCTGCGCGCCCAATCCGAAAAACAGAATCAGGCGATTCTGGCCGATCTCGCCTCGACTGCGCCCGGTGCGACACGTAGCTTTTCTGCTCTTAGGCTGGCACAGCTTCTTGCTCAGAAAGGCGATATGGCAGGCGCCAGAAAGGCGTGGCAGGGCGTGATCGATACGCAGGACGCCAATCCGTCTCTCAAGGCACTGGCCCGTCTGCTTCTGCTCAACAGCCATATCAACGATGCCGATGTGACCGAGACGCGCAAGCAGCTCGAACTCCTTGCCGCCAATACGGGCCCCTGGCGCGCCTTCGCTCAGGAGAGCCTCGTCGCGCTTGATCTGCGCGCCGATGCGACTCCCAAGCAGCGTGACGAAGCCCATAGCCTTCTGCTGGGCCTTGCCCAGTCTCCCGATGCGCCTGACGGTGTCAGACAGCGCGCTTCCATTCTTCTGCAAACCTTTGGCGGAGCCGGCTGATGCCTATCGAGAACAAGACCATGGTGCGTGCGCCCGGCCGTCGCTTTTTTCTGGGCTCGGCTCTGGCAGGCACGGCCCTGCTCTCCGGCTGCGGCATTTTCAAAGATGATCCCAAGCCCGTTCTGGCAGGCAAGCGCTATGACGTGTTGTCCACCGGCGCCGGTCTGGTGATCGACGAGGAAGATCATACGCCGATCGTTCTGCCGCCGGCACAGCCTGTCGCTGCCTATCCTGTCGTAGGGCGTGTGCCTGACCATCTTTCGGTCAACACGAACTGGGCCGGGCCGCATCTCGCCTGGTCGCGTTCCATCGGCCATGGCGTGTCCGAGCCTGCTTTCCTGCATTTTGCAGCACTTGGTCCGAACGGACGTGGTGCCATCCAGTCGCCGCCGGTCATTGATGCAGGCCGCATCTATACCCGTGACGGTGTCGGCACCGTGCGTGCCTGGACCTGGCCTGCCATGAGCCCGCTCTGGACGTTCATCCCCAAGGGCAGCAAGTCGCGTTCGAGCGATATCGGCGGCGGTCTGGGTGTGTCCGGGGATACGCTCTATATCGTTGACGGCGTCGGTCAGGTGATTGCCGTCGTTGCCGAGACGGGTAAGGTCAAATGGCGTGCCGAGACAGTGGTGCCCGGGCGTTCGGCGCCGACGATCGTTGATGGGCGCGTCTTCTTCGGCACCATCGACGAGCGTCTATTCGCGCTCAATGCCGAGACCGGCGAACAGATCTGGACCTATCAGGCAACTGAAGCCGATACGGTCATCTTCGGTCAGGCCGCCCCTGCCGTTGCGAATGGCGTCGTCGTGGCCGGATTCGGCAGTGGCGATCTCGTGGCGCTGCGTGCCGAATCGGGCGAACTGGTCTGGAGCGATTCGCTCGGCGGCTCCAATGGTCGTGGTGCCATGCTCGATCTGGCCTGCGTCCGCGGGGCGCCGGTCGTCAAGGACGGCACGGCTTACGCAATTTCGCTCTCGAAGGTGCTTGTCGCCATCGACATGCGCTCCGGCCGTCGCCTGTGGGAGCGCGAAGCCAGCGGTCAGAACACGCCACTGATCGTGGGTGACTGGCTCTATATCATCTCGTCCGATCAGCAGCTTGCCTGCCTTGATCGTCTGTCTGGCCATGTGCGCTGGATTCATGACCTGCGCCGCTTCAAGAACGAGACCAAGCAGAAATACGCCGTGACCTGGCTTGGCCCGGTCATGGGCGATGGCAAGCTGGTTTGCGTTTCGTCGCTTGAAGAGACCGGACTGCAGGTTGTTGACGCCGTGACCGGCAAGGCCGATGCCCCTCTCAAGACCAAGCTGCCTACGCTGGTCGAACCCATCATCTGTGACGGCAAGGTGCTTGTGCTGTCTACGGATGGCAATCTGAACGCATATGGTTAATCCGTGACTGACTCTCTCTCCCTTCCGCTCGTCGTTATTGCCGGGCGTCCCAATGTCGGCAAATCGACTCTCTTCAACCGGCTGGTAGGGCGTCGTCAGGCCATCGTGTCTGACATGCCGGGCGTAACGCGCGATCGCAAGGAAGGAGAGGCGCTCCTTCGCGGGCGCAAGGTCCGACTGATCGATACCGCTGGTCTCGAAGAGGCCGCGCCCGATACGCTTTACGGGCGTATGCGTGCGTCATCTGAATCTGCCGTGGCGCAGGCCGATCTGGTGCTGTTCTGCATCGATGCGCGCGCCGGTGTGACGCCTGCCGACAAGCATTTCGCGGCCTGGCTGCGCAAGCAGAACAAGCCTGTCCTGCTTCTGGCCAACAAGGCCGAAGGTTCGGCAGCCACCAATGAGGTGATCGAGGCCTATTCGCTCGGTCTGGGGACGCCTCTGGCGCTCTCGGCCGAACATGGTGAGGGGATTGCCCATCTCATGGGCGAGATTGCCGACCGCCTGCCCGAGGGCGAGCGTGTGCGGATCAAGACGCGCTCGCGCAGCAAGCCCGTGGAAGACGAAAGCGAAGAGATCGAAGAGCGTCCGGCAGGACCTCTGCGTCTGGCGATCGTTGGTCGCCCGAACGCAGGCAAGTCGACGCTCCTGAACTGCCTGCTTGGCGAAGAGCGCATGATCACCGGGCCGGAGCCGGGTCTGACGCGCGATTCGATTGCCGTGTCGCTGCATGACGAAATCGGGCCGATCCAGCTTGTCGATACGGCTGGCCTGCGTCGCAAGGCCCGTATCGAGCAGGATCTCGAGCGCATGTCGGTTTCAGCCTCGATCGAGGCCCTGAAGATGGCCGAGGTCGTTGTTCTTACGCTCGATGCCACGCTCGGTGTGCATGAGCAGGATCTGCAAATTGCCCGCCTGATTGAACGAGAAGGCCGCGCCTGCGTGCTGGCACTGAACAAATGGGATGCGGTCGAAGATCGCGCCGCCACGCGTCAGGCCATTGCCGATCGTATCGAGACATCGCTTGCCCAGATGCGCGGCATCCCCGTCGTGACATTCTCTGCGCTGACCGGGGCAGGGGTGAACAAGCTCCTTCCCGCCGTGCGTCGCGCACATGAGGTCTGGAACAGCCGTGTCACGACAGGCGAACTCAATCGCTGGTTCGAAGGCGCACTCGAGCGTCATCAGCCGCCTCTGGTGGATGGGCGCCGCCTCAAGCTGCGCTACATGACGCAGGCGAAGTCGCGTCCGCCGACATTCATCCTTTTCGGCACGCGTGCCGAGATGTTGCCCGACGCCTATAAGCGCTATCTGGTGAACGGGCTGCGCGAGACGTTCCACCTGCCGGGAACGCCTATCCGTCTGCAGCTGCGTGGCACGAAAAACCCCTATGCAGAGAACAAGTCATGAGTCAGTCCGCGCTTGTCCTGATTGAATATCAGAACGACTTCCTTTCAGAGGGAGGCGCCCTGCATGAGGGCGTGCGCAGCGAGTTGAACCGGACCAACATGCTGGCGCATACTGAAGCGCTGGTAAAAGAAGCGCGTGACAAGGGCGTCAGGATTATCTGGGTCCCGATTGAGTTTGCGTCAGGATATCCTGAACTCTCGGCGGCGCCCTATGGTATTCTGGCCGGGGTCAAGGCGACAAATGCCTTTCGTCTCGGTAGCTGGGGCGCGCAGATTGTCGACAGTCTGAAGCCCCATGAGAGCGATATCGTAATCGCTGGTAAGCGCGGCCTTTGCGGCTTTGCCAGCACCAATCTTGATTTTGTCCTGCGCCAGAACGGAATCACGCGCATTGCCTTGGGTGGGCTACTGACTGATTGCTGTGTCGAATCGACAATGCGCAGCGCCTATGAGCGTGGCTATGACGTTGTAACCCTTACAGATTGCACCGCCACGCTGTCTCAGGCGCAGCATGAGGCCGCCATTGCTTATACCTACCCCATGTTTTCCCATCCGATGACTTCAGAGGCGTTTCTCGAAACGCTTTCCTGATCGATGCGCAAAGGGGGGCTTCGGCCCCCTTTTTTGTTTCAGTGCCCGATATAGCGACCCGGGCGGTGATAGACGATCAGGATCCCGCTTGTGGCAGCGGCGCTCAGCAGCGAGAGCAGGATCTTGTGCGCTGGCAGGAACAGCGCCGAGATTGCCATGATGACGATATCGATCGAGATCTGCACGCGCCCTGCATTGATGCCACGCGTTTTCTGAAGCCATAGCGTGACGATGCCGGTGCCTCCCACCCCCGCCTGATGGCGTGCCAGGCAGAGAATACCCAACCCGATGATGGTGCCTGCAAAGAGCGCAGAAAACAGAGGGTCGATTTCTGATACCGTAATGACGCGTGGCATCAGCCCTGCGAAAAACGTCACGCCGCAACTGGCGATCATGGTCCTGACGGCAAAGCCGGGACTCATGGCACGCAGCGCGAAGGCAAGGAAGGGAATGTTGATGAGCGTGAACAACATCCCCGGCGATACCGGAACGAGATAGGACAGAAGCAGCGCAATGCCGGCCATGCCGCCCGTCACCAGCCCTGCCTTGTGCAGACAGACCAGCCCCATGACGATAAGCGAGCAGCCAATCAGAAAGGCGTAGACATCTTCAGCCAGGGTGTGACGCAGCCCTGGCGCGTAGGGCGTTGCTGTTTCCTCTGCTACGCTGGCGTCAGGTGCGTCATCAAGCATCAGTGTGTCGGCTGTTTCGAGCGGCACAGGGGGCATGGCAGGGTCAATCCGTCTGATTGGTGGTTGGCTCAGCTGTCGTAGAGTGTGTCGATGGCACCATGCAGCGCCATGGCGACGGGAGCGGCGTCGTAGCGCTTCATTTTGATTTCGATGAAATGCGCACGATGCGTGTCGGTATTGCAGGCCTCGAAAGCTGCCAGAAGGGCTTCACGCGTGCTGACCGAGCTGACAACCCAGTCATGACAACCGAACGCCTCTGGCAGCAGGCTGTAACGCCATTGGGCGAGGTCGTTGTAATAGGTTTCGCCATCTGCGCAGAGCAGGCGTTCGATGAGATAGCCGTCATTGTTGATGATGAGCACAACCGGCTTGCGGCCGAACCGGGCGAACTGGCTCAGTTCCTGTGTGGTGAGCTGATGCGAGCCTTCACCGGTCACGAGCACGACCCGTCTGTCGGGCTCGGCCATGGCCATGCCGAAAGCGGCGGGAGTAGCCCAGCCTATCGACCCCCAGAGTGTCTGGTTGTGATAGGCGCAGCCATCCGGCAGACGGATTTCAGACAGGCCCATGGAGGCATTGCCTGTCTCTGCCGCGACGATGTCGCTGGGTTGCAGCAAGGTCTGGATATCGTGATAGAGCGTTCCTGAAGAGAGCGCCGCGCCGTCTGACGCTTCAGGAAGTTTCTGATGTGGTACGGTGCCGCCGAAGCGGGGCAGGTTCGTGCAGGCAGCGATAAGCCCCTGAAGAATATCAGCCATGGCAACGCCGTCGATACGTTCCCCACCGATCACGACATGGTCGGGCAGGATGTTGATGAGACGTTCTTCAGGCAGTCGTGCGGTGAAGGCACCCGTGTTGAAATCCGAAAGCTGGACGCCGATACCGAGGATGACCTCGCTTGCCTCGACGAAAGACGCGATGTTCTCGTGAAGCAGATGGCCGTAATACAGCCCCAGATAGAGGGGGGAGGATTCGAGGGCCATCCCCTTATCCGCAAACATCGTGGCATGGGGCAGGCCGGATTGCCTGATAAACTCACGCGCCAGAGCCAGTGCGCCGAAGCGGTCGCAGAGATTACCGGGCAGGATGCAGCTCTGTGAACTGGCCTGCAATTTCGCTGTGATGCGCTCGACGACTAACGCAAGTCTCGCGTCGTCTCTCGCCGGTACTGCAACAGGCACGGGCGTAGCTGGTTTCGCCTCGGCTCCGGCATGATCTGAAGGGATGCCGAAATAGATCGGGCGACGGTGGGTCTTGAGTGCTGCAAGCGCCTTGTCGATTTCGTCGACGCAGTTTTCCGGGGTGAGAATGGCGCGGGCGCAGGTGAAGGCCGCACAGGCCTCATAAAACGCCATGAATGTCCCGTTGCCGAGCGAGTGATGCACCAGGCGGTCCGATGTCATGACCGCAGAGGCAGGCATGCCGACGATATGGATAAGCGGCAGATGCTCGGCAAAAGCGCCTGCGATGCCGTTGAGGGCGCTCAATTCGCCAACGCCATAGGTCGTGCTGAGCGCGGCCATGCCCTTCATGCGCGCGTAGCCATCGGCGCTGTAAGCAGCGTTGAGTTCGTTGCAGCTGCCGACCCAGCGCATGTCGTCGCGGGCACAGACAGCATCTTCGATCGGGAAAGCGTAATCGCCGGCAACGCCAAACACATGGTCTATGCCGAGGGCTGCAAGTCTATCCAGTAGATGCTCAATGACGGTCGAACTCATCTCGGAAACCCTCCATCGGTTGAATTTCCAAGGCTCTACCGAAAAGACAACACATAAGATAATATGATCTTTTGATAGAGAAGATAGGTGATTGACTATGATCCAGCCCCAGATCACCTTTCGTGAACTCAATCATTTTTTGAGCGTCGTCAGTCAGGGAGGCTTCGTGAAAGCCAGTGAGGCCCTGAACATCAGTCAGCCTTCCATCAGCCAGAGCATTCAGGCACTCGAAGCCAAGCTCGGAACAAGGCTGATCATACGCAGCAAGAAAGCGGTACTTCTGACCGAAAAGGGCGAGATATTTCGCCGCTATGCCGAGCGCACTCTGCGTGACGAAATCGCGCTGCGCGAGATGCTTGCGGCTGACAGGAAGAGCCTCGAAGGCCCTTTGCGCGTGACAGTGCCCCCCGCCATCTCATCAATCTGTTTTCCGGCGATCATCGAGAGTTTCTGCAGTCAGTATCCAGGGGTAATGCTCGAGATCGACGAATGCCCATCGGACAGGCTGATTCCCCGATTGCGCGGAGGTCAGACCGAAATTGCAGCGCTCATCCTTCCGATTGGCGAGAAGGATCTGCACCTCTACCCACTCGGGCGGGATCATCTCAGTCTCGTGGTACCGGACCAGCATCGCCTGAGCGACAGCAAAAGCTGCTGTCTGGCTGATATCCTGCAAGAGCGCGTCGTGCTGCTCAGGGAAGACTTCAAGATCAACAGCTTCATCGCCCAGGCCTATGCAGAGCATGGTGCCGTGCCCAGAGCAGCGGGGCGCACAGGGGATATCTATCTTCTGATGGCCATGGTGCGGGCCGGTGTGGGTCTTGGAATCGTGCCCTCCGCCCTGTGTCGTGGAAGCTGGATGGAGGGTCTTAACGCGCTGCATCTGCTGGCACCGACCATGGGGTTCGAACTTGCCCTCGCAACGCGTCGCGACCATGTTCTGTCACCTGCAGGCGAGGCGTGGCGGTCTGTCTGCCTGGATCATTTCACCCGATCCATCCTCGCCTGACGGGAGCAGTCCTGCATCGGATATCGAACGTCTGCGTTATTGATCTTGTCTGAAGCGAGCGCCTGAAATTTCGTCAGCACGCTTCATTCAGGAAGGTTTTTGCTCTCAGAAAGAAAAAGAACATGATCAAAAGATCGGAAATACAGGACTACGTTCAGCGCCGTTACGGTATCGGCCCCGATTATACTTTCGCGCAATATCCTGATTATGCAGTTTTCCGTCATCCGGGGGACGAGAAATGGTTCTGTCTGCTTATGACTGTCGCCAAAGACCGGCTCGGTCTCGAGGGAGAAGGGGAGTGTGACCTAATCGACGTCAAATCTCCGCCCATGAAAGTGGATGATCTGAGAACCCAGCCCGGATACCGGCCTGCTTATCACATGAACAAGACCCATTGGCTGAGTGTCCTGCTCGACGGCAGGGTCAAGCGAGAAACGCTGTTCGATCTTATCGATCATAGTTTCGAGCTGACACGGTAACTCGCGCGTTCCCAGCTGGGACGCGTCGCGTTCTGATGCAGTTGTTGTGTCGGCTAGCTTACAAGACTGGCATGCCCCTCGCTGTGAGGGCGCATGCCAGTGAGCAGGATGATCCGTCAGATCACCATTGAAGCCATCAGGCAGAAGCCGAGGCCGAGGAAGGCAATCAGGGTTTCGATAACGCACCAGGTCTTGATGGTCTGGGGCACGGTCAGGCCCAGATATTCCTTGATCTGCCAGAAGCCTGCATCGTTCATCGGGCCGAAAGCGACCGATCCGGCGCCGGTGACGAGCACCATGAGCTCAGGCGAGACGCCGTGGCTCTTGAGCAGGATGGGACCTGCGATGCTCGATGCCGTGCTCATGGCAACCGTGGCAGAACCGCAGGCAACGCGAACGATGACGGCCAGAAGCCAGCCCAGCACCAGAATGGGCACATTGAAGTCCAGTGCCGTGTCGGTGATGACCTTGGACACACCGCTATCGACCAGCTCACGCCCGAAGCCGCCGCCCGCGCCGACCAGCAGCATGATAAGCGCGGTCGGGCCAAGGCACTCATTGGTGAACTTCAGAATGGTGTCGCGCGAGAAGCCGCGGGCGAGACCCAGCACATAGAAGGAGAGAATGACGGCCAGAACCAGGGCGATATCGGTATTGCCCACGAAATGCAGCGCCGTGTTGAGGCTCGTACCGGGGGCGGAAACGCGATCGGCAATCGAGGCGATCAGCATCAGAACCACGGGTGAGAGAATCGTGAAAACTGTGATGCCAAAACCGGGCATGTTCTTCGGCGGTTCGCGATTGACGAATTGCTCCGCCAGCGGGTTTTCCTCGGTCAGGGGAACACGCGGCGCGATGAACCGGGCATAAAGCGGCCCTGCAATAATCGCGATCGGCGTGCCGATCAGGATGCCGAGAAAGATCGTGTGGCCCGTATTGGCGTGATAGGCCGAGAGCGCCAACAGCGTCGCCGGGTGGGGCGGGATCATGGCATGGGTGACGGAAAGAGCCGCGCCCATAGGCAGAGCAACACGCAAAAGCGGCGTATCGGTACGCGCCGCAAGCACGAAGGCGAGCGGGATCAGCAGCACGAAGCCGACTTCGAAGAAGACCGGCAGACCGATCAGCAGACCAATGACCATCATGGCCCAGTCGACGCGCGATCGTCCGGCCCAACTCGATATGGTCAGGGCAATCCTGTCTGCGCCGCCAGACTCCGCCAGCATCTTGCCCAGCATGGTGCCGAGCGCGATGACGGTGCCGACATGGCCCAGAACATGGCCAGCGCCCTCTTCGAAGGATTTGACGACCTTGTCGGCAGGCATACCGGCGGCAAGCGCCAGAGCCAGCGAGGTCGTGAAGAGGACAATGAAGGGGTTGAGCCTGAAATAGGCGATGAGAACGACGATCGCGAGGATCGCGGCCGTGGCGAGGGAGATGGCAAATAGCGCAGACATGGCGTGATCTCGGGACCGGAAACGGATTTCTGTCAACGTGTTGAGACGCGTCTGATGTTCACATATTGGGCAGAAATCTTACAAGCCGCGTCAGGGCTGGTCCGGCGCCAAAAAAATCTGGATCGATCCAACCCTTCCGAAAGCCGTGAAACGAGTCGCGATGGTCGGCAGGCATGGCGCCCCGGCCTGAACCGGACTATGCAAAAGGATCATTTCGCTTCTGGCGCCGCGTCATGTCTCTTTTTCTGTCAGGTGGTTTCTCTCACCCCGAAAGAGCCGGGGGCGCCAAGACCGAACAGGGAGATCTGGCATGCTGATTCGCACCGACGAGAAAGCGGATATCGACACCCCGACCGGCAAGATGCGCGTGCATCTGTTCCGTCCCACAAAAGAGGGGCGCTTCCCGGCCATTCTGCTGTTTTCGGAAATCTATCAGGTAACGGCGCCGATCGAGCGTCTGGCCGCCATGATTGCGGGGCAGGGTTATCTGGTGGCTGTTCCCGAAGTCTATCACGAATACGAGGCGGCGGGCTGCGTTCTGGCCTATGACAAGCCCGGCACGGATCGGGGCAACGAGCTGAAATACACCAAGCCTGTCGGGCAGTTCGACAGCGACAATGTCGCGTTGATCGACTGGCTGCGCGGCCATGAGGCATGCAGCGGCCGCTTCGGGGCTTTCGGTGTCTGCCTCGGGGGGCATCTCGCCTTTCGCGCGGCGCTGAACCCGGCCATTGAGGCGACTGGCTGTTTCTACGCGACCGATCTGCACACCGGCACGCTGGGCGGTGAGCGCCATGACGGTACGCTAGCCCGTGCTGCAGAGATCAAAGGCGAGATCATGATGGTCTGGGGCCGTCATGATCCGCATGTGCCCTATGAGGGCCGTCGCCAGATCCGCGATGCGCTGGAGCAGGCGGAAGTGGCGCTTGAATGGCACGAAGTTGATGGCCAGCATGCCTTCCTGCGCGACGGAGCCCCTCGTTTTGACGCGGCGCTGTTCCTGCAGGGCATGAGCTGGACCAATGCGCTTTTCCAGCGCGTCTTCATGGCGCAGCCCTGAGCGATGGCCATGGTGCAGCACGGTGAGGGGCTTTACGGCTGGGAACGCGCCAAGGCGATGCTCGCCGTTGCGCTTGCCGTGCTGCTCTCTGTTCTTGATTATGCCGTGGCCAATGTCGCTTTGCCGAGCATTGCCCATGACCTGAATATTGCCTCGTCGCAGTCGATCTGGGTCATCAATGCCTATCAGCTGGCGTCATTATCGATGCTGCTGCCCCTGGCTTCTCTTGGCGCGCGCATCGGCTTTGCGCGCATGTGTCGGGTGGGTATTGCGATCTTCCTCGTGGCGTCCGTGCTATGCGCCCTGTCTCACAGCCTGCTCGAACTGGCTCTGGCCCGCGCTCTTCAGGGGGTTGGTGGGGCCAGTATCATGAGCGTGGCGATCGCGCTTATCCGCTTCATCTATCCCAAGGAAGCGCTCGGCAAGGGCCTCGCTCTCAACGGGCTGATTATTGGTACCGGGGTGGCGCTCGGTCCGACAGTGGGCTCCCTGGTCATGTCAGTGGCTGACTGGCCGTGGATTTTCTGGATCAATGTGCCGCTTGGGCTGTTTGCTCTTGGCATGGCCAGTTTCGCCCTGCCGGTGACACCGCGTTCGGAGAAGGCGGTTGATCTCGCTGCAATCTGTCTGACGGTCGCGGCCTTTACCTTCACGGTGATCGGCGTTGATGATCTGGTGCATGGCGGGCTCTTCAGCGCCTTGGCGCTGTCTGGCATCGGCATGGCCTGCTGGCTGGCCCTGCTGCGGCATCAACGGGGAAGCAGCGAGCCGGTCGTGCCCGTCGATCTGCTAGGCGTGCCGTCTTTCCTGATCGCTTTTATTGTCGGTATGACCGGTTTTGTTGCGTCGAATTTCTTCATCATTGCCATGCCGTTTACGCTGGAAACGGTATTTCAGCGTCCCGTGACCGTGACGGGTTTTCTGATTACGCCCTGGGCCGTGGGCGTGGCCAGCATGTCGTTCCTGATCGGACGCTGGGCGGACAGGATACCGGCAGCGCAGCTTTCGAGCCTTGGTCTTGCCATAACGGGATGCGGCTTTGCCCTGTTGTGGATGCTGCCGAACGATGCGTCCAATTTCGACATCATCTGGCGTACCTGGCTTGCGGGCTCGGGTTTTGGCATGTTTCAGCCCCCCAATAATCGCGTCATGATGCTTGCAGCCCCCCGTGGCCGCGAGGGGAGTGCCAGCGGTCTTGTTTCAGTCGCCCGGCTTGGCGGGCAGACGCTGGGCGCGCTGCTGGTGGCGAGCGTCTTTCGTTTCAGCACCCATGCCTCAACGCTTTGCCTGCTTTGTGCGATGATCATTGCATGGCTCGGCGCCGGTCTCAGTCTCGGGCGGACGCTACGGCTCGGTTCCAAGCGCTGATCGCTCAGCTGTGAGGCGCCTTCCCGTCTGTGGCCGGGCTAGGATGGCACCCTGACCGGGTATGACCGGCGGATGAGAAGGAAAGAAGCACGTCAATGAATGGCCTTGTGCGTCGCGCCAAGATATTTGCGACCAGAGCCCATGCCTCGATCGGGCAGAAACGCAAATATGACGGCCAGGATTATATCGTTCACCCTGAGGCAGTGGCGCTGATCGTGGCGACAGCGGGTGGACGGCCCGAGGCGGTCGCTGCGGCCTGGCTTCATGACGTCGTTGAAGACACACCCGTTACCCAGGCCGAGATCGACACCGTCTTCGGTTCCGATGTCGGGAGTCTTGTCGAGATGCTGACCGATGTGAGCCGCCCCGAGGATGGTAACCGCGAGACGCGCAAGGCGATTGACCGGGCCCATTCGGCACGGGCGAGTGCCGAGGGACAGACGATCAAGCTGGCTGATCTGCTGGACAATGCCCGTTCGATCATCCGTCACGACAAGGATTTCGCCGTGACGTTCCTGCGCGAGATGAAGCAGCTCATGCCGCTTCTGACGAAGGGAGATCGCAGGCTTCATCGCGAACTCGGCGACGTGCTGGATGCCTGGGAAAAATCACGGTCATGACACCCGTCATTCGCATGGTGGCGGGATCGCATCTCTATGGCACCGATACGCCTGCTTCTGATACCGATCTCAAGGCAGTCTTTCTGCCCTCGGCACGCGATATCCTGCTGCAATCCTGTCAGGATGTCGTTGTGACGCAGCGTGAAAAGACTCACGGCGAGCGTAACCAGGCTGGTGAAGTCGACGAAACCGGCTTCTCGCTCCACCGCTTTCTCGATTTTCTCGGGCAGGGCCAGATTGTTGCGCTCGATATGGTTTTTACGCCTCCTGAATTCTGGCTGGAGGAGCCGCATCCTGTCTGGCATCGCATTGTTGGCTCCCGTCTTTCGCTGATCGGGCTGAGTACGGCGAGTTTTCTGGGCTATTGCCGTGCCCATGCAGAGCGCAATGGCGCGCGCGGTGCGCGACTGGCAGAGTTGACTCAGATGGCACGCTTCCTAGGAGAGGAGCGCGCCTCTCATGGGGGCGCCGGGCGTCTGGAAGATATCGAGACAAGGCTGCGCGATTTTATCGCCACCTCGAATTTCGCGCATACGGCAATCGTCATGATCGATCAGCCGGGCCCTAACGGGGCTGTTGCGCATCTGAGCTGTGCCGGGCGCAAGACGCCTTTCAGGACGAAGCTGAGTGACGCGGAGGCACTTCTGGCTCGTGCTGCAGCGAGCTACGGGGCCCGCGCCAATGCGTCCAGCAACGGTTCAGACGGGAAAGCGCTCAGCCATGCGTTGAGGGTGGGCTATCAGACCAGGGAATTGCTGAGCACGGGTCATATCACCTTTCCAAGGCCCGAGGCCGACCATCTGCGTGCGATCAAAGGAGGGAAAGTGAGTGCTGAGTGCGTTGGTCAGGAACTCGAAGCTCTGCTGATAGAGATCGAACGTCTTGCAGACTCGACCTCATTCGTCGGCGTCGAACCCGATCGTGCTCTAAGAGACGATCTCATCTGTCATACGTACAAAAATGCTATCTTCGAGTTGGAAAAAATTTAACTTATATAGTTTAATTATGTGTTTATAGGATTCATGATCCTGTTATGTGTTGTGTAAGTAATTGGAGAAACTTATGGTCATAAATGGAAATTTTCTTGTCCCGGGCGAAAAGTACCTGATGAAAATATGGACCGGGCTGAGCAGTGAGGTTTTTAAAAAGACGGAGGAAGTAACCTTCGTTGGATATATCTTCGATGGTCTACCGGTTCTCGGAAAGTCTTTCGCAATGAAAGATCTGGTGCCGGGCAAAAACCAGAAAGCCTATATGCTCGCGTTAGATGGCCAATACATTGTGATCGGCGCTCCCGTTCACAATGGGATCTGGGCGACAGATGAGGGAGACAGGGTCACATTCTCCACATTGGCGAGCAACTGAGAGAATAACCCTATTGCGGCTAGGGCAAGATACGACACAATCTTGTCTCTCTGGTCGTCTTGCCTTCCAGTTCCATGGTCGTCGGTAGCGTGGCGGAACTGAGGATGTCGATGCCGTCTTTGGGGGCATAAGGGCGGCCGGGGTCGGCCATCCAGACTTCCATGTCCTGAGCGCAGCGGCGCAGCCAGGGAATGATGCGGTCCGCCATCGGCTGATTGTAGCAGACATCCCCGCAGAGCAGCAGATCGACGGGGGGAACCTTGCCAATCTGATCGCCATGGAGCGGCGTCACGCGCAGCCCGTTCAGTGTTGCGTTGAGTTGGGCGGCGTCGAGGGCGAGAGGATCGATGTCATTGACCAGCACCTCGCTCGCGCCGGCTTTTGCGCAGGCAAGCCCGGCAAGACCACCGCCACAGGCAAAATCGAGCACACGCTTGTCGCGAACGCTTTCGGGATGATCGAGAATCCAGCGTGCGAGAAGCTGGCTGCCAGGCCAGGCAAAGGCCCAAAAGGGCGGTTCGATATTCATCTCGGCTAGATGGGATTCGGTTGCCTGCCAGATCGGGGTGATTTCGGTTGCCAGATGAAGGCGCAGCTCAGGAACGAGAGGGGCGGTCTCGATGGACGTCTGGCTGACAATGAAAGCGGCAGGGTCTTTCATGAGAAACTGCGCCCGAGAATGAAGGCGAGGGCCAGCACGAGACCGAAGGGCACGTTCTGACGAAACAGTTTCAGGCAGAGAGCCGGATTGTGGATATCAAGCCGTGTGATTTGTGTCAGGAGGATCAGACTCGCGAAGGCGGCGACGGGCCAGGCCGACCAGTGCAGATGGCCAAAAGCCATGGCTGCGGCGAAAAGCACGATTGCGCCCCCATAGCAGCTTGCAATGAAACCTCGCGCCTTCGAGGCCCAGAGACGAGAGGTTGAGCGCACGCCTATACGGGCATCGTCATCCATGTCCTGAAAGCCGTAGATCGTGTCAAAACCGAGCTGCCAGATGATCGTGCCCGCGTAAAGCAGGGCACAGACCCAATCGACATGTCCGGCGCTCGCGGCGTAGCCCATGGGCGCGCCGAAGCCGAATGTGAAACCCATGACAAGCTGCGGCCACCAGGTGACACGTTTCGCGGCTGGATAGAGACCGACCAGAAGCAGGGCCAGAGGCGCCAGCGCCCAGCAGATGAGCGGCAACTGGAAAAGGACAAGCGCGCCGATCAGCAGGAGAGCCGCCAGAAATGCGAGTGCCTGTTTGACCGAAAGGCGTCCGCTCGCCAGAGGACGCCCTGCGGTGCGGGCGACCTGCGCATCGATCTTGCGATCCCAGATGTCGTTCACGACGCAGCCCGCCGAGCGCATGGCCAGAGAGCCGATGGCGAAAAGCAGGATCAGCACCGCCCGGTGCAAAGGCGTCGTGCCCTGTGCAAGTTCGATGCCCCAGATCCCGGGCAGAAGCAAAAGCCATGTTCCGACAGGGCGGTCCAGACGTGCCAGCAGCACATACGGGCGCAATCCCTCCGGCAGACGGGCAACCCAGCCGTGAGCGCGGATATCGGTATGGGCTGCGGTCTGACGTATCATTAGGGTCTCCGTGTCGTCATGACGGTTCATTGCGTCTATGAGGGTCGAACGTCAATCACGCATCAAGAGGGTCTCATGCAGGACGCGCCCCGGCTATATCTCGATCTGCCATTTCCGCCCCAGGGCGAGGGGGTGGCGCTCGATGCGGATCAGATGCGCTATCTGGCCACGGTGCTGCGCCTGCAGAATGGCGATACGGTTCATGTCTTCAACGAGGCAGCCGGGGAATGGGAGGCTCGTCTCGAGATCCAGCGCAAGGACAGGGGGCAGGCGCTTCTTGTTGCGCAGGTCAGGGCGCCCGAGCAGCCGATCGGGCCGGTGCTGGTTTTTGCCCCGCTCAAGCGTGATGCCACCCATCTCGTTCTGCGCATGGGGACCGAAATGGGGGTGACACGATTCTGTCCAGTGATCACCGAGCGCACGAATACCCACAGAATCAATGCCGAGCGTTTTCGTGCCATCGCCATCGAGGCGGCAGAACAATGTGAGCGGCTCGACATTCCCCTTATTGATCCGCTCAGGCCGCTCACTCAGCTTCTGGCCGAATGGCAGGGAAGCAGAGCGCTTTACGCTGGGCTGGAACGACAGGAAAGCGAAAGCGTTGGTGTGGTACCGGGTGATTACGGACTGCTCATCGGGCCGGAGGGTGGTTTTTCCGAAACCGAGCGTCGTTTGTTGAATACCCATGAGGCGATTATTCCGATTTCGCTCGGAAAACGCATATTGAGGGCCGATACCGCAGTTGTTGCAGGACTTGCCCAGTTGGCGTTTCGCTCCTCACAGTCCATATAGGACGAAACTCATCAGTTTCTTTTTCCAGACACCCCTGAGGCTCCAGTAACGCCCATGTCCAATCCAGGTGACCTGAACGACACGCCCATCCAGAGCAAGGCCCAGCTCGTCACGCTTCTTGCCGATGGCGCAAAGCCGCAAGCCTCCTGGCGTATCGGCACCGAGCACGAGAAATTCGGCTTCGTTCTGCCTGACGATCAATCCGGGCGCGTCGCCTACAGCCCACCCGCCTATACACCGGACGGTATTGAATCGCTGCTGCACAGCTTCAGGGGCGATGGCAGTGCCTGGGAGTCGATCGAGGACCACGGCAAGCTCATCGGTCTGAAGGGCAGGGGCGTTCATAAGGGGGAGTCGGTCTCGCTCGAACCCGCGGGCCAGTTCGAGCTATCGGGGCGCCCGACAGCCGATCTGCACGAGACCAGGGCCGAGATGGAAGCTCATTTCGCCGATCTGCGTGCGCCTGCCCAATCCCTGGGTCTTGGTTTCGCCCCGCTGGGCTTTCAGCCGCTCTGGTCGCGTGATGCCATGCCGATCATGCCCAAAAGCCGCTACGCCATCATGCGTCGTTACATGCCCAAGGTAGGTACGCTCGGTCTCGACATGATGACGCGCACCTGCACAGTGCAGGTCAATCTCGATTTCGGCTCTGAGGAAGACATGGCGCGCAAGATGCGCGTCTCTCTGGCGCTTCAGCCTCTTGCCACCGCCCTTTTCGCCAATTCGCCGTTCTATGAGGGCAAGCCTAACGGGCTGCTGTCGAACCGCGCGCATGTCTGGACCGATACCGACAATGCCCGTTCGGGAATGCCAGCCTGCTGCTTTGAAGACGGCTTCGGCTTTGAGCATTATGTCGACTGGGTGCTTGACGTGCCAATGTATTTCGTGATGCGCGATGGCGAGATACGCGATGTGGCAGGGGCGTCGTTTCGTGACTGGCTCGCGGGCAAGGCGCAGCCCGCGCTGGCCGGGCTTACGCCGACCATGGGGGACTTCGAAGACCACCTTACGACAGCGTTCCCCGATGTCAGGCTCAAGCAGTTTCTTGAAATGCGCGGTGCCGATGCCGGCAGTCCTGCCATGATGCTGGCGCAGTCTGCGCTCTGGGTCGGCCTGCTCTACGATCCGGCGACGCTTCTTGCGGCAGAGGCACTCGTGCGTGAGCAGGATTGGGACAGCTATCGTGCCCTACGCGCTGCGGTGCCGGGAAAGGGCTTGGATGCCACCTTCCCCGGTGGGCTGCGTGCGCTCGCAAAGCGCGTGATTGCTCTGGCGGAGCAGGGCCTGCGTGCACGCAAGCTCGGTGAGGAGAATTATCTGGCCCCGCTCCAGGCCATCGCTGATGGCGCTAAAACCCAGGCCGAACACTGGCTCGATCGCTATCATGGGGACTGGCAGGGTGATGTCAGGTTTATTTTCAACGAAGCTGCTATCTGACGGATCGGCCATGACACTGCGCGCAGCCTGCCTGTTCACCGGCCTCGCCGGTCTCCTTTTTGCTCCGGTGCCGGTCATGGCGCAGGTCAAGCCCGCTGTGTTGCGTCCGGCTGATGCAGGCTGGATTGCCCGCGTTCAGGATGCGCTGAACGGCATTCATGCCATCAAGGCGCGCTTTCAGCAGATCGCGCCCGATGGCGCGCGTACGACGGGAACGGCCTGGCTCGATCGGCCGGGGCGCATGCGCTTCGATTATGACAAGCCGAGCCCGCTGCTGTTGATCGCCAATCAGGGGCAGATCGTCTATCAGGACCGTGAGTTGGGCCAAGTCACGACATTACCGCTCGACCGCACCCCGCTTGGTCTGCTTCTGCGCCCCGATCTGCGCCTGTCCGGGGATGTGACCGTCACAGGATTTCAGCACGACAAGGGACTGGTGCAGGTCACGCTCGTGCGTAGCGCGACACCTTCCGAGGGCAGTCTGACGCTTATTTTCGCTGACTCGCCGCTGACTCTGCGCTCATGGGTTGTGAAAGACGCGCAGGGGCGCGAGACTCAGATCGATCTTTTCGATGTCGCAGCCAATCCCACCCTGCCGGACACGCTTTTTGCGCTTCCGAAAGAGCAGGATTGATCACTTGTCCCCGGCGTGACGCCGGGGAGCCTTTTATTCCTTCCCGAGTTCCAGGGCGCGGGCATAGACGACGCGCTTTGGCAGATTGACTGCCCCGGCGACCAGGGCGGCGGCATCCTTGACTGAATGCGTCTTCAGGGCCGTGCGCAGGCGGGCATCGAGATCTTCCTCCGTGGGCGCTGTATCTTCTTCGGTCGGTCCAACTAGAATGGTGATCTCGCCACGCGGAGCAGTCTGGGTGAAGTGGGTCTTAAGCTCGCTCAGCGTGCCGCGCCTTACTTCTTCGAAACGCTTGGTCAGTTCGCGTGCCACCGCTGCCTGACGGTCGGCGCCAAAGACCGCAATCAGATCCTCGATCATGTCCAGCAACCGGTGAGGGGCCTCATACCAAATCAGGGTCGCGCTGAATCCTGCCTGTTCTGCGGCGCGCAGCACGGCGAACTGGCTCCGTCGCGCCGATGACCGCGAGGCGGCGAAGCCACTGAAAAGATAGGGATGAGGCGGCAGACCCGACAGGGTAAGGGCGAGGGTCGCTGCATTGGGGCCGGGCACCGCGCCGACATTCATTCCTTCGGCAATGGCGGCGCGTGCCAGACGAAAGCCCGGATCGGAGACCAGGGGCGTCCCGGCATCAGAAACCAGCGCCATTTTCGCACCGGATTGCAGTCGGCTCAGCAGACCGGGGATACGGCCTTCTTCATTGTGATCATGAAGAATCTGTGTCGGAGTGGAAACATTATAGGCCTTGAGCAGTTTCGCTGTTACCCGCGTATCCTCGCACAGGATGACGTCCGCTGCGTTCAGCGTGGCAATGGCGCGGGCGCTGATATCGCCCAGATTGCCTATGGGCGTTGCGACCAGTGTCAGGCTTCCCGCCGCAAGGGTCGCAGAACGGGAGGAAGTGTCATAAGCATGCTGCGGACCATCAAGGGTCGAATCGTCAACAGGAGTATGGGTGCAAGATGGTAAGTCGGACATTCGGTCCCCGTCAGCGCGTGGTTTCCTTCACATCGCTCAGGTCGGCCTCTGCATGCAAGGTTTCCGCACTCGCCGGTGTTGCGCTGCTCGCCCTGAATGCCTGTAGCGGGCCGGAAACGCCTCCGCCCATCAGCCCTCCTTC
This sequence comes from Asaia siamensis, assembly GCF_014635085.1. Lineage (GTDB taxonomy): Bacteria > Pseudomonadota > Alphaproteobacteria > Acetobacterales > Acetobacteraceae > Asaia > Asaia siamensis. Next base: position 752,918 of record NZ_BMCH01000001.1, read on the forward strand.
ATCCGGCACGGCCCAGCAGGACACGACCCGGAAGATCGGCATGCTGCTGCCGCTTACTGGACGCTTCGCCAAGCTTGGCCAGCAGATGGCCAATGCCGCCCATATTGCAGTGCCCGAGGGCCATGGCGTAACCCTCGATATCCGCGATACCGATGCTTTGGGCCAGACTGCCGAAGGCGCTGCCCGGGCAGCACTCGATCATGGCGATATGGTTGTGCTGGGGCCGCTTACCGCCCCCCAGACTGCTGCGGTGGCCTCTGTCACGCAGCCAGCCAATATCCCCGAATTTGCCTATACCAGTGATCAGGCCCAGGCGAAGCCGGGTGTGTGGGTCATGGGTGTTACGGTCGAGCAGCAGATCGGGCGGCTTGTCGATGCGGCGGCACAGGAAGGGCGCAAGACTTTTGCTGCCTTCCTTCCCGATAATGCGCTCGGCCATGCTCTTGGTGACGCACTCCTCAAGGCCTGTTCAGCCAAGGGGCTGGCCGCACCACAGATCGTGTTCCACACCGAGGCTCCCGATTCGATCACGGGCGGCATCAAGACGCTCGCCAATCTGCAGTTCCGTCAGGGGCAGGTGGCGCAGCAACCCGACGCCGCGAAGGCGGAAGAACCCGACGCGGTCAATCCTCTAGGCACGGCAGAGGCTCCGACCCCGTCAGCAACGCCTACCCGCCCGGCGACACCGCCTGCAACTCCAGGTGGCGCCCCGCCTCAGGCCGTTCCCGGCCCTGTCGCGCTGCCGCCTCCGCCCTTCGATGCGCTTTTGCTTGGCGATACGGGGCTGCAACTGGCCACGGTCATCGACGGGCTCAAGCAAGCTTCGGTCGATCCGCATCAGACGCGTATCCTCGGACCGGCTCTCTGGAGCGCTTTTGCAGCAAAACTCGGGGCTTTGCAGGGCAGCTGGTTCGCCGCGCCAGATCCGACGTCGCGTACGGATTTCGTTCAGCGTTATCGCAGCCGCTATGGCTACGCGCCGTCCGTACTCGCCAATGTGGCCTACGACACCGCAACCATGGCTGCCGTGTTGAGCCAGAGTCCTGACGGGTTCTCGCAGAAATCGCTCCTGCGGCCAGACGGGTTTGCAGGTTCAGATGGCACTTTTGTGTTGCAGCCTGACGGGACTGTCGCTCGTGGTCTGGCGGTCTTCGAGATTCTTCCCGGTGGCGGTGTGAAAATGGCCTCCGCGGCGCCTAGAAGACTGGTCCGCAACGCCCCCTGACGTCGTCAGGGGCTAGGCCGTCCTCTCGCGTTTCCCTTTATCGCCCCTGCATTTGATTGGGGGCGACAGGCGAGATTTTCAGGCTGCCGCGATGGATTTGAGCGGCAGGACCGGGCGCACCGTGTGTAGGGCGAGTTCGAGGCTGGCATAGACACCCAGCTCGTGCTCGCGGATATGGTCGATCAGAACCCAGCGCAGGCCGCGTGGCTTGATCATGTAGGCAGGGTCTGCGTTCTCGCGAACCCAGATCAGGATATGGGCCACAGCTTCGTCGCGTCCTTCGAAACACTCAGTCTCGATATCGGCATCACATAGCCCCATGGCCATACCGGCCTGCAGCCACTGCGAGAGATACTCGCGATGACGGGGCAACACATTAAAGCGCAGTGGAATCACATTGCTGAGAGGTGCTGGAGTTTCGTTCTTGGGAAACGGCAGCGTCTGGGCCATACGTTGCGTCCTCATTTCTGGTGCAACTCCGAGGCTAGACGGCAAAAGCCGCCGGTCTCAACGTTAAATTACGTCCAACGCACATTTTTTGTCATGAGATTGAAGCGGTGTTGCATAAAAGCAATGGTTTGTTTCGTCTACGCGCAAATTGGGTATGCGAAACCAAAAGGCCGATTTTTACCTGATATATTCCATGTTTATGAATTATATAGAGTATTCATCTAATTTGCGTCTTGTATTCATGCCTCTCGTTGGTTGGGAGACACTTGCCTTGAGGCCGATGCTTCGCCTCAGCCCGATTTTCTCGCATAGAGTTCTTTGGGCCATCTACGATGTAGCCAAAGCCAGCATCCCGGTATTTCCCTGATCCATTTTTCGAGACGGTCATTCAGTTGCTGGGTCAGTGATCCGATCTCATCCTGCCTCGGCATAGACTGATCGGGCATCAGCACGGGGCCGACCTCCAGATGAAGCCGGGCGGGCCCCAATCTGATGATTCGCCCGGTCACGATCGGGCAGTCATATTTCACCGCAAAGGTCGCCGCAGCCGATGCTGTCATGGCAGGCAGGTTGAAAAACCGGCACTCGATGCCATCATTCATCTTCTGGTCACCGAGAATGCCCAGATGCCCGCCTTGTGCGAGGTGGCGCAGCGCAAGCCTCGCGCCTTTGGCGCCCTTGGCAAACATGGGCACGTCGCATCCCATTGCCTTTGCCCGCAGATCAATGATCAGCCTATCGATCAGAGGATTGCCTGCGGCGCGATAGAAAGAGGCAAAGGGCAGGCCATGTCGTGCCACCACCGGGGGAAGCATTTCCCAGTTGCCGATATGACCGGAGAAGAAAATGACCGGCTTCTTTGTCGCGGCCATTTCCTCAAGGATATGGGCATTGGCAATGCTCCAGCCCGGACCGGTTGCCGTATCCTGTTTCAACCGGGCCAGATGCGGAAACTCGGCAACGGTGCGGCCGAGATTGTCCCATACATCGCTGATGATCTGCGCCCGCTCTGCTGCTGTGGTTTTCGGCATTGCCAGGGCAATATTGGCATCGGCCACACGTGAGACCGGCAGGCGAGGACCAATCTTGCGGGCCAGCCACCCACCCAGATTGGAGGCGGTGGCCGGATTGAGGCAGGAAAGCCCGGTCAGACAGAGACGCGCCACAGCATATTCGGCACGGTGTAGCAGGGTGACGGCAGGTTTCTCGCTCATAAGGCGGCTCTACACATTCGTCAGGAGCAGGTCCAGCAGCCTTTCCGGTGCTTCAGGATCGGCCCAGAGCAGTTCGACATCAATCACTACGACGTCGCTGCGTAGCCAGTCCGGAAGTTTTACCCAGTCCTTTCTTGTGGTCACCAGAACGGCGCCGGGCTGATGCGAAAGCACGGACAGGCGCCGGCAATCGCGCTCGGTGTAGTCATGATGATCGTCAAAGGTGATCATGCGCATTGGGGCTGCCCCGGCATCTGACAGCATGTCGAAAAACTTGCCCGGACGCCCGATACCGGCAAACGCGATGACTTGCTTGCCCTGTAATCGCCTGATGGCAGCCGAGGGGATCAGTTTTGCGGCGAGGCATGGCAGATGAGGGGGGAGGCGTGTCGCGAGTGCTGTGTCGTCGCGTCCGATCAGCACGACCGCATCCGCACGGCTCAGTCCCTTGGACACCGGCTCGCGCAGTGGCCCGGCGGGAAGGGTGCGTCCGTTTCCGAGGCCTGCACCACCATCGATCGTGATCAGCCTGAGCGTCTGGCGCAGGCTGAGATTTTGCAGCCCGTCATCCATCACCAGACATGTGGCGCCTGACTCGGCGGCGAGCCTCGCTGTCTCCGCCCGATTGGCGCCAATCCAGACCGGAAATTGCTGAGCGAGCATGAATGGTTCATCGCCTACGTCTTGCGCTGTGTGGTGGGCGGTGTCGACGCGCAACGGGCCTTGCAATTTTCCGCCATAGCCCCGGCTCAGGATGTGAGGTTTCTCGCCGCGGTTTTCGAGGCGACGGGCCAGATCATGCACAAGAATGGTCTTGCCGGTCCCGCCGACGCTCAGATTGCCGCAGCACAGAACGGGCAGGGGCGAGACAGCAGGAGAGGCGCGCAGCGTCCGGATATGCGCCAGGGTTCCGACGATCCATGACGCAGGGGCGAGTGCCCGGGCCTGCCAGCCAGGATTCTCCTCTTTCCAGAAATGCGGTGGACCCAATTTCAGGCGCACAGCGCGTCAATCCTGTCGAGCAGGGCTGCTGGGACAGCTTCCTGCGAGGCAATGGCGGCTTGCGCCTGCCGGGCCTTGGCCTGCCATGTTGTCGGGTTATCCACCACTGCTCCGATCCACTCAGCCAGATCCTGTTCACCCTTAATAGCTGTCACGAAGCCCCCGAGTTTCTCGAAAGCAGGGCGAAAATTGCCGTGGTAGGGCCCTGTTGCCAGCACGACATCAAGCCGGACGGGCTCGAACGGGTTATGGCCGCCACCGGAAGGGAGGAGTGAATTGCCGATCAGGGCGCAATCGGCCAGACGATAGAACAGGCCGAGTTCGCCAAGCGTATCGGCAATCCAGACCGGGTCGGCGTCAGAGGGCTTTTGTCCGAGTGACCGTCGCGGCGGAGACGGCGTGGCGAGCGTGGCGATCTGCTCCGCCCGTACAGGATGCCTGGGGGCGATAATCGTCAGAAGGTCAGGCAGGGTGCGACGCGCCAGAGCTGCTGCGCGCAGGACGATTTCATCCTCGCCTTCATGGGTGGAGGCTGCCAGAAAAACCGGTCTGTTTCCGATTTGGGCCCTAAGCGCGGCCAGTTCTCCCTGGTCGACCGAAGGGGGCGGCGCATTCTGTTTGAGATCGCCGAAACATACGACATCGCGAACACCCAGCGCGGCGAAATGGCGGGCATCTTCTGCGCCACGTGCCGCGACAAAAGCGAGGCGTTTGAAAAGTGGCGGCGCGAAACGCTTCATTTTCTGCCAGCGCTGCCAGGAACGTGCGGAGAGGCGACCATTGAGAACGCCTACAGGGATGGCGCGGCGCGTACAGGCAAGAATGATACCCGGCCAGAGTTCGCTATCGGTCAGCAGCAGGGCCGAGGGACGCCAGTGATCGAGAAAACGCTTTGTCCAGAGCGGTACGTCATAGGGGATGAACTGGTGGATCAGTCGCGATGCCAGCGGACCGGCCTGGCGTTGATAGGCGGCGATGATATCCGCGCCGCTGGTCGTGGCGGTGGTGATCAGAAAATAATGCGTCGGATGGCGTTCCGCCAGGGCCGCGATAAGCGGCAGGATCGAATGCGTTTCTCCGACGCTGGCGGCGTGAAGCCAGAGAATAGTGCCTTGCGGGCGTGCCAGTCCGGTGCGTCCGCGTCGCTCCGGCAACCGGTCGAGCCGTTCCTTCCCCCGGCGCAGACGGATCAGTGACATGGCGCGTAGTGCGGGAAGCAGGGCCGTACCCAGTGCCTTCCACAGGCGATCGGCGAGTGTGGCGCGTCCCAGGGCGAGACTACTCTCTGCGCGAGCCGAGAGTGTCTTCAGCTTTGCAGCTATCTCGTCACCCGTCATGGGATAGGTGCATGGCGCGCCGTAAAGCAGATAGCCGCGCCCGAAAGGAAGCGGTACCCTTAGTCGGTCCCAGCTGGGAAGGGTGAAGCCAGTGCAGGCGGCTCCGATGGGCACTAGTGGTTTTCCGGTAAGGCGCATAAGGGTTTCCGTCCCCGCCTGCACGGTCTCGGCCGGGCCGCGTGGACCGTCCGGGGTGATCATGAAGATCGCACCGTTTTTGAGGGCGGTGCACGCCTCACGCAGCGCACGGCTGCCACCCTTGTTCTTGCCGTTGCGGTCGCTCGAGCCTTCGATGCTCGCAATATTCCATGGGGCGATGAGATCGCTGATGAAGCGACCGTCGCGGTTACGACTGATCATGACCGTGATGGGCAGGTCGGGCTTCTGATGATGCGCCCAACGGCACATGGCAGGCAGCATCAGAAGTGTCCGGTGCCATGCTGCGGTGATGCAGCCGTCTGCAAGACGTTCGGATGTCTGCAGGAGAGACGGGAAGGATTCCGGCGCGCCGGTGATTGTCCAGCGCGTCGTGCGGATCGTCAGGTCGACATAAAAGCGCGCCAGAACGAGAAGAGAGCGACCTGCCGCGCGTTTCAGGCTGATGCGGTTCATTCGGCGTCTGAAAGGAAAGCACGCATCATGCGGCGGTAGCATGTCCGACGCAGTATGGCAAAATCCTCAGCGGCTCATGAGCACGGTCAGCTCGGCATGTTCCAGAATATGACGTGTGGCCCCGCCAAGGATCATCTGGCGCAGGCGGGAATGCGAGTAGGCCCCCATTGTCAGCATGTCTGCACCGAAATCGGCACAGGCTGCCAGAATACCGGCACCGACATCCCGGTCGATCCCCTTGAAGACCCTGATTTCGGCCTCGACGCCGTGCAGTCTGAGATAATCCTGCACCGTATCGGCTTCCGGGCCGCGCCGGTGGTAGTCGACACTGGTCAGGATCTGCACCGCCTCGGCGCGTTTGGCATAGGGAATGGCGCCGCGCAGCGCCGATGCGGCTTCTGCCGTCCCGTTCCACGCGATGCAGAGGCGGTTGCCCGAACTGACCGGCGGGCTGGGCGGAGCGATGACGAGAGGGCAGCCACTGTCATACAGTACGGCGTGCAGAACCTCTGAAGCGCGCGCATTATCATTCGGGCCGAGATGGGGCATCAGCGTAATGTCGGACAGACGTGCGCGCCAGGTAACGGCTTCATGCTCCGAGCCCGTCAGGAATTCGAGAGAGGCGCTCAGGCGGGACTGGGTGAGTGGGTCATTCTCAAGGAAGCCCTGTTTGGGCTCGATATCGTTTTCCTTGACGAACGCGTCGAATTTCAGCCGCACCTGCAGCATGCGCCTATGCGCCTCGTGCTCGGCGGCTTCCATCATCTCGTTGATCATTGAACTCGACAGGCCTTCGCCGGTCAGGGCTGCCATTTCATTGGGGTCGTCGCCGACGAGCACGGTCGAGAGATGGGCATTGAAAGCACGGGCATGGAGAAGCCCCACGCGCAGAACGGCATCGATATTGCCTGCGCCATTGAGCGGGACGAGGATGTTTCGGACGTCGTTTGCCATGGAAAGTCTCGCTTGATGTTCGTTCGCTGAAAAGAGAGGGAACGCCCGCAAGCATTCCCCGGTATGAAGGTCACTCAGGGGTAGAGGCGCGTCACAGCCCAGTCATTTTCCTGTCGTGTCCAGGTGGCGCGGTCATGCATCCGGTAGGGACGGTCCTGCCAGAATTCCATCTGCTGTGGCACGAGCCTGAAGCCGGACCAGTTGGCGGGGCGCAGGGGCTCCTGTCCTTCGAAACGCGCTGTGACCTGTCTGATGCGGTCTTCGAATTCGGCACGATCGGCCAGCGGGCGTGACTGATCGGAAGCAATGGCACCGATGCGCGAATTGCGGCTGCGGCTGGCGAAATAGCGATCCGCCTCTTCCTCGCTTACCGGTTCGACAGGGCCTTCGATGCGGATCTGACGGCGAAGCGACTTCCAGTGAAAAAGCAGTGCGGCATGGGGATTTGCAAGAAGCCCGCCACCCTTGCGGCTTTCCAGATTGGTATAGAAAACGAAACCGCGCTCATCAGCCCCCTTGAGCAGGATCATGCGCACTGACGGCACGCCAGACTCCGTGGCCGTTGCGATGGCCATGGCATTCGGGTCGTTCGGTTCGCTCGCCTCGGCTTCCTTCATCCATTCTGCAAAAAGCACGAACGGGTCTGCGTCGAGCGGAATAAGGGGAAGGGTGGCTTCGTCGGGCATGGTAATGTGCCTCCTGCTTGTCTTCGTTCCGTCTTTGTCGCCCCCTCTAACGTGTCATCTCCAGACTTGTTTGCGCAGCGGGCATGTGCGACGTAGCGGTTCGTTATTATTTCTTTTGCTGACATTAACCGGGATCTGCCTCATGTCCACCGCTTCGTTCGATCTCCCCACCGGGACGCTGATGACGGGCAAGCGCGGCCTTGTGATGGGCGTCGCCAATGACCGCTCCATCGCCTGGGCCATCGCTTCAGCCTGCGCTGCTCAGGGGGCAGAGCTCGCCTTTACCTATCAGGGTGAAGCGCTGGGCAAGCGGGTCAAGCCTCTAGCAGAAAGCGTCGGGGCTTCGCTGGTCATTCCCTGCGATGTCAGCGATGACGCCGATATCGACCGTGCTTTCGACGAAATCGAGAAGGAATGGGGCAAGATCGACTTCGTCGTTCATGCCATTGGCTGGGCCGACAAGCAGTACCTGCGTGGGCGCTATGTCGATACGCCTCGCGATGCCTTCCTGAAGGCGATGGATATCTCGTGCTTCTCGTTCACTGCTGTTGCGCGCCGCGCAGCTGCGCTCATGACCGATGGCGGCTCACTGCTGACCCTCTCTTATCTGGGTGCCGAGCGTGTCATGCCTCATTACAATGTGATGGGTGTTGCCAAGGCAGCGCTTGAGGCTTCCGTGCGCTACATGGCCGCCGATCTGGGCAAGGACAATATTCGCGTCAACGCGATCTCTGCCGGTCCGATCATGACTCTCGCCGCTAACGGCATTGGTGATTTCCGCTACATCCTGCGCTGGAACCAGCTCAACGCGCCGATGGAGCGTAATGTGTCGCTCAAGGATGTCGGCGGTTCGGGCCTGTATTTCCTGTCTGATCTCTCTTCGGGCACCACTGGCGAGGTTCATCACGTCGATTGCGGCTACCACGTGGTTGGCATGAAGAACCCGACAGCGCCCGATATCGCCGTCGCATCTTCAGAAGGCTGAGATGTCGGATAACAGTTTTGGCACGCTGTTCCGGGGCACGACCTGGGGCGAAAGCCATGGCCCCGCCATTGGCTGCGTCATTGATGGGTGCCCTCCGGGCATTGCCCTGAGCGAGGCCGACATCCAGCCCTGGCTGGATCGTCGGCGACCCGGTCAGTCGAAATTCACCACGCAGCGTCAGGAGGCCGATCAGGTCCGTATCCTGTCCGGTGTGTTTGAGGGCAGGACGACGGGGACCCCGATCTCGCTAATGATCGACAATACCGATCAGCGTTCGAAAGACTATTCCGACATCGCTCTGCGTTATCGACCCGGGCATGCCGACGTTACGTATGATCTGAAATATGGCCATCGCGACTATCGTGGTGGTGGGCGTTCCTCGGCGCGCGAGACGGCCTGTCGGGTTGCCGCCGGGGGCGTTGCCCGACGGGTGATAGCTGAACTGCTTGGTGAGGAAGCCCAGATCAGGGCGGCTCTCGTTCAGGTTGGGGGGCTTGCTATCGATCGCAGCCGCTGGGACTGGGACGAGGTTCTGCGCAACCCGCTTTTCTGTCCTGATCCGATTACGGCCATCGAATGGGAAGGTCTGCTCTCCAGCGTGCGCAAGGACGGGTCTTCCATCGGGGCGCTGGTTGAAGTCGTCGCTGAAAACTTCCCGGCCGGTTTGGGTGCGCCGCTCTATGGCAAGCTCGATGCGGATATCGCCTCGGGTCTGATGGGTATCAACGGCGTCAAGGCTGTTGAGATCGGCGAGGGGTTCGGTGTGGCCACCTTGCGTGGCGAAGAGAATGCAGACCCGATGCGTATGCATGATGGTGTTCTGCATTTCGAGGGCAATCGCGCCGGGGGTATTCTCGGGGGTATTTCTACCGGGCAGCCCATTACCGCACGCTTTGCGATCAAGCCGACCAGCTCAATCCTTGTGCCTGTGCCGTCAGTCAACCGTCATGGCGAAAACATCGATGTCATGACCAAGGGGCGTCATGACCCCTGTATCGGTATCCGGGCCGTGCCGGTGGCAGAGGCCATGATGGCCTGCATTCTGGTCGATCATCTGTTGCGTGATCATGCCCAGAACAGCTGGCATCGCAACCGCAGCTGAATTTGCGTCGCGGGTCATGGCCGCTTTGAGAGAAGCGGCCATGAAGCCTGTTCAGCCCAGAGTTGCTGTCAGGGTAATCTCAGCCTTGAAGAGCTGCGAAACGGGGCAGCCATTTTTCGCCTTGGTGGCAAGCTCCTCGAACTTCGTCTGATCGGCGCCGGGAACGCTGCCCTTGAGATCGAGATGGATCTTGGAGATCTCGAAACCGGACTCGGTCTTGTCGAGCGAGACGGTTGCCTTGGTCTCAAGCGAGGTAGCCGTCAGACCGGCTTCGCCGAGAATCATCGAGAGCGCCATGGTGAAGCAGCCAGCATGGGCTGCGCCGATCAGTTCCTCGGGATTCGTGCCCGGCTTGTCTTCAAAACGGGTGTTGAAGCCGTAGGGCTGGTTTGACAGCGCGCCGCTCTGGGTCGAGATGCTGCCCTTGCCATCCTTGAGGCCGCCACTCCACTGGGCGCTGGCTGATTTCTTGATCGTCATTGCAAGATCTCCTGCTTTTCCGGGCCCGATCCGGGCCGGTTGCTCAGCCAACGCGGCGCAACGCGAAATGTTCATCGCGCATCCTGTGACATCGCGGCCACGCTCTCTGACGGAGTGAAAAAACCTCAGCCATGGAACCTTAGGTTCCTCAAGGGCTTCTTGCCCTGTCAACACCATATGTAGTGTTGGGGGTGAAATTTAACCCGATATATTGCTTGTCTCGGGGGCGGCTCTTGCGCCAAGAGGACACTCTGAATTTGGGATTTCGGTCCCGGTTAGATCTTGGGGAGATGGCCCGTGAGCCTGCTAGACGACACGACCAGTGAGACTGTTTCTGCATCGGCTGACGTGCTGCCCGAGCCTTGTGACCGCGCACCGCAGCAGATCGAGGCCGAGCCGGACATGTTCGACGATGTGGTGCAGCTTGAAGGCCATCATCCAGTCCGCGTCAACCGCTCTCGCGATGCTCTTCTGACCGATTTCGGTCGTGCGACGCTCGATAACCGCTATCTGCTGCCGGGTGAGCATTACCAGGATCTGTTTGGCCGCGTGGCGTCCTATTATGGTGCCGACGCAGCCCATGCGCAGCGCCTGTATGACTATATCTCGCAGCATTGGTTCATGCCTGCCACGCCGGTCCTGTCCAATGGCGGCACCACGCGTGGTCTGCCTATCTCCTGCTTCCTGAACGAGGCGGATGACAGCCTGCGCGGTATTGTCGATCTCTGGAATGAGAATGTCTGGCTGGCGTCGAAGGGTGGCGGCATTGGCTCGTATTGGGGCAATCTGCGTTCGATCGGTGAAAATGTCGGCAAGAACGGCAAGACCTCGGGCGTCATTCCGTTCATTCGTGTCATGGACAGCCTGACACTGGCCATTTCGCAGGGCTCGCTGCGCCGTGGTTCGGCTGCGGTCTATCTGCCGGTCTGGCACCCCGAAGTTGAGGAATTTGTTGAGATGCGTCGCCCCACGGGTGGCGATCCGAACCGCAAGGCGCTCAATCTTCATCATGGTGTGCTGATCACGGATGATTTCATGCGCGCCGTTGAGCAGGATGCCGAATGGGGCCTGCGCTCGCCGAAGGACATGTCCATCGTCCGCAGCATCTCCGCGCGCCAGCTCTGGATCCGTATCCTGACGGCCCGTATGGAGCAGGGCGAGCCCTACATCATCTATTCGGATCACGTGAACAAGGCGCGCCCCGAGCATCACAAGCTTGCCGGACTGGAGGTAAAGACCTCCAATCTCTGCGCGGAAATTACACTGCCCACGGGCCTTGATCATCACGGCAAGAACCGTACGGCTGTATGCTGTCTGTCGTCGCTCAATCTCGAGACCTGGGACGAGTGGAAAGACAACCCGCAATTCATCGAAGACGTCATGCTCTTCCTTGATCGCGTGCTGCAGGACTTTATCGACCGCGCACCCGATGACATGGAGCGTGCGCGTTATGCCGCCATGCGCGAGCGTTCGGTCGGTCTGGGTGTAATGGGGTTCCACTCCTTCCTCCAGGCGCGCAACATCCCGTTTGAGAGCGTGATGGCCCGCGTATGGAACAAGCGTATTTTTGAGCAGATCAAGACCCAGGCCGATGCGGCATCGAAGCATCTGGCCGAGGTATTGGGACCGTGTCCTGACGCCGAGGAATACGGCTTTATGGAGCGTTTCTCGAACAAGATGGCCATCGCACCGACAGCGTCGATCTCGATTATCGCCGGCAATGCCAGCCCCGGTATCGAGCCGATCTCGGCCAATGTGTTCCTGCAGAAGACGCTTTCCGGCTCGTTCACCGTGCGTAACCGCCATCTGCTCAAGCTTCTGGAACAGAAGGGCCAGAATAATGATGCGGTCTGGTCATCCATCACACTGAACAAGGGGTCGGTCCAGCATCTGGATTTCCTCACCCAGGATGAGAAGGATGTTTACAAGACGGCCTTTGAACTGGATCAGCGTTGGGTGATCGAACACGCGGCCGACCGTGCGCAGTTCATCTGCCAGGCACAGTCGATCAATGTGTTCCTTCCGGCCGATATCCATAAGCGCGATCTGCACCAGATTCATTATCTGGCATGGAAGCGTGGTGTGAAGTCGCTCTATTATTGCCGCTCGCTTTCGATCCAGCGTGCTGATGCTGTGAGCGACATGGCCCTCAAGACCAATATTCTCGAGGAAGAAGACTACAGCTCGAATGCGGCTGAAGCTGCCAAGAAGCCCGTGGCGACGACAAGCTATGAAGAATGCCTGTCATGTCAGTAAGAGCTTTCACCCTCGCGGCCTGTCTTCTCGGAATCATGCCTGTAAGTCTCTGTGCAGGAGCAGCATGGGCCGATGAGGCGCAGTCTGGTGCCTCGACTATCCTGCGCGGCCTGGTCACGATAAAAGGCAGGATCGACCTGCCTGCGAATGCCCAGCTGGCGGTGATGCTCGACGATGTCAGCCTGGCTGATGCGCCTTCGATCACGTTGAGTAAGACCGTTTTCGCGCCCGTTGGCACGCAGAGCTTCGGCTATGCACTCTCCTATGATCCGGCAGCCTTCAAACCGGGTCATCGCTACGCGTTGCGCGCCGAGATCCGGGCCGATGGTCGACTTCTCTATATCAGCAAGGAAGCCATCATGGCGACCGGCACGGTACCCGCCGAAGGGACGATCGTTGTCGAGCCCGTGACAACGCTTCTCCCGACGGCGTTGATCGGAAACTGGAAGATCGACGCCGTAGGCGAAAAGCCGACCAGCGCTGAGGCGCCCGCTTTCATGGTGTTCCGGGCTGACGGATTTCTTTCGGGCACAGGCGGATGCAACCGCATGATGGGCCATGTCAGCGCAACCGGGCAGAGCCTCACTTTCGGGCCGATTGCCGGAACCCGCATGGCCTGCCCCGGCATACGCATGACGCAGGAAGATGCCGTTTTTGCCGCAGCGTCTCAGGTCAAATCCTGGCGTATGGCACAAGACAGGCTTCTGCTTGATGACGCGCAGGGCAGCACGGTTCTGACCCTGAGCCGCAACGAAACCGGCGGCCATGCCGCCAAGACACAGACAAAGCATACCAGAGTCAGGAAAAGCCAATGAGTGAGACACAGAACCAAGGCGCCCCGCTCGCCGAGGAGCAGCATTTCGATCTCATGACCGCCAATCCGGTCTACAAGCCATTCCGGTATCCCTGGGCCTATGATGCGTGGCTGATCCAGCAGCGCGTTCATTGGCTGCCGGAAGAAGTGCCTCTGGCCGATGATGTGAAAGACTGGCATCGCACGCTGAGCGAAGGCGAGCGTCATCTGGTGACACAGATCTTCCGCTTCTTCACCCAGGCTGACGTCGAGGTGAACTCGGCGTACATGAAGTATTACAGCCAGGTCTTCAAGCCGACCGAAGTGCTGATGATGCTGTCATCGTTCTCGAATATCGAGACGATTCACATCGCGGCCTATTCGCATCTTCTTGACACCATCGGCATGCCGGAGACGGAGTATTCGGCGTTCCTGAAATACAAGGAGATGAAGGACAAGTATGATTTCATGCAGTCCTTCAACATCAACAACAAGCGCGAAATCGCCAAGACCATGGCGGCGTTCGGCGCCTTCATGGAAGGGCTGCAGCTTTTTGCCTCCTTTGCAATTCTGCTGAACTTCCCGCGCTTCAATAAGCTCAAGGGCATGGGCCAGATCGTCTCGTGGTCTGTGCGTGACGAGACTCTTCACTGCCTCTCGATGATCCGCCTGTTCCGTACGTTCGTGCGTGAGAACAGCGAGATCTGGACCGAGGATTTCCGCGCTGAACTGGCAGAGATCTGTGCCACGACGGTTGAGCATGAAGACGCCTTCATCGATCTCGCTTTCGAGATGGGGGATGTCGAGGGGCTAAGCGCCGAGCAGGTGAAGCGCTATATCCGCTTCATTGCCGATCGTCGCATGACTCAGCTCGGGCTCGATCCTTTCTATGGCATCGAAGAAAACCCGCTGCCCTGGCTCGACGACATGCTCAATGCTGTCGAGCACGCGAATTTCTTCGAAAACCGCGCCACTGAATACTCCCGCGCATCCACCACAGGATCATGGGAAGAGGCTTTCGAGGCGGATGTGTTCGCCTCCTGAGAACAGGGGAGGGGGAAACCCCTCCCTTTTTTTTATGCACTTCTTTGATATTCTTCACCTGAGGTGTCTTGTTTGGTGGTGGAAATGCGGAACTCTTGTTTCCGATCAAGAAATGGCGTGATCTCTGTGTGATCATATCAAGTAATGGTGTCAGAACCTGGGTCTGGTTCTGAACGTTCTTCTTCTGCCGTGATTTTCATGATCCGGAGAGGAACAAAATGGCTGTCACCGTAAAAAACAAGACCGTATTCATCACCGGGGCTGGCGCAGGAATCGGGCGTGGCACGGCACTCCTTTTTGCGGAGGAGGGGGCGAAAGTCGTTGCGACCGACGTCGATATGAGCGGGCTGGAAGAAACCCAGACTCTCGTAAGGCAGGCAGGGGGCGATATCCTGATCCTGCAGCACGATGTCACATCAGAAGAGCAGTGGCTCGCCGCCTACGCCCAGGCGAAAGAGCGTTTCGGCGGCATCGAAGTGCTGGTCAATAACGCGGGTATCTACATTATCGCACCCGTTACCGAGATCACGCTCGAGACATGGAACCGCCTGATGGCGATCAATGTCACGGGTGTCTTTCTTGGTGCCAAGCATGTCGTGCCCTATCTTGCAGAGCGCAAAGGGGGCGCAATCATCAATCTCTCCTCTATCGCCGGTCTCAGGGGCTCGACCGGGCATGCGCTTTACGGCGCCTCCAAAGGGGCGGTGAGGATCATGACCAAGGATCTTGCTGCGGAGCTGGCGCCGCAGAATATCCGCGTCAACTCGGTGCATCCCACCTATGTCAAAACGGCTATGGCCGATTATGCCGAAAAGACACTTGGCGTGAGTGCGGACGAGTTGGGGCGTCATCTCAACCCGCTCGGTCGCCTCGCCGATGTCGCCGACATCGCCAACATGATCGTCTTTCTTGCCGCTGATGAATCGGCCTATCTCACAGGCTCGGAATTTGTCGTCGATGGTGGTGGCACCTCGGTCTTCACGCCACGCTGATGGATATCGGGGAGGCCTCACGGCCTCCCGTCAGCTGGTCTTGGGGGAGGCTCCTCACGAGAGAGCGTTCGCCTCGCGCAGGATAGCTTCGCTTTGCGCGGTATATCCCCCCTCGTCGCGATGCAGCACCAGACCGGGCAGGAGGGAAAACATCCCTCTGCCGCCCTGTATGGCCCTCAGGAGAACAATCTTGGCCGCGCGTCCCTGCTTGGGCCAAAGTGGCAGCAAGGTGAGGCTTCCGAAGCCCGAATGGCGCAGTGCTTCGCAGGCACGGTCGACGACCGATGCCGGGAGCGCAAGGGTCAGGCTACCGCCGGGCAGCACCCAGCGTGCCAGTGTGGTGATCCATTCTTCCCAGCCGCCTTCCGGCATTGTCATGGCGAGACGTCTCCTGGCATCGCTGGCACCCGTATGATCAGCCGGATGCCAGGGGGGATTGGCCATGGCGTGATGGAAACGGCCATTATCGCCTGGGGTTAGTTGCCGCAGGGCAGGCGGGACATCAGGAATGCTGCCATGCAGGATCGTCACCCGCGTGGCACAGTCGTTGTCACGCATGTTCTGCATGGCCAGTTGCGCGGTCGCTCCATCGGCTTCCAGCCCAACCCCTCTGACATCCTGACAGCGCGAGGTGAGGCAGAGAAGCCCGGCCCCCGCGCCGCAACCGGCTTCCAGTACGCTCTGTCCTGGCTGGGCCGGAACGAAAGCTGCCATCAGGACAGGTTCGATTCCCGTGCGGTAGCCCTGGGTGAATTGTCTGTAACGCACACGACGGTCGAGCAGATATCCTTCCATCGTCTCGCTTGTCGTCACTGCTGCGGCCTCAGCTTTTAGGGTGGCCGGGTTGACCGTGGGCGCAGCGCCGCTCATATGGTTTGGACTGTCCGAGAACTGGTCTTCCGGTCTGGCTGGGTCATGCATGAAGTTCGATTTCTGCCACGGTGTTTCTTAGCGCCGGCAGGAAGCCCGGCTCGTGCCTTATACTGCATCAGGGTCGTCAGTGGCCAAGTTTGAAGTGGAGATTTGCCTTGGGTGCTGCCGACAGCGTGACCGATATCAAGACACAAGACGGGTCCGGCGAATCAAGTCGTGAAAGCTCGGCCCTGCACGCGCTCTCGGCCTTTCTGAAAGAGGATATGGAGGCCTGCAATCGCGAGATCGTCGCGCGCATGCAAAGCCCCGTGCCGCTTATACCCCAGCTTGGTGCGCATCTTGTTGCGGCCGGTGGCAAGCGGCTGCGCCCGCTCCTGACACTCGCCTCAGCCCGGCTCTGTGGATACGAGCCCTCGGCACAGAACCAGCGTCATGTCGGTCTTGCTGCCTGCGTCGAGTTCATCCACACAGCGACGCTGCTTCATGATGATGTTGTTGATGAAAGCACCCTGCGCCGTGGCCTCGCTTCGGCCAATGCGGTTTTCGGCAACAAGGCATCGGTTCTTGTTGGCGATTTTCTGTTCGCCCGGTCTTTCCAGCTCATGACCGCTGATGGATCGCTGAAGGTCATGGCCATTCTCTCTGCGGCCTCTGCAACCATCGCCGAGGGCGAAGTGCTGCAGATGGCAACGCAGAATGATCTCTCCACTCCTATCGAAAAATATCTCGAAGTCATTCACGGCAAGACGGCAGCGCTTTTCGCCGCAGCCTGCCGTGTCGGTGCAGTGGTTGCCGACCGCTCGGAGCAGGAAGAAGCTGCGCTCGATGCTTATGGCACCAATCTTGGCATGGCGTTCCAGCTTGTCGATGACGCCCTCGATTATGCCGCCGACCAACAGGTTCTGGGCAAGACCGTCGGTGACGACATGCGTGAGGGCAAGATCACCTTGCCGGTACTCGCGGCTTTCCAGGCCGGGGACGAAGCCGAACGCGCTTTCTGGCTGCGCGTGATCGAGACCGGAGAGCAGACCGATGAGGATCTGCCCCATGCGCTCGGCCTCATCGAGAAGCGCGGTGCCATCCAGACAACGATCGACCGGGCGCGCGTTTATGCCGATGCTGCCATCGAGGCGCTATCCATCTTCCCTGACAGCCCGATACGGCAGCTGATGATCGATGCTGCTTCCTACACGGTCAGCCGCGTCAACTGAGCCTTTCCGCCGCCTGTCAGGAGGCGGCTCTCAGGGCGTGAGCGCGCCTTCCAGCAAAGTGATGTCGTGATAGCCCAGCCGGGCAATCGCCTGTTTCAGCGCCGCACTATCGGCGGCTGGCCCGGTCAGCGTAAGGCTTTCAGGCAGGTCCCTGCGTCCGGGTTGCTCACGACGCATTTCGAGCACCCGGTTGACCTGCTGGGCGACAGGCAGGGCAGGATCGAGCCAGTTGATATCCGGCGGGCAGAGACGCAGGAAGGCATCGGTCAGAAACGTGTAATGCGTGCAGCCGAGGCCAATCGTGTCGATTTTCTGCCCCTGAGGGGCCTCGAACAGATGGCGTAATTCTCCGGCAACCAGAGCATCGTCGACAGGCCGGCCGAGAAAGGCCTGCTCTGCCAGATCTGCCAGAGTGCGGGCGCCATGCACGATCATTTCGCAATCAGCCGCGTAGCTGTCTCTCAGGCTGCGAAGATACGGGCGTCTCGCCGTGCCTCGCGTCGCCAGAAGCCCGAAGACACGGCTCTGGCTGACTCGGGCCGCCCAGCGCACCGGTGGTACGCAGCCAACGAACGGCACGTCAAACCGGGCTCTGAGCGCATCCAGCGCGATCGTGCTGGCTGTATTGCACGCAATAAGCACGACATCGGGGCGCAGATGGGCAATGCGCTCCTCCATGAGGGAGAGAAGACGCCTGACCAGCAGGGAATCTTCCTGCTCGCCATAGGGAAACAGCGCGTTATCGGCGAGATAGTCGATGCGCGTGTCTTCCGGCAGGGTCGTGCGCAGGGCCTGCACAACGGCGAGCCCCCCAATGCCCGAGTCAAAGGCAAGCACACGTCCCGGAGGGAGAGACAAATCAGCCTTCCGCCTTGGCCTTGAGGGCCGCGGCTTCTTCAGCACCGCCCACACCACCATGGGCCTTCGACCAGCCACAGGGATCTTCAAGGAAGCGACGGACCTCATGGATGTCGCTTTCGGAGAAGTAGTTCGCGCCCGAGCAGGCCTCGAGCACATCCCACCAGGTGCAGAGCGAATGCAGCGAGACATTCATGTCGGCAAGGGTCTTCTGGGCGCCGGGGAACACACCATAGAAGAAGACGACAAAGGTGTGATCGATGATCGCCCCTGCTGAACGCAGGGCATTGGCGAAGCGGACCTTGGAGGCCCCATCGGTCGTCAGATCCTCGACCAGAAGGGTGCGCATTGATTCCGGCACATCGCCCTCGATCTGGGCGTTACGGCCAAAGCCCTTGGGCTTTTTGCGCACATAGGCCATGGGGGCCATCATGCGGTCTGCAATCCAGGCGGCAAACGGAATGCCGGCTGTCTCACCGCCGACCACGCAGTCGATGCTCTCATAGCCGATATGACGACCGATCTTCTCGACAGCCAGTTCGACGATCTTGGCGCGGGCGCGGGGAAAGAAAATGATCTTGCGGCAGTCGATATAGACAGGCGACTTCCAGCCCGAGGTCAGGGTGTAGGGCTCTTCAGGGCGGAAATTGATGGCCTTGATTTCAAGCAGGATACGCGCCGTCGTGAGCGCAGCGTCCCGGTCCCATTGTGTCTGACGGACTGCGCCACCGTTGATCTCGTTGCTGAGAGCCATCTGTTATTACTCCATGATCTTACTGGCGTGCAGGATTATCCGTCCTTAACGAGAAAAGTAAGAGAAATAAGAAGAGAAAATCCTCGCGCTTTCGTTCGATAGGCGATGCTTGCATTTACCATCGGAAAAGATTTACAATGCGCTAATTGATAATAATTCTCAACTAGGATCAGTTTGCGTGACTGTTGACCTCAACCGCATTTCCCGAAAGTGCGAACGCGCTGTTATCACAGCGTATGAAGAGCTGCGGGATGTGGGCCAGCCTGATATTCAGGCTTTTACCGCATGCACGACCCTTTATCGCATTCACCATCCCGAAGCCTCGCTGAACGAAGCACGTCGTCTGGTTTCGGAATGGATCGACCACCATATCGTCCGTCAGGACAAGGGCGCCACACCCGGATGTAACTGCTAGCCTTCGGTCTGGTTTTTCACCGAAGACATGATGCCCGGGCTTTCTGGCCCAGGCAAAGAAAAAGCCGGAGAGAAATCTCCGGCTTTTTTCGTATCAGGGCGTGACGCCGCTCAGCTGCGTCGGCATTGCGGAATATAGTCGCGACGGGCTTCACCCACATAAAGCTGGCGAGGGCGGCCGATACGCTGGCCGGGTTCCTCGATCATCTCGCGCCACTGGCTGACCCAGCCTACCGTGCGCGCCACAGCAAAGAGTACGGTGAACATCGAAGTCGGGATGCCCATCGCCTTCAGGATCAGACCTGAATAGAAATCGACATTCGGATAGAGCCGACGCTGCACGAAATAGGGATCGTTGACGGCGATTTTTTCGAGTTCTGCGGCCAGATCGAACATCGGGTCATGCTTGAGGCCAAGCTCGGCCACGACCTCGTGATAGGTCTGCTCCATGATTTTCGCGCGCGGGTCGAAATTCTTGTAGACGCGATGGCCAAAGCCCATCAGGCGCACACCGCTCTCGCGGTCCTTTACCTGGGCGATGAAGGACGGGATGTTCTCACGCGTGCCGATCTGCGCCAGCATGCCGAGAACGGCTTCATTCGCGCCGCCATGGGCGGGGCCCCAGAGCGCTGCGATACCGGCTGCGATGCAGGCAAACGGGTTCGAGCCTGTCGAGCCGACAAGGCGCACGGTCGAGGTCGAGGCATTCTGCTCATGATCGGCATGCAGGATGAGAATGCGATCAATGGCACGCGCCAGAACCGGGTTGACCTTGTATTCAGCGTTCGGCTTGGCAAACAGCATCTTCAGGAAATTTTCTGAAAAGCTGAGATTATTGTCAGGATAAACGAAAGGCTCACCAACCGTATATTTATAGGCCCATGCCGCGATGGTGGGCACTTTCGCGATCAAACGACGCGTGGAGAGATCACGCGAGGCCTCGTGCGAGATGTCGACGGCATCGGGATAGAAGGCCGAGAGCGCTGCGACGGTGCCACAGAGAATAGCCATGGGATGGGCGTCGCGACGGAAGCCATTGAAGAAATTGCGAATCTGCTCATGAAGCAGAGCCTGTTCTTTCAGATCCTGCTGGAAGCGTTCGTAATCCTCACGAGTGGGCAGCTCGCCATAGACCAGCAGATAAGCCGTCTCGGTAAAGCTCGCTTCGGTCGCCAGCTGCTCGATCGGATAGCCGCGATGCAGCAGCACGCCTTCGTCACCATCGATAAAGGTGATGGCGCTGCGGCAGGACGCCGTTTCACCATAGCCGGGATCGAAGGAAAACATCTGCGTATCGGCAGTGAGTTTGCGGATATCGATCACATCAGGGCCAAGGTTGCCCTTGAGGATCGGAAATACGGCAGAGCGCTCGCCTATGCTGAGGGTCGCCGTTTCGGGAGTGGATCCGTTTGTGTCGTGATCAGCCATGGACGTGCCTTAGGAATTTAGCCAGGAAGAGGCAATCAACTTATGGGTGAAGTACGGTGCCGAGTGTCGCCGTATTGGGTGAAAGACCGGCCCAGTCGGAGATGACTGTAAACAGGGCCGTGGTGCCGGGCTCGTACCCTTTCATCAATTCCCGGGCGATTGGCCCGTCAATCGCATCGCTTGCCAGATGACGACAGGTCTCGGCAATTGCCGGGTTGTGCCCCACGATGATCAGCGTTTTGACCGCGTCGGGTGTTTCGCGAATCAGTTCGAGAATACCGTAGAGATCGAGATCGTAAAGCGCATCGAGACCATGCACGACGCAGGATGACGGCAGGCGCCCGGCAATGGCCTGGGCAGTCTGTGTCGTACGTCTGGCCGTGCTGTGCCACAGATGGGCGCCTGAGAAATCGATCCCGATGGCTGCAAGCTTTTCGCCCAGGCTTTCTGCGTCCTGTGCGCCCCGCTCCGTCAGGGGGCGGTCACGGTCCTGAACGCCGAACAGGTCGTGCGTGGCCTGCGCATGTCTGACGAGGATGAGATGATGCGCCGTCATGTCACGCTCTCCGGTTCAGCGCGGGCTGCGCCCGGCAATTGAGTCATGATGTCGGATCACTTCCCGTATGATGAAGGCAAGAAACTTTTCCGCGAAGTCAGGATCGAGCCTGGCCGAAGAGGCAAGCTGGCGCAGTCTCTCGATCTGACGTGCCTCGCGGGCAGGGTCGGCAGCGGGCAGGCCCGAGCGGGCCTTGAGTTCGCCTACCGCCTGCGTCTGGCGAAAGCGCTCTGCCAGCATATGGATCAGCGCCGCATCGATATTGTCGATGCTCTGACGATGCTGTTCGAGGAGCGCGCGTGTTTCTTGTTCAGACATCCAGATCAATCCAGGCAAGATGGCCGCCTTTTCCGGCGCCAAGGTCGGTGAAGATGGCGCGACCACCGTTGCGTCCATCGCGTATCCAGGGGCGGCCATCGGTCGAGCGCCGGTCATGACCGCAATAGACGATATGATCGGCAGGAATATGATCGATCCAGCGCAATCGGCGCTCGGGATAACCGTCAGGCTGCATACGGCCTGTGGTTTCACCAAAAAGTGCGCGTGACAGCAGGGGGGTCATGGCACCGAGCGCCGGGGGCGGGGCTTCGAACATCATATCGGTGTGAAACCCGCCATGGACGAAAATCATGTTGCCCTGGACGATCCATGCCGGGGCCTCGGCTATCGCCTCATAGGCACGCTCGCGCAGACCGGCCTGGACCGGGCCCGAAAGCTGGCGCAGCGTCTCCTCGAGAGGCGGGTCGCGTCTCAGCCTTCTGCCTTCGAGCGCGCGCCCCAGCTTGCGGTCATGATTGCCCAGAATGAACAGGCCGCGCCCGTCATCGATCAGATCGAGCATGAGCCGCAACGTTCCGGCACTGTCAGGCCCGTGATCCACCAGATCGCCGAGCTGGATAATGAATCGATCGGTTGCAACCGCATGTTCGAAAGCGGTGAGATCGCCATGCACATCGCCCACCACGCGCAGACCGCGACCGGCGCTCAGCTTCGACAGATCGGGAAGATGAGGGGGCGAAAAGGAAATCGGATCGGCCTTTCTGGGCTAGGGCGTCAATCGACCATTATGGGCGGTATCGGCAGGAAAACACAATAAAGACATGGTTATAACCGCATTCGATCACGACACCACAGCCAGAGAACCCGTTTCAGCGAAGGAGGTTGCAAGGCTGAGATCGACGGACAGGACCTGACTGACCCCGCGCTCCTGCATCGTGACGCCGAAAAGCCTGTCCATATGGGCCATGGTGAGCTGGTGATGGGTCACGATCAGAAAACGCGTATCTGCTTCTTCAGCCATATCCTTAAGCAGCCCGCAGAGCCGCTCGACATTCGCATCGTCGAGCGGAGCATCGACCTCGTCGAGAATGCAGAGCGGGGCAGGCTGGCAGCGGAACGTTGCGAAAATGAGCGACAGCGCCGTCAATGCCTGCTCTCCGCCGGACAGAAGCGAGAGGGTCGACAGTTTCTTGCCGGGCGGTTGAGCAAAGATTTCCAGCCCCGCCTCAAGAGGGTCATCGCTGCCGACCAGTCCAAGATGGGCCTTGCCACCATTGAACATGCGGCTGAACAGGGACTGGAAGTGCCGGTCGACCTCGACAAACACTGCCTGAAGTCGCTCGCGCCCCTCTTTTTTCAGCATGTTGATCGAGCCACGCAGACGGCCGATGGCCGAGCCCAGTTCCTCATGCTCGCGCATCAGGTGATCCGACTGGTTGCGGGCCTCGTTATATTCCTCATCAGCCAGCAGATTGACAGGTCCGAGGGCTTCCCGTTCCTTCAGGGCCCGGCTGAGGCGTCGCTTGAGAGTGGTCTCGCTCTGCTCCGTCAGAGGCAGGTCGAAATCCTCTGGTGGGGCGGTCTCCCGACTTTCCGTGAGCTTCTCGAGCTGGCCACAGGCCTGGGTCAGGCGTTCCTGCAGGCGGATGGCGTTCTCTCTGGCAGAGGCGCAGCGTTGCTCGGCGTCCCTGCGCGTTTCTGCCAGCGTCTCAAGGGCGGCCTCGATATCGGCGAGTGAAGCCGCAGCACCGTCGAAAGCCTCTTCGGCGGTTTCAAGGGCGCCTATGCTCTCCTGCGATGCGGCCTCGAGGCGGGTCTTCTCGGCATCGCTCCGCAAACATTCCGTCTCACCGAGCGCGACGCGGGCTTGAAGCCGGGTCAGATCGTCCTGCAGGGCCAGGCTTTGCGTGTTGTTTTCACTCAGTCGGACGGAGAGCTGCGTTTTTTCCTGTTTTGCGCGGTCATGGGCGGCTTCTGCCTCGCGGAGTGCTTCCTGATGGCGAGCGCTTTCTTCGCGATGGGTCGCTTCCTGAGCCTGTGCATTCTGGAAATCCTGCTCCAGGGGGGTCAGGTCAGGCACGGGCGCGAGGTCGCGTTGCTGTGCTTTTGCCTGAGCCCGGGCGTTTTTCACGGAATCATGCTGGGGCAGCAGCGCCGAGAGGCGACTGGTCAGGCTGAGCTTCAGGTCGCGTCTTGTCTGCAGATCCCTTCCCGTCGCGCCGATTTCCCTGCCGAGCGTTTCAAGCGTCTGTCTGGATGCGTTGAGCTGTGTGTCGAAATCCTTCAGAACCGTACGTTGTCTGTCTCGTGCTTCGGCGCATCGGGTCAGCGCCGCGTCGTGATCTGTCTGCGCGATCTGCGTTTTTTGCGAGACGATCTCGGCGAGATCCTGCCGTGCCTGAGCCAGTACAGCCGTCAGGGTGCGCGATCTGGTTGCGTTGGACTCTTCCTGCAGTCTCAGGCGGGTGGCCTTTTCCTGCGCGGCACCATGGTCCGATTCGAGACGCCTGGCGTCATTCAGTGCGCGATCAGCTATCTGGCGTGTATTGGCGAGCGTCTCGCGCAGGCTGTCGATCTGCGTCCTGAGCGTGCTTTCCGCTGCGAGAGACCCAAGCGCTTCTCTCGCAGCATCAACGCGTCTGGCCATCTCGTCGCGCTGGATAGCGGCTTCTTCACGTGTCTGGTCGAGACGATCGAGCTGGCTGCTGATGCGGTCGCGCTGAGTGAGAAGAATGGTCTCATCATGGCGTTTTGCCGTGAGTGCGGCTTCCTGCAGATGCAGGGTTTCGCGCAACTCGGCCAGTTGCTCGGTCTGAGAACGCTCTTTCTGCTCGAGTGTCGTCACAAGCTCTGTCAGCGGAGCGAGTGCGCGCTCTTTCTGCTCAATCTCAGCTTCGAGCGCGCGGATCGCGTTGAGATGCTCGACGCGGTTCAGGGCATTCGATGGCAGATTGGCGGCCTCACGATAGCCGTCCCACCGCCAGAGGGCCCCCTCCTTGCTGACGAGGCATTGGCCGGGCGACAGACTCTGGTGGAGCGCAGCGCCGGCCTCGGCAGAATCGACCAGCCCGATCGACGCAAAGCAGCGCTGAAGGGCGGGTGGACAATCAACCAGGGACAGCAGACTCTGCGCAGGCAGCGGGAGAGGCTGCGCCGCCAAGGGCGAAAGCTGTGCCCAGGCGCGGTTCTGGTTTTCGTCGAGCGAGGCATCGAGTGTCGCGTCGAGCGCAGAGGCGATCGCACGCTCCAGGCCCGGCGGAATAATGAGCGAGTCGATCAGCGGCGAAGGCAGGGCCTCTGCCTGATGTGTCGCCGCCAGGGCTTCACGACGCGCGCGCAGGGCGAGAACGCTGGCGGCCGTTTCCCGTCGCGCTTTTTCCTGCATCTCGTGCTGCTGACGGCTCAGATTGCGTTCGGCAGAAAGGGTCTCACTCTGTGCCGTCAGGGTCGAGACGGCAGCTTGTGCCTGCGCATGGGCCGTTTTGGCGGCTTCGAGCGCTTTGGCAGCAGGCATCTGCGCGTCGAGTTCGCAACGCTGGGCAGAGAGCGTTTCTATCTGGCTCTCATGGCGGGCCTGCGCTTCACTCGCCTGTTCGTATTCACGCTGGAGCAGGCTCCGCTGCCGGGCAACGCCCTGCGCCTCGGCCTCGGCATGTGAGAGGGCCTGCTGATGCTGGCTCACCGTCGCCCGGGCCTGCTCGGCCTCCTGGCGTGCCTTGTCGCGCGCAGTGAGTAACCGGGCAGCCGTTGTCTCGAGTTCGAGAAGCTCCGCCTCGCTGAGGCAGGCTTGGGTCAGGGATTCGAGTTCGGCTTCATGCCGGGTGCACTGCGCCTCCAGCGCCTGCATCCTTGTCTGAAGGCGTGAGAGGGTCTCGCGCGCATGCCCGGCGTCACGGGCGGCCTGATCGGCTTCCTGCTCAGACTGTGAAAGCGCCAGACGCGCATCCTGCTGGGCACGGGTCAGTCTGGCTGTTTCTTCTTCCAGAGCGCTGCGCTGGCGCCGTTTTTCATCGAGTGCCGTCTGAAGAGCAGAAAGACTGGCATCATCAGGGAGCCTGGATTTCACCTCATCCAGCGCCTTCGCCAGCTGATGCTCTTCCTCGCTGAGGGCTGCGATCCGTTTTGCAGTTGTCTCGTGCTCTGCCTGCAGGCTCTGCGCTGCCATACGCTCGCTGATGAGACGTTCCGAAAAGGCCTGACGCGTTTTTTCTGATGCGACCAGCGCGGCGGCGCTTTCCTGCGCGGTTTGCATCAGCTCCGCGAGCCTGTCTGGAAACCCTGTCATAAGGGTTTCGAGTTCTGTCATGGCCTCCGTCAGCCCGGCATGCCTTGCCTGTGCCTCCTCAAGGCGCGATTGGGCGATCTGCTGGTCGGCTTGCAGCTGGGCCTGACGCTGTGCGTTTTGCTCTGCTGTATTGAGGGCCTGAGCCAAAGCCTCACGCGTGGTTTCAGCAGCCACGCGCAGCCTGTCCCGTGCTTCACGCAGGGTTTCGACCTGCTCTCGCAGTTCAAGGATGCGCGTTTTCTGACCAGTGCGCTCCTGTTCGGCCATGCTCGCTGCGGCAGCCGACTCATCGCGCTCTTTTTCGGCTGCCTGCAACAGGGCGGTGGTGCGTTCCACCAGAAGCTCGGCGCGTCTGTACGTTACCCAGGACAGGGCCTTTTCGTCATTGCGTATCGCCTCAGAGAGATTTCGATAGGCGCGTGCATGAGTCGATTGGGCTTCGAGCTGCTCAAGGCGACTCTCGATCTGCTGACGCAGATCTTCCGATCGCTCCATATTGCTTTCAGCCTGACGAAGCTTGAGTTCGGCATCGTGGCGTCTGGCGTGCAGGCCGGTAATGCCCGCGGCCTCTTCCAGAAGCGAGCGGCGCTCTTCGGGCTTGGCGCTGATCAGCGCGCTGACGCGGTTCTGGCTGACGATCGAAGAGCTTCGGGCGCCTGAGGACAGATCGGCAAAAAGTGTCGTGATATCGCGTGCGCGCAGGGCGCGACCGTTAAGGCGGAAATCGCTCCCCGAACCCCGTTCGGCGCGTCGGCATATCTCCAGCCCGTCGGCTTCAGCGAAGGGAGCGGGAGCGAGGCCGGTTGCCTCTTCGAGCCAGAGGGTTACTTCGGCAAGAGACCGTGCCGAACGTGCACTTGTGCCTGCGAAAATCAGATCGTCGAGCTCGCCACCGCGCAGAGCGCGTGCCGAGCTTTCCCCCATGGCCCAGCGAAGGGCCTCGACGACATTGGACTTGCCGCAGCCATTGGGGCCGACAATGCCAGTCAGCCCGGGGAGAATATCAATCGTGGCAGGATCGGCGAAACTCTTGAAACCCGCTATCCGCAGGCGCGTGATCTTGGCTGACATACGCGAAAAGCGGGGTCCTCTTCTGGGCGTTCTTCCCTGCGGCAGTGAAAGGCCGTCAGGAGCGCAATGCGATGGCGGCGCGGGCTGAGTGCTGCCCGTACCGCCCGCGCATGTAACCGAATGCGGCCTTAGCCGCCAGCCTTCCTGACTTCTGCCTCGAAAGCATCGAAGGTCAGGAGTTCCTGATTATACGGCTTGTCGTTGAACATGAAGAAAGGCGTGCCGCCGATATTGTATTTGGCCTGATCGGCATCCTGCTGCGCCACGAGTGCCTGACGAAGCGCGTCGTCAGCATCGATCTTTTTGAACTGATCGGCCGAAACACCCGCCAGGGCCGCCATCTGCTGGATCTGCTTTTTCGGATCGACGTCGCGGGCGAAAGCCCAGCGATCCTGCGTCGACAGCATCGAATTGACGAAGGGCACATAGCGCTCGACGGGAAGCGAGCGCGCCACCATGGCGCCGAGAAGCGCGATCTGGTCGAGCGGGAAGTCGTGATAGACGTAGAACACCTTACCGGTATCAATGAGCTTCGCCTTCACTTCCTGAAATACGGTCATCTCGAAATGGGCGCAATGGGTGCAGGTCAGCGAGAACCACTCATTGACCGTGACCGGTGCCTTGGGATTGCCCAGGGTGCGCGGCGTCAGGCGAATATCGTTGGTATGAGCGTCTTCAGCGCGGGCTTTCGACATGAGGGCGAGGGCAGGGATCGCTGCCAGGAAACTGCGCCTGTAGACGGACATGGAAAACACTCCCGTTGAATGATGTCAAAGTTTTGAAGACCGGAAGAGGCGCCTGCGTCAAGTGCCGGAACCCTCACGCACAGGGTTCCGGCACCTGATTTCGTCGTCACACAGAAAGGCGCGCGGTCGGGCGCTGCGTCAGCGCGCTTCCGCGTCGCGGTCTGGTTGCTTCCCATCGCTGCGAACCCAGTCGGACGGGACCCTCATGCGCAGCGCGCGGATATGGCGCGCATCGGCATCGGTTACACGAAAGACGAGACCGCTTTCATGGGTAAAGACCTCGCCCCTGATCGGAACATGCCCGGCCAGACGGAACACAAGCCCGCCCACAGTCTCGATTTCTGCTTCGCGCTCCGCTTCTGTCAGCACAGGCCCCATGAAGCCTTCAAGCTCATC
This sequence comes from Asaia siamensis, assembly GCF_014635085.1. Classification (GTDB taxonomy): domain Bacteria; phylum Pseudomonadota; class Alphaproteobacteria; order Acetobacterales; family Acetobacteraceae; genus Asaia; species Asaia siamensis. The sequence goes on from NZ_BMCH01000001.1 coordinate 780,921, forward strand.
GACCGGCAGACGGGCGTCGAGATCGAAGGAGCCATCAGCCCTTTCGGAAATCATGGCTGAAACCGGCTCGTCATGCTCATCGGAGATATCGCCGACGATGGTCTCGACCAGGTCCTCGATCGTCACCAGACCGTCGACACCGCCATATTCATCGATCACGAGCGCCAGATGGGTGCGACGCTGGCGCATCTGAAGCAGCAGATCCAGCACCGGTATCTGGGGGGCAACCATGAGCGGCTGCCTCAGAAGAGGCTCGATATCGAAGGCTTCCGACGTACCGATATAGGCGATCAGATCCTTGACGTGGATCATCCCGATGACGTTGTCGAGATGCTCGCGATAGACCGGCACGCGCGAGTGGTTTTCGCGGCGCATGAAATCGAGTGCCTCATCCAGGGTGATATCAGCTGACATCGACACGATATCGGCGCGCGGCACCATGACGTCATCGGCGGTTTTTTCCCGCAGATGCAGCACATTGGTGATCAGCGCGCGTTCCTGACGATCAAGTTCAGGGCGTGTTCCGGCCTCGGGGTGGGGTGTTGCTGCTTCTTCCACCAGGGCCGCGATGGAGAGCCTCAGGCCCTGCTCGCGTCCCTTGCGGTTGAAGATTCCGAACAGCCCCTTGTTGCGTCGCTGTTGATGCTCGTCGCTCTCGCTCATGCGACGCGCCTCCCGCCCAGCCGCCAGGGGTTCGGAATGCCGAGGCGCGAGAGAATGCGCGCTTCGGTCATTTCCATCAGCCGTGCCTCGTCGGGGCGGTGATGGTCATGACCGGCAAGGTGAAGCAGCCCATGCACGACCAGATGGGCAAAATGATGCGAAAACCGCTTGTTGCCCGCCTTGGCCTCACGATGAAGCGTCTCATAGGCAAGGGCGATATCGCCATCGCCGAACGCGCCATTCTCTTCAAAGGTGAGAACATTGGTCGGTTTGTTCTTGTCTCTGAAACTGGCGTTCAGTTCCTTGACCGCGCGATCGTCGGCCAGAAGAAAAGCCGGCACGCGATCCCGGTCGAGCCAGGGGCGGCTTGCCTCGATGCAGCGCATGACACGCTGTTCGAGACCGGGCACGGCAGCGCGCCAGCGACGATCCGTCACGATCAGGTCGAGGCGATTGCGAAGAGACGCCCTGTTTGTAGAGGACGTCTCTTCGGCGGATGGGGTAAGACTACTTCGAGGTTCCATTGTATTCCCGGCGCGACCTGCCTCGGGAATAATCCCGTGCCGCAGCCACTCGTTGATCATAAGCGTCCACGATGCGGGCCACCAGCGGGTGACGGACGACATCAGCAGACTCGAAACGCGTAATACCAATTCCCGGCAGGCCTTCAAGGGTCTCGACGGCTTCACGCAGGCCTGATGCGACGCCCGAAGGCAGATCGATCTGGCTGAGATCGCCCGTAATAACCATGCGGGCACCTTGTCCCATGCGGGTCAGGAACATTTTCATCTGGGCCGGTGTGGTGTTCTGGGCCTCGTCGAGAATGACGAAGGCATGCGCCAGCGTACGGCCGCGCATGAAGGCAAGCGGTGCTACCTCGATTTCGCCATTGGCCATACGCCTAGCAACCTGATCGCCAGGCAGCATGTCATTCAGCGCATCGTAGAGCGGGCGCAGATAGGGGTCGATTTTCTCACGCAGATCGCCGGGCAGAAAGCCCAGGCGTTCGCCTGCCTCGACCGCAGGGCGTGAGAGGATAATACGATCCACCTGGCCAGCCTGAAGCATGGCAACACCCTGCGCAACGGCCAGATAGGTCTTGCCCGTTCCGGCTGGGCCGATGCCGAAAGTCAGCTCCGTCTTGGCCAGCATTTCCATATAGGCAGCCTGCCCGCGTGAGCGTGGTGCAATCGCCCCGCGCTTTGTGCGTATGGCAGGCAGGTCCTGGAACGGTACGTGATTATCCGTATCCCTTCTGCCTGGCTCGGCCGGACGGGGCTGAGCCGCGCGCGGTTCAGGCTGTCGCGACGGGCGGGGCAGGGCAGAGAGGCGGATGACACTATCGACGACAGGGCCATCGATCTTGCCGCCATGTTCCAGCTGATTGTACAGCGCCGTGATGGCTGCCTGCGCGCGGGCTACAGAGGCGGCTTCACCCGTGATGGCAATCTTGTTGCCACGGCAGGTCAGGCGCACATCGAAACCCTGTTCGAGGCGGATCAGATGGCGGTCATGATCGCCCAGCAATTGCTGGAGAAGGATATTATCGCCAAAGCGCAGCGCTGAGGTGCGATGGCCCTGTTCCTGAGGGGGGATATCAGGCGGAAGCTGCCGCCTGGAGTTACGGTCATTGGTCCCGTGTCCGGGATGCGACTGGGGTGCCGTGGGGTGGCTCAAGCGCAGACTCTCTCCCGTAAGAGTGTACCAGCCAGCGAATTGGTAAGACGCTGGGTTATCACAACCGGCACTGTCTGACCGATGAGATCATCGGGACCATCGACATGGACCGGTTGCAGATAGGGTGAACGCCCGGAGATCTGGCCGGGTTTGCGGCCACGTCCGGTAAAGAGAACCGGCAGGGTACGACCAACCATATCGGCGTTGAACGCGTCCTGCTGCTCGCGCAGCAGCGCCTGCAGTCGCTGCAGGCGTGCGTCTTTCACCGCCTCATCGATCTGGAAGGGCTGACCTGCTGCCGGGGTTCCGGGGCGGGGCGAGTATTTGAACGAGAACGCCTGTGCGAAACCGGTATCGCGCACGAGCTGCATGGTCGCCTCGAAATCCTCATCCGTCTCGCCCGGATGACCGACAATGAAATCGGAAGAAAGGGCGAGGTCCGGGCAGGCTTCGCGCAGGCGGGCGATCAGGGCGCGATACTCGTCACCCGTATGGCCGCGATTCATGGCCTTGAGAATGCGATCCGAGCCTGACTGAACCGGCAGATGCAGAAAAGGCATCAGCGCAGGATTGTCGCGATGGGCGTCGATCAGCGTCTGGTCCATGTCGCGCGGGTGCGATGTCATGTAGCGGATGCGCTTGAGCCCGGGGAGGGCCGCGAGCGCTTCGGCGAGCTGAGGCAGATCGGCTGTACCGCCTTGTCCGTCATCGCCGTGATAGGCATTGACGTTCTGGCCGAGCAGGGTGATCTCGCGCACGCCGCTTTCCACCATGCGGCGTGCCTCGGCGATGACCGAGGGCAGCGAACGGCTGGTTTCAGCGCCGCGTGTGTAAGGCACGACGCAGAAGGAGCAGAACTTGTCGCAGCCTTCCTGAATCGTGAGGAACGCTGTCAGGTTTCCCTCGACCTGCGGAGCGGCTTCCTGTGGCAGGAAGTCGAACTTCATCTCGACAGGGAAATCGGTATCGATCACAGCGCCACCGGCACGCGCTGCACGCGCCACCATCTCGGGCAGGCGATGATAGGTCTGCGGACCGAGAACGATATCGACATAGGGGGCGCGGGCGAGAATCTCTTCGCCTTCTGCCTGAGCCACGCAGCCTGCCACTGCGATGATCGACCGGCTCAGACCGGAGGCCTCGCGTTCTTCGCTGATCTTCCGCAGACGACCCAGCTCCGAGAACACCTTCTCGGCGGCGCGCTCGCGGATATGACAGGTGTTGAGAATAACCATCTCGGCCTGTTCGGGCGTCGTGACAGCGCGATAGCCGAGTGGCGCCAGAACATCGGTCATGCGTGCGCTGTCATAGACATTCATCTGACAGCCCCAGGTGATGACATGCAGCCCGCGCGTATTGGCGTTCATGTCGTTCTGCACTGGAATCCTGCTGTCGTTGGAAGCCTCGACGGTCACGTGTCCTTACCTCTTGCCTGCTGGCGATGCTCTGTGGGTGGGATGTCCAGGGAAAATGCCTGAAAGTCAGGCCTCTTCCTGTCTGTTTGTCCCATATGCCCTTTTATGGATGTTCTGCCATGCGTTGTAGCCGAAAGACACGTTAAATGCATGGGTAATATTTGTGCCGTATGCGACCCTGCGTCCGAGCGGTGCAAGGTGCGCGTGCCGCTCAGAGCTCGATCGCCTCGGGCTGGTCGGGGTTGTGGTGCAGTTGGGCCACGCCGAGTGCCACGATCTCCTGCACCGCAGAAGAAAGCTCCTTGCGGCTCGGGTAATCTGCTGGATCGACCGGCGGATGAAGAATGACTGTTGCACCGAGCGAGCGCCATTGCGTGACCGACCAGATATGCGGTGCCAGTTCCATGTCACCGTACCACGCCAGGGCAGTGCGACGCGCCCGCCCGATAGGCAGGCCATCGAGACGATCATAGACGATGGAGACCGGCTGGATCAGCACCGAAGGGGGCGTCGGAAGGGTAGGGTCGACACGGCTCGGCTTGGCGATGGCGAAGAAGGACGACATGAAGGGCAGCACATGCGTGCCATCCGTCGAGGTGCCTTCCGGAAAGAGGATCAGATTATCGCCGTTATTCAGGCGATCAGTCATCGCCTGAAGTTCGCGCCCTGTATTGTTGCGCTGGCGGCTGACAAAGATCGTCCTGCCGAGACGCGCCAGCGTGCCGATGACCGGCCAGTCGGCAATCTGCTGTTTTGCAACGAAAACAGTGGGAAGGATGCCGCCCGCAACCGCGATATCGAGCCATGAGGAGTGATTAGCGACGAAAATGATCGGTCGCTCGCCGTTTCTGACAGCGAGACTGTCGCGTATCGTTCCGGCTGCCTCACCGACCACGCGAACACGCAGGCCAAGGATGCGGCAGATCGTTGCCCAGTAAAAACGAGCGAACACGATCTTGCTCGCACTTTTGCGTCGTAGCAGGGCGCGTTGCGGCACGCTTGCGACGATCGTCCACAGAATGGAGAGGCTCATGCGCCTGATCGCGCGCAGCCGACAAAGAAAGCGGTTCCCCAGAGCAGGCTCAAGCGGGGCGGTCCAGGGTTCGGGGCCGGAAGCGTCACTCGCGGGACGGCGGCGCGTAATCGCGTCAGTCATTGGGCCATACCTAACGCGAAATCATTCTTTCGGACAACCGCGATACAGCGATGATTTGATTAAGATTGAACGAAACTCTGCCATGCGCGGTTAATACAGGCAAAAGAGCCTTCCCCTGCCTTTTCTTGATGACGCAGCCATGACATGATCTCGACACGCTTTTCAGCCATCACTCGCAAGGACCGATCAAACAGCAGGAGTGCCTTTGCTGTCGTTTAGCCGTGTTTCGCCTTACCGTTTCTCTCTTTCTGCATGGAAGGAGCCGCGGTTGAAGGCGGTTCTTCTGACCCATGCCGCTCTTGCCTTGTGTCTCGCGAGTACACTGCCGGCTTTTTCCAGGGCCTGTGCCGCGCCCAGCCAGGATGGCAAGGCCGCCCACAAGGCAGCCGAGAAGGACGAGGCCTATCAGGTAGAGATCCTGCCATCGTCCGATCCGGATCTCGATCCGATGGTTCAGGCCTCCTCCACCCTGGCGTCATTGCAGAAGACGAAGGCGGTCGATCCCTATGCTCTCGCCGGGCGGATAAGGGGCGATTACGATCGTGTCCAGACGGCCCTCGAAAGTCGTGGCTTCTATGCTGGCAAGGTCATTATCACCGTGCGCCTGCCTGACGGGCGAGATATCGACGGTCGCGATCCCGCCCTGCCTGACCGGCTGGCTGCGCTGGAAAATACGCCTGCTGGCAGCAAGAAGCTTCGGATCACCATCAAGACAGTCACAGGGCCACAATTCCATATTGGCAAGGTCACGCTGGTTGCCGGTCCGCTGAGCGGCCAGTCAAACGAAACTGCGCCGGACAAGTCGGGCACGACATCAACCCCGTTCAACGGAAAAACCGGTGCGGCAAAGGCGACGCAGCCACTGCACCCGGTTGTGCTGGACGACGCAGCGCGCAAGGCCTTTGGCCTGCAGACAGGACAGAAGGCGATCGCAGCCGATGTGCTGGCGGCGCAGTCCGGCCTGCTTCACGCCTTGCTGGAAGAGGGCCATGCCCAGGCCAATGTCTCGACGCCAGTTGCCTATCTGCGACCTGCGACCCAGACGCTCGATCTCGAGTTCTCTGTGGGTGTCGGACCAGTTGTCGATATAGGGCCGATCAGCTTCACGGGGCTGGAACGCACGCGTGAGAAATTTCTGCGTCGTCGCCTGCTCATCCACGAAGGGCAGCTCTATCAGCCGAGCAAGATCGAGGACGCCCGTCAGGATCTTGCCAGTGTAGGGATCTTCTCATCCGTCGGGGTGCATGATGCGCCGCCGCTTGTGGCCCTGGCGCGCGGGCAGGCAACGCCGGGTGTGACGCAGGCCATGCCGCTGCGTTTCGCGCTTGCCGAGGGCAAGCGTCACACCGTTTCCGGACAGATCGGCTATTCGACCGATCTTGGCGGCCGCGTCGGTGCGAGCTGGACCCATCGCAATCTGCTTGGTGGGGCGGAGCAGCTAAAGCTGACGGCGCTCGTTACCGGGCTGGGTGGGTCTGCCCAGCAGGGGCTTGGTTACGATGTCTATGCTGATTTTCTGAAGCCGGATTTTCTGCGGCGTGACCAGAATCTGAGTCTGCGCGTCGAGGGTATCAGGCAGTTACTCTATTCCTATCACCAGACGGCCATTCTGGTGCGTGGCGGATTGATCAGGCGGCTCAACAAGCGCTGGAGCATCAATGGCAGTCTTCTGGCCGAGCAGGAAAACATCAAGCAATTCGGCGTTTCGACCGATTATCTGATCGTGCAGGCCCCTCTTGGGGCTGTTTATGACAGCACGGAATTGTCGAACCCGATCGATCCGGCGACGCATGGCATGCGGGCCACCGTGAACATCACCCCTTCGGAATCGCTCGAAAACGGCAGTGCCTTCTTCACTATCATGAGCGCCAGTGCTTCGACCTATTTCGATCTGCACCATATCGGGTTGAGTGCGCCGGGGCGCTCCGTCATTGCGGTGCGCGGGCTTGTTGGCTCGGTGCAGGGGGCGTCGACCTATCAGATACCACCCGATCAGAGACTTTACGCCGGTGGCCCCGCGACGGTCCGTGGTTTCCGATATCAGGGCGTGGGGCCGCAGAACGGCAAATATGGCATTGGCGGTACCTCGCTCGATGCCGGATCGGTGGAATTCCGTCAGCGTATCCTGAAAAGCTTTGGGGCCGCAGCATTCGTCGATGCCGGTCAGGTGGGTGTCGGCAGTCGGCCATTCCAGGGCAAGCTGCGCGTCGGTTATGGCGCGGGTGTGCGTTATTACACCCCTATCGGGCCGGTGCGTCTCGATGTCGCCCTTCCTGCCAACAGGCCGCCCCATGGCGATAAATGGGAGCTCTATATCGGTCTCGGGGAGACTTTCTGATGAACGCGCGCCCCGTAACCGATCCGTCCCGACGCGACCTGCCGCAGACGCCCGCGCCTGACCCCAAACCCCGCCTTGCGCGCTGGAAGCGTGTCGCCTTGTGGTGTGTGGCCCTGATTGTCGGGCTACCACTGGCGCTCGTGACGCTGGCGCTGGCTGGTATTCTGGTTTTCGCCAATATCCCATACGGCCAGCGTTTCATCGAACGAGAGACGGCGAGCCTGACAGGGGGCATGGTGCAGATGCAGGGGCTGGATGGGGCGTTTCCCTATCGGCTGCATCTGCGTCGGCTCACCATTCATGATCATATCGGGCCGTATCTGGCCATTGACGAGTTGCGCCTGAACTGGTCGCCGCTCGCGCTTTTGCATAAATCGGTCAAGGCGTCCCTGCTTCAGGCACAGGCCCTGCGCTTTGAGCGTCTGCCTGTCAGCGATCCAGCTGTACCAACGCCCCCTGCCACGCCGAGCACACCGTCAAGTCTGCATCTCGGGATCAACCTGAAGAAACTGGATGTTGCCCGTATCGATCTGGGCAAATCCCTCGTCGGGTTTCCGCTCAGTGCCTCGGCACAGGGGCATCTCGTTCTGGCCGATCTGGCGCCGATCCTCGATGGCCTGACACTGGGACATCTGCCCAAGGCCGATCTGGGTCTTACGATCACTCGTCTCGATCGCCCCGCCACAATCGCCGTCACCCTCGCGACACCACGCGACGCCATCAACCTGCATCTGACCGCTCACGACGGCGCGCAGGGGCTCGTGACGCAGTTTGCAGGCATGGAAACGTTCGATCCGCTGTCCTTGTCGCTTGATCTGTCGGGGCCGCTGCGTGCCAACCATCTCCTGCTCGATATGCAGGCGGGCGAGGTCAAGGCACACGCGCAGGGCACGCTCAATCTGCTGCAGCATCAGGGCAATCTGGGCCTCAAGGCCTCGACGCCCGCCATGTCGCCGCTCGCAGGTGTCGCCTGGAACGGGTTTTCGCTTTCTGCGGAACTCCATGGCGATCTGCTTGCCCCCTCAGGGAGTGGGGCTCTTGATCTCGACTCCCTTGCGGCCGCGGGCGCCGGGGTGACCCATCTCTCTGCCCGGTTCTCGGGGGATGAGGGCAAGGGCGCCCGCGCCGATAATCTGCTGCTTACCTTGCGCGCCGATGGGGTGCGCGTGCCGGGTGTACCAAGTGCGCTTCTGGCGTCGAGCCCGGTAGAAGCCCGGATCAAGGCACAGCCAAATGCCGAGGGGCAGCCTGTCACGCTCAGCGTCACGCATGAATTGTTCCAGCTCGGCGCCTCAGCACGGTTGAAGCCGGAAATAAGTGGCGCGCTCGACCTGGTGCTGCCCGATCTCAGACCACTGGCGGCCATCGGCAAGATCGCGCTTTCAGGCCACAACGTCACGCATGCCGATTTCACCTATCGACCCAAGGGAGACACGCGCCTTACGCTGCGCGATCGCCTGTCGATAACCGGCGGGCTGAAGCAGGCGGTTTCCCTTATCGGTGACGATGCCACGATTGCGCTCGATGTCACGGCATCTCCCGAACGCGAAGATGGGCGTGTCGTGCGCATCGGCGATTTGACCATAGACGGCCGGGCCTTGCATCTGCATGACGAGGCCTCTGTCTCGCTGGGAAAAACGCCATCTCTTGAAAGCGACCTCGTTCTGGCGCTGCCTGATCTCAAGGCTGCCGCCCCTCAGCTGCACGGTCATCTCGACTTGTCGGCTCATGCCGAGGGGCCCTTTCAGGATCTCGCGGCAAAGACGCAGATCAAGGGAGAGATCGGCGCGAGTGAGGTGCCTGCCGGGCCGCTCACTCTCGATCTGAACCTGCTGCACCTGCCTGCGACGCCTGAAGGGTCGTTGCGCGCCGATGGAAAGCTCGACGGGCGCAAGCTCGCGCTCGACGCGAGTTTTGCGCGTCACGCCGATAGTTCGGCCGAGCTTGTTCTGAATGCCCTCGACTGGGCAAGCCTGACCGGAAAGGCCCATCTCGTCTTGCCGCCCTCTGCCAAGGTGCCTCTGGGCACCATGGCGATTACGGCAGGTAACCTGAACGATTTCAGTGCTCTTGCAGGGCATCGCCTTGGCGGGAAACTTGTGCTGGACGTGCATACGAGCGAGGCGTCAGAGACCGTCCCCCCTGTTGTCAGCCTGTCGGTCAAGGGCGGCGTCAGCACGCCGGAGGCCCGTCTCGGGGCACTCGATCTGTCAGGCACGGTCAATAATCCGCTCGACAAGCCAGATCTCAATCTCAGGCTCGTGCTGAGCGGCATAGACGCTCAGAACATCAAGGGTGCCGCAAAGCTTGCCGCTCAGGGACCGCTTGATGCGTTGTCTCTCTCGCTCAACGGGGCTTTCCAGAATGTCATGGCGGCCCCGGCCTCGATCGACACGGCGCTGTTGCTCGATCTGAGTGGCAAAAGCGTCCGGCTCAATCGCTTCAGTGCTCTCGTCAAGGGCGAGACCATACGTCTGTCCGGTGCGAGCAAGATCGATTTCGGCGAGGTAACGGGCGTCGATCGACTGCAACTCGCAGTGGCTCCTCAGGGTGTGTCTCCTGCAACGCTCGACCTGGCCGGAACAATCAAGCCCAGGCTCAACCTGCATCTGCGTGTGGCGCAGGTGACACCCGCGCTGGCACGGCCATTCGTTTCGGGTTTCGATGCCAGTGGTGTGCTTTCCGCTCAGGCCGATCTGACGGGAGAGATTGCGCGACCGACTGGATCGGTTGCGGTCAATCTGCATGGATTCAAGCTACGGAACGGACCAGGTGAGTCACTGCCGCCGCTCTCGCTTCAGGCCAATGCGCTTCTGGCGGGGCAGTCAGCACAATTGACCGCGCAGGCCGACGCAGGAAGCAAGATTACCCTGCGTGCCAATGGCGCTGTTCCGCTTTCTGCGACTGGATCGCTTGGGCTGCACGTCAATGGTGCGCTCGATCTCTCGGTCGCCAATGCGGTTCTCGGTGCTCAGGGAATGGCATTGAGAGGCAAGACAGCTATCGATCTGGCTCTGAACGGCGTGGCAACGGCGCCCAAGGCGACCGGACGCGTCACGCTTGAGGCGATCAATTTCGCGCATTACGGCCAAGGGGTGAGGCTGACCGATATCAATGGCGTCATTCTCGCCAATGATGACAGTCTGACCCTGCAGAATGTGCAGGCCCATGCGGGCAAGGGCGTGATCGGGCTGAATGGTTCGGTCGGGTTTCTGCGTCCCGGCCTGCCGCTGGACATCAGGATCGTTGCCCGCAAGGCACAGCCGATTACGAGCGATCTGCTGACCGCGGTGATCGATACCGATTTGCGCGCGCATGGCCAGTTGTCCACGCGTCTTGATGTCGATGGCACGATCCGTCTGCCGTCGGTCGTGGTCAATATTCCGAGCTCCATGCCGGCTTCGGTGCCACAACTGACCGTCATCAGACCGGGCCAGAAACGGGAGAGCAGCACCAGTGCGCTCGTGATCGGGCTCGATATCGGGGTGCTCTCGCCCGGCGAATTCTTCGTGCGCGGCCACGGTCTGGATGCTGAAATGTCCGGCAAGCTGCATATTGGTGGGCTCAGCACAGCTCCGGATATTTCGGGCGGTTTCGATCTCAAGCGCGGCTTCTTCAACCTCGCCGGGGTGAATCTCAACTTCACAAAGGGGCGTGTTGCCTTTGACGGATCTGGGGTGGATCACAAGCTCGATCCGTCGCTCGATTTCCGCGCAGACCGCAACGTGCAGGGCACACTCGCAAGCCTCGTTGTGGGGGGCTATGCCAGTTCTCCGAAGATCGATTTCACATCGCAGCCGTCGCTACCGCGCGATCAGGTTCTGTCCATGCTGCTTTTTGGCAGCTCGACCGCGTCACTCTCACCGACACAGCTTGCGAGCCTCGCTGCGGCTGTTGCCCAGATTACGGGTGGGTCGAGCTTCGATCCTCTCAACAAGGTGCGCGGTCTGCTCGGGCTCGATCGCCTTGCTGTCGGCGGCGGGAGCGGCGTCAATAATGGCGGCGCGAGCCTTGAAGCTGGCAAATACGTGATGAAGGGCGTCTATGTTGGCGCCAAACAGGCAACAGGCGGATCGGGTACACAGGCTCAGGTGCAGGTCGATCTCACCAAGCGCCTCAAGCTCAATACGACCGTTGGCACGGGCGGGCAGGTGACCGGGTTCACCACGCCGGAAAACGATCCGGGGTCGAGTGTCGGCCTCAGCTACGGCTTCGATTACTAGGAGCAGAACAGGGAGGGGGCACCAGGCCTCCTTCCACCTTCAGCGCTCCGAGGGCGGGACTGTCAGAGCGTCACAGTTTCCGGAACGTACTGCCAGTCTGCCTTGTCTCGTGTCTGCAGGATGATCCGGGCATTGGGAGCATCCGTAACGGCAATCCAGTGGCGGGCCTCTTCCGGCGTGCGACCGAAATGCACATGGCGCGCTTCAAGCCACTGATTGCGGAGCGCTTCATCTGTTGCGACAAACCAGCTTTCATCGAGATAGCGGCGCACATCTGACCACGGGCCGTCACAGAGCAGGTAATTACCTTCGACGATGATCAGCTTGCGATCGGGCAATACCGGTATGGCCCCTGCGATGGGCTCTTCGATCTCGCGGGCGAAGAGGGGGGCATAAACGATATCGGATTGCTGATGACGGATACGGTCGAGCAGCGAGGTGAAGCCCGCCGTATCGAATGTGTCCGGAGCCCCCTTGCGTCCAGCGCGGTCGAGACGCTTCAGCTCGCAATTGGCCAGATGAAAGCCGTCCATCGGCACGACAATGGCGTGTTCGGCATAATCTGCGGCAAGGCGAGCCGCGAGTGTCGATTTGCCTCCGCCTGGCGCGCCGACGAGACCGAGAATGACCCGGCCGGGGCGGGAGAGAAGCGCGTCGAGCCGCTGTCTTGCAGTCTGATAGCTGGACGTCATGATTTCTTTCGTTCCGATTCGTCGTGAAGAAGGGCGCGCACGGAAGAGACGACGTCGCTCCAGTCCCAGGCGCGTGTCTGACGCAGAATGCGCAGCGACGGATACCACGGGCTGTCGGTGCGATCCGTCATCCAGCGCCAACAGGGATTGACCCTGTCCATCAGCAGGACAGGCTTGTTCATGGCGCCTGCGAGATGAACCACCGAGGTATCGACCGAAACGACAATATCCAGATTATCGATCAGGGCCGCTGTATCGTCCATCGTCAGGCATTCGGGCATCAGATCAATGATCGGGGTTTTGCTCTCGTCAAGCTGACCGGTAGCAGTCCCTTTCTGCAGACTGTAGAAACTCGTTTTCGGCAGATCGAACAGGGGGCGCAATGTCTCGAGTGTCATGGACCGGCGTTGATCGAGCATGAAAGGCTCGGTCTGGTCACGCCTTGGCGCACCCGACCAGACCAGCCCGACCTTCAGGTTATGGTCGTCCCGCAAGCGTGCCGCAAAATGCGCCGATTTGACCAGGTCGGCCGCGATATAGGGCGGGTTGACACCAAAAGGATTCGGCGATGCCGCGAAGGCTCTCGGCAGGCTTATGAAGGGGCAGTGATAGTCATAATAGGGCGTCGTGCCACCGCTTTGCACAGTATCGACGCCCTCAACCCGTGCGCAGAGATCGCTCATGATGTCAGCGCCCCAGACACGGATAATGGCCCCTCTCTGCGCCAGAAGGGGCAGATACCGGAGATACATGAAGGTATCGCCGTAGCCTTCCTCCTGCGTCACCAGAACATGTTTGCCGCGGAGATCGAGTTTCTCGGTGATGTTGGGCAGGAGCTGGGCCATGGGCAGGCTGGTATGGCCGGGCAGACGAAAGCGCCACTCATGCTCGGACCAGCCCTGCTGGAAATACCCCGCCTTGAGCAGGGCGATGGAATAGTTGAGGCGCATCTGCGGATGGTCAGGCTTGATCTGGATCGCCTGACGATAAAGATTGATCGCCTCATGAACGTCGCCGCTGGCGGCCGTAATATAGGCGATATTCGACAGAGCGCTTGGATCCCTGGGGTCGAGTGCCTGCATGCGCTTCAATACGGCACAGGCATCGGCAAAACGGCCAGCCTGGGTGAGCGTGCAGGAAAGCGTGCTCAGGGCGGGAAGATGGCCGGGTCGTCTCTGCAGGGCATCATTGAGGCGCGATTCGGCCTCATCGAGAAAGCCCAGCTGCATGAGGAGTGTTGCGCCAAGCTCAAGCAGGCGACAATCCTGCGGTGCAGCCTGGGCGAGACGATCGGTCAGATCGAGCAGTTCAGCCCGGCGATCATGAGATTCCGCGACAGGAAGCAGCGTTTCGAGAGGGTGCGGACCGATACCGGAGACCACTGCAAGGGTTCGGGCCATTTCGAGGCATTTTTCCAGATCACCGGAAAGAAAGGCCTCGCTCAGCCTGGCCTGCATCGTCTGCTCCCGCATGCCCATGGCGCTCAGCTCGTGGGCACCAGCTCGTGAACGACGTTGAGAATGGCATCGAGCTGATAGGGTTTTGTCATAACCCTGTCGATCGGGGAGGCACCATCAAGATTCATGCCGTGGCCAGTGGTATAGATGATCGGCAGATCGGGGCGGATCTGCCGACTTTCTTGGCCAAGCTCGGCGCCGCTTCCATCAGGGAGGGAGATATCCATGATGAGAAGATCGAGCGCCCGGTCACTATGCAGGAAACCGCGCGCCGTCGCACAATTCTCCGCCTCGAGCACCGACACATCGCTGTCTTCAAGGAATTCGATCAGACAGGTTCTGATCAGAAAATCGTCCTCGACGACGAGGACGGTAGGCGGGGTGGACATAAGCGCGGATCTCGGTCGGTTCAGGAAGACCAGTTCTGCTCGAAATCGGCATAGAGCGTGAGCCCGCCATCAACGAACAGGGTCTGCCCGGTAATATAACTCGATTCTTCCGAAGCGAGAAAGGCCATTGCGTCGGAGATTTCACGGCACTCACCCGGGCGGCGCATTGGAATATGCTTTGCCGTTGCCTCGTATTTCTCCGGGTCCTTGGTCCAGGCGTCGTTGATGGGGGTCACGATGGCACCGGGAGCGACCGCGTTCACGCGAATACCGTAGCGGGCATATTCCAGCGCGAGGGTGCGCACGATGTTGCCAACGGCACCCTTGCTGGCGGAATAGCCAAGATAATGAGGCTTGGGCACCTGCTGGTGGACCGAGCTGTTGACGAGGATATTGCCCTTCTGGTCGTTTGCCCGCCAGTATTTGAGGGCTGCCCGCGCGCAAAGCACAACGCCCGTGACATTCACGGCCATGACGGCGTTGAAATCCTTAAGGGAAATATCTTCCGACGGACATTCGATCTGCATGCCTGCATTGCAGATGAGAACGTCGAGACCACCGAAGCCCTCGATCGTCTCTCTCACGACGCGATCGACATCTTCTTCCACGGCCATGTCACCCGCGACAATGAGATGTTCGCCGGAGACGGGTTTGGAAAGACGGTCGAGAAGGGGGCGGAGTTTTTCGGCCTTGCGCGCGTTGATGGCGACCTGTGCGCCTTCACGGGCGAAATGCAGGGCTGCATCCTCGCCGATGCCCTGAGAGGCTCCGGTGATGAGGATTTTCTTGTTCGCGAACCGTTTGGTCGTGTGCTCCGTCACGCGGCGCTCTCCTTTTCCGTGGGAAAGGACAGCCCTTAAAGGGCTGTCGCATCAGATCGGAGGATGAAACGCCGGTGAACGGAAAAGGATGCCTGACGGATCAGGCTGCCTTCATGGTCTCGGTCAGAGCCTGCAGGACAGCGGTCGGGTCCTTGTTTTCAAGAACGGCAACTTCGCTGACAAAACGCTCCTGCGCTGCTTCGAAGAGCTTGCGCTCACTGAAGCTGCCGTCGAGGCTGTCGACATTGCGGCGCAGGTCTCGCAGCACTTCGGCAATCTGGATCAGGTCGCCGGAATTGATCTTTTCCTGATAGGCGACGGCGCGGCGTGCCCACATGCCCTTGCTGACATGGGGCTTGCCCTTGATGATCGACATCGCCTTTTCGACGATATCGCGCGTCACGATCTTACGCAGGCCGGATTTGCGGGCCTTCGAAAGCGGAATACGCAGAGTCATCTGGTTGCCGGGGAAGGAGATCTGGATGATCTCCAGCTTGGTTCCGGCAATCTCGTCTACACCGATGCGGTCGACGCGGCCCACACCATGTGCGGCATAGACGATGGAATCCCCTTCCTGAAACGGATCATCATCTCCGCCATGAGAGTCAGCCTGAGTTGCGGTCAGCGCAGCGGCGCTACGCGCCATCGCGTCTGTCATGCCTCCCTTGGGAGGGGTTTTGAACGTGCTCATGGCGACAGCTTATATCAGAAATTCCACAGCTTGTCTTGTGGTCTCGTCAGGGCTGAACACCGCCCTGCGGCGGAATGGGGCCGCCAACGGCTTCACCGATCGGCTGCAGCAGGTCGATCTCGATGGTGCGGGCCATGGTCAGCATGGGCAGGGCATGTCTGCTGGGCACGAAAGGCTCCTGCAGATCGCGACCGCTCTTGTCGAGCGCCTGGAACAGAAAGCCGACAAGGCTCGACCCGAGCGGGGTGATCCAGCCAAGTGTCTGCACGGCCGAAAACGGCAGAACGATGCAAAAAACATGCACGACCAGCAGGGGTAGCACCGAGTATTGCACAGGCAGGGGGGTGTTCTTGATGCGCTCGAGGCCGCCCTGCGCATTGGCCAGATCCGAGAGAATGCGATCGATTGTGCCATGAACGGCGCCATCGATTTTCTTGCGCTCGACTTCCTCTGCGACGCAAAGGCCGATTTCGTAGAGCAGCGCGTTGGGCTTGTTGGTGCGCGCCATGATCCGCTCATACATTTCCGGCGCGAGCAGGCGCTTTGCATCGGGGCCCTGCTCGGTGTTCGAGAGCGCTGTGCGCAGCAGATAGGGATAAGCCGCCATGGCCTTTGCCAGGTCGGGGCGACCGCCCAGCAGCGTTGCGGCCTCACGAGCGAAGGAGCGGGAGTTGTTCGTGATCAGGCCCCAGAGCGAGCGTCCTTCCCACCAGCGTGCATAGGCGGCATTGTTACGCACGCCCAGAAACAGGGCGAGGGCCGAGCCCATGAGCGAGATCGGCAAGGCAGGCTGTTCCATCCATTCCTGATGGAACACCTGATAGAGAATAACGACAACGAGGTCCCACAGAGCGAGAATACCAAGGGGCAGGGCAGTCTCGCGAAGGAGAATCCACAGGCCGTAAGTCTTGTCGACGATCAAGGTTTGTCGGTCCTCAGTCTACATGTTGGCAATAGGCGGCATCTTATCGAAGACGCTGTGCATAAAACTCGTTAAAACTGTCGCTGTTTTGTGACGTATCGTGAATCATCTTCTTTCACTGGAGTTTCCGTCAATGGATGTGATTGCCGCTCTGGCTCTTGAAGCCGGTCGCCCGCTTGAAATCGATACCGTTCAGCTGGAAGGGCCGCGCGCAGGCGAGGTTCTGGTCGAGATCAAGGCGACAGGGCTCTGCCATACCGACAAGTTCACTATGTCGGGCGCCGACCCGGAAGGCCTGTTTCCGGCGATCCTCGGGCATGAAGGGGCGGGTATCGTGCGTGAGGTCGGTGCCGGTGTCACCTCGCTCAAGCCGGGCGACCATGTCATTCCTCTTTACACTCCGGAATGTCGTTCCTGTCCGTCGTGCCTGTCGCGAAAAACCAATCTTTGCACCTCCATCCGGGCAACGCAGGGCAAGGGGCTTATGCCCGATGGCACCACGCGCTTTTCCTATCGTGGCAAGCCTGTTCACCACTATATGGGCTGCTCGACCTTCGCAAACTTTACCGTGCTGCCCGAAATTGCTCTGGCGAAGGTGCGCAGCGACGCGCCTCTCGACAAGATCTGCTACATCGGTTGCGGCGTGACCACGGGTATCGGTGCGGTGCTGTTTACGGCCAAGGTAGAGGCCAATTCCACGGTTGTCGTATTCGGTCTCGGTGGCATTGGTCTCAATGTCATCCAGGGGGCGAAGATGGTTGGCGCGCGCCAGATCGTTGGCGTCGACCTCAACCCGGAGCGTGCCGAAATTGCCCGTCAGTTCGGCATGACCCATTTCGTTAATCCTGCCGATCTTGGCCCCGATGGCGATGTGGTCGGGCATCTGGTCGAACTGACGGGTGGGGGCGCTGACTACACGTTCGAATGCGTTGGCAACGTCAAGCTCATGCGTCAGGCGCTCGAATGCGCGCATCGCGGCTGGGGTGTTTCCTGCGTGATCGGCGTGGCTGGAGCAGGGCAGGAAATCAGCACGCGTCCTTTCCAGCTTGTCACCGGGCGTCGCTGGATCGGCTCGGCTTTCGGCGGCGCGCGAGGACGCACCGATGTGCCCGAGATCGTCGACATGTATATGGAAGGACGGATCAACATCGACTCCCTGATCACGCAGCATCTCAAGCTGTCGGAGATCAATCACGGGTTCGACCTGATGAGTCAGGGCAAATCTATCCGCTCGGTTGTGGAATTCGACGCATGAGCGTCGAGATACTCTCGAAGCAGCTATGTCATGGTGGGGCTGTCAGCACGGTCGCGCATAAATCGACCAGTCTCGGCCTCGATGCGAAGTTCATGCTGTTCCGGCCTGCTGAGGCATTGCGCGGCGACAAGACGCCGGTGCTTTTTCTGCTGGCAGGGCTGACCTGCACGCATGAGACGTTCCTGCAGAAATCCACGATCATTGCCGAGGCAGCAGCTTGCGGCCTCACGCTGGTCGCACCCGACACCTCGCCACGCGGCGCCGGTGTCGAGGGAGAAAATGACACCTACGATCTTGGCACGGCGGCCGGTTTCTATCTCGATGCGACCCGGCAGCCCTGGGCGTCGCATTATCGCATGGGCAGCTATGTGGCGGACGAGTTGCCGGAGCTGATCCGCACCCGTTTCGGGCAGGAAGGATCGGCTTTCGGTATCATGGGGCATTCGATGGGCGGTCATGGGGCGCTCGTTCATGGGCTGCGCAACCCGTCCCTCTGGCAATCCGTCAGCGCCCTTGCGCCTATTGTGCATCCTTCAGTGGTACCGTGGGGCACGAGAGCGTTTAAGGCCTATCTCGGTGAAGACCGGGAAAGCTGGGCTGCCTGGGATGCTGTTTCGCTGATCGCGTCTGGCAGGCGTCATCCGAACGAGATCCTCATCGATCAAGGGACTGCTGACCAGTTTCTGGCACAGGAGCTGCGACCCGATCTCATCGAGAATGCCGCAGCAAAGGCGGGCCAGCCGCTGACGCTGCGCTATCATGCGGGATATGATCACTCCTACTGGTTCATTCAGAGTGTGATAAGCGATCATGTCGCTCACCATGCACGGCTTCTGGGAGCGCGCTCATGATACGCAAGCTTGTGGCCGTCTCGGTGCTGTTCCTCGCTGGGTGTGTCGGGTCAGAGCCGCATCCCTCCGCGCTTGTTCCGCTTGCGCATGGCGATTTCGATCACAATACGCTGGCGCTTACCTGGCAGCCCGGGTTCTGCAGTGCCGGAGGTGGCTGCACCTCCGATCAGCCACGCCAGTCACTTGTCGGTCTGCACGGGCTATGGGCCTCAGAGCCCCATTCGCTTGAAGCGCAGAACGTGCCGGTCGAGCGTTGGTGGCGTGAAGGTTGCGGCCTGTTTGTTCCTGACGCGCCGCCACCTGTGCTCGATAACGCCATGCTGCAAACACTTGGCGAGATCATGCCGCACACCAACCCGTCGCTGCTGACCCATGAATGGGTCAAGCACGGGGCCTGTTTCGGCTATGATCCGGGTGTCTTTTTCGCAAAGGCAAGCGCGCTTCAGAGCCGTTTCTCCCGTTCACCCATGATGGCGTTTCTGGCAGCCCGCGCCGGTACTGTGGTGGGACATGACGAGGTGCTGGCGTTTTTCCGCACGGCGACAGGCGCAACACAGCCAAGAGCGCTCCAGCTCCGCTGCGAGACGGATCAGGCCAAACGCGTCGTGCTGACACAGCTCTGGTTCACGCTCGATCCGAAGCGCATGGGGCAATTCCCGAGCGCCGGAAGTTATCTGGACTCCCCTCAGATGCAGGATAACTGCCCTGCCAGTTTCTGGCTCAAAAACTGGTGAGAGCCTTCTCTGGGCGTGCCTCGTCATGGCGCGCTCAGGGCGAGGGGAAGTTGCGTATCATGAGGTGGTGGTCACCGGGGCGTGACCAGAGATTGTTACTGCCCGCTACGGGCCCGTGCCCGACCACCTCATAGCCACCAGATGCCCAGCATGTGTTGTTCGACACCAGAAGAGGTGAATCATCAGACTTCGGAAAGGGTATCAGCCTCATGCAGGGGCCATTGGCTATGCCAGTGATCTGATTGCCGATCACATTGATATTGCCCCCGGCAACAATGACCGGAGACCGGGCAGCTGCGGCTCCCCAGACCGAGGAATTGGCCAGGATACCGCCATACATGCGGTCCAGATGAAAGCCGGCCCAGCCGGGTTCGGCCCCGCTTGAGGGGAGGTCGGCGCTGCAATTGACCACGCGGGTCAGGTCCACCCCATCAGCAAAAATACCGGCACGTTTCCCTTCGAGATAGGAATCGGAGACGCTGAGATCTTCGTCGTCCTTGCCGTCTACAGCGTAGATGCCGTACCAGGCCTCCAGCACACGCAGGTTGCGGATTTTCGTGCCTTGCACCCCTGGCCCGATGAAGATTCCTGTGCCGTGGATATCCGTCACATCGGATACCGTATTATTCGAGGCATAGGCCGAGACGGTGTTGCTGGCTGCCATGGTGCCACTGATCACGACAGCATTGGAATCGCCAAAGGAGTCGAAGAACGACCCTCTGACGATGTTATCCGACGTGGCAATAAGCTCGACGCCGTTTCGGAAGCGATCGATATTGACGTTCTCGACCACTCCCTTGAAGGCGCCGGTGACGCTGATGGCTGTATCCGTGTAGGCGTTGACCGACCGCAACCGCAGATTGCGAATGATATAGGGTATCACCGCCGTGCCTGGCTTCGGGGCACTGAGCACCAATCCCCCGTCGAGAAAGCGCAGCGTGCCGTTATTGCCTTCCAGTATGAAGGTTTTCGCGGTCGGAGGCGCTCTCAAAGTTCTAACCCGACAGGTGCCGGACAGGGACAGCGCAACATTCTTTGCCGTAGCGGCGTCTACCGCGGCCTGAAAGCTTTTCGTGTCATCGGTTGCGTCATCGCAGCGCGCCCCGAATTGCGCAACGTTCAGGCCGGCTTCAGCACATGCAGCAACAGGAATACCCAGCCACAGCCCGATTGCGACGGCGAGAGCAGCACCCGCACGGGTCACGATGTCAGTTGCCCTGCAGGTGCAGCACGATCTCGCGGCTATGCGGCGTACGGCGATGCTCGAAAAGATAGATGCCCTGCCATGTGCCAAGCACGGGCTCACCACCCATGACGGGAATGGTGAGCTGCACATTGGTCAGAACCGAACGGATATGAGCGGGCATGTCATCCGCCCCCTCGTAATCATGACGATAGGCGCGTGCTTCCGGCACGAGGTCGTCGAAATAGCTGGCGATATCATGCTGGACGGTCGGATCGGCATTTTCCTGAACAATGAGCGATGCCGAGGTGTGACGACACCAGAGCGTCAGGAGCCCGTCTTCAATGCCGGTTGAGGCGACCCAGTCGAGCACCGACCCGGTGATCATGGTCAGGCCCTTGCCCCGTGTACGAATGGAAAGACGGTGAAAGGCCTGCTGCATTTCCGGTATCCTGTCTCGCTCTGGTTCCAGTGTCAGCGCAGATAGCCAACCAGCCGTTCCGCCTCGCTTACAATCGGCTCGGCCAGGGCATTGGCGCGTGCTGCCCCCTGTCTCAGAACGCCCTCCAGATGGGAGCGATCCTCGAGCAGGCGGCGTGTTTCGTTGGCAACCGGTGACAGCGTCTCGACCAGTACTTCGGCGAGAGCGGCCTTGAAGGGACCAAAGCCCTGACCGCCGAAACGTGCCAGCACGTCATCGACGCCCTGATTGGCCATGGCGGCGTAGATCGTCACCAGATTACGCGCTTCGGGGCGGCCTTCCAGCCCGGCGGCCTCGGAGGGCAGGGCCTCGGTGTCCGATTTCGCCTTGCGTATCTTGAGGGCGATATCATCCGCTGTGTCGGTCAGTTCGATGCGTGACTGGGCAGAAGGGTCGGATTTCGACATCTTTTTGGTGCCGTCGCGCAGGCTCATGACGCGAGCTGCCGAAGGCGGGATCAGGGGTTCGATCATGGGGAAGAAATCGACCCCGTAATCATGGTTGAACTTCGCACCAATATCATTGGCGATTTCGAGATGCTGCTTCTGATCTTCGCCCACCGGTACGCGGGTGGCATGAAACGCGTGAATATCGGCAGCCATCAAAGCGGGATAGACGAAAAGCCCGGCGGAATGCTGTTCGCGATCCTTGCCTGCCTTTTCCTTGAACTGTGTCATGCGGTTGAGCCAGCCGAGGCGCACGACGCAATTGAAAATCCAGCCAAGGCGCGCATGGGCGCTTACGGCAGACTGGTTGTAGAGCACATGCTTTTCGGGATCGATACCAGAGGCGATCAGACAGGCGGCCTGAGCCAGATTGTCGCGTCGCAATTGCTCGGGCTCACGAAAGACGGTGAGGGCGTGCATGTCGACCAGGCAGAACACGCAGTCATGATCTTCCTGCAGCCGCACCCAGTTGCGGATCGCGCCAAGATAATTGCCAAGCTGGGGGACGCCGGTCGGCTGAATGCCGGAAAATACACGTTGCATGGCCGATGTTGTCGAATGCGTCTGACAAACGGTCAAGGGGAAAGATTGCCGAGCCAGCGCAAATGCCTGTAAGGGCTGCGCGGCGTCAATTTGCATGACGGCGCGTCTGAACGAGGAGATCGTGGTGCCGAGGGGGATTCTGACTGTCTATGCGGGTCCGATGTTTGCCGGCAAATCGGCGCATCTGCTCGTGGACCACCCCGATCAGGAGGGCAGTCTCTGTCTTGCACCCGCTTTCGACACGCGCTCGGGGGCAAGCATTCACAGCCGTGTCGGGTTGCGCCGCCCTGCGCGTTCGATCTCTTGCTGGCCCAGCGATTTTGCGCGTTTCAGGCATATTCTGCTCGATGAGGGGCATTTCATGATTGCGCCGCATTATACGGGCGATGTGGTAGCCGATATTGCGAAAAGCCTGGAGGCAGGAATCGATATCAGCGTGGCCGGGCTTGATACGGATTTCATGCAGCATGATTTCGATGTCATGGCCCGGCTTCGTGTTCTGGCAGACCGTTACGTGCCGCTCACCGCACGGTGTCATGTCTGCGAAGCACCGGCGCGATGGACGGCAAAGAAGCGCCAGACTGGCCATGTGCTCGAAACCGGCGACGATGATCTATATGAGGCGCGTTGCGACGCTCATTGGGCGCCGCCGGACTAGACTCTGTTCCGCTCGTCGAAGGCAGATATCAGGGGATCTTGCCCTGTATGGACAGATGGTCGCGCAGATCATGCACGCGGTTCGAGCCGATTTCTTCCTTGCGGGCAGCCGCAAATATGTCGGGGGTGATGACCGGTGCGGGTGTCGTGGCACCTCGGGAAATGAGCCAGTTCAGGATCAGACTCAACTGTTCGTCAGTCAGACGACGGAAACTGGGCATCGAAAAATTGTAATGGCCGCCATTGGCCGTTATCGGGCCGTCGAGCCCGTTGAGCATGACACGTGCCAGATAGTCCCGGCCCTCGCGCGTTTTCGCGATTATATCAAGGCGTCCGGCCAGAGGTGGCACCTCGCCGGGCAGGCCGGAGCCACCATGGTGGCAGATGCCACAATTCGGGCCATAGAGCTTTTGCCCCGCGCTCTTCTTGCCACAACCCGCCAGAGCAAGCGTGGCAATCAGCGCCAGGGCGAGGGGGGCACGCATGGAGAGCGTCTTACTGCTCCTGCCCACCCAGACCCAGAAGCTGGATCTTGAAGACCAGCGGGCTATTGGGCGGAATGATGCCCATGGAGCGTTTGCCATAGCCTAGTGCGGGCGGGACATAGAGCATCCACGTATCACCTACATGCATCATCGGCAGGGCCTCCATCCAGCCTTGCACGAGACCGTCGAGCGCCATCTGCATATAGGCGCCGTTACCGTGCTGCTCGGAACTGTCGAAAATGCCGCCATCGGGCAGACGCCCTTCATAGATCAGCATCATCATACGGCCCTTGGATGGCTGTTCACCATCCTTCGGCCCAGATTTCAGAACCTTGTAGGCCAGTCCGTCAGGCAGGGTCTTGACCCCGGGTTCCGCACGAACCTTGGCCATGAACTGCTCGGGTGTCAGCTCCGGCTCTTCTTTCGGGCCGCCACAGGCAGTCAGAGCGACGAAAGACGCCCCGGCAACGAGGGTCTTGATGGAGCGGGACATACGCATGTCTGGACCTCTTGAAACTTGCGAAGCCCCCGCTGCCCGACCTCGCGCATTGCGGAGAGGGTCAGCGGGGGCAGGCGATCGCCGTCTTGCGATCAGGGCTTGCCGCCGGTGCGGCCGATCTGGCCCCCAAGGCGCAGGCGCAAGGCATTGAGCTTGATGAAGCCCTGGGCGTCGACCTGATTATAGGCGCCCTCGTCATCCTCGAACGTAACGACGCGGGTATCGTACAGGCTGTTCGGGCTTTCACGACCTACGCAGATCACATTGCCCTTGTAGAGCTTGAGGCGGACGCGGCCGGTAACCGATTTCTGGCTGGCATCGATCAGCGCCTGAAGCATGTAACGCTCGGGCGAGAACCAGAAGCCGTTATAGATGATCTCGGCATAGCGCGGCATCAGGCTGTCCTTGAGGTGCATGGCCTCGCGGTCGAGCGTGATGGATTCGATGCTGCGATGAGCGGTCAGCAGAATGGTGCCGCCCGGCGTCTCGTAGATGCCGCGTGACTTCATGCCGACGAAGCGGTTCTCGACCAGGTCGAGACGGCCGATACCGTTATCATGACCGAGCTTGTTGAGGCGCGTCAGCAATTCGGCAGGGGAAAGCGTGACGCCGTTGAGCGCGACCGGATCGCCCTCATGAAAATCGATGGCGATCTCGGTGGCGACATCGGGCGCGTTTTCGGGCGAGATCGTGCGCTGGAAGACGATCTCGTCAGGCGCGATCGCGGGGTCTTCGAGAATCTTGCCTTCGGAAGACGAGTGCAGAAGATTGGCATCGACCGAGAACGGCGCTTCGCCGCGCTTGTCCTTGGTGACGGGAATCTGGTTTTCTTCGGCAAAGGCCAGAAGCTTGGTACGCGACGTGAGGTTCCACTCACGCCACGGCGCGATCACCTTGATGTCCGGCTGCAGGGCATAATAGCCGAGTTCGAAGCGAACCTGGTCATTCCCCTTGCCGGTAGCACCATGTGCAACGGCATCGGCACCGACCATCTTGGCGATCTCGATCTGGCGCTGGGCGATCAGCGGGCGCGCGATCGAGGTGCCGAGCAGATACTGGCCCTCGTAAAGCGCGTTGGCGCGGAACATCGGGAAGACGAAATCCTTCACGAACGTCTCACGCAGATCTTCGACGAAGATTTCCTTCACGCCGAACATTTCGGCCTTGCGGCGTGCGGGCTCGAGCTCTTCACCCTGGCCGAGATCGGCGGTGAAGGTCACGACCTCGCAGCCATATTCCTTCTGGAGCCAGCGAAGGATAACGGAAGTATCCAGCCCGCCCGAGTAGGCGAGAACGACTTTTTTAATGTCCCGGGCGGTCATAAGGCCGAGCTTCCCTCTGTAAAGATGACGCGTTCAGCGGCTTTCTTACCACCCGTCAGCCGATCAGACCAGTCTTGGGGGCGGGCCCTGACCTGTTATTCAGCCTCGGCAGTCACATTGCGGCGAAGACGCTCGCTTTCCGTCTTCAGCTGACCGCAGGCAGCAAGAATATCACGGCCGCGCGGCATGCGGATCGGCGAGGCAAAACCGGCATCCATCACGATGGCCGCGAATTTCTGCAACTGCTCACGGGTAGAGGGCTTGAATTCCGAACCCGGCCAGGGATTGAACGGGATGAGATTGACCTTGGCGGGCAGGCCCTTGATCAGGCGCACCAGTTCACGGGCATCGGCTTCACTGTCATTGATCCCGCGCAGCATGATGTATTCGAAAGTGATGCGTCGCGAATTCGAGGCCGCCGGATAGCGACGGCAGGCCGCCATCAGTTCTTCGATCGGATATTTGCGGTTGAGCGGCACGATCTTGTCGCGCAGGTCGTTGGTAACGGCATGCAGGGAGATGGCGAGATTGACCGCCAGTTCCTCGCCGCAGCGATCCATCATGGGCACGACACCCGATGTGGAGAGGGTGATGCGTCGGCGTGACAGGGCGATGCCCTCGCCATCCATTACGATGCGCATGGCCTTGGCCACATTGTCGTAATTATAGAGCGGCTCGCCCATGCCCATCAGCACGATGGTGGAGAGCAGACGAGGGGTTTCCCCTCTGGGGCTCGGCCATTCGCCATAAGAATCGCGCGCAGCCATGAACTGCGAGACAATCTCGGCAGCGCCGAGATTACGCACGAGCTTTTGCGTGCCTGTATGGCAGAAGGTGCAGGAAAGGGTGCAGCCGACCTGAGAGGAAATACAGACAGCGCCGCGATCTTCACGACGATCAGGGATATAGACCGTCTCGGCTTCCTGCCCGTCACGGAAGCGGAACAGGAATTTGCGCGTGTCGTCATTCGAGGTCTGTTCGAGAGACGTGGCGGGACGCCCGACGACGTAATGTTCGGCAAGCTTTGCCTGGAGCGGCTTGGCAATGCTGCTCATGAGCGAGAAATCGGTCGCCCCCTGATGATAGATCCAGTGCCAGAGCTGCTTGGCGCGAAACGGCTTCTCGCCGAACGCAGCCATTTCAGCAATCAGCTCTTCGCGTGACAGGCCCACGAGGTCGCGACGTCCATCCGGCAGAACCGCAGGCGGAGGTGCGAAAAGAGCAGATTTGGCCAGGATGCGCGCGCGCTCCTGCTCATTCAGGTCGAGAGGGGTCGAAATGTCGGACATGGGGCTGCTCTATCATGGAAGAGCCCCTCAAACGCAAGGAAAACCATGCGCGGCTTTTGAGAAGCACCAGGCTATGTCCCGAGCCATGTCCGGTCTGATCGAACGGAGCGTGGCGTGGGAGGAGGCAAGCCCGTCGGGGTCTCTCTGACGGCGCGCGTTTTCCACCTGCCCGAGGGTATTCTTACTCGGGGCTATCCTGATTCAAGAGACCCGTTTTGCCGCGATCAGGAATTCGCGGTTGCCTTCCGGACCGGTGATGGGGCTCGGCTCGATACCGAGCACTTCCCAACCCTCGAGCCCTTCCCACCAGCCGCGTATTTCTGCGCAGACGCGCTCATGCACTGCCGGATCACGTACGACGCCCTTGGCGCCAATCTCTGCACGACCTGCCTCGAATTGCGGCTTGATGAGGGCGACGGCCCAGCCGCCCGGCTGGCAAAGCGCCAATGCCGGAGGCAAAACAGTGCGCAGACCGATGAAGCTGGCATCGCAGACGACAACAGAGATCGCATCAGGGATCATTGTCGCATCGAGCGTGCGGGCGTTGGTTTTTTCCATCACCACGACACGCTCATCAGAGCGAAGCTTCCAGGCGATCTGCCCGTGCCCGACATCCACGGCGAACACCTTGGTCGCGCCCTTGGTCAGCAGAACATCGGTGAAGCCACCCGTCGAGGCCCCGACATCGATCGCCGTGGCGCCTGTCGGGTCGAGGGCAAAATGAGCAAGGGCGTGGTCGAGCTTGAGCCCGCCACGAGACACCCAGGGATGGTCCTGCCCGCGCAGGTCAAGTGGGGCGTCTTCGGCGAGCATGTCACCCGCCTTGGCAATGCGACGATCCTTGGTGAACGCAAGGCCCGCCATGATCAGCGCCTGCGCGCGGGCTCGACTTTCGACAAGCCCGCGTTCGACCAGAAGTACGTCAGCCCGCTTCTTGGCCATCAGGCCGTCTGCTGAGCGTTCTGCGCACCCAGAGCCGCCTGGGCGACCGTGACGATCTGCGGGGCATTGAGCCCGGCTTCATCGTACTGCACGTCCGGCAGGTTGTGGTCGATATAGGTGTCCGGCAGAGCCATTGGGCGGAACTTGACCTGATCGAGCAGGGTGGTTTCTGCCAGATGGCGCACGACCAGGCTGCTGAAGCCACCGGCGGCACCTTCTTCGATGGTGATCAGCACTTCATGCTCGCGTGCCAGACGCTCGACCAGAGCCGTGTCGATCGGCTTGGCGAAACGGGCATCGGCCACGGTCACGGCGATGCCCTGTGCGGCGAGATGATCGGCAGCCTTCAGAGACTCGGTCAGACGCGTGCCCAGAGACAGGATTGCGACGCCCGATTTCGCGCCTGGCTGGCGTACGGCTTCCCGCACGATGCGGCCGCGACCGATTTCCAGAATTTCGCCAGCTTCCGGCAGTTCAAGGCCTGTGCCGCTGCCGCGCGGGTAACGGAAAGCAATCGGACCGGAATCATAGACGCAAGCTGTTGCCGTCATGTGGGTGAGTTCGACCTCATCGCTCGGTGCCATCACGACCATGTTGGGGAGGCAGCAAAGATAGTTCAGGTCGAACGAACCGGCATGGGTCGCCCCATCCGCGCCAACGAGACCGGCACGGTCAATGGCGAAACGCACCGGCAGGTTCTGCAGATCGACGTCATGCACAACCTGGTCATAGGCGCGCTGCAGGAAGGTCGAATAGATGGCGCAGAACGGACGCAGGCCTTCCGAGGCCATGCCCGCAGCGAACGTCACGGCGTGCTGCTCGGCGATGCCGACATCGAAGAAGCGGTCGGGATGTCTGGTTGCGAATTTGTCGAGACCGGTGCCGGACGGCATCGCTGCCGTGATGGCCGTGATGCGCTCGTCCTTTTCGGCATGACGCAGCAATTCGCGTGCCATCACCGAGGTGTAGCTCGGCGGGCCAGCAGGCGCTTTTTTCTGTTCGCCCGTGACGACGTTGAATTTGCTGACGGCATGATACTTGTCACCCGCCGATTCAGCAGGCGTGTAGCCACGCCCCTTTTCGGTGATGACATGCAGCAGAACCGGACCCTCATCAGCGTCGCGCAGATTGCGCAGGATCGGCACGAGCTGGTTCATGTCATGACCATCGACGGGGCCGACATAATAGAACCCGAGCTCTTCAAACAGCGTGCCGCCCGTAATCAGGCCGCGGGTCAGCTCGTCTGCGCGCTTGGCGGTGCGTTCGAGGCCAGCCGGCAGGCGCTTGGCCAGCTTGCCAGCCAGATCGCGAAGGCTCAGGAACTTGCGTGACGTCATGAGACGCGACAGGTAGTTCGACATCGAGCCGACCGGCGGTGCGATCGACATCTCGTTGTCGTTGAGGATGACGATCAGACGCTTGGCGCCTGCACCAGCCACAGCTGCGTTGTTCATGGCTTCATAGGCCATGCCAGCCGAGATCGACCCGTCGCCGATGACCGCAATGACGTTGCGCTCGTGGTAGGAGGGATCTTCGTTGGCGCGCAGGTGGTGCGCGACCGCCATGCCCAAGCCAGCCGAGATCGACGTCGAGGAATGCGCGGCGCCGAACGGGTCGTACTCGCTTTCCGAGCGACGGGTGAAGCCCGACAGACCATGGGGCTGGCGCAGCGTGCGGATACGGTCGCGACGTCCGGTCAGGATCTTGTGAGGATAAGCCTGATGGCCAACGTCCCAGATGATACGGTCATCAGGCGTGTTGAACACGGCATGCATGGCAACCGTCAGCTCGACAACGCCCAGGGAAGCTCCGAGATGCCCGCCTGTGGTCGAGACGGCATCAACCGTCTCAGAGCGCAGTTCCTCTGCGAGCTGCTTGAGCTGCTCGGTCGAGAAGTTCCTCAGATCGGCAGGAACAACCACGCGATCGAGATGCGGGAAACGGCCCATCGTCGGGATAGAGGCGTTGGGGTTCGGCTTGGTGGTATCGCTCATTCTCTTAATTCCTGCGCTCGACGATGTATTGTGCCAGGGCTCTGAGCGCGGCTGCTTCGGTCCCGAAAGAGGTCAGGGCCTGTGTGGCCTGCCCGGAAAGGCGCGCGGCCTCGGCGCGTGCGCCGTCAATTCCAAGCAGGGAGACATAGGTGGATTTGCCGGAGGCTTCGTCCTTGCCGGCGGTCTTGCCGAGTTCCTCGGCGCTTGCCGTCGTGTCGAGTACGTCATCGGCAACCTGGAAGGCTGTGCCGATATCACGTCCATAGGCGATGATCGCATCGCGCTGTACGCGGTCAGCGCCGCCCAGAATGGCACCGGCTTCGGCAGCGTAGCGGATGAGGGCACCGGTCTTCATGGCGTGAAGACGACGCACCTGATCGAGGGGGAGAGATTTGCCCTCACCACGAATATCGACAACCTGACCACCGACCATGCCGGCAGCGCCAGAAGCCTGTGCAAGGGCAGCAACCAGCGCGATGCGCACGGCCGGGTCGGAATGCGTCGCCTCGTCAGCCAGGATCTCGAAAGCCGACGTCTGCAAGGCATCGCCCGCAAGGATGGCAATCGCCTCATCAAACTGCTTGTGTGTCGAGGGCTGGCCGCGACGCAGATCATCATCATCCATGGCCGGAAGATCGTCATGAACGAGGCTGTAGGCGTGCAGCATCTCGACCGATGCAGCCACGCGCAACGCGCCTTCGGGCTCTGCGCCGAAGATCGCCGCGACCTCGGTTACGAGATAACCGCGCAGACGCTTGCCACCGCCAAGGGCGGCGTAGCGCATGGCTTCGAGCAGCACCGATTCGTCACCATCGACCATGGGAAGCAGACGATCAATCGTCCCTTCAATGGCGCGGGCTGCAGTACCCAGCGAGGTGGCCAGCGCCTCGGGTGACGCGACTAGAGTGGGTGATGAGGTGGTCATTGGGCTTTTCCGCCAGAATTCTCGTCAAACTCGGAAAGGGGTGCGGTCGTCGTGGTGCCGTCACGTTGTGTGATGGCACGAACACGCATCTCCGCTTCCGAGAGTTTTGTTTCGCAATGGCGGCGCAGGGCGGCACCGCGCTCATAGGCGCTTATGGCGTCCTCGAGTTTCATCTGACCGCTTTCGAGGCCGCGTACGATCCTGTCGAGTTCAGACAGGGCCTCCTCGAAAGAGAGCTGTGAAAGCTGTGCGTCCATGCCGTAAATGCCGTCCCGCTCCGCTGCTTCGGAAAATCGCCGTCAAGGAAAACGGCTCGATGGGAGGAGGGATAGCGTGTCGCACTCCATTCTCCAAGCCCAAGGAAGTAATGACTATGATTATTCCGTAACAGGAGATGACACAGCTGTGTCCAATTTGCGACGGATCACGAAAGAAAGCGTTTCGCCGTCTTCCGAGAATGCAACCAATGCATGTCCCGTCTCGCGGCAGAATGCCTGAAAATCGGCAACACTTGCTCGGTCTGTTGCGAGAACTCGCAGTCGTTCACCGCCTTGCATGGCGCGAAGGCTACGATGCGCGCGAAGCACGGGCAAGGGGCAGGCAAGCCCGCGCACGTCAAGGAGGGTTTCAGAAGCCGGCAATGTCATCGGGAAGATTATGCGCGCAGCCGAGGGCATGTTTCAAGATCGGGCGTTGTTTTGCCATTACATCTTTACTCGGACCGCATTCGTCCGCAACATGCGCCGCAGTTTTCAGAAGCAACATTCAGTAAGGCATGAGATGGCTGATTATCGCCTCGGCATCGATTTCGGTGGGACGAAAATCGAAATCGCAGTTCTTGATCGCGCTGGCGATCTGCAACTGCGCGAGCGTGTCCCGAACCCGGGAATTTACGAGGAGGCCGTGATCGCTGTGCGCGATCTCGTAGCGAGCGTTGACCAGCGCCTCGGCAGTGTTGCGTCGCATCTTGCGAAGCCCGGCCAGCTGAGCTCGACCCTTGGAATAGGCATTCCCGGCTCGATTTCGCCCGAGACCGGTCTTATCAAGAATGCCAACGCGACCTGGCTGAACAACCAGCCCTTCGGCATCGACCTTGACCGTGCACTCGGTCGCTCCGTGCGCGTCGAGAACGACGCCAACTGCTTCGCCCTTTCCGAGGCGGCAGACGGTGCAGGCGAGGGCAATCGCACCGTTTTCGGTATCATCATCGGCACCGGCATGGGCGCTGGTATCGTTGTTGACGGGAAAGTCATAGGTGGCCGTCACAGCATCGCCGGTGAATGGGGTCATACGCCGCTTCCCTGGACGCGCCTTGAGGAATTCCCGCTGCCGAAATGTTTCTGCGGCAATGAGGGGTGTCTCGAGCGCTATCTCTGCGGCCCCGAACTGGCCAAGGACTGGAAAGGGATCGGTCACCACAACACGGCGGGTATCGAAGAGGCTGCGGCCAGTGGCGATATCGCCGCGATCGGCGCGCTTGACCGCTATATGGATCGCTTCTCACGCGCTTGCGCGCTCGCGATCAATTTCCTCGATCCCGACATCATCGTGCTAGGCGGTGGCGTGTCCAACCTCGACAGTATTTACGAGCGTGTGCCGCCGCTTCTGGCGCGCCATGTCATCACGCCGACCTGCACAACGCCGATCGTGCGCAACAAGCATGGTGACAGCTCAGGCGTGCGCGGAGCCGCCTGGCTGTGGGATGTTACTGAGTAATCAGTCCTGATTAAGGCGATCGGGTCTGAACCCGGTCGCTACGACGTAAAGCTCGCTCGATTCCTTGCGCGATGCCGGCGGTTTCAGATGTCGGACATTCGAAAAGGCGAGCTTCATGGGTTCGAGCATCTGACGCTCCGACCCGCCCTGGAAAACCTTCGCGACAAACCCGCCACCGACTGCCAGCACCTGCATGGCGAAGTCGAGCGCGCCTTCCGCAAGCCCCATGATACGCAGATGGTCTGTCGGTGCATGGCCGGTAGTGTTGGGGGCCATATCTGACAGGACCAGATCGGCCGGGCCGCCCAGCAGCTCGATCAGACGTGCGGGCATGTCGGGATCGGTAAAATCTCCCTCGATGATCGTGGCATCGCTCACCGGATCGACCGGCAGCAGATCAACCCCGACCACGGCGCTTGCACCGCGTTTGACCGCAACCTGTGTCCAGCCGCCCGGCGCCGCGCCGAGATCGATAATCTTCATGCCCGGCTTGATCAGGTTCAGTCTGTCGTCAATCTCGATCAGCTTGAACGCGGCCCGAGAGCGCCAGCCCTGCTTGCGGGCTGCTGCAACATAAGGGTCATTCAACTGGCGGTTCAGCCAGCGCTGCTGCGCGGTCGAACGTCCCCGCGCCGTGCGCAGCATGACGGTCTTGTTGCGCGCATTCTGAACAGAGCTTCCGTCGAGCGTGCTGTCTAATTGGCCGGGTGCGGTCGAACTCTTGAGGGCTTTTCCGGGAACTCTCTTCTCGGAAGATTTGCCGCTCTTGCCGCCGCGCTTGTCACTGTTTTTGCTCATGGGCGTCACATAAAGGAAGACGGTGCCACATGGCCACGATAATCCGCGTTGCTTCGGCGGTTGACGCCATGGCGGGAATGGCCATGCGAGATGACCCGGCTGTTGCGCGCCTGGGCTGCCATGCGCGCCACCATGCCATCTCGCAGGCCACGATCGGCAACGATGATCTGCTGCGACGGCCAGACACTGTGGATCGCCTCGAAAATAGCGCAGCCCGGCAACATGAAATGCTGCCTGTCGGGGGGCAAGGATGAAGGGGATTGTTGCGCCCCTGAGGATGCGCCGCGAACGAGAGCGATAGCGTCGTGAGCCGCCTGCGCCGAAAGCGAGAAGCCATCGACTGCGTGTCGGCTGTAGCGCGCAAGGTTCTGCGCCATGCTCGCCAGAGTGGTGACTGTTCCGCTGGTGCCGAGCATCTGCACGGCCCCGCGTTGCATCTCCCTGCCGATCTGGTGAACCTCCTCAAACGCGAGCAGCGGCTTGCGCACCGTCTCCACCATGGTTTCGTATAAATCGTCCTTGTTGGAGGATGAATCTGCCTGACGCTGGCGACCGAATTGTTCAGAGAGCGTCACGACGCCGTAGGGCAGGCTGACAAGGCTGACCAGTTCATGTCCGCGTGTTTCAGAATTCAGGCGCAGCCAAGCGATCTCGGTCGACCCGCCGCCAATATCGAAGACGATAGCGCGTTCGCCCGGTTTCTGTGCGCGATGCAGCAGCGCACGGCAGCCTTCGACAGCGAGCTCCACCTCTTCTCTGGGTGAGATGACTTCGAGTGAAAGGCCGGTTTCGGAACGGACACGCGACAGGAAACTCTCGCGGTTGAGCGCCCTCCGGCAGGCTTCGGTGGCGACAGCGCGAATCTGCAGAGAGGGGAGGCCCTTCATACGTGCTGCGAAACTATCAAGCGTGCGCACCGCCCGGTCCATCGCCCGCGCGCTCAGTTCGCCTGTCTCGATGAGGCCTTCGCCAAGGCAGACCATGCGGTTCTGTCGGTCGAGAATCTGCACGCCACTGGCAGTGCGTCGCGCGATCATCAGCCTGCAATTATTGGTGCCCAGGTCCAGCGCAGCAAAATGTCTGAACGGTGCGCCTTCAGGCGTGTGGGATGACAGCGTCTCGCTACGGCTATAGCCCATGATCGTCCTCCCCTTGTCCTGATCGCGGCATGAAATCTTACGTCAAAAACAATGTGATAGTGCCACGGTGGCGCAGCAAGCATTTTGTGCGCTGCTCGTGTCCAATTTATGAAAAAAAAAGCGAATAAGGGGGTTGCGGCCCATTCGGGTGGGTGCTATCTCACCGCCACCGCAAGGCAATCAGCTTCTGCAAAGATGCTGGGGGATAGTTTAGCGGTAGAACTACCGGCTCTGACCCGGTCAGCCCTGGTTCGAATCCAGGTCCCCCAGCCAAAACTTCCAAAAAAGACAAATTTTACGGCACCGCAAATCGCGATGCCGGTCTTGGCCTGACGTCTGTGCGAACCGTGCTGGTTTCAGTGCGCGTCCGGGTGATCGCCGAACCGATGGGGGGCACTGCCTCCGTCCCAGGGGTGTTCCGGGTTGCTCTCTTCGCTTTTGACTGAGGAACGCGCCGGAGGACGGCTCCTGGCGGGCACGAGTTGTAGTACCGCCCAGAACCCCAGGGTGGCACAGATGAAGAAAGCAATCGGGGCGGTGAGATACTGCACGGTCAGTCCTGTTTCTTGCGTGCGAAGAGATTCTTGACGCTTGTCCAGAGCACAGCGAAGAAGCCGAAAA
Organism: Asaia siamensis; assembly: GCF_014635085.1. Lineage (GTDB taxonomy): Bacteria > Pseudomonadota > Alphaproteobacteria > Acetobacterales > Acetobacteraceae > Asaia > Asaia siamensis. The sequence continues at coordinate 815,245 of NZ_BMCH01000001.1, forward strand.
TGGCTGCAAAGAGACCCTTTGCACCAAGCGCCCCAAAAATCTTGGCGATGAAGGCGAGAGCCGCTCCCGCCAGACCCGTCTTGATGGCTACGGCAGCGGCGCCGCCGCCGATCAGCCCCATCAGACCGTATTCGGCAATCTTGTCACCAGCTTTGTAGTCGCTGTAGCGATTGCCCGTGGTGGGCTGAAGTCCCTGCAGGGCCGTGTTGAAGTCGGTGCGATCGCTCAGGAATGTTTCAACGTCGCTCACCAGCATGACGCGATAGAAGCCGCCGCGCGTCAGAATGCGTGTATTCAGGTTAGTGATGAGTGAGCCGTCATCGTCGCGGAACTTGTAGGCCCATTCCAGGCGATGCAACTGCTGATCATAATGCGGCTCGAGCTGCCAGCCGAGCAGTGTCAGGCCGGAAAGATGGGCTTCGCGACGCGCCTTGTTGGTCTCGATCGATGTCTGGCGCATGGACTCGAGGAGTTCCTTTGCGTCGATCTTGTCCGTGTCCCTAACGTAACCGGAGGGGGAATAGCGAAGTTCCATGAACCAGCTCTTATCCTGCGCCTCAGGCTGCATGATGTAGCTCATGGAATCTGATTCATCGACGAGGTTGCCGACCAAGGCGAGAAACTTCTTGCCGAAAGGCGGGGTGAGCATCTCGTAACCGGCGGGCACATCGAATACCGAACCGCCATTGACGTGCACTGCCGCAGGTCCGTGAGTCCAGGGAAGGGATGCGATCTGCTGTCCCAGGGAGTTGGGCGTGGCTTCGGTCTTGTCCGGTGGGGTGTCAGCGAGGGCGGGGATGGGTGAGAGACTTAGGATGGTCAGGAGCGCCGCCCGGCGCAGTATCGAAAGCACGTCAATATCCTTATGCATTCATTGCAGTGCGTCTTCCTGATACATGGAGAAAATCCAATAAGACACCCATTTATAAACAAATTATTTTGGTAAGTACTTTTTATATGACATTCTGTATTATCGATTGGGATTTATATCGTTAATATCCTACGTGAAATTCACCGAGTACTGTTAATTTTATCGCATCAGGAATTTCATGCTTTTCCAGCAAGAAAAGTTGATTGTATCTGAATCTAACTTTACGTAACTGATCTAAAACGACTTTTATATTTCGTATCGTCATCAAATTTTCATCCGCATTTTTGTCGCGGGCGTGATAGGCAGATTAACGAAACGAGTAATTTTCGTTAATCATCCAATACGTTTTTCGGGATATATGATGCGCTTGAGAGCCCGCTACTTTTTATGTGCGACGTCAGTTCTTGCATTGAGTGTCTCCGCCGCTCAGGCGGAGCAAAGCCAGACCACGCGCAAGACTGCCGCACCAAAGGTAGTTCAGAACACGGATACGGGGCCTTCCATGATGGGGTCCACCGCACCGACCGATGCAGCGCGTAACGAAACCGTGCAGGTGCGGGGCAGTCGTCACAAGGCGCCGGGTGGTGGGTTGATGGTGCATGAAGATGCAGCCAAGTCGCGCTCGACCGTGACACAGGAGTTTATTGCAAAGCAGACGCCAGGACTGAACCCGATGCAGCTCATCGCCATGCTGCCTGGGGTGAATACAACATCTGTCGATCCGCTCGGCCTCAACGGCGGCAATCTGACCTTGCGCGGTTTGAATGCCAGTCAGATCGGCTTCACGCTCGAAGGCTTTCCGATCAACGATATCGGCAATTACGCCGTATATCCGCAGGAAATCGTCGATTCAGAAAACCTGCGTACGATCAATGTAGAGCAGGGGTCGGCCGATCTCGACAGCCCGCACATCAGTGCGTCAGGCGGTGCAGTCAATATGTATCTGCTTGATCCCGCAGAGCGTTTCGGCGGCCACCTTGATGGTACCTATGGCAGCTACAATTCTCGCCGCATCTTCGGCCGTGTTGATACGGGTCGTATCGGCAATACGCATCTGAAAGGCTATATCTCCTTTTCGGCGGCGCATGAGGATTCATGGCGCGGGCCGGGTGCGCAGAAAAAGCTGCATGGCGAGACCAAATGGGTCAATGAATGGGGGCAGGGCAACCGCATTGCGCTCGCTATCGTTGGCAATCAGAGCGACAGTACGCTCTTCCCATCCATGTCTCTGGCAAACTGGCAGAAATACGGGACGAGCTATACTTACGACTCAAAATGGAACCCGAAGAGCCCGAGCGGGAACTACTACAAGCTGCATCAGAACCCGTTTACAAACATCTATGCCAGCGCTCCCTCAACCTTCACTCTGACCGATAATCTGACTCTGACCGAAACACCGTATTTCTGGTACGGCAACGGCAATGGCGGCGGTGCCTATAATGAGAGCCTTGCCAGCCAGCAATATGGCGCCCAGACTTTGAGCAGCTCGATCGGGCCGTACAATGCGTCGAATACCAAGAGCTTGCTGCTTTATAATCCGTCCAATACGCAGACCTATCGCCCCGGTGCGGTAACAAAGCTTGCTCTGCACACGGGCGCGAACCGCCTCATGGTCGGGTACTGGTTCGAATATTCGAAGCAGATCCAGACCTCGCCCTATAGCCTTGTGAATCCCGAAACCGGCGCGCCGCTGGATGAATATGGTGGTGGCCCCAATCTTGTCCTCTCAAACGGTCAGACGGCGCAATACCGTGACACGCTGACCCAGACGCGCATCCATACGCTCTTCATTGATGACTCACTGTCGCTGCTGAATAATCGTCTGACCATCGAGGGCGGCCTCAAATACGCGATGATCACGCGTCAGGGTCAGAACTACCTGCCTGATACCTCGACGGGGCCCTATATCAATGGCAGCTGGAATGAGCCTCTGCCAGCGGCTTCCATCCGCTACAAGCTGAACGATCAGTTCCAGCTTTTCGCATCAGGCACGACCAATTTCCGTATTCCGATGAACACGTCCCTGTACGATGCGGGCACATATACAAAGGGCGTGGGCTACAGCACGAAGGCGAACCCCAACCAGAAACCGGAAATCTCGATCTCCGAAGAAGCTGGCGTGCGCTATCAGGGGAGCCTCTTCAACAGCACCCTGACCTACTTCCACTATAACTTCACGAACCGTCTCTATTCCCAGACAGTGGTTCTGCCAAACGGCTCCTATTATTCGCAGAGCGTCAATGGTGGCGGGTCACATGCCGATGGTGTGGACTTCGAAATCGGAACCCGTCCGATCCTTTACCATCTGCGTCCCTATGTTTCGGCAGAATACATCAACGCCCGCACCGACAGTAATATCGCAGCGGGCAGCACCGGCGATTACGTCAACAGCAAAGGCAAATTTGCGCCCCAGACAGCTAAGCAGCAGGTTGCATTCAATCTGGATTATGATGACGGGCATCTGTTTAGCGGCTTCTCGCTCAAATATGTCGGCAAGCAATATGCGACATTCAACAACGACACCTCGATCCCGAGCTACGTCACGATGGATGTTCATGCGGGTTATCGCTTCAAGAGCTTCGCCTTCATGAAAAACCCGGTCCTGCAGCTGAACATCCAGAACATCACGAACAATCATTATCTGGGCTTCGTGAATGGTGTGACGGCAAACGGGAAGGCAACGACCGGCGTTTACGGCAGCAAGATCTCAGCCGCGAGTTCCACCTACTACGTTGCATCGCCATTCTTCGTCGGGGGTACCGCAAGCGTGGACTTCTGAAGGATACCGCAGATTTTGAAGGTGAGGGGAGGGAGCTGCGGCTCCCTTTCTGCTATCTGGGGAGGGCCTCACGAATGCTCGGTTTTCGAGGTTTTTTTGAGTTGGTGTCATTTTTTTGAAATTTTGTGATTGACGGGTGTGGGTGTGGGGTCTAAAAGCCCGTTCACCGCAGCGGAACACGCCGCGGTGACTGCCTTGGGAACTGAGTGATATCAGTGAGTTAGGGTGGGGTTCTTTGAAAATTGAATAGGTATGGAAGGGATATGTTGGCGGCGCTTTGGTGTTGTCTGAACCAGTGGTTCTGATGATGAGAGTGCTGACTGATTTATTCTTTTTCGAAAGAACTACAGACGTCAGTTTTTTTTGTTTCGGGATCTATAGTTTGGTTTTGGTTGGCCTTTGTGCTGGCTGGAATTGAACCTGAGAGTTTGATCCTGGCTCAGAGCGAACGCTGGCGGCATGCTTAACACATGCAAGTCGCACG
>NZ_BMCH01000002.1 GCF_014635085.1 Asaia siamensis
GATAGCGTTTCGTCCTACCGGTGATGTCGGCCATTCGGCCTCGTTGTTCTGGCGTCCACATCCTGAGTGTGAATCACACGCCAGACGCCCTGAAAACCCCTCACGCTGAATTTCCAAAAGGGCTCTAAAGCCCATCATCCAGGATTGTTGCATAATATTCAATAAACGAGCCGGCCCTTTTGAGGGAGGGATCCACCATAGAATGGTTTTCTGCTCAATCAGATTATTCAGACTGGAAGGTTTTCAGAACCCGAAGTCAGTTAGGCGTGAGTGACTATCCGAGTGTTTGCAACGGTAAGGAAGGAGTGATACAGCATGCCTTAGTTCGAGTGCTTGCAAGCCATTCCTGACCTTTTCTGGTGCGATGGTACGACCAGCTGATCTGGTTCAATGGTGGGAGAAATTTCGCCGATGGTCTGCCTCTGGCAATTACAAAGCGTGTCTGCTCGCCGCATTTTCCAGAAATTGCATAGAATACGCTCCCGAAAGAGCGTTCCTTTTTCATCATACGAGCACTAAAGAGTCAGGAATAATGAAGAAAATAGCGATTGTTGGAGCTGGTTTCTCGGGTAGCGTCATCGCAAGAGAATTGGCCGACCGGGGATATAGTGTCGATGTTTTCGATGTTCGTGAGCATGTTGCAGGCAACTGCTACACGGCGCGCGATGTCGAAAGTGGGATCATGCTCCACGTATATGGTCCTCATATCTTTCACACCAGCAACGAGCGTGTCTGGGAGTATGTGCAGCGGTTTGATCGCTTCATGCCGTTCATTAATCGGGTCAAGGCGCATGCGCGTGGAGAGGTCTTCTCCATGCCGATCAATCTGATGACGATCAATCAGCTTTTCAAGAAGCAGTTCTCACCTGCGGAAGCCCGTGACTTCATCGCCGAACAAGGCGACCAGAGCATTACGGAGCCGCGTACGTTCGAGGATCAGGCCCTGCGTTTTGTCGGTCGTGAGATCTATGAAACGTTCTTCCGCGGTTACACGCGTAAACAGTGGGGGCTTGAGCCGTCCGAATTGCCCGCCAGTATTCTCAAGCGTTTGCCTGTACGTTTTGACTATAATGACAACTACTATGGAAGCAAGTATCAGGGAATTCCCGAGAACGGCTATACGTATATTGTAGAACGTATTCTCGACCACGAAAATATTCGTGTTCATCTTTCCACCAGCTTTTCCCGGGCTCAGGCCGCTGACTACGCCCATGTTTTTTATAGCGGTCCGATCGATGCCTGGTTTGACCATACTGAGGGTCGCTTGAGCTATCGGACGCTGGACTTTGAAACCGTGCGTGCTGAGGGTGACTATCAGGGCAATCCGGTCATCAACTACTGCGATGAGAACGTGCCCTGGACGCGTGTTGCCGAACATAAGCATTTCACGCCTTGGGAAAACCACGAGAAGACAGTTCTGTTCCGTGAGCACAGTCGTTTGTGTGGAGAGAGCGATACACCTTATTACCCAATCCGCCTTGTTCACGATAAGGCTCGCTTGCAGCGTTATGTTGAGTTGGCCAAAGCAGAGCAGGGCGTCACTTTTGTAGGTCGTTTGGGCACGTATCGTTATCTCGATATGCACATTACGATTGCAGAAGCGCTGGATGCAGCTGAACAGTTTCTGTCCGCGCAAGACGCTGGCACGTCGGCTCCTACGTTCTGCATTGATCCGCTCGCTTAAAGAGACGGTCACTCAGATCCAGATAGCCCATTCCTCTTATAAGAGGAATGGGCTCAATGCCGGTTTTTACCCACTCCAATAAGCGGGCTCCCACGTCTGTCAGATCAGCCAATACGGTCAATCTCACTTCTTGCTTGTTTACCTCGCTACCTGAGCATGATGACACCATGGAATGGCTGGCTGAGCTCGTCCAATTGGAGACAATTGCTAGGTTCCTGATGGCATGCTGCCTGTTCTTCGAACCGGCTGCCCCTGGCGGGAGTGGCATGAGCGCTATATCAAAGTGCAACTCTGTGTCTATTCGGTCCCGTCGTCCAGCTAAACAAGGGGTGTGGGATGCCATGCTATAAACCTTGAAGACACATGTCTGAGCGATGACTGGCAGCACAATATCAACGACGCCATGGTCTGTGCTCATTCCCTGCCCCAGAGCCATACTGGCTGATCGGGACTTTGATAGTGACAATTTCGGCCAAGATCTGCAGGTAACTGGATCCTGCCGGTCATTCCATCAGGAAGAGGACGTCACGAGGTTACGTTGACAAAAGACCTGATCCAAAGCCTTGCGGCGGCGAGGTTGAGGAAGCTCATGAAGGACAATACTGTTTTGTCGTAGCGGGTTGCGATGCGGTGCGTCTGCTTGAGGTGGTTGAACATTCGTTCGATACGGTTGCGATCTCTGTAGCGCCGCCAATCAGTATTTTGTGGAGTACTGCGGCCTTTGCGCGAGGGAATGACTGGCAAGATCCCGTGCATGAGCAGATCGTGGCGAAAGCAGTCACTGTCATAGCCCCGATCGGCCAGCATAGCTCTGGGGTTCGGGACAGGCAGCTTCATCAGGGCGTCTGTGGCTTTGTAGTCCGAGACCTGGCCCCCGGTAAGGATAAAGCCGAGAGGGCGTCCCTGATTGTCACATCGGGCATGGATTTTGCTAGTAAAGCCGCCGCGTGATCGACCAAAAGCCTCGGAATGAGCCCCCCTTTTGCGCTCGTGGCCTGTGAATGGGCACGGACTACAGTGCTGTCGAGCATATGTTGCCAGTCATCACTCAGCCCCCGATCTACAAGGGTTTGAAGCAAAGCGTCCCACACGCCCTGTTCAGCCCAACGCCGGAACCTAACATACACAGAGTTCCATTTGCCGTAGCGCTCATGCATGTCGCGCCAGGGGCACCCAGTGCGCAGGACATGCAGCATGCCATTGAGAAACCGGCGGTTGTCTCCGGCTGGTCGAGCCCAACGCCCGCGCTCAGGCGGCAGAAGCGGACCAATCATCGCCCATTTCTGATCCGCCAGATCGCCTCGTGTCATCCCTGTTCTCTCAACCTGTTATTCCGCAGGCAGGAAGTGAATCAGATCTCACCCAGGTCGTATAGACCTTTTGTCAACGTGACCTAGTCAAGACAAGACAGCTTAGTCGTTCATGAACCCCCCTGGCTTCGCTGCACCAAGGCTCCGAATCAGGTCTTTTTTCGACACGACCCAATCAAATTGATATATGCTCGGTCACTGGCGCCGCGTGGAAATGAAGGATTGGGTGGCATTCCAGCGAGCGCACAGTGATGCGGGCCATTACCGGTCCAATGCGTCCGGCGCTCAAGCTTCCCGCGGAAGTCAGATTAGTACAGTATATTGAAATTAAATCACTTATCCTTGCAGCACCAACCGACTAGCGTGTGACAGTGCTTGCGTGGGCAGCTACTTTGTTTCAAAAAAGATAGTCGTTTTCATCTTGCGGCGTTTTGCCTCATCCTAAGGGTACGGAAGTGAATAATAATACCTATACGTCGACACAGACATATTCATCTGTGCCCCTGTATCCATTGCAGCGCCTAATAATGCCTAGCCTTGAATTCGGTGGCAATGACGATATGTACGTCCGCCTGCTGAATCAGAGTGTTATATCTGTCCTTTCGGAAGAAAAAACCGTATTTTTCCCGGGTGGAAAATGCTCGTTTGATACTTTTTATAATGGCCTTACGGTCCAGTCATGGCAAGATAACTGCAAGATTCCTGATCTGCTATTTTCCCTTGTAGGCAGCGGAACGTTCGTCGTCCGAATTGGGTTGCATCGTCTTGAATGCGATAGAGTATCGCTGTTTGAAAAACGGGTCAGTCTTATTGAAGGTTCTACGACGACCCTGAATATCGAAGCTTGGCCGTCGCTCGTGAATGGCATGATCTATGTCGAACTTGAGGCTATAACTGAGGGATGTCTGACCGGAGGGTGCTTCAGCACAACAAAAGCCCCTGAAAGGGAGGTCTGTCTTGGCATCGTCATCACTCATTTCAAGCGAGAGAAATATGTTATTTCTGCCGCCCGCCGTATTCGAGAAGGGCTACTGACCAATCCGACCTATAAAGATCAAATCTCTCTTGTCATCGTAGATAACTCTCAAACTCTCGCTTCGGAGGATGTAGAAGGTGCTACGTTGCTTCCAAATCAGAATCTTGGGGGATCAGGTGGTTTTACGCGGGGTCTTCTACATCTGCAGGACGAAAAATCTTTTACCCATTGCTTGTTCATGGATGACGATGCATCCTGCGAACTTGAATCCATTCTAAGAACGCATGCACTTCTCGGCTATGTTGTCAGGGAAAAGGTGGCCGTGGCAGGGGCGCTGCTGCGAGATCTCGCGCACCATTTCCTCTTCGAGAAGGGTGCGCGGTTTGACGGGATGTGCCAGCCGCTCAAGCACGGGTTGGACATGCGGCATGTGCATCATTTGCTACTGAGCGAATATGTAGATCAGAAGCCGGATTTCGGCGGATGGTGGTTTTTTGCATTCTGCTTGCGTGATGTGCAGCACTACGCCTTCCCGTTTTTCGTGAGAGGCGATGATATCATGTTCAGCATGATGAACAAATTCGACATCATCACGCAAAATGGCATTGCCTGTTATGGTGATGACTTCGGCTATAAGAGTGGTCCATTACAAATTTACCTGGATGTGCGTAATCATCTTGTGCAGAAGATGACTCATATGGATGCAAATGTGGAAGATTGCATCAAGCTCTTACGGCAATTTTTCAATGCAGCTATCTATTCGTATAATTATGCGACGGCGCAAGCTATCTCTAAGGCTGCCTTCGATGCTATGAAAGGCCATGCATTCTGGCTTGAGAATATGGATACTTCGGCAATTCGCAAAGAATTTTCCGCTCTTATCCAAGAAGAAAAAATGCAAAAAATCCGTTTGACCGACATTGCGCCGACGTTCGCGAGAACAGAGCCACATTGGCACGAGAGCAGGAAACGTCGTCTTTTGCGTAGCTTGACGCTTAACGGGACCCTGTTGCCTAATTTCCTCAGGAAAGACACATGGCTATTTCTACCGAAAAATTTTTCGGGCGATATCCGAGCGACCTTCAGATATAATAACATATTATATTACTATGGCCCTACGCAGGAGGGGTATTGTGCTCGTCGTGATGCAGTTCGACTCGCAAAGGAAAAAAGAATTTTCTCAAAGGTGGAGAAAATTGTCAGGCGGAAATATAGCAGTGTAAAAAATGACTATAAAGATAATATAAAATACATGACTAGTGAGGGATTTTGGAGAAAAATTTATAAAAACACTTAAAAATTTTGCTTTTACATACCTCGTGCATAAAGATTTCTGATTTGATAGATTTCTTGGCGCATATTAGGACCTTTTAGGTTTTGGGATAAGCGGCGGTTGCAACGATACAGATGACGGTCATGAAGGATGTGGCGGTTTTTTCGTATCGTGTGACGACCGCTTTCTGCGCCTTGAGATGCGCTTACAGGTTTTCGACCATTTTTCGGTGGTGATAGACCGTTTGGGGGCAGGCTACTCGCGGCTCGTCGCATTTCACCGGGATAGTCGTTCATGAATCCCCCTTGGCTTCGCCGCACCAAGGCTAGGATTCCAATCACGTATATTTTTCGATTGTCCGTCTTGCGGCGCCCCATCGGAGAGCCGCCTCCCACTTTACGTCTCAGAACAGCGCAAGGGAATGCTCAGGAGCCATATCCGTCAGGATGGGTTTCTCGCCAACGCAGGGCTGTCTCTACGATGCGATCAAGCGTTTCGAATTTTGGCTCCCAGCCGGTTTTGTTGCGGAGGGTCGTGGAGTCCGCGACGAGCAAAGAGGGGTCGCCCTCCCGTCGCGGTGCGGCTTCCCACGGGACTTTGCGGCCACTCACGCGCTCGACGCTCTCGATCACTTCGAGATTGGAATAGCCCTGCCCATTACCGATATTGTAGGTGACGCTCCGGTTATCGATCTGGCCGAGCGCACGTATATGCGCATCGGCAAGGTCTGTCACATGGATGTAGTCCCGGATGCACGAGCCATCACGTGTTGGATAATCCGTTCCGAACAGTTTCAGGGCCGGCCGGCGGCCTAGGGCAGCATCGATTGTCAGAGGAATCAGGTGCGTTTCAGGTCGGTGATCTTCTCCGGCCCGACCGAGAGGGTCTGCGCCAGCAGCGTTGAAATATCGCAGGCACGCACTTCTCAGCCCATAGACGGCATCAGCCCAGTAAAGCACACGCTCGATCATGAGCTTGCTCTCACCATAGGGTGACCCGGGCTGGGTCGGTGCCGTTTCGGGAATGGGGGTCGAGCGCTCGGGACCGCCGAACAAGGCTGCTGTCGAGGAGAAAACGATCTTTTTGACTTGCTGTTCGACACAGCTCTGAACAAGGTTGAGAGCGGTCAGATAGTTCTGTCGCAGATAGTGGAATGGATCACGCATGCTGTCTCCTACAAGAGAGAGAGCGGCGAAATGCAGGACCCCATCCCATGGGCCCTGGGCAACGACAGCAGATGTAGCGGCTGCGTCCAGAAGATCGACTTCATGTAACGCCACGCCTTGAGGAATTGCCTGACGGTGACCCGTGCTCAGATTGTCCAGAACAACAACCTCATGACCCGCATCGAGCAATGCCAGGACTGTGTGGCTTCCGACGAATCCAGCTCCGCCTGTGACAAGATAACGCATATCGGTCTGTCTTCATCCTCTTGGCGCGCATCGTCGCTCTGCCGGGATAGAGAGCATACCGTGCACCTGGGTCCTTCTCGCGCTAATCGCGTTTCTCGACAACCGGTAATTTCTTTCAGAAGTCACTATGTAGCCAATAATGATCTGGAACTTTCGTATCCTTTCAAAGGCTAACTTCAGCTTGAAGATTTCTAGCTTCGTCAAGGCTTCGGCAGCGCCGACTACCCTAGCGGGACTGTATCGCAGTGGACGAGAAGACGATCCCGGTTGAAGGCGTTCCTATTGTGAATGCGTCGAGTGCTCATGGACAAAATCTGATGAGGCAGTGTGTGATCGATTTGATACAGTTATCTGCAGGCAGAATTGGCAGGATGATGGGCATGGCGCATGCCGAGGGGATTCTTGAGGGCCGTGCGCCGTTGACGCGCTCCCTTCCGCCCGGTCGTTCATCTGGCGATAATAAAGAGACGAATGCTCTCGGCGGAGTGCGCCTTAAAAATACATTATCAGCAGTATAATAGGATCTTCACATATAAGCTGAGCTGATCCGCTTGCAGGGAGCCAAGCGAGTAACAAAAATTTCTTGTCCATTCGGGCAAGATATGAAAGGCTAAACTCGTAACGGAATCGAAATATCGCGGAGATGATATGCGTTCTTGTCGCTCAGCCCTCTTTTTCTCAACCGCAGTCATTGCGATATCGAACTACTCAGCCCATTCGGCTCCGTTGGGTATAAACGAGCGCGTTTCCCACCCGCCTGACTGGAGCCATGCGCGAAAACCGCATAAAGCCGAAGAAATAACAGTATCGGCGCCAGGTCATAAAACGGCCAATGGTGTCACCGGTCAGCAGGTGGGGGGGGGTCTGTTACGCCGCGAGACCCGTGCCGGCACGATCCAGACGGTGACACGCGATTATATCGCCAAGCAATCGCCCACTTCCAACCCCGTACAGGTGCTGGCGCTCGAGCCTTCGGCTTATGTCGCGTTGATGGATCCATACGGTATTGTCGGCGGCAATATGTATCTGCGCGGCCTGCCGGGTGATCAGATCGGCTGGATCTATGAAGGCGTCCCGGTCAGCGATATCGGTTCCGGTGGTTTTTATGCCAATCAGACCTCTGATGGCGATAATCTGCAGCAGGTTTCATTGATGCCTGGCTCGGTCGATCTCTCGACCCCGGCCATCTCTGCTGCTGCCGGTAGCGCCTACGCCACCTTGCGTGATCCCTCTCATCATCGCGAGGGTTATGTGAACATGACCTACGGCACCTATAATCTGGCACGTGGTCTTATCCGCGCGGATACAGGTGACATCGGGCAGAGTGGCGTGCGGGCTTTTGCTTCTTTTTCCTATACCCGGGCCAATAACTGGCGGGGGCCGGGCACCAATATGCGCAAACATATCGACTTCAAGCTGGTGAAGGATATTGCTGCCCATAGCCGCACGTCGCTCGTCATGAGCTATAACGATAATACATTGCAGTTCAGTCGGTGGCCTACTGCCGCAGAGTTTGCGCAATATGGTGCGGGTAATGACCTGTCGCGTTCCTACATGGCGGGGCTCGGCTATCACCTCTATGCGCTCGATGCGTTCCAGAATCTGGTTGCTTCAGCCCCGACCGAGCTTGATTTCGGGCATGGGCTGCGTTTTCACGAAACCCCTTATCTCTGGTGGGGATCAGGATCGATCGGTGGAGCCGCTCTGGCAACCGAGGGTGCCACCTATTCAGGGTCGTCGCCGGTCGATGTTGATCTGAATGGTGATGGCCGTCTCAGCAAAACGACGTCGCAACTGGTCTATACGCCCAATTATTACAGCTATCATCGCGGTGGCAATAACGCATCGCTCGACTGGACAGAGGGTCGAAATACCCTGACCCTCGGCTGGTGGTACGAATGGTCCCGTCTGAACCAGGCAACGCCTGTCTCGCGCATCAATCCGGTCGATGGTGGACCGGAGAATATCTACGGCGATTATGGCCCGCTCATTTACCGCACGACGTCGGGGCAGAAATGGTACGCCTCAGATTATAATACCTTCACCCAGATCAATATGCTGTATCTTGGTGACAGACTTTCGCTGCTGCGCGATCGCCTCGAGGTAAAAGCAGGGCTTCGTGCGGCCATGGTGTCACGTGGGGTCGACAGCTACGTACCCGTCTCGACGCCCCGGGGCGGGCAGAATGTATTTGAGCCTCTGCCGCAGATCAGCGCACGCTACCAGATCGACAAGCACTCGGAACTCTATGTGCTTGGGGTCACAAATTTTCGCACGACCAATAACAGCACGTTGTTCGAACTCTACAGCCCCGCCGGGGGCGCCCTGCAGAGCGCGCCCTCGAGCGTCAAACCCGAATACTCCATCGAGGAAGAACTCGGCTATCGCTACCATGATGACCTTGTCGTCGGCGAAATCTCCTTCTTCAACTACAATTTCACCAATCGTCAGCTGGCGCTCAACAGCTATGTGAACGGTGCCCTGACCCCCATGACCCTGAATGCAGGAGGACAGACATCACGCGGTGTGGATGTGCAGATCGGCACGCGCCCGATCCTGAAGCATCTGCGCCCTTACGCGAGTTTCGAATTTCTCGATGCGCGTATCGACAATAATATTCCGATCAATGGCGATCTCCTGCCGACAAGCGGCAAACACGCCGTTTCTGCGCCAAAATATCAGGCGGCTCTTGGGCTGGATTGGGATGATGGGAGCTTTTTTGCCAATCTCGGGCTGAAATATATCGGCGCGCAATATGCAACGCTGATGAATGACGAAAAAATGCCCGCCTATATCAACAACAACGTGACGCTCGGCTACCGCCTGCATCAGACCGGATTTTTGCATAGTCCTCAGCTTCAGATCAATATGCAGAACATGATCGGCTCTATTTATCGCAATGCGGTCTATGCGTTCACGCCGAATGCGAAAACTGTGCAGGGGATCTACGGCACGAGCATCGCCGGATCATCGCCACTTTATACAATCCAGCCGACTTTCGCGATTTCTGTCTCTCTTTCGACCGGGTTCTGAAAAAAGAGTGCCCACACATAAACCTGAACATCTGGTCAAAATTATCTTGCATCAAAGACGAGAACACCCGTAACGTTCGGAATGTGGAATGATATGGATGAGAGCTGCCCATGTGTCCTGATATTGCCTGCGGTCGCCTGCCAGATGACGCGCTAAGCCGGAATTTCGCCGATGCTCATCCCGGCCTGACCGCAGAGCAGGCGGCGCTTGAAGCCGATCGCTGCTTTTATTGTTATGATGCCCCCTGCATCGAAGCCTGTCCGACCGATATCGATATCCCGCGCTTCATCAAGGCCATTGCCTCTAGGAATATCGCCGGTGCCGCCAGGACCATTCTTCAGTCCAATATTCTGGGCGGGTCCTGCGCCCGGGTGTGCCCGACGGAAATCCTGTGCGAACAGAAATGCGTTCATACCGCAATCGAAACACACAAGGCTGTCCGTATCGGTGCCTTGCAGCGCTATGCCACAGACTGGCAGATGGCGCAGGAAGCCCATCCCTTCACGCGGGCAACGGCCAGCGGGCGTCGTGTGGCCATTATTGGTGCTGGGCCAGCCGGTCTGGCCTGCGCCCACCGTCTGGCGCGCCACGGGCATGATGTCACGATTTTCGACCGTCACGACAAAATGGGGGGTCTCAATGAATATGGTGTCGCCGCCTATAAGCTGGCGGATGATTTTGCGCGCAAGGAAATCGATTTTCTGCTCGCAATCGGTGGCATCAGCTTTCAGGGCGGCGCCATACTTAGTGACACCCTGACCCTTGCCGCGCTGAGGCAGGATTTCGATGCTGTCTTTCTGGCAATCGGTCTTGGCGGTGTGAGGGCTCTGGGTCTTGAGCACGAAACCATTGCCGGTGTGCAGGACGCGGTGGCTTTCATCGAGCATCTTCGTTCTCACCCGCTTGCGGAGAGTGCTGTCGGGCGGCGGGTCGTGGTCATTGGCGGCGGCAATACCGCCATTGATGCTGCCGTGCAGGCTAGGCGACTGGGGGCAGAGGAGGTGACGCTCGTCTATCGTCGGGGCGAAGCAACCATGACGGCCACCCCTGTCGAGCGCGAATGGGCACAGACCAATGGCGTCACCATTCGTCTGTGGGCGGCTCCCTTGCGGCTGGAGACCGAAGATAGCGGCCTGCGTGGAGTGACCTTCAGGCGGACCGATCCTGATGGGCTGCCTGCAGGCACGCCTGAGACCTTCACGCTTGAGGCCGACATGGTGCTGAAAGCCATCGGGCAGGTCTTTTTGCCAGATCCGATCGCGCAGGATCAGATCCTGATCGAAAACGGGCGTATCGTTGTCGATGCGCAGGGCCGCACAAGCCTGAATAATGTCTATGCCGGGGGCGATTGCACTGCAGGCGATGACCTGACCGTTGCCGCTGTGCGTGACGGGCGTGAGGCGGCCGAAGCCATTCATGCCGATTTCAGCAATGCCGGGATAAGAGTGAACTGACCATGGCCGATCTGCGCACGAATTTCGCCGGAATTTTGTCTCCCAACCCGTTCTGGCTGGCCTCTGCGCCCCCGACCGACAAGGAATATAATGTCCGCCGTGCCTTTGAGGCAGGCTGGGGCGGCGTGGTCTGGAAAACGCTGGGTGAAGACCCGCCTGTGGTGAATCTCAGTTCGCGTTATGGCGCGCTCGAATTCGAGGGCCGCCGTCTGATGGGGCTGAATAATATCGAGCTGATTTCGGACCGGCCTCTGGCGACCAATATTGCCGAGATCAAGCGCGTCAAACGCGATTTTCCTGACCGAGCGCTGATCGTCAGTCTGATGGTGCCCTGCGAAGAGCATCGCTGGAAGGCTATCCTGCCCCTGATTGAAGAGACTGGGGCTGACGGGATCGAGCTTAATTTCGGCTGCCCGCATGGCATGTCCGAGCGCAATATGGGCTCTGCGGTCGGTCAGGTGCCGGAATATGTCGAGATGGTCACGCGCTGGTGCAAGCAGAACACGCGCATGCCCGTCATCGTCAAGCTGACACCTAATGTGACCAATATCCTCATGCCTGCCCGTGCTGCGCGCCGGGGCGGGGCCGATGCCGTCTCTCTCATCAATACCATTCAGTCGGTCATCGGGGTCGATCTCGATGCCATGGCGCCCATGCCAGTCGTGGGCGGCAAGGGTACCCATGGCGGGTATTGTGGTCCGGCGGTCAAACCGATTGCACTGCGCATGATCGGCGAAATTGCCCGCGACCCGGAAATGGCGGGCATACCGATCTCAGGTATGGGCGGGATCAGCAACTGGCGCGATGCGGCCGAATTTATGGCCATGGGGTCTCACGCGCTGCAGGTCTGCACCGCAGCCATGCATTACGGCTTTCGCATTGTCGAAGACATGATCGATGGCCTGTCGAACTGGATGGATACGAAAGACTACGCCACCTTGCCCGATCTGAGCGGCAGGGCCGTGTCGCGTTTCGTGCCGTGGAATCAGCTCAACATGAATTTTCGCACGCTCGCACATATCGACCAGAAAAGCTGTGTCGGATGCGGGTTGTGTCATATCGCCTGCGAAGACACGTCTCATCAGGCCATCGCCAGACAGACCGGCCCCGATCGCCGCCATTACAGCGTGATCGAGGATGAATGCGTCGGCTGTAATCTCTGCGCCCATGTCTGCCCGGTGGATGACTGCATCACCATGGTGCCCCAGCCCGTCGACAGCGAGATGACCTGGCTCGAGCATCCCTCCAATACGCATCGTCTCACAGCGTAAAGAGCGAAAGGCAGAGCATGAGCAATATTCGCATCGACGGTAGCGCCCTCTGGGCCGATCTGATGGAAACCGCCCGTTTTGGTGGCACGGAGAAAGGCGGCATAAGGCGGCTGACCCTGACAGAAGAAGACCGTCAGGTGCGCGACTGGTTTGCCGCTGCCTGCACCCGGCTTGGCTGTGTCGTGACGGTGGATACACTCGGGAACATGTTTGCCAGACGCCGGGGCCAGGATGAGACCTTGCCCCCGCTCACCATGGGCAGCCATCTCGATACCCAGCCTACGGGTGGAAAATTCGATGGTATCCTCGGAGTGCTGGGCGGTCTCGCCGTGTTGCGCGCGCTTGAGGAGTCGGGTCATGTCACCCGTCATCCGATCGAGCTGATCAACTGGACGAATGAGGAAGGCTCGCGCTTTTCGCCTCCCATGATGTGCTCTGGTGCCTATGCAGGCGCCTTTACCGAGCAGGAGGTGCTCGACAAGCATGACCGCGCTGGCATCCGGTTTGGCGATGCTCTCGATGCCATTGGCTATCGTGGGGAGAGACCCTGTCGTGCCACACCGGTCGCGGCATATTTCGAGCTGCATATCGAACAGGGGCCGATTCTCGAGGTGGAGAACCGTGTCATTGGTGCCGTGACGGGTGTGCAGGGCATGCGCTGGTATGAGGTGACGATTGGCGGAAAGGATGCCCATGCCGGCTCTACCCCCATGACCCTGCGCAGTGATGCCCTTCTGGCAGCCGCCACCATGATCGGTGCCGTTTCGGATATCGCCCGCGCTCATGCGCCGCAGGCTCTGGGTACGGTCGGACTGATCGAAAACAGGCCCAACAGCAGCAATGTCGTTCCCAGCGAGACCTTCTTTACGGTCGATCTGCGTCATCCCGATGACGGCATCGTTGCCTTGATGGAGCAGGAGCTGAGGGCCCGGTTCAAGGCGATTGCCGAGACAATGGGGGTGACGCTCGCCATCCGGCCGATCTGGGACGCGCCAGCCGTTCCCTTCGATCCGCGCTGCGTTGCCATGGTCAGTGACGCTGCCGCCGAGGCCGGATTTGAGTCGATGAAGATCGTCTCAGGTCCGGGCCATGATGCCGCCTATATGGCGCGTGTTGCCCCGACGGCCATGATTTTCGTTCCCTGTCGCGACGGGCTAAGTCATAACGAATCCGAAAGCATTACGGAGGCCGAAGCCGAGGCAGGCGCCAATGTGCTGCTGGGGGCGTTGCTGAGGGCCGACCGGGCTTTCTGATGAGAGGATCGACGGTGTGACAGATCTCTGCGAGCCGACAAGAAGCAGAAAACCCAGCGCGCCGCGACGCGCCACCTTGCCGCAGATCCTCAATGCGGCGGAATGGACATTCGGCACGCGAGGGCTGAAAGGCACGCGTGTTGAGGAGATAGCCGGGCTCTGCGGCATCCCGAAAGCCAATATCCTCTATTATTTCCACTCCAAGGAGGCCCTTTATCAGGCCACTCTGGCGCGTCTGCTCGATATATGGCTGGCAGATGCCGATGAATGGCTATCGCCAGAGCGCGACCCGATGGAGGGGATGGAGGGCTATATACGCGCCAAGATGGCCTTCTCGCGCACGCGCCCGGAAGGGTCGCGTCTTTTTGCCCAGGAATTGCTTTCAGGCGGCCAGATGATTCAGGGTTTTCTGAAAGAGACCCTGCGCGCCCATGTGGAGAGACATGCCGAAATCTTTCTGGCCTGGCAGGCAAAAGGGCTGATGCGGGTGATCGATCCGACGCATTTCATGTGTCTGCTCTGGTCAGGTACGCAGGCCTATGCCGATATGCAGGTGCAGTTCGAGGCCCTGCTTGATCGCGAGAGCCTGCTCGACACGGATTATGAAGCCGGAATCGAGACTTTCCTGACCCTCATCAGACCGCTTTTCGTGCAGCTGGGCTGAAGTGCGACAAAAGGGCATGAGCAATCCCGCCAGCAACAAAACCGATGGCCCATGAGAAGTTCTGCAGCGCGGCGAGTGCGGGCAGGAAGACAACCAGCAGACCGAGGATGACAGACAGACCAAGGGCTGTCAGCGCCCTCGGGTTCATGCCGCGGCTGTACCAGTAGGTGTCGTCGTGAGCGGTGCTGTAAAGCGCCGCGAGATCAAGCTGTCTTTTCTGCACGATGTAGTAGTCGACAAGCAGGATGCTTGTCACAGGGGCGATAAACAGTCCCAGAATATCCAGCGTCAGATGGATGAGTTCGGGATGGGCGTAGAAATTCCACGGTGTCAGCACGATGGCGCTGATCGATGCGATGATCCCGCCCTGACGCCATGAGATGGCTGACGGGGCGATATTCGAAAAATCGAACGCAGCCGAGACGAAATTGGCCGAGATATTGATGCCGATCGTTGCGGCCACAAGCGTCAGCGTGCCGACAAGAAGAATGGTCTGGCTGTCGAAAAGAACGATGGTTTCAGCGGGGTCGAGCACAAGGCGGCCTAGTGCAGGCTGCGTCAGAATGATCGTGGTCAGCACAAGCAGGACAAACGCCATGAAATTGATTGGCAGCCCCCAGAAATTACCCCGACGCACGTCACCCATACTGATGCCATAGCGTGCAAAATCGCCGAAATTCAGAATGATGGGTGAGAAATAGGCGAGGGTAAGAGAGGTCACGGCCAGCGCGCCGCCTGCTGTGGCAGATATCGATAACCCGCCCTGAGGCAGAACGGAGAAATGCCACTGCCCATGGGTCCGGATCAGAAGCGCCGCATCGAGAACAAGAATGACGCCATAAATGGCCGGGCCAGCCCAGTCGATGAAGTGACGAATAGCCTCCATGCCGCGCCAGAACACTGCCAGTTGCAGCAGCCAGACAGAGAGGAAAGCCGCCCAGCCCAGCATCGAAAGACCCAGTGCCCCATGACGGTGCAGATCGGCATAAGACAGCGTGGAGGGAAAGAAATGCAGAACGAACAGAACGATGGCGTTTGAGGCAAGCCAGGTCTGAATACCATACCAGCCGACCGCAATCACACCACGTACCAGTGCCGGAATGATCGCGCCATAAACGCCAAAAGCCGCCCTTATCATGACGGGAAAGGGCACACCGCCTTTCTGGCTCGGCACGGCCACGAGATTGCACAGGAGATGCACCAGCAGAATGGCCAGAACGAGCCCGGCCAATACGGCACCGACATTCAGCCCCATGGTGAAAAAGCTGCCGAGCGTCAGATAGCCTGCAACGCTATGGACATTGGACATCCAGAGAAAGAGATAATCGCGCCATGCCCAGTGCCGCTCCTGAACCGGAGCGAGATCGGCATTCGATAGCGGCCCTGACGGAAAGACTATCCCTGACTGCGCCATTTCCTTGCCCCTGCCTCAATAAACCCGACAGAAATCGAGCAATAGATTGACCATCTGGTCAGGCTAGCTCTATGATTTCGATAATACAACGATATTCTGTTTCGGGCTTTTTGGCGACGGGAACAAGCGCATGCTACTGATCAAGGGCGGCCTCATCGTTACGGCAGAACGGCGCTTCGATGCCGATATATTATGCGACGATGCGGGTCAGATTGCCCGGATAGGCGCCAATCTGGAAGCGCCGACAGGCTGTACGGTCATCGATGCCAGCGGGCTACTGGTCATGCCGGGCGGTATCGATCCGCACACCCATATGGAAATGCCCTTCATGGGCACTACAGCAAGCGATGATTTCTTCACCGGCACGGCGGCAGGTCTTGCGGGTGGGACGACAAGCATCATCGATTTTGTCATTCCCGATCAGGGGCAATCGCTTTTCGACGCCTGGCGCGACTGGCGGGGCAAGGCTGAAAAAGCTGCTTCGGATTATGGCTTTCATGTCGCCGTGACGCATTGGGATGAGCAGGTTCATGACGATATGGGGCGTCTCGTCAGGGAAGGCGGGGTGAACTCCTTCAAGCATTTCATGGCCTATAAAAATGCGCTGATGATCGATGACACGGTCTTTCTGCGCTCGATGCAACGCGCACGAGAGCTGGGCGCCCTCTGCACTGTTCATGCCGAAAACGGCGATGCCATCGCGTTTCTGCAGGCGCAGCTTCTGGCGAAAGGGGAGACCGGCCCGTCATCTCACCCGCTCTCACGACCGGCAGCCATTGAAGGGGAGGCCGCGCAGCGGGCCATTACCCTGGCCGAGCTCGACGACACGCCGCTTTATATCGTGCATGTCTCGACCGAAGAGGCGACACAGGCCATTGCGGCGGCACGGCTTAAAGGGCTTAAGGTTTATGGTGAGGTCCTGCCTCAGCATCTGGTCTTTGACGAGAGTGTGTATCATGACAGCGACTGGCTTCAGGCGGCGCGCCATGTCATGAGCCCTCCCTTTCGCCCCAAAGCCCATCAGAAGGCCCTTTGGGGCGGCTTGATCTCAGGACAATTGCAGACGACAGCAACCGATCATTGCTGCTTCTGTCAGGACCAGAAAATGCGCGGGCGCGACGATTTCACCAGGATACCCAATGGCGTGCCCGGCATCGAGGAACGCATGAGCGTTCTGTGGCATCATGGCGTGGTCAGCGGTCGTCTGAGCGCTGAAGAATTCGTGGCCATCACCTCCACCAATACGGCGCGCATCTTCAATCTCTACCCGAGAAAGGGCTGTATTGCGCCAGGGGCCGATGCTGATCTTGTGCTCTGGGACCCGTCAGCCAGCCGTACAATCACGGCGGGCGCCCTGCATCAGAATGTCGATTATACGCTCTATGAGGGCATGACCCTGACAGGACTGGCGGTGAAAACCATCAGTCAGGGCGTTGTGGTGTGGGATGAGGGTACGCTTCGCGCCGAACGCGGCAAGGGCCGCTATATCCGGCGTCCGGCTCTGGGTCGCGAGCGACCTCTCTAGCAAAAAGCGTAGGATCTACCGGTCGGCTGCTCAGGCGCGGGGGTCCTATTGCGGGATGGAGCCATCCTGCTTCAACACCACACCTGCGAGATAGAGGCTGCCGCAGATCAGCACCCGGGCGGGCGGTCCCTGCAGACGCGGGAGAATAGCGCTGATGGTCGGTCCGGGCAGAGCGACGCCACCAGAGGCCGCAACGATATCCTCGACGGGCAAGGCAAGGTGCTGGCCTTCTTCGCTCACAGCATGAAGCGTCGTGGCATGGCGCTGCACCGGACGGAGAAAGCCTGAGGCATCCTTGCTCTGCTTCATGCCTACGATCACATGCAGGGGGCGGTCCGACCAGGCTGCGAGTGTCGGAGCCAGAGCTTCACCTGCATTGGGGTTATGACCGCCATCCAGCCATAGCTCCCACCCCTCGGGCAGTTGTGCGGCAAGCCTGCCTTCCAGACGTTGCAAACGGGCGGGCCATTGCGTCTGGGCAATACCGGCCCACGCCGTTTCAGGGACAGGCAGACCACTGGCGCGCAGAGCCGCCACGGCAAGGGCAGCATTGCCTGCCTGATGGACCCCCTTCAGACCGGGGGCTGGCAGGGAAAGGGCGCCCAGCGGATCGTGATAGGACAGCCCGCCCCCTTCATGGAGCGTAAAACCGATCTCGCGTCCGACCTGCCATAGCGGGGCGGCGCAGGCTGTTGCCCTGGCCTCGATGACAAGCCGTGCCGCCTCCTGCTGGGCGGCACAGACCACAGGCACACCCGGCTTGATGATGCCCGCCTTCTCGGCGGCGATGAGCGCCAGCGTCTCGCCCAGAAAGGCCTGATGATCGAGATCGACAGGTGTGATCACACAGGCGGCGGGGCGGGCCACCACATTGGTGGCATCCAGACGCCCGCCCAGACCGACTTCCAGAATGACCAGATCGGCCCTGTTTCGCGCGAAAAGCAGAAGCCCCGCTGCTGTCAGGACCTCAAAAACGGTGATGGGGTCGCCCGCATTGACGCGCTCGATTTCCTCGAGTGTAGCGACAAGCGCGTCTTCACTCACCAGTTTTCCGGCGATACGGAAGCGTTCGGTAACATCGACCAGATGCGGGCTGGTCATGACATGCACCGACCATCCGGCAGTCTCGGCGATGGCACGCAGCGTGGCACAGGTGCTGCCCTTGCCATTGGTGCCCGCCACATGAATGACCGGCGGCAGCGAGCGCTCAGGATTACCCAGCTTGCCCAGCAGGGCATGAAGACGATCGAGAGAGAGATCTATGAGCTTGGGATAAAGCGCCTGAACCCGGGCCAGAACGGCGCCGGTCCGGCCCTCATATTCATCGCTGAGCTTGGCCGGGGGCGCTTTGGTCGTCATGGAAATCATCCGGTAGGCAGTAAAAACCCCGCTCTGTCGCCAGAGCGGGGGCAGTCATTCTGTCAGGCGGCTTCGACCGCCGCAGCAGCAGGCTTGTTCATCATCATGCCGATCAGGCTGCCAAGCTTCGCATGCAGGTCATGACGCGACACGACCATGTCGACCATGCCGTGGTCACGCAGATATTCCGAACGCTGAAAGCCTTCGGGCAGCTTCTCGCGCACCGTGTCCTGAATCACGCGGGGGCCGGTAAAGGCGATGAGCGCCTCCGGCTCGGCAATCTGGACATCGCCCAGCATGGCGAACGATGCAGAAACACCGCCAGTCGTCGGGTTGGTCAGAACAACGATATAGGGCAGGCCCGCATCCTTGAGCATCTCGACGCCGATGGTCGTGCGTGGCATCTGCATGAGCGACAGAACGCCCTCCTGCATACGGGCGCCACCAGAGGCCGTGTAGATCACAAGAGCGGCCTTCTGCAGCACAGCCAGACGGCAGGCGGCGATAAAGGCTTCACCCAGTGCGGTGCCCATGGTGCCCGCCATGAACTCATAGGCCATCACGGCTACGACCGCATCGTGGCCGCCGATCTTGCCATGCGCCACAGCCAGTGACTCATCGAGATGGGTCTTGGCCTTTGCGTCTTTCAGACGATCGGCATATTTCTTCTGGTCGCGGAAGCCGAGCGGATCGCTCGGCACCTTGGGCAGTTCGATCCTGGTGTATTTGCCGTCATCAAACGTCCAGTCGAGGCGTTCGGTGGCCTTAACCTTGCCGTGATGGTTGCAATGCGGGCAGACGCGCTGTGCCTTTTCCAGATCCTTGATGAGGATCATCTGTGAGCAGGATTCACAGCTGGTCCAGAGGTTGTCGGGCACCTCGCGCTGCAAAAGGCCACGGATTTTCGGTCGAACGTATTCGGTCAGCCAGCTCATCTTGATCCTACTTCTCGCCTGTCCCGCATGCGGAAAGCCCCATGCGCCGGGACGCTGCGGTCTGGATGGCTCCAGTCACTATGAGGGTGCTTTTAGCGATCTTCTGATCGTAATGCCAGTTCCGCAAACGGGGTGGCTCCTGCTGTAGGAGCTACCCCGTTCATCATGTCCTGATCAGGCAAAGATCATTACCCTCAGGCGGCGGCTTCTTCCTGTTCGTCCTCTGACACGATGCGTGTCTGGCCACGGGTCGGGCGGAAGCGCTTCTCATGCAGGGCCAGTTCGATATCTTCAAGCGTGGCGCCAGCAGTCTCGGGCACGAAGAAGAAGATGAACAACACCGAGGCCAGATTGACCGCGGCATAGAACCACATGGTGCCACCCAGAGTGATGAGCTGCACCAGTGTCAGCGCCGTGCCGGTCACGAGCAGGTCCGAGCCCCAGAGCGTTGCGGCGTGCAGGCTGGTGGCCTGACCGCGCATGGAGAGCGGGAACATCTCGGCACCCAGCAGCCAGCCACAGACCTGGATACCGCCCGAATTGAATGCCATGAACAGCAGCAGGAAGACGATCACCAGATAGGAGCCGACACTGTTCGGTGCCGGATGCATGGCGAAGACGATGCCAAGCCCGATCAGGCTGACGATCGAACCCGGACCCATGATCAGCATGAGGCGGCGACGCCCTACGCGATCGACGATCAGACAGCCGATAAATGTCATGATGCAGTAGGTGATGGCCACACCCAGCGAGGCCATCAGGGCGGAGGAGGCCCCGAAACCCGCATCGCGCAGAAAGGTCGGCGCGTAATAGATCATCATCTCCAGACCGCCGCACTGCGTGAAGAAGGCCACGCCGAGCGCCGCCACCAGAGCAGGGCGCACCCATGGACGGAACAACCCCTTCCAGCCACGGTTCCTGGGGTCGGCTGCTTCCGCGTTCTCGCGCATTTCGCGCACTTCCTTGCGGATGACCTTCTTGGAAGTGCGGATGCGCCCCAGTTCGATGATGGCGCGTTTCATGCCTTCGTTTTCTGCCGTCCAGCGCGGGCTCTTGGGCATGAAGAACATAGAGACGAACACGACGGCAGCAGGCAGGGCGGCCAGCCCGACCATCGGGCGCCAGCCCCAGGCCTCGCGCTGGGTGAAGCCGATGATATTGGCCAGAAGAATGCCGAGGCCGATGGCCACGTTGAACATGGTCACCAGCGTGCCGCGCTTTTCAGCCGGGGCCAGCTCGGAAATGTACATCGGCACGACCTGGGTTGATCCGCCAACCGCAAACCCGAGGAACACGCGCGCGACGATCAGCAGCCACACATCCGGCGCAAAGGCGCAGGCCAGGGCGCCCAGCACGAATACGCCGCTTACCAGGGTCACGCAGGCGCGCCGCCCGTATTTCTCAGAAAACGATCCCGCCGCCAGTGCCCCGATGATGGCACCCGCCAGAATGGCGGAGGCCACCATCTCCTGCATTGTGCTGCTGAGATGGAAATCATCCGAGATCAGCAGCAGGGCGCCCGAGATGATGCCCGTATCATAGCCGTAAAGGCCGCCGCATATGGCTGCCACAACGGCGGCCAGAATCAGGATGTATTTCGCATAGGGCGAAACCTCGATCGGATGATCGTCGTGATGCGTCGCTTCGGGGCGAACCGTCTCTGAATTATTTTTCATGACGATATAACCGGATACCCGCTAATTGGTTTAAACCAGCCGGGTAAAAAGGAAGAAGGAGCCGTTCATGGCCAAGATGTCCAAGCTTAAGCCCGATGTGCCCACGATCAATCTGCGTGAACTGATCATCATGCATATCGTGCTGGCAGCCTTTATCGTGGGCATCATGCTGCTCGATTGGCATATCGACTGAAGGACGCCTGACGGCGTCATTGCGGGAGAAACGCCTAGCGCGTTGCGGGCGCGAGAAATCTCACGGCGATATAACTGAGTGCGGCGCCAAGGCTGATCCAGAACGATACCGGCGCATCCGTATACCATGACAGAACGAGCCCGCCCCATGACAGGGCCAGCGCCAGAAGGGCTGAGCCGGTAAGGCCTGCCCATGGGGCCAGACCCAGCCTCAGCATGCAGGCCGCAGGACCGACAAGCAGGCTGAACACCAGCAATATGCCGGTCGTTTCCGAGCAGATGGCCGTGGCCAGCGCCACAACGCTCATGAAGCCACACGCGACAAACCGCAGCCTGACGCCTTTTGCCGCCGCAAGATCGGGGTCGAGGCTGGCAAAAAGAAGAGGCCGCGCCAGAAAACACAGCCCTGCCAGACAGAGCCCGGCGAGAAGAAACAGCAGACGCAGCGTGGCGTGATCCACCCCCAGCACGTTGCCGAACAGGAGTGCTGTCGTGCTGCTGACAGGTGCGTGCTGCCATTGCAGAAACAGAAGCCCCAGCCCGAGACTCGCAGCCAGAACAAGGCCGATCACGCTGTCTCTATGATTGGCCGTTGCGGCATTGGCGCGCAGATCGCCTTCGGCTTCCCACCCCAGAACCAATCCGGCGATCACGGCTGAAAGCGCCATGCCCATGAGCGGTGACAACCCGATCAGCACGGCGCCCGTCGCCCCGGCAAAGCCGATATGAGAAAGGGCATGACCCGCAAAGCTCTGACCACGCAGAACGAGAAACCAGCCAACGAGGCCGCTCAGTATGGCGACGACACCGGAGGCCAGAAAGGCATTCTGCATGAACTCATAATGCAGCATCGCTCAGCTCCAGTTTGTGCTCAGAGATCTGCAGCAGATGGTCGGCAAAGGGTCTGACGATATCGAGCCCATGGCACGACATCAGCACGGCCATGCCTGTCTCGCGGCAGCGGGCCTGAAGCATGGTCAGGATTTTCTGCTGCCAGTGGAGATCCATGCCGCTCAGCGGCTCGTCGAGTACGAGCAGGGCGGGTTTGTCGAGCAGTGCCTCGGCAAGAAACAGCCTTTGTCTCTCCCCGCCGGAAAGCTGGCTAAGCGGTTGTTCGGCCAGAGCTTCGGCACCAGTCAGCGACAGGGCTGCCTTGAGATCGTCCGCAAGGCCACGCCCCCAGCCCGGCAGACCGAAACGCGTCCCATGCCACGAGGCAGCAATCAGGGCGCGCCCGGTCAGTTGCGGGGCGGGAAGCCGACGTTCCTGGGGCATATAACCGATCAACTGGCGCGCGGCGCGCGGCGCGCGGCCCAGAACCGCAATCCTGCCCTCACGGGCGGGATGCAGCCCCAGCAGGGCGCGCATCAGCGTCGTCTTGCCATGGCCGTTGGCACCCGCCAGCACCGTGAAGCTGCCCGGTTTCAGGGCGAGATCGGCCTTTTCGACAAGGAGACGCGCACCATGGCTCAGCGTCACCCGATCCAGCAGGATCGCGGAAGGGATATCAGCCATGAACACCGAGCGCCGCAACCAGCCGGTCCAGCCGGGCTTTCATCCAGTCCTGCCAGGGCTGTCCCGCCTCGGGAAATTCGTCAAAGCTCACAATGGTCACATGTGAGTCGCGCGCCAGCGCTTCTATACGCGCCAGAGAGGGGCTTCTGACGGTCGGATTGATGAGCAGAATCCGGACCTGCTTTTTGCGAAGCGCGTCTTCCAGACGGGCGACATCGCGTGGCGCCGGGTCGTCGTGGTTCATTGCCGCCAGAGCGAATTCCGGATCGATTACCTTGATACCGAGGGCCTGCAGCAATGGTCCGCCTACGGGTTCGGCCACGGCAATCTTCATACCCTTTGTCTGGGGGCGAAGCTTTTTCAGGCGATCGGCAAAAGACGTCATCATGGCTGTCAGGTCGTTCTGACGGGCCCTGATCGATGGCGCGTCATCCGGCAGATGCCGGGTCAGCTCAGTCGAAAGCGCCTCGACCATGTGTCTGACCGCTTCGGGATCGTCGAAGAGATGCGGGTTGTCATTGGGCCCAAGCCCCGCCAGTGAGGCAACGGAAATTACATGGCGTGACGTGCTGGGCTGTGCCGCCAGAAGAGGCGGCACCCAGTCGTCATAATGCCCGCCCATCATCAGCACGATATTGGAATCGGCCAGTTTGCGCGCCATATCGGGCGTGACCTGAAAATCATGCGGGTCGATGCGTGGGGAGGTCAGAATGCTGGTCGTGCTGACAGCAGCGCCCCCAAGAGCCTTGGCCAGATCGCACCACAGCGCCTCGGCACAGAAAACCCTTACCGGCTCGGCGCGTGCGGAGCCCAGCAGGGACAGGAAGCAGATCAGCAGGAACAGGGTCTGGCGCAAAAAAGTCGCCTTTAGTTATATTATAACGACTGAGATACGCGATATAGAGGCGGAACTCTGGTCAGGACAAGCCGGAAAAGGAAATCCCTCATGCTCAGCAGCACGGCCATGACCGATCAGGACCCGTTCTCTCCCCAGATTCTTGCGCTTCTCGATCGTGCCGCCGCGTTCTGTGCCACGCGCGCCAGTCGTCTCACGGATACCAGACGCCTTGTGCTCGGCCTGATCCTCGATAGCAGCAAGCCCGTCGGGGCCTATGATATTCTCGATCATCTGCGGCAGTATCAACGCAACGCTGCCCCCCCGACAGTCTATCGCGCGCTTGATTTTCTTCTGGCCCAGGGGCTGATTCATCGCATCGAGCGTATGAGCGCCTTCATTGGTTGCGCGCATCGTCTCGAATGCCATCATGGCCATGGCTGCGGTCATCGCGCCCAGTTTCTGATCTGCAGTGGCTGCGGTGCGGTCAGTGAGGTGGAAGACAGCGAAATTTCGCATGCCATTGCCAGTGCGGCAAAGAAGATCGGCTTCAAGCCGCATCAGTCGACGGTCGAGATCGAAGGGCTTTGTGCCATTTGTCAGCAGGGCTGATTTCTCGGGGTGGATTGGCAGGCGATGGCCCGCGCTGACGGTTTGCCGCTTGCTGGCGGTGCCCTTCATTCCCGTCGTGAGCGCGCCTCCCGTGTCGCGCGACCGGAAGAGGCGCCCTGCGCGCAACCTGACCTGTTCGATTATGTTCCCCCTGTCAGACGCACGCATCTGCTGCCGGAAGAAGCACCACTTCTCATCGTCACAACACGCGCTTTTTCGGAGAAGGAGCGGGAGGATGGGTGGCTTTACAGCCTGCTTCCTGAGGCAGAGGCGCTGAGGATGATGGAGGAGGGGCTGATTCTGGATGCGCGTCAGCCTCTGATGTTCTGCGAGCGGCCAGCGCTTCTGCCGCTTTTTGCCGCCTTCTCTGAAGAACCTGCCGAGACCGGGACGATTCTGCTGCGCGTGCGTAAGGCCCATATCGCGCCCTGGCTCGAGGATGACCCCGATATGAGTGCACGTCTCGGCGCAGCCTGCTATCTGCTGTCGCGACAGATACCGATCGGCTAAGGCCGGTTCTTTCTACCCCTGATCGTCATATAAGGATCCCGTCATGGACGATATCGCCCTCGCTGAAGTCACGCGTGGCGGACGCATCGAGTCCCTGCATCTTGGTCGAATTGCCGTCATGGACGATTCCGGCCGGGTCGTTCAGGCGCATGGTGCCATCGACAAGGCGGTCTTTCCGCGTTCGACGGTCAAGGCTCTTCTTGCCCTGCCTCTGGTCGAGACCGGTGCTGCCGATCGTCTGGGTCTGAGCGATGCCGAACTCGCGCTTGCCTGCGCTTCTCATGGCGGCGAGCCTCGCCATGCCGAAACCGCTGCGGCCATGCTGGCCAAGGCAGGCAAAACTCTCACCTGTCTGGAATGCGGTGCCCACTGGCCGACTTATGACAAGGCCGCCCACGCCCTTGCCGCCTCGGGGGCCGCGCCGACAGCCCTGCATAACAACTGCTCGGGCAAGCATGCAGGGTTGATCTGTCTGGCGATCGATCAGTCCCTCGACCCGGCCGGTTATATCGACCCCGGGCATGAGGCGCAGCGTCAGGTGACCGATGCGCTTGTGATGGCGACATCTGTCCCACATAATGAGGCCAATCGCGGTCTCGATGGTTGCTCCATGCCGACCTACGCCATTCCCCTCTCGGCGTTGGCCACGGGTTTTGCCCGTTTTGGTACTGGAAGAAATTTTTCATCGGGTCATGCGTCGGCAGCCGCACGTCTGCGTTCTGCTGTCGCGTCCGAGCCCTTCATGGTGGCAGGGAGCGGGCGTTTCGATACGACATTGATGGCGCATTTCGGTAACCGAATCTTCTGCAAGATGGGTGCAGAAGGGGTGATGGTCGCGTCTCTGCCCGAACTCGGGCTGGGCATAGCGATCAAGACCGATGATGGCGCGAACCGGGCGGCAGAGGTGGCTTTGGCCTCGCTTCTGCTCGGCTTCGACGAGGCTGGCTGGTCTGATTCAGACCGCGCCGTGCTGACCGGATTGTCGCATCAGGTGATGAAAAACTGGAATGGACGCGAAGTCGGCACCCTGCGTGCCGCCGGAAAAGGATAAGACCAACCCATGGCGATAGATTCAGATGCCGGAAATACGGAAGGCGTACTGGCGTCGGTTTTCGATGCAACAAAATTCAAGATCCTGGTCATCGGCGTACTGGCAGCCCTTGCCGGTCTGATGTCCGGTCTGGATATCGGCGTTGTTGCTGGCGCGCTCGATTTCTTCGCCAAACAATATCATGCCTCGACTTTCGCTCAGGAATGGGTGGTCAGCTCCATGATGGCCGGTGCCGCTGTTGGCGCACTTGCTGCGGGCTGGATGTCACATGCGCTGGGTCGCAAGCGGTCGCTCATCGCTGGTGCCTCGATTTTCGTGATCGGTTCGATCGGCTGCGCCCTCAGCTGGTCCATTCCTTCCATGATCACCTTCCGTGTGGTCATGGGTCTGGCTGTCGGTATTTCTGCCTTCACGGCACCGCTTTATCTGTCGGAAATCGCCAGTGAGGCGACACGCGGCGCCATGGTGTCGACCTATCAGCTCATGGTGACGGTCGGTATCTTCCTCGCCTTTCTGTCCAACACCTATTTCTCCTATTCAGGCGACTGGCGCTGGATGTTCGGCGTGGCTGCCATTCCGGCTGCGCTGTTCCTGATCGGTGTGCTTTTCCTGCCGTACAGCCCCCGCTGGCTGATCATGCAGGGGCGCCACAAGGAAGCGCGTGAAGTGCTGCTGTCGCTGCGTGAAGACCCGCTCGAAGCCGCCAAGGAAATCAAGGCCATCCGCGAACAGCTCGAGATCAAGCAGCATGGCTTCGAACTGCTCAAGACCAATTCGAATTTCCGTCGCTCGATCGCGCTCGGCATCATGCTGCAGGCCATGCAGCAGCTCGCCGGCATCAACATCATCATGTATTATGCGCCGAAGATCCTTTCCAGCGCCGGGTTCGATGCCACGTCGCAGATGTGGTGCACGGCCATTATCGGTCTGGTGAACATGCTCGCGACGTTCATCGCGGTTGGCCTTGTCGATAAATGGGGTCGCAAGCCCATCCTCTATATCGGCTTTTCGGTCATGGCGCTGGGTATGGCTGCGCTTGCTGTGCTGCTCAACACAGACATGTCCGGCGAGACGTCGAAATTCATCGCCATCTTCCTGCTGCTGCTGTTCTGCACGGGTTTCGCCATGTCGGCCGGGCCGCTCATGTGGGTGCTTTGCTCCGAAATTCAGCCCATGCAGGGTCGTAACCTTGGTATCTCGCTCTCGACGCTCACCAACTGGATTACCAACATGGTGGTGGGTGCCAGCTTCCTGACGTTGATGAACACCTTCGGGACGTCAGGCACGTTCTGGCTTTTTGCAGGTCTGAACGCCTCGTTCATCCTGCTGACCTTCCTCTTCGTCCCTGAGACCAAGGGCATGTCGCTGGAAGTCATCGAGAAGCGTCTCATGGCAGGCGAAAAACTGCGCAAGCTCGGACGCTGACATCGCGCGGGGCTTTGCCCCGCCAACCGGAAGGGTTTTTCCCTTCTTTTTCATGACACTGATTTTCGAAGGGCATCGCCCTTCGGCCGGGTGTGGGGCAGTGCCCCTACCTTTCCCGGCATCGCCGTAAGACAGAGCGATGCCGGCTTTTGCCCCGTTCTCCGAACGAGGGGCCTCCCCTTGGCGTCTTTCCCAAAGCGTGGCTGCGCCGCAGCAGAGTCTGGTCATAGTCTCTGACTGCAGAAAAGATGAAGTTTATAAGAAATTTAACATGCTTCTCTTTGCGAGAGCGGACAAATGCCGGAAATTAGGAAAGTTTTTACGCGAAGGCTGTCAAACACATGCTTCAGTTCGCCCCTTCCTCTACCGGCTCGCTTGTCATGCTGGCGATCTGCTTCGTCCTGGTTTGCGTCTTTGAATTTGCCAATGGCTTTCATGATACGGCCAATGCTGTCGCCACAGTCATCTATACCAATTCGCTGAAGCCACGTGTGGCGGTTATCTGGTCCGGGCTGATGAACCTGCTGGGCGTGCTGCTTGGAGGGATTGCAGTGGCCTATACACTGGTGGAGCTGCTGCCCCCCGATGTTCTGACGCCGCCCAATGGCAACCCGGCAGTGCCGATGCTGGTATCGCTGTTCGGTACGGCTCTGGCGTGGAACCTCTGCACCTGGTGGTTCGGTATTCCCAACTCGTCGTCGCATTGCACGATCGGCGCGCTTATCGGGATTGCGATCGGGGATTCTTTCGTTCATGCGCGTGATCTGGGCCATAGTGTCGATTGGGGGCAGATCTGGAAAGTGCTTCGTGCTCTGGCGATCTCGCCATTGCTCGGCTTCTTTCTGGCGGGGCTGCTCTATCTGATCATTCGCTTTGCGATCAAAATGCCCGCGTTGTTTACGCCCCCCAAGCCGGATGAGAGCCCCAACCCCATCGTGCGGGCACTGCTGATTCTGACCTGCACGTCGGTCAGCTTTTCGCATGGCAGCAATGACGGGCAGAAAAGCATCGGTCTGATCATGCTGACCATTATCGGTCTGATGCCTGCCAGCTTCGCCATGAATCCTGATCATCCGGTAGATCGCGTTCAGTTGGCGCAGATAGCCCAGCAGGCCCGCCCGCTGATCGAGCAATATGACCGCTACAGTTTCAAGCCAGATGCTCTGGCGGCAATCGACAGTCTTTCCAAGGTTGAAGGCCCTGCGACCCCGGCGCAGATCCGTGGCGATGTTTATGAAATCCTCTCCGGGCTGAGAGATGTCAGTGCCAACCCGGCTTCTTCAGGAAGTGAGAAGGCGACGAGCAGCCGTCTTGCGAAGGAACTGCGCCCTAATGTCGAATATGCGCCTTACTGGGTCCGTGTCCTGAGTGCGTTGTGCCTCGGAATTGGCACCATGATTGGCTACCGGCGCATCGTCAAAACGCTTGGTGAGGGCATTGGCAAGCGCCACCTTACTCCGGCTCAGGGCGCGGCCTCTGAACTGGTCGGTGCCGGGCTGATTGCCTCTGCGGGCTATACGGGCCTGCCGGTCTCGACCACCCATATCATCACCTCTGGCGTGGCGGGCACGATGGTCGCGGCAGGTTCGGGCATCAATATGCGTATGCTGACCAAGATTGCCCTGGCCTGGATCTTCACCCTGCCTGTCACCATCACAGTCGCTGCCTGCGCCTTTTACGTACTGGACTGAGAGGCGCTCCGGACAGCGCTGGGGTGTTTCGAGGCATGAGGGTGCATAAGAGTGATGGCGATGCTGCTAGGGCAAAGCGCCGATTCAGGCACTGGAGAAATACGCCTCAGAGGCTGACCCGGCGAAGACAGGATTATTTCTGGGCGGCGCGGGCGTAGCCGCCTCGGGACATGTGGTGGACGATAGACGCCCGTAAAAATCGCTTATGCGATATAAACACCCATGATGCTAAGGAATTTCCGCACAGCGAGCATATCATGAAAGTCTAGAGTGGAGCGGTCGGTCTCGAAAACCGAAATATTACAAGTTAGATAGAGAAACGACTACAATGAATTCGTAAGGAATTTATTTTTTTTGCTATCAAAAAAATTGTTGATGATAAAATGACTATTTTAATAATTTCAATATTATTTATATATTTAAATTATATTTTTAAATATGAATACCGCACGATAGTGGATGCTTTCTGTGGAAAAACATCAGTTATTGGGGAGGCACTTTTTTTGTCTTGAGTGGCGAGTTTCACGAACCCGTGACCCTTTGCCGCGTTCGGCAACTCGCAAATCTGAATGCAGGGGGGTTTTGCTCGATGATTGCGCCATTTTGGTCTCGAGGTAAGCGTAAACTCTGCAAAGGATGCAGCGACGATGCCGGGTTCGATCTGCCGATTACGATGGCCTTCCAGCCTATCGTGGACCTTTCCAGCCGTCGCGTCTTCGCCTATGAGGCCCTCGTTCGTGGTGTTAACGGGGCTGGAGCGCAGGAAGTGCTCTCGCAGGTCACGCCCAAAAATCGCTATGCCTTCGATCAGAAATGCCGTGTTACCGCGATCACTCTGGCTGCAGAGCTGGGGCTTGCCGAGCAGGGCGCCTATCTGTCGATCAATTTCCTGCCCAATGCTGTCTACGAACCCAGCGCCTGTATCGGTGCGACCCTTGAGGCAGCCGAACGCGTCAATTTCCCCACCTCAAACATCCTCTTCGAATTTTGCGAAAACGAGGCTGTCGATACGGAACACCTGCTCCATATTCTGCAGAGCTATGACTCAATGGGATTCAAGACGGCAATCGATGATTTTGGAGCCGGATATGCTGGCCTCAACCTTCTTGCCCGGTTTCAGCCCGATTACGTGAAGCTCGACATGGGCCTTTCCCGTGACATCGATACGACCCCCGTCAAACAGGTCATGATGCGCCATACGGTGGCCATGCTTGATGGTCTGGGCATTACACCGATCTGCGAAGGGGTCGAGACACCGGAAGAAGCCAGCGTTCTCTCTGAAATCGGCATCTCGCTGCAGCAAGGCTATGTCTACGCCAAACCGGCCCTCGCAGAGTTGCCCATGGTTCACTGACCGGGCGTCAGGAGCAGGGATGCGGGCATTTCGTGGTGCAATATGCTATGGGGTGCGTCATGGCAATTTCCATTCTCCCCGGCTTGTCCCTTGCCGACAGCGAGCTTGAGGTCAGCTATATTCTGGCGTCCGGGCCCGGCGGGCAGAACGTCAACAAGGTAGCAACCGCAGCGCAGCTGCGATTCGATGCAGCGCGTTCCGCGTCTTTGCCAGAACGGGTGCGCGTGCGGCTGCTGGAGATCGCCGGTAGCCGGGCAACGCGAGATGGCGTGGTCGTCATAACGGCCCGGCGCTTCCGCACGCAGATACGCAATCGCGAAGACGCAATCGAACGTCTGGTTACAATGATCCGCGAAGCCGCCCATCGTCAGGCGTTCCGGGTACCCACGCGTCCGGGGCGCGCGGCGCGCGCCCGGCGGATGGACGGTAAATCCCACCGCGCGGGGATCAAGCGCGGACGGGCTACGCCCCGGGAAGACTGAAACGCGCGGTTGGACTTGTGAGAGCGTCCATGTTTCGAACATAAGCGCCGCTAAGTGGAAAGACCGCCCCCCTTCATCCGCTCCTTCCGTTGCGTCCTATGTGAGCGGCGGGAGCTTCGTAATCTGGCTGGAGGGACGTAGTGTAGAGCATCTCCGTGAGGAAGGACTGTGCGCCCACTCAAATGCGCTAGGAAAAAATGAAAAAATATCTTGATGAATTTCAGAAATATCCCGTTTTCGGGAAATCAATTGAAAAATACATTATCAAGTATAGGTATATACCGAACCTGACATTCATGGAGATTGGAAAAATTATCGGAGATAACATCGAAAATATTGATATTGCGCAACTAAAGGAAATATTCCTCTTGGTAGAGGAGGGTGTATCATCCAAAGATGATCATATTAGCACTATAATGGCTACACATCTTCTTGAGGCATTTTATAATTCCATCTCTGGAAAAGATTGTTATTCTATTTATAAAAAATACCTTGGGGAAAATTCCTGTAACTATATCGAAGCTTATTTTTTAAAACCATGGGGGAATGAAACAAAGTTTCAGGACTCATAGCAGTGGGGAAGCTAGTATATCCGTCAAGGTGTTGATTTTACGCTTGGGGTTAGGTCCGCGGCGGTTTTTCTAGCCCGTTTACCGCTGTTTCCCTCACATCCAACCCGCCTCCGATGGATCAACAGGTTATTGGAAGTAGGGGAGGGGGGTACGATAAGATGTCTATCTGACAGACGTTGGTTCAGCCACCTCGATCTTGTCTGCAAGTTCCTGCATGACGGGCTGGTAGTAGCGGTCGAGCGATTTAAGATCGCGGTACCCGGTGACCCGCATCAGATCGAGCGGGTTCGCAAGATAGCGCGCCAGACGCGACGTAGTCTCGTGGCGTAGATCGACCTTGGCACGTTTTCCAGTGAGCCAGCGGCGAGACAGTGCTGAGGATGCGAAGGTCTTTCTCAGGCGTTTGCCATCGACCATCTTGTGGGCCTGATACTGGCCCGCGCCGCGGTATCAAACCCCTTTTGGGAGCGGTTTATCTGTGGCCGGGTCGATGCCTGATCTTTCTGATTCGCTCATGCGAAGCCCCTGATACCTAAGAGCCATAATTTCCTGACAGGCTCAGGAATGGCTCAAAATCAACATTTTGGTGAATCAGGATTTCGCTTCTAGCCGGCTGCATCCCGCAGAGAACTGCGGTAAATGCCGTGGTGTCCCGTACGGGATTCGAACCCGTGTTACCGCCGTGAAAGGGCGGTGTCCTAGGCCTCTAGACGAACGGGACTGGAGGCGTGAGCGGCTGATTATCCCAGCGGGGGGGAGGGGTCAACCCTAAATCGTGGCAGCGTCCAAAATAAAAAAGCTCAGCATGTCCTGACCTTGCCATTGCTCGCAGCGCAGCTGCCCAGCCACGTGCAGAACAGGCATGGACCGGTCTTCCAGCAAGGCAGCAAATGCCTTGTCGGCAGCTCTGAAGACGAGCCCGCGCAGTCTGCCACCGTCCTCGCCCTGAAGAATCACGCGCAGCGTGTTGCCGTCGCGACCGATGCGCTCTGTCTTGACCGCACGAACACGGCTGATTGCAATGACTGGCTCTTCATGACCAGCCCCGAAAGGACCGAGCCGGGCAAGCTGGGTGGCGATCTCGGCTGTGGCGCCGCGCAGGCTCAGAATGCCGTCGATGCAGAGCGAGTCATGACGGGGCCGTTCGCGCGCCTCGGCAAGAAAATCGTCCAGAAAGGCATGAAATGTCGGCGCCTTCTCTGCGGAAAGAGAGAACCCTGCCGCCATGGCATGGCCACCACCGGTCAGAAGCAACTCTGACTGACAGGCGCCGATGATGGCGGCTCCGATATCGATGCCAGGAACAGAACGGGCTGATCCCTTGATCAGGCCATCCTGCAAGGCGCCCACCAGAACGGGGCGATTGCATCGTTCACGCACCCGGCTGGCGACAATGCCGACAACGCCCGGGTGCCAGTTCTCGCCATATAGAAACAGGGCGGCATGGCCTGCCTCAAGCTGGGCGTCGCCCTGCTGGTAGGCTTCGGTCAGGATATCGGCTTCGACGGTCTGGCGCTGGCGATTGATCTCATCCAGCTTCTCGGCCAGAGCGCGGGCTTCGAAGGCATCATCGCTCAGCAGAAGCTTCACACCTAACTCGGCCTGGGCGATGCGCCCTCCGGCATTGATGCGTGGCCCTATGCCGAAGCCGCAGGCCATGGCGCTTGCCGTTTCCTTGACACCAGCGACAGAGGCCAGCGTGGCGAGACCCAATCTTTCCCCGCGCCCCATGACGCGCAGCCCCTGCGCGACAAAAGCTCGGTTCAGATCGCGTAACGGCATGACGTCGCAGATCGTCGCCAGCGCAACCAGATCGAGCTTGCGCAGCAAGGCGGGTTCTTCATGCGTGTCGAACCAGCCCGAAAGTCTGAGACTGCGGCAGGTGGCGATGAGGGTCAGAAAGGCGACAGCCGTGGCGCAGAGATGCCCAAGCCCTGAATCGCAGTCGAGACGGTTGGGATTCACCACGATGCAGCCGGGCAGAACAGCCCCATCCGGCTTGTGGTGATCCAGCACGATAATATCGCCGCCCTCACGCAGACGGTCGAGCAGAGACACTGCTGCCGTGCCGCAATCGACGCAGATCAGGAGCGTAGCGCCCTTTTCGCGGAGTCCTTCCAGCGCGGGCCCGTTCGGGCCGTACCCTTCCTTCTGCCGGTCGGGGATATGAAAATGCACTGCGCAGCCAAGATCGCGCAGGGTTTCGGTCAGAATGGTCGTGCCGCAGGCGCCATCGACGTCGTAATCACCGAAAACACCGATCGTCTCGCCATTTCTGACGGCCTGGGCAATTCTGTTACAGGCCTCATCCATATCGCGCAGGCAGGAAGGGTCTGGCAGCCAGTCGCGCAGACGAGGGTCCAGAAATGCGGCAACGCGGGCGGCTTCAACGCCCCTGCTGTGCAGGATACGGGCCAGGATTTCGGGAATGGCGGCGCGTTGCGCCATGGCCAGAGCCAGTCGGCCATCGCCAGTGGCGAGGCTCTCATCGCGCCAGACCCATGCTCTTCCGCTACCGCTGGAATGGACCGAAAGAACCGGTTCTGGTGAGGCGATGAGGGAGGGGGCGTCAGACATACGCCCCCTTATAGTTCGGGATCAGTGACCTGCCCACGTCTTGGTGGAGAAATCATGACGCCCTTCGATGAAGCGCACTGTGGCCGATTTCGACCGCATGACGATGGAATGTGTGCGGGCAATGGTCGGGCCATAGAAACGTACGCCACGCAGCAACGTGCCGGTGGTCACACCCGTGGCCGAGAACAGCACGTCACCACGCGCCATGTCATGCAGGCCAAGCTTGCGGGTGGGGTCGTTGCCCGGGTCCATCGAGCGTGCGCGCTCGACCTGGCTTTCGTCCTCGAACATGAGACGGCCCTGCATCTGACCACCGACGCAACGCACGGCAGCAGCGGCCAGAACGCCTTCCGGCGCGCCGCCTGAACCTGCATAGATATCTACGCGGCTCTCATCCATACAGGCGGCAATGGCGGCGGCAACGTCGCCATCGGTCAGAAGCATGACGCGGGCGCCAGCTTCACGGGCGCGGGCAATCAGCTCCTCATGGCGCTCGCGATCGAGGGCGCACATGGTGATGGAGGAAATATCCTTGCCCTTGGCTTTGGCGAGGTCACGCAGCGTGGTCTCGATTGGGGCATCGATATCGATCAGATCGTCCGGCAGGTTGGGGCCGACCACCAGCTTCTGCATGTAGATGTCAGGAGCATGGAGGAAATTGCCACTTTCAGCCAACGCCACCATGGTCATGGCGTTCGGCATATCCTTGGCGCAGAGATTGGTGCCCTCAAGCGGGTCGACGGCGATATCCATCTTCGGCCCGCCAGCGCCTACCTTTTCGCCGATATAGAGCATCGGCGCTTCATCCATCTCGCCTTCACCGATGACGACCGTCCCCTCGATCGCCACTGTGTCGAACGCTGCCCGCATGGCCTGAACGGCCGCACCGTCAGCCTCGTTCTTTTCCCCACGGCCTGTCCAGGCCGATGACGAGATGGCTGCTGCCTCGGTTACGCGAACGAGTTCGAGCGCGAGGTTGCGATCCGTCACTTTATACTTAGGAGAGAAAGGCATCCGGTAAATCCTATCTGTACTCTATCCAGCTGAGCCGGAATTGCGACACGCCCTGTTATGCCGGGATGTGCCGCCTTTGCCACATCACACAGTCTCGATTTTCATGAGCAGTGGAGTGCCGATGACGGTTTCAAGCGGTTTCAGGGCCGTCAGAACGGAAAGCATGGCCGCTTCGCTGGTTTCATGTGTGACAAGTGCAAGCGGTACAACCGTCTGTGAGGATGATTGCTGGCTGGCCTCTTCCGCGGCGTGCTGCGACAGGGCGCGCAGCGAAACCCCATAGTCGCGCAGGGCTGCCGTGATGTCTGCAACGACACCCGGACGATCCTGCACAAACAGGCGCAGATAGTACTGCCCGCGCAGGCTTTCACGCGGTGCGCAGGCGATTTCGGGCTGGGGCGCCATGCCCCAGACAGGCAGCGCCGTGCCACGGGCAAGGTCGATCACATCGGCCACAACCGCACTGGCCGTCGGGCCAGCGCCGGCGCCACGCCCCTCGATCAGCATGGGGCCACTGAAGCGGCCTTCTGTCAGAACAGCGTTGAACACGCCGTCGACATTGGCGATCGGCGCCGATTGCGGCACCATGCAGGGGCGCATCGACGCCTCGATCTGGCCTGCGTCATCACTGCGCGCGCTGCCCAGAAGCTTGATGCGATAGCCCATTTCGCGCGCAAAAGCCTGGTCGCAGGCGGCGATGTTGCGAATGCCCTCGACATGCAGGCTGTCAAAGCGCACGGGCCGACCGAAGGCCAGACCGGCCAGGATGGCCAGCTTGTGCGCCGCATCCCAGCCATCGACATCGGTCGTGGGGTCGGCTTCGGCATAGCCCAGAGCCTGTGCCTCGGCGAGGATATCGTCGAAGTCGCGCCCTGTCTCACGCATGGCGGTCAGGATGTAGTTGCAGGTGCCGTTCAGAATACCGCCGACACGCAGCAGATGATCGGCAGCAAGACCTTCACGCACCAGTTTGATGGCAGGAATGCCGCCAGCAACCGATGCTTCGAACAGGAGTGACGTGTTGTTCTCGCCTGCCAGTGTTGCAAGGGCCGCGCCATGGATGGCAAGCAGCGCCTTGTTGGCCGTGACGACCGGCTTGCCGGCGCTGAGGGCTTTTTCGACAAGGGCGCGGGCAGAGCCCTCTGCGCCGCCGATGAGTTCCAGCACCACATCGACCTTCGGGTCGGCAGCAAGGTCGATGGCGTTGTCATGCCAGGTCAGGCCCGACAGATCGACGCCGCGGTCACGATTGCGGTCACGCGCCGAAACGGCGACCACTTCGATACGCCGCCCGGCGCGGGCGGTAATGGCCTCGGCATTTTCACGCAGCAGTCGCACCACGCCAGCC
This sequence comes from Asaia siamensis, assembly GCF_014635085.1. GTDB lineage: Bacteria > Pseudomonadota > Alphaproteobacteria > Acetobacterales > Acetobacteraceae > Asaia > Asaia siamensis. The sequence continues at coordinate 36,418 of NZ_BMCH01000002.1, forward strand.
CCGACCGTGCCGAGACCAGCGATACCAAGATGAAGAGTTTGACCGTTCACGAAACTGCCTCTGCCTGTTTGACACCATGTTTGTTGAGAAAGGTCTTGATGGCGCGCGTTGCCTGACGCAGGCGCTGCGTGTTCTCGACAAGACCGATACGAACGAAGCCTTCGCCATATTCGCCAAAGCCCAGGCCCGGCGCCACGGCCACCCCGGCTTCCTTCAGCAGTAGCTTGCTGAAATCGACGCTGCCCATCTCGGCAAAGCGCTCGGGGATGGGCGCCCAGGCGAACATCGACCCCTGCGGCGAGGGAACATCCCATCCGGCGGCATGCAGCCCGCGGATCAGCACGTCGCGCCGCTCGCGGTACATGTCGCGGATCTCGGCCACGCAATCCTGAGGGCCGCTCAGCGCGGCCACGGCGGCAACCTGAATCGGGGTAAAGGCGCCGTAATCGAGATAGGATTTGATGCGCGTCAGGGCCTGGATCAGATGCGGGTTGCCCGCGGCAAACCCCATGCGCCAGCCCGCCATCGAATAGGTCTTCGACAGCGAGGTAAACTCGACAGCAATATCCTTCGCTCCCGGCACCTGCAGGATCGACGGCGGCGGCTCATCACCGAAATAGATCTCGCAATAGGCGAGATCGGACAGGATCCAGATCTGCTCGCGCCGGGCGAAAGCCACCAGCTCCTTGTAGAAATCGAGAGAGGCCGTGAACGCCGTCGGGTTGGAGGGGAAGTTCACGATCAGCGCAGTCGGCTTGGGCACGGAGTGACGCACGGCGCGCTCGAGCGCACGCAGCATGTCTTCATCCGGTGTGGCCGGAATAGAGCGCACGGAAGCACCCGCGATGATGAAGCCGAACTGGTGGATCGGGTAGGACGGGTTCGGCACCAGAATCGTATCGCCGGGGCTGGTGATGGCCGAAGACAGATTGGCCAGACCTTCCTTGGAACCAAGAGTCGCGATGACTTCGGTCTCGGGGTTCAGATCCACACCGAAGCGGCGCTCGTAATAGCCTGCCAGCGCACGGCGCAGGCCGGGAATGCCGCGGCTGACCGAATAGCGATGGCTGCGCGGATCGGCCACGGTCTCAACCAGCTTCTTGACGATATGGGGCGGTGTCGGGCTGTCGGGATTGCCCATGCCCAGATCGATGATGTCCTCACCATGCGCTCGGGCCGCGGCCTTGGCCTTGTTCACCTCGGCGAAGACATAGGGCGGCAGGCGGCGGATGCGGTGGAACTCTTCGGTCATTTTTTGGGCTCGGGGGCACAGGGTTGAAATAAAATTACCGGAGTCAGGGCGACTCCGACAATCTTCACTAACCCGATTCCAGAACCGGAGGAACCTTCCTCAGTAAGGAGAGCGGTCAATTCTCGCGCCGCGTCCCAGCGCGCCAGCGCTGATGCGGATATCCGACGCCGGTACACCACGCAGGATCAGGGTCTGTGCCAGAGCACGCGCGCGCAGCAGGCCCAGCTTGATCCCGAGCACCTGCTCGGCAGGCTGGAAGGAGGTGATCTCACCAAAGCCCTTGATGAAAATCATGTCGTGCGGGCCGCGCGCGCCCAACGCCTTGCCGATCACGCCATCCTGTCCGCTCGCCATCTGGTCCGATGCCTGGTTGAAGCGGATCAGCGTGCCATGAGGCTCTGTCAGATCATAGGCGGGCGGGGCGATATCGGGCAGTGCTGCATCGCGAGGGATGGCAAAACCCGGAAAACTGGGCGCAACAGGGGGCAGATCGCCGATCTGGGGAAGCTCTCCCGGTTTGATGGGCGGCGGCGCGAAGCGGGTGACCTCTGGCAGAGCTGCCTCTGGGGCAGGCTTCGCCTCATCTGCTGTCCTAGCTTTGGCAGGCTTTGCCTCGGGGGTTTTGGAGGCCGCAGCAGGCTGGGCGGGCTTGTCCGTACCGGCGGGTTTGGCCGGGGTATCGGCGGCCGTTGTTGTCGGTGTTGCGGGTGGCGTCTGACCGGGGGCCGTAACGCTCATCGATGAGCCGTTTTCATCCGTGGCCGGGCGCGGTTTCGGCGGCGGCGGCGGGGCGGCAATCGTCAGCGGGCCGTCGGCAACGACGACATGCTGGCTCAGATTGCGCTGGAGCGTCATGCGGGCAGTCAGGGCCTGACGGGCCTGCGCGCTGGGCAGATCGACAGACGTTCTGGGTGTCAGGCCGACACGCGGATAGTCACCATGGGCTCCGGGCGCAGGCGGGCGTTGCTTGGCAATCTCGCCACCCTGATACTGGTTGTACCAGTTGCCGACCGTATCGACGGCGTCTCTGTGCCCACAGGCGGCCAGTGTCATGATGCCCGTCATGGCAAAGCCTGTTCGCAGCCAGCCTGTTTTCTGCATGTCTTCTGATCGACCCTTGCGTTTCTTGTCCGGTTTTCCCGCGCTGGCGCCACCCTAACCCTTCCCGCCTTCTCTGGCGAGATGCTTGATTTGGTGCAAAAATCGGGGGGGCTCTTGTGAGGGGCGCCTATCGAGCGCAACATATAAGGGATGAACAGGCTCCACCGACATAGGAACCCCAGCATGCGTGGTATGACACCCCAGGATCTTTCCCGTCTCACCCCGCGTCTCGACGATGAAGAGCCCGATCCGCAGTCCCCCGACGCGCCCGAGCAGAAGGAAGCGGCCGAGAAGCCGCCCGGTGCCGAGATCGAAGGCAAACTCTTCGAACAGCGCAAGGTGCTGATTTTCGGCGGCATCAACGACAAGGTCGCCCGCGACGTCACCGGCCGCCTGCTGGCCCTGGCTGGCGCTTCCGACAAGCCGATCGATATCTACGTCAATTCACCGGGTGGTCATGTCGAGAGTGGCGATACCATTCATGACATGATCCGCTTTGTCGATTCCGTTGCCCCCGTGAACATGATCGGCACGGGCTGGGTGGCGTCTGCTGGCGCGCTTATCTTCGCTGCTGGCCGACCCGAGCGCCGCCTGTGCCTGCCCAACACGCGCTTCCTGCTCCATCAGCCGATGGGCGGTGTGCGTGGTCCCGCAACCGATATCGACATCGAAGCGCGCGAAATCATCAAGATGCGCGAGCGCCTCAATCGTCTTTTCGCCCGTGAGACCGGTCAGTCCTACGAGAAGATCGCCAAGGATACCGACCGCAATCACTGGATGTCCGCAGAAGAGGCCATTGCCTATGGGCTCGTCTCGCGCGTCATCTCGAAAATGAGTGATATCAAGGAATAAGAAGAGGAAATCTCTCTCATGTCTCGTCTTGCAGATCTCTACAGCCATCTTCCCGATGCGCCGTCAGACAAGACCCTGGCCAAGGCCGATTTCGAAGCCCGTCACTGGAGCAGCGCCATTCCCGGCCCGCTCAAGCCGGGCACCGAAGAACACAAGCGTGCCGTGGCCGACATGTTCAGGGAGACCTTCAACCCCTACAAGCCTTCGGTCATCGAATGGCCAAAGCTCGACCCCGAGACCCTGCATCGCATTACCTCCCTGCCTATCTGGGACATTGCGGTGCAGACCGAAGGCAAGGCCCGTCTGCGCATGGCGGCCTATGCCGACATGATAGACGACCCCGACATGAAGGACGCCCTGCGTCGCAATGCCTGGGAGGAGAACCGCCACAAGGAGGTGCTCTCCAAGCTGGTCGAGGCCTACAACATCCCGATGGCGCCCGAGCCGCCCTATATCGAGCCGAAAGACACGGAATGGGCCTATCTGGTCACCGGGTTTTCGGAATGTGTCGACAGCTTCTTCGCTTTTGGCCTGTTTGCTCTGGCCGAGCGCGCCGGTCTCTTCCCGATGGAGCTTATCGAGACCTTCGAGCCGGTCATGCAGGAAGAATGCCGTCATATCCTGCTCTTCGCCAACTGGCTGGCCTGGCATCGCGCCACCATGCCCTGGTGGAAGCGCCCGGTTTTCGAAGCGCGCGTTCTCGGCGTGTGGGCTTTCCTTGCGTATGAGCGCATGGATCTGGCCCGCTCGATCGATTCCGAGGGCAACGAGCACACGCAGGACAATAATTTCACCGTGACCGGCGCCAAGGACATGACAGATATCGACATCAAGGTGCCCGAGCTGATGCAGCTCTGCCTCGACGAAAACGACCGTCGCTTCTCCGGGTACGACCACCGTCTGCTGCGTCCCACCACAACGCCGACACTCGTCAAGACCGGGCTGGCTGCCTATCGTCTGTGGGGCAAGGCGTCCGATGCCGTGCGTTCGCGCTTTGGGCATAAAGCGCAGCACGCCCCTGCATGAGTGTGATCGAGCCGGGATCAGAAGCCCATAAGCATTATTTCTGTCAGCAGTTCATCGACACCCATCAGGTTTTCGACCCCGAAACTCTGCCATGGCCCGAACTGACAGAAGAAGAATTGTCCCGGCTCCGTGCGGTCCCGTTCTGGCAGGAGGTGTATCACACCGAGCGCCGGGCCGGAGCCATTGTCGATGCCTTCACACCCCAGATCATCGACCCTGAAGTCAAGGAGGCTGTCAGGCTTCAGGGCTATGAAGAGGCGCGTCATGCCGATCTGATCCGCGTCATGATCGAGCGTTACGGTCTTGATGCCCAGAAGCAGCCGATCGAGAAATTCCCGGCCGATCTGGAGAAAGCCTTCATCGATTTCGGCTTTGGCGAATGTCTCGACGCCTTTCTGGGCTTTGGTGCCTTCAAGAGCGCGCGTCAGTCGCAGTTCCTACCCGAGAAGATGTTCGAGATCTTCGACATCCTGATGTTCGAAGAGACACGTCATATCGTCTTCTTCATCAATTACATGGCCTGGCGTGAAAAGCGTCGCGGGCTTGGCCGCGCGAGGCGGTCATTCAAATCGCTGCATTTCTATCTGCGTGCGCTCAGCCGCCTTCTGGGCATGGTGCGTCGTGGGCAGGAGCCCAATGACGGGCGTGATTTTGCCGTGACCCAGACTAATCTTTTTCTCGACGGCTTTTCGTTTCGCGGCTTTGTCGAAGATTGCTACCGCGAAAACGCCCGCCGCATGACGGCGTTCGACCCCGGTCTCATGCAGCCTCGTCTGCTGCCCGGTATTGCCGATCTGGCGCTGCGCGGATTGCGCCTGTGGGATAAAGGGCGCGGCCTCTCGCGCTGACAGGCATGGGGCTCTGCCCCATCCCCCGCCAAAGGGTGGTCGCCCTTTGGAAACCCTGAATTGGGTAGGGGAAGGGGCGCCCCGTTTATTCTCCTGTCGCGCCACCGCCTGCATGACGACGATCATAACCGCCGTAGAACTGCCCGTCGGGATGCGCGCCGAGTTTGGCACCGCCTGCAAGAACGCCCTCGGCTGAGCCCCATGGCTGATGCGTCTCAATCGTATAGCCATGAGCGCGCAGGGTGGCGATGACGGGTTCCGACAGGGCGCCGGGTTCGATCTCGACGGCTTCTGGCTGCCATTGTTCGTGAATGCGGGGCATGTCGACCGCTTCCTGAATGGTCATGCCGTAATCGACCACACCCAGAATCGCCGCGAGGGTAATGGTGGGAATGCGTGAGCCGCCCGGGCTGCCAATGACCATGATGGCCTTGCCATTTCTGGAGAGAATGGTGGGCGACATGGAAGAGAGCGGCGTCTTGCCGGGGGCAATCGCATTGGCCTTGCTGCCGACAATGCCGAACATGTTCGGCTCACCGGGTTTGGACGAGAAATCATCCATTTCGTCATTCAGGAAATATCCGGCGCTGCCTGCCATGACCTTCGCCCCGAACCAGCCATTGAGCGTATAGGTGACCGAGACGGCATAACCCGAGTGATCCATGATCGAATATTGCGTGGTTTCGCGCTTTTCGGGTTGTGGGTCGCCAGCCACAAGGCTGGCAGAAGGCACCGCATCTTCGGCTGGAATGGCGGCGCGGATTTTCGCGGCATAAGCCGGGTCGATCAGATGAGCCACAGGGTTTTTGACGAAAGCCGGGTCGCCCAGATCGCGCCGGTCCGAATAGGTGTGGCGCATCGCCTCGATTTCCTGATGCGTCGAGCGCGCGCTGTAGATCCCTTCGGATTTGAGGTCGTAGCCTGACAGGATATTGAGCATTTCGCACAAGGCCACACCGCCGCCACTCGGCGGGGGGGCGGTATCGATCTGATAGCCACGATAGCTGCATCGTATGGGCGCCATGATTCGTGGCTTGTAGGCGGCGAAATCGGCCATGGTCAGCAGGCCACCATTCGCCTTGCTGACCCGCACCGTTTCTTCAGCAATCCAGCCACGATAAAAAACGTCCGGCCCCTTGTCGGCAATGGCCTGAAGCGAGCGGGCGAGGTCGGTCTGCTTGAAGCGTTCGCCAATTGTGAAGGGCTGGCGATCGGCGCGCAGAAAGATCTTCGAGGCGTAGGGATCGTTGATGAAGGCCTTGGTTGAAGTGTTCAGCAGGTGAACATCGTTCTCTTCGAGCGTGTAGCCTTCACCGGCCAGAGCGATGGCGGGTGCCATGACCTGAGCCCGTGTCAGATGGCCCCAGCGTTTCAGCGCGAGATCAAGCCCGGCCACCGTGCCGGGCACGCCCACGGATTTCCATCCGATGGTCGAGAGCCCCTTGATGATCTTGCCGTCCTTGTCCTGATACATCGTCTCGGTGGCGGCAAGCGGGGCATGTTCGCGAAAATCGATGAAAAAGGCTTTGCCATCCGGTGTGTGCAGGGTCATGAACCCACCGCCACCGATATTGCCTGCAGCCGGATAGACCACAGCCAGCGCATAGCCCACGGCAACAGCGGCATCGACTGCATTCCCGCCGTCATGCAGGATCTTTGCCCCGACATCAGACGCCAGATGCTGCGCCGAGACCACCATGCCATGCGCGCCCAGCGTCGAGGGAATAGGGGGGCGGCTGGTCGCGGCGCCACCAAAATTGAGCGCGTCGCCACCCGGGGCTGCCTGGGCAGAGCCGAAGGCCGAGAGCGTGACGACACAGGACAGGGCGGAGGCAGACAGAAGCTGACGCCAGCGGCCCGGCGTTGAGGCAGGGAAAAACATAAGACGGTCCTGAAATCAGTGAGAAGAAGCGGGTGAAGAGGGGGGTGGCGCCGGGCTGAGCGCATCATTGCTGCGATCGATATCGGGAATGGCATGATCCGGGTCGAGGCTGGCGCGCCGCACGGGGCTGCCGCCTTTGAGCGTCACGACATGGGTATTGCCGCCGCTCCAGACTTCTGTCGGAATAATAAGGCGTTCGACGCTGCCATCCTCACGGGTGACGGCAAGTGTGACCGGCAAAGGCAGCCACCCCTTGTTGCTGATCGTCAGCGAGACGCCCCTTTTCGGGTCCTTATCGGTATAATTGATGGCATCGAGCGCATAATCGGGGCTGCGATTCTCAAAATACCAGCCGCGCCAGAACCAGGAGAGGTCTTCACCGGCATCGCTCTCCATCAGACGGAAGAAATCCGAGGGGGTCGGGTGCTTGTAGGCCCATACGGCGATGTAATGGCGAAAGGCGCGGTCGAAGCGTTCCGGCCCCAGGATCTGGCTGCGCAGCAATTCTAGACCGTAGGCAGCCTTGAAATAGGTCATGGCATGACGATTGCCGTGACCCGGAATGGTGGATGAGGTCATGAGCGGGTCATAGACCGGGTCTTTCAAGATTTTGACGATGTCATCTGCTGGCTTGCCCGTGTCGGGGGCATATTCGCCATCCTGCTTGGGGGCGAATTCTCCCTTGTTGAAATGTCGGGAGGCGAGGGAGTCGATGAAGGTGTTGAACCCTTCATCCATGAAGCCATGGCGGCGCTCATTGCTGCCGACAATCATGGGGAACCACCCATGGCCGAGCTCATGGGTGGTGATCCAGAAGAGCTTGGCATCACGGTCCTGCATGCCGTCAAAAACGATGCCGGGATATTCCATTCCGGCGCCATGACCGCCGACATTGATCGCTGTGGCCCAGGGATAGGGGTACCAGCTCGACGAGAAATACTCGATGCTGTGCTTCACATATTCTGTCGATCGGTCCCAGGCCTGTGGGCCGATGCCCTCCACGGGGTAAACCGACATCGCCAGTCGTGGTGTGGGTTTCAGCCTCGGGGCCGGGGCAACAGGCGGCAGATCAAGTTTCGCCGCATCCCAGAGCAGGGCAGCAGAGGCAACAAAGGCCACATCGCGCGTATTGGGCATGAAAAAATGCCAGCTACGGGTGCCTTTCGCCGATAGATGGGAGGCAGTTTCGATATCGGCCTGATTGCGTATCAGGACGCGTTTTTCGCTCATGCGTGCCTGCGCCAGATGCTGGCGCTCCTGCGCCGTCAAAACGTCTTTCTCGTTGAGGAGCGCTCCCGATCCGACAACGAGGAAATTCGATGGCACCGTGACGCGATAATCGATATCGCCGTAATCGAGATAGAATTCGCCACCCAGATAGGGAGCCGTGTCCCAGCCACGCAGATCGTCAAAGACGGCCATGCGCGGATAAAACTGGGCAATTTCGAAAATATCCCCATTCCGCGACGGGGTGACTGCCGTACGACCACCCCATGTTCCGGGGACTTCATAATGCCATGATACGGTGAATTTCACGGTGCTGGCAGGCGCAAGCGGAGTGGGGAGGGCGATCTGCATCCGCGTGTCGGAAATCAGCGGCGTGACAGCAATTTCCTTTCCATGCGCGTCAAGCAGCGCGACACGGTCGATCTGCATTCCCTCGGTGTGGCCGTGCGCCTTGAAGCGCGCTGGCATGGCGGCTGCGCCTCGTGAGGTCTCACGATAGATATTCTGTTCAAGCTGCAGCCAAAGCACGTTCAGGGTGCTGGGGCTGTTATTGCGGTAGGTGATGGTCTCCTGCCCGGTCAGGCGATGGGCAGGGGCATCAAGCGCGACATCAATCCGGTAATCGGCCCGGTTGTGCCAGTAATCGGGGCCGGGCGTTCCATCAGCGGAGCGATAGCGGTTGATCGCGGTCGGATAATCGATGGGCGCGAAGATATGTGCGGGTTTTGGCCCCTGCTCTGGCCCTGTCTGGGCCGGGGGCGGCGCCGCCGCGACAAGGAGGGTGGCCAGCCCTGTTGCAGCACTGGCCTTGAGAAGGGGCTTTGTCGCCGCCCGACAAAGCGGCTTAGAAATTCGCATCGACACGACCGAAATAATAGGCGCCGGTCATGGAAAGCGGAGAGGCTGAATCGTAGATCTTCGGCCCAAGATAATTCACGACAGCAGGCACCATGCGGGGACGCTGGTTGAAGATGTTGTTCGAGCCGATCGCCAGACGCCAGTGCTTGTTGACGCGATAGGCCACTTCGAGATCGGTGGTCCAGACAGGCGTGTTTTCGAAGGGCAGGAAGGTGGTGGTGGAATAGCGGATGGAAGACGGTGCGAGATCTTCATAGGTAAGCAGGGTCTTGTAGGAGCCAAAGCGCGTCTCGCGGATATTGACCCCCCATTTGCCGTAATCCCAATGCGCATTGAGGATGATCTTCGAGCGCGGCACACCCTGGGCCGAAGCCTGCGTCTGGGCGTTGGCAAAAGGATTACCGAAGATATTGGTGTTGAGATGGCTCACCACCGTGCGGTTCAGGTTGAGCAGCAGGGAGAGATCAAGCGAGCCGTAGCGATGCAGCAGGAAGCGGTAATCGCTCTGGATATCCAGACCCTGTGTGCGGGTGCTGGCTGCATTGGCGTAGTAATAGGCCTTGATATTGCTCAGGGAGACGCTACCGCCTGTTGCGATATCGACACCGGCCGCCTGAATGGCTTCGAGAGCCGATGTGCCTGCGATGCTTGAGGCGGCCAGGATACGGTCACGGATGTTGATCTGATAGACATCGGCAGAGATGTGGAACCGGTCGATCGGCTCCAGCACGATGCCGCCTTCAGCACTGGTTGACCGCTCGGGCTTGAGTGATGAGGCCCCGATGGAGCGCGCCGCAGTGCTGTTGGCTCCGAGCAGGCCGGAAGCGCCTGTCGGAGAAACGCTGAGCGAGCTGTAATGCTCCTCGGCCAGTGTCGGCGCACGGAAACCGGTGCTGATCGTGCCGCGGATGGCGATGCGACGTGTGAAATCATAGCGCGTGGTGATTTTGCCGGTCTCGGTGTTGCCGGCATCGGTATAGTGTTCGAAGCGACCTGCAAAATCGAGATCCCAGTGCTTCAGCGGGTGGAAATCGCCATCGAGATAACCTGCCCAGACATTACGCTGCCATTCGCCCGCGCTGACGGGTGAGATGCCTGCATAGCCGGATGTGCCGCCATAGAGATAGGAGGCGTCATTGCCTGCGCCCACATGGTACATTTCCAGACGATGTTCGGCGCCCATCGCAAACGTCATGGGGGTGGCCATACCGACATTGAAATTGCGGCGCATGTCGAAATTGCTCGTCCACTGGGCCATGCTGTAGGTCGCCGCGCGCGTGGTCGTCGGGGAATAGCCATACACATTGGCATAGCTGGAATTATAGGTGTTCTTGACGCCGATATCGTCGTCATCCTGCCCGTAAAGCGTGCTCAGATCCCAGCTGAAGCCGAAAAGATCATCGCCTTTCAGGCCAAGATTGGCCTGGAAGTTGTTTTCGTCGATCGTTTCCAGTGGTGAGAAACCATAGGGATAGATCGTGGTCGGCGCCGAGGCCCCGGGGAGGCGATAATTCTCATAGGCTTCGGCGTGACGATGGGCATAGGTGACCAGCCCGTAGGTGCGCAGGCCCTCGACAATATCCTTGCCCCATTCGATCGAGAGGTTCTCACGCGTTTCTTCGGGCGTACTTTCGATCTTGTTTGAATTGGCAGGCCAGGTCGAACTGGCAGTCCAGCGATGATCACGCGTGCTCTTGTTATCGGCCACGAAATGATCGGTGTGGTAAATCTGGCCCGAAATATGAACGAAGCCGTCCTGACCCCATTTATGGCCGCCATCGGCGCCAATCAGATATTGCCACCCGTCGCCATTATAGGCGTTGGCGCCTGTCTGGGCATAGGTATGGATGCCGTGATCGCTTTTCTTGGTGATGATGTTCACCACACCGGCGATGGCATCAGACCCATACATGGCAGCGGCGCCATCGCGCAGCACTTCCATATGGTCGATGGCCCCTGCCGGGATCATGTTGAGATCGACCGGTGTAGTCCCACCCGCCATGTTGCCGGTGATATTGCGTCGCTTGCCGTCAACCAGCACCAGAACCTCATTGGCCGATAGTCCGCGCATACGAACGGATGAGGTCAGGGCCGCCGTATCATTGCCCAGTGCAGAGATGCTGATGGACGGATCGAGACGTGACAGAACACTGGCGAGGTTGAGCTCGCCCGTGCGCTCCATCTGGGCCTGTGTGTAAAGCGTGATGGGAGACGAGCTGTCCCGAACGCGTCGGTTGGACGAGCGCGTGCCGGTCACGATGATGGCTTCGTTTCCACCATCGGCTGCAGCCAGCGCCGCCTTCTTTTTCCGGAGCGAGGTGGCAGGGGCTGCTTGCGCTGCCGTCGGCTTTTGTGCGGCACCGGGTGCTACGGCATGATTGCGGTGTTTATGCGATTTTGTGGAGGTTGAAATCGTGTCTGCGCCGAAAGCCGGAAGTCCGAACCCCTGAAACAGGGCGGTTGATGAAACGAGTGCAAAGGCGAGGGTTTTTCTGGAAACGGTCCGCTTTCTTGGCATTTCTTCGACTTTCAGGACGCTATCAACACGATACGATTTCGTAATATCCGATCATATGCAAGTGCTTTGATCAACAAACAAAAAAGAAACATTATGTAACTAGGTTGTCGGATATGGAATTTGATCAAGTTCAATATATTTTTTGGGATAGAACAATTTATAAATTGAATATGCTGTATAAAAATATCTCATATACAAATAATGACGGTATCCTCTCGGTGATAGGAGAATTTCTCTCATCAGATCCGGGAGGCGTTACTATGACGATGCGATACGATAGAGATGCCATGATTGCTGCCCCTGCTTTACAGGAGGCGGGTAAACCTTGGCAAAAAGCGCATGAGCAGGGGGGCACGGGGAATGACAGCCCCTGTTTTCAGATCGGGTCCTGCACCGGTGTCGATTATTGGTCTGGAAAGCGCGCTTCGGCCTGAAGGCGGAGTATTGCGCTGTGCCCTTCCGGGCGTGAAATAGCGGCGTCAGGCCGGTTTGCGTTGATAGATGCTGCGAGCGGAGGTCATTTCCTCTTTTTCGCAGCATTGTCCGACCGGATTGCGGTTCTGAGCCGCGGGCAGGCTTGCCCTGCCGGTAACATTACCGGCAGGGCGCACAGGTCAGGCTGCTGCGCGGCAGTCTGCTGCAGTCATGTCCGATTCAGCCGGGTAAAGACTGGTCGATACGATCTCGATGCTGAGCGTCGAGCTGTCCGAGGTATCGGCGTCGTCGAGCGCGATCCGGGCTGATCCGGCCGTCCAGCGTGTCAGGTCATTTTCAATCGTATGCCAGCCAGAAGCCATCTCCTGTGTCAGATGCGCCCGCAACTGGTGGGTTTCCGTAGCGCAGAAATGCGTCACTTTGCCGACCAGAACGCCCAGTGCGCGGCGATCATCGACAAACGGACCGATCATTTCCGAAGGCTTGCCGGTGCGCGTGACGAGATCGACGAAGGATATTTCGGGCGGCAGAATGAAGATGTGATGCGTGTCGCTGATCCGGTCCGAGAAGATTTTTTCGCCCTTGTCGGTGACCAGATGGATATCGGCTTCTCCTGTCGCTGCGACAACAGGCATTTCGGCGGCTATACCAAGAGCCTGCGCGCGGTCGCAGAGACCACGATAAACCGGTTCAACGAACGCTCTCTCTGTGCGCAGGGGGAGGGCGCTGTCATTGCCCCAGGTTTTCTCCTGCGGAATATGCAGGGTCACGAGGGTGTCTGATCCGGAAATGCTCGTGAAATTCTCTTTAGTGCCCGTATCCAGATAGCTTTCGCAGAGAAGGTTGTTGGCCCTAATGATGGAATGTCGGGCGAGTTCGATATGAAACACCTCATAGGACGGTGTCTGTGTATCGAGCACAATCGACTGTCCGTTCACCAGCATGCGTACAGGCACGAAGGCGTTGTCGATGCACAGGCAATGCTCACCCGTGATCAGAAGATCGGCAGATGGTTCATTCGGCGCAAAGGCGTCTTTTTTGATCCGTACCGGATAGCCCTCTTCGGCAGAGAGAATGGTTCTGCGGCCGGTCCAGATCACCATGCGAGACGTGTCCTGCTGATCGCCGAACACGCGCACCTGGCTACCGATACGCAGATCTTCGACAGCGACGCTGCCCAGAACCGTCTCGATCAGACTGCCCGCCAGAAAGCACTGTGTCACCGCAAAAGAGGCCGTGCCGTTTGGTTCCCCATGAGGGGCGGTAGCATAATTGGAGGTGATCGTTGTGCCAAAAGGAATCGAAAGGGATGCGCCGGGGGAGACATTTGAATAGAACTCCAGCCGGGTTGCCGCGCTACCGCCCGACGCGCCGGTAAGCCCGATGCGATAGGTGCCAGTCGGAAAATCCGACATCATGATTTTCGATGTCTCATTGAAGCCTGAAACAGTCGGGTAAGCAGTCAGGCCAGAGGTGAACTGACCCGCCGCATATTGGAGAATGCTGTAATCACCCGAGAAATTCACCGAGACGCTGTTGCTGGCCATGATGACCTGGCTTTCGACATAGGCATTGCCCTGAATGTTGATCTGGCCAGCTGTGAGATAGGCCGGGCTTGCCCCGAGATCGTTGATGATCAGGACGTGAGAAGCATTTTCAACATTGAGCGTGCCACCTGCCTGCAGAAAGCTCGCCTGCACATAGACAGTATCGTAAGCGTCAGTGACGGTGATGGTATCGTCGGTCTGGATTACACCTTTTTGGGCCATCGTCCGGTTCTCTCTTTTTGATTATTTATATTCGGGAGATTGTGCGAAGGAAAAAGGATTATGCAAACAGATAATACAAACGAATTAAGCAATTAACGTTTTTACAGAAAAAATAATATTGCGTGGTTTAGAATCACAGGAATTAACTCTATCCGGGTCTTTTTTGGGCCGGCGGTGCTGAAGTTACGGTCCTTTGAAGGTCCGTTTCGGACACAGTCAGGCAGATGGCTTTCTGCCCCTTGTCCGGCTCGCCAGGGGGCGAGCCGGTTGCGGTGCGGCTAGAGGCCGAGAAACTGCGCCGTGTCCGGATCGACAGGAATACCGAGTTCCGCGCGTCTGCTCGCTTCTTCCCACTCCTTGTCACCGGGTGCACAGACAGGCACATCGGCTTCAGCCGGGGGAGAATTGCGAAGCACATCGAGATAGCGCTCCATTTCCGCTTCAAAAGCCTCCTGGCCGATGAAGCGGGCCGGGTCGAAGGCCACCATGATGTGACCGACATTTTGTGGCTTCAGGCCTTTTTGCGCCTCGGCAGTCGAGATCATGACGGGGTCAGGGTCAGCTCCGGCCAGAATGGCAGAAAGAATCGTCACCATACCCGCAAGCGCTGCCCCTTTATGGCCATAGGCCATGCCGCCAAGCGGTTGCAGAAACCGTGCCTGCATGGCGTCGAGTGTCGGGTGGCCTTCCTCGTTCAGAGCCACTTCCGGCGGAAGGGGCAGGCCAAGGCTGCGATACAGCTTTACGCGGTTGAAGGGGATGGATGACGTGGCCATGTCGAGCAGCCATGGCTGGCGGTTGCGCACCGGTGCGCCCATGGCAATGGGGTTGGTACCATGAAAGGGCGCACGCCCCCCTGCCAGAGACACGGCGGGGTCTGAATTGCTGAGCACGAGCGAGACGAAACCCTGTTCGGCAGCTGCCAGCGCATAGGCGCCCCCTGCGCCGTAATGGGTGGAATGATGCACGGTCACGGCACCGATTCCGGCATGGCGGGCCAGAGCGACGGCCTCGTTCATGGCACGATAGGAAGAGGCATGGGCAAGGCCATAATCGGCATCGAGTCGCCCAGTCGCCGGGGCTGTCTGTTCGAAGCGGCGCAGCGGGCGCTTGTTCACACCGCCATTGTTGAGCATGTCGACATAATAGCCGATCAGCCTCACGCCGTGGCTGTCTGTCCCGAGGCATGACGCATGCATCAGGGCCCGCACGGTTTCGGCGGCGTCTTCAGGCAAGGCATCTGCGGCAACGAGCCTGGACTGGCAGGCTTCGGCAAGCAGAGCGGCCGGATAGCGTATAGCGTCGTTCATGGAAAATCCGTTTTCAGCGGTTATTGAGAGCCGAGCATCTTCCGTGCCCGTTCGCGGTCGAGTGCGCCCTGCCATGCTGCAAGAACAACAGGCGCAACGCAATTCCCCGCCAGATTGCCGACGGCGCGTGCAATACCGCTGAACCAGTCGACGGCAATCAAAAGAACAAGGCTTGAAAGCGGAATGGAGGGAGCAGCGGCCATGGTGGCGGCCAGTACGACGATGGCAATGCCCGGCACGCCATGCGCCCCTTTCGAAGTGATGAGCGCCGTGGCCAGCATCGAGAGGATCTGTGTGAGGGTGAGTGGCGTGTGCGTTACTTCAGCAAGAAAGACGACGGCAAATCCGAGATAGATCGAGAGCGCATCGAGGTTGAGCGAATAGCCCGCAGGCACGACCAGTCCCACGACCTGACGCGAAATGCCCATCGCCTCGAGTTTGGTCATGATGCTTGGCAGGACGGAGTCGGAACTGGTCGTGGCCGTGACGATCAGGATCTCTTCTCGAAAATAGCGCGCAAAGCGCAGCGGGTTGACGCCGCTAAGCTGAAGCAGCCCGCCAAGAATCACGATGATGAAAACAGCGATGGCGCCGAAATAGAGAATGACGAACAGGGCCAAATGGTCGATGGCATCCAGCCCGTATTCCGCCACCGTGGTCGAGACCGCTCCGAAAACGCCAAGCGGGGCCGTGGCGATGATGACGCGCATCATGCGCGAGAACAGGGAGGAAAAACTTTCGATCAGCTTCGTGATAGGCGCGCCAGCCTCGCCCAGTCGCGACAGGCAGCAGCCCAGAAGAACGGCAAAGAACAGGATCTGGAGAATATTGCCTTCGGCAAAGGCGGCGACAGGCGAACGGGGAATAAGGTTGAGAATGAAGCCCGTGACACCCTGGCCATGCAGGGCATGCGCATTGGCGGCATAACTCGCCACCGCCCGCGCATCTTCGGGGCTGGGCGTATAGCTCATGCCGCGTCCTGGATGGAGCAGCAGCGCGGCCCCGACCGAGAGCAGCAGAACCAGCGTGGTCATGGCCTCGAAATAGATCAGGGCCCGGCTACCCAGCTTGCCCACCGCACCGAGCGACCCTGCGCCGGTAATGCCGCTCACGACAATGCAGAACAGAAGCGGCCCCACGATCATGAGGATGAGGCGAAGAAAAAGATCGGTCAGCCAGCGGCATTGATGGGCAAGATGAGGGGCAAAAAGCCCGATCAGAATCCCGCCTATGGTGGCGATGATGACCTGAATGAAAATGCCGGGGCGATAGCGGGCGGATTTCTTCAGGTCATGGGCGCTCAAATCGGCTCTCCAGTCAGAAAGGCGGGGCCGGATCAGACCCCGCCATAAGGGCGGTCGTGTCGTGCGATCAATAGGTTACGTTGATTTTTGCGCCAACAAAACGGGGCAGGCCGGGAATGACGCCGTAGAAGGTGGCCTGTGTCCCGCCGGACAGCCAGTAGCGGCGGTCGGCAAGGTTCTGGCCATAGACGGTCAGCGACCAGTGTTGCTTGGGTGCGGCGAAGGTCAGGAAGGAGTTGACCAGGAAATAGGCAGGGGCGCGATAGATGCCGCCATCGCCAATATGCTGGGGCTGTGTCTGGGCACCGCGATAATTATAGTCGACATCGAAGGTCATGCGATAATCGCGGAACATGGGCCAGGTATAGACCGCGGCCCCGGACAGGGTGAGATTGGCCAGCCCCATATTATAGCCGTTGTAATTCGTATAAACGGGCGACCAGACACCCGTGGAGGCAAATTGGGCGGTCGTGGCGCTGCGGTTCAGGCTCTGGAACTGGGTGTAGACACCGTTCTGGTAGCCGAAATTCTGCGTGAGCGTCAGGCCATGAAACGGATGCGCCTCAATGTCGAATTCAGCGCCGTAGATATAGGAGCGAGGGGCGTTTACATAGCCACCGAGCACGCCATAGGGGGGCACCAGAATGCTGCCCAGAAGCTGCTGGTCGCGATAGTCATAATAGAAACCGGCCGCGTTGAAGCGCAGGCGACGGTCGAACAGCATCGACTTGAAACCACCCTCATAGGTCAGCACGGATTCAGGCTTGAAGGGGCGAAGCTGGTTGGCGTTTTGCGTGATATTGGCTGAGAAACCGCCGGGCTTGAAGCCTTTCGAGAAGATGGCATAGCCCATGATATTGGGGGTTACCTGATATTGCAGGCCAACACGCCCGCCAAACTGGTTGGTCAGGGCACCGGCGCTGCCGAAATTGGTCTGTGCTGTGGCGAGGCCCGTGTTGAGATTAACGTTGGTGCTCGTCAGGTTGAGCATCTGTCGATCGTCTGATTCGTGATTGATGGCCCCGATCAGCGTGAGCTTGGGCAGGATGCGGTAGCTGAGCTGCACATACTGGTTGAAATTCTGCTGGTTCTGACGATACGAGGTTTCGTTCAGCGGCGTGGTGCCGGGCCGGTCGGAGCTGTCATACCAGAAGCTCTGGGCCATGCGGGCGCGGCTGTAATACATCCCCGTTTCCCAGTGGAAGCGCGCCTTCGGGTCGCGTGATTCCAGCTTGATCTCCTGAGAGAACACATTGGTCTGGTTATTGCGGAACATGTTGCCGTAAGACAGAACCGAGTTGGTCTGGTTGGTCAGTTCGTGTTCATCGACCATTTCATAGGCGCTTTGCGTCCACAGACGCGCCCAGCTGAAGTCTTTAGTATAGCGGATATTCGCGCCCCAGAAGAGATTGTCCTCACGCGGCTTCGGGTTATTGGCATTGATGCCGATAATTTTGGCAAAGCGCGGGTCCAGGCCCCAGGCGGTCTGATAGATGTCGTTCGTGACCGGCACGCCATAGGCATTGTAGAGATTATGCCCTGATGACGATTCAGACTGGTCGGTCGTCCAGTGGCCGCCAATATCAAGGCGTGAGGTCTCGTCGATCTGCCAGCGCAGCTTGCCACGCAATGCGCCGATATTGCTGTTGCCATAACCGACGCCCTGGCCGTTATGCTGGAAACCGCCTCCCGTGAGCGATTGCCCTGCAATACGATAGGAGACGCTGCGTGAGAGTGGGCCGGAGACGAAACCTTCGACACGATTGCGGCCGTAGCTCGCGATATCCTCGGTCAGGCCTGCGTGGAATGTCTGTGTCGGATCGCCCGTGTGAAAATTGATCTCGCCGCCCGTGGTTGACTGACCATGGGTAAAGCCCGAGGCACCGGGAGCGACCGAGATATCATCCATATCGAACAGCATGCCGGTGGTCATGATGCTGACCGGATAGGCGACACCATCGACATAAGGCATGACCGACGGTGTGTTGTTCTGGGTAAAATCCATCAGCCCGACGCCGCGCAGGGCAAAATTGAGAGCGGCGCTGCCAAAGCTCGGCTGAATGGTCAGGTTGGGGGCGACGCGCACGATATCGGTCAACTGCCGAACGTTGCGATTCTGCAACTCCTGACGCGACAGGATGGTTTCGGAATGGGCGTTGTGCTGGCCGGCGCTGGTTACGCCGCGACGGGCGGCAACCTGAACCGTTTCGCTGCCGCCATTGAGCGGCGCATGAGAGCGGGCCTTGCCATGTGTCGCGGTCTTTGTGTGCGTGGATGCAGGGGCGGCCTGTGCCGTAACACCAGCCAGAAGAAACGGCGACGCCACAATGGTGGAAACGAGCAGAATTGTCCGACAGGACATCATGCGCGAGGGGCGATGGCTCTTCATGGGGGACATGGGCGGCTCCGACATCGGTATTTCCCGTATGGGCAAGACTTGTATACTAACTAGAATACAAACTGGAACAGTTCCACAACGAAATGAAAAATTTGTGAAAACTGCGTCTGACTGTTGCTGGTCCGATACGATGTAACCCGCTTGCCTTGGGTCTTTCCCCAGCGCATAAAACACTCATGCAGCATCAGAAACTCGACCCGGAACGTGCCAGCGGCCTCGTGATCGAGGAGCGTATCATTCACGCCGTGCTTTCAGGCCGAATCGCCCCAGGCGAGCGCTTTGGCGAGAAAGAGGTCGGCGAGATCTTCGGGGTGTCGCGCACGCTGGTGCGCGAGGCGATGATACGCCTCAGTAGCCGAGGGCTGGTCGATGTCTCACCGCGTCGCGGCTGGTTCGTCATCGAGCCGACCGTGGCTGAGGCGCGTGAAATCATCGAGGCCAGACGTGCGGTCGAGACAGGGCTGATCATGGATCACGCCCTCGTCTCGCCAGAAGCCATAGCGCGGTTGCGGGCGCATCACGAGGCCCAGCAAGGGGCTATTGCCGGACAGGATCTGGCGAGGCGCTCCTATCTGCTCGGCCATTTTCATGTGCATATGGCCAATGTGCTGGGGAATTCGGTTCTGGCCGATATTCTGGAAAATCTGACGGCGCGCACCGTGCTGATTTCTGCCCTGTATCAATCCGAAGAAGACGCCCAGCATTCCTGCAACGATCATGGCGAGTTGATTTCGGCCATGGAGCGCGGGGATAGGGAAGAGGCCATACGCATCACGCAGGACCATCTGGTGCATCTCGAAAAAGCCCTGCGCAATCGCGCAAGAAGCAATCGCCATACCGGGTTGAGTGGCGCACTGGCCGAGTCATGACCAACCCCGCCCTGTCATGCCAGGGCGGGCAGGATCAGGGCGAGCGGTGTCAGCGACGGGTCAGAGCCGTCCGTCGATTGTAAAGCCGAAGGCGCGCGGCTGGCCGATCTGGGCCTGAAGGCCAGCCCAGTTGGTGCGGCCACTGAACAGGATGTTCTCGTTGGTCAGGTTCTTGCTGTAGAACCGTATCGTATAATGGCGTGTGCGATAGCCTATATGGGCATTGAGCACATTGTAGTCTCCCGCTACCAGCCCCGTGCCGCTTTCCACCTGCGAGGTATAGCTGCCGACGCGGTTGAAATTCGCCCCCATGAACAGGCCATTTCTGAAGCTTTTTTCGACACCGATATTGAGTGTTGCCGAGGGGGCATTGCTGAATTTCTTACCTTCGACTGAACGATAGGCTGCAGGGGCATCAAGAATCTTGGTGTCCAGAAGGCCAAGTCCGCCGAAAAACTCGAGGGTTTTCGTGGCATGGTAAATCGCCTCGAGCTCGAGGCCCAGACTGCGCCCATGCGGGATATTGACGAAGGTATAGTTCAGCAGATCCTGATAATCGTGATAGTCATTGTAAAACAGATTGGTGTTCAGGCTCAGCTTGCGGTCCAGCAGTTCGGTATGGCCGCCAAGCTCATAGGTCGTCACCGTTTCCTTCCCGTACTGATAATAGGTGCCGTTATCCCAGTCGATGGCCCCGCCGCCCGGGTTATAGCCGCGTCGTACGGTAAAACTTGCGCTCGTTACCGGGGTGAAGCTGTAGCTCAACCCACCTTTTGGCAGGAACATGGTCGTGCCGGCATTGAGCGCGACCTTGCCCCATGAGAGGGCAACATTGCGTGCCTGTTCTTCTCGTTCGACGCGCGCGCCCGCAATCAGGCTCAGCCCGCCGACAAGATGAAGTGTGCCGTCGACATAGCCTGCATAGGTGCGTTCGGCGTCAGGGCCATTCACGCCCATATCCGATCGGATATTCTGGTCGCGGTTGAAATAATAGAACCCGGCGACACCATTGAAACGACTCTGCGCCGGGGCAAGAACGAGCCTGTCCTCGACCGTATTGTTCTGCTCGCGCAAGGCCAGATGGCCAAGGCTGTTGGCGCTGCCGATAGCGTTACCCTGATGGAACAGCGCGTCATACCAGACATGGCCATAGGTCAGTTCATTGGTCAGGGAAGGAGAGATCCGGTAACTGGCGCGCAGGCTTGCCTGATCGATGCTCGAATCCGAGATGCGCGTGTTCATATCCGCATTATCGAAGCGATAGCGAAACAGGTCGGGTCCCGTAGCGGTGTAGAGATATTCGCCGTGCTGTTCGCGGTGCCAGCCCATGAGCGTGACCTTGAGAGCAGGCAGGATCTTCGGTGTCCAGAGCAGCTTGCCGCGTATCGAGGTCTGGCTCACTTCATGCGGATTGAACGGCCAACCGCTTCCCGGATAGCGGATGTAGCTGTCGCCGCGCACGCCGTCTGTCGTGAGGCGAAAAGCCAGCTCATCCTTGATGATCGGGCCGGATAGCAGCCCGGCAAAAACACCTTTGCTGCCTGCGCTTTCATAACCGCCCCTGACGCCAGCCTGCCAGTACTGCGTCGGTGCTTTGGAATTCAGCGTGATGGCGCCTCCTATGGCGTTTCGGCCCTGTGTCGTGGCCTGAGGGCCGCGCAGCACGCTCACCTGATCCATATCCCAGGTTCCGGCATCGACATAACGCTGGCCTGAATAGGTTTCGGGCAGGCCATCGATAATGGTCGCCGTTCTGGGGCGACTGCCTGACATCAGGCTGAAAATACCACCTGCCGCGCCAGAGCCCGTCACGCCACGTATTGTCGGGATGTCGGCAGCATTGCCGATCATGTTGGGCACGCGATTGACCACGTCATAAAGCGACCGGTATTCGCTTGCGTCGAGATGACGCAGGACCGTTACGGCGCTGTTCGTGTTCTTCAGGTGGTCGAGCTTGTCGCCAACAACCACGATCGTCTCGGTCGGGTTTCCACTGTCATTATTGCGTGGCGCTTCCTTTTTACTGCCTTGCTGCGAGGTGGAAGCCGTTTTCCTGTTCTCTTCTTCGGCCTGCGCCGTATCGGGAAGACAGAGAGCGCCACTCACCAGGGCGAGCAGCAGGGTGCCGGCTATCGGGATATTCCGGCCTCGTGACAGAACAGCAGGACAGGGGGGCATTGAAGAGGGGCCTTTCACTTATTTTATTAATAATGATAATGAGAATCATTATTAATAAAAGGTATTAGCCCTTTCCATGCCTGCAGATCTGTCAATTTGGCATAACTTGTTGCGAAGAAGACACGAGGCAGGAACCGGCACAGAAGGAGGTAGCAGCCCGTGTCCGGTGGCGGACAGGCGCGGTATTGACAGGTAATTCCTGTTACTGATCGTAGGACAAACAATTACACCTTGAATTACCGGGGCAGTAAGGCTGGGCGCATGACGATCCTGCCCGCCTCCTCCCTGATGACCGATCTGAATTTCGCCGCGACCCTGTCGTCTCGGCCACTGCCGCATCCGGTCTTCGGGCGTGATCTTCGGGTAGGCACCCGCGCATCGCCTCTGGCGCTTGTTCAGGCACGCAGCTTCATGGCGCAGCTGGGCGAGACTTTTCCGCTTCTGGAAATATTCGGCTCCCTGCAGGAGTGCCGAATCTCGACGAAAGGCGACCGTGATCAGGTCAGGCGACTGGCCGAAATCGGAGGGAAGGGGCTTTTCTCGAAAGAGATCCACGAAGCCCTGCGTGCTGGCGAGATCGATTTTGCCGTTCACAGCCTCAAGGATCTGGAAACCTTTTTGCCCGATGATCTGGTGCTGGACTGCACGCTCAGGCGTGAAGACCCGCGTGATGCTCTTGTGCTGCGCGATCGCAATGCCGTGCAGCCTGGTCAGGACCCGCTGGATTGCCTGCCGAAAGGAGCCGTTATCGGATGTGCCTCTGTCAGACGTCAGGCGCAGATTCTCGCCAGAAGACCCGATCTGCGATTCTGCCTCATAAGAGGCAATGTGCAGACGCGGCTGCGTAAGCTGGAAGAGGGGGCATGCGATGCCACGTTGCTGGCTCTTGCCGGGCTGAACCGTCTGGGCATGGCCGCGCGGGCTGATGTGGTTTTCGAGCCTGATGACATGCTCCCCGCCTGCGGGCAGGGCATTATCGGTATCACCCTGCGCCGCCGCGACACCGGGCTGCGCAAGCTCATGACGGCAATCGAAGATCCGGCAACCCGTCTGGCTGCAACGGCAGAGCGCGCCTTGCTCGAGGCGCTGGACGGGTCATGCCGCACGCCCATCGGCGGCTTTGCCAGGCTCGAGAACGGGCGTCTGGTGCTGCACGGGCTGATCGCTGCCGAAGATGGCAGCGTCGTGGTGCGGCGAGAGATTGCCGGTCTGCCGGAAGAGGCGTCGGCGCTCGGGGCCGAAATGGGCGCCATGCTGCGCCGGGACACGCCAGCCGCTGTTTTCTCCCGGCTGATCGGTCAGCCGGGGTGGTAGGACGCCGCTGTGAAGTGGGGTTTTTCCTATAAGAGATATAATTACAATCGGTTTGATAAATAACAATACTGAAAATAAACCGGGAACCACAATAATGATCCTCAAAATCAGGAGGATCATAGAGAATACTCAGGGAGTAATGAAATGAAGCTTCTGAAGTTCGGGATGGCAGCGCTGATCGCTTCCACCACATTGACCACGCTGCCTTCTTCAGCCCGTGCAGACGGCATCGAGAAGCCCCATGAGTTCTATTGGCCGACCCGCCTCAGCCTGGCACCGCTGCGTCTGCATGCAGCAGAATCGAACCCCTATGGCGGCGATTTCGATTATCCGCGTGCTTTCCAGAAGCTGGATCTGAATGCGGTCAAGGCTGATATCCGCAAAACACTTACCCAGTCGCAGCCCTGGTGGCCTGCAGACTACGGCACCTATGCGCCGTTCTTCGTGCGTATGGCCTGGCATGCCGCTGGCACCTATCGCGCCATGGATGGTCGCGGCGGTGAGGAAGGTGGCGAGCAGCGCTTCGAGCAGCTGAACAGCTGGCCCGACAATGCAAGCCTGGACAAGGCGCGTCGTCTGCTCTGGCCGGTAAAGAAGAAATATGGTCGTGACCTGTCCTGGGGCGATCTGATGGTGCTGACGGGTAACGTCGCCCTCGAATCCATGGGCTTCAAGACACTCGGTTTTGCCGGTGGTCGTGCCGATGACTGGGAATCAGAGCTAGTCTACTGGGGCCCCGGCACCCAGTTCGGCGCATCGAACGTGGACTCGCAGATCAAGAAGTCCAGCGTCGAGCCCGGCGGTCATCTCCCCAAGCCTCTGGCCTCCACCACCAAGGGCCTGATTTACGTCAACCCGGAAGGCCCGAACGGCGTGCCTGACCCGGCAGCGGCTGCCCAGATGATCCGCCTCGCTTTCGGCCGTATGGCCATGAATGATGAAGAGACTGTGGCGCTGATCGCTGGTGGCCATACCTTCGGCAAGGCTCATGGTGCCGCTTCGGCCACGAAATGCGTCGGTGTTGCGCCGGCTGCCGCACCGGTCGAGCAGCAGGGCCTCGGCTGGGCCAATCACTGCGTGCAGGGCAAGCTGAAGGCGACCGACGCCATCACCAGCGGTCTTGAAGGCGCGTGGTCGGCTGATCCGATCCACTTCACCTCGCAGTATCTCGACAATCTGCTGGGCCATGAGTGGGTCAAGACCAAGAGCCCCGCTGGTGCCATCCAGTGGATGCCCAAGGATGCGGAAAACATCGTGCCGGACGCCAGCGATCCGAACAAGGCGCATCCGCTCATGATGTTCACGACCGATATCGCGCTCAAGACCGATCCGTCCTATCACGAGATCATCACACGCTGGGCGGCTCATCCCGAGCAGTTTGCCGATGCTTTTGCCCATGCCTGGTTCAAGCTGACGCATCGTGATCTGGGGCCGAAATCGCGTTACTTCGGGCCTGAAGTCCCGGTTGCCGATTTCCTGTGGCAGGACCCGCTTCCCGCTGCGCAGGGGGCAACGATCAATCAGGCTGATATCCGCGAGCTGAAGAAAGCCATCGCCTCTTCGGGTATCTCCGAGCGTGACCTGATCAAGACCGCCTGGGCTTCTGCCGCGTCGTTCCGCACGTCCGACCATCGTGGGGGTGCCAATGGTGCCCGTATCCGTCTGGCACCCGAGAATGACTGGGCTGTCAATGATCCGGCCGATCTGAAAATCGTTCTGCCGAAGCTCGAGGCCGTGCAGAAGCACTTCAACAGTGCCAACCACCATGGTCGCAAGGTCTCGCTGGCCGATGTGATCGTGCTGGCCGGCAATGTCGGTGTCGAACAGGCCGCGAAGAAGGCTGGTGTCAGCCTCGACCTGCCTTTCGCACCGGGTCGTGTGGATGCCGGGCCGGAGCAGACCGACAAGCAGAGCTTTGCCCTGCTGGAGCTGAGCGCCGATGCTTTCCGCAACTACTATCGTGCGGAGCAGGATGAGAAGTCTCCTACTGAGATGCTGGTCGACCGTGCGGGTAATCTCGATCTGACAGTGCCTGAAATGACGGTGCTGCTGGGTGGTCTGCGTGTGCTGGATATCAACACGGCGCATTCAGAGCAGGGTGTTCTGACGACCCGCCCCGGCGCACTGAGCAACGACTTCTTTGTCAACCTGCTCGACATGTCGACGCGTTGGGAGAAGTCGGCTTCTCAGCCTGGTGTCTATGACGGGTTCGATCGCGAGACGAACAAGCAGCGCTGGACGGCCTCGTCTGTCGATCTGGTCTTCGGTGCCAGCTCCGAATTGCGGGCCGTGGCTGAAGTCTATGCGTCTGATGATGCACAGGCCAAGTTCGTGACCGATTTCGCCAAGGCCTGGACCAAGGTGATGACGCTCGATCGCTTCGATCTGCACCGCAACTGAGCTTCTGACGAAGCAGATTCACGCCAGCGCCACGGTGCTGGCGGGTCAGGAGAGTAGACCATGTCCAGAATGATACGTGCTCTGGCGCTCTGCGCCGCCATGATGCCTCTCGCCGCTCAGGCTGCGACGGTAGAAGTGAAGATGCTGTCTCACGCTGCCAATGGTGGCCGGGGCTTCGAACCCGCCATCGTGCATATCCAGCCCGGCGATACGGTGCATTTCATTGCCAGCGATCCGGGGCATAACGCCCAGTCCATTACCGGCATGATCCCCGATGGGGCCACCCCGTTTGCCGGTCAGATGGGGCATGATCTCAGCGTGACGTTCTCCAAGCCGGGTCTCTACGGTTATAAATGCCTGCCGCATTATTTCCTGGGCATGGTCGGGATGGTCGTGGTGGACAAGCCGGTGAATGAGGCCGCAGCCAAGGCCGTTTCACAACCGGGTGCGGCGAAGATCCGCTTTGATCAGCTTTTCGCTCAGCTCGATCACTCCTGAGAGCGGATGCCATGGCCGGGTCTGATACAAGCACAGGGACACAGCGCTATACGCGTGTAGCAAGCCTGCTGCATTGGCTGATTGCCGCTCTTTTTCTAGTACAGATCGGCCTTGGCCTGACGATGGATCACGTGACTCTTGATGACATGGTCACGTTTTCCTTGTTCCAGACCCATCGGGCTCTGGGCATGATCACCCTGGTTCTGGTGGTGCTGCGGGTGGTCTGGCGTCTGCGTCATAAGCCGCCTGTTCTGCCAGCCTCAGAAACGGTATTGATGCGCCATATCGCCTCGATGACTCATGCTCTGCTCTATGCCGGGCAGATTCTGTCGCCGCTCAGCGGGTGGGCGCTGGCATCAGCTTCATCGCTGGCTCTGCCACTCAGCATGTTCGGTCTGTTTGACTGGCCGCTTCTGCCATTATCGGCGGATGGTCGCTTCGAAGACCCGCTGCGTCTCGTCCATCACTGGGCCGGGTGGGGTTTTGCCGCCCTCATAGCCCTGCATATCGGTGCTGCCCTCTGGCACGGTGTTGTCATGCGCGACGGGCTGGTCTGGAGAATAATCCCCCTTTCCCGCCCCGCGTCCAAACCGCAGTAAAATCCGTTAAGGCCGGATTTTCCGTCCTGCGGGGCGTCCGGACAACAGGGATGGTGTCCGGGCCGGTTTTTTTGAAACCCTCTCCCGAAAAGGAGAGGGTTTCATGTTTTCAGGCGTTGAACAGGGCCGAGATAGCGGTCTGGGCATCCTGCTGGATCTGTTTCAGATGGGCCTCGCTGACGAAGCTTTCTGCATAGATCTTGTAGACATCTTCCGTGCCTGAGGGGCGGGCTGCAAACCAGCCATTATCGGTCGTGACCTTCAGGCCGCCAATAGCGGCGTCATTGCCCGGTGCGCGGGTCAGGGTTGCCGTCACGGCGTCGCCTGCCAGATGCGTCATGGAAAGCTTTTCCGGGGTGAGCTTCGACAGAATGGCTTTCTGCTCTGCATTCGCAGCCGCATCGATGCGCTGATAGAAAGGCGCCCCCAGTTCGGCGGTCAGGGCATGGTAGTGCTCTGCCGGGGTCTTGCCGGTTACGGCGGTGATTTCTGCGGCCAGAAGACCCAGAATCAGACCATCCTTGTCAGTCGACCATACGCCACCGTCACGACGCAGGAAGGATGCGCCCGCGCTCTCTTCGCCACCGAAACCGAGCGTGCCGTCATACAGCCCGTCGACAAACCATTTGAATCCGACAGGGACTTCAACCACTTCGCGGCCGATCTTTTTCGCGACGCGGTCGATCAGCGCCGAGCTGACCAGCGTCTTGCCGATCTTCGCGTTCGCTCCCCAGCCCTTGCGCTGGGTAAAGAGATACCAGATTGCGACGGCGAGATAATGGTTTGGGTTCATCAGCCCGTCGGGGCGCGAGACGATACCGTGACGATCGGCATCCGTATCGGTGGCGAAGGCGACATCGAATTGCGAGCCCATGCCAATCAGACGGGCCATGGCATAGGGTGAGGAACAGTCCATACGGATCTGCCCGTCCCAGTCTGCGGTCATGAACCCGAATGCCGGATCGAGCTCCATGCTGACGATCGTGGCCTTGAGGTCGTAACGCGCGATGATGGCAGGCCAGTAATCCAGCGCCGCGCCACCCAGCGGATCGATACCGATGCGGATGGTCGAATTGCGGATGGCCTCCATGTCGATGACCGCGCCCAGATCATCGACATAAGGCGTGATGAAATCATGGCCGCGTACACAATCGGCCTTGCGGGCCTCTTCGTAAGGCAGACGATGCACGTCCTTGAGACCGGCAGTCAGAAAGGCATTGGCCTGATCCTGAATGACCTTGGTGATGTCGGTATCAGCCGGACCACCATGGGGCGGGTTGTATTTGAAGCCGCCATCGACCGGCGGGTTGTGCGAAGGCGTAATCACCACGCCATCGGCCAGCCCCTCGCTGCGTCCCTTGTTGTAGGTCAGGATGGCATGGGAAACGACCGGGGTAGGGGTGAAGCGGCTGTTGCAGTCGATACGCACTTCGACGCCATGGGCGGCGAATACTTCGATGGCCGAACGCTGTGCCGGGTCTGACAGGGCATGGGAGTCGATGCCGATGAAAAGCGGCCCCGTAATTCCCTTGTCCTTGCGATAGCGGCAGATCGCTTCTGAGATGGCGAGGATATGGTTCTCGTTGAAGCTCGTATGCAGTGACGACCCGCGATGACCGGAGGTGCCGAATGACACGCGTTGGCCCGCAATCGCCGGGTCTGGCTTGCGATTGTAATAGGCCCCGATGAGTGCCGGTATGTCGGCGAGGGCGGAGGGATCCAGCGTCTTGCCGGCGAGGGGGCTGACAGCAGTCATGAGTCTTCGGGTCCTTGATCTTGCAGGCGGTCCTGATGGCGCAAGGTGACACCGCCCGATGGCGCCGAGTCAATGCGTCGGAATACTTTCATGAACACATCACATGGCCGTTATGCGGCATGGAAGTGACGGCCCGGCTCATAATCCCGGGCTGACAATAACTTGATACAAAACTCATCTCGTCCGGATTACGGTGCCAGACGTTCCCGCCGCGACAGCAGGAACCGTAACGCTCACAGGATCACATGATGGAACTCAAGATGCCCCTCGCCCGCAGAGGGTTTCTGACAACGGCTCTGGGCGGCGCTGTCTGCGCTGCCCTGCCGGCCCGTGCCGCGACAGAGGCAACGGCAACACCGCCCAACGTGATCAGCCAACCGCCCCGCCAATGGGGTGCTGCTGCGGGACCGGCCTATTTTCCTGACCCCGATGTGATCGCGCTCGATCCGTCTTTCAGCAATCTGACCTATTTCGCTGCTCCCATCCGTCGGATCTACGACAAGGGTGACTGGACGGAAGGCCCCGCCTGGAGCAGCGAAGGGCGTTATCTGGTTTTCAGCGACGTCGTTCAGTCGAAGGCGCTGCGTTATATCTGGGAAACGGGCGAGGTGACGGAGTTCCGTCCGGACAGTTATGCCGCCAACGGCAATTGTTTCGATTTCCAGGGCCGTCTGATCACTTGTGAGGATTTTTTCCGTCGGCTCGTTCGCTTCGAGCATGATGGCAGTGTGACGGTGCTTGCCGACAAGTTCAAAGGCAAGGGGCTGAATTCACCCAATGACGTTGTGCCGCATCCGGATGGCAGCATCTGGTTTACCGATCCGGGTTACGGGACCAACATCTCGGAAGGCCATGCGGACGAGCCGGGCGGTCCGACCAATCCCGATGGCAAGATCCGCTGGAAGATCGGAAGGGAGCTGATTGGCGAGATTGGTGGCGTGAGACGCCAGCAGGACCACGTGTTCCGTCTCGCCCCCGATGGCACGCTCAAGGCCGTGTTGATGGAAAAAGACGTGACCTGCCCCAATGGTCTCGCTTTCTCGCCCGACTACAAGAAGCTCTATATTGCCTCGACCCCTGCCGGGCCCGGTCAGAAGAAGGGCGGCGACCAGGCTATTCATGTGTTCGACGTGCAGGGCGACAGCCTGACCAACGGGCGCGTCTTTGCAGATATGCGCTTTCATGGCGCCCAGATGAATCCTGACGGATTCCGGGCCGATGTGTTCGGCAATCTGTGGTGCGGTGTGACAGGCCCGCTCGGCTTGTGTGGTGTGTTCGTATTTAGCCCGCAAGGCGTTCTGCTCGGGCGTATCCGTCTGCCGCAGGGGTGCTCGAACCTGACATTTGCGGGGCCAAAGCGCGACCATATCGTGATGTGCGCAGGCAGCGCCCTTTATATGCTTCAGGTCGGTGTGCAGGGCGCGGCATCTTCCTGACGCCCAGGAAACTTAGCACCAGTCTGGTCTGATCAATCGCGGCCTTCACAGGTCGCGATTGTCGTTTGTAGGCCAGACTTTGCCCAAACCTACACCCACGCCGGTAGCGCGGGGAGCGAGCCGCGCCCCCTGACGCTGGATCTCCCTGAGGCAGAGCCTTGACCCGGCGTGGATGGAGTAACCGGGGAGCTGCCCCGTTTCTGAACCGCCTGATCCAGCATGGTGCGTGCAAATCAAAAAGGCAGATTTGAGGTTGCCCGTGCAGGGGCGCCGAAGGAACCCGGCAGGCGATGAGACGCTCGTGTCCCTTGATGAAACCGTGCCATAATGGTTGCCCTGTCCCAAGTTTGCGGGGGGCGACGTGCTCCCTCAAGGCTGCTAAACGATTCTCATGATCCGAGCCTCTACTGCCCTCTCATCCGACACGTTCTCATCCCTGTGGCTTTCCACTGCGACCGGTGGTGGCACTTCAGCGACTGCGCCAATGGTCGGACGGCGCGGCGGTGGGCGCAACGGGCCGCCGCGCGGACCACGCTTCCGTCGCTGGCGTCAGGGTCTGGCCATTGCGGTCGGCGTCATGCTGGTCGGTGTGGCCGGGTCGGGGCTTTTTGTCTGGCATCAGTATGAGCAGATCGCTTCCGACCTGCCGAGTGTCGACACGCTCAAGACCTATCAGCCGCCCACGGTCAGCCGGATCTATACGTCTGATGACCGGATCATGGCCGAGCTTGCCGCCGAGCGCCGGATCTATATTCCGATCAACGCCATTCCCGAGCGCGTGAAGAACGCCTTCATCGCGCCGGAAGACCAGAATTTCTATACCCATGCCGGGCTTGATCCACTGGCGATCCTGCGTGCCGAGCTGACCAACCTGACGCATCGCAGCAAGCGTGCCCTGGGGGCCTCGACCATCACGCAGCAGGTGGCGCGCAACATGCTGCTTAACAGCAATGCGCGTACCCTCGAGCGCAAGGAGAAAGAGGCACTCCTCGCCCTGCGTATCGAGCAGACGCTCAGCAAGGACAAGATTCTCGAGATCTACCTCAACGGTATCTATCTCGGTAACGGCGCCTATGGTGTTGCGGCAGCAGCGCAGACCTATTTCAACAAGCCGCTCGACCAGCTGACCGATGCCGAAGCGGCCTTTCTGGGGGCGCTGCCGAAATCGCCCGCAAACTACAATCCCTATCGCCATCCCGAGCGAGCCATCGAACGCCGCAACTGGGTGCTCGACCGGATGGCAGAAATTCATGCCATCACGCGAGAGGCCGCAGAGGCCGGGCAGAAAGAGCCGCTCATCCCGCATGATGCGGTGCGTTTTGGCCCTCTGCCCAATGCCGAGTGGTTCGGCAGCGAAGTCCGTCGCCAGCTCATAGACCGCTACGGTCCTGACCGGGCCATGCAGGGCGGGCTTGAGGTGCATACCAGCCTCGACCGCAAACTTCAGGATGCGGCAACGCTCAGCCTGCGGCAGGGCCTCATGGACTATGACCGCAGCCATAGTCGCTGGCGCGGTCCGGTCACGAAGCTGCATGATCCGGGTGCCATTGCAGGCTGGGCCACGGCGCTTAAAGATATCACGCCTCCTGCTGGCATGATCGACCAGTGGCGCCTGGCTGTGGTCCTCAACCCCGCCCAGGGCCGTGTGGGCTGGCTTTCGCATGGCGAGGCAAAGGAAGGACAGGTCCTGCCGAAGGATCTTGGCTGGATGCGTAGTGGTGGCGCTCTGGCGGCTGGCGATGTGATCATGATCGAGCCGCAGGCTGAACCGGGCCGTGTCGCGGTGCGTCAGGTGCCAAAAGTCGAGGGCGCTCTCGTCAGTCTCGATGCACGCACAGGGCGTGTTCTGGCCATGGTGGGCGGCTGGTCATTCAAGGAGTCGCAGTTCAACCGTGCAACGCAGGCACTGCGTCAGCCAGGTTCATCCTTCAAGCCCTTCGTCTATCTTGATGCGATGGAG
The DNA here is from genome assembly GCF_014635085.1 of Asaia siamensis. Taxonomy (GTDB): domain Bacteria; phylum Pseudomonadota; class Alphaproteobacteria; order Acetobacterales; family Acetobacteraceae; genus Asaia; species Asaia siamensis. The sequence continues at coordinate 68,208 of NZ_BMCH01000002.1, forward strand.
CAGGGGATTCCGCCGTCGGAGAAATTCGACGATGCCCCTGTCTCCTATGGCGACTGGCACCCGAAGAACTACGAAGAGGATAACTGGGGCCCGACCACGCTGCATGACGCACTGCGTGAAAGCCGCAACCTCGTTACCATTCGTCTTGCCGCCCATCTGGGTATGAAATCCGTGGCTGACATGGCCATCTCCATCGGTCTTGTCGACCAGATGCCGCATGTGCTGCCAGCAGCGCTCGGCGCGGTCGAGACCACGGTGCTGCGTGAAGCAGGGGCCTATGCGACCATCGCCAATGGCGGCAAGCTTGTCACGCCGTCGCTGATCGATGCCGTGCTCGACCGGGACGGCACCGTGCTCTGGAAACCCGAGGGCGTGTCTCTTGGCACCACCATGCAGGCACCCAACCAGACAGCTGTCATTGCCCCCGCCCTTCCGGCCACGCCCGATACCGGTGTGCCGCCGGCAACGCCGCCGGTTGCGCCTGTGCAGCCGGCTGTGACCCAGCCCGTGGCAGGCAGCGTGGAAGTGCCGCATCTGCAGGACAACCGGCGTCAGGTCGCAAGCGCTGCGAGCACCTATCAGATCACGGCAATGATGCAGGATGTCATCAAGCGTGGCACCGGCACGATTGCAGGACAGGGCATCACGCGCGAGATCGCGGGCAAGACCGGCACCAGCCAGGATTTCCGCGATGCCTGGTTTGCCGGTTTTACGCCCGATATCGTCACCATCGTCTGGGTCGGGTTCGACACACCGCAATCCCTCGGCAAGAGCGAGACCGGCGGGCGCATCGCCGGTCCGATCTGGAACCGCTTCATGAAGGTCGCGCTCGAAGGGCGGCCCGAACTCAAATTCCGTGTGCCCGAAGGCGTGACACTGGCCCGCTACGACACGGGTCGCCTCATGGCGGTCGACGGGTTCAAGGCCGATCAGGTGCCAGGCATGAGCATCGCTCTGCACGGCTTCGGTGCCGGTACCGAGGCGCTGACAGCTGCCGATACAGGGACCGATCTGTACGATACGGAAACCGATATGGCCGGGGCAGCCAGTCAGGCGGGTCTGAGCGACCCCAATGGCGAGAATTCGGGCGCCCCCAAGAAACTTCAGGCCCCCAATGCGCAACCTCCGGGTGACATCGGCATGGGCGGGCTTTATTGAGGCACAAACCTTTTCTGGGAGCATGAACAATGTCGGCCGAAACCGAGGCCCTATCGGAGCAGATCAAGCAGTCGGTGGCACTGCTGAGGAGGCATCTTTGACTGGGATGCAGCACAGACACGACTCGCGGAACTCAATCACCGCGTAGAAGACCCCGACCTCTGGAACGATGCCGACGCTGCACAGAAGCTGATGCGTGAACGCACGCTTCTGGCGACGCAGATCGAAGGCGTCGAGAAGATCGAACGCGACACCGTCGATATGCTCGAACTCGTCGAACTGGCCGAGGAAGAGCAGGATCAGGACACCGTGGCCGAAGCCGTGGCAACCCTGCGCAAGCTGGCCGAGCAGGCCAATGCCCGTCAGATCGAGAGCCTGCTCTCGGGCGAGGCGGACAGCAATGACTGCTATATCGAGGTCAATGCAGGCGCTGGCGGCACGGAGGCCCAGGACTGGGCCGAGATGATGCTGCGCATGTACACCCGCTGGGCAGAGCAGCGCGGCTACAAGGTGACGGTCATGGAAACCAGCGAAGGCGAACAGGCGGGCATCAAATCCGCCACGCTGCTGGTGACGGGTGCCAATGCCTATGGCTGGCTCAAGACAGAGGCCGGTGTGCATCGCCTGGTGCGCATCTCGCCCTTCGATGCGGCAGCGCGTCGTCAGACGTCGTTTGCCTCTGTCTGGGTCTATCCGGTGGTGGATGACACGATCGAGATCGAGGTCAATGACAGCGATCTGAAGGTCGATACCTTCCGCGCTTCCGGCGCCGGTGGGCAGCACGTCAACAAGACCGATTCGGCGATTCGCATCACCCATATCCCGACGGGAATTGTGGTGGCGTGTCAGACAGACCGGTCGCAGCATCGCAACCGTGCCACAGCCATGCAGATGCTGAAGGCCCGCATGTATGAAGCAGAGCTTCAGAAGCGCGAGGCGGCGGCGGCGCAGACCGAGGCGGCCAAGACCGATATCGGCTGGGGGCACCAGATTCGCTCATACGTTCTGGCACCGTATCAGTTGGTGAAGGATCTGCGCACAGGCGTGGAAAAGGGTAATCCAGACGCAGTTCTGGATGGAGCGCTGGACGATTTCATGTCTGCTGCTCTGGCACAGCGCGTGGGTGCAACGCGCTCGGAAGCAAGCGCCACAGCTCAATAAGCTGGGCTATGGAGGAGGGGCTGAATCTCTTGCTACGCAAGACTTTCAGCCCCTTTTTTCGTCTTTCATAAATATTACTCTTGCAGTGAATTAATGTTCCGTTTCACTGTGTCTCAAAGTGTCGTGTCGCTGGTATGCAAACCAACGCGCTCCGGGAAAACGGCACGAACGAAACGAAACTGACTTGACAGCAGTGCCTTACCTTTGCCCAATTTGCACGGGAGCCATGCGTCAGAAGCATGGTAAACATTTCGGGATGTGTCGGCCAAACTGACGCTTGACCGGAACGCAAGTCGCATGGGGCGGTTGCGATAATTTCAAGTCGGTCCGCCCCTCTCGCAAGAGAGGTGTGGGGCACAGGACAGAGGGTTTGGAGTGACACAACCGATGAACTACGCCGAGCAGGAGCGACGCCCGACGAAGTACATCGTCGGCATCGCAATCGCTGTGCTCTTCCACGTCGTTGTGATCTACGCCTTGGTGAATGGTCTGGGTTCGAAAATCGTCGAACAGTTCCATCCGCCGATCAAGACGAAGATCATTACGGAACCGAAGAAGCCACCGCCGCCGCCGCCGCCACCGCCGCCGCCGCAGATGACGACGCCGCCGCCGCCGTATATTCCGCCGCCGAAGATCCAGATTCAGCCGCCGCCGCAGAAGCACGTGATCAAGCAGGTGACGCATGAGAAGCCGCCGGCACCAATGCCGCCTGCGACTGTCTCGGCTCCGCCCACGCCGTCCGCGCCTGTAGGTCCGCCGGTTCCTGACCACTCCGCTGGCGCTGTGCCGATCAACGGTGCGAAGCCTGTCTTCCCTGAGGAAATGCTCGAGGAAAACCGTGAGGGTAGTGTGACAGTGGCCTGCGACATCGACACGACGGGCAAGCCGTCCAACTGTCAGGTGCTGAACTCCTCCGGTGGCCACGCCTTCGTGGAAGCCGCGATGGAATTCCTTCGCAAGGCCCGTTACCAGCCCGCCGTCACCAACGGTCAGGCCGTGGTCGAGCATCACCATACCCTGCACATCAATTTTGCCCTGGGCGACGACTGAGTGCGGACCGGTCGGGTTTCCCCCCGACCGGAAAAGAGAATGGGGTGAGGGGTCCGCAGGATCTTTCCGCCCGGCGGGGACGGGGGCAGGCAGCCTCCGCGCCCCGGATAGTGAGAAACCAAGCCGCTCCCCCCAGAACGGGGCGGCACTGCCAGAGTCCTTCTCGATAGGGGCTCTTTTTCAGAGGATTTGGAGTTAATGACGAGACTGTTCCGCCTTCCCGCTCTCGCCGCCCCGGCCCTGGCAGTCACGCTTGCCGTGGCGCAAGGTGTGGTCGTGCCGGCCGTTGCTCTTGCTCAGGACGCCCCGGCTGCCCAGCCCGCTCCGGCTGCACCGCAGGCAGCGCCTGACGCCGCAGCTCCTGCTGCGCCCGCACCTGATGCAGCCGCTCCTGCTGCCCCGGGCGCTCCGGCACCTGACGCGGCTGCTCCGGCTCCGGGTGCACCGGCTCCTGACGCCGCAGCCCCTACCGCTCCGGCTCCCGATGCCGCTGCTCCGGCCCCGGAAGCTGCTGCTGACACGGCTGCTCCGAAGTCTCAGGAAAACCCGTACGGTCTGGGCGCCCTGTGGTCCGGCGGTGACGTGATTTCCCGTAGCGTTCTGATCATCATGGTGATCATGTCCGCAGGTACCTGGATCATCATGGTCACGAAGTTCATGGAGCAGGCCAAGGTATTTGGTGCTTCCAAGGAAGCCGCTCGTGAATTCTGGACCAAGCCGACCGTTCAGGAAGGTGCTGCTGCCCTGAAGCCGGCTTCGCCGTTCCGCTACATCGCAGAGACGGGTATCGTTGCTGCTGAGCATCATGAAGGCTCGATGCGCGACGCCATCGACCTGCACAGCTGGACCGCGATGTCCGTGCAGCGTTCGGTCGACACCATCAACACGCGTCTGCAGGGCGGCCTGGCCTTCCTCGGCACCGTGGGTTCGACCTCGCCGTTCGTCGGTCTGTTCGGTACCGTCTGGGGTATCTATCACGCTCTGACCGCCATCGGCATTGCAGGCCAGGCATCGATCGACAAGGTTGCCGGTCCGGTTGGTGAATCGCTCATCATGACGGCTATCGGTCTTGCTACCGCTGTTCCGGCCGTTCTGGGCTACAACCTGCTCGTTCGTCGCAACAAGGGCGCCATGGACCGCGTGCGCAACTTCGCCGCCGACGTTCAGTCCGTTCTGCTGGGTGGCTTCCGTCACGGCGTAACGCCGACGACCGGTGGTGACCACAGCCCGACGACCACGACCACCAGCTCGCGAGTTGCCTGATCATGGCAATGAACGTCGGTGGGGGTGGTGAAGAAGACGAAGTCGTCTCGGCGATCAACACGACGCCGCTCGTCGACGTGATGCTTGTTCTTCTCATCATCTTCCTGATCACCATCCCGGTTGCGACGCATTCCGTGAAGGTGCAGCTGCCGCGCGACGCCAACCAGCCGACCCAGACCAAGCCAGGCAACGTTGTCCTGGCGGTCACGGCGAATGGTCAGGCGTACTGGAACGAGATTCCTCTGCGCGGTCATCAGGATCTGCTCGATCGTCTCGAGAAGGTCGCAGTCATCAAGCCGCAGCCCCAGATCCAGATCCGGGGCGACGGCAAGGCACGGTACGAAGCTGTCGGCAAGGTCGTTGCTACATGCCAGGAAGCTGGCATCTACCACATCGACTTTATCACCGAGCAGCCTCACTCCTGATCCCGGTCAGGGCCCCAGCTACAGGAAGACCCCGCTCACAGGGCAGGGTCTTCCGGCTCCGTTTTTTCCAGAATCCGGCCTCTGCCGGTTTTCCGCCTGTTGGAGAGTTCTCTCATGGCCATGAGCGTCGGATCCGACAGCACGCATGAAGACGAGGGCATCGTCGATATCAACACGACGCCCCTGATTGACGTCATGCTCGTGCTGCTCATCATGCTGATCATCACCATCCCGCTCCAGACCCATTCGGTCGCGCTGGACCTGCCGCAGGGCAACCCGCCGCCGAGCACGGAAGAGCCCAAGGTTGTCACGGTTGCGATCGATTTCGATAACTCGATCAGCTGGAATGGTGCCCCCATTTCGTCCGAGGCCGATCTCCAGGCTCATTTCATGGATGCAGCCAATCAGCCTGATCAGCCTGAAATGCATATTCACCCCAATCGTCTGGCCGACTACAAGACGGTAGCTCACGTGCTCGCCGACGCTCAGCGTCTGGGCGTCACCAAGCTCGGTATCGTTGGTCAAGACCAGTTCATGGAAGGACAGTAAGTGCGTTTTCCCCGTTGTTCTCGCGCCCTCCTTGCAGCCAGCTCGCTTCTGGCGGTTTCCTCTTCCGTTCCCGTCATCGGTGCCTGGGTGGCTCCTGCCGCTTACGCTGAAGACCAGCTGAGCGCCAAGGTTGGTAAGCCGCTCCAGGAGGCGCAATCGGCTCTGGGTGCGAAAAACTATGCCAAGGCCATGGCTGCCGTTGATGCGGCCGATGCCCTGCCGGGGAAAACCGAGTACGAGAAATACACCATTGCCCAGATGCGCGCGGCTGTTGCTGCGTCGTCGGGTGATGTGGCGGCTGCGTCGAAGGCCTACGATGTTCTCATCGCCTCGTCGCGCACGCCTGCTGCTGCCAAGCAGCAGATGCTCATGGCCAATGCGACCATGGCGTATAACGCCAAGGATTATGCTCACGCTGTGCCGGCTATCGAGCGCTATCTGAAGATCGCCGGCCCCAATGCGCAGATGCAGGCTCTTCTGGTGCAGGCCTATTACCTGCAGCAGGATTACAAGAATGCTGCCCGTGTCCAGCAGGATCAGATCGACGCCGAAATCAAGGCGAAGCACGTCCCCAGCGAGAACCAGCTTCAGTTCCTGGCGACCTGCTATCATCAGATGAAGGATTCGGCCAACGAGACGCATGCCTATGTGCTGCTGGCCAAGTTCTACTCAAAGCCTGATTACTGGGCGATGCTGATCCATAATCTCGCGGCTGACCCGCAGATGCCGGATGCGCTGCAGTTCAATCTAGAGCGCCTGCGCATGGCGACCGGTGTTCTCAAGGACCCCTCTGACTATATGGATATGGTTGAGCGCGCGGTTCAGGCAGGTCTGCCCCAGCTCGGTCTCAATCTGATGGATCAGGCCTATGCGTCTGGTGCGCTGGGCAAGGATGCCGGCGCCGCCCGCGAGGCACGCCTGAAAGCCATGGTCGTCAAGCGTGTTGCTGAGACAAAGGCCAGCCTTGCGGCTGATGCCGATGCGGCCCGCAAGATGCCCAACGCGGCCCCGTCACTCACGGCAGGCTATAACCTGGTGCTGAATGGTCAGGTCGATGCCGGTCTTGCGTTGATGCGTGAAGGCCTGGCCAAAAAACCGGCCGCGCCGGAAGGAGCCAAGCTTCAATACGGCATGGCGCAGATGGATGGTGGTCGCAAGGACGACGCCGTCAAGACTTTTGCTGATGTCCATGGCGACCACGGATCTGCGGATCTGGCTCAGCTTTGGACGCTTCTTGTAACGAAACCATCAAAGTGAGGTAAAGCGCGTGTAAACGCGCTCCCAACGGTTGTCCTTGCGCCGTGGTAGACATAGATTGTATCAAATCTCGTCTACCACAGCATGATCGATGGGATAAATGACGACAGTAACTCCAGCTCCTGACCTGCCGGCTCGTATCCTTATCGTTGAAGACGACCCCGGCATGCGAACCCTGATCCAGCGCGCCCTTCAGGGCGATGGTTTCCGGGTTCGCAGTGTGGCTTCAGGAGATGAGATGTGGGACGCCCTCGCAGTCGGTCCGGTAGACCTTCTGGTGATGGATGTGATGCTCCCCAAGACCAGTGGCATTGAACTCTGCCGTGCCATCCGCAACGGCCAGGGAACCAACCATCCGGGCGAATCGCCTCTCGCCCAGACCCCCATCATCATGGTTTCCGCACGCGGTGAAGAGCGTGACCGCGTTCTCGGCCTCGAGATCGGTGCCGATGACTACGTGGCTAAGCCCTTCGGCCAGCGCGAGCTTCTTGCCCGTGTGCGCGCTGTCCTGCGCCGCGGCCAGGGTGCAGCGCCGACCGAAGTTTCCCGCAAGGAAACCATCCTGTTTGCAGGCTGGAAGCTCGATCTGCGCCGTCGCGAACTGACCGACCCGTCCGGGGCCGTCGTCGATATTTCGGGCGCAGAGCATGATCTGCTCATCAGCTTCCTCGACAACCCCCAGCGTGTCATCGCTCGTGATCGTCTGCTCGAACTGTCGCGCACACGTCTGGGCGATGTTTCAGATCGCAGCATCGACGTTCTGGTCAGCCGCCTGCGTCGCAAGCTCGGCGCCGATGCTGACGCGTTGATTCGTACGGTGCGTGGCCTCGGCTATATCTTTGTCGCTGAAGTCGAGCGCGTCTGAGGGTAAATGCCTTTCACCCTGGGAGGGGGCAGCACGCCCCGCATCATTCGTCTCTGGCCTGTCGGGCTTGTGGGGCGTGTCAGCGTCGTGCTGTTGGCGGCAGTCATTCTCGTCTTTGTGGCCAGTGCGTTCTTCTATGAGGAAGCCGAAACCTATATCGACGATGACAGCCGCATTACCCAGCTTGCCGAAGAGCTGAGTACCGATCTCAGGGTGTTGCGTACAACCCCGATCAGCCAGCGCGGGCTGCTGGGGGCGCTGCTTTCAGACAACGGAATCAGCGTGGCCTGGCGGTCAGCCAATCAGAGTTTCGAGCGCGATCAGCCGCATCGGCTGCGTCATGTCGAAGACAGCCTGATCGCCAATGATCGCGATCTGGCGCGGGCCGATCTTCATGTCTGGGCCGATCGCGCCGATTCATCGAGCATCCACGGCACCTTGCAGCTGGCTGATGGCAGCCGCCTTGTCTTCAATGTGCCCGGTATTCTGAAGCATCGTCATATGACGGGTGGCCTGGCCTCTGCGGCGATTACGGCCAGTGCCGTCGCGATTGCAGCAGCCATGATCGTGCGGTCGCTCAGCACCCCGCTGAGGGCGCTGGCGGAGGTGGCCGATAGCATCGCCAAATCCGATGACATGCAATGGACGATGGTCGATGAGCGTGGGCCGCGAGAAGTGCGTGGTCTGGCCAATGCAATCAACAAGATGCAGCATCGCATTCGTCGCCTTATCAATGACCGCACCGAAATTCTGGCCGCCGTATCGCATGATCTGCGAACACCTCTGGCGCGTCTGAGACTGCGCGCCGGCTTCATGGACGACGAGGAAACACAGGCAGCCATTGAGGCCGATATCGATGAGATGGAGGCCATGGTGACAGGCGTGCTTGCCTATCTGGCTGGCGATCTCGATCCCGAGCCGGTCAAGCAGGTCGATCTCGTGGCCATACTCAATACCCTGCTCGACTCACAGAGCGATCGGGGCAGGGAGACGAGCTATACCGGCCCCGACCGTTGTCAGGCCTGGGTGCGACCGCTTGCCATCAAGCGTGTGTTTGCCAATCTCATTGATAATGCCTGCAATTATGGTGGCGATGCCCATGTCACGCTCGAAACCGCGGGTCAGGCAGCCATTATATCGGTCGTCGATGACGGTCCCGGCATTCCCGAAGCCGAACTCGAAAAGGTGCTTTCTGCGTTCTATCGTGTCGAGGGGTCGCGCTCTCGTGCGACGGGCGGCATGGGGCTAGGGCTTGCCATCGTTACCCGCGAGGTGGGCCGCGCCAGAGGCAAGGTTGATCTGCACAACGTGCCGGGTCGCGGGCTTTGCGTTCAGATCACGCTTCCTCTCGGTGCCGCAAAGGTCTGAATTCGGGATAAGGGACTTGCGTAGTCGCGATTGATGGCACATCTCACAGCGACAACTGCAAATTGAGAGTCGTGATGTTCATCGAGACCGAGGATACACCAAACCCCGCCACCTTGAAATTCTTGCCCGGTCGCGCCGTGACCGGCCATCGCGGGACGGCCGATTTTGCCGAGGCCAAGGCAGCAGAGGGGCGCTCTCCCCTGGCGACGACGCTGTTCGATGTGAACGGTGTCTGTGGCGTTTTCCTCGGGGCCGATTTTATCTCTGTCACCAAGACAGATGAGTTCAGCTGGAACACGCTCAAGCCGCTGCTTCTTGCCGCCATCACCAGTCATTTCGAGTCGGGCGCGCCCAGCCTTGAGGCCGCTGCCGAGACGCAGGAAGAAGCGATTGCGCCGGAAGATGAGGCTGTTGTCGCCCAGATTCGCGAATTGCTCGATACACGCGTTCGCCCTGCCGTTGCGGGGGATGGTGGTGATATCGTATTCAGGGGCTACCGTGATGGCGTTGTGCGCCTGACGATGCAGGGTGCCTGTGCGGGCTGTCCTTCTTCGCGTGCAACACTCAAGCACGGTGTAGAGAACATGCTGCGCCACTACGTTCCTGAAGTGGTGGCCGTCGAACAGGTTGAGGATTGAAGACGTGAGCGAGACCCATCCAGAGACCTTCATGACGGCCCCCCTGGATGAGACTTCACTCGATCAACTCTTCCGCCACGCGCGCTCGCCGCGTGGCTGGTCCGACCTGCCGGTCGAGCGTGAAACGCTTGTTGCGCTCTATGACCTGCTCAAGCTCGGACCGACTTCAGGCAATTGCTGCCCGGCGCGCTTTGTTTTCCTGACATCCGATGACATGAAGGAGCGGCTCAGACCGGCTCTCTCATCCGGTAATATCGCGCTCTGTCTGCAGGCGCCTGTCGTGGTGCTCGTGTGCCACGACCCACTTTTCTTCGAGCATTTGCCAAGGCTGAGTCGCGAAGCCGATCTGCGTAACTGGTTTGCCGCCGATGTTGGCTTGTCGGAAGAAACGGCCTTTCGCAATGGCTCCCTTCAGGGAGGCTATCTGATCCTGGCGGCCCGCGCCCTGGGCCTGTCCGTGGCGCCATTCTCTGGTTTCGATTCATACGCTGTGGAAGAGATTTTCCTCGGTGACACAGGGTGGCGGATCAATTTCATAGCCGGGCTCGGTTATCCCGATGCCCAGGCTCTGCCCGAGCGTGCCATGCGTCTGGGCTTTGACGAGAGCTGTCTCGTTCTCTGATGCAGGCAGATGGTGCAACGCGCAGTCTGGTGCTGAATGGCGCCACGCTTGGTGCCGGGTCATGTGGCGATGTGGCGGCTTTTCTCGGGAGTGAGTGCGTCGCCCAGGAACATCTGGAGGGGGTCGGGGCAACCGCCTCTCTGGCCGCTACCTGCCAGAACCTGCTTCGCACGCTCGGTTGGCAAAAGGGTCCTCATCGCATCATCGCCGTTACCGGGCCTGGGTCATTTACCGGGCTGCGGGCCAGTCTGGCTCTTGCCGATGGTCTGGCATTCGGCTTTGGAGCGACCCTTCATGGCGTGACAACCGGGCAATGCTTCAGATCCAATCCCGCATGGGAAAACAGTATCTGTGTGACGCAGGCAAGGCGGAACAGGATCTATGTCGAGTTTCAGGACGGCAGATTTTGGGCTGGTGCTCCTGACGACCTTGCCCTGCCAGAGGGCAGTTGCGTGATCGGGAACGGGGCTTCCCTGCTCCAGGATGCAGGTCTCAGGCGTATTGATGTGGCGCAGCCTGATATCGCCCTGATCTTCAAAGCCGGATCACGAATACCCGCCAGCGGTCCTTTGCAGCCCTTGTATATCGATGCGCCAGAAGCCAGGCCGCCTGCGCAGGGCCTGCGGCCTGCGCCGCTTCCTTGACCGGTTCCCCAGCCTGCATCCCAGCAGGGCCTTCTCATGCTTTGCTGCTTTCTGATCTGCATTCCGCCTGCTTTGAGGAAGACGAGCGCTGGAATGAAGACGCTTTCTCGGGACTGTTTGCGACCCCCGGTATCATGGCGTGGGTTATTGTGGTCGGCGAAGATCCAGCCGGGCTGCTGATGCTGCGGCAGAGCGCCGACGAAGCCGAAATTCTGACTCTGGGTGTTCACCCCCGATATCGAAGGAAAAACCTGGCAGCGCAACTGCTGGTCGCAGGCTGCGCGGCGCTCAGAGCGCGCGACGTGACCACCCTTTTTCTCGAGGTCTCAGTCAGGAATGATGCGGCGAAGGCACTTTATCTGAAGCACGGCTTCATTCTGTGCGGGCGCAGAAAGGCGTATTATCCCGACGGGAGTGACGCATCAGTCCTGAGCTACGATTTGACGAGCGTCACGCGGTAATCAGCTATCGTATCTTCGCCGAGCGGCTGACAGTCACTTTTCTGCCCAAGTGTTCTGAGAAGAATTTCCACATTCCGTCTCGTTTCTTCGCCGCGTAAAATAATTTCCAATGCTTCACCGGGACTGCTTTTATCCAGAGCAAGTCTGACGTGAACCGTCGTCATGGGGCAGGTCTTGTCACGGATGTCGATTGTTTTTAACGGCATAATATTTAAACTTTACGAATAGTTGTTATATTTTCTTGAATTCATTTTACCAATCAGTATATCTTTCCTTAAATACGTTCTTTGGGGAGAATTCACATGTCCGACGATCCGGATAACTTGACCCTTCAAAAGCTAACTACACAGATTATTTCCGCTTATGTAACTCATAACGAAATTGCTGGTCAGGATCTACCAAACCTGATCCGTTCGGTGCATCAGACGCTTTCAAGTGTTGCCCATACCAAGCCCGAGACCGTCAAGCCAACTCCGGCAGTCCCTCCCAAGAAATCAGTCTTTCCCGATTACATCATTTGCCTTGAAGACGGAAAAAAGCTGAAATTACTGCGTCGTCATTTGCAGACAGTGTACGATATGACGCCTCAGCAATACCGTGAGCGCTGGGATCTGCCACCCGAGTATCCGATGGTCGCGCCAAATTACGCCAGCCATCGTTCGAATCTTGCCCGCAAGATCGGCCTGGGTCACAGACGGTGAGAAAGCCGCCCTTTGCCTGCCACTTAACGTTGGCAAAGGGCTCGGTTTTCGGCTACGCCCTATTTCATGGTATCTGAAGCGAAAGCTGACGCAAAGCGAAGCGGGCGGGCTCAGGATGAGTCGCGCATCGGTCAATTATGCATCGAACGTGGCCTGAAAATGACAGGGCAGCGTCGCGTTATCGCGCGCGTTCTGTCAGAGGCTGAAGATCACCCCGATGTCGAGGAGCTGTATCGCCGCGCGTCACAGCTCGATAGCCGGATCTCGATCGCCACGGTCTATCGCACGGTCAGGCTGCTCGAGGAAAAGGGCATTCTCGAGCGTCGTGACTTTGGCGGCGGTCGCGCACGCTATGAGGCCAGTGAGCCGGGTCACCAGCACCATTACCATCTTATCGACGTCGATACCGGCCATGTCGTGGAATTTGAGGATGAGGAACACGCAGCCCTGATGGAGAGGCTCGCGCGTCGTCTTGGCTTCGATCTGGTTTCTCATCGTCTCGAACTTTTTGGTCGCCGCCTGCCGCAGAAGGCAGGTGAGCCGACAGGTCAGGACGGATGAACGCCAAACCTTCGCACGCCGAGATGTTTCGCCTTCTGGTGACAGATGGCGACAGCACGGGAGCGTCCAGTCAGTCACTCTCGACACTCGATCTGGCGCGGGATGCCTTTCCTGAATTACGCGGCGGGCAGCTGGGTGTCAGGATCGCGACAACAGATGCCGAGCGCGAGGCAGCGCAGGCGCTGCGCTATCGCGTCTTTTTTGAAGAGATGGGTGCGCGCGCCGATGAACGCACCGCCCGGCTGAAGCGCGATATCGACGATTTTGATGAAGTGGCCGACCACCTGCTGGTTATCGACCATGCCGTCTCTTCCGGAGCGGAAGGTGTGGTGGGCACCTATCGTCTGCTCACCAGTGACAAGGCAGCCCTCCTTGGGCGTTACTACACGTCCAGCGAATACGATATTTCCCCGCTGACCGAGTTTCCGGGGCGCCTGCTGGAGGTTGGTCGCTCCTGCGTCGATCAGCGTTATCGCGGTCGTTCGGCCATGCAGCTCCTCTGGCGGGGAATCGCCTCCTACATTTTCCTGCATCGGATCGATGTGCTGTTCGGCTGTGCCAGTCTGCCCGGTACCAATCCGGAGTTGATGGCAGACGAACTGACCTATCTCTATCATAACCATCTGGCGCCTCCGGCGCTGCGTATCCGTGCCCTGCCAGATCGTTATGTCGATATGCAGCGCAGTGATCCGCATCTGCTTGATCACCGTAAATGTCTCTCCAGATTGCCGCCTCTCATCAAGGGGTATCTGCGTCTGGGTGGTTTCATTGGTGACGGCGCTGTCGTCGATGAGCAATTCAACACGACGGATGTTGCCGTTCTCGTCAAAAGCGAGCTTCTGGCGGACAAATATTACCGTCACTATGAGCGTCGCTTGAGGGACGCTCTCGAATAAAACCAGGAGCAAACTGTGACTTACCGGCTCTGGAATTCTCCTTTCCCGCCGAGCCGGCTTCCATTTTCCACCGGGAAAATGATTCTGGCTGATCTTCTCGTCGGGGCGTTTGCAGCCCTGGCGCTTCCGCCCCTCTTTTTTCTGCCGGCACTGGCACTCGGGCTTCTCTACCTTTATCGCTGCACCCAGGATGCGTCGAGCGCCCGACAGCTGGCTCTCCACGCCTTCTTCTTCGGCCTTGGCTACCATACCCTGGCGCTTTCCTGGCTGACCAATGCCATCCTGACCCGCGCCCATGAGTTCTGGTGGGCCGTGCCTATCGCTGCGCCCGGATGTGCCCTGATTCTGGCTCCGCTTACCGTGGTGCCCGTCCTGCTGTGTCGTCTGGCGCCTTCCGGTCTGTCCAGAATGATTCTGCTTGCAGCGCTCTGGACACTCGCCGACATGGCACGTGTCTTTATCTTCACAGGCTTCCCCTGGAACCCGACAGGCAGCGTTTTCGAGCTTCCCGGTCTGGCAGGAGACATCCTGATCCAGCCTGCGGCCTATATCGGCGTCGACGGGTTGAGTTTTCTCGCTGTTCTCACCGGTCTCCTCGTGTGGCACTCCCGCCGGGCGCGTATTTTTCTAGGCATCTTCTATGCCGCATGGATCGGGGCAGGCTGGTATCGCCTCTCTCATCCGACCCTGCTTCCGGTAACCAATCCGGTGGTCGCCCTGCTGCAGGGCAATGTGCAGGAACGTGATATTCTCTCGCGTTCGGGAGCGCTGGATGCGTTCAGGCTCTATCTGCGTCTGACGAATGAAGGGGTCGCCCGGGCGCGTGAATTGGCCGCGGATCGCAGCGTCGTCTATCTCTGGCCTGAATCCGGATTTCCAGGGCTGCTGGATGAGGATGAAGCCGCGCGTCGGCTGATCGCGCAGGCCGCAGACGGTGCGTGGGGCATGATCGGGTCTGATCGGCGCGATACCCAGAACCGCTTTTACAACAGTGTCATGGCGCTGGACGAGAGCGGCAAGATTGCAGCGGTCTATGACAAGGCGACACTCGTTCCGTTTGGTGAGTACCAGCCGCGCTTCATTCCGTTCAACCTTCTTCCTGACCAACTGACACCCGGTCGCGGCCTCGCAACCTGGTCCCTTCCTGCTCTGGGGCAAGTGGGCCCCATGGTGTGCTACGAGATTATTTTCTCTGGGCATGTCATCGGGCCAAGCCGACCCAGCTGGCTGGCCAATGTCACCAACGATGCGTGGTTCGGCAATAGTGCCGGACCGCGCCAGCATCTCGCCACGGCCAGAATGCGCGCCGTCGAAGAGGGGCTTCCGGTCGCTCAGGCGGCAAATATGGGTATCACCGCGGCATTCGATGCTTCGGGTCACGAACTGGGTCGTCTGTCCTGGGGGCATGCAGACAGTCTGGTCATTGCCTTACCTTCGCCTCAGCCACCGACCATCTTTGCCCGCTATGGAAGGAATCTGCCGCTAGTTCTCTGTGCTTTTGGGGTTTTTCTGGCTGTTTTCCTTGGGCGCCAGCGAAGATAGATAATAAAAGGTTAATGGATTACGATTGGCACCTGTGATTAACCCCAGTATGAGTCCTTGTGTATGAGTAATACCACGAAAAGCGCTTCGGCCGCTGGTCCGATAGACGCCCTTGTGGGAGCGCGTATTCGGCTTCGACGGACTCTTCTGGGTATCTCTCAGGAGAAGCTTGGCGCAGCACTTGGATTGACCTTCCAGCAGGTGCAGAAATACGAGCGTGGTGCCAACAAGGTTGGTGCCAGCCGTCTCTACGAGATGTCGCGCGTATTGAACGTGCCGATAGGGTTCTTTTTTGATGATCTAGCAGGTGTCAGGCCGTCGAACCCGGGATTTTCTCCGCAGGGCGCGGGGTTCTCCGAGGTGCCGCCAGGCTTCAATGGCAAAGGAAGCGAGATGGGGCGTGATGCATCGCGTTTTGCGGCGAAAGGCTCTGATCTTGACGAGTCATCGTTGGAGCTTCTCCGGGCGTTTCAACGCATTTCCGACGAGCGTGTCAGGCGACAGCTCGTTAATCTCGTGAAAAGCATGGCCTCGCCCGAATAGGGCGTGCGCCCGGCAGGTTCTATTCCCGACGCAGAACCTGATCCGTAAGAAAAGATGCCAGTTTGCCGGCCACGAAATCCTGCTTGAGCTGAACCTCGTCATATTCGTGCTCGACCCAGTCGAGAAACGGAACTCGACCTTCAGCCTGCCTCTGATAGCGCAGAACGAAGGCGTCCAGAATGCCGGTACGGGCGCGATTGAAATGGCCAAAACGCCAATGGAGCTGCCTGAGCGCCTCGGCTGCAGAGCCTCCCTCAAAGAGAATGACCAGAGCAGAGGCCAGACCGGCGCGATCGGCACCCGACTTGCAATGCATGAGCATTGGCATGTCGATGGATTTATAAAGCCCGGCAAAGCGCAAGATGCGATCGCGATGAGGGGCGCCACGGCTTTCAAAGGCCATGTCGATATGGGCAAGACCAAGGTTCTGTGCAGCATCGCGAGAAAGCGCGTCGGAGCCACAGCGCCGATGACCGCGCAGATTGACCAGCGTATGCAGTCCCAGGCGGCGCTTCAGACGCGCGAGCCTTGCCGGCGTCGGGTGATTGCAGCGATAGACCTTGCCCGGCACCACAGTTGCCAGATTGGTCCAGGGTAGGCGAAAGATCGCATGATCGACAAACAGGCTGTCGATCCACGCCCTGCGGCGACCACGGGGTGAGGCAAGCGATCCATCGAACACGAAACTCTCTCCTTGAGACAATTCGCCCTGCCTGCCGCAGCGGCGCCCATCCGTCAATTGCCGCGCGTGAGTGGGGTTGATACAACTCATTGCATGCGTGCCTTTTCGCTTCTCTTCTTGATGACGGTTCTTACCGGCTGCGCGGCAGAGACGTTCGGCCCGCCCAGGCCTGATCTGGCTGTCAACGGCCCGCCCGGCCATCCGCCAGGGCGACCGCCCCATCACGACCGTATGGCCCGTGCCTATGCCTCGTTGCCCATCGCCATTCCGGGTATGGACGGGCAGTCTGGCCCGCCAATACTGCCGGGGCTTGCAACAGAGACGGTCACCAGTGAGGTCAAGCCGCAATATGCGGTGCCTGACGCAGAAGTCTCTTACGGCAAGAAGGATGCGGGGCATGAGTGAGTTCGTGACCGGGCAATATGACCCGCGTGCACGCGATTACGTGCAGAGTGCAGTCCATGCCGCGGGTGCAGATCTGGATCATATAGCCGCTCTCGTGAAAGCATCAGAGGCGCGCGTTGTTCTCGATCTCGGTTGTGGGGGAGGGCATGTCAGCTACGCTGTCGCGCCGCATGTCGATCGGGTTGTGGCGTATGACCCGACACGCAGCATGGCGCGGGCGGTGCAGGAAGAAGCGCACAAGCGTGGCCTTGTCCAGCTGAGCCCGGTTTGCGGTTATGCCGAGAGCCTGCCATTTGCTGCTTCATCGTTCGATGCTGTTCTGAGTCGCTTCAGTGCGCATCACTGGGCCGATCTGGAAACGGGGCTGAGTGAATGGAGGCGGGTCCTGCGTCACGGCGGCACAGGGATTCTGGTCGATACGGTCGCCCCGGAAAATGCCATGGCCGATTCGGTGCTGCAGACCATAGAAACGCTGCGCGACCCGTCTCACATGCGCAATTACAAGGTATCGGAGTGGTGCCGTCTGCTTGCCGCTGCCGGTTTTCAGGTCGAGGCCGTCACCAACAGGCGGTTGCGCCTCGATTTTGTACCCTGGGTAGCGCGCACGAAAACGCCAGACCTGCATCAGCAGGCCATTCTTTCTCTGCAGCGTGCGACCAGCCCCTCCGTCAGGGAAATGCTGGAAATCGACGAAGATGGCAGTTTCACGCTGGACACGGCCCTGTTCGTCCTGCGCTGACCCCTTGTGGGGTCGCGCCTGCAAATCTGCCTGTCAGTCCGAAATATGACGTGCTTCTTCTGGCAGCATCACCGGAATGCCGTCGCGAACGGGATAGGCCAGCCCGGCCCCCTTGCTGATGAGTTCCTGCGCATCGCGGTCATAGACCAGCGCTTCTTTGGTGACCGGGCAAACCAGCATGGAGAGAAGGCGTGGGTCGAGATCCTGAGCCATGTTCGAAATCCTGAAATGTTGAGAGGCCGTATCGCCGGGGCGTCTGTTCATGAAACATGACGCCTCGCCTGGGGAAATCCGGCCCTGATCTGTGATAGGGCCGGAGAAGGCTCAGGAAAAGAGCAGGGCGGAGAGCTTGCGACGGGCCGGAAGTGTTGCCGGGTCGCTGTTTCCCCAAGCTTCGAAGAAGCGCAACAGTTCGGCCTTGGCGGCACCTTCATTCCATTCACGGTCCTGGCGCAGGATCGACAGCAATGTGTCGGCAGCTTCCGCCTTGTCACCCGCGCCGTTCAGCGCACCCGCAAGACGAAAGCGCAGGGCGAGGTCATCAGGCGCGGCGGCACATTCAGCGCGAAGCCCGTCCAGAGCCGAGGCAGCCTGACGGCTTTCCTTGTGAAGGGCCAGAGCAGAGCGGGCACCGGAGACGCTGGGGTGCTCTGCCAGCTTGGGCGGCACCTGACTCAGGGCTTCATCGGCACCTTCATCGTCATCGAGAGCGATCAGGGCACGGATCATGCCTCCCCAGCCTTCGGGGTTCTCTGGTTCCATTTCCAGCAGTGACGCATAGAGACTGGCCGCTTCTGCCGCCTCGCCGTCCTGCAGGGCAGCATTAGCGGCAGCAAGCAGATCGGCGCTTGGCATGGTGGCGCCTGTCGCCTTGAGGACCTGCTCTATGAAGCGACGCACTTCGCTCTCAGGCTGGGCGCCCTGCATGATGTCGAGAATCTGTCCCTTGTAGAAAGCAGCGACCAGCGGGATCGACTGAATGGGCAGGCCGATCTGTCCGAGCTGTGCAGCCAGCGCCGCATTGGCTTCGACATCGACCTTGACCAGCTTGACCCGGCCGCCAGCCGCCGTGACGGCGCGTTCAAGAATGGGCGTGAGCTGTTTGCATGGCCCGCACCAGGGGGCCCAGAAATCGACCAGTACCGGAAGCTGGCGGCTGGCCTCCAGCACTTCTGGCATGAAGCTGCGCTGGTCGGCATCGACGATCATGGCGCCAGCATTCTGGGGGGCGCCCGTTACACCCTGCGGCTGGGGAGGGTTCTGCCCGATGATGTAATCCATGGAATCTCTCTGTTCTAAGGCGATGCCGGTGAGGGGCTTTGCCGCCCGGTAAGCTTGGCTACAAGATTGTTCTGAAGCCCTTAGGAAGCAAGTCCGACAGGGCCTGACGCAGGGAAAGTGAAAAAAAACGCGTTTTTTGAAAAAACCCTCTTGCGCCATAACGCTGTAGGCAATATTAACCCGTCCAACGGAACGCGGGCGTAGCTCAGGGGTAGAGCACAACCTTGCCAAGGTTGGGGTCGTGGGTTCGAATCCCATCGCCCGCTCCAGACAAGACTTTCATTTGTCTGGAGCAGCGCTTCCGAAATCCAGAATAAAATCGAATACAGAAAAATGAGTTGCAGTGATTACTTTCTCACTTTTGCGTGAGGCGGTTCCTGTATAACCCTTGCCTGTTAATGAACCTGTCTCCCTGTGCAGAAAATACCGCCGGGATAACGGTTGCGTTCATAAAATAAGAAATTAAACCGTTGCGAAGAAACAAAAGAACAGCACGGCGTAATTTTGAGACAAAATCCCACTTTTGCAAAAATAAGTCGTCCAGTCTTGTCTGGATTACCTCGCTTATTCGTGATCGCTTTTGCTTTTTGCATGACGATTTCGGCGCGTGCCTCTGATGACGAGCCGCAACCTAAACGCGAGCAATGGTATACTGGCTCGCTCATCTCGCCATCTGGTCCGCAGTTCAAGGCGGGTGTGCTCGGGATCGAACCGTATCTCACCTATAATCAGGCAGTCGATTATCTCGGGGCCAACGGCTCGAGTGCGCCGATGGATGGTGGACAGAGAACCATCAGCAACTCGACCATGGTGAAATATGGTCTGACCGATCATATCAGTATCCAGATCTTCCCCGCGATCAGCTATGGCTGGAAGAAACATGACGGCAATACGAGCGGGCTCAAATTCGGCGACATGCCGGTCGATTTCCTGTGGCGCTTCCTCGATCCTGATCCCAAACGCTATATTCCGGTCATGAGCCTTTTTGTCGGCATGCTCATGCCGACAGGCGATTACTCGCAGCTTGGCCGCAGCCAGGATGGTGTGGGTAATGGCGCCTATGTCTTTCGTACGGCCCTGGTCGAGCAATCGACCTATGAACTGCCCCATGACTACACGCTGCGTCTGCGCATGTGGGGCACGTTCCGGCGTGCGGTCTCTTCCGCACAGCTGCAGGACATGACGAGTTATGGCACGACCAAGGGCTTTGTCGGGCGCGGGCGCCCCGGCATGAACGGTCAGACCGGCTTTTCACTCGAGTTCGGTTTCAACCAGCGTCTCGTGCTGGCGGTCGATATGGTGCGCGACTGGTCCAACGGGTCGCGGGTCTGGGGCTCCTATCGTGACGGACGACGCATTGACCGTATCGGGGCCTCGTCAGGCGACTGGATGGTGGCGCCAGCCCTCGAATACAGCTGGTCACCACGCTTTGGTGTGATTGCAGGCGCCTCGACCTTTTTTGCAGGCCACAATACCAGTCTGACCGTTTCGCCACAGATTGCCGTCAACATGATGTTCTGACGGCGTCAGCTGTCGTTTGCCGGGCTTGTGGGCTTGCCTTGCGACAGGGAGCGCGTCACGCTTCCTTTTGTTCAAGCTCTTGAGGAAAACGGCATCATGGCGGCTGAAGGCCAGTCTCGCATCCTGCATCGTCAGCTCGGGCCGTTCAGCCTGTTGATGATGGGTATCGGCAGTGTGGTCGGTGCCGGTATCTATGTTCTGCCCGGTATTGCCGCCGCCCATTATGCCGGGCCTGCCGTCTCCCTCTCATTCGTTCTGGCTGCCATAAGCTGCGGCTTTATTGGCCTGTGCTATGCCGAGCTTGCTTCTGCCCTGCCTGAAGCCATGGGGGGGGCCTATGGCTATTCGCGCGTTATTCTGGGCATTGGCCCTGCGTGGTGGGTCGCCTGGATGCTGGTGCTTGAATATGCTCTGGCTGGCTCGGCCGTGTCGGTTGGCCTGACCGGCTATCTTTCCGGCCTGCTGGCATCCTGTGGCCTGACCCTGCCTGGTGCTGCAACCAATTCGACGGTCATCTGGCATGACGGGGGTTTCCATCTGGCTGGCCAGATCAATGCGGTCTCGCTCTGTCTGGTTCTTGTGCTCGGTCTGATCCTGTCTCGGGGCATTCGTCAGGCGAGCCGGGCGAATGGCGCTTTCGTTCTGCTCAAACTGGCCGTTCTCGTCGTTTTTGTCTCCGTGGGCTGGAGCCATGTCAGGCCTGCTCTGTGGCATCCTTTCCTGCCGCAATCCGAGGGCGGGTTCCATTTCGGTCCGGCGGGTCTGCTGCGTGCCGTCGCGGTTGTGTCCTTTGCCTATCTCGGGTTTGACTCGATCTCTATTGCCGCATCGGAGGCGCGCAATCCCGGACGTGATGTGCCGTTCGGTCTGATCGGTGCGCTGGCGATCAGTGCGGTACTTTATGTGATGGTGTCGCTGGTCATGACCGGGCTGGTGCCGTTTCGCGCGCTCGATGTCGCAAGCCCTGTCGCCCTTGCCGTGCAGGCCCTCGCCATGCCGTCTCTGGGATTCGTTCTGCAATTCGGATCGGTGATCGGTCTGGGGTCTGTGCTGTTCGTCAGTCTCTATGGTCAGTCACGGCTCTGCCATATCCTGGCTCATGACAGGCTGATCAGTGAACGGTTCAGTCTGGTCGATCCGAAAAGCGGCGCACCGGTTCTGGCGATTGCCATGACGACGGCGCTCACAGCCCTGACCGCGGCTCTGCTGCCCATCGCGCTTCTGGCCGATCTGGTCAGTATCGGCACCATGATCGGCTTTGTCGTGATTGCAGTGGCGGTCATGAAGCTGCGTGGCGATGCCACACGCGCTCCGGCGCGTTTTCGCGTGCCTTTGCCCGGTCTGCGCGTCGGGACTCTCTGGATCGGTATTGTGCCCGTGCTGGCGATCGTGACCTGTCTGGTCAATCTGACCACTGTGCTGAGTGATCTGGTCGCACAAAGCCTGAGAGGCGACTGGATCCCGCTCGGGTTTCTGGCGTTATACTGTGTCGCAGGCTGGGTGCTCGGGCGTCGAAGCACGAGGGCGATCCACAAGGCGGGATGATGCAACGGGAAAGTGGTGCCGACACTCGGAATTGAACCGAGGACCTACTGATTACGAATCAGTTGCTCTACCCCTGAGCTATGTCGGCGTCCTTGGCGCGGTGCTATAGCCGAGACTGCGGGGGACTGCAACAGGGCAAACACCTATCTCTCAACGGAATCGTTCGCTACACTATGATTCATGTCTGATCGCTTCCATAAGCGTCTGTGGCGCAATGCCGTCACGATGACTTCTTCCGTGACGCCTTCCCCGACGCTGAAAGTCGTGGAGGGTGTGCGCGAATGCCCCTATTGCGGGCTTTTCCAGACAGTGCCGCGTCTCAAGCGCGGGCAGGTGGCCTTCTGCACGCGGTGCGATGCCCAGTTGGCCCGGCGCAGGCGCACGGCGCCTATCGCTGCCCCCACGGCCTTCTGTCTTGCCTCGGCAGCGCTCTATCTGGCGCTTCTCATCACCCAGTTGCTGACGATCAATGTTCATGGTCGCGTGAACACGGTCACGATTCTGACAGGGCCGATCGAACTCGGCAGAGAAGGATTTGGCGAAATTGGCGTCATTGTCGGCCTGACCACTCTGGTCATGCCAGGCATCGTGATTGCGCTTATGGGGGCCATTCTGATCGGGGCCAGCCGGCGGCATATGCCGGATTGGGCGCCGCGCCTCATGTCCTGGTACGACAGGCTGCGCGAATGGTCGATGATCGAGGTTTATATTCTCGGCGTGTTCGTCGCCTATACCAAGCTCATCGATCTGGCGATTGTCGATCTGCAGGCTGGCGTGTTCCTGATCGCGGCGCTCATGTTCACCATGGCGGCTACCGATTCCACACTCGATGTCGAGCGTATCTGGCATAACCGCGACATTCGCGAAGAGATGGCAGATGGCGAGGGACGTATCCTGCCGGTCGAGCATCTGACGGCAACTGAAGA
This sequence comes from Asaia siamensis, assembly GCF_014635085.1. GTDB lineage: Bacteria > Pseudomonadota > Alphaproteobacteria > Acetobacterales > Acetobacteraceae > Asaia > Asaia siamensis. Next base: position 91,011 of record NZ_BMCH01000002.1, read on the forward strand.
GTTCATGCCATCGCTGCAGCACATGCTGTCCTGCCATTCATGCGGGCTGGTCATGGCATTCGATCACCCCGTGTCGCGTGAAGGCGATATGGGCGATTGCCCGCGCTGCCATCAGATCCTGCGCCGACGCAAATCCAACAGCCTGACCAATGCCGCCGCCCTGCTGCTGGCCGGGATCATCTGCTATATTCCGGCCAATCTCCTGCCGGTCATGACCTATACGAAGATGGGTCAGCCCGACACCAGCACCATCATCCATGGCGTGATCGAACTCTGGCAGTCTGATCTGATCCCGTTGGCGCTGCTGGTGCTTTTTGCCTCGATCACCGTGCCGGTGCTCAAGATCGTCTCTCTTGCCGTCATGGTTATCGGCACATGGCGCAAGCAGAAAAGGGGCCTGCGCAATCTCACCAAGCTGTATCGACTGATCGATCTGATCGGACGCTGGTCGATGATCGACGTGTTCATGATCTCAATTCTGGTTGCGATCGTACATTTTAACTTTCTCGCCAATGTTCTCGCCGATCCAGGTGTGGTTTTCTTCACCATCGTCGTCATTGTGACGATATTTGCGGTGCATAGCTTCGACCCACGCAGCATGTGGGACGCCGCAGGGGAAAACGGCCCGGTTCCGGCTCCCGACGAGGCAAGACAAAATTCCGCACCGGGAGGGATCTCCGAGGGCGGTACTTCATTTCCTCCTCACGATATGGAGCCTGAGCGCGCGTGAGCGACCAAAACGATCAATCCCGTCAGAATTCACCCGCCCCCAAACAGGCCGGGGTCAGAAAGACGCGTTTCTCGGTCATCTGGCTGATTCCGATCCTAGCGATCGTGATTGCCGGATGGCTTGCCTGGCGGAGCCTTGCCAATCGCGGGCCGGACATCACCATTACCTTCGATACGGCTTCCGGCCTGACTGCGGGGCAGACCCAGGTCAAGAACAAGGCCGTGACGTTGGGTACGGTGCAGGATATCAGCCTGACGCCGGATATGCGCCGCGTGATCGTACATGTGCGCATGAATGGCGATACCGAGGATATCCTGACCGATCACACGCGTTTCTGGGTCGTGCGCCCGCGTATCAACGGTGCCAGCATTACCGGTCTCGAAACGCTGCTGTCCGGGGCCTATATCGCGATCGATCCGGGTGAGAAGGGTGGTCGCTACGAGAGCAATTTCACAGGGCTTGAAGCAGCCCCTGGCGTGCGCTCGGACCAGCCCGGTTCCACCTTTATGCTGGTAACGCCCACGCTTGGCTCGATTGGTGAAGGGGCGCCGGTCTTCTTCCGTGACATGTCGGTAGGTGAGGTGCTGGGTTACACCATGCCACCGGGTGGCGAAGGCCCGATCATGGTCCAGGTCTTCGTCAAGTCGCCCTACGATCATTACCTGCGCACTGATACACGCTTCTGGAATGTCTCTGGTGTTCAGGTCGGGCTCGGTGCAGGTGGGCTCAAGGTTCAGCTTACCTCGCTTCAGGCGCTGCTTTCGGGCGGCGTGGCTTTTGGTCTGCCAACAAGACGCCTCAAGGTGGATGCGCCCCAGGCGCCTGCCAATTCGGTCTTCAGACTGTATGGCAGCCAGGCCGAGGCCGATAACGCGCGCTATCATCAGAGAATCAAGGCCGCCACCTATATCGACAGCTCCGTCAAGGGCCTCACAAGCGGGGCAACGGTCAGCATGTTTGGCATTCAAGTGGGCAGCGTGACCGATGTTTCGCTCAAGGTGAACGAAAAGGATGCTTCGGCCCGCGTCCGTGTCGAGATGGAACTCGAACCGGAGCGTGTTCTGAGCACCGAAGACAGCTCACGCGACGCACGGCACAAACTGCTTGAGGCATTTGTGGCGCGAGGGATGAGGGCTTCGGTCGAAAGCGCCAGCTTCCTGACCGGCGAATCGATGATCGGCCTGCAATTTGTCAAGAACGCCAAGCCCGAGAGTCTGACCTATGAGGATGATGTCGCCATCATTCCGAGCCAGCCTGGCGGTATCGACGGCATCATGGCTTCTGCGGCGACGACCATGGACAAGGTGGCGGCCATGCCGCTTACCCAGATCGGTGAGCATCTGAATGATCTGCTGGCACATGCCGATCAGCGCCTGGCGAGCCCGGAAGTGAAGCAGTCGATTGTCGCTCTGCGCGATTCGCTGCGTCATATTTCCGAGCTGACCCAGAATGCCGATCAGGGCATGAAGCCCCTGCTCAAGAAGCTGCCCGCCATGAGCGATGCGCTTCAGGGTACGTTGAAAAACGCGCAGGTAGTGCTGGCCAGCTATGGTGGCGATACCGATTTCCATCGCGATTTGCAGGCCATGATCACCCAGCTCGGCCAGGCGGCGCGTTCCATACGCTTCCTTACCGACTACCTGAATCACCATCCTTCGGCACTGATTACGGGACGCCACTGACGTGAAGATATTGCTTTCTCTCCGCTCGCATCGCGCCATGCGCCGTCCCGTCGCTGTTGCTGCCCTGTCGCTTCTGACGATGACGGGGCTCTCGGCCTGTGGCAGCGATCCGACACTTTACTCCATCGCGCCCGTACCCGGCGTCGCCCAGCAGGGCGGCCCGGTTGTGGTCGAGGTGCGCACGCCTGTCGTGACCGCCAGCCTTGATCGCGACGAAATCGTGCGTCAGGACAAGGACTACAAACTGGGCATCGCGAAGGGGAATGCCTGGAGCGAAGGGATTGGTGACATGATCGGGCGTGTTTTGACGCAGGATCTGGCGCAGCGCCTGTCGGGAACGACCGTTTTTGCCCAGAACGACGCGGTTTCGACCAAGCCTCTCGCTTTCGTCGAGCTGACGGTTACGGCCTTCAATGCCGATCAGCAGGGGAATGCGTCCCTTGTCGGGTCGCTCTCGGTTCATGGCGAAAAATCCGGCATTGGTCCGAATCTCACGATTCCGGTCCAGCTGCAGACCCATCTCGAAAACAAGCAGGCCAACACGCTGGTGGCTGGTCTCAGCACCCTGACAGGGCAACTGGCCGATCTGGCAGCACAGAAGATCCGCGCCCTGCCGGTATTGCCAGTGCTTCCGGCCACGCCCTGAGGGCTTGCGACGGCTTCTCCCTTGTTTTCAGGGAGGAGCCTTTCGGGCTCTGCCAAACAGGCACAAAAAAACCCGCTTCCTTTCGGAGGCGGGTTTTTTCAGGCTTAGAGCCGAATAATCAGAGCTTCTCGACCTGTGTGTAGTCGAGTTCCACCGGTGTGGAGCGACCGAAGATCGAGACGCTGACCTTGAGGCGCGAACGCTCTTCGTCCACTTCCTCGATGACACCGTTGAACGAAGTGAACGGACCATCGGCTACGCGGATCTGTTCGCCGATCTCGAAGGTAAGAGCCGAACGCGGACGCTCGACACCTTCTTCAGCCTGCTTGAGCATACGCTCTGCTTCCGCCTCGGTGATGGGCGAGGGACGGTTGCGCGTGCCCAGAAAGCCGGTGACCTTGGGGGTATCCTTGACCAGATGCCAGGCATCGTCGGTCAGTTCCATTTTCACCAGAACATAGCCCGGGAAGAACTTGCGCTCGGCATTGATCTTGCGACCACGGCGCACTTCGGTAACGTCCTCGGACGGTACCAGAACTTCCTCGAACTGATCGCTCAGACCTTTCTGAGCTGCCTGTTCCTTGATGTGGGTGGCAATCTTCTTCTCGAACCCGGAATAGACATGCACGACGTACCAACGCTTAGCCATGGTTGTTCGTCTTAGCCTCCAATGCCAAAGAGTTCGCGCACGCCAAGCCCGATAACCTGGTCGACGACGAAAAAGAAAACAGAGGTGAGGGCGGCCATGGCCAGCACGGCGCCCGTTGTAACCAGCGTATTGCGGCGAGTCGGCCAGGTGACCCTGGTTGCTTCCGCGCGGACGTCTTTCAGGTATTGCACCAGATTGAAACGGATTGCTGGTTTTGCAGAGGGTTTCGGGGCGCCACCCTTAGAGGGCGAAGACTGCTGCGACCCGTTTTTGGGGGTAGTGACCGACACCGTCATCCTCATGTTTATCTGAAAGCCGCGCGTGGCGGAATACCGCGCCCGACTCCGCTCGCTGACTTTATCAGCCAGCGGCTGCGGCGTGGTGGCAGGGGCGGAGGGTCTCGAACTCTCAACCTCCGGTTTTGGAGACCGGCGCTCTAGCCAATTGAGCTACACCCCTAACGTCGTCCGCCTGGTCAACCATCGCAGATGAAACATCCGGTCCGGTTGGGTCATGACGAGACCACTTGCGGCGTAATGCGGCGCCGGAGCGCTTAAGTCAAGAGATCATTTGCAGTTTTTCGGCCAAAACTGTCACTTGCCTCGCGCCGGGATCGGCGTTAGGGAGGGTCATCAGCTGAAGCGCGGGCGTAGCATAGTGGTAATGCAGTAGCCTTCCAAGCTTCTGAGGAGGGTTCGATTCCCTTCGCCCGCTCCAGCCGATCCTCTCCCGAAAAATTACATCAGAGTGCCTTTGTTCAGGCGCGTGTCCGCGTGCTCACTCTGTCAGGCAGGGTTTGTGGCTGGGCGTTGCTGACGCAAACTGCGTGATCATGAGGGCGACAGGCGCATCGCCGACATTGCCCGAGAGATGGCCGATATGACCGTCCCTGTCGGCTTTGGCGCCAACGTCCTCACTCAGCAGGGCGTCGCCCGGGTTCAGTTCCACCCGTGTGCCATCCATGCTCTGAACAAACCACACGCCTTGGATCGGGACGATCCATTGCACGCTCTCCGGCGCATGCCAGCCGCCCTTCCAGTGTGCAGGCTGCACACTGGTCACCATACGGGCCTGCCCCTGCTGCGCGTGATTGACCCATTGCGGGTCCGCATGGGGTGCCAGTTGCCTGAGAGTGAAATTGCGCAGTTTGCATTTTGTCAGATGGCTCACGCCCTGCTCATCGGTCCAGTTATCCCAGTAGGGCACACCTGCAGGTTGTTCCGGTGGGGCTGCGGCCAACGCGGGTGAGGAGAGAATCGCCAGAGAGCAGACAAGCGGGGCGAGACTGCGTCGGGAGGGAATGAGAGGGGCGCAGGAAATGAGTGACATAAGTGTCCTTGTTCTGAGCAGGGAGAAGCGCCCGGTTGTGGCAAAAACCGCCGCGAGAGTGCAAATCCGGAACAAAGCGCTTGCGGAAGGTCTGGTGAAGCCGGGAAGGTTCCTGTCCGTGGCCTGCTTTGCACCAGAGTGTCAGTTGCACAGGGCGCTAGACGCGTGCTAGACGCCCCGCGAGGCCTGATCCGTTATTGCGGAATCGGGATGAACAGTCTCGTTACCTGAGTCATGATCAATCGGTTGCATGAGTGGTGCGTTGGGGCAAAACCCTGCACGGCTCCCCCGTTGGTCGTCAGGATGTTTGTGTAATTGGGGTGGGAACGCCAGACGTGACAGTGGTCGAAACAGCCGAAGCACCGCAGGTCAGCTTGGACTCGCCAGGAGGCGTGGCCCATCGCTACGCCCTGGCGCTCTACGAGTATGCCGAAGAGAAGTCGGTACTCCCTGAGGTGCTCGATCAGGTGCGTGCGCTGCGCAAGCTGATTGTGGAAAGCGCGCCGCTGCGCGACTTCCTCACCGACCAGAGTCTTGATTCCCGTCAGGCTGGCCAGGGACTCGGCGCCGTGCTGAAGGCCCAGGGTTTCAGCGAAACGCTTCAGCGTTTCATTGGCGTCATCGCGCGCAACCGTCGCGCCGCACGCCTCGATGATATTCTCGGTGCGGTTATCGCTCTTGACGCCAAGCGTCGTGGTGAGACCGTGGCCGAAGTGCGCAGCGCACAGCCGCTCAGTGCGGCACAGCGCAGCGCCTTGCAGACTCGCCTGGCAGAAGCGGGCTATGCCCGTGTGTCCATGATCGAACGCGTCGAGCCCGAGCTGATCGGTGGCCTTGTCGTGCAGATCGGCGCCAAGCTATTTGATACCTCCATTCGCGGGCGTCTGACCCGCATCCAGAATGCCATGAAGGGAGCCGCGTGATGGATATCCGTCCCGCAGAGATTTCGGACATCCTCAAGCAGCAGATCGCGTCCTTCAATGACGATGCGCAGGTCTCCGAGACGGGCACGGTCCTGTCGATCGGTGACGGCATTGCGCGCGTCTATGGCCTGTCCAACGCCATGTCCGGCGAAATGGTCGATTTCCAGACCACGGGCGACCGTGGCATGGTGCTGAACCTTGAAGAAGACAGCGTTGGCGTTGTCGTGTTCGGCGATGGTGACGGCATCCGCGAAGGTGACACCGTCACCCGTACGGGCGCTGTGGTCGAAGTGCCGGTCGGCAAGGGTCTTCTGGGTCGCGTTGTTGACGCTCTCGGTAACCCGATCGACGGCAAGGGCCCGCTGACCGACGTCGTCATGAAGCGCGCAGAGGTCAAGGCGCCCGGCATCATGCCGCGCCAGTCCGTCTGCGAGCCGATGCAGACCGGTATCAAGGCCATTGACGCCCTGGTGCCGATCGGCCGTGGCCAGCGTGAGCTCGTGATTGGTGACCGTCAGACCGGCAAGACCGCCATTCTGATCGACACCATCGTTGCTCAGAAGCCCGTCAACGCCACAGGTGACGAGAAGCAAAAGCTCTACTGCATCTATGTTGCCATCGGCCAGAAGCGTTCGACCGTTGCCAACCTCGTTCGCACGCTGACGGAAGAAGGCTCGATGGAATACTCCATCGTTGTCGCCGCAACGGCTTCCGACCCGGCACCGATGCAGTATCTTGCTCCGTACTCGGCCTGCTCGATGGGTGAGTTCTTCCGTGACAACGGCATGCATGCCCTGATCTGCTATGACGATCTGTCCAAGCAGGCCGTGGCCTATCGCCAGATGTCGCTGCTGCTCCGTCGTCCGCCGGGCCGTGAGGCTTTCCCGGGTGACGTGTTCTATCTGCATTCGCGTCTGCTCGAGCGCGCTGCCAAGATGTCCGACGAGTTCGGCGGTGGTTCGCTGACGGCTCTGCCGGTCATCGAGACGCAGGCTGGTGACGTTGCTGCCTACATCCCGACCAACGTGATCTCGATCACCGACGGTCAGATCTTCCTTGAGACCGATCTGTTCTACAAGGGCATCCGCCCTGCTGTGAACGTCGGTGGTTCGGTGTCGCGCGTCGGCTCCGCAGCCCAGATCAAGGCGATGAAGCAGGTTGCCGGCAAGATCAAGCTGGACCTGGCCCAGTATCGTGAAATGGCTGCGTTCGCGCAGTTCGCTTCCGATCTCGACCCCGCAACCCGCAAGCAGCTGGAACGTGGCGCCCGTCTGACCGAGCTGCTGAAGCAGCCGCAGACCTCGCCGCTGCCGGTTGAAGAGCAGGTTGTGGTGCTGTTTGCCGGTACGCGTGGCTTTGTCGACGTGGTAAAGGTCGATCAGGTCGTGCGCTACGAAGCCGCTCTGCTTGCCGAGATGCGTGGCCCGGGCAAGGACATTCTCGACGCCATCCGCAATGATCGCCAGATCAAGCCGGAAGTCGAAGCCAAGCTGACCGAGCTGCTCACGGCGTTCAACAAGCGCTTCGAAGCCTAAGGACGGATCATGCCCTCGCTGAAGGAACTGCGCGCCCGGATCGCGGGCGTGAAATCACAGCGCAAGATCACGAGCGCCATGAAAATGGTTGCAGCGTCAAAGCTGCGCCGTTTTCAGAAGCATGCCGAGGCCTCGCGTCCCTATGCTGCTGCCATGCGTCGCATGCTGGCCGAGCTGGCTGTTGCAACAGCCGGTCAGGGCGAGCTGCCGATCCTGCTCGAAGGTGGCAAGGGCTCGACCCATCTCGTCGTTCTTCTGACCAGCGATTTCGGTCTTGCCGGTGGCTTCAACGCCAATCTGGTGCGCGCAACGCGTCAGATCGTGGCGCGTCTCGAGGCACAGGGCGAAACGGTGCGCATCCTGCCCGTCGGCCGCAAGGGCGGCGATGCCATGGCGCGCATCTTCCCCACCAAGCTTGTTGACCGTATCACGGGCACGGGCGGCCGCGAGGTGCAGTTCCAGGCTGCTGCCGAGCTTGGCGAGCGTGTGACGGAATTGCTGACCTCGGGTCAGGTCGATCGCGTGACGGTTGTGTTCAACCGCTTCGTGAACGCCATGACGCAGACACCGACAGAAGAGGCCCTGGTGCCGCTGACGGTGCCTGAGAACGACAATCAGACAGAATATAGCGCTCAATACGAATTTGAGCCCAATGAAGCCGAGCTGCTCGCTCAGCTTCTGCCGCGTAACATCCAGGTGCAGTTCTACGCAGCGCTTCTCGAAAGTGCAGCTGGCGAGCAGGGCGCGCGCATGACCGCCATGGATAACGCGACACGGAACGCAGGCAAGGCGATCGACGAATTGTCGCAGCGCTACAACCGCACCCGACAGAGCAACATCACCAAAGAACTTATCGAGATCATCTCCGGCGCTGAAGCCGTCTGAGACTTTTACGCAGGAGCCGAAATACGATGTCCGAAACTCTGTCGTCTGCCAGCAGCAACGTCGTGGGTCGCGTGACGCAGGTCCGCGGTCCCGTGGTCGATGTCCAGTTCGAAGGCACGCTGCCGCATATCCTCAATGCGCTGCACGTCCAGATTGGCGACCAGACCCTCGTGCTCGAAGTGGCACAGGAAATCGGTGAGCGCGAAGTGCGCTGCATCGCCATGGACAGCACCGATGGTCTGGTCCGTGGCAGTGCCGTCAAGGATACTGGCGCGCAGATCACCGTTCCGGTTGGTCCGGCCACGCTTGGCCGTATCTTGAACGTCATTGGCGAGCCCGTCGATGAGCGCGGCCCGGTTGTGTCCGACAAGCATTATCCGATTCACCGCAAGGCCCCGTCCTTCGAAGACCAGGCTGCTGCGTCCGAAATTCTCGTGACCGGCATCAAGGTTGTCGATCTGCTCTGCCCTTACCTCAAGGGTGGCAAGATCGGTCTGTTCGGTGGCGCCGGCGTCGGCAAGACCGTTATCATTCAGGAACTGATCAACAACATCGCCAAGGCCCATGGCGGCGTGTCCGTTTTTGCCGGTGTCGGCGAGCGTACGCGTGAAGGCAACGACCTGTATTTCGAAATGCAGGATGCCGGCGTGATCAAGATTGGCGAAGACGGCTCGACGGCTGGCTCCAAGGTCGCACTGGTCTATGGCCAGATGAACGAGCCGCCGGGTGCCCGCGCCCGCGTTGCCCTGTCTGCCCTGTCTCTCGCAGAATATTTCCGCGACGAGGAAGGCCAGGACGTGCTGTTCTTCGTGGACAACATCTTCCGCTTCACCCAGGCTGGTTCGGAAGTTTCGGCTCTGCTGGGTCGTATTCCTTCGGCCGTTGGCTATCAGCCGACGCTGGCCACCGAGATGGGCGCCCTGCAGGAGCGCATCACCTCGACCAAGAAGGGCTCGATCACCTCGGTTCAGGCCGTTTACGTGCCTGCCGACGATCTGACCGATCCGGCTCCTGCCGCGACCTTCGCCCATCTTGATGCCACGACCGTGCTGAACCGCTCGATCGCTGAAATGGGTATCTACCCGGCTGTCGATCCGCTCGACTCCACCTCACGTTCTCTCGACCCGAAGATCGTCGGTGAAGAGCACTACCAGGTGGCCCGTGACGTGCAGCGTATCCTTCAGACCTACAAGGGCCTGCAGGACATCATCGCGATCTTGGGCATGGACGAGCTTTCGGAAGAGGACAAGCAGGTCGTGGCGCGCGCACGTCGCATCCAGCGCTTCCTGTCGCAGCCGTTCCACGTGGCTGAAGTCTTCACGGGTTCGCCGGGCAAGCTCGTTGCGCTTGACGACACCGTGCGCAGCTTCAAGGCGATTGTGGCCGGTGAATACGACCACCTGCCGGAAGGCGCTTTCTACATGGTCGGCCCGATCGACGAAGCGATCGCCAAGGCCGAGAAGATGAAGGAGTCGGCGTAAGCCCATGCCGGTTCAGGTCGAAATCATCAGCCCGGAGAAGCTGCTCTTCCAGAAGGAAGTAGACATGGCTGTCATCCCGGGCGAGGAAGGCGATATCGCGGCCATGCCGGATCACGCGCCGATCATGCTGCTGCTGCGCGGTGGCGTCGTCAGTCTCTATGAGAATGGCGTCGTTACCGAGCGTTTCTTCGTCTCCGGTGGTTTCGCCGATATCACGGCCGATCGCTGCACCATCCTTGCGGATGAGGCGCTTCCGATCGAGGATATCGTTCTGAGTGAAGCAGAGAGCCGCCTCGAAATGCTGGAAACCCAGCTGACGAATGTGGCCGCTGACGACATTGCCGATCAGGATCGTCTGTCTCGCAAGATTCAGGCGACCAGAGCGGCCATCGAGGCCGCCGAAGCGACCCACCCGCTTCACTGAATTCTTGAAAAAGGCCGGTTCCCTCTCAGGGTACCGGCCTTTTTCATACCGGAAAGCGATTTTTTACGATCGCTTCCATTCCGCCCCCGTCCTGGGGGCGATGGTCGCGTGATCTAGCCGCGACCGCGATAGCCGGGCACGTCCTGAGCCGGAATCCAGACACCCTTCGGTGCTTCACCCGTCTGCCAGAAGACGTCGATGGGAATACCGCCGCGCGGATACCAGTAGGCGCCGATACGCAGCCATTTCGGGTTCAGGATCTCGACCAGTTTCACGGCGATACTGACCGAGCAGTCTTCGTGAAACGCGCCATGATTGCGGAAGCTGGTCAGATAGAGCTTCAGTGACTTGCTTTCGACGATCCATTCGTCTGGAATATAGTCGATCACGATATGTGCAAAATCGGGCTGGCCCGTGACGGGGCAAAGCGAGGTGAACTCCGGTGCCGTGAAGCGCACGACGTAATCGCGGCCTTTATGCGGGCTCGGTACGCGTTCAAGCGTTGCGGTTTCCGGGCTGTCCGGCTGGGTTGTCTGACGGCCGAGCTGGCTAAGCGCCGCCAGATCGTTCTCTGATGTGGTCATGATGGTCTGCCCTGATGTATGGAAGGGAAATGCAAGTGTCTCAAGCCGGTTTCCCAGCCCCAGTCATCGTGTCTTCTACAGAAGATTTGGCGCAACTTTGCGCCCGACTCAAGCAGGAGCCGTTCGTTACGATCGATACGGAGTTCGTGCGCGAACATACATACTGGCCTGAGCTTTGTGTGGTGCAGCTGGGTGGTGTGTCCGATGTAGCCGTCATCGATACGCTGGCGCCCGGGCTGGACCTCGCACCTCTTGCCGATCTGCTGGCGACAGAAAGCTGCGTGAAGGTCTTCCACGCAGCCCGTCAGGATCTCGAGATTTTCCTGCATCTCTTCGATGCGCTGCCCCGCTCCATTTTTGACACGCAGGTGGCCGCCATGGTCGGTGGCTATGGCGATCAGGTCGGCTATGACACGCTGGTCAATGCCATTACCGGCGCGAGCATCGACAAGACGCATCGTTTCAGCGACTGGGCAGCCCGCCCCCTGTCGAAGGCGCAGATCGCCTATGCAGCGGCAGACGTCACCCATTTGCGCAATGTCTATCTGACGCTGCATGACGAGCTTGAAAAGCAGAACCGCCTGCGCTGGGCCGACGCCGAGCTTGCTGTGCTGAATGATCCGGCAACCTTCCGTCCCGATCCGCGCCGCCAGTGGGAGCGCCTCAAGGCGCGCACCAATAATCGCCGCATGCTGGCCGTGCTGCGTGAGGTTGCTGCCTGGCGCGAGACCGAGGCGCAGGCGCTGAATATTCCGCGTCAGCGTCTGATCCGCGACGAGAGCCTGCTGGAAATCGCTGCTGTTCGTCCTCAGGATTCCGAGGCGCTGTCGCGTGTGCGTGGTGTCTCGCGTGGTTTTGCTGAAGGTAAGGCCGCACCGGGGCTGCTCGCTGCCATACAGACCGGCATTGATCTGCCGGAAAAAGACCTGCCCCGCCCGCCGCGCAAGTCGGATGGGGCCAAGCCATCTGCTGCGCTCGTGGCGCTGCTCAAGGTGGTGCTGGCTGCAAGCTGTGAGGCCAATCGCGTGGCGCCCAAGCTGGTCGCGACGAGTGATGATCTGGACAGTCTCGCGCTGGGCGAGACCGACAGCCCCGTCCTGCAGGGATGGCGTCGCGCCGTTTTTGGCGAAGACGCGCTTGCTTTGCTCAAGGGAGAGATCCATCTCGTGGTCGAGGGGCGCAGTGTTCGCCTCGTCAGGTCCCCCAGCGCGGAGTGAATGGGCATAAGTGGCGATGCCTTCTGCGTCATGACAGCGGCTCGCCCCTCATTCTTTGGTAATTCGTGCGGGTTCAGATTGACTTGAGCAAGAGCTCCGTGTTTATCCGCCAGTCTCATCATAGAAAAATCCGCTTTACGGATTGAGCAAGTCGTAGCGACACCCTAGTTTTACGTCACAGGACTGAATGAGGAGCACGGGCGATGGAATGGACTGACGAAATAATCTCCCGTCTTCAGACGCTTTGGCAGGAAGGACTATCCACTGCCGAGATTGGCAGGCAATTGTCGATCACGAAAAACGCCGTTGTCGGCAAGGCCCATCGCCTGGGTCTGCCACCGCGCCCATCGCCGATCCGCGCGACGGCCAAGCCACGCAAGGACGCAGCAACCGAAGCTCCGGCCGCGCCTGTCGCCGACGAGACGGTAACGGTAGCTCCGGCTGCGCCGCAGACCGCGCCCGTCAGCGAGGCGAAACCGTCAGTCGCAGCTGCACCCGCAGCGCCTGTCGCCGCCGAGCCGGTCGCGCCGCCTGTTTCCAGACCGGAACCGGTTGAAAAACCCGCCGCAAGCGCCAGTTCTGCAGTGCCTGATAACGCTGCGCCTGCTGCCAGCAAGCCCAGCCCGACCCGCAAACCCGCCGAGGCCAAAACCATGTCGCCAGACCTGATGCTTCGCCCGCTTCTGCGCCCGTTGACGACAGAAACCTCACCGCGCCGCGGTCCGGCCTGCTGCTGGCCGAACGGTGATCCCGGCACGCCCGGGTTCCATTTCTGCGGTGCCAAGCCCGTTCCCGGCAAGCCTTACTGCGCCGAGCATTGCGCAATTGCCTATGTGAAGCTGCGTGACCGTCGCGAAAGCGTCGGCTGATCTTTCCAGCTTAAGGCTTCGCCCTATAAAAAAGCCCGGTCATCAAGGACCGGGCTTTTTTGTATCTGGTCCCTGGCGGGCTCAGGCGGAAGGGGTCGTTTCTTCCGGCTTTTCGACAGCCGGCGCCGACGTTTCGAGCGAAGCGGGGCGCGGCGGCATGTCACCCGTGATCATTTCGAGATGACCCGTGATCTGGCCACCATCTTCGACCTGCAGGCGGCGGCAACGCGTCTTGCCGATCAGTTTGCCGGTAGCGCGCACGGTCAGGTTGCCGCGCACGGTCAGCGTGCCGTCAATCGTACCGGCCAGATCGGCATCTTCCACTTCGATCTCGCCGCGGAAAACACCGCCCGGTGCAACGGAAAGCTCGGCTGCCTGAAGCAGGGAGGCCTCAACCGTCCCTTCGACCACAAGACGCTCTGCGTCCTGAATCGAGCCCTGAACCGAGATGCCGCGTCCCACGACGAGCGTACGGCGATCAGAGGTTTCACGACGACCGCCGGGGGCAGCAGCAGCTGCTGCTGCGGGGCGTGCCGGAGCTGCCGGGGCCGCAGGCGTGGCAGGAGAGGGAGGGGTGGGGAACGGCGAACGACCCATCGCGGCAGAATCCTTGATTTGAGAGGCTGGTGAAGCGTCGGCTGCTGGGGCCGGACGCTCAGGAAAGAGCGAAGCGCTGCCCGAGCCGGGAGCAGTCGCTTTTTGACCAATACTGGCCGAAGCACCTGAAGATTGAGGAGCTGTATCTTCTGGTTTGCGTCGTTTGAACAAGAGAACCCCGCTGCGCGTTCAAAGAGGTGGCGGTTCGGGTGCCGCTGGCGGCTTGGGACAGGCGAGATGCCAGCAAAACAGCACCTCACGCCCTTACCCGGCTTACACGTTAAGATGCGCAAGCGACAAGCCGATAAACGGCAGGTTTTCGCGGTTTTTGACCCTGACCGAGTCTTGTGTCATGGCCTTTGGCGAAGAATGCCGAACCTGTCGTTCACGCAGCGTTACGATCGCGATTGATCATGTTGATTTCATGGCGTGAATAAGGGTTCTTCCGCTTTAATTCATCTCTTCTGGAGACTTCATGACTGCGCCTGCTCTTGATCTGCTCTGCATCGGCAACGCCATTGTCGATATTCTGGCCCCGGTTTCCCAGGAGACGCTGACCGCGCTCGGTTCGCCCCTGGGCAGCATGACCCTGATCGATGCCGCCCAGGCTGCAGAAATCGAAGCGAAGATCACGCCTGAGCAGGTCATGGGTGGTGGCTCCGCTGCCAATACTGCTGTTGTTGCCGCCCGTCTCGGCGCCCGCGTGGGCTATCTCGGCAAGGTTGCCGCCGACGAGGCCGGGCTTGGCTATGCCAGAGACCTGACCGCGCAAAACCTGCTTTATCCTTCTGTTCCCGTCGAGGGTGCAGACCGCCCGACGGCGCGATGCATCATTCTGGTCACCCCTGACGGGCAGCGTACCATGCATACCTATCTCGGCATCTGCACCGAGTTCGGGCCTGAGGATGTCGATCAGCAAGCAGTTTCCAGCGCTGCCGTGACCTATATGGAAGGCTATCTCTTCGACAAGGATCGCGCCCAGGCTGCCTTCATCCTTGCCGCCGAGACTGCTCACAAGGCAGGGCGCCGCGTCGCGCTCACCCTGTCGGATACATTCTGCGTTGCCCGTCACCACGACGCTTTCCGCGCGCTCGTGGCTGGCCATATCGATATTCTTTTCGCCAACGAAGCCGAGATCTGCGCCCTCTACGGCACCGATGATTTCGATTCCGCCTCGGCCCAGGCAGGCGCTGATGCCTCTCTGGTCGTGCTTACCCGCGCCGAGAAGGGCGCTGTCATTCTCTCTGAAGGTCAGAGGCTCGTCGTGCCGACCGAACCGGTCAAGGTGGTCGATACCACGGGCGCTGGCGATGCCTTTGCTGCCGGTTTCCTTGCCGGTCTTGCCAAGGGGCACAGCCTTGAGGCCTGCGCCAAACTCGGCAACCAGTCGGCCGGGGCTATCATCACCCGCATGGGCGCCCGCCCTGCAGAGGACTTCGCGCTCAAGGCGTGAGGTCTTCGTGGGGCTCTGCCCCATCCCCCGCCAAAGGGCAGTCGCCCTTTGGAAACCCTTTTGAAATCAAACAGGAATGAAAGGGGCGTGCTCCTTTCCGGGAAGCGGGGCAGCGCCCCGCATACCTTGCCCGTTAGAAGTCCATCCCCATCGAGCAGGCACGATTTCACCATGTGATGCCTGAAAAACCCGTCTTTTCGGAACCTTTCATTGCACTCTGACGGGAAATTGTGCAGAACACGGCCATTCTGTCAGTCCCGGCTTTGTGTCGTTCCCAGGGAGCGATCCGGCAGGGCGTGACCCTGCAAGCCCGATCAGGACCGCTTCATGGAAATCCGTAACATCGCCATTATCGCGCACGTCGATCATGGCAAGACCACCCTTGTTGACCAGCTTCTCAAGCAATCCGGCTCGTTCCGCGAAAACCAGCATGTTGCTGAGCGCGCGATGGACAGCAACGACCTCGAGCGCGAGCGTGGCATCACCATTCTTGCCAAGTGCACCTCGGTCGTCTGGAACGAGACGCGTATCAACATCATCGACACGCCAGGCCACGCCGATTTCGGTGGTGAGGTCGAGCGTATCCTGAGCATGGTGGACGGCGCGATCATCCTGGTCGACTCGGCTGAAGGCGCTCTGCCGCAGACCAAGTTCGTGCTCGGCAAGGCGCTGGCCCGCGGCCTGCGTCCGATCGTGGTCGTGAACAAGATCGACCGTGGCGATGCCCGTCCCGATGAAGTTCATGAAGAAATCTTCGACCTGTTCGCAGCTTTGGGCGCCGACGAGCATCAGCTCGACTTCCCGATGCTGTACGCTTCGGGCCGTCAGGGCTGGGCCGATCTGGAAATGAACGGCCCCCGCAAGGATCTGTCCCCGCTGTTCGACCTGGTGCTGCGCCACGTGCCGACGCCGGGCCTCGACAAGGAAGCCCCTTTCGGCATGGTTTCGACCATTCTCGAGAGCGACAACTTCCTGGGCCGCATCCTGACGGGGCGTATCGAGCAGGGCCGCGCCCGCGTGAACATGCCGGTGCGCGTGCTGCGCCCCGATGGCACGATCGTGGAAACGGGTCGTCTGACCAAGCTGCTGTCGTTCCGTGGTCTGGACCGCGTGCCGGTGGATGAAGCCGAAGCCGGTGATATCGTGGCTGTGGCCGGTCTGTCCGACGCAACCATCCCCGACACCATTGCAGACCCAGCTCTCGACGCCCCGCTGCCCTCCACCCCGGTCGATCCGCCGACCCTGACCATGACCTTCCGCATCAATGACGGCCCTCTGGGCGGTCGTGAAGGCAAGAAGGTGACGTCGCGCCAGATCCGTGACCGTCTGTTCAAGGAAACCGAAGGCAACGTCGCCATCAAGGTGACCGAGAGCGCCGAAAGCGAAGCTTTCGAGGTTGCCGGTCGTGGTGAACTTCAGCTTGGCGTGCTTATCGAGACCATGCGTCGCGAAGGCTTCGAGCTGACCATCGGTCGTCCGCGCGTTCTCTTCCGCAACAACGAAGAAACCGGCGAGCGTGAAGAGCCGTACGAAGAGGTTCTGGTCGATGTCGACGAGCCCTATTCGGGCGTGGTCGTCGAAAAGATGTCGATGCGTAAGGGCGTGATGCAGGACATGCGTCCGTCGGGTGGTGACAAGGTTCGTCTGACCTTCCTCATCCCGTCGCGCGGCCTGATCGGCTATCACGGCGAGTTCCTGACCGACACGCGCGGCACAGGCATCATGAACCGTCTCTTCGCGGGCTATAAGCCCTATGCAGGCACGATCGAAGGCCGTCGCAACGGCTCGCTGATCTCGGCAGAAGACGGTGCGACCACGCAGTACGCCCTGTTCTCGCTGCAGGATCGCGGTACGCTTTTCGTCGATGCTGGCGAGAAGATCTACACGGGCATGATTCTCGGTGAGCATTCGCGTGAGAACGATCTCGATGTGAACGCCGTGCGTGAAAAGAAGCTGACGAACATCCGTGCCGCCGGCAAGGACGACGCACTGCTTCTGACCCCGCCGCGCAAGATGAGCCTTGAGCAGGCCATTGCCTATATTGAAGACGACGAGCTGGTCGAAGTGACGCCGACTGCGGTGCGTATCCGCAAGCGCTACCTCGATCCGAACGAGCGCAAGCGTATGTCCAAGGTCAAGTCTGACGTCTGATAAGGACATGTATCCTGACCGGTTGGCACCAATCGGTCAGGCGGCATTCTGACAGGACGACAAGGCCGGTTCACAAACGAATCAGCCTTCAAAAAAGGTCACCGGCAGCGGTGGCCTTTTTTTATGATCGTGTCGCGATTAAGGCGAATATGCGCCTTTACCGTGCGATTACATTCATTTTATCTAATTTCTTTCGAGACGATTTGAGAAAATACTGTTAGCGTCTACAAGGTCATGAGTTCAGACGGCCCTTTTCTTCGGACTGACTGACGCCTGTGATTATGTGAATTCGTTTTCTGGAGCTCGTTTCATGCTCGTTTTCAATCGTCGCCTTCTCACCGGTGTTGCCGCTCTTGCCATGACGCTGAGCGTTCCTGCTTTCGCTCAGGATGCCGCTCCGGCTGCCCAGGCTCCTGCTGCTGCTGCGCCGGCCGCTCCTGCAGCTCCGGAAGCCACCGCTCCGGCTTCGACGTCTGAAGCTGCTCCGGCGGCATCGACCGACGACAAGGCTGCCAAGCACAAGCATAAGGGCAAGCACAAGCACAAGCACCACAAGAAGGGTGCAGAAGCTGCCGCCGAGAAGGACGCTTCCGGCAACTGATCAGTCCTGAGACTGGTTACGGAAAAGGGGCCGGAAACGGCCCCTTTTTTTGTGCCCGATGCGCCATGTCCCGGGAGGTATGAGGCGATGGCCCACAAGGCCTGCTTCAGCTTGTCGGTCAGGCTGCTGGAAATTCACCAAAGCTGACGGCCTCCTGTAACGAAAGACCGAGCAGAGCTGTTTGTATCGTGCAGTCATGCCGCCTGAAGATCAGATCGTGATCTCCTAGTTGGGGTGAAGGGGGCAAGCCCCCTTCCGGGTTCAGGGCAGAGCCCCAAAGCACCTCAGGAAGTATAGCGATCCAGCGACAGATCGAGCGCCGGAATATCCGTGCGCTTGCCGCTGATGCGGTCAGCCAGGATTCGGCCCGAGCCACAGGCCATGGTCCAGCCCAGCGTGCCATGGCCCGTGTTGAGCCAGAGATTGCTGTAACGGCCGGACGGGCCGATCACAGGCGTACCATCGGGTGTGCAGGGGCGCAGGCCGGTCCAGTAGCGGGCGCGGCTGAGATCGGCGCCGCCATACATCTCGTTGAACGAGAGTTCGAGCGTCTCGCGACGATCCTGGCTCAGCTTGAGACGCCAGCCAGTCAGTTCTGCCGTGCCGCCAATACGGATACGGTCGCCAAGGCGGGTCATGGCCACCTTGTAGGTCTCATCATTGACCGTCGAGGTCGGCACGCGGCTCTCATCGGTGATCGGTGCCGTGAGCGAGTAGCCCTTTACCGGATAGACCGGCAGGTCGAGCTCGATTGGCTTGAGCAGACGCGGCGAATAGCTGCCAAGCGCCAGCACATAGGCGTCGGCTGTCAGGCGGCCAGCACTGGTGCGGATGCCATAAATGGCATCGCTTGCTGCCTCGATGGCCTGGATCTCGGTGCGGAAGCGGAAGCTCACGCCTTTTTCCGCAGCCATGGCGGCCAGGCGCTGGGTGAAGAGATAGGCATCACCCGACTCGTCGCCCGGCAGACGCAGACCGCCCTTGAGCAGATGACGGGCGCCGCCCAGACCGGGCTCGTATTTCAGCACCTCGTCCATGCCCAGAAGCTCATGCGTTACGCCGCTTTCGGCAAGCAGACGCATGTCTTCATGAGCATGTTCAACCTGCTTGTCGGTGCGGAAGAGCTGGATCAGCCCCTTCTGGCCGTCATCATAGGTGATGCCGGTCGAGCGGCGCAGTTCGGCCTGACAGTCGCGGCTGTATTCCGCAATACGCAGCATACGGCTCTTGTTGATGTCATAGGCATGATGCGTGCAGTTGGTCAGAAGCTGCGTCATGAAGCGCAGCATGGGCGCGTTGACAGCAGCTGCGCGCACCACGAGCGGTGCATGTTTCTGGAACATCCAGCGCGCTGCCTTGAGCGGCAGGCCCGGCATTGCCCAGGGCGTGGAATAACCCGGCGAGACCTGACCCGCATTGGCAAAGGAAGTTTCGAGGCCGACACCGGGCTGGCGATCGATGACCTCAACCTCATGGCCCTGTTCGGCGAGATACCAGGCAGTAGTGACGCCGATCACACCGGCGCCCATGACGATGATCTTCATTGTGAACTCTCAATGTATTCACGATGGAAGCGCTTCCCGAGACTGGTCAGCAGCTCATATCCGATCGTATCCAGCGCTGAGGCCAGTTCGTCCAGCGGACGGTGGGGGCCGATCAGCTCGAAACCCGTGCCGGGGGGCAGATCCATATCTCCCAGCGCGGTGACGTCCAGCGCCATGCAATCCATCGAGATCCGCCCTACGACAGGGAGCGAAATCTCGGGTCTTGCAGGCAGGATCGCGCTGGTGAGGCCACCGGCGCGGCGATGAAAACCGTCGGCATAGCCGACGGAAAGCGTGGCAATGCGGGTCTTCTGTGTGGCCACAAAGCGGGCACTGTACCCGACTGCAGTCTCGGGCGCGATCCACCGATCCTGAACCAGCCCACCCAGCATGGTAACGACCGGATGCATCGGGTTGGGAAGGGCAGGGGTCGGATTGCCGCCGTACAGCGCGTAGCCAGGGCGAACCAGAGAGAAGTGAAATTCTTCGCCCAGAAAGATACCGCTCGATGCCGCAAGACTGGCTGGCAGGGCAGGTAGCTTGCGCCTCAGCGTTTCGAATGCCCGGCGCTGCCCCTCATTGCGTGACGAGGTGGCATCATCCGCGCAGGCGAGATGGCTCATGACGAAGGCGATATCGAGCGCATCGGGCAGACCCTCTGCGCAGAGCGTGTCGAGATCCTCTTCCGAAAGACCGAAACGCGACATGCCGCTATCAAGCTGAAGCAGACAGGCCGCCTTGCGCCCTGTTTCCCGGCAGAGCGCTGCCCAGCGCCGCGCCTGGTCGAGGCTGTTCAGGACAGGTGTCAGGCCCGAGGCAAGAAGAAGCGCTTCGCTGCCCTGGGGCGGACCGTTCAGAACGCAGATGGCCGCATCTGCGGGCAGGAGCGGACGCAGGCCCAGCCCCTCGTCAACCGTTGCAACAAAGAAGCGACGGCAGCCGGCACGATACAGGGCCGGAGCGACACGCGCCACGCCCAGCCCATAGGCATCGGCCTTGACGGCAGCGCCCACGGCAATTTCTCTGCCCACCTTCTGTTGCAGCAGAGCGTAGTTCTGCTTGAGGGCATCAAGGTCGATTCGCAACCACCCTCCGGCGCGCTGTTTTGCGCCTGCTTCCACCTCGCTCTGCTGTACTGTCATCAGGGTTCGCGTCTTTCGATCATTTCGGAATCATTCTAAACCGCGCCCTGCCGTCGCTCAAGAGCCTGCGGGCACACCCTTGCTGGTGGAATATTCGAAATGCAGCGCCTGGTCAGGATGAACGATGGGGTGAATGGCATGAGCTGCCATTGCGCCCTCGCTGAAGCCCTGCAAAATCAGCTTGAGTTTGCCGGGATAGGTCGCCACATCGCCAATGGCAAAAACGCCGGGCAGGCTGGTTTCCATGGTCGAAGGCGTCACCGGCAGGGTGCTGCGGATCGTGTCGATATTCCAGGTGGCAATCGGGCCAAGATCGGTCGAAAGCCCGTAGAAAGGCAGCAGCGTATCCGCCTCGATACGGCGCACCTGCCCATCGAGATCGATCACGTCGACAGCCGACAGGGCGCCATTGTCACCCTGAAGCGCATGAAGCTGATAGGGCACCACCTTCTCGATGCGGCCTTCTGCCACCCGGGCCTCGATCTGAGCCAGTGTTTCCGGCGCCCCACGGAAGCGATCGCGGCGATGCAGCAGATAGATTTTTTCAGCGATATCCGAGAGCGACAGCGCCCAGTCGAGGGCGGAGTCGCCACCACCAGCCACGACAATGCGCTTGCCGGCAAAATCGGCGCGCTTGCGGACGTAATACTGAACGGCTCCGCTGGCCTCGTAGGCGTCGAGGCCCTCCAGCGGCGGGCGATTCGGCCCGAAAGCACCGGCACCGGCTGCAATGATGACAGCGCGTGCCGTCACGACCTGGCCCTTGTCCGTCTCGAGCGTGAACGCGCCACGGGCGCCAGAAAGCTTCTCGACACGCTGGCCAAGCAGACGCGGCACATCGAACGGGGCGATCTGGGCATCAAGTGCCGCAATCAGTGCGCCGCCTTCGATCGAGGGATGGCCCGGAATGTCATAGATCGGCTTCTCAGGATAAAGCGCCGCACATTGGCCACCGATCTCTCCCAGAGCGTCGATCAGAACGCAGGAGAGTTTGAGCATCCCGCATTCGAAAGCCGCAAAAAGGGCGGTCGGCCCTGCACCGATAATGGCGACATCGATGTCGAGAGGAGTCTGGCCCATAAGCGCGTTCAATCCTGTCTGTTATGTCCTGTGTTCCTCATAGCAGCTAACAGAAACCGCGAGGCTCGCCCAGAGCCGGAGGATGGCTTGCGTTAGCGCCAGTTGGACAGAAGCACATTGCGTGACACTCATGGCTTTGATACGAAAGCCGCCAGCATCAAGAGCCGACAGGTCCTGTCGGCGCCAACCTGCTCCCGGGCAAGGTGGTATCTCCGGTTTCCGCCGGAGAGATGTGGCCGCTCCGGCAATCTCGGGACACGCCACACCCCCCTTTCGCACGGAGCCCCTGTACGTCCAGAAAGGACTGATCATCGTGGCCCAGCAATTTGCCAGTGACAATTATGCCGGTATCTGCCCCGAAGTCTGGGATGTGATGCAGCAGGCCAATGCGGGTTCAGTGCCGGCTTATGGCGATGATGAATGGACAAACCGCGCCTCTGACAGTTTCCGCACGCTGTTCGGTACGCAATGCGAAGTGTTCTTTGCCTTCAATGGCACGGCAGCCAATTCGCTGGCGCTGGCATCGCTCTGCCAGTCCTATAACAGCGTCATCTGTTCATCTTTCGCCCATGTCGAAACTGATGAATGTGGTGCTCCCGAATTTTTCTCCAATGGTTCCAAGCTCCTAGTGGCTCGCACGGACCATGCCAAGCTGTTTCCGGAAGACATTCGCGCTCTGGCGACGTGTCGAAGCGATATCCACTATCCCAAGCCCAAGGTCGTGACGATCACCCAGCCGACCGAGACGGGTGAGGTCTATTCCCTGGCGGAAATACGCGCCATTGCCGATACCTGTCGCGAACTTGGGCTGCGTCTGCATATGGATGGCGCCCGCTTTGCCAATGCCTGCGCCGCTCTGGGCTGCACACCCGCTGAAATGACCTGGCAGGCAGGGGTGGACGTGCTGTGTTTTGGCGGCACGAAAAATGGAATGGCCGTTGGCGAGGCGATCCTGTTTTTCGACCCGGCCTTGGCCGAAGGCTTCGATTATCGCTGCAAGCAGGCCGGGCAGCTGGCGTCGAAAATGCGCTTCATCTCCGCACCCTGGGTCGGTCTGCTGGAGAGTGGCGCCTGGCTGCGTAACGGCCAGCACGGCAATGACAGCGCCAGGGCGCTGGCGGAGCGGATCACGGCAGTTCCCGGTCTTTCCCTGATGTTTCCGGCACAGGCCAATGCCGTGTTTCTCAAGGCACCGGAAACCGTGCTCGAAGGGCTGCGCGAGCGGGGATGGCGTTTCTATACGTTCATCGGCGGGGGGGCGAGATTCATGTTTGCCTGGGATGCCGCACCCGAACGCGTGGCACAACTCGCCGCCGATATTGAAGCGCTCGCGGCGTGAGCCCTGCCACTCTTGCCAGTATTCATGCGCTCTCGGCATCGACATTGTCCGATCTCGACATGGCGGGCACGGCTGTGTTTGCGATATCGGGCGCGCTTGTTGCTGCAAGGGCAAGGCAGAACATGGTCACCTTTGCCTTCTTCGCGGCCATGACCGGCGTTGGAGGCGGCACGCTGCGCGATCTGCTGATCGGCGCGCCGGTATTCTGGATGCATGCCACGGCGCCGATTGCCGTCTGTCTGGGCATCGCCCTGCTGGTGTGGTTTACGCCTCATCGTGTCTGGCATGAGCGCGCCATCGACTGGTTCGACGGGCTGGGGCTTGCCTCTTATGCTGTCTATGGCGCCGCCAAGGCCACAGCCTATGGCATTCCTTGGTTGCCAGCGGCCATCATGGGGGTGGTCACGGCCTGCATGGGCGGCATTATCCGTGACGTGCTGGCAGGTCTGCCTTCCATCGTGATCCGGCCCGAGCTCTATGTCACCGCCGCAGCCCTCGCCGCAGGGTTATATGTCGGTCTGGATGCTGTCGGTCTTCCTCCAATCGCTGCAGGGGCGATTGCCGTGGTGCTGGGTTTCTGCCTGCGCGGCTATGCCATTCTCGGCAAGGTCGACCTGCCTGCCTATCGCCGGTAAGAGCTTTACCTTCGGGCCTTTTTGAGGCCCTTCAGGTCAGATCTGCCAGAAGCGTCAGACATATCGGGCTCGCTCGCTTGTCAGACCCCTACCCATCCAGATAGCCGGGCTTTACACTGTCAGTATGAGCCAAATCGACCTGCCCGATCAGCCCGCCACCGAAGCTTTCGCCGCCCGTCTGGCGGGTCTTGCGCAGCCGGGGGATGTGATCGCGCTGCATGGCGAGATGGGCATGGGCAAGAGTGTGTTTGCCCGGGCCTTTCTGAGAGCGCTGGCGCAGGATCCTGCACTTGAGGTGCCCAGCCCCACCTTTTCGCTGGTCCAGACCTATGACACCGCCAAAGGGGCTGTGGCGCATTTCGATCTCTGGCGTCTTGATGGGCCGGACGCTCTTTTCGAGCTCGGCTGGGACGAGTTGCAGGAGGGCATCATGCTGGTCGAATGGCCCGAACGCGCAGAAGACGAACTGCCCGATCATGCGCTGCATCTCACCCTGACCGAAGGGGAAGCCGAAGAGGCGCGCAGGATGACCATCAAGGGCTGGAGCGGCAGGCTGTGATTCTCGCAACCATCCCCGCAGACCGTTCCTTTCTTGATGACGTGGCAAGACGCTGGCTTGAGGGGGGTGCTGCTCAGGACGATGCCAACGCGCTGATTCTTGTGCCGGGGCGTCGTGCGGCACGCAACCTCACCGAGGCGTTCCTGCGTTGTCTCGATGGCAAGGCGGCATTATTGCCGCGCATCCTGCCAGTGGGCGATGTGAGCGAAGACGATCTGGCGCTTTCGGGTGTCGAGGCGTTTTCCTTTCCTGCCGCGGTTGATCCGCTGCGTCGTCTGTCGGTTCTGGCGGCGCTGGTTCTGCGGGCGAAGGGCGTATTCAGCGCGGAACTGACGCTCGAACAGGCCTGGCCTCTGGCCTCGGCTCTGGCGGAGTTGATGGACGATGCCGAGCGTGTGGGGGTCGATCTGCGCGAGCGCCTGCCCGATGCCGCCGAGCCGCGTTTTGCCGATCACTGGCACAAGACGCTGCAGTTCCTGCATATCGTCACCGAAGCCTGGCCCGCCTGGCTGAGCGAAACCGGTCTGATGAACCCGGTGGCGCGTCAGGTCGCCGTGCTCAGGGCGCAGGCCGAACGCTGGACGCAGGCACCCCCGCAGGGAAGGCTCTGGGCTGTGGGTTTCACCGATGGCATGTTTGCTGTCTGCGCCATTCTTCGCGCCGTGCTCGATGCGCCTCAGGGTTGCGTGATCCTGCCCGGTGTCGATCTCGATCTGCCCGATACGCTGTGGGCAACCCTGCCGGAAAGCCATCCGCAATCGGGCTTTCGACGTCTTCTCGATGATCTGGGTGTTTCCCGTGAAACCATCACACTCTGGGATGACGGGGTGCTACCGCAAGGGATGGTTTTTCGCGAAGCCATGCAGGACCGCATAAAGCTGGCAAGCCTGATGATGCGCCCCATGGAGGGACTTTCTGCCTGGGGAGAAAGCACAGTGCCTCTGCCTCTGACCAGAATCACCCGTCTAGATGCGGCCGATCAGCAGCAGGAAGCCGCCAGCATCGCCATGATTCTGCGAGAGGCAGTTGAAAGCTCCGGCAGAACGGCATCGCTTGTCACCCCGGACCGCGCTCTGGCCAGACGAGTCGCGACCGAATTGCTGCGCTACGGCATCGTGGCGGATGACAGCGCAGGCGAGAGCCTCGCGCTCAGCCCGGCTGCGATCCTTCTCCGTCTTCTGGCTGAGGCCGCTGCCGAAAATCTGGCGCCGGTGGCGCTTCTATCCCTGCTCAAGCATCCGCTCGTGGCGCTTGGCAGCACACCCGGCAATTGCCGTGCAACGGCGCGCCGTCTCGAGCGTCTGGTTTTACGTGGGCCTGCACCACCACCGGGCATGAAAGGCCTTCGTCAGGCGCTCGATCGTCAGGACCAGAGCGAGGCCGAGAGTGCCGATCGCCCCGATCAGGCCGAGCCGCTCGATCTGTTTCTGGATCGTCTCGACGCGGCTGTCTCGCCCTTGCTGAATTGCGGTGCCCTGCCTCTGCCGGAGCTGCTGACACGCCTTATCAGGGCGGCGGAAGCTCTGGCCAGCACGCAGGAGCAACCGGGTGAAGAGCGTCTCTGGATGGGCGCAGAGGGCCATGCCCTGTCACGTCATCTGGTCGGTCTGATGACGCATGGCGCAGTTCTGCCGCCCCAGAGTCTGGTGGGGCTGCCTGCATTCCTGCTGGCGTCGATGGCCGGGAAAATGGTGTTCGGTCAGCGCGTTCTGCAGGGGCGCGATGGCGAGGCGCTGCATCCCCGCGTGTCCATTCTGGGTGTGCTTGAAGCGCGTCTGCAATTCGCCAATCTGGTCATTCTGGGTGGGTTGAACGAGGGAATCTGGCCCCCCGCGACCGATCCCGGGCCCTGGCTGAGCCGCCCCATGCGCACACGCGCCGGTCTGCCCTCGCCGGAGCGGCTGATCGGCACCGCAGCGCATGATTTCACCACGGCCTTTCTCTCGGGTGAGGAAATCGTGCTGTCGAGTGCGGCCAGACGCGATGGCGCCCCTGCTGTTCCGGCGCGCTGGCTGGTGCGTCTTGAGGCGCTGCTCGAAGGGCGAGGGCAGAAGTTGCCCGCCCATCCCGCCCTGATCTGGCAGGCCACCATGGATCAGCCTGCAGGAGCAGCGCGCCCCGTGCTGCCGCCCGAGCCTCGCCCGCCCGTCGCCCTGCGTCCGCGCCGGCTTTCCGTGACCGAAATCGATTCCTGGCTGCGCGATCCTTATGCGATCTATGCGCGTCATGTGCTGAAGCTGAAGGCGCTGCCCGCGCTGGAGGAAGCTGCTGATCGCTCCGATATCGGTGTGGTGGTGCATGACGGGATCGATCGTTGGCTGGAACAGGGACAAAAGGGCGGCAGGGCCTTGCATGAATGTCTGCTTGCGGTGCTCGAAGCCCGTGAGTTGCGCCCGGCCCTGGCTGCCTGGTGGCGCCCGCGTGTGTTGCGCATTGCCGACTGGGTGTGTGAGCGCGAGGCACTGCGTGAGAAACCTTCCATGCTGAAAACCGAGCAGAAGGGCACACTCACCCTGACGCCGCCTTACGCCCCGTTCCGCCTGACGGCCCGCGCCGACCGGATAGAGATCGGGCAGGACGGTCGTGCCACGATCATCGATTACAAGACGGGCTCTCTGCCCAAGGTGAGCGATGTCGAAGCCGGTTGGAGTTCGCAGCTCGTGCTTGAAGCGGCCATGCTGCGTCTGGGTGGTTTTGCCGGTCTGCCAGCGGCGGAGACCGCCTCACTGCTTTACTGGCGTCTGACGGGCGACCGTCATCGCGGTCAGGAGCTCAGCGTGCCGCGCAAGCCCGAAGATCTGGAGCCCCTTGTCGATTCCGCGCTCGACAGGCTGCGTCGACGTGTCGAGGTTTTTGACGATCCGAAGACGGCCTATCGTTCTCACCCTCACCCCGATTATGTGCCGCGCTACAGCGATTACGCCCATCTGGCCCGTGTGTCGGAATGGAGCGCCGCGCGTGAGGAGGGCGGAGAATGAGCGATCTGGCAAAGCTGAATTCGCAGGTCATTGCCACAGCCAATGACATCCAGAGACAGGCTTCCGATCCGCTGGCGTCGGTTTTCGTCTCGGCTTCGGCGGGGAGTGGCAAGACCAAGCTGCTGATCGACCGGCTGCTGCGCCTGATGCTGCCGGTGCTGATGCCCGACCCCGAGACGGGGGCGCCGGTATTGCTGCCGGGGAGTGACCCGGCACGTATCCAGTGTCTGACCTTTACCCGTGCGGCGGCGGCGGAAATGGCCAATCGCCTGCAATCCCGTCTGGGACGCTGGGTGTCTCTGCCCGATGACGCCCTCGATCGCGAATTGCACGGGCTCAGCGTGCCGGTATCGCCTGAAACCCGTCAGGCGGCTCGTGCCCTCTTCGTGCGCGTGCTCGATCTGCCGGGAGGCATGAAGATCGGCACGATCCATGCATTCTGTCAGTCGCTGCTCAGGCGCTTCCCGCTGGAAGCGGCCATCAACCCGCATTTCACCCTGATGGAAGAGACGGATTCAAGCCTCGCTCTGGCCAATGCCATCGAGCAGACGCTGTCTCGCGCCAAGGGTGACCCGTCAATGGAGGCGCGTCTCACCCTTCTGGCGGGGCAGGTCGGGCTGGAAGATTATCTCGATCGCATCAGGGCGTTGCAGGGCCGTGTTTCGCGGTTGAGGCAGAGTTTTGCGCGCTGGCAGATCGAGCCTGGCGCCATCGAGCGGGCCTATCGCAAGGCTTTTGGCGCCGAAGATGAGGTCGATCTGGCTGATCTCGAAGCCCAGCGCTGCGCCTCACCGCAGGAAGATGTCCTGCGACGTTGCGCGCAGGAGGCTTTGCCTCTTGGTACCGCCACCATGCAGGCGACCCTGACCAGGATGCTCGACGCGCTCTCGCGCCCGGCAGTCGAGCGCGATCCTGCTCTGTGGGTCGAGTTCTTTGTGACCGGCACCGGCACACCGAGGGCCGCGCGGGCTTTTGTCCCCGCTGCCATCGCCCGCGATCGGCCTCATATCATGGAGGCGTTCACCGCCGAAGCCGAGCGGCTCATCGCTCTGGATCAGGCGATTGCCGTGCAGCGCCTGATTGCGCTCAATCTGGCCCTGTTCGCTCTCGCAGCCCCCACGCTCGACCGTTACGCGCAGGACAAGACGCTGCGCGGTCTGGTCGATTACGACGACCTCATCGCCAGCACGCGGGATCTGCTGCGCGATCCGGGTGCTTCCTGGGTATTGTACAAACTCGATGGCGGTCTCGATCATCTGTTGCTTGACGAGGTGCAGGATACGTCCGCAGCCCAATGGGAAATTGCGACGGCGCTGATCGAGGAATTCTTCGTGGGTGAGGGCGCCCGCGAGATGGAAGGCCGCCCGCGCACGGTTTTCGCGGTGGGTGATTTCAAGCAATCCATCTATGCCTTTCAGGGCGCCGATCCTCAGGGTTTGTTCGGCGCGAGAGATCGCTTCCGCGAGATGGTTCTGGGTGCGGAGCAGGACTGGCGCAATCCTGAAATTGGCGTGTCCTTTCGTTCCGTCACGCCAGTGCTCGATCTGGTCGATGCGGTCTTTGCCAGCCCCCTTGCCGCTGATGGTTTGCGCGAGCCGGGGCGTGACTCCCTGCCGCCGCATCGTTCTGCCCGCCCCGGTCAGGGCGGGCGCGTCGAGCTCTGGCCACTGGTCCCGGCAGATGAGAAAGACGCCATTGACGACCCATGGGCGGCCCCTACCGGCAATGCGGGACAAAGTCGTGCCCCGCAGAAACTGGCCGATACGCTGGCTCAGTGGATCGCCCGTCAGATCGGCAAGCCGCCCCAGCCGGGCCAGGCGCCGTTGCGTGCGGGTGAGGTTCTGGTTCTGGTGCCACGCCGTTCGGCCTTCCTGCGGGCGCTCATTCGCGCATTGAAAGGTCAGGGCGTCGAAGTGGCGACACTCGTCGGTGTCGGGCTCACCGATTCACTGGCGGTGCAGGATATGATGGCGCTGTGTCATGCGCTGCTTCTGCCTCAGGATAACCTGACCCTCGCTACGGCGCTGACCTCGCCTTTCGGTGGCGTCAGCGATGCCTCGCTCATGGATCTGGCGATGGAGCGTGGCGAGCGCCCGCTCTGGACGGTCCTGCGGGAGCGCCATCTCGAACGACCCGAATGGCAGAGTGCGTGGGAGCGACTCTCCGCGCTTCAGACCCGTATCGATTTTGCCACCCCCTATCAGATTCTGGCCGATGCGCTGGGTCGTCATGAAGGGCGCGCCCGGGCACTGGCCCGTCTCGGGCCGGAGGCGGCAGAACCGCTGGATGATCTGCTTTCTGCAGCGCTGCGTTTCGAGGCGCTGCACGCGCCGTCGATGCAGGGCTTCCTGCACTGGCTTGCTTCCAGCAGCCTGACCGTCAAGCGCGAGGCCGAGTCCGAGATCGATGCCGTGCGCATCATGACCGTTCACGGCTCCAAAGGATTGCAGGCCCGCCTCGTGATCCTGCCCGACATGACGGGTGAGGTGCAGGGCGAGACGAAGCTTCTCTGGACGCGCCAGAACGGGCTTGATCTGCCTGTGTGGATGCCGGGCAAGGAATTGCCCTCCAGGCTTGGGGACAGACTCAAGGAGCAGGAAAAGGAAGCGGCGCAGGCAGAGCGTAACCGCTTGCTCTATGTCGCTCTGACACGTGCCAGCGACTGGCTGGTCGTGTGTGGCTGGGAGCCGCGACGCAAGCCGAGCGAACACTCCTGGTATGCGCTTTGCGAGGCCGGGTTCACCCAGCTGGGCGCATCAGCCTATCCCTTCGAGGGCGGGTGGGATGGCGAGCGCCTTGTGATCGAGGCAGAGCCTGAAAGCGCCCCTCAGGCAGCGAGATTGCGCACTCCTGTTTCTCCTGTACCGATGCCTGCCCTGTTCGGTCATGCTCCGGACTGGCATGCGCAGCCTGCACCACATGAGGCGCCGCTCACGCGGCCTCTGGCACCCAGTCGGCCGGATAATGCCTCCTATGGCGCGGCACCGCCGGCCCTGTCGCCTCTGCAACTCGCTGCAGGGCAGGAGAGCGGGCGTAAACGCGCGCTCGATCGTGGCACGCTGGTGCATCGTCTCCTGCAATGGCTGCCCGACCGTGACGAGTCGGAATGGCGTTTTCTCGCAGAGGATTTTCTGTCCCGGCCTGCCCATGGTCTTGCGCCTGACGCCGTAGAGCGTCTGGTGACGCAGGTTCTGGCTATTCTGAAGGATAAGACGCTCGCCCCGCTTTTCGCGCCTGGCAGCCTTGCGGAGCAGCCGATCACAGGCCTTGCCTTCGGTCAGGTTGTCCTTGGTCAGGTCGATCGTCTGCGTGTGACCGAAAGCTGCGTGATGCTTTGCGATTTCAAGACAAATCAGCACCCGCCCCGCCCCGGTCAGGCAGTGCCTGCCGCCTATCGACGCCAGATGGCGGCCTATGGTGCCGTGCTCAGGCAGCTCTATCCGGAGCATGAACTTGTCATGGCACTGGTCTGGACCGAAGGCCCGACCGTCAGTCTTGTTCAGACGGAGGCGTAGCGCCGAAGCGTGACGGATGACTGACGCTTCATGGGGCCGAGGCTCGTGAGAAGCGCAGCTGCCCGTTTCGGTGACGCGGGGCGCTTCGACGGAGTTTCCTGAGGCCTGAGCGCAAGAACCCGGCGGTGCGTCAGATTATCCATTCTACGTGCCGCGGCCGGACCGCTCAGGCAAGGCCTGCATCAATGGTGGTGATGATCGCCGCCATGATTGCCGTTGCGCGGGCCGCGATCGCCGCGCCGGTCATCATAGCGCGGGCGATAGCCGCGGCCCCCCCAGCCGCGCCCGGTATAATGCGGCCCGACAGCGTAGCCGCCATTCCAGCCTTGGCGTCCCCAGCCTCCGGGATAACCGTAATAGCCGCCGCCATAGCCATCATAGCCGCCACAGCCTGACAAACCGAGAGAAGAAATCACCGCGAGGGCGAAAAGGGCGGATGCTTTCTTCACCGGGGCAGCGCTCCTTCAAGCATGTCTTTCTGGGTTTCGATAACACCGAACACGGCCCCATCCGGATCGGCCAGAACGGCAATCTGGGCGCCATCACGGTCGACATGTGTCGGCACAATCACCCGACCACCCAGCTTCTGCGCTCTGTCAGCAAGGCTCGCGCTGTCATTTACCTCGACGAACTGCACCCAGCGCGCCCTGTCACGCGGCTCGATGCCCGGAGGCAGTGTGTTGATGCTGGCGCGCTCCTTGTCCTGCGCGGTGAGCATGTAATGCTGGGGACTATCGGCTTCGGGAGAGGCGACGATCCTGTAATTGAACAGGAGCTGATAATAACCAGCCGCTGCTCTCGGGTCCGGGGAGAGCAGCGTTGCCCAGGACCAGCTGTTCAGCGTCGGGTCAGTGCCATGGTCAGCCGGATCGCCTGACTGGGCGCTGAGGGCGGCATAGAGGCCATGCTGCGGGTCGGCAACGATCACCGCCTGCCCCAGACCGGCTATGGGTTTAGGGCCGAAAATCGCCTTGCCACCATGCTGCTTCGTGACCCGAGTCACGGTCGCGGTATCCGAGGTCGACAGGAACGGCATCCAGAACGGAACATCACGTTTGGGGTCATCGAGCTTGTGCGCCACCATCATGCCGACCGGCTGGGTGCCAAGCGTGATTTCGACACGGGGTGTCCTGCCATCGTCGATCGGACGGAAACCCCAGCCGAACAACCCGCCATAGAAACGTTCCGCACGGGCGAGGTCGGGTGTGACCAGCATCGAGAACACGATCTTGCCCGGTAGCAGGCGATGTGTTGCGGGCACGGTCAGCGCGTCGAATGCGCCGGGTGCAGCAGGCGCTACGACGGGAGAGGGGATATGTTCGGGCGTATAATTCTCGGGCGCAGGCGGCAGGGGAGCCAGCGTGGGTTGAGCCAATGCGGCAGGCACCGCCGTCAGGAGGCTCGTGCTGCACAGCACCGATAGCCAGAATACGCGCGAAACATGACGCATCGACAAAAGAACCTCTCCGGTAACGTGATGACCTTGCTTCCTAAAACGCGTCGGGAGGAACTGTGTTTCTTGATACGGGGCGATTCCTGCTTCACTAGCTCTTGAACGCTTTGCCTGAACTGCTGATATGTCGTGTTGAGACGGACCCGAACGGTCTGCATTGCGAATGGAGAACAGGATGAGCGACAACACCGTAGCTGTCAGCGACAGCGGTTTCGAAAAGGACGTGCTGCAGGCTGAAGGCCCCGTTCTGGTCGATTTCTGGGCAGAATGGTGCGGCCCCTGCAAGATGATCGCGCCCGCGCTCGATGAGATCGGCGGTGAATACAAGGGCCGTCTGACGGTCGCCAAGATCAATATCGACGAAAATCCTGAAGCACCGACGCGTTTTGGCGTGCGCAGCATCCCGACGCTCATGGTCTTCAAGAACGGTGAAGTCGTCGCCCAGAAGACCGGCGCCCTGCCCAAGAGCGCGCTCAAGGCATGGGTCGACTCGGCACTCTGAGTGTCGTGGAGAGCCTTCTAGAGACGAAGGCTTTCAGGCACGGGGCAGGGTATTTCCTGCCCAGTCGCTCAGGGTAATCTTTGCTGAGCGCACCGCCTGACGCAGTTCGGGGCTTATCAACGCATCGAACTCGCCACGCTGGTCATAATCCGGCATGAGGCGCTGCAACAGCGCGCTCTGTTCCAGTGCCGGATGAAAA
Source organism: Asaia siamensis (assembly GCF_014635085.1). Classification (GTDB taxonomy): domain Bacteria; phylum Pseudomonadota; class Alphaproteobacteria; order Acetobacterales; family Acetobacteraceae; genus Asaia; species Asaia siamensis. Next base: position 123,713 of record NZ_BMCH01000002.1, read on the forward strand.
TAAAGCTCCGACAGACCTTCGGGCAGATGCGGTATCAGCCCTGCCACACGACCAGGTCGCATCTGGCCGCTCCAGGCCAGGCCGAAACAATGGTCGTTGGTCGTCATGCCTGCCCGCGAGATCTGATGGCGCAGCACACCGCACCAGCGACGCAGCGCGGCAGCCCCCAGCGAGTCGAAATGGGTCTCAGCGGCGGCAAGCGGTTCGGGCGGTTCGCAGGGTGTGCGTACATGGCGCAAACCGTAATGCTGTCCGGTTTCGATCATCATCCGCCCGATGGTGGGATGGAGATGCATGTGCTTGTGCGCATTGGCATGATCGAGACGCAGGCCTGAAGCCATGAAGGCCCGGAACTGGGCTTCGATCTCGCGTGAGAGAGCACGCCTTGCGGCTGGTCGGAAGAAATAGGACACCCCAAGACCAAGCTGGCTGGTGCCAAACTGGTCGTCCGGGGTCGCAATGGCGCCGATGCTGGCGCCGGGCAGGGCAGTATCGCCCTCGATGACGACCAGATGCAGCCCGACACGCAGATTGGGCATCCGGCGCGCACGGCGCACGGCGTCCATGCTGGCCGGGCCTGCCACCATCAGGCTGGCCGTCGAGAGCAGCCCGTCACGATGGGCGATCTCGATGGCCTCGTTGACTTCCTCGCTCAGGCCGAAATCATCGGCCGAGACAATCAGACGACGCATGGGAATAAACGACGCCTGAGTGATCAGGCGGCGTTACGGCCCTTGAGGAACTGGAAGAATTCCACACCCTCGCGCAGACGGCGCTTCATCATCTGCGGGCTGCGAACCATCTCGTTGACGATCGAGGCGATCTTCGGCGCGCGGAAGTAGAACTTGCGATAGAATTCCTCAACCGAGTTGAAGATCTCGGTATGAGAAAGATGCGGGTAGTGCAGCGGGGCGATCTGCACGCCGTTCTCGTCGATCAGCTCGGCTTCAGCTTCGTTGAACCAGCCATTCTCGGTGGCCTGCTTGTGCAGCGCCGTGCCGGGATAGGGAGCTGCCAGCGAAACCTGCAGCGTGTGCGGGTTGATCTCGCGGGCGAACTGGATGGTCTCCTGGATGGTCTCCTTCGTTTCGCCGGGCAGGCCGACAATGAAGGTGCCGTGGATCTTGATACCCAGCTTGTGGCAGTTCTTGGTGAACTCGCGAGCCGTTTCGACGCGCATGCCCTTCTTGATGTTGTGCAGGATCTGCTGGTTGCCGCTCTCATAGCCGACCAGAAGCAGGCGCAGCCCGTTTTCCTTCATGATCTTGAGCGTTTCATAGGGCACGTTCGCCTTGGCGTTGCACGACCAGGTTACGCCCAGCTTGCCCATTTCACGCGCAATGGCTTCCGCACGGGGCAGATCGTCGGTGAAGGTGTCGTCATCGAACATGAACTCCTTCACCTGCGGGAAATACTGCTTGGCGAGACGGATTTCGGCAGCCACATGCTCGGGGCTGCGCGTGCGGTAGCGATGGCCACCCACGGTCTGCGGCCACAGGCAGAAGGTGCAGCGCGACTTGCAGCCACGGCCGGTATAGATCGAGATATACGGGTGCATCAGATACCCGATGAAGTAATCCTCGATCTTCAGGTCGCGCTTGTAGACTTCCGTCACGAAGGGCAGGGAATCCATGTCCTCGATCATGGCGCGGTCACGGTTGGCGATGATCTCGCCATCCTTGTTGCGCCAGGTGATGCCGTCCACGTCCTTCAGCTCGCGGCCTTCGGCAATTTCCTTGATCGTGAAATCGAATTCGTTGCGCGCCACGAAGTCGATCGGGCTGCCCTTCGCCATCGATTCGTCAGGCTGCACCGCCACCTTAGCGCCGACCATGCCGATCATCAGCTTGGGATTGGCGTCTTTGAGCATCTGCGCAACGCGTACATCAGAAGCGAAAGACGGGGTTGAGGTGTGCATCACCACGAGGTCGCGATTCATCACGTCCTTCAGGATCGGCTCCATGCCAATGCCAGCCGGCGGGGCATCGATCAGGCGTGACCCTTCGACCATGGCGGCAGGCTGTGCCAGCCAGGTCGGGAACCAGAAAGAGCGGATCTCGCGCTTGGCCTGGTAACGCGAACCGGCTCCGCCATCGAAACCGTCGAATGAAGGGGGCTGAAGGAACAGCGTGCGCATCATGGTGAAGAAAATCCTTGGGTAAACCGTCGGATCGCAGGATCCGCAAAGGTGAAAGGCTCAGATATTTCTGACGAATGCCCCAGCATATGAGGCCGAAACACTAAAAAGTCTAATCTCCGGGTTCGACCGGTTGTATTGGCGGTGTAATCGGCGCTGCCCGACGAATATGCAGCGTCTGCCCGCGCCAGGCGACACGCTGGCCTCTGGCGCTGCCGACCATGATTGCGGCCGACAACCATTCACGCAGGGGAAACAACGCGTAAACCGCAGGTGTAAGCCGGCCCAGAGAGCGGTCGATGACCAGCGCTGAAAGCCCGCGCACAGCCCAGGCTGCGATGAAAAACCACAGAGCCCAGCGTGCGGGCCAGCAGCAGAACAGCACCACACTCGACCAGAAGAGCGGAAGCTGGATGGCGGAAAGCCCATAACCGACCGGCTCGACATTCTTGACCGTCCGGCCCCAGCGGAGCTCGTGCGCGATCATGTCGCCCGCTGTGTCTTCCGCGACCGTAGTCCAGGTCATGCAGGGGGCGAGGGCAATCTTTTTGCCATGAGCGCGGACGAGCTGGCCGAGAATGGCGTCATCGGCGACATGATCGGCCAGAGCAGCCAGCCCGCCGACCCGTTCGAGCAGCGAGCGTCTTAGGGCCATCGTGGCGCCGAGGCAGTCCTGACGTCCGAGCAGACGCGACATCATCACGCCTGGCATGAAATTGTGATTGATCTGGGATGCGGCAAATTCCCTGACCAGCGCGGTCGAGGCAGGAAGACCCGCATAGAGTGTGGTGACGAGACCTGTATCCGGCTGCTGGATTGTCGATACCACGTCGCGCAGATAATCGCGCTGTACATGAATATCGGAGTCGGAGATGACGAGAATATCGTGCTTCACCGAAGGATACATATTGATCAGATTGGCGATCTTGCGGTTGGTACCGTGCTGCGTATCATCGATCACAAGCGTCATGTCCCGCTCGGGATAGTCGGCGATCAGTCGTCTGACGATTTCTATGGCGCTGTCGTCGTGACGCTGGACACCGAAGACAATCTGATAGATCGGATAATCCTGCTCGCAGAAGCTGCGCAATGCATCTTCAAGAAGCGGTTCGTCCCCATGCAGGGGCTTGAGGACGGTTACCGCAGGCTGCGGCCCTGGCGAGGACGGTATTCTGGCGATGCGTCGCTTTTCGCTGCCCCGAAAGGCAATGATCAGCCCGGCGCCGATAGCCGATTGGGCGCAACCAGCCACCGCAAGGGCAGCCGATGCATAGCCTAGCCAGTTCAGAGCGAGAGCCACGTGACCCCTTTTCCCTTTTCAGGGTATGCTATCTGGGGAAACTGGCCACGCATCTTAATTATTCATGAACTTTGCGGTCTTGTGGTTGAGCAGGGTCACGAGGGCATCAACACCGCCACGGGCCAGGGTCGAGCTGAAATCGGCGCGTTGCGCGGCGACCTGGCTGATGCGGCCATTGAGAAGAATATCAACGATGCGGTATCCGCCACCTGAGGGCATCATCACATAATTGATAGCGGTGCCGGAATCGGATCCATCACCGATGGTGGTGCTGACAATCGTACTGCCGCCGGTCGGAGCGGGGCGCGTGGTCGGACTCACAGTAAATTTGGCGTCGCCGCCCTTCTTGAAGCTAGAAACGTAGCGGGCAATCGTGAACTGGCGGAAAGCAGTCAGAAGCTTGCTCTGCTCATCGGCTGAAAGCGTCGTGTAACGCATGCCGATCGAGCTGTGCAAAATGGTCGAGAGGTCGAAGCTGCGATCAATGACAGGAGCGATGGCCTGCGCGCGGGCGTCGGAGGTGCCGCTACCCGAAGACTGGATCTGACCGAGAGCTGCATAGAGAGCGTTGATCGGAGCGACAGCGGCAGACTGGGCATAGGCCGGAGCAATCAGGGCGGAGGAAGAAAGCGCGACGGGGGCAGAAAACAGGGCCATCAGTCCCAGAGCGGCGCGCCTCGTGCGCGCTGTACGGGCGGTCTGGGGCACTCTGCTGGGGAACTGTGTCATGCTGCGTCCTCAAATCTGTCCCGCCAATCGGGAGAGACATATGTCTGGATCCGTAGTCGGAAAGCTGGGGAGACTCCCTGCAAAAACAAGTCATCCGGCGTTCAACTGCGGCGGCATATGTCCGACATAACGTCGAAAAGTGCAATCTTCCCGCCGTCCTGCAATAACGAAGGCAGCGAATTCGCCCATCGGCAGGGGGCGCGCAACAGATTTCAGCTTAAAATTTGGTTAGCTGGTGAAGATAAATGTCGCCAAAATGACACAGTAGGCGCTACGAAGCGCCTTCGATATTGAGGCGTGGCCCATGCGCGGTGTATAGGCCACGTTTTACCAGCCCGCGCATATCATTTTCAGTCTTGCACACCACCCCTTATTCCGGTGTTGTTTTTCGAAATCATATGACCAACGGGTCTTACGTATGACGGCGACGCGGTATTCATGTCGGGCCTTTTCTGACACCGCGCCCGCACGTCATCTGGTGTAGGAGCATAGAGATACATGGCCGTTCCATTGATGCAGGCCGTCCGTGTCGGACGCTATGTGGTCAAACAGCATCTGCTGGGTCGCAAGCGCTATCCGCTCGTTCTGATGCTCGAGCCGTTGTTCCGATGCAATCTGGCCTGCTCGGGCTGCGGAAAGATCGATTATCCGGCACAGATCCTGAACCAGCGCTTGAGCCTGCAGGAATGCCTGGATGCCGATGCCGAAGCTGACGCCCCCGTCATCGCCATCGCCGGTGGCGAGCCTCTTCTGCACAAGGAGATGCCCGAGATCGTCAAGGGTCTGACGGCACGCAAGAAATACGTCTACCTTTGCACGAACGGGCTTCTGCTCGATAAGAAGCTCGACGATTACGAACCCAATCCGTTCTTCTCGTGGGATATCCATCTCGACGGCGACAAGGCGATGCACGATTCGTCAGTCTGTCAGGAAGGTGTTTACGAGCGTGCGGTTGCCGCCATCCGCAAGGCGAAGGAGCGCGGCTTCCGTGTTTCCATCAACTGCACCCTGTTCGATGGCGCTCAGCCCGAGCGCGTGGCGCGGTTCTTCGATGAGGTCATGGCGCTTGGCGTCGATGGTGTCATGACGGCACCGGGCTATGCCTATGAGCGCGCACCGGATCAGGAGCACTTCCTGAACCGTCAGAAGACCAAGCAGCTCTTCCGCGACATCTTCCGTCTCGGCAAGGGAAAGAAGTGGCGCTTTACCCAGTCGCCGCTCTTCCTGAACTTCCTGGCAGGCAATGAAAACTATCATTGCACGCCCTGGGGCAAGCCGCTGCGCACCGTGTTTGGCTGGCAGCGCCCCTGCTACCTGCTCGGCGAAGGCTATGCCAAGACGTTCAAGGAGCTGATGGACGATACGGCTTGGGATCAATACGGCACCGGTGCCTACGAAAAATGCGCCGATTGCATGGTCCATTCCGGCTATGAATCGACGGCTGTCATGGATGCCGTCAAGCGTCCGTGGCACATCGCCAAGGTTGCGCTGTTCGGCCCCGAGACCGAAAAGCCGATGGTCCCTGAGATCTCTCTCGCGAACCAGCGCAAGGCCGAATACAAATATGAGGCTCAGGTGGCCGAGCAGGTAACCCTGCTTGAATCACGCAAGCCGGCTCGTGGCCCGCGCGTGCGTGTGCACAAGGCCGAAGACAAGCCGGTCGAAGTGGCTGACGCGGCAGACTGACGTCTCATATCCAAGGGGGTGAGGCCCCGGGAGGGTCGGGCAGGTGCCCGCTCTTCAGCGCTCTGGTCAAACAGGGCGCGACAGCTTTATCCTGAAAAGGCGGACATACGATGTGTATGTCCGCCTTTTCTTTTTTCCGATCGAAGGACCCCATGCTCACCCCCATTCTGGTCATCTGCCTTCTCATTGCGCTGAACAGCATTTTTGCCATGGGCGAAATGGCGCTGATCTCGGCCAAGCGGCCGCGCCTTGCAGCGCTGGTCAAACGGCAGGTGCGCGGGGCAGAGCGGGCGCTGCGTCTGGCGGATGAGCCGCATTCCTTTTTGCCGACCGTGCAGATCGGCATGACGCTGGTCTCGATTCTCGAAGGCGCCTTTGGTGGCAGCCAGATCGAGGAAAATCTGGCGCTTCTGATACGCCGCAGCGATCTGTTGCGTCCTTTTGCCAATGAGCTGTCCATCGGTATTGTGGTGATGGGCATCACCTTTGCCATGCTGGTCTTCGGCGAGCTGGTGCCCAAGCAGATCGCCCTGCAGCAGCCGGAAAAGATCGCGGCGCGTCTCTCGTTCATTCTCTCGGCGCTTCTGACCATCTCCCGTCCGGTCGTGGCTCTGCTGAGCGGGGCGTCATCTCTTGTGTTGCGTCTGTTCGGCGTCGGCCGCCTGACACGTGCGGCCATTACCGAAGAAGAGCTGCGTGCCATTCTGGCTGAAGGGGCGCAGGCTGGCGTGCTCGAGACTGAGGAGCGCATCATGATCGAACGCCTTCTGCGCCTGGCCGATCGTCCTGTGCGCGCCATCATGACGCCACGCAATGAGCTTTTCTGGGTCGATCGCCATGCAAGCCGCGATGCGCTGATCGTCAAGCTGCGCCAGTCGACCTATACGCGTATTCTGGTTTGCGAGGGCGATGTCGATCACCCGGTCGGTGTCGTTCTGGCCAAGGATCTCATGGATCGCCTGCTTCAGGGGTTGCCTGTCTCGATCGAGGCGGCGCTCCGCCAGCCTATCGTGGTGCCCGACAGCCTGACCGCGCAGGACATGATCGAACGCATGCGTGGCGAGCGCCTGGGTATTGCTTTCGTGCTCGACGAATATGGGTCTTTTGAAGGCATCGTGACGCCTTCCGATATCTTCGAGGCGATTGTCGGTGACGAAAATGCCGAGAAGAACAAGACCGAGCGTGAAAATCCGCAGCGGCGTGATGAGTATGTGCTCGACGGGTTCATGCCTGCCGATGAGGTGCGCTCGGTGCTCGATCTGCCGGATCTGCCTGCTGCGGGCAGTTACCACACGCTCGCCGGTGCCATTCTCGCCCTGCTGCGCCGCGTGCCGGCCAAGGGTGACAAGGTGGTGTTCGCCGGATGGCTGTTCGAGGTTGTCGAGATGGAGCAGCGCCGCGTGACTAAGGTGCGTGCCAGCCGTCAGGTTCTAGCGGAAAATTAATCAGAACTCGTTTGTTACCCGCCGGATTGTAACGCTATCATTCTGAATGAATGGGGCGGGGGACAAATGTCAGGCTTGAGATCGACCCGTGCAAGTTCGGGTTTCACTTTCTTTTTCAAGCTGCGGGCCCGTTATCTGCTTCATGCTGCAAAAGCGTTGCTCATGCAGCGCTGGATGATGTTGGTGGGGGCCGTACTGGCATCCCCTTCCATTCCTTTCGTGGCCATTTTTCTGCAACTGGGCCATTTATCCATGGCGGTGCTGGCGGGCCCGCAAGGCTTTCGGGCGCATCTCATAGCGGTTTTCGCGGCTCAAACCGGTTTCGTAGCCTGGTCCCAGGGGTTGTGCCGCTTCTTGCGCGGTGGGAATTTTCGCCCTTTTCTCGATACCCTGCCCATCACACCACAGACCCGTCTGCTGACAGCAGGCGCCCTGCTTGCGGCACTCGATCTGCCGCTTTTCCTGCCTTTCGTGATCGGTGGCATTCTGACCGGCGCGGCGTCGCTATCAGCCCTGTGTCTCTATTGTATGGCGCTGATGGTTTTTGCGGGGCTGGTCCTGGTTCTTCAGGCAGCGCTCGTTGAGCGCCTTATTCCTCTCTGCATCGCGATTTTTGTGGCGGATTTTCTGCTCGCTGGCGGCTGTGTAACGCAGCCCGTCTGGTCGAGGGTATTGTGCCTTATTGGTGCTGCCGGATCTGGCGCAGCCGGATTTGTTCTGGCCGGTCGAGAGCCTGGAATTGGTGCTCTTTCGGCATGGCTGTCTGCGCATCGGAGGCTCCCGCGCCATGTCAGAGCCAGGCCGGTCGACAGGCTGGCGCGGCTTTCTCCCGTACTGCGTGTGCAGCTGCGCAGCTGGTTGGAGCCTGAAAGTGGTGTCGGGGTGGTACTTGTCATCGCCCTTTTGCTGCCGATCGGTTTATGGGTGCTGTTATCGGTCTTTGCCTATGATGGGCGATCCATTCCGGTGATGATTGTCGGGATGGCCCTCGTTTCGCAATGCAGCCTTGCACCATTCGTCGCGCTCGATACCGCGCATCGTCGGGCGAAGGCTTTTATTGCAACACTTCCGCTATCGCGCTCTTTCTGGATCAGGCGCGATCTTGCGCTCGTGCTGACCGTCTTTGCGCCCTCTGCTTTCGTCTTTGTGCTGCCTCTGTGTCTGCACGCGCTCGTTTCTCCGGTCGCGCTGATCGTGATCGTGGTGTCCTACGCCCTGCTGCTTGTGGCGATGCGATCGAGCCTGCGCATCGATACGCGCTGGCGGCCCATGGCCAGTGTGACCCTGAGCATTCTCTGGGTCAGTTTCATTCTGATGGAGGTGACGGCATGACCGCCATCCTGCGCTGTTCGGACCTTTGTGTGGCTTATGGAGGGCGACCCGTTCTCTCTTCGGTCAGCCTGTCGCTCGGTGTCGGATTCTATGGTCTCTGGGGAGCGAACGGCACCGGCAAATCGACCTTGCTGCGCATGTTGTCCGGCTCGGCAAGACCCGATCATGGCGATGTCTGGATCAATGGAAAGCACCTGGTGCGTGACGACGTTGCGGCGCGGCAGAGCCTGGCCTATGTGCCCGACGAGGCAGTGGTTTATCCCTTCATGACAGGCCATGATCTGATGGCGCTCTGCGCCTGGGCACGCAAGGCGCCGGATATAGCCCCTTCAATAATAGAGGGGTTCGGCCTCGCGCCGCATCTCGACAAGCGTTACGACGCGCTGTCGCTGGGCACGAGGCGAAAAATGCTGATTGCCTCGGCCTTTATCGGTGAGCCGTCGCTTCTATTGATGGATGAACCGGCAAATGGTCTCGATGCACAATCGCACGCTTTTTTCGGCGCGCTGCTGGCCGAGAAATCCCGAATAGCCTGCGTGCTTCTGTCAACGCATGACGGGGCGTTTCTCGAGACGATGGGAGCGACGATCATCCGTCAGGAGAGTCTTGGTGCCTCCTGACGGTAGAAAATGCGGTCAGTGATAGGTCACAGGCCGCGCACTGGCGATTTCCTGCTCATCGGCAAAGCGCGGCCACTGGGCGCGTGCAAGAGCATGAAGCGACGGGGCAGGCAGGCCCAGCTTGTCGGCATAGATCCAGAGATAGGCAAAGGCGTGATGAACATAATCCCGCGTCTCGCCATTGGGCAGCAGTTCCATGAAAAGCAGCGGATCATGAATCTGTCCGGCTTCGCCCGGTGCACCGCTTTCCCAACGCGCAATGGCGCCCGGCCCGGCATTATAGGAGGCGAGGGTGTGAATGAGATCGCCCCCCTTGGGTGCTTCTTCTGAACGCTCCGACAGACCGGCGAGATACTGCACATAGAGCTGACCGATTTCGAGATTGACGGCCGGATTGTGCAGACGCCCGACCATATCGGCCGGTACGTTTATGATGGCAACGCCATGGGCGTCGAGCGCAGGCTTGGGGCCACTGACAAAGCTGGCGGTCAGGGGGCGGATCTGCATCAGTCCATGGGCACCAGCGCTGGATGACGCCTTGGGATCGAAATTCGATTCCAGACGGGTCAGCGCGTAGACCAGTGCCGGGTCCATTCTGAAGCCGTGACGTGGGGCAAGCTGCGGCGTCGGGAACCCTGCCAGATGGGCGGGGCGACCGTCACGTGCGGCCAGAATAGTGGCAATCTGCTCGGACAGATCATGCAGACCGGCCGCCGCAGCCACAAGCTGTACCGAGTGGCACAGGGCCGTGTCCGACGTGATGTCGGGCCACATGCGGCGCAGCAAGGCTTCGGCACGCGAGGTTTCGCCGATCTGCAGCAGGGCGAAGAGACGATGACCCTGAGGGGTGGCCGCAACGGCCTCGACATCGATTTCACCCATGACCGGGATCGGGTTCTGAAGCGCCGTCGTGTCATCGGCAGAGATGCCGTCATGCCCGTCTTTTTGCGTTGGGTCCTTGCCGGGGGTCATGCCTGCATGATGCAGTCCCAGCATCTGTCGCGCCAGAATACCATAGAATGTGCCTGGTTCGGCGGCGGCGCGCTGCAACCAGGAGGTGGTCAGGGTCGGCGCATTGCCGAGATGACGATGGGCACGTGACGCCCAGTAGGCGGAGGCGGCGCGCAGTTCATTGGTTGTCGTGCCCGCACGTGAAGCCTGTTCGAAATAGCCCAATGCCTCGTGCAGGGCGCCCTGACGCCAGGCGGCAAGCCCGGCGACATATCCGGCATAGCCGAGTTGATGTGCGCTCTGGGCAAAGCCGTCACGAGCGGTTTGCAGGGCAAAGGCGGTTTCGCCTGCGCTGAGCATGCCGAGTGCAATCTCGGCCTTGAGCTGACCCGCATAGAGCGGCGTCATGCCGGGGGTTGAGTTCACCAGTTTGACGGCGCTTTGACCGCCCTTGAGACCCCAGGAAAGGCGCTCGCCGATCGTGCGATCGAGCAGGGGATTGCGGTTGAGAAGATGCGCCAGAGGATCTGGCGCTGCCGTTGTGCCCGTCGATGAGACATCCGATGGCGCGAGTGGTGTCGGGAAGCTCTGAGGGGCGACGCTGCCCTTCGGGCTGATCGAGACCAGCAGGTTCTGGATGGCACCGGCATCGGCCAGACTGGGAAAAGTCTTGAGCCACAGGCGCAATTGCACGGGTTCGGGATGGTAGGCCGGGTTGAGATAGCGCTCGGCGAGCAGGTCGCCGATGAGCACGTTGTCATGGGCCGCACGGGAACGGGCGATTGCGGTTTCGAAATCGCCGGAACGCTGGGCGCGGAAAGCCTCTTTCAGAAGCGCAGCATCTGAGGCGGAAAGGGGGTGGGGAAGACCATTCGAACCACCAGGCGCAGACGAATGCGGCGTTGCAAACGCCGTTTCCTCGCTCTGGCTGTTGTCATGATCGGCAGGGTTAAGCGTCGATTTGCTTTCTTGTGCACGAAGCGGATTGAACGTCGCTCCCGCCACAAGCACAGCGCACAGCATCAACGCACGGGCACTGTTACTCGACGCGAAATAAGAAATTCCTCGCATGGTGGAGATGCTGGTAGCCCCCCTTGCCTGATAAAGCAAGAGTGGCCAAAAGGTCACACCAGAGGAGTTCGCTATTCTAAGATCGTTTCTCGAATTCTACCAGAGGGATAACACTAAAAAACCGCATTTTCCGGGGCTAAAATCGTTTTTTTTTATGACGCTCCTGAAACCAGATGCGTACTCACGAGGACGAGAGCGTTTCTGCCAGAAAAACAAGGTCTTTCCACATCTCCCGACGGGCTCTGGCGCTGGAAAGCAGCTGTTGCGGGTGCTGCATGGCCAAGGCCTCGACCATGGTCCCGTCATCGAGTCGCACCTTGTGCCAGGCGCCACGTGACCGTGCCATGCTCGCCTGCTCATCCAGCAGGAGTCGCAGGGGGGTCAGACCGAGCAGAACGAGGCGTTCGGGACGGGCCGTGACGATGGCGGCATTGAGCAGAGCGCGGCACTCGCGGCTTTCTATCAGCGAGACAGCGCGGCCGCCTGGAGGACGCCAGGGCAGGGCGGGCGCCTGAGAGAGGCTGGCGCGATCAAGCCCGATACTGGGAAGGATCATGTCCAGCAGGCGCCCCGTTTCCCCCGCAAACACCTCGCCTGAGCGGTCTTCATCAGCATCCGGCGCATCGCCAATCAGCATCAATGGGGCACCGGGCACGATGCGTGGTCGCACACTGGTCGAGGCCGTGCGCGCAAGGGCGCATTCCGGGAATATTTCCACCCCCCAGGCCTGGGCGGCCTGCGGATCGATCGGGGCCTGACGCGGCTGGGCGGGAGAGGGAGGGGCTGGTCTCGCGGCTGGCGCGCGCGCCGGGCGTTGACGCACTCCCTGAGGCAGCGCGAGCGACGCCGCCCGGTCGAGCCTGTGCGGCGCGACCTCGTCGAGGGCACAATCGACTCCCCAGTCCCGATACAGGTCCAGCAGGGCAAGAATCTCGGAGCGGTCCTGACCGGACAGGGAAAGGGACATGGTTTCTTATCAGTTTGGTGTCTGAACGGGTTCAGTCTAGATTGTCACACGATGCAAACCAAGCGCTCTCCGTCCCGGCTCGTTCTTCTTGCCTGTCTGGCCTCTGTTGCCGGTGTGCCTGTGACCAGAGCTCTGGCCGCCGACACTCAGGGCGGTGTGGCGCTTATGGCGCCCGATTATTCCCTGACGGGCAGTCTGCTTGGCAGTATTGTCTCGGTGCAACGCAATAATGTGAGCGATGCCGATCATGCCCTCTATGAGGCAGTGATGCAGGGCTATCGCGATCCCGATTTCGTGCTGATGGCCCTGCGTTTTGCCGCGATGGATGCCGGGTCGGACTCTGCCGCGCGGGCGGTCACACTTGCCAGGCTGATGCCACAGCAAAACCTGGCGCGTCTTGTTCTGGGTACGGCAGCGTTTCGTGATCGTCACTGGAAGAGCGCCGAGGGTTTTTTCGCCCTGCACAGCAAGGAGACCGATGGTCTGCTGCGCATGGCAGGGCGCGGCCTGCGTGACTGGTGCCATTACGGGGCAAATCCCGCCAATGGACAGGAAGACGACATCACGCTTCCTCAGGGGGGGATCGACCCGGTAACCTGGCTTGCGCTTTTGCAGCAGGCGCGCATTGCCTCGCTGCGCGACGAGGCGCGTACGGATAGTCTGTTTGCCCAGCTTGATCGCAGCGCAGTCGCCGTGCCGCCTCTGGTGCGGGTACAGGCATTGCAGTTCGAGGCGGACTGGCTGGCCTTTCGTCATCACGATGCCGAGGCGCGCCAGAGGCTGAAGAATGTCGGTGGTCTTCTGCCTGCCTTTCAGCTCGTCGCCGGGCGCCTGCGTCCGGGCAGGATTGGTACCGATTTCTCTCCCAATCAGGGACTGGCTGAATTCTATATCGGTGTGACCGCCCTTCTGGGCGATACAGCATCGCATGACAGTGGCAATGCCGGGGCGCCCAACCCGGATGACGACAAGCTCAAGGATCTGCGTCAGCTCAAGATTCTGCTGCTGCGTCAGGCCCTGTTGCTCGCCCCTGATCTGACACTCGGCAAGATCCTGCTGGCCGAAGAACTGCGCAATGACGGCCAGCTCGACATGGCACAATCCGCGCTCGACGGCGTGGCGGAAGACGATCCTCTGGCACCGCTCTCCGATCATGCCCAGGCGCAGGTCGCTCTCAAGCGTCACGATCTCAACGCGGCGCTCCATGCGCTGGGGCGGGTGGTCAAGGCCAACCCCGGCAACCCCGATATCCTGAACGAACTCGGTTCGGTTCAGGACCAGCTTGGCCATTCCGACGCCGCCATCGAGACCTTTACCCATGCGCTCAATAAGGTGAGCGTCATGGAATCACGGGTCTGGCCGCTGCTTCTGGGGCGCGCCATTGCGTGGGACCATCTCAAGCGTCGTGACAAGGCCCAGGCCGATCTCGATCGCGCTCTGGCTCTGGCCCCTGCCGAGCCTGTTCTGCTCAATTACGCGGGCTACTCGGATGTCGAGCATAATGAGCGCCCCGAGCAGGCCCTGCTGCTGTTGCGTCGTGCCATGGACATGGCGCCGGATGATGCCGAGATACGCGACAGCTATGCCTGGGCACTGCTCAAGCAGAAGGGCGATCTGGCCCAGGCGCTGCCATTGCTTCTTTCCGCAGTCAATTCGGCCCCCGCCGATGCAGAGATCGCTTATCATCTGGGCGTTGCCTACTGGTATCAGGGCCGCCAGCTCGAAGCCCGCGATCAGTGGAGCCAGGCGCTCAACAACAAGCCCGAGCCCGAGACAAAGGCGCTGATCGATGCCGCTCTTGCCGGTGGGCCGGATCTGCCCGTCATGCGCGGTCGTGCCATTCCTTCGCCCCGATGAGTTCGTCGATGTTACCTGCCCGTTCGCTGGCACATGCCAAGATCAATCTGTTTCTGCACATCACCGCACGTCGCGATAATGGCTATCACGAGCTGGATTCTCTGGCCGTATTCGCCCAGACGGCCGATCTGCTGACACTCGAGGCGCCCCGTCCTGCTGAGCACGGTATGAGCCTTGCCATCGACGGGCCGTTTGGCGCGGGGCTCGAGGCCGGGTCAGATAATCTGGTGCTGCGCGCTGCATCGGCCCTGCGTCTGGCTGCCTCCCTTTCTGACACTCTGCCTGCCTGGCAGATGCGGCTCACCAAGAACTTGCCCGTGGCCTCGGGTATCGGAGGGGGCTCCGCTGATGCTGCCGCTGCCCTGCGTCTGCTCGCAGCAGCCTGGCAGTGCGAGGATGTCGACCTGGCGCCGATCGCTGCCTCGCTCGGGGCAGATGTGCCGGTCTGTATCGCCCAGAAATCCCGGCGCATGCAGGGTATCGGTGAAATTCTCGCCGCAGCGCCACGCCTGCCGCGCTGCGCAATGGTGCTGGTCAATCCCGGTGTCGCCGTGCCGACACCTGCCGTTTTCCGCGCCTGGAAGGAATCCGGCGCTGCGTTTCGTCCTTCTGCCAAGCTGCCAGCGCAATGGCATGATGTGGCGGCTCTGGCCGAAAGCCTGCGATCAACTTCGAATGATCTTCAGGCCCCGGCGATTGCTCTCTTTCCCGTAATCGGTGAAGTCTTGAGCCATCTGGAGCGTTCGGAAGAATGTCACTTTGCCCGCATGAGCGGTTCGGGAGCGACCTGTTTTGGCCTTTATGCCGATCTGGATGCGGCATGTAGGGCGGCAGAAAGCCTTCGTGCTCAGGGATGGTGGGCAGACGCCGGATGGGTTCAGAACACAGAGGATCGTCGCTAGATCGCCCGGTATGTCTCCGGGTATTCCGATCGGGTTCCAACCCCGCAAGAAGACATAACCTTTTTTGGTCCGGCGGCTTTTGCGCGCCGGCCCGCCTTGGGAAAATGCGAAAAGAGGGAGCTTCCGGTCATGGGTGCAAGAATGCAGGTCATCCAGAAAGAGGATGGCACAGGGGCGACGCTGCGTTTTCTTGAAGGGAGCGGGATCGAGGGGGAAATAGACCTCACGCTCGACCAGCTGAGCCAGCTCATCACAAGCCTTGGTCGCGTACGCTATGCCATGACGGCCAGTCAGCCCCAGCCTGCGATCGGCAATGTGCCGTTTCTGCCCGTATACAGCACGAACTGGGCATTACAGATCGACGCGCTGACCGAGGGTTCAACGCTTGCCTTCCAGCATCCGGCCTATGGGCCGGTGGGGCTGGTTCTCGCCCCTGAGGATAGTGAGAAACTGGTCAATGGCCTCAAGCAGCACCGCGCCCTGATGGCAGCCGGCACGTCGCGCCAGCCGAGCTAGGCCTTGCGACGCAGGGCTGCCCAGCCGAGCAGCACCCCTGCCAGAGACAGAAGCGTAGCGCCAAAACCGATCCGCCTTGGAATGGTCAGCAGTAGCGGCTTGCGTCCCTGATCGCGCAGGGGGATGCCTTCATAGGGGCCATGGGCGGCATAAGCGCCGGGCAGGCTTTCGTTGAGCGTGTCGCTTTCTGTTTCCGCCTTGCCCGATGCGTATTGGGCGACAATGCCTTTCTTGGCGAGATAGCGGTCACGCAGCGACGGCGCGATGCCATTGATCAGGCTTGGCAGGATCGACGAGGCGCCGACCCAGATATCGCGATGATGACCCAGTACGGCCTGACCGATTGCGTGAGCCGCCACTTCCGGCTCATAGATGCGGCCAAGAGGCTTGAGCGCATGGCCAGAGCGGTTGCGGCTCCAGCCGAGGCGTGGCGTGTTGATCGAGGGCAGATGCACGACTGTCAGGTCAATGCGATCTGAAAGCGCACGGATTTCGGGGCGGACACTGTCGCAAAAGGCGCTGATTGCAGCATGGGCGCCATTGATGGCTGCCTGAAGCGGCAGGCCACGCAGCGGGTGGGCGAGCCCCAGATTGACGATCGTGCCACTGCCGCGTCGGCGCATGCAGGCCAGGGCTGCCTGTGTGCCGAATACCGAGCCGAGATAGGTCACGTCGGTTACGCGCCTGAGCGTTTCGGCATCCAGCGAGAGGACCGGCCCTATGGCCGCTACACCTGCCGCGTTGATCCAGACCGTAATCGGGCCGAGCTCGCGCTCGACACGCTCGGCTGCGTCGAAGACCGCTTTTGCGTCCGAGACATCGACCGGCACGATAAGCGTGCGAATGGCGCTGGTTTCGAGCTCATCCGCAGAATCCTGCAGGCGCTGCTCGTTCCGGCCAAGCAGGGCGATATCGAAACCATAGGAGGCCAGCATACGCACCGTGGCGCGCCCGATACCGGCTCCGGCGCCAGTGACGACGGCAATCTGGTTGGGCATGGCGGCAATCCTCATACGGTCTACAGAAGGGTGACAGCCAGAATGCCAGCGATGATCAGAAAGAGAAAGCCTGTCATGACCAGTGTCAGGCGGCGCTCGATGAAGTCCTTGATCGGGGCGCCGTAGAACCAGAGCAGGGTTGCCACCAGAAAGAACCGCGCACCGCGCGTGACCAGACTGGCCGCCAGAAACGGCAGAATGGCAAAATGGGCTGCACCGGCAGCGATGGTGACAATCTTGAACGGAATCGGTGTCAGGCCCTTGAGCAGGATGATCGCCACCCCGTACTGCCTGAATTTTTCCTGAAGCGCCGCGAGGCTGTGCTCGGCATGATAGAAATGAACGATCGGCATGGCGACATGCTGCAGCAGAACCGCACCGATCACCCAGCCCAGCATGGCCCCCATGACCGAACCGGCGGTGCAGATCGCCGCCAGCACGAAGGCCCGCTCGCGCGCCGCCAGCACCATCGGGATCAGCATGAGATCGACAGGAATTGGAAAGAACGAGGCTTCGGCAAAGGCAACGGCAAAAAGCCACCAGCCAGCATGAGGCGAGGCCGCAAGGGCGAGCGTGCGACGATAGAGCGGCTGGAACACGAAAGGCCTCCGGAATTCAGGAAACCCGTCAATGGCCCAAGCCGCGTTTTATGTCGAGCGTGGTCCCCAGAGGATGAGCGCTGCCCCGCACAGGCAGATCGCCGCGCCTGCCAGCTCCCATCGGTCCGGGCTGCGACCCTCGAAGAGGCGCATCCAGATCAGCGAGGCGGTGATATAGACACCGCCATAGGCCGCGTAGGCCCTGCCTGCGCTGTCGCTGTCGATGCGGGTCAGAATGAAGGCAAACAATACCAGGCTGAACAGCCCGGGGATGATCCACCAGATTGACCGGTCCAGACGCAGCCATGCCCAGAAGGCAAAACAGCCGGCAATTTCGGCAAAACCTGCCGCAAGATAGAGACACAGGGTCAGCATAAGGCGCGTCCGTCAGGGTGGTTTCACAGGATGGGCTGTTTTGAGCAGCATTCCGGCCCGAGGGCAAAAACGCGCTGCAGGCCGAGAGGAGAGAGCGATGAGTGAGGCCTTGTCTGTTGCGGGGCAGTGGGACGGGCAGTTTACCTATCCCCGTGATTATGAGCCGGAATTCTTCCAGGCGGCGCTTTTTGAGGCGGAATCCGTGATTGGTGGCACCATCACCGAGCGAGCCCATGCCAGCACAGAAGATTCGGCCTGCTTTGTCGCCCTTGTCAGCGGGACACGTCAGGGGCGGCATGTGCAGTTTCGCAAGACCTATCAGACAGATCGCCGCAATCACACCGTGCTTTATGAGGGCATGCTGAATGAGGCAGGGGACGAGATTGAAGGCACATGGATCATAATGGGCAGCTGGCAGGGCGCCTTTCTCATGGTCCGGCGCAAAAGGGACGCCGTGTCCAATACCGTCAAGGTTTCGGCGCAGATCGATGGCGACATCTGAGGGGGCTTGCCCAGATCGATCATTGATTTATGGGGCGTTCTGTATAAAACACGGATAAATCGTTGAATGCGTCGAGACTGTTTATAATAACGATTAATAATCGTTCAATTTACCGACTCGCGCCAGAAACCGGGTGCTCCTCTCATGTCCTTTGCCTCGCTGCCGCGTCGTTCGGTGTTGTCTACGCTTCTTGCCGCGCCTCTGGCTCTTGGCCTGCGCTCTGCGCGCGCAGCAGACAAACCGATCCGTGTCGGTATCATGGCGGGTGAAGATGAGGATATCTGGCGTCTTGTCAGCCAGAACGCGCAGAAATCCGGGCTGACCCTCAAGATCGTCACATTTTCCGACTACTCCACGCCCGACGAGGCGCTGGCATCGCATGATCTCGATGCGAATTCGTTCCAGCACATGCCGTTTCTGAAAGCCCAGAATGAAGGGCACGGGTTCAAGATCGTGCCCGTAGGCAATACCTATGTTGCGCCGATCGGGCTGTATTCCCGCAAATGGAAGACGCTCGCCACCCTTCCAAAGGGCGCGGTCATCGGTGTGCCGAACGACCCGAGCAATGAAGGGCGGGCGCTCCTGCTGCTTCAGTCGCTCGGTTTCATCAAGCTTTCGCCTTCGGCGGGCCTGCTGCCGACACCGCTCGACATCACCGAGAACCCGCATGACTTCACGATACGGGAGCTGGATGCCGGTGTAGTAGGGCGCGCGCTGCCCGATCTCGACGCTGCCGTGATCAATACGGACTGGGCGCACAAGGCGGGTGTGGATGTGGTTCACGAGCGTCTGGCCCGCGAAGGGGTGAAGGACAATCCCTATATCTGCGTCATTGCCGTCAACAGCGATGAGGCGCAGGCCCCCTGGGTCAAGCCGCTGGTGAGCGCCTATCAGCAGCCCAATATCCGTCAGGCCCTGATTGACGTGTACGCCAATACCGTGATCCCTGCCTTTCCATGAGCCTTCTTGACGTTTCGGGTCTGTCCTGCCGTTTCGGGTCACAGACGGCGCTGAGTGATATCAGCTTTAAGGTCGACAAGGGTGAGATCGTCGGGGTGATCGGCAGTTCGGGGGCGGGGAAATCCACGCTTCTGCGCTGCCTCTGCGCGCTGGAGCGCCCGACCGAAGGGCATATCCTGCTTGATGGCGCTGATCTCACGCAGCTTTCCGAGCGTGATCTCGTGGCGGCCCGGCGCAAGGTGGGGCTCGTTTTCCAGCATTTCAATCTGCTGAATTCCCGCTCGGTGGCTGCCAATATTGCCCTGCCGCTCGAGATTGCCGGCTGGCCGAAACCGCGCATCGCGGAACGTGTCGAGGAACTCCTCGCGCTCGTCGGGCTCGAGAGCCACGGTCACAAACGTCCTTCCCAGCTTTCCGGCGGTCAGAAACAGCGTGTCGGTATTGCACGGGCCATTGCCAATTCGCCCTCGCTTCTGCTTTGCGATGAGGCAACCTCGGCGCTCGATCCGCATACGACCGCCTCCATTCTCGAGCTGCTGGCCGATATCAATCGCACGCTTGGCCTGACCATCATTCTCATCACCCATGAAATGGAAGTCGTGCGTCGCTTTGCCCATCGCGTTCTGGTGCTCGATCATGGCGCGCTGATCGAAAACGGCAGCATGGCGACGCTGATGCGTGATAGCCGGGGTGATCCGAGGCTTGAGCGCCTGCTGGCCGATACGCGCCCCGGTCTGCCTGAGACGATCAAACGCCAGTTAAGCGCCGTCCCTGTGCCGGGTGGTCTGACACTCATGCGCATCGTGCTGGGCCCTGAAGCCGCTAAGACGCCCTTCCTGTCACTCCTGACCACGCGTTTCGATCAGCAGATCACCCTGGTGCAGGGCGGCACCCTATCCTGCGGAGGGGATCTCCTGACCGACATGATTCTGGCATTCTCTGCCCCTGTGACCGAACCGCTTGCTGCTTTCCTGGAGCAACAGGCCCATGTGACGGAGGTGCTCGGTCATGTACCGTCTGATCGCTAGGCTCATCGCTGAATCGACGCTGCAGACCGTCGAGATGGTTGCCGCATCAAGCCTTGTCGCTGTTCTTTTCGGCCTGCCTCTGGCTGTGCTCATGATCGCGACCCGTCGCACCGATCTTTATGATCTGCCCTGGCTGGGTCGCCCTATCGGCTGGGTCATCGATGCGGTTCGCGCCATTCCGTTCATCATTCTGCTGGTGCTGCTGATCCCCGTCACCCGCTTCATCGCAGGCACATCGCTCGGCACGTTGGCAGCCATCGTACCGCTCTCGATTGCGGCCATTCCCTATTACGCGCGTATTGCCGAAATCTCGTTGCAGGAGATCGAGCCCGGTCTCATCGAGGCCGTGCGTGTCATGGGGGGCACGCGCTGGATGGTCATTCGCTATGTGCTGATTCCCGAGGCGCTACCCGGTCTTCTCTCCGGCCTGACCGTGACGGCAATCACCCTTGTCGGGGCCTCTGCCATGGCAGGCGCCATTGGCGCCGGTGGACTGGGCGACCTCGCTATCCGCTATGGTTATCAGCGCTTCAACACGACCATCATGTTTGCCGTGGTTGCCGTGCTGATCCTGCTCGTGGGGGTCATTCAGGGGGCCGGGACGCTCGCTGTCAGGGCTGTACGGCGATAAGCAATGGGGCGCTGTCCCAGACCCCGCCAGAGGCTTGCCTCTGGACTCGTTTTGTCTGTGGGAAGCGGGGTGCAGAGGCCGAGGTCCGTGCCGGGTTCGGGCGGAGCCCGACACACATCAAATCGGCAGAATGACGCTCGCCCGTAGCCCGCCTTCAGCGCGGTTGGTCAGTGTCACATCGCCGCCCTGGCCGCGCAGGGTGGAGCGGGCGATGGCAAGACCCAGCCCGGTGCCGCCGGTTTCACGGTTGCGGCTGGTCTCGGCGCGGACGAAGGGTTCGAACATGCGTTCGAGATCTTCCGGCGGCAGGCCGGGGCCGCTGTCGTCAATGCGGATGCAGACGGATTTTTCCTGCTCCGGGCCACGCACGCAGGCGACGCTGATCGAGACCGACCCGCCATATTTCAGGGCGTTCATCACCAGATTGGTCAAGGCGCGCTTCAGGGCAAGCGAGCGTGCCTTGATGCGGATAGGTGTCGGCGGGGGTTCGTAGCTGACGTCTTCAGCCAGATCGGGGCGCGCCTCGGCGGCTTCGTCAGCCACGGTCTGGAGCAGGGCACTCAGATCGAGCGCGGTCATGGGTTCGAGGGTCGAACTGTCGCGCCCGAAGGCGAGAGTCGCGGCGACCATGCTTTCCATCTCGTCCAGATCGGCGAGAAACTTGTCGCGCAATTCATCATCATCGATGAACTCGGCACGCAGCTTGAGACGGGTGATCGGGGTACGCAAATCATGGCCGATGGCGGTCAGCATGAGCGTGCGATCGGTCACGAAACGCCGGATACGGGCGGCCATGGTATTGAAGGCAACGGCCGCCTGACGGATTTCCGTCGGCCCGGCTTCGGGCAGAGGCTGGGCATGGACGTTGCGTCCGAGTGCCGTGGCGGCATTGGCCAGCGTCGCGACAGGCGCAATGAGACGATGCGATCCCCACAGGATCAGCCCGCCACCGCAAATGGTCATGAGGGCAAACGAGATCATGAAGGTAGGGGAACCAAACGGGTTAGGCGGCCTCACCGTGTAGCTCATGACCAGCCAGCGATGGTCGTCGGGCATCTGGAAGGAAAGGGCGTAATGCCGCGTGCCGGGCTTGTGCCCGATGATGACGCGCTCGGGGCGCAGCCTCGCGGGCAGCATGCCGATGCCTGCCAGTGGCGGTGGCATGAAAGTCTGGTTTCGACGCTCTTCAGAGGGAAAACCCTCACCGCCATTAGGGGGAGGTCCATTTTCGAAAGGGAAGGGCGGACGGCCTTCGCCACCCGAGAAATCGCCTGGGCCGCCAACAGGGGGCGGTCCGCCGAAATTGGGATCTTCCTGTCCGCCCGGTGGGCCGCCGCGCATCATGGGGTTCATGCCGAAGGGGAGCGGAATGAAGGAGCCAGGAAGATGCGTATCCGGCTTGTTATCGAAGATGATCTTGAAGTTCGACGGCACCTCGAGGGCGGCCAGACTGGCTTCACGATCCGAGGGGGGAAGCTCGACCAGGGTATGATAGATGGAAAAGGCGTGATGCTCGTTTTCGTGCATCTCAGCCCGGTCGGCGATATTGAGGTGATCCAGGGCATGGATGGTCAGACCGGCAGCCTGAACCACGCAGAGCCCGGCAATCAGAAGCAGATTGGTGCGCGCTCTCAGTGAGCGCGGCAGCAGATGCAGCACAGCGTCAGAGGCGTTCGACATCGGCGGCGAGAACATAGCCACCACCACGTACGGTCTTGATCATCTGCGCATTGCGCCCGTCATCTTCCAGCTTGCGACGCAGACGGCTGACGGCAACGTCGATGGCGCGATCGAACGGACCTGCCTGTCGGCCGCGCAGCAATTCGAGCAGCATGTCGCGGGTCAGCACGCGGTTCGCGCGCTCCAGAAAAGCCAGAAGCATGTCGTACTCGCCGCCGGTCAGCGGAATCTCGGCGCCTTCAGGGTTGAGCAGGCGGCGACGTGCGGGCTCCAGGGTCCAGCCTGAGAAGCGGATCGTACGGGAGTCAGCAGAGAGTTTCTTGTCCGAGCTGTCGGCGGTGCGACGCAGAACGGCACGGATGCGGGCCAGGAGTTCACGCGGGTTGAAGGGCTTGGCGACATAGTCATCGGCGCCGAATTCGAGGCCGATGATACGGTCCGTCTCATCGCTCATGGCGGTCAGCATGATGATGGGCACATTATCCTGGCTACGCAGCCAGCGTGCGATGTCGAGGCCGCTTTCGCCAGGCAGCATGAGATCCAGCACCACAAGCTGATAATGCCCGGCAGCCCAGGCACGACGGGCTTCTCGCCCGTCGCGTGCGGCTGTCACGCGGAAATGGTTGCGCTCCAGAAAGCGGCAGAGCAGCTCTCGGATCTCGCGGTCATCATCAACGATCAGAAGGTGCGGGTTCGTATCCATAAATGTAACATTGGTCCGAATCGCATTGGCGCCACAAGAGGGTGTTTCACTCCGTCACAAGTTGCGAAACCCTGTCTCAATCGAGCCAGGGTGGGGTCGGCAGGTTTTTTGCCCGCAGAAAGGACGGATTGAAGATCTTGGACTGGTAGCGCGCGCCGCCATCGCAGAGAATTGTTACAATCCGATGCCCCGCACCAAGGCGTCTGGCCACGCGAATCGCGGCGGCCACGTTGATTCCGGCCGAACCGCCCAGCGAAATGCCCTCACGATCCTGAAGCGAGAAAATCTGCTCCAGAGCTTCGGTATCGGGAATGCGCTCGGCATCGTCGATCGTGACGCCTTCAAGATTGCCCGTCACGCGCGATTGCCCGATCCCTTCGGTGATCGAACCGCCAGAGACGCTGAGATCGTTGGATTTGACCCAGCCATACAGACCCGACCCTTCAGGATCGGCCAGAACGATCTCGGGGCGCTTGCGGCCGGCCTGCTCGGCCAGATCGCCTAGGCCGAGGGCAACGCCAGCCAGTGTGCCACCCGTGCCGCAGGCGCAGGTAAAGGCGTCGATCTTCCCGTCGAGCTGATGCCAGATCTCTGCTGCCGTGGTCGCACGATGGCCTTCGCGATTGGCGGTGTTGTCAAACTGGTTGGCCCAGACCGCATTATCGGTTTCTTCGGCAATACGGCGCGAGACATGCACGTAATTGCCCGGATCGCGGAATGGCTTGGCAGGCACCAGGCGCAGATCGGCACCGATCATACGCAGGAAATCGATTTTCTCCTGACTCTGCGTTTCAGGCATCACGATGATGGTGCGATAGCCGCGCGCCTTGGCAACGAGGGTCAACCCGATGCCTGTATTGCCAGCCGTGCCTTCCACGATCACGCCGCCCGGCTTGAGCACACCGCGTGACTCGGCGTCGAGAATGATGGCAAGGGCGGCACGGTCCTTGACCGAACCACCCGGATTCATGAATTCCGCCTTGCCGTAGATGTCGCAGCCCGTCGCCTCGGAAGCGAGTCTCAGGCGGATGAGCGGCGTGCCGCCAATCGCACCGATCATGCCATCGGAAGGGTGCTTCCACCCGGGAATAATGCCCGAAGAAAGCGGAGAATTCGGGGTCTGCGTGGTCATCTGCATTCCATCCTATACGTCTGCGGTTTCAGAGTTTAACGTCGCGACATGTAAAATAAATGAGGAAAAACGATGGTCGACTGTATTTCAGCGCGCGAAGCGTGGGAACGTCTGGGCGCCGACAAGGATGCCGTTCTGATCGATGTGCGTACGCCGGGTGAGTGGCAAGCTGTCGGCCTGCCCAATCTGAGCACGCTCGACAAGGAGGCGATCGCGCTGAGCTGGGACCCGTATGACGCGGTCGGTTTTGCCGAGGCGCTGCGTGAGGCCGTGCCTTCGCTGAATACGCCGCTGCTCTTCCTGTGTCGCTCGGGTATGCGCTCGCAGCAGACGGCGGAACTGGCCGCGCATCTGGGTTATGAGACGAGCATCAATATCGTCGAGGGTTATGAAGGCCCCCCTGATGCCACCGGGCAGCGTGGGCGCGTTTGCGGCTGGCAGTTTCAGGACCTGCCACGCTTTTTCCCCGGCTGACGATCAGGCGCCCTGCACGCCCAGCGTCAGGGCGAGTTTTTCCGCCTCGATGGCGACACGCTCTGGTGTGACGTCGTCGAGAAGTGGAATTTCAGCCAGTACCGCGATCTTGCCAAAGCGTTCGATGGCGGCACGATTGCCCGCATTCGGTACGCCACTCATCACGATTCCGGCGGTTTCGATGCCCCGTTCACGCAGGGCGGCGAGGCTGAGCAATGTGTGGTTGATGGTGCCAAGGCCGCTGCGGCAGACGAGAATGACCGGCAGATCGAGGCCGGCCAGCCAGTCGATCAGCAGCGTGTCGTCATTGAGCGGCACCATCAACCCGCCAGCGCCCTCAACGACCAGAGGTTTGTTCGTATCGGGCAGTGTCAGCGTATCCGGCCTTACGATTATATTCTCGAGCGCTGCCGCATCCTGCGGTGAGAGGGGGGCCTGAAACGCATAGGCAGGCGGGATGACACGATCCGGCGTCAGCCCCGCCAGAGTGGTCACACCTGCCGTATCGCCCGCCTCTTCATTCAGCCCGGTCTGGAAGGGTTTCCAGTAGGTGGCGCCGAGGGCTCTGGTGAGAATGGCAGAGACAAGGGTCTTGCCGATGCCCGTGTCGGTGCCGGTGACAAAAAAACGCGCCTGTTTTTCGGCAGAGCCGAAAGCGACCTGATAATCCATGCTGTCTGCGGTCCTGTCGAAATGCTGCATGACCCGGCGCAGATCGCGTGCGGGCAGAGGCGTGCTGCCGATTCTGGGGGTGGTCGCACCAATCGCTTTCAGATCACGCAGAAAATCCCGTGCCGATCTTACTGGGTCGCGAAGGAGCGTGACCGTCCACTGGCCTCGAAGCGCGTGCGGCCATTCGGTCTGCAAGAGAGGCAGCGCCGGATAATCCGGAAAGCCGCAGGGCAGACCGAGCGCCTCGCAGGAGGCCCGCCATTGAGCGAAGCTGCCCTGAGCGAGCGTGGTGACCTCGATCCTGCCGCCCGGTGTCAGCAACCGGGCCAGCCGCCGGAAGGCAGCTTTGCGATCGGTAAACCATTGCATGCAGAAGCTCGAGCAGATCAGGTTGAAAGAGCCGTCTAGCGTTGGTGTCTCGGCATCCATCACACGAACGACAGCATCCGGCACGGCCTGACGGGTGCGCTCGACCATTCTGGGAGAGAGATCGATTGCCGTTAGCCTCGCTTTCGGAAAAAGCCTGCGCAGGGCGCGGGTGAGAATGCCGGTTCCGCAGCCGAGTTCGAGAATACGCTTCGGAGCCGGGCGATCTGCATAAAGCGCCGTCAGCCTCTCAGCGAGCGCAGAGGCGGCGATGGCCTGCACACGCGCGGCCTCTTCATAGAAATCGGCGCTGTCGAACCGCGATGCAATCGTGCTGCGCGCATCGGTCATGAGGCGGCTTTCAGGATATCGTCGATAAGGGCCGCGCAGGCGCGGGGAGCGGTGACCGGCAGAAGATGCCCGCCCTCCATCACGAGGCGTGTTGCCTCGGGAAAGCTGGCTTCATGCATGGCGGTCGAAATCAGCGGGTCCTGCGCGCCATGAATGGCGGTCAGGGCGCGGCCCCATTCACGCGCTCGGTCGCGTCCATCCGCGTCGAGAAGTTCGGTCAGCCCGGTTTCGAGCGCCTGCTTGTCGAGCGCGGTATCGCAGGGCAGGAAAGGCTCGAATTGCCGTCTGAACTGCGTGACCGTCTCTTCCGGCGCGCTGGCGAGGCGGCTACGCATGCGTGTGACCACCCGTCCGGGTATGCCCGGTGCGAAATCCGCCGACTGGCTGAAGCGTGAGAAACCGTTGAAGGCGATGATTCCCCGACAGGCGGGCAGGGATCGGGTCAATGCCCAAAGCACCCCGGCTGAATGGCCAATCAGGAAATACGGTTCTTCAGGCAGGGCGATATGGGCAGGGGCGCCGCCATAACCACGGTCGGGAAAGAGCGCGTCAGGCTGGTTGAGCGCCTGATGAAGCGGGCGCCAGAAGCTGGCGTCAAAACTCCAGCCATGGACAAAGACGAGCTTCATGCCGGGCGGGACTGGCTGGCTGTAATGACCGCCTCGGCCAGGCGCGTGATATCCGTGCTGTCATGAGCGGCACTCAGGGCCAGACGCAGCCGGGCCGAGCCGGGTGGCACGGTAGGCGGTCTGATGGCGATAGTGAGAAAACCCTGTTGCTCCAGCCTGCCCGCAACAGCGAGTGTCGTTTCTTCATCGCCGAGAATGACGGGCACGATCTGGGTGGTTGAAAGCCCGGTATTGATTCCGGCGTCGCCGAGCAGGCCGCGCAATGTCGCAGCATTCTGCTGAAGCGCGTGTCGCTGCGGGTCGAGACCGGGCACGAGTTCGAGCGCGGCATCCATCGCGCCCAGCATCGGGGGCGAGGGTGCTGTGCTGTAAATGAAGCCGGAACTCGTCGTGATGAGCCAGTCGCAGAGTGCGCGCGATCCGGCGATATAGGCACCCATGCCGCCAAGTGCCTTGCTGAACGTGCCCATCACGAGATCGACCTCGTGACCATGAGAGAGGCCGCGACCCTGCGGACCGAGTACGCCGGTCGCATGGGCTTCATCGAGATAGAAGAACGCATCATAGCGTCTTGCGAGCGCTGAAAGCGCCGCGATATCGGCTGTGTCGCCATCCATCGAGAACACGCTCTCTGTCAGGATGAAGCGCATACCGGGCAGATCGGCGTGGCGCTTGAGCAGGGCTTCAAGATGGTCGAGATCGTTATGACGAAAGCGGATCTGCCTTACGCCTGAGGCAGCGCAGCCCTGATGCATGCTGGCATGGTTGAGCTTGTCGCAAAAAACAAGCGGTGCCTCGCCGGTCTGTTCTTTCGCAAGGCGGAACAGCGCAGGCAGGACGGCAGCATTGGCCTGCCAGCCAGAGGCGAAAAGCAGCGTAGCCTCTGTGCCCTTAAACGCGGCCAGCCGGGTTTCGACCTGCTCGTGAAGGTCGAGCGTGCCCGAAACCAGTCGCGACGCGCGTGACCCGGTGCCATGGCGCAAGGCCCAGTCGGCAGCACGCTCGCGCAGCATTTTGTGACCCGAGAGGCCGAGATAATCATTGGATGAGAAATCGCGTATGGCCTGCCCGTGACGCAGCACCTGATCTGGCGTTCGTTGCAGGGGGCGCAGTCGACGACGCAGGGCGCGTGCCTCAAGAGAGTCGAGGGCCTGTCTGAGAAGCGGATCGAAACGCGTCATGCCCTGTCCCTGCCGTCGTGACCCGCCCTTGTCAATTGCGCGTTATCATGCCCGAGGTTGCGTTACCGCTTCATGGCCTTTCGGTAGCCGCGCCGACCGAGAAGGCCGAGCAGCGGCAGACAAAGGCGCAGCAGGCAGGGGGCCAGCATGCATAACCGGCCGAAAGTGCCATCAATCGCTGGCAGGAACCGTTCTTCCCGATGCCGGGTAAGCTGATCGGTCACGGCCCTGGCAACCAGATCGGGGTCGAGGGGCGTGCTGACATAATTCAGCATCGACCCGCCCTGCTGCATTTCGCGGGTCAGCATGTCGGTCTGCACGGCACCGGGGAAAACGGTGCTGACCAGAATGCCGCGCGAACGCACTTCCTGAGCGAGCGAGAGGGCAAAACTGCGCAGCCCGGCTTTTGCGGCGGCATAGACAGCACTTCCCGCCAGCGGCATGACCGCAGCCATCGAG
The DNA here is from genome assembly GCF_014635085.1 of Asaia siamensis. Classification (GTDB taxonomy): domain Bacteria; phylum Pseudomonadota; class Alphaproteobacteria; order Acetobacterales; family Acetobacteraceae; genus Asaia; species Asaia siamensis. The sequence goes on from NZ_BMCH01000002.1 coordinate 151,966, forward strand.
TTGACGAAAACGATGCGGCTCTTCTGTGGGCCATCGACCGTTTGCATCAGAGGCAGCATCAGGCGTGTCAGCAGAATAGGCGCGCTGAGGTTGAGAGCGATCTGATCGGCAATAGCGGCTTCATCGCTTTGGGCGACGGGTGATGGCGCAATCGTGCCTGCACAGTGAATGACGGCGAAAACGGGCTCGCTGTTTTCACCGATCAGGGCAGAGGCCTCGCTCAGTGCGTCAGGTGAGCCGAGATCGCAGGGTAGGTGAATAAAGGCATCGTTCTCGATCGCCGGCGCTGACCGGCAGAGCGCGATAACCTGATAATCGAGGGCGAGCAGGCGCCTTGCGATCAGAATACCGATTCCGCCCGATGCGCCGGTCAGAACCACGCGCTTCCGATGTCGGGGCGAGATAGTCAGGCCATGTTCGGTCTCGCGAGAGAAAGAAGTCGCGAGAGAAGCGCCCTGCAGGGGGGAAGAAACCGTCATGCATTCCGTCTTACCCTCGAAATTCGGCATGAGACATGCGAATTCGATAGGGTGCGGTCTTTTTTAATCTCGACCTTTCCCCTCCCGCGCTCTGACGCAGGAGGGCGCCCGGTCAGGGGCGTGACAATCGGGCTGTCAGTTCAGATGGCCGAGATTGCGGAAATCCTGCTTCGTCTTGTCGGAAAGCGCTTTCATGCGTTCGTGCTGCGCCTTCTGGTCGGCACGGAACTGGTCCAGCTTCTGGGTGCGCTCTTCCTTGATCTGGTTGAGCTTGTTCTTCTGATCCTCGATCTTGCCCTGGATCTTCTCGCGCTCGCGCTCAGGAGCATTGGTATATTTGTCGCGCAGGTCGTCGATTTTTTTCTGGCGCGCTGCGGCGGCGTCGCGGTTCTTCTGCTGCCAGTTTTCCACACGCTGGTTCAGGCAGTTTTCCTTGTTGGCCAGGCGACCGATCATATCGGTGCCGGAAGTATTGTTGTTGCATCCCGAAGTCTGGGCATGAGCCAGAGGCATGGAAACCAGAGATGCTAACGCCATGGAGGATAAAAAACGGGTCTTGTTCATGATTTCTCTCGATCAGATACTGATGGCGTACTTTAAATGAGCTCAATGTGTCGAATATGCGGCGTGAAAGTCAGATATCTATCTGGATTTCCGGCTCTTTACAGAGCGATCACGCATTTTCTGCAGCAACTGGCGTGCCGCGACGAGATCAAATTTCTGCGCCTGCCTGCGTCCGCGGGCCATATATTCCGCCCTGAGTGCCGGATCGCCGATCATGCGCAGCAGCGCCCGCTCAAGGGCATCGCCATCATCGGGCAAAGCGAGGAGGGCGGCGTCTCCGACCACTTCCGGCAGGCCGCCGCGAGGCGAGGCGATGACCGCCGCACCGCTGGCCATGGCTTCGAGTGCGGTCAGGCCGAAAGGTTCAGGCCAGCGGCTCGGCACCACCACGATCGACGCGGCGGCCATGGCCTCGAGCACCTGATGATGCATCTGATAACCGCAGAGCGTGATGCCCGCTGCGCGCGCATCGGTCTCGACCCGATCGACGAAGGTCGTGCGGGGTGAGTTGAAGCGGAAACGATCGGCGCCGATCATGATGGCGCGCCATTCCGGCGCTTGCGCGCTGATGGCCGACCAGGCGCGTACAAAGGCGTCGGCGCCCTTGTCCGACACCATGCGCCCCGCAAACAGGACAAGCTTGGCGCGCTCTGCCGGTGGTTCGGGCAGGGTTGAGAGATCCAGACAGTTCGGCATGACCGTAACCGGGCCGTCATCCAGATCTTCCAGAAAGCGGCGGCGCAGCCAGAGAGAGACGGTGAAGACGCGCACACGCTGCATCAATTCCTGTCTCTGGCGGGGACGCTTGGCGCCGTGCATGTCCTGCGGGTCGTTATGCAGGATGAGATGAACGGGAATGCCGCACCGGCTCAGGGCATAGGCGAGGGCAGGGCGGTTATGCACCTCGATGAGATCGGGCTTGTGCCGACGAATCTCACGCTGGCAAGCAATGCGGTAACGCGTGCCATCGCGTCTCCAGCGATGCAGGCCGCCCGGCTCGGTGATGGCAAAAAACTGCCCGCCCGGCAGGGGCGTGCCCGTTACCTCGGTGCCGATGACGATGTCGTCAGGCGTGGCGAGACGTGATACCAGAAGCGCGATGGCGCCCGCCCGGTCCGGCGCATAGCCTTCCCGGCGGGGGAGAACGGTCAGAACTCTCATGGTGTCAGTCGTAATCCGTCGCCAGCTCGGGGTGGTCGTAATGATCGAACATGCGGGCGAGCTGAGATGGCTGCAGGCGACCGAGAGAGAGATCAGTCGGCAGATCGTGTCGATCGAACCAGCCTATGCCGGAGGTTTCGAGATTATCGATCGTTGGCGTGCCCCCTGTCAGGCGACAGAGATAAAAGACTTTGGCGCAGCTGAAGAGATCGGGCGGGTGCCCCTGCCGGTCGCGATCCCACAAGGCGGCAAGCTTCGTGATCTCGGCAGTATAGCCGCTTTCTTCCAGCACTTCCTTCAGGGTGTTCTGGGCCGTGGTGAGGTTCACATCGGCCCAGCCGCCGGGCAGCGTCCAGCGATCGTGGTCGATCGCCTCGCGCACCATCAGGATCTGGCCCTGTTCGTTGAAGACGGCGCCGCGCACATCGATTTTGGGCGTGGCATAGCCACGTTCATTTTCCAGAAGGGTCAGAATGGGCTCGGGTGTCGTGCTGCTCAGGGCTGCGAGCATGTTCGATGAAAGCAGACGAAGCTGCTCATAACGTTCGCGATCATAGGGATTCTGGCAGAAGGTCAGACCATTCTGGGCGATTGCCTGTACATCCCTTGCCCAAACCAGCCATTGCGGTGCGCTCATCCCGAGGTCCTTCTGCTCAAGCCTCAATATAGACCGGATCGGTGCGGTCGTAAAACACTCTCCCGACCCGTGGGATGCGTCATGAACGCAATTGTCTCATGTCAGATCCATGAAGACTTTACGTGCAGAACAGGAAAGAACGTGCAGATAACTTGAGTCCTTCTCCCTTATTTGCCACATGGAAGGCCTCTGATCCTGACGCCCGAAAGACGGATATTCACGTGAAAATCAACGGCACGCCCTATCGCAGCGTCTGGCGCGACGCACATGACCCCGAACTGGTACATATTTTCGACCAGACGAAACTGCCCTGGACGCTCGATATTCTCGCGCTGCGCGACGAGGCGCAGGTGGCCCATGCCATACGCAGCATGCAGGTGCGCGGTGCGCCGCTGATCGGCGCCGTGGCCGCCTATGGGCTTGCTTTCGCGCTTCAGAAGGATGCGTCGGATAAGGGGCTCACGGAGGCTGCAGCGATGCTGGTCGAGACGCGACCGACCGCCATCAATCTGCGCTGGGCCATCGAGCGCATGGTCGCGCATCTAAGCCCGCTCTCGCCCGATTCCCGCGTGGCAGCTGCCTATGCAGAGGCCGATGCGATCTGCGATGAAGACGTGCAGGTCAATGAATCCATCGGTCGTCACGGGCTGGAACTGTTTCGCGCCCTCTGGGAAAAGCGTCGCCCGGGCCAGGAGCGTCTGAATATCCTGACTCATTGCAATGCGGGCTGGATTGCGACTGTCGACTGGGGCACGGCTCTTGCGCCCATCTACATGGCGCATGATGCCGGTCTGCCGGTGCATGTCTGGGTGGATGAAACCCGTCCGCGCAATCAGGGGGCCCTGCTCACCGCATGGGAACTGGGCGCGCATGGCGTGCCGCATACCCTGCTGGCCGATAATGCTGGCGGCCATCTGATGCAGCATGGCGAGGTCGATCTGGTGATCGTTGGCACAGACCGTGTGACGCGTCAGGGCGATGTTGCCAACAAGATCGGCACCTATCTCAAGGCGCTTGCCGCACAGGACAATGACGTACCGTTCTGGGTGGCGCTGCCTTCCTCCACCATCGACTGGCGCGTGACCGATGGCGTGAAGGAAATCCCGATCGAGGAGCGCTCGGGTGAGGAAGTGACCTATGTGCACGGTCTCGACGAGCAGGGTCAGGCGGCGCGTCTGCGTGTCACGCCAAAAGGCACCAGGACCGCCAACCCGGCATTCGATGTGACACCGGCGCGTCTCGTCTCGGGGCTTCTTACCGAGCGCGGGCGATGCGATGCCACTGCCGAAGGTCTGGCTGCCCTGTTCCCCGATCTGGCAGGCTGACTTGCTGTTGAGAGGGCGGCACTTGACCGAAGGGTCGCTCTCGTTCCTATCTCCTTGTCATGAACCGGCGCTGTTCGGCTCTCGTTACGCGTTTGAGGAATAGGAACAAATCATGAGCGCCGGACTGTCTTATCTGCCATCGAACCGCCTGCCTTCAGCACGTCTGACCTGGCGTCTGCTGCCGGCTCTGGGCCTGCTGGGCCTGATCCCGGGCTGTTCGGAGCCGGTGCAGCCCGTCGCCCAGGGCGTCGCGCAAACGCCCATGGCGCAATACGCGAATGGCCGAACCGGCCCCTATGGCGTCGATGGCCATGTGCCCGATTTTGCCTCGCGCAATTTTGTCCCGTTCAATCGTCAGGATGTCGTAGCCATCGCCATGCGCGAATGGCGGATGTTCGGCATGCCGGTGAGCGATGACGATCCGGAAGAGCGCCCCGATGCCAGTGTTCCCTCGCTCAAGCCGGAGCGTATTCCCGGTCTGTGGCAGCGCGTGGGTGAATATTGGTGGATCGGGCAGGACCCTTATGAGACCGAGGTCTCCTGGAGCGGCAAATACAATGCCGATGGCCAGCTCTTCCGCCCGGAGAATGACGGGCATTACGCGTGGTCTGCCGCATTCATCTCCTATGTGATGCGCGTCGCTGGCGCGAATGACCGCTTTCCCTATTCGCCCAATCATTCGACCTATATCAATGCCGCCGCCTCGGGCCAGTCGACCGGGCTGCGCGCCCAGGACCCGAAGACCTACATACCGCAGCTCGGCGATCTGCTCTGTGTCGGTCGTGGCAAGAGCCGCAGCGTGACTTTTGCCATGCTGCCGACCTCCTACGGCTTTCCGTCGCATTGCGGCATCGTGGTGGCAACGCATCAGAATGCCCCGCCTTTCGGCAATGAGCTGAGCATCATTGGCGGCAATGTGGACGACACGGTGTCGCTCACCCATGTGCCGACCGATTCGAACGGCGCCCTGGCGACAGCCGAGGGGCAGTTCTACGATACGCGTTATCCCTGGTGTGCCGTGCTTCAGGTACTTTACGACGCCGATCGCGAGCCGGATAGCGGGCAGTAAGGCAGCCCTGCATGAGCACCGACATCTCGACCGGCCTGCTGCAAATCTGGCTGCCCTATACCCAGATGAAGACCGCGCCGATGCCTTTGGTCGCGACGCGCACTGAAGGCACGACAATCGTGCTGGAAGACGGGCGCGAACTGGTCGATGGCATTGCTTCGTGGTGGACGGCTTGCCACGGCTATAACCATCCGCATATACGTGCCCGTATAGGCGCGCAGCTCGAGCGTATGCCGCATGTGATGCTGGGCGGTCTTGTGCATGAACCGGTGAAAGACCTGTCGCGTCGCCTTGCGGCCTTGCTGCCGGGTGATCTTGACCACTGCTTCTATACCGATAGCGGTTCGGTTGCTGTCGAGGTCGCCATGAAAATGGCGATCCAGTACTGGATCAATCGAGGCGTGACGGGGCGGAAAAAGCTGTTGTCCTTCCGTGATGGCTATCACGGCGACACGCTGGCCACGATGTCGATCTGCGACCCAGAAGAAGGGATGCACAGCCTTTTCGCGGGAGCTTTTCCCGAACAGGTGCTTGCCGATCTGCCGCGCGACAAGGCGCTTATCGACGCGCTTGATACGCTGCTGGCCGAACGCAATCATGAGATCGCGGCTATTATCGTCGAGCCTCTGGTTCAGGGGGCGAGTGGCATGATCTTCCACACTCCCGAGGTTCTGGCGCGTCTGCGCGTCCTGGCCGACAAGCACGATGTGCTGCTGATTCTCGATGAAATCTTCACCGGCTTCGGGCGTACCGGCACGATGTTTGCCTGCGAACAGGCCGGTATCGTTCCCGATATCATCACGCTTTCAAAAGCACTGACCGGCGGCACCATGGCGCTGGCGGCCACAGTGGCGCGCCGCCATGTATTCGAGGCCTTTTTGTCAGATTCGCCTGTGGCCGCGCTGATGCATGGGCCGACATTCATGGCAAATCCGCTCGCCTGCACGGCGGCTTGCGCCTCGCTGGAGATCTTCGAGCGTGAGTCGCGTCTCGATCAGGTCGCCGCTATTGCGCGTCAGCTTTGTGAAGAGCTGGAGCCGTGCCGTGCCCTGCCTGGTGTGCGTGACGTGCGCGTTCTGGGCGCAATTGGCGTGGTGGAACTTGATTCAATCGATGACATGAACCGCCTCAAGGCGGCGCTTGTAGCTCATGACGTCTGGGTGCGCCCATTCCGCCAGATCGTTTATCTGACGCCAGCCTTCACGATTACCCCCGACGCTCTGACGAAGCTCACCGCCGCCATTCAGAGCGTCATTCGCGAAGGGGCCTTTCGCAGGGCTGCCTGATCGCCCGTCAAGGAACGATGTGATGAGCCTTCTTCTTGTGCCGCCTTTCACGCATGACACGGCACGTCAGAAAGTACGCCGTGCCGAAAATGGCTGGAACAGCCGCAACCCTGAGCAGGTCGCTCTGGCCTACAGCCCCGACAGCGTCTGGCGTAACCGGGACTGCTTTCTTCAGGGACGTAAGGCGATCATCGCGTTTCTCACGGAGAAATGGGCGAGGGAGCATGAATACCGCCTGATCAAGGAACTGTTCGCCCATGACGATGCGCGTATTGCCGTGCGCTTTGCCTATGAATGGCATGATGGTACCGGCCAGTGGTTTCGGTCTTATGGCAATGAGAACTGGGTTTTCGATGCCGAGGGGCTGATGGCGCGGCGTCTGGCGTCAATCAACGATGTTGCCATAGCCGAAAAAGACCGCCTGTTTTTCTGGCAACAGGGCACAAGACCTGAAGATCACCCGTCTCTGAGCGATCTCGGTCTCTGAGCTGAGATTTGTGGGGCGCTGACCCACCTGCCGGGAAGGGAGGCTTACCCTTCCCATCCCAATTCGAGAATTTCCAAAGGGCGACCTCCCTTGGGTGGAGAATGGGGCAAAGCCCCATGAACCCGCTCAGTTCAGCACAGCACAGGCGACACGGGCACCAGCGCCACCGATGGGCTGGGTCGTGTAGTCGTCAGGGCTTGTATGGACGATCAGGGCCGAGCCATCGGCGTCTTTCAGGGCGGGACGGCCATCGGCGCCATGCAGGGACACAAGGGTCGAGTAGAGTTCGACGGTCGCCGTGCCATCCTTGGCGACATAGAGATTGGGCAGATCGCCTGCATCCGTCGCATTGGGGGTCAGTAGCCCATGTACGACGGGGGTGACTGCATGCACATGGCCACCGGCGCTGGTGAATTTCGGCGGGGTGCAGCTGCCTTTTTCATGAAAATGCATGCCATGCCAGCCAGGAGCGAGGCCCTCGGCGACAACACGCAGCAGGACGCCCTTGGGGGCATCGGTAACGGTCACGGTGCCATGAGGCTTGCCATCGGTGCCCAAAAGCGTGCCGCTTGCTGTTTCTGCCGCGTAGGCATGGGGGGCAGCGGTGACGGCAAGGGCAAGAGAAAGAAGCGAAAGGGTATTTTTGAAAACTGCGCGCATGGATCGGGCCTTTTGCAGACGGCGTTGGGCGGAGCATAATGAAAATCAGATCGAAACGATTGGAGCTTGCCTGAGATGAGAGCGCTTCGCAACTTTGAGGGCTATCCCCACCCGCTTCTTTCTGAAACCTGTGAACGACCCCGGATGCGTTTTTATTGTGCAATAAAGGCTCATAGGCAGAAACGATTGGCTCTCCGGGTTATCGGCACGCACAAAGGAGAGACGACATGCTTGAACTCAGACCCGGCTGTGAATGCTGCGATCGTGATCTGCCCCCGGACACGGATCAGGCCATGATCTGTTCGTTCGAATGCACTTTCTGTCTGGACTGCACGACAGTCAGGCTTGGCGGGCTCTGCCCCAATTGCGGGGGCGATCTCGTCAGGCGGCCAACCAGACCTGTCCGGTTTCTGGGCAGGTCGCCCGCCTCGACACAGCGGGTTTTCAAGCAGCTTGGCTGCGCGTGATGCGTGTGCCTGGTTAAAACGGATTTTCGTAACGATCCTGTCGGGACTTCAATAGGCTCACGGTAACGAGTGTTTTCAAGAGCGGCTATCTGCCTCTTTCAGCTTCTCTCATGCGGACAGCTCGAACTGCCCGGTGATGACAATCAGGAATAGGAAATACTATGAGCGCAAACGCGTCTGGTGGTTCTGGGAGGCTGATACGGTGGCTGGGCGTTGCGTCTCTGCCTTGCCTGCTGGCCGTCGGGTTTGCGGCTGCCGGAGGCTGGCTCAGCCCGCATCGCGTGACACCGAATACAATGCTTGCCGCGCTTCGGGGTGTCGATGGCGCGCATCCGGGGTTTCGGCGCAATCACGCCAAAGGTGTCTGTGTGGCGGGGTGGTTTGAAGGCAATGGCCAAGCAGCATCTTATTCTCCGGCTTTTGCGTTCGATACGAAGCGTGTGCCGGTGATCGGTCGCTTCGCGCTGGCAGGCGGGATGCCCTACCAGGGTGATGCACCCGGCAAGGTGCGCAGTATGGCACTCGCGCTGAAAGGGCCGGGTGGGCAGGAATGGCGCATGGGGCTAAACGATATCCCAGTCTTTCCCGTCAGTACGCCGCAGGAATTTCAGGCTTTGCAGCAGGCGGTCCGCCCTGTGGCGGCAACAGGCAAACCTGATCCGCTGGCCGTCCAGGCATTTCGCGCGGCGCATCCATGGCTGGCGTCGGCCGGAAAGGCACTCGCAGAGCGGCCGATCACGTCCGGTTTTGAGAACGACACCTACCTGAGTCTCGATAGTTTCGTGCTGCAGGGTGTCGATGGGCGCAGCACTGCCATAAGGTTTGCGATGGTGCCAGAGGAGGCCAGATTTGCCGATATGCCTGGCAAGGGAAAGAACGCCTCCTTCGACCAGCTCGATGAGGCCATTTCGGCCCATCCGTTGCGCTGGACGCTGGTGCTGACACTGGCGGGAGCGGACGATGCGGTAAACGATCCGAGCCGCCTCTGGTCGGGGCAGGACAAGCAGATTACGGCGGGTACCCTTACCCTGACCCACCTCGCGAGCGAGGCGGGGGGCGACTGCACCGACATTGTCTTCGACCCGCTGGTCCTGCCCGAGGGCATAATGCCTTCCGATGATCCGGTTCTTCAGGCGCGCTCGGCGACCTATATGCGTTCCTTTGCCGAGCGTTCGCGCGAAAAACGGCCCAGGCCTGCTTTCGATCCGGCGGTGTCGCCCAGTGAAAAAACCGGTTCGGAGTCTGTTTCGTCGGAGAAAGCGTCATGAACCCGATCGTGTTTTTTGCGCGTTCCTCGCGTGTGCTGCACTGGCTTATGGCAGTTCTGATCCTGGTGATGTTGTTTGTCGGCGTGTTCATGGCAGCGAGTGTCGGGCCCGCCTATCACGCTCTTGTCGGGTTTCATCGCCCTCTCGGGATTGCCTTGCTCGCGCTTGTCGTATTGCGTCTGATCAATCGCTTCTTTCATCGTCCGCCTGCCTTGCCCGCCGATCTGCCGCCGCTCATGGCGATTGGCGCCAAGGCCTCTCATTGGGCGCTCTACGCGCTGATGATGGCTTTGCCTCTCATAGGCTGGGCCATGCTTTCAGCAGGCGGTTACCCCATTCCGCTATTCGGGAACGGCGTTCTGCTGCCACCGCTGCTGCCGCATGACGCGGCGCTCTGGGGCTGGCTGCGTCTCACGCATACGGTGCTGGCTTTCGCCCTTTTTGCCCTAATCATGGCGCATGGCGGGGCCGCCCTGTTTCACTTTCTGATCCGCCGCGATGGCGTTCTTCAGAGCATGATCGGCGGCGGTTCAGTTTCTCCGGGCGGGGAGCATTCTGCCTCGCATGACTGAGTGAGCAGCAGCATCAGGTGAGCAAATCTGATGGCGGCTTCTGGTCGGGTCGAGCTGAACAGCCCTACCGACAGACGAAAGCCGCCACAGCCCTGCGCTATTTCGTCACTTGTTGCTGTCTGCCGGGCAGTATTGGGCGAGCGGCATTGTCTGCTGAAGGCACAAAAAAAGCGGCCCGAAAGCCGCTTTTTCCGATCACCGAAAGAGTGGTGATCAGTCTTCGATCTGGAACGACAGGCCCTGACCGCCAGCGGCCAGATGGGCGCCACGTGTTGCAGTGGTGATCTTGATCTTCACGCCATTGCTGTTGCTCAGGATCGCGCCGCCGATTCCGCGATCGAGCGTAGCGTCGCCATTCAGTGCACCGTAACCGCCGTCGAAATCATGCAGGTTCTTGAGGTTGTAGACGATGCCCGTGGCTTCGATCTTCGAGAAACCCACAGCTGCAATGTTGCCGCCCGAAATCTTGAAGCGATAGGTCTTGTGACCGAAGGTCAGCGTGCCCTGACCCCAAGTGTACCCGATGCCGACATCGGCCGACTTGGCCGTGAGCGTGATGTGACCAACCGGCGTGCCGAGAGCGTCAGGGGCGGCATGGGCAACCGGCATCACGGCCAGGGCGGCTGCAGCGAAGGTGGAAGCGGCCAGAGCCCGGCGGGTAAATGAGCGCATCTGTTTGTTCCTCTCAAAAGGGAATGCGTTATGCAGCGTTAACTCACCGCATCGATTTTCGTTCCCGTCTTCTCGTGTGATCGCGAGGCAGTGAAAAGGATTGCAGTCTTATCGGTCCGATCTCGCTGATGAGACCGGACGGCAAGCGTGGGGCAGATGCTTTCTGGTCCTGACGCGGTCTTATTGGATCGGATCGTCCGGCACTTGTGGAGACGGCTAGGGGCAGTCAGATGGCGCAAGGACGATGAAGAGCGTTTCGTTGTCTAGCCCTCTGTATGTCCATGACATCGAGTAACCAGCATCGCGCAGGAGCTTCGTTGATTTTGAGCAATAGTATGCTTCTACTTTGGGTCGCAGTTCGCTCAGGAGTTTTTGTCTCAGATCGTCGGTAACGGGGATAGGGTCGCCAGTTCTGACACGCAGATCGAAATCATTGGCGATCGTCTGTTTCTCTAAGGTGATATCGACAGCGACAATCGAGTCACTGAGACGTCGCGGCAAATTTCTCTTCTCTTCCTTTATTGAGTTCAGGAGAGCGTCTGGCGTGGTTGTCTCCCGGGATCCGCGGAATGATGTCAGAATGTCTTGGACAATGAGAAGAGCCACGATGCCGATCAGCACTCTGGTCTCATTGCCCCGTGGGCTCAGAACGACCGTTTTGCAACGTCTGTCCCATGAGGCTCCTGAGGCGCCAGTGCTTGCGAACCACTGAACGATCAGGGCGACGATATTCAGGCCCGGGATCATGCAGCCGAAGCCAAGCGACCATATGTAAAAATTGCGTTTCAGATAGCTCGTTAATCCCGGATCGGGATTTCCGTCGAATCTGATTGAAATGCCGAATATGAAGTTGCCAATGTTATTTCCGAAAACACAAGATATCATGGAATCTGAAATAAAATATATTCCTGAAGTTAAAAATGCTATTATACAATAAATAAAAATGAAATAATTAGCACTATGCGACGTTTTTGGTGTGATGTCGTCTATAAGCCCGCATTGCGAGATAATGTATTCTACGACAGGCCAGATGAGGCTGCACCAAATTGCGGTATCAAGGCATCGCGAAAGAAATCTGACAGTCGGTCCCGCAGGGGTGAGTTCGTATTGGCGTGTCATGGATTTTTCTTGCTGTTTTATATTCTCTCCTGTTTCAGATATCCTGACGGTTCTGGTCAATACTGGCAGAAAAATAGCTCTTCACGATAATAATATCAGGAATTCGCGCCGTCGGATCTGATAACCGGGACTGCCGTCAAACAGCCTCAATCCTGTCTACGCGCGCCATTCAGGCATTTTGCGGCTGCTCTGCCAGGCGGACGACAGGCGGTGCAAGGTCGCCGTTTCCGGCGACCTTGTGCTTGGCGCAGCTTGGCTTCAGTCGCGCTGTGGCGGTGCCATGAAATCGGGCTCGATCGGGTCAGGCACATGTGTGCGCAGAATGGCCTCGATGTCGCTCTTGTCCTGCGCGCTTAGCGCCCAGCCAAAGGCGGCGTCGATCCCTTCGATCTGTTCGGGCTTGCGTGCCCCCCACAGTGCCACTGTCGGCCCCTGATCGAGCACCCAGCGAATGGCGAGGGCCAGCATTGATTTATCGTGGCGGGCAGCAATGGCCTTGAGGGCCTCGACGGCGTGCAGATAATGCTCGAATACTGGTGGCTGGAATTTCGGGTCAGCGCTTCTCAGATCGTCTTTCGGAAAACGCGTCCCGCTATTCATCTTCCCGGCCAGAAGTCCGCGACAGAGAGGGCCATACGCCATCACGATTGCGTTATGGGCTTTGGCGTAAGGCAGGATATCGCGCTCGGTGGTAACGCGTTCGAACAGATTATAGGGCGGCTGGATCGTGCTGATCGGGGTGACGGCAGCAAACCGGTCCATATCTGTCACCGAGAAATTGCTGACACCGATGGCCCTGATCTTGCCCTCCTGCCGGAGCTTTTCCAGCTCGTGGGCGGTTTCCTCCACCGGGGTCTTACCGTCCGGCCAATGCACCTGTTCCAGATCGATCACATCGGTTTTCAGGCGGCGCAGGGAGTCTTCAACCTCCTTGCGGACACGTTCCGGACGGCTGTCGCGATAGACTTTCTGGTCATCTGTCCACGCCAGACCAAGCTTTGTTGCCAGGATGACATCCTTGCGCCTGCCGCCCTCAAGGGCGCGACCGATGACCTCTTCACTATGACCGAACCCATAGACAGGGGCCGTGTCGATGAAGTTGATCCCGCTATCGAGCGCGCGATGAATGGTGCGTATGGCGTTGTCGTCGTCAGGGCCACCCCACATCCACCCACCTATGGCCCAGGTGCCGAGGGCTATGCGTGTGACGGGCTTGTCGAGACCCTTGATGGTAATTGTATCGGTCGTCATTGAAAACACTCCCTGATCGGAAAAGATGACATCGTGTTCCATACGGTTGCACAGGGTAATCGTTGCCTCCCTTGCGCCCTGTGCAGCGACGGGGCATCACCGTTTCATGACCAGAACCGACCGTTTCCTCCCTGTGCTTGATCGTCTCGGTCTGGTGGCAACGCTGTTGCTGCCGGTGTTTCTCATCCATGGCAGGGTCTTTTCAGAGATCCTGATGGACCTGCTGGCAATCGGCCTGTTGGCACGTTCCGCATCAGGGCTTGGCTGGGGGTGGGTGAACCAGTTCTGGGTGCGCGTTGCCCTGCTCTGGTGGGGGTGGCAAATCGTCTGTTCGTTGCCTCATATCGGGCTTGGCTCATCCCAGGCGCTCACACAGGCTGTTCTCGCTATACGCTTCCCGCTGATGGCTGCGGCGCTGCAGGTCTGGACGCTTTCGACCGACCGGGCACGGCGTGTGATGGCCGGGGTGCTGGTCGCGTGCTGCCTCTACTTCGTGCTGCAATTCGTCGTGCAGGCGGTGTTCGGCCATAACCTGTTCGGCTATCCGCGCTATTTCGATGGCACGCTGACGGGGCCTTATGCTCATCCGCGTGCAGCTGCGCCTTTCTCACGTCTTGTTCTGCCGGTGATGATGCTAGGCTGTGCGTGGCTTGTGGATCATGCGGGCAGGAACGGGGCAATGCCCGATCGTGCAGCAAAGCTGCGTGGCTTTCTGGGCATGAGCATTCTGGCCATCGGAGTGGTGGCGTTGATGGTGCTTGCCGGTCAGCGCATTCCGATGGCGTTGACTGTTCTTGGCATGGCGGTCTGCGCGTTGTTCTATCGCCCGCTTCGCCCCGCCGCGCTGGTTGCCCTTTGCAGCCTGCCGGTGCTTGTGCTTCTGGCGCGCCTCTTCGCCCCCCAGGCCTTCCATCACCTTGTCATTCTGGCGGCACAGCAGCTGGGCCATTTCTGGCAGTCGCATTACGGTCTGGTCTTTACCCGCGCTGTTGTCATGGCACAGACCCATCCCGTCACCGGGCTCGGTTACGACGCGTTTCGACATGCCTGCGCCAGCCCGGCCTATCAGCATGGCCTTTCCTGGCTCAGTACGGCGCAGGATGGAGGCGGCACGCAAATCTGTGTGCAGCATGCGCATAATCATTATCTGCAGGCCCTGACCAATGCCGGGCTGCCGGGGTTGTTCCTGTTCGGCGGTTTTGTCTTTGCCTGTCTGCGGGCGCTCTGGCCCCTGCAGGGAGCCCATCAGGCCTGGCGCATCGGGCTGTTTGCCGCTTTTTTCGTGCAGGAATGGCCGCTGGCCTCTGCCAGCGATTTCCTCAATCTGCCGCTTGGTGGTTGGGCGTTCACACTGCTCGGCGTGGGGCTGGCCGAGGCCATGGCACGCGCTGCCTCTGTTCCTCCATCGTCTGCCACCCTATATGCTGAGCCCACAGCAACCCTTCGCTAGCACCCGGAGTGCCGATGTCAGAGACCAAGATTCCCGTCACCGTTCTCACAGGCTTTCTCGGTGCCGGAAAAACCACGCTTCTCAACCATATTCTCGCCACCGAGCACGGGCGCAAATATGCCGTGCTCGTCAACGAGTTCGGTGAGCTTGGTGTCGATGGCGATCTGGTTGTCGACGCGGATGAAGAGGTCTTCGAGACCAATAACGGCTGCATCTGCTGCACGGTCCGCGGCGATCTGATCCGAATTCTGGGCAGTCTGCTGCGCCGTCGCGGCAAGTTCGATGGCATCATTGTCGAGACGACAGGTCTGGCCGACCCTGCACCTGTGGCCCAGACCTTCTTTGTTGACGAGAACCTCCGCGAAAAATCCCGTCTCGATGCCGTTGTGACGGTGGTCGATGCCTTCAACGTCATGCAGACTCTTGATGAGAGCCCTGAAGCCGTCAGTCAGGTGGCGTTTGCCGATGTGATCATTCTCAACAAGACCGATCTGGTCGACGAGGCCGGTCTTGAAGCCATCGAGGCCCGTCTGCGTGGTATCAATGTCAGCGTGCAAATCCATCGCGCCTGTCATAGCGCCGTTGCGCTGAGCACGGTGCTTGACCAGGGGGGCTTCGACCTGGAACGTGCGCTGGAAACCATGCCCGACTTCCTGGAGAACACCGAGCACTCGCATGAGGAAGGCGTGACCAGCATGTCGTTCTCGGTGTCAGAGCCGCTGGACGAACCACGCTTTCAGGCCTGGATCGGTGCGCTGCTTCAGGAGCGCGGGGCTGATATCCTGCGTTCGAAAGGTATTCTTCATTTTGCCGGTCAGGAGGAGCGCTTTGCGTTTCAGGCTGTCCATATGATGGCGGATGGCGATTATATCGGCAAAGGCAAGGAAGGGGACAGCAAGGAGTCCCGCATCGTGTTCATCGGGCGCGATCTGAATCGCCCGCAGCTGCGTCGCGGCTTCGAGAGCTGCCGCGCATGAGCGAGATGACCGAACTTCTCGCCACGCGTGGTGCAGAAAAGACAATTGGTTCGCCTGTCACTGTCGTGGCCTGTGCCCGCGATGGCCAGACCTTCGCTCTGGGCACGGTTGAGGGCGAGATCTTTCTCATTCCCGTCGCCGGGCTGAAGCATCCCGAGACATGGCAGCGGGTCGAGGCTCATGACGGTGCTGTGCTCTGTCTCGCCCCCGATACGGGCAAGACAGGCTTTGTCAGCGGTGGTGAAGATAACCGTCTGTGCCGCACCGAGACCGATGGCAGTGTCACCGAGCTTTATTGCGGGCGCCGCTGGGTCGATTGCGTGGCGACCACGACGGCCAATATTGCGTTTTCTGTCGGCAAGCAGCTCGAAATTCGCGATGCTGTCGGTCAGGTAACGCTGAAGACCCTCGATCACCCTTCGACGGTCACCGGCATTGTCTTCGACGCCAAGGGCAAGCGCGTTGCCGCGTCGCATTACAACGGCGTGTCGATGTGGTTCATCGGAGCCAAGGTCGATACGGTGCGCCCGCTTGAATGGAAAGGTAGCCATACAGTGCTCGCCATTCATCCGGGTGGCGAGGCTCTCGTGACGGCCATGCAGGAGAATGACCTGCATGGGTGGCGTCTGTCAGACGGCCATAACATGCGCATGAGCGGCTACCCCAAGCGTGTTACGTCGCTCTCCTTCACCCGTAACGGCCGCTGGCTGGCGACATCGGGTGCCGACGCCATTGTGCTGTGGCCGTTCTTCGGCGGCGGCCCCATGGGCAAGCCCCCCACGGAGATGGCACGTCTGCCCGGCGTCTTCTGCTCTGCTGTCTGCGCGCATCCGAAGAACGACATCATCGCGGCTGGCTTCGAAGACGGGTCCGTGCTGCTCGCTGAACTCGGTTCTGAGCGGGTGCTGCCAATCTGTCTTGGCAAGCGCGGCAAGGTGACAGGCCTCGTTTTCTCGCCTCTGGGTGGGGTGATGGTGTTCGGCACCGACGATGGGGTGATTGCAGCAATCGATCTTTCATCAGCCGGGTGAGGCTGCCTTAGGCCTCCGTGCCTCCCTTCCTGTCAGATGACGGTGGTTTATCCGGAAAGCTGAGTAGAGATGAGGAAGGGGCGCGCCCCTTTCCTTTGGTGCGATACGGCTCTTTATCCGCGGGGGCCTTGCGCCACCGGGCTTATCAGAACGGCAGTGATTCGAAGCCTTTGAGGCTTGCCCCTGTCAGCACCAGCAACTCGGCGATGATTGCCGTCGCGCCAAGAACATCGCCGGTATAGCCGCCGATCAGGCGATAGGCGACGCTGCACAGACCCAGCGTGCCGAGGCAGGCGACCAGAAACAGAGACAGGGCGCCGAGCACGGAAAGCGAGCTTGCGATCACTGCCGTCAACAGCATCGCGATCAGAAGGCAGCGTGCGGGCAGATGCCGGAGCTGATGGGCCAGCCCATCTGCGCGGGCAGGGCGCAGCCAGAGAAGAGGCAGCATGAGCGCCAGACGTGAAAAGGCACCGGCCGTCATAAGAATGGAGACGATATGCAGTGGCTGCGTAGCAAGTGTGTTCATGGTCCCGGCCCGCAGCAGCATCACGAGACTGAGTGCCAGCCCGCCATAACTCCCGATACGGCTGTCACGCATGATTTCCAGGCGTTTCTGAGGGGTGTTTCCGCCGAATAATCCATCGATGCAATCGGCGAAGCCGTCTTCGTGCAGAGCGCCTGTCAGGACGAGCTGGACGACAATAGCCCAGCCGGTAGCAACGATGGCAGGCATGCCAAGGGTGATACCAAGCACCAGCACGGCGCCGGTCAGGGCGCCAATGGCTCCACCGATCAGAGGCCAGCACCAGCTGGAGCGGGCAAGGTTGATGTCGCCCTTGGGCGAATAGAGCCATCCTGTCGGGAGCCGCGTGAGCAGGCTGAGGCCCGCCGCCAAATCTGCGCGTATCTCAGTCATCTGTTTTTATTTTTGTTGTTTTTCGTTCGTTCATGTCGTCGATCGAGGCATCGGCAAAGCGCGCCATGCCGTTGTGACAGGCGAGTGCGGCACGCACAAGCGGGATGGCCAGAGCCGCGCCCGAGCCTTCGCCAAGGCGCAGTTGCAGGTTGATCAGGGGGTCGAGGCCGAGACGCTCGGCCAGCTCGCGGTGTCCCTGCTCCTGCGATTGATGGGCGAGACGCGTGTGATCGAGACCTGTCGGGTCGAGCAGGGCAAGCGGGGCAACGGCGGCGGTAACGACAAAACCGTCCAGAAGCACCGGTATACGGCGGTGACGTGCCGCGAGCGTGGCGCCCATCAGGGCGGCAAGCTCCCACCCGCCATAGAGGCGCGCCAGATCGAGCGGGCTGTGATTGCGTCCATGAAGGGCGAGCGCCCTGTCGATGGCGCTAGCCTTACGGGCTAGTCCCGCTTCGTCGAGCCCGGCGCCACGCCCGGCCCAGTAGGCGCCATTCTGACCGAAGAGTGCGGCGGCGAGGGCGGCGGCGGCGGTCGTGTTGCCAACGCCAAGTTCACCAAGCGCCAGCAGGTCGCACCGGGTCGGAACGGCGTCATATCCTGCCGATACGGCCGCGAGAAAATCTTCGGGAGAGAGGGCCGGATGCAGCGTGAAATCGGCGCTGGGTGTCAGGTCACTGATGGGCACGATATGCAGATGCGCATCGGCAACCCGCGCAAGCTGGTTGATGGCTGCACCCTGCTGAGTGAAATTGGCGACCATGGCGGCGGTGACATCGGCGGGCCATGACGAGACGTTCTGGGCCAGAACACCGTGATTGCCAGCAAAAATGCAGAGATCTACCTGATCGATCTGCAGGGGGCGCCAAGCGCCGAACCATTCGACAAGTTCTTCCAGTCGCCCGAGACTGCCTGCAGGTTTGGTCAGAACCGCCTCGCGTGCCCGTATCCGGGAAACGGCCTCTTTGTCCGGCATGGGCAGTGTGGTGCAGGCCGCGTGCAGCGCATCGAGCGAGTGGAAAGGTGACATCAGGCCTTTCTGTTGGGATAAGCGCTGTTCTGCAAGAGGAAGCGGGTGATGAATTCCATTCTGGTTCTGGGCGGCGCGCGTTCGGGCAAGAGCCGGCACGCCGAGGCGCTGGTCACGGCGCAAGCGGGGCCCTGGCGTTATGTTGCCACGGGACGCGCCTGGGATGACGAGATGCGCGCGCGTATCGCCCTGCATCGTGCGCAGCGCGGGGCGGGATGGGAAACAATCGAGGCCCCGCTCGACCTCGTCTCTGCCTTGCATGGGTCTCAACCGGTTCTGATCGACTGCCTGACTTTATGGCTGACCAATTTAATTTTGGATGAACACGATATTGAAGCGGCGACGGAAAGCCTGCTTGATACATTGAGGCAGCGCGCGGCCCTGACGGTTCTTGTCGGCAATGAGGTCGGGCTCGGGATCGTTCCGGAGAACGCGCTGGCCCGGCGTTTCAGGGATGAAGCCGGGCTGCTGCATCAGAAACTGGCCCATGAGGCGCGTCGCGTATTGTTTGTCGCGGCAGGATGCGTATTGGAGATGAAATGACGGCAGAAGACGACACCGCCCGTTACCGCGAGAAAATGCAGCACCGCAAGGCGGTGCAGGACCGCGAAGTCGCCGAAAAGACGATCGAAAAAGGGCTCCTTGCCGTGCATACCGGGCCGGGCAAGGGCAAATCCACGGCGGCTTTCGGTCTGGCCCTGCGCATGCTGGGCTATGAGCGCAAGGTGGTTGTGGTTCAGTTCATCAAGGGGGCATGGGACACGGGCGAGCGTCGGGCGCTGATGCGCTTTGGCGACCTGGCGCAGTTCCATGCGCTGGGTGAGGGCTTTACCTGGGAAACGCAGGATCGCGAGCGCGATATCGCCGCCTGCGCTCGTGCATGGGAGCAGGCTCTGATTGCCCTGGCGCAGGAAGAAGTGGCGCTTGTCGTGCTCGATGAGCTCAATATTGCCCTGCGCTATGGTTATCTTGACGAGGCAACCGTGATGGCGGGGCTGAATAATCGCCCGCCGCAGCAGCATGTGGTGATTACCGGGCGCAATGCGCCAGCGTGGCTGACCGAAGCTGCCGATCTGGTGACCGAAATGACGCTGGTGAAGCATCATTTCAAGAACGGGGTAAAGGCGCAGCAAGGGGTCGAGTTTTGACCCCACGCGCCCTGATGTTTCAGGGCACGGGGTCCAATGTCGGCAAGTCGGTTCTTGTTGCTGGGCTCGCCCGGGCCCTGACACGACGTGGGCTGAAGATACGACCGTTCAAGCCACAGAACATGTCCAACAATGCCGCTGTCACGTCAGATGGTGGCGAGATAGGCCGGGCTCAGGCACTGCAGGCTCTGGCCTGTGGGGTGATGCCCAGCGTGCACATGAATCCCGTCCTGCTCAAACCGCAATCGGAGCAGGGATCGCAGATCATCGTGCAGGGCAGGGTATGGGGGCAGCGTCAGGCGCGTGGCTATCAGGAGGTCAAGCCGCTGCTTATGCCTGCCGTTCTCGACAGCTTTGCCCGGCTGCAGGCCGAGGCCGATATAGTGCTGGTCGAGGGGGCAGGCTCGGCATCGGAGGTCAATCTCAGGCGCCATGACATTGCCAATATGGGTTTTGCCGAGGCGGCGGATCTGCCGGTTATCCTGATCGGCGATATCGACAGAGGCGGTGTGATTGCAAGCCTTGTTGGTACACAGAGCGTTCTGCCTGCATCGGACCATGAGCGTATCAGGGGTTTCATCGTCAACCGGATGCGGGGCGACCTGAGCCTGTTCGATGACGGGATGCGTTTCATCGCTGAAAGAACAGGCTGGGCACCCTGCGGGCTCGTACCTTTTTTCGGGCGTATGAGGGAATTGCCGCCCGAAGATACCGGCGATCTCGCTGCAGGCTGGCAGGGCAAGGGGGCGCTACGCGTCGTTGTGCCACTCATGCCCATGATTGCGAATTTCGACGATCTCGACGCCCTGCGCGCCGAGCCTGAGGTCGCAACGGCTTTCATATCGCCCGGCGAGGCATTGCCGCCATGTGATCTGGTGATCCTGCCGGGATCGAAAGCCACGATTGCCGATCTCGATTTCTTTCGTACCCAGGGCTGGGATATCGATCTCAGGGCGCATCATAGACGCGGAGGGCGCATTCTCGGTCTTTGTGGCGGTTATCAGATGCTCGGGCGCAGCATAGCCGATCCGGACGGTCTGGAAGGGCGTGCGTGTCGGCGCGAGGGCTTGGGTTATCTGGATATCGAGACCGAGCTGCGACCGATGAAGACCGTGCGGCAGATCGAGGGCCATCTCTTGCCATCGGAGGCGCCGGTCGCAGGTTATGAGATTCATGCGGGCGTAAGTGTTGGGTCGGGGATGACGCGTCCGTACGTCAGGTTTGTCGATGGCCGATATGATGGGGCGCAGTCAGAAGGGGGACAGGTCTGCGGGACCTATCTTCATGGGCTCTTCGATAGCGCTGCGTCGCGTGCGACGGTTCTAACTCAGTTCGGCCGGATATCAGAACCGTTTGATAACACGCAGCGTATTCTTACAGCACTGGATGCGCTGGCAGATCATCTCGAGGAACACCTGTCGATCGAGAAGATGCTGTCGCTCTGTTGATGGGGAGTGGTCGCCAGACACACAGAAAGCAACAGGGCTTTTACTCAGTACGCAGGAAAGGCTCTGGCCTGTTCCGAAAACAGCATGCGGACGTAATTGAGTGCATCGAGCATGACACCGTTTTCGCGTACGGAATAAGGGTCGCCCTTAACCGAAAGGCAAACAGTTTCCTTGTCATCTGTAGCTGCGAGTTTGGGGAGATAGACCCGGCTCACATTTTCCAGAAGGTTCCAAACCACGCGCACCGAGACCGGTTCTTGCTCAGTCTTGCTCAGGAGCGCGGTATCGGAATTGAGAAAAGAGATGGCATCGCTCAGATGATTATCCGATTCGAGGTCATTTCTTGTTATTGCAAGGTTTTCGCCCGATTCGTTTTTGGCGAATACCATTTTCTATTCGTAGTAATCGTGATGTATTTCAATCGAATTCTGTACTATTTCAGAATTGACCGCCGGATTGTTCCAGCGATTTTCTGTCATATACTGACTGCCGCTGGGGGTATTGAAATTATGCATTTAGATCTCCGGTCTTGATTATGTATCAGTTGCCGCGTTTTCTAGTGAGACATTCGTAAATGCAGTGTTACCTACGCATGTTGTCGAAATGATTTAACGGTCTATAACGAACATGATTGTGTCAGGCGACTTTGTTGACCAAAATTTACGTTGCTGAACATTTGCTGAAATGCTGTGTAAAAACAAGCCCAGTTTTGGCAACGCATCGTTCTGTTTTTGAGAACGATTTCCGAGAGAGAGCATGAGAAAAAAGATCAATTTCAACGCGATGGTCTATTTCATCTCTGTTGTCGACGCAGGGTCCGTATCGGCAGCGGCACGAAGCCTCGGGGTGTCAAAAAGCGTCATCAGTAAATCCATCAGCGATCTCGAGGCTGCACTGCAGACCAGTCTGCTTGTGCGCACGTCGAAGCAGATCCTTCCCACCCGGGCGGGAGAAGTGTTCTACAAGAGGTGCAATGTCGGTCTCGGGGCGATAGAGAAGGCCTATCTCGATGCCCAGTATCATGGCTCCTCCCCTCAGGGAGAGCTGCGTGTCCTCGCCAATGCGGCTTACGGGCGCTATGTCGTCTTCCCGGTCGTCCAGGCTTTTGCGGCGCGTTATCCTGCCTGTCGTGTAAATTTTACCCTTGCCGACGACGTCTCTGATCTGAAAATGACGTGGTTCGACGTGGCGATCCGCACACGTGCCTTCGGTAGCAACGCCTTGCATGTACGCCGTATTGGCAGTTTCAAACGTCAGATCATGATCGGACGCGACCATGCCGATCGTTTTGGGCCGATCGATACGCTTGATTGTCTGCGCAAGCTGCCTTTCATTGATTACGTCAACCATATTGACGAGGCGGGCTGGACATTCACGAATGGTGTTACGGAGCGCCATATGCAGTTCAATGCCTGTCTTGCCCTTGGCCCCATCAATCTGGTGCTTGAGAGCGTCATGGCCGGACAGGGTTTTTCAGTTCTGCCTAGCTTTCTTTATGATCATCCCGATCTGCAACCGCGTCTGAAAAGAGTGCTGCCGGAGTGGTCTGCAGAAACTGGCAGTATTCTCGCCTATACCTATCCCACGAGACAACGCTCGGCCGCCGTGCGCCTCTTTGTCGACTGGGTGGCCTGTGCGGCTCAGGGGCTGCCTTTTCCGGCTTAGAGGCGCCAGAGCGGTTTCTTCAACAGGAACGCTGCTGACGGCAGGCCAATCTAGATAGCGGCATCAGCGCATGATCCAGCGCTGACGCTCTGTTGCCCGTTTTTCCCAGCCTTTGCGTTCGAGTTCGGGTGTGTCGTGTTCCTCCTCCGGATAGCCGACGCAGAGATAGGCCATGAAACGCCATTCCGGTGCCGTACCGAGAAGGTCGCTCATATGATCGGGGTCCAGAATGGAGACCCAGCCCAGCCCGACATTATGGGCTTGTGCGGCCAGCCAGAACCCGTGAATGGCCATGACCGCTGACCACTGGACGGTTTCCGGCATGGTCAGGCGCCCAAGCCCGCGCCCCTGGGCAGGATCGGGATCGCAGAAGACCGCGATATGATGGGGGGCCTCATCGAGCCCTGCCAGCTTCAGTCGGGCATAGGCGGTAGAATCGCTCTCGCTCTGTGCGGCCAGAGCCTCGGCATTGCGCTCTCGGAATTCCGATTTGACCGCAGCGCGTCGCGCCGGGTCATCGACGCGTACAAAGCGCCAGGGCTGACTGAGCCCAACCGAGGGCGTGGCACAGGTGAGAGCGAGCATATGATCGAGCACAGATTCCGGTACCGGGTCGCGCCGGAAGTGACGCACATCGCGTCGCCAGAGAAATAGGGAGTCGAGCTGCTCGCGGAAAGTCTGATCAAATACAGGGGCGGTCATGCATATACTCCACTCAAGAGGCCCAGCAGACAGACCGCCTGAATCAGGCAACCAAGGCGATACAGCGTCAACGCCTTTGCGAGATCCTCTGGTCCGGCATCGTCCCTCCCGTTTCCCATCCAGGAATCGGCAACGACAACGCCATTATACTGTCTCGGGCCGGCCAGACGCAAAGCGAGGGCGCCCGCCATGGCTGCCTCGGGCCACCCTGCATTCGGCGAGCGATGACGTGTGGCGTCCCGTCTGATGGCCTGGATTGCGCCTTTGACCGAAGCGCCGGAAAGCAGGGCGGCGAGGCAGAGCCATGATGCGGTGAGACGTGAGGCGGGCATATTGACGCAATCGTCACAAAGCGCTGCGGCCCTGCCAAAATCGCGATAGCGGGGGGAAAGATGGCCGATCATGCTGTCGGCGGTATTGATCGCCTTGTAGGCGACTGCGCCGGGCAGTCCGAACACTGCCAGCCAGAAGACGGGCGCAACGACGCCATCTGAAAAATTTTCGGCCAGACTCTCTATGGCGGCCCGCACGACCCCGGCCCTGTCGAGCGTCTCCGGGTCGCGCCCGACAATCAGCGAGACAGCGCGGCGCCCTCCCGCAAGCCCGTCCTGCCTCAGCCCTGTCAGCACGGCGCGAACATGCTCATAAAGCGCACGCTGGGCGATCAATGTGCTGGCGCACAGGGATTCAACGGCGAGGGAGAGGGCTTGCGGCAGGAAACGGTGCAGCAGGATCTGCAGCAAAATCGTGATGCCGACCGGCACGGCAATGATCAGTCCCAGAGCGAGCAGCCCGCAGGCCCGCTTGTGCAAAACGGAAGTCTTCCCACCAAGCCGGTGCTCGAGCGTCGTGATCAGGCGGCCGATCCATGTTACCGGATGGCCGATCCGGCGAAACAGCGCGTCCGGATACCCGAAAGCCGCCTCGATCAGAAGGGCGCAAAGGGTCAGGGAAAGGAACATGGAACAAAATGACCGGGCTGCATGAGAAGACCGACCATAGCATGACACCCTGGCCAGTGCATGGTGGTCGGTTGAGCGAATTGGCGCGGCTTTTTCCCGCAGCGCCGACGCCCTGGATCGATCTGTCGACCGGCATCAACCCGCATGCCCATCCGCTGGTAAGGCTCGACCCCTCCCTGATGCAGCGCCTGCCGGACCCGCTGGAGGAACAGGCCCTGCGCTTTGCCGCCGCAGAGGCCTATGGCGTCTCGCCGGATCATGTTCTGGTCGGCGCCGGTACGCAGATGCTGATCGGTCTTCTGCCTGTCTTTCTACAGCGCTTTTTCACGCCCTCGGTCATTCGCATTCTGGGGCCGACCTATAGCGGTCACGATGCTGCCTGGCGCGAAGCCGGTTTTGCAATCGACACCGTGCCCTATGAAGCGGCGCCCGCCATGCCGGTCAGTCACATGGTGAGCGTTGTGTGTTCACCCAATAACCCGACCGGGCATCGTCTCACCCTTGGCGAAATCGCGTCGCTTGCCGAAAGCCATGCCCGTCTTGGAGGCATGATCGTTGTCGATGAGGCCTTTGCCGATTTCTGCCCCGAAAGTGCGGCTTCGCTTCTGCCGCATCCGGGCCTCGTTATCTGTCGCTCCTTTGGCAAGGCCTATGGTCTGGCAGGGGTGAGAATCGGCTTTCTTCTTGGCTCCCATCCGGTTTTGCACGCGATGCGGGCTGCCATGGGGCCCTGGCCTGTCAGTACGCCCGCCTGTCATATCGGCCGCGACGCTCTTTGCGACCGTGACTGGCGCATGGCCATGGCGTCACGTCTGGAGCGGGAGATGGCGGCCCTGCGTCAGGTTGTGACGCGGGCAGGGCTCGATTTTGTCGGTGGAACCTCGCTGTTCAGCCTCTTCCGGTCGCCTCAGGCAAGGAAGATCTGGGAAATGCTTGCTCAGGCTGGCCTCCTCGTGCGCCGTTTCGAGTGGGACGAAACCCTTCTGCGTTTCGGTCTGCCACCGGATGAGGCAAGCCTCAGAAGGCTCTCAAGGGCTCTAGGGTGACGCCCTGCCCGATCAGGGGGAAAGTATTCGGGAAGCGCCAGCGCGCCTGATATTCGCACGCTGCCATATGACTCGATCTCTGATTGCTTCGGGCAGGATGCGTCGGTATTCTTGAGGAATCATGAGCATTTCTCCTTCACCTGACGTGGCTGGGTCGCGCCGCGCCCTTGACCTGCGTCCGATTGATCTCGGTGGTGGCGTCGTCATCGAGACGCCGGTCATTCTGGCTCCGATGTCGGGCGTTACCGATCTGCCGTTTCGTCAGCTTGCGCGCGACCTGGGTGCCGGGCTGGTCGTATCGGAAATGATCGCCTCATGGGCGATGGTGCGGGAAAACGAGAACACGCTGCGCATGGCCCGCAGCGCGGAAAACGGTCCGAATTCGGTGCAGCTTGCCGGATGCGATCCTGAGGCCATGGCGCAGGCGGCAAAGATTGCTGTCGATCAGGGCGCCGATCTCATCGATATCAATTTCGGCTGCCCTGTGAAGAAGGTGGCGGTCGGGCAGTCTGCAGGTTCGGCGCTGATGCGCGATGAGGTGAAGGCGGCAGCCCTGCTTGAGGCCACGGTCAAGGCCGTGAAGGTGCCTGTCACGCTGAAGATGCGTATGGGCTGGGACCACCAGTCGCTCAATGCGCCCCGTCTTGCCCGTATTGCCGAGGATGTGGGCATCCGACTGGTGACGGTGCATGGTCGCACCCGACAGATGTTCTATAATGGCACGGCAGACTGGGATTTCGTCAGGACGGTAAAGGAAAGCGTGAAGCTGCCGGTTATCGTCAATGGTGATATCGTCTCCATTCAGAATGCCCGTGACGCGCTTGCGGCCTCAGGCGCTGACGGGGTGATGATCGGTCGTGGCTGCTACGGCAGGCCGTGGTTTCTGGCTCAGGTGGCGCAATCTTTGCGTACGGGCGAAGATGTGCCCGACCCTGATCTGACACGTGAGAAAGACATCGTGCTGCGTCACTATGGCATGATGCTCGATCATTTCGGCGAGCGTCCGGGCCTGCGCCTCGCACGCAAGCATGTGTCCTGGTATTCGCACGGGCTTCCCGGCTCGGCGGCCTTTCGTGCCAGTATCAACAAGATGGATCAGGCACAGGACGTGATCGATCATCTCACAGCGTTCTACGATCAGCAGATCGCCAATGGGGTGACCCGCGATCGCGAGAGCACCCATCAACGCCCTGACGCGATCGAAGAAGCCGCCTGAATGCGCTCTGACGAGGCTCTCTTTAGCACCCCAGTCCGTTTGTGAGGGGCGCGCCGCTCGGTCAGGGCAGTGCCCCTGCCAGTCTCGGCTTCGATGGGCAGTCCGATTCCGTCAAGCAGTTGCGTGACGGGCTGGACAGCAGTCTTTCTGCTTTCGGGCTTCATGTGCTGACAGGCGAATCCGGCAGCGGCAGAACGCGCGCGGCGCGCTATCTCTGGACCCAGTCCGGCAGGAGTGGTCGCTTCGTTCCTGTGATCGACCGGCTTTCCTTCGAGGACGCTGTGTCGGATGCGACCACGGGCTGCCTTTTCATCAATGAAATCGGTCTGGCAGAACCCGGCTTGCAGGCGGCTCTGGTGCAGATGCTGCAGGGCACAGTCAGCTCAACACGCCCGGCCGTAATCTGCACAAGCTCCTGGTCCCCTGCGCGTCTGGTTCAGGATCGCCGCATGAGCGAGGCGTTGGGTGCTGTTCTGGCCCCGCATAATCTGTCGGTCCCTCCGCTGCGTGACAGGCGTGACGATCTGTCGACAGTATGCGCGGTATGGATGGGGCAAAACGGCAGCCAACTTGTTCTGCATGACGATTGCCTGCCCTGGCTGGCTCATCAGGACTGGCCTGGCAATTTCCGACAGATGCGGCAATTGCTGCATCATGCATGCCAGAGCGTGAAGGGTGATCTGCTTACCGCCTCGCTTCTGGCCGATATGCATCGTGTCGACACGACGCCCGATGCGGCGTCTTTTCAGGGGCTGATGGCGCGTTATCTGCCTTCCATGCTCGATCTTGAAACCGATACGCAGGGCACGCTTCATGCGCGTGTTCTGGCAGAGGTCGAGCGCCCTTTGTTCCGTCTGGTGCTGAAAGCAACCGATGGCAATCAGATCAGGGCGGCGGCTCTGCTCGGGATCAACCGCAACACGCTACGCAAACGTTTGCAGCTTCTTGGCATTGAAGTGGGCCGTTCTCGATCATGACAGGCAATGACGCGTCGCATCGCGCCTCCGATGAGGGACGCATGACTGAAGAAACTGATTCCGTGCCTGAGGACGGTTCTCTTGCAAAGCGATCGCTCCTTCGTCACGTGAGCCGTCTGAAAACCGCCATGGTGCTGACCTGTGCGGCGCTCGTGCTGCTGGTCACGACCTTTGTCGTTCTGGCGCGCGGGCTTTCCTTTGCCTATCGCCCGCAGATCGAGGCCGTTGTGTTTCTGCTCGATTTCATCGTGCTGCTCCTTCTGGGTACGGCCGTCATCATCCGGGTCGGGCGGATGCTGGCCGAGCGTCGCCGAGGGCTGGCGGGGGCGCGGCTTCATGTGCGGCTGATCACGCTCTTCGGCGTGGTGGCGGTGGCGCCTACCGTCGTGATCGGCGGTCTGGCGGCGCTGTTCTTCCATTTCGGTATCCAGATCTGGTTCTCGAACCGGGTCAATACCGCTCTTACCGAAGCGCGCGATGTGGCTGCAGGCTATCTGCAGGAGCATAACGACAATATTCGCACAGAGGCTTTTGCCCTGGCGAATATCATCATCACGGCCAATAACGACGAGATGTATCGCCATGGTGTGGATCTGATGCGTGATCCCACCCAGCTCGGGATGATGCTCGACGTCGAGGCGACCGAACGCGGGCTGAACGAGGCCGTGGTGTTCGATTCCTACACCAACAAGGTGGTCGCTTCAGGTGGTCTTGCGGCTCTGCAGGGCCAGCAGCTGGCTCTGCCCCCCAAGGATGCCACGACGCTGGCCCGCACCAATGATGTGGCCATTCTCGACAGTCCTGATGAGAAAACCGTGCGCGCTGTGGTGAATCTCGGGCCAAGCTCGGGTCTGATGCTTGTCATCACGAGGCCCGTGGATGCCAAGATTCTGGAGCATATGCGCCATACGGATGCGGTGGTTTCGGAATATCAGCGACTGAACGCTCACCGATCGGCCATCCAGATCAGCTTCGTGCTGATCTTTGCCATGCTCGGATTGCTGGTGTTGAGCATCGGCATGCTGACAGGGCTCGTTCTGGCCAAGCAGATCACCCAGCCTCTGGGTCTGCTCATTCTGGCGGCGCGACGCATCAGCGAGGGCGATCTCACGGTGCGTGTGCCTGAGGCGCGGGGCCGAGACGGACGAAAGGACGATGAGGTCGGCACGCTCTCTCGCGCCTTCAACCGCATGACGGATCAGCTTTCGACCCAGCGAACCGAGCTGATGGTGGCCTATGAGCAGATCGACGAGCGCCGTCGCTTTACCGAGACCGTTCTTTCCGGCGTGTCGGCAGGGGTGATCGGTCTGGATGCGGATCAGGTGGTCGAACTGCCCAACCGTGCGGCGTCCCGTCTTCTGCAGCGCGACCTCGATCTGTGCATCGGTCAGCCCCTGAGTGTCATGGTACCCGAGTTTGTCGGGATGCTTGATCGGGCGCGGGCCGAGCCGGGTCAGGCGCATACGGCAGAGATCCAGATCGATGCGCCGGAAAAAAGCGTGACCCTGGGTGATGGTCCAAGTGTCGGCAGTGCCGGGCGTACGTTGCTCGTGCGCGCAGTGGCCGAGCAGCGCAGCGACGAATCGACCGGCTATGTGGTGACGTTTGACGATATCACGGCTCTGCTTTCTGCACAGAGAAAGGCAGCCTGGGCTGATGTGGCGCGCCGTATTGCCCATGAGATCAAGAATCCGCTGACCCCCATCCAGCTTTCGGCCGAACGGCTGAAGCGTCGTTTCATGCGCGAGATCAGCTCCGACCCCGAGACGTTCGGGCAGTGTGTTGATACGATCGTTCGTCATGTGGGCGATATCGGCCGAATGGTTGATGAGTTCTCGTCTTTCGCCCGTATGCCGCAGCCTGTGCTCAAGGATGAGGATCTGGTGCGTCTGGTGCGCGAGGCGCTGGTGTTGCAGCGCAATGCCCATCCTGAAATTATCTACGATACGGCGTCCCTGCCGCCTCAAGGGCCGATTGTACGCTGTGACCGGCGTCTGGTTGGGCAGGCGCTTACCAATCTGCTGCAGAACGCGGCCGATGCCATCGCCATGGTGGTGCCGGATCATGAAGTCGATTCAGAGGGACATGGGGGTGACGCGGGGGCGACAGTGGGGCGTATCAGGGTCTCTCTGGCGGTGAACGGGGTGGAAGCGGCTGTTCAGGTGACAGATGATGGCATTGGTTTGCCTTCAGTTGACCGCCACCGCTTGACGGAACCGTATATCACGCACAAACCGAAAGGAACGGGACTCGGGCTCGCGATCGTCAAGAAGATCATGGAGGATCACGCAGGTGGGATCAGACTGGAGGACCGAACGGACGGGCGCGGTACCGTCTCGACGCTCACCCTGCCGGTGCGTGATCAGGGTCCCGAACCAGGTGAAGCGCGCAAGGAGCAATGAACGTCTGATGGGGGATGCGCATGGAGCATGAAATCCTGATCGTCGATGACGAGCCGGATATCCGGCTTCTCATTGAGGGACTCCTTCGCGATGAAGGCTATGAAACGCGCGTAGCGGCGAATTCGGATCAGGCTCTGGCAGCGTTCCGGGCGCGCCGTCCGTCGCTGGTTATTCTCGATATCTGGCTTCAGGGGTCGCGTCTGGACGGGATCGACCTGCTCAAGACGCTCAAGGCCGAAGAGCCGGGTCTGCCTGTCGTGATGATTTCGGGTCATGGCACCATCGAGACGGCGGTTTCGAGCCTGCAGCATGGCGCCTATGACTTCATCGAAAAGCCGTTCCAGACCGACAGATTGATCCTGGTGGTCCAGCGTGCGCTTCAGGCGGCGCGTCTCGAGCGCGAGAATGCCGAGCTGCGGTTGCGCTCGGGCAATGAGACCATGCTTTTCGGTGAAGGCCCCGGCATCAGTGCCGTGCGTGGCCAGATCGACCGGGTGGCCCCTACCAACTCGCGCGTGCTGATTACCGGCCCGGCTGGCTCGGGCAAGGAAATTGCCGCGCGGATGCTTCATTCGCGTTCACGTCGCGGGTCGGGTCCGTTCATTGCCCTCAACTGTGCAACGCTCGCGCCCAATCGCTTCGAGGAAGAGCTTTTCGGTATCGAAGGCCAGGCCGACGGCACGATGCGCCGCACCGGCGTGCTGGAGCGTGCTCATAAGGGGACGCTGCTTCTCGATGAAGTGGCTGACATGCCACTCGAGACCCAGGGCAAGATCGTCAGGGCGTTGCAGGATCAGACATTCGAACGTCTGGGTGGTGCGGCACGGGTCAAGGTGGATGTGCGCGTTATTGCCACGACCAATCGCGACCTTCAGGGCGAGATCACTCTCGGGCGTTTTCGTGAGGATCTCTATTACCGCCTTGCGGTGGTGCCGCTGCGTCTGCCCTCACTGCGCGAGCGTCGCGAGGACATTCCGGCCCTGGCGCAGCATTTTCTGCAACGCTATGCCGAGAATGCCGGTCTTGCGCCGCGTGAACTGTCGGTGGATGCGCTGGCAGCGCTGCAATCCTATGAATGGCCGGGCAATATCAGAGAGCTGCGCAATCTGATGGAACGTCTGCTCATCATGATGCCGAACGGCCAGGATCTGATTCGCGCAGACATGTTGCCCAGCACTGTGAGCCAGGGGGCGCCGTCGATGACCCGTCTCGATGCGGGGGCTGATGTCATGGCACTGCCGCTGCGCGAGGCGCGCGATCTGTTTGAAACCCAATATCTGCAGGTGCAGCTTTTGCGTTTCGGTGGCAATATCAGCCGCACGGCGAATTTTGTCGGCATGGAGCGCAGTGCCCTGCATCGCAAGCTGAAGCAGCTGGGTGTGACGCCAGAAGATAGGACCCTGTGAGTCTGGAAACCAGATTTCAATGAAGATAAGATAAGGACACAAATCCAGAGCAGCGTTTGTGACGTTGATCTCTGACCCCCGAAAATGGGGCCCGTCTCATATACCTGATAAAAAGAAGAGCAACATTGGCCAGAGCTAATCCCAACCCGACCCCGAACGCCGCCCCCTTTACCGAATTTAACCAGGGCGAAACTGTGCAGGATGTCTTCCTGCAGCACCTCCAGCAGAACGGCCTGCCCGTGACCGTGTTTCTGGTCAATGGTGTGAAGCTGCAGGGTGTGATCCCGCGCTTCGATCATGAGACGATCATTCTGCGTCGCGACGGTCATACGCAGCTTGTCTACAAGCATGCCGTCAGCACGATCATGCCCGTCGCTCCCCTGTCGCTGTTCGCGCAGGATGGCGAGATCGAGCTGTAAGGGCAGGAGTTTTTCCAGAACGTGTCAGTAACTACCAGTACGACACCTCCCGCGACACGCGCCGCGGTTGTTCTCCCATGGGAGCGCCCGACACCGAATGACGAGTTCCGCGCTGCGGAAGCCCGTCTGGAAGAGGCTGTCGGGCTCGCCTCCTCGATCGGTCTTGTAGTTGTCAGGCAGGCTGTACTTGCCATCAGGGCTGTGCGCCCGGCCACCCTGTTCGGCAAGGGACAGGTAGAGCAGCTTGCCGAGATGGTGGAAGAGAACGACGTCAAGGTCGTGATCGTTGATGCCAAGCTTTCGCCGGGCCAGCAGCGCAATCTCGAAAAGGCGATGAACTGCAAGGTTCTCGACCGTACAGGCCTCATTCTTGATATCTTCGGTGCCCGTGCTGCGACGCGCGAAGGC
Organism: Asaia siamensis; assembly: GCF_014635085.1. GTDB lineage: Bacteria > Pseudomonadota > Alphaproteobacteria > Acetobacterales > Acetobacteraceae > Asaia > Asaia siamensis. Next base: position 184,189 of record NZ_BMCH01000002.1, read on the forward strand.
GTGTTGCAGGTCGAGCTTGCCCATCTCGAATATCAGCGATCGCGTCTTGTCCGGCTCTGGACCCATCTGGAACGCCAGCGAGGTGGCTTTGGCTTTCTTGGCGGTCCCGGTGAAACCCAGATCGAGGCCGATCGCCGCATGATCGACGAGCGGCTTGTGCGTCTGCGCAAGGATCTCGATCAGGTGCGTCGTACGCGCGGGCTGCATCGTTCGGCGCGCAAGAAGGTACCGTTCCCCGTCGTTGCGCTGGTAGGCTATACCAATGCCGGCAAGTCGACGCTTTTCAATGCACTGACCGGTTCGGCCGTGCATGCGCAGGATCAGCTTTTTGCAACCCTTGATCCGACCATGCGCGGGCTTCGCCTGCCTTCGGGCCGACGGGTCATCCTGTCGGATACGGTGGGCTTCATCAGCGAATTGCCGACCGAACTCGTTGCAGCTTTTCGGGCCACGCTCGAAGAGGTGGCCGAGGCCGATATCATCCTCCATGTACGTGATGTGGCGCATCCTGACAGTGCCGCCCAGCGTGCAGACGTGATCAATGTGCTGGATGGCATGGTGCGCGATGGGATGCTGGATGAGAACTGGCCCCAGCGTACCATCGAGGTGCTGAACAAGGCCGACCTCATGGGTGGGATAGAGGCAGTGCCCCGTCATCCGGGCTGCGTCGCTATCTCGGCGATCACGGGCGAGGGGTTGCCCAATCTCTATTCGCAGCTCGATCAGCATATGACCGCGTCGATGGTTCTGACGCGCATTCGTCTTGAGATTACCAATGGTGCAGCGCTTGCCTGGCTGTATGAGCATGGTGAAGTGCTTGAGCGGCTGGATCAGGAGACCGAGATCACGCTCGATGTCCGGCTTTTCGAGCAGGACCGGTCACGCTTTGGCCAGATCTACCCGGATTGCCTTGTATCTGCCTGAAATCGTCTCGATACTGGTCACACGAAGGGCGCTCGGAATGAGGGCCCTTCATGGGGAGGGCAGACGGATTGAAGGCTGAGGACATCATGATGACGGCGCGCCCCTCGGTTGCGACCCGTGCGCTTCTCGAAGATATTTCCCTGATCGCCCGTGAGGCGGCATCCCGCATCATCATGCCGCGTTTCGGACGGCTGGCAGAAAGGGATATCCGAACCAAGACGTCGCCTTCCGATCTGGTGACGGTGGCTGATGTTCTGGCTGAAGAATATATCACCGACCGGTTGAAGCTCCTGCTTCCCGAGGCGCTGCTGATTGGTGAGGAGCGGTGCAGCCAGTATCCGTCCTTGATCGACCAGGCCGCCAAAGCCGAGCTGTCTGTCACCATCGACCCTATCGACGGTACGGCCAATTACGCGGCCGGTCTGCCTGCGTTCGGTGTCATGATGGCGGTGCTTGAGAGGGGCATCCCGGTGGCCAGTGTTATTCTCGATCCGGTCACGCAATCGGCGTCTCTTGCCCTGAAAAATGAAGGCGCATGGTCAGAGGACGAGACAGGGCATGTCATGCCCCTGCATGTGGCGGCGCCTTTTCATCGCATCGAGGAAATTACAGGCAAGATAGCCTGGCGCACCCTGCCGGTGAACGACACGGCACTGGCCGATCACAATCTGCGTGCCATGACCGGACTCTGGGATCTGCGCTGCGCGGCTCATGAATATCGTCTGGTTGCGTCAGGCCATGGCCATGTACTGGCCTATAGCCGCACCTGCCTGTGGGATCATTGTCCTGGCTGGCTCCTGCTGCACGAAGCCGGAGGGTACGGCGCGCGTCTCAATGGCGCGACCTATCACGCCGCCATTCCAGGGCGTGGTCTGCTTTACGCGCCAGACAGGCAGAACTGGCAAATGGTTCATGATGCACTGGTGCTGTCTTTGTGATGCACTCTCAAATATCTGTGTAAGCAGAAACGGCTTTTACTCTCCAGCGTTCTTTATTCAGGAACATAGGAGAGGTTTTATGGCCGTTCAGGACCCAGTACTTTATGCAGTATGCGATGGTGAGAAAGCCCGCTTTCTGCGCTATGATGGCCAGCAGATGCGTACGATCCAGCGTTTCGGTGCCCATGACAAGGCAACCGATGCAGCAGGTGATGTCGCCTCCATCAAGGAACCCCGCTCGGATCCCAAGGTTCAGGTAAAAGAGCGTTTCGCCCGACTGATCGCCGATGAGATCGAAGCCACGCTCAACGCCAATGCTGCGCTCGAAGGTCTGGTTCTCGCTGCGGCACCGCATGTGCTGCACGATATTCGCGAGCATCTGTCCAAGGCGACAAGCAAAAAGCTGATCAAGAGCGAAAGCAAGGACCTGACCAATATCCCGGATCAGGATCTGCTTGCTCACTTCGACCGCCCTGCAACGGGTTGGCCGAAACCCTGACGTTATTCCGGGCAGGATGCAACGTGGTCTCTTGCGGGAGCATGCGTCCTGTCTGGGCGTCCGCCCTAAGTGTACAGGGTCTCCAGAGGGACAGTCCAGAGACAAGGCCCCTTCTAGGAGACTATTAAAGCACGATTCCTTGCGCGTGCATCGCGCTACTGGTCGCGATCAGAGCAAGATAAGGGGCTTTTCAGACGACGACGAAACGCTCCCATGTATTTTCGGTATCAGTCCAGAATGCTATGGACCCGCCGTGCACGGAGGTAACCAGTTTCTGGCCGAGTCTGATCGTGTAATGGGCTCCCTGCGACTGGAAAATCAGGGTCCCGGGTCTCACTTGTCCTGTAGGGACAAAGTCAATGGTTTCTCCTGTTGCGACCAGCATGAAGCGTTCTCCCAATATCGTCACGCAGGCGAGAGAATTCTCTCCCGGATAAACCGGCAGTAAGCGTGAAGCGCGTACGGTGAGGCGTTCGACGGTGAGGCGTTTTTCTACGGGATCGTAGTACAGGACCCGTTCATGAAAATCGAGGCAAAGTGGTCCGGTGATGTTGTTGGTCGCGAGCACCTCATCGAAGGATATGCCAGGCCCTTGAGTGGCAAGGTGCATCATGAGCTTACGCTTGAGCCGCACAGCAAGAGCGTGATCGCCGCGCAATGCAACCTGATAGATGATCCCGGTGACGAATCCAGTATGGGCGAAGATAAACATCCTGTTCTTCATCGCGTCGATCTGGTCGGAAATCAGGGTCAGGGCGACGAGCCTCGCATGGCGCGATGAGGCCAGAAAAAGCCGATTTCTCAGATTGGCTGGGTTGCGTCGACGCTGAATACTGACCTCGCGCCTGACAAGGGTGGGCTGACCGCTTGCGAGGGCTTCGATGATAGATGAGATGGACTTGGAGCCAGAGACGCTCTCATAAACGACGTGTCCGCTATAGAAAGTGGGCACATGGACAATATCCGGGCTAACGTTATGCAGTAGATGCGTATGATAGGCGTCGACCCTTTCTTTAGGATCTGAGAGAAGAAAGGAGCGTCCTCCGATATCTTCCGGCTTGATGGACATATTGACCATCTTGTCCGTCAGGTATTTTCCGTAATCTTTCGTAATATCGCATTCATCGGGGTGAATGGAAAATTTTGGCGATAGCGCCATGACGTAGTCGGCGGAGAGCCTTCTGGAAAACTTGAGCGCAGCATACCCCCCCATGGACTGTCCTAACACCAGACGGACTCTATCGGGGCCGATTAATTGATCGACTACTTTGATCGCCTCGTCCATCTCGTCGCTGAGAAACCAGTTTGGTTTCTTCGTTGCGAACCCGATGACATCGAGATCTCTAATGCGGGCGACATGTTTAAGCAAGAAGGTGTCTCTCGCGACACACTCGTAGTTAATGCCGATGAAAGTAATGATCGTGTAGGCGGAGTTTCCTTTGTGATGATGAAGTACAATCTCATCCCCTTCGTACACAATCATTTTCAGCATCCTGTTCTGATTTTTGGACACTAATAACGTCATTATTTGCTGTGAAGAACGATAAAATTGCTACTTTGTGTTGCGTGATTTAGACAATATTTTATTGCTTTCTAATCAGGCAAAGAGGAAGGCGACGATTTTTTTGTCATGAGGCGGGTTGGCGATCGCCATAGTAACGGCAGTCTCTGTCCAGACTGAAGCGTTTGTCCCGCCCGGGTGTTTCTCAGGCGGGACCGCAAGAGGTCCTACATCGACAGCAGAGGCTCGTCGGATTGTTCGGCAATCAGACCGTGGCGGCGGCTATGCAGCCCTTCAACACGGACGTCGATGGATCGCCCCTGTAATTTGCCAACGATCTTTTCAAGTATATCGACCGAAGTGATGTCCCAGAACGTCGCATCGGCCACATTGATCTCGACAGACTTCGCCTTGGTCTGAAAATCAACAGCGTCATAGAGCATGTCAGCCGACGCGAAGAACACTTGGCCATGTACCGTATAGACATCCACCTCTTCACCCTTGTGGGTCTCAATGCGGAGCATGCCCATTGCCCGCCAGGCAAAGAACACACCACTCAGAAGAACGCCGACAGCCACGCCAGCTGCCAGATCATGGGTTGTCACTGTCACGATTACGGTCACGATCATGACGAGGCTCGACAATTTCGGGTGACGCATAACGTCTCGCAGCGACCCCCAGGCAAAGGTGCTGACCGATACCATGATCATGATGGCGACGAGGGCCGCCATGGGCACCTTGGCGACGTAGTCATGCAGAAGCACCATCAGGGCCAGAAGGAACGCACCTGCCGTAAAGGTGGAGAGGCGCCCGCGTCCGCCATAACGCAGATTGCCAACGGTCTGGCCGATCATGCCGCAACCTGCAATGCCGCCGAACAGCCCCACGGCGATGTTCGAAATGCCCAGACCCGTGCATTCCATGCGTGGTTCGCCATGCGTGTCAGTATGGTCGTCCACCACACCGGCGGTCATGAGAGATTCAAGCAATCCGACAGCGGCCATCGCCAGCGCATAGGGCATGACGATTTCGAAGGTTTCGAGCGTGAATGGCACATGCGGGAAAATGAGCGAGGGCAGGCCATTGGGGAGTGCACCGAGATCGGCCACCGTGTGAACGGGCATGGGATGCCAAATTGTGATCAGGGTTAGCACGACGATACAGATCAGCGGCGAAGGAATGGCCGTGGTCAGGCGCGGCAGCAGATAGATGATGGCGAGGCCCAGGGCGATCAGGGCATAGGTATGCCAGGTGACATGCAGCATTTGCGGCACCTGTGCCGAAAAGATCATGATGGCCAGGGCGTTGACGAAGCCCGTCTGCACCTCTTTCGACACGAACCGCATCAGCACATGCAGACGCAGCAATCCGAAGACGATCTGCATCGCCCCCGCAATAAGCGTTGCCAGAAACATGTACTGGATGCCGTGATGATGCACGAGGGCGGCCGCAACGAGGGCGACCGACCCGGCGGCTCCAGAGATCATGCCCGGTCTGCCGCCCGTGATGGCGATCGCCACACTGATGACAAAAGAGGCGTAGAGCGAAACGGCCGGAGAAACGCCTGCGATATAGGAAAAGGCAATGACTTCAGGAATGAGCGCAAACGTGCCCACCATGCCAGCCAGCACCTCACGCAGCGGGCTGAAAGCCCACTGTGCGCGATAGGTCGAGAGGTTCAAGAGACGACTCCTTCGGATGAAAAACGATCAGATTTTTTCGTCGTATTCCGGCCCGACGCGGCAATAGCGTCGCAAAGGTAGAAAGAGCCGTAACGGTTCGCAAGGGGGAAGCTGACGGAAAGCGTATAATCCGGCGCCGTTTGTCGGGAGGGCCCGGTCTATCCCTGTCCTGAAAGGATGTGACGGACGTGTCGTGCGAAACCGGTCAGGGCTGAAAAAAGAATTTCGATAAAGGGGCTAGACGCCTGCCCCGCATTTCTTTACATCGGGCATCGCTGTGTGGCGGATGTAGCTCAGTTGGTAGAGCGCCGGTTTGTGGTACCGGTGGTCGCGGGTTCGAGTCCCGTCATTCGCCCCAGCATTTCCTATAAAATTAGGTTTCACAAGAGACGCATCCCGGTATGCGCCTTGTATCCTGCCCTTCATGTGCTGGGGCAGGATCTTCCGATTTTCTGCGCTCTGGTCGTTTTCGCTGCGGTTACTTCCGGGCGTAAACATCATCGAGGCGGATGATATCGTCTTCGCCCAGATACGGACCGGACTGTACCTCGATCAGGGTCAGGGCGATCTTGCCCGGATTGGCCAGACGGTGGGTGCAGCCTAGAGGCAGATAGACACTCTCGTTTTCCCGCACGATCAGTTCTTCGCCATCGCGCGTGACCACAGCAGTTCCTGCCACTACCACCCAATGTTCCGAGCGATGAAAATGCTTCTGCAGCGAGAGCACCTCGCCCGGATCGACATGGATACGCTTGACCTGAAAACGGTCACCACGGATCAGGCTCTCGTAAAAGCCCCAGGGGCGATACATGCGGTTATGGCTGGTGGCTTCAGGACAATTTGCATCGGTCAGGCGTGTGACTATTTTCTTGACGTCCTGGGCGCGATCACGATGCGAGACCATTACGGCATCCTCTGTCACGACCACGATGAGCTCATCCACGCCCATGACCGCGGTGACAATACCATCCGAGCGGACATAGCAATTGCGGGTATCCTCCAGAAAGACGTTACCAGCGGCGACATTCCCGCTTGTGTCCTTGCTGCTGATTTCCCAAAGGGCATCCCAGCTGCCGATATCCGACCAGCCAAAGCGCGCGGGGACGACGACCGCGCATTGCGTGCGTTCCGCTACAGCGTAATCGATTGAGATATCGGGTGATTTATCGAACACCTCGGGAGCGAGGCGTTCGAAGTCGAGATCGGTCTGACGCTGGGCAACCGCCTGTCCGACACAGCTATGAATCTCAGGCTCGAATGTCTCGATTTCGCGCAAAAGGACATCGGCGCGGGCAACAAACATTCCCGAATTCCAGGAGTAACGTTCGTTTTGGACGAGTGCCGTCGCCTGCGCCAGATTGGGTTTTTCCATGAAGCGGGCAATGTGAAAGGCACCCTCCACAGTCGAGAGGGCCTCACCCCGCTCTATATAGCCATAGCCTGTTTCCGGCTTGTTCGGCTGTATGCCGAATGTCGCGATATAGCCTTGCGACGCCGCGGCGACAGCAATGTCGAGTGTCGCATATAGAGCTGCAAGATCGGTGATGGCCGCATCGGCAGCCATCACCCATAAAATGGCCTCAGGGTATCGTTCGGCAATCAGGAAAGCCGCCGCCGCGATGGCGGGTGCAGAATTGCGCGCCGAGGGTTCCAGCAGAATACAGGCGTCGTCGATGCCAATAGCCCGCAACTGTTCGGCGATGATGAAGCGATGAGACGCATTGCAGACGATAACGGGCTGGCCGAGCCCTGCTTTCTCCCCGCGCAGGGCCGTCTCCTGAAGCAGGGTCTTGTCAGTGAGAAGAGGCCAGAACTGCTTCGGAAAGCTGCTGCGGGAGACGGGCCAGAGGCGACTGCCAGAACCGCCGGACAGGATCACCGGAATGATGAGAGGCTGTTGGGATCTGGTAAGAGACGGCAAGAGCTTGTTCCGTATCGCGATGCCCTTGCGGGCGTCTGATGAATGGAGAAGGGATGGCTGGAAGCGAAGGGCTGGAAAACCGGTTTTCGTTTAATCACGCCATGGGGCAGCCAGAGCAAGCCCCATCTGCAGAAGTTGCCCGGCGACATCTTCATTTCCCGCCTCGGCATAGACACGCAATTCGGGAGCATTGCCCGAGGGGCGGAAATGGACAACGGCATTGTTTTCAAAAATCAGGCGCAGCCCATCAGTCTCATCAAGGCGGCTTAGGGGGCCGCATGAGGCGCTGAAAGGCATGAGGGATCCTGTTGCGATCGTTTCTTCGCGCAATCTGGCGATCCCGGTCAGGCTGCGGGTGCTGGCAAGCGGCGCCAGTCTGTCACTCACGGTGAAACGTGGGGGTAGAGTGTCGAGAAGAGCCGTCAGATCATCGCCGCAGCCTCGTGCGGCCACAAGTGCGCAGAGCATTGGCAGAACGGCATCGCGCGTTGGCAAGGCCTCAAGCGAGCGCCCCTGCAATGCGACCGGAGTTGCCAGAAGAAAACCGCCATTGGCCTCATAACCGACCGACGGGGCGATGCCCTTCTGCGCCGCTTCTGTCATGGCCTGCACGACATAGGGTGAGCCGATCCGTGTGCGAGAGATCTCCTCTGCGAAACCCGTCTGTTCGAGCGCGGTATTGCTGTTGACTGGCGTTGCAACGGCTCTTGCCTGCAGAAAACGCGCCGCCAGAATGCCAAGCACGTCCCCACGAAGCCAGATGCCATGACGATCAGCCAGAAGGGGGCGGTCGGAATCGCCATCTGTCGTCAGAAGCGCGTCGAATTCATGTTTCAGTGCCCAATGTCGGGCCTGAGCCCGGTCCTCCTGACGCACGGCTTCGGTATCGACGGGAACGAAGCATTCGGAGCGCCCGAGTCTGATCACCTGGGCGCCGAGAGATTCGAGCACAGAGACCAGCAGGTCGCGGCCGACGGCCGAATGCTGATAGACGGCAAGTTTCAGTCCGTGGAGCGCCTTGCTGCCGAAGAAATCTGCATAACGTGCGCAATAGGTGCTGAGAACGTCGATCGGCTCGGGCAATGGATCATTGTCGATCAACATGCCCGTATTATCGAACCGGCCTTCGGGCAGGGTTACCTGCTGAACGCGCATGCCGGCTTCGTCTCCCTTGAGAAATTCGCCTCCGGCCCGGTTGAACTTGATGCCATTGCGGTCTGACGGGATATGGCTACCCGTCACCATCAATGAGGGAATGGATCGGCCATAGGCGTAAAGACACAGGGCGGGCGTAGGCACAAAACCGCAAAAGATCGGTACACCGCCTGCGTGATGTATGGCTGCGGCACAAGCGCGAAGAATGCGCGGTGTGCTTGGGCGCAGATCGCCAGCGAGGGCCACTGGACTTCCCGCACCGAATTCTCCGCAGGATTCAAGATGGCGCAAATAGCCCAGCGTATAGGCAAAACACACGGCGTCGCTCATGGCGGAAACCAGACCGCGCGCGCCACTTGTGCCAAAACCCACGCCGGAGCGGGTCATCCATTCAGCAATTGTCATCGCGGCCGGGGGCTCGTTCAGACTCCCGACCGCCATATGTTCAGACACGTCCATAACCGAAACTGTCGCGCGCGCGAGGGGCGAGGCGACAGCAGAGCCAGCCGCTCTCGCCCATATCGGGTGTGTTCTGATCTGTGGCCGGGGTCAGATAACCATTGGGCAGCAGCACGTAATGGGTGATGTGCAATTCAGGCCCTTTGAGGAACACGTTACGCCAGATCTTGCCGTCGACCGTGTATTCCCTGAGCGTCCAGGTGCCATCGAGTGTGTCGGAGCGATTGAACATCATGTCTTCCGCCCAGAAGGACTGACGATGCAGCCGATAGCTGCCTGAACTGGCTGTCGGAGCCCCATCCAGAACCAGTTCGATCGAGATATTGCCTTGTGGCGTGGGCAGGGGATTGAACCCGTACCAGTCACCAAAGACCGGACCGGTCGGATCGGTGCAGCCCGCAAGCGTGCCGAGCGCGGCAAGGACGAGAGCAAGGCTGCCGAGGCGCGACAGGGATTTGAGCGGACGGGTCATGGGCGTATTCCTGCGGGCAGGGGGGAGGCTTCGGTCGGTTGTCCGAAAAGACGAGCGAGCCCGTCTTTCAGGGGAAGAGGTGTAAATCCGAGGCGGTCTTGCATAGGCTGTATCGAAAATGCCTTGTCTTCAAGCAGACGTCTCACTTCCGCGCGTTCAATCGACGGAAATCCGGGTAGTTTCTTGGTCAGAGGGACCAGAAATTCCAGTATGGCAGCTGGTACCGGCAGAAACAGGCGCTTGCCAAGGCCCGCAGTTGCAAGAATGGCCTCGACGAGCGCGCGGTAGGTCATGGGCTCAGGCCCGGCGATGACAAGTGCTTCCGGTGCGTTGAGGTGGCCTGATCTGGCCAGATCAAGGGCTGTCACAATCGAACGGATAACGTCACCCTGATAAATTGGCTGGATCAGCGAGCGACCGCCATTGGGTAGGGGGACAAGTGGCAGATAGCGCAGCAGGGCGACAAGACGCTGCACGTTGTTCTCGCCCTGTGGTCCATAGATCATGGTCGGATGCAGGATCATGCCGGGGCGTCCCGATTCCATCAGCGCGCGTTCCCCTGCCAGAACGCCATTGCCATGCCAGTCGGGCCATCGCGTGAATTTGCGCGTGCTGCCGATCGCGACTAGGCAGGAATTATTGGGAGACGCTGCCAGAATGGCCGGAATGAAGCTTGCATGAGCGGTCGAGACCACACGCTTTGCATCCCAAAGGGCGGCCAAGAGGCTGTCGGCGTTTTCAAGATCGGCCTGGCGAGCTTGCTCACGCAGATCGGACGGCAGGCGATCCGGATGGCGGACGACAGGGATAACGGTCTCGCCTCGCTCTCTGAGAGCATGGCAGAGGGCCGCCCCCATGCGACCAGCCGCGCCGATGAGATGGACCGGAGAAGCCATGCTTATTTCATGCTCGATGTCAGGACCGGCGGGGCCAGCCAACGCTGTGCCATGGTCGGGTCGGCGGAAAACTGTGCCGAGAGCGCCTTGATCGCGGTGACGTCGATCGGTTCCGGCGGATGAAAGGAGACCGTCAGGCTATGCCCGGACGGCGCGAGCACAAAGGCGGGCAAGGCATCAAGACCGGGTGCCTTCTGGGCCATAAGAGCCAGTGGCAGGGCGAATGTACTTTTGAGTTCAGCGATGGATTGGCCGCGTAACGCAGCAATGCGCCCGAACAGATCATCGAGATTGGAGGCATCGTCGCGATAGGTAAGGCTCATGGAGATCAGCGTCGGCCCATGCTTCGGATCGGGCGTTACGACGTTGGCGAGTTCCATGGTGGCTTCATAATCGAAGGATTTCGGTGTCGTACCCCTCATGGAAATGACACTTACATTGGTTTTGGTATCAGTTGTGGCGCTCTGCGTCAGAGTCTCGATGTGGATGCCATCAGGCATAAAAGGAGCCAGGGCATAGGGCTTGCTGAACTGGATCGTAGTATTGTTGAGCGTCCCTTCGCCAAGACGCTTGTCCCCCTCTTTCCACTGTCGCGACAGAAGCTTTTCGTACTGGAGACGCATACCCAGCAGAGCAATGCCGATATTCCTTGCCTCCGATTTGCTGGGAACTTCAGAAAGATCTCCTTGCGCCTTGAGGGCAGATAAAGACTTTGCCTCACCGGATATGTCTGATGGTACCCATTGTTCCACCAGAGCAACGGCGCGGGCATAGCGGATGCCGCTCTCGCGCAGATCGCCGATATCCAGAGCCAGGGGCCCCGTGGGTATTTTTGTCAGCGCACTAAGCCGTTGCGCCGGAAGGCTGTCTTCGGCGCATACAGCGTGGGCTTCGTGAACCATCCCGGAATTGCCATCATCATGGCCATAATTATCGACTGCCGCATTGGCGAGATTCAGGGCGCAGTGATCGGGTGTGCCGAGAGCGACGTCGCGAATCTGCCCGTGGCGGAAGTGGATTTGTGAAAGAGGCGGTAAGTCACTGACATCATGTTTCTCCCGGCTTACGGGGGGCAGAAGCAGCTTGTTGAGCGTGAGTTCGCCGATCCTGCCGCTTACCGGCCCGCTGAGCGTGATGCCTTCTGCGTGGATTTTCGAAAAGCTCAGCCCTGTCGTCAGATATCCGCTGGGATTGTTGACTGTCAGCACATGCGCCGTGAGAGTCGTGCCACCCCGAATGAAGCGGGCATTCTCGAAACCGGCACCTCGTGCAAGGAAGCGTGGATAGGCGTGATCATATTCGAACCGGGCATCCGGGGGCAGGTTGGCCCTGAAGCTGGCGAGCGCGCGTTGCAGTTCGGCGCTGGATTCGTGACGCACGCCGATTGTGCCCAATCCGACAAGCACGAGGCAAAGGCCCGCGGCCAGTAAAGGTCTTTTCACGTCAGATCATCCCCACAAATACCGCTTCGACAGACAGCGTGCATGTTAGTCCGGCTTTGCAACAGGAACAATCTCGTGACTTTTTTATGCGGTATCATGATACCGATAATCAAAAAATGGCGGAAATCAGCCATTTTTCGCAAGGTGGTATGAGTCGAAAAAGCTTGACCTCAGGCGTTTGCGGTCTCATAAGGCGCCCCCAATACCAACACATGTTGCTGGATCAGTCCGAACCATGAAGACCACACCTTCGTTGAAGCCTGCAGAGGTGACGAAAGGCTGGACCCTGATCGACGCCGAAGGGCTCGTTCTTGGCCGCCTCGCCACCATCATCGCGACCCGCCTGCGCGGCAAGCACAAGCCCCAGTTCACCCCGCATGTCGATTGCGGCGACAACATCGTCGTTATCAACGCCGAGAAGATCGTCCTGACCGGCAACAAGGTGGGCCAGAAGCTGTTCCACTACCACACGGGTCATCCCGGTGGCATCAAGGAGCGCACCATCACGCAGCGCCTCGAGGGCAAGAACCCCGGCAGCGTGATCGAGAAGGCTGTCGAGCGTATGATCACGCGCGGCCCGCTGCAGCGTGCCCAGATGAAGCATCTGTATGTCTATGCCGGTGACAAGCACCCGCATGAAGGCCAGCAGCCGGTGAAGCTGGATGTTGCGTCCATGAACCGCAAGAACACCCTCAATGTGATCGAGGCCTGAGAGATATGTCTGAAACTCAAGAGCGCACAGGTACGCTTCAGGACCTCGCCGGTATCGCTCCTGCCACGCAGGCTGCTCCGGTTCACGAAGTTAAGCGCGACGCACAGGGCCGTTCCTACGCAACCGGTCGTCGTAAGGACGCCACGGCTCGCGTATGGATCAAGCCTGGCAAGGGTGACATCATCGTCAATGGCCGTCCGGTCACGACGTATTTCGCTCGTCCGGTTCTGCGCATGCTGATCACGCAGCCCTTCCTGCTGACCGATCGCTACAACCAGTTCGACGTGTATTGCACGGTCAAGGGCGGCGGTCTGTCCGGTCAGGCTGGTGCAGTGCGTCATGGCATTTCGCGCGCCCTGACCCATTATGACCCCGCTCTGCGTGGCATCCTGAAGGTTGCAGGCTTCCTGACGCGTGACAGCCGCGTCGTCGAGCGCAAGAAGTACGGTCGCGCCAAGGCACGTCGTTCCTTCCAGTTCTCGAAGCGCTGATTTCTGCCGGGGCTTCCGGCCCCGATGGAGATCATGTCTTCAAAAAAACCCGCCCCTTACGGAGGCGGGTTTTTTTTGTGTCTATTTTCTGAGTTTGTTAAATACGAACCCCAACATGCGCTACCTATAGTCACATAATCGCGATTTCCTGTTACAAACCCTGACGAGCACTGCCTGCAAAACCTTATGGGAAGGTCGCATTGAAGCCGAGATCGTAATGTATCGAATTTAGGTTCATAGCCCTGAACCTAAATTCGATTGTTTGCCTTCAGGTGACGCATATAGGGAGAAGCATCAATCATCGTTAACCGAAACTAATAATCGAGAAAAAATAGGTTCTCACAAATCGTATTTCCTAAAGAAATTCGCTTTGAAAATTGTGGGATCTTTTCGATTTGAATGTGGAGGTTATGCGCTCCTGTTTCCACGGTTTTCGTGGCTGAAATTTCTCCCTGCGGACAATGGATGAGACATTAATTCATGACTACAACGATCAGTGGCGTATGGAGCGCGGTTCTCGTAAACGGCAAGACCGTGTACCAAAGCGGTGCATCCGTTATTGACGGGCCGGTCTCTCTGGGGGGCAATTCTCCGCTTCTCTATGTCACGAGCGGCGCGATAGTTACAGGCCTCACGTCACCCTTGTCCGGTTATTCGGCGGAGTGGGGAAGCGCCATTGTCCAGAGTGGCGGGACCCTGCAGAACTCAACGCTGCAGACCGTTGTCGCGATCATAAGTTCCGGTGGTGTACTGCAAGACAACACCCTGAATCATACGGGTGATAAAATATCCGCAGGCGGGATAGTCAGGAACAACGTCAAATATAATGGTGGAGATCTCTCGGCTGCACAGGGTGCACAGATTAATAACCTGTCGATCAGCCAGGGTAGTTCGCTTCTGAGTGGTGCTATTTGGTCCGGCGGCACCGTGCTGTCGGGTGGAATCGTCAGCGCGACAAGTAATAGTCTTGTCACCAAAGCTTTGGTTTCGAGCGGCGGACAAATCCAGATCCTTTCAGGAAGCACCGCGCAAGGTGTGCTGACCTCGGGAACGGGGCTCGGAAATGCCGTAAACGGTATTCAGGGATCGCTCATCCTGAGTGCCGGCGGCACAAGCTTTAATGCCGTAATCCAGGGCGGGTATATGGCAGTGCAAGGGACAGGCGCTCTGTCTCAGAGTGCTTATATCACCTCAAATGGCTGGCAAGATGTAGGCTCGAACAATAATGGCGCGACGGGCGGCGGCACTGCATCCGCCACAACGCTGATCAATGGTGGTGCGCAATTCGTCAAAGGGGGGACTGCGGTTGACACTTATGTGTCTTCTGGCGGTTTGCAGGAAGTCTCGGCAGGAGGGCAGGCCTCTGGCGGAACAGTTTTCTCAAATGGAAAACTGCAAGTCTATGCGGGTGGCACCGGCACTAACAATGTGGTTCTTGCAGGCGGGCAGGCGAACATATGGGGTGTTGCTCAGGCTTCCAATGGTTTGGCATCCGGACTCACAATCCAGAATGGCGGTTCTGCGGTCAGTCTGAGTGGCGGAAGACTGACCGCTCTCTCTTTGATGAGCGGGGGGCGGGCTATTGTTTCGTCAGGCGGTTCTATCGACCAGTCTGTCCTCTCCGCAGGTGGGCAGGTGCGGATTCAGTCTGGCGGCACGGCATCCCAGCTGACAGCGTTGGGCACCGGTTGGTGGAGTTATAGCGCGGGTGCCGTTTTGGTAGGGTCTGGTGGCACTGCGCTCAACACTGTCTTGTCGGGTGCCTATCAGGCGGTCCAGGGGCAGGGCGCCTATACGGAGAATACGCTGGTCACGAATAGTGGCTGGCAGGATGTCGGCCTCAATTCATTTGATGGATTGTATGGCGGCGGTATCGCCTCAGGCTCTGTTCTTGTGAGCGGAGGCAAGCAGTTTGTCAGTGGCGGTACGGCCCTGACAACCATGATCTCTGCAGGTGGCACCCAGACGGTCATGCTGCGAGGCGTGACCTCGGGCACGATTACGGCTTCTGGCGGTACGATGGCTGTGCTTTCTGGTGGCACAGCCTTCAATGCCAGTGCAGTGACCGGTGCGGTGGCGACGGTGTCGCAAGGCGGCACGGCTGCTGCTTCCGGAGGTGTTGCCTCAGGAATTGTCATCCTGAGCGGTGGGTCAGCTCTTGGTCTTGGCAATGGCCGGATGACGGGCTTTACAGTGCAGGGCGGTGGCCAGGCTGTTGTCTCATCCGGTGGCACCATGGATAACAGTGTGTTGTCCCTGGGCGGACAGGCGCGGATTCAGTCCGGCGGCACGGCATCACAGCTGACAGCCATAGGTAATGGCTGGTGGGGTACTGGCGCTGGTGCCGTTTTGGTAGGGTCTGGGGGCACTGCGCTCAACACTGTCTTGTCGGGTGCCTATCAGGCGGTCCAGGGGCAGGGCGCCTATACGGAAAATACGCTGGTCACGAATAGTGGCTGGCAGGATGTCGGCCTCAATTCATTTGACGGATTGTATGGCGGCGGTATCGCCTCAGGCTCTGTCCTTGTGAGCGGAGGCAAGCAGTTTGTCAGTGGCGGTACGGCCCTGACCACCATGATCTCTGCAGGTGGCACCCAGACGGTCATGTATGGTGGTGTTGTGTCAGGTTCTGTCGTGGCCTCAGCAGGCTTCATGACAGTTCTCTCAGGAGGGACTGGTTACAACGCTAATGCGTTTTCGGGTGGGCGTGTGGTTGTCGCGAGTGGGGGCACTCTTTCTGGCGGTATCATAGCATCGGGAGCAACTCTGAGCGGCTCCGCAGGTGCTCTTTGGGGAGGTAATCTCAAGGTTGGAGGATCTATCTCCGGAGGCAGCATTGTCTCAAAGGGGGTCGCAGAAATTTCGTCGGGGGGAACAGCGCGTGATTTGTTCGTTGCGTCTGGGGGCTCGCTTCAGGTCGACGCCGGGGGGACGCTGACTGGTCTCGCCAATCTTGCCGCCGGTGGGATTGCAACACTCGACGCGAGTGCTGGGGGAACCGTCAATCTTGGCGGAAACGGATTCAGTCGTCTCACACTGACTGGAACGACTAGCCCGTCTTCGATTATTTCGGGCTTCAACGGTACGTCGCCCGGCTCTTCGGACCAGATCGTACTACGCGATGTGCCCAAGTCGGATATACTCGGGCTAACATATCCTGACGCCGATCATGTCAAATTTCTCCTGACGGGTAATCGCTCCCTTGTCCTGAATATTCCAGGCGTGAAAAATTTTGGGTTCGATCTCTCAGAAGGATCCGGAAATTCGACTGTTTTTTCCGTATGCTTCCTGTCTGGCACGATGATTCGTACCCCTGATGGAGAGCGCGCGATTGAGACGTTGTCCGCAGGTGATGCCGTTCATGTTTATCACAAAGGCTGCGTCGAAACCCAGAACGTCATTTGGGTGGGATATCGTTCGATCACGGAAGAGGATAGCGCCAGCTACGACATTACGGATTATCCGGTGCGTATTGAGGCTGAAGCGTTTGGGGGCGGGATGCCTTACAAGGACCTGCTGGTAACCCCAGAGCATTGCGTTTTCATAGCTGGCAACCTTGTTCCGGTTCGTATGCTCGTGAATGGCCGGAGCATACGGCACGATACGAGCCTGAAAACTTATAGTTATTACCATATCGAAACAGACTGCCATTCAGTAGTCATGGCTGATGGGCTGCTCTGTGAAAGTTATCTGGACTCGGGAAACCGGCATGATCTCGCAGCTCGATCATGGGTGGATGCGCCGCTGTCCGTCGTTTCCGGCATGTCGGGAAAACATCGGATGGCTGCACCGCTCTGCGTATCACGAGCCTTCGTCGAGCCGATCTGGAAAGGGCTGGCTCGTCGCGCCGGACAAGTCTGCGACGCGAGAGACATAAGGCACATCGATCCGATGTTCCATCTGTCTACGGAAGATGGTCATATCATGGAGCCTCTCCGCGTGGCTGGTGATCGTTATATCTTCCAGATTCCAGGGCATTATGGGGCCGTTTATCTCTGCTCTCGTGCTGCGCGTCCGAGTGATGCGGTCGGACCCTATGTTGATGATCGTCGGCAGCTAGGCGTCCTGATTGGGGCAGTAACCCTCTACGATCCCTCCTCGACCCAAGAAATCGACGTCCGTGATTTCCTTCATGCAGCGCGGGGATGGCATGCCGCGGAGAACGGTCAGTTAAGATGGACGAGCGGCAGGGCGTTTTTGCCACTGGACACGCTCAAGGATGCGGGGATGCGTATCCTGGCTGTACAGATCGTTGCGGGTGGTCCCTACCATTCTGCCACTCACTGAGAAGCGCCATTTCAGGATCGCGGAAAGCTGAATCGGCCTCAGCTTTTGCATTCTGACTGAGGTCTGCTGCTGGACCGGCAGTATTTCTCTCGGACTGCGCATTCATGCTTGGCGCATGCAGTTGGAATGATGCCGCTTTGGTGAGTGGCTTGGCGCCGTGTTGCGCGCGGCAGCCATAAAGATGCTACGCGACCCAATCGGCAAATATGCACCTGATATATTAATTATAATTTCGTTGGATCGACCTCGTTATGAAGCATGATCGTTGCCAAAACCAAATTAGGCTACGGGCGTCAAAGAGGGTAGACATGAATATAGAAGGTTTTGACATCGAGCCGCATAGTGCGATGAAAAACATGAAGTTGAGATACTTCCGTGTTATTGAAGAGATATTCAATGCTCAGTCTCTTGTTGGCGCTTCATCGAAACTGAATCTTACACCTACGGCTGTCTCAAAAGCTTGTCTGGAAGTGGAGAATATACTGGGTGTAAAGCTTTTTACGCGTTCCAATTCAGGCATGATGCCGACTGAAATCTGCCAATCAATCGTTGAAACCAGTCGTATTATAAAGGCCGAACTTGAGAAGCTCGCCCATAAGGTCAATGAATTCAAAGAGATCAGGACTGGCACCGTGAATATCGGCTTCCAGGCTCCGGCTTTGGAGAAGCGCATAATGAGTGGGATTGCGCAACTCAAGACAAAAGATGCGGCACTCAAGATACGGATTGTCTATCGTGAAAGACCCTATCTTCTGGATATGTTGGAAAGCGGTGATCTTGATTTTGCTTTTGTTGATTTTTTTCAGCTCAATCAGAATAAAAGCTTCGATATGAGTGTTATGCATCGCGATAACTGCTTTGCAGCATCACGTGAATCTTCAATGTCTATCCCCGAATTGCTTGAGGGCTGGGAAGAAAACAGGAAAAAACTCTGGATACTGCCAGTAAGAGGTGTGGCTTTGAGAGAGCGTTTTGATGCGACCCTATCCGCCCGCGATCTGCAGCCACCCAATAATATTATAGAATATAATTCATCTGTCGGATTGGAGGATTTATTTGTCTGCACGAACGGATGGGGTATTTTGCCTCTTTATGCTGTGCCAATAATAGAAAAATACATAATATTAAATGATCATTACGATATGCTGGAAGAGATGAAGCTGGAGAGTGGTCTTGTGTGGATGAAAAACCATACGCGCACGCCTCACATTGAAGAGGCAATTGGAATGTTTTTGAATAACCAGACGGATTAGTAGGAGCATTTTCATGATAATAATGATCTATTATTTTGCCTCAGATAGACCCTTTTTTTCTCGGCAAAAATCAGAGCAGTAACGCACATTATCCCAGTCTCGCTCCCATTTTTTTCGCCAGGTAAAGGGTCGTCTACATACCGGGCATATCTTCGACGGGAGGTTGGCCTTGTCCGGCCTTGACGGCGCTGGTCCTTTGCCTCGACTCATCATGTATCCTTTCGGTGCTGCTGTTTTTCTGACAACGCAACACGGCAGTCGTGTTTCATTCCCTCATGCAGAAGGAACCCCGCTTCGCTTCACGCGCTTGCCAAAGGATTTCTGATCCGGTCACGCAATCGCGAGGAATGCGCCATGCCCCATATTACCGCCAGCGACGGAACGCAGCTCTATTACGAGGAAAAGGGCCAGGGTCGCCCGCTGGTCATGATCCATGGCTGGACATTTTCGGGGCGGTTCTTCCATCGCAACGTGCCGGTTCTGGCCGAAAAGGCGCGCGTCATCACGCTCGATCTGCGCGGGCATGGAGAGTCTGGCAAGCCCGATCATTCCTATCGCATCCCGCGTCTGGCCGCAGATCTGCGTGACCTGATGGAGGCGCTCTCGCTTGAAGACGTGACCGTTCTGGGCTGGTCAATCGGCTGCCCGATCATCTGGTCCTATCTCGAACTTTTCGGCAAGACGCGGCTGCGTAATGCCATTTTCGTCCAGCAGACGCCCAGACAGTATTTCTCATCAGAATGGAAATATGGCCATGCGGCCTGTTACGATCAGGCCGGGCTGGCGGAGACCATCCAGAAGCTGACCCTGACTCCCGAGGCATTCGACAGGCAGAACCTGACTGACTGCCTTGCGACCGAGCTTGGAGATGATGAGCGCAGCATGCTGCTTGCTGAAATGGCGAAGAGCCCGGCCCATGCCCGTGCAGCCATGATGTCTGATCACACCGTGCATGACTGGCGCGACGTGCTGCCTCATTTTGATCTGCCCGCTCTGATGATGATTGCCGAAAAAGACGCGGTGCTGGTGCCTGAAGGGCCGTCATGGGTGGCTGAGCACATGCCGCATTGCGACTCCGTGCGCTTCACGCAAAGCTCGCACATGCTGTTCATCGACGAGGCCGAGAAGTTCAATCAGGCAGTTCTGGAGTTTCTCGCAAGATGACCGATTTCCCGTTCCGCTTTGGCGTCAACCAGTTCACGACCCAGCCCTGGTCTTTCGAAGAAGATGTGGCGCGTTATGCAGCCCTTGAGGTTGACGCCATAGAAATATGCGAGGCCAAGCTCGACCCGGCTCACGCAGGGCAGCAGATGCTGGCTGCCAGGGAGGCCGGGCTGTCGATCAGCGCCGTTCAGCCCAAGATTAGAACGTTTTTCGGCAGCAAGATGGCCCCGCAGCCCGAGAGCGTCGAAGAGCGTGTCGCGGCCTTCGCCCAGAGTCTGAAAACGCTGGCGCCTCACGCAGAAGGGGCGTCTTTTGTCATGAATACGGGCGCCCCCCCCGATGGCAACATGCAGCGTTGTCTTGATGAAACGGTGCATCATCTGCGCCGTCTGGCGCCGCTGGCAGCCGATCTGGGCGTCACGATTGCCATAGAACCGCTCAACCCGACCTCGATCAATGTCGAGACAGCAATCTGGACAGTCGATCAGGCCCTCGATCTGCTTGACGCAGTAGGACATGCGTCCTGCGGTCTGTGCCTGGATTACTGGAATATCTGGCAACAGCCTGATTGTGCCGCTTCTATCCGCCGTGCGGGCGAGCGTATTTTCGTATTGCAGGCCAGCGACTGGCGCACACCCTGTTCCGGCATGGATCGCCTCGTTCCCGGGTCGGGGTCTATCCCGCTTGGGACCTTGCTTCACGCAACCTATGACGCCGGCTATCGCGGTGTCTGTACGCTTGAGATCTTCTCATCAGGCGTGCCGGACAGTCTTTACGATCAGGATCTGTCAGAGGTCGTGCATCAGGGGCGTCTGGGGTTGATGCGGGCCTGGAGCGGATACGGGAAACAGCGCTGACCCCTCTCGGAGGTTTGCGGCGTAAAGACGCGTGGCGCTATCAGGCGCCACTATGAGGTCAGGGGCGGTATATTACTCCGCCCCTGACATTTATCGGCTAATCAGCCGTTGATGATCGTGCCGCCATTGACGTGCAATGTCTGCCCCGTCACGAAAGACCCGTCTTCGCTGGCCAGATAGACATAGGCTGGGCCAAGCTCAGCCGGGTCGCCACAACGATCCATCGGCACGGAATTCGCGAGTTCCGAAACCTGCTCCGGGTCGATCGGCCCCCAGCTGGCAGGCTGCAAAGGCGTCCAGACCGGCCCAGGGGCGACGGCATTGACGCGAATGCCCTTCGAGACCAGTTCGAGTGCCAGAGCGCGGGTGAATCCCATTTCAGCGGCCTTGGTTGTCGAATAGGCTAGTAGTCCGGCACTGCCCCGATAGGCGTTGATCGAAGAGGTATTGATAATCGCGCTGCCTTTGCCGAGATGCGCGAGCGCTGCACGGGTCAGGTAGAAATAGCCATTGATATTCGTGTCCATATGACGCTGCCATTCGTCATCGGTAATGGTGGCGCTGTCCTCGTTGACCACCTGCCAGCCAGCATTATTGACCAGAATATCGAGGCCGCCGAAGGCTTCGGCCACCTCGGCGACGGCCTTGTTGCAGAACGCGCTCGATCGTACGTCGCCAGCAATGGCCAGCGCCTTGCGCCCCTCTTTTTCGATCAGACGCACCGTTTCCTGAGCGTCTTCATGTTCTTCCAGATAAAGAATGGCGACATCGGCGCCTTCACGGGCGAAATGCAGGGCAGCGGCCCGACCGATACCGCTATCGGCGCCGCTGATGAGCGCCTTGCGCCCTTCAAGCTTGCCGCTTCCGCGATAGCTCTCGCGAATATGAATCGCGGCGGGGCGCATCGGCGCCTCGACGCCGGGCTGATGGGATTGCGATTGGGGAGGAATCTGGTCGGGCATGGATGACGCTCCTGCTGTGCTGCCCGTCAGGGGCAGCTTTCACGGATATGTGAGAAAGCCCTCCCAGCCATGTATGTTCCGGTCTGATATAATGCTCAAGGTTTTGTGAACGATGGCGTGCTGCCCGGCGCGGTCACAGCTGAACGTGTGCATACTCTTCCACAAGCCCTTGATCAGCCCTTTTCCTGAGCTGTTCCCGGCAGGGCCGGGCGTGGTTTTTTCAGCTGTGCCCTGCGCCGGGCGCGTCTCTTGCGGTCCCAGATCAGCACTCCGGTAACGGATAGAAGGGCAGTCACAACACCGCTTGCACAGACAATAATACGCCCCGTCATCCCTGCAAGGCGCCCGCTATGGAAAGGGTCCTGAAGTTGCAGGATCAGATCGCCCAGTTTTCCCTCAGGCGGTACGCTGGCCTGCACCGTTGCGCCGGTGTCGAGGGCGATTGTGATTAGGGGGCTGCCAAAACCGGCCGGTAACTGCCCTGTATCGCTGAAGAGATAGAAAAGCGCGCGTTCCGGCGTGTGGGTCAGCATCACGGCGGCGGGGCGCGCCTGCCAGCCCCGTTCCTGTGCGTCTCGTCCGGCCAGGGCTTCGGCCTCGTCCGGTTTCACCATGTGAGGGCCGCCCGGGAGGGGAGTTTCTGACGCAGGCGGCGCAACCGGGAAAAGCGTGCGAACAACCGGCTGAAAGATCTGCGGACCCAACGCCAGCGCAACACCACTGATCGCCATGCCAAGCAGCAGGATCCAGAGCCATAGCCCGAAAGCCCGGTGCAGATCGAAAAACAGGCGCAGGGCGTTTTTGGGGGAAGCAATCTGCCAGGCAGGTTTCCAGCCGCGCCAGAAACCCTTGCGCCAGGGTGGTGTGACTGGCGGCAGCGTCAGCAGCAGCCCGTTGAGGCAATCGAGTGTCCAGATCAGGGCCGTGATGCCGACAATCCACAAACCTGTGGTGCCAGCAGCGAGTGAGTAATGCAGCCTGTAGATGAAGGGCAACAGGACGCGCCGGTTTAGGCAGCATCCTTCGGCGACACGAGCGCCCAGCTCATGGGCATCGCCGGGGTCGAGAAAGATCTCGTCAGGCCTTGAATGGCCCGAAGGCGTGAGTGCGGGAGTGAGATAGGCATGAAGCGTGCCACCGGGGGCAGGCCGGTATTCGAGCGCGATCAGGGGCTGATCGGGGTGAGCTTTCGCGATGGCTGCGGTCAGGACCGAAAGCGGCAGATGCCGGTCCGGGCTTTGCGTGGTCCAGAGATCCGGGTTGAGCACCCGGTCGAGTTCGGTGCGAAAAACGCTGATGCTGCCCGTCAGCCCGATGACCACCAGAAGAGGCGCCAGAACCAGACCGATATAGCGATGTAACGCCACCATCGCGCCACGCGACTGACGCAGCG
This sequence comes from Asaia siamensis, assembly GCF_014635085.1. Lineage (GTDB taxonomy): Bacteria > Pseudomonadota > Alphaproteobacteria > Acetobacterales > Acetobacteraceae > Asaia > Asaia siamensis. The sequence continues at coordinate 207,197 of NZ_BMCH01000002.1, forward strand.
GCCAGAAGGGACTCCCCCCTTTCGGGCCGGATTTCGGGCGCGGTACGGCGCGTTCTGATCTGTTGAGGATTGGCGCACTCCATCGACGCAAGCCTGTGCTCCGACCCCATGGGATCGGCACTCGCTCTAAAGACCTCGCAACTGAGAGTCAATCGCAACCTTTGGTTGTGACAGGGGGAGCGGAGTTCAGGCCTGGCTGGAGGCGGATGCCGCAAGGGAAGGCGCTTTTGCGCGCTCCAAAACAAAAACCCCGCCATGAAAGGCGGGGTTCTGACGATCTTCCCTCAGGCGCATGGCGCCTTGAAGGGCGATGAGGCGACGTATCAGACGTCAAAGCCATTGGGCAGCAGCACCAGATCGCGCACCACCGTGCCCTTGCGGCGCGTGAGCATGAAGATCAATGCTTCGGCCACGTCGGAAGGCTGCATCATGCCGCCGCCTTCGAGAGCAGCCTTGCGGCGCTCGGGGTCCCAGTCATTGATCAGCGGCGTGACAACCGGGCCGGGCTGGATTGCGCCGACGCGAACGCCATGCGGTGCCAGCTGGCGGCGGCAGGTATGGGTGAAAGCCTGCACAGCGTATTTGGAGCCAGTATAGATCGGCTCGGCCACGATCGGCACAACACCTGCCACAGAGCTGGTGATGATGATATCGCCGCTGCCCTGTTTGATCATGGGCACCATGGCGACGCGCGCCGAATGGAAAGCCGCATTGATGTTGAGGTTCAGCATGCGATCCCACACATCCGGGTCGCCTTCCCAGGCGTTACCACCGACATAGGAGCCAGCATTGGCAAACATGATGTCGAGGCGGCCCTGCTCGGCCAGAACCGTATCTACGGCCTGCTGGATGCTGGCATGACGGAAGAGATCGACCTCGACGCCGTGCAGCTTGTCGCCAAGCTCCTCACGGGCCTTTTCCATGGCCGCCTTGTCACGGTCGAGGATATAGACAATGGCGCCAGCCTTGATGAGGTGACGAACGCATTCCAGACCGATGCCGGAAGCTCCGCCCGTTACGGCGGCGATCTTGTCCTGAAGCGGAAGCGACATGCTTGCATACCTTCTTGTGTATAGGCGCCGCCCATAAGGAGGGCACCGGAGGCCCGCCATTCAGGTCGTGCCTCACTATACGGGTATAGTCGCATGAACCTTGTCAGGGTCTAAATAACGATGTTGTCAATAAGACGCACAGATTCGAGAGCTGCTGCTACCAGTAATCGCAGTCCGACATTGTCATGTTTTGTCGTGAATACAGTCGTCACGGGTGTCAGACTCTCTGCCTCGCAGCAGGCGAGATAGTCGATCGGGCCGAAACCCGCCGCCACAAGCGCGGCTCTTCCTTTATCGAGCGCCTCTGCGATGGGGTGACCCTGCCTGATGGCAGTGGCTGTCTGCTGCAGAATGGCATGCAGGGCTGGCGCGTTCTTTCTGCCCTCGGGTGACAGACGTCTGTTGCGCGAGGAAAGCGCCAGACCGTCGGACTCGCGCAGCGTAGGGCAGGCCACGATGTCGATCGGCAGGTTGAGGTCCTGCACGAAGCGTCGGACGATCTGCAATTGCTGCCAGTCTTTCTCGCCGAAAAACGCGCTGTCGGCTTCGGTCAGAGAGAAGAGCTTCGTGACGACGGTCGCCATGCCGTCGAAATGACCCGGCCTGTGCGCGCCCTCCAGTATCCCGGCCATCGCACTGACCCTGACCGTGCTGCTGAACCCTGCGGGATACATGGTTTCGGCAGCCGGAATGAAGAGGGCATCCACGTGGCCCAGAAGCGCGATATCCTCGGCTTCGGTACGCGGGTAGGTGGCGAGATCGGTCGGGTTGTTGAACTGGGTCGGGTTGACGAAAATCGATACGATGACGCGTTGTGCCTGGGCACGCGCCTGTGTGACGAGGCTGAGATGGCCCTCGTGAAGCGCCCCCATGGTCGGGACGAATCCGATTGTTTCGCCCGCCTGTTTCCAGCCTCTGATTGTCTGCTTCAGGGTCGCGATATCACGGATGATCATGTCCGCTCTCCAAAGCTGTGTTCGGAACCGGGAAAGGCGCGACTGCGGACATCCTGTGCATAGGATGCAAGCGCCTGTTCGGCCTGTTCGGCGAGATTGGCGTAACGCTTGACGAATTTCGGTTTGAAATCGGCAAAAAGCCCGAGCATGTCGTCAATTACGAGAATCTGCCCGTCGCATTCCGGTCCGGCACCGATGCCGATGGTCGGAATGCCAAGACGGGTCGTAATATCAGCACCAAGGCTGCGCGGCAGTTTCTCCAGCACGATCGCGAAGGCACCGGCCTCTTCGACCGCACGCGCGTCGGCTAGCACGCGCTGGGCGTCTTCATTGCGCCCCTGCACCTTGTAGCCACCAAGCACATTCACCGCCTGCGGCGTCAGTCCGATATGGCCCATCACAGGCACGCCGCGTGCGACCAGAAAGGCGATGGTCTCTTTCATGGAAACGCCGCCTTCGAGCTTCACCGCTGCCGCACCTGTCTCGGCCAGCAGGCGTGACGCGTTGCGAAAGGCCTGTGCAGGGCTTTCCTCATAGCTGCCGAACGGCATGTCCACCACGCAAAGCGCCTTGCTTATGCCGCGCATCACCGCCTTGCCGTGCAGAATCATCATGTCCATCGTCACGCCCAGCGTCGATGGCAGGCCATGCAGCACCATGCCCACACTGTCTCCCACCAGCACGACATCGCAGGCTGCATCGGCGAGCCGGGCGATCGGGGTGGTATAGGCCGTCAGACAGACGATGGGTTCCTTGCCCTTACGAGCCTGTATGGCCATGGGTGTCAGGGTCTGGATGGGGGTCGATGCGCTCATGAAGGCCCTCTCAAATCTTTCTGTCCGCCGCGTGATCGCAGAGCTTCAGGTCTTCGCCAAGGCACTTGCTTATCGAAAAAACCTGCCATCACGATGCAGTCAGGCACTGGGCGCGTTCTTCTCTCTCCCTTTCAAAGGGTGTCAAGATGCAGCGAACGGGATAGAGTGCCGTCACAATTGACCAGAAGATGGAACAGACCATGGTTTCCGAAAGCGCTGCGCTGCAATTCACCATCGAGCCCACGAGCAACCCGACCCCTGCGGATCATCGTGCCGAGCTTATCGCCAACCCCGCTTTCGGCCGCGTATTCACCGATCATATGGCCATCGTGAAATACAGCGAGAGCCGTGGCTGGCACGACGCGAAAATCACCGCGCGCAAGCCGATCTCGCTCGATCCGGCAGCCTCCGTCCTGCATTACGCGCAGGAGATTTTCGAGGGCATGAAGGCCTATCGTACCGAGAGCGGGGGTATCGCTGCCTTTCGTCCGGAAGAGAACGCCAGACGTTTTCGCGCTTCTGCCGACCGTATGGCCATGGCCGATCTGCCGCAGGAAATCTTCATGCAGGCCGTCGACGAACTGGTGAAGATCGATCGCGACTGGGTGCCGGAAGGCGAGGGCAAGAGCCTTTATCTGCGCCCCTTCATGATTGCGACCGAGGTTTTCCTCGGTGTGAAGCCTGCCTCCGAATATCTCTTCATGGTCATTGCCTGCCCCGTCGGCGCCTATTTCGGCTCTGGCTGCGTGTCGGTCTGGGTGTCTGAGGATTATACGCGTGCAGCCCCCGGTGGCACGGGTGCGGCCAAGTGTGGTGGCAATTACGCGGCAAGCCTTGTGGCGCAGCGCGATTCCAAGTCGCATGGCTGCGATCAGGTCCTGTTCCTCGACAGCCGCGAACAGCGCTTTGTCGAGGAAATGGGCGGCATGAATGTCATGTTCCTGCGTGATGACAACACGCTGGTCACCCCGCCTCTGACGGGCACCATCCTGCCCGGTATCACGCGTGACGCCATTCTTCAGCTTGCCAAGGATCGCGGTTTGAAAATCGAGCAGACCCCGCTCGGAATCGACGAGATTTTCGCCGGCGCCGCGTCAGGCCGTTACAAGGAGGCCTTCGCCTGTGGCACAGCAGCGGTGATCAGCCCCATCGGCACGCTGCGTCGCACGGGTAGTGAAGCGGTCTTCGGCGACGGCAAGACGCCGGGTGAGGTATCGCTCGGGCTGAAAAAGGCCCTGACCGATATCCAGGCGGGCAAGACAAATGATGCCCATGGGTGGATTCACGCGATCGTCTGATCCGATGCCTGATGGCGGGTTGGTTGCGTACCCGCCATCAGCGATGAGAGTCCTTGTGCCGCTTCAGAAGTTCGAGCGCAGGGTCAGCATGTTGCTGCGCGGCTCGCCATAGAAATTGTAGTCATTCAGATTGCCGAGCCGTTGATAATAGCGCTTGTTGGCGATGTTGTTGAGCGTGGCATCGAGGGACAGATAGCGGTTCCACTGATAACCGGCCTGTATCGAGGCCACGACGTAGCCGGGCTGGGTAACCAGATGGTTCGTGCCCCAGGTGTCGGTCTGTGCATCGAGACCACCCCCGACACTCCAGACATTGCTGCGGGCGCCGCGATAAGGCTCAAAGCGATAATGGGTCCAGAGCTTCCAGAGATGGCGCGGCGAGTTGCCCGCATAATCAGCCCGGCCTGGGTTGCATTGCCGTTATTGACGATCCGGTTGTCGTTATAGGTGTAGCTGGCATTGCTGTCCCAGCCTTGGGCGGGGCGTCCGATCAGTTCGGCTTCAGCGCCCTGACTTCTGGTCTTACCCGCAGCGACATAGCAATCAGACACGCCACTCAGGCCGCACACAGCCCCTATGGCACCATGAAGGACGCCCGATGAACGGCGCGTCCCTGCATGGTCGAAATCTGCTTCCCGTCCCGCCTCATGTCAGAAACCGTCTGCGGCTTCCGCAGTATTCGGGCGGGGGCAGTGCCTTCAGTAGTTTTCGTCGATTGCCTCGGGTGGTGGGCCATGACGCTCCGGTGTCATCGTGCGGCTCATGGCCGCGACTTCCTCATTATTCGAAGCGGGCTGAGGCGTGAAGCCCGGGTGCTCGCTGCGTCGTTCAAGAAGCACGCTTTCGAGGGCCGAAGGATCGGCCGCTTCTGCCTGACGGAAAAGCTGTTCTGCCTTTTCCTGTTCGCCTTCCTCCTCAGCGCGGAACGCTGCCTCGGCCAGGGCGCGGGCGCTCTGGTGCTTGTTATCTTCACCGTCGAAAATGGGGGTGTCGAACTGGTCGTTGGCCATGATGCGTCTCCTTCTTGCCGGTTCAAACAGCCATGGACGGGCGCGGTTCGTTTTTCTGGACCTGTCTGCTCCCATACTTTATGAGCGTGTTTCTCTCAGTCCCGACGTGAATGGATGTTATGGAAGCGGCCGGTTCCGCGGTGCAGAAGGCTCAGTGGCAGGGCAGGCGCGATGCGCTCGTCGCGGCGATACAGGGCGCGCATGGGGCCTACGTCCCTCTTGTCATGGGCATTGTCAACGCGACGCCCGACTCATTCTCCGATGGGGGGCGGCATGATGCGCCCGATCAGGCCATTGCCCATGCCCGCCGCCTTGTCGCCGAAGGGGCGTCGCTGATCGATATCGGCGGAGAATCGACCCGGCCCGGCGCCGATTTCGTGCCTGCATCCGAAGAAATTGCCCGCACCCGCCCGGTCATAGGCGCTCTGAGCGCTGGCCCTGCCTTTCTCTCAATCGATACCTATAAAGCCAGTGTCGCGCGTGAGGCCGTGCGTGCGGGGGCGGTCATGATCAACGATGTCTGGGGGATGCAACGCGATCCTGCCATGGCGTCGGTGATGGCCGAAACGGGTGCGGTGGCCGTGCTGATGCATAACCGCGAGACGATCGATCCGGCTCTCGATCTGCATGATGAATTCCGGCGCTTTTTCGATGCCATTCTGGTTCAGGCCGGGCGGGCAGGTATCCGGCGCGAGCATATCGTGCTCGACCCCGGTGTGGGCTTTGGCAAGACAGATCCGCAAAACCTCGAAAGTATCCGGCTGATCGGCTCCCTGCGCGAGGAATATGGCGTGCCGGTCCTGCTTGGCCTGTCGCGCAAATCGCTTTTTGGTCGTCTGCTTGGCCGCACGGTGGATGAGCGTCTGGCCGGAACACTGGCGGCCAATCTCTGCGGCCAGTTGCAGGGGGCTGCCATTTTGCGTGTTCATGACGTCGCACCCCATGTCGATGCCGTGCATATCACTGGCCTGCTTGCCACCAAGGCCGTGCCAGCAACGGGGAGTTCGCGGTCATGACCCAGTCGATCATTCGCCTTGACGGGATTCATGTGTTCGGTCGGCATGGTGTCCTGCCGGAAGAGACACGGCTCGGGCAGAAATTCCTAATCGATCTGGTGGTCACGGTCGATACGGCCCGGGCCACGAGAGACGACGATTATCTCTTTGCGGTCTGTTATGCGTCCCTGTGCGACAGGGTGGTGGCGCTTGCCGCAGGCGAGCCCGTGCGTCTGATCGAAACGCTGGCCGACCGGATAGCCGAAGATCTTCTGGCGCATTTTCCGACCATCGCGCGCCTTACGGTGCGGGTCAGCAAGCCGGGCGCGCCCATTGCGCATCCTTTCGGCATGGTCAGTGTCGAGACAACGAAAGAGCGCCATCTGCCGGTCGGTTTTTCGCTCGGGTGCAATATGGGCGATCGCAAAAGCGCTCTGGACCTTGCCGTGACCTGGCTCGGCCTGACGCCTGGCCTGGAGATCGACGCGGTCTCGAGCCTGTATCGCACCGCCCCATGGGGCGGGGTGGAACAGCCCGATTTCTACAATCTCTGTGTCACGGGGCGGACCAGTCTCGATGCCATGGCGCTTTTGCGTGTGTGCAAGGAAATCGAGACGCGTCTCGGTCGCGTGCCTTCTATACGCTGGGGGCAGAGGGCAATGGATGTCGATCTGCTTTATCTTGGCGCGCAGGAAATGAGCAATGCCGTGCTCACCCTGCCACATCCGGGCATTGCGCAGCGGGCTTTTGTGCTCGTTCCCCTTGCAGAAATCGCTCCCGAACAGAAAATCAGTGGACTTTCCGTTTCGGACATGTTGGACAGGCTCCCCCGCGAGGCTGATGACGTTGTCCCCTGCGCGGAAGACCCGTCTTGCATTGCCGAGGACCAGAAATGACCAAACCGACTGCCGATCTCGTGGCGCTGGATGCCGCTCGCCACAAGGGGCAGGGTGGGGAGCGCCCCATCGCACCGATCGCAAAACCCGAAGATGCCGAAACACGCATTGCCGGTGCGGTGCGTGAAATCCTTCAGGCGCTGGGTGAAGACCCCGACCGCGAAGGGCTTTTCGAGACGCCGGGTCGCGTGGCGCGTATGTATCTCGACGTGCTGGGCGGGCTGCATGAAGACCCGCGTGAGCATCTGCACAAGCAGTTTCTGGCTGACCAGCATGAAGGCGCCGTGATCGTGCGCGATATCGGCTTTCATTCGATGTGCGAACATCATCTGCTGCCGTTTTTCGGCAAGGCGCATGTGGCCTATCTGCCCGAGGGTGGCCGTCTGACCGGGCTGAGCAAGATCGCCCGCACCGTGAACGTGCTGGCGCGCCGTCCGCAGCTGCAGGAGCGCCTGACGGATCAGATCGCCGCTTCCATCATCGAGGTGCTGGAACCCAAGGCCGTCATGGTTCTGGTCGAGGCCGAGCATATGTGCATGGCGATGCGCGGCATTCGCAATGTCGGCAGCCGTACGGTTACGACAGTTGTGCGTGGCACCTGGCAGCGTGATGCTGCGTTACGTGCCGAGATCATGTCCTTGCTCAAGGGCTGAGCCTCACGCCGCTGTGGTTTGACGCATAAGCCCCGATCTCTTTCATGATGGACAGGAAGAGGGAAAATGAAAATGCGTCTGGCCCTTTATGCCCTGATGACATCGGCGGCACTTGCAGTTTCCTCTCCGGCGCTCTCATGGGCGGATGAGAGTGGGCTGGCCCCTGATGGGGGTGACAGTGTCGATCAGGGTTATGCGCCTTCGGGCAATGTCGAGATTATCGGGCGCTTTCACGAGGCACAGCCTTCCGGCATTGCCATTCTTTCCGATCACCGGCTTGTGCTGGGTTTTCCGCGCAGCCTGCATGATCATGATGGGCCAAGGCTCGCCTTGTTCGACCATGGCAAACTGACGCCCTTCCCCGACGCCCAGAGCCAGGGGCGTTTTGTTTCGCCTCTTGGCATGACGGTTGATTCCAGCGGTCAGCTCTGGGTGCTCGATGAAGGCATTCTGGCCGATAAGGGCACGGTGCCGGGTGCGGCAAGACTGATCCATATCGACCCGGCCTCAGCGCGCATCATCGAGGAAATTCCGCTCACGGCGCCAGCGCTTCGGTCGGACAGTCATCCGAACGATCTGCGTATCGACCTGACCCATGGTGATCGCGGCACGGCCTTCATCACCGATTCTTCGCTTACCGTGCATCCGGCGCTCATTGTGGTGGATATCGCGACCGGCACCCAGCGCCGTCTTCTGGCCGATACCGAGCCGGTGATGCCGCGTCATGGTTTTCTGGCCGTGCTTGATGGCCAGGCGTCTCGTTATGACCCCGAGCATCCGACCATGGCGCAGGCCGGGGCGAATGGCATTGGGCTGAGTGCCGATCAGCAGACGCTGTTCTGGCAGCCACTGACAAGCCGCGAGCTTTATTCGGCGCCGACCGCCGTGCTGGCTGACCCCAAGGCGAGTGAGACCGAAATCGAATTCAGCGTGAAGGATGAAGGCGAGGCCGGTATGGGCGATGGCATGGCCACCGCACCCGATGGTCGTCTGTTTCTGACCGATATCGAGCGGCACGGTATTCTTGCCCGTGCGCCTGATGGCCGGATTTCGGTCATTGCGCATGACCCGCGGCTGATCGCGCCCGATGGTCTGGCCTATAGCGATAATGTGCTCTACGCCACGATCGGCCAATGGTCGCGTCAGCCTGCCTTTCATGGCGGCGTGGACAAGGAGCAGGGGCCCTGGCTTCTGGTCAGGATCGGGCTGCCAGCTGCTCCGGCCCCCTGAGGCCTGTGCGAAGGATCAGGTGTCGGCGTTGAGTGAAAGCGACGCCGCCATCACGCGGCTGTCCTGCATCAGGGCCGAGATCAGTGCTTCGAGTGCGCCCGGCCCGTTTGAGGAGACCATCAGGCTGACATTGATGGCGGCCTGTTCGTCTTCTTCCTCATTCAGAGACAGTTTGCCGATCGTGTAATCGGCTTCCTCAAGCTGCTCCTTGAGCAGGGCAGTCATTTCCTGCACCGATTGACGGCAGGTCAGGACGCGCAGCCCATAACCGGCTTCCATCGATTTTGCCTGAAGGGGAATGCGGTCGATGGCTCGCACGATGGGCCGCAGCAGCGTGTTGCCTGCGATGATGAAGAAGGTGAGCAGGAACCCTTCGGCCAGCATGTCGCTACCGACACAGGCACCGACTGCCGCTGAGCACCAGAGCGTCGCGGCAGTATTCATGCCGCGCACTGTGGCGCCCTCCTTGATGATCGCGCCAGCGCCGAGAAAGCCGATGCCTGACACGACATACGCAATGACACGCAGCGATTCGACATCGCCCGCAATACGCTGCGCAAGATCGACGAAGGCTGCGCCGCCAAGGGCGACGAGGGCATTGGTGCGTACCCCTGCCGTGCGCTGTCGATATTGCCTCTCAGCTCCGATCAGCGTGCCGAAGACGAAGGCTGCGAGCAGGCTGATGCTCGAATCCGTGAAGGAATGGAGGTCGAATGTTTCGATGAACCGCACGGGAGCTCCAGTCTGTTGCAAGAGGGCTGGCCCCGCTGGTCTAGTCGGTTTTGTCGCCTGCGCCCACCCGGCAGACGGTGGATGAGGATGAGGCCCGACCAGCGTTGCAACATTAAGTCACGTGAATGTGAGGTGGTGCCCGGTCCAGAGTGCCGCGCGTTACGGGGCGCGCCCCCCCGCAAGGAATGATTTCAGGAGGGACGACGATGGAGAGGAGAGGCTCAGGCCTGTCAGCCGCGCTGTTCGCGCATCTGACAGTCATGGTTCTGTGCGGGCTGGCTGCGTCTATGGCCGATGAGGCCCATGCCGTGACAACCCTTACAGCGCAAAGCCAGACGACCCCGGCGCAGATCCCTCACGGAAAGTCCGTCCCGCTCGCCGGTGAGGCGCGTCCAGACAGTGTGGCGCGGCGCAAGGCAGCGCGCGCCCGTCCCTCGCGCCCTGTCGCGCCTGTGCGTCAGCCTGTATCCCAGAGCTTCTGGAGCGGTATCAAGACGCATATGACCATCGAGGGTGGCATTGCAGCCAATCCCTGGACGCGATCGGGGCGCAATTTTGGTCAGTTCTTTCTTGATCGCGCGAATACCGCCACGCTCAACCAGATCCTGGGCTCCGTCTCGCATGACATGGCCGAGATAGGTGGAGGTTATGGCATCGGCTTTGTGGCAGAGGCGATGTACGGCTCTGACTCCCGCTTCGATGTGACGGTGGGTATGGGCGACCGCGCTCTGAGTGGCATGTATCAATGGGCGCCGACTCAGGCGCATATCGACCTGCATACACCCTGGATATTCGGCAAGGGGATCGATTTCCAGATCGGTCAATCCTACGGGCTCATGGGGTCGGAAGGCCCGGCGGCGCTGTCCCGTCCCTTTTACAGCTATAATTACAGCTCCGATTTCATCGTGCCGTTCCAGACGGTCGGCATTATCGCCACCGCGCATCTCAGCCCTCATGTCGATGGTATTCTCGGCATTGATGCGGGTAATTCCACCACCTTCGGACAGAGCGGCAACAACAACAGGCCCAAGGGCTATCTGGGTGTGTCCTTTACCCATCTGATGAAAGGCCGTCTTGACGGGCATCTGATCGGGCGCGCCGGGCCGCAGGGCCATGATGGAGACCCCCGTATCTCGCCTGAGGGCTGGGTCAGTGCCGGAATCGGTGATCAGGCAGCGCATCGCATGCAGTACAATGCCGATCTGCTGCTGACCTATCATGCCAGCAAGACGCTCAGCGTCACCTTTGCGAGCACCTGGCTTCATGACGAGATCCCTGATGACGATCTCTATGGCAGCACCGCCTATCTCGCCTGGACGCTCACGCCGTCATTGCAGCTCAATCTGCGCGGCGAGGTGTTTCGTGACAATACGGGGGTGATGATTGCCGCCTATCCCGGTACGACGTCCTTCGGCAAACAGCTGCGTAACGAGCCTTATCCGTTCTATGCGGCGCCGCCCACGACCTATGGCGATCTGACGCTCGGGCTGCATTACGAGCCCGCTTTCATCAACCGACACATGCCGCTAGGCCGCTTCGTTCTTCGGCCCGAGATACGGGTTGATCACAGCCTGAACGGGACAAGACCCTTCAATCGCGAAGCACCAGCGAGCGATCCGATCGTACGCAATGGAGATTCGACCATGTTCTGGTTCTCCTGCGATGTGGTCTGGACGTTCTGATTGCCTGCCGCAGGAGCGGGGCCTAACCGGGCACCGCAGCGGAGCCTGCCAGCAAGCCGCCATCGATCGAGAATTCGGAGCCGGTGATATAGGTAACCTCGTCAGAGGCCAGCATGACGCAGATTGCGGCGACCTCATCGACTGTGCCGAAGCGTTTGAGAGGTGTGTCGGCGACGAGGGCCTTCATGCGTGCTTCACGATCAGGCCCGTCGCCGAGCATGGCTTCCCACATCGGCGTGAGAATGGCCGCCGGGTGAATGGAATTGCAGCGTATTGCCCAGCCTTTCTGGGCGGCATAGAGCGCAACGCTTTTCGTGTGATTGCGAATGGCAGCCTTTGATGATGCATAGGCAGCCGCACCCGGTATGCCGACAAGTCCTGAGCGCGAGGAAATATTGATGATCGACCCGGTGCCGCGCCGCCCCATACCGCGCAACGCGTAACGACAGCCAAGAAACGTGCCGTCCAGATTGGTTCGATGCACCGCGTGCCAGTCTGTCAGGGTCGCATGTTCAGGATCATGGGCGACAACGCCGTTCTCAAATCCGGTAATTCCGGCATTATTGACGACAATATCAGGCGATGGACAGAATGAGGCCAAGGCCTCCCAGTCCTTTTCGGAGCGCACGTCCAGTGAGAGAAAACGGCAGGAAAGCGCCTCGGCCTCGCGCTGGCCATTCTCTGCATCGATATCGGTCAGAATGACGTTGCAGCCCTCATCGCGAAAATGGCGTGCAATTGCGAGCCCTATCCCGCGTGCTGCGCCCGTAATGACAGCAGTCTTGTCTGAAAGACGCATGAGCGAGTGATCCTGATGATGAGACAAGTAAGTCCAGGAATTTATCCTGTTTCACTTCCGTGTTTCCTCTCAATTATTCGGGATGGCAGAAGGCTCATGCCCGATATTAATATGAAAGCTGTTAGTCGAATGGTTGAAATGCCTCTTTTCGAGCCGGTTCATTTCCAGGAGTGTCATTCAAGGGTTATTCACGCCTCTGCGGGCGCGTGCCTTGATGCGGTCGAGGCGTTTACGGTCGAGCAGGATCCACTCATCCGGTTTTGTTTGGGGGTGCGTGATCTGCCGGGGCGGATGATCCTGGGGCAGGCTGCGCATCGCTTCAGCATGAAAAGCTTTGTTTTTCTCGGGCGCATTGGGGATGTTTCTCTCGCGTATGGGCTGGCTGGCTCATTCTGGCGCTGGGATTATGGTCTCGACCAGCAAGCGGCCCAGGGGGCCAGCTTCTGGGCAGGAGACGGCCCGTCGTGTCGTCTGCTCCTCACCTTCGAAACCGACTTTATTAGCGATGATCAGATCCGGCTTCTGACCCGAACGCGTATCTCCTGTCCCGATTCTGCCATGCGCAGCCGAATGGCGGCCTATTGGATGGCCATACGACCCGTGAGTGGTCTGATCCGGAGGCGCCTGCTTGCAAGAGTGGCGCATTATGCCACGAAACAAGGCGCTTATTGATCGATATTTTAATACTATAGAAATAGTTTCATTAAAATGACGTTATTTGACGGTCATAGGTGTGTTCTAGACATCATCCGATAGATTTTTTATGAAAAATGATTGTCCAGTTCTCACCTATCGGTGAGATCGGCCCTTTCGATAAAAACCGCTTTTTTCGAAAAATAAATAATTGAATCGCCGTATCCCCTTGTGTTTCAGGGGTTGTCACATTGCGATACGATGCAATATCACGGTTCCGTGTTCACGGGCGGTGGCGAGCCGTTCCATGTGGAAAAGTAATCCAAAATAGAAATTAAAAATCATAAGTATTGAGGTGGGCTTGTCCATTTTCTTCCAAAGACGTAATGTTACAGTTACGAATGGCTCGACCCGTTATGTTCCCGCAGGGCGTGTAACATCGGGTGACGTTGTCTATGGATTGAATGGCGGCACGGACTGCCCATCGGTGGATCTGGCGTCGGGAGGAACCATCTCCGGGGCCACGGCTCTGTCAGGTGGCGTCGTGGCTGCAGCGGCCAATGGGACCACTTTTGGCGGGACTGCACTTGAAAGTGGTTCTTTTGCCGCCCTGAATCAGGGTGTGGTCGTAAGCGCGACGATCACCGCCCGTGCCGGTCTGGCAGTGGGCAATCTCTCTGGCTATCAGGGTACGCCGGCCTTGGCGATCGCTCCGCATGTCATGAGCGACGGTCATGCCCTGGCCGGCGGCGGCTTCACGGTCAAGGGGCAGAGCTTTTCTGGCTCCGGGGTGATTTCAGGTGGCACTTTCGATGTCGGCTCCACTGAAAATCTGGCCAGTGGTGGAACCGATGACAGCAGCTTTTTCGGCGGTACCCAGATTGTTTCCGCAGGTGCGCTGGCGCTCAGAGGCATTTTCAGCGCCGGGGTGCAGCTGATCAATGGCGGGTCTGCCTCCAGCTCGGTCGTGTCGGCGGGTGGCACCGTTGTCGTGGGGCAGGGTGGACGTGCTTCAACGATGACAGTCGGCAGTGGTGGGACGGCGGTCGTGAATGCTGGCGGCGTCTCGATCAACCAGAATGTTCTCGCCCGAGGGGTATCAATCGTTTCCGCTGGCGGTACGCTTAGCGGGGCGACAATTGCTTCGGGGGGCTCCGGCATTGTCCAGTCCGGTGGCGTCGTCAGCGGTGCAACGATACTTTCCGGTGGCACGCAGGATGTGCGGGCCGGTGCGACTGTCCAGAGCGCCGTTGTCGCGGCTGGGGGTTCCATGATTCTCGCTTCGGGCGCGACGGTCGCCAATCTTCAGGTAGCTGCGGCACCATCCGCTTCTGAAAAGGGCGGCAAGCTGGTGGTCACGCCCGGTGCCGTGATGAGTAATGTCAGTGTCGGCAGGCGCGGCGCCATCGATATCGAGGGCCTCGCCTACAAACCGGGCGGCTCGGTCTCGTTCGAGAACGGCATACTCAAGGTTACCTACGCAGACGGATCGACCTGGTCGACTCCGCTGAGCGGTTCCTACAGGAAAAACGATTTCCACCTCGAATCCGATGGCGATGGCAGCACGATCGTCATGTACGACAAGTGCTTTCTCGCGGGCACGATGATCCGCACGCCGTTTGGCGAGTGTCCGGTCGAGATGCTCGCCGTGGGCGATCTTGTCTCGACAGCCACTGATTTGCCCGGGGCCACCAGTCGGATCACATGGATCGGCTCGGCGGAAATCATCGTCGAACCCTCAAGGAGCGACGATCACGCGGGCTATCCTGTGTGTTTCAGGGCAGGGGCTATCGGCCCTCATTCTCCTGACCGCGATCTTTTCATCACGCCCGAGCACTGCGTATTCATGAATGGCGGGCTTGTGCCTGCGCGTATGCTCGTCAACGGGGCAAGCATCGATTACGACCGCAGCCGCACGCGTTTTACGATCTATCATTTCAGAACAGAGGCGCATGCGGTGGTGTGGTCCAACAACATGGCCACCGAGACCCTTCTGGATGATGGAGAACTGCATGGGCTGGAGCCCGATGCGGCCTCGCGTCATGTGCAGCCTGCCTCTCTGCCTCAGGGTCGCGTTGCGCCGTTGCGGGTTGAGCGAGCATTCGTCGAGCCTCTGCATCGTGCCCTGATGGCGCGGGGCAAGGCGCATCTTGAGGCATTGCAGGCGGAGACCCCCGGCGCAGAGGGTGAGGGTATTGCCTCCTCCATACTTCAGGACCCTGACCTGCATATTGTCTCGAATGAGGGGCATGTCGTTCGCCCGTCGCGCAGCACGGAAGATATGGTCATTTTCCACGTGCCTGCCGAATGGGAAGAGGTGCGTATCCGGTCACGGGCAGCGCGGCCCTTCGATGCGGAAGGGCCTTTCATTGACGATCGGCGGTCTCTCGGGGTGCTGATTGGTGATATCCATCTCTGGGACAGTCATGGGGCCACGCAGCTTGACACCCATCTCAGCGATGCGTCGCTGGAGGGGTGGAATAATATCGAAGCTGTTCCGATGCGGTGGACCACAGGAGATGCGCGCCTGCCGCTCGGAAGACGTCGGGTCGGGTCGCCGGGGGTTCTCGGTATAAAAATCCGTGCAACTGCCGCTTATGAGCGTATCGCCTGCTGAACACGTTGCCTTGATATGACATGAGAGACGCGAGCGCGATGCCTCAGGGGAAGAGCTGCTCCTGTCGGCTCATATCCCTGCCTGAGCGCAGGGCCGCGCCACGGCGCACATGTCTGGCCTGGGTCAGTCTGAAAAGTTCATCCGGCGGCGCAAGAGCGAGCTGTCGTTGCAGGATATGCGCGGTTACATAGGCATCTGGCCCCGCTCTGTGGGCGGGCGCGGCAAGGCTGCGATCAAGGTCGAGTTTCAGCCAGTAGCGCAAAATCTGGTTTGTGTGACGCGGCGCCTCCGGCCAGAGCTTCTGTCCGATGCGCAGTGTGCACAGCCATCGCAGGCCGCCCGTAATGGCGTCGGTCAGGAAATGCCTTTCGAACGCAATATGATGGGCGGCCAGCATGTCGGGGCAGGGGCTGTGCTGAACCAGCGCGCCAAGGGCATCGGGCGTTGCATGGGGCAGATCGGCGGCAAAATCTTCCTCCATCAGGTGATGAACCGCCTGGGTCTCTGGTGTGAGCGGTGCGGAGGGTCGAAAGAGCTGGGTGCGCGGGGGCTCCATCTGCCAGGCGCCGTTGATCAGAACCAGATCGACCGAGCCGAACTCGATGACTTCAGAAGAGGCGGGATGATTTCCCGAGGTTTCGAGATCAATAACACGCAGGCGCATCGAGTCGACGGGTTCCGGTTGCAGGGCACAAGATGAGTCTTGATTTGCCCGTTTCTTTGGTAAAAAGCGCAGTTACAAGAAACAGTTCGTATCGATGGTTTTTCCGTCTAAACTTTTCACGGCATGTGACGTTTTGTTAATGTGGAACGCAAAAGCCGTCATGCGCCTCATTGTTTCATAACGATGCCAGATTGACGCCATGTTCCCTTGATGTCCTGAAATAAAGGAGAAGGCCATGAGCAAGAATTCGACTTCGCACCGAAATGATGTTCCCGCCCTCGACGCTGACGTCAAGGCGGCTCCTCAGAGCTCAAGAGACGTCAAGACAGACGACCATGGCGCTTTTCGTGTCCATGTTCAGCTGCTTGGTCAGGAATGGTCACAGACACATTGATCGCTGCGTCTGGAGCTGCGCGTGATCGGATGCTGCGCGTCCGGCTCAGAGCGCTGCCCTGACGTCTGAAATCGTCGGGTCGGCACGGTGCCACCAGTAATCTGTCGCTTCGCCTTCCATGAGCGGCAGAAAAGGATCAGGGGCGCCCGTCAGCCTGACCGTGTTGGTTGGCGTCTCCTCCAGCGTGAGACTGGTGCAGCAGAGCACATCGCCTTCCGCACGCAGGAAAGCCTTAAGCTTGGCGTAGAGCAGGGCAGCCATCAATTCGGTAGTCGGGTCGCCGGGTGTCACGACAATCCGGTCGACGCGTGCGGGTTCGTTCGCAAGAAACCACCCAAGCAGCGGGTCTGACGACGAGATCTGGAAAGCGTGGTCGAGGCGGGTATCGATGAAATCGTGCCAGCGCGCTTTTGCCTCGGCAAAAGGCACGACCATGTTGCGCGCGCCATCCAGGCGCGATGGAGTGCGTGCCTGCAGCGTGACAGTGACGAACTCGTTATGTCCGTGCGGAATGGCACAACGCTCGGAACTGCCTGCAATCAGGCGATGCCCCATACTGAAGCGCCGGGTAAAGCTGAGTTCAAGCGCCGACATAGCTTGACCATCCCTTGGCGCGCAGTTCGCAGGCGGGGCAGGTGCCGCAGCCAAAGCCCCAGTCGTGCTGATGCGCGCGGTCGCCCAGATAGCAGCTATGGCTGTCGCGGTTGATCGCCGACACCATGTCCTTGCCACCCAGCGTTTCGGCAAGGCGCCAGGTCTCCGCCTTGTCCAGCCACATGAGTGGCGTGTGCAGCACGAAGCGCGTCTCCATGCCAAGATTGAGCGCCACCTGCAGCGCCTTGATGGTGTCGTCACGACAGTCGGGATAGCCGGAATAGTCGGTCTCGCACACACCGGTGACGATATGACGGGCGTTGCGTCTGACGGCCAGTGTTGCGGCAAAACTCAGAAAAAGCAGGTTGCGGCCCGGGACAAAAGTCGAGGGCAGGCCGTTCTCGTTCATCTCGATGGCCGCCTCACGCGTCAGTGCGGTCTCGGAAATCTGGCCAAGAACAGAGAGGTCGAGCGTATGATCCTCGCCCAGCCGGTCCCGCCACTCCGGCCTGGCGTCGATCATGGAAATACGCAGCCTATCGCGGCACTCCAGTTCAACGGCATGGCGCTGGCCATAGGCAAAACCCAGGGTCTCGACATGTGCAAAACGATCAAGCGCCCATGCCAGACAGGTGGCGGAATCCTGCCCGCCCGAGAAGAGAACGATCGCCGTGTCATTGGAGAGCATCAGGGAATCCCGATCAGCTTGTGGGTTTGCAGCGACAGGCGCCAGCGCGGGTTTTTCAGGCAGTAGGCAACGGCTTTCTGCGTGTTTTCGATGCGATCGGGTCCATCCATGGGCTGCAGCCAGAAATGGGTGAAATCCCAGGTCTCAAACAGTTCGGGGGGGAGAGCCTCCTGCGGGAAGACCAGCTTCAGTTCCTGTCCCGAGCGCTGCACAAGGGTGCTGGCTGGCTTGGGGCTGATGCAGACCCAGTCAATTCCTTCCGGCGCCCTGATCGTGCCATTGCTTTCGATGGCGATCTCGAACCCCGCTTCATGCACCGCTGCGACGAGAGCGTCATCAATCTGCAGCAGGGGCTCTCCCCCCGTGAAGACGACATAACGGCGTTCTGGCTCGGCCGATGCCTGATCCCAGCAGGTGACCAGAGCCTGAGCCAGGTCTTCTGCTGTGGCAAAACGACCGCCACCCTCGCCATCGGTGCCGATGAAATCGGTATCGCAGAACTGGCAGGCGGCTTTATGGCGGTCTTCTTCACGGCCAGACCAGAGATTGCATCCGGCAAAACGACAGAACACGGAGGCGCGCCCTGTATGGGCACCTTCTCCCTGAAGTGTCGCGAAGAGTTCCTTTACGGCGTATGGCATGCCTCGCATGTCGGCGAGCCGGGCGCGCGATGCAAGTGAAAAATGGGTCTTTTTCGCAGCAGACCTTATTTGGCGGCAGTTTCTGGGGCTGCGGAGGAAGGCTGCGGCTGATCTTCGTCAGGCGGTATCTCGGATATATGCTGCACGTACATCGTGTGCTGCGTCGTGATCCAGACGCGGTGATGACGCAGGAAATCGGCGCCGAACAGAGCGTCATCGAGCGTATCATTATCCATGATGATCACTTCAGGATTATGGATCGTGAAATCTCCAAGCGTCATCGTTTTGAAATGGTGATGATAGGCGGTGACCCTGTCGCTGCCCACGGCCTCGAAATCGATCGAGGCTCGGTCTTTTTTCAGCATCTCATCAGTGACACCCAGTTCATGTGCCAGGCGAAGTGGCAGAACGGTGCGTGAGGCGCCCGTATCGAAAATGGCACGTATCGGCTTACCCCCATCGAGTGTGAACTGCAGATGGAGTTGCATCTGATCGAGATCGCGCTCGATCGGGACGGTATGCATCATCCCCTTCCACAATGGCGCCGGATAGGGGCAGCGCTTCATGTCGAGCAGTTGCATCTGATGATGCGGCATATCGATGACGAGGTCGGTTGCCAGCAGGATCTCGGCGCCCAGAAGCCCCACCAACGGCGGCAGAGGGGGTTTGGTGGCACCGAAGGATTGTGTGGTCATGGCAAAGGCGTGGTTTGTGTTCGTGGCGCCACCAAGCCCGATATCGTCCACCTGCACGATACGCTGGAGTTCCGTGCCTTTGACCCCGGTCGTTCTCACCATGCCGGTGGAATAGGTCAGATCGAGCATGTCTGCGTATTTTTCACTCAGCACGCTGTTGAAGGCCCCTGAATCGACAGTGAACAGGACGGGATGCCTGTTGATCGTAGCCCGCACCACTGGCGTATTCTGGTACGAATCAAGCGGCAGGCGCCCAATCGTACCAATGACGCAGGAGCCGTCTTTTGCAGGCGTATCGCAGCCGGCCAGCAAACACATGGCAAGCAGGAAAAGCGGGCATGAAATCGATCGCGCAATCGGTCCTGATCTGACGCTTTTCATGGTGTTTCCACGATTCTTTCTTTGGACTTCAGTGGTATTATTTGTAATTGCAACGACACTGTAACAGCCTTGGCTTTCTCGCAAGTAGGTCGTTTCCTGATTCCTGGTCGCACCATGCCGCGTATCGGGTTTGCGCGTTCACCTTGTCTCAACCGGATGATGCCGATACCTGCTCGTTAACGGCCTCAAAGACAGGGAGGCGAGGAGTGAGTTGCATGCGTGCCAGGTTCAGACAGATTGCTCTTATCGGCGGGTTTATGGCGGCCATGCTTTTCCCCGGTGAGTTGGCACGGGCCAGGGGCTTTGACGTAACGGTACTCGGCGCACATGGCGGGCTCGAGGACGGTAATCTGAGTGCTTATCTCGTGCGCGAGCAGGGGACAGATGTCGGCGTTCTTCTGGATGCCGGTACGGTCATGAATGGCATCGAAAAAGCAAATGCGGCCCATGATTTCGATCATCTTGCCCTGCCGAATGATCCGAAGACCTCGCGTACCGGCCTGCTGATCCATCATGTCATTCAGGGCTATCTGCTCAGCCACGCGCATCTGGATCATGTGGCGGGGCTGCTGGCTGTGTCTCCCGATGATCGGGGCAAGCCCATCTATGCCCTGCCTTCGGTCCTGTCGGTAATGCAGGATGACCTTTTCAATCATCGCGTCTGGCCCAATCTGGCCGATCGTGGGGCAAAGCCTGCCCTAGGGCTGTATCATTATCATGATCTGTTTCCCGAGCGGACCGTACCGCTCTCAAGCACGAAACTGAGCGTCACCGCCTATCCATTGAGCCATGGTGCTGTTGAATCGACGGCATTCCTTCTGCGTTCTGGGTCTGATGCGCTGCTCTATCTCGGCGACACCGGACCGGATGCTCTGGAAAAGGGAGACAGGCTTGCCGCACTCTGGAAAGCTGTTGCTCCTCTGATCAGGGCTCACCAGCTTCGTGGCCTGATCATCGAGTGTTCCTATGACAACAGCAGACCAGACTCACAACTATACGGCCATCTGACCCCCGCCTGGCTGCTGCGCGAGCTTGCTGCATTGAAGGCTGAGGCTGGTGTGTCGATGAAGGGCTTCCCGGTGCTTGTTGCCCATATCAAGCCTCTCCTCACCAGTGGGGCGTCGGCAGAGGATCTTATCGCAGCCCAGCTTCAGGCAGGTAATGTCGAGGGGTTTCGTTTTCTGATCGCCCGACAGGGGCTTGCCGTCTCGTTTTGAAGGAATGACGCCGCCATGCCTGTGTGTGGCGGTTTCTCTAGTCGTCGGAAGAATTGAACAGGTCCGACTTGTTGATCCGGTGAATCAGAAGCCCGGCCATAAGCGGGCCGATCGCGTAGCCGGCGAAAACAAAACAGATCATGAAATAATCGGCATTGGTCATTTCTGCTGAAAGGCCTCGATCGCTGCTTCGCGATCATAGACCAGACGCGCCAAGCGATCCATCTTGCGCATGGCGGGCGATGGTTTTCGCTTCGTCGAGAGGTGGCTGAGAGCGCGGACCCTTGGAGCGACGCGTCTGAAAGGCTAGAGCTTCTGCTCTGGTCAAGCAAAGAGCGAGAAGCATGAACACGACTCAGCCAAGGGCAGGCGACAGGGAAACGATACTCGATCTGTTTCCCCTGTCAGGATGGGGGCGATTCAAGGCGGCATTCGTCGATCTGCGTGAGGGCCTTCGTCTCCTGCCTCTGGCCATGACCCTGGGGTGGCTCGATATCAAGATGCGCTATCGCGGGTCGGTTCTCGGGCCATTCTGGTTGACAATCACGACGGCTGTCATGGTGATCGCGCTGGGGTTTCTCTACGCCGAGTTGTTCGGCATCGTGCTGAAAACCTATCTGCCTTTTCTGGCGCTTTCTCTCGTTCTCTGGGGATATATCTCGACTCTCATTACAGAGAGCACGACCGTCTTTTCACAGGAAACGCGCCTGATCCAGTCTGCCCGCAGACCGTTCAGCGTCTTCGCGATTCAGGCCATTATCCGTAACCTGCTGGTTCTGGCACATAATGCCGTCGTCGTTCTGGTCGTCTTTCTCATTTTCGATATCGTGCCCCTGAAAATCTGGCTGATTCTGCCTGCGCTCGGGCTCTGGATTATCGATAGTCTTGCCATCACGCTGTGCCTCGGGCTTTTCGGCGCGCGTTTTCGCGATATCCCGCCAATCGTGGGCTCGCTGCTTCAGGTATTCTTCTTTGTCACGCCGGTGATCTGGAAGCCTGAACTTGTTGGCACCCTTGGAGGCTGGTTGTTGATCGATCCGTTCTATCCCCTCCTGGCCATCATTCGGGCACCGCTTCTGGGGGAGACTCTTCCGCTCGTCATCTGGGAGGCGGCTCTTGCCCATAGCGCCGTTCTGATTGTCCTTGCGGCTGTCTTCTTCGCCCGTTTCCGCGCGCGCATTGCTTATTGGGTTTGACCATGACCAGAGTTCTCGTTGACCGTCTGTGCCTGCACTTTCCGGTCTATCATTCTGAAAACAGCACCCTGAAGCGCTCCATGGCCAGTGCCGTCAGCAATCGCAGCGGGCAGCGGGCCGGTAGCGCCCTGGTGGAAGATGCGCGTCATCGCGTGACGATCGACGTGCTAAAGGATATCAGCTTCACGCTGGACAAGGGTGAGCGTCTGGGTCTCATCGGGGGGAATGGTGCCGGCAAGACGACGCTTCTGCGCGCTCTGGCCGGTATTTATGAGCCGGTTTCAGGGCGCGTGCGTGTGCGTGGGTCCATCGGCACATTGCTCGACACGCAGCTTGGAATGAATATGGAACTGACAGGTCTGGAGAATATCCGCCTGCGCTGCCTGTTCCATGGGTTCGGTCAGGCCCAGGCCGGGTCGATCGCGCAGAATGTTGCCGAGTTTGCAGAGCTGGGTGATTTTCTGGCTCTGCCGGTCAAGACCTATAGCAGCGGCATGCTGGTGCGCCTTGCCTTCGGTCTGGCGACGGCCATTACGCCTGATGTGCTGCTGATGGATGAATGGCTCATGGCCGGCGACATCACCTTTCTGGAAAAGGCGAAAAAGCGCATCGAGAGCCTTGTGCAGGATTCCGATACGCTGGTCATGTCGTCTCATCAGCCCGAGATCATCAGACGCTGGTGCACACGCCTGATCTGGCTGGAGAACGGCCAGATTCGCATGGACGGCCCAACAGATGCGGTTCTGGACACTTATCTGGCGGCTTGAGGGCCGCACCGTTCTCCTTAAGACGTCTGCTTCCGCTTTCTGCTCCGGCAGAAAGCACACACACGGAAAACCAGCGCTTGATTAAGCAAGAACGCTAAATTTTCTGATCGAATTTTCGGAAAAAATGGCGCGAGTGACGGGGCTCGAACCCGCGACCTCCGGCGTGACAGGCCGGCGCTCTAACCAACTGAGCTACACCCGCATGAAGCTTTTCAGCTTCAGCAACCGCTTCGGAGGAGGCCGTAACGTCCTCGTCTTCGGTGAAGGGGGAACTACCAGTCCCGATTTCTTTTGGCAACAGGGGGTAGCGATTTTTTTTCATTTTTCTTGTTCGCCGCGCCATTGGATCGGGGAGGGCAGCCAGGTGGGAAGTCAGCATGGAGCGGGTTCCCGATAACTATCTGGTAAGGATACAGGTGCGTTCGACGGGCTCTGTACGGCTCCACGCTGGCGGCGAGAGGGAGCACGGTGATTCTGGCTCTCTCGAAGGCGGGCTTTCAGGTCGTATGAGCGTTCCTGATCACTGAGAGAGCCGGAATCGAACGCGCCCGTCCGTCGGGCGCGGCTATTTCTCTGCTCACAGGGCAGTGTTCGGTCTTGCAGAAGTGCCGGGTAGGTTATCGAGGGAAGGCCTTCGGTCGGGACCGAAGGCTTCCAGGTTGCACCGAGTCGATCATGGGAGCAGGGGCATAATCCCCGGCAGCCGTGAGGGACGCTGCCTCTTTCAGGGTTCGAGCGCGTTGCTCCGGCATGAAGCCGGAGCATTAACCGGGTTGCAGCGTGCGACCAGATTCGGACCGAAGCTGACCGCGTAACCATGCCACGGCGCCGGTTCGAAACCGGGATAATCGGTGCTGATGAGATGCGCGCCGGAAGAGAAAGCGACATTGCGACGTTCGAGATCGTTCTGCCGCGCTTCGATTGTATTGGCATCGGCGCGGGTACGCACGAGATAGCCCTGTTTCACCAGATTAGGGATGATACGCGCAGCCGCGGCGTTGTCGACAGCCTCGCTGCCATTGCCCTTGGCGCCGATGAAGCCCTCATTGATCTCTGTGAAAGCGCAGTCCGGGTCGCCGGGTTTGGCGTTGGTAAAGACGATACGGTTGCGCAGGGCCGGGTGGCCTTGGGTATAGCGCGCTGTGTCATGAGGCCGGTCGAACAGGAAAACGACCTTGCCACGCGTCTGTGACAGGCTGGGCCAGCCATGTTCATGCACGGCGCTGTCGAGCGTCTCTGCCGAGCCGCGCACCTGGTCGGGGGTAACGATTCCATTCTGTCCGAAAACCGAGACCAGCTCGGCATCGAGCCGGTCATAGGTGGCAGGGGTAAACACTTCCGGTGGCGTAAAATCGAGCTTGCCGCCTCCAAAGGGAATATCCTGCTTGGTCTCAAGGTCGATGAAGACAGGCACATGGTTCGGATGCGCATCCGACCAGGCCTTGATTTCGGACAGACAGACACGAAGCGGCTGACAGTTCGATCGCTGGTCGATATCGACGATATGCATGACCTTAAAATCTGTGCCCTGCATTGCCTGCGGCGGCGTCGGGTCGCGATTGGGCGTCAGCCCTGCCTTGCGCTCCCATTCAGGGCCCTTTGGATGGGCATAGCGGCCACCCTCGCTGTCAGCATAGATGTCGATTTCAAGCTGGCGCACGCCGTGATCGAGCTGCGACGTGATTGTGTCATGATGATAATCGAGCGCAATCGCTGCCTGAGGCGAGAGCTTCGTCAGCCATTTCAGCGTGGTGGGCGAGATGTCGCGCCGGTAGCTGTTATGGGTGCCGATCACCTGTATCTGGTTGAGATGGACCGTCTCATCCATCGGCCCGGCATGGGCAACGCCCATTACGGCCGTAAGGAGAGTCAGGGGCAAGGCAGAGCGTAGGCGCATCGACAGATCCTGAAAGCGGGCCAGGGAGCCGCGATAAGGACATGGCTTTGAGGGGGCTGGAAGGCGCCAAAGGGCGCGTCATGAAATCTTCATCGGGCCTATAAAAAAATGCCACAGAGAATTCATGGTCGACGATCAGGTTTTGAGAGCAGAAACCAAGCCTCTGTCGTGATCAAAATTCTCTCTCGATCAGTAATATCGGACGTTTCTTGGGTTTTCAGCCGGGCCCGGCGTCGCACCACGCAGAAATGTGTGACGGTTCAACGTGGGCGCTGCCCTATACTGCGTGTCCCTCAAGGAGGAGACAGCATGGGCGATGGCCGCGTTTGTTGGGATGAAGTCTATTCGGGCAAGGCAGCGACAGAGCTGAGCTGGTATGAGGCGCATCCCGACCTGTCTCTCAAACTGATACTGGACCATGCGTCCGCACGCCGAGCGGTAGTCGATATTGGCGGCGGCGTCTCATTTTTGCCGGATGCCCTTCTCGACGCTGGTTTTGATGAGGTGACGAGCCTTGATCTGTCTGCTGTCGCGCTCAAGTGTGTTGCAGCAAGGCTGAAAACTGCCGGAGCACGTTTTCAGCCGGTTGTCGCCGATGTAACAGAGTGGGAGCCGGGGCGAGTTTACGATGTCTGGCATGATCGTGCCGCGCTGCATTTTCTGGCCGCCCCCGAGGCTCAGGCACGCTATGCACGCGTTCTGCGGAAGGCTCTGAGCACAGGCGGTATCGCGGTTATCGCGACTTTCGCCCCAGACGGCCCAACCCGTTGCTCGGGCCTGCCGGTTGTGAGGCATGATGCTGTCTCTATCGCTTCGCTTTTGGGGGAGGGGTTCACATTGCTGGCAGAGCAGCGACACACCCATCACACGCCCGGCGGCGCACGCCAGAATTTTCAGAGCGTGGTTTTTCAGAAAACTGGCGGTGTCTGAACGATCACCGCTCATCAGGCATGGGAGGGGACAAAATCACGAGTTGTTCTGGAGGGCAGTTTTACGTGAGAAATGTGTCCCGCATCCAGTCGATCACGGCCGCGCGCTGCCTTCCCTTATCCGTGTCAGCATCAACGGCCCAGAGAGACAGGGGCGGTAGATAGCGAATTGTCGTCTTCGACTTCATGAAGAATACTCATTGGGGAGGTCATTGATCATTCCTTTCGTTCCATGAGCGTGGCATCCGGCGCTGGACGTTCAGGGGGCGTGATGAGAAGGTCTGTCCCCCGGTGTAACCCTTGATAGCAGCAGGAGGCGAAGCGTCACATGATCGAAATCCGGGTCGATGATCTCACAGGGGCAGAAACCCGGGCCCTGTTGGCCCTTCATCTGGCGGGCATGGCGGAGGATACGCCTTCAGCCAGCCGGTTTGCCCTTGATCTTTCAGGTTTGCAGGTGCCTGAAGTCACGCTCTGGTCAGCACGGATTGAAGGGCGTGTGGCAGCGATCGGGGCGTTGAAAATGCTTGGGGAAGGACTGGCTGAGGTCAAATCGATGCGTACCCATCCCGATTTTCTGCGACGCGGGGCCGGGGCGAAAATTCTGGCGGTCATCATCGCCACGGCGCGAGAGCGCGGCCTGAAACGACTGAGTCTGGAGACAGGTACCACCCCGGCATTCGCCTCAGCGATCGCGCTATATCGCAAGAGCGGTTTTGTCAGCGGGCCAGCTTTCAGCATCTATCAGGCGAGTGCGTATAACCAGTTCTTTCATCTCGATCTGTGAGAACCGGCAGCCAGGGCGCGCGCCCTGGCTGGTTTTCGGGTGGTGCCGTGAAGGGCACCTTACCGGCTGATCATGATCTCGATCAGATTGGTGGCCCCACTCGCAATGCCGGCCTCAATGGCCGGAGCAATATCCTGTGCGCGTGTCAGGCGACGCGCCGGAACCCCCATCGAGGTGGCAAGCGCCTGATAATCGATGGTCGGATTGACGAGATCCATGGCGATGAAGCGACCGGTCTGGGCTGCCGTATAGTTTGCCTGACCGCGCATGAAATTTTTGAGCACGTTATATTCGCAGTTATTCATCACCACGAAAGTGACAGGCAGTTTTTCATGGGCGGCGGTCCAGAGCGCCTGCGGTGAATAGAGGGCGGCGCCATCGCCTACCAGGCATACGACGGGCTCGCGTTTGAGGCCGAGCGAGCAGCCAATGGCGGCTGGCATGCCCCAGCCAAGCGCGCCCCCACGCAGAAAGGAATATTGCGCCGGGTCATCACTCTCGAGAAAACTGCGCACGAAAGTCGATGTCGCGATGGCTTCGTCGACGATGGGTGTATGTGGCCCGATGGCACGCACCGCCTCGCGGGCAGCGAGGATGGGCGGAATGCGCTCAGCGTCGAAGCCTGCATCGGCGCGTGCATGCAGGGCACGACGCTCTTCCTGTCTTCTGTCTCGGGCGGCGCTGCCGAGTGCCGCATAGTGAAGTGCATTTTCCGCGCTCGCTGTCGAGAGAAGAGGCAGCAAGGCCGTAAGAGACGGTTTGAGAGCGCCACAGCTCGAGAGAAGGGTCGGATAGGTACGGCCCAGATCGGTCACATCCGACGAAAGCTGGTACACTGCGCAGCCCTCAGGCACGGCAGAGCCTTCGGTATAGAGAATGGTGATGAGCGATTTGCCACCAATGGCAAAAATGGCATCGTAATCCGACAGGATCTCGGCAATGCCGCGCGCCGTGGTCGGCAGATTGCCCCGCCATAGAGGATGTGCGGTGGGGAAAGGCACGCGAGACGGCCAGGATGAGCCATAGACAGGCGCCCCGAGCATTTCCGCCACGGCAACAGCCTCCGAGGCAGCCTTGCTGGCGTGAATCTCATCCCCCGCAATCAGGGCCAGGCGCCCCGGTGCGATGGCTGAGAGTGCCTGGGCCAGTTCTGGCAGGCCCCCGGCAATGGAATCGCGATTGATGCGTGAGGGGGCGCCGCTCCCGATCGTGCTCATCTCTTCCATGATATCCATGGGAAGCGAAAGAAAGACCGGGCCGGACGGCGCTGCGTCGGCATCGTGAAAGGCGCGTCGCACGAGGGTCGGCAGCTGATCGACAGAGGCGACCTCCTTGCCCCATTTCACGGCAGGCTCTGCAATCTTGAGCAGATCGCCGAAAAGCAGCGGATCGGTGACGGCGTGACGCAGATCCTGCTGCCCGGCGGTCACGACGAGCGGCGTTTGCGACACATGGGCGTTGAGCAAATTGCCCATACCATGGCCCAGACCGCCTGCCGTATGCAGGTTGAGAAAGCCGGGGCGTCCTGATGATTGCGCGTAACCATCGGCCATGGCGACGGCGCTGGCTTCCTGCAGGGCCAGGATATAGCGGATATCAGGCTTGCGCAGCAGGCTGTCCATCAAGGGCAGCTCGGTCGTGCCGGGATTGCCGAAAATATACTCCACTTTCTCGCTGGCAAGAATTTCGAGCAGGATATCGGCGCCGCTTCGGGCATTGAGCGTGCTGGTTCTGGCAAGGCTTGCTGTCATGGTCTCGAACCTGAAGAAAGATGCGAAAAACAGGATCGCAAGCCGGAAAGGCAGCGATCGTCTAACGAGACGATATCACGCCAGTTTCTGATAAAAATTGCGTTTTTCAATGTCTTTCAGCTATTGAAAAGAAAAAACAATTTGGATTTATGGTAAGATGGAGCATAAAAATTGCTTGAGGAACTCGATGCCATCGACCGGCACCTGCTGGTCCTGCTGCAACAGGATGCATCGCGTTCCACAGCCGAGTTGGCCGATCTGGTTGGCCTTTCCCAGGCGCCCTGCTGGCGGCGCATCCAGCGTCTGAAGGATGCGGGCATTCTGCAAAAGCAGGTCTATTTGGTTGATCGACGCAAGATCGGGCTGAACGCCCAGCTCTATGCGCTGGTCAAGCTGACGGCGCATGCGCGCGGTAATCTCGCCGCTTTCGAGGAAGCGATACGCGATTTTCCCGAGGTGCAGGATTGTTATGTGCTTCTGGGGTCGACGGATTTCATTCTGCGCATCGTGACGCGCGATATCGAATCCTATGAGCAGTTCTTCCTGAAAAGACTGGCAAGCGTGCCCGGTATTCAGGAAGTCAATTCGATGGTGGCGCTTTCGGAAATCAAGCACACGCTCGAATTGCCGATAGAGCGCCTGACCTCCTGAAAATCGGTATCAGAGGGGCCAATGCCTCTTTGCAGATGTCAGGGTATCCCTCTGACGGGAATTACCAGCAGCAGAAGCCGCCATCGACCAGCAGATCGACGCCCGTGCAGAAAGACGCAGCGCGGGAAGAAAGGAAAATAGCTGGTCCGACCATTTCGCGCGGCAGGGCGATGCGGTTCATGGGAGTGTCGTTTTCGAACACTTTCACGCGTTCGGCCCATTCGGGACGGGTGTTCATGGGGGTGGCGGTATAGCCGGGGCTGATGGTGTTCACGCGAACGCCACGGGTTGCCCATTCCATGGCCAGACTCTTACTGAGATGGATCACGGCAGCTTTCGAGGCGTTGTAATGCGCCTGCATGAGCCCACGATTGACGATCACGCCCGACATCGAGGCGATGTTGACGATCGACCCGCGGCCATTGGCGAGCATGGCGCGACCCTCGGCCTGAGACGAGAGAAACACGCCAGTGGTGTTGATATCGAGCACACGCTGCCACTGATCGCGGCCCATTTCCTCTGCCGGAGCCGCATTGGCGATACCTGCAGCATTGACCGCGACAGAAAGAAGACCCAGCTCGGTCTGGGTGGCGGCGATGGCATCGGCGAGGCTCACCTCATCCGTGGCGTCGCCCGTGCAGACCAGAACAGAGCGTGTGAGCCCGCGAATGCGGTCAGCGGTTTCATCGAGTCCCTTGCGTGAACCCGGCAGGTCGAAACAGGCCACCGAGGCGCCTGCTTCTGCAAGGCCGATGGCAATCTGCTGGCCAATTCCGCTGCCAGCGCCGGTTACGAAAGCGATGTCGCCCGAGAGGTCGAAAAGATCCATGAGGGTAATCCAGTGTTCCGATGTCAGGAAAAAGGGCGGCCCTTATGGGCCGCCCTGAAAGCAGAGAAATCAGTGGGTCTTGCGGCTTTTGACGCGGGTCAGAACCGCCTCGGCGCGGGTCACGACATTGTCGACAGTGAAGCCGAAATGGCGGAACAGATCCTGCGCAGGGCCGGATTCACCAAAGCCGGTCATGCCCACCACATCGCCATCAAGCCCGACATAACGAGCCCAGTAGAGGGTGCTGGCGGCTTCAATGGCCAGGCGTGCCCTTACGGCATCGGGAAGCACGCTTTCACGATAGGCGGCATCCTGCGCATCGAATGTTTCGGGCGAGGGAAGCGAAACCACACGGACGGCCACGCCCCTGGCGCGCAGGGCCTCGGCGGAGTCGAGGGCCAGGGTCATTTCAGAGCCCGTGGCCATCACGATCAGATCGGGTGTGCCGGTGCTGTCTGACAGCACATAACCGCCGCGCCATGCATCGCGCAGCTGAGCCTCGCTGCGGTTATGCTGTTTCAGGGGCAGGCGAGAGAGCGAGAATGCTGTCGGCCCGTCCAGACGTTCAAGCGCGCTGACCCAGGCGATGGCGGCCTCGACCTGATCGCAGGGGCGCCAGGTGACCATGTTCGGCGTCTGACGCAGGCTGGCCAGCTGTTCAACCGGCTGATGTGTCGGCCCGTCTTCGCCCAGACCGATGGAATCATGCGTATAGACCAGAATCTGACGCTGTTTCATCAGGGCGGCCATACGCACGGCGTTGCGCGCATATTCCATGAACATCAGGAACGTCGCGGTATAGGGAATGAGCCCGCCATGCAGCGCAATACCATTGGCCATGGCGACCATGCCGAACTCGCGCACGCCATAATCGACGTAATTGCCTGCAGGATCGAAGCAGACCGAAGAAGAGCCCGACCAGCGTGTCAGGCAGCTCGGCGTGATATCGGCACAGCCACCGACCATTTCCGGCAGATGCGGCGCAAAGGCCTCGATGGCATTCTGCGAGGCCTTGCGTGAGGGAATGTCCTTCGGGGCGTCCTGAAGGCTGCGGACGAAGTCGCGAGACAGGCTTTGCCAGTTTGCCGGAAAGCCCTTGTTCTGACGACGCGTGAATTCGGCCGCAAGCTCGGGATGCGCCGCCTCATAGCGGGCGAAGAGGGCGTTCCACGACGATTCCGCCTCGCGGCCAGCCGGTCGATGGTCCCAGTCGCGATAGATTGCTTCAGGGATTTCAAATGCCGGATGAGACCAGTCCAGACGAGTCCGTATCTTCGCGATCTCATCGGCAGGCAGGACGCCTCCATGCACCTTGTGGGTGCCGGCATAGCCTTCGGAGCAGCCCTGACCGATGGTGGTGCGGCAGATGATCAGGCTTGGGCGGGCCGTTTCGGCACGAGCCTTTGTCAAGGCATCCAGAACGGCCTCGGGGTCGTGCCCGTCGATCTCGCCGATGACCTGCCAGTCATAAGCCTCGAAGCGCTTGCGGGTGTCGTCGGTATAGACGCCGTCGATCGGTCCGTCATTGGTGACCATGTTACGGTCATAGATCGTGATCAGCTTGCCCAGACCGAGCGTGCCTGCAAGGGCGCAGGCCTCGTGCGAGATGCCTTCCATCAGGCAGCCCTCGCCGACATAGGCATAGGTGTGGTGATCGACGATCGGCAGTCCGGGGCGGTTGAACTGTGCCGCCAGCGTTTTTTCGGCAAGGGCCATGCCGACGGCATTGGCGATTCCCTGACCGAGCGGGCCGGTGGTGGTCTCGATGCCCGGTGCGTAGCCGAACTCAGGGTGGCCCGGTGTCCTGGAGTGAAGCTGACGGAACTGCCTGATATCGTCGATGCTCAGGTCGAAGCCGGAGAGATGCAGCAATGCATAAAGCAGCATCGAGCCATGGCCGTTGGAATAAACGAAGCGGTCGCGATTGCACCAGGCCGGATTGGCGGGGTTGTAGCGCATGACGTCACGCCAGAGCACTTCCGAGATGTCGGCCATCCCCAGCGGTGTACCGGGATGGCCTGACTGTGCCTTGAAAATGGCATCGATGGCGAGAATGCGAATGGCGTTGGCGCGCTGGGTACGTGTGGTCATGGAAAGACCCTTGTCTGGCCCCATGGTGGTGGGCGGTGAATGTTAGAATTCCGAATGAAATGATATGTATTAAACTCTGTTCATGATCATGGTTTGACAGAAAGAAAACCTGCTTCGTTTCATATGAGATGGAAGAGAGCGGGCTCTCATTTATGATCGAACTAAATTTCAAATATGACCTATTCCATGTATATATAAATCATAAAAATGTGATGAATGTCATTGATTTGTATTTGTATGGGAGAGGGTGTAAGACGCGTATTTATATAATAATAAAAAGGTTTCATTCAAAAATACGTCATAATGAGCGATATATCTCCTTTGAGTTCATGTATCGTTCTTGAATGAACCCATTAAAAAACGTTTATCATATCAAAGCTGTCAGAGTGAACGTCTCATACGAACATATGATCTGGTATCTATAACTCTTTTTTGTGATTTGCCGGACCCCGCCAACCCGCGCAAAGGAGGACGGGCCAGGCACGCTGCCCAGCAGCTAGAGGCCTTTTGTAAGACTCAGGAGACACACGATGGCAGGCGGGACATTCGTCGGGGGGGCACGGTCCGCAACCGGCACTCTGCAAGACATCGAACCAAAAACGGCTTTCGAACGCTTCGTATCATGGGCAGGTATTCCGCCGGTCATGATCTGGGGTTTCATCGGCACGCTGCTCTTCATGATCGGCGATGGCGTGGAAAGCGGCTATCTTTCGCCCTACCTCGTCTCGCTCGGCTTTCAGGAGCATGACGTCGCCGGTCTCTTCACCATCTACGGTCTGACCGCTGCCATTTCCGCATGGGCCTCGGGCGCGCTTTCAGACATGTGGGGCAGCCGCAAGGTCATGCTGGTCGGTCTGGCAATCTGGATCCTCTTTCAGATCGGTTTTCTCGGCTTTGCCCTGCCGTCCAAATCCTGGGCGCTGATCACGCTGTTCTACGGCCTGCGCGGTTTCGGTTATCCACTCTTCGCTTTCGGCTTCCTCGTCTGGGTTGTCAGCACGGCCCCCGTGCAGAAACTCGGCTCGGCTGTGGGCTGGTTCTGGTTCTGCTTCACGGCAGGTCTGCCGACGCTTGGCACGACCATTGCGGGTGTCCTTCTGCCGATCATTGGCGGGTATTCCACTCTGTGGGTTGCGCTGAGCTTCGTTATCTTCGGCGGTGGTCTGGCTCTTCTGGGCATGCAGCGCGTGCCGCGTGTCGAGACAGGGAACAAGGGGGCTATCAAAACCCTGTTCATGTCGCTCGCCATTGGCTGGCAGCGTCCGAAAGTGGGTATCGGCTGCATCGTGCGCGCCATCAACACGTCTGCCGAGTTCGGCTTCCTGGTGTTCATGCCGCTCTATTTCACCCATACGCTTGGCTTCACCATGGGCCAGTGGCTGGCAGTTCTTCAGGCTATCTTCATCAGCAACATCTTCTTCAACCTGTTCCTGGGCATCATCAGTGACAAGCTGAGCTGGAGATATACGGTTCTGATCATGGGTGGCGTTGGCTCCACGCTGAGCACCATGGCCCTGTATTTCGCACCGACCCTGCTCGGCCCTGACCATCTTTTCATCGTCATGATCGCCGGCGCCTTCTATGGCATGACCCTCGCTGGTTATGTGCCGCTCTCTGCCCTGATGCCCTACCTGGCTCCCGAGAACAAAGCTGCCGCCATGTCGCTGCTCAATCTCGGTGCTGGCGCCAGCGTCTGGATCGGCCCGGCCATCGTCTACATCTTCGAGCCTGCCTTCGGCGTGTTCGGTGTGATGGTTGTCTACTCCATCATCTACTGCATCAGTGCGATCCTGACCTACTTCCTGAAGCTCGACCCGGAGGTGGAAGCCCATCTCCACGCTACCCGAGCTTCAGCCAAGGGGCTGGCTCACTAATCTCCCGGAAGCATCTGTAAGACGGAAAAAGGCGGGGCCCATGGTCCCGCCTTTTTTGATTCGGGCAGTTTCCAATCATGCATCCCTGACTGCGCATAATTAACGATTAGGATAGTGATTTCCATGCCGTAACGGTGTCTCGGTTGTGCCTAGGGTAAATAGGAAGTTTGGCGATCATGGAATAACTTACTGATTAATATCGACATTTTCTGGAAATAATGAAGGCCCCCCAGTGTGACATTGTTGCACAATCGTAGCTAAACTTTGTAATAAAGTTGTAACCTGCCTTGCGAGCGTTAACGAACTCCCGTTACGAAATAGGAATGTTGTGACGATCTTTGTCGCAAAATAACCCATTTTGACGGAATGCCTGATGACGCCCCTCAATCGAGAGACGAATGAAGCTGCAGGGATCTGCAGCATGGTTGCCCCGTCACCCCGACGGAAACGAGGACTCGCTGCCGGACTGATGGGCGCGACTGCTTGTGTCGCCCTGTTGCATTTCGCAAGTGAGGCACAGGCACAAACTGTTTCATCGCCTGAAACATCCACGATACCTGCTAATGCTGCCAAGACACCCGCCAAATCCAGGGTAACAGTGCCTGCGACCAGCACTTCAGCGCGTGCGAAAGTCGTTTCGGCCCGCGTCTCCAACAGCTCTGCGGCCAATGCGTCGTCGGGTGCCGAGACCATCATGGTCACGGGTTCGCTGTTCCGCGACCCGAACACGACCAGCGCCTCGCCGATCACCCATATCACCATGAAGGATATGCAGCAGCGCGGCATCAAGACCGTCACCGATGCGTTGCAGCTTCTGTCTTCCAACGGTGCGGGCAATCTGACCAATGCCTGGTCGGCCGGTGGCGGCTTTGCTGCTGGCGCTTCTGCCCCATCACTGCGTGGCCTGAGCACGGATTCGACCCTGGTGCTCATGGACGGTCAGCGTCTGTCCTATTATCCGCTGGCCGATGACGGCGAACGTAACTTCGTCGACACCAACTGGATGCCGCAATCCATCATGCAGAGCGTCGATGTGCTGCAGGATGGCGGCTCCGCCACTTATGGTGCCGATGCCGTTGCCGGTGTGGTCAACATGATCACCCGTAAGGAGATCAAGGGCTTTGAGGGCAATGCCGAGGGTGGTCTGACCCAGCGCGGCGATGCGGGCCATCAGCGCCTTTATGCCACCTGGGGTCATGGCGACCTTCATAAGGACGGCTATAACTTCTATATCAACTCGGAATATCAGCAGGACGACCCGCTCTATTACCGTCAGTTGAACGCGCCCTATAATAACGGCGACCTTACCGGTATTGGTGGCAGCAACGGCAACGCCAATATCGTTTCCGATGGGGCAATCACCAATTTCTCGCCTTCCACAACGGCTATCGTTCGCCCGGTTACGGCCACAGGCACTGGTACAGGCCCGTGGCAGCTCCTGAACCAGCAGGCAGGATGCCGCACCGGCACCGACGGTCTGGTGACAGGCACCGTTTCCGGCACGACAGGCGCCAGCCAGGCCTGCTCGTGGAACACACAGAAATATGCCCAGCTGGCGCCCGACCTGCGTCGCGTCAGTGCCACGGCGCATTTCACGGCCAATGTCACCGAGCGCTCGCAGCTGACCGCCATGTTTACCTGGTCGCAAGCGCGTTCGATCAGCACCGGTACACCGGCTTCCACCTATGGTGGTTCGTCCTACAGCCAGGCCAAGCTGGCCACGGCGCAGAACACCTATCTGCCTGTCTATCTGGCTGACGGCTCGCTCAACCCGAACAACCCCTACGCAGCGCTCGGCGAGCAGGCCCAGGTCAATTACCGTTTCGGCGATCTGCTGCCCACCACGACCGAGACCAGCCAGAATTTCCGTGGCTCGGTGCGTTATAACGGTTGGCATCCCTCGCGCTGGGGCTCAGACTGGAATTACGACGTCAATTTTGTCGGGATGAACACGCTTCTGAACCAGACTATCACGGGCGTGCCCACGATTGCCGGTATCCAGAACGCGATCACGAGCGGCAGCTATAATTTTGTCGATCCGTCGCTCAATTCGCAGTCTGTGCTCAATTCGATTGCACCGCGTAATGTAATCAATGCGCGCACCCAGGAATATTCGGGCGAAGCGACTCTCAGCAAGGGCCTGTTCCGTCTGCCAGGTGGTATGGCCAAGCTCGCAATCGGTGGCAACATCCGTTACGAGGCATTGAATGACCCCAATGCCAATCCGGTCGACACGCTGAATCCGGCCAATCAGTATACCGGCATCATCAACCCTGTGAACGCTCAGGGCAGTCGTTGGGTCGAGTCCGGCTTCTTCCAGGCAGATGCGCCAATCGTGAAGATGCTGGATGCTGAAGCTTCGGGCCGTTACGATCATTATTCTGAAGGTTTCAGCCATTTCTCTCCGAAATTCGGTCTGCAGTTCAAGCCGACTGAGAAGCTGACGCTGCGTGGCACGTTCCAGAAGGGCTTCCGCGTTCCGAGCTTTGCTGAAACGGGCGGGTCCAATGTGGGTTACACGACCTACACACCGACCAATGCCAATTTCATCAGTCAGCATCTGAATGCCAACGGCACGCCCAACAACTACGCGCAGAACTACAACATCGGCTCGAATACAGCTGGTAATCCAAACCTGCGTCCCGAAACATCGACCAATTTCTCGGGCGGCCCGATGTTCCGTCCGACGCGTTGGCTGACGCTCGGGGCTGACTATTATTACATCCGCAAGAATCACTATATCGCGCCGAATCCTGTCGGGACGATCAATGTGGCCAATGCCTATCTTGCAGGTGAAGCACTCCCCACGGGTGTGACGGTCACGCCAGATGTTGCCGATCCGCAGAACCCGAGTGGCCAGCTTCGTCCGGGCATCATCAATCTGGGTTATGTCAACACGAACAAGCTTGTGACTGATGGTTTCGATCTGACCTTTGAAGCCAATACGCAGCTTCCCGGCGTGTTCCGCGAAGTTCATTGGTACAGCAAGGGCACGGCAACCTTTGTCCGCCGCATGAACCTGACCAATCCTGATGGTTCGGTTTATCGCTTTGCCGGCACGCTCGGTCCTTATGGCGCTGTGTCAGCCTCGGGTACGCCGCGCTGGCGCGCCAACTGGTCCAATACGCTGTCATGGCGCAAGCTGGCTGTGACGCCGACGGTTTATTACACCAGCGGCTATCGCACGACGGCAGAAGACCAGACGGGTTCGAACACGGCAGGCAATTGCGCCGATGCCCTTACCTCGAGCAGCTTCGTTCCG
This sequence comes from Asaia siamensis, assembly GCF_014635085.1. Taxonomy (GTDB): domain Bacteria; phylum Pseudomonadota; class Alphaproteobacteria; order Acetobacterales; family Acetobacteraceae; genus Asaia; species Asaia siamensis. The sequence goes on from NZ_BMCH01000002.1 coordinate 243,873, forward strand.
AGCGGGCAGTGCAAGGTCAAGGCTTTCTGGGACGTCGATCTGACGGTGAACTATCAGTTCAATCGCCGCTGGAGCGCCTATGCCAACGTCTACAACCTGCTTGGCTTCAAATCGCCTTACGATTTCGGAACCTATGGTGGCTACCTCTACAACTCGTCCTGGTCGCAAAACGGTGTCGTTCTTCGTTCCTTCCAGTTCGGTGTGAAGGTCGTTCTCTGATCTTTTCAGAGCGTCTGACACGAAAAACCCTCCGGGCTTTGCGGCCCGGAGGGTTTTTTATTGCCCCCGCTCCCCATGCCGTAAGCAGGCTGAAGGGAACGGGCAAAACCGGTGCGAGAGCGGCTTATGCAAGGCGGAGCGAGAAAGTGATCGGCGTTGACGATACCGTTCTCGTCTCTGAGTGAAGAACGGAGGGGCTGGTATCAGTTCCTATAATCGGGCTGTTCGCGGTCCAGCTTGCGGCGCAAGGCTTTCCAGATCATCTGGCCCTGATCGGGGTCGGTTTCGAACTGGGCACGCGCGCGCAGCACTTCGGCTTCGCTGGGGCAATGGAGTGGCGCACCGGTCGATTGCGCGGCCAGCTGCACGCGGCAGGCCTGTTCGAGATAATACATGCGATAAAAGGCCTGAGCGACGGAACTGCCTATGGTGAGCAGGCCGTGATTCTGCAGGATCAGCCCCATATTGTCGCCCAGATCGCGCACCAGACGTTCGCGCTCGCTCAGATTGTCATCTGCTGCGATGCCCTCATAGGGGTGAAATCCGATACGTCCGTAGAACTCCATATTGATCTGGTTGAGCGGCAGAATGCCGTCCTTCTGGGCGGCGATGGCCATGCCTGCCAGGGTATGGCTGTGCATCACACAGGCCGCATCGGGATGGGCACGATGGACGGCGGAATGAATGACGAACCCTGCCGGGTTGACCGGCCAGCTTGTTTCCTGCTGTGGGTGACCTTCTGAATCCACCACGACAAGCGAGCTTGCCGTGATTTCTTCGAACAGCAACCCGTAGGGATTGACCAGAAAGCGATGCCCTTCTCCCGGCAGGCGCACGGAGAGATGGGTATAGACCATGTCTGTCAGATCGAACTGCGCATAAAGGCGATAGGCCGCAGCCAGTTCCTCGCGCAGTTCCTGTTCCGTCTGAGCCGTCACGGTGTCACCCCTGTCTTGCTGAAATGGCCGAATGTATTGGTGCGTCGCGTGTCCTCCGGCAGGGCAATTTCGCCACGCTCGCGTTTGGCGATGAGATAGGAATAGGTCTGCATGGCCTGAGCCCACATATGATCGCCGATCTTGACGGCCTCATACTCCGTATCGCCTTTTTCGAAAGCGGGGAGGGGGCGGATTTCGTGATGGTAATCGCAGGCGTAGAAAAGCGGGAAGGAATAACGCTCCTCTTTCACGCTGCGCACACGATGGGCGGTTGCCACAAAGGCGCCTGCCGTCATCATTTCGAGCATATCCCCGATATTGACGACGAATGTGCCGGGAATGGGGGGCGCATCGATCCATTCGCCGTTGTCGTTCAGCACTTCCAGACCCGGCTTGTCGGCCAGAAGAATGGTGAAACATTCATAGTCGGTATGGGCGCCAATACCCGGCGCATCCTGCGCCTCGCCGTCATAGGGATAGTGGATCATGCGCAGCTTCGACGGGGGGAATTGCGCGACGTCATCGAAAGCGTTTTCATCGAGCCCAAGGGCGAGTGCAAAGCCGCGAAACAATACGCGTCCCAGATCGAACACCGCCGCATAATAGGCGCTGGCTTTTTCGCGAAATCCTGGAATTTCCGGCCAGTCATTCGGCCCGAGCAACGGGGTTCCTGACTGAACGAGTGGGTGGTCAGCAGGCACCTCGAAGCCGATATCGAAGGCTTCCTTATGGTCGGGACGGGATTTGTTGTAGATTTCCTCACCTTCAGGCACGAAACCCTTGTGAGAGGCTGAGGCGCCGATATAGCGCTCCATCTTCCTCTCGAAGGGCTGGGCAAAGAAATCCTTTGCCGCCTCACGCACATTCCCGATCAGTTCGGGGGCAACCCGATGCCCGGAAATATAGAAAAATCCGATCTTGCTGGCTGCGTGCTGCAGGGCTGCGGCAACTTTCTGACGCTCGGCCTTGTCATCGGCATACAGCCCGGCGATGTCGATCACCGGAATGGACGTGAACGTCTCTTCTGTCATGTCAGAAACTCCTTGTTGGAGATGGAGCAGGGAAACACCCTGCAAAAGACCTGCGTTGTGCATCAAGCAACCAGCGATTCATGGCATGCCGGTCTGCAACGGGCAGGTTGGTGAAGGGCAGCGTATGCGTATAGCCATCAGGCCCGCATTCGGGTGTCAGCGTGGTGCACGCATAGCCACGCCGGGCCTGATCCATCCAGATGGTGCGCCAGAAATCCTGATGGAAACGCAAGGCAGCAGCATGTTCGGGCGCACCGGGATGTGAGACCTGCGGTCCCTGATCATAGCCTACGCGCGCCTGCACATGATGCACGCGCGCGATGAAGGCGCTGAAATCGTCGCAGGGATCATCGAGCAAACGTTCGCAGCCAACCACCCAATGGCTGATATCGGCTGTGAACAAGGCATCGGGAACCTGGGCGACGACATCGAGCGCGACCCAGGGAGTGGCGCAGAGCCGGGCGCGATGGGTCTCGAAACTCAGAGTCAGGTCGTGCGTGCGCCCGATCGCCATGGCGCGGGAGATGAAGTCGGCCTGTTTGGCGGCAGGCCACCGGTCATTCCCGCCCAGAACATTGACAAAACGCGGTGCGAGCAGGGCGGCACGGGCCAGGGCGACGTCCAGATCGGCCAGATGATTCTCAAGCGAGGCTTCCTGACGGGGCACTACCCCGCCGCCGGTCAGGGCGATGGCGATATAGGGAGCCCCGGTAGTGAGCAACGCCTCGCGACAGGTGGGGAGGTTCTGCAAATCCGGAATGCGCCCTTCGATCCCGTCAAACCCTTCTGCGCGGGCTTCGGCGATACTGTCGGCCCAGGGGCGGGTATCGCCCCAGAGCGTGCGATAGGTCTCAAGGCGCATCGCGGCTCCGTCAGAAATTATAGCGCAGGTCGCAGCCGACCCAGCGCGGGGTTTGCAGGAACTGCACGCGGGAATTGTCAGACCCGGTGAAGGAATAGGTATTGCCGTGCTTGTTGAGCATGTTGTCGACATAGACAGCGGCTGTCCATTTGCCGGTTTTCGGCCCGACTTCCATACGCATGCCGAAAGAGCTGATCTTGTCGGTCACGCCATTGGGGTCACCCAGCGCCACCAGCATATTGTCTTTCCAGGTGTAGCTGGTCTGGAGCGTCAGGCGATAGGCGCGCGGCAGATCGATGCCGTAGCGGGCGACCGCATTCCAGGAAAAGCGCGGTGCAAAAGGCAGCACCGAATGGGCACTGACCGTGGAAAGCAGCGGCAGGCCCCCGATATCGTTTACCGGGCTGATATTCTGCGCATCGAGATAGGCAAAGGAACCACGCAGATCGAGATTCGGGATCAGGTCATGAAGCGTGCTCGATAGTTCGCCGCCACGGGTGCGCGCCCGGGGAATGGGGCCGAGGCTGAGCGAGGTGATGTTCATGGGCATCTCAGCCACGAAAAGCGTCTGACGGTTGTGATATTCGTAATCAAACAACGCGCCTTCGATCTGCACATGATTATGCAGAAGGCTCGTCTTGGCGCCAATCTCGTAGGCGATCATGTTTTCAGGGCGCACATAATCCAGCGCCTGAGGCGCCGAGACAGGAGCTGCGAAATAGGCGCCTGCCTTGTAGCCGTTCGAAATAGTGCCATAGACGAGCGTCCCGGGAACGATCGTATAGCGGAGCCCCACGCGCCCGGTCAGGCGGGCATAGGAATGGGTGGTGTCGAGGCGTGACAGATAGGCGCCTTTGGTGGTGAGTGCGCCCGCATCGTCGATCGTACCGCCATTGAAGCCGCGATCATCCCAGGAGAAGCGGCCGGAAGCGATGAAATCAAGATTTTTCAGAACATTGGTGACCGTGCTGACATAAAGCCCGGTCGAGACATTCTGCTGCACGAAGCGGTCTGTCAGATTGCCGTTCGGCACGCCAAGCAGGAAAGAGCGATAGCTCGTATAGGCGCCGTTGATCTTGTCCCAGGATTCATAGATGCCGACGGTAAGGTGAAAGCGTTTTGCCAGATCCATCTTGAGATGCATGTCATGCGACTGCGCAAGCGACGTGTCATTCCAGTGATAATCGCCGACGCTGATCGATTCACCGTCGTAATTGTCGTAATCGCTGCGGCGGAATGCGTCGAAGGCAGTGGTGGAAACGAATTGTCCCCAGTTGAAATCATGGGTGTAATTGATCGAAACCCCGCCGCCATTTTCATTGCGTCCCACGCGGTTCGATCCGACATTCACGGCCTTGTATGAGGCGTTCGGCCCGACGCCGACTGTGCCATTGGCAAAGCCGTTCACCGCATCGCCATCCACATCCTGAGGCGACATCGAGATGCCCTTGTCGCGGGTATAATGGATGTTCAGCAGCAGGTTCGACCGGTCATCGATCAGAAACCGTGTCAGATTGCGCAGGCCAAGCTGGTCTTGGGACCCGTAGCGTTTGCTGGTGTGAATGTCGCGCTGCCAGCCATCGCCGTTGATATAGGAGAAGGCCGTGCGGTTCTGGATCCTGTCGCTGATGGGCACATTGATGGCAGCGCTCGCGGTGTTGGTGCCGTAGCTGCTATAGCCCCAGTTTACATACCCCCCGAATTTGCCATCGGGCTTGGTGGTCTCGACAGCAATATTGCCACCCGTGCTGCTGCGGCCATAATCGAAGCCCTGCGGCCCTTTTTCGACGCTGACCATCTGGGTGTCGAACATCTGGCCGGTATAAAAGACGGGGTAGGGCGCAAACACGCCATCCTGATAGATGCCGATCCCGCCCATGTTGTTGCCGGTATAATCATCAAGGCCGATGCCACGGATCGAAAACACCGGCGTGCTGCCTGAGGTTGCGTTGACCGCGGTCAGGCCGGGCGTATAGGCCGCGAGATCCTTGGGGCTGGTGATATGAAGCGCCTGCAATTCGCGGCCGCTCAGCACATTCACCGTTGCGGCAGTCGTCAGAAAGCGCTGGGCGCGCGAGCCCGTCACCTGGATGGCCTCTGGTGCGGCATGCACGGGCTTGTGCCGCGCTGCTGTCTTATGCCCCGTGTTGTGGCGTGCGGCCGCCTTCTGGGTTGCGGCCAGCGTCCCGTTCTGGGTGCCGAGAAGCACCAGCCCGGCAGAGAGCGAGAGGGCTGTGCTGGTAAGGCGGAGAAATCCTTTGGGCAGGCGCATCGTCATGAAAAGGACTCCCGTCAGTGGCTTCCTGCTCATTGAGAAGGCGAAACGACCTGTCTTTCGATTGAAAAAAACCAAACCTCACTTTGTCAGATCATTACCCATGATGGATCATCTGGTTCAGAAAATGACGTGCGCGCTCGGTCTGCGGGTTCGAAAAGAAGGATTCCGGTGGGGCGACCTCAAGGATCGTGCCCTTGTCCATAAAGACCACGCGATCGGCGATATGGCGCGCAAACCCCATTTCATGGGTCACGCAGATCGTGGTAATCCGCCGCTCTGAAAGCGCGTCTATAATGCCGATGACACCCTTGATGGCCTCGGGGTCAAGCGCCGCCGTGGGTTCATCGAAGAGGATGATATCGGGCGCCATGCACAAAGCGCGGGCGATGGCCACACGCTGCTGCTGCCCTCCGGAAAGCTGGATCGGATATTTATCGGCCTGTTCAGCAATGCCGACCTGTTCGAGATAATGGCGGGCAAGGGAATCGGTTGCGTCGTAATGCGCCTTGCGCACCAGTCTGGGTGCCAGCATGCAGTTCTGCAGCACGGTGAGATGCGGGAAGAGATTGTAGTTCTGGAACACCATGCCCACGGCGCCACGCAGCAGGGGCAGGCTTGTCTTGTCGTCAATGATCTCGCCATCGATCATCAGCACACCGCTATCATGGGGCTCGATACGGTTGAGCGTGCGGATCAGGGTTGATTTGCCCGAGCCGGAAGGGCCGAGCACGACGATCTTCTCCCCATGGCCGATATCGAGGCTGATCCGGTCCAGCGCCAGAAACTCACCGTAGAATTTGCTCATCTTGCGCAGGCTGAGGGCGCAATCGGGATTGGGGGGCAGATTATGCAGCATGACGCGGCCCTCCTGCTTCGGGCAAGGCCCGGACGGATTTGCCGGCTTCTCTTGCGGCGCCATCACGGCTTGCCCAGACAAAGCGGGTTTCTATGCGTTTCTGCAGATGCAGGAAGGCAAAGACCATGGCCAGATAATAGACGAGCGCCGCCGCATAATATTCGGTGAATTCGAAGCTGCGTGCGACCTGAACCTGTGTGATGAATAGCAGCTCCTGCAGCGAGATAACCGAGGCCAGAGAGGTCGTCTTCAGCAGGGAGATGAACTCATTGATCGTGGGCGGCAACGCCACGCGCAAGGCCTGCGGAAAGATCACATGGCGATAGATCTGGGCCTGGCTCATGCCCAGCGCCTGCCCGCCAGCCAGTTGCCCCGGGTCGATGGCGCTGAGGGCGGCGCGATTGATCTCGACCTGATAGGCTGATTCATTGATCGACAGGCAGATCCAAGTCGCCAGAAACGGTGAGAACCAGCTTTCGCGGAAAATCGGAAAGAATTGCGGCAGCGCATTCCAGATGAACAGAAGCTGGAGCAGCGTCGGCGCCCCACGAAAGACGGCTACATAGGCCCGCAGAAAGGGATGCCAGAGCGAACGCGGGGCATTCAGCTTCAGGGCAATCGGGATGGAAAGCACGATGGCAGTGGCATGAGAGGCGAGGGCGATGGCCAGCGTCATCCCCGCGCCCTTGAGAAAGGCCATCGAGAACAGGGCGGAAAAGAAGGTCGTCGTATTGAAGCGGGGCCGTTGTGTTGCAACGCCGAGGGCCTTGCGCGCAGCACTGCCCACATTCCATTTCTTTTCCAGTGCGGCGATGTCGCCCTTCTGCCTCAGCGTGTCGAGCGCACTGGCCAGAAGGGCGCGGTCCTGACCGGCGCGGCGAAGATAGAGCGCGAATTCCGAATAGCCGGGCAGATGAGGGCTGTAGATGACATGCAGTTTTCCGCCGAGCTGGGCCTCACGGTAAAAAAGCTCGACATCCTGGCTCAGGAAATTCTGCACACGCCCCACCAGAACCTGCTGCACAACCTGATCTTCACTCGGGTATTGCTGCAGCGCGATGGGTGGCTTGCCACGTGCGGCAAGTTCCTGATTGATTTCCTCGATGCGGGCGGCGTAGCTCGTGCCCGATTCCACGGCGAGGCTCTGCCCTGCCAGAGCGTCGAAGCTGTTCACCGGTGCAATCTTTTCCGGCGCCACGATCACGGGGGAGGTTTCGAGATAGGCCACGGCATCGAACAGACGCTCACGGGATGTCTGCTTCAGCACGCCACTCATCACCAGCCCGCAACGCCCGGCGCTGAGGCTCGGGAACAGCCCGGTGAAGTCCATGGTTTCGAATTCGACCGGTACCTGCCAATAGGCGCCAAGCGCGCGGGCGAGGGCGATATCGAAGCCGTCGAGCGCCGAAAGATCAGCCCCGTTGACAAAGGTCATGGGGGGCAGCGTCGGATTGGTGCAGACCCGCAGCACCCCGCCCTCAATGAAAGAGGGACGCTCCTGCGCCTGTGCCTTTTCGCCTGTGAGGCAAAGAGCGATCAGGGCCAGAATCTGAGAAAGGCGCCGCATCAGCATGTCTCTTCGAGAATGGAGCGGAAGGTTTCGGCCATGAGACCGTTTTCCGGGGTGGGGCGGATCAGGAAATAGAAATGATTGACCAGATGCAGGTCATTGAAGGCGATGTGACGCAGGCGGTCCTGCTGAATCATCTGGGTCACGAAGAGTTCGGGCAGGAACCCGATATACATTCCTGATAAAATCAGGAGCGCGCGAGAGTCGATATTGTCTGCTTTTGCGGCAAAATTCATGCTCGGGCGCAGTTCGTCCCATCTCGGCGAAGACGCGGCATCGCTGACGCTGATCATGCGCGCTTCGGCAAGCGAGGCAATATCGATTGTCTCTTCCGGACGGTCGAAAAGCGGATGGCGCGCGCCGCAATAGAGATTGGAGCGCTCACTGAACAGGGCCGTGGCCTGCATCTCGGGCTGCTGATGCGGATAAAGAGTGATCCCAGCCGTTGCGGTGCCGTTGCGGACGGCAAATTCGACATCGCGTGTCGAGGCGGAACGTACATCCATTTCGACAGCTGGATAGCGGCTGGTAAAAATCTGGATGGCGCGCAGCAGCGCCGTTTCGCCATGAAACTGGATATTATCGGGCAGATAGAGGCAGAACCGGCCCGAGAGCGTGCCGCTCACATCATTGATCCGCTGCTGGAACAGATCGATATCGTTAAAAAGCTTCGTGGTGGCTTCGAGCACACCTTCGCCTTCACGCGTGAGAGCAAACCCGGCCCGGCCGCGATGGCACAAAACCATGCTCAGCCTGTCTTCAAGGGCGGCAATATCGATACTGATAGAGGATTTGCTTTTGCCCAGCGCCAGCTCTGCTGCTGCAAAGCCGCCATGCTGCGCCACACAGGCAAAGACGCGCAGAAGCCGCAGATCGACCTCGGCGATACGCCCCTGAAACCCGCTGGCACGGGGCAGGCGTCGGGGAGTGGGTGCAGGGCGTAGACGGGACAAGAGCAATGATCCTGTTTCAGACAACATGCGATGATAGCTCTCCCTGCGACACGATCAACCGTTTGTACCGCTTCCGATACGCTTGACGTATCCGGCGAGTATGGAGGGCAGAGGGGGTATTTTTAATTTATGAAACGCCAAACCAAACTCCACCTCATTGTGATTGAGGAATGATCAGGCCCGTCCTAGCGTCTGGCCCAGCCCGGCAAGGGCGGCATGGCATCAAAATGGGAGAAGACGATGACCGTTGAGCGCTGGTTCATCGATAGTGAAACCGGAACCCTGTCGGATGTGCTGCTCTGCCCACCCGATTTCTATACCTGGAATCCGAGCAATGACATTGCCATCCGCACACTCGCCAGTGGGGCGCGGCCTGATCCGGCGCTGCTGAAACAGCAATTCGACGGTCTGGTGGCGCTTCTCGAAAAAGCCGGGGTGAAATGCCATTTCCTGACCCCTGAAGAGGGGTTGCCCTATCAGGTCTATACGCGTGATTCGTCCCAGACCACGCCATGGGGCACGGTGGTGACGCGTCTCATGCGCCCCGAGCGTCAGCCCGAGGCGCGGAGCATCGAGGCATTTTATGGCGAGAGCGCCATCACAGCCCGTTGCACCGAAGGGTTCGTCGAGGGGGGCGATATCCATATCATCCGGCCCGGCCTTCTGGCCGTAGGGGTAAGCGGTGGTCGCACGACGATCGAGGGTGCGCAGGCTTTCATGAAGCCTTTCGAAGAGGCGGGGTGGACCTGCCGCATGATCCATTTCCCCGAGCATTTCCTTCATCTCGACGTGATCTTCACGATGGTGACGGACAGCCTCGCGATCGGCGTGGTCGATGTGCTCGAAGACGAGGATCTCGCCTGGTTCGAGGCGCAGAATATCCGCATCCTGCCTGTGACCTACAAGGAGGCCATGCGGGATATGGGGTGCAATGTGCTGGCGCTCGGTGAAGGGCGCGTGGTCAGTCCCTCGCATTCCCGGCGCATCAACGCCATGCTGCGCGACAACGGGTTGACGGTGCTCGATACGCCGCTTGACCAGTTCTCTCAGGGCGGTGGCAGTATTCACTGCATGACGATGCCGCTCAGACGTGCCAGTCTGAAAGACTGATCCTTCTGTCTGGTCATCAGAAACAGGACGATCTCTGGAAACTGGAAAGGGGCAGTCGATGGCACCGCGTCTGATCATCAGCGCCGATGGCGCAGAGGCCTTCGAAGGCTGGCGCGACTCTTTCGCGCGCCATGCTCCCGATATCGGGGTCCTGTCCTGGTTCGATCCTGCTACCCGTTGTGAAGACGCCGATTATGCCCTGGTCTGGGAGGCGTCCGATGACGATCTGCGCGCGATGCACCATCTGCGCGGCATTCTCTGCACCGGGGCCGGTGTCAATCATTTGATTGCCAGCCCTACGTTCCCTCATCATGTAAGACTTGTGCGTATGGGCGGCGGAGAGACCGGCGCGCTCATGGCCGATTATGTGCTCTGGGCGCTGATAGGCCTTCTGCGCGATGCCCGCACATGGGCGCTGCAACAGGCACGTCATGTCTGGGCGCGTAATCTGGTGTCGCGGACCTCTGATCAGACTCGCGTCACGGTTTTAGGCTACGGCCAGATTGGTGCTGTGGTGGCGCAACGACTGGCCCGTTCGGGTTTTGCCGTGTCGGCCTGGCGTCGTTCTGGCGAGAGCGGGCAGGATGAGGGCGTTGCCGTGCATGTCGGGCGCGATGTTCTGCCTGACCTGCTGGGCAGCACGGATATGCTGGTCAATCTTCTGCCCAGCACGCCCCAGACGCGCTTCCTGCTTGATGAGGCCTTTCTGGCCAGGCTGAAACCGGGCGCGGGACTGGTCAATGTCGGGCGTGGGGATCATCTGGTGGAAGAGGCGTTGCTGACGCTTCTCGAAACCGGGCATCTTTCGGGTGCCGTGCTGGATGTTCAGTCACAGGAGCCCCTCGGACCGGACTCCCTGCTCTGGGATCACCCCCGGATCACCCTGACACCGCATATTGCGTCAGAGGCGTCGAGAGAGGCGCAGGTTCTCTATCTGGCTGACGTCATTCGTCAGCTTGAACGCGGCGAAACCCCGGCGCTTCTTTACGACCGCGCCAGGGGGTATTGATCACAGCGCCAATCGGGGTGCTGTCCCTTTCTCCCTCATGCGCGGTATAAGATCAGCCAGTATGATCGGGCTGTTTGCCGCGAGGGAGAGCAAAAGACATGCGTCGCGTCGTGATCAATCGGGAAGTCGACAAGGAACGTCTTGCCTCGTTTTTCAGGTCGAACGGGCATGTCGGCCTAATCGAGCGCGTTACGGGCGTTGAGGGGCAGGCTGTTTCGCTCGATGATCTGGTCAGGCGCGGTGTGGCCGAAACCGGCCTGCGCTATACCCAGGGTGCGCTTGGTGCGGCTCTCTCCCATCTTGGCTTGTGGAGCCAGTCGGTGCAGCAAGGCGCCCCATTGGCCATTTTCGAAGATGATGCCCTTCTCTGCCGGAATTTCGACACCGAAAGCGAGAGGCTGATCGCAGAGCTGCCCGAAGGGTGGGATGTTCTTCTGCTGGGTTATAATTTCAACGCACCGATCACGATCGACGCCTTGCCCGGTATTACCCGTGGCACCGTGACACTGGATGAAAAACAGATGCAGGGGAATGCAGGGCTCTTTGCAAATAAGGAGGTCGTGGCGCGGGCCTTTCGGCTGCAGCAGGCCTTTGGGCTTTGTGCCTATGTGGTGTCGCCCAAGGGGGCACGTGCCCTGCTCGCACGGTGCCTGCCCCTGCGTGCGCAGGAATACCAGCAGCTCGGCCTGGAGCGCATGGTGCGCAATGTCGGCATCGACGTCGTGACATCCTATCACTACAGGCAGCTCGATGCTTTCGGGGCCTTTCCGCCACTGGCTATTTCGCCGAATGACAAGTTGGATTCATCAACTAGAAGAGGAATATAAAGAGGGAGATTATATTTTTCAGAAAATAAAGATTTTATAATCTAGAATAATATAATTGTAATACTGTAAACTATACAAAATTATCTTATTTTCCCGGATTTGTTAAATAAATATTATAGAGATTCCCTTAACTTTTTTGAAATCAGTTTTTCCATAATCCCGAATGATCATGACTGTATGTGCCTGATGAATCGGTAAAGAGATGACGAAAAACATCAGTATTCTGGGAAAATTGACGCTGTCATTCTCCATCATTGTGGGGGTGGTGGTCATCTTCTCATTTGTCGCTTTCCGCTCGCTCTCGCAGATCAGGACAGCAGATCTGGGTAATGAGCAGGCGCAACAGACGATCACCGCACTCAATGATCTGCTCGATACGCTGGTCGAAAGCCAGAATGCGATGCGTGGCTATGTCGCCAGCACGAACAGGCAGTTCATTACCCGTATCGATGGCTATCAATCGCGCGTTCCGCCCCTACTGGCTCGGCTCGAGGTCACAGTGCCGCGCGGTCAGATCGACAGCGACTATCGACCGATGCTGACCGCGATCGATGTCTTCAATGCCCAGATGGCAGGAACCATTGCGGCAATGTCGCATCCGGAGCTTATCGACCGGACGCGTGTCGATATTGCCAATACGGCCCGGCTCACGGCGATCCGTCTGCATATCGGCAATCTCGTCAAGGCTGAACGGGAGACGGTCTTATCGCGAAGCGCCTTGGCGGTGCGGGCTCATCGAACCGGCACGCTCACCCTGTTCGTCGGCGGAGGTGTGACGGCCCTTATTGCCATTGTCATGGGCGTGGCCCTGCTGCGATCCATTGCCTCCCCGGTGGTCAGGATGACAGGCGCCATGAATGCACTGGCGGCCGGCAATACGGCGATCATGGTGCCCGGTTCGGATCGACGTGACGAAATCGGCATCATGGCCGGATCTGTCGAGGTTTTCCGTCAGGGGGCGATTGAAAAAGCCCGTCTTGAAGAAGAGGCAAGACAAACGCAGCGCCTGCAGGAGCAGGAAAATCTGAAAAGACAGGCTGAGAGCGAACTCGCCGCCCGGCAGGTGCAGGAAGCGACCGATCTTCTTGCTGAAGGGCTCGCCAGAATGGCCAAAGGCGATCTGTCGGTTCAGATCAGCAAGGAATTTGCCCCGCAACTCGAGCCATTGCGCGCAGATTTCAATCGATCCTTCGTTCAGCTCTCGCGTGCTTTTTCCAGTGTCTCGGGTTCGGCACTCGGAATCGGCAATTCGACAGAGGAGCTTGCCACGGCTTCTGATCATCTCTCCAGACGGACCGAGCAGCAGGCCGCAACACTCGAGGAGACAGCCGCCGCCCTGATTGCCATTACCCATCGTGTGCAGGAGACGACGGATGAGACGACAACCATGCACAGGATTATCGATTCCTCGAAGGCAGATGCCGAGCAGGCCGAGACTGTGGTGATCCGTGCCATTGAAGCCATGGGCCGGATCGACGGTTCGTCCAGATCGATTGCCAAGATCGTGCAGATCATCAGTGATCTGGCATTCCAGACCAATATCCTGGCCCTGAATGCAGGCGTCGAGGCCGCACGTGCTGGCGATACGGGACGCGGTTTTGCCGTCGTGGCGGGAGAGGTGCGCAATCTGGCGCACCGGTCGGCTGAGGCGGTCAAGGAGATTTCGGCTCTCATTGCCACGTCATCCGGGCAGGTCGAGGCGGGCGTTTCTTCCGTTCGTGAAACCGGTGAGGCGCTGCAGAGACTCCTTGGCCAGTTTGCGACGACGAGCACCCTGGTTGCCAACATCGCCCAGGCCACACGCGATCAGCTGACCAGTATCAGGCAGCTCGATGCGGCCATGAGAAGCATGGAAACTGTCACACAGCAGAATGCGGCTTCTGCCGAACAAAGCGCGGCAGCCAGCCGCCACCTGGCCACTATGGCGGGTGGTCTGAAAAAACTCGTTGGGAGTTTTGAACTGGCGGAATGAGAGAAGTCGCGCTCAGCCCCGGCGCTCTGCCACGGCAGCGGCGAGCGTCGAGACCAGAACCATCGAGGCGGCGTTTGAGCGAAAGCCCTGAAAATCCGCCTCGTGTACTTCAAGCCATAGCCCTGATTGCGGAATGACCGGACTGGCAGCGCTGTCGGTCATGGAAATGACGGGCACCTGTCGTGCCTCAAGGGCTTCGAACAATTCCACGGTGCGTGGTGCATAGGCCTTGTAGCTCAGAAGCAGGGCGGCATCTTTCGGCCCGGCATGGGCAAAGCTTTCTTCTTCCATGCCGGTTTCGAGCCCGATGATCTGGTGACGGATATCGAGCTTTGCGAGAAGATAGGACAGATAGCGAATGACCGGCATCGAGCGTCTCAACCCGAGAAGATAGAGACACTCGGCCTGGGCCAGGGTCGTGACCGCAGCCTCGAGTCTGTCTGGCATCAGCTGTGTCTGAAGTGCACGCAGCGATTCCTGGGCTGCTTCATAAAACCCGTTGAAAATGACCGAGGCCTCCACCGCCTCGCCATCGACGCGGTGTAGCGCATTGACCCGCTCCCGATAGGTGACATTGCGCACGCGCAGCCTGTCGCGAAAAACGGCCTGCATATCCGAAAAACCGGCAAATCCAAGCGTGCGGGCAAAGCGCACCACGGTTGAGGGCTGCACCCCGGCCTGGCTGGCCAGAGAACTGACTGTGCCCAGAGCGACTTCGTCGGGCGCATCGCTGACGAAATCTGCCAGCTGCACCAGTCTTTTCGGCAGTTCGGCGTAGCAAAGGCGCAGCCGGTGATGAAACGCGTCGAAATCGGATTGGGTGGGTGAGGGATCTTCGGGAATCTCGGTCAAGGCTGCACAATCCGAAAAGGGAATAAACATTCCATAGCATTTCACGCCCCCCGGACGAAGCGGCCGCACGATGCGCCCCGGGCGTTCGGCCAGACTTAATCACATAAGCGTGCGAAGTTAAAGAAAATTAGGGAATGTACGTTCTACGGCGTGACCATGAACGGAATGTATGTTCTTATCATGTGCAACGTAACATGCTGCAGGAGTCGGGGATGCGCGGACAGGATCTCGATATCGTCGCAATAGGACGTTCTTCAGTCGATCTTTACGGACAGCAGATTGGCGGCCGTCTCGAAGATATGGCCAGTTTCAGCAAGGCTGTCGGCGGGTGTCCCGCCAATATCGCGATCGGCACCGCCCGTCTCGGGCTCAAATCGGCGCTTATCACGCGCGTGGGGCACGAGCATTTCGGCCGGTTCATTACAGAGCAGCTTCAGCGCGAGGGGGTATGCACCGACGGTGTGCGTATCGACCGCGACCGCTTCACGGCTCTGGCCATTCTGGGTGTGCGTGACCGTGAAAATTTCCCGCTGCTTTTTTATCGTACCGATTGCGCCGATGCGGCGCTTGATGAGGGCGATATCGATCCGGCGCTGATTGCACGCACCAGAGCGGTTGTCGTGACCGGTACGCATTTTTCACGTCCGGCATCGGCCAAAGCCCAGCGCAAGGCTATGGATCTTGTCCATGAGCATGGCGGCAAGGTCGTCTTCGATGTGGATTATCGCCCCAATCTCTGGGGGCTGGCCGGGATCGGTGACGGCGAGTCACGCTATGTCAAATCTGACAGCGTGACGGCCCATCTGAAAGAGATCCTGCCGCATTGCGATCTTATCGTGGGGACCGAAGAAGAGCTGCATATTGCAGGCGGCAGCGAGGATACGCTTGAGGCCATCCGTGCCATCAGGGCGGTGTCGAAAGCCACGATCGTCTGCAAGCGCGGACCGATGGGGTGCGTCGTGTTCGAGGGCGCCATTCCGCCTTCGCTCGAGGACGGCATTTCCGGCCCCGGCTTCCCCGTCGAGGTCTATAATACGCTCGGTGCAGGCGATGCCTTCATGTCAGGTTTCCTGCGTGGCTGGGTGAGGGGCGAGAAAATCGCCGAGTGCTGCCGTTTCGCCAATGCCTGCGGGGCTTTTGCCGTATCGCGCCTGCTCTGCTCGTCGGAAATTCCGACCTGGGAAGAGCTCAGCTATTTTCTGGCAAAAGGCAGCAGCGAGCGCGCCTTGCGTCATGATGACGCGCTCAACCACCTGCACTGGGTTACCACGCGGCGTCAGCAGACCACGCCCATCATGGCTCTGGCCTGTGACCATCGTCTGCAGCTTGAAGAAATCGCGGCCTCTGTCGGCGCTTCCTTCGACCGCATTCCCGCTTTCAAGAAACTCGCGGTCCAGGCGGCAAAATGGGTGGCGCAGGGGCGTCCCGGTTTTGGTGTCTTCATGGATGGGCGCTACGGTCAGGAGGCGCTGTTCGAAGCCTCTCATGCCGGGCTCTGGACGGCACGTCCCATCGAGAAAACCGGTTCGCGCCCGCTCGATTTCGAAAGCGGCGGATCGCTTGGCGCCCATCTTGTGGAATGGCCGAGCGAGCAGGTGATCAAATGCCTGTGCTTCTACCATCCCGATGACAGCGCGGAACTCAAGGCGCGGCAGGAGCGCGAACTGATCCGCGCTCAGGATGCCTGCCGCAAACTGGGCAAGGAAATCCTGATCGAGATCATCGCGGGCAAGAACGGTGCGCTCACCAGCAATACCGTCTCGTCCATTCTCTCGCGTCTTTACGATGTTGGGCTGCGTCCCGACTGGTGGAAGCTTGAAGGGCAGCGCGACCCGAAGGCCTGGGAGAACATCGGCGCAGTCATCGAAGCGCGTGATCCTCACTGCCGCGGTGTGGTGATTCTGGGCCTCGATGCCCCGGCAGAAGAGCTGATGGAAGCTTTCAGGGCTTCGGCAGCCACGCCCTGGGTCAAGGGCTTTGCCATAGGGCGCACCATTTTTGCCCAGCCTGCTCGTGACTGGCTGGCTGGAAAAACCACCGATGAGCAGGCCGTTGCCGAAATGGCGCGTCGTTTCAGCGCCTTTGTAGAGGCCTGGACATCGCGCGACCAGTCGGCGCTGTCCGGCGCCAACGCCTGAAGCCAGGGAGCAGGGGAATGAAAACGATCCGTTTGACCATGAGCCAGGCCCTTGTGCGGGCGATGATGGCACAGAAGACCGAAATCGACGGGCGTATCGAGCCTTTCTTTGCCGGTGTCTGGGCTATTTTCGGCCATGGCAATGTGGCCGGTCTGGGCGAGGCGCTGCATGCACAACGCGATGCGCTGCCGACGCTGCGCGGTCATAACGAGCAGGGCATGGTTCATGCGGCCACGGCTTTTGCCAAGGCGTCGCGTCGCCGTCGGGCGATGGCCTGCACCAGCTCGATCGGGCCGGGCGCATTGAACATGGTCACGGGTGCCGCCGTCGCCCATGTGAACCGTCTGCCGGTTCTGCTTCTGCCGGGCGATGTGTTTGCCAATCGTATTCCCGATCCGGTGCTTCAGCAGGTTGAGGATTTCGGCGATGGTACGGTCAGCGCGAGCGATGCCTTTCGTTCGGTCTCCCGCTATTTCGACCGTATCACCCGGCCGGAGCAGATCATTCCCGCATTCAACCGTGCCATGGCCGTTCTGACCGACCCGGCAGAATGCGGCCCTGTCACCCTCTCTCTGTGTCAGGATGTGCAGGCCGAGGCCTTCGATTATCCCGAGAGCTTTTTTGCAGAGCGCCTTCATCGCATTCGCCGCCCTGTTGCAGATGAGGTCGAACTGGAAGAGGCCATTGCCCTGATCAGCCAGTCGCGCAAGCCATTGGTGATTGCAGGTGGTGGTGTGCTCTATGCCGGTATCGAGAAGCAGCTTGCAGCTTTCTGTGCCGAGCGAGGGATCCCCGTCGGTGAGACGCAGGCCGGGCGCTCCTCCCTGCCGACCTCGAACAGCCTGAACATGGGCGGTATTGGTGTCAGCGGCAGTTCGGCAGCCAATGCGATGGCCGCTGAGGCGGATCTCGTGATTGCCGTAGGCACCCGCCTTGCCGATTTCACCACCGGGTCCTGGGGGTTGTTCTCCAATCCCGACATGAAAATCGTCTCGCTGAATATCCAGCCTTTCGATGCCACCAAGCATCAGGCCCTGGCAGTTGTTGGCGACGCCGGTAAATCGCTGACGGCGCTTCAGAACGGTCTCAAGGGCTGGAAAGCCGCTCCTGAATGGACGGGCAAGGCGGAGCGCGAATATCGAAACTGGATGGAGATTTCTGCCCGCTATCAGGCACTGCCCGATGCGAGCCAGAAGACGCTGCCAACCGATGCGCAGGTGATTGGCGCCGTGCAGCGCGCCGGTCGCCCCACCGATACGGTCGTGTGCGCGGCGGGCGGTCTGCCAGCCGAATTGCAGAAGCACTGGCAGGCCGAGCAGCCCGGCGGATACCATATGGAATATGGCTTTTCCTGCATGGGCTATGAGCTGGCCGGCGCTTTGGGCGTCAAGATGGCCTGCCCTGATCGCGAGGTGATCGTGATGCTGGGCGATGGTTCCTGGCTGATGCTGAACACCGAAATCGCGACATCCGCGCTGCTCGACAAGAAGCTGATTGTCGTGCTGCTCGATAATCATGGCTATGGCTGCATCAACCGGCTGCAGCAGGAATGCGGCGGGGCCCCGTTCAACAATCTCTGGGAAGATTGCCGGCAGGTGCGCCCCTTCGCGATCGACTTCGTGCAGCTCGCCCGTGGGCTGGGCGCGCATGCGGAAAAGGTCGCTGGCCTTCCGGCACTGACCGAGGCTGTCGAGCGCGCCCGTTCTGCCGATCGTACCACGGTTCTGGTGATCGACACCGATCCCGCACCGACCACGACCGATGGCGGTGCCTGGTGGGACGTGGCCGTGCCGGCGGTCTCGCCAAGACCTCAGGTGGAAAAAGCCCGTGAGGGTTACGAACGCAAGCGCGGCGCACAGCGCATCGGCAACTGAGACAGGTTCATGCCGCCCCGCCCAAGACAGGCGGCGGGGCAAGGAGACGAGTATGACGATCAAGATCGGCGCCAATCCTATCATCTGGTCCAATGACGACATGCAGTCGGTTGGCGCATCCACAACGCTTGAGATGTGTCTGGCTCAGGCCAGAAAGGCCGGGATCCAGGGCATGGAACTTGGGCATAAATTTCCCCAGACCGTTTCCGGCATGAAGGCGGCACTCGAACCGTTCGGGCTCGAATTCATTTCCGGCTGGTGGTCGACCGAGTTGCTGACGCGCAGCGCCGAGGAGGAAATTGCCGCCCTCAAGCCGCGTCTCGAACTGCTCAAGGGCATGGGATGCAAGGTCTGCATCGCAGCCGAGACATCGAATGCCATTCATGGCCAGATCGATACCCCGCTTTCTGCGCGCCCCTATCTGGCTGCTGGGGAGTGGCAGGAATTTGCCCGCCGCATGACGGTCGTGGCCGGTTTCCTCGCCGATCACGGGATCGATCTTGTCTACCATCACCATATGGGCACGGTCGTGCAGTCGCGCGAGGATATCGCGCGCTTCATGGATCTGACGGGGCCGTCAGTGAAGCTGCTGCTCGATACGGGCCATGCGCTCTGGGGCGGCTCCGATCCGGCAGAGCTGGCACGTTCCTATCGTGAGCGCATCCGCCATGTGCATGGCAAGG
Organism: Asaia siamensis; assembly: GCF_014635085.1. Lineage (GTDB taxonomy): Bacteria > Pseudomonadota > Alphaproteobacteria > Acetobacterales > Acetobacteraceae > Asaia > Asaia siamensis. The sequence goes on from NZ_BMCH01000002.1 coordinate 263,045, forward strand.
ATATTCGTCCGTTCAAGCGCGCCCAGGCTGATGTCTATGACTGGAGCTTCCTGCGCAGTGTGTTGTCTGGTGTCTTTACCGTACCCGGCGATGGCTGCATCGATTATGCCCGCGTCATGCGCGAACTGCCCGATTATTCCGGCTGGATTGTGCTCGAAGCCGAACAGGACCCTGAAATTGCCAATCCGCTCGTCTATGCGCGCATGGGCCGCAATTATCTGGTCGATACGCTGATCGCGACGGGCCATATGAAAGGGGATGCGTCATGAGCTCCCGGCTTCTGGTGCATTCGCACAAGCCCGACGAGAAGAAACGCACCGTCTCGGTCACACCGCAATCGGCGGGGTGGGGTTATATCGATTTCAATGTCCGGTCTCTGGCCGCGGGTGAGCAGATTGCAGACCGCACAGGGCCGAACGAGGTCTGCCTTGTGCTGGTGAGCGGCAGGGCACGAATTATCGGCGCCGGGCAGGATTTCGGTGTGCTGGGCGAACGCATGGACCCGTTCAGTGGGGCGCCCTGGTCGGTCTATCTTCCTTCAGGTGCGGAGTGGCGCGTCGAGGCTGAGACAGCGGTGGAACTCGCCGTCTGCGGCTCGCCCGCCAAGGGGAAATATCCGGCAAGGGTCATTCCCCCGTCAGAGGTCGGCGAACTGACGCGTGGCACCGGCACCAATCAGCGCTTTGTGCGCAATATTCTGCCCGATACGGCGCCAGCGGAAACGCTGCTTGTGGTTGAGGTCATCACACCGGGCGGGCATTGGTCGAGCTATCCGCCGCACAAGCATGATACGGATGATTTCCCGAACGAGACCTATCTCGAGGAAACCTATTACCACCGTCTGAAACGCGGCAGCGGTTTCGCGTTGCAGCGTGTCTATACCAAGGATGGGTCGCTCGACGAGGCCATGGCTGTGGCCGATCGTGACGTGGTGCTGGTGCCCAAGGGCTATCACCCTGTCGGTGCCCCGCACGGGTTTGACCTCTATTATCTCAACGTGATGGCAGGGCCGCGCCGGGTGTGGAAATTCACCATGGATCCCGACCAGGCCTTTCTTCCCTACTGATCCGGAAAAGCGGAGTTCAGAGACATGACTCTCAAGATTGGTGTCATTGGCACGGGTGCCATTGGTGAAGACCATATCCGTCGCTGCATGCAGGCACTCTCTGGTGCCGAGATCGTTGCCGTGACGGATGTCAATCTCGATCGCGCCCGCGAGGTGGCTGAAAAATACGCCCCCGGCGCAAAGGTGCCCGATGACGGTGAATCGCTGATTGCCCTGCCCGAGGTCGAGGCGGTGATCGTGACCTCCTGGGGGGGCACCCACGCACGATATGTGCTCGAGGCCATTCGTCACAGGAAATATGTCTTCTGCGAAAAGCCGCTCGCAACAACGGCTGAAGATTGCCTGAAAATCGTCGAGGCCGAGGCGGCCTACGGCAGGAGGCTGGTGCAGGTCGGTTTCATGCGGCCTTATGATACTGGCTATCGCGCGCTCAAATCGCTCATCGACAAGGGTGAGATTGGTGAGGTGCTGATGATCCATGCAGCCCATCGCAACCAGCGTGTGGGTGCAAATTACAAGACCGACATGGGGATCACCGATACGCTCATTCATGAGCTGGACGTGTTCCGCTGGATGCTGGGCGATGATTACGTAAGCGCGCAGGTCATTTTCCCTCGCAGCAGCAGCAAGGCCATGGCGCATATCCGTGATCCGCAGATCGTTCTGCTGGAAACGAAAAAAGGCATCCGTATCGATGTCGAGATCTTCGTCAATTGCCAGTACGGCTACGATATCAAATGCGCGGTGGTCGGCGAGCTCGGTGAAGCCAGCCTGCCGATGCCGCCCGCCGTTGAGCTGCGCAAATCGGCAGCCCGCTCGACAGAAATCATGACCGACTGGAAAGAGCGTTTCATCGCGGCCTATGACGTCGAGCTGCAGGACTTCATCAACGGGGTGAAGGCAGACGCGCTCAATGGCGCGACGTCATGGGATGGTTACTGCGCCTCTGTCGCCGCCGATGCCTGCGTCAGAGCGCAGGAAACCGGCCAGATCGAGAAAATAGACATGACAGCACGTCCGTCTCTCTACGGCGGCTGACCATTTTCAGGCGGAAGGAAGAAAACCGCATCGACAGGGCCGTCGGGATCTGCCGCGTCATCGCAGGCGCATGAGCAGCACAGGGCGCACAGGATCCAGAACGGCTGTCTGAACCCAATCAATGACTGTCCCTCCCGGCGATAAAACGCCGGGAAAGGAGAACATTTCATGAGAAGAGTAAAAGACGTCGTCATGGTGCAATCAGAGCGTCATGATGTGGGCTATGTGCTGCGTATCTGTGCGATCGCGGCCTTGGGCGGTATCCTGTTTGGCTATGACACGTCGGTCATTTCCGGCGCGATTTCGCCCTTGCAGGAATATTTCCATCTTTCGCCGGCCCAGACGGGCTGGGCTGTCTCCAATGTCGTGATCGGCTGCATGGTCGGTGCCATTGTTTCGGGCGCCATGGCAGACCGTTTTGGTCGTCGTATCACCCTGTTCATCTGCGCTCTTCTGTTCAGTGTGCAGTCGATTGGCACAGCGCTTGCCACCGATTTTACCTGGTTCGTCATTTATCGCATGCTGGGTGGCGTTGCTGTGGGCGTCGCCTCTGCCGTGTCGCCCATGTACATGTCCGAAGTCTCGCCAAAGGACATGCGCGGCCGTGCGCTCAGCATGGAGCAATTCGCGATCGTCTTCGGTCAGGTCGTGGTGTTCATCGTCAATTACCTCATTGCCCGTTCGGCCACGCCCGAATGGCTGCTGGATATGGGGTGGCGCTGGATGTTTGGGTCAGAAATCGTGCCCTGCATCCTGTTCTGCGCGATGATTTTCTTCATTCCGGAATCGCCGCGCTGGCATGTTCTCAAGGGGCGTCATGACGAAGCCCTGAAAACGCTCACGCGTATCTCCAATGAACATCATGCCCGCAATCTGCATGCTGAAATCAGGCAGTCCCTCGGCGCGGTTGCCAAAAGCTCGCTGGGTTTCAGCAAGGTGCTGGGTGACGCCCGGGCGCGCTGGATCATTTTCGTGGGGGCCAGCATCGCTGCGCTGCAGCAGGTCACCGGCATCAATGTCATGATGTATTACGCACCGATGGTGCTGAAATCGACCAGTGGCAGCCTTCAGGCGGCCCTGTTCCAGACCATCTGGATCGGTTTTGCGCTTTTGCTCGGCTGCATCATCGGCGCCTGGATTGTCGATCGTCATGGTCGCAAACCCCTCATGCTCTGGGGTTCCATCGGGATGATCCTGGGTTTGCTGGTCGTGTCCTGGGGGCTCTACACGCAATCCACCGGTCTGATGGCGCTGTCAGGCATGCTCGTCTTCATGCTCATGTTCGGTCTGTCCTGGGGGCCTGTCTGCTGGATCCTGATTTCTGAAATCTTCCCCAACCGTTTCCGCGCCGTGGGCATCAGCCTGGCCGTGACGTCGCAATGGGGCATGAATTTCATCGTCAGCCAGTGCTTCCCCATGCTGAGCGAAAACAAATACCTCTCCGAGCAATTCCATGGTGCCTTTTCGATGTGGCTGTTTGCGCTGCTCGGTCTGTTTGCCCTGTGGTTCGTGATGAAATTCGTACCCGAGACAAAAGGGGTCTCGCTCGAAAAAATCGAGGACACGATGATCAATCACCGTACGGCTTCGGCTTCCGCCTCGACGGTTGCCTCCAACACCACGCGTCATGTCTGAGCGAGGAATAACGACCATGAGAAAAATCCTTCGCGTCGGTCTGATCGGTACTGGCTTCATGGGTAAAGCCCATGCGCTTTCCTATCAGGCGGCAGGCAATGTGTTCGACGATATCCCGCGTCCGGTTCTGCATGCCGTGGCGGATATCGATGGCGCACGGGCTGAATTGTTCAGGCATCAGTTCGGATTCACCAGAGCCCTGACTGACTGGCAGCAACTGATCGAAGACCCCGAAATCGATGTGGTGTCGATCACAACACCCACCCTGTTCCATAAGGAAATGGCGCTGGCAGCCATCGCTGCGGGCAAGCATGTGCATTGTGAAAAGCCGCTGGCCATCAGCGCCACCGATGCGCAGGAAATGACGCTTGCCGCCGAACAGGCTGGCGTGCGCACGGCAAGCGGGTTCAACTATCTCAAGAATCCGCTCCTGAAATATGCCCGCGAGATGATTGCTGCGGGTGAACTGGGCGAGATTACCGACTTCAACGGCATTCACGCCGAAGGCTTCATGGCCGATCCGCAGACGCCCTGGTCATGGCGCTGCGACCCTGCCGGCGGTCAGGGCGCAATTGCCGATGTGGGCAGCCATATCATTGCCATCGCCCGTTTTCTGCTCGGGCCTGTGACACAGGTTTTTGCCCAGCTCGATACGCCCATCAAATCGCGCCCGGTCAAACCGGGAAGCAGCGAGCACAAGCCGGTGGGCGTGGATGATATTGCCCGCATGATCGTAGGGTTCGAGCGTGGCTGCTCGGGGACATTGCAGGCCAACTGGCTGGCGACAGGCCGCAATATGCAGCTCGGTTTTCAGGTTTCGGGCAGCAAGGGCACGCTGGTGTTCAACCAGGAGCGCATGAACGAACTGCAGTATTTCAAGGCAGGGGAAGACACGCGAAGCAATGGTTTTCGCGTGATCGAGTCCGGCCCGCAACATGCGCCTTATGGGGCGTTCTGTGTGGCGGGCGGTCACCATCTTGGCTTCAACGACCTCAAGACCATCGAAATGGCCGAGTTCATCCGGGCCATCGATCAGGGTGTCGCGGCGAGCCCCGATTTTCGCGAGGCATGGGAGGTGCAGCGTCTGATCGATGCCGCCGTCATGTCGCACAAGGACAGAACCTGGCTCTCGCTCTGAGCCCCGGCCTCCTCCCCGTGGCCTAGTCCGGGGAGGGGGCGTCAGAAACAAGGAAGTATCATGCCGCTGCTGCATTTTCATGTCGTAGAGGGACGCAGTGACGCCGAGATAAAGGCGATGCTCGATGCGGCCCATGAAGCCATGCTTGAAGTATTCGAAGTGCCTCGCGGGGATCGCTACCAGATCGTCTCGGAACACAGGAAGACCCATATGATTGTCGAGGATACCGGTCTCGATATCCCCAGAACCGACAGGATGCTGGTCTTGCAGATGTTCAGCAGACCTCGCGGTGAGGCCAAAAATGCCGCCTTCTACCGGCGTCTGACCGAGCGCCTTGAGCGTGACTGCGGCATAGTGCCGTCTGATGTCATGGTTTCGGTTGTCGAGAATGAAGACGCGCACTGGTCTTTCGGTCATGGCCGCGCACAGTTCCTGACTGGCGAGTTGTAAGAGGCGTTTCTGCGTCAGGAGGAAAGCCATCATGCGTTCCGGAACCGGGCCGGAGGGCCAGTCAGATCAGTTTTCTCTCGCCGTCTGTGCGGAGATGGTATTTCTCGATCTGCCGTTCATCGACCGGGTGAAACATCTCGCAAGGGAAGGGTTTCTGGTCGAGATCTGGGACTGGACGCGCCATGACCTGAAGCGTCTCGCCGCCAGCGGCGCTGTTTTCTCCTCCATGACGGGCTATGTCAGTGGGACACTCGCTGATGACGCGGGCGCTCATGAGATGCTGCGCACGGCAGAACTCTCGATCTGGGCGGCGAAGGATCTGGGTGTGCCGCGGCTCAATCTGCATGGCACGGGGCTTGGGCCTGAGGGGCTGCCGGTCAAACCCTGCGTCAAGGGGGCTGATGGGGCCATGTGGATGAAGGCCCGTGACACCCTGTCACGTCTGGCTGACTTGGGAGAGAAGCACGATGTCATGTTCGTGCTCGAAAATCTCAACGCGGCGGTCGATCATCCCGATGTACCCTTCGGTCGGGCGGAGGATTGTCTGAGCCTTGTGCAGGCAGTCGATCATCCCTCCCTGCGCCTGATGCTCGATCTTTATCATGCGCAGATCGGGGAGGGGAATCTGATTGCCCTGCTGGAACGCGCCATGCCGTTCATTGGCGAAATCCAGGTGGCTGACGTGCCGGGGCGGTGTCAGCCCGGCACGGGTGAAATCAATTATCCTGCCATTGCCAGAGCCCTTCGCCGCCTTGGTTATCGGGGGGTAATCGGTCTTGAAAGCTGGGCAGAGGCGGGCGACAGCGACCGCGCCCTGCGCGATTTCGCTAAGGCTTTCGCGGCCTATCCGGTCATGGTGCGGGGTGTGTCCTGGCCTGATCGGTCGGGGATGCTTTGAGAGGTGGTTTGAGAGCTACCTCGGCGAACATCGCGTTTTGCTCGTTCCAACCGTTTGCTTTGAGACGGACGAATAGCGGAATGAGCGGGCAAAGTGTCAGGCGCAGCCGGAAGATCTGGAAGCCTTGACTGAACCTTTTGACTGCACCGGACGTTGGTTAATTTCTGTTTATTAAGTATTCGAGCTTCTATTTCGCCTGCTCGAGCTTCTGGAATCCATAGAGATAAGACTCATTCTTAACTGCTTATAAATTTCAACCGGATTTCTGTCTGTTTTTCAAAATATACCGATAAAGGGCTTAGGGAACCGTCTTCGTTACGGGCCTTTATAGTGTCACGTGATTATACCGGAGAGCCTCCATGTCTGACACTCGTGCCAAACAAGCCACCACTGATTCAGGCGCCCCTGTCGCCAGCACCGACTATTCGCTGAGCGTCGGCGCTGACGGTCCGATCCTGCTTCATGATCACTATCTCATCGAGCAGATGGCCGCCTTCAATCGCGAGATGATCCCTGATCGTCAGCCTCATGCAAAGGGCGGCGGCGCGTTTGGTCATTTCGAGGTCACGCATGACCTGAGCCGCTACACAAAGGCGAAGTTCCTTCAGAAAGGCGCGAAGACCGAGACGGTCGTGCGTTTCTCGACGGTTGCCGGTGAGTCGGGCAGCCCGGATACCTGGCGTGACCCGCGCGGCTTTTCGGTGAAATTCTACACCGAAGAGGGCAATTTCGACATGGTGGGCAACAACACGCCCGTCTTCTTCGTGCGTGACCCGATGAAATTCCAGCATTTCATCCACTCGCAGAAGCGTCGTGCGGATAACGGTCTGCGTGATAATGACATGCAGTGGGATTTCTGGACGCTCAGCCCGGAAACGGCCCATCAGGTCACCTGGCTCATGGGTGATCGCGGTATTCCTGCCAGCTGGCGCCACATGGATGGCTTTTCGAGCCATACCTATATGTGGGTCAACGAGGCTGGTGAGCGCTTCTGGGTAAAGTATCATTTCAAGACCGACCAGGGCATCAAGTGCCTCACGCAGGATCAGGCAGACAAGCTGGCTGGTAGCGACGCCGATTACCACCGTCGTGATCTGTATGAGGCCATCAAGCGCGGCGAGCATCCCAGCTGGACGCTCAAGATGCAGATCATGCCGTATGAAGATGCCAAGACCTATCACATCAATCCGTTCGATCTCACCAAGGTCTGGCCGCAGAGCGAATATCCGCTGATCGAGGTCGGCAAGCTCGTGCTTGACCGTAACCCGACTGATTTCTTTGCGCAGATCGAGCAGGTGGCTTTCGAGCCTAACAACCATGTGCCGGGAACGGGTCTTTCACCCGACAAGATGCTGCTGGCGCGTTCCTTTGCCTATGCCGACGCGCATCGTGCCCGGCTGGGTGTGAACTACAAGCAGATCCCGGTAAACGCGCCGAAATGCCCGGTTCACTCCTACACCAAGGGCGGAACCATGCGGTCGCATAACGCCTCCGACCCGGTCTATGTGCCGAACTCGAAGGGTGGACCGGTCGCCAATTCCGAGCGTTTCCCTGAGAATGCCGTCTGGGCAGCCGATGGCGAGTTCGTTCGTGCAGCTTACACGCTGCGTGCGGATGACAATGATTTCAGCCAGGCCAATGATCTGGTCAATCGTGTCATGGACGACGCAGCCCGCGAGCGTCTCGTTCAGAACGCAGCCGGTCATATTGCTGGCGGTGTTGAAGAGCCGGTCCTGTCGCGTGTGTTCGAATACTGGTCGAACGTCGATGAAAAGATCGGCCAGCGTATTCGTGATGCGGTTCTTGCCCAGAAGGGCTGAACGCGTTCCGAAACCGGGTTTTTCTGAAAAGGGGAGAGCTTTCGGGCTCTCCCCTTTTTTTTGACAGGGGCTTTAGTGTCGCGCCTTCGATTTGAGGCGGATAGCGCTCTTTCAGCACGGTTCCGGGCGTCTGCTTTACGGTAGTCCCGTTTCTGCCGGGTGGCTTTTGGCTCTGCCGTTCAGGGCCGAGATTCCGACGGCTGCTCCGCCGAATGTTCCCGGGATTGCGGCCCTTCTGCCCTCGCGCTTCCTAACTGCGGCGGGCCGAGAGAGTCTCAGCCCGCGCTGTCGCGATCAGTCCAGATAGAGACTACGCAAGGTCGTCAGTTGCTGCGGTCCGACATCGAGCTTCTGCGCCAGATAGGCATCGACCGATCCATACTGCTTTTTGATTGAGTCGAAAGCGGCCTTCAGATAGGCCGGATCGGAATCGAGCATGGCGCGCATGGATGGCGAAGCAGCCATGGCCCCGCCATTCTTCTGGTCAGCCATGGCCGCCTTGAAGCTTGGCGTCATATGGGCGCGCAGCAGATCACCGCTCATTGCATAATCTGTGAGGATCGTCTGCTCGGGCACACCGAGCGCATAGAGGATCATCGCGGACGCGAAACCCGTGCGGTCCTTGCCTGCCGTGCAATGGGTGAGGGTCGGCGTCTGGTGCGCCAGCAGACGAGCGAAAAGAGCCTTGAGTTCGGGCGCGTAGTAATCGGGCATCTTCGCATAGAAGCCTTCCATCAATGCGCGTGCCTGGGCTTCGCCCATCGTCGCAAGACGGGTCCGGTCCGTCATGTCGGCGGGCAGGGTCGGTTTTTCTGAGGCGAAGAAGGCGGGGGAGGCGCCCTGCCAATGTGTCGGCTGCTTCTCCTGCTCGGCCTGGGTGCGCAGATCGGTCACGCTCTTGATGCCGAGCGTATCGACAAGGGCGTAGTCAGCCTGCGTCAGGCCACTGGGAGCAGCAGAACGATAGAAGACATCCCAGCGCACATGATGATGGTCGGTTGTCTCGTAGCCGCCCATATCGCGGAAATTGGCCACACCCTCGAGCGGAAGAATACGATTGGACACCCAGAGCCCGGCGCCGCCCTTGCGGGGCTTGAGATAGAAATAGGCCCTGTTCCTGCCTGACAGCGGAGAGGCAAGGCTGAGTGACGTGGCGGTCACATCGTGTCTGATGAGCGTCATTTTGCTCTGATCGGGCGCAGGTGCGGCATAGATATCGATCGGCCCAAGCCCGGCTGGCCAGCTCAGCGTGTAATGCGGGGCCATCGTTACCTCTGCCCTGACCGCGTCAGGGGCTGCGCTCTGGGCATGGGCAGCGGAGACAAGGGTCATGGCTGAGGCAAGGGCAAGGGTCGTCTTTTTCAGAATCATGAACTCTGGTTCCTTCAGCCCGGTCATCTCCGGGCATGGTGAACAGGAATCCCCACGCCATGTGGGGCCTGGACTAGGCGTTGCGGCCCGTATTTCTGACTGGATCTTCCTGCAACGGAAACAGGACACAAGCTGACTGCACGGAGCAGTAAAACCGGCCATTGCGGATCAGGACAGAAGGTGGACAGAATGAAATATCGGGCAGAAGCGTTAAACCGGGAGAATTGTCCCGAGCGCCTGTCATGGATAGTGAAAGTTTTCTTGCAGTATCCGTCCATCCTCATTGGATAGACAGGTTTACATCTTTTGTCATCTTCTGCGGACAAGGCCCGGTCATGACGCGTTCTTCCCGACTGCTTGACCTGCTTCAGCTCTTGCGTGGCTATCGCCAGCCTGTCACAGCAAAAGCGCTTGCTGAAGCCCTCGAGATCAGCCCGCGCACACTCTATCGCGATATTGCCTCTCTCATGGCCATGGGCGCGCCGGTGAGAGGAGAAGCCGGGGTCGGTTATGTGCTTGAGCCCGGGTTTCTTTTGCCGCCGCTCATGTTCACCTGCGAAGAAATCGAGGCACTGGCGCTCGGGGCGGATTACGTGGCGTCGCACACCGACTACGCGCTAAGTCAGGCGGCACGCAACGCCCTGACGCGCATCGCGGCCATTTTGCCGGACGGCCTGCGGCACAGGGTGGAGAATGCTTCGCTTATGACGGGGCCTTCGGAGCGCTGCGCCCCTCCTCGGGTGGACCCTGCGTTGCTCCGTCAGGCCATTCGTGATCAATCCATTCTTATACTGGGCTATAAAGACGGACAGGGACGCCTCACGCAGCGCGAGATCTGGCCTTTTGCCATGGCCTATTTCGACAAGGCTCAGATCTTGGTGGCCTGGTGTGCATTGCGCGCGACATATCGCCAGTTTCGCCTCGACCGGATTGAAACGATGAGCGTGACGGCCAGACGCTACACCCGAACCAGAGAGGCATTGCTGAGAGAATGGGAGAAAGCCCGTGTCGTGAAAGACGCGCAGGATGCTGACAGGAACTGACGCATGACCAGTCTAGTTGAGACCTGCCTCCAACTGTGGAGGGGGGAGAAACCTATGAAAAACATGATATTGCTCGCACTCTATGTACGTGACGTCGCGCAAAGCGCCCTTTTTTACGCGTCACTGCTCGACTGCGAGCCGGGTCATCATTCTGCGAATTTTGCCCAGTTCGAGTTGCGACGGGGGGTAAGGCTTGGCCTGTGGCGTCAGGGGGATGTCGTTCCTGCTTGTGACGGGTCAGGCTGTCGGACAGAGCTCGATTTCATGGTGGAAAATGCCCGGCAGGTCGAGGAGTGTCACGAACGGTTCGTGGCGCTGGGTATCACGATACTTCAGCCGCCGACCCAGCTTGATTTTGGCTCTTCTCTTCTGGCCTGCGATCCCGACGGTCATCGCCTGCGGGTTATCGCGCCGCCTGGCTGATGTCATCAGGCGGACGGCGTTCACGCAGCACACTACAATGCGCCTTGTATCGATGGTTCACTCAGATCGTCTCGCGTGTATGCATGCAGAGCGGGATGAGTGGACCATCCAGTGGGGCGGGGCTGCGCCCCAGATGATGGCTCAGCGTCGAGAGTGCCATGCGTGCTTCGAGCAGCGGATTCTGATCGAGTACGAGGTCGATCATGCCTGATTTGAGCAGGCTGGCGCGGTGCAGGGTCAGTTCATGGGTGATGAAAACCAGTTTCTCCGGAAGGGCGAGTTTTTCGAGCAGGCGTGCAATGGCGTCTGCTCCTGTAGAGAAGTGGTAAATTCCGACGATATCCCGATGTTCCTGCAACAGGGCATGGACGGCATCAGCCGCACGATCGTCGTTCTCAAGGCACTCCCGTGCGGGGGTGGCACAAAGCGCGGCATAACGCTCATCAAGCGCTGCCATGAAGCCCCTGTGACGCTGCTGGTGGCCGATATAATGCATGGTGCCCGCAATCAGCGCGACACGCCCGGTGCGTGGGCCAAGGAGACGCCCCATCATGTCGGCTGCGATGCGCCCCGCCCGGTAATTGTCAGAACCGATATAGGCCAGTCTGCCTGGTGACGTGATGTCCGAGGCGATGGTGACAATCGGCAGTTTCTGTCCCGCTTCCGTGACTGCCTGTCGAATGGCCGGATGATCGGGCAGACACAGAGCAAGCCCGTCATAATCGCGGGCGAGAGTGCGAATGAGAGCGGCTGAGCATTCGGGATGCGCGAGAGGCGAATGATGCTCGAAACAGGCAATATTCTGATCGCGATAGGCGGGCATGATTGAGCGGAAGGAATTCTGCAGGGCGGCATGAAAAAGATTGCCCGGCGGCTGCGTCACAACGGCGATACGCGCGAGTCTGGCGTGCGGCGCGATCAGTCTGCGCCTATCGCCCAGCTGACGGGCGGTTTCCAGGACGACACGTTCCTTGGCGAGCTTTACGCCACCGCGCCCATTGATCACCCGGTCGACGGTTGCGGTCGAGACGCCTGAATGGCGGGCAATGTCCTGTATCGTGGCACGCTGCGACATGAGAGACCCGACAGATATGTTATGTTGTCTGTGTGATCTATCTCATTCTCTTGGCGCGAACACATCAACTCTGCGCGTGTCCGTCTTGGCGCCCTGCGTCGCACACACCGTCCAGGGGAAGCGTGAAATCGGGCTGGAAGGCGCCATACGCCTATGCCCGTGGAAGTGAGTACGCGGTGCAGCGTCCAGTCATGGCCCGATGATATTCATAGCGGTACGATTACGCTGGTTGGTAAAGGCCGCCTCAGGGTCGCGTGTCTGCCCGATTATCATGCATTCCAGATTGGCTATACTCACCTCAAGAAGCTGCGCTCTGTCATTTTCGAGCGTGTAAAGAAAAAGGCTTCAACTCTGAAGCTATTTTTCTCCGTTACTGACCGGAACGGTAGCGTAATGAATCAGGTTGTCCCGCAAGCTTGTAGCGCGACCAGTCTCTTCAGGTCAGGCCAGTCTCGTTCCGTATCTCCGAACCGTGTTTTGAAATCGTTCTTGTTCAGATGTTGGTAGGAATTCACAGGATAAGGCTTCTGGTCAAGGCTATGAATGTCTCCACACCAGTCACAAAGCAATATTATCGTATTATCTTCATGCGATAGGCCATACGCCAGGCGACCATTCCCATACCACCCTGATTTACACTCCGCTTCACAATATAGAATAAAATATTCCCTTATCATATCGAAACAGTATTCCTGAAATATTTTGGGATTGGATCTTTTTTGTGAGTCCAGCAGACAGGATACGGTCTCAAAAGAGTCATTGAAGGGGCAGTAGTCGAATATCATACTGGTATCGAGGGGATGATCGAGAAGGATTTCAATTTCCTGTTCGGCACGTTTTAACTCTCGCCCTCTCATCGCTCCTATATTTCCGTATAGGAAGGCAAGCTGTGCGCGTCTCTCTGAAAAAATCATTATATACACCGAAAAATACGGATTTTATTGCAAATAACTATATCAAAAACATAGTATTGTGAAGATATTTATTCGCATATTTTTATATGAGCATATATCGTTAAAATAGATGTTATGGCGCATGTTCATGTGGGGTCATTTAATTTCCGCACTTCTCTTGCTCCTGACACCCGTCGATCGGAAGCATGGCAAGTTCAGCCTGCATCCCGAATGTTTCATGAACGACGCGCATAGGCCCATGCCGGATTCATGATCTAATAAGCCGCGCCATGCCACTCTAGGTTCTCGTTGACCGTGCAGGACGGAAGAGGAGGATCAGGTCATGGCTGGGAAAAACGATACGGCTCAAAAGGCTTTTGGCGATGTGGCACCGGATCTGGCGCGCTATACCGATCAGGTTCTGTTTGATGAAGTCTGGGCACGTCCCGGTTTGACGCCGCGCGAACGCTGCATGGTGACCGTCACCTGTCTGATTGCGCTTTATCGCGGCAATGAACTCGGGTTTCACCTGCGCAAGGCGCTGGATACCGGGGTCACGCAGGATGAGATCATCGAAATCATCACGCATCTCGCTTTTTATTCCGGCTGGCCCACTGCCTCTTCTGCGCTCGCTATTGCACGGCAGGTTTTTACAGATAGCAGGGAATCCTGATCATGACCCAGAATATTGCCGGAAAAGTTGTTGTCATTACCGGGGCGAGCAGCGGTCTTGGAGAGGCTGTAGCGCGCCGTCTGGTTGAGGAAGGCGCAAAGATCGTGATCGGGGCACGCCGCATGGATCGGCTGGAGGCTCTGGCAGACTCTCTGGGTCTCGATCGCGCTGCACTCGTCAGGACAGATGTCAGTCAGGCCGATCAGGTGCAGGCGCTCGTCGATCAGGCGATCAGTCTTCATGGCCGTGTCGATGTGCTGATCAATAATGCCGGGCTCATGCCATCATCGCCGCTTGAAAAGCGCGATATTGCCGCCTGGGATGCCATGATAGATATCAATCTCAAGGGCACGCTTTATGGCATCGCCGCTGTTCTGCCGCAGATGCAGCGCCAGAAGAGTGGTCATATCATCAATGTTGCCTCCGTTGCCGGTCACAAGGTCGGGCCGGGGGGCGCTGTCTATTCGGCAACCAAAACTGCCGTGCGCGTCCTGTCTGAGGGGCTGCGTCAGGAGGTGAAGGCCTATAATATTCGCACCACCATCATTTCGCCCGGTGCCGTGGCCACCGAACTCACCGGCAGTGTCACCGATGCAGATACGGCCCAGCGCATGAAGGCGTTTTACGAGCAGGTGGCCATTCCGCCCGAGTCATTCGCCGAGACGGTGCTTTTCGCGATGAGCCAGCCCGAAGCAGTGGATATCAACGAGATCCTGTTCCGCCCGACAGCTCAGGAATACTGACCACACTCTCGTCGCGCGCTGGTCCGGAAAATCAGCCGCGATAACGCAATGCTTCTACGACCAGCCTGAAGGCTGCAGAGGCATTGCGACGGCTCGGGTAGTAGAGATGATAACCGGGAAAGGGCGGGCACCAGTCCTCCAGCACCCGGATCAACCGACCGGCCTGTACGTGCTCGTTCATCTGGTCTTCCATCACGCAGGCCAGACCGAAACCGTCCAGGGCTGCCTGACGCACCATTGAGGCGCTGTTGAAGGTCAACTGGCCTTCAACGCGTACACGCAGGGCGCGCCGGCCGTTTTCGAGTTCCCACGCATAGACACCCCCCGAGCTGCGCATACGCAGGTTGATGCAGCGATGCTGTGCCAGATCCTGAGGGCGTAGCGGTTTCGGGTTGCTGGCGAAATACTCGGGTGACCCTACGACAGCCATACGCAGGGGCGGCCCGATGGGAACGGCAATCATGTCGCGGGCAATGGTTTCTTCCAGCCTCACACCCGCATCGAAGCGATCGGCCACGATGTCGGTCAGGCCGGAATCGAGCGATAATTCGACATGGATATCGGGGTGCGCAGGCAGAAGCCTCTTGAGCTTTGGCCAGAGCAGGCTGGTGGCGGCATGTTCCGAGGTCGTGATACGCACCGTACCCGAGGGTTTTTCGGATAATTCGCTTAATGAGGCGATTTCCTCGGCGATGCTGTTCAGGGCAGGGGCGAGGGTCTGAAGCAGGCGTTCTCCTGCTTCTGTTGCCGAGACGCGCCGTGTGGTGCGCGTCAGCAGGCGCACGCCCAGGCGCGTTTCAAGCCGTCTGACAGTATGGCTCAGAGCCGATTGTGAGGTGCCCAGCCTGGCGGCGGCACGGGTAAAGCTCTGCTCTTCGGCTACGGCCAAAAAGGCGTTGAGATCGACCAGTTCGTCGCGTTGCATTCATGAAGTCCCGATATAGGTTCGTGCATATTATAGCATCTAATCGCATGGGCCTGTCTGTGGTCTTCTTCACCCTGTCGACAGGACGCTCCAGTTGCGTCTTCAACCCGAACAGGGAGTTCCTTCATGGAAATCAGACATCCAGGCTACGCCCCTTCTGCGCAGGGGCCTTCGGACTGGTTCACCGGAACCGTGCGTGTTGATTCTCCTTTTGCAGGCAGCGGCGCTCTGGCTTGCGCCACGGTAACCTTCGAAGCTGGCGCCCGCACGGCCTGGCATAGCCACCCTCTGGGCCAGACCATTCTGATCACGTCAGGGCTTGGCTGGGTGCAGCGCGATGGCGGGCCGGTCGAGCAGGTTCAGGCGGGTGATTCTGTCTGGTTCGAACCGGGTGAGAAACACTGGCATGGTGCGTCTGCCAGTTGCGCGATGACCCATATCGCCATCACCGAAACGCTGGATGGCAAATCTACCGAGTGGATGGAGAAGGTGAGCGACGACCAGTATCGCCGGTAAGCCTGACATTTTCCCATTCATGAGAAAAGGAGCGCGCAGATGAAGAAGCGTCTTCTCGGACAGAGCGGTCTTGAGGTTTCCGCCCTCGGTCTTGGCTGCATGGGGCTGAGCTATGGCTATGGACCTGCTACCGAACGTAATGAGGCTATTGCCCTGCTGCGCAGCGCCTATGAGCAGGGCGTGACCTTTTTCGACACGGCGGAAGCCTATGGTCCGTTCAGGAATGAAGATCTGCTTGGTGAAGCCCTGGCGCCCTTTCGCAGGAATGTCGTCATCGCCACCAAATTCGGTTTCAGGAATGGCGATGTGTCCCAGGGAGTGGACAGCCATCCCGCCCGTATTCGTCAGGTGGCCGAAGAGGCACTGAAACGCCTGCGCTCCGATACGATCGATCTGTTTTATCAGCATCGCGTCGATCCTGATGTGCCGATGGAAGAGGTGGCAGGGGCGGTCAAGGAACTGATCTGGGAAGGCAAGGTCCGCCATTTTGGCCTGTCCGAGGCGGGGGCTGCGTCCATCCGTAAGGCTCATGCCGTACAGCCGGTTACCGCTCTTCAGAGTGAATATTCCTTGTGGTGGCGCGAGCCGGAAAAGGAGATCCTGCCGCTTCTCGAAGAGCTCGGTATCGGCTTTGTGCCGTTCAGTCCGCTCGGCAAGGGCTTTCTGACAGGCGCCATCACGTCCGAAACGGTTTTCGGCAAGGATGATTTCCGCAGTATCGTTCCGCGTTTCGCAGCCGAGGCTGTTTCGGCCAATCAGGCGCTTGTCGAGGCGCTGAAAGCTTTGGCGAACGAGTTGGAAGTCACACCAGCGCAGATTGCCCTGGCCTGGCTCCTGTCGCGCAAACCCTGGATTGCACCGATACCGGGCACCACCAGACAGGCGCGCCTGACCGAGAATCTGGGCGCTGCGACGCTGGAACTGTCAGCGGAAGCGCTCGCCCGTATCGAGGCTGCCCTCGAGCGGATCGACATTGTGGGTGAGCGTTACCCGGCCCATCTGCGCGACAGGACCGGTCGCTAGTTTTCCGTAAGCTGATCGAGCAGCGCCCTGTTTTCCTCGCCCCAGCAATAGAGCATTTCGAGCGGCTCGATGAAGCGCTGCCCAAGCGCTGTCAGCCTGTATTCCACTGCGGGTGGCATGGTTTGAAGCACCACGCGCTCTATGATCCCCAGATCCTGCAATTCACGCAGGGTCTGGGTCATCATTTTCTTTGAAATACCGGGCAGGTTGCGTTGCAGGCTGCCGGGGCGTGCGGCGCCGCCCATCAGATGCAGTGCATGAAGCACCATCGTCACCCATTTGCCTGAGAACAGCCTGAGCAGACGGCGCGGGGCGCAATCCTCGGCGAAAGGGCCCTTGCGATAGGGTTTAAGCGGGTCGGGTCTGGTTTCGGTCATGGTTCCCATCTGGTGCCCAGGGCACAAAAAAGTGCCGGATTGCGTTTTGTATCCATGGCGCCCAGCTTCGGAAACAGGAAATGGATTTTCGGAGGGGGTCATGACCCACAAGGCTCTTGTTATCGGTGCAACCGGCATGGTTGGCCAGAATCTGGCCAATCGCCTGGTTGCCGAAGGCTGGACTGTTTATGGTCTGGCGCGTCGCGTCGAAGCGCTGCCCTCGGCTGTGCTTCCCATCAAGGCTGACACGCTTGACCCCGCCGCCTTGCGAGACGCGCTTGCAGACGTCGCACCGAGCCATGTGTTCTTTACTACCTGGACGCGCCGCGCAACCGAGCGCGAGAACTGCATCGCCAATAGCGCGATGCTGCGTAATGTCTTCGAAGCGCTGCCGCATCCTGAGCAGATCGTTCATGCGGCGCTCGTCACCGGGCTCAAGCATTATCTCGGGCCGTTTGAGGCCTATGGCAAAGGCGTGCTGCCGCAGACGCCATTTCGCGAGACATTGCCCCGTCTCGACATCGAGAATTTCTATTATGCCCAGGAAGATGTCCTGTTCGAGGCGGCAGAGAAGTACGGTTTTTCATGGAGCGTCCATCGCCCACATACAATCATCGGTCATGCCATTGGCAATCTGATGAATATGGGCACCACGCTTGCGGTCTATGCATCGCTTTGCCGCGAGACAGGTCTTCCATTTGTTTTCCCCGGCTCGCCCGTTCAGTGGTCAGGTCTGACCGATGTTACTGATGCGCGCCAGCTTGCCCGACAGATCCATTGGGCGGCCACGAACCCGGCGGGGCGGAACGAGGCCTTCAATATCGTCAATGGCGATGTCTTTCGCTGGAGCGTGCTCTGGCCTGAGCTTGCTGCGTGGTTCGGTATCGAGGCAGCCCCTTATCCGGGAGAGACAGGTTCGCTCGAGACGATGCTGGCCGATAAGGGGCCCGAATGGGCGGCGCTGGCGAAAAAAGCCGGTCTTGTCGAACCTGCCTTCGATCGACTGGCCTCAGCGTGGCACACGGATGCCGATCTGGGCCGCCCGGTCGAGTGCCTCACCGATATGAGCAAGAGCCGTGAAATGGGCTTTACGGGCTATCAATCGACGAGAAGCTCATTTTTCGATCTTTTCACCCTGCTGCGCGCCCAGCATTATATTCCCTGAAACGCGACGTCCACTCCGACCTCAGGCGAGCGAAAGGCAGCGGCTCAGTTGTAACCAGTCGCCTGCGGTCGATGGTCAGCCCATTGTGTTGGCGTCCAGCATGGTAAAGAGGGCGGAGAAAGGAGGCTCCGTGGGCTGAATTGCTGATCTGCCTGACGCTGCGCGTGCCCCCTTGTTGTGTGTGTTTGAACGTCGGTTATCCGTATTGCGAAGACACGGAGATGAGTCAACGGCGGCTTCTAATAACTGGGGCAGTGTATTTAATGTAAAAACAGATTTGTTCGCCTAAAATTAGACTATTATTTATTTTATAGCGTGTTTATATTGCCGCAATATATGAATAACATCATAAATATTAATTATTATTAAACAATAAAATATAGTTCGAGTGATATATTAATCGTATCAAAGTCTCAATGCGCAAATGTGAATATCTGTCCGCAAAAGTGAATGCTAACTGTCGGTAAGGACTGACAGATTGCATGAGCGGAAAATGAACGAATTTACCAGACTGATCTCTGTCAAGAGGGACTCGCTGGGCAGAGGATCTGTATTCAGGTTTCCGGCAAAGTACCCTTACGAGAGTACGGTAGATTTTATGATTTACGAATGCGAAGACAGTAAGAGTGGATACGGTCTCATGGTCATGACAGGCTACAAGGCTGGCTGTGTAGCGCAATTACTTCCTAGTGAGTGTCTATACTCTGATTGTACGATTAGCGTGGATTGGATTATCAAAAATTGGAATCACTGGATTTACATGGATTGTCCAGTAAGCCAGGTTTTGTTCCTTGAAGGGTATAGCGCAGAGGCTCCAACGCTGTCAGGCCTGACAAAAGAAGCCATTGCAAAACTATGGAGGTGGGTTTTCAGGTGCGGGATTGGCGCGGCTTGTATCAAAAATATATGTCAATACCCGCTTGATCATGAAAAGGGCGTCCTTCGCTCCGTCAAACGTCTGGCGCTCAGCCTCATCACTTTTCCCGGCTATCTGTTTAATCGGCTATTTCACCGCGCAGGTCAGTCCGGAGGTAGCAAGAACAGTAAATATGAGCTGCTGGAAAGCTGTGTGATCGAGACACACGATGGGCGGCCGCTACGGCGCATTCGAGCAATATCTGACATCACTGCGATTGGCGTCAAGGCTGGTGATCTGGGAGGATATATAGAGGGTGAGCACAATCTGGAGGTTTCTGGCGAGAGCTGGATATCAGGGCAGGCTCAGGTTTTCGGGAATGCCAGCGTTTCAGACAACGCACAGGTTTTCGGTCAGGCGCGAGTATATGATGACGCTCGTATCTACAATCATGCGCAGGTGTTCGGTAACGCTCGGGTTTCGGGTGATGCGGCGGTTTCCGGTTGTGGTCGGGTATATGGCAACGCTCGGGTTTGTGGCAGCGCGGAGATTTTAAGCAGCGCGCAGGTCGCAGGCGATGCGTTTATCCACGGAGAGGCGATGATCTTCGGCAAAGCGTTTATATTCGGTGATGCAGTGATCCGAGGAAATGCAACTGTCTCCGGCGATGCGCGAATTTGCGGGGACGCCAAGATTTTCGGCGATGCGGAGATTTCGGTGGATGCGAGGATCGAGAAGGGATGTCACATCGGATGGTTCAGCATCGTGGGGCCAAACAACGATACCATAACGTGGTATCGGTCCTCCAAAGGTATAAACATAAAAAAATCGGATTTCGATGGAACATTGGAAGAGTTCTATTTGGGTATTGATGGTAAAGATAACTCACGTGAGTATAAATATCTTATAGAATTCGTAAAAACGAGATCTAATTCGTTTTAAATAAACAATCTTTATTTATATAGTATAATTGCGATTATGCAGTAAATATTTTCACCATCGAACGGTATTCCGGTTTTTATGCAGTGATGAGGCTGGAGAGCGGTTCTACCGGGGCATCGGGAAAGACTTTTCTGAGGGCGCTGCGGGGCATCTTCAAATGGGTGCAGAGCACCCCGGCGATGAGGCTGCGCAGATCGGTTGTGGGGGCCAGATCACGGTTTTCGAAAAGCTGGCCGGGGCGTAATCCCGGCCAGGTGCCCGCTATACGACCACCTTTGACCGCGCCTCCTGCCAGAAAGGCGACGGCTCCCGTGCCATGATCGGTCCCTCCTGTGCCGTTCATGCGCGCCGTACGACCGAATTCCGTCATGGCTACAACCACGCTCTGTGACCAGGCCGGACCGAGGCTGGTTTTCAGGGCGTCGATCCCTTCATCCAGTCGTGTCAGCGGGGCTTTCAGAGCGCCGATCTGACCGGCATGGCTGTCCCACCCGCCGAGTTCGAGAGCCGCAACACGCGGGCCATCTGCCCGCGCCAGCATGAGCCCCGCCGCCGAGGCCAGGCGGGTGAAAGCATCGATTTTCCGGTCCGAGCCAGAGAACGGCGTCGGGGCGATATCGTCGGAGTAGCCGCGCGCTTGCAGGCCCTTGCGTAATCCGGGGCCGATCTGGGGATCATGAGCATTGAGCTGGGCAATGGCGTGATAAAGATCAGCCGTCGGGTGCTGGCTCCCCGCCGGGGCATAGCTGCCGATAGAGGCAGGACCGCGCAAAAGCAGGGGCACGTCGAGGCCAAGGGCAAGGGCAAAGCCGTCAGGACGCGTCTCTCTGCTTGAGATGCT
This sequence comes from Asaia siamensis, assembly GCF_014635085.1. Lineage (GTDB taxonomy): Bacteria > Pseudomonadota > Alphaproteobacteria > Acetobacterales > Acetobacteraceae > Asaia > Asaia siamensis. The sequence continues at coordinate 283,956 of NZ_BMCH01000002.1, forward strand.
CTGACCTGGGAGGGCGGAAACGGCCCGGTTGAGCCAGCCACTATCGAGGCGGTGACTGGCGCCGCTTTCGAGATAATCCTGCGCGTCGAAATGGGAGCGTGTGCGATAGGGCGCTGCCACCGCATGGACCGGCAGCATCTGGCCCTGCACATAGAGTTGGTGCAGTCCTGCAAGGGCCGGGTGCAGCCCGAAAAATCCGCCCAGATCCAGAAGCCCGCCGTCACGCCCCGGCTCGGGCAGGAGCAGGTCGCGGCGCAGCGCCACCAGTCCGGAATCGCCATAAGGGGTGACGGCGGCCATGCCATCCAGCGCGCCACGAAGAAGGATGACGACCAGACGCGGGTCCTGCGCGCCCGAAGACGGCGCAGCGAGAGCGAGGGAGGCCCGGCCAAGTGACCAGCTTGCAGTGAGCCCGAGCAGGGCAGAACGACGGGAGAGTCTCATGACCTAGCGCCTCTGGAATTCGGGGGAGGAAAACAAAAGGGTCAGGGCATCCTGACGACTGCCTGCACGGTGCAAGGCCAGTTGGGTTTCCGGGCGCAGCGAACCACCGAGTGCGGCATGGGCAATTGCCATAGGATCGCGATCACGCAGCGTGGCGGCATAGCGATAGGCCCAATCCGTTCGGGCCAGCAGATCGGCCGGGGCCGACCATTCTGCCGCAGCGTCGCTCCAGCCATTAGGCATGGGGGCGGTCCAGAGGGGCTGGCCCAGAGCTGCGCAGCCGCTAACCAGAATGCGGGTGGGGTTGTGAGGCGCGTCGGGTAGCATAGCCTCGGGCGTTGCTCCCGAAGCGCGCAGAACCGCCACGACAAACTCCATGGGAGAACGCAGCTTGCCCATGGTTGCACCGGGTGCGGCAGCGCCGGGAAGGTCGATCAGAGCCAGAGAGGCGGCGCGCAGACTGCCCTGTGTTTGGTGCAGCGCGTCGAACACAGGGGCGACCTGAGTGGCTGAGGGCGTGTCTGTCAGGAAATGCCTGACCATTTGCGTCGCGATATGGCGGTAAGTAACCGGATGGGTGCCCAGAAAATCCAGTGCTGCGAGACCGCCTTCCTCTCCTTGCGGGAAGCGTTGACCAAGGAGCATTTTTTCGCCGGGCTGATGTGCGCGCGGAGCAAAATGGAACCCAGGGCGCTCGGCCTTCATATCGACGCCCCATCCGGTCAGGATCGCAGCGAAAGACGTGACATCGCTCTGGCTGTAGCCCGCAGCGGGCGAGACTGTGTGCAGTTCGAGACATTCGCGGGCCAGATTTTCATTCAGACCGCGATGCTGGCGCAGCCCTGCCGGGCTATCGGGCCCGACCGAGCCGGTATTATCCAGATAGAGCAGCATGGCCGGGTGGCGCATGACCGCCATGAGCAGATCGACAAAGCGCCCTGTCACGTGAGGTCTGATGGCCTCGCGCATATAGGCACCCACTACGCCCTTCACGCGGACCTGTTTCTGGCTGACCGTGAAATGATTGAACCAGAACCAAGCCAGTCGGTCTCGAAAGGGCTGCTCTGTGGAGAGAAGCGCCGCGCTCTGGGTTGCAAGTTCGGCCTGGAGAATGGGTTTGACCAGAGGGTTGCCGCGCAGTTTGTTCTCGCGCTGCGTGCGCAGGGCAATCAGCCCATCGGCGCAATCACCTACTCCGGTGAAGCGGGTCAGATCGTCAGGGCCGAGCTGCGCCGCCAGCCAGTCCCGCCATGGCGTTGTGCGTGTTTCGCCGGGGCGTGCGCCCCAGCCGAAGCGGTTTTCGACCTGAATGCCTTGCATGAGGCCTCCGTGAGGGCGTCTTCACGTAAGAATTGATTATGTCAAACCATGTTGGGATTTATGGCGTGTTTTATGGCGAAAAGACAGCGATGATGTGACGCTGCGATGCAGCCGGATGTTTGCCTGTTACGCCCTGTCTGGGGCCGCCCTGTTTTCAAAAGCCGTCCGAGCCGCTATGGCTCAGCACGGCACCCGGAAACGATGATGGAGGAATGACATGACGACCGTAGCAAGACGTGGCGTCTGTCTCGTTATTTCCGCGCCTTCGGGGGCGGGTAAATCCACCATTGCCAACGCCCTGCGCGCCGGGGATTCCAGCCTCGCGCATTCCGTCTCGGTCACGACCCGTGCCCCGCGCCCCGGTGAGAAGGAGGGGGTGCATTATTACTTCCGCTCGCTGGAAGAATTCCGGGCCATGGCAGAAAACGGCGAGTTGCTTGAATGGGCCGAAGTCTTCGGGCGCGGCTACGGCACGCCGCGCGCGCCGGTCGAGGCAGCGCTGGCCAGCGGGCGCGACATGGTGTTCGATATCGACTGGCAGGGTCATCGCCTGTTGCGCGATGCGCTGCCCGATGATGTCGTGAGCCTGTTTGTTCTGCCGCCTTCGATGAAGGAGCTGGATCGTCGCCTGCGTTCACGGGCCTCTGACGATGCGGCTGAAATCGACAAGCGCATGGGAGCGGCTCTGGCCGAGATCTCGCATTGGAGCGAGTTCGACCATGTGATCATCAATGAGGAACTCGATCGCGCGGTACGTGAGGCGCAGGCGATCCTCGTTGCAGCCCGGCTGCGCACCAGACGCCAGCATGGTCTGGCTGCGCTGATGAGGGAATACGAGGCGCATTGACGCCTCTGCCCCGGTTGAAGAATACGCCTCTGCTCGGGGAAAAACCGGTCGACCGAGACCGGTAATCAAAAGATGATCTGACAACACACCCAATATTGCAAATAATTCATGTTCGGGGCTGTGCCTGTATCCGTAACGCGGGTGAGGGCGCGCTTCGCCTGAGTGCAGTGCAAGGAGCATGATATCGAGATGACTGGCACCGATCAGGAGACCGTCTTGCGCCCCTTAGACCAGCCGGCAGCCCCGCCCCGACCGGGGCTGATCAAGGCAGTCGGGCAGGTTGCGAGCGGCAACATGCTCGAAATGTACGATTTCATGGTCTTTGGCTATTACGCTGGCGATATCGGCAGGGCGTTCTTCCCTTCGGGGAATGCACAGGCCGAACTGATGCTGTCTTTCGCGACATTCGGCGCCGGATTTCTGATGCGTCCGCTGGGGGCGCTCGTTCTTGGAGCTTATGTCGACCGGCTTGGGCGTCGTCGCGGTCTGATTCTAACCCTTACTCTCATGGCGATCGGCACGATCACCCTGGCGCTGACGCCGGGCTATAATCGTATCGGTATCTTCGCACCGCTTATCGTCTTGTGCGGGCGGTTGATTCAGGGGTTTTCTGCCGGGGTCGAGGTCGGGTCGAGTTCCGTCTATCTCTCAGAGATCGCGACCGAGAAAAATCGCGGCTTTGTGGTTTCCTTCCAGTCCGCGTCCATCCAGCTGGCTGTGGTGGTTGCGGCGGCTGTTGGGTTTGGCCTGACATCCTGGCTCGGATCGCAGACGATGTCGGACTGGGGCTGGCGTCTGCCACTGCTTTTCGGGTGCCTTATCGTGCCCGTTCTGCTCTTCCTGCGCCGCAATCTGCAGGAAACAGCGGCTTTTGAAGCCGAGACGACCCATCCCGACCTGCGCGAGATTTTCACCACGCTGCGTGATCACTGGCGTCTCGGTGGCATCGCCGTTCTGACCGCCCTGATGAGCACCGTCTCGTTTTATGTTCTGACAGCCTATACCCCGGCCTACGGTACGCGGATTCTTCATCTGGGCCGGCTCGACAGTCTTTTCGTCACGCTTTGCGTGGGGCTGGTCAACTGTCTTCTCGTGCCCGCCTTCGGCGCCTTGTCCGATCGCATCGGTCGCCGGGCGCTGCTCAAGGGCGCCACCATTCTGGCGATCTGTTCGGCCTATCCGCTCATGCACTGGCTGGTCGCAGCGCCCGATATGGGGCGCCTGATGGGGGCCGAGATCGGGCTGGCGGTGCTTTACAGCGCGTATAACGGGGCAGCCATTGCGTGGCTGACCGAAATCGTACCGCCGCGCATACGCACCACCGGGTTCTCTTTTGCTTATAGTCTGGCCACCTGTATCGGCGGCTTCAGCCCGACGATCTGCACCTGGCTGATCGAGACTACCAGCAACCGCGCCATGCCCGCTTTGTGGCTCTCTCTCGCCGCTCTCTGCGGCCTGCTGGCGGCGTTTATCGCACGGCCCTATCGTGAAACGGAAACCTCATCGCAAGGCTGATGGCATGAAAGGTTAACGTGTCGTTTCCTGATGGAGGCAGGTCGTATGCCTGCCTCGGGAAACACCGCCAAATGGCGTTTTCAGTGAAGTTCCGTGACGAATGCGCAACAGATTGACGCATGGTGGGAGATGTGGCTGAGTCACGTCTTATTTACGCACGTCGTGTGACGATCGCCCCTCACGCTCTCCGGTGTGGGAGCGCGGTATAGCGGCGTGTCAGCCAGTCTATTTGATGGTAGCCGGATCGGAGAATTTCAGATGGTGCCCCCCTCGTCGCAGCCGCGCACGTCTCTTTCGACGAAAATCATCCTGATCTGCGGCCTGTCTTTTGTGCTGATCCAGCTTGTTGCTGTCACGCTTTCCGGCTGGCTGATGAAGCAGCAGGTCGAGAAAAACGTCTATGCCGAGGCAATTTCCAAAAGCCAGATCCTTGGTGAAAAGATCATTCTTGCCCTGACGGAGCAGAATACCGTCGTGCGCAATATCCAGAGCACGATCGAGACGGCGCACAAGACCGGCATTCTGAACAAGCAGTTCATCGTTGATCTGCTCGTCGAGGACATGAAACGCTTTCCTGCCATCTATGCGATGGATTTCAAGGAAATCCCTGGTGGTTTCGATGGCACGCAGGTGCCCGGTGGACCAGGCACGAACAGCCATGGCATTTTTTTCCCGTCCGTGCTGCGAGGCCCCGATAACAGGGTAACGGTCTCGACACCGCCCGAACATTACAGCGCGGTCTACTGGAATATCGTCAAGACGGGCGAACTGGACGGTCTGGAACCTTATATCGATCACGACACCCATGTGCCGATGGTTTCTCCGACCTATCCGATTACCTTCGATGGCAAGCGCATCGGTGTGGTTGGGGCTGATATTCCGCTTGGCTGGCTCGCCCCGCTTCTGCGCAGTGTGCAGATTGCCGATGGTTCGAGCATCGGGCTTCTTTCGGCTCAGGGGGCATGGATCGTCACGCCGGATCCGGCGCAGGCGATGAAGCATTTCAGCGATAATGCCAGCAACGACCTCACCCGCGCCCTGGCGACCCGAAAGATCACCATTCTGCCGGCTCATGGCACGGGCATCGATCGCATTCTCGTCCCGCTGAAAATGGGTAATTTCAACATCTACTGGACACTGGTTGTCGAAATCCCGAGAGCCGCCATCACGACACCCATCTGGCACACCATTTACATGCTGGTCGTGCCCGGTGTGGCGCTGATCGCCCTGTCACTTGTTATCATGGTGCTTGTATTCCGTCGTCTGCTCAATGCCCCCCTGCGCGGTTTGCAGAATTCCGTCTCGGCCCTTGAAGAGGGACAATATGAGGTCGTCGTCTACGGTACGCGCCGCCATGATGAAATCGGCTCTGTTGCGCGCGGGCTCGACAGCTTCCGTGACGCGCTGCTCAAGGCACGCAAGCTGGACGAGGCTGTTGCCGCTGATCGCATCAGACATGAAGAAGATCAGGAGCGTCGCCATAAGGAAGACGAGCAGCGTCTGGACGATGTGAAGCAGGTGATCGAGACGATTGGCAGCGGGCTTACGGCGCTCTCCAATGGCGATCTCTCGGCGAAGATCGATAAGCGCCTTCCCCGCGAATTCGACCTGCTGCGTGAGGATTTCAACCGCTCGGTCGAGCGTCTGGCGGGAACGATTTCGGGCATCTCCCTTGCGGCAGACACGATCAGCGAGGGTAGCCGCAGCCTCGCTACAGGCGCAGAGGATCTGGCCAAGCGGACGGAGCAGCAGGCCGCTGCCATCGAGCAGACAACCGCGGCCATTAGCCAGATCACGCACAAGGCAGCGCATTCCGAAACCGTGCTGACTTCTGCCCAGGCTACGGGTGAGCAGGCCTGCCAGTCTGCAGGCTCTTCGTCTGAAATCATGCGCCGTACGCGCGAGGCCATGAAACAGATTGAAGACAGCTCGTCTCAGGTGGCGGCCATCGTGCAGGTGATCGAGAACATCGCTTTCCAGACCAATGTTCTCGCCCTCAATGCGAGCATCGAGGCGGCACGGGCCGGTGATTCCGGCAAGGGCTTTGCGGTTGTTGCCAACGAGGTGCGGACACTTGCCCAGCGTTGCACCGAGGCTGCAGGAAGCATCAGCGAGCTTGTTGGCAAGACGGTTGAGGAGATCCGTGCGGGGGCCGTGTGCGTGCGGGATACGGAGCAGGCGCTGGAGACCATCACCACGCTCGTGACGGCAATGGGCGAGAAACTCGACACCATCGTCCATAATGCTTTCGAACAGGCGGCCAGCCTCAAGGAGGTCGGCACGGCGATTGCGGTGATGGATCAGAGCACGCAGAAAAGCGCCTCGATTGCCGATGAAACGCGTTCCTCCTCGATCATTCTCTCGGATGAGGTCGGGTCGATGGGTGAACTGGTTGCGCGCTTCTCTCTGCCGCGCGAAACAGCCCGCTCTGTGGAAATGGCGTATTGAAAAAGTGCCTGCCCCGGATCTGAGAGGACCAGATCTGACAGGACCGGGAACAAGAAAGGGGGCGCCGCAAAGGCGCCCCCTTTCTGTTTTCAGTGACTGCTTGTGTTGCGCGCCTGTCGGGCAGGATTATTCGCGCTCGACCTGCAGCTTCTTGATGTTTGCGATGGCCTTGGCCGGGTTCAGACCCTTGGGGCAGGTCTGGGTGCAGTTCATGATGGTGCGGCAGCCATAGAGCTTCATGGAGTCATCCAGCGCCTCCAGACGCTCGCCTGTATGGTCGTCGCGGCTATCCATGATCCAGCGATTGGCGGCCAGAAGCGTCGCAGGGCCGAGATAGCGGTCGCCATTCCACCAGTAGGACGGGCAGGACGTGCTGCAGCAGAAGCACAGGATGCATTCCCACATGCCGTCCAGCTTCTCGCGCTCTTCGATGCTCTGCAGGCGCTCGGTATCGGGTGGCGGCGGGGTGTCGCTCTTCAGCCAGGGCTGGATGGATTCGAGCTGGGCGTAGGCGCCGTTCAGATTGGGCACCAGATCCTTTACCACCGGCATATGCGGCAGCGGGTTGATCTTGACCGTGCCCTTGATCGAGCTGATGGGCTTGAGGCAGGCCAGCGTGTTTTCGCCATCGATATTCATGGCGCATGACCCGCAGATTCCCTCGCGGCAGGAGCGGCGAAAGGTCAGGGACGCGTCGATATGGTCCTTGATATACAGCAGCGCGTCGAGAACCATCGGCCCGACCTTGTCGAGATCCAGCTCGTAGCTGTCGAGGCTCGGGTTGGAATCGTCATCGGGCGACCAGCGATAGACCTGAAACGTCGCCTTGTGTTTGGCATCGGCAGGAGCCGGATAAAACTTGCCGGGGCGGGTCGTGCTGTTTTTGGGCAGGCGGAGTTCAACCATGGTGAGGCTCCTCAGTAAACACGTTTCTTGGGCGGAAAGACCTCGACGTCGTTTGTCAGGGTCTGCATCCGCACCGGCCGGTAGAGCAGGCTCACCGCTCCGTCCTTGTCGAGATAAGAGACGGTATGCTTCATCCAGTGCTCGTCATCGCGCTCGGGATAATCGTCATGCGCGTGGGCGCCGCGCGTCTCATGACGGGCATGCGCGCTTTCGATGGTCACGGTCGCATTGGCCAGAAGATTGGCAAATTCGAGCGCTTCCATCAGATCGCTGTTCCAGATGAGCGAGCGATCCGCCAGACCCATATGCTGCGCGTCTTTCCAGAGGTCCCGTATCTTCGCGCACCCTTCGGCGAGCGATTTGGTGTTGCGGAACACGGCGGCATGGCTCTGCATGATGCGCTGCAGGCGCTCGCGCAGCTCGGCAACGGTAAATTTGCCCGAAGCCTCACGTGTCTTGTCGAACGCCTCGAGGATGGCTTCCCCTGCGTTCTTCGGCAAAGGCGGCACGGGTGTCGTCGGATCGATGATTTCCGCAGCCCGCTTGCCAGCGGCGCGACCGAAGACGATCAGATCGAGCAGGGAATTGGTGCCCAGACGATTGGCGCCATGCACCGAGACGCAGGCAGCTTCGCCAACGGCCATGAGACCAGGCACAACTGCCTCAGGGTTTTCAGCGGTCGGGCGCAGAACCTCGCCATGCAGATTGGTCGGTACGCCGCCCATGTTGTAATGCACGGTCGGCAGCACCGGTGCCGGTTCCTTGGTCACATCCACACCGGCGAAGATGCGCGCGGTTTCGGAAATGCCTGGCAGACGCTGATGCAGCAATTCCGGGCCGAGATGCTCCAGATGCAGCATGATATGGTCCTTTTTCGGACCACAGCCACGCCCTTCATTGATCTCGATCGTCATGGCGCGCGAGACCACATCGCGTGACGCGAGATCCTTCGCCGTCGGGGCGTAGCGCTCCATGAAGCGCTCACCCTCGGAATTGGTCAGATAGCCGCCTTCACCGCGACAGCCTTCCGTCAGCAGACAGCCTGCGGGGAAAATGCCGGTGGGATGGAATTGCACGAATTCCATGTCCTGGGTCGGTACGCCAGCGCGCATGGCCAGACCGCCACCATCACCCGTGCAGGAATGGGCAGAGGTGCAGCTCTGGAAGGCGCGACCATAGCCGCCTGTTGCCAGAACAACCATCTTGGCGTTGAAGCGATGAATCGATCCGTCATCGAGGCACCAGGCCACAATACCGCGACAGGTGCCGTTCTCATCCATGATCAGGTCGAGCACGTAATACTCGACGAAGAAATCGACGCGATGCTTCAGGCATTGCTGATAGAGCGTATGCAGAATGGCATGACCCGTGCGATCGGCTGCCGCGCAGGCGCGGGCGACAGGGGCCTTGCCATATTCGCTCATATGGCCGCCGAAGGGACGCTGATAGATCTTGCCATCTTCGGTGCGCGAGAAGGGCACCCCAAAATGCTCCAGCTCCATGACGGCGCTTTCGGCCTCACGGCACATGAACTCGATCGCGTCCTGATCGCCCAGCCAGTCCGACCCCTTGACGGTGTCGTACATATGCCAGCGCCAGTTATCTTCGGACATGTTGCCCAGAGAGGCACCGATGCCCCCCTGTGCTGCCACTGTATGGCTGCGCGTCGGGAAAACCTTGGTAACGCAGGCCGTGCGCAGGCCTCCGGCGCCCATACCCAACGTGGCGCGCAGACCCGAGCCCCCGGCACCGACGACCACGACATCATAGGCGTGATCGACGATACGGTATTTCTTGGCGGATTCCGCGCTCATGACTGGCCCTCCTTCGGGCGGGTAATCAGAATACGGGCGAGCGAGGCACAGCCCAGCGCCACGAAAAGAAGCGTGCTGAGGCGAATGACCAGACGCAGGCCGAAGCGCCGCCAGCCACGTGAATAATCAGAGGCCACGACCTCAAGCCCGAGTTGGGCATGACGTGCGGTCAGGGCGATCAGCAGGCCCAGAGGGGCGGCATTCTGCACCCGCCCGGCCCAGGCAAGAATGGACTCGCGGTCACGCCCGGCCAGACGCAGAACCTGCGCAACACCCCAGATCGTGAGCGGACCGAGAAGGGCGGCGGAGACACGCTCGGCTGTCCAGTGTTCGGCACCATCGGCCAACCCGCCCAGCCCCTTGGCGCGGGCGAGCGGAGTGCGCATGTCGGAAAGGCGGTTCATGCGCGTGTTCCCTTGCTGCGGAGACGTGCCAGCGTGACGAAGGCAGCGGTCAGGGTGACGCAAAGCCCGGCGGTCACGAAGACCGAGCGACGGCCATCCTCGTCGATTTCCTTCTTTTCGAAGCGCGCGCCGCTATCCCAGATCAGATGGCGGATACTGGCCACGAAATGATAGGTGGTGGCCACGCCCCAGCCGAGAAACACGAGGCGCCCCAGCGGGTGGGTTGCGACGCGCTGTGCGCGGGAAAAGGCACGCGGCCCCTGGGCCAGGGCTGCCAGCCAGGCAACGGCCAGACCCGCACCGAGCGACGAGGCGACGCCTGCCATGCGATTGCCGATCGAGAGCGCCATGGAGAGGCGAAAACGATAGACATCCAAATGGGGCGACATGGGACGCCGTATGGCCCGTCCCTGCGTGTCGGTGCCGTGATAGAACGCTTCGCGTCCGTCGGAAGCCATGGCGATACCTCGGAATTCTGTCTTCGGGCTATGCGATACCTTACCCACATAGTCGCATTCCCATGGTTCGTCATGTGCATATTGATGTGAGAATTGGCACTGAATTTGTCTTGTATTTCATGCAATTCCGAGGCTTTCGCATCTGTATCGTCTCACCAAGGCGTGACGCTGTTTCAGGGGCGCGTTACGCTTTCCCGCGTGATAGGACTGATTGGAGAGCCCGGTAGAACCCGGGCAAGCGACAGCAGAGAGAGCCCGATGTCAGAACTGAATCCTGCCGCCATCAGCCGTCCTTCAGGCAGTGTGTCGAAGGCCTATCGACGTCTGATCGAGCAGGGACAGATCGAAGCCGATGCCGTGCAGGCGCGCGCTGCCACGGCTCTGGATCAACTTGCGCAGGCGCTTCAGGCGCGCCACGACGTAAAGGACAGCTTTTTCTCGCGCCTGGCAAAGCGTCGCCCGGCTCCCATCAAGGGGCTTTATCTTGTTGGCGAAGTCGGTCGCGGCAAGACGATGCTGATGGATCTTTTCTGTCGCGAGGTTGCGGTCACCAAAAAGCGGCGTATTCATTTTCATGTCTTCATGCAGGAAGTCCTTCGTGCGCTGCACAAGGGGCAGAGCCGTGGCGAGCGTCGCGAAGACCCGGTGCGCGAACTCGCGCAGAAAGTGCATGAGCAGAATGACCTGCTGTGTTTTGACGAATTCCAGATCAACGACATGTCCGATGCCGTGCTCGTGCTGCGCCTGCTGGATATGGTGATGGAGCTCGGAACCGTCGTCGTGGCCACATCAAACACGGCGCCAGCGGATCTGATGAAACATCAGGCACAGAACCGCGCCACGATGCGGCCTTATCTCGAGGCATTTTCGGCGCATATGACCGTTCTCACGCTTGAATCAGCACGCGATTACCGGCGGGGTCGCGACATCGATGCACAGAGATGGCTGGTGCCTGATACGGAAGAGAGCCGGGCCCATCTTCGGCAGAGATTCGAGACCATGACCGGGGGCGAGGCCGCACCGGGCGCGGTCGAGATAGGGTCACGTCGCATTGCAGTACCTTCCTGCCATGGAGACAAGGCCTGGTTCACTTTCGATGCGCTGTGCGGCCAGCCTCTTGGGCCTGCCGATTATCTGGCTGTTGTTGGTCGGTTCAGAACCGTGTTCATCGAGGGCATTCCGGCACTGGTGCCCGATCAGTATGACAAGGCCCGACGCTTCATCACCTTGATTGACGTCATGTATGAAAGTCATACGGTTCTTTTTGCCACCGCCGCAGCCGAGCCCGAAGCCCTGTATCAGACGGGTGAAAACGCCAAGGCATTTGAACGCACAGCATCACGTCTCGATGAAATGCGTTCGAGCGGATGGGCCGTTTGAGCGCGGGCCAGCCCTTCAGGGGGCAAGTGCCTTTGTCAGTTCCTGTATCTCGCAGCTTCCGTCTTCCATCCGGCAGGCGGGAACAGCCGGATAACTCGTGAGGAGTGAGGCATGGTCGGGATTGCGCCGCACCGCCTCTGGTATTTGCGAGAGAAAAAGCACCCGGATAACGCTGCGACCGCTCTGGCTTCGGTAAAGGGCAAAGCCGAGCGCAGCCCCGACGGGAATCTCGTTTTGGGCATAGCCAGGCGCCCTGACATTGATGTCGAGTATGCCGAGCAAAGGGGCGATGGTGTCGTCATGCCCCATATAGATTTTGAGCCTGGGTCCATCAGGCGTCGTCAGATCCCTGATAATTGCCTCGCGTAGCGGGCGGGAGGTCAGAGAGGCTAGCGGTCTCGGTCGCACCAGAGCGTCGAGCATGGCCGCATGCAGGCCGGAGAGTGTCTCAATCATCGTTGCATCGACCGGTTTGCCGGCGTGATCGGGCAATGTTTTCCCATCGAGAAAACCGAGTTCCAGCGCCTCGGCATAGGACGAGCCTTCGTTGATCGGACCTGACAGAATGAAACCGCTCCTGCCGTGACTGAGGCGGATATGATTCGGTTCATGAAGGAACGGGCAAAGACGCTGCGTGCAGTTCATGATGGTGCCAAGCAGGGTGAGTGCGTTGCCCTGTGAAGCAGAAGCCTCGTTCGGATCGGGCATGGCCGCCATCAGGCGCGTCATGTCGGTCGCGCCATCCCAGAATATCTGCTGTGAAAAAAGCGGGTCAGCGGTGGCTATCGGGAGATGATCGATCTTGACGGCGCAAGCTGGCGCTATCCCTCGTGCGAAGGCGTCGGCACTTGCGATGGTTCGTGGCTCGGTATTGGCATGAATGACGATCTGCCCCGATGCAGGGCAAGTCGCAGCGGAAAACAGGCCGTTCAGAGTCAGCCATTCCCTCAGAGACTGCGCTGCCGCAGACAAGGCTCTCGCGCCGCGGGGTGTCAGGTCTCCCGCGCGCCCATCCCAGACAGGCCATGCAGCGGGTAATGTTGCCAGTGAAGGGTGCTGTCCGTTCAGGGCAGATCGTATGCCATGGCGCATGACAAGCACCAGACGGCTTAGTACGAGATGATTTGCCCCATTGGGTTCGAGCCTGTCATCGCGGCAGAAACGTGGTTGCGTGACCGGATTGCAGCGCGCTGCCCCCCCTGCAGGAAACCCGACATGATAACCGCTCCAGCGTGCCGGCTCGCTATCGGGATAATCTGTGCTGACCAGTTGAGCCCCGCTTGCCATCAGCGCGTCACGCCGGCCTGTGGCGCCTGTGCGCCCTTCGATCGTATTGGCATCGGCCCGAACCCGGACAAGCCAGTGACGTGAGACGAGGGCAGGAATGGCGTCTGCTGGCCCGTCATTCAGCTCTGTGAAAGCGGCATCCGGTGCGTCACTCTGCTGAGGCGCCACGTTGGGGAACGCTATGCGGCCTCGTAGTCCGGGATGGCCTTTTTCGTAGATCGGGCCGTCAGCGCGCTGGTCGAGCAGGAACACGACCTTGCCCCGGCTTTTTTCGAGGTCAGGCCAGCCGCGGGTCGAAACGGCATGGGCAAGCGTCTCGTCGGGTCTATGCAGATCGTCTGGCGTCAGCAGGCTGGCAGCCGGAAAAATCGAGCGGATATCGGTATCAAGGGTGTCGAATGTTTTACGCGAGAAAGGTTCTACCGGGGTCGTGCCCGGTATGTCGTTGTGCTGTTCAGTCTCGAGAATGACGAATATGGGAACATGGCCGGGATGGGCACGCGACCAGTGGCTTATCTCAGCGAGGCAGGCGGTAAAGGGCTGGCAGGTGGCGTGCTGGTCCAGATCAGGGATATGCATGACCTTGATGCCGGGCTGTCTCATCACCGCCTCTTCCCGGAGGGAAAGAGGCCAGCGCTCATCGGCATGACCGGGACGATGCGGCGTTGCGAAGCGCCCACCCTGTGTGTCAGCGTAAAGGTCGAGCTCGATCTGGCGTATGCCGTGATCCAGCTGGTTGGTCAGACTTGCATGACGGTAATCGAGAAGCGATGCCAGTTGAGGTGCGTCTTCGGCGATCAGGGCCAGGCGCGCGGGAGCAATGCCTGCATGATAGGAGTTATGCGACCCGATGACCTGAATCTGGTCGAGGCGGATGCTGGCGTGACTTTCCGATAAGCCATCCTTGCTCCTGCCCGGGTCTGGCGAGAAGGAGCCGGGCGCTGCAAGTCCCGCTGAAAGCGAAAGGAGGCTGACGCCCAGAGTGAGGATTGTCAGCGCTCGGGGCGTGCGAGGGAAAAGAGGCATTTTTTAGAACTCGCCGTTGAGCCCGGCGAGATACATGCGTCCTGTACGGACATAGGCACCATTAGACCCGCCATCATAGGCGAGATAGGATTTTCCCTTGCCATAGGTTTCCCAGAAGGCGGGGGTATTCAGCAGGTTTTGCATGGCAAGCGTGCCGGTGATGCCCCAGCCGAATTTGTATTTCATGCTCAGATCGAGGCGCTGCGTAGGCTGCAGGTAGAAATCGGGAGATTTTGCATTAACGCTTAGAAGCTGGGTACCGATATAATTGTAGTTCAGATCGAAATGTATCGGACCACGGCTGTAATAGAAGCCGAGATTATACATCATCTCGGGCGCGCGCGGCAGGGCGGTGTCGGCATGGCCCGCAATACTGCTTGTCGCATTGGAGTGCTGGAGCGTCACATTGCCGTTCACCCCAAAACCGCTCATCCAGCCAGGCAGGAAGTAGAGATTCTGCTGGGTAGCCAGCTCGATGCCTTCAAGCGTTGCGCCCTTGCCATTGGTTGGCATCGAATAGAGCGTCCCGCCATCTGTGAAAGAACTGGTAGGCACATTGCCGCCGAGCGTGGCGCTGTTGCTGGTGTTCGAAACAGAAGTGAAAATGAATTTCTGGATCTGCTTGTAATAGACGGAGGCGGAAATGACGCCTGCATGCCGGTTATAGAGCTCGCCCGAAAAATCGAACATGGTTGCGGTCGTCGGGCGCAGGTTGGGGTTGGGTTGCGAGATGGACAGGATCTGGTTGGTAACGGGATCTGTCGAGAGTGTGGTGGCGCCATTGATCAGTCCGAAAGCCGGACGTGTAAGCCCTCGTCGGACCGAGAAGCGCAGAACGCTCAACTCACTCGGGCGCCAGTTGATGTTCAGATAGGGCAGAGGTGAACCGTAGTTCTGATGGATCCTGACAAAACGGCCATTGATGTTATCGCCAGCTGACTGCCAGTGAGTCCCGCCGAAATCGGTGTATTCGTAACGGAAACCAGGATGAATATCGACCGGACCCGCCTGAAGATTCAGGGCAACAAACCCGGCATAAATCTTTTCCGAGCCGGTGCTCGTATTCGCGTTCCAGTCGTTCCTGGTATAATTGCCGGCACCATTCGGATCGTTCTGATATTTATAAGGTAGCGTTGTGTTGCGCACCCAGTCGCGATCGAGGATGCGAAAATCGCCGAGCTTGCCGCCAAACGCATCAACCTGATAGCCCGGGATATTGCCGATACTGGGCCCTGCGGCGTTAGTGGATGGCCAGTTCTGGCCCCCGAAGAACGGACCGTTATAAATAAAATTATTATTGTTATGAAAAAGAGGATGGGACCATGATAGGCGCTCGGTATCGCTGATCTTGAAGCCGAAAATGATCGATCTCAGGATATCATTTCTGAAGCGATAGGCTGCGTCGGCATGGATGCCGAACATGTCTGCCGTGCTCTGTGAATCTCCACCCTGCGTTTTCCAGAAGCGGCTCGTATTCTGGTTACGCAATTGGCTCATGGCCGAAGCGGGGCCGCTTGCGACAGGCAGGGTTGTGTTGGCGGTGTCGAGATAGAAGGGGCCGGCTATGCTGCTGCTGCCATACATACTGGCTTCGACCGTGTTGGGGGTGGCCTGCACGCCATAGCTGTTGAAGATATCGTAATTGACGGTCCAGCGGTCGAGATGGCTTATGCCGCCGATTTTCTGGGTGGTGAGAAGCTGAGTCGAGTCATTTGTGATGAAATATCCAGCGCGCTGGCCAAGCTGCGAGCGATAGATACCATCTGCCCCATAGCCTGAATTGCTTCCGCGAAAGCTGACCTGATTGTCATCCATTTGCACATTGTACTGACCCCATGTGCCAAGGGCATAAAACTCGTGACGATCGCCCTTGTAGTTGAGGGAGAGCGAACCGCCATAGCGTTTGATTGAGCTGGTGAAGAGATCATATTTGAGCTGTGTGGTGGTCAGTTGCGACGCCTGATCGGGTGTTTTGACGCCCGCCTCGGACGCAAAACTGGGCACGTAGCTTCTGTTTGGCGCTGCCGCATCGGCAAGAACGTTTTTCGACGAGTAGTAACCGGTTGCATAGACGCCAAAGCGTCCATCACGCCCAAAGCGGCGGGCAAACTCGATTTGTGCGGTACCTCCAAGCGCGGGTGTTCCCGTCTGGGCGGCATTGTCGTTCAATTGCCCCTGGAGGATGATTTTCCGATAATTCCCGGAGAAGTCGAAAGCTGTCGGGGTACGAATATCGATGGTCCCGCCTATCGAATCGCCATCTGTTTCGGCAGTCGTGCTTTTGGAGACCTTGATGGAGGTGATGCCATAAGGTGCCAGCATGTCGAACGATATGGCGCGGGTCGAAGGGTCGGCCGGTGCGATGCGCTCGCCGTTGAGCGTATAGGCATTATAGCTGGAATCGAGGCCACGAATGGTCATGTACTGGGCCTCACCCGTCGCAGCCTGGCCGTTGCTCATATTGCTATAGGCTGAAACGCCCGGCAGACGGGTGAGGATATCCGACAGATTGGTTTCCGGAGCGCGGTCGATCTGCTCGCGGGAAAGAACCGAGGCCACGCCCGTGCTACGGCGTTGCTCGTCCAGCGCCGCAGCGACTGTGCCGCTGCGTAGGGCTGTCACTTTTATATGCTCATGCACGGAGTCTTTTTCGAGCGGTTTTGTCGGGCCAGTCGGGGTTGAAGCAGGCATCGAAGCGAGCCCGGAAGCAGGGCTGACGGGTTGGCCTGCACTCTTCCGCCCCTCTTTTTTCTTGTGATGCAGATTCTGGGCGTTTACGGGGGCCACCGTGCCCAATGCGACAAGAGTGGCCAGGCAACCGGTCAATACAGGCTTACAGGACGTCATTGGGCGCAACCTCACGAGCGCGCACGAGCACTCCCCGCCATCTGGATTGCGTAATACCTCATTATATAAGTGAGGTATTCCGAGATCCGGAAAGGACGATGCGTCGCGGGCGAACTATTGATTTTTTACTTGATTCATAAAACCGTAAAATGACGAACAATGTTTGTGTATTGCTGCCACTTGTTTCGAATCGATATTTAAAATGAATCAGCCAGGCAGAGTGTGAAGGCTTTATTAAATGTCGAATGACATCACAATGTAACGATCGGTTGCGATCGAGATTCACTGTGTCTGCGGGGAGCCCTTTTTGTCGAGGGCGATGGGTGCCGGCCGTGTCCGGCTCTTCTCCCTGTTTGCGCCTGTATCAGACACGAGAGTGAGAGAAGGAGAAACGCCCATAGTGGGCGACGTGAGAAAGCGTTTTTCGTGGCCGCAGAGATGACCCTGTCCGGTCGTGTTGCTGCAAGAGCAATACGACCGGACAGTGGAAAGGATCTTTACTTCGCTGCGGGCAGAAGGCCGCGATGGGCCAGCATCGGGCCGATTTCGGGGTCCTTGCCGTAGAAGGCCTTGAACATCGGGCCGTAATCCATGGTGTGACCTTTCGACAGGATCATGTCACGGAAGCGCTGGCCGTTTTCACGGGTCAGACCACCATGCGACTGGAACCAGGAGAACACGTCCTGATCGAGCATTTCGGTCCAGAGATAGGCGTAATAGCCAGCCGAGTAGCCATTGCCCCAGATATGCAGGAAATAGCTTGAGCGATAACGCGGCGGCACATTGGCGACGTCGAGACCGGTCTCCTTGAGTGCCTTGGCTTCGAACTGATCGACATCCTGACGCGGTGCATCGGCAGACAGGCCGTGCCACGACATGTCGAGCTGGGCCGCTGCCACGATTTCACCCAGTGCATAGCCCTGATTGAAATGCGCGGCCTTCTTGATCTTTTCGACCAGTTCGGCAGGCATCGGGGCGCCGGTCTTGTAGTGACGGGCATAATGGGCGAACACTTTCGGGTCCATCGCCCAGTTTTCGTTGAACTGCGACGGGAACTCCACGAAATCGCGTGCTACTGCCGTGCCCGAAAGCGACGGATAGGTCTGGCTGGCAAACAGGCCGTGCAGTGCGTGACCGAATTCATGGAACATGGTCGTCACGTCATCAGACGTGATGAGCTGCGGCTGGCCCGGAGCCGCCTTGGTGAAATTCGCCACGTTATAGATGACAGGGCGCGTCTTCAGCAGGTCGCTCTGACCCACGAAATTCGACATCCAGGCGCCGCCCGATTTGTTGTCGCGCTTGAAATAGTCGAAATACATCAGACCCAGCGGCGAGCCGTCCTTGTCCTTCACCTCGAAGACCATGACGTCGGGATTATAGACCGGGATATCCTTGCGCGGCTCGAAGGTGATTCCATAAAGCTGATTGGCTGCATAGAACACGCCGTCGGTCAGCACGGTGTGCAGCTCGAAATAGGGCTTTACGTCATTCTGGTTGAGGTCGAATTTCTGCTTGCGCACGCGCTCGGCATAGAAATTCCAGTCCCAGGGCTTGAGCGCGAAATTCTGATGGTCGTCGCCGATAGCCTTCTGCAGCTCCTCCGCCTCACGATGCTGCTCTGCAGCGGTCGCCGGAACGAGCTGGTGGATGAAGCTGTTCACAGCCGCCGGGGTCTTGGCCATCTGATCGTACAGCGTATAGGCGGCATAGCTCGAATAGCCGAAGAGCGCGGCTTTCTCAGCGCGCAGCTGGGCAATTTCTGCAATTGTCTGGCGCGTATCGTTGGCATCGCCTTTTTCAGCGCGTGTCCAGCTCTGATTGAACAGGGCTTCACGCGTGCTGCGATCGCTCAGCGAAGCCAGATCGGGCTGCTGGGTCGTGTTCTGAAGCGGCAGAACATATTTCCCGCTCAGCTTGCGGCCTTCGGCGGCTTTCTGTGCGGAGGCAATGGCGCCGTCATCAAGCCCGGCAAGAGCCTCTTTCCTGTCGACCACAAGGGCGCCAGCCTTGGCGCTGGCGATCAGCTTCTGGTTATAGGCCGTTTCCAGTTTCGAGAGCTGGGTGTTGATGGCTCGCAGCTTCTGCTGGTCAGGGTGAGACAGTTCGGCGCCCGAATGGACGAATTGCTGATACGTTACCTCAAGCAGCATCGCCTGCTCGGGGTTCAGGTTCAGCTTGGCGCGGTTGTCGTAAAGCGTCTTCACGCGGTGGAAAAGCTTCGGGTTGAGATAGATCTCGTCCGAATGCTGGCTGAGCTTGGGCGCTTCCTTGCTGTCGATGGCGTCCATGGCGTCATCCTTGTCAGCCGAATAGACACCGTAGAACACGTTCTGCACGCGGCCCAGCAACTGGCCCGAACGCTCCATGGCAACGATCGTGTTGTCGAAATTCGGCGCCGCCTTGTTGTTGGCGATCGCCTGCATTTCTTTCAGCTGGTCTGCCATGCCCTTTTCGAAGGCCGGCACGTAATCGCTGTCCTTGATCTTGTCGAAGGGGGGCGCCTGATAGGGCAGGGGGCTTGCCTGAAAGAGCGGGTTGGCAGGGGCTGCCAGCGCGGTGGAGGAAAGCAGGGGAAGGGCAACAGCCGCCAGAGCGGCGGCGTGTCTGAAAACGGGCATGAAAAAGGATCCTACGATCGTAACATGATATGTTACCGTAGGAAGGAAAGAGGGGAGCGTCAAACCCCGATGGTCGTTTCACCTCCGCTTCGATTGGCGCCTACTCGAAGCCGGGCTCATTCTCCTCATCGAGCACCTTGATCGCGGCACCGCGCAACAGATCCTGCAAAATGTTTCTGACAGTCTCGGCCTCGCGCAGCGGCACGGAAATTTCCAGCCCCGCGCCGGTCTCATCGAACACGCAGCTCTCCTGCAGTGCGCTCCACTCGTTCAGACGTGCCTGGATGATCGGCAGAACCCCGAAGGACGCATGGAAACCCAGGCGCTGCATGGGCACGATCTCGATGGCGTCGCCCTGCTTGAGGCAGGAAGCGGCAGCCCCGCCATAGGCGCGCACAAGCCCTCCTGCACCCAGCTTGATGCCGCCGAACCAGCGCACGACAATAACGGCCACGCGGTCGAATTCCTGTGAATCGATGGCTTGCAGGATGGGCCGTCCCGCTGTTCCGCCCGGCTCGCCATCATCGAAACTGCGATAGCGTGCGCCAAGCCGCCACGCCCAGCAATTATGGGTGGCGTCGATTTCACGGACGCGTTCGAAAAAAGCGATGGCTTCTTCCTCATGGGCGATGGGCGCAGCATGAACGCGGAACAGGCTCTTCTTCACCACCGTATCCAGCTGCGTTTCGGCTACCAGGGTCCGGGTCATGAAGGGTCTTCCTGTCCTGTTTTTTTGACTTCAAGAAGCAGGGTCGCCGCGTTCTTGCAAGAAGTGTGTTCCGGTCTCGCAGGTTGTCCGGGATTTATCGCGTTGAGAGAAAATCCTCAACCTCCTGGTGCACCTTCACGGCATAGGACAGTTCCGGAAAGATCAGCTTTACGTAGCGCGCGTCCTGCATCCCTGGCTGCCAGGAGAGAACGACGGCACGAAGGTCGCTGGCTGCCCTGACTCCGGCCAGACCTGACGCCATCTGAAAAAGAACGAGGAGTAACGCAAAGCCTGTCGCTGTTTTCAGATCGGCTTGACCAACACAGCAAGGGCGCGAGCGGAGCCACACGAGCGCGCGCATGATCAGTCCTGCATGGAGCAGCACGACATAAAGCGCGTAGCGCGCCGGAGCGATAAGCTCGACGTTTTCATTGAGGCGGCCGAGGCTCGCCATGAGGGCGACCCCGAGACCGATCAGGATCAGCCCGGTTGAGACAAGCGAAGCACGTGTGGCTGTCTTCCTGCGCAGGCAGTCATTGACAAGCACGGCAAGAGCAACCAGCCCAAGGCAAAGGCCGAACACCATGGCAGGCAGGGCGAGGGCTGCAAGCCTCGAAAAAGGCAGGCCGAGAAAGATACCGGCATAGGCGATCATACGCTCAAGCGCGGCAATGCCGTGTGCGCCTGAATGCACTGCAGGCGCTGTTGAGTCGTGCCACAGATAGAGGCTCGTTTCGATAACTGCCAGAGACAGTATGACCGCGAGGATCGACTGTTTTGCTTTGGCCTGCCAGCCGAGCCAAAGCAGCACGGGCCAGATTCCAAGGCCTGTCATGTTGCTGAATGGCGAAAGAAGCGCACAGAGCATAGCCCCTGCGAAAAGAGGCGTGACGTTCTGCTGTGCGGTCACGGCACGTGCAAAGAGCACGATGGCGGCTACAGAGAAGACGAGGGAAATCGGATAGACGCAGTTGATCGGTACGCCGATATCAAGTGCCGAGGTGCTGCTCAGAATCAGCATCGGAACAAGGAGAGCCAGCAGCCTTTCCCTGTTCGAGGCGCCTTCTGACAGGATGCGCCAAAGCAATCCGGCTATGATAAGAACAGACAGAAGCGATGCAGCGATGAAGGCGATCTGATGGCCGCCGCCAATTTCGAGGTCGACCAGCGTGAGTGCCCGCTCAAAGGCGATGCGATGCTCGTTATGCGGCAGCAGGAAATGATGGAGCCAATTGGCTCCATCATTTACCCTCAGCGCCTCAAGCGCTTCATGCTGCCAGGTCAGCATGTCGAGATAGGGCGTTGTCATTGCCGTGCCCCAGACGACGAAGGCAAAAATAATGACATGCACGGCAAACAGGCTGACCAGCCAGACATCATAGGGTCTGTTCTGGCGATTATGCATGAACATTGAGAAGGGAGAGTGGCGCTGTCCGCCCGGATTTGAGGATGGCGCGGCCAGCATAGGGCATTCTCCCGGGATGAAGCGACAAGGGAGAAACCTCTCCCGCGTCATGTCAGGCAGTTAAAGAGCAGAAGTCGGGCGTAAAGCCGCCATAGTCAGAGCTTCTGCGCCAGTCGAATTCTCGGTCCATTCGTTTACACGAAGGATATATCTGCGCAAATGAGACTGGATGAAGGAATTGCTCGGGCAACTGCGGTAAAAACTGCCGGGCAGCAGTAATAGGGGCATTCTATGCTCCCGACTGCCCGGTATCAGACTGCTGGTTCAGTCTTCAACCGGCTGGAAAAGTTCGACCAGATCATTGAGATGCCCGATCTCCTTGAGCGCCAGACCTTCAGGGGGTTTGGCGCGCGCGGCGCCACTCGCGACACGGCGCGGCAGGATAGCTTGGGCGAAACCGAGCTTCTGTGCCTCCTTCAGGCGCAGATCGGTCTGGGATACCTGACGCACCTCGCCGGACAGACCAACCTCGCCGAAATAGGTAGCCCCTGACGAGGTCGGTACGCCGGTCGCTGCAGAGATCAGGGCCGCCGCCACCGCCATGTCGCAGGCAGGCTCGCTGATACGCAGGCCGCCTGCAATATTCAGATGGACATCCATCCCTGCCATCTTGAGACCGCAGCGGGCCTCCAGTACGGCGAGCAGCATATTCAGTCGTGCCGTTTCCCAGCCAACTACAGCCCGCCGTGCCGCGCCCTCTCCGGCCTTCGGGGAAACGAGCGCCTGGATTTCCAGCAGAACAGGGCGCGTGCCTTCCATGCCTGCGAAAACGGCAGAGCCTGCTATATTGCCGCGTCTTTCGGCCAGAAACAGGGCAGACGGATTGGGTACTTCGGTCAGCCCCGTATCGGTCATGGCGAAAACGCCAATTTCGTCTGTCGCCCCAAAACGGTTCTTCGCAGCACGAAGGATGCGGAATTGATGGCCGCGATCGCCTTCGAAATACATGACCGCATCGACCATATGTTCCAGGACGCGCGGACCCGCCAGAGCGCCTTCTTTCGTGACATGGCCGACAAGCACGAGTGAGAAGCCAACTGTTTTTGCAAGCCGTATCAGCTCGAAAGCACAGGCGCGCACCTGCGCTACTGAGCCCGGCGCACTTTCGATGGTTTCCAGCCACATGGTCTGGATGGAATCGATGACCACCACATTATGCTCGCGGTCCTGTTCCAGCGAGCTCGCGATTTCCGACACGTTGATGCTGGCTGCCAGATCGAGCGTCGGCGCTTCCAGTTTCAGGCGCCGCGCGCGCAGGCGTATCTGGTCTACGGCTTCTTCGCCCGACACGTACAGCACGCGCCGCCCTGCCCTGGCGAGGGCGCAGGTGGCTTGCAGCAGCAGCGTCGATTTGCCGATACCCGGATCGCCGCCCACCAGCACAACAGAGGCAGGTACCAGCCCTCCACCAAGCACACGGTCGAACTCGGCAATCGATGTTTCAATGCGCGGCGGCGGGGTGAGATCGCCGTCGAGATGCATGAGTGTCAGCTTGCCTGCGCGCTTTCGGCTCTCACGGTTCGTGGGTTCGACCGCCTCTTCGACAATGGTGTTCCATTCACCACACCCATCGCAACGCCCCGACCATTTGCTGGTGATCGTGCCGCAGGCCTGACAGACGAAACGGGCAGTGGGGCGTTTGGCCATTCTGGGGGGGCTTTCAGGCGAGAGGTTCAGTCTGAAAGATAGGGCAGGCGTGGAAACATAACAAGAACGAAGGGGGTGCTCTATTTCCGCAATTCCATCCCGATCGGCCCATCCTTGCGTCCATGGGTAAACTGATCGACCATGGCGTTGCCACTGTTCATCAGTTCCGAAGCGAGGCCCTTCCAGACCAGCTTGCCGTGGTAGAGCATGGCGGCCTGATCACCGATGCGCTGGGCAGAGGCCATGTCATGGGTGATGGCAATGGCGGTCGAGCCAAGACGCTTGACGCAATCGACGATCAGACCGTCGATCACAGCGCCCATGATGGGGTCGAGCCCCGTCGTAGGTTCATCGAAAAACAGGATGTTGGGTGTGCCTGCAATGGCGCGGGCGAGGCCGACACGTTTCTGCATGCCCCCTGACAGTTCTGAAGGCGCGAGTGCCCCGACCGTCGGGTCGAGACCCACCTGTTTGAGAATATCGCCCGCCTGTTCACGCGCCTGGGCTTTGGTCAGGCGATGCGCCTTGCCGCGTCCCTTGGCACGCAGACCGAACATGATGTTGTCTGCCACGCTCATGCTGTCGAACAGGGCCGCATTCTGGAACAGCATGCCGATCTGTTCGATCAGGGCGATACGTCGTGCAGGCGTCGCGGTCAGAACATTCTCGCCATCGATTTCGATCGTGCCGGAATCTGGCGTGATGAGCCCCAGAATGCAGCGCAGCAGCACCGATTTACCGCTGCCCGACCCGCCGATGACGACGAAAGACGTACCGGCCTCGACATCGAGATCGATGCCATCCAGCACCGTTTTTGAGCCGAAGGACTTGGTCAGGCCGCGAATGCGGATCTTGGGCAGGGCGCTCATGAGGCGAAGAACAGATCCGTCAGGAGGTAATCGAAAGCCAGAAGCAGGATCGAAGCTGCAACGACGGCGGCGGTAGTGGCAGAGCCTACGCCCTCTGCGCCACCCCGGCTAGTATAGCCGTGATAGCACCCCATCAGGCTGATGATGAAGCCGAAGACGGCAGCTTTCGAAAGGCCGACAATCACGTCGAGCGGCTTCAGCGCGTTGAACGTTGCGATGATGTAGTTCTGCGGGTCAAAACCGAGCTTGGAGACAGACACGGTAAATCCGCCCAGCACACCGAGAATATCGGCCACCAGTACCAGAAACGGCAGGGCCAGGGTGCCCGCAAGCAGGCGCGGCGTCACCAGATATTTCATCGGGTCGGTCGAGAGCGTACGCAGCGCGTCGATCTGGTCGGTCACGCGCATGGTGCCGATTTCAGCCGACATGGCGGCGCCCACGCGGCCCGCTACCATGAGACCGGCCAGCACGGGGCCAAGTTCGCGTACCACGGCCAGAACGACAATGCCGGCAATGGCGCTTTGTACGTGATACTGGGCAAATCCGGCATAGGATTGCAGGGCAATGACGCCACCCGAGAAAATGGCCGTCAGGGCGACCACAGGCAGCGAATAGAAGGCGATCTCTATCAGGCTGTTGAAAAACACCCCCCAGTAGAAAGGGGGGCGGAGCAGATGAGACAGGCCTGCCAGCGCGAAAAGTGCCAACGCGCCGGCCTTGCGCACGATGCCGAGAAAGGCACGCCCAATGGCTGCGACAGGATCGAGGATGAAATTCACGGTCAGCAGCCGCCAGCAAGGAGGATCATGATTCAAGCCCTAGCCTGACTGGGGCGTCACGTCAAAGCCCTTGCTGCGCCCTTTGGGCACAGGCATGGGCTGCTGCCTGCTCAGCCACTATTGCGATCCAGATCGCGGAACTGCGTGTGCAGATGGAAGTCGCGAGAGGTCACGCAGGTCTCGACTGCCCCGATACGCCGGTCGAGCTTCCGCAGCCGTTCGGTCAGGTCGAGAAGCTGCGGCAGCTGGGTTTGCGGCATGGGCGTGGTGACACGCGTCATGAGCGAGAGAAGAAACGGTTCCAGCCGTTTCGCGAGGGCCGGATTGGCGGCGTGCAGCAGGGGGATCAGTCTGGGAATGATCCGCCGACGCAGCAGCACGATCCCCAGCACAACCAGAACGATCACCCCTGAGGTCATGCTGCCACTATCGGTCGAGACACTGAAAGATGCCTCGGTCTTAGGGTGACTGTCAGTATGCGTGTGAATGGTCGTGGCGTGCATTGCGCTATCTGTGGTTTCCGGAGGGGTTGGCGGCTCGGGCGGTTCAGGAGGCTCTGGCGGTGTCGGCGGCACAGGAGGCGTTGCTTCGCTGGCAGCATGACGCAGCGCATCGAAATCGACGATCGTGCCATCGGCCTTGATCATGCGATGGGCATTGATGCGCGTTCCGTCAGGCAGCAGCATGTCATCAGACGTGATGCGCGTGCCGTTATTCGTGATGCTGCTGTTGGTAGACCCGGTGAACGTCTCGCTGTGACCGGATGAGTGCGCAATTTCTATCTCGCCACTCGCGCTCGAATGGGTGTGTTCTTTCTCCACCACCTGATGCACACGGATATCGCCTGACGCGCTGGTGCGTAATGTGGCAATGCGCGCCGCACCGTCGAAAATCGCATCGCCGGGGCCGGAAAGGGTGATGGCAAGCTGATCGACCGAGCCACCCCCTATCACGACATCGCCCGGACCGCTGGAGCCGATGATGATCGAGGGAGATTGTGCCTTTTCAATATGGATATCGCCCGGGCCTGAAATGGCGATGGTTGCCGGGCCGGTCAGGCTTCCCATGATGAGGTCGCCGGGGCCGCCGCCGCGATAGAGCAGGGCACTGGCCTTGTCGACATGGATCGTGCCGCGTCCCTGACGCAGCGAGAGCGGCCCTTCGACCCAGTCGATCTTCAGATCGTCGTAATTCATGGTGGTCGAGACGATCGCTGCCCCGGCTACAAGCTGAATGGTTGCGTTCTCGCCACAGGCACTGCCTGTGAGCCAGGCATCATGCGATCCGGCCTGAAAAGACAGCCCGGACGGCACATCACGCATATCGGCTTGCTCATGCAGCCCGGCAGCACCCTGGATATGGAGTGTGCCGATGCAGCTGGTTCCGACATGCAGCGTATAGGGCGCTGCGGTGAGGGCGGCCTCGGGTGAGCTGGGCGCTGCGGCCTGCGCCAGCGCTTTCTGGGCAGGGATAGTCGAGACCAGAATCAGAGAGAGAGCGCTCAGGTGAAGACGGTTCACGGCGTGTTTCCCTTTGTTCCTGCAGGCCTCGTATCGGGCGTCAGCATAATCGGTTCGTTTCTCACCCGCAGCGGCGAGAGAGGGTGTGAAATTCGCGATGCAGATGGAAATCACGCGAGGTCACGCAGTGCTCGACGTCACCCACCCGTCGTTCCAGACGTTTGAGCCGTTCAGTCAGATCTGCGATTGCAGGCTGCTCTGTCACGAAGGCAGGCTGGCGGTCTGAAGAGACGACCCGTGAGCCCATGATGCGGCGCATGAGCGGGACAATCCGTTTGCGCTGGGCGACGCAAAGCACCACGCCCAGCAGAAAGAGCCAGCCCGCAGAATGATGATGGTGCGGCGCCTGAGAGGTTTGCCCCGTATCTGCCGCCTCGTCATCTTCGGCTTCCGCCTTGTCGAAGGCGATGATCGTCCCGTCGGGTTTGACCAGATCATGGTCTGTCACCACCGTCCCGTCAGGAAGGGTCAGCAGAGGATGGGTGGCTGGGGGGCTTTTGGGCGGCGCCTTTTCGTGGCGGACAGTCACCGAAGCCGCGCCATGAGCCTCCTTCTGAACCTCACCCGTCACTGTATCAACGGTGATGGTGCCAAAGCCGGTGGCTTCCAGCGTGGCTTTTTGGGCAACGCCGTTGAAATTGAAATTGCCCGAGCCATGCAGATGGGCGTCGAGTGCGGCAATCCTGCCAGCAGACAGGGTGATGTTGCCAAAGCCGCCTGACCGTACCGCAACGCTGGGGGAATCGACACGACCGATCATGATATCACCACTACCGTTCAGGGTAATGGAGGCAGGGCCATGCAGCCAGCCGAGCTTCAGCGCGCCGAAGCCGCCTCCGTCGAATGCAAGTGCCGTCACCTGATCAGCGGTGACCTCACTGCTGCCTCTGTGCGTGACAGAAAGAGGCCCATCGACGCGGGAAATGCGCAATGTGCCGAAACGACTCATCCTAGCGATGATGGCGGTGCCCACAGGAACACGCAGATGGGCAGGGCCTGTGCATTCCTGCCCACTGAGGGTGGCGGAATGGGTATCCGAGGTGAAGGACAGCCCCTCTGGCGCCTTGTCACCCTCTGGCAGCAGCGCCGCACCCTGCTCACCTGCTGCGCCTTCAACCGTGATGGCCGAGGCGCATGGCGCCTCGAGCGTCAGGGTAAAAGGCGCTGCATCCAGCGCCGCCTTGGGCGTATCCGGGCTGGCAAGAGCGAGTGTCGGTAGCGCGCCAATGACGAGCGTAAGGCTGAGGCTGAGCCGTATCACCTTGTCTGATCTCCCTTTGCCGCCGGTGTAGCGCTTGTGGCTGGTGCCTGCGCCGGAGTCGTGTTGACCGTCGATCCGTCAGGCTGGGTCCTGCCCTGAGCGGGGGTAGTCTGGCTGTTGACTGGCCCGCCTTGCGGAGCCTGTGTCCCGGTGGAGGGGATATCGGTGGGGGAAACCGCCCAGGGCTGCTCATCCGGAACGGCAGGGCTGTTCTGACCGGGCTGTGCGGTGGACGCGCCCGGTGTGGGCGTTGTCGGCGTGGCAGGCTGTGGCACAGGCTGTGTGGGTGGCGACGCCGTGGCGGGAGCCGAGACTGTCGCTCCATTGACGGGTCTCGGCGAGGCCGGTGTCGCGGGGGGAAGCGGCAGGTTCGCGCTGCCCGAAACAGCGGAGGAGGGCGTCGAAGCGGGGGGCGCAGAAGGGGAGACCGGCTTCGTCGGGGCGACTGGCGGCGAAGGGGGCTGTGTCTGGCTTGCCGGTACGCCGACACCCGAAACGGTCGGGGCAACCGGCGCAACCGGCGGGGTGATGACCGGGGCGGCCGGTGCCGCAGGTACAGGCGGCGCAGGCTGTGCGGCTATCGGGGCGGAGGGCTGCGTAACGGCTGCGGCGGCCACTGGGCCTACCTGCACGTTGCCGGTACGTGTCAGGGCGCCACTGACCGTCGGAATGGCGACAAGGCCCGTGCCATTGGCTGAGACCGTGGCGGTGTTGAGCGTGCCGCCCAGGCGGGCGCTGGCCCCGTTTTCGACCATGAGCGTCAGCACGTCGACACGGCCATCCGTCACGGTGAGATGGCTGGTTTCGGAAAGCTGGGCCGAAAACGCATCAAGCTCGGCATGATCGACCACAAGACCAGAGGCCCCTGTTTCGACAACCTGCGCCGCCCGATTGAGATGAGCGATATGCACCTGCTCGGTACCGCGCAGGCTGAGGTCGAGCGACTGGATCGTATCGGCGTCGAGCTGTCCGGCTTCGAGGCTGGCTTCAAGAGAGGCCAGCGTGCCGTTGATGACGAAATGCGTATCGTGGCTGTCGTGGATCAGAACGCCCACGCTGGGGGCGACAAGAATCGAGACCTTTGCAGTAGGGGCGCAGCTCTTGCTGGTGATGAGAACCTTGGAAGAGCCCTGTGTCTTGCCCGTGCGCATGGTGAGATGCGCGCCGCCTGTTGTCGAACTGTCGATCGAGACCCCGTCGCTCATGGCCGGGTCGACCGTAATCTCGAAGCGCCCCAGACAGGGTACGCTCAGATCGAGGTCTTCTGCATCCATGACGACCTGAGGCGCCGCGTGAAGCGGCGTGGTCATGGCAAGGCCGGAGAGAAGCAGAGCCGTCAGAGCGATACGCTGCATGGGCGGGGTCAACAGGCGGACAGATATCATGAGAAGCTCCGTGTCCTCCATCCCGGCACATCCTCATCAAGAATGCGCTCAAGCTGATCTACACGTTCCTCGAGTCTCCGGGCCTGGACATGCGCCATGTTGAGCGCTGCCAGGTCGGATTCCTGAAGCTTGCTGGCCGTGGCACGGGAGCGGGCACGAATGGTCACGATATACATGACCATGACGAAAGGCATGACGACCGCCGCAAGGGCGACCAGATCGCCCAGATCGATTGCTGAACCATGACTCATAACCGGCCACCCTTGCTCTTAACGCGTCTCATTGCTGTCTTTTACCCTTGGCGGTTTCTGATCTTGGCCCGCAGCGCCTCGAGTTCGTTCTCGACGGCCATATCCGTTTCAAGTCCTGCCAGCTCTTCCTGCAGGCTCGGCTTGCGCGTGCCACCGGGACCACGGCCGAGATCATAGGATTCAGCTTTCCCTTCGAGCGCGTCAAGCGCGCGTTCCACCTGTTCGAAACGGTTGAAGGCATTCTCGACACGGGTATCGTACAGGCGCTCACGCGTCTTGATGCGGTTGGTAGCGGCTTTGTGACGCAGGGAGAGGGATTTCTCGCGCGATTTCGCATCTGCCAGCTTGGCCTGCAGCTTGCCGATATCATCGTGCTGCTGGTCGAGGCTCTCATTGACCTGAGCGATCTGCTGCTCGAGCGATTTGCGTGATTGTTCGATGGTCGATTTTGCTGCGAGCGCGCCCTTGGCCAGATCTTCACGGTCGCGGGTCAGGGCGAGTTCGGCCTTGCGCAGCCATTCATCCTCTTCCTGCACCATGGCGCGGGCGCGGCGCTCGAGCCCCTTGCGTTCGGCAATCATGGTGACAGCCTGGCTGCGGACTTCGACCAGCGTGTCTTCCATTTCCTGGATGATGAGCCGGATCATCTTTTCCGGGTCTTCTGCGCTGGCCAGAATGGCGTTGAGATTGGAATTCACGATATCCGCGA
The DNA here is from genome assembly GCF_014635085.1 of Asaia siamensis. GTDB lineage: Bacteria > Pseudomonadota > Alphaproteobacteria > Acetobacterales > Acetobacteraceae > Asaia > Asaia siamensis. Next base: position 313,871 of record NZ_BMCH01000002.1, read on the forward strand.
GGCGGGAAAAGATACCCATTGTGATGCTCTTTCTTTGCTGAAACGATTTTAACAGGAAATGATCGCAGGAGAACACCAGCTTCTCTTGTCAGCGACGCGATACGGGGTGAAACATGTGGGCCCCGAGGCGTGAGATGCGAGACTGGCCATAAAATGGCACGATCCCCCAGAAACGATGAAAACCCGACACCGATCGGACAATCTCCCGCCTTTCTGGAGATGCTCGACCATATTTCGCGCCTGGCCCCCCTCGACCGTCCTGCCCTGATCATCGGAGAGCGCGGCACGGGCAAGGAGCTCGTTGCGGCCCGACTGGCGCTGCTCTCTCCGCGCTGGGACAGGCCGCTCATCAAGCTGAACTGTGCGGCTCTGCCGGACAGTCTTCTCGACAGCGAATTGTTCGGTCATGAGGCTGGTGCCTTTACCGGGGCCCAGCGTCGCAGGCTGTCGCGCTTCGAACAGGCCCATGGCGGTACGCTCTTTCTCGACGAGATCGCATCGGCTTCCATGGCGGTGCAGGAGAAGCTGCTCCGCGTGATCGAATATGGAAGTTTCGAACGCGTCGGTGGCAACGAGACCATCCATGTCGATGTGCGTCTGATCGGCGCGACCAATGCCGATCTGCCCGCTATGGCGCGAAAGGGCGATTTCCGCGCCGATCTGCTCGACCGTCTGGCTTTCGATGTCGTCATGCTGCCGCCCTTGCGCGCCCGTCAGGAAGATATCCTGATCCTGTCCGAGCATTTCGCCACCCGCATGACCGCCAGTCTGGGGCGCAAGGTTTTTGCCGGTTTCTCGGACCGGGCGCGCGATGCCCTCATGCGCTATGACTGGCCCGGCAATGTCCGTGAGCTGCGTAATGTCGTCGAGAGAAGCGTCTATCGCATGGACAGGCCGGAGAGGCCCCTCGACGATATCGTGTTCGATCCGTTCAGGAACGGCCCGGACTGGCTGCGGCCGCTTGCCACGCCAGAGCCTGAAAGCACTCCGCTGCCTGCGCGTGAAGCTCCAGCCCCGCAAGCCATGCCCGACACCCTGCCCGAGGGGCTTGGTTTTACCGAGGCCATCCGCGCCTATGAGCGCAATCTGCTCGAACACGCTTTGCGTCACGCCCGCTTCAACCAGAAGCAGGCCGCTACGGCGCTCGGCCTGACCTATTATCAGCTCAGGCATTTGCTCCGACAGCACGGCCTGGCCGATCGCAATGCGCGAAAGCCGGTCGGTCCGACGGATTGAAAGAGGGGCGAAGAACGTCATGGAGTTCTTCATGCAAATACCATGCCAAGTCCGTAGGGCGGTAGCGTTTATCGAGACGCGCCGGAATCAGGGGTGATATTTGCCACAAAATGGCGTATTTCTCCCTTTGATTTTCATTGCCTTGTACAAGATGGCAGTCTGGGTCGTATCTTTCTCTTCATGAAGCTTTTGGACCGTCGCCTTGCGCCGCTGAAAGACGTAGAGGAGAAAGTGCGGAAACGGGGTGTTCATACGGATGTCATGGCCGCGCTTGGCGAGAGCACTCGGGAACCAGTTTCTTTGCTGAGAGAGATTTGACAACTTGGTCAGCAATTTCTCCGGCAGCGTCTTCGTGGCTATCGAGAGGAATTCCCATGAGGGAGGTGTGCGGGATCGCGATAGCCAGCTCTCCTGCCCAGACATATCTGGCCTTGGAAACGTCATAGATGTAGGTGACGAGCTTTTCGTCTGCCAGCCCAGCTACATTGTAGAGTGACATCCGATTTTTGAGGATGAGAATCTTGTCGGCATCGACCTTTCTGACCGCCTCTTTCGTGGCTGGCATGTCGGGATCTGTTGCAGTCTCATCGTCACTGGCAAAGAACATTACCCCGCAGGTATTCATCCTTTTGTTGAGTGCTTTAAGGATATGCGCACCTTGCTTCAGGCGGATACCGTTGATCTGATCTATCAGCAGGATATGTCTCGCAGGGGAGATGCCATCGAGATCGGAGAGCTCTTGCACGGATTGTACGCTCGGTCCGCACGACGCGAGAGTGGCAAGAGACAATAGGGCTATCAATCTTTTCATTGCTTCAATTCCCGGTAGGTCGGCTCTTATTTTGCTACCTGCGTCGTTGCGTCTTTCGACTCAGTCCGAGCATCGCAATTCAGGAAGAGACCAGCGGAATGGAAAGCATGAAAAATAGTATCGGTTATTTTGGGTGTATCAAAGCGTGATTGAAGGCCTTTCTTTTTTCCCATTAGCAAGCTGCCGACACCGACGCTATAGCGCCCAGACCAGATTTTCTTCCCTGGTATTTGGTAGACGTTTACATAAAGATCTTCGGACATGATGTAATTATATGCGCCCATCTCCAGATTATCGGCTCTGATTGTGATTATTTTATCTGGCTGGAATTTTTCTGTTGCAGTGTGAAGTTCTTTTTTCCAGTCCAGTCGAAGTTGGCCATAATAGAATATGTCAGTTTTTACGTTGCATTTTGCGAATTCTTTCGAAAAATCTTCGTATAGAATTTTATCATGATGTTCTTTTTCATCTATCATATTTGAGAAGAAGAACACTCGATGTGATTCGCTGATTGGCGCGTCTGTCTTTTGAAAGGATTTGAGTCGTATCTGTGTTTCGCAGCCACATAATAAAGTGGTGACCAACAGGATTATTGTTTTTCTCATCTCTGTCTCGCTGTATTCGTGAATGTCAATACATTCCGATTTTGGCGTGTGAAAATAAACCTCATATAGATCGGACACGAATCACATTGTAGTGCAATACGTTGGCTTTGGGGTTGTTGTAGAGAATGGCTGGATTCAATCTTCCGATATGCAGTTTACGAAAATGGGTCTCATCGGTTATGGTTCGGTGAATGAAGCGCACTGTGTCATGCGTACTGGCTGCTTCGGTAATTCGCGATAATCTTGTCAAATATTGCGGTTTCTTCTTGCGTCGTATCAGGGTTCTCACGCGAAAGCAGGTTTCCAAAGTCGTGATCTGAAGCATCCAGTGACTAGTCGCCGAAATCATGCATGATCCGCCTTCCATGGTATAATCGGGGCTTCGGGGAGAAGGCTGGGCAGGCGCTGACGCATCTTTATCGCTTCAACCGGGAGCCACCGTAGCGTGAGTCTACGTTTGCGTTGACGTGCCAACAATTCGCCCGCTAAAGGGCACCTCCGCAGTCTGAATGCCCACCAAGGCGCAACCGATTTTGTGCGCCGGAGGCGCTGTTTCTTCATGACCATGACATTCGACGATCTTGCTCTGGCGCCTGCCATTCTCAAGGCGCTGGCCGAAGCCGGATACAAGACGCCTACCCCCATTCAGGCACAATCGATCCCCCTGCTTCTGCAGGGGCGTGATCTTCTGGGCATGGCTCAGACAGGAACAGGCAAGACGGCCTCTTTCGCACTGCCCCTGTTGCATCGTCTGGCTGCCAACCCTCGTCCCGCACCGAAAAACGGGGCCCGTGTGCTCGTTCTGGCCCCGACGCGCGAGCTCGTCAGCCAGATTGCCGATGGGTTCGAGGCATTCGGCAGTCATCTGAATTTCAGCGTGACCACGATTTTTGGCGGTGTCAGCCAGTTTCATCAGGTCAATGCGCTGCAGGACGGTGTTGACATCATCGTTGCAGCGCCCGGCCGCTTGCTGGATCTGATCGAGCAGGGGCTTTGCGATCTGTCGAACCTCGAAGCCCTGGTGCTGGATGAGGCTGACCAGATGCTCGATATGGGCTTTGCCAAGCCTATCGAAAAGATCGTCGCTGCGACGCCGGGCGAACGCCACACGATCCTTTTTTCCGCGACCATGCCGAAATCGATCGCAGCGCTGGTGGATAGTCTGCTGAGCGATCCTGCGAAGGTGGAAATTGCGCCGCCTTCCACCACGGTCGATCGCATTGAGCAGACTGTCATGTTCCTTGATGCAGAGCACAAGAAGGCGGCCCTGTTGTCGCTGCTGAGCGCGCCTGATGTCGGACAGGCCGTTGTGTTCACGCTTCAGAAGAACATCGCCAACGAGGTCTGCTCGCATATTACCGAAGCGGGCATTACGGCTGAGGCCCTGCATGGCAACAAGTCGCAAGGTCAGCGCGAGCGTGCGCTCGAGGCGTTCCGCGAAGGCCGTGCGCGCGTTCTGGTGGCGACCGATATCGCCGCGCGCGGCATTGATGTCGATACAGTGACCCATGTGGTCAATCATGATCTGCCCAGCCTGCCGGAAGCCTATGTTCATCGTATCGGTCGCACGGGCCGCGCAGGACGCAGCGGCCGGGCGATTACCCTGTGCGATGCCGAGCAGCGCGCCTGGCTGCATGATGTCGAGCGCACCATCGGGCGGGCGCTGACAGTGCATGAAAACCATGAATGGCATTGCGAGAAAGCACGCTACTCAACTGCACGCGCCCCCGTGCTGGGCGGTGGTCCGGTAAAGAAGATCAAGGAGCCGAAGGTCCGCGAGCGTAAGGTCTGGACCGAAGAAGAGAAGGCTGCGGCACGTGCCGCTGCTATGGCAAACCGCGCAAACTGAGACTTACGGCTCTCGTGAGTATCGGGAGCCATCAGCCTTGTCAGGTATCATGACAGGGTGAGGGGGCGTCATTAATGTGGACGCTCCCGTGCCTTGCTTCCCTCGGGCTGGATCCGCCAGCGCGTTCTCTGGCGGTCTGCCCCTTGCAGCATAAATGCCAAAGTAAAGGGGCGCCAAATAGTGTCGAACCCGGCAATGATCGCGCTGCGTATCGTCGCTTTGAACCAGATAAAATCCGAGCTGAAAGCAGGTCATTGTCATAAATTCACGCCGCCTTATTGCCGGTGGCGCTTCTCCTGAGAAGAAGGCTCCTTGGTTGTTTTTCCAAGGCCTGTTGTATGAGCAAGTGACGCCGATTCTGCCTGGCGCATTCTGCGATCCGCCTCTTGGGCGTCTTCGCGAAAATCGATGTCTCGTATTTCATCGGGCGTTGCGGCAATGAGCCGCGCGCGTCGAAGCAGCGGTCGCGCACCATTTTCGCTATCAGGGTCGAGTGTTCTCAGGTCGGAAACCGGGAAAACAGCCGGTGGCCCTCTGTAATCGAGGGAGTGCGATGCGAAAATCTGATCTGGAACCGCTTCACTGGCCGCGCGCAGCGTGCCGATCAGATCTGTCGAGATGAACGGCATATCTGCCAGACAGACGAGCACTCTTGTTTCAGGTGGCAGGCCGGTTATTCCCAGAGCGAGCGACGCGCCCAGACCGCGCTCCGATGCGGCATTGATCAGGGACTGAAATCCTGCCTCCTCATAGGCCTCGTGCCAGTTGCCGTTGGCGCGGTGAACAACACGTTTCTGCTGCCAGTTGAAGTTCCCGACGGTGCCCAGAAGGTGATGCGCCAGCTTCCGCTGGCCGATCACGGCTTCAAGCTTGTCATCCTCTCCAAAGCGACGGCTCAGACCGGCCCCCAGAACAAGCAGAACGCAATCTTGCCCTGTCATGTCCGCGGCGCTGCCTTTCGTGCTTCGATCAGGGAAAATATCTCGGCCAGAACCGAGACCGCAACAGACCGCGCTTCACGCGATGGGCCAAAAAGACCGATCGGGCCGCGTATGCGTTCGAGGGAGGCATCGTCATGACCCATGGCCCGCAGGGCTGCAAGACGTCGGGCCTGTGTCCTGCGGCTGCCAAGGCAGCCGATGAAAAAAGCCTCGGTCTGCAGCGCGGCTTGCAGCAGAGGCAGTTCGCGGTCGAGATCGTGATGGAGCAGCACGAGTGCGGTGTCCTGATCCTGCGCATGGTGCATGATGCATGTCACGTTACCTTCCATGATTGTCAGTCCGGCAGCAGTGGCGAGCGCGGTCAGAAAATGGCTTTCGAGCCCGCCGCCAAAAATCATGATCTGGGGGTCGGGGCGATACCCGGCTGTAAAAACCGTGCCCTGCCATCCTGTGGGCGCCTCGCCCGTTTCTGTCCGCAGGGTTTCGCCTGTGCTGTCATAATGCAGCATGACCGCCTGTCTGGACTGACGGTGTTCCAGAAACCCGATCAGGGCAGTCAGGTCGCGCAGAACGTGCAAATGGAGCCCAATGCCACCACGGCATGGCAGGACGATATCGAACCAGGGGGAGCCCTTGCCATAGCGACAGATGCGGTCGCGCTTCTCTGTCATGGCCGTGCAGGCTTCGCTGACGACACTGGCTTCGACACAGCCGCCAGATACCATGCCGACATAATGACCATCATCACGTATGGCCATGAGTGTGCCCAAGGGGCGTGAGGCGCCCTCAATGATATCTGTCAATATTGCGAGGACGCAGTCCTGGCCTGCCTGATGGCTCTCAACAAGGAAGCGCACGACATCATCAGGATGATCGCTGGTCATGGCGCAGACCGCCATGACAGGAATCGCCGTCGGTCTGGTCGGGTATTGCATGGTTTCCTGTTTCGATAGGGGCAGGAAAGAGAGACTAGCGCTGACTTTCACGGCTGTCCGCCCTCATTATGGAGATTTTTTTGACAGGAAATTGTAACCGTCATTATTTCTTCAAAAAAATTGTTGACCGGATTTTCCCCTCATGATCTGATGTTTCGTATTCGGATCGATTTGAAAAATTTCCCACGCAAACACGCACCCGAACAATTTGAGGCCGTCAATGTGTCGCCACGAGCAGAGCCGATATCGCACGTCCAGTCGTTACGATACCGAACCAGACTCTTTCTGGCCCCGCGTCGCGGCAGGGGCGTGTCGCCCCGTCAGAGGCAAGGGCGTGCTGTCGCTTCGCTTCTGGCTTTCCTGTTCGCTCTGCATTCTGCCGGTTGCGGCGCATGCCCAGACCTCTTCTTCTGTGCAGGCGCATCCTAAACATTCCGGTTACGCAACAAAAAAGAAGACTGCGAAACCCTCTTCTGCCCGAGGCAGCGGTGTTGAAGAGGTGATGGTCACCTCGCGTCGGCGCAAGGAAACGGCGCAGCAGATACCTGAAACCGTACAGATCTTCACGGGCAAGGAACTCAACCGCCTTGGCGTGCAGACCCTGCCGGATTTGATCAAATACACGACCAACGCACAGAACCTCGATTTCTATGGTGGCGCCATGCCGACCTGGGTGATCCGTGGCGTCAGTCTTGCCGATTTCAACCCAAACTCGACCCCCGCAGCCCCCATCTTTTTGAACGACGCCTATCAGCCAAGCACGGTCATGGGCACGGGCAGTTTGTTCGATATTTCCCGTGTCGAAGTTCTCAAGGGGCCGCAAAGCGGTCTTTATGGACGCAATACAATCGGCGGCGCCGTGCGTGTTCTGACGAACAAGCCCAATTTCGACAAGGCAACCGGCTCGGTAGCGGTTTCCTACGGGCGCTGGGGTGATGGCCATATCAATGCAGCCTATGGCGCGCCGATCACCCGTAATCTGGCCTTCCGTATTGCCGAGACATCGGACCATGGCTGGAGCGGCTGGCAGACATCGCTGCAGAATGGCGCGAAATGGGGGCGCAAGAACCGTGACTCCGTCCGTCTCGAAGTGGCTGCAAAACTCGATAACTGGACGCTCAATTTCGATCTGCATGGCAGCCGCGACAAGTCGCAGCTCGCTCTGGCAACGGCAATTGGCGTTTACAATAATACGGGTGGTTTCTGCTCGGCCATGATTGCCGGTTATGCCGATCAGCAGAACTGTCTCACACTGCCTCAGGCTTTCGGCGATGCCAGTCAGGCGGCATCACGTCAGACGCAGGATGGCACCAAGGTGCTTTCCTCTCCGGTTAATCAGCTCGACAACAAGGCGGGTGGGGCGCAATTCAGCGCGGTGGGCGATCTGGGTGGTCTTGAGCTGACTTCCATCACCTCGCTCGATTATTTCGATTACGGTCTGAATTACAACTACGCTGCGACCGGCCCCGTTTATGCCACGCAGGTCGAGCATACCCCCATGCGTATGGCGCAGGAAAACCTGCGCCTCAGCTCGGGCAAGCCCAAGCGTCTCGACTGGCTGCTCGGTCTCGATGTGGCTTATGAGGATCTGGAAGAGAACAAGCAGTTCCAGCTTTTCGATAACGCGCTTCAGACTCTCTATACCGGTCTCTCCGGCGCGGCCAATGAAGGGATCCTGAGCTACACCCAGAAAACGCAATCCTATAGCGGATACGGGCAGATCACCTATCATATCCTGCCCAAGCTCTCGCTCGATTTCGGTGCACGCAGCACCTGGGAATACAAGACCTATAATGGCGCTTTCCAGCAATCGCCGGGTTATTACGTCGCTTCTGACGTGACGCGCCAGTACCAGCTGAAAGACCATGTCACGGGCAAGGCCGTGCTGCGCTACCAGTTCGACCCGCTGAACATGGTCTATGCCTCTGTTGCGCGCGGATATAAGTCGGGCGGTTTCTACGGCGGCTTCCCCATTGCCAGCACGGCACAGATCGACCCTTATCGTGAGGAGCAGGTCTGGGCAGTCGAGGCCGGGTTCAAGGCCCAGACGCGTGACCGCAAGCTGATCGTCGACGGCGCGGCCTTCTACTACCGCACCTATAATTATCAGAACTTCACGACCGAATATTCGGCTGTCAGCAAGACGATCACTTCGACCCTGACCAATCTGGGCACGGCGGTCAATCAGGGCCTCGAAGGCAATATCGTCTGGAAGCCCGTACCGACCCTGACCTTCAATCTCGGGGCTGCCTATAACGACGCGAAAATCGTCAGATCCTCGCAGTACCAGCTGGATTACGCCGGTAACCTGGTGTCGTGGCAGGGGCAGCGCCTGCCTTATGCCCCGCGCTGGAGCCTGACGCCCTCGGCCCGTTATGAGCACGAGATGTTCAACGGGGCTTATACCGCAGGGGTGCAGATGAATTACAGCTTCCGCACCACGCTGAATGCGTCGCGCGGGGTAGGGGCCTGGATCAATAATATTCCGGGTTACGGCCTGCTGGATGTGCGTCTCGATCTGCTCTCCCACAAGCAGCACTGGAATCTGGCGCTTATGGGGTTCAACGTGACCAATGTGCATTACCGCACGGTCGGTCAGACCGACGGGGTGAGCGACTTCCAGCAGATCTACGGAATGCCCGCCAGCTATCGTTTCCAGATCGGGTATGATTTCTGAACGGACCCGGTTTCAGAACAGGTTTTTCTCTCTTTTCAGGTGGAACATGACAAAGAAACTGTCTCTCAAAGCCAATCTGCTTGCCATGCTTGTGCTCTCGACCGGGCTGAGCGGGCTTGCTCATGCCGGAGAGCCACCCTTGCCGACCGATCCGGCCGTCACCCGTTCGCTCGAAGCCCAGGATGCCCTGCCGCGCACGGCATTCTACAGCACGCCCGCCGATATTGCTGCGTCTGCACCGGGCGCATTGCTGCGTCAGGAAAAAGCGCCTGAATACAGCCTGCCCAAGGGCTTTACCGCAACGCGCATTCTCTATCGTTCGACTGACTCGCACGGTAATCCGGTCGCGACATCGGGCGTCGTTGTCGTGCCTCCCGGCAAGGCGCCAGAAGGGGGCTGGCCTGTCATCGTATGGGCCCACGGCACCAGTGGCACCGCCCAGTCCTGCGCGCCGTCGCTCATGAAGGATGTCTATTACGGCGGGCTGCGCGTGTTCGATCTGGCCGCTGCCGGATTTGTGCTTGTCATGACCGATTATCATGGTCTGGGAACTGACAGCCCGCACCAGTACATGAACAAGTTTGCCCAGGTGGCCGATATCCGTAATGCGGTGCCCGCAGCCCATGCCCTGCTTCCCGATCTGTCGCAGAAATGGTTCGTGGTCGGTCACTCCCAGGGCGCTTATGCCGCGCTCGCCACGGCAGAAGCCGAAGCCAAGGCAAATGATCCTGGCTATCTTGGCGCCATTTCGATTGCACCGGCTGCGCGTGTCGGCATGATAAATGCCAATATCTCTGCCGTGAAAAAGGCAGGCGGTCCCTACATGTCATGGCTCGCTTATGCCATTCACGCGCAATATCCTGAATTCAAGCCTGAAGATCTGCTGTCGAAAACCGGTCTGTCGCAATATCCCGAAGCAACAGGCAAGGCCTGCTGGCTGACCGGCAATGCGCTCTATTACCCCTATTCGGCCAAGGAACTGGTGCGGCCGGACTGGGACAAGAACAAATACGTCAAGAAGTTCTTTGCCGAGCAGACGGTCGGATATGAAAAGGCCAAGGGGCCGATCCTTCTGATTGCTGGCGGTGGTGACACGACCATTCCCATCCACACGCTGGAATCCTATGCGAAGGATGCCTGCCATGCCGGATCGGACGTGAAATACATGGTTGTGCCCAATGCCGAGCATGGCGCCGCCATGGTTGAATCGATGGACACGCAGATTGCGTGGCTGAAATCGGTTCTTGCAGGGAACGCCCCCTCCAATACCTGCCAGCGTCACTGACCGCGCTCATGACGGCAGGACGGTCTTCTCTGGCAGGTCTCTGCCTTGGTGTTTCGCTGCTGGCCTTTCCCTGCGTGGGAAAGGCACAGGAGGCGCGTTCAGGTGGCAGTGTGATTGCCGCCGTTTCGGGATATAATCCCGAGCTGGTCAGAACGGCGCCCTTCTGGGGGCGACGTGTCGTCGGTTATCTGCCGACGCGTGATCATACGCCCCTGCGCTACAGCGTGCTCCTGCCAAAGGGCAAGGGGCCGTTTCCCGTCGTGATCAATTACAGCGGTTACGACCCCGGCGGCATCGGCAGTTCGGCCTATCTCAAGGGCGATACAGCCATGTCGGTCAGCCTCGATCGCGATCTGGTTGCGCATGGCTATGCGGTATTCGGGGTCAATGCCCGCGGGACGGGGTGTTCGGAAGGGCAGTTTACCTTTCTGACCCCGAGCTACGGCCAGGACGGCTACGACATCGTCGAATTTGCAGCTTCGCAGCCATGGTCTGACGGGCATGTCGGCATGGCAAACTGGTCCTGGGCGGGCATGTCGCAGATCGCGACCGCCTCGACACGCCCCCCGCATTTGCGGGCCATCGCGCCGGGCATGGTTCTGGGGGATGCGCGTCTGGATAGCTGGGCGCCGGGTGGCGTGCCGAACATGCAGTTTCCCTCCGGCTGGCTGCTTTATCTCCAGTCGCGCTGGGATGCGTTGAAGGAAGGCGCCCAGACCGAGCATGACCAGCGCTGCCTAGATCGTCTTGCCATCAATACCGACGCCAATCGCAAGGATAATCTGCGTGATCTGATCCTGCGTCATCCGCTGCGCGACGCAGAAATCGAGAAGCGCAATCTGGCGGCCAGAACCAGCCAGATCGAGGTGCCCGTTCTGTCCATGGAGGCTTTTCAGGATGAGGCTGTGACCTCACGCGAAGGCTATTATCAGGACACGCTTGCCCCGGAAAAGACATGGCTGGTGCAGACCAACGGGCAGCATGACGCTTATGAATCGCTCAGATATCGCAGTCTGTTGCTCGGGTTTTTCGATCGCTTCCTCAAGGGGCATGAAGCGGCCTTCAGCGATACGCCTCATGTGCGCGTCTGGCTTGAAAGCGGCTCTCATGGCGAGGGACACGAGAAGGTCGAGCAGATGGCACCCCGCCTCACCCTGAGCGGGGCGCATTATCCGATCGCGGCGACACCTCATGTGTTCACGCTCGCCGCCAAAGGTCTGCTGGAAGACAATGCCACGCCCTCAACCGGATCTGACAGCTATGCCTATCCCGTACGCGGGCCGGATGTGGATGTCGATGCCGATCATTATGGCTGGGGTGCCCTGCCGGAACACTGGCGTGAAGGGAGCCTCGCCTATACCTCGGCGCCTCTGGGCAAGACACTCATTGCCTATGGGCCTGCCAGTGCAGATCTCTGGCTGTCATCCGACATGCCCGATACCGATGTTGAGGTAACGCTGACGGAGCTGCGCCCCGACCATCAGGAAATGTTTGTCGAGCGTGGCTGGCTGCGTCTTTCCGATCGGGCGCAGGACCCGACCAGATCCACTCTGTTGCGCCCGTTTCCGCTGGATCATGTCGATACCACGCAAAGTCTTGCGCCCGACGAGCCGGTTCTGGCGCGCGTCGAACTGAGCAAGATGGGCCATGTGTTTCGTGCCGGGTCGCGTTTGCGCCTCTGGATCGATGCACCAGGCAATTTCGGCGGCTACGGGTTCTCGCCCTGGCTGCTGCCTGCCACCAACCGCCTCTGGCATGATCCACAGCATCTGTCGCGTCTCGTGCTGGGCACCGTGCCCGAGCAGGGCGCGCCGGGTCTTGCTGTTTCCGCCATTCCTGCAGCGCCTGGGCCATGCAACGACGTGCTCATGCAGCCCTGTCGGCGCGATCCGCTGCAGTGACCCTCGTTTTCTCTCTTTCTAGGTGATTTGACATGAAGAGCCTGAAATCAGCACTTTGCGCGCTTACCTGCTTGGTTGCATCAGGGGCGGCCCATGCGGCGACAGAGGCCCCGTTCAACGGCAAGGTCTATGATCCGGTCAAGACCGAGCTGGTGCTCAATCTAGTCGTGACCTGCACCGACCCCGTGCGCCCCGGCCCTGAAGGCGCCAGCAAGGATGGCGAACGCACGGAAATCTGGCCGATTATTGGCGGGCGTTTCGATGGCCCCGGTATTCATGGCACTGTCGAGGCTGGCGGGGCCGATCTGCCGGTTCTGCGCCCCGATGGGGTCGAGGTGGTGGATGCCTTTTATCGCCTCAGGACCGATGACGGACAGATTATTGTCATCCACAACAAGGGGCTCGCCTACCCGATTGACGGTGGCAAGGATTACAAATATCGCCTGAGCCCTGAATTCATCGCCCCGAAGGGTAAATATGACTGGTTGAATAAAAGCATTTTTGTTGCCACTCTTGTCTATCCGGTCCCTAAAGGGATGGAGCTCGCCAAAGGCCCTCATCAGAACGACCGGTTGATTCAGGTGCTCCGACTTAACTGATATTTTCTCCGGGATCTGGTTCACGCGAAATGTCTTTGAACGAATCTGTCGTTATGACGTCGAACATCGATCGTACTCTGGGCAACACCATCCGTGAGAGAAGAAAGCAGAACGGATATCTGCTCAAGGATGTCGCGTCGCGTGTCGGTATCTCGCTCAGCCATCTGAGCCAGATTGAACGTGGCGCTTCATCGCCGAGCATACGCGATCTGATGAAGATTTCAGACGTGCTCGAACTCGACATGTCGACGTTCTTCGGGGCCATCAAGGGCCAGTCCCTTGATACCCCTGCTTTCTATACCCGTATCGAGGATCATGGCCTTCTAAGCTTCGGCGAGGGGATTACGAAGGTGATGCTCAATTCACAGAACCCGGAATTGCTGCGTACCTATCTCATGATCATCGAACCCAACGGGCATTCGGGTTCCAAGATCCTGACCCATAGCGGCTTTGAATCCGGTCTGGTCCTGCAAGGCTGTCTGCATCTGCAGGTGGGCGGTCAGGACTGTATTCTGCGTGAGGGAGATTCCTTCTCCTTTCCCAGTGAAACGCCGCATCGCTACAGCAATGGCTCGCAGCAGGTCACACGCGTCGTCTGGGCAAATGTCGATACGCCCTGAACGGCTTGAAGGCCTGACCTGAGGCCGCTGCGACGCTCATGGAGAAAGTATTTTTCTCCATGAGCATTTTCTGATCCTGGCTGGAAAATACCAGTCTCGTATCAGACAGGGCCTGAACACGGGTTTTCAGGCCCCTACGCGTCACCGGTTACGAGGCAGGGATTCAGGGTCTGAATTTTGTGGGATCGACCGAGGCATTTACCCCGCCGAAATGATGCAGCATCCAGGAAGACAGCGCTGAGAGTTCTTCCGGCGTGTAGGCAGAGGTGAATTTCTGCATCGTCATGGCGCCATGAGCGGTCTGAAGGGAAGTGCCCTCTCTGAGCACGGAAACCAGATTGGTGGCTGACGGGTCGCTCAACGAATGACTGCCGCCAAGAGCGGCCCAGTCCGACTGGCGGCCCGATCCATCCTCCATATGACATCCGGCGCAAGCCTGCTGGAATACATGCCTGCCCGCCGAGGGACCATCATTTTCGGCAATCTGCCCATGGTTTCGACTGGGGCCATCAGGCTGCGCCGGGATATCGCGCAGATAGACGACCATCGCACGAATATCATCAGCGGGTAGCTGGCTGAGGCTGTGCTCTATGGCTTCTGCCATGGGGCCGGAGGCAGGGCCGTGGCCTTTGGCGTGGCCGGTTGAGAGATAGCTGAAGAGGTCGTCATCGCTCCAGGCCCCAAGCCCATGCTCGCGGTCGGAGGTCAGATTATAGGCGGTCCATCCCACCTGCACCGCCCCGGCATAGGCGCGGCTGCTGAGGCCGAACATGAAATTGCGCGGCGTATGGCACTGTCCGCAATGGCCCAGCGCCTCGGCAAGATAGGCCCCGCGATTCCATTGCGCAGAGTGGGTGGTATCCGTCGCCATGCGTCGGTTTGGATTATTGAACCAGTTCCAGAAAATCATGGTCCAGCGCTGGTTGAACGGAAAGGACAGGCTGTTTTTCGGGGCAGGGGCATGAATGGCGGGCAGGGTGAACAAATAGGCCTTTATGGCCAGCGCATCGTCATCGCTCAGCAGGGTGTAAGAGGTGTAGGGCATGACGGGATAGAGATGCTTGCCCCCCAGACCCACACCTTTGCGAAGCATTTTCAGCCAGGCCTTGTCGGTATAGGCCCCAATGCCCGTCTCACGATCCGGGGTGATGTTGACCGCATGAATCGATCCGAAGGGCAGGGTGAAGACGCGCCCGCCCGTCAGGGCACGGCCATCCTGCGAGAGGTGGCACGCTGCGCAATCGGCTGCGACGAATAGGGCGCGGCCGCGTGTAACTTGGGCGCTTTCCCCCGAGGCAGGCTGCTGCGTTTCCGGCTGGGCCTGTTGTGCCTGTGCGGCGCTGCTAAGCCCGATGGTCAGGGACATCAGGGCGGAGGCGGAGAAAACGATGCGGCGTTTCATGCGCCTTTCTCCCCAGTATTTTCGGGGTTTTTCGGGGCATTCATCTGCGGCACGAATGGAATGCGCCTCAGGCGTTTTCCGGTTGCTGCGAAAATGGCATTGGCCAGCGCGGGGGCTGCCGCCACGGTGCCGACCTCGCCGATACCACCGATCTCTGCTGTCGGATCGGAGACGAGATGCACACGGATATCGGGCGCCTCATTGAGGCGCATCATGCGATAATCATGAAAATTGCTTTGCTCCGCCTGACCGTCGCGAAAGGTGATTTCGTTGTAAAGCGCCATGGTCAGACCGAAAATCAGGCCGCCCTGGATTTGCGCACGCACGGCATCGGGAAAGACGACAGGCCCGCAATCGACCGCCGTATCGGCCCTCACCAGATGGATCTGCCCGTTTTCCTCAACCCTGACTTCGAGAATGGTCGCAGCCCAGCTCTGGAAGGAATAATGAAGCGCGATGCCGAGCCCGTGCCCTTTTGGTAATATGCGTCCCCAGCCTGATTGTTTCGCGGCTTCGTCGAGAACTTTCAGCCCTCTGGGGGAGGGACCGAGATGTCTGCGGCGAAAGGTGAGCGGGTCATTGCCGGCGGCATGGGCCAGTTCGTCGATCATGCCCTCGACAACAAACACGTTATGGGTCGGGCCGACGCCGCGCCACCACAGGGTTGTCAGCCCTTCCGGCTCGCATTGCACGGCCTCGTTACGCTGGGCGGGAATGGCATAGGGTGTTTCGGTAGCGCCTTCGACGGCATCGGAATCAAGTCCGTTCTGCAACCCTTCAGGCGCCCAGCGCGCCAAGACGAAGGACCCGGTGGTACGGTGGTGCCACGCCTTGATCATGCCCTTGTCATCAAGCCCGGCCGTGATGCGGTCATAATAGAACGGGCGGAACTGGTCCTGACGGATATCCTCCTCACGCGTCCAGAACAGCTTGACCGGATAGGGTACCTGTTTTGCAAGGCGTGCCGCCTGGCCGATCGAATTCGAATCAAGCCTGCGGCCAAAACCGCCACCGATCAGGTGATTATGCACGGTAATGCGCTCTGGTGGCAGGCCAGTGGCGTCCGCAACCTCCTGCCGGGCGCGTATGGGCACCTGCGTTCCCACCCAGACATCGGCGGAATCGGGGCGGATATGCAGCGTGGTATTGATGGGTTCAAGCGCCGCATGGGCCAGAAAGGGCAGTTCGTAGACAGCGTCGATGCGGGTAGAGGCGCTCGCAAGCGCGGACTCGACATCGCCGGTCTTTTTCGCGACGAGCCCGGTTTTTGCCGATGCATTCTTCAGTGCTTCGAGCAATGTGGCGCTCGATACCCCGGCATTCCGGCCGAAATTCCATTGCGGATTTGCTGCCCTGAGCCCCGAAATGGCGGCCCAGCTATGCGCGCCGATAACGGCAAGCGCATCGGGAAGGGTGATAATATCGATCACACCGGGAATTTTCATCGCCGCGTCGCGGTCGAAGCCTGCCAGCGTTCCCCCCTTGACCGGACAGGCCATGATACGGCCGATTTTCATGCCATCGACACGCACATCCATACCGAACAGCGCGCTGCCATTGCTCTTGGCATGCGTATCCATCCGCTGCGGGCTGGTCCCGATCAGGCGGAACTGCGCGGGGTCTTTCAGGGGAATGGGGTCGGGAACAGTCTGACGGGCGGCATCTTCTGCCAAGGCACCATAAGGAAGGCTGCGGCCTGAATCCGGATGCAGAATGGCCCCTTCTCGTGCCACACAGCTTTCGACCGGAACCGACCATCTTGCGGCAGCGGCGCGCAGGAGCATGATCCGTGCTGCTGCCCCCGCCTGACGCAACGGGATCCAGCTATCGCGTGTCGAAGCCGAACCTCCCGTCACTTCCTCACCGGCAGCCTTGTCGACATAGCGCGTATCGGCAGGGGCGGCTTCGAGGGTAATCTTGTCGAGCGGCACCTCAAGCTCTTCGGCGATCAGCATGGCGACCCCGGTATAGATACCCTGGCCCATTTCGGCATGACGCATGATGAAGGTAATGGCGCCCTCGCGATCGATGCGTATGAAGGCGTTGGGTGTGAAAGCGCCTGCTGCTTCGGCGCGGGCACCTGGCAGGCCGGGAATAACACCGGAAAGCATCAATCCGCCGCCTGTAGCGAGGGCGGCACGCAAAATGGCACGGCGGTTGAGCACAGGGCCGATCTGATGGGGCTTACGCATTGCTGGCAGCCTTGTGAATGGCGGCGCGTATGCGCACATAGGTGCCACAGCGGCAGATATTACCCGACATGGCGTCATCGATATCGTCGTCGCTCGGTGCCGGCGTGGTCTGGAGCAGGGCGGTTGCCGCCATGATCTGCCCGGACTGGCAATAACCGCACTGAATGACCTGTTCTTCCAGCCAGGCCTCCTGCACGCGTTGACCGAGCGCGGTCTGACCAATGGCTTCGATGGTGGTTACGGGTCGGTCGCCCACAAGTGAAACAGGCAGCTGACAGGCGCGCGCAGGCTGGCCTGCCACGTGCACGGTACAGGCACCGCATTGTGCGATGCCGCAGCCATATTTTGTGCCAGTCAGCCCCAGAATGTCACGCAGAACCCATAAGAGCGGCATGTCATCCGGAACATCGACGTCATGCGATTCACCGTTGATAAGAATCGTTCTCATGTCGTTGTGATCTCTCGCTTTTTTGTGGCGCCGCTCGTTTCGGAAGGATCACCAGTGTCGCGCAGGATTGCAAGTGCGCTCTTCTATTTCGACGCGGGAAGTTGTTTTGATGTTGACACGATTTTGCGAGCCCGGGATGATTAAATCATCCTATTCAAGCAGGACTTCATGACTCAGGACGCAGACCGCCCCACCCCCTCTCCCTCCTGTCCGATACCTGGAGGAGGGGCGAGGCGACGCGATGTGCTGTCGACTGTCATTGTGGGGGCCGGATGTGTTGGCGCCTGCGCCCTGGCCTATCCCTTTCTCGACAGTCTGAACGGTACGAAAAATACGTCTCTTGGCGAAGATGACTCGATCGATGTCGATATCGCCGCCTTGCGCCCCGGCCAACAGCTGGTCGTGACCTGGCGCGGCTGGCCTGTATTTATACAGAAGCGCACACCCGAAATGCTCGCATCGCTGAAAACAGCCGATATCGTGCAGCGTCTGCGCGACCCCGACTCGAAAATCCTGCAGCAGCCGAAAGACGCGACAAACTGGCATCGCTCTGTCGTGCCCGAAATTGGCGTGCTGATCGGTATCTGTACCCATCTCGGCTGTGTGCCCTCCTACGCCACGCCGTCACCCAACGATAAATCGGGAAAATATTCCTGCCCCTGCCACGGCTCGCAATTCGACGTGGCGGGTCGCGTCTATAAGGACGCGCCTGCACCCTATAATCTTCCCGTGCCGCCGGTTACCATGCTTTCTGCCACCCATGTGCGTATTGGCCAGAGCAAGGGCGACCCGGCATTTTCCATCGCCTCCATCCAGCAGATCTGAGCGGCGACCATGAGCAAACCGGACAACACGCCTGCAGGCTGGCTGGAAGCACGCCTGCCCATCATTTCGGCATTTCGGCGCGAATATGTCGATTTCGCCATGCCGCGCAATCTGACCTATCTCTGGAATTTCGGGGCGTTTGCCACCATCGCCCTGGCGCTCCTGATCGTGAGCGGCATTTTTCTCGCCCTCAATTACACGCCGAGCGTGGCCGAGGCGTTCAACAGCATCGAGACGATCGACCGCCATGTGTCATCGGGCTGGCTTGTGCGCGCCATCCATATGGGTGGTGTCTCGATGCTTTTCGCGGCACTTTATGTGCATATGGCGCGCAGTCTTTATTATGGTTCCTACAAGGCGCCGCGCGAACTGCTCTGGCTGACGGGGCTCGGTCTGTTCATTCTGGTCATGATTGCTGCCTTTGCGGGGTATATCCTGCCCTGGGGCCAGATGTCCTATTGGGGGGCAACAGTCGTCATCAATGCCATGAACGCCGTGCCATTGATCGGCCCGGCACTGGCCTCATGGCTGCTGGGCGGCGAGGGGCTTGGGTCGGTTGCCCTGCACCGGATCTATGTCCTGCATTTCGTGACGGCTTTTTCCATCATCGGCGTGATCGTGCTGCATGTGGCGGCGCTTCACGTGGTGGGGTCCAACAACCCGACAGGGGTGGAACCAAAAACATCGGCTGATGTCGTGCCTTTCCATCCCTATTACACCACCAAGGATGGACTTGGTCTTTGCCTTTTTCTCATGGTGTATGCGGCGCTGATCTTCTTTGCGCCCGATCTCCTGACGCTGGCCAATAATTATGCGATGGCCAACCCGCTGGTGACGCCAGGCGATATTACGCCGGAATGGTATTTTGCCCCTTTCTACGCCATTTTGCGCGCCGTTCCGTCCAAGCTGGGTGGCCTCATTCTGACAGCGGGTAGTCTTGTCGTGTTGTTTGCCGTACCATGGCTTGATCGCTCACCCGTCAGATCGGCGCGATATCGCCCGGTTCTGCGCTGGGCACTTCTGGCATTATTCGCTGCCTTCATCGCGCTGGGCGTTGCGGGAATGCACAAGCCCACCGGGCTCTGGCTCGCACTCAGTCGCATCAGCGTGGCGTATTACTACGCCTATTTCCTGATCCTGCTGCCATTTCTGCCAAGGGTGGAAATTACCCGTCCCGAGCCTGCCACCCTGAGGGGAGAGGGCGCATGAAGCGGTATTTCCTTGGCGTGTTTCTGGCTCTGCCTCTGTCGGCGCAGGCTGCCACGCCCGAACAGCGAGGGTTTCAGGTTTATCGGCAGGTCTGCAGCACGTGCCACAGTCTCAACCATGTGACATTTGCCGATCTTTCCGGAATCGGCCTCGCTGTGCCCGATATCAAGGCCTATGCGGCCTCGCGTCAGGTTCCCGACGGGCTCGACGACGATGGTGATCCCAAGACACGTGCGGCGCATCCCTCCGACCCGATCGGGTCGCCCTATCCAAATGAGGCCATGGCGCGCCTGGCCAATCATGGTGATTTGCCGCCTGATTTCTCGCGCCTTGCCATGACCGAAGAAGGGGGCGCCAGGCGGATCGAGACCATCCTGCGTTCCTATGCCCCCAAACCTTCGGATGTCGTTCTGGCACCGGGGTCTTATTACAATACGGCTTTTGCCCAGAACCATATCGGCATGCCGCCGCCGCTTCATGACGGGCAGGTCACCTATGCTGACGGGACAAAGGCGACGATACCCCAGATGTCACACGATGTTGGTGCTTTTCTCGACTGGGTGGCCCATCCTCACCGCGAAGCGCGCTCGCATACCGGGCTGGTCGTTCTGATCTATCTTGCGGGTCTCGGGACACTTCTGGCCCTGCTCAAGCGTCGCGTCTGGAAGCGTGTGAAGGAAACCCGTCAATGAGCGACACGACAACACTGATCTGCGCGCAATCTGTCATCTGGCTGGTGGTTTTCGGCCTGTGTGCGGTAATCGCGCTGCTGTTTCAGCGTGTGAGGGGCTTCTATCGTCGTATCGCACCTCTGGGGGCTCTGGCGCCCACGGCAGCGGCCATCGATCATCTGCCAGCCACACGCCTGCTCAGCCTTTCAGGGCGTGAGGTGACGGCAGGGGGAAGCCGCGATGACGGGCGGCCCCAGCTTCTGGTTTTTGTTTCCGGCTCCTGCCCTGTTTCGCGCAAGATGGTGCCCATCATCAATGATTTTGCCCGGCGTGAGCACCTGTCTTTGCTCTATTGTGGTGATGAAAGCGACGAGGCGCAGAAACGCACAATCGCTGCACTGGGCCTGTCTGAAAACGGCTTCGTCAATGATCCGGCGATTGGCCGCCTGCTTGGTGTGGATCGCGTGCCTTTTGCCGTGCTACTCGACCCCACAGGTGCGGTTCAGGCACGCGGTCTGGTGAATAATCTGGAGCATCTGGAAAGCCTGCTGGGTGTGCAGGAAACAGGATATCGTTCCCTGCAGGGCTTCATGACGGCAAACCCGCAGGCTTTGGCGGGCTGAAAAGACCGCTTGAAGGGTTTGAAATGCCGCGCCTGCCATCAATACCAGCAGGCGCGTGAGCAAACGTGATCTTTCTCTCAGGAGGCTCTGTCAGCAAGGCGTCCCCGATGAGCGTCTGTGCTGGAAGTAGCTGCGGCTTATCCCAGGTAGTGTTTCGCAGGACATGGCAGGAGGGAGCAGGGGCCAACGTTCCGCATCGTCTCTGGTGTTGATAAGGCCGTCTGCAGGGGTAGTCCTGTGTCACCTTTGAGGTCAGTGAGACGTTTATTCCATGGGCTGCCAATGAGGGGCTGCCGGGCCTGCTTTTCCCATTCTGTGTCACGCGCCGGGCTGACCTCTGCTTACTCCACAGCTTGTTCCTGACGGATACGCAGCCGAGCTGGCGAAAGCACCCCACCGGCTCAATGCTGTTTGAGCAGAACCCGCCGTCAATGGGGGCAGGCGGCGCGGGCGCGGCTGAGCACTTCGGCACGTAGGGCCATCAGGTCGTCGGTCTGTAGAGGCTGGGCCCGCAGCTTATGCACTTCCGCAGCGGTAAATGGCCTCGTTCCTGTCGGTGTGCTGGAACCACCCAGACGGAAGACGACAAAATTCAGGACATCAGCCAGTTCCTGATCATCACGTATCAGCGACATCGAAATTCCCGGAACACGCACGAGATAATCCCGGCCTTCCGGTGAGCAGACGAACCATCCGACCTGATCGCGCAGTGTGGGCACGAATGTCCTGCCTGAAATTCCCTCGATCCCGTGGCAGCCGCCGCAATGGGTCAGATAATTCGTTACCGTATGGGTCTGTGTCGCCGCCCTTGCCCCGCCCGCACCCGCGAGGCCGAGCAGGAAAAGAGCGCCAACGAGCAGAAAATCAGGGAAGCGGATGCGCGTCATTCAGGGCCTTTCTTTCGGCGAGAATTTCCTTGGCCTTCTTCGGCGCGGCGCGCGCAGTCTTGACCTCATCGGCGGTAAAGGCCGGGGCGCCCGGCGAATTGAGGGAGCTGATATAGGTCAGCACCATGGCGAGTTGGTCGTCTGTGAGAGCCTTGAACGAGGGCATGAAGCCCATATAGCTGGCGCCGCCTGCCTCGATCGTGCCGTGAACGCCATTGAGTAGCACATCGGCGACATAAGTCTTGCCTTCAGGCGTTGCAGCGATCTTGCCGATACGTCCGGCCAGCGGGGGGAACTGCCCCGGAGAGCCTGCGCCGCCTGCCTGATGGCAGACGCTGCAATTGGCGTTGTAGATGGCCGCACCGTCTTCGGCATGGGCGAGGCCACCGGTAAGAAGCGGCAGGGCCAGAAGGCTTGCGAAGGGAAGGAGACGTCTGATCATGAAGCGTTTCCGACGATGACGGATGTGGAGCAGTTATAGACGAGCGCACCCGTGCCGAAGCACCAGATGATGTCGTTATTGGCCTGGGGGCGATAGCTGGGCTGGTCGCCATCCGTGCCGAGACAGGGGGGCTGGCTGCAGGCATCCTGCCCGCAGCAATCGCGATAGGCCACGAGATAGGACTGGCCGTCACGCGGGTTGAAGCAGGTGCCGATCCATGAAGTAGGCGACGGGCGTGTGCCCGGGGGGCAGCTATGCACACCGCCGCCGCATGACGCGCAGAGAAAGCCGTCGATGGCGCAGTAGCGCCAGTAGTCACAGGCGGTCGGATCGGTTGTCTGTGCCTTGGCAGCAAAAGGAGAAGGCGCCTTTGCGGTAGCCTTATCGTCCTTCTTCGTAGGGGTTGCAGCAGAGGCACGTTCGACCGGCAGAAGCGGCACGATGGCGCCGAATGTCGCCCAGGCGCCAAGGCGACCAAGCACGCTGCGTCGCGAGCTGTGGCCGGCGACACGCCGTGTCAGGCGTTCCGTTAGCCGGTCGAGCGGGCTGGACGAGACACCGTCCTGGATCGCGCGGCCCGAAATCAGTTCAGACTGCGTCATGGAGGAACTCCTTGGTCTCAAGCGAGGGGGAAGGGGGAGCAGGAAGGGTCGCAATCAGCGCCTCGACCTGTTGTCTGGTATTGGCCACGTCACGTGCTGTGATCACGCCACGGGCATCGAGGGTAACGAGCATGGGCAGTCTGCCGATCTGAAGCAGCAGGAGCAGCTCCTGGCTGGTCACGAAAGGTGTTGCCCCAAGACGGATGCCTGCAGCCATGGCACGCAGGGCCACGACATCGCCTTCGCCTGCAAGAACAAGATCGAGATCATGGATGCTGGCCTGAGCCTGCACGATGGGCAGAACGCGTTTGCAGACAGGGCAATCGGGCGAGACAAACAGGATCAGGCTCGACCTGCCGGTGTCATGCTGTCCACCCAGAATGAAAGGAGAGTCATCAAGGCGCCGCGCGGTGATACGGGGCAGGGCCTGCCCGGCCTGCAGGCCGGAGAGAACAGGCTGTTGCCCGATAGGAGCGATACGTTCATGCAGCACGCCGATCTGTCGGGCCAGCACCAGAACGGCAAGGGCGAGGGCGCAGCACAGCCCCGCCAGAAGCAGGGTGGAGATGAGCAGAAAAACCGTCATGCCGCGTCTCCTGCGTTGCCGAGCTGAGAGGCGGCGAGCGCCAGAAGCAGAAGGGAAACACCGCCCAGCAGGGTAATCGCGCCCAGCAGGGCACCGGGGGGATGACCGATGCTGCCGGCTCCGAGCATGAGCAGCGCCAAAAGAAGGGTCTGCATGACGGACCGGCTGGAAAGCGGCGTGTTGCGGCCGGGGAGGCAGCCGCAGGAGAGTCCGGTACGGCCGCGCGCGACATTGATGCCCATGGCCAGCGCGAACGCAACCAGCAGTATCACGGCACAGAGACAGGCCGCGCGGGTCAGAACGCCGGAGCAGAGCCAGACTCCAAGCAGAATCTGCGCGCCTGTCAGCAAGCGTGCAACAGGAAAGGCTGCGCCGAGCGGGACAAGACGATAGGACGCGATGACCGAGGCAAAGCCGGGCTGGTCGAGCATTTTGGCAATGCCCGTGCCCAGAAACAGGGCCCCGACGGCATCGGTGCCCAGAGCACTGGCCATTTGCAGAGCAAGCGCGCCCATCATTCCCCCAGAGCAACCGTGAAATAGAGATCGTCACCCAGATGCTTCATGGTGTGGACGATCTTGCCCGATTTCAGATCCCAGATGAAGAAATCACCTGCCTCGTCATCCGTGAAGAGCAGGGGGTTGGCATCCTGGGTGACGCCAACCATCGAGCTTGGCTTGGGCAGCTTGATGCGGCGCAGCAGCTTGTGCGTGGCCACGTCGAGTTCCCAGATCTCCGAACCGGCCACTTTGTGCGTCCAGAATGTACCCTGATGCATCGCGACATAGAGATGGCCGCTTGCATAATGCAGGGCCGCAAGCTGCCAGCCACCCGGGCGCCAGGTGACGGTAAACGGGCTGTCGGCGTTGGTCGCGGCTTTCATGCCTGCGGCTTCCTGAATCGACCAGGGCTTGTCGATAACCGTATGGGCCGAGAGCGTCGCAGGGTAGACCAGACCGCTATAGGAAATGAAATAGGTCTTGCCATCTTCGCTATGGGACGGGCTGTGTTCGAACACAGCGTCTTTCTCGGGGTCGAAAAACGGCTTGGTATGGGTGATGTCGGCCTTGTCGGCGCCAATGCTCACATTGGCGAGGCTGCCATCGGCACAGATCGAGGTGAAACCGGCATTGCCCCAGGGATAGGTCAGGGCGCAGCCGGGAAGCCCGACATTTATGGCGACCTTGTGGGTGGCCGTATCGACCACGTGAACGGCATTTGTCGGCACCATGTCATAGACATAGACGCGGCCGCCATCGTGGCTGATGGTCAGATCGTTCTTCTTGGGTGTAACGAGCGCCCGGCCGGGCAGCACTTCGTCATTGGTGATCTCGAGCGTCTGCGGGTCATAGGTTGCAAGCAGATCGGCGCGGTCGCCACGATTGCCGCGCGACCAGACGGTTTCGCCGACATAGAAGGCGCGCCCTTTGGGGTCCTGAACGACATTGCCGTTATAGGCCGCCTGCACCATGCCAAGCAGTTTGCCCTGGTCGGCGTCGACAACATAGACACGCCCGTCCTTGGCATGATGGCCGACAGGGTCCTGAACGAGAATACGATGGGGCGTGACCGGAGAAAGCTTGATGATATCGCTTTCTTCCGTCTGCAGAACGGGATCATCCGCAAGGGCCTTGCCGCAGGGTGTCAGGGCTGCGCCAGCGAGCAACAGCGCTGTCATGCCGGCCAGTTTTCTGGAGAGGAAACGCATTGGGGTTCGGTCCTTGCGGAGGGGCGGAAACGAGAAGGCGCTTAAGGGCGAAAAATCTGGAAAATGAAGGTGCCGCAGGGGACATGTGCCTTTGCACGGTCTCGCCTGCGGCGAAGGGAGCGGAGTCAGAACTCGGTGCTGACCGTACCGAAAAACTGTCGTGGCGAGCCGCGTTCGAGCGACTGGTAATCGCCCGACATCGGGTTGCCGTTTTCGCCCATCATCGAGATATATTTCGAGTTGAGCAGGTTATAGACATTGAAATCGATGGTGATGTTCTTGGCAAAACCGTAATTGCCGACATTGTATCGGGCGCCAGCACTGGTCAGCCAGTAACCGCCGACTGAGGTGTCGTTGGTATAGCTGAAATAACGTTTCGAGTAATAATGAACATCGAAATGCGTTTCGAGGCCTTTCCAGCGATAGGACAGATTGGCCTTGTACATGAACTGCGGATAGTTCACGACCTTCTTGCCCTTGGTATAATAAATACCATCGGCCGTCGTGATGTTGCCACCATAGGTAGAGTGATTGTAGCTCACGCTGTTATACAGGGAGAGACCCTTGATCGGGGTAAGGGTCAGGGCGGCATCCACGCCATTGGTGTGAACACTCGTCTGCGCGACGCTCGATACCGGGTTGGTAATCGTGCCTTCAGTGGCAGCCTGCAATCTGTGACTGGCATCGGCGTGATAGCCGGCCAGGCTGGCCTGGAGGTATTTGTCGGTATAGCGATAGCCGACAGCATAAACCCAGTCGCGCTCGGGTTTGACGGTCTGGCGCAGCTGGTCGAAGGTCGCCTGGTCCTGCACCGACCACAGCGCATTACCTACACCATTGGGCAATACCTGATAGCTGCGCATATTTTCGGCGAGGTCGAAATAGAATTCATGATGCGGCAGAAAATGCCAGCTGCCGCCCACATGGGGCAGAAAGGCCGAAGAGGCGGTCATGCTGCCATTGGGCAGTGCGTCGGCACCGGTATAATCCGGATTATTGTAATTGGCGCCACCCGCCGTGGTGGAGAGCATGGATTTAAATCCGGCCGTCAGGCGCAGATTATCGAGCGGCCGCCAGGTATCTTCAAGATGATAGGTGAATGTGTTGGTGTGCCACATGAAGCCATAGCCCTGAAGAAAGGCAGGGCCATAGGTGTCATAGGGGCCCACTGTTTTCAGCGGGGATCCGGTGCCGAGAAGGGGCTCGTTATACCAGAACAGATCGGCCTGCTGGTTGTTGTTCTCAAACCAGACGCCCGTATCGATCGTGTGATGCGCGATGCGATAATTCAGGGCCGAGGTGAAGCCATAACGCTCCTGCCTGGTCTGCCAGACTTCTTCCGAGAACGGGGCACCCGTTCCGGCGGAAGGGGTGCTGTAATCGGCATAGGTATAATAACCCGTCTGGCTGGTGCCATAGAGCGTCGATTTCCAGCGCAGGTGATCTGTCAGCGCCAGATCCATGTTCAGACCGCCGGTATAATCGACCTCTGCCTGGCCACCGTCATAAAGATAGGGCTCGTCACCATTGGCCTGAATAGCGGCTGAGGTAGGCAGTGAAACGGCACCTGAAGCATAGGCCGTGGCCAGGGCATAATTCGGATAAAGATGCGGCACACGCCAGCCAAGCGCGTCGATCATGGCCAGAGACGTGTCCTGATAGCCCCATTCCTGCAGGTCGCTCCAGTTGAAGAAGGCCTTGATCACGCTGTCATGGCCGACAGGCTGCACGATTTTGGCATCGACCTGCTGCTGGAACTGGGTGCCACCCCCCATCCATTTGCCTTCCTCACTGCGCGAATAGGCCACGAAGGCCTTGGTGCCGCTCGGATTCAGGACGCCGGAATCACCGCGTATATAGGTGCGATAGGAGCTGTATGTGCCAAAGCCCTGCGAGATCTTTCCGCCCATCTTGTCCTTGGGGTCGCTGGTTTCGAATTGCAGCGTGCCACCAAGCGTGGAGGTCGAGGGAACATCGACGCCGCCAGGGCCCTCGGAGAGCACAGAACGCTCGATATCATCCGAGATCGAGGCCTGAATGACGTTCAGGCCGTTATTGCTTTCATAGGTCTGGTCATTGAGCGGAATACCATCCAGCGTGACGCCGAGCTGGTCCATGAAAAAGCCGCGCACATAGATGCTCGACCCCCATGTATCGATGCCCAGCGGGTCGGTGGAGCTGAAGCTGACGCCAGGGAGGCGATCAACCGCCTTAAGGACACTGGTGCCGGGGGTGAACTGGGCCATGACGGCTTTGGAGATGACGTTTTCGGCGCCACGCGAAGCCGTACGGCTGGCACTGACTGTCATCGTCTCATTGCCACCCGAGCGGGCAATATGGGTGGGAGACCGTTTTATTTGGGGAGTATGCGCCGATGTCCCTGCGGCACGCGCAGAAGGAACGCCCGATTTTCGATGGCTCTCCGCCTTGCTGGCAGCGTGGCCGGATTGGGGAAGAACGACGAAAAGCGCCGAGGCGCAGAGCAAAGTTCGAAAAGAGAGGGGCGGGACGCGACATCGTGGATCAAATCGGGTGGGGCGGGTGAATTTGATCATATCCGTTCCATCTCGTTTGGTGTTCGTAACAATTTGAGCGAAACCGCCCATGTCAGTCCCCTAAATACGGTCTCGGGGCGCTGTGCGTTGTCAGAGCACGATTTTCTTGAAGATGAGGGGAGCGCTGACATCATGCCCAGGGCACGGGTCGGGCTGCGCCGTCATCCTTTGTCAAACTCTATGTGCATAAAATCGAACGCGCAACGTTTTTGTGGAAATAATAGGAGCCTGTTTCACCGGGGGGCGGACAGGGCCGTTTCAGCGCGTTGCGCGCCCCTGTTTGCGGCTCGCCACTGATTGAGAAAGGTGAATATCTCAGGCCTGTCGCATTGGGTGATATTGAAGCGCAGCCATGGCGATGGCGCGCCATCGGGTGAGAAATAACTTCCCGGTGCCAAAAGAAAATTGGCTCGGGCGGCGTCGCGGGTGAGTTGCAGCACGTCATGTTCCTGGGCGAATCGCATCCAGAGAAACATGCCGCCTTCAGGCTTGCAGAACGGCACGAGGCCGGTTTTTGCAAAGCGTCTGAGCGCCTTTTCCTGAAGATGTGTCAGCCTTTCGCGCAACCTGGCCAGATGAAGGC
This sequence comes from Asaia siamensis, assembly GCF_014635085.1. Lineage (GTDB taxonomy): Bacteria > Pseudomonadota > Alphaproteobacteria > Acetobacterales > Acetobacteraceae > Asaia > Asaia siamensis. The sequence continues at coordinate 342,063 of NZ_BMCH01000002.1, forward strand.
GATAACGCCCATCGGCGAGGCAATGATGCACAATGGCTTCGGAAATCGAGGTGCTGGTCAGGCTGCTTGCCATTTTCAGCTTGAGAATTTCCCGTGCAATGACCGTGCTGGCAGCGACATAGCCGACGCGCAGGCCGGGCGAGATGGTTTTCGAGAAGCTGCTGATTCGGATCACGTGATCGAGCTGGCCCAGATAGGCGAGGGTCGGGCTCGTGTCGGGGGCAAGATCGCCAAAAATATCATCCTCGATCAGCATGATGTCATGGGCTTCGGCAATGCGCAGCAGCTTGTGCAGAACGGGCGCCGAGCAGCAGGTGCCGGTCGGGTTGTGCAGGCGGGTATTGATGATGAAGGCCCTGGGTCGCTTCTCGCGTGCCAGTCTCGCAAAGCTCTCGGTGCAGGGGCCATCCTTGAGGCGGGGTACCCCGCACAGGGTGAGACCCAAGGCCTGCAGCGCGGGAAAGAGATTGCAGTAGCCGGGGTCTTCAACCAGAATCGTGTCACCCGGTCGTGTCAGGCAGCGTATGGATAATTCCAGAGCCTGACTCGCGCCATGGGTGAGAATGATACCGCTGCGCTGGCAGGCTATGCCCTGACGCGCAAGACTGAGCGCGATCTGCTCGCGCAGGCCGTCATGCCCATAGGGGTTGCCATAGCCGAGGCCCTGCATGTCAGGCCGACGACCAAGGCTGTTGAGCGCATAGCGCACGCCGCTGGTATAAAGACAGCTTTCGGGAAGCCAGCCGCACCCCGCCTGAATCTGCCGGACATCGCCTTCATAGGCGCGCTGCAACAGCCAGAGCGAGTCGACCGAAGGATGGGGGCTGGCCGTCTCGACTGCACCGGAAGCCGCATTTGGCTCATGCGTCACAAAATAGCCGCTGGCCCGCCTGGCCTGAAGAAATCCTTCTGCAACCAGCCGGTTATAGGCATTCGACACGGTAAGGGGGCTGACGCCGCATCCTTCTGCAAGTTTGCGGATGGACGGAAGCTTCATTCCATCCATCCAGGTGCCAGCAACGATGCGTGTGCGTATGGCATCGACGATCTGACCGACCAGAGGGGTGGCAGCATTATGGTCCAGCCTGATCATGATCGCATGTGCTCCAATAAAAAAAGACAGGGTCTGACCACGCGAAAATCCTCTGCCCGTATGGCGATATGAAGCTGTATCGCTGCACGGACCGGCACAGATACGCAGCGGGATCGCCTGACTGTATATAGACAGGTTTATTTCGGGATTGGAATAGTGAGGCCATCGCGAGCCTCGCCTGTGCGAGATGCGTGCCAGCCATGCCCCGATCGAATAGCAAGAGAGTCCCCTTATGGCATCGTCGCCTTCCGATTTCGATCCTGTGCGCAGTCTTGCGGCAGGAACGTACTGGATGCCATTTACGGCCAACCGGCGCGTGAGGCAGAATTCGGCGTCGCGCCTGATCGCCTCTGGCAGAGGCTGTTATTATCGGACGCCCGAGGGCGCTACACTTTTCGATACGCTTTCGGGCCTGTGGTGCACCCCCCTCGGTCATGCTCACCCGCGTATTGTCGAGGCGCTGAAAACACAGGCCGAGACGCTCGATTACTGCACGGGGTTTCAGGTAACCAACCCGGTCACGGTCAGGCTGGCTGACAGGATCGTTGCGATGGCGCCAGACGGTCTGGACCATGTGTTTTTCACAAATTCAGGCTCAGAGGCCGTCGATACGGCGCTGAAAATAGCCCTTGGTTATCATCGTCTGCGCGGCGAAGGCGGCAGATTTCGCATGATCGGGCGCGAGCGGGGTTATCACGGGGTTGGTTTCGGTGGGCTCTCCGTAGGCGGCATCGTGCCCAATCGCAGGATGTTTGCGGCGGGCATGCTGAATGGCGTCGATCATCTGCGCCACACCCATACGCCCGACACAGCAGCATTTTCGCATGGTCAGCCTGCGGCAGGGGCCGATCTGGCAGATGATCTCGACCGTCTGGTCGCGCTGCATGATGCCAGCACAGTTGCTGCTGTCATCGTCGAGCCGGTGCAGGGTTCTACCGGGGTGATCGTGCCGCCTGTCGGCTATCTGCGCCGCCTGCGTGAACTATGCACTAGGCACGGAATTCTCCTGATTTTCGACGAGGTCATTACCGGGTTTGGTCGCCTTGGGGCGCCCTTTGCCGCGCAGAGATTCGATGTCGTTCCCGATATGATCACCTTTGCCAAGGCGGTCACGAATGGTGTCGTGCCCATGGGGGGCGTTCTCGTACGCAGCGATCTCTATGGGACGTTCATGACCGGACCCGAAAATGCCATCGAATTCGCGCATGGTTACACCTATTCGGGTCACCCTCTGGCAGCCGCTGTCGGCAATGCTGTGCTTGATATCATGGAGGAAGAAAACCTGTTCGAGCGTGTTCTTTCTCTGGAGACCGTGCTGCAGGAGACGGTCCACAAGCTCGATCACGCGCCGGGAGTTACCGATGTCCGCAATATCGGTCTGGCTGCAGCCATTGATCTGCAACCCGACTCAATTGCCCCCGGTGCGCGGGGGCTGAAGCTGTTCGAGCTTGGCCTCAGCCACGGGCTGCTTCTGCGCTGCACAGGTGACACGGTCTCCCTCGCGCCACCTTTTGTCGCGACACCGCAGGAGTTGCGCGCCATGGGGGAAACACTGGCGGGCCTTATCGCAACCGTGACCCACTGACGATCCTCATTCTTTATTCAGGACATAGTCATGCCATTGCTGCATTTTCATCTCTTTGAAGGCCGTACCCCGGAGCAGATCAGGGATATTCTGGATTCGGCACACGAGGCCATGCTCGAGGCCTTTCAGGTGCCCCGCAGAGATCGTTATCAAATTGTAACGGAACACAAGCCCAGCCACATGATTGTCGAGGATACCGGTCTCGATATTCCGCGCACAAAATCCATGGTGCTGCTGCAGATGTTCAGTCGTCCGAGAGGGGCTGAGTCCGTTGCGGAATTTTACCGGCTTCTCACGAATTATCTCGAAAGGGATTGTGGCATTCTCCCTTCCGATGTCATGATTTCGGTTGTTGAAAATGGAGATGCCCACTGGTCGTTCGGTCACGGTCGTGCCCAGTTTCTGACCGGTGAGCTTCCCCTGCCAGCCGAATCCTGATCGAATACGGAACGTTCCAGTTACAGGGCTCTATCGCAGGCCGCTTCATAGGATCGTGCATGACAGAAAACGCGCTCGCCCGCAGTCTTCGACCGCGCCATATTGCCATGATCTCCATCGGGGGCGTGGTTGGCGCAGGATTTTTCATAGGTGCCTCGACGCCGATATCCGTGGCGGGGCCGGGCGCGTTGCTTTCTTACGCTCTTGCAGGGCTCATGACCTTTCTGGTCAATCTGATGCTGCGCGATATCGCCTTGCGGGCACCGGGTCACGGGTCTTTCGTCAATCAGATCCGTCATGCCCTCGGGGGGCATGCAGGCTTCATGACCGGCTGGACCTACTGGCTTGTCTGGGTCACGACGCTCGCGATCGAGATCATGGCTGCTGCCGCGCTGCTGGCGCCGCTCGCCCATCTGCCTTTCGGTCTGGTTGAGGTGATCATTCTAGGCACCATGACAGCGGCCAATCTGCTGGCAGTGCAGGCCTATGGCGAGCTTGAATACTGGTTTGCCATGCTCAAGATCGCGGCGATTGCCGTGTTCATCCTGATCGGCCTCGGGGCCCTTATGCATGGCAACAGCCCACCCCATGCAGCCATTCTGGCTGGTGGCTTCGTGCCGCATGGCTGGATGGCCTTGCTTGCGGTCATTCCGGCCATCATCTTCTCGATGTCCGGTAGCGAGGTGGTAACCATTGCAGCGCTCGAATCCGATGCCCCCGATCGCAATATCGCCAGGGCTACGCGCGCCGTTGCCCTGCGGGTTGTTGGTTTCTATCTCTGTTCTGTCGCCCTCATTCTCTGTCTGGTGCCCTGGTCGCAGGTCGTGCCGGGTGAATCGCCTTTTCTGCTGGTGCTCAACCGATTGCATGTGCCTTTTGCCAGTGCCGCGATGGAAATCGTGATTGTCTCGGCCATGCTCTCCACCCTCAATTCAGGGCTTTATGCAACGTCGCGCGTTCTGTTCGAACTGGCCGATGTCGATGATGCCCCCCGTCACTTCATGCGTCTCGACCCGCGCACACAGGCGCCGCGCATTGCCGTGCTGTTCAGCGCTGCCGCCGCTCTCGCCATTGCCGCTGTGGCGATTGCCTCACCCAATGCCGTTTTTGCCTTTCTGCTCAGTGCCACCGGTGCACTGATCATTTTCCACAATGCGCTGATCGTGCTGACGCGCATTCGTCTGTGCGGCATGGGTCTCACGCCGCTTCTGACGCTCGTGTTGCTGATGGGCGCTCTGGTGGCGATGGCACTCGTTGCCCATACCCGACACGAACTCGCTCTGAGCACCGTCACCATGATGCTGATGGGCGGTGTTGCCCTGTTGCGCCAGCTCATGGGCAAGGCGCCACGGCGCGTCTGTTCGCTTTCCCGTCCGGGGGAATAATCCTTTTTCCGCTTCCCGCTTTTCCGCTCTCAGGATCACGCTCTCTCATGTCCCATGCTCTCGAATTCTATATCAATGGTCAGTGGATCAAGCCGCATGGCACGGCAAAGATCGACGTTATCAACCCGGCCAGTGAGCAGCCCTGCGCGCAGATTGCGTTGGGAGATGAGGTCGATGTCGAGCGCGCTGTCGCGGCCGCAAAAGCGGCTTTTCCTACCTGGTCAGTTTCGAGCCGCGAAGAGCGTCTGGCGGTGCTTGAGCGCATGCTCGCCATCTACAAGCGACGCAGCGAAGATATGGCTCAGGCCATTTCGCTCGAAATGGGGTCGCCCATTGCCCGGGCGCGCGACAGCCAGAGCTGGGCAGGGCTGGCGCATCTGGAAGAAATGATCGCGGTTCTGCGCAATTTCTCATTCGAGGGACCTGAGGGGGATGTCTATATCACCCGCGAGGCCGTAGGCGTCTGCGGGCTGATCACGCCCTGGAACTGGCCGATGAACCAGATCATGTGCAAGGTCGCCCCGGCATTGGCGGCAGGCTGCACCATGGTTCTCAAGCCCAGCGAGGTTGCGCCTCTGAGCGCACTGGTTTTCGCCGATATCCTGCATGAGGCGGGTGTTCCGGCAGGTGTCTTCAATATGGTCAATGGCGATGGTCCCGGCGTCGGCGCGACACTGGCGGCCCATCCCGATATCGCGATGATCTCGATCACCGGGTCGACAAGGGCGGGGGCTGCGGTCGCCAAGCTGGCTGCCGATACGGTCAAGCGCGTGCATCAGGAACTGGGAGGCAAATCGGCCAATATCATTCTGCCTGATGCCGATTTTACCGAAGCCGTCCAGCGTGGCGTGCGCGGCTGCCTGAGCAATTCCGGTCAGTCCTGTGATGCGCCTACCCGCATGCTTGTGCCCCGCGCCCGCATGGAAGATGCGATGGCTCTCGCCGCACAGACCGTCGCCACCCTGCGTCTGGGTAACCCTGCGGATGAAGAGACCCAGCTCGGACCGGTCGTGAGCGAGGTGCAATATGGTCGTATCCAGGCGCTCATCACCAAGGGGATTGAAGAGGGGGCGACGCTTGTTGTGGGCGGCGCAGGCAAACCCAAGGAGCTTGAGACCGGCTATTATGTTCAGCCGACGGTCTTCGGCCATGTCACGACCGACATGACCATCGCCCGCGAAGAGATTTTCGGGCCCGTGCTGTCGATCATTGCGTATGACGATGAAGAGGACGCCATCCGCATAGCCAATGATACGCCTTATGGTCTCGCTGCCTATGTGCAGTCAGGCGATCTCGCTCATGCGCGCAAGGTGGCGCGGCGTCTGCGCGCAGGCAACGTGAACATCAACGGTGCTGACTGGACGGTAGCCGCGCCTTTTGGCGGTTTCGGTCAGTCAGGCAATGGCCGTGAATGCTCGAAATGGGGATTGCATGATTTCCTCGAAATACGGGCCCTGATCGGTTACGGCGGCTGAAGCGCAGCGCGCAGGGGAGATCGCATGAATCCCAGTCTCTACGCACGCAAGGAGGCCTCTCTAGGGCTTGTTTCTCTGACCGGGGAGGCGAGGGCGCAGATCGTTGTTATCGGTGCCGGTCTGACAGGGCTTTCTGCGGCACTCCATCTGTCAGAGGCCGGGCACGATGTGGTCGTTCTCGATGCGCAAGAGCCAGGCTGGGGGGCATCAGGCCGCAACGGGGGCCAGATCAACCCTGGCCTCAAGACGACGCCAGAACAGGTTTTGCGTGATTTCGGCCCAGAGCGTGGGGCGGTTCTGGCACAGCGGGCCTGGGCCGCGCCGGATCTCGTTTTCGACCTTGTCGCCCGGCACGATATCGCCTGTGACGCCCTGCGCAGCGGGACGATCCGGGCGGCGACGGCCGAAGGCCAGATGGCGCCGCTCGAGACGCTTGCCCGGCAATGTGTGGCGATTGGCAACCCGGCCGAAATTCTGACGAAAGGGGCCATCACGGCGCGTAGCGGCACCAGCCTCTATCATGGGGGTATGCTGGATCGTCGTGGTGGCCAGCTCGACCCGCTTGCCTATACGCGCGGTCTGGCGCGCGCTGCCATGAAAGCCGGGGCGCGGCTGCATGACCGGTCGGCCGTCACGTCGCTCAGGCGCTCAGGGGAGGGATGGCGTGTCATCACGTCCAACGGCTCAGTGCGCGCGCAACAGGTCATCCTCGCCACAAATGCGTATTCCGGCCCTTTGCTCGATACGTTGCGCCGCTCGATCGTGCCGGTCTACAGCGCCATCGTCGCCAGCGCGCCGCTGCCATTATCGCTGCGCGAAAGAATTTTGCCGCAACGTGAATCACTTTATGAGCTTGGCGAAATCACCACCTATTATCGTGTCGATGCCGAAGGTCGCCTGCTGATGGGCGGGCGCTCTGCGTCGCGCGATCTCGAAGGAGCAAAGGCCTTTCCCTATCTCATGGCCCGCGCGCGACGACTCTGGCCCGAGCTTCAGAAACTGGAATGGGAGACCGGATGGAACGGGCAGCTGGCTCTGACCCTCGATCATTACCCTCATTTGCACCGACCCGAGCCGGGGCTGCTGGCCTGTCTGGGCTATAATGGCCGTGGCGTGGCCATGGCCACGCTCATGGGTCAGAACCTTGCCGAGATGGTACAGGGCGGGGCTGTGCTTTTTCCCGAGCGGCCGATCAAGCCTATTCCGCTGCATTTCGCTTGGAAAGCGGGCGTCGTTGCGGGGATCATGAAAGGCCGCATCAAGGATCGTCTCGGTTTCTGATGGCAGTTCAGACCCGGTAAAGCTGGCCGAGTGTCTGATCTGCGAAGGCTGGCTCTGCGCGGGAAGTGGAGCGTGCAGAGAGGCTGACGGATGCCCTTCGGGGCAAGCCCGAGTATGTCCGAAAACCCCTCGATCGCAGGTGCGCCCGAGAGGCGTTCTGCTTGCGGTCAGCCGTGTTGACCTTGTGTCCCCAGAGCAGGTGATTTCTTCTTTTCAGCGCCGAATGTCGTGTGCTCATCCCCCCAGCGCTTGAGCGCCATTACGACCGGCTCAAGGGTTCTGCCGAAATCGGTAAGGCTGTATTCTACCTTCGGGGGGATTTGAGGGTAGATTTCCCGATGGATGAACCCGTCTTCCTCGAGTTCGCGAAGCTGCATCGTCAGCATGCGTTGTGTCACGTTGGGCAGGATCTTGCGCAAAGCGTTGAAGCGCATCGTGCCATGAAACAGATGGTACAGGATCACGCCTTTCCATTTTCCATCAATCAGTTCGAGCGTGGCCTCGACGGCGCAGCCGGGGCTGCAATCGAGGCTCTTGTGACGGATACGGGGCATGACGGTATCATTTCCGATACTATGGACAGAATATGTGCGTTCTTGCGCGAAACAATCATAAGGTCCCATCTCTGCGTCATTCAACCATGGAGCAGAAGACATGCGGGCCATCGGCTATAAAACTCCCGGAGCAATCGACGATACCAGCGCCCTGAGCGATATCGATCTGCCCATTCCCGTTCCAACCGGGCGCGACCTTCTCGTGGAAATCCGGGCCGTTTCGGTCAATCCGGTGGATGCGAAAATCCGTGCCAGCGCGACCCCGGAGCCGGGTCAGTGGCGCGTGCTGGGGTGGGACGCAGCCGGCATCGTGAAAGCGACAGGACCGGACGTGCAGGATTTCGCTGTCGGTGATTCCGTTTTCTATGCTGGCGCCTTGCAGCGGCCCGGCACCAATGCCGAGTTCCATCTGGTGGATGAGCGGCTTGTCGGTCGCAAACCCGAAGCGCTGGACTGGGCTCAGGCTGCGGCCCTTCCGCTGACCGCCCTGACCGCCTGGGAAATGCTGTTCGATCGGCTGGAGATTACCCGCCCTGTGCCGGGAACGCAGCCTGCCGTGCTGATTATTGGCGGCGCGGGTGGTGTCGGGTCGATTGCTATCCAGCTTGTGCGTGCGCTGACGGATGTGACCGTCATCGCGACTGCGTCACGTCCTGAAACCCGGGAATGGGTGAAGGAACTCGGCGCGCATCATGTGATCGATCATCGTCAGGATCTGGCATCGCAAGTGGCAGCCCTGCCAACGGGCGCACCGGGTTTTGTGTTCTCCACCACCCAGACCGCCGAGCATATGGCCGACATCGTCGCACTTCTGGCGCCACAGGGGCGTTTCGGCCTCATAGACGACCCCGCCACGCTCGATGCTGCGCCTCTGAAGCGCAAGAGCCTCTCACTGCACTGGGAGTTCATGTTCACTCGTTCGATGTTTGCGACGGCAGACATGGCACGACAGGGACATATTCTGAACGAGGTAGCGGCTCTTATCGATGGCGGGCGCCTGCGTACGACGCTTGGGGCGCATTTCGGACCCATCACGGCGGCCAATCTGCGTCGCGCCCATGCCCTGATCGAAAGCGGCAAGGCGCGTGGCAAGGTGGTTCTCGAGGGATTTGACCCAGCGTCCGAGGCTGAATGAAGCCTGACGTTCACCCGTCCTGTCGCCGCCGAGATATGTCTGGCGATGGCGGCGCCGGGGTGTCGGGATGGTCGCGCTGGATCGGAGTCCGCGCGGTCCATCCCTATTTCAGCCCGTTTTACGTCAACCCCAACGCTGGTCTCTCCTGTTAACGCTTCACCTGACGACGGCAGGAACAAGACAGGCGCATTTTCCGGGAAGGATCAGATCACATGAAGAGAGTTGGGGCTTATTTTCATCACTCGTCAGGTCGACGCATGTCCGTCGCAGCGATTGCTCTGAGCCTTCTGTTAGGCTTTGGTCCTGCATTCTCGATTTCAGGTAGGGCAGAGGCCACCTCGCTCCGTGTCGAAACGTCCGGCACGACGCTCGACTGGAACGCGGTCGCCCATGCGGGTGGACGGATCTTCGTGAGCGGCCCGCGCTGGACCGGATTTTCCGGGCCTTCCGTCGCTGTCCTGGAGCCTGGAAACAGACTCCGCCCCTTCCCCGATCAGGCATGGAATGGCTGGAAACCCGGTCTTGATGCGAGACGGTATTTCGTCAACGTCAATGCCTTGCATGTCGACGGTGAGGGGCAGTTATGGGTTGTCGATACAGGCACGCCGCGCTTTGGCGGCCCTGCCGTTGCGGGCGGCGCAAAGCTGGTGCGCCTTGACACCAGAACGGGCAAAATTATCCGGGTCTATCCGCTGGGCGAAAATGTCGCTCCGGTGGGGAGCTACATCGACGATATCCGCTTCAATGGCGCACATGCCTATCTGACCGATGCCGGTACTGGCGCGTTGCTGGTGCTCGATATCGCCAGCGGGGCGTGTCGTCGCGTGCTGGCTGGCCATCCTGCGGTCATGGCGCGGGCAGACCGTCCTGTCGTCATGGGGGGTAGGATCCTGCGCGACGACAAAGGCCAGCCGCTGCGGATCAATGTCGATCCTCTCGAAGTCAGTCCGGACGGCAAGACGCTTTATTTTGGCCCGCTGGAAGGGCCATGGTCGCAGGTGCCGACAGCAGCTCTCGATGATGCAGCATTACCGCCAGACAAACTGGCCGCGCAGGTAACCCCATGGGCCGATCTGCCCCCGATAGGAGGCAGCACGATGGATCGCGCAGGCAGACTTTATTTCACCGCCCTGAAGGATGACACCGTCTATCGGCGTGAGGCTGATGGTCGGATCGTGGCCCTTCTCCACGACCCTCGGCTGCATTGGGCCGATGCGCCCATACTCACCGGGGACGGGCGGCTCTGGCTGCCTGTGGCTCAGCTCGACAGATTGCCGCAGTTCAACAAAGGGAAATCGAAGACCCTGCTTCCGTTCCAACTGGTCTCGATGCAGCCAGCTCCATGATAGAGCAAGTCGCGTCTGCCCCGGTTTCGCCTCAGGGCCTTTATCTGCTGCGCCGAGCACTGGCCTGAACACCGCATGTACGGTGTTCAGGGCGGTCGTTACCGACGTGCGAGCTGTCGCGTTTCAGCTCAGGGGCGACCGATCGAGCGATAGGTAAAGCCCGCAGCCCTCAGGGTCGTCGGGTCCCAAATATTGCGGAAATCAGCAATCACGGCACCACGCATCGCGGCTTTCAGCTTGGACGGGGCAATGGCGCGGAACTCGTTCCATTCCGTCAGCACGACCAGCGCGTCGGCGCCGGTAGCGGCTTCCTGCGCCGAGTTGGCATAGATCACGCTCTCGGGCAGGAGCGGGCGGGCGGGCTTCATGCCTTCAGGATCGAAAGCCTGGATGGTGGCCCCTTCCTCGATCAGGCGCTGGATCAGAGGGAGTGACGATGCCTCGCGCATGTCATCGGTGTCGGGTTTGAACGTCAGCCCCAGAATGGCAATGGTCTTGCCCTTGACCGTGCCTTCGCACAGGGCGATCACGCGCTCGGCCATGGCAGCCTTGCGGGCTTCGTTGATCGCAACCGTTGCCTCGACCAGAAGCGAGGGGCTGCCTGCATCGCGGGCGATGGCTGTCAGGGCGCGTGTGTCCTTGGGGAAGCATGAGCCGCCATAACCAGGCCCGGCATGGAGAAACTTGCGCCCGATGCGCTGATCGAGCCCCATGCCTCGCGCGACATCATGAATATTGCCGCCCACTTTCTCGCACAGATCGGCCATTTCATTGATGAAGGTGACCTTCATGGCGAGAAAGGCATTGGCGGCATATTTGGTGAGTTCTGCGGTCTCGAGCCCCGTCATGACGATGGGCGTCTCGATAAGATAGAGCGGGCGATAAAGCTGGTGCATCAGGGCGCGGGCATTGGCACCGCCATCGGTGGCCGTATCGTCGATGCCGATGATCACGCGATCGGGCCGCATGAAATCGCCGATGGCATTTCCCTCGCGCAGGAATTCCGGGTTGGAGGCCACGCTGAAGGACAGGTCAGGACGCTCTTCACGCAGGATGCGGGCCACTTCGCGTCCGGTGCCGACAGGCACGGTCGATTTGGTGACAACCAGCAGACCCTTGCGGGCATGGCGGGCAATCTGCCGTGTCGCTTCGTACACATAGGTCAGATCGGCATGGCCATCGCCACGGCGCGTCGGCGTGCCGACCGCGATGAACACGGCATCGACCGTGTCGATGGCGCTGTCGAGCGCATCGGTAAAGCTCAGGCGACCAGCCGCAACATTGGCCGAGACGATCTTGTCGAGACCGGGTTCATAGATGGGAATGGCACCAGCCCTGAGTGCGGCCAGCTTGTCCTGATCCGCTTCGACAATCACGACCTCGGTGCCGAATTCCGCAAAGCAGGCGCCGGAAACCAGTCCGACATAACCGCCGCCAATCATCGCTATGCGCATGTGATCTCTTATCCTGTGCGAACTCTCTTTGTGCAGGGCGTAGCCCAAACCGGGCACGGGATAAAGCGTGCGGGAGCGAAAGCGGATAGCGGTCTGTCAGGCTTACGGCGCAGATTCAGGGCCTGACCCTGGCTGTTTAGGGAAATGCGAGACATCGAACATGAGGAAATCATAGCCGGTGTGCCGGTCGATCATCAGACTGACAAGGCCTGATGGTGCGTCGGGTGAGGGTAGGAACTCGAAGCTCTTGATCCTTCTGGCTCCGGAGATGATGAGCGGAATGCGCCGCATGGTCGGATCGTGGGGCCTGATGGAGACAATTTCGTGGTCGGTCTCTCGATCGAGGCAGATATCGGCTGTTGTCGAGATGTCGCGGCAACGCCTGTTCTCACCATGATCGTCGTGTGCGGGGTTAAACGGTCTGCCGGTCCCTTTGAGGGCTAATCCCTGCGGAGTGAGTTTAAAGAGCTCGCGGTAACGCGTCATGAAAAGACCCGCATTGAACCAGATGATATCGGGAACGCAGGTGTTGAAATCGAGATGAAATACAGGGTGTAGTGCCGCCGCCTTGAGCGTGCTTTTCTGGCCCGGATACTCGTTGGTTTTTTCACTGGTCAGTCGGGTGCCTGACATAACCTCCTGAGGATTGACGCAGTCTGGCAAAGGACTGGCCTGTATCCGGGCTGGCATTATAAAAATTGCGATTATTATTGAAAAAATAAACGCTAATTTTATTTTATAATTCATATTCTTCTCTTATGATTATTTTACAAAACCATGATAAATTATATTGTATTTTTATATTTTTCTGCGTTGTGGTGCGATCAATTTCGAGCTGGCCATCCGTAGTGTCTCTACCTACCTGTGATCCTGTGCGGCGACGTTCCCTGATACGCAAGACAAACGGTGACGAGGCACGACATGCCTGGCCGTGAGGTGAGGCTGCCACACAAACCCGTTACAGCCTGGGCGCAGGCAAGGTCAGTGCGAAAACGCCGGTTGCCTTTCGGGCAGGGGAGGAGGAGAAGGGATTTCTATGTCTGACAGACACGACTCCCCCTGAGAAACCGGGCCTTGCCCTCTTTCGGGTGATGACCAGCGCGTACCATGCGCGTTCGGCATGTTTTCGTGTCTCGACGGCCAAGACTGATTGGACCCGGTTTTCCCGTGCTGACCTCATCGCCTCATCCCGCCATACGCTTTTCAACCGGGCAGATCATTCTGCTCGGGCTCGTCAGTACGATCGGTCCGATCTCGACCGATATGTATCTGCCAGCCTTCCCCCAGCTCGAGCGCGATCTGGGTCAGGGGCCCGGCTCGGCACAGCTCACACTTGCTGCGTGGTTCATCGGGCTTGCCATCGGGCAGTTCTGCCTGGGGCCGCTTTCCGACCGCTTCGGGCGACACAAGCCCATGGTGGCCGGGCTTGCCATCTATGTTCTGGCAACCATCGCTCTGGCGACGACCGGCTCCTACTGGTCATTCTGCCTGTTGCGTCTGGTTGCGGCTCTTGGTGGCGCCATTACCAGCGTGATTCCCCGTGCCATCGTGCGCGACGTCGCCACGGGGCATGAAGCGGTGAAGCTCATGTCGCAACTGACCCTTGTTTTTGGCGTGGGGCCCATTCTGGCGCCAACACTGGGCAGTATCTTTCTGGCTTTTGGAAGCTGGCGCCTGATTTTCTGGGCTGGAGCTGTCGCGGCCGCGTTGCTTGCGGTGTTGTGGCTGGTGGTCATGCCAGAGACCCTGCCGGAAGAACGACGCTATGCCCTGCCGCCTATCGAAATTCTGCGTCGCTACCTCAGTCTGGTGCGTGAGCCGGTCTTCATGTCGTCGGCCACGCTGTCGAGCTTCAGCACTTTCGTGATGTTCGCCTATCTCTCCAACGCGCCGCTTCTGTTCGAGCATCTGCTGGGCTTCACGCCACGGGCCTTTGCCATCTTTTTTGGCATCAATGCGGGCGGATTCATTCTGGCGACACAGATCAATGGGCGTCTGTCGCATCGCTTCAAATTTACTTCGGTCATGCAGGGCGGCCTCGTGGCCTGCCTTGTTTCGGGGCTGGTCCTGCTGGCAGTCAGTGCGAGCCATGTCGTGGGGCAGAATGACCCTTGGCCGCTTTGCGCCCTGATCATCACCACCACCTTCACGCTCGGTTTCATCGGCCCCAATGCCAATGTTCTGGCATTGACGCATCATGGCCATCAGGCGGGGGCAGCCTCGGCCCTGCTTGGCACGATGGCATTCGCCATTGGCGGGTCGAGCGGTATTTTGATGGCGGCCCTCCCGCCCGGGAAACTGAGTTCGACCGCCTTCGGTATGCTGGCTGGCATTCTGGGTACGGTTCTGTGCAATTTCTGGCGTCGTGCGGCGGAAAAACGCCAGATGCCCCAGCGCGATCTGTGAACGTCTGTCACTCGCGGAGCTGATTGGCTGCGTCGGGCAGTGGCCTTGTTTCGGGTGTTGAGCCATCCCGGATGCGTGGAGAGAAGCGCCACCTGAGGACAGGGCTCCGATGCCTTGCGTTTAAAGCTCATGCCATGGGGCAGCGCTTCGAACGTGGAATGAGGGCGCCCGGAAAAGCCGTATCGCCCACCTACTGTTTCTGAAAAAATGTGGTCACCGATGAGAGGGGCAAAAAATACCGCCCCTCACGGCACTGGTCTGCTTCCGAAAAAGGCTCAGTCCTGCACGCCGAAGATATCGGCCAGCGTTTTTTCCATGACCTCAGGATCGAGCTTGGCGCCTACGACCAGTTCAGCACCGATTATTCCCTGATTGACCAGCATGCCGAGACCATCGAGCGTCCTGCAGCCCTGCTTTCTGGCCTCGCGCAGAAATCTGGTCATGGGCGGGTTGGGAATGACATCGGCCACGATGGCCGCATGACCCAGCGAGCCGGTATCGACGGGGGGCAGCGCATCAGCATCGCCCAGGCCGATCGAGGTCGCGTTGATAAGCACATCGATACCTTCGGGGATGCTTAGCCCCTCAGGCCAGCCCTGAGCCTCGGCCTGGCATTCGGTATGTTTCGCCAGAAGTTCGGCAATGGCCTGCGCCTTCTCGATGCTGCGATTGGCAATGGTGATATGGCGCGCACCGGCAAGAGCCAGTTCGACGGCGATGGCGCGCGCGGCCCCACCGGCCCCGAGGAGGAAAATGGTTTTTCCTTTCGGGTCGGCCAGCTTGCGCAGCGAAGCAAGAAAGCCTTTCCCGTCTGTGTTGTTGCCGGTCAGCTTGCCATCACGGATCTGCACGCAATTGACCGCGCCAATGATTTTGGCCGATTCCGCAAGCTCGTCGAGATGGTCGATGACGGCAATCTTGTGAGGGATGGAGCAGTTGAACCCGGCCCATTCCATGGCCTTTGCCCCGGCAATCGCTGCGGCGAGATTATCGGGCTTCACATCGCAATTGATATAGCGGGCATCGATGCCAGCCTTGGCATAGCCTGCCTCCATCATGGCGACTGTCGGGTTTTTGGCACAGGGCGTTGAGAAAGAGCCGGTCAGGATGGAGCGGAAGGAACGGTCTGTCATGCGGGGCCTCCTGGGCAGAGCGGGGCAAGGTCAGAATATTGCATAGCTATGCAATAAAGCGGGCAGAGGAGCAATGGTTGCGTCAGGCAATCAGGAGGGCAGACTGAAAAGCCCCTTCAGGCGCCCGCATATCGGGCCTGCAAGGCGCTGTATTCACGCATCACGGCATGTTGCTGCGGTGAGGTCGGCTCGCATGTCCCGCCAGTCAGACGGGTTTTTCCGTGCTGCGCCGAAGCACCAGAGTCGCGTCGATGACGCTGGTTTCGGAAAGGCGCTCCTCCGGGCTTGCCAGAGATCGGGTCAGGATATCGAGAGCCGCAGCCACCAAGGCATCGGGACGCTGGTCGAAACTGCTCAGCTGATAGCCGTGCCAGGCCGATTGCGGGATATTGTCATAGCCGATCACCATGATGTCCTCGGGACAGGAAAAACCTGTGCGATCGCGCAAGGCGTCGAGTGCGCCACATCCCATCAGATCATTGCTGCAGAACAATCCGTCAGGTCGATGGCCGTCGGCGAGCGCTGTCGTGATCGCATCGAACCCGCTCTGATAGCTGTCATCGCCGCCCAGCATCGTCACTTCCATGCCAGATTCAGCGCAGCCTTCAAGAAAACCCGCTTTTCTTGCCTGAGAGGCCGCATTGCGGTCGGGGCCGCCCAGCCAGAAGGGTTGTCTGACCTGTTTTTCGGCCATCATGTGCGCCACGCGGCGCCCGGATTCCCTGTTATTCGAGCGCACTGACGAGACGCCCGGTCCTGTCAGGGGGGAGTTGAACGCAATGACAGGTATGGCAAGCGCCGAGAGAGCGGCAGCCGTTTTTTCCGACCCTATGGCGAGTGCCGTGACAAGGGCATCCACGCGATATCCGGCAAGCTGGTCAATAGCGGCGTCGAGGGTGACGGTGTCGATGACCTGCACCAGCAGAACCTGAAACCCGGCGTCGCGAATACCCGACGAAAGCTGTTCAAGAGCCGAGCCGTAAAGCGGATTGCGCAACCCGCCCACGATAATGCCGATCATACCCGAGCGCCCCGTCAGCATAATCGAAGGGATGCGGTTGGGGCGGTAATTCAGCGTTTCCGCTGCCCGGAACACCCGTTCCTTGGTGGCGGGCGCAATGCTGGCCGTTGAGGAAAAAGCCCTCGAAACGGCCGATTGCGAAACGCCTGCAAGGCGGGCAACATCGATGGAAGTGACTATACGCTTGGTCATGGCGTCATGATGCCACGAATGATCATGGTCAGGCGATCACAGCCTTGCGGTCGGGCGTTCAGTGATAGCGGCAGGGCTTGTTGATTTCCGGCGGGTTGGCCGACTGGATGACAAGCAGTGTCACCTCGTCATCGCCGACATTCCCGGCATCGTGGCCCTTCTTGCCCTTGTATGGGCCATCGGCCATGGGGTGCACATCCTGATCCTCACCAAAGAGGATATCGCCCGGGCCCATTTCGACGCGTGTGCCATCCATGGCGCGCACCCACCAGCGCCCCTTGAGCGGAATGATCCATTGCGGCTTCGGGTCAGGGTGCCAAGCGCCGTTCCAGTGCCTGGGCTGGACTGTCATCATGAGCGTCGCTGTCTGGGGCGCCATAGGATTCTGCCATTGCGGCCCGGCTGGCGGCGACATGCTCTTGAGAAAGAAATTCGAGACCGGACAGCGCGCTATATGGCTCACACCGTTCTCGTCGGTCCATAGATGCTGATAGCTGCGCAGCGGTTTTTCCGGTGGCTTTTCAGCAGCTTGCGTCAGAGCGGCTGCCGCAAGAAAGGCGAGCAGAAGCGGGAGAGGCCATAAATATTTCATTGATCTGACTCTCGACAATCGGGTTTCGGAAGGTCACATCCTTTTGACTACGCCTCTGCCCGAAAATCGTTCCGAGAGCTTCAGTCTTGATCAGATATTCCGCGATCTTCCTTGCCTGCCTTGTCGCCGTCTATCTGCTCGTGGCGGGGTTTCTGTATATCCGGCAGGATAGTCTGGTCTTTCCGGCTGACTCAGCCCCTCTCGACGATCCCGCAGCGCTCATTCCCGGTGCGCGTATGGTGACGTTACACAGTTCTGACGGACTCAATCTCAAGGCCTATTATCGGCCGCCTGCTGTCGGCGCCCCGATCCTGCTTTATCTGCATGGCAATGCCGGATCGATCACGTCACGCGCGCGCCGTTTTGCACTTCTGGCGCAGGGAGAGACAGGATTGCTGGCGGTCGAATATCGTGGCTATGGGGGCAATCCGGGGTCACCGAGTGAAGCGGGTCTCGTGCTTGATGCGGCGGCTGGCATGAATTTTCTGCGCAATCAGGGCATCGCACCAAACCAGATTATTCTCTACGGCGAGTCACTTGGCACGAATGTCGCGTTGCGAACCGCGCTCGACTACCCGGCAGCGGGACTTGTGCTCGATGCGCCCTATACCAGCATCGCCGATGTGGCCTCGTCGCGTTACCCCTATATGCCGGTCCATCTGCTGCTGAGAAACCAGTTCGACACGCTCAGTCGGGTCGCGGGTCTGAAAATGCCGCTTCTTGTCATGCGCACCCTGCGCGATGGCACAGTGCCGCCAGCGCAGAGCCTCGCCGTTTTCAATGCGGCGCCAGAGCCGAAACAGATATGGACGACGCAACAGGGGGCGCATTCAACCCTGATCGAAAATGGCGGTCTGGCTGTCGTGCAACGCTTCGTGCAGAAAGTCAGCCCGACCGAACTGCACTGAGCATGGTCGTTGAGGGGAGCCACCCCCTCTGCATCCTTCCCTGAGGGAAATCGTAGCGGTTTCTCTCTCTGGCTTACGGAATAGTTTTCAGCGCCGGGTAAAGCGCCCGATAGCGTGCATAGGCCTGACGATAGGGGCCGCTCAGGCGGTCATCCGGAGCAATGGAGGCCACACGCTCTGGCGGCAGGCACACAGCGCTGACATCTTCGCCAGTAACGGCGATGCGCGCCAGACGGGCTGCACCGAAGGCGCCTCCCTGCTCGCCATTGGCGAGGCGATGAAGGGTGACACCCAGCACGCTGGCAAGGATAGCCGTCCAGAGCGGGCTGCGTGAGCCGCCGCCGATTACATCGGCCTCGGTAATGACCGTGCCGGACTCGGCGAGGCCTTCGAGCGCATCGCGAAAGGAGAATGCAACGCCTTCCAATACGGCCTGGGTCATCTCGGCGCGTGTCGTGTCCTGAGTGAGGCCGACGAATCCGCCCCGCACCGAGCCGTCATTATGGGGTGTGCGCTCCCCCGAGAGATAGGGCGCAAACAGAACGGGTGAGGGGGCCTCAGGGGCTTCTGGCAATTCGGCAAGCAGGGCTTTCTCATCCATGCCCGTCACGCGCGACCACCAGGCAAGAGAAGCCGCAGCAGACAAGGTGACACCCATCTGGTGCCATTGATTGGGCACGGCATGACAGAAGGAATGAATGGCGTGATTGCCGCCGGGGTGAAAGGAGTCGGTGGTGACCCAGACAACACCCGAAGTGCCAAGGGACAGAAACGCATCGCCCGTGTGAATGGCACCGAGTCCCACAGCACCAGCCGCATTATCGCCAGCGCCCCCGGCAAAGACGGGGGCTTCCTTCATGCCCCAGCGCGTGGTGAGTTCGGCATTCAGCGTGCCAGCTGCGTCAGTGCCCTCGCAGAGCGCCGGCATGGCGGCAAGGCGCAGATTGGAAGCTTCGAGCGCCGCGTCAGACCAGAGCCTGCGACCGGTATCGAGCCAGAGCGAGCCAGATGCATCCGACATGTCGTCAATCAGCGCGCCTGTCAGGCGAAAGCGCAGCCATGCCTTTGGAAGCACGACATGCGTGACCTTGGCAAAGACTTCAGGCTCGTGTCTGGCAACCCACAGCACCTTGGGCGCAGTAAAACCGGGCATGGCGATATTGCCGGTGATCTGGCGGCAGAGCGGAAAGCGATGTTCGAAAAGCGAGCATTCCGTTTCTGCCCGCGTGTCGTTCCAGAGCAGACAGGGGCGTAGTACGGCGCCGTCTTCACCTAGCAGAACAGCGCCATGCTGCTGGCCCGACAGACCAATGCCCCGCACAGCAGCGAGCGCTTCGGGGTGGCTGTCGCGCAGGGCATCCAGAGCCCGCAGGGTCGCTTCATACCAGTCATTCGGGTTCTGCTCGCTCCAGCCCGGATGCGGGCGGCTGACGCTCAGCTTTTCGGTATGAGCGGCGATGACCTGCTGGTTCTGATCGACCAGAACCGCCTTGATACCCGAAGTGCCGAGATCGATACCGAGATACATGGGGACAGGTCTTTCATGATGGTGGCGTGCGGGATCGCCCGGCAGAACAAAAGAGGCGCTTTCGCAAGGGGGCAGAGGCAGGCCCAGCATATGAGGCGCTCTCCGGTCAGATGAAAGACCCCGTCATCAGACGATGTCGCGTCACAATCGGGTGAAATATCGGGCCGCCCGGCAGGAGATCCCGGGCAAACCCTGACAAATCATCCCCATGATCCCCATTCTCTGGGTTTGGCGCGCGTGGTGCGTGGAGTAGGCACGCGGACTGTTCCTGTCTATGGTCGTTCGAGATGCTGCGCGACAGAAGTCCTAACGGGCAAAGGGAGAGATGATGTCGGTCGAGATTAGGGTGCCGGTTCTCGGTGAAAGTGTCACCTCGGCAACGATAACCCGATGGCTCAAGCAACCCGGGCAGGCGGTA
The DNA here is from genome assembly GCF_014635085.1 of Asaia siamensis. Classification (GTDB taxonomy): domain Bacteria; phylum Pseudomonadota; class Alphaproteobacteria; order Acetobacterales; family Acetobacteraceae; genus Asaia; species Asaia siamensis. Next base: position 362,007 of record NZ_BMCH01000002.1, read on the forward strand.
GCCGCCGACGAACCTGTCGTCGAGCTGGAAACCGACAAGATCAGCGTTGAAGTGCCTGCGCCACAGGCTGGTGTTCTGGGCAATGATCTGATGGCCTCCGGTGCGGAAGTGGCCGTTGGCAGCGTTCTTGGTACGCTCGATCCCAATGGAAAGGCCAGTGCCCCCTCAGCGGGTTCGCAGGCTCCGGCTGCACAGACGCCAGCCAAGGCAGCCCCTGCTGCCGCCCCGCAGGCGCCTCAGCCTGCGCGTGATCCGATGCCTGCAGCCGCACGACTGATGGCCGAAGAGCAGATCGCGCCGGGAAGCATTGCCGAAGGAACCGGGCTGGATGGACGCGTCACCAAGGGCGACGTGATTGCCCGTATGGAGCAGCCCCGCCCGGCAGAGCCGGTGCAGCCCCAGGCTTCTGCTCCCGCCGCCGCCTCTGCGGCACCGGCTCCCGCAGCGCCGTCTCCGGCGGTTGCGAATGCGCTGGCCGCGCTGCTTGGCAAGAACGAGCAGGATAGTCGCGAGCAGCGCGTGCCCATGACGCGCCTGCGCCAGACGATCGCCAGACGCCTGAAGGATGCGCAGAACACGGCTGCCATCCTGACCACGTTCAACGAAGTCGATATGAGCGCGGCCAAGGCCCTGCGCGCCGAGTATCGTGAGGTGTTCGAGAAGAAGCACGGCGTGAAGCTGGGCTTCATGTCGATTTTTGCACGCGCCTGCATCAAGGCGCTGCAAGAATTTCCGGCTATCAACTCGACGATCGACGGGGATGACATCATCTATCGTCGCTTCGTCAATCTCGGCATCGCGGTCGGGAGCGAACGCGGTCTGGTGGTGCCGGTGCTGCACGATGCCGACCAGATGAGCTTCGCCGAGCTGGAACGTCATATCAATGATTACGGCTCGCGCGCCCGCGCAGGTACGCTCAAGCTTGACGAGCTGTCGCGTGGTACGTTCTCGATCACCAATGGTGGCGTGTTTGGATCGCTGCTGTCGACGCCGATCCTAAACCCGCCGCAATCGGCCATTCTGGGCATGCATGCCATTCAGGACCGCCCGGTTGCGGTCGATGGTCAGGTCGTGATCCGCCCGATGATGTATGTCGCGCTGTCCTATGATCATCGCATGGTCGATGGGCGCGAGGCGGTGAGCTTCCTCGTGCGCGTCAAGCAATATGTGGAAGATCCCCGTCGCCTGCTTCTTGATGTCTGAACGGAAAGAGACCGCCATGTCGGAGAGTTTTGAATTCGATCTGGCCGTCATCGGCGCTGGCCCTGGCGGTTATGTCTGTGCGCTCAAGGCAGCGCAGCGCGGTCTGAAGGTGCTGTGTGTCGACCGGCGCGAAACCCCCGGCGGCACCTGCCTCAATGTGGGCTGCATCCCCTCGAAGGCATTGCTGCACAGTTCGGAGCGCCTGCACGAGGCCGAGACCGAATTCGCCGCCCTAGGCATCGACGGTGTGACGCCCACACTCAATCTGGGCCAGATGATGGCGCGCAAGGAGCGCGTTGTCGGCGATACGGTCAAGGGGATCGGATTTCTCTTTCGCAAGAACAATGTGACCTTCAAGGTCGGCGAAGCGACGCTGACCGGTCCGCACAGCCTGTCGATCAGCGGCGAGACCGTGACCGCCAAATCGATTGTCATCGCTACGGGCAGTGCCCCCGCGGCCCTGCCAGGCGTTGCCTTTGATGAAAAGCGCGTTGTCTCGTCCACCGGGGCCCTGTCGCTTGAGTCGGTGCCCAAGCGTCTTGCCGTGATTGGCGCCGGTGTCATCGGTCTCGAACTGGGCAGCGTCTGGAAGCGTCTGGGCAGTGAGGTGACGATCATCGAATATGGCGACCACATTGCCCCCGGTTTTGATCGTGGTCTCGGTCGTCAGTTCCAGCGTGCTCTTGAAAAACTCGGCCTCAAATTCCGTCTTTCCACTCGGGTGACCAAAATTGCCATCGAGGGCAGTGCGCTCGATCTGACCCTGCAGAAAGTGGGGCAGGAAGCGACCGAGGCGCTTGAAGCCGATGTCGTGCTCGTCTCCATCGGTCGTAAGCCCTATACGCAGGGGCTCGATCTGGGGACGGTCGGTATCGACACTGATGAGGTCGGACGAATTCCTGTCGATGCCCATTTCCGCACCTCATGCCCCAGCATCTATGCCATTGGTGACGTGATTGCCGGACCGATGCTGGCGCATAAGGCAGAGGAAGAAGGAATCGCCCTGGCCGAACATCTCGCAGGGCGCGTGGGTCATGTGCCTTATGATGCCATTCCCTCGGTCATCTATACCCAGCCCGAATTCGCCATGGTTGGCCGCACGGAAGAGCAGCTCAAGCAGGATGGCGTTGCCTACAAGACCGGCAGCTTCCCTTTCATGGCCAGTGCGCGCGCACGCGCTATTGCGGCTACTGATGGTGGCGTGAAAGTGCTGACCGACGCCAAGACCGACCGTATTCTGGGTGTGCATATTCTGGGCGCCTGTGCGGGCGAACTGATTGCCGAGGCCACATTAGCCATGACCTTCAAGGCCAGTGCAGAAGACGTGGCTCTGGCCTGCCATGCCCATCCCACGTTGTCTGAAGCCCTCAAGGAAGCTGCCCTAGGTGCCTACGACAAGCCGCTTCATCTCTGAGAGCGGCAAGACCTGCCCCGTCTGTGACGGGGTAGGTTGAAGGCGATCCCCCGGCGATGCCTGATGTCTCGGCCGACCGGGTTTTACTCTGCCTTCGTCGGGGCCATGAGGGCGTTCAGAAGCCTGTAGGTCGCTTCGACACGGGCTTCATTCGGGGTGTTCCTGTTGGCCAGCATGACAACACCGATTTTCTGACTCGGGATCATTGCGACATAGCCGCCAAAACCGTCGGTTGAGCCGGTCTTGTTGAAAATGACATCCTGATCGTCAGGCTGATGCGGTTCGACGGCCGTGACCGGATGCGGTTTCATGATGAAATCATAGCCATTGCCGAGCAGCATCGGTTGCAGAGGCGTCGGCCAGGGATAATGCTCCCAGATCATGTCCTGGGTGAAGAATTCTGTCTTGTAGCGTCCCTGCTGCGTCATCTTTACTGCGCGCCGCAAGTCGTCCGGGGGATGGCCGAGACCGAGTTCGATATCCAGCATTCTCAGCATGTCGCTGGGTGTCGATTTGACGCCATAAGCCTCAGCTGCCAGCACGCCGGGATGGACCCGTTCGGGGGCATCGGTCTTTTTGTCATAGCCGTAGGCGTAGTTTTTCATCTCGCTGGCCGGTACCTCGATCCAGCTATGTCTGAGCCCAAAAGCAGGGAAGAGGATTGTCTGAACGGCTGTTGTGTAGGTCATTCCCAGTGACCGGGCGGAGATATAGCCCAGCAGGCCGATACTGATATTCGAATAACTCCGCGCACCCGGTTGCGGTGGATGCCAGACGGTGAGCCACTCTGTCAGTCCTCTGACATCGGTGATTGTGTCCGGCACCTGCAGGGGAAGGCCCCCGGAATGGTGGGTCGCCAGATCAAGAAGCGTGAGATCATGACCGATACGGCAATGATCGTCGCACAGGTGATGCGCAACTGTATCACTCAGGCGCATCTTGCCGCGTTCGACAGCAAGAGCGGCGAGGGTGACGTTGAAGATCTTGCTCATCGAGCCCAGCTCAAAGAGCGTATTTGGCGTGACAGGGCGATGATCTGCCCGCGAGGCGAGCCCCACAGCGTAAAAATGATGAACGCCATTCTGGGTTACGCCAACCACAAGACCTGGTACGTCATAGCGGCTGACCAGCGGCGCAAAGGCAGCCTTGATCTTGTTCTCAACATCATCAGCCTGTGCAGGCGCCGTAAGGGCCAAACCACAACCGACCAATAGCGACCACAGGAAAGAGTGCCTGCGCTGAACCATGAGTTTCTCCCATTTTCGGATGGTCTCATGATGCAGGCTTATGATGGCGGAAAAACGTCTGGTCTGCGCACGTATGGGGCGGGGCCTCATGACGCCCCGCCGGAGTAGTCTCAGCCCAGAGCTTCCTGAACGAGCGCGGCCTGTTCTGCGATGTGCTCGCTGGCAAGGCCTGTTGCGGGCGAGGCCGAAGCCTTGCGTCCGACATAGATCGGCCGTGGCTGGGCATGAGAGCAACGTTCGGCCGAGTTCTCGATGCGACGATCGACAAAGGCCCAGGCGCCGCCATTCTGCGACTCTTCCTGACACCAGACGATCTTCGCATTCGGATAGCGGGCGAGTTGCTGTGACAGCACGTCGCGCGGGAAGGGGTAGAGCTGTTCGAGGCGCAGGATCGCCACGTCCTTGCGATCCATCTCGCGTCTTGCCGCGCGCAGATCGTAATAGACCTTACCCGAGCAGAGAACGACACGCTTGATTTCCGCATCCGGCAGCAGGGCATCGGTCTCAGGGAGAATGGTGCGGAAACGCGTTTCCGGCCCGAAATCGACCAGATCCGATACGGCCTCCTTGTGACGCAGAAGCGATTTCGGCGTCATGATGATCAGCGGCTTGCGGCACTCACGCGCGATCTGGCGGCGCAGGGCATGGAAGTAGTTTGCAGGCGTGGTGATATTGCATACGCGCAGGTTATTCTCGGCGCAGAGCTGCAGATAGCGCTCAAGCCGCGCCGAGGAATGCTCGGGACCCTGACCCTCATAGCCATGGGGCAGAAGCATCACGAGGCCGGAGGTGCGCAGCCACTTGGTTTCACCCGACGCGATGAACTGGTCGATAATGACCTGTGCGCCATTGGCGAAATCGCCGAATTGCGCTTCCCACAGAACGAGGGAGTTCGGGGCGGCAAGGGTGTAGCCATATTCGAAACCCAGCACGCCGAATTCGGAGAGCAGGGAGTTATAGACCTCGATCTTTGCCTGACCGTCAGCGATATTATTGAGCGGCACATAGTCGCTCTGGTTGAGTTGATCGACCAGAACAGCGTGACGCTGGCTGAATGTGCCACGCTGGCAATCCTCGCCCGACAGACGCACCGGATGATGCTGGAGCAGCAGTGAACCGAAAGCGAGGGCTTCACCAAGAGCCCAGTCAATCCCTGAGCCAGTCTCGATTGCCTGACCGCGTGCCTGAATGACCCGACGCAGGCGCGGATGAAGGGCAAAGTCTTCAGGAATACGAGTCAGGGCTGCGCCAACGCGCTGCAGACCTGAAATGCTGATCCCGGTAACAGGCTGCTCGCGCAGAGGCTCATCGGAAAGTCGCGACGGGTCCTGATTGCATTCCAGCCAGTCTTCGCGGCTTGGTTCATAGGATTTGGCCGCTTCGAACTGGTTCTGCAGATGGTCCTGAAAAGACTGGAACTGGTCGTCTGCCGTCTCGGCATCGATGATCTTTTCGCGGGCCAGACGCTTGGCATAAAGTGCGCGCGTGGTCGGGCGGGCCGCAATGGCCTTGTACATCGTAGGCTGCGTGAAGGCAGGTTCGTCAGCTTCGTTATGGCCGTGACGGCGATAGCAGACCAGATCGAGCACGACATCGGCAGCAAATTCGCGACGATAATCCGCAGCCAGGCGCGCGCAATAGGCGGCGGCTTCGGGTTCGTCGCCATTTACATGCAGAATGGGGGCATGAACGGCCTTGGCAATATCTGTGCAATAGAAGCCCGAATGCGCATGGGCCGAGATGGTGGTGAAGCCGATCTGGTTGTTGGTCACCACGTGAATGGTGCCCCCTGTGCGATAGCCGATGAGCTGCGACATCGCCATGGTTTCGTAGACGATGCCCTGACCCGCAAAGGCAGCATCGCCATGGATCAGCAGGCCGAGATGACGGTAGCGGTTTTCGAGCCCGACACAGCCTTCTGAATCCTGGATGGCGCGCACCCGCCCGACCACGACCGGGTCGACCGCTTCGAGATGCGAGGGGTTCGGCAGAAGGGTGACGCGCACCTTCTCATTCGAGACATGAAGCGTGGCAGCCGTGCCGAGATGATATTTGACGTCGCCCGAACCCTGCACATCGGTCGGCTTGAAAGACGCGCCTGCGAATTCGGAGAAAATGGCCGCAAACGGCTTTTGCACCACATTGGCCATGACGTTCAGACGGCCGCGATGGGCCATGCCGACCGAAACGCTGCGCGTGCCGTGGCGCACCGACTGCTCAATGATGGCGTGAAGCGCCGGAATGGTGACTTCACTGCCCTCGAGGCCGAAGCGCTTGGTACCGGTGAAGCGTTTCTGGCAGAAGCTCTCGAAGCCTTCGGCTTCGGTCAGCTGGTTCAGGATGATCTTCTTCTCTGCAGAAGAGAAGGTGCGGCGCCAGTCATCGCCTTCAAGGCGATGCTGGAGCCACAGACGCTGCGCCGCGTCCTGAATATGCATGTATTCCACGCCGATCGGGCCGCAATAGGTCTGACGCAGGGCAGCCAGCAGCTCGTTGATCGTCGCGCTGGCCCGTTCGGGCAGAAGCGAGCTGACCATCTGGCCGAGATAGATCGGGCGGTCACGGTCATTGGGACCAAAGCCATAAGTCGCCGGGTCTAGTTCGGTATAGGATTTGGGTACCTGAAGCCCGAGCGGGTCGAGGCGTGATTCAAGATGACCGCGCACGCGATAGGCGCGCACCAGCTGAATGGCACGAACGCTGTCATCGACGCTCGAAAGCAGATCGGTCGCCGAGAACTCGGTGTTCGGTTTGGGGGCCATCTGACCCTGCGAACGGGAGTCGAGCAGGGATGCATGCTCACCCCAGGCAGGACGATCGGCGCCCGGATGGACGGCTGGCTTTTCCGTGGCCCCCGTCAGGGCAGCGAGGCTCTCGGCGTCGAGTGCCTTGAACAGGTCGGCGAAGGACGGATCGACGCTTCTCGGATCTGCGCTCCACTTTGCATGAAGGTCGGCCAGATAGACTGTGTTGGCCCCGTTCAACGCGCTTGGTAATGAACCGATCTCACCCATGCTCGCAGCCCTCCCCGGCTGTTTTTCGCAGATCTGCATAGCGTCTCAAAATGGCACTCTCATGGCGCAAAAAACCATGGAACTCTTGCCCAACAGCAACAAGCATAAAACTTTTCCGAACGAAATCAGTTCACAATCGCACGTTCTGAAGATGGGACCAGAAAGAGTCGAAACTTTCAATGACAGATCCCGTCTATAGACTCCGCACCAGAGTGCGCTGAGGGTCTAACTGATCATCGCGTGTTCCGATATTGCAGTTTGGAGGGGTCTGTCATGCGTCGCATGCCCATACTGGCGGCAGTCACGTTTTCGCTACTGGTCACGGCATCCGGCGTAGCCTTGGCAGGCGCAGAGCATCCTGTCGAGCAATCGGGGCGCCGTCTGGATTTTGACAGCCGGGCAGCACTGAGATGCTCGACGTCGCCGCATCTCGTGCGCACAGCCTATGTGCCGGGGCAGGACCATCAGGAAAAACCGGTTTCCCTGCGTGCCTGCTTTACCGATACCGACCGCATCGGGGCTGGCTACACCCAGTTCGTGCGTAACAGTGCCGTGCGTCATCCGCATCATCGCATGAAGGGCTAAGAAGCGTCTTGTCTGCGGGCGGCGGCAGGAATAGGCTCGCCTTCCATGTCACAGATCGCTCTTCAATACGAAGCCCTTGAACGGACCCCGATCAGCGAGGCACCGTTCAGACATGTGGTCGTCCCCAACTTCGTACGCGAAGAGGACCTCCAGACACTCATCAATCTGATGCCGGAGATGCGCTCTGGCGGGTCCTTCCCGCCAGAGGGGCTCAAGCTGCATCCGACGGTCAAGGCGCTGACAAAGGAGCTTCAGGGCCCGCGCCTCAAGAAGATCGTGGCCGAGAAATTCGGTCTCGATATCGAAAGCGCCCCGAGCATGCTGACCCTGCGTGGTCGCACGCGTGAGAAGGATGGGCGTATCCACCGTGACTCAGAGGCCAAGCTGGTCACGATCCTGCTGTATCTGAACCCGGAAAGCGCTGCCTGGTCGGCTCAGGAAGGGTGCCTGCGTCTGCTCAACGGGCCGGACAACCTTGAGGATTACGATGTCGAGGTGAAGCCTGCCCATGGCACGCTGCTGATCTTCCCCAATGGTCCCAAAACCTGGCATGGACACAGGCAATATGTTGGCCCGCGTTACACTATTCAGCTGAATTACATGGCCACGAATAACAAGGCACGCTATGAACTGCGCCGTCATCGCCTGTCAGCGCTGTTCAAGCGTCTGTCTTTCGCGCGGTGACCGTCGAATTCTGACTGAGGTAATGTGATAATGGGATACCGCGTTGCGGTCGTTGGTGCGACCGGTGCTGTAGGTCGTGAACTCCTGCGCATTCTTGCCGAAAGAGATTTTCCTGTATCCGAGGTCGCGGCACTCGCCTCGGCCCGTTCCACGGGTCAGGATGTGTCCTTTGGCGACAAGAAGGTCCTGAAAATCCAGAACCTTGAGAGCTTCGACTTCACAGGCTGGGATATCGCGCTTTTCTCTCCCGGCGCCTCGATCTCTGCCGTTCACGCCCCGCGTGCCGCTGCGGCGGGATGCATCGTGATCGACAACACCTCGCATTTCCGCATGGATCCGGATGTGCCGCTGGTGGTGCCGGAAGTGAATGCCAATGCGCTGAAAAAGATGAAGCGCAACATCATTGCCAACCCGAACTGCTCGACCGCGCAGATGGTGGTGGCTCTCAAGCCGCTGCATGATCTGTTCACGATCAAGCGTATCGTTGTCTCGACCTATCAGGCCGTTTCCGGCGCGGGCAAGGACGGGATGGATGAGCTGTTTGCCCAGTGCAAGGGCAGCTTTGTGGGCGATCCGCCGACCATCGCCCAGTTCACCAAGCAGATCGCCTTCAACGTCATTCCGCATATCGACAGCTTCATGCAGGATGGCTCCACCAAGGAAGAGTGGAAGATGGCGGTCGAGACACGCAAGATTCTCGACCCCGATATCAAGGTGGCAGCGACCTGCGTGCGCGTGCCGGTCTTCATCGGGCATTCCGAAGCCATCAATATCGAATGCGAAGAGCCTGTCGATCTGGCACGTGCGCGCGAGGCGCTGCGTGAGGCGGATGGCGTTATCCTGCGCGATGAGCGCGATGATGGCGGTTACGTCACGCCGATCGAATGCGTCGGCGAGGATGCGACCTATGTATCCCGCCTGCGGATTGATGACACGGTGGAGAACGGACTCGCGCTGTGGTGCGTCTCTGACAATCTGCGCAAGGGGGCGGCCCTCAACGCCGTTCAGATCGCCGAAGCGCTGATCGCGCTCGATCTGATCAAGCAGAAGGGCTGATTCAGCCCCAAACCATTACATTTTTGTCATTCATGTAAGTTTGGCATTGCGCGCACAACGCGTGATGCCAAACTCTCCTCAAGGGTGGATGCGGGGTTGTGCCGCAATGGCCTGAACGGAGATGACAATGCCCGTTATCGACACGATCGCCGCCGGCCTGTTTGCCCTCGTCGCTCTTGGCGCCCTGCGCCTTGCTCCCACGCCGAAACTGGTTCCGGTGCGCATCAAACGGAAACCGAACTCGCGCTGAGCTGTTTTTGTCTCTCTGCACTTTGATGATTTGATTGAGAGACATGGCGTTCAAGAGCAACATCCCCACGCATCCGGTTCCGGCTGGTGGCAAGACAGGCGTCCTGATCGCCAATCTTGGCACCCCTGATGGCACGGATTATTTCTCGGTTCGTCGCTATCTGGGCGAATTCCTTTCCGATCGCCGGGTTATCGAGGCACCGCCTGCGATCTGGCAGCCGATCCTGCAAGGCGTGATCCTGACAACCCGCCCGTCGAAAAGCGGCGAGGCCTATGGGCGCATCTGGAACCGCGAGGAAGACGCAAGCCCGCTTAGGGTCTATACGCGTTCTCAGGCGGAAAAGCTTGCTGCCCGTTTCGAAGGCGAGTTCCCGGTTGCCTGGGGCATGCGTTATGGCAAACCTTCCATTGCCGATGCAGTCGAAGAGCTGATGGATCAGGGATGTGACCGGCTGGTCTTTCTCCCGCTTTATCCGCAATACAGCGCTACCACGACGGCCACGGCGAATGATCAGCTTTTCCGCTATCTGATGACGCTTCGTCGCCAGCCCGCGGTACAGACCCTGCCGGCGTTCCCCGATCACCCCGCGTACATCGCGGCCCTCGAGAAAAGCGTGCGCGATCATCTGGCGTCACTTTCCTGGAAGCCGCAGCGGCTCGTCGCCTCGTTCCATGGGCTACCGAAGCTCTGCGTGGAAAAGGGGGATTATTACCCTGATGACTGCGAGAGGACACTGAGCGCATTGCGCACCGCACTCGGTCTCAGCGAAGAGCAGATGCCCATCACCTATCAATCGCGTTTCGGACCGATGGAATGGGTTCAGCCCTATACGGCGCCGTTCGTGTCGGCGCTGCCCGAGCAGGGCATCACCCGTATTGCAGTTATCATGCCGGGCTTCATCAGTGACTGTATCGAGACGCTCGATGAAATCGGTAATGAACTGCGAGAGGAGTTCATTGAGGCAGGCGGCGAGGAACTGACTCTTGTACCCTGCCTGAACGACAGCGGCGACGCTGTTGCCTTGCTCGAAACCTTGGTGCGTGAGGCGCTTCCGAAGAAGTGATCGGCCGGCGCTGATTGAGACGGGGCAGCGCATTGTTATGCTGCCTCGTATTAGGAAGCATGGAAACGGGATGGCCCTAGGTTACGAAGCGTTGCTTATACCCTTTCTGTCACAGTGATTATTTCTTTTGATTGAAATATACGGCGAACACTATTCTGTTCTGTTACGAACTGCTTGCAGATAAAGTTTGAATAACGTGCGCTCTCTGGATTGCCGAAACAATATATGCGATAGTCCTCGCGTCTTCCTTCGAATGAGCGAGTTTTCTTATGGCCGAAAATCTTCCCAGCGTTGCCGTCGCGCTATTCGTGAAGAATGAGTTTTCCGACATTGCAGGATGGCTTGCCTGGCACGCCGCTCTCGGAGTCAAGACATTCCTGATCTATGATGATCATTCATCGGACGGAACGTGGGAAATATTGCAGGCTGCGGCCAAGATCTACGATATCCGTCTCAAGAGAACTGATCCGATTGGCCAGCCTGATTTCTACCAGCGTCAACGCGACTCGTTCATGGCGGCTGCAGCGGAAAGCAGGCACCAGTTCGATTGGATCGGCTTCCTTGATGGAGACGAATATGTCTATCTCCGTCATTTCGATAATCTTCCCGAATTTCTCCGTGGCTTCAAACACGCTGATGCCATTGCGTTCTCATGGCGTATTCAGGGAAGCTCCAACCGCGTCGTCAGGCCTAAGATGACGACGGTGGAAGCTTTTACCCAGCATTCGAATAAGTCCCTGAACGACAATGTTCTGGTCAAAAGCTTTGTTCGCCCCGAAAAGATGGGCATTGAATATATCAACCCCCATTGGTTCGATGTGGCCACGGAGCGTTATGTCCGACCGAGCGGGCGATATGTCCAGAATGCCAATGCAGTGCAAGAGATCGAATGGTCTCACGCCTTTATCATGCATTATATCTGCCGCAGCATGGAGCATTACATCCAGCGCATCAAGCGCCGCCTGAATGTAGATCTCTCAGACTCGGTGGGTTATTGGGATCATTTCAACCGGAATGATGAAACCGACCTTGAGCCGCTAAAATTACTGTTCCGTATGGATCGTTATCTGGCCCCGATCTATGAGCAGATGATTACAAGCGCCATTCTGCGTCTCAAATCTGCGATTGTTATGGATGATCGGGGGCAGACAGGCGCCTCAGCCGCGATGAGTGCCGATGAAAATATCGTGCCCTCCAGTTTCCGTATTCGCAGCTATTTCAACACCTATCTTTACTACGCGCCCGGTACCGGACAGGTCGTTCATGCTGATGAGAGTTATGCGATAGAGCAGGGTTTCGAAGAGGTTCTGGGCTGTATCAATCCGGTGACGCCTAAACTGATCACGCTCTTTGCACCAGGAAATATCGACACATTCATCAAATTCTCTGCTGATCCCCGACTGATGAAAACGATCATTTTCGAAGTCAGATCCCAGAGTGATGACAGGATTGCGCTGCTGAGTCCGATGCAGAATCTCTATCTTGCATTGCTTCCCCCGGAATCCGGCGTCGGCATTGCGGAAGCCAATCGACATCAAGCGAATGAGTGGGAGTATCTTACGCTTGAAGCCGTCAATGTTTCCGGTCCGGAGACATACGCTTCGCCGCCGCCCTTCGTGCCGGGTCGCGAGACCACAGTCAGCGATATCATCAACTGGATCAGGCACGCCTCTGTTCTGCCGAGCAACAATGAGTTCCTGCGCGTGCTTTATTCCGTCACGCCTTCCGTGCGTGCCGAGATTTCGCGTCTCGTTCCGGGGTTGCTTTGGAACGCGCTCGCCTGATCTCGTTCAGGCGGTCAATGATCTTGTTTTGTTCCTGCCCCTGATGGCATAAAGGTCTCATGGTCGAGACCACCGAGACAGGAATAACGCGTCGCATCATCCATATCGACATGGATGCTTTTTATGCATCGGTAGAGCAGCGCGACGCGCCTGAACTGCTTGGCCGCCCGGTTGCGGTAGGGCGCGGCGAGGGGCGTGGCGTCGTCGCAGCGGCCAGCTATGAGGCGCGTAAATTCGGAGTGCGCTCGGCCATGCCCTCACGCACCGCCCTGCGCCAGTGTCCCGATCTGGTGTTTGTGCCGCCGCGTTTTGATGTCTATCGGGCAGTCTCGCGGCAAATTCATGAAATCTTTGCCCGCTACACCGATCTGATACAGCCGCTCTCTCTCGATGAGGCCTATCTCGACGTAACAGGCAGCTATCGGGAACATGGTTCGGCGACGGATATTGCCCGGTTGATAAGAGCCGAGATCCATGAAGAGACGGGGCTGACAGCCTCAGCAGGCATCTCCTATAATCGTTTTCTGGCCAAGCTTGCCTCGGACCACCGCAAGCCGAACGGGCAGTTTGTCATCACTCCCGCAATGGGGCCGGAATTCGCTGCTTCGCTTCGTGTGGAGCAGTTTCATGGCATCGGCCCTGCGACACGGGCGAAGATGAACCGGCTGGGTATTTTTACAGGTGCCGATCTGCGTGCGATCCCGCTTGACGTCCTCGCCCGTCATTTCGGCAAGGCGGCAGCTTTTTACGCGTCGATTGCCAGAGGGGTCGATGATCGCCCCGTCGTGTCTGACCGGATACGCAAATCGATCGGCACGGAAACCACGTTCGAGTCGGATCTCTCGACATTGCCAGAGGCACGCCGTGTCGTTCAGGCGCTTTGTGCCAAGCTCTGGCGGCAATGTCAGGCCCAGTCGCTGAGCGGTCGTACGCTGGTGCTGAAACTGAAATATGCCGATTTTCAAATCACGACGCGTACCCGCTCGAACCCCACCATGTTCGTGAACGAGGCGGCAATAGTCGCTCAGGCCGAAAGTCTGCTTGAGGGATTTTTCCCACTGGAGCGTGCCATCAGGCTGATCGGTGTCACGTTGTCAGGCCTTTCGACAGAAAATGACGAAAAAAAGGCGCAGCTGACACTTTTTGGTGAGTCCTGACGGAGCTTTTTCTTGTCCTGTCGCGTTGGAAAAACACCTTCAACCTGCATCAGGAACAGCCATCATGCTCACGGTGTTTTCTTCCTCATCCCTCTGGCTTGGTGCAGCCTTTTCGGTTCTGATCTGTGCATTGGGCGCAGCGTGATCTGGAAAAACGGGAGCAAAAGCGTCCGAATGGGGTGACAGCCTGCAGCCGGGCTGGCAGAACCCAAGGTCTCACAACGAGTAACGTATCAAGGAAATCGAGATGGCTGCGGGGCAGGATGTGGTGCCGCGTTCTCCGATCGGACGCATCCTGCCGGTCGTTTCGCTCAATCTGATCATTTATATCGTGATCGGCCTTCCGATGGCCGTCATTCCGCTCTTCGTTCACACTGTTCTGCATTGCAATACTGTGATCGCCGGGTTTGCCGTCTCGCTGCAGTATTTTTCGACATTTGCCTCGCGTGCTTCTGCTGGTCGACGCATCGATACACAGGGGCCCAAACCCGTTGCAGTGGCCGGGCTGGCGCTCGGAATAGGCTCGGGTCTGCTCCTTCTTGTCTCGGGGCTGACTGCCTCTCTCATACCCCTTTCCCTGGTCTGTCTTTTCGTCAGCCGTCTTGTGCTTGGTTGGGCAGAAAGCTGGGCGACCACCGCCGCGATCGTCTGGAATATCCGTCGCGCAGGTGCGGCCAACACAGCCCAGGTCATTTCGTGGAACGGGATTACCTCCTATGGCGGCATCGCGCTTGGTGCCACCATCGGCGAGCAGATGTCCCATCTGGGCGGCGGTTGGGGCGGTCTCGTCACGCTGGGCATTGTGTCCATCATTCTCCCCGCCGTAGGGACGGCTCTGGCAATTTCCTATCCTGCCGTGGCGCCCATCAGACATGACGCGCCTGCCATGCCGTTTGCGAAGGTTTTCAAGCTCGTGCTGCCGCATGGCTGCGCGCTGGCTGCGGGTTCGGTGGGGTTTGGTGCGATTTCGTCCTGTCTCGCGCTCTATTTCGCTGCCGAGCATTGGCCTGACGCCGCTCAGGCACTGGCTGTGTTCGGCATGGTGTTCGTGATTGTACGCTTCGTGTTTGCCCGGCAGATCGGTCGTATCGGCGGCACGAATGTGGCCCTCATTTCTTTGGCGGTCGAAACGCTGGGGCTCCTGATATTGGCTTTTGTCCCTTCGGCTGAGGCGGCGACCTTGGGGGCTGCGGTGACGGGGGCAGGGTTCTCTCTCGTCTTTCCGGCGCTGGGTGTTCTGGCTGTTGACAGGGCAGGGGCAGAAAACCGTGGTGCGGCGCTTGGGGCGTTCTCGGTATTCCTCGATCTTGCCGTCGGTATTTCCGGCCCGCTGCTTGGCCTCGTGATTCACGCATCGGGCTATATGGCTCTGTTCATCTTCACGGCATGTATTACATTTCTCGGTATCGTGCAGGTGATCCGGCTGCGTCGCGTGGCCAAAGCCTGACACCATTGTTCAAAGGATAAGTTCGAGATGACGATCGCTGCCGCCGCTGTTTTCTGCGGCTCGCGCCATGGAGCCTGGCCAGAATTTGCCGAAGCTGCCCGCGCAACGGGCAAAGGCCTTGCGGAGCGGCATATTCACCTCGTCTATGGTGGCGGCGCGGTTGGTCTGATGGGGGTGGTTGCTGAAGCCGCGCTTTCGGCGGGTGGTGAGGTGACGGGTATCATCCCGACCTTTCTGCATGATCGTGAGGTAATGAATGATCGGGTGACCGATCTGATCGTCACCGAGTCGATGCATGAGCGCAAACGGTTGATGTTTGCCAAGGCAGATGCGTTCCTGATCCTGCCCGGTGGCCTCGGGACATTCGATGAACTCATGGAGATCCTGACCTGGCGTCAGCTTTCCCTGCATGACAAGCCGATCCTGATCGTCAATGTCGCCAATTGGGCGGTGCATGTCATTGCGGCCCTCGAAGCGTCTATCGAACAGGGGCTGGCCGATCCGTCTGCACGCCGCCTGTACACCGTCGTCTCAAGTGTTACCGAGGCATTCGATGTTCTGGGCCGCGAGAAAAAGCGCGAGGAAAAATCCGAAACCCATCGACTTTGAGAGTCACCCCCCCTTGCGGAGCCGCGCAACTGGCAGTATAGCCCCATCCATCGGTTCGGAGTGTAGCTCAGCCTGGTAGAGCACTGTGTTCGGGACGCAGGGGCCGGAGGTTCGAATCCTCTCACTCCGACCAGATAATTTCCCCCTTTGGGGGGCTTCTCCCGGAAAATCTGATCTTTTTCTCGCTTTAGGGTGAGGCGATCAGAATTCCGGTCGAGTTAATTACCCCCTTTTCCCTGTTTGCTGACAGATCGATGTCATTCGGTGTGGTTTCACTCTCGCCAATTGCGCAGATGATCCGTATCGCTGAACTGGATTGTCGTTCAGGTCGAGCAGGCGCGAGGCAAAGATGCTGCGTCGGGGGAAAAAGCTTTCATGCGCAGTCGCCTCTGCTTTGCCGCTGCTCTTCTTGTGCTCGCGCTGGGTTTCGGTCTGAGCCTGATCATCGGGCGCTACGCCCTGAGCCCTGTCGATCTGCTTCATAGCCTTGAAGGGCGGGGCGCTCCCGAAATCCGGGCGGTGCTGCTTCAGGCAAGATTGCCACGCATGATTGCAGCGCTTTTTGTGGGGGCAGCGCTTTCCATGTCGGGAAGTGCCTTTCAGTCGGTATTCCGTAATCCGCTCGTGTCACCCGATCTGCTCGGTGCGCTGAGTGGCGCTGCGTTTGGTGCTGCTGGCGCGATCATCGCCCATGGCAGCGCCCTGACAATCGAAATCTCGACCTTTCTGGGTGGATGCTGTGCAGTAGGCTTCGGCTTTATCGTCGCGCGGCTTGTGGGCAGGGAGGGAGTCCTGCCTCTTCTGCTGGGCGGCCTGATCAGCAGCGCGCTTTTTACGGCTTTGCTGTCGCTGCTCAAATATCTGGCTGATCCTTTCGATCAGTTGCCGACCATCATCTACTGGCTGCTCGGCAGCCTCGCCCAGACCGACTGGCCCCAGCTGGTCGTCCTGGTGCCCCTGCTTTCGCTCGGTATGGGCGTGCTTTGGGCGAGCGGACGGGTGCTTGATGTTTTTGGTCTTAGTGATGACGAGGCCCGCAGCCTTGGCTTGCCTATCGGCCTGTTGCGCCTCGCTATGCTGGCTGTCGCAACAGCGTTGAGCGCGCTTACCGTCTCACTGGCCGGTATCATTGGCTGGGTCGGTTTGATCATGCCCCATATGGCCCGTCTGCTGATCGGGCCAGAGCACAGGCGCTTGCTGCCCTTCGCTGCCCTTCTCGGGGCTTGCTGCCTGCTCCTGGCTGATACGGCGGCACGCAGTTTGTCCCCTTCGGAAATCCCGCTGGGCATGATGACAGAGCTGCTGGGTGCCCTCGGATTCATTCTCGTCCTGCGTCAGCTCCGACGGGAAGGGCGGCTCTGATGGCATTCTTGTCGCTCGACTCTGTCGGTTTCGCGCGTTCAGGCAGGGTTATCCTGCGCGATCTGTCGCTTGCGTTTCGCAAGGGTGAGCTGGTGAGCATTCTCGGCGCCAACGGCGCTGGCAAGACCACTCTGCTGCGTCTGATGCTGGGCCTTTCACGCCCCGAAACCGGCAGGGTGCTGGTCGACGGAAAGGATCTGTCTGGCCTCTCGCGCCAGCAGATCGCGCGGCTCATGGCCTATGTGCCGCAAAACCGTGATGTGCTGCCGCCCTACAGCGTGGCGCAGATCGTCGGACTGGGGCGTCTGCCTTATGGTAGCCTCACGCGAGGGCTTTCGGACCAGGATATGTCTCGGGTCGAGGCCGCCCTCGCGTTGCTCGGTCTGGCCGATCTGCGTGACAGGCCCTGTACAGCATTGTCGGGGGGCGAATATCAGCGCGTCCTGCTGGCGCGTGTGATGGTGCAGGACGCACCGGTTCTCGTGCTCGACGAGCCGCTATCCGGGCTCGATTACGGTCATCAGATCAGGCTCATGGCGCTTCTGGAGCAGCTGGCGCGGGAAGGAAGACTGGTCATCATGACGGCGCATCAGCCCGATCTTGTCTATCGTCATGCGTCTCACGTGGTGTTGCTGGAGCATGGTCGTGTGCTGGCCGAGGGGCAGCCGGAAACCGTGATGGATTCTGCGAGGCTTGCTGCATTCTATGGTGTCTCGCTGCGTCATCACGATCATGACGGTCAGCGCTTTTTCATGGGGGGAGACGAAAAATCGTGAAACGGATTCTGGCAGGTTTATCGCTGTGTCTCGGTCTTGGCGCACCCGCAGCGCTGGCGGCGCCTGAGCGCATCGTCGATGGGTGGTACGCCCATAATGCAACGCTGATCATGCTCGGGGCTTCTGACCGGATTATCGGCACGGTAATTTCACCCAGCCGCTTTCCCTGGATGGTTTGTCTCGCGCCCCAACTACGCCAGGCACAGTTTTTCAGCAGCATGACTCTGAATGCCGAAGCGGTTCTGGCGCTGCATCCCGACCTGACTTTTGTCACCACACAATCGCATAGCGTCGAGGGGCTGCAAAAGCTCGGCCTGAATGCCGTTGCAGTCGGGTTTACCGATTTTGCAGGCTTGCTGAGCACGCTCGACCAGAGCGCCACGCTTCTCGATACGCCTGTCGCAAAGGCCCAGGCCAGACATTACAGGCAGGCCCTCTCGCATCTTCTGGCCGAGCGCGCACCGAAAAGCGGAACACCCCGTATCCTGCATATCGCGTCATTCGAGCCCCTGACGGTGGATGGCGATCAGAGCATCATCGATGAATGGATACGCGACGCGGGCGGCGTGAACGCGGCGACGGGTCTGCACGGCAACAAGCGCCCCGTCTCGCTCGAGCAGATCCTGAGCTGGGCGCCTGACATCATCATCATGGGGGCGGATTCAGGCAGTCCGGAGCGGCTGGCGGGTAATGCCCTCTGGTTGCAGATCCCGGCTGTGATGCAGCACAAGGTGTTTCGCAATCCGGCTGGAGTGTTCAACTGGGATCGCTACAGCCCCGAATTACTGCTGCAGATCGTCTGGGCGCGTCAGATCGTACGCAACGGCGCGGTCGACCGACCGGCCATGATAGGGCAGATCAGGGATTTCTATCGTGATTTCTACCGTCATACGCTCGATGAGGCCGATGCTGCCCGCATTCTCGATGCCCAGCCGCCCTTGCCCGAAAAATGCTCAGGCATGTCCGACAAGGTTGGACAATAGAAGCGGGTCGATATTGATGGCTGCCAGGGCCTTGCGCCATTTTGCCATGTGATTGGCCCCGAAGATCAGCTCATCCGAGGCGGGGGCGTTGAGCCAGGCATTCTGGCGGATGATTTCGTCCTCAAGCTGACCAGGCTCCCAGGACGCATGGCCGAGCGCCAGCAGCGCCTGACGCGGGCCTTTGCCATTGGCGATTTCATGCAGGATATCGAGGCTTGCCGTCAGGCAGTTCTCGTTATTGATCAGCAGGCTGTCATCGCGCTGCCAGTCGGCGGAATGCAGAACAAAGCCGCGTGTTGGCTCCACAGGCCCGCCCATGCACAGATTGATGCGACGACGTGGGGGTGAGGGCGTGATCTCAAGCTGTTCGAGCAGGGTTTCCAGCGTCGGGTGAGGCGCGCGCTTGTTGATGATGAGGCCCATGGCGCCATCTGTGGCGGAATGGGCGCAGACATAAACAACGCTGCGGGCAAATTCCGAATCGCCAAGCGTCGGGCTCGAAATAAGCAGGCGCCCTGTCAGATTGTCAGCGGAATTTGTGAAATCAGAAGCCATGGCTGAAAATGTCGGCCATCGCCTGTGGTTTTGCAAGAGTTGGTCCTTGCGGCAACCATAGGCGGCGTCACCCGTCTGAACGGGTGCGTCCTGCGCATGACCTGCAGTCTGAGAAGGGAAGAGACAATGGCGGTAATTCTGGTGACTGGCGCGACGGCCGGTTTTGGTCGGGCCATAGCAATGCGCCTCGTAAAAGAGGGGCATAAGGTGATCGGCACGGGGCGCCGCAAGGAGCGTCTCGACGCGCTGCATCACGAACTTGGCGATGCGTTCCTGCCTGTGGAACTGGATGTTACCGACGAGCAGAAGATTGCCTCTCTCCCTGAAAGTCTGCCCTCTGCCTGGCGTCAGGTCGATGTGCTGATCAACAATGCCGGTCTCGCTCTGGGCGTTGGAAAAGCCCAGGATGCCGATCTCAGGGACTGGAGAACCATGATTGACACGAATGTGACGGGTGTCGTCGAGATTACTCGTGCGTTTCTTCCCCAGATGATCGAACGCAACCACGGATACATCATTACGCTTGGCAGTGTTGCTGGCACCTATCCCTATGTCGGGGGTAACGTCTACGGCGCCACCAAGGCCTTCGTCGGCCAGTTCATGCGCAATCTGCGTACGGATCTGCTGGGAACACGTATCCGGGCAAGCACGATCGAACCTGGTCTGTGTGGTGGCAGCGAGTTCAGCAATGTGCGTCTGCGCGATAACCAGAAGGCTGCGGATGTCTATAAAGGCACCGATCCGCTTACGCCTGAGGATATCGCCTCGACCGTCTCATGGCTGCTGAGCCAGCCTCCGCATGTGAACATCAATGCCATCGAAATGATGCCTGTCTGCCAGGCAGCCGGTGGTCTTGCAGTGGATAGAAAAAGTGACTGAACTCACAGCGAGCGTAGCCCGTAAACTCCCCGGGCGTTACATGGTAACTGACGGAAAAAGCTTTCAGCTCGATTCCGTCAAGCCGGACGACCATGGCGGTTTCGACAAGGACGAGGTCGAAACCTGGCTCGATAAGCGCAGGCAGCGCCTCGGTGTGCTGCAGGAGCGTCTTGCGGCCGAGCACCGCCATTCGGTTCTGCTGGTGCTTCAGGGCATGGATGGTGCGGGCAAGGACAGCCTGATTCTCAACGTCATGACCGGCATGAACCCCCAGGGTACGAAGGTCGTCTCGTTCAAGAAGCCGAGCGATATCGAGCTTTCCCACGACTATCTGTGGCGCGTGCATATGGCCGTGCCAGGTCGTGGGCAGGTGGGTGTATTCAACCGCAGCCATTATGAAGATGTGCTGGTGGCGCGTGTGCATGCCGATACGCTCAACACAAACGGGATGAAGGGTGACCCCAAGAAACAGGAGTTCTGGGATCATCGCCTGGAGGATATCACCAATTTCGAGGCCTATCTCTCTCGTCAGGGCATTCATATCCTCAAGGTCATGCTGCACATGTCGCCTGATTGTCAGCAGGAGCGGCTGCTGCGCCGCCTGAACCGTCCGGATAAACGCTGGAAGTTCGACGAGAGCGATCTGGCCGAGCGCAAGTTCTGGCCCGATTATCAGGCAGCCTATCAGGAGGCGATCCGCGCTACCGCCTGCGAACACGCGCCCTGGCTCGTCGTGCCGTCCAACAAGAAGTGGTTCTCGCGCATGGTGGTCATGGAGGCATTGATCGAGAAACTCGAGAGCCTGAGCCCTGAGCCGCCGCCGCCTTCACCGGAAATTCTCAAAAATCTCGAACGGCTGGAAGCGGCCATCAAGGCGAGCCATCCGTAAAGAGGAGGAAGCGGGGCGCTGCCCCGCGCCCCACCAGAGGGCAGTCGCCCTTTGGGAACCCGCTATCGTGACCGGGGTGCAGGGCCCTGGTCTCTGCCGGGTACTGGCAGAGACCAGCTGGGTCAGTGAGCAGCGCGCGCGTTCTTGATCTGGGCGCGCATTTCCTCTGCCGAGACGGCGCCGGGAATGATAGCACTCGTGCCGAACACAAAGGTAGGCGTGCCGTCCAGGCCGATCAGCCGGGCTTCAGCTAGGTTCTCGTTGATCTGGGCGGCAACGCTGGAGGCGTGCATATCGCTGACCAGCTTGTCGGCACTCATGCCGTTGGCTGTGGCGAGCTGACGAATGCGGTCGAGCGTCGGCGGTGCCGTGTCCTGCATCAGGGCGCGCTTCATCTTCTCATAGCCCCCCTGAAGGGCCGCAGCAAAAATGGCCTGGGTGTCGAGCACGCTCTTCTCGCTCAACACCGGGACGATCTTCTCGACGAGGCGCAGTTTCGGATCGGCCTTGAGCAGGGCATCCACGACCGGCACCATGCTGCGGCAATAGCCACAGCGCGGGTCTAGAAATTCCACAATCGTCAGATCGCCATTCGGATTGCCACGCACCGTGTAATCCGGGCCTTTCTGCAGGCGCTCACGGTCGGATTTCACATGGGAAAGGGCGTCATCGCTTGCCTTTTGCTGTGCACCCTGACGCAGGGCGACGATGGCGTCGCTCAGGATGGTCGGATCGTCCTTGAGCGCCTGATGCAGGATGGAGACGATTTCTGCCCGCTGCTGCGGGGTAAAGCTGCTCGCAGGGTCGGCGAAGGCGGGAACGCTGGCCGATGCGGTCAGGCCGAGGGCGAGAAAGGCACCGGCAAGCCGGGCGCGGGTCGGGCGGGTCATGAGAGCGATCCTGCTGGGCGGGAGAAGAGAAGCTTCTGCATAAGACAGAGAAGACGATTTCGCAAAACAGGGACACGTCTGGCAGGTTGCCCATCGTCCTGATCACGGTTAGATGCGTTAACGAACCCAATTTCCGAAGGGTTGCGTCTTCGGCTGCGAAGACAGGCCACGCGGAACAGAAGAGAAGAGGCTTGCCGGGTCATGGAGACACCGCACGTGGCGCATCGTCGGACGAACGCCCCCTGTCGCCCCGCAGAGCGCAGCACGCGCAAGGCGGGTTTGCGCTCGGCCTGCGCCCTGACTGCGGCAATGCTTCTGGCCGGGTGCAGCGATGTCGCGCATATCGGTCATAACCTGTTCGGCAAGACCACGCCGATCGTCACCGGTTATATCGGCACCGTTGTGGCTGATGAGCCGCGTGCGGCGCTGATCGGGCGCGACGTGCTGGTGCATGGCGGCAATGCTGCCGATGCCGCTGCGGCGGTCGGCATGGCGCTTGCCGTCACGCTGCCCTCGCGTGCCTCTTTGGGCGGCGGTGGCGCCTGTCTTGTGAGCCGTGGGCGCGAGGCGCCTCAGGCCTTCGTCTTCCTGCCGGCTGCAGCGCCGGCGGTACCGGCCACGCGTCAGGCCGCCATTCCGATGACGCCGCGTGGCCTGTTCACCATGCAGCTGCGTTATGGCACGGTCGAATTTGCCGATCTGCTCGGCCCGTCTGTCCGTCTGGCTCGCAGCGGCACGACGGTCAGCCGCGTTCTGGCGCAGGATATCGCAGCCGTTCAGACGCCGCTCTTTGCGGATGACGCAGCTCACACCGTATTCAGCCGCGCTGACGGCACGCCGCTTCAGAACGGCGATGCGATGGTACAGCCGCAGCTCGCCAGCTTCCTTGAGCGCATGACCAATCTTGGCGTGGGCGATCTCTATAACGGTGCGCTCGGTGCGATTTTCGTCGAAGGCGCCAACAAGGCTGGGGCAGGGCTATCCACAGCGTCGTTGCGTACCGCCATGCCTGCGCAGCTTGCTGCCCTTCAGGTGGAGCAGGACGGCTATACGGCCTCGTTCCTGCCGCCTCCGGCCGATGGCGGAATCGGCGCTGCTGCTGCGTTCCACTCAGGCGCCTCGGCACAGGGTGTAGTCGCGACATGGCGTAGCGAAGACCGTCACGCTCTGAGTGGCGATGCCCTGCTGAGCGCAGCGCAGACGCTGGTCAATGCCGGTTCCAGCCGCTCCGGCGCTCTTCCTGCGCTTCCGGCCTCGACCTCGTTTGTGGCCACCGACAACAAGGGTGGCGCCGTGGCCTGTGCCCTGACCAACAACAACCTGTTCGGTACCGGGCGCATGGCCGACGGCACGGGTGTGCTGCTCGCGGCTTCACCGGGGCGCTACCCTGCGCCGCTGCTCTCCGCCGCCATCGTCCAGAGGCGGGGCAACCTCGTGGCAGCTTTGGCCAGCTCCGGTCAGAACGATGCCGCTGATGCCCTTGCTTCAGCAGCCCGCGCCGCCATATCGGGCACGGAAGTGCCGCATGAAGGCCAGGGGCGTGTGAATGCCTCGCTCTGCAAGGGTGACACGTGTCATGGCGACACTGACCCCCGCGGCGGCGGCTTGTCGGTTGGCAGCGTCAATAACTGATCAGGACACGGTTTCATGCCCCCTCGAAAGAGGGGGCATTTTTCTTTGTCCCCCTTGTGCAAAGGGGAGATGATCATGATATGTTCCCCAGAACAAAAGTGAACGATCAATACGAATCGCTCGGCGCCCGATTGCCGTTCAGACGGAGTTCGGCGAGACTGATGCGAGCGGAGGACAGGACATGAGCGTAGACAGGACGAAAGCACTCGAGGGTGCGCTGAGCCAGATCGAACGTGCTTTCGGCAAGGGCTCGATCATGCGTATGGGGCAGCGCCCCAAGGAACAGGCGGACGTGATTTCGACCGGTTCGCTCGGACTCGATATCGGTCTCGGTATCGGTGGTCTGCCGCGCGGTCGTATCATCGAGATCTACGGTCCTGAAAGCTCGGGCAAGACGACCCTGGCGCTTCATGCAATCGCCGAGGCCCAGAAGAAGGGCGGTACTTGCGCCTTCATCGATGCCGAGCATGCTCTGGACCCCGGTTATGCCCGCAAGCTGGGTGTGGACGTCGACAACCTGCTTCTCAGCCAGCCCGATGCCGGCGAGCAGGCGCTTGAGATTGCCGACACGCTCGTGCGCTCCGGTGCAGTCGATGTGCTGGTGGTCGACTCTGTGGCCGCTCTCGTGCCGCGCGCCGAGCTTGAGGGCGATATGGGCGACAGTCATGTCGGTCTTCATGCCCGTCTGATGAGCCAGGCCCTGCGCAAGCTGACCGGCACCGTCTCGCGCTCGAACACCATGATCATCTTCCTGAACCAGATCCGCATGAAGATCGGCGTGATGTTCGGCAATCCCGAAACCACGACGGGCCCGCATCGGCTCGATCAAGGATCGTGACGAGGTGGTTGGCAACCAGACACGCGTAAAGGTGGTCAAGAACAAGATGGCCCCGCCTTTCCGTCAGGTCGAGTTCGACATTATGTACGGTGAAGGCATCAGCAAGGTCGGTGAGCTGATCGATCTTGGCGTCAAGGCGAATATCGTCGAGAAGTCAGGCGCCTGGTTCTCGTACGATAGCACCCGCGTCGGTCAGGGGCGTGAAAACGCCAAACAGTTCCTGCGCGATCACCCCGAGATGGCCGCTGATATCGAGCGCCGCATTCGCGAGCAATCCGGTGTGGTGGCAGACGCCATGATGACGTCGCCCGACGAGCAGGAAGACGATTCAGAAGGCTGAGTGGCCACAAGTGCAGGGCTTCTACCCTGCACTTTCCAAAGAGCTGTCGCCCTTTGGGACCCTGATCCGGGGAATGAAGAGAAGGCGCCTCTTTCCTGAGGGTAAAGAGGCGTCTTGTCTATTGCGATTGTGATTGCCTGCTGAGAGCAACGGGCTCTGCGGGCGGCCAATAGGCTGCTGCAAGGCTGTTCTGGCAGGCTTCGATCTGCTCCTGTATCCAGTGCATGCATTCATGCAGCCCGCGGATGATGATTTCCTCGGCGGTCTGGTCTTCCAGCATGGCGCGCAGTTCGGACAACCTCTCCTGCACATCCGAGCACTGACGTCTCAGGTTGTAATGGGTCGAAAGCGCCCCGAGAACAGAATCGGCGTGGCGCAGATTGAGGGCCAGAGAGCGCGGAAACCCCTCATTCTTGAGCAGGAAGCCTACGACATTGGCCGGGGTGGTCGTGACAGGCTTGAGCCGTCTGAAAGCGTGATAGGCCGCAGCTGAGCGCAGAACGGACGCCCATTGCGTCATGTCGATCTCTGAACCGACTTCAGATGCATCAGGCAGAAGCGTGTGATAGCGCGTATCGATCAGACGGGTGATCTGGTCGCTGCGCTCAAGATGCCGCCCCAGCAGGTAAAAGAGCCAGGCCTGATCGCGGTAAAGCGTTCCCTCGGTAATGCCAGCGTGAGACTGACAATCCTGCTTGATACGGTTGCAGAGCGCCGAAAGTCCCGTGCGGCGAATATCGCTCATGTCGAGATCGAGCACCCAGCGGGTAAAGACATTGAGCTGCATCCACATTTCGGTGGAGATCAGCGGGCGCGCCGAGCGGGCATTTTCGCGCACGCATTGCGCCATCGCCTTGATCGAACTCGGATTGGCGCAATCGGTCACATAGAACCGCAGATAATCCTCTTCACTGGCCGCTGGATAAAGGGCGCGAAACCGCTCTTCGTCCGAATTGATCTGCACGATCGATTCCCAGACGGGGCGGCCATCGGCACCGCGGACGAAGGCTTCGGTCACTTCCAGCACACGGGCCAGGTTCTCGATGCGCTCCATATAGCGGGCGAGCCACATCATGTTCTCGGCATAGCGAGAAAGCAATGTGTTCAGGTCGGGCAGCATCCCGGCCATATGCGGATTGAATCGGCTCATTTCGACATCACCCAGGTGTCTTTCGACCCCCCGCCCTGAGAGGAGTTTACGACCAGAGAGCCCTTGCGCAGGGCCACACGTGACAGGCCGCCGGGCAATACCCAGGTGGATTTTCCCGTTACGGCGAAGGGACGCAGATCGACATGGCGGGCCTCGACCCCGGCGGGGCAGAGGGTCGGCACCACCGAGAGGTCGATCACGGGCTGGCTGATATAATTGGACGGGTTCTCGAGCAGCTTTTCGCGGAAGGTCTCGAGTTCCTCGGCCGAGGCATGAGGCCCGATAATGAGCCCGTATCCACCGGAATCCCCGACAGGCTTGACGACCAGATTGGCCAGATTGGCCAGAGTATAGGCAAGACCTTCCGGCTCGGCACAGATATGGGTCTCGACACTGTCGAGAATGGGGTCTTCGCCGAGATAATAGCGAATGATGCGCGGCATATAGGCATAAACGGCCTTGTCATCGGCTACGCCTGTGCCAAGTGCATTGGCAAGGGTCACATTGCCACGACAATAGGCGTCTACAAGTCCCGGCACGCCAAGAAGGCTCTTGGGGTTGAAAGCCAGGGGGTCTAGAAAGGCGTCGTCGATGCGACGGTAGATCGAATGGACCGGTCGCAGCCCCGCTACGGTGCGCATGAACACGTGGTGGTCCTTCACCACCAGATCACGCCCCTCCACGAGTGGCACACCCATCTCACGTGCAAGAAAGACATGCTCGAAATAGGCCGAATTATAGATGCCCGGCGAGAGAAGAACGACCTGCGGGTCAGCCACGCTGGCTGGGGCGACATCACACAGCGCCTTGTGCAGGCGCACGCCGTAATCCTCTACCGAGCGCAGTGCCATGCCTGACGCCAGATCGGGCATGAGACGCAGCATCATATGGCGGTTTTCGATGACATAGGACACGCCAGACGGTGTGCGGGCATTGTCTTCCAGCACGAGAAAACGACCCGAGCGGTCGCGTATCAGATCGGTGCCATTGATATGCACATAGACGCCGCCGGGCACGTCCACGCCTATCATGGCCTTGCAGTAATTGGCGTTGTTCAGCACCAGATCGGCAGGGATGATGCCGTCATCCAGAATGCGTCTGTCGTGATAGATGTCCCACAGAAAGAGATTGATGGCCTTGACGCGTTGCTGCACGCCGCGCTCGATGAAGGACCATTCCTCTGCGGTCAGGAGGCGCGGGATCAGATCGAAAGGCAGGATGCGATCGATCGCTTCCCGCTCTGTATAGACGGTGAAGGTAATGCCAAGGCGCCAGAGCAGATTTTCGGCATTATCCGTACGCTCGCGCAGATCGCTCAGGGTCAGATGCGAGAGCCTGTCCTGCACCTGTTGCAAGGCTTCAGGCAGAGCCGCGCCGCGATTCATCAGTTCGCAGTAATAAGAGGGTTTGTCGTAGGTGGAGAAAATACCCGCCTCGTGGGGAGACGAATTGTCAGACGCCATTTCTTCTCACCTTTAGCCTGCAATGACGTGGCGCGTATTGCGGTGGAACGTTACGAATGTTTATTAAACTATCAGTTTTTCCGCTTTGCCAAGATACAAAAAACAGGCACAGCCAGAGAAGAAGAGTAATGTGAACTGTCTTGGGTGCAGTTCATCACAATAACCCGGGCTGACACCCTGAGTTGCCTTTCGGGGTCGCGTCGCTACGATGACGTAATTGCGAGCCGGGCATTATAAAAAGGGTGGGAACAGGTCGTCATGCAGTCTGGTGAAGGGAGGCGAGGGAGATGAGCAAACCGATTCTGCTCAATCATCGCACGACCTACAGCTATGACCGTATGGTTTCCCTTGGGCCCCAGACCATACGCCTGCGGCCGCCTCTGCGTATGCGCAACGCCATGACGAGCTATGCGCTGACCATCGGCCCCGGTGAGTCCAGTCTCAGCTGGGCGTTCGACGGGCATGATAATCTTGTTTCGCAGGCTGTGTTTGCCGGGCGCATGGACCGCTTCGTTGTCGATGTCAGCATGATCGTCGATCTGGCACCGTACGATCCTTTTCATGTGTCGGGGGAGGCACGGACTGGTTTCGGTCAGCAGGACCCCGGCTATCGTCGCCCCATCACCGACGCCGCTGTATTGGCGCCTTTTCTCGCTGAGGCAGATCTAAAGCCAGAAGAGGGGTCTCTGACTCAGCTGACCGCGCTTGCGCGCCGGATTGCAACCAGGCTTCATTACATGCGGCGTATGGAGCCTGGGGTATGGGCGCCCGGCGAGACGCTCGCGCGCGAGGCGGGGTCATGTCGCGACAGTGCCTGGCTGCTGATCGCTCTGGCGCGTCATCTGGGATACGCAGCCCGTTTTGTCTCGGGCTATCTGATCGAGCCCTCGGCCTTGCAGGCCGATCCGGACCGTCTGGTCTGCGATCTGCATGCCTGGGCGGAAATCTGGGTGCCGGGTCAGGGATGGGTAGGGTTCGACACGACGTCAGGCCTCGTGGCAGCGCAGAACCATATTCCCCTCGCAGCCTCTGATACGCCAGAGACCGCCGCTCCGGTTTCCGGGCTGCTGGACCAGTGCGTTGCCGAATTCGACGTGTTGATGCAGGCGCATTATCTTCACAGGGAACCAAAACCATGACACGGGGTTCCCGATGATATCGCCACCGGGATGATCGATCCGTGAAACTCTTTTCCTGCGAATGCTGCAACCAGCCTCTGTTTTTCGAAAATACACGCTGCGAATCCTGCCACCATGCGGTGGGCTATCTTCACAAGGTGACGGATCTGACGGCGCTCGAACCGGGGCCCGAAGAGGAAACATGGTTGCCTCTGGAATATGGCTATGAGCGCATCCCTCATCGTTATTGCGCCAATCATGCCCATGATGCCTGCAACTGGCTGCTGAGCCCTGAAGAAAGCGCCAGTGGGACGCTCTGCTTCGCCTGCCAGTTCAACCGCACGATTCCCGATCTGAACGACACCCGTAATCTCGAACGCTGGCGCAAGATCGAGACAGCAAAGCACCGTCTGTTTCACGCCCTGATCCGCCTCAGACTGCCGATTGTGTCCCGTCGGGAAGATCCGGAGAACGGCCTTGCTTTCGACTTCCTGCAGGACGCGCCTGACGGCTCTGCGCCGGTCATGACAGGGCACAGCAACGGGCTGATCACGCTTGCCATACGCGAGGCCGATGATGACCAGCGCGAACGCATGCGCGTCGAGATGGGTGAGTATTATCGTACCCTGCTCGGGCATTTTCGCCATGAAATCGGGCATTACTACTGGAACCTGCTCATACGTGATGGCGGCAGGCTGGAAGAATGCCGGGCAATCTTCGGGGATGACCGGCAGGATTATCAGGAAGCGCTCAAGGCGCATTACGCCAAACCACCCTCCGATGACTGGAAGGAAGAGCATGTCAGCGTCTATGCGGCATCTCATCCCTGGGAGGATTTTGCCGAGACCTGGGCGCATTATCTGCACATCGTCTCGACGCTCGAAACCGCCTGGCTCTATGGCATCGCTATAGCGCCGCTGACGCCTTCAGCCCCGAAATTCTCGGCGCCTGCAATCGGCGGCGACCCTTATCTCACACTGAGCTTCGACGCGATCATGGGCGCCTGGCTGCCGCTCAGCATGGCCGTCAACAGCCTCAACCGGTCGATGGGATTGCAGGATTTCTATCCCTTCGTGCTGACGGCCAGCATCAGACGGAAGCTGGCTTTCATCCATGACGTCATACGCGACACCCAGGCAGGGCAGACGCCGCGTTGAACGTGGCTCAGCCTTTCAGAAGGTCGCTCAGCGGGCCGAGATAGGAATCGAGCGAGACGCGCAGTGGCATGAGATAGGCGTTCTCGTTCCTGCGCCGTATCTCGGCCAGCAGGCTACGCGCGAAAGCGATATTGGCCTCAAGGCTCGGGTCGAAATCATGAGGGAAGACCACATGATTGACCCGCTCCCAGTAAGCGCGGGATTTTGGCCCGATTACCGGAGAAAGGCCCCAGAAGACGCGATCCCTCTCAAGCCATGAGGCGCTGAGCTCGAACATGCGCTGGTCGAAAAGCGGCTGTGTGAAAAAACCGGCAGCACCCGCATCGCGCTTGCGCTTCAGGTCTTCGAGCTCCTGCCACGGTGCGCGGCGATAGGGATCAAAGGCGGCATAGACCGTCAGATGAGGCGCCTCGCGTCGATAGCGCGCGATGATCTGCGCCGAACTATTGGGCCAGACCTGGTGCGTTGCATCTGGCGGTGGATCGCCGGCAATCACGAGCACTTCACTGATGCCTTCCTGCTCGGCGCAGGGGAGGGGCGCGTCAGGCGCGATATCGACGGCGCGAATATGAGGGATGGCTGTGTAGCCGTGATTCTGCGCCAGAGCGGCGCCTTCCCACGAGCGCAGCGGGAGGCGAAGCAGGTCGGGAAGATTGATCGTCTCGACCGTCGGGGCGATCTGGCGCAGCAGGGCCAGATCGGCATTCAGGCTTTGTCTGTCCCGCGGGATCAGCTCTATGGCAACGCGGCTCATGCCTGAGGGCGTTCCAGTACGGTGCGCGCAGCCTGAAGGGTGTTGTGCAGCAGGCAGGCAATGGTCATGGGGCCGACACCACCCGGCACAGGGGTGATATGGCCCGCAATCGGGGCGGCCTCGTCGAAGGCGACGTCGCCGACAAGGCGTGTCTTGCCATCCGGCAGCGAGATGCGGGTGATGCCCACATCGATCACCGTTGCACCCGGCTTGATCCAGTCGCCACGGACGAGACCATTCTTTCCTGTTGCTACCACCAGAATATCGCCTTCGCGGGCAAGGCCCTGAGGGTCTCTGGTGTCGATATGACCCACTGAAACCGTGCAGCCTTCCTTGAGCAGAAGCTGGGCCATGGGCTTGCCGACAAGATTCGAGGCGCCGATCACCACGGCATGCAGGCCGCGCAGATCGGGCAGTGTTTCCTTCAGCAGCATCAGGCAGCCCAGCGGGGTGCAGGGCACGAGTCCGTCAATGCCAAGGCTCAGGCGTCCGGCATTGACCTCGCCCAGACCATCGACATCCTTTTCAGGGGCGATGGCATTCGTCACCACGATCGGGTCGAGTTGGGCCGGCAGGGGCAACTGTACGAGAATGCCATGAATTTGCGGATCGGCATTCAGCCGGTCGATCAGTTCCAGCAATTCGTCCTGTCCGGTGGTTTCGGGCAGCATGTGCATGAAGGAGCGCATCCCGGCACGGTGGGTCTGGATGGCCTTGTTCTTCACATAGACTTCACTGGCAGGATCGTTGCCGACCAGCACGACAGCGAGTCCCGGTATCTTGCCCGTGCGTTCGCGCAGGGCCTCGGCTTCCGCCTTGACATGATCCGTCAGGCGGCGGGCGATAGCCTTGCCGTCGATGAGCTTTCCTGACAGCGCCGGATCGTGTTTCATGCGGGGGATTCCTGTAACAAAGGGCCTGGCTGGTCGAAAAACCAAGGCGCGGCCTGCAAACGAAGTGAGGAACGGACGTGACCGAGGCAATACGCAAGAACTTCGCGAGTGACAACATCGCCCCTGTCTGCCCTGAAGTGATGAGGGCGCTCGACCGTGTCAATCATGGTTCTGCTGCCGCTTATGGAGAAGACAGGACGACTGCGGCTCTTTCGGCTCTGGCGCGTGAGGTGTTCGAGCACGATGTCTGGGTCTTTCCGGTCGCAACCGGTACGGCGGCCAACAGCCTTGCCTTGTCTGCGGCAACCGATCCCTTCGGTGCAGTGGTGTGCGACCAGAGCGCCCATATCGCCAATGATGAAGGTGGCGCCCCGGAATTCTTCATGCACGGTGCCAAGCTGGTGCCGCTTCCCTCTGCCGATGGGCGCATGGCCCTTGCCGATCTTGACCGGGCACTGACCGAAAATGGCGGTCATGGTGTGCATACCAGCCCGATCCAGACCCTGTCTCTCACCCAGAGCACAGAGTGGGGCACGGTCTATACGCTCGAGCAGCTCGGCGCCCTGACGGCGCGGGCGCGAGACGCGGGGCTGGCCACGCATCTCGATGGGGCCCGTCTGGGCAATGCCATTGCAGCGCTTGGCTGCCGCCCTGCCGATGTGAGCTGGAGAGCCGGGTTCGACATGATCAGCTTCGGCGGCACCAAGAACGGCGCCATGGCCGCTGAGGCAGTCGTGATCTTTCGCGAGGATCTGGCGAAGAACTTCCTGCGGCGCATCAAACGCAGCGGTCATCTCTGGTCCAAGCAGCGTTATCTCAGTGCCCAGATCCATGCCCTGCTCGAAAACGATCTGTGGCTGCGCCATGCGGCTCACGCCAATACCATGGCTCAGCGTCTGGCCCATGGCCTGCGCCGCCTCCCGGTGGCGGCCCTGCCTTTCGAGGTGCAGGGCAATGAGGTGTTCGTCGTATTGCCCGAGCGCGCTGTCGCAGAGCTCGAAACGCAGGGCTATGAATTCTACCGCTGGACCAATCCGCCGGGTCTCGATGGCGTCCTGATTCGTCTCGTCACCTGCTGGGCGACCGAATCCCGCGATGTCGATGCGCTGCTTGCAGCACTCTGAGGCGGGCTGATGTCATGAAAAAAGGCGCAGCCCCTTTCGGGACTGCGCCTTTTTTGTCTCTGACCCCTGTTGTCAGAAGCCGATCATGGCATCGCCACCGAAGGTGAACATGCCTGTATTGCGGCCATCGTTGAATGGCGAGGTGCCGTTGAGCGAGCGGTCGAAGCGGATTTCGGGGCGCAGGGCGAAAACGCGCACGCCATGCCCCAGATCGGGCCGGTAGGTAACGCCCAGCGTCAGCGCGCCATAGGTGGTGGCTGGCGCCGTCTGTACCGGAGCATAGCCGCCCAGGAAGGCGTTCATGTACGCCTGGTTCGTCAGGAAGTTGACGACGAACATGCCGCTGTTATCGCGATAGAGCTCGCCGCGATAATTGAAGGTCAGGCTCGGGGTGATCTTGTACGCGGCAAAAGTGACGACGCTCCAGGTCTCGGCGCGCAGGCCATCGTCATGCAGGAAGTTGAATTCGCCCGTCAGGCTCAGCTTGTCATTGACCGTGTAGAAGGCGGCAATGTCATTCCACCAGCGCTGTGCCGTATTGGCACGCGGGCCAATGGCGGCAACCGCGTTTTCAGGTCCGACGCGAGAGAGTTCGGCGATGTTCAGCTTGCCATGGGCGAGGCCGTTCAGATTGAACCCGAAATAGCCGGCTGCGGCATTGTTGTTGTCATTGCGGCCCCATGTGGTCTGGTTGCCGGTATCGACGCCGAAATTGAAATCGAACATCGGGGTGACATGCCAGTGGAACATGGCGCCGAGATGCTCGAAGGGCACGGAATACTGCGACGTATAGGCCAGTGAGTAGAAGGGACGCAGCGTCGGGTCGAGCACCTCGACGCCCATGGGGGCGGGCAGGATGCCAGCCTGCATGTCGATACCGCCCTTTGAGAGGATCGGTGCGTGAACATCGACATGGGCCTGAGCCGGGAGAAGCTGGTACCGGTCGCTCGTCATTTTGTTCGACAGGCCGAGCAGGTGGTAATAACGGGCGTCAGAGCCGTAAAGCGCCTCGAGCATGAACCCGACCTGAAATTCGGATTTGGTCGGATCGATGGCCTTGGAGAGGGTGAGGCTGATCTGGTTCAGCTGCGCCTGGTTGGCGTGATCGCCAAGAAAATTGCCGAAATTGATGCCGTTATCGGGGCGGGCCGGATTGGCCATGATGCCGCCTTCGATGAGGCCGGAGAGATTGATGCCCTGCAGCCAGGGGTTGGACGCCGTCTTGAACAGGGCGATCTCGGCATGGGCCGATTCCTGCATCGCAGTCGTGGCGAGGAGGGTCAGGGCGCCAGCAGCGAAAATCTTGCGACAATGGCGCGGAAAGCGACGAAGCAGGTTCATGACCCATCCTTAAAAGATGACCCCGAAGGGCGATTTCGTTCCAACAAATTCTGTCTATTTTGAAATGATAATTGTATCAAGAAGGCAACATGTTTTGTCATTCATTGTGGCTTTGGGATGACAGATCGTCGAAAAACGCATCATACAAATAAAGAAAAAAATCTATTCTTTGTGCGTATAATGAATCGATATTTTTCCCCCGTGGAAAACTGCTTTCTTTGCCTGGCGCGGAAGGGGACAGGAATGGTAACTCTCCAGAAACCAGAAACTCCTGTTTTGCTCTTCGGAAATCCCTGTCGTTATTCGGAGAAGGCAAGGCGCGGCCGATCGATATTTCAGAGTAACGAACTCGCCGCGTTATCCATGCGGTTCGGAAAAAAGAGGTTCTGCCAGGCGCGGATACGTGCTGCCATGACGCCCAGTTCGTTCCCCCCTTGCCCGGAACCGGTGACATGGCTCTCAGACAAATTCTCTGCTTCGGCGATTCTCTGACCTGGGGCTGGGTCCCTGTCCCGGAAGGCACGCCCACCACGCGCTATGCCGCAGAAAAACGCTGGCCCGGTGTGATGGGACGATGCCTCGGGCCGTCGTACCGTGTGATCGAGGAGGGGTTGAGCGCACGCACCACCTCCATTGCCGATCCCAATGACGCGCGTCTGGATGGTTCTGCCTATCTGCCGACCGCGCTGGCCAGTCACCTGCCACTCGATCTTGTAGTGGTCATGCTCGGCACAAACGACGCCAAGATCGCGTATGGACGCACCCCTCATGAGATCGCCCTCGGCATGGCCCGTCTGATCGGGCAGGTGAAGGCGAGTGGGGGCGGAGTCGGGACAGCCTATCCGGCGCCAAAAATGCTTGTCGTGGCGCCTCCACCCCTTGGTCCTATTCCTGGCCCCTGGCTTGCTGCCCAGTTTGCCGGAGCCGAGCCCAAAATGGCTGCACTCGCGGCACAGTATGAGGGGCTGGCCATCGCCAAAGGGGTGGGTTTCCTCGATGCAGGGCAGCATGTCACCACTGACGGGATCGATGGCGTTCATTTCACGCCAGAGAATAACGAGGCGCTTGGCAGCGCTGTCGCAGCGGCGGTGAGGGCCCTGCTGGATGGTGAACATAGCTGACCGGGCATTAACCCCGTTCACACTATGGTGATATTTGCGCCACAGTAAGATTGGGGAAAAGTAACGTTCGGATAACTTAAATTGCGAATGACTCGCACTAACGCTAAGCGTCTGCCGTTTTCTCACGGCAGGACGATTTTATGCGCGCGGATTTTACCCGTATGGGTCTGGCGATGTGTGTTTCCCTCACGGCTCTGATGAGCGGGAGCGCATGGGCACAGGAAAAACAGCAGGATGCGACAGTCCAACCCGATGAGGCCATCGCGTCGAAATCGGCCGTGCATCGCGCCACGTCGTCGGAAAAGGCGGCCAATGTCGAACACATGACGGTGCGCGGGCAAAAGGGGGCCACGATTGCTTCTTCGGCCACCAAATCAAACACGCCGCTGATCGAGACCGCGCAGTCAGTCACGGTGGTCACGCGTAACGAGATGGATATCCGTGGCGTTCTGACACTCAATCAGGCCATTCGCTACGCAGCCGGTATCACGCCTGACCTGCGCGGTGGCGTGGGGACGCGTTACGACCTCTTCCAGCTGCGCGGCTTTACCATTCCCGAGTTTCTCGACGGTCTTCGTCTGCAGGACAGCCCGACGGGCTATGCCATCGCCCAGATCGACACGTCCCGTCTCGAGCGGCTGGAAATTCTCAAGGGGCCAGCCTCGGCGCTTTATGGCCAGTCCAGCCCGGGTGGCCTTGTGGCGCTGCAAAGCAAGACGCCACTCGACAAGGCCTCCTATGGCTCGGTCAATGCGACGGGCGGCATGTTCGACCTTTATCGTGTCGATGCCGATATGGGTGGCTATGCGACCAAAGACGGGTCAATCCGCTATCGCGTTTACGGCACCGTCAACGGTCAGCATACACAGCTGACCCGCACAGGCAGCCGCCGTTTCTCGATCAGCCCGACCGTCAGTTTCGGCGGTAACGGCCCCGATACGCTGACCCTGATCGGCAATTACCAGTATGACCCCGAGGCAGGCACCTATGGCGGTGTGCCGCTGGAAGGCTCACTCAAGCCTGCGCCGTTTGGTGGCTATCTGCCGCGCAATTTCTATGATGGCGATGCGCGCTTCGAGAAGTTCAACCGCAAGCACGGTGCCTTCACCTATATCTACACCCATCGTTTCAATAACGACTGGAGCTTCTCGACACGCGGTCGCTATGACGATCTCAGCACGCAGTATCGCAGTGTCTATAATGCGGGTTACTGGGATGCAGATGGCATGTTGCCGCGCTATGGCTTCGGCACCACCGAGCACACACGCAACCTCGCCTTCGATAGCGGCTTCCACGGCAAGCTGCGCACGGGCCCGTTCGTCCATATGCTCATGGCCGGTTTCGACTATCAGCAACAATGGGCCAATGAGACAGCCGGGCAGAGCAACGCGCCTGATCTGAATGTCTTCGCGCCCAATTACGATATGGGGATCGACCCTCTCGAGACCTATGCGCGCTACAAGGTGGATTCCCACCAGATCGGCGCCTATGGACAGGACGAGATCCATTGGGGCGGGCTGATCCTGACGGGCAGCATTCGCAATGACTGGTTCCGCTCGCGCCAGATCGAGTATCTCTCGGACTCGAACTCGAAGCAGAGCCCGAGCCAGATCACCTGGCGTGCATCGGGGCTCTACCACTTCAAGTTCGGTCTGGCGCCCTATATCAGCTACGCCACCTCGTTCCAGCCGCAGACCGGCGTGGTGCTTGAAACGAGCGGTTCAACGCATCAGGCGAACCCGTCTATCGGCAAGCAGCTTGAAGGCGGTCTGAAATATCAGCTGCCCGGCACGCCAATCCTGCTGACGGCGGCGGGTTTTCACATCGAGCAGACCAACGTGCTCGTGTCGATTCCCAACTCGATCTACAACACCCAGCAGGGTCTTGTGCATTCCGATGGCTTCGAATTCGAGGCCCATATGGACAGCTGGCATAATCTGACCGTCGATGCCGCCGTCAGCGTGCAGCGCGTGCATGATGATTCCACCGGCAAGCCGCTCATCCAGTCCGGCCGCGGCAATGCCTCGCTGTTCGGCTTCTACACCGTGCCAGGCGGGCGTCTCAGGTCGCTCGGCTTTGGCGCAGGCATGCGCTACTCGGCGTCGGCCTATGGTGGCGAGGCCAGCTATGGCAGCGCCAATGTGCCGCAATATGCGCTGTTTGATGCATCGCTGCGTTACGATCTGGTCAATGTGTCCAGATCGCTCAAAGGCTGGACGGTGGGCGCCAATGTGCGCAACCTGTTTGACAAGAACTACGTGACCAACTGCCTTGCCTATGCAGCCTATGGCCAGGCCTTCTGCTATTACGGCGAACGCCGCAATGCTCAGGCGACGCTCGGTTTCGCCTGGTAAATGCCCGCAGCCGGAGGGAGGTTCTCCCTTCGGCGAGGTCTGGACCGGGCAGAATTTCCGACCGGTGCAATAACGAAAAGACCTCGGAGCGCAGACGCGTTCCGGGCTCTTTCTGTATCAGGCCAGACTCGCCAAGCAGGCGCTTCAGGGCAGGCGCGACAGGCGCTCTGTCAGTACCTGGTAGAACCCGTCTGAATCGACATCGCGCAGATAGAGCGCATTGGCGGGGCGTCCTGTGACGCTCCAGTAATCGACGACGGTCTGGCCGGCAGAGAGCGCGCTCTGGGTCTCGATTTCGACATTGACCAGACGGCCCTGAAACAGATCGGGGCGCAGCAGCCACATGATGGTGCAGGGGTCGTGCAGGGGCGCGCCGGGCCAGCCGTATTTTTCAAGGTCGAAGCGCTCGGAAAAACCGAGCATCCCGCCGACGCAGCGACCGGCTTCATTGCCAATGGCCCTGATACGGCCGAGGCGGGAAGGGGTGGTCAGAACCTGATGCGTTACATCGAGCGGCAGCATGACCACGGGCACACCCGAGCCGAGCACGATGGCGGCGGCCTCAGGGTCGACATAGGCGTTGAATTCGGCATTGGGGGTAATATTTCCCCCTTCGAAACAGGCACCGATCATGGAAACCACGCGGTTGATGCGTGGTGCGATATCAGGCGCTTTCTGCAACGCCGTCGCCAGATTGGTCATGGGCCCGAGCGTGACGATGGTCAGGCTGCCCTCAGGCTCGTGGCGTAAGGTCTCGATCAGGAATTCCACCGCATGGGGGGAATCGGCCTGTTTTGTCGGGCGTGGCAGATCGGCGCCATCAAGCCCGCTCTCGCCATGAACATGATCGGCCCGTACCGGAGGGCGCGACAGGGGCAGGTCACAGCCGCTGTGCAGCGGAATATCGGCGCGCCCGGCCAGTTCGAGAATGGCGGCGGCATTGCGCGTGGTATTGGCAATGCCGCTATTGCCGCCCACCGTCAGGATCGCCTCGACCGTGATGTCTTCGGGTGAGGCCAGCGCCAGCAGAATGGCGACGGCGTCGTCCTGACCGGGATCCGTGTCGATGATGATCCGTGTGGGCGTCATGGGTGTACTCCTTGCCTGTTGTCTCAGGCGTTGTCGCCCTCAGGGCCCTTGACCCAGGCTTCAACCTTGCCCGAAACCTTGATCGTCATTGGGTTGCCCTTGCGATCGAGCGTCTTGCCAACGGCCAGGCGCACCCAGCCTTCGCTGATGCAATATTCCTGCACATTGGTGCGCTCTTCGCCATTGAAGCGAATGCCGATTCCTTTTTCCAGCAGGGCCTCGTCGTAAAACGGGCTGCCCGGAGTGGCGCTCAGACGGTCTGGCATGGTGTCGCTCATGGGATATCCTCCGGTTTGGCGTGTGTTCCAGTTCTTGTGATGGGACATAACCCGAGTTCCGGCCTGCGCAAAGCGCCGGAACGCAAAACGGGCGCGAGGGGGAGACCCTCGCGCCCGTTTGGGGCCGTTTTGCGGCGCCGTGCGACGGAAATCCCGTCAGCCTAGCGTGGGCATGACGAAATCAGCACCCTGGCGGATGCCGGTTGGCCAGCGTGAGGTAACGGCCTTGTATTTCGTGAAGAAGCGCACGCCCTCGGCGCCATGCATGTGATGGTCGCCAAACAGCGATGCCTTCCATCCGCCGAAGGAATGGAACGCCATGGGCACCGGGATCGGCACGTTCACACCGACCATGCCTGCCTGCACCCGGTGCGTGAAGGCGCGGGCGCTGTCACCGTCACGGGTGAAGATGGCTGTGCCATTGCCGAATTCATGCTCATTGACCAGCGTAAGGGCGGTCTCGAAATCGGGCACGCGCACCACGGCCAGAACCGGGCCGAAGATTTCCTCGCGATAGATACGCATCTCCGGTGTCACATGATCGAACAGCGACCCGCCGATGAAGAAGCCATCGGGGTTCTGCGGTGATTTGAAATCGCGCCCGTCGACCAGAAGTGTTGCCCCTTCCTCTGCGCCGATCGTCACATAGGAAGCCACCTTCTCGCGATGCAGTTTCGTGACCAGAGGGCCCATTTCGGTTGCGTCTTCGGTGCCATTGCCGATCTTGAGCGCTTCGACCTTGGGGATCAGCTTCTCGATCAGGGCATCGGCGACGGGCCCGACGGCAACCGCCACGGAAATGGCCATGCAACGCTCACCGGCAGAGCCATAGGCAGCGCCCATCAATGCATCGACCGTCTTGTCGAGATCGCAATCGGGCATGATGACGGCGTGGTTCTTGGCGCCGCCGAGTGCCTGCACGCGCTTGCCATGAGCCACACCGGTCTCGTGGATATAGCGGGCGATGGGGGTCGAGCCGACAAAGCTGATTGCCTGCACGTCGGGGTGCTTGAGCAGCGCATCGACCACCAGCTTGTCGCCGTGAACAACCTGGAAGACACCGTCTGGCAGACCGGCCTGCTTGAGCAGATCGGCCAGTATCAGCGAGGCCGAGGGATCGCGCTCGGAGGGCTTGAGAATGAAGCAATTGCCGCAGGCGAGGGCCATCGGCGCCATCCAGAGCGGCACCATGACGGGAAAATTGAACGGGGTAATGCCGGCCACCACGCCCAGAGGCTGGCGCATCGACCAGGCATCGATCCCGCGCCCGACCTGCTCGGTGAATTCGCCCTTGAGCAGTTCAGGGGCGCCGGTTGCGAATTCCACCACCTCCATGCCGCGCGTGACCTCGCCGAGCGCATCCGACAGCACCTTGCCATGCTCGGCTGTGATGACTGCCGCCAGATCGCGCGCATGTTTCTCGATCAGGTCACGAAAGCGGAAAAGCACGCGGGCACGAGCGAGAGGCGTCGTCTGTGCCCAGCCAGGGAAGGCCGCCCTGGCAGCCGTAACGGCGTCATCGACATCCTTTACATCACCCAGGGCGAGCTGCGCCGTGACCTGACCCGTGGCCGGGTTGAACACATCGCCCCGCGCGCTGCCATGACCTTCGGTACGTGACCCGTTGATGTAATGCTGAATCAGACTGCTCATGAAACGTCTTCCTCTCCTCTGCGACCGCAATCGGCGTGGCGCGCTGGACCCGCGCCCGATGCGGGCCTTATAGCATCTGCCACCGGATGCGGTTCTCAACTCTCGCGCCGACGGG
Source organism: Asaia siamensis (assembly GCF_014635085.1). Lineage (GTDB taxonomy): Bacteria > Pseudomonadota > Alphaproteobacteria > Acetobacterales > Acetobacteraceae > Asaia > Asaia siamensis. The sequence continues at coordinate 402,274 of NZ_BMCH01000002.1, forward strand.
CACCCTCGCGGCACGGGAAATTAATATTCTCTTTCTCAATACATAAAAGAAAAATAATTCTATTTTTGGCAGGGTGCATTCACGTTCCTGTGAATCGCTCCGGGTCTTTCTGCATTGCAACCGGCCTCCGGTCACGGAGCGTATGGCCTGACCAGCCCATTGCCACAGGGCGTCATGCTCCGTCCGGCTAAGGGGCCGTGTTACAGAAAACGTCTGGCTGAGCCGGGGCGAACGAGGCAATACCCGTCATGATTTTGCCAGACCGTCAGGTCACCCTGCCGGTCGCTTCTCCCGAACCTCGCGTGTCACGCGGCGTTTGCCGTTTTCCTGTCGCCTGGTTTCCGCCCCTGAGATCGAAGAGGTCCGATGCGTTCTGTCTTTGCCATGATGGCTGTTTCCGCCCTGACCCTGACCGCCTGCGCCATGGATGCCGATGAAGACGCCGAATCGCGCTACGCTCCTGTGGCTGCCGGTCAGGCCATCAAGATGGAGCAGAAAAACGCGCCTATCCCTGGCACGGCCTATCGCATGGCCTATCGCAGCACCGATGCGCATAACCCGACCCATCTTGTTGCCGTTTCTGCCGAAGTCATGGTGCCACGCGGTACGCCGCCTGCCGGAGGGTGGCCCGTCATGGCCTGGGCTCATGGCACGAGCGGTATCGGTCTGACCTGCGCCCCGTCGATCATGGGGATCGGCGGCCCGCAGGCAAGTTTCTACGGAAGCTGGCTGCGGCGCGGCTATGCCGTGGTTGCGACCGATTATCCCGGTCTCGGCGAGCCGGGAGCGGCGCTGTATCTGAATGCGAAATCCGGGGGCATGGCTGTGCTGGATTCCGTGCGTGCGGCGCGGCGTCGCTTCCCGTCCCTGAGCGGTCATGTCGTGCTGCTGGGTCATGATCAGGGTGCGCAAGCCGTGCTGGCGGCTGCGGCTCTGGCGAAAAACTACGCGCCGAGCCTGCAGATCAAGGGAACGATTGCCCTCGGGGCGCCCTATTTCGATGGTGATTCCGGTCATATCCTGACCCAGGCGCATGGCGCGCGCCGCTTTGCGCCCGGTGTTGTCTATGGTCTTCTGCTGGGGGCGTCTCTTGGGGCGGCTGACACCTCATTCGATCCGTCGAGCGCCTTCAAGCCTCGCGCCCTGCCTCTGTATCGCAAGGCGAGTGAACTATGCCGTGGTGATTTTTTTGGTGCGGTCGAACATGCCGGTCTAACGCCTGACAATACGTTCCAGCCCGACGCCGAAAATGCCCTCGCCCCTGCCTTGCAGTGGGCACGCTATCCTTCGCTCAAGCTGGCTTCACCGGTCATGCTCGGTATCGCCACCAACGATACGCAGGTGCCCCCGGCCCAGCAGGAGAAGCTCAGCCAGGCGCTGTGCTCTGCCGGAACGCGCGTAAGCATCCACCATTACCGTGTCGAGCATTCTCCGCTTCTGAATGCCGCCGAAAGCGAGGCCCAGAATTTCGCTGATCGCAGCTTGCAGGGGGATGCGATCTCTTCGGATTGTCAGTGACGGGAAACGGGTTCAGGGCGTTGCCCTGAGCCTGTCAGAGATCGCGTGCCTTTTGGCAGAAGGATGCGCGATCTGCGTCTGGCGCAGGGCATGAGTCAGAATGCGCTGGCCAAGGTGCTGGGCGTCTCGCGTCAGACTATCAATGCGATCGAGAATGAGCGCTACGACCCGAGCCTGCCCCTGGCTTTCGCCGTAGCAGAGATTTTCGATCTAAGTATCGAAGCCATCTTCACCCCTTGATTCAAAGGGGATGAAAGGGGCGAGCCCCTTTCCGGGGAATGGGGCAGCACCCCATAAGCCTTCACTCCACGAAAACACTCGCGGGATAACCCTGTGCGAACAGATGGGCGCGCAGGGTCGAGTGATTGACCTGCATTTCGATCATCTGACGGACTTTCGGTTTCGCCTTGTAGGCGATGCCCAGACCGGCCACGGCGAGCATCGGCAGATCATTGGTGCCGTCTCCGGTGGTCAGGGCAGCAGAGGCCTTTACGCCACGCTCTTCGAGCAGACGCTGCAGGTGCTCTTCCTTGCTGTCGGGGCCCAGCACCGGGGCTGCGAGCTTGCCGGTGAAGACACCATTCTGAATGTCGAATTCGTTGCCGTAATGCTCGTCAAAGCCGCAGGCTTCAGCGACACGGCTCGTAAAGTAGGTAAAACCACCCGACACGAGCGCCGTGCGGGCATTATGGGCGCTCATGGTCTTCACCAGGGTCCGGGCACCGGGATTGAGTCGTGATTTCTGCCAGACTTCCTCCAGGCAGTCGGTCGATTTGCCTTCCAGAAGTGCGACACGTGTCCGCAGGGACTCCTCGAAATCCAGTTTCCCGTTCATGGTGTCGAGGGTGAGCTGGGCGACAGCATCACCTACTCCCAGCAGGGCTGCGACCTCATCGAGGCTTTCACCGTCGAGAATGGTGCTGTCCATATCGGCGACGAGCACAGCCTTGCGACGGCCGCGTGTCTTGACCAGCAGCGCATCGACCTTATGCCGCGCAAGCGTTGCGCGTATGGTGGCAATGGTTGGCGCGCCGGGAGCTGGCGTGGGGCACGGAATTTCGACGGCTTCGCCCGCCGAAAGCACGACGGGGTTCTTGCCCTTGACCATGTTCCGGGCGATGTCGATGGCATCTTTGGACAGGGTGCCCTGTGCAGGGTCGGCAACGAGAACGAGAACGTAAGGTAAGGTCATCTTGGCCCATCAGAGAAGAACGCTTGGGACAGTTAGACAAAATGGCTGACGCCCCGATCGCCCTTATTGTGGCGGGACCGACCTGTTCGGGCAAGTCGGCACTGGCGCTTGCGCTGGCCGAACGTGTCGGGGGCACGGTGATCAATGCCGATTCCATGCAGGTCTATGCCGATCTGCATGTGCTGACGGCACGCCCCGATGAGGCTGACGAAGCGCGCGTGCCGCATCGGCTTTACGGGGTCCTCGATGCCGCGCAGCCGGGCAGTGTTGCCTGGTGGCGCGAGACGGCGCTGAATGACATGCAGACGGCATGGGCACAGGGGCGGATGCCCATCCTGTGCGGTGGGACGGGCATGTATATGCGCGCACTGCTCGACGGTCTGGTGGAGGTTCCCGAACCGGGCGACGAGGCGCGTGAGGCGGCGCGTGCGCTCGTGGCCGAACAGGGGAGCGAGGCGGCACACGCAATCCTGATGCGCGACGATCCGCAAACGGCGCAGGGTCTGCGCCCGAGCGATGGCCAGCGTGTTGGAAGGGCGCTCGAAGTGCTGCGTGGCACAGGGCAGGGGCTTGCGTACTGGCGCAGTCAGCCAGGCCTGCCGCCAGCACCGTGCCGCTTTGTCTCTGTCAGGCTGGATCCACCGCGTGACATGCTGCGCGAGGCAATTGGCAAGCGGTTCTCGCACATGATCGATTCCGGAGCCCTCGATGAGGTCAAACGCCTTGTCGCACGGGGGCTTTCGCCCGCTTTGCCCGCCATGCGCGCCCATGGCGTTCCGGAATTGAGCGCCGCTCTTGCGGGAACGCTCACTCTGGACGAGGCTATCCGCCGCGCTGTCATCGTGACGGGGCAATATACGAGACGTCAGGCAACCTGGTTCAATCACCATGCGCTGGGCGCAGAGCAGGATTGCATGATTTCGTTGCAAAGATATGACGAGAGTACGCAATTTTCGAAAAGGGAATTCGAAAAAATAGCAACTTTCATTCAATCGGCCATTGACGAATCCTCACACCCGTCATAAACCCGCCCGCTCAATGAAAGGGGTGCGCTCACATGAACGCGTCAACACAGCAGACCGGAAAAACTTCGACAGCGCCGCTCAATGGTGCCGAGGTGCTCCTGCGCGTGCTTGTGGAGCAGGGCGTCGAGGTCATTTTCGGCTATCCCGGCGGCGCGGTGCTGCCCATCTATGATGCGCTGTTCAAGCAGGATCATATCCGCCATGTTCTGGTGCGCCATGAGCAGGCCGCCGTTCATGCGGCAGAGGCCTATGCGCGCTCGACCGGCAAGGTGGGCGTGGTGCTGGTCACCAGTGGCCCCGGTGCCACCAATGCCGTGACCGGTCTGGTCGATGCGCTGATGGATTCCATCCCGCTCATCTGCCTGTGCGGTCAGGTGCCAACGGCGCTGATCGGCAATGACGCGTTTCAGGAAGCCGATACGACCGGCATCACGCGTCCTGCCACCAAGCATAATTATCTGGTGCGTCGCGGTCAGGATCTGGCGCCGATCGTTCGTGAGGCCTTCGAGGTGGCCGCAGGTGGTCGCCCCGGCCCCGTTCTGATCGATCTGCCCAAGGACATCTCGGTCGGCAACGCGCCTCTGCCCGCGCCGGGCGAAGGGCGTCTGCATCGCCCGTATCGCCCCAATCTGGACGCCGATGGCGAGGCGATCCGCCAGACCATCGCCGCCATGAAGCGCGCCAAGCGTCCGCTTTTCTATACGGGTGGCGGCGTGATCAATGCCGGGCCCAAGGCTGCGGAAGGCCTGCGCGAGCTGGCACGCCGTACCAATTTCCCGGTGACTTCCACCCTGATGGGTCTGGGCGCTTTCCCGACCACCGACCGCCAGTTTCTGGGCATGCTGGGCATGCATGGCAGCTACGAGGCCAATCTGGCCACGCATGGCTGCGACCTGCTGATCGCGCTCGGCTCGCGTTTTGATGATCGTGTGACCGGGCGTGTGGATGCGTTCTCGCCCAACTCGTTCAAGGTTCACGCCGATATCGACCCTTCGCAGATCAACAAGATCATCCGCGTCGATGTGCCGCTGGTTGGTGATGTCGGCCGCACGATCGAGGCGCTTCTTGCTGCCTGGGATGGCGATGGTCAGGATCTGAGCCCCTGGTGGGCGCAGATCGAGGGCTGGCGCGCACTGGATTCCTTCGGCTTTGTGCAGGATCAGGCTCCGAGCGCCATCATCCGCCCGCAATATGCCATTCGCCGTCTTTATGAAGCCACGCAGGCTCTGGGTCGCGATACATTCGTGAGCACGGAAGTCGGCCAGCATCAGATGTGGGCGGCGCAGCACTTCCAGTTCGACAAGCCCAATCGCTGGCTGACCTCTGGCGGCCTCGGCACCATGGGCTACGGTCTGCCTGCGGCGGTCGGCGCCCAGGTGGCGCATCCCGATGCGCTGGTGATCGATATTGCCGGCGAGGCGTCGACGCTCATGAATATTCAGGAGCTCGGCACGATGGCGCAGTATCGCCTGCCGGTGAAGCTGTTCATCCTGAACAACCGCTATATGGGCATGGTGCGTCAGTGGCAGGAATTGCTGCATGGCTCGCGCTACTCACAATCCTATAGCGAGGCGTTGCCTGATTTCATCCGTCTGGCAGAAGCGTTTCACGGCAAGGGGCTGCGCGCCACCTGCGTGGGCGAGCTGGATGGCGTGATCGATGAAATGCTGCGTCATGACGGCCCGGTGGTGGCGGATATCTGTGTGGCGCAGGACGAGAACTGCTTCCCGATGATTCCGTCGGGCGCCCCGCATAACGAGATGCTGCTTGGCCCCGATCAGGAGTCCAATGCAGCCCGGATTACACAAGAAGGCATGATGCTGGTCTGATGGCACAGGATATCCAGAGAGCCGTCATTGCGGTTCTGATCGAAAACGAGAGCGGTGCCTTGGCCCGCGTCGTCGGTCTGTTTTCAGGACGTGGCTATAACATCGAGAGCCTTACCGTCTCTGCCATCGATGCCTCGCGCAATCTGTCGCGGATCACCATCGTGACGTCTGGCACAGAGATGGTCATTGCCCAGATCAAGGCCCAGCTTGCGCGCCTTATTCCTGTGCATGGCGTGCGTGACCTGACGGAATGCGGCCCGCATGTGGCGCGCGAGCTGGCCCTGATCAAGGTGGTCAGCAAGGGCGAGATGCGTACCGAGGGTATGCGTATTGCCCAGGCGTTTCGTGCCCACGCTGTCGATACGACGGCAGGGTCTTTCGTTTTTGAACTGACGGGAAGTGCCGAGAAAATCGATGCTTTCGTCGAATTGATGCAACCGCTTGGTCTTGCGGAAGTGTCCCGGACCGGAATCGCCGCTATAGGCCGTGGTACCGAAGTCTTTCAATCCATCGAGGAGTCTTTCTGATGCGCGTCTATTACGATCGTGACTGTGATCTGGGCCTGATCAAGGGCAAGAAGGTTGCCATCATCGGTTACGGCAGCCAGGGCCATGCCCATGCCAACAACCTGAAGGACAGCGGCGTGACCGATATGGTCATCGGCCTGCGTCCTGAGTCGTCGGCTGTTGCCAAGGCAGAAGGCGCTGGCTTCAAGGTCATGAACCCCGCTGACGCCGCTGCATGGGCCGATGTCGTGATGGTTCTGACGCCTGACGAAGGCCAGGGCGCGCTCTACAAGGACTCGCTGGAAAAGAACCTGAAGCAGGGTGCAGCGCTCGTTTTTGCTCATGGCCTGTCGATCCATTTCCGCATCATCGAAGCCCGCCCTGACCTGGACGTGTTCCTTGTTGCGCCGAAGGGCCCCGGCCACACCGTGCGTTCTGAATACCAGAAGGGTGGTGGCGTGCCGTCGCTCGTGGCGGTTGCCCAGAACGCAACGGGTCAGGCGCTTGAAATCGCCCTGTCCTACGCTTCGGCAAATGGTGGCGGCCGCGCTGGCATCATCGAGACCAGCTTCAAGGAAGAAGTCGAAACCGATCTGTTCGGCGAGCAGGCCGTGCTTTGCGGCGGTCTGGTCGAACTGATCCGCGCCGGTTTCGAGACGCTGGTCGAGGGTGGCTATGCTCCCGAAATGGCCTATTTCGAGTGCCTGCACGAAATGAAGCTGATCGTGGATCTGATCTACGAAGGCGGCATTGCGAACATGAACTACTCGATCTCGAACACGGCCGAATATGGTGAATATGTTACAGGCCCGCGCATCGTGACGGCAGAAACCAAGGCCGAGATGAAGCGCGTTCTGACCGATATTCAGGATGGCACCTTCGTGCGCAACTTCATTCTGGAAAACCAGTCGGGCGGCGTCGGCTTCAAGGCCATCCGCGCGCGCAACGACGTGCACCAGATCGAAAAGACCGGCGAAAAGCTGCGCGGCATGATGCCCTGGATTGCCAAGGGCAAGCTGGTCGACAAGGCCAAGAACTGATCTTTTGTCCCTTTCGGGATCGGAAATGAAAAGGCGGGGGCTTTGGTCCCCGCTTTTTTTATGCCTGGCGATGACGGAGTTTCTTCTAGAAGATCCGGCAGGCTGCCAGTGCCAATACGAGTGCAAGGATAAACCAGTGCCAAGAACACCCACCGAGATCTTTCTGATTGCGATGCTGGTGATCTATGCCTTGCCCTATCTCGTCTGGCGCCTGCTGCGTACCGATTTCTGGGCCCCTCTCGTGGTGGTGCAGATTATTGGCGGTATTCTGCTCGGCCCCGGCGTGCTGGGGGCGTTCTGCCCCGATTACTACAAGACCGTTTTCACGCCTGGCACGATCACGGCCCTGAACGGCATTGCCTGGTGGGCGGTCATGATGTTCGTCTGGGTTGCGGGTATCGAACTGGATATCCGCGAAGCATGGCGTCGTCGCGGCGAAACTGGGCTGACGGCAGGGCTTGCTCTGGCCGTCCCTCTTGTAACGGGCAGTCTGGCAGCGCTGGTGATGCTTCGTTATCCGGGGTGGAGGGGGGCGGCAGGGGCAAGCTGGCAGGTCGTTCTTGGTATCGGTATTGCCTGTGCCGTGACGGCTTTGCCGATCCTCGTCCTGTTTCTTGAGAAACTCTCCATTCTGCGGACGCCGTTCGGGCAGCGTATCCTGCGTTATGCCTCTCTGGACGATGTGGCCATCTGGGGCGTTCTGGCAGTCATTCTGCTCGACTGGGAGCGTATGGGGCGCCAGCTGGGCTTTCTGGTCCTTTTCGGTCTGGCCACCCTGGCGTTTCGCGTGCTCATGGCCCGCGTTGCAGAGCAGGATCGCTGGTATCTCGGCCTTGTCTGGCTTGCAGGCTGCGGTTTTGCGGCTGACTGGGCCGGGCTCCATTTCATGGTGGGTGCCTTCCTCTCGGGCGCGGTGCTCGATGCTGCCTGGTTCAGACAGGAAGACATGGACCGTTTCCGCCATTTCGTACTTTTGACAATCATGCCGGTTTTCTTCTTGTCAACCGGTCTGCGCACCGAGTGGACCATAGGCGGAGGAGCCGTCTTTGCCGCCGCCGCTTTGCTGTTATGCGCCTCGGTGGGCGGCAAGCTGATAGGTGTGCAGATTGCGGGCAGAGTTCTCGGCTGGCCCAAAGGCGACGCGGCCACGCTTGGCTGGCTGCTTCAGACAAAAGCCCTTATCATGATCATCTTCGCCAACGTGCTTCTCGATCGGCATATCATCACGAACAGTACCTTCACGGCACTGCTCCTCATGGCGCTCGGCAGCACAATGCTGACTATCCCCATGGTCTCTTCGCGTCTCTCTGCCTATGTGCGCGGTGACAGGGTGTAAGTCCGTGCGTACTTCATACGGGAGTTAATCGCGTAGGGGGCGGCTTCGGGTGGGGTATTCGAAGATCTCTCCCTGAACTGGCAGGTTGTGCGCAATAGCGACGTGAAACTTCGAAATCGACTGGCTCTTCATCCTGTCGTTAGTCAATGCACTATTGTCCCATATACGTTCATCAAATGGGCTGTTCACGCGTCGGTTCGCCTGAGGCAAGCATGTCAGGACAGGGGTAAGAACCCAGCTCGTACAATTCAGAGCCATTGCACAACTAGACAGTGGTCAGATGAATGGAGTCCAGTCCTGCTGCTGAGATTTTTCGATCTCGGTTAGCCAGTCGGATCTATATCGCTCCATAAGCGGAATATAGCCGCCAACTGCGGGTGCTCTGGTCTCTTCGGTGACGATCAGGCCGCTGATCGCAGGAAGATGTTGTTCAAATACCCATTCGGCCATGTTGGCCAGACCATTCAATTCGAGACTTCTTCCCCATGTTTCTGACCGTCTTGGGAGTCTGAGCTGCTCATGAACTTGCTTGTATCCGATGCAGTTTTTAACGATGTCTGCACGTCTGTCCACAATAGCACCTGGGAGGATCTCTTTGACGAGAAATCTCAGAAGCGCTCTTCCCTCGTGACTGAGTTCTGTTTTCATGGCGGTACCCTTCTTACGTGGAAATTGAAAATTAAGCGAGCATGTTTCTTATAATACACTCAAGGCATAGAAATATTTATTTGGAATTGGCGAAATTATGACTAATTTCGCGACAGGCGTGACTGAAGAAGCTATATGGTTCAAAGCCGTAATAAGCACAAAAATTTTACTATAAAATTAATATCCTATTCTTTTGGTGCGGCAATTATGAATTATACTCGACTGATATGTCATGGTTCTTGGTGCTGCGGAAGTTACTCGGATGTTCGATATAAGATTTGGAAGAAGGGCGATTTCGTATGACGAAGATGGCTATTTCGGATCCCTCTACATAGAAGAAAAAAGGGAAGGTTTCTTCTCCAATCTGAGCTTTTTCAGTAAAGAAAAATACGAAGAATCGTGGAGAAATTCGGCGAAAAGACTTTTGGAAACAGGGAAGTCTTATTTTCTGACCAATGTTTATCGACCGAGAAATGCCAATTTTATCAACTCATGGCCATGTCAGATATTGGAAAATAGAGTCTTCATACAGGAGAAACTTCTATTCAGGTGGCAGCATAGCATGAAACGAGCGATAAATTTCGATCTAGTGCTTGATGATATGGACTTCGTGAATGAAGATGGCGAAAGAATATCCACTTGGTCGACGAGCATAAACTCTGTTGAACAGTTTCTCGCACGACAAGCCTGATCAAGGATTCCCGGATCACGTCCGCCACTTCCACCCGGTATAAAAAGTGACTGGGACGTCGGTAATCAGTAAGTAAAAGAGTAAGCCGTAGATGACACTCATGGTCGCCGGTATCTGATGAATCCGTTTCAGGCATGCTGGCGTCGTTCAGTCACAGCGTAGCTGTTCCGTTAGCCTGAGGGTGATTATTTTTTCGAACTGGGGTGAAACCCGCTGGGCGAGAGCTTGCGAAGCGTAAGTTAGCGAAAGGGTGAGGGCGGACAAAACGCGAAGAGCGGATATCTTCCGGGCAGCGCGGGACATGTCTTCATTCTTTTTATCAGGGAAGATGCAAAAGACGAGAGTACACGTCCTTGTCGCATCGCATCGCCCGTGATTACGCGCGTCGGGGGCAGGAACGTCGTCAACCCCATCGGAGTGAGACCCTCATGCATGATCGCGCCAATATGCCTCTTCACGCTCGGGTTTGGCTTGGCTTGTCAATCGGCGTGTTGATCTCGATGTCGTGGCAGGGTCGTCCTGTTCAAGGTCAAAGTTGTGGCATAATCACCTGGAGAATGGGGCGTGGTCGTGCCGATGATGAGCGTGGAGCGTTGCCCCGCGCGCTACAATGACAGTCAGGCGCATGGCTGATGGGCGTCTGAATTAAGTTAATAATTGTGACTCTTGGGAGATTTCGAGGCCCGAAATCCTCGCAATTCACTGATGACAGGCTGTTGCGCACGCATGGTTCATAGCGTGCCCCTCATTTGGGAATCATCGTGGTCTGGGCTATAAAGCGGCCTCTTCATGACAGGATGGCGCCGCGTGCTTGCAGAAAAAGTGACGGATAGTTTGTTGGCAGCGCTCGACCGCCCTGACCTGCAAAGTCTTTCAGACCGTATCGTCTTCGATCTTTCGCCGCGCCTTCATCTGCCCTTCACGGTCTCTGCCGACACCATCGTTCTTGGCGCGATTGCTTTCGAGCGCCCTGATATGGCGCCAACCCTGCTGCGTTACGCGCTTGAATGGGGCTTCCTTCTTCAGGGTCTGCCCACGCATGATCGCCCCCTGGCGGCTATCGTCGCGGCGCGCGTGGCGGCGCTTTTCCATCAGCTCGATTGCGATACCCCGACATTGCCTGCCGGGCTGGAATGGCTGCATGATTTTGCAGCTGATCAGCCGCCTTCGGCGTCGCGTGTGACGGCGCTCTGGCCCAAGCTGACGCAGTTCTGTCCCGAGGCTTCCGTGTCGGTGGTCGAGCCCGCCCTGCTTCTGGCGCGGCTCAAGCCGCTTTGGTCGTGTCTGGCGCCGGCGGAATATCTGATGGCAGATGGCGGCGATGAAAGGCTGAGCATCGACCCGGAGACCGGTCTCAATCGCTATGGCTGTTCGCATCGCCCGCGCCCCTGGGCGGTTACGTTCTCATCTTCTACGGCGTCATCCCTCTCCGAGCGTGGCTATCTGGGGGCCGAGCGTGCCCGACGGGCTTTCCTGCTGGATGCGCTGCACGGTACCCCGGCACCGCGCGCGCGTGAAGTTTCCTGCCTTACGGTGAAAGACGGTCTGGCCGCGCTCTATGGTCTCGACTCACGGGATAATGTCGTTCTCGCTGCCTCAGGCACTGATTGCGAACTGGCGGTTCTGGCTGTCGGTCTGATGCGGGCCAGGGGGGCGGCGATTACCAATGTGCTGATCGCGCCCGATGAAACCGGCAGTGGCGTACCGCTTGCCGCGCAAGGGCGGCATTTCGCGGCGGAGACGGCGCTCGGTAACAGCGCTGACAAGGCCCGTCTTCTCGACGGTTTTCCCGAACAGACACGTCTGCTTGGTATCGCCATACGCAATCCTGATGGGTCGCCAAGAGAGACGAAGGCGCTCAATGACGAGGTGCGCGCCTGCGTCATGCGCGAGGTGGCCGAGGGGCGCCATGTCATTCTGCATCAGCTCGATATGTCCAAGACCGGGCTGGTCGGGCCGTGCCACGATTTGCTGGCGGAGCTGGCCGGTCTTTACCCCGATGAACTGACTTTCGTTGTCGATGCCTGTCAGGCGCGTCTCGCCCCCGAGCGCGTCGGCATGATGGTACGCAGCGGCATGATGGTCATGACGACCGGGTCGAAATTTCTGACAGGGCCGCCTTTCTGCGGTGCCGTGCTTCTGCCGCAGAGCCAGGTCGAGGCGCTGGCTGGCTTCTCTCTGCCCGAGGGGCTTTCGGCGTATTTCAATCGTTGCGACTGGCCGGCAACGCGCACGCCCGATCGTCTGGCCCGTGATGGCAATCTGGGCCTCTCCCTGCGCTGGCAGGCGGCGCTTGCCGAGAGTGAGGCATTCGGTGCTGTGCCACGAACACGCATCATCGAGACATTGAGACGTTTCGAGTTAACGGCACGCGATGTAATCGCGCGCCATGCGGCTCTGACCCTTTTGCCTGTGCCCTCTCTTGAGCGCGCGCGTATCGACGGTCAGGAAGTCTGGGATGTCGTGCCGACCGTCTTCTCCTTTCTCGTCAACGATCCGCAAGATGCGGAAAAGCCTTTGTCGCTCGAGCGCGCCCGCGCCCTGCATCGCTGGCTCAATGCCGATCTGTCGCCCTGGATTGCTGGTGAGAAGCTGGCGGAACTGCTCTGTCATCTGGGTCAGCCTGTGCCGGTGCCGCACCCCGCACTGGGCGGCGATAATGCCGGGGCGCTGCGTCTGTGTGCCGGGGCACGTCTGGTTTCAGGCGAGCCTTCTCATGCGGGTCTGACAGACCAGTCGCGCCTTGCTCGTGAATTTGCAGATATACGCCGCGCCTTTGCGAAAATATCGCTTATCCTTGCGCATTGGGATCGGCTTGAAGCCGCCGATCCGGTGCCACGTTATGCGCCTCATTCCCATTTCTCGCGAAAGTCTCTGGTATCATGACCCAGTCCCCAACGGCCTCTTCCTCTGAACCAAAGGCGCATGGTCATTTTCTGGATTCCATGCAGTTGCCTTCGGGCGTGACGCGCATCTGGCTGATCCGCCATGCCATTGTCGAGGCAACGGCACGGCTGCGCGTCTATGGTGCGCTCGACGTCGATCTCTGCTCCGAGCATCTGGCGTTGCAGGTGCCCTATTATACCGCTCTGGGTCAGAGATTACCTGCTGATGCGCAATGGGTTGTTTCGCCGCTCAAGCGTGCCCAGGACACGGCCAAGGCCATTTTCGCGGCGGGATATGGCACGCGCAACCTGACGATCGAGCCGCGCTTCACCGAGCAATCCATGGGTGAGTGGCATAATCTTCCCCATGAGGAACTCCCCCTGAAACTGCGTCAGACGGCTCATAATTTCTGGTCGCTTTCAGCCTCCGAGCAGCCTCCCGGTGGTGAGAGCATGCTTGATGTCTGTGCCCGCGTCGGCCACGCGCTGGATGAGCTGGCCGACCGAAGCGAGGGGCAGGACAGTGTGGTGGTAAGCCATGGCGGGGCCATTCGTGCGGCGATTTCGCATGCCCTGAGTGTCCATCCTGACACTGCCCTGCGCTTCTCGATTCAGAACCTGTCTCTCTCCATTCTGGAGCGGATCAATGGTGTCTGGCGTGTCGTGACAGTCAACGAACTTCCCGCGAGCGTCAGCCAGTCCTGAGTTCATGACAGGAGGGCGCTCTGATCGCCCTCATGCTGCCGGGATTATGACTTCTGGCCCTATTTTTCTTTTTTGTGCCGCAACAATACCGGAATTCATTTTCGTAATGATCGGGGGCGGCAGTAAATCCATGGCGATTCATGGTCCTGCGCCCGGGAAGCGTGGCGATGAAAAAGAAAACAGCAACGGTGCATCGATACACCGAGGCACTGTTGCAACTAGGGGCATTGGGTCTTTTTTCCGTAACCGCCCAGGCAGCGCCGCTGCCTGAACATCAGGTGGCGGTAACCTTCGATGATCTGCCCTATGTCATGCCGGGCAAAACGTCCCGCAGTGATAATCAGAAAGACGCACTGGCTGCCAATCGCGCCATTCTTGCCGCCTTGCGTCATGACGCAGTACCGGTCACCGCCTTCGTGAACGAAGACAAGGTGCAGGCCCTTGGGTCGCCTGGCACCGAAATTCTTGCCCAGTGGAATCAGGGCGCTCTGGCACTGGCCAATCATGCGGCGCATCATGTCGACAGCAATGTGCTCACCCCGGCGCAATTCGAAAACGAGATAAAAGAGGGCGAGCGCAGTATCGGACCGCTCGCTCACAAGGCAGGACGGAAGCTCGAGTTTTTCCGTTTTCCGTTCAATCACGTTGGCGATACCGAACCGAAGCGGATTGCCCTGTCGGAGATTGTCAGGCGTCTTGGATACAGGCAGGCCGCCACAACGATCGACGTGGAGGATTACCTTTTCAACGATGCCTATGAATGCGCCCACTCAGCAGAAAACTCGGCGGATGAGGCGCGTATACGGCAAGCCTATATCGACTATGCGCGTATCGAAATTCCCTATTATCAGGCGCTGGATGAGAAGATCATGGGCCGTGATGTGCCGGCGGTCATGCTTTTTCACGATAACCGGCTGAATGCGGCGGTCCTCCCACAGATTCTCGACCTGTTCAGACAGCAGCATTATCGCTTCGTCACCCTGGCGCAGGCCCAGTCAGACCCCGCTTTCACGCAGGAGCCCAAGATCGCCACAAAATTCGGCCCCATGTGGGGATATCGCTGGGCGCAGGAGCGGCATATCCCGATCGATGGGCGTCTCGAGCAGGAGCCGCCGGAATGGGTACGCCTCTATTGTCACAAGCCATGAGACCTTACTGACAGCAGGGATTCCTCTTATCTGACAAAGAGGCATTTTTCCTTCCATGCTTCGGCGCTGATACGAAAAACGCAGAGATTCTGGCCTGGCAGAGGCCGTCGCAGCCGGATCGTCAGACGCGGGCATGGAAGAGAATGACGGTAAATGACAGAAACGTCATTTCCCTGATATGTGAAATTCATCTTACGTCTCTTTGCGGTTAAACGTTTAACCGATTGAGGGGCGTCTCATGTCACGCAAAGGTGCCAAGGTATCGATCCGCGATGTCGCAGAAGAGGCGCAGGTTTCTGTCGCGACCGTCTCCAATGTCGTGCGCAACCGTAAAAACGTGTCTGACGCTGTGCGTGCGCGTGTCGAAGAGGCCATCAACAGACTGAATTACCTGCCCGACAGGGCCGCCATGCAACTGCGCGAAGGGCGCAACCGCATTATCGGTGTGCTGGTACCAAGTCTGGATAATCCGTTTTTCACGGCCCTTATTGCCTGTCTGGAAGACCGCGCCCGCAAGGATGGCTACGATATTATCGTGGCCAGTGCGGGCGAGGACTCCGAGCTCGCGTCATCGCGACTCAAGGCGCTTTTGTCATGGCGTCCAGCGGGCATGATCGTTCTGCCCAATGACGATCTTTTCGCCGATGCGTCATTTCTCGACGCGGCTGGCGTGCCTTATGTGGTGATCGACCGGCTGCCGCATTCCTGCAATGCCGATACGATTGCGGTCGATAACGAGCAGGCCGCTACTGAGGCTGCGGCATATCTTGTCGGGCTAGGTCACAGGCGCCTTCTGGTGGTCGCCACCACGCTGTCGCTTGCCAATATCCGCGAACGCTGTGCCGGCATTACCGCGTTTTGTGTACAGGCCGGTCTGCCGGTGCCAACGGTTCTGGAAGTGGGGCACCATGCCGAAGAAGGGCCTGAGGTGCTGACCGAGATGCTGACAGGCAGTGAGGCCCCCACAGCCATTATCGCTCTTACAAATTCCATCACTCTGGGCGCGCTGCGTTGTCTGCACCAGAGCGGATGTGCCGTACCCGGCGACGTGTCGCTTGTCGGATACGACGATTATGCATGGATGCGTGCCACCCATCCCCCCATCACGGCCATTAGTCAGCCGGTTGATGCTCTGGGGGCTCAGGCCTGGTCGCGCCTCATGCATCGTATTGCGGGCGAAAGCACCGCCCCCATGCAGGTCAGATTGTCCTGCACGCTTGTGGTGCGCGGTTCGACCGCCCCCCCCAGAACAGGAGAATTCTCATGAACAAGCTTGGATTGCATGCTTTTGTCTGGACCGCTGGCTGGACACCTGAAGACGCCGCCATGGCCATACGTTCGACCGCCGAACTCGGCTACGACCTCATCGAGGCCTCTACGATGGACCTCAAGGGGTTCGATGTGCCGGCCACCTTGCGCGAACTCGAGCGCAACAAGCTCGGCATCACCATGTCGTTCGGTCTGACGTCAGAGATGGATATTTCTTCTGGCGATGCCGAGCGTACAAAGCGTGGTGAGGCGCATCTTCTCGATGCCATTTCGCTCGCGCGCGATGTCGGGGCTACCCATGTCTGCGGTATTCTTTATTCGGCTTTTCAGAAATACGCGACACCCGTGACTGCTGACGGCATTCTCGGTTCCATCGATGTAGTGCGTCGCGTCGCCGAAAAGGCGCAGGCGAGTGGCATCACGCTCGGGATGGAAGTGGTTAATCGCTATGAGTCCAATGTGCTCAATACGGCGCGTCAGGCGATCGCGTATGTAAGGAAAGTCGAGATGCCGAATGTGAAGCTGCATCTCGACTGCTATCACATGAATATTGAGGAAGCCGATTCAGCCGAGGCCATTCGCGAAGCTGGCGATCTGTTGGGTTATTTCCACACCGGCGATTCCCATCGTGGCTATCTGGGCTCCGGCTCTGTCGATTTCCCGAGCATTTTCCGTGCGCTGGAAAGCATTAATTACCAGGGGCCGATCACCTTCGAATCCTTCTCTTCTGCCGTGGTCGGGCAGCCGCTGGAAGGTATTCTGGGCATCTGGCGCAATCTCTGGGAAGACAGCCGTGATCTGGCAGCCCATGCCAAGGCCTTTACCGATGTGCAGATGAAATCGGCACGCGAGGCGCTCGGCCGCCAGCGCCGCTGACGTCTTCTTTTTCTTCCTGCCTCTCCCCCCGGTCGCGAGCGCGTCTGTGTGGCGCCTCGTGACGACCTGAAAAGGTTGAGACCATGATCGTATCCCGTCGCGGCTTCATGGGTGCCGCTGCCAGCCTTACCGCTCTTGCGCCTTTTGCATCAGCCCGGCTTTCGCCGGTCTTCGCCGGTGATGCCCCGAAGAAGATTGCCGTTGTCGCCAAGATTGGTGGCATTCCCTGGTTCAACGCCATGGAGCGCGGCATACAGAGTGCGGGCAAGGAGGCCGGATGCAATGCCTGGATGATTGGCCCGACACAGGCCGATGCCGCCCAGCAGGTCAGCGCGATCGAGGATCTGATCGCCCGCAAGGTCGATGTCATCGGCGTGGTGCCCAATGATGCCAGCTCACTGGTGCCTGTGCTGCAACGCGCCCGTGCTGCAGGCATCCATGTCATCAGCCATGAAAGCCCCGGCCAGCAAGGCGCGGAATGGGACCTCGAGTTCACCACCCCCGCTGCAGATGGCGAACGCCATATGGAGGCGCTGGCCAAAGCAACGGGTGGCAAGGGCGGTTACATTATCATCGTCGGTTCGCTGACCGTGCCGCAGCATAAAATGCGCGCCGACGCGGCAATTGCGCTGCAAAAGGCAAAATATCCCGACATGCATCTCATCGGCGATCGCTTTGGCTGCGGTGAAAGCGTGGATGACAGCTATCGCACCGTCATGGATCAATTGCGCGCGCATCCTGACCTCACCGGGATTGTGGCCTTCGGGTCGCAGGGGCCGATCGGCGCTGCCCGCGCCGTCGATGCGCGTGGCAAGATCAGGACTGTTTCTGTAGTCGGCCCTTTCTCGCCCGGTCAGGGGGCAAAATATGTGCGCTCCGGGGCCATTCGCTGCGGCTATATCTGGAATCCGCTTCTTGCCGGTCAGACACTCGTGCGTCTGGGCGTCATGCTGGCCAATGACAAGCCGATCACCAATGGCATGGAGATGCAGGATATCGGCGCGCTGCAGGTCGATCCGGCACAGCGCAGCATTCTTGCGCCTAAGATGCAGATTATCGACAGATCGACCATCGACGAGCTGGTGGCGCTCGGGCTGTGACAGCGGCTGTCTTTCTGGAATTGCGGAATGTCTTCAAGACATTCGGCAATTTTCAGGCCCTGCGTGGCATCGACTGGGATGTGCGTGAGGGCGAAATTCATTGCCTGGTAGGCGAGAATGGATGCGGCAAATCGACGCTCATCAAGGCAGTTTCCGGCGTTCATGCGCCTGACGCAGGCGGCGAGATGCGCATTGCGGGGCAGGAAATCCTGTCATTCGACCCGATGCGGGCGCGGGCGCTGGGCATTCAGGTCGTATTTCAGGATCTGGCGCTTTTTCCCAATCTGAGTGTTGCCGAAAATATCGCGTTTGATGCCAATCTCGGGCGCGGATTCAGCCCGAAAGCGGCCATAAGGCGCAAGGCGCGCGAGACTCTCGATCGGCTCGGTCATGATCTGCCCCTCGATTTGCCCGTCGACTCATTGTCGATCGCTGAACGCCAGATTGTTGCCATTGCCCGCGGCCTCGCCGGATCGGCCCGCCTGATTTTCATGGATGAGCCAACTGCTTCGCTTACGCGTGCCGAGGTGCGTCGTCTGCTCGATCTGGTGCGCAAGCTTTCGGCTGCAGGGATTGCCGTCGTTTTCGTGTCGCACCGACTGGATGAGGTCTCGGCCATAGCCGAGCGGATTACGGTCATGCGTGACGGGCGTATGGTTGGCACCTATCCGGCTTATGCGCTTGACCAGCGGACATTGATTCACCTCATGACCGGCATCGAAATCGCCTCGCATCATGTCGCGCGCGATTGCACGTCGCGTGATGTGGTGCTGGAGACGCGCCATCTGAGTCGTCGTGGTGAATATGATGACGTGTCGCTTTGCCTGCATGAAGGCGAGGTTCTGGGGCTGACGGGTCTGCTCGGCGCGGGGCGCACCGAATTGGCACTTTCGCTTTTTGGCATGACAAAACCCGATTCCGGGGCGCTGATTGTCCATGGGCAGGAGCGTCGTTTCCGTAATAATCAGGACGCTCTGGCTGCAGGCCTCGCTTATGTCTCGGAAGACCGATTGAATCTGGGCATCAATGCAGAGCAATCCATCGTCGATAATCTGGATATTGCTGTCCTGCCCGGCCTCGCAAATCGCTTTGGGCTGATTTCGGATGCGTCACGCACGCAACTCGCCCGTGACTGGGTCGCACGTCTGAATATCAAGCTCAGCTCGGTCGAAGATGCCATCAATACGCTTTCGGGCGGCAATCAGCAGCGTGTCATTTTGGCGCGCTGGCTGGCGTCCCATCCGAAAATCCTGATTCTCGATAGTCCGACTGTTGGTGTCGATATCAAAAACAAGGAAGGCATTTATGCCCTGATACGCGAATTGAGCGATCAGGGCGTCGGTATTCTCGTGATTTCCGATGAGATGATCGAGCTTTTCGCGACCTGCGATCGCATTCTGCATATGCGCAATGGACGTATCGCTGGCGACTACAACCCGTCTCTCATAACCGAACAGGCCCTTGAGGAGCGGATCTATGCCTGACCTCTCATCCCTGCGAAACCGGCCTGAATTCTGGCTGGCCTGTGTCATCGCTATTTTCATCGTCGCACTTTCTCTGGCGACGCCTAATTTTCTCAGCATTTCCAATTTTGTCGATCTTACCGAGAGCTATGCCGTCCAGGCCATTATGGCCACCGGGCTCTTTGTTGTGCTGATCGCGGGCGGGATCGATATCTCTTTCGCAGCGACGGCATCGGTGGCGCAATATGTGGCAGCCCTTCTGGCCACGCGTTTCGGGCTGTCGCCGGTACTGGTCATTCCGGCAGGGTTGATTGTCGGCACGCTGCTCGGGTTCATCAATGCGACACTGGTCCATTATGCGCGGGTCAATTCGATCATTATCACCATCGCGACCATGAATGTGTATTTCGCCCTGCTGATGTACGCGACGGGCGGGCATTCCATTTATAATCTGCCCGAGTGGTGGAGCGATCGGATTACCTTTCTGCAGTTCGAGACGGCAGGGGGCGATCTGGTGCGCATCACCTTGCCCATTATTGTCATGATTGCCTCGCTCGGGCTGTGCTGGGTGCTGCTCAACCGATCGAAAACAGGCCGCCAGCTTTACGCCATGGGCGGCAATGCCGAAGCCGCGCGCCGTATCGGGCTGAATATCTCCCGATTGCAGTTTTTCGCCTATGGTTTTGCCGGGTTCATGGCCGCTCTGGCAGGGCTCGTTCAGGCCAATCGTGTGGGTGAGGCGGTGCCGAATGCCCTTTATGGCACCGAGCTTTCCGTGCTCTCCGCTGCCGTACTCGGGGGTGCCTCGCTCCTGGGCGGTGTTGGCACGATTGGCGGCATTACACTCGGCATCCTGATGCTGGCCATCATTCAGAACGGCCTCAATCTGCTCGATATCTCGCCCTATTGCTTCGAGATCATTACAGGGGCGATCATCCTCGCCTCGACCAGCCTCACGGCGCTGTCGGTGCGCAGTCGTACCCGTTCCCGCCTTGTCGAGGAGGCACCCAATGTCTGAAAATCTGACGGGACGGAACGTCTCCATGGACGATCTTCTGGGGCCATTGCGGCGGGTGTTTCCAGCGCGTGTTTCGGGTCAGGCTCTTGCCACACTTGCCCTGGCGGTTGGATTCAGCCTTGTCGTGCCAGGGTTTTTCAGCCTCGGCTCGATGCGGTCGATGATGTTCCAGCTGCCGCAGCTTGGTCTGCTGGCGCTGGCCATGGCCATCCCCATGATGTCCGGAGGGCTCAACCTCGCCATTATCGCCATAGCCAATGCCTGCGGTCTCGCCATGGTAACGGTACTGGCGCATCTGCCTCTGGCAGGGCATGGCGCAGGTTATGTCACGCTCTGTATTCTTCTGGCGCTCATGACGGGGATGGTGCTGGGTACGGCGCTCGGCGGGCTGACGGGCTGGCTGATCGTGCGCACCAGAGTCCACCCCATTCTGGTCACGCTGGGCGTCATGTCGATTGTTGAAGGTACGAGTATCTGGCTGACGCGAGGCGAGGTGATCTCCGGTCTGCCATCGCTCTATGGTCAGATCGGCAATGCGTCTCTGCTTCAGATACCGCTCGCCTTTCTGGTATTTCTGGTGGTGGCTGGCGTCATGCATGTCGTGTTGCAGCACACATCTTTCGGCATCTCGATCCGTATGATCGGCTCCAACGCGCTCGCCACGCGCTATTCGGCGGTCAATGTCGACCGGGTAACGATCAGGATCTACGCGCTCTCGGGTTTTCTCTGCTTCTGCGCTGCCTGCCTGATGCTGGCACGGTATAATTCCGCCAGTGCGGCCTATGCCAAATCCTATCTGCTGGTAACCGTTCTTGCTGCGGTGCTGGGTGGGGTCGATCCCAATGGCGGGTTCGGACGTGTAACCGGGCTGGTTCTGGCCATGGTCATGCTGCAGCTTATCGCAACAGGCTTCAATCTTCTGGGATTCAGTGACTACCTGACGCTCGCCATCTGGGGGCTCGTCCTGATCGGTGTCGCCTGTGCGCAGGCATTGCTGAAGAAAAGGCGCTGACACAGATTTCCCGAAGGAAAGGTTTTCGGGACGGGTGTGGGGCCAAAGCCCCACACCGGCTCATTCATTCACTGTCTGCGGCAGGCATGACGTCTTCCGGAATGAGCGTTACGTAGGGCTGCACGGCCAGACGCTCGGCATGGTCCTTTTTGGCGGCTTCCAGCAGATCAGGGTTCGTAAACAGGTCGAGCCCTGTCATGGCCATGACCTTGGCGACATGCACCATGCCCTTATGGGCGACGGAAGACTGGCCCTGAGCCGTCATCTGCCATGAATGCAGCTGCGTGCCGATGGCGCATGTCGCACCAAGGGCCTGCACGGTGGGAACGGTCCAGCTCACATCACCCACATCGGTAGAGCCCAGCGACGAGCGGTTGCCGCCTGCGGGAAGCACGAAATTGGCCAAGGGCTGGTCGAGGTCGGGCTTGGCGCCAGCGTGATGGAAGGCAGCAATGATATCGCTTTTCGGGAAGGTCGCCTGCATCTTGCGGGCGAAATCGCGATCGTCCTCGTCGAAAGGGGGAGGCCCCAGACGCTCGACATGGCCTTGCATGGCGGCTTCGAGAGGCGGGCAGGGCAGGATATTGGCCATGGCGCTTATCACGCGCTCCTGCACCGTCGTTTCTGTCATCAGCGCAGCGCCCTGAGCGATCTTGCGCACGCGCTCTGTCAAAGGCACGAGATCAGCCAGATCGAGCGTGCGCACGACATAGCGGATGGTTGTCTTGGCCTGAACGACATTGGGGGCTGCGCCACCAGCGTCGAGATAGGCGTAATGGATACGTGAGCTCGGCAGCATATGCTCTCGCAGGTAATTCACACCGACATTCATCAGCTCGGCAGCATCGAGTGCGGAGCGACCGAGAAAGGGCGCTGCTGCTGCGTGGGCGGCCTTGCCGGTGAAGGTGAAGTCGAGACGGATATTGGCCAGCGATGAGGGCGGAAACACGCCGGTGAAAAAGAGCGGATGCCAGGAAATGGCCGCATCGACATCATCGAATACGCCTTCACGCACCATGAAGGCCTTGCCTGCGCCACCCTCTTCGGCGGGGCAGCCATAATAGCGCACACGCCCGGGCAGATCATGCGCTGCCAGAAAGTTCTTCAGTGCGGTAGCTGCCAGAAGCGCTGCCGATCCCAGGAGATTATGCCCGCAGGCATGGCCATTGCCGTCACCGGGCAGGGGCGTATGCTCCGTTACCCCTGCCGCATTGGTCAGGTCAGGCAAGGCGTCATATTCGCCCAGAAAGGCAATGACCGGGCCGCCTTCTCCGGCTTCGCCCATGACCGCGGTCGGGATGCCTGCGACATTACGTGTAACGCGAAAGCCCTCTTCGCCCAGTTTTTCAGTATGCAGCGCGCAGGAGCGTATCTCTTCGAAGTTTGTCTCCGGCACTTCCCATACAGCATCGCTCAGCGCGATCAGGCTTTGCGCACGGTCATCGACAAAGGAGAGAATGGCATCGGTATTTTTCATCAGGAAAATCCTTGTCGGAGGAACAGGGTCAATAGGCCCGATCGGCCTCGGAGGTGATGATCGTCGCGCCGGGCGCGGGCGGGATCATGCGCCTGCGCAGGGCAAGATAAGCCAGAAGCGAGAGCGGCATCAAAACCCCCAGCATCCAGGCGGGCACCATGGGGTCATGGAAACGGGCGATCAGCAGCACCGTGACGGGTTGGGTCAGGCCACCAAAAACGGACACGGCCAGAGCATAGACGAGCCCGAAGATGAAAGCGCGGCTATGGTCGGGAATGGCATCGAAGAGCAGCCGCCAGACCGGCGCGATGAGCAGGCCGGAAGAAAGAAAGACCGTCAGGTTCAGGCCGATCTGTGTGCCAAGGCCGGGATAGGTGATGGAAAGCGCATAATAGAGCATGCAAAGCGGTGTGCCGATGATGGACACCATTATGACGAAAAGCTTCGGGTCCGGGTTGTTATGGGCAATGCGCATGCCCGCAATGACTGCAACCACACCGCAGATCAGCCCGAGCGCCATGGCGAGCATGGCCGTGCCGGGCGGAAGATGCAGAACGGCGATCGCATAGCTCACACCGAATGTACGCAGGTAATTGGTGATGGTGCCGCAGATGATGAGGGCAAAGACCAGCAGGATCTTTGGCGTGACCAGCAGGCGCAGTGTGGCGCCGAAAGGATGCGGTTCTGCGTGATGATCATGCTGTGCCGGGAGCTGGCGACGCAGCCAGAACCCGAATGGCAGGATGGCAATGCCGATGAAGAACGGAATACGCCAGCCCCAGGCATAAAGAGCGTCATGGGAGAGGGTGAGGGAGAGGATCAGCCCGAAAATGACGGCCACGACCATGCCCAGAAGCTGGGTGACATATTGCATGATGCTGATGATGCCGCCCTTTCCGGGTGGGGCCGCATCGTAGAGCATGGCAGTGGCAGGGCCGACCTCGCCACCATCTGAAAAGCCCTGCAGCATGCGGGCCAGAACGATGAGAAAAGCGGCAATCAGGCCGATCGAACGGGTCGATGGGGTGGCAGCGAGCAGAAGCGAGCCTGTGGCCATGATCGCAAAGGTGAGCATGAGCGCGGCCTGATGGCCGTAGCGTCTGGCATAGATGCCCACGCAGAAGGCGCCGAGCGGACGCAGGAAAAAACCGGCGCCGAAGGTGATCAGGGCATCGAATAGCCCTGCCAGCCCCGAACTATTGGGAAAAAACGCCTTGGCAATCATGGGAGCGAAAAACGCATAAGCCATGAAATTGTAGAATTCGAGGAAATTGCCCACACAGGCGGCCATGATGACCCGTTTCCTGTCCTGATCCGATCCTGTCATGAGACATGTCTCCTTGCCGGGTAAGGCGCTCAGTAGGTGAGGCCGATGCGGCCGCCGATGAAGCGTGGCGGGCCGGGTATGCGGAAATAGGTCGTGGTCGATTGCGAGCTCGTGGTGAAATACTCCCGGTTCAGGATATTCGACGCATAGATGGTGGCTGTCCATGGGCCTTTGAGCGGATGCACGGTGACATGCGCACCGAGCAGGAAATAGGCAGGAAGCTGGTAATTGCCGGTGCCACCGGGAACCATCGATTGTGCCGAGCGGAAATTCCAGTCGACGCCTGCTTCGCCTTCATAGCGGCGCAGGAAGGTGAGACGGTAATCGCCCGAGCCATTCAGGGTGAGCTTGGGGTTCATGCCTTCAGTGCCGGCATAATCCGTGTAGATCGGTGCCCATATGCCGGTCTGCTGATATTGTGCGTTGACAGCCGACGCGTTGATGGCCTGGAATTTCTGGTATTTGCTGCGCAGGAAGCCGAAATTCTGCGTCAGATAGACGTGACGGATGGGGTTGATTTCGGTGTTGAATTCCACACCCCAGATTTGCGATTTCGGAATATTGTCGAAGCGCCCCAGAGGTCCGTAGCCGGGAACGACATAGCTGCCGAGATATTGCTGGTCGTGATAGTCATAATAGAAAGCAGCGGCGTTGAGCCGGAACCTGTTGGGAATGATGTCGGCCTTGAAGCCGAGCTCATAAGCCAGAACGGTTTCGGGTTTGAACGGGTCGAGCTGGCCCTGCACCACCGTATTATTGGCGGTCATGCCGCCGGGCTTCATGCTGCGGCTTACCTTGAAATAGGTCATGAGATCCTTGGTGGCCTGAAACTGCACGCCAAGTGTTCCGGCAAACTGGTTCATGTTCGAGCCGGTGGACTGGAATTGCAGGCTGCGTCGCCCGAACTGCACCGTACGCAGATTGAGCAGCTGGCGATCATCCGCCTCATGCGTCAGCCCCCCGATCAGCGTCACCCGATAGGGGAGTTTGTAGGAGAGGTGCACGAATTGCGAGAAAGTCTGCTCGTTCTGGCCGAAGGAGGTCTCCTGCAGATAGCCACGTGTCGGCACGTAATCGGTGAAATCGAAGAACGATTGCTGCGTCATGCGTACGCGGTCGTAATAGGCCCCGACTACCCATTCGAGCGGCTGCTTCTTGCGTGATTCCAGACGCAGTTCCTGAGAGAAGCTGTTGGCGACGATATTGCGGTAATTATCGCCGGTCGCCCAGAGGGTGCCGTCCTGATCGGTATATTCGCCCACGCGTTCGGTCTCGAAGGCGCTGATGCTCTTGAGCGCTGCGAAGCCGAAATCATGAGACATCTTGAGGTCGGCACCCCACATCGTGTTGTGCGCGCTGGGTGACAGGGATGTCGAGCGGCCGATCAGCTTGGCCAGGCGGGCATTATAATCCCATTGCGCCTGCTGGTAGGAGAGTGTCGGGTAGCCACGGCTGGGCAGGAAATTGATCACAGGCTTTGCGGCCACGACTTGCGAATTGTCCTGCACCCAATGGCCGCTCAGCATGATTTCAGTATGTTCTTCGGGGCGCCAGCGCAGCTTGGCGCGCAGGGCACCGAGATTGGCATCGCCCAGATGGGCGCCAGTGCTCGGGTTGGTCTGCCAGCCGCCGCCCTGCATGGTCTGCCCGGCGATACGGAAGCTCAGCTTGTCGCTTATGATCGGGCCGGAAACGAAGAGATTGGTGCGGCTGCGGGCATAGCTCGCAATATCCTGCGATACGCCACCATGCCAGTCATCGGTCGGGTCCGAGGTGCGAAACGCGATTTCACCGCCCGTATCGGTCTGGCCATGGCTGAACCCGACGGGGCCCGGTTCCACCGCAGCGCCCGCAATATCGAACATCAGCCCGGCCGCCATACGGGCCAGCGGGTAGGCGACATCGTCATAATAAACGAGCACCGAGGACATGTTGTTCTGCGTGTAGTCGTTCAGCCCGATACCGCGCAGAAAGAAATTGGTCGAGCCGGTGCCATTGACGCTTTGCACGGTGAGGTTGGGCGCGACACGGGGTAGATCGAGCAGAGAGACGACGCCCTGTCGGGTGAGTGTCTCTGACGTGATATGCGTCGTGGCATCAGCTTCGTGCTGGGCCGAATTGAAATGCAGGCGTCGGCGGGCGGTGGTGACTGTCAGGGTTTCGGCACCACCAGCAACCGGTTTGTGATGCGTCGCACTACGAAGCGGGGCCGCCTGCTGCTTCTTGGCGGTTTTTACGGCTGCGCGGGAGTGCGGCAGGGCGCGGTCCGGGGCATCAGGGCTGGAAGCGGCTTCGGCAAGGCTTGAGAAAGCCGGGGCGGACACAGAGGCCAGCAACAAAAACATCGATGCTTTGATACATTTCTTGGTAAGGCGTTTTTGTTTCTGGGAATCTGTCATCATGCTTCCTGCCGGTGATTATTGGAGCAAAGCGCGGTAACCGCCTGTGTCGGTAAATGGCCGATGAAAGATTATGGAATTAAAACGTTTCGTTATTGAAGCAAAATAGGGTTATGTCATGTCAACCATTTGGTTGACGCTCCGAAGGAGAGAGACATGGCCAGATCAGGCATCACGCTTCACCGACGGCTCAAACTGCGCCATCTGCATCTGCTCGATATGCTCAATACGACACGCAGTATGAGGCAGACGGCAGCCCGTCTGGGCATCTCTCCCGCCGCAGTCTCGAAATCCTGCATCGAGATCGAGGAAATTCTCGGCAAGCGTCTGTTCGAGCGCGTGCAGGGTCATCTCGTGCCTCTGCCGGGTCTGGAGCGTGTGCTGGTGGCAGCGCGGCGCATCGATCATGAATTACAGGCATTGAGCGAGGATTTTACGCGAGAAACCGCGCTGCTGCACGGTACGCTGCGTATCGGATTTCAGGCGCCTATGCTCGAGCGTCCGCTGGTAAGCTGGGTGGCGCGCATGAAACATGAGCAGCCTTTTCTGACTGTCAGTATCGAATACGGTATGCGCAAACGTCTGCTGGACGATCTGCATGCAGGCCGGACTGATATCGTTGCCGTCAATCTGCTCGATGTGGCGTCGTCGGGCCGGTTCGAGACGCGAACGCTGTGCCTCGAACATTGTGTGATCATCATAGACGATGTGCTGATGACCAGTGCGGAGGTGTTCGACCAGTGGGCGCATTTCGTCGATCGGGTCTGGCTGCTGCCCCTGAGAGGCATGGCGATGCGCGATCGCTTTGAGCAGATCCTTCTGGCACGTGGCCTCGCTTTTCCTCCAAGGCTGATCGAGATCAGCCTGCCGACGCTGATCGAGCATCTGGTCGAGTCCTGTGATGCGGCAGCACTCATGCCCGTTTCCCTGCTGTCTGAGTCCCAGCTGGCGCGTCTGCCCGTACTGGAGGGTGGGGCAGCGGGTGATGATTTCTATATGGAGCATGGCATTGCCTGGGCACGGGGCGGACGCATGAACCCGGCCACGCAGTATGCGCTTTCCATTATGTCTTCCCTGCCATAGCGCAGCCGGTTTCAGGTCATCATGCGTACATGCTTTGTCATGATTGACGGTATGCGGTCACAAAACCGTGAATATTGCGTAGTGATGAATATGTGATGACGTAAAGGAAAGTTTTGCGCGGCACATTAGCCATCCTTTGAGCTTTCAGGCTGGTTCTTGACTTGATTTTTTCCTGTTTTCGGGTGGTTCACGCGGCAATGGTTTCGGGTTCTGCCGGTTTGAAAACGCTCAATGCTCAAACGGCTCGCCATGGCTGACGCCCTGTGATGGTGTCAGGCTTGGGGGGCGTAGCGTGAGGATTGCTCGTGAGAAGCCTTATCCATCTTTTATGTGTCGTGATCGGTCTGGTGATCGCGCTGCTTGGCGTCGGTCTGGCGCTTGGCGGGGCTGACCTCGCCTGGCTGGGCGGAAGCTGGGCCTATATCCCGCTTGGTCTGCTTATGGCAGCAGTTGGCCTCGCGCTTATGGCGCGTAAGGCTTTTGCCCTGCCGCTCTCCATCGTTCTCAGCCTGATTGCCGTCGGTTGGGCCTTCAACGAGGTGGGCGACGTCTTCTGGCTGGTCGTGCCACGCGTGGTCGTGTTCCTTGTGCTGCCAATCGTGGTCGGGGTGCTTTCACCCTGGTTCGGTCCGGCTGTCCGCTCCGGCGAGAGCGCCGGACGCGGTGTCGGGGTACGGCGCAGCTGGGGGCTCGGGATTGCAGCGCTCTATGCAATCATCTTTGCCGGTGTGTCGCTCAACATGTTCCGGACGCATGCCGAGGTTACGGCTGATCCGGCGCACAGTCCCAAAGTCGATACGGCGCTCGGGCAGCAGAATGGCAATGACTGGCCAGCTTGGGGGCGCAATCTGACGGGTGACCGTTTTGCCCCTTATGTCCAGATCAACGCCGATAACGTCTCGGGGCTGAAACTCGCCTGGACGTTCCATACGGGTGATCTGGCCATTGATGGCTCGGAATATCAGGTGACGCCGCTCAAGGTGGCAGATACGCTGTATCTCTGCACACCGCTCAACAAGGTTATTGCTCTCGACCCGGTGAGTGGGCATGAGCGCTGGCGTTTCGACCCGCACATGCAGGTGACGCGCGGTAACAAGGGCTGGAAGCGCTGCCGTGGCGTCAGCTACGCCGATCTGACAACCATGTCGCTGCTGGCCCCCGATGCAAAGGCTTTCGGTCCGGAAGAAGCGACACCGACGCCTGCGGAGCAACCGGCTGACCCTGCTGCGCCTGTTCCGGCACAGGCTCCGGTTGATGAGACCCCGGCAGCGCCTGCACCGATCACGGCGCAGACACCTTGCGCCCGTCGTATCGTCAGCACCACCAATGACGCCCGCCTCTTCGAACTCGACGCCTCTACTGGCGCGCTGTGCGAGGATTTCGGCGATCATGGCATGGTCAATCTTCTTGAGGGTCTCGGCCCGACAGCGCCCGGCTCCTATTATCTCACCTCTGCCCCGCTGGTGGCAGACGGTGTGATCATGGTGGGCGGCAAGATCAACGACAACATGACGGTGGGTGAGCCTTCTGGCGTTATCCGCGGTTATGATGTGCGCACTGGCCGTCTCGTCTGGGCGTGGGATGCATCACGCGGCAACAGGGACAGCCGTCCGCTTCCGGCCGGACAGATCTATGCGCCGGAAACTCCGAATTTCTGGGGTACTGCATCCTATGATCCCAAGCTGGGTCTTGCCTTCATTCCTCTGGGTAACCAGACGCCCGATTTCTGGAGCGGCAACCGCCATCCCTATTCGGATGAATATACCGACGCCGTTCTCGCCCTTGATCTGCGTACCGGTCAGGAGCGCTGGCATTTCCGTACGGCCAACCAGGACATGTTCGATTATGACGTGACCTCGCAGCCGATCCTCTATGATCTGCCCGGCGCCGGTGGCGAGACCACGCCTGTCGTCGTGGCACTCACCAAGCGCAGTCAGGTTTTCGTGCTGGATCGTCGCACGGGCAAGCCTGTCGTGAAGGTGACGGATCGTCCCGTTGCGACTGACGGCATGCCCGGTCAGCGTATCAGCCCGGTTCAGCCCTATTCCGATCTGTCGATCGGTGTCGCCCCCCTCAAGGAGAGCGATATGTGGGGCGCGACAATTTTCGATCAGCTTTATTGCCGCATCGCTTTCAAGAAAATGCGCTGGGAAGGTGAATGGACACCGCTCTCTGACAAGCAGAAGACCCTGATCTGGCCGGGTTATTACGGCGGTTCGAACTGGGGTGGCGGTGCCATCGATCCGCAGACCGGTGTGCTGGTGGTGAATGATATCCGCATGGCGATGTGGGGGCAGTTCATCAAACGCGAAGAGGCGGCCAAGGCTGGTCTCGTGCCCTCGACGGAAGGTGAGTATTCCGAGCAGCTAGGCACCCCCTGGGGTGTGGAACGCTCCATGTTCGTCTCGCCGATGGGCGCGCCATGCTTCAAGCCGCCTTTCGGCTCTCTGACGGCGATTGACCTCAAGACGCAGAAAACCCTGTGGCAGGTGCCTGTAGGTAGCATCCAGGATGCCCGTATCCACGGCATTTTCGGTGACAAGGGGATTATTCCGCATCTCTATATCCCGGTCGGTATGCCCACGATGGGTGGCCCGCTCCTGACAGGGGGAAATCTCGCCTTCTTCCATGGTTCGCTCGATAATTATCTGCGTGCCTTCGATCTCCGCACCGGGAGAGAGGTCTGGCGTGAGCGTCTGCCAGTTGGCGGTCAGGGTACGCCCATGAGCTATGTCGAAAACGGCAAGCAATATGTGCTGGTCGTCGCCGGTGGTGCTACCCGTACGGGTACGAATGCCAACAAGGGTGATTATGTTCTGGCTTACGCCTTGCCCTCGGCTGACTGATTTCGCTCCCCTGCCACAAGCCGATGGCCTGCGGCAGGGGCATTCCTGCGAAACAGCTCTGGTTGGGACTTCAGCAGCCGGTCTGTTCCGATCGTGCGGCTGAAGCCTCTTCCGCAACGAGCAAGAAAAAACCCTCTCCCCATGAAGGAAGAGGGTTTTTTTTGGGCAGGTTGACGTTTGAATGTTCGGGTCAGGGAGCCCTGTCCAGAATGCGACGATAGAGACTGGCGAGCTCCTGAGCCTGATCGTCATAGCTCGGCAGGCTGGCCTTGTTCGGATTGATATACCCGTCGAAGCGGTCCTTGCGGTCAAGCAGTGCCTCGATGGCCTCCTGAAGCGGCGCAGGATCGTCAATAATCGGGATGAGCGAACCGTTGACGCCATCGACGATTTCCTCCGCCTGCCCACCGGGCGCCGTAGAAATGACCCAGACATCGCGCGACAGCGCCTCGCGAACGGTCAGCCCATAGCTCTCGCGCCATTGCGACGGGAAAAGAAGCACATCGACCTGATCGTAAAAATCATCGAGTTCTGCCTGGGTATAGGCGGGTACGGTGCGGATTGTACCCTTCACCAGCCATTCCGATGTATCGATGGAAGGGTAGCCGAGGTTGAGGGTGTTATCGACCAGCACCAGCTCCCAGTCGCCGCGTGTCATGCTTTCCAGAGCCTTGCGAATCAGCCCTGAGCCCTTGATCTTGCCAGTCCCGCCCACGAAACCGAAACGTAGTTCAGCGCCGCTAGGTCTTTTCGCCTTCGGGCGTGATGGCCAGGTGAAACCGTTGCGGTTGATCTGGATACGATCCGCAGGCACGCCATTACGGACATAAAGGCTCTTGTGTTCTTCGGATGGGCTGAGAATGGCCGCCGCGCCGTCCAGCGCCTGACGCATGAGTTTGCGCCGCTCATTCAGATAACGTGTACGGGTCGAATCGCCAGGGGCAGGGGGGATCTCACTGCTTTTGAGATGGTATTGACCGTCATCGCGCGTGATGAAGAGATTGTCTGATAGCCACCAGCAATCATGCAGACTGACGACGTAAGGGATGCCACGCCGCTGACAGGCCCGGGCCATGCCTACCCCCATTTCCTGGATGGCATGGAAGTGAACCAGATCGGCATCCCAGGCGTCGATCCAGCGTTCGATTTGACGCTCGATGGTCAGGTTGTCAGCCCCGCCATTGCGCCCGGCGACAACTGAAAACACATCCGTGCCGAGTATGCGATAGCGCAATGCGCCGTCGGGTAGTTCATCAATGACCGGACGCGTGGTCATGACGCTGTTTTCGAAACCGGCTTTCGCCAACGGGTCGAGCATGGCCTCGACGACGATCGTCGCCCCCCCGTATGAACGTGGCGCGAAGAAAAGATTAACCTGCAATATGCGCGGTGCCTTATGGGCGAAAGCGGGAGGCCTGCCGAAAATCGGAGCGGCCTGCTGCGTCAGGATACGCTCTGGCGCATAGAGCGACAGGGCCGTCTCCCTTGCTCTGCGACCGAGGCGCTGCCTTAGGGCAGGGTCGCGCGCCAGCAAGAGCAGGGCGTCACGCCAGGCTTCTGCCTTTTCTGCCAGAAAGCCGTTTTGCCCCGACTGGATCACCTGCCGATAGGTGTCGGTTGGTGAACAGATGGAGGGTAACTCGAGGATCGCGGCTTCGAGAAACTTGATATTGCTTTTGCAATCATTGAAGACAGTGGTCTCGAGCGGGGCAATAGCAATGTCGGTCTGCGCCAATTCTCCAAGATAGGCAGCATAGGAAAGCTCGCTTCGTCGCTTCACCCTCGCGCCAAATGGAGCAAAGTCCTTTGAAATGCGGAGCGGTCCGACAATCAACAGGTTGATCCGGGGGTCCTGCTGCATTGCTTCAATGAGACCGGTCTCAGCGCATTTGAAATCTGCGTCATGCGCGCGGCTCCCCGAGCCATAACAGACCCAGATTTTCTCAGGATCGCGAGAGGGGGGCACTGCAAGAAGTGCCTCTGCAAGTCGCAAGGTTTCTTCATCCAGAGCATTTTCAAGCACAATGACGTCTTCGACGCCGGCCTCGCCCATTTGCTTGGCGAGAGCCTCGGTCGAGGCTAGTCCGCATCCGCAGGCATGCAAGGCTCTGAGGTAATTATCAGAGAGCTGATAGAGTTCCTGTTGCTCCTGATGAGAAAGCGTCGCGAGATTGCCGTTGCGCCGATAAAGAATCTTGTTGAACAGGAGGTCGTCGATCTCCCAGCGAGGTTTCAAACCGAGACGCTTTGCCTCTGCGATGAGCGGGAGAACAGATGCAACACCAGGTACACGATAAAAAAGGACTTGGGTGGCGACCTGAAGTGACGAGAGGGCTTCGTTGCTATCTTCCCAATCGACGATCTGTACGGTCCAGCCGAGACGCCTGAGAAGCTCCGCTTTCTGCGTCACGCGATACTTTGTACATTGCTGAAGACCCATATCAGCAATGAGCAGATAACGGGGGCGGAGTATGGATGACGCCTTTAGCGTAGGCTGTCTCAGAAATGCAGCCTGTGCTTTTGTCGAAACGAAAAGCGGATCATTCGCCTGATCGCGATGACGCGACAGGCGTCTTTTTGCTATGCCGCCCGCGACGAAACGGCTGACCGCTTTTTTGACACCCTCAGTGCGCAGCGCATCCTGCATGTGCACCCAGGCTTCATTGAGGGGAACACCGCGAGGCAGCCTGCCGAGGGTGAGCGCTCTTACCCAACGCAACGGTTCCATCATGCGCCATGAGAGCGAGCGACGCATGAGCTTGAGTTGCTGCGTTGCGAGACGCAATTCCGCTTGCAGCGAGTCAGCACGATGAGTCGCAAGATAAAGTGAGGCAGAAATTACCTCATGATCGGCAGTCTCGGAAACAAAGGGGACGCCTGTATTAGGATCGGGTAATTCGGGCAAAAACCACTCACTCAATGATGAGGACGCAAGTGGCCTTTTATAGCCTTCAAGATCTCCACGTCCAAATTCATCGCTAGAAAAACAAAAAGGCCCGGTTTTGCAAACCGGGCCTTCGGTAGAAGCGCAGTTAAAAGCTCGCGCTGGTAGACATTAGCTGATGACGATGCTCGAGGCCTTGAGATCGGTCACGCCAAGGAAGGTCACCTTCATGTTGTTGTCCAGCTGCAGCGTGGTGTTACCGCCGCTAACCGTGGCCGTGGCAAGCAATGCCTGCACGGCCTTGTCGGCATCGGCGGGCTTGTAGTTATACATGAAGAACATGTTGCCCGCGGCGCTACCGAAATCGGTGATGGTGATGTCACCACCATTATGGCCTGCGAGAACGCCAAAGGTGTTCGCAGCGCCGCTGCCGCCCGTGACGGTCGCAAAGCTGTCGCCATTGGAGTTGGCGAACTGCGTGCCGAAGACCATGTGATCGGAACCCGACGTTCCGATGATCGTGTTGTTGCCAGCGCCGGTCCAGGCTTCAAGCGTGCCTTTCGAAGAAGACGCGTCGATATACTGGCTGCCAGTTGTGTTGGGCTGGTTTGCCGTAAACAGGGCGAGACCGTTCGTGTTGACGGTAGCGCGCAGGTCGTTTGCACCCCAGATCGTGCCAAGCCCTGCATTGATCGAGGTGTTGCCCGTGCCCGAGATGAATTTCAGGGCGCCGGAGACGCTGATCGACTGATTCGAGCCGTGATAGACTTCGAGATCGCCAGCTGCGGAAATGGTGTCACCCACGGTGCCAACGATGGTACCCGTGCTGCTCGAGAAGTTGACTGTCGAACCAGTACCACCGAAGACCGTGCTGTTGATGCCGACCGTGATCTGGCTTCCGGCGAGGGCCGAATCGACGACAAGCGAGTTGGACTGCAGGGTGACGACGGACTGACCACCAAGGATTGTAACCGTGTCGGAAGAATTTTCGACGCCGGTGATCGTGTCCTGGCCTTCAGACGCAACGAAATTGGCGCCCGTGCTGAGGGTAATGAGGTTCTGACCTTCACCCGCACGGATGTTATTTGTTCCAGCTGCAGCATAGATCGTGTCGTTGCCGTCTCCGGTCGCGATCGTCCAGTTGCCGGTATGGTTGCGACCATCGAACAGATTGTTACCCATGGTCGACACAAAGGTGCCGTTGTAATTGCCTGCGTAGAAGGTCACGCCTTCCATGTCGCCAGCAAGAACGGAGAGCGTGCTGGCCGTGATACCCGTGCCGTCGACCGTTACGGCCTTTACGTTCGGCGTAAGCGGCAGGTCCTGATCCGCGCTGTTGAATTCCGCACCCAGCGTACCGATGACGAGATTGCTGTAGTTTCCTGCCATCGAGAAGGCACCACCTGTGGTGATGACGCCTTGGACGAGGCTTGTCGTGGCAGACGGGCTGGTATTGGTGCCCAGTGCGAGATCGACAGAGGTGACGTCACCTGTCGCGACAGCACCCAGAATCTGCGCTGCGTAGCTCGAGGCGAGTGTCTGCATGCGGGCACCTTCCACGGTGACCTGTACAGTCATGCCAGACGAACCAACTACCGTTACGATCGCCATGCGACCAGCTCCTTATATTATTATTGGAGGCTTCAGACAAAGACCGTTACATTTCGCGCAGGACACCGCCCCTGCTGTCGGTCGAGCCGTCTACCAAGATCTGCATCGGAAAATCAACTTTTTTATAAATGTCTTAACCAATCCCTCGAGTCAATAAATCAAAGGTATTCGACATGATTCGATACTAGTTTGCCTCAAACCCACATAATGAACGCAATTTTGTGATGAGGAAATAATTTGCAATAATCAAAAATGAAGAAACCCTTGGAATTTTGAGGTTTTTTGATCTTTTCCGACCGCATTGTGGAAAGGCGATTACTCACATTGTTGCGATGAATGTGGTTTGTGTCATGTTACAGTGTCGTGACGATGGGCGAGATATAATTTATACTGAGAAAGAAAAAGAGACGAATTATTGATAAAATAATTTCATCTTCCTGATACGTTTCCGGTTTTCCGAAAAACCCCTTCCTCTAGTCCATTGATATAAAGTCGGAAAATGTGAGAGTGGTGGATAAGGGGCTTCGAAAAATTCTGCCCAGTTATTAGTTCGATTTGTGTTTTTTTTTCTGCCAAAGCAAAAACGCGGCTCACGAATTTCTGATCAATGGTCGGGACGAATTCGAATCTGCGCAGCCTGCACCTTTAAAGAATGCCGCTAAATTCGCCTCCTTCTGACATGTCAGCTGCGAAAGCGAGGCTTTGTGCCGATCCTGCTTCGTGAAAGGAAAGAGACGTTTTCGCGCTCGTGCTGTGAGCTTGGAAAGAGGCAAAGCTTCGCGCAGGGTTTTAGGCCGCTGCCTCGCGAAGGAGAGCGGGTTCGGATCGGTGGGGTGGACGGAATGTGTGTCTAGAGAGTGGTCTGCTCGAGCTCTTCAAGCCACGCTGCTGCTGTTCCGTCTGAAGGCGCGCGCCATTCGCCGCGGGGTGACAGGCTTCCTCCCGATGAGAGCTTGGGCCCGTTGGGCAGAGCCGATCGCTTGAACTGGCTGAAGCCGAAGAAGCGCGTCAGAAACACCTTGAGCCAGTGGCGAATGACGGTGGCGTCATAAGCCAGTTTCCTGTCTTCGGGGAAGTGGGCTGGCCAGACACCGCGACCCTGTTCTTCCCAGGCCTGCAGCGCGAGGAAAAGGATCTTGCTCGGGCGAAAGCCGTAGCGCAGCACATAATAGAGTGTGAAATCCTGCAGGGCGTATGGACCGATCTTGTCTTCGGTCTTCTGCACGCCCTCGGCACCGGCAGGCACGAGCTCAGGCGTGATTTCCGCCGAGACAATGCTTTCGAGCACAGGGGCGATCGTGTCGCCGAGCCTACCCTTGCGGGCCAGCCAGCGTATCAGATGCTGGATAAGCGTTTTGGGCATGCCAGCATTGACGTTATAATGCGACATCTGGTCGCCCACGCCATAGGTGCACCAGCCGAGCGCCAGTTCGGACAGATCACCCGTGCCGATCACAATCCCGTTGCGCTGATTGGCAAGGCGGAACAGGAAGTCGGTACGCAGCCCCGCCTGAACATTTTCGAAGGTGATGTCATGCACCGGCGCACCCGAGGCGAAGGGATGCCCGATGGTCTCCAGCATCTGCATGGCCGTCGGTCTGATGTCGAGTTCGTGGGAATCGACGCCCAGCGCTGTCATCAGCCGGTGGGCGAGACTCAGGCTGGCATCGCCGGTTGCAAAACCCGGCATGGTATAGGCAGCAACCCGGTCGCGACTCCACCCGAGTTCGTCGGCAGCGCGGGCCGCCACCAGAAGGGCGAGCGTGGAGTCGAGGCCGCCAGACACGCCGATCACGCAGCGTTCGACTCCGCTCGTCCTGAGGCGTTGAGTGAGGGCGCGCACCTGAATGGTCCAGGCTTCGTAGCAATCCTGATCCAGTCGGCCCGGATTTTCGGGTACAAAAGGAAAGCGTGGGACGACGCGGTGAAAGCCGATATCGCCCTCGACGGGCGCCAGTGTGAAGCTGATTCGGCGCCATTGCCCATGATCATTGGCGCGGGCGCAGTCATGGAAGCTGCCCATGCGCATGCGCTCCTGACGAATCAGGTCTAGATCGATATCAGCAAGCGTCATCTGCGCCGTGACAGGAAAGCGGTCTGACTCGCCCAGAAGACGACCGGCCTCATAGACGGAAACCTGACCGTCCCACGCGACGTCAGTTGTCGATTCACCGGCCCCCGCCGCAGCGTAGACATAGGCGCAAAGGGCGCGTTGCGATTGGGCCCGACACAGCAAATGGCGGTCTTCGGACTTGCCGATGGTGATGGTGCTGGCCGAAGGATTGCCGATCACCGTTGCGCCTGCCAGGGCGAGCGCCGTGCTGGGCGGGTTGGGGACCCAGAGATCTTCACAGATCTCGATGCCAAGCGTGAAGTCGGGCAGATCCTGCGCTTCAAAAATCAGATCGGCCCCAAATGGCACGTCCTGTCCGCCAAGCCGCAGCGTCTCGTCACTGATGTCGACTCCCGCCACGAAATGGCGCGAGTCATAGAATTCGCGATAATTCGGCAGGTAGGATTTCGGCACGATACCGAGAATCCTGCCCTGATGGAGTACCACCGCACAGTTGAAGAGCCGACCTCGCTGCACGAGTGGCGCGCCAACGACGATGACAGTCTTCCAGGCGAGACTTTCGGTCTGCAACCGGAGCAGGCAATCGGTCACACCATCGAGCAGGGCGTCCTGCTGGCGCAGATCGTCAATTGCGTAGCCCGAAAGACAAAGTTCGGGGAAGACAGCGAGAGCCGCACCGGCAGCGGCGCTTTCATGGGCCAGCGCAACGATCTGCTGCAGGTTATGGCGAGGGTCGGCAAGGCGCACAGGAACCGTGCAGGCCGCAACCCGGGCAAAACCATGACGATAGAGAGATCGAAATGCGCTCATGGGATCATCTCCTGCAGCATTGGCCCGGGAACAGGCTGCCGGTTCCCGCACCGGCTTTCGCCCAGAAACGTCTTTCCAGATTAAAAGACAAGGCCCTGTCGTTACGAAGCAAACCGTTGCGTGGCTGACCCGTTCACCCAAAGACCCGGGATCATGACGATTTTGTTATGTTCCATTCAAGGAGTTATCGCCATGGACCTTCTTCGCTGGACAATCGTTTTCCTGATCCTTGCCCTGCTTGCCGGGCTGCTCGGTTTTGGCGGCATCTCCGCTGACTTTGCCTCGATCGGCAAGATCCTGTTCTTTATTTTCCTGGTGCTGTTCGTTCTCAGCTTCATATTCGGCCGCGGCCGTATGCGCTGACCCCGGGTTCAAATGCGGGTGCAGGCCGATCCGGCCTGCACCTTTCTTTATACCTGGCCTAGTAGCCGTTTGGGTCCGGGTCGCCGGGATAGGCGTTCGGATAGGTTCCCGGATATGTGCCGGGATAGGTATAGCCTGGAGGGGGTGCGCAATTGGCATATCCCCCGCATTGATAGGTATAGGGGGCTGCCGCATAGCCGCCGCCGTAATAGGGATTGGCGTAGTAGGAGCTTGTCACGGCAGCACCGATGACAGCGCCGGTTGCGACACCGAGGCCCCATCCGCCCCAGCCTCCACCCCATCCGCCCCAACCCCAGCCGCCGCCCCATCCGGGCGAGCCCCAGCCATAACCGACCCAGCCCGGGCCACCCCAGCCCCAGCCGGGGCCACGCCAGCCACCGCCCCATGGGCGACCCCAGCCACCGCCATAATAGCCTCCGCGACCGCCCCAGCCACCAGGGCCTCCACCGCCGCGCCAACCGCCGGGCACGCCGCCACCACGCCAGCCACTGGGTCCGCCGCCGCCGGGGCCTCCGCCATGCCAGCCACCGCCCGGTCCACCGCCTCCGCCACCATGGAAGCCGCCGCCCGGCCCGCCACCACCGTGGAAACCACCGCCGCCGCCCCGCTGCGCATGGGCAGAGAGGGGCATCAGCAGAGGCAGGGCAAGAAGAGCCGCCCTCAATCTGTATGAACCTTGCATGGCTTCAGTCTTCCCTTCCATGGAGAGCGGTAAAACGTCGCTTTCCGGTTTTTCTGCATATCGTGCCGAGTGGGGGCGGAATAAAGACGAAAGCGTAACTGCGCGATTTCGTTTCGTGACAAATGGTCGGCGCAGGCGAAAATCAGGCGGGGTAAGAGGTTTCTGGGCAGGAGTCAGCGCCGCGGTCTGCGCTTTATATGCCCCCCCAGACGCGCCAGAACGGCTTGCAGATCGCCTTCCTTCATGTCTGGTATGGAAACGGGTTGCGGCATGGGGCGAGCGGCCGGCGTGACAGGACGCACAATCGACGGATCCTGCAAGATCCTGAGTTTCCTGACCAGAATGGAGCCGTCATCGAAGCGCAGGTCGCGCCCACTGCGCAGGGGGCCGCAATGGGTATTGATCCGTTCGATAAGCTGGGGGGCCAGGTGCTGAAGCTCCAGCGCGACAGGCCCGGTGCAGGCAATTGTCAGCGTGCCTGCGCTGACCCGTCGGGGCTCCGTCTGCGCTGCAAGGGCGGGGCCTACGATTTCGGCCCAGTCGAGAATAAGCCTGATGGCTGGGGCTGCGCGTTTGCTGAAGGCCGGTTTCGTGACCTGAGGCAGGATCGAGCCCAGAGCGCGCCCGGTCATGGCGCGGCGTTCCGGAGGACGTTCGGCGGCAGCCGGAGGGAGTGATTGCTTCTGAACGCCGGATCTGGCCGCTGGCCTGTCACTGCCGGGGCGAGACGCAGCCTTGTAGCGCGATGGTTTATCGGCGGCTGTGCGCGTCTGGCCCTTGTCCGAAGGCAAATCTCGCTTCATATCGCCGGGGTGACTCCTTCAGCTTCCGCACTTCTCGACTGGTATGCCCATCAAAGGCGTGTCTTGCCCTGGCGCGCTCTGCCCGGCCAGGTGGCCGATCCCTATGCCGTATGGCTGAGCGAGATCATGCTGCAGCAAACCACTGTGGTGACGGTTATGCCGTATTACGAGCGGTTTCTGAAGTGTTATCCCACTGTGCAGGATCTTGCCGAAGCGCCCTTGCAGGACGTTCTCGCTCTCTGGGCAGGCCTTGGCTATTACAGCCGCGCGCGCAATCTTCATGCCTGCGCGCAGGCTGTGGCGGCGCTCGGCGGCTTTCCCTCAGATATTGCCGGGCTTCAAGCGTTGCCGGGCATCGGCGCCTACACGGCGCGTGCCGTGGCTGCAATCGCGTTTGGCGTGCCGGTCGTGCCGGTTGATGGCAATGTCGAGCGCATTACGTCGCGTCTGTACGCCGAAGACGCGCCTTTGCCCGGTGTACGTCGCAGGCTGGACCATCTGGCCACTCTGCTCAATGACGACCCCGCAGCACGCGCTGCACCGAGCGATTTTGCCCAGGCACTTTTCGATCTGGGGGCCGGTCTCTGTACGCCGCGTCGTCCGTCCTGCCTCATGTGCCCCTGGCGCGGCGTGTGCAGGGCCTATGCCTCGGGAGAGCCGGAGCGTTTTCCGGTGCGCGCGCCGCGCAAGGCAAAGCCGGACCGACATGGCTTGGTGTTTCTTCTCCGGGATGATTCAGGGGCTGTCTGGCTGCGCCATCGCCCGGAGAAAGGTCTGCTCGGCGGGATGACGGAACTGCCCGGCACGTCTTGGCTGGACGAGGCACAGGATCTGGCGAGCGCGCTGGAGGAGGCGCCAGTAGAGGCGCTGTGGAAAGAGGCTGGACAGATACGTCATGTTTTCACACATTTTACGCTGCATCTGAGGGTTATGATGGCGCGGGTGCCCGATTTCGGCGCGTTGCATAACCAGCCCGGTTTCGCCTGTCCGTCAGAGAGCCTTTCGCGTCAGGCTCTGCCCAGCGTGATGCAGAAATGTCTGACCGTCGCTGGTGCGACTGCTGCTGACTGAAGAAAGAGAGTTCCGTTCATGCTTTATGCGTCTGCCCGTTTCTGGCTTCTCGATTTCTTCGGTCAGGTTGTCGATCACGACCCGCTGCGCGATTGTCTGTTTTCGGTGACACCGCCCCCCGGACGCTATCCAGGGCTCTTCTTCTTTGCCGACAACGCCTCGCTTGCCGAATTTACGGTGACCCTGCGCAAGGTCGTTTCCCTGCCCAAGCCAATCCCACAGTTGCTTGCCAATCGCTTGCCGAGCGGCGTCGTTACCCTGCGGCGTATGGATGGTACGGGTCGTTATCTGCGCAGCATTGAAAATGAGGGGATCGATTTTCAGGCAACAGAGGCCAAGGACTGGGAGCAGTTTTTTATCCTCTCAGAGCCGATGATGCATAGCTACGCCATTCTCAGTCAGGCCGCGGTCAGCACGATCACCGATGAGCAGGGCGCCGTTCGAGCGCCCCTGCGCTTTGTGCAGGGCCATAACGGCCAGATTGGCGACAGGGTCTTTTCACTGGCCGCCAATCTTCCGGCACTTGAGGAAATTGCCAGTCTCGGGGCTGGTGCCGCTGCGCCGCTGGTTCTGAGCGCGCGAAACGGCGACTCTGTGACCCTGCAGATCACCCGGT
This sequence comes from Asaia siamensis, assembly GCF_014635085.1. GTDB lineage: Bacteria > Pseudomonadota > Alphaproteobacteria > Acetobacterales > Acetobacteraceae > Asaia > Asaia siamensis. The sequence continues at coordinate 443,602 of NZ_BMCH01000002.1, forward strand.
CATGAGCCGCGCGTCTTGCGATAGGCTGCCATGGCGCGATCGCGCCCGTCACTGAGCGAGACAATCGGTCTGGGATAGGTCTTGCCAATCTTGACGCCAGCTTTTTCCAACACCTTTGGTGCCGCATCCCAAGGGGCAGCGATGGCGTCATCAGGCAGTCTGGAAAGCTCGGGCACCCAGCGGCGGATGTAATCGCCCTTCGGGTCGAATTTGTCCGTCTGGCGCAGGGGGTTGAAAATGCGGAAGAAGGGCGAGGCTTCAATCCCTGTCCCGGCGACCCACTGCCAGTTGACCGCGTTGGATGCCGGGTCGGCGTCGATCAGCGTATCCCAGAACCAGTTCTCTCCTTCACGCCAGTCGATCAGCAGATGCTTTGCGAGAAATGAGGCCACGATCATGCGTGCCCGGTTATGCATCCAGCCTGTTTCCCAGAGCTGGCGCATTCCGGCATCCACGACGGGAATACCGGTCTGCCCTCTCTGCCAGGCGGCGAGGTCTTTCCTGCTGTGGCGCCAGCCGAGCGAATCGAACTGTGATTTCAGATTGCGGTCTGGCAGATGCGGGTTGTGAAAGAGCGTGTACCACGAGAAATCGCGCCATCCGAGTTCCGAGAGATAGATCTCACGGTCTTCCTTGGCGCCCTTGTCGGCGCAGTAATGCCAGACCTGCCGCGGGGAAATGACGCCAAGGCGAAGATAAGGAGAGAGTCGTGAACTCTCCTCGGCTGCCATGTCGTTGCGGCCAGTCCCGTAATGGTCGAGCGGGCCAGAGGCGAAATCCTGTGCGATTTCCTGAGCGGCGTCTTCTCCGAATTCCCAGTATTCGGTCATCTTGCTGGCCCAGTCGGGTTGGGTCGGAAGCAGCGCCTTGCCAATGTCGGCAGGCTTCAATGCCTTGCCAGCGTCTTTCAGAATGGCATCCCAGGATTTCAGCGCGCATTTGCCTGGCGTGGCAACCGGTTTGGAAGGGGTGCCCAGGGCCTTGAAGCCTTTCCACCACGCCGTGAAGATCTTGTATGGTGTTCCCGTCTTTGTGGTGACTGTCTCAGGCGCGCGCAGCAATGTTCCATGCAGGCGGACCATTTCACTCCCTGCCTTTTCCAGCGCCTCGGCGATGGCATCGTCCTGATCGCGTGCCGCCTTCTGATAGCGGTGATGGCAATAGAGCTTTTCTGCGCCCGCTTTCTTCATCAGTTGCGGGATCAGCTTTTCCGGATCTCCCTCAAGAATGAGGCAGTTGCCGCCATGGGCTTCCACGCTCTTGCTGAAGGCAGTGAGGGTCTCATGCAGGAACCATTTCAATGCTCCCCCCGGGCTGCGCGTCGAGCCGGAATTATCGAGGATATAGACGCACAGACACTCGCCATGCGCATCGAGGGCTGCGTTCAGTGCGGGATGATCGGCAAGGCGGAGGTCGTCCCTGAACCAGAGCAGGGCGGGTGATGAATGGGCCATGAAAATCCTGATGCAGCGGCGATAAATCCGAGAGGGATGCAGGGGAAGCGCAGCAGATCAGGCCGGGTTCAGTAGTGAGGGCGAGAAGCCTCTCTTTTCCGTGAACAGACAACGCCGCCCATACGCCGGCCGAAGCGTCAGAGGTAAAAATCGTCTCTTTATGTAACTGTGAAAACCGTTTTCTGATCCGGGCGTTGAATGGCCCCAAACATTTTAATAGGGAAATGTTCCATGACCACGGTTTCCTTCCTCCGCACGGGTGCTCTTGCTGTTATGCTGGCTCTTCCGGCTCTTGGCCTCACCGCCTGCAACACGGTTGATGGCGCAGGGCGCGATGTCAGCTCCATCGGGCATAATGTGAGCAACGGCGCCAACGCCACGCAGGGCGCTATCCATAATTCGGTTCCGCAGGCAGCAACCCGCTGAACCCGGCTTTTCAGCCACGAATTATGAAAAAGCGGCGGGGTCATTTCCCGCCCTTTTTCATGTTTGCCGCATGGGCTTTTCAACGGTATCGGGGCAGGCTCAGCGCCTGCTCTTGCAAATTGCGGCCAAGACAGCACATAGTAAGCGCCCGGTCATGAAGACCGGGTTTATAATTGACGTTCTCGGGGCGGGGTGAAACTCCCCACCGGCGGTAGGTGCATTGGCACGAGCCCGCGAGCGCCTTCGGCTTTTGAGCCGGAGGGTCAGCAGATCCGGTCAGAACCCGGAGCCGACGGTCACAGTCCGGATGGAAGAGAACAGAAAACGCTCTCACCCTGGCGTGCCACGGTGAGAACGAGGGATGTTCGCGCCTGGGGACCGTCCTGATGGGATGGGACCGTATTGCTGTGCCGGGAGTTTTCTCCTCCAGACCTGACCTAGAGAAAGGGGCCCTTTCAGGGCCCGCTCTGGACGCCATCCGTCTGGGCTTCGACGCTGCGCTTGCTGAAGCTTCGCGCTATCTTGGCGCCACCTCTCCCAATCCCGCTGTTGGTTGTGCCCTGCTCGATCGTGAGGGGGAGATCCTTGTCACCGAGGCGCATCATCGCACAGGGGCGCGCCATGCCGAGGCGCTGGCGCTGCATAGGGCGCGAGAACTCGGTGTAATCGATCGGGTGTCTACCGCGCTTGTGACGCTTGAACCCTGCAATCATGTGGGTCGGACGCCGCCTTGCAGCGAGGCCCTGCGTGACAGCCCGGTCAGCACGGTCTGGATCGGCATGCGCGACCCCAATCCTGTCGCCGGTGGCGGTATTGCCCGGCTGAGGCAGATGCCTGAAGGGCGCATAGTCCATCTTCTGGAGGATCATCCTGCACTGGCCGAGACCTATCGAGCCTGCCAGTCGCTTATCGCGCCTTTCGCAACCCGGATCGTGAAGCAGCGGCCCTGGATCACGGTCAAACAGGCCTGTGACGCCAAGGGCTCGATGATCCCGCCTGAGGGCAAGACAACCTTCACCAGCCAGAATTCGCTCGAGATTGCCCACCGTCTCAGACGGGCGAGTGATGCGATCATCACGGGCATTGGCACGGTTCTGGCCGATCGCCCGCGCTTTACCGTGCGCCATGTTCCCGATCATGAAGACCGGGCACCGCGTCTGGTGGTTGTCTGCGATCGTCAGGACCGGCTGCCGGATTCATGGCGGGAGATGATGATAGGAAGCGGCTACAAGGTGATCGCATCGCACAATCTCGCCGAAATCCCGGCCCTACTGGGAGATCACGGCGTGAACTGGGCCATGGTCGAGGCCGGACCGGCGCTTCTGGCTGAAATCGAGACGCTCGGCCTGTGGGATGACTGGCTGACCATAAGAGCCTCGCATGAAGGCCCCGATCGATGTTCGGTGCGCTCCCACGGACCTTCTCCCTTGCGTTTCATACTTGATGAAGGGGCAAATCCCCTTCCTGCTGACGAGGCTGCATTCTGATGTTTTCAGGCATTATCGAGCATATCGGCCGTATCAAGACCGTCGAACCCCGTGACCAGGCAATTCTGCTTCAGGTCGAGACAGGTCTTTCGGACATGGATCTGGGTGAGAGCATCGCCGTCAACGGAGTCTGTCTGACGGTTGCCGCCTATGACTCGTCAGGTCTCGCCGATTTCTTTGTCAGTGCCGAAACCCTCGCGCGCACCGCCCTCGAGCGACTGAAAGAGGCCTCACGCGTCAATCTCGAGCGGGCCAGCACACCCGCCACCCGTCTGTCAGGTCATATCGTTCAGGGTCATGTCGATGGTCTGGCCGAGTTTGTGGCCGTGCGGCCGGTCGGGGAATCGCACCATATCACGTTTCGTCTTCCGGCGGCCCTGCGCGGCTATGTGGTTGAAAAAGGCTCGATCGCGCTCGATGGCGTCAGCCTGACGGTCAATGAGGTGAGCGACGTGGCAGAGGGCAGTTTCACTATTGCGCTCATGATCATCCCTCACACCTGGGATCATACCGGGCTGTCCGAACTAACCCCTGGCGCTCCGGCCAATGTTGAGGTCGATGTTCTGGCCAAATATGTCGAGAGCCTGCTGAAATACGGGGTGCGGTCATGAGCACGACGCCGTCCTATCCGCTCGCCAGAGCCATTGCGGCTCTGCGTAACGGACGCATGGTGATGATGGTCGATGATGAAGGGCGCGAAAACGAGGGCGATCTCGTGATCGCAGCCCAATTCGCGACAGCTGAGGCGGTCAATTTCATGGCGACCCATGCGCGGGGCCTGATTTGCCTGCCTCTCGAGGCCGAGCAGCTCGAACGCCTCGATCTGCCCATGATGCCTCGACGCGGCCATGATCCACGTGGAACAGCCTTCACCGTTTCCATTGAGGCGACGACGGGGATTACGACAGGTATCTCCGCTGCCGACAGGGCGCGCACGATCCAGCTTGCCGGTCATCCCGACGCCCGCCCTGAAGATATCAGCACACCGGGCCATATCTTTCCGCTGCGCGCCCATCCCGAAGGCACGGTCGCGCGCGATGGCCATACTGAAGGCGCTATCGATCTTGCCCGTCTTGCCGGGCTGCATCCGGCAGCGGTGATCTGCGAAGTGATGAGTGCCGACGGCACCATGGCGCGTCTGCCGGAACTGCAGGAATTCGCGTCCCGTCACGATATGCCGGTCATCAGCATCGAAGAGATCGCGGCCTGGTGCCGTGTGCATGGACGCGAGGCGCTGAGCGACCTCGTGGTGCCGACACCTGTGCCCCCTGCGGTCGAACGCATTGCCGACGCCGCGCTGCCGAGCGTCTATGGCGGGCATGATCTGCGCATCCAGGCGTTTCGTGCACCGGACGGCATCGAGCATGTGGCACTGGTCAAGGGCGATCTGACAAAGGGCGTGCCTCTCGTACGCCTGCACTCGGAATGCGTAACCGGCGATGCGCTGGGTTCCCTGCGTTGCGATTGCGGTCCTCAGCTTCGCGAGGCGCTCGAGCGGATCGCGGCGGCGCCGTCGGGCGCCCTCGTCTATCTGAGGGGTCATGAGGGCAGGGGCATCGGCCTTGGCAACAAGATCAGGGCTTATGCGCTTCAGGATGAGGGTAAGGACACGCTCGAGGCCAATCTCGAACTCGGCCTGCCCGGCGATGCGCGTGACTGGGTGACTGGGGCCGCTATTCTGGAGCTGCTCGGCATCCATACCCTGACCCTGCTGACCAACAACCCCAGCAAGGTATCGGGTCTGGAGGCAGCGGGGCTGAAAGTCGTCAGTCAGGAGCGCCTCGAAGCCGGATCGAATCCGTTCAATCGCGCCTATCTTCATGCCAAACGTACCCGGATGGGACATCAGCTCAGTGATGTCTGGCCGGAACTCGTCGAGACTATGGTTCAGAAATAAGGATCACCCATGAGCAAGACCATCCCCGTCGCCCCCGATCTCAACCTGGTGCCGACCCCCAAGCTCGCTCTGCTCGTCAGCCGCTTCAACACCGATGTCACGCATGGTCTGCGCGACGGCGCGCTTGAATGGCTTGAAGAGCACGGCATTCGCGATGTCGACGTGTTTGATGCTCCCGGCGCTTTCGAACTGCCGCTCATGGCGCAGGCTCTCGCCAAGACCGGCACTTATGAGGGCGTGATCTGCCTTGGCTGCATCATCAAGGGTGATACGGCCCATTTCGAGTTCATCAGCCTTGGTGCGACGATCGGAATCATGCAGGCACAGCTTGCCACCGAGACGCCAATCTCGTTTGGCGTGCTCACCACCTATACCGACGAACAGGCTCAGGCCCGCTCGCGCAAGGATGTCCATAACAAGGGACGCGAGGCTTCCGCTGCTTGCGTCGAGACGCTGGCCTTCCTGCGCAACACACGCAGCTGATCCAGGTGTTACAAGAGTGTGACGGATGAAGTTTCCCAATCGGGAAACAATGCTCTAAACCTGCCCGGACCGTGACGCTTTGGCGTCTCACCGTGGCAGGGTTCATCGCACTCCAATGCTAGCAAACTTCATCGGCTCGATCGTCTCGTTCTGCACAAGACGCGCCTGGATCGTTATTCTCCTTTTTGCGCTTCTGACGGCGGGCAGCCTGTTTCTGACAGTGCAACGCCTTGGCGTGACGACCGATACTGACGAGATGTTTGCCGCCAGCCTGCCGTGGAAACAGCGCGGTGCCGAGCTGAGCCGCCTTTTCCCGCAGAATGACGACCTGATGGTCGCCATCATCAAGGCCGATATGCCTGAACAGGGGCGGGCGACAGCGCGTGAACTGGCGAAGATCCTGCGTGCCGATCACAAGAATTTCCGCACGGTCAGACTGCCTGACGACTCACCCTTCCTGCAGAATCACGGGTTGCTCTATCTCGACAAGCCGGTTCTGGGGTCCTTGCTCGACTCCATTGTGGCCGCGCAGCCTTTTCTGGGCACGCTCTCGGCTGATCCCTCTGCCCGCGGGATCTTCTCGGCGCTCGGCCTGATGGGGGAGGGGCTGTCAGCCGGTGAGGACATTCCCGAAAGCTTCACCCCGGAGCTTCAAGGCTTTGCCTCTGCGCTTCGTGATGCGGCTCAGGGCCATCCTAAGGATCTCTCCTGGCAGAATCTTCTGGCGGGGCCGCTGGCCGACATGGCAGGCAATTATCAATATGTCATGACGCAGCCGCATCAGGATTTCGGCTCGCTCCAGCCGGGTGGCGAGGCGAGTGCTGCCATGCGCAAGGCCATCGACTCCCTGCCTTTCGTCAAGAGTGGCAACGCCATTGCGATGATCACAGGCCCGGTGCAGCTCAGCGATGAGGAATTCTCGACAGTCGCTCATGGCATGGGTCTCGGGCTGCTGACCTCTCTCGTTCTGGTGGCGTGCTGGCTGGTGCTCGCCGTGCGTTCGGTGCGTGTCATCGTGCCCATTCTCATCACGCTCGTGATTGGCCTGCTTCTGACCACCGGGTTTGCGGCCATCGCGGTCGGCAAGCTCAATCTGATTTCTGTCGCCTTTGCCGTGCTGTTTGTCGGTATTGCCGTCGATTTCGCTATCCAGTTTTCGGTGCGTTTCCGTGGTCAGCGTCTGACATCGGGGGGCGAGATGTCACCGGCTGATGCGCTGGCCGAAACAGGGCGTGAAACGGGGCACCAGATTCTGGTCGCCTCGCTCGCGACGGCGGCAGGCTTCCTTGCCTTCGTGCCGACCAATTTCGTCGGTGTGGCACAGCTGGGGCTGATCGCTGGTATTGGCATGATCATTGCCTTTTTCTGCACCATGACGCTGCTGCCTGCGCTGCTCTGCCTGTTCAGTGCGCGTCTGAGCCGTGGTGAGCCTGGCTTCACGAAACTGGCAGGGGCCGATCACTGGCTGCGTCATTATCGCAAGCCGGTGCTCGCCTTCTATGCCCTGCTGGCCATCGCCGGTCTGGCTCTCATTCCGCGTCTCAGCTTCGATGCCGATCCGCTGCATACCAAGAACCCCGATACCGAGGGTATGCGGGCGCTTCACCTGCTTGAGCAGGACCCCCGTGCATCGCCCTATGACGGCGAGGTCATTGTGCCCAATCTCAGGATTGCGGCTGAGCGGGTGAAGCAGTTCGAGGCGCTGCCGAGTGTCTCGTCGGTCATGTGGCTTGGCATGTTCGTGCCCGAAAACCAGCCCGAAAAACTGGCCATGATTCAGGATACGGCGTCGATCCTTCTGCCGACGCTTGTGGGGCAGGAGGTTGCGCCTGCTCCCGATGCCAATGCATTGCGCGCCAGCGCTGCGGCGGCGGCCAGCAAGCTTGGGGCTGTTCTCGACAAGACGGCGCCAGCTTCGCCCCTGCGTGACATCCAGAAATCGCTTGCCCTTCTCGCCAAGGCGTCGGATGCGCAGATTCTGGCGGCCAATACGGCGCTGACACGCTTCCTGCCTGAGCAGCTTTCGCAACTTGTGGATGTGCTTCAGCCGACCCCCGTGACACTTGAGGGCATTCCTCAGGATATCGCGCGCGATTATGTGCTGCCTGACGGGCGTGCGCTGCTCAAGATCCTGCCAAAGGGGCGCATGTCTGACAGCAAGGTGCTGTATCACTTCCTGAACGACATGCTTTCGGTCGACAAGAATACGGCAGGCACGGCGCTTGAGGTGGTCGAGAGCGCCCATACCATGGTGCATGCCTTTTCGACGGCGGCCCTGTCGGCTCTGGCCATGATTGCGATCATTCTTTTCGTCGCCCTGCGCCGTCTGCTGGATATGGTGCTCGTTCTGGCGCCCCTGATGCTGTCGGCCCTGCTGACGGTCATCCTGATCGTGACGGTGCCCGAGACGCTGAACTTCGCCAATATCATCGCCCTGCCGCTGCTTCTGGGCGTTGGCGTGTCGTTCAATATCTACTTCGTCATGAACTGGCGTGCCGGCATCAAAAGCCCGCTGACCTCGCCCACGGCGCGCGCTGTTCTTTTCTCGGCGCTAACCACCGGGACGGCTTTCGGCTCTCTGGCGGCGTCGCAGCATCCGGGTACGGCAAGCATGGGGCGTCTGCTTCTGATGTCGCTGGCCTGTACGCTTCTGGCGACCCTGACCTTCATCCCGGCCCTGCTTCCCAAACGCAAGATCGACGCTGAATAAGAGTGAGTTGCCTATAAGGCAGAGCAGCTCCGCCTCAAAAGCAGGTGGCAGGCGGGGCTGACCGGTGCTAGGGACATGAGACTAACGTTTTCGTGAGCCCTGCCTATCGTGTCGAAATCCCTTTTTCGCTGGAGCCTCACGGCTGCCTGTCTGGCCGGGTTGACGGCGCCGCTGCCCGCCTGGGCCGGTGAGGACAGCGACGAAGAAACCGGGTCGGAACCCAGCTATCAGATCAATGATCCGTTTCCTGACCGGCAATTGCAGCCGACCAGTGTGCCGGCATTCGGCCAGCCGAAGGCTGTTTTCTACAATCCATACGGGCTGACAGACTGGCTGCGTCGTCATGGCATTGGCGTGTTGCTCGACAACATCAACGAATATGCGGCGGCGGTCACGGCGCCCACGAAAAACGTCGGCGATTACCGGCAGGGTTCGAGCAATGCCGGGCAATATGCCCTTTCCCTGAACGTGGACTGGGAGCGCATTGCCCATATCAAGGGCTTTGCCACCCATATGGTCGTGACCGGACGCTATGGGACGCCTGCCAACCGCATGTTCGGTGACTGGCTCAACCATTCATCCGAAATCTATGGCGGCGGCGGCAATGTGGTCGTGCATCTCGTCATGGCCTATGGCGAAGAGACGCTTTACGGCGGCAAGCTCTCGATTGCGGCCGGGCGTATGGCCGAACTCTCCGATTTTGCGGCCAGCCCGCTTTTCTGCACATTTCAGATCAATGCGATCTGCGGGCGACCGCGCGCCGCTGCCGATACAGGCTATGCGTCGACCTTCCCCGCCGGAAACTGGGGGCTGCGTGTGCGTGGTCGTCCCCTGCCGCAATCCTATATCCAGCTCGGCCTTTATCTGACTGAGGAGGGGATGTTCTCCTACGGGATGAACAGAAGCGGTTTCAAATTCAACAGTGCCTATATCAATGGCGTCAGGCTGCCGCTCGAACTGGGCTGGGAGCCCAAAATACGCAGTCATCTGTCCGGCCATTACAAGATTGGCGTTGCCCTCACGACCGCCGCACTCTCGGATATTCATGAAGATGAATATGGCGAGCCTTACGTGCTGACCGGGGTAAGCCAGCGTCAACACCATGCCAGCCTGAATAGCTGGGTCATGATGGACCAGAAATTTGCGACCTACCGGCGTGATCGTTTCGGCAACGATTCCGATGCCGGCCTGACGGCGCTCTGGGGCTTTCTGTACAACGACAAGCATGTCGCTCTGCGCAACTGGCAGGCCTATGGTGGCCTTATCAGCCGCGGTACCTTCGCCTCGCGACCGGAAGATACGATTGCGGTGGTGTTCAGCTACACCGCTATTTCACCGGGCGTGCAGCGCACCGAGGAATTGCTGCGTGCGCAGGGCAGGACGCTACCCTATCGTGCGACAGGCATCCAGCGCCATGCCATTGTGATGGAAGCCAATTATGGCTGGCACGCTTTTCGTGGCGTGCTGATGCAGCCGATGGTCCAGGCCTTCATCCGTCCCAACGGGCAGGGCAATCTGCGGGATGCGGTGCTTCTGGGCTTCAAGACCCATATCGAGTTTCTCTGACGGCGCCTGCCAGGAATTCCGCTTCAGACAGCGGGAATAGCCCATTTTTTCGCTGCATCGAACGCAGTGATCGTGCCAAGCTTTGTGTCTTACTGTTTCAGGAGACTCTCGCATGGACGCGCACATTGACGGATCGCTTTTTCCGGTGCTTCGCATCGCGCTTCAGCCGGGTGAGCGCCTTGTGGCCGAGACGGGCGAACTCTCCTGGAAGAGCCCGCATGTGACCCTGAATACGAGCACGGCTGGGGCTGGCAATAGCGGGTTTTTCGGCTCGGTTTCGCGCATGATTGCAGGCGGTGGTCTTTTCATGACCGAATACCGTGCCGAAGGGGCACCCGGCATGGTGGCCTTTGCCGCCAAAATCCCGGGTCATATCACAGAACATACGCTGGATGGGTCGCGCGCCTATCTCGTGCATCGCCATGGCTTCATCGCAGGTACTGAAGGGGTGCGCCTCGACCTCGCCTTTCAGCGCAAGCTTGGTGCGGGCCTGTTTGGCGGTGAGGGCTTCGTGCTGCAACGGATTTCGGGCTACGGCCAGTTCTGGGCCGAGCTTGGCGGTGAGATCATCGCGCATGATCTGGCGTCCGGTGAGCAGATAGATGTGCATCCCGGTCATGTCGGCATGTTTGAAGAGAGCGTCCAGTTCGACATCACCATGCTGCCCGGCATACGCAACAAGCTGTTCGGCGGCGACGGGTTGTTTCTTGCCAGACTGACCGGTCCAGGGCGCATATGGCTGCAGACCCTGACCCTGTCCAATCTGGCAGGGGCCATCGGCCCCTATCTTGGCGCCACGGAGGCGAAAGGAGCGGCAGAAGGCACGCTGCTCGGCTCGCTCGTTCGCAAGGCCTTCGACTGATCCGGGATCAGCGCGAGCTGGCCGGAGTCAAGGTAGTCGCACCTTGGCCAGTCGTGCCAGCAGCTTTTTCTCTGCCGGAGGATGCGCATAAAGCATCCGGAGAGGAACAGCGTCGTGCTCGAGCATCCACGCCACTTCCAGATGATAGCGTCGGTAAAGGCCGCTCCGGGCCACATCCATCAGGGGGTCATGAGCCTGATAACGCGCCAGATTGTCTCTCAGGTCGAAGTCACCGCCCTTACCCACAAGATCGGCATAGCCCTCATTGAGCCATGCTGGATGGATTAGGGCGAAGAAACGACCGAACGCGCGGCCTTGCATGACATGCGTTGCCTCATGGGTAATATAATAGGCGAGCGGACGTTCCTTCGCATCCAGCATAGGCCCCGCAACAGGGGGAATGATCCTGTTGCGGGCGATATCGGCTTCACGAAGATAGATATTGGATGTGAGAGGCGCGATGACGATGCCGCCGACACGGGGATGGAATATCCCGTAGAGTTGCAGGCGCCAGCGCGTGTTGCAGATGAAGACGTGAAAACGCTGCTCTGGCGTATAAAGGATGGATGTCTGCAGCCGTCGCGTCGCATCATCCAGGACCGCAGAGATAGGATCGTCGATGGGTCGATCCGACCAGATATCGAATTGCCGATAGTGCAGACGATAGGCGAAGGCGGGCTGGGGATAAGCCAGTATAGCGATATACAAGCCTAACGCGCCCGTCAGTGAGAGGCCGACCCGGCAGACGGCCCCTCGGCTCTTTTTCAGGCTGGGTCGTTTCACCGGTGTCGTGTCTCCAACTCTGGTGCGCTCGTTCTGTCTGTCCGGTCAGATCACGTAATCGACCGGGGGCAGGCGCTGGTCCATGGCAAGGGCGGGCATGTTGGTGTGACGTGTGCCGATGCGGCGGGCCGGGTTGCCGACGACCGTGGTGTAGGGGTGGACGCTTTCCAGAACGACCGAACCGGCACCGATCTTGGCGCCCTCGCCAAGCTCGATATTGCCGAGAACGATCGCGCCAGCGCCGACCAGAACACCGCGACGCACCTTGGGGTGACGATTGCCCGTCTCCTTGCCGGTGCCGCCCAGCGTCACACCCTGAAGAAGTGAAACATCGTCTTCGATGATGCAGGTCTCACCAATGATGATCCCTGCGCCGTGATCGAAAACGAGGCGCCGACCGAGCTGTGCGGCGGGATGGATGTCGAGGCCGAAACGCTCGCTCACGAGGCTCTGGATATGGCGGGCCAGATGCTGGCGGTCATGCTGCCAGAGCCAGTGGGCGATGCGATAGGCCTGAATGGCGTGATAGCCTTTGAAGAACAGGAAAGGCGTTACGTAATCGGGGCAGGCGGCATCGCGCTCGAAAATGGCGATCATGTCTTCGGCGGCGGCTTCGGCAATTTCGGGTCGTTCGATCAGAGCCGAGGTGACGAGGGCCGACAGCACGGGCGCCGACAGGGCGCGGTCTGCCAGTTTTGTGCCGAGCAGGGCAGCCAATGCGCCCTGAAAATTGCGATGATCGCTGATGCCGGTCGCGAAAACGCCCTGAATAAGTACGTCGCAGCAGACATCGCTCTGCTTGAGCATTTCCTGCCAGATGGCGTTGAGATCGGGTGGTGTGCTCATAGACCCATGGCCTTCTTCACAAAGGCGCGTCGCAGGCCGGGCAGGCGGCTCATCGCTTCCAGACCCAGATCGCGCCCGAAACGCAGAACGGGGTTGTCGTTGCCGAAAAGCCGCTCAAGCCCGTCACAGGCGGCCATCATGGCCATGTTACCCGGGCGTACGCGACGTTGATAACGGGTGAGCAGATCTGCACCGCCAAGATCCCCGCCTGTCGCGAAACGCTCTTCGAGCAGGGCTGTCAGGGCAATGACATCCTTGAAGCCGACATTGAGCCCTTGCCCGGCAATCGGGTGCAGACCATGGGCGGAATCACCCGCCAGAGCGAGGCGAGGGCCGATATAGCGCTGCGCATATTGGGCAGAGAGCGGATAGATCCAGCGGCGCCCGACCGGCACGGCGTTGCCGACATCATCGCCAAGGCGCTGCATGATGGCTCTGGCAAAGCCGGTTTTGTCGAGAGCGTAGAAGCGTTCGGCGCGTCGGGTCGATTCTGCCCAGACAATGGCCGAGCGATAGGGATGCTCGGCATTGCCTGGCAGAGGCAGGCGGGCAAATGGGCCCTGAGGCAGAAAATGCTCGAGCGCACGATCCTCATGCGGTCTTTCATGATGGATGATGCTGATTAGACCGCACTGGTTATAGGGCAGACGCGTGACCATGATGCCCGCCTGCTGGCGCAGAGGGCTTTGCCGACCCTCAGCGGCAATGACGAGGGCTGCGCGATAAGAGGCGCCCGATCCGAGCGTGATCGCGACATGGTTGTCTTCGAAGACGAAACTGCCGGTTTCCGGGGCGGCAATTTCGAGCGCGCCCTCATGCGCGGTCAGGGCATGATTGAGCGCGGCACGCAGGTCGCGCGCTTCGATCATCCAGCCGAAAGGGGTTTTCGCGCCATTTTCGACGGGGGCGTCGTCGGGTGAAAAACACAGGCCGTGGCGCGAGGCGGCTTGGCCGGGGCGGCCGTCACTGACGGTGATGCTGCGTATCGGCTGCGAAGGGCTGGGCAGATGCTGCCAGATACCGGCCGCATCGAGCATGCGGCGTGAACCTTCGGTAATGGCATAGGCACGACCATCGAGCGAAGGGTGCTCCATGCCGGGCAGGGGGGCCCGGTCGATCAGCAGGATTCGCAGACCTGACGCCGCGAGACGGCAGGCCAGAGTCGCGCCAACCGGACCGGCGCCGTTGATGCAGATATCGACCTGTCGCATGGGGTGCATTTCCTCGCAGCCTGAATAACCGTGGCTTTTTTAATGCAGTCCTAGGAAATGGGAAATGGATCGTTATAGGCCCTTGCCAATCTCGTTATGAAACTGGCACGATTTACGTTCATGATAACTGGCAGAACTGTTTGCCTAAACAGGGGCCTGTTGCGGCGCGGAGGGATGTAATGAAGCTCATCACGGCGATTATCAAGCCGTTCAAACTGGACGATGTCCGTGAAGCCCTCACCCCATTAGGGGTACAGGGTCTAACGGTTACCGAGATCAAGGGTTTCGGTCGTCAGAAGGGACAGACGGAGATTTATCGAGGGGCAGAATATCAGGTCAGTTTCCTGCCCAAGGTCAAGATCGAGATCGCCGTGACCGACGATATCGTCGATGAGGTGGTCGAGGCGATCCTGAACGCCGCGCGTACCGGCAAGATCGGCGATGGCAAGATCTTTGTCTCGCCGCTGGACACTGTCATCCGCATCAGAACCGGTGAAACGGGAGAAACAGCCATATGAGCCGCATGTACAAGGCGCTTGCTCCTCTTTCTCTCGCCCTGATGCCGCTGCCCGCTTTTGCAGCGCCCGCCGCCATTGATACCGGCGACACCTCTTGGATGCTGGTCAGCACGGCTCTTGTCCTGCTGATGACCATTCCGGGCGTCGGCCTGTTCTACGCCGGCATGGTACGCAAGAAAAACGTGCTGGCCACGCTCATCCAGTCTTTCGCCATCTGTTGTATCGCGAGCCTTGTCTGGCTTGTGGTGGGCTACAGCCTTGCCTTTGGTACGGGCACGCCCTGGATCGGCGATATGTCGCGTTTCATGCTGAACGGCGTTGCCGAGCATATCAGCAAGGGTGTCGATCAGGCCTTCACCATGGGCGCCAATTCGGCCAACCCGGTGGCGATGACCATTCCCGAAAGCGTCTGGGTCATGTTCCAGATGACCTTCGCGATCATCACCCCCGCCCTGATTGCCGGCAGCTTTGCCGAGCGCATGAAGTTCTCGGCACTTTGCGTGTTCACCATCCTGTGGTCGCTGGTGGTCTATGCCCCGATCGCTCACTGGGTCTGGAGCCCGCTTGGCTGGGTGGCTGGTATCGGCGCTGTCGATTTTGCCGGTGGTACGGTCGTTCACATCAATTCCGGTGTGGCCGGTCTCGTCGCGGCACTGGTTCTGGGCAAGCGTCGTGGCTACGGGCATGAGGATCTCTCGCCCTTCAACCTGACCTACGCCATTATTGGTGCCTCGCTGCTCTGGGTTGGCTGGTTCGGCTTCAATGCAGGTTCTGCTGGTGGTGCCAACGGGCGCGCAGGCATGGCCATGCTGACCACGCAGATCGCGACCGCAGGCGGTGCCATGGCCTGGATGGCAGCAGAATGGATCCATTCGCGCAAGCCGACGGCTCTGGGCATCATCTCGGGTGCGGTGGCCGGTCTGGTTGCCATCACCCCGGCTGCCGGTTTCGTTCTGGCCGGTCCGGCGCTGATCATTGGTCTTGTGGCCGGTGTGGTCTGCTTCTGGGCGTCTGCCATTCTCAAGCCGCGCCTCGGCTATGACGACAGCCTAGACGCCTTTGGTGTTCATGGAACGGGCGGTATCGTTGGTGCGCTGCTGACCGGTGTGTTCGCCTATGGCCCGCTTTCGGCAACCGATGCGAACCCTGCCGGTGTGGTGGGCTCCTTCGCCCAGTTCGTCCGTCAGGCCGAAGCGGTTGGCGTGACCATCGTCTGGTGCGTGATCTTCACCTTCATCATCCTCAAGGCAATCGACCTCACAATCGGTCTGCGTGTCACGCGTGATGAGGAACTCGAAGGTCTGGACATGGTTCTTCATGGCGAGCGGATCAACTGATCCGCATTGTCCTTCAAGGGAAATACCGATGGCACTGAAACGCTCACATGGCCATGCTCTTCTGGCCAGTCTCATGCTCGGAGGGGCGGCGCTTGCCAGCCCTTCGGCTCTGGCGCTCACCGCCAAGGAATGCCATGCGAAGTTTCAGGCCGCTGAAAAGGCAGGCACGATGAACGGCCAGAAATACAAGGATTTCAAGGCCGCCCAGTGTGGGGATGTCTCGACCCAGACAGCGCAGCAGAATATGCCCGCTGCCGAGAAAGAGGCCGCCGCTGACAAGCCGGTCACCACCGACGCACCGGCTTCGCCCGGGGCAGGTATTGCGTCAAAGCCCAGCACGGCTTCGTCTGGCAATGTAGTGTTTCCCACTGCCGTATCGCCACAATATGCCAAGCTTTCAGCAGGCAAGGCCCGTATGAAGACCTGCCTCGACCAGTATCATGCCAACCAGCAGAGCGGTGGTAACGGCTCTCTGAAATGGATTCAGAAGGGCGGCGGGTATTACTCGCAGTGCAATGCCAAGCTGAAATAAACGGCCGCTTTCTGCCAGTTTCGAACGCCGCTCCTTCCTGTCAGGGGGCGGCGTTTTTTTGTGCCTGCTGCTCAGGAAGCGATCATCTCGTCAGAGATCGTCCCCCAGGGCCAGCAGGGCGCGGGCGGCGCCGATATCGGTCACGAGCGTATGGCAGCCCAATCTTCTGATCGCAGCAAAAATGGCAGGGGCTCGGCTCACACCGCCCGAGGCGATCACCAGATGGCGCGTTTCAGCCAGAACAGAGAGCGCGACAGACATGATGCGGCTATTAAGAGGGTGGTCGATTTCACGCCCCTGACCATCGAGCGCATGACACATCACATCGCATAGCGCGCCACGCTCGATGAGACGTTCGTATTCCTCTGCGGAAATGAGTCCGCGCGACAATGACGTGGCCTCTGCGCCGATCTCGCCAACACTCACGATCGCCATGTCGAGCGAGGCGGCCATCTGATCGAGCCGATCAAGCCCGCATTTCTCGCGCAGGACACGCGCTGTCTCCGCCGAATCGACCAGAAGCGGTGCCGGATAGAGAAAGCACTCCGCCCCCATCCGGCTGGCGAGTTGCCAGGCATAATCAGTGCTGTTTTCGTGCCCGGCTTCGATCATGCCGCCAAGAAGGGAAATGACCCTTGTATCGGCCAGGCGTGAGGGGCGAAAACTGCCCAGTGAGGCAGTAAGGGTGCGGCCCCAACCGACTCCAAGACTTATGCCCTCATGCACCGTTTCCGAGAGAAAGCGCCCCAGCGCGGCCCCGACGGAACGTGTTGCCTCGTCCTGATCACGCGCTTGCGGCACGATGATCGCCTCTGCCAGGCCAAAGCGCGCCTCCAGATCGGCGGCAAGGCTGAGACTTTCTTCTGAATCGGTGGCGATCCAGATCTGCACCTCACCCCGACGCAGGACTTCCTCCAGCAGGCGGATAACCGTGGTGCGAGCCAGACCCAGCGCTTCGGCGATGTCTTTCTGGGTCATCCTGCGATCGTAATACATCCAGGCCACACGAAGCCGCGTAGCCTTGTCAGACGTCACGCCCTTGCCCTGCATTCGCTTCACTCGCGTCATGGTCGTCTTTTCCGCAGCCTCAGCGCCCCGCTTTTTCCGGGTGACGCATATGTGTTCGCTCACTCTAACATGTGTCCTGACAATAGGACAAAAGTACGTATTCTCCCCTCTATTATTGCTGAATTCAGGAGAGTCGAATGGTCCAGAGAGCCGAGCCGGGCGCCCGTCCGGGTGTAAGATTATTTCTCGATACAGCTGACCGTGAGGCCCTGGCCCGTTGGCTGCCGACCGGTCTGTTTCATGGTGTCACCACCAACCCGACCATTCTCGATCGCGCCGGACTACGCAGCAGCTTCGATGACATTGCGCCGCTGATGCAGGAGATCCTGACCTATCCGGTGCAGGAAGTTCAGGCCCAGTGCTGGGGTACAGAAACCGATGCCCTGATCGAGACCGGCCTCGCTCTTGCCGCGCTCGACCCCCGTCTTGTGGTCAAGGTGCCGATTACCGAGAACGGCATCCGTGCCGTTGCGGCGCTTCATGCGCGCGGTGTGCGAACGACCCTGACGGCGGTCTATGTGGCCCATCAGGCCCTGACGGCTGCCGCTTCCGGGGCGGATTATGTGGCTCCCTATTTCGGGCGTATCAACGATAGCGGTCGCGATGCCCTGGCCGTGATCAGCGAGATGCAGGCCATTCTCGGTTCGACAGGCACGACGACACGCCTGCTTGTGGCCAGCCTGCGCCATGCCGAAGACATGGCCCGTCTTGCCTCCCTCGGCTGTGACACTTTCACGTTCAGCCCAGTTGTTGCCGAGCAACTCTTCTCTGATCCCCAGACGATTGAAGCTTCTGCGGTTTTCGAGGCGACGGCAGCAGGGGCCTGAGTCCGGCACCTTTTCACGATTGCCGCGCATAACCCGCTTTTGCGGACGGAAAGACAGCAATGACCCACTCTGTTCTCTGCCTCGGCGAGGCGGTAATTGATTTCATTCCCGTGCAGGCAGAGGGAGGGGCGGCGTATCGCCCTTGTCTGGGTGGGTCGTCCTATAATGTGGCGCGGGCCCTGGGCAGGCTCGGGGTGCCGACAGAGTATGGCTGTGCCGTCTCCACGGATCTTTTCGGCGACCAGTTTGTGGCTGGTCTGACAGAGAGCCGGGTCGGGCAGCGCTTTCTGCAGCGGCTGGAGGCGCCTTCGACCCTCGGTTTCGTCAGCCTCGATCAGGCAGAGCCGGTTTATGCTTTTTACGATGAGAGCGCGGCTGACCGCATCTGTGAGGCCATGCCCTCCGGTCTGGCACTGGCCGGGGTCGGAGCACTTCATTTCGGCTCGATCGCGCTCATACGCGAGCCTACGGCGTCAGCCTATGAGACGCTTTTTCTGCGTGAGGCTGGTGGCACAAGGCTGGTGAGTTTTGACCCCAATATCCGCGCCTCGCTGGTGCGCGATGAGGCAGGCTACCGGGCGCGTATCGACAGGCTGCTTCGGGCCGCTGATATCATCAAGATCAGCGGCGCTGATCTCGACTGGCTTTTCCCGGAAATATCGCATGAGGCCGCGGCAGCAGACTGGCTCCGGCATCGGGCCCGGGTGGTGGTGATCACCCATGGCAAGGATGGCGTCAGCGGATGGAGCCGTGTTTCGCACGCCCATGCCAAGGCCATCCCGACGGAGGTTGTCGATACGGTAGGGGCCGGAGACAGTTTCATGGCCGGGTTTCTTGCGGGCCTGCATGAGGAAAACCTGCTCACCCCCGAGACACTGGGCCACCCGTCAGCCGCTGCCCTGCATCAGGCGCTCGCCTATGGTCAGAAAGTCGCCAGCGCCACCTGTGCCCGACGCGGGGCAGATTCCCCATGGAGAGAGCAGATCGCACCCGGGGGGGAATAAAGCGCTCCGGATTTAGGTCCACGTCGTCGCTTCTGCAGGGCATCCTGTAAGGGAGGGATGCTGGGGCGGCGTATCTGTATCCCTCTTTTCAAGCCGGTTTCTTCGCCTCGCTCCAGCGGTTAAAGCCGGAATCGGGGTGCGGCGCCGGGGGCGGATCAAGTCTACACCCCGGCACAGATCGGGCTGATCAGGGCAGAGGTCTGCCGCTGAGGGGCTTCTGGGGGGCTGCGACGAGGCGGTCGATGAGGTCCTCGAAGCGAGGGATGTCGATTCTCTGCACCACGATGGTTTTGCCCTCGCCAAGACCGGGCTGATAGCCGGGCGACCAGGAGAGGATATCGCCGTAAGAGGCGCTGAACTGCGTGTTCACATCGACATAGAGATCTGCCTTCTGCGTGATCAGGCTTGGATCGAGCCAGACGGCCGCAGCAATCTCATCCCAGAGAGGAAAGCCGGGCTCGCGCGTTTTGAGCGAGCGGGCAACAGGGGTGTCGGAGCGCGAAATGCGCTTGAGCAGGGCGGGCGTGAGTTCGGTATCCGTTGAAGGATCGACCGGGATCATGGTGATTTTCGGCCAAGGTGCCCGCAGGGCGATGCTGGCGGCTTCGGGGTCGAAGCGGATATTGAATTCGCGTCTTGGTGTATTCAGAAACTCACGGGCGAATTGATGGGCGACCTCATCGGGGCGCGTCTGTCGCGGGTTGAGGCTGCCCCCCATATAGACCAGTTCTTTCGCCAGAGACGCAAATTGCGGGTCGAGACGCTGGGCCAGTGCAAGATTGGTCAGAGGGCCGGTCGCAATGATTGAGATCTGATGCGGATAGCGATGCACCATGTCGATCATGAAATCTGCTGCACGCTCCGACTGCGCCTTGATGGTCGGGTTGCCCTGGGGCAGATCCGGCACGACATCGGGCCCATGATAGGGCGGGAGCTTCTGCAGGGTGGGCTCCACCCAGTGCTTCATCCAGACGCCCTTCCAGACCATCTTGCCATAGAGGGCCTCCCAGCGTTCTGTCTGCGCTTCCGTGTTGACCAGCGGAAAACTGGCGCCGGTATAGACCGGCAGATCCGAACGCCCGGCAATTTCCACACCGCGCAGGGCATCGGCTGTCGCCTCTTTCGCCCAAGCGTCGCCGGTCACGGTCGTGACCCCCATGACCTGAACATCAGGGGCCTTGATGACCATCCACTGCGCGAGGGCAAAGCCGTCATCGTCGAGAATGACCTTGCGCGGTTCTGCATGAGCCGCACTCAGGCCAAAACAGGCCAGCCCGAGACAGGCAAAGCTTAGCCGGACCATTTTCGAGCGGTCAGGACGAGCCTTTTTCGCGCGGGTCATATCGCGTTGTGATGCCAAACCAGAACCCATCACCAATCCACTCCTCAAACTCACGGTCGCGCAAGGCAAGCTGCGTCGCCCGGGCAGGGAGACGGTTTATCCGTCTCCGTAACGATAAGGAGAGTGTGTAACGTGCAGCTCATTGCGCGCAATGCGGCAAGGCCACGGAAGACGAGCAAAAAAGGAGGAGTGGGGTCGAAGGCGGTCCGCCGCAGCAAGACGCTCCCTGCAAAAAGGGAAGAGCGAGAGGGAGAAAGCCTTGCAGAACGAGCCTCAGGCGAGGCCCGGTAATCGCCATGAAAGCAGTTGGATCATAATTGGATTGTCAGGAAGGGGACCTGGTGGAGAGAGTTGGATTCGAACCAACGTAGGCGTACACCAGCGGATTTACAGTCCGCCCCCTTTAGCCACTCGGGCATCTCTCCAGGTCGGGACGGGGAATATGGCGGATCAGGACTGGTGTCAACGGGCATTCTTCATTTTTGTTGCATGATGAGAGGGTTCCTCTAGAAGTGCCCTCATGTCGAAACGCCCCTCACGCTCGCCCTCTCCCCGTTCTCCTTCAGGCCGTTCGGGCCGCTCCGCCGAGGGGCGCGCCGCAGCCAGTGGCTACTGGATGTACGGGCTGCATGCGGTAGAAGCCGCCCTGCGCAACCCGGATCGTCATCTGCATGAACTCCTGGTGACGAAAGAGGGATTATCGGCGCTCGAATCCAAACAGGCGCCCATCCGCATTTCCCCCAATGTAGTAGAGCGCCAGCGTCTCGATCTGCTCTGCGAGCGTGATGCGGTGCATCAGGGTGTATGCCTGCGTGTCGAACCCCTGACCCCGCCTTTTCTCGATGAGGTGCTTGAAGGTCGCGAAGGCCCGCTGCTGATTCTCGATCAGGTAACCGACCCGCGCAATATCGGGGCTATCCTGCGTTCTGCCGCTGCTTTCGGTGCGGCGGCGCTGGTGGTTCAGGATCGCAATACCCCGCAGGAAGGGGGCGCGCTGGCCAAGGCAGCCTCAGGCGCGCTCGATGTCGTGCCGGTTCTGCGCGAGGTCAATCTGTCACGCATCATCGCCCAGTTGCAGAATGCCGGTCTCTGGACTGTCGGGCTCGACGCCGGTGGCTCGGTGCTGAATGGCCCAAGCTATGCGGGGCGTCGTGTGGCGCTGGTGCTGGGGGCCGAGGGGGCAGGTCTACGCCGCCTGACACGTGAGAGCTGTGATGAGATCGCCAGCGTTTACATGCCCGGCGATATGGAGAGCCTGAACGTATCCAACGCCGCGGCTGTCGCCTTGTACGAGCTGGTGCGCCCCGCCTGAGTCTGATTCTGCCCAAAGCGACAGAATGCTGCTTCGGGCGTGGGGGCTGTGCTAGGCTTCTCTCTTCAGCGTGTTTTCACGAAAAGGGAGATCCGCATGAAAGCGGTCGGCTACAAGGCGCCTGGTGCGCCTGACATCCTGCAGGATATCGAGCTTCCCGATCCGGCGCCGCCGCAGGGGCGTGATCTGCTCGTGCGGGTCAAGGCGGTCTCGATCAACCCGGTCGATACCAAGATCCGTCAGCGCGCTGGCGCGCTTGAGGGCGATGACTGGCGTGTTCTGGGCTGGGACGCTGCCGGAATCGTCGAGGCTGTCGGGCCAGATGTCAGCCATTTCCGACCCGGTGATCGTGTTTTCTATGCAGGCGCGCTGATGCGCCAGGGCAGTAATGCCGAAAAGCAGCTTGTTGAGGAAACACTGGTCGGCCACATGCCCGAGGGGCTGGACTGGGGACAGGCAGCGTCTTTGCCCCTTACGGCGGTAACGGCGTGGGAAATGCTTTTCGACCGTCTTTCGGTCACTCATCTGACCTCTGGCGCGCTGCTTGTCGTGGGCGGTGCCGGAGGGGTTGGGTCGATACTGATCCAGATCGCACGCAAGCTGACAGGGCTGACAATTATTGCCACGGCATCACGCCCCGAAACGCGTGAATGGGTCGAGAGAATGGGCGCGCATCATGTCATCGATCATCGAGGTGACATGGCGGCTCAGATCAGGGCGCTTGGCCTTGAGCATGTCAGCCATATCGCGTCTCTCACAGCCAGTGACCAGCATCAGAAAACCTATGAGGAAATCCTGGCACCGCAAGGGCATCTCAGCCTGATCGACGATCCGGCGCATTTCGATATCATGGGGTTCAAACGCAAAAGCGCCGTGATTTCGTGGGAATTCATGTTCACACGCTCTCTTTTCGCCACGCCCGACAAGGCGCGCCAGCATGATATTCTCGAGCAGGTCTCGTCTCTGGTTCAGGCGGGCGATCTGGTACCGACCGAGCTTCGACGCGTGACGGGGCTCTCTGCCGAAACCCTGATGGCGCTGCATCGTGACAGTGAAGCTGGCACAAGCATTGGCAAGACGGTTCTCGTCTTCTGAGCATACGCCGTCTCAGGCGAGAATACGCGCACCGCTTTCTCCCGCCTGAGGCCGACGCCAGAACATGCCGCCAGCCAAGGTCTCCTGCACAGCGGGCGGCAGGATGCAGCGCCTCTCTTCATAGCTGACTTTCGGGCGAAGCTGATGCAGGCCCGGTGTGGAGAGTGCCTGATCGAACGCCGTGTGATCATGGCTTTCGACATGCGCGAAATCATAGTCATGAGCAGGCAGGCCGAGCTCCCGCGTCAGAGTAGCCAGCGTGGCTTTGGGGTAACGGGCGAGATAGTCGTAATCGACCAGAATGAGCCGGTTGGCGAACGGCCCGTGAAACGCCTCGATCAGCACCCGCCAGGCATAGCCAAAGACGCCATCGGCAGAGAGCAGATGGTCGAGCCTGTCATGCTGCGTGGCGCGCTTGCCGATCGGTACGAGATGCGATGAGAGAATGGGGTCACGAACGATCAGGCGCTCAAGCGAGTCCATGATCCAGATCGGGTCGCGCACGCAGCAGATGACTTTCGCTGCAGGAAAGATTGTGTCGATCAGCCCCAGCCGGGCGCACCAGTCGCGATGGGTGTCGATGATGACCCGTCGCTCAGTGCCCGAAGCATAATAGCTGTCGAGAATCTGGCGCAGCACACGGTCGCGCTTTCTGGCATCGAAATCGCCCGCATATTCACCTTCAGCCATGAGGGACGACACGCGCAGGATCATGGGCGCTACGGGCGAGGATCGGCCCGATGTGACGAGGGCCGGGTTTTGCGAGAGGAGAGCGGAAAGCAGGGTCGAGCCCGAGCGCGGAAGGCCGGAAATGAAATGGACATCTGGGCTGGGCGACATAGCGCGGGCTGATCCTCTGAAATGGCAGAAAACCTCGCCTATCCGGCTGTCAGCGTCTCAGCAATGAGGCATACGCGCCTCATTGCTGTGTTAAAAAAATCACTACGCAAGAGAAAACCTTTATGCGCTTAAGACGATAAGGTATTTTCCATCTCAATTGATGCCTTGAAGCAACATGTCACTTTTGGTTACGGCATGAAATATTCAGAAATACGCGACAAGAAGCGTGATTCGGGCATCGTTCGCCAGGGAGAGCCATAATGGGCATTTTCAGCACGATCATGACGAAGATCTTCGGCCACGCCGAAGCGGCACCGGCAAGCGGCTCGGCGGGCAGCGCTGCGGCGTCACCGATCGATACCAATGCTTCATCCGCCACACCTTCGGCACCGAGTGCGCCTGTCGATGTCGATGCCGTCCTGACACGTCTCGCTGCGGAGAAGGGCCAGCCTCTGAACTGGCGGACCTCCATTGTCGATCTGCTGAAGCTGCTCGACATGGATAGTTCGCTTGATGCGCGCAAGCATCTGGCACAGGAGCTGCATTACTCGGAAAGCACGGAAGACAGTGCCGCCATGAATGTATGGCTGATTCGTCAGGTCATGCAGAAGCTGGCCGAAAACGGCGGCAAGGTGCCGGAAGAACTCCGCCACTAAGAGACTATTTTCCTCTGAGGGACTCGAGACAGTGGTCTGAATGGCCACTCTTCGGCGCTATGACCGATGGCCTCACGCCTCGGTCGTGGCACTTTCGCGCTCGCACGGCTGGGGGGGCAAACGCATCCCACGGCCTGCCTCTCTGACAAGCAAAAATCAGCAGGCGAAGCTACGCACCAGTTCCGTAAGCTGGATGGGGTCTTCGACCAGCATTGCCCGGCGATAGAGATCATCGCATGCGTCGATGCTCAGGGAGCGTATCATGCGTTTGACTGCTGGAAGCGAGGCCGCTGACATCGAGAATGAACGTAGCCCCATACCGATCAGCAGGGCGACACTGCGCGGGTCAGCGGCCATCTCACCGCAGACACAGATCGGGCGATGGGCCCGCAAGGCTTCATCGACCGAAAAGCGCAGCAGCTTGAGCAGGCTCGGATGAAGCGCCGTATAAAGCGCCGATCCCATTGCGGCCGAGCGATCAACTGCCAGCGTATACATGGTTAGGTCATTGGTGCCGAGCGCGAGAAAATCCGCCTGACGCACAAGAGCCCCCGCAGTCAGGGCGGCTGCCGGTGTCTCGATCATGACCCCGAGCGGGGGCAGATCATTGGGGAGCTTCACTCCGCGACGACGCAGTCTTCTGGCGCAGCGTTCGTAGATCTGCCTTGTGGCGATCACCTCATTTACCGAGCTGACCATAGGCAGCAGAATGCGGCACTTCCCCTCCAGGCTGGCGCGCAAGATGGCGCAGAGCTGAGCTTCCAGAATTTCGGGATGGCGCAGCAGCAGGCGCAGCCCTCGCACGCCAAGGGCCGGATTTTCCTCTTCCTGCTCGTCATGAATGCCAAGCTGCCTCAACCGGGCCAGGCCCTTTTCGCCGCCCCAGTCGAGTACTCTGATGGTCGTCGTCATGCCCTGCATGTCGGCAAGCAGCCCGGCATAGACGGCATATTGCCCGTCTTCGTCGGGTAAAGGCTCGCTCTCATCGAACAGGAATTCGGTACGCAGAAGGCCGATTCCCGTAGCACCATTGCGATGCAGCAGGGGCAGCTCGTTGGCGATCTCGATATTGGCCAGAAGCTCGACATCTTCACCGCTGATCAGACGGCTCGGCAGGCGGCGCAGGCGGCCAATGCCCTTGCGTTCCTTTGCTTCCTCGGCCATGGCCGAGCGGGCTTCTGCAAGTGTCGAGGAATCAGGATTGATGATGACCCGCCCGCTCGATCCGTCGACAATCAGCAGGCTGCCATCCTCAACGAGACTGGTCAGTTCGGGCACGGCCAGCACGGCAGGCACATTCAACGCCCGCAGCATGATGGCCGTATGATCTGTCGCGCCGCCGCCTTCCGACAGCACGGCAGCGATGCGGTTCGGATCGATGACGGCAGCATCGGCGGGGCGAATCTGTTCCGCCACCAGCACCGACCCGCCCGGAATATCGGAGAAAGCGCGAAATGACACGCCGGTCAGATTCCGGAGCAGCCTGCGGGCCACCTCTCGAAACTCGCCTTCGCGCCGCCTTGCGCCTTCGATTTCCTCTTCCGGCATGCCGGGCTGAGGCCCAGCCTGGGCGGCCAGTGTCTCGCTTTCGTGTTGAACGGCGGCCTCTGCCGTCAATCCGTCTTCGGCAATGCGTCGATAGGCGGCGCGTACCAGTCGCGAATGGTTGAGCATGCGCTCATAGACCGTGAGCATCGCATCGATTTCGATCCGGCCCTCATCGGGCAGGCTGGTCAGCTTGCCGCGCAGTTTCTTGAGCTGCTTGAGGGTCAGGGCGATGGCCTGATCGAGGCGTGTGCTCTCTGCCTCTGCAGGCAGTTGCGACGGTACGGCCTCAATGACTGGCAGAGGGCGCTCATGGGCGAGGCTTGCTCGCGCAATGACGATTCCGGCGGAAATGCCCGTACCCTGCAGGATTTTCATCGGCCGGTCGTCGGGCAGGGTAATGTCGCTCGACGGGCGGCGCAGTCTCTTAATCACGTTCGCCAAAGCCGTCGGAGACGAGAATGATCAGCGCATCAATGGCCGCGCTGGCCTGAGGGCCGCTTGCCTGAATGCGGACCATCTCGCCACGACCGGCGCCAAGCATCATCAACCCCATGATCGACAGCGCCGAAACGCGCTGGTCATGACGGCTCACGTCGATGACGGCATCGAAGCTTTCAGCAAGCGTGACGAATTTCGCTGCGGCGCGGGCATGCAGGCCGAGCCGGTTGACGATGGTCACATCGCGTTCCAGCGTCGGGCCTGCGCTCATCGGGCGACCTGACGCAGGGGCGTCAATAGCGGGGAAATGGGAGGGACATAGCTCATGGTGGTATTGACCACCATTTCACAGCTTTTGCCGCCTTGCAAACAGGACTCAGGCAGCTGATAGGCGGCGGCTATATATTTGCGGCCAGCCATGGTTGCCAGCTCGGCGCATTCGGCCAGGCTGCGCGTGCAGCGTGTCTTGGCCAGCTTGACCAGCATCGGCACATTGACGCCAGCCAGAACCTCGACACGGCTTTCATGCCGCAGGGAAAGTGCGAGATTGGAGGGAGTGCTGCCGAAGATGTCGGTCAGAAGCAGAACGCCATCGCCGGTATCAACGGCATTGATGGCGGCGGTGAGCTGGGCACGGGCGAGGGCGATATCATCGTCGGGCATGATGCCCATGACCGCCATCTGGACCTGCGGGCCAACCACATGGGTCACGATTTCAATGAGAGACTGAGCAAGAGAACCATGGGTGACAAGAACGATCCCGATCATCGGGGCCTTCCTTCAAGGGAACTGTGACGCCAGAAATCTGGCGACCCCATGACATATTGGTCATCACTCACGGTTATCAAGACGGCTCTGTCCGTGTCTGTTCATCCGACGTGACACGGTGTTGAGGGGGGCGAACCCATCGCCATGAGCTGCGTCCCTGCCGTGCCAGTTCCCGATGCATGACGGCGATTGGCCCATCTGACAAGAGTGTAATGTCGTCAGAGTTCCCTAACGCGGCAGCAATCTCTTCAACAAGTGTTACAGAGCGGTGTTGACCGCCCGAGCAGCCGATGGCGATTGTCGCGTGCTTTTTCCCCTCGGCCACGAAACGAGGCAATACAAGTTTGAGCAATCCAAGGATCTGCGAAAAGAAAAGATCGTAATCGGGGTCACGTCGCACGTATTCGCGCACGTCCCGCTCAAGCCCGGTCATGGCCTTCAGGGCGTCGTCGTAATGCGGGTTGCGCAGGAAACGCGCATCGAAAACGAGATCGGCCTCACGGGGCAGGCCCGCTGGATACGCGAAAGAAAGCAGGGTCGTCGTCATCGAGTCGCCATCATTCTGATGGCCGAATCGCGACTCGATCAGCCGACGCAGATCGGGTGGCGGCAGATCTGATGTGTCGATCACGAGATCGGCTGCGCTTCTCAGGGGCATGAGCAGACCGATTTCCTGCTCTATGCTGGCCATGAGGCCGGGGCCGCTGCCGGTATTGGCGTCTAGCGGGTGACGGCGGCGTGTGGCGGTGAAGCGACGGAGCAGAACATCGGTCTCGGCCGTGGCGTAGATCAGTTCGACATGTTGCGGCCCCGGCTGGGCGCGAAGTTTGGTCAGCGCCTCAAGCACGGCACGCGCCTCAAAACCGCGCGTGCGGGCATCGATGCCTATGGCAAGCGGGTGTTCGGTGCGCGCCACGAGCGCATCGAGCAGGTTCAGCGGGGGGTTGTCGGTCACTTCGTAACCGAGATCTTCAAGAATGCGCAGAATGGAAGATTTGCCAGCGCCGGACAGCCCGGTGACCAGCAGAACGCGTCGCGCGGGAATCACAGACCGCCTCTCCTGTCATCAAAGCCGGGATACATGGCGTGACATTAGCTTTCTTCATGCTTTTTGGGGAGAGGGTTTGCACTCGCCATTCCCCCGTTCACGCCACAAAGCAATGTGAGATCGCCGCGAATGCAGCGCAGGGCCGTGCGTATGACCGCCACGGCATCGGCATGGAAGGCATCGAGTGTCAGACACCAGCCGCCCGTCAGCGGGTCGATAGTCTTTTCCGGCAGGCGCTGGATGGGAGTGTTTTGCCCCAGTTCGACCCGCAGGACGATGGCGGCTTCAGGCAGATAGGGCATCTGCACGATGCCCAGCCCACGTACTTCAATCAGCCCTGCGAGAGCGGGGGCCGGGCGGGCTATGGTCTGCTGCAGCACGATCTGATCGTCGCCTACAAGGGCGAAGCTGGACTCGACAAGGCGCAACAGAAGGCTCGACTTGCCAGAGCCGGACGCTCCGGTAAGCAGCACGCCAAGTCCTTCCCAGCTGGCGCAGGAGGCGTGAAGAGACCGGCCCGTAATGGGAGCCTCCGCGCATAAGCGATGGGCAGTTTCAGGAATGTGCGATATGCTCCGGCTCATGCACGATCATTTCTCCTCTTCTTCCCGTCCTGTCCTGCAGGACAGCGTGACTGTCTATGGTGTGACAGGACTTGGCGCCGATGGACAGGTGCCTGACAGCTTGATCGAGGAATGCCAGAACGCGCTGGCCCGCATACGGGAAATTCTTGCCACCAACGGTCTGCTACCCGAAGACATTACCCATCTGGCTTACATGATTCCCGATAGCAGCATCTTCGTCTCGTGCCAGCGGATCATCGCCGAAGCCCTCGGCCCCGCCCGGCCCGCCATGACGCTGCGCCTCAAACCCCGTTTTGACGTGCCGGGGCAGAGGCTGGAGTTCAATTTCATCGCTGCGCCGTGACCGAAGGTTCTGGGAGAGCGTAATATATAGTGGTTGAAATCAGGCAAGATACTGGAAGCATAATCCGCTATCTATCTATTTTTTATCAATAGATAGTGGATATATATTCCGACGAGAATTCTAGTCTCAAATAAATGATCTCATGATCATTTATCTTTCTTCCAGCGCGGCATGACTCTCTGGGGCCTTTTTTCTGAGCCGCTTTGCGAGAGGCTGCCTCGATGGGCAACCTCTCGGTGGAAAAGATCAGTGACGCGCTGAATACAGCGTTGTCAGGCGATCCGGGGTGTTCGGGATGCGCTCGAGATGGGGCGAGCGCAGACCGTCATAGTAAGGGATCGAGACGGTGCGGAAATGCGTGTCGGTCTTGATCAGCAGCGTGATGGGCTTCTTGTCCGTCTTGGCGGTTTTCACCGCGTCGATCAGACCTTCCGGCGTAAAGGCGTCACCGTTGACGGCCACGATCACGTCATGAATGGCAAGGCCAGCCTTGTAGGCCGGGCTGTCCCAGGCCACCGTGCCCAGAGCGCCGTTCTTCGGGTTGATCATCAGGCCCAGTGAGAAGCGCAGGCCAAGGCGGTGGTAGTTCTTGCCGCTTTGCTCGCCGAAATCGTTTTCCTTGTCGGTATAGACCAGCTTGTAGCCAGAGGCTTCGAGGCCGTTC
Organism: Asaia siamensis; assembly: GCF_014635085.1. Classification (GTDB taxonomy): domain Bacteria; phylum Pseudomonadota; class Alphaproteobacteria; order Acetobacterales; family Acetobacteraceae; genus Asaia; species Asaia siamensis. Next base: position 473,251 of record NZ_BMCH01000002.1, read on the forward strand.
AGGGGCGCGCGCTTCTGTACGGTGCTGATGCGCTCATGCAGGAACTTGGCCCAGTCATAGGGCACAACCTTGTTGAGGGTTAGAACCACGTCATCGAACGTATAGGTGCTGACAATGATGCTGCCATCATTGGTGCCGAAAAACGCCTTGGCGAAATCATCGAGTGATTTCGTGTCATGCGAGAGCTTGCGGATCATCATGTCGGCGTCGAGCCAGACCAACTGACCCTCGACATAGTAATCTTCCGAACGCTGGAAATCGCGCCATGAGAGTGGCGAACGCTGCGCGATGATCGGATCATTGGTCGTGTCGGCCACCGGGCGCCAGGTGCGGCCCGACTGGGCGTCATAGGTGGCAGCCATGAGGGCGAGGGAGTCGAAACCCTGTTCCTTGCTGACGAGGCCCGAACGTGCGGCAAGAATATTGCCCCAGAACTCGGTCTGGCCCTCATAGACCCAGAGCAGCGAGCCGCGCTGCGGGGCATTGAAGGTGGCACCATACAGATCAGCCGGGCGGCGATACTTGCCGTTCCAGGAATGGGTGTATTCATGCGCCAGCAGATCGCGCTGCGGGAAGGAATGCTTCCAGTCCGTGAAATAGTCTTCGCTCACGCTGTCTTCGCTCGACTGGTGATGCTCAAGGCCGATGCGACCCAGCTCATCAGTCAGCGCCATCAGGAAGTCGTAATGCGCGTAATGCTGCGAGCCAAAGGTCAGCAGTGCCTGGGTGACCAGATTGCGGTGAATCTGCAATTCGGCATCGTCATAGGCCAGGTCACCCGGCTTGTCGGCCACCATGTTAAGCGTGACCGGCACGCCGCCCGGGGCATTCAGCGTAACCTTCTTGAAATAGGCGCCTGCGAAGATCGGGGAATCGACCAGCGTGTTGAAGGGCACGGTGCCGAAGGTCAGGGTGTCGCCCGTGGCAGCGCCCACGGGGCGGAGCGCGGTGGCGGCCTGCCAGCCATGCGGCAGCTTCACGCTGGCCTGAACGGGAATGTCGCGCGAGTAATAGCCAGCCGGATAAAGCGACACCTCGTTCCACTGCACGTTCACGATATGGGGCGTCATGACGACACGGCCCTCATTGTCGCTCACGGGCGAGAGCAGCTTGAAATCGACATCGATCTGGGTCTGCGCCTTGGTGACGGGCACATGAAAGGCGAACACATCGACCGGATCGCGCAGCCAGGTGAGAGGCTTGCCCTCAGAGCTGATGGTCAGCCCGCCAAGCTGGGTGATCGTGCCTTCAGGCGCGTGACCGCCCGGGATCCATTTCGGATAAAGCAGCACCAGCTCACCCGCTTCGCGTGCCGATTGCGGCACGGGCAGCGTCTCATGCATGGTCATGACATGATGGTCGAGATCGGTCGCATCGACGCTCAGCTTGAGCGTGCCGGGAAAAGCGACATCCTTGGCCTGAGGCAGCGGCGAGGGAAGGGGCGCGGCTTCGGGCTGGGGCTGGGCGGCCAGTGCAGGCAGAACGCGCGTGCCAAGCAGCAGGACGGTCAGAAACGTACCGGCGCGGAAAAGACGGATGGTCAAGCAGGGATACTCCGGGAAAGGGCTGCAGCTGAAACGGTTCATTACCAAAATGGAAACTGTCTCTCGTGACAACCCATATTAAGGGTTTTATCGCAACTGCCTGCCCGCTTTCCCAACCGGCGCGCGCGTCACACCCGGGTTACAAGGGCAAGATCGGCGCCGATCGCGGCATGATTGGTGGTGACCACCGTCTCACTCAGCAGCCATTCGGGTCGCACAGTGTCGAGGTCATAAACCGGCACCACCATGCCTTCACGCGCTGTGATGGTGAGCGCTGCCTGTTCAGCACTTTCCGCGCCGCGCTGGATCAGCATCACATCGCATTCCGGCAAGGCGCCCGGATTGACGCGGGTGATCAGATTGGCGAGCTGACGTGAGACCTGACGCAGCCATTCCACCGCTGGATCAGGCGCCAGAACCAGCACGGTATTGCCCGTGCCAAGGGCAAGGCCGACCGCGTGCAGCAAGGCAGGCCAGCTTTCACAGGCACAAAGCACGACGCCTTTAGGACGCAGGCTGTAGCGATTCGTCTCACCCGTGGGGGCGGGCAGATCCAGGCTGAGGCCGCAAAGCCCGTGGGCGATAACGGCGCGCACCTTGCGGGCCGAAGGCGGGTCTCGTGGTTCGAGAAAGGCCAGAAAGGCCCGCGCTGCTGAAGGCACGGGGGTTTCTGTGGTGGGGGCAAGCGGGCAGGGCGCACCATGCATCAGCCGTGGCATGAAAAGCGGCCCGCCAAGCTTCGGCCCCGAGCCGGAAAGACCACGCCCTCCGAAGGGCTGCATTCCCACGCTTGCCCCGATCATCGAGCGATTGACGTAGATATTCCCCGCACGGCTGCGGGAAGTGGCGCGTTCGAGCGTCTCATGCAGGCGGCTCTGCACACCGAAGGTCATCGCATAGCCGGTCGCGTTCAGCGCATCGATCACCCCGTCGAGCTCATGACGGGCATAGCGTCTGATATGCAGAACAGGGCCGAACACCTCGAGACCGATATCGGCCACGCGTCCGATTTCGATCAGGGTGGGCGCCACGAAATGACCGTTCAGCGTTTCGGCCTGCAGATCTGGTTGCCAGACGCGATAGCCTGCCCGTCTCATGCGGTCGATATGCGCTTCGATGCGTATGCGGGCACCCGCCGAGATAACGGGCCCCATATCGCAGCGCAGCTGATCGGGCGCGCCGACATGACGTGCGCTGATGGCTGCCTTGAGCGCCTCTATCAGCGCATCGGCGCCCTCTTCCTGCACCAGAAGCACACGCAACGAGGCGCTGCGTTGGCCTGCGCTGTCGAAAGCCGACGCGAGAATATCGGGAATGACCTGCTGGGGCGATAGCGTGCTGTCAACCAGCATGGCATTCTGTCCGCTCGTATCGGCCAGAAGGGGCACGGGCTGGCCCGTGCGCCCGGTGCGGCCAAGCAATTCCCGGCTTATCGTCTTGGCCACGGCAGTCGAGCCGGTAAAGAGCACACCGTCTATGCGGGAATCCGCAACGAGAGAGGCGCCCACATTCCCTTCGCCCGGCAGAAGCTGGAGCGCGCGAGGGGGCAGGCCCGTCTGCAGAAACAGGGACACGACATGCGCGGCGATCAGCGGTGTTTCTTCCGCCGGTTTGGCAATCACCACATTGCCCGCGGCAAGGGCGGCGGCAATCTGCCCGGTGAAGCTCGCAAGTGGGAAGTTCCAGGGGCTGATGCACAGGATCGTGCCGAGCGGGGCGCCGACCAGGCCTCTTTCGGAAAGGCTGCGAAGCTGGGCGCCGTAGTAGCGCAGATAGTCCACCGCCTCGCGCAATTCGTCAGAGGCATTGGTAATGGTCTTGCCTGCTTCGCGAACGAGCAGGTTCAGAAGAGCCGTCTGGTCCTGCTCAAGCGCGTCGGCCATCCGGTCGAGATGGGCAGCGCGATCTTCGGGTTCGGTGCGGCGCCAGATCTGATCGGTCTCGGCAGCGTTGAGCGCCGCATCGATATCGCGTGGTCTGGCGTAAAGCGCGATACCGACGCGATCGGCGTGAGCTGCCGGGTTGATGATCGCATGGGGCCGCCCCTCGGCCCGCGGCATGGTCGGTCCCATGGGCACGGCCTGACGAGGGTATGTCGTCCCGGGTAGACACTCTGCAAGCTGGGCAAGGGTGGCATCATTCGCGAGATCGGGAGCGGTGGCACTCTGCCGTTCGGGCATGGTCAGGTCGCAGGGCAGGGGAATATCCGCGTTCGGCATGCCGCGCGGCACAATGATACGTGCCTGAGCGACGGGGTCTGCAATCAGGGCATCGAGCGTGACGAGCCTGTCATAGGCCTGATTGAGAAACGAGGAGGCAGAGCCTGCCTCGATCAAGCGACGCACAAGAAACGAGGCAAGGCGGCTGTCCGGGCCGATGGGGGTGAGGATCCGACAGGCAATACCGGCCTGACGGGGGTGCACCAGCGGCGCCAGAAGCGTTTCGCCCATGCCGTGTCGGCAGCCGAATTCGTAGAGACCCGGCGTCCATGGCCCGGCGATTGCCTGAATGGTCGCGATGCTGCGCGCGTTATGGGTGGCGAATTGCGGATAAAGCGCTTCAGGCGCCTCAAGCGCTCGTTTCGCGCAGGCAATATAGCTGATGTCGCTATGACATTTGCGGGTGAAGACCGGATAGTCACGCGTCACCTGCGCCTGATTCTGCCGGATCTCATGGTCCCAATAGGCGCCCTTCACCAGTCTCAGCCCCACGCGTCGACCGGTTTCGGTGCCTGATGTGATGAGATGCTCGATGAGTGGCAGTGCCCGCTTGTCATAGGCCTGCACGGTAAAAGACAGACCGTCCCACCCCGCCAGATCGGGCAGGCGGCAGAGCCGGTCGAACAGGTCGAGACTGAGATCGAGCGTCTCGCTGGTTTCGGCATCGACAATCAGGAAAATATTGGCGGCCTTGGCCCGCGACGCGAGGAGGGTCAGAAAAGGCAGCAATTCCTCCATGACCTGCGCGGTCTGGGACCGCTCGAAACGCGGATGCAGCGAGGAAAGTCTGAAAGAAAGGGACGGGCGTTCGTATATGGTTTGCCCGCGTCCATGGCGCCCCAGCGTCTCGACCATGGACAGCGCTTCCTGGCGCGCCTGGTCGGCGTCTTCTGGCGCCCGCGCTGTTTCACGCAAGGGCGCATAGGCGTGAGAAAAGCCTTCCTGCTCGGCCTTGCGGCTGCGCCTGAGTCCCTGGACCAGCGTGTCTGCCAGTACGAACTGGGTGCCCATCATCGTGATGGCACGCTCGACCCCGTGCCGGATGAAAGGCGCGCCGCTTTTCAGGGCGAGGCTGCGCAAGCCGCCCGTCAGCGCGTGAAGGCGCGACGAAGTGGACATCGCCCAGCTCGCGGCACTGAGGAAAAAAGGATGGTTCTGTCCGCCCTGCTGCAGCCAGACGCCCTGTCCGATCTGGTCCCGTATCAGCGCATCACGCGTGGCCGCATCGGGAATGCGAAGAAGGCTGCCGGCGAGTGTCAGCAGGGCCGTGCCTTCGGGGGAGGTAAGGGGAAATGCCTGCACCATGGTCTCGACACCTTTGGTGCCGGCTCTCTCGCGCAGCCGAGTGGCCAGAAAGCGCGCCTGCTGGTCGATCTGCTCCAGATAGGGTTCGCCCAGTGTCGCAGAGACCAGAAGGGCCGCGAGGGCCTCGGCCTCTGGCAGGCGTGAGGCTCGCAGAATGGCCTCGCGCGAAGGGGATGGCGGCGCCACAGACGGCAGGAAACTGGAAAACGGTGTCATGCTGTCTCAGTCACGCAGGAAACCCAAAAAGACAGACTAGGCGAGGCCCCGTGTCACGAAAACCCTCCGGACGGGGTTCGGGTCGTTACGTATGAGTCATGCTGCATGGCGCGACGGGCAATGAAGGGTGATGCAGGTGTAAAAAAGGGGCCGTCCAGCCCCTTCTTCTGTTCCGAAGCGCCGGAGCGGAGCACTCAGGGATGCTGGCGCGTGAAGAAGCGCACATTGCGTTCCTCGATCCTGAGATCGCGCAGGGCTGCCGCGAATTTCTCGAAATGGGGTGTCTTGAGATGGGCGTCGAAAGCCGGGCGCCCCGTATAGACTTCATGTAGGACAATGATGTCCGAAGCATCCTGCTGGGTCAGTACATCGAAGGTCAGGCATCCTTCTTCGTCGGCCAGCGAGCGGTCGCTGTCATAACGGCAGATTTCCAGGAAGGCGTCGAAGCTCTCGGCGGGGGCAGCAAACTCTGCGATGACCGTGAAATGCTGTGACATGACTTGAAATCCCTTTCGTTTACAGAATTGACTTTTCAGCCCTAATTCTGCGAAGAGTAAACACCGATTCACGGGAGAGACCGGACACTTTTTCCGGCGCCGAAGGAGCAACCGCCCCGGAAACTCTCAGGCAAAAGGACCGCGATCGGCTGGAACTTCTGGAGAGAGGCACCTTGATGAGGTGTCCGCCGACGGGATAGCGATCTCAGGCAAAGGCGACAGAAGGGGCGACGATTTTTCTCGTTTCCTGCCTCCGGGGGATTCTGCCCTATGTCCGACGCGCTTCTTCTCACGCCGCTGAATGCCCTCCATCTTGAACTGGGCGCCCGTATGGTGCCGTTCGCGGGCTATTCCATGCCCCTGCAATATCCGGCCGGATTGATGGCCGAGCATCTGCACACGCGAGGCAAGGCCGGTCTTTTCGATGTGTCCCATATGGGCCAGCTTCGCGTTACGCCCCGTACAGGCACGCTTGAAGACGCCGCTCTGGCGCTTGAATCCCTCATTCCTGTCGATCTGGCCGGGCTCGGTGCCAACCGTCAGCGTTACGGGTTTCTGACCAATGAAAAGGGCGGCATTCGCGATGATCTGATGGTCGCCAATATGGGCGACTGGCTGTTCGTGGTCGTCAATGCCTCCTGCAAGGAAGCCGACACCGCGCTGATGCAGGCAGCCCTTGGTGACCGTATCGTGATCGAGCCTCAGGCCGATCGCGCGCTTCTTGCCCTGCAGGGGCCAGAAGCCGTGCATGTTCTGGCCGATCTCTGCCCGCAGGCCGAAGCGATGCGCTTCATGGATGCGATCGAGGCGGATGTGGATGGCGTGCGCTGCACGGTCACGCGCTCGGGCTATACGGGCGAAGACGGTTTCGAGATCGGCATTCCCGCCGAGCATGCCGAGCAGATCGCCCGCGCGCTTCTGGCTGATGAGCGCGTGTTGCCGATCGGGTTGGGTGCCCGTGACAGCCTGCGTCTCGAAGCGGGTCTGTGCCTTTATGGCAATGACCTTGACGAGACCACGACCCCGGTTGAGGCCGCGCTGACCTGGGCCATGCAGAAGAGCCGCCGTGAGGGCGGCGCCCGTGCCGGTGGCTATCCGGGTGCCGAAATCATCATGGCGCAGGCCCGCGATGGCGTCTCGCGTCTGCGCGTCGGTCTGGCGGCTGAAGGCCGTGCGCCGGTTCGCGGCGGTACCGAGCTTTTTGCCGATGCCGAAGGCACGCAGAAGGTTGGCGTGGTCACATCGGGCGCTTTTGGTCCAAGCGTGAGCGCTCCCGTGGCCATGGGCTATGTCGCCACCGGCCATTCTGCGATCGGCACGGTTCTTTACGGTGCGCTGCGCGGCAAGTTTGTGCCGGTGCAGGTCCGCGCCCTGCCTTTCGTTCCCCCCGGTTTCAAACGCTGAAAACCGTCTCACAGAGAAAGATGTCATCATGAGCTCCACCTATTACACCCCGTCCCATGAATGGATTCGTCTCGAAGGCGAGATCGCGACCGTCGGCATTACCGGCCATGCGGCTGAAGAGCTGGGTGAACTGGTTTTTGTCGAAGCCAAGGACGAAGGCACCGAAGTCGCTCAGGGCGACGCTGCTGCCGTGGTCGAATCCGTGAAGGCGGCTTCTGACATCTATGCGCCGGTAAGCGGCGTTCTGGCCGGGTTCAATGCCCGCCTGAGCGACGAACCGACGCTGGTCGGTGCCGATCCGGAAGGTGAAGGCTGGATCTTCAAGCTGCGCGTGACCGATTCCGCCCAGCTTGAGGCTCTGCTCGATGCCGATGCCTACAAGGCCTCTCTCTGATCTGACCGGTAAAGGCGGCGCATTGTGCCGCCTTTGCTTTTTTGACCTGTGACTGACCCCGTTCCCGACGAGGATTTGCCGAGACGTGACCCGTAACGCCCCCCTCTGGCCAAACCAGGCTGCCGATCAATTTGTTTCCCGCCATAACGGGCCACGCCCCGGCGAGGTTGTCGCCATGCTTGAGACGCTTGGCGTTTCCTGCATTGATGCGCTGATCGAGCAGACGGTTCCTGCCGCCATTCTCGACCGCAAGGCCTCAGGCATCGGTCCGGCCCTGACGGAGAGCGAAGCCCTGGCGCGCCTGAAGCAGATCGCCAGCCGCAACGTCGTCATGCAGTCCATGATCGGGCAGGGCTATTACGGCACGGTTCTGCCGCCGGTAATCCAGCGCAATATCCTCGAAAATCCGGCATGGTACACGGCCTATACGCCCTATCAGCCCGAAATCAGCCAGGGTCGTCTTGAGGCGCTGCTGAACTTCCAGACGCTGGTCTGCGATCTGACCGGCCTCGATATCGCCAATGCGTCGCTGCTCGACGAAGCCACGGCCTGCGCCGAGGCGATGGCGCTTGCCCAGCGCAACGCTAAGACCAAGAGCACCGTGTTCTTTGTCGATGCCGACACCCATCCGCAGACGCTTGCGGTGCTGCGCACCCGCGCCGAGCCCCTTGGCTGGACCATCGTTGTCGGCAATCCCGAGACCGATCTCGATGCATCCGCCGTGTTCGGCGCGCTGCTCTCCTATCCCGGCAGCTCAGGCGCCGTGCGCGATTTCCGCAATGTGATTGGGGCCCTTCACGAGAAGGGCGCGGTCGCAGCCCTGACCTGTGATCCGCTGGCGCTCGTCATGCTCGAAGCGCCCGGCAAGCTGGGTGCCGATATTGCCATCGGGTCGATGCAGCGTTTCGGTGTGCCGATGGGCTTTGGTGGCCCTCATGCCGGGTTCATGGCTGTTCGTGATGCCTACAAGCGCACCATGCCGGGCCGCCTTGTAGGCGTGTCGCGTGACAGCCGTGGCGCTCCGGCCTATCGTCTGGCGCTTCAGACGCGCGAGCAGCATATCCGTCGCGAAAAGGCGACGTCGAACATCTGCACGGCGCAGGTTCTGCTGGCTGTCATCGCCTCGATGTATGCCGTCTATCACGGCCCCGAGGGGCTGCGTGCCATTGCGCATCGTGTGAACCGTCTGGCCTCGATCCTGGCCGAAGGTCTGCGCGAACTGGCGGTCAGGGTCGAAACAAGCGTCTTTTTCGATACGATCACGATCGAAGCGGGTGATTCTGCCGCACTGGTGCTTGAGCGCGCCCGCAAGGCCGGGATCAACCTGCGCGACGCGGGCAATGGCCGTCTGGGCATCGCCTGCGACGAGACCACCCAGCCCGATCACATCAAGGCGCTCTGGCGTTGCTTCTGCCCGGATGATGCCCGTCTTGCTGCGCTCGAAGCGAAGCTCGACGGCGCAACGACACTCCCGGCATCCCTGCAGCGCAGCGGGGCTTTCCTGACAGCTTCCGTGTTCCATGCCCATCGCTCTGAAACCGACCTGCTGCGTTACATGCGCCGTCTGTCGGATATGGATCTGGCGCTGGATCGCACCATGATTCCGCTCGGCTCCTGCACCATGAAGCTGAACGCGACCGCCGAGATGATCCCCATCACCTGGCCGGAATTCGGGGCGCTGCATCCTTTCGCCCCCGCCGACCAGACGGAAGGCTATCATGAGCTGTTCGGTATTCTCGAACACGCGCTCTGTGCTGTCAGCGGTTATGACGCCATTTCGCTTCAGCCCAACTCGGGCGCGCAGGGCGAATATGCAGGGCTTCTGGCCATTCGCGCCTATCATCAGGCCAATGGCCAGAGCGAGCGCGATGTCTGCCTGATCCCGGCTTCGGCCCATGGCACCAACCCGGCTTCGGCCCAGATGGTCGGTATGCGTGTGGTGGTGACGGCCTGCGATGCGGCAGGCAATGTCGATCTGGAGGATCTGCGAAAAAAGATCGCCCTGCATGAGGGGCGCATCGCCGCGCTGATGCTGACCTATCCTTCGACGCATGGTGTGTTCGAGGAAGCCGTTATGGAGATCTGTGATCTCGTTCACGAAGCGGGCGGTCAGGTCTATCTCGACGGGGCGAACATGAATGCGCAGGTCGGGCTTGCCCGTCCGGGTCTCTATGGCGCGGATGTCTCGCATTTCAACCTGCATAAGACCTTCTGCATTCCGCATGGTGGCGGTGGCCCCGGCATGGGACCGATCGGCGTCAAGGCGCATCTCGCGCCGCATCTGCCGGGTCGTCCCGAAATGGGCGACGCGCGTGCCGTGTCAGCCGCGCCTTTCGGCTCGGCGTCGATCCTGCCGATCTCGGTCGCTTATGTGCTGATGATGGGCGATGACGGGCTGCGTGAAGCCACCGAAATGGCCATTCTCAACGCCAATTACATCGCGGCCCGTCTCGAGGGGCATTATCCCGTGCTCTATCGTGGCAGCAACGGTCGCACGGCGCATGAATGCATCATCGACCTGCGCCCGCTCAAGGATGCTGTCGGCGTGACCGTTGATGATATCGCCAAGCGCCTGATCGATCATGGCTTCCATGCTCCGACGGTCAGCTTCCCGGTTGCTGGCACGTTCATGATCGAGCCGACGGAATCCGAAGGCAAGGCTGAACTGGATCGCTTCTGCGATGCGATGATCGCCATCCGTCAGGAAATTGCGGCCATCGAAGCTGGCAATATTGCCATGGAAGCCAGCCCGCTGCGTCATGCACCGCATAGCACCGCCGATCTCGTTGGCGAGTGGGACCGCGCCTATGACCGCATGCAGGGTTGTTTCCCGAACGGCCTCGATCGCGTGAAATATTTCGCGCCGGTTAATCGCATCGATAACGCCTGGGGTGATCGTAATCTGGTCTGCTCCTGCCCTGATATCTCCACCTACGCTGAAGCGGCGGAGTAAGAGGGTCTGTTCCCCGCCTCCTGGTGAGGTGGGGAACTTCTTTTTCTGAAGAAAAAAAGCAAAAAGACTTTTATCTCAAGAAAACTGGCGTGCTGCTTGTTTGGTCAGTGACCGACAGGCGAAGGTTTTCTGGCTCTTTTTTAAAAAGAGCCCTTATTTTTCATCCTGACGTACATGCACCCAGACGCCGTTGGTCAATTCGACCAGTTTCTGAGGCGTCATGCGGACCGAGGCCGTGATTGATCCGGCAGCCGGGATGATTTCCTCGAACTGCAGCAGCGATTCATCGCAATAGACAGGAAGTGGTGCGGGTAGACCGAAAGGGCATACGCCGCCAACGGGGTGGCTTGTGACTTCCAGCACGGCTTCAGGCCCCAGAAAGCGGGGCTTGCCCCCCAATGCCTCGCGGGCGCGCCGATTGTCGAGCCGTGCCGTCCCTGCCATCACGACTAGGACGATCCTGCCCCCTGCATCGACGCAGAGCGTCTTGGCGATTTGGTCTGGGGCGACCTTGTGCACCTCGGCTGCCTCAAGAACCGTCGCCGTGCTCAACCCGTCATCGATTATCGCGAGTTCAGGGGCGAGGCGGGCGAGTTCGTCGCGAACGGAGTCAAGGCTCATGGCAGGCTCAGCGTCTGATCAGAATGTAATTGATCGTCAGATCAATATCGAAATGGTCGCCCTTCATGTCAGGCGGCACAGGCGGCAGGCGCGCGCCCTGGAACATGCCGGTCGTCGCCGCATCGAGTGAATACGATCCCGACTGGCCTGTCAGGCGCACCGATTTGACGCGGCCCGTGCGGTCCAGAACGACATGCACGGAAGAGGGTCCGTCTTCGCCGTTCTTGATGGCATCTTCCGGATAATAGAGATGGGCACGAATCCAGCGGTCAATCTCGCTGCCGTAATCGTCACTGACACCCTTGATCGTATTGCGCGTCATGAAAGGCGCGTTGATCTGACCATTGGTCGAAAGTGGCCCGAGTGACATGTCGATGGGGGCGCCCGACCCGCCGCGGCGGCCGCGTTGACGACGTGGGGCAGAGGGCGCCTCACCGAAATCAAGCGTCGTCATGTTTGCGAAAGGATTATCCGACTGCTTCGGCGTGGGGCGACGGCTCGACCGGTGACTATGGGCGTGCGTCTGGCTCTGCTTGCCGGATTTCGGAATGCCGGGGCTGACTGGGCGTTCGGTCTGCGTTTTCGTCAGCTCGGTCGAGGGGCCGTCAGGTACGGGGGGCGCTGAAGGCGCGGTCGGTGTAGGCACAGCCGGGGTCGGTGTCGATTCCTGTTCGTCAGGCTGCTGCTCCTGCTGCGTGTCCTTGCTGCTTGCCGAAGGGGCATCATGACTCGTGGAGGGTTTCTCCTCGCCGCCCGGCTTGTCTTCATGAGGGCCTGCCATGCCGCTTTTGGTGGGCGGCGCGAACATCATTTCGACCTGCGGCTGTTCCATGCCGTTGGGCTCGCCATGAGCATGGCGTGCGCTCTCGTAGATCAGCAGTCCGATCAGCAGCGCATGGGCGATTGCCGAGGCGATCAACACGGTCGTGACGCCCGAATCCTCGAGCACCTGCGGGCGGATCAGCGAGGCGCCGGCTGGCTTGACCGGCGGTTCCGAGGCTGTTCTTGGTTCGTAATGGCTGAGCCTTGCCCTCGTGCCGGCCATGGGGGGCAGGGCGCGCGTCTTCAGTGCCGCCGGTGCAAAAAGCAACGGCTCGTTTCGTGTCCGTTTCTTGCCAGGACGCGAGGCAGAGGCCACACCTGACGAGGGCGGAGCCGGATCAACGGGCTGTGTGCGTGTCAGAAGAACACCTGTAGAGAATCAGAACACACGCCACCACGTGATCGGGCAGGTGACGAACTCTGCATGACGACACGATCTGGCACTTGCCTCTATCATGACATTGGACCCCTGCTCTTGCCAAGCGGGCGAGACGGTCGCGCTGTAATGGAAGAAGAGAATCATATGCCCGAAGACCCGGACCTCTATACCTGTCTTGGGCAGGACCCAGCCCTTGCGGCGGCGATCGATCGTATCGGGCCCTGTCGCCTCAGGGGATCTGACGGCAAGACACCCTATCAGGCGTTGTTTCGCGCCATTATCGGTCAGCAACTGCATGGCAGGGCGGCGGAAGCGATTCTGGGGCGCGTCTGCGCGCTGACAGATGGCGTCATGCCCGAGCCGGAAGCCCTTCTAGCGCAAAATGATGAGGTCTTGAGAGCCTGCGGCCTGTCTGCCTCGAAACTGCTTGCGCTGCGTGGTCTGGCCGAAGCCAGGCTGACAGGCGTGGTGCCCGGGCTCGAAGAAGCCGCCTCGCTGAGCGATGAGGCATTGATTGCGCGTCTCATCACCCTGCGTGGCATCGGGCGCTGGACGGTGGAGATGTTGCTCATCTTTACATTAAATCGGCGTGATGTGCTGCCAGTAGATGATTTTGGCGTGCGTGCGGGCTGGCAGAAGCTCCATGGACTCGCAGAGCCGCCCAAACCTGCGGCCCTGCGCCGGGAGGGGGAGCGTTTCAGCCCTCATCGCTCGGCGCTGGCATGGTATCTCTGGCGCGCCTCGGAAGAGGGCAAGACGATCAAGAACCCGCTGACGGGCGATTGAGGGAGTCCCTCATCGCCCACAGACCCTGATCAGTTCTGCGAAAGGGCCGGGATGATGGAAAGCAGGAAATGCATGCCGGGCGTGATGGCAGAGAGCGGCACGCGCTCATTCAGCCCATGGCTGAAATTATCAGAGGATTTCATGAAGATCGGGCTCGCCCCGTAGGCGGGCACCCCTTTCTCCCTGAACCACATGCTGTCGCTTGCGCCTGAGCTCATGCTGGCAAAGACCGGGACATCGGGAAAAGCCTGCTGGGCTGCGGTGACGACAGCGGTGGGAAGCGGGCCGTTCATGGGCGAAGGCTGGGTTTCCACGGAGCCTTCACTTCGATCTTCGATACGCACCGCCGGGTTATCGATGATGGCAGCCAGCTCGTGGATGATGTCCATACGGGAGTGGCCGGGGAAAATGCGGCAATTGATATTGGCTTCCGCGCGCTGTGGCAGCGCATTGAGGGCGTGGCCACCTTCAATTCTGGTCGGCACGCAGGTCGTTCCGATGGCGCCCACGAGGGAGGGTTCGGCACGCAGCGTTGCCACGGCCTGTGCATTATCCGGGCTGGCGGCAAAGACGCGCATGGCCGAGGCCAGATGGGGGGTGGTGAAACGCGCGGCGTTGAGGAAATAGCTGCGCGTCAGCGCATTCAGCTCGGGCCGGAATGGATGGGCTTGGATTTTCACGAGCGCCTGAGCCAGGGTCGTTATGGCATTATGTGCTTGTGGCTCAGAGGAGTGGCCACCCGGATCGGTGACGGTCAGTGCGATATCGGCATAGGTCTTTTCAGCCCCTGACCAGCTGTAGAAAAGCGGTTGGCCGCTTTCTTCATCAAGGGTGCCACCACCGACATCGAGATTGAGAACTTCCTGCGCGTTGGAAAGCTGGCTGGCCAGGATCTGGCCCGTCTTCATCGTGGTTTCTTCATCGCCCGAAAGCGCGAGAATGATGTCACGCTTTGGCTTGTAGCCCTGGTGATACAGATGAAGCAGCGCTGTGATAGCCAGAGCGTTGCTCATTTTCATGTCAGAGGCGCCACGACCGTAGAGATAGCCATTTTCCACGACAGGGGTGAAAGGGTCGCGTGCCCAGTCGGAAGCACGAGCGGCCACCACATCCATATGGCCGGAAATGACCAGAGGCTTGAGCGCGCTGTCCTGCCCGGCCCAGCGCAGCACCATATAGGCCGTGTCGTTCAGTCTGGTGATGGTGATGGCATCAGCGGGAAAGCCGCCATCGACCAGTGTCTTGCGATAGAGTTCCGCCACATTGATGGTCTGGTTATCCGCCCCGGCGACCGAATGAAGGGCAATGGAATCCTTGGCCAGGGTAAGCGCCTGAAGCCCGTCCCGCGTCAGGGCGGGAAGCGGGTCGGCCTGCGCGGAACCGATGGAAAGCAGCAGTAACAGCGCGGCGCGTTTGAGCATGAGGCGATACCTTGAAGAGAGGGCTTACCGATCAGATGGTCTCGATGAACCCAAGCATCTTTTCAGAAAAGAGCTTTGGGTTGTCAGCATGGAGCCAATGGCCCGCATCGGGAATGGTCTCAAGCCGGTAATTGGGGAAAAGCCTGCGCATGACCGGTTCGTGATCCTTGCCGATATAGGGAGAGTGCTCCCCTCTCAGAAAGAGTGTCGGCCCTTCATAGACGTACCCTTCGGGAACATAGGGCCAGTTTTCGATATTGGTCATCGAATTGGTGATGTCCTGCAGGCCGATCTGCCAGCCCGGTTCGGTGCCGAGCCTGACATTCTGCAGCATCAGATCGCGGACGCTGCGATTGGGGATGTCCTTCGCCAGAAGCTGGTCTGCCTGCTGCCGGTCGAGCTGATCGGGAAAATGGATATGCAGCATGGCTTCTGCCAGGGCTGCCTGACCGAAGCCGGTGCGGGCAGGGGCCATGTCGCCTATCAGGATGCCGGCAACGAGTTCGGGATATTGCAGTGCCATGATCATGGCGACCTTGCCGCCCATCGAGTGCCCGACCAGAATGGCGGGGAGCGCCTCATGGGCTCGAAGGGTCTCGACCACATCGTCGACCATGGCGGGAAAATCCATGGGGCCGTGCGGGCTTTCGCCATGGTTGCGAAGGTCGAGCGCCAGGGTGCGATGTGTGCGCGACACCTGACGCTGGAGAAAGCCCATATTGCGCGCTCGTCCGAACAGGCCGTGCAGAAAAACGACTGGCGGGTGTCCCCCCGGTTGGGCCGGGAGGCGTTCGATGACGTTCAGCAGCACAGTAGAGGCTCCTTTCGGGGAGGCAGAATGAGCGAAGTCTGGGGTTTTCTGTTGCCTGCGGCAAGTCCGGGCGACAATAAGGGCATCGCTCTCCGCTTGTCTTCAAAGCCGTGTGAGGATCTTTCTTGGCCTCAGGGTTTCGCAGAATTGTCGACTGGTTTCAGCATGTGATGCACGTGCCGTACTATGTGCGTGCGCTCGTTCGATCCAATGAAATCTGGTTGACCGTCCTTGCCGCGGGCGTTGGTATCCTGGCCGGGCTGAGCGTCTGGGTCATGACACGCAGCACGCTTTATGCCCATCGCGTGCTCTACGCCCTTCATAATGACGGGCGTCTTTCCGGGCTGACCAGCCTGAGCCCGTGGCGCACCGTGCTCATGCCCAGTCTTGGCGGGCTCGTGCTTGGGGTTTTCGGGGTGATGCTCGCCCGTCGATTCAGCCACCGCCCGGTTGACCCGATCGAGGCCAATGCCCTGCGTGGCGGACGCATGTCGGTGCGAGACAGCGCTATCGTCGCCTTCCAGACCTTTCTTTCGAACGGAAGTGGCGCGTCTCTTGGGCTGGAGGCCGGATTTACCCAGATTGCCGCAGCGCTGGGAAGCCGATGCGGGCGTCTCTTCCGGGTGCGTCGGGCGGATCTGCGCATTCTCGTCGGCTGTGGTGCGGGTGGCGCGATCGGCGCGGCCTTCAACGCGCCTATCGCCGGGGCCTTCTATGCTTTCGAGCTGGTGATCGGCACCTATTCGCTCGTCAATCTCGCGCCCGTCGCCGTTGCGACCATTGCTGCTGTCGGTACGGCCCATTTCCTGGGGGGTGTCAGTACCACGCTGACGCTTCTGCCTCATGCGCCGCTTACCCTGCATGAAACAATGCCTGTGCTAGTGCTTGGGGTGTTCTGCGGACTGGTGGGCATCGCGACGATGCGTGGCGTGACCCTGGCGGAAACCCTGTTCCGACTGGTTCCGCTGCCGGTCTGGCTGCGCCCTGCGCTGGGTGGCGTCGTGGTGGGGGTGCTGGCGCTTTATTCGCCGTCCATCCTGTCGGCGGGTCACTCGGCAGTCATCAAGGTGCTGGAAGAAGGGTTGCAGCCACTTCCTCTGTTGCTGCTGCTGGTTCTGAAAGTGACAGCCTCTTCCATCTCGATCGGCAGTGGGTTTCGTGGCGGGCTGTTCTTTGCCTCGCTTTATCTTGGTGTGCTGGCAGGGTCGCTTTATGGCTTCGGCATTGCGGCTCTGGGTGTTGGTGGTTTGTCCGTTGCGAGCTGTGCCGTTCTGGGCATGAGTGCCACGGCGGTTGCGATCATCGGCGTGCCGATGACCATGACCTGTCTCATTCTCGAGATGACAGCCGATCTGTCGCTTGCCAGCGGCGTGCTGCTGGCAAGCGTGCTGTCGATGCTCACCGTGCGTCGGCTGTTTGGCTATTCCTTCGCCACCTGGCGTTTTCATCAGCGTGGCGAATCGATTCGTTCAGCCATCGATGTGAGCTGGCTCAGGGCGCTCACGGTCGGACGCCTGATGCAGCGTGAATTCCCATGCAGGCCGGCTGACATGACTGTGGGTGAGGCACGGCAGTGCTGCCCGCTCGGCATGGGGCCTCTTGTGGTTCTGACAGACGGGGTGCGGCGCTATCGCGGGATCGTGTTGGTGTCCGAGATCCATTCCCCGGATCATCCGCCGGAACGGCTGCTGGAAGCGCTGGCCCTGCATCGGGAGATCATGCTTCTCCCCGGTATGGCATGTGAGGAGGCCGTGCATTTCTTCGAGCGTGCTGAAGCCGACGCTCTCGTTGTGGTTGAAAATGACTCCACGTGTCGGATCGTGGGGCTCCTGAGCGAGAAATACGTGCTGCGTCGTTACGCTGAGGCACTGGATCGCACGAGGCGCGAGCTGGCCGGTGAGGCGCGCAGGGTCTGAGCGGCCTGAATGACACCAAGAATTCATTGTCCTGCAGTTACGAGGCGTTGACAGGACACGTCTTGATGGGTAGCAACCGCGCACCAAGGACTCCCCGCTCCGGGGAGAAAGGCGAGGTATGGAATCGTGGGCGCACAGGACGACCTGAACGTTTCCTCGCAAGCGGGAGAAAGCGCTGACAGCTTCGATAGAAGGCTGGCTGATGCTGAGGCCCGGATGCGCGGCAAGAGCGGTAAGGCGGACACGAGCACCACAGAGCAAGAAGGCAGTGCCGACTATTCGGCATTCGGCCTTGCGATGAGGATCGGAACCGAAATGGTTGCGGCGCTCATCGTTGGTGTTGTTCTGGGCTACGGGCTTGATCGCCTGTGCGGAACAAAACCCCTGTTTCTTATCCTTTTCTCGCTCGTCGGCGGTGCAGCAGGGATGCTGAATGTCTGGCGTGCGGTGAAAAACGCCAACGTCTGACAGCGTGGCGCAGTTTTCTGCGTCTTGTTTATTGGTTTCATGGAGCTTTCGGGTTGTCGGAAGCTCTGAATGAGAAGCGGGAGAGGCAGCTTGGCCGCCGGATCAACGATTGACGCGCTCGGCCAGTTCGAGCTTCATCCTGTTCTCGGACAGATTGGCGAAGCCCTGCGCTTCAGCCAGTCGCCGCTCTTCATGCTGATAGCCATCGTGGCCGTTCTGGCGTTCCTGTATCTTGGCATGCGTCCCGCTGCCGTGGTGCCGGGTCGTCTGCAGGCTGCTGCCGAGTTGGGCTATGATTTCATTCATAACATGGCCACCGAGACGATCGGCAAGGAGGGGGCGGCATTCTTTCCCTTCGTTTTTGCGATCTTCTTCTTCATTCTTGCCGGTAACTATCTCGGCCTGATCCCTTACTGCTTCACCTTCACGAGCCATATTGCCGTTACGGCATCTCTGGCCATTCTCGTGTTTCTGGTGTCGATCCTGGCGTCGTTCAAATACCAGGGCGTCAAATTCTTCACGCATTTCATGCCTGAAGGTGCGCCGGTCTTTCTCGCGCCGCTTCTGATCCCGATCGAGATCCTTTCCTTCCTTTCGCGACCTGTCAGCCTGTCGATCCGACTTTTCGCCAACATGATGGCTGGTCACGTTCTGCTCGAAGTTTTTGCCGGTTTCACCCTGATGCTGGCAGGTCTTGGGGCATTCGGTTCAGTGCTGGCTGTGGCGCCCGTCGTCATCAATGTCGCGCTGACGGCTCTGGAATTGCTGGTGGGCGTTCTGCAGGCTTATGTGTTCGCCATCCTCACCTGCATTTATCTGCGTGAGGCCGTGGCGCACTGAGTGCACGCCGCCTTTCACGTTTAACTGTTGTTCTGTCGTAACCAAGGAAACTGACTCATGGACGTTACTGCTGCTCGCGAAATCGGTGCCGGTATTGCTGTTATCGCTCTTGCCGGTGTCGGCATCGGCCTCGGCAACATCTTCTCGACGCTGGTGAGCTCCATCGCTCGCAACCCGGCTGCTCGCCCGCATGTGTTCGGCCTCGGCATGCTCGGCTTCGCGCTGACGGAAGCCGTCGCGCTGTTCGCTCTTCTGATCGCCTTCCTGATCCTGTTCGTCTGATTAGAGAGGCAGGGTAAAGTCATGCGCCTTCCGTCTCGTAATCTCGCTGCCCCGCTGGCCATTGCGCTTGCGCTCGGCGCTGTGCCGGGACGGGCCTGGGCAGCTGGCATGCCGCAGCTCGACTTCGCCAACCCCCTGCTTATCGGGCAGGTGGTCTGGGGCGCGGTCATCTTTGCGGTCTTCTACATTGTTCTGAGCCGCTCGGCCCTGCCGCGTATCGAAGGGGTTCTGACCCATCGACGCAACCGGATCGAGGGCGATCTTGATATTGCCCGCCGTGCCCGTGACGACGCCGATCGCGCCGTTGACGAACTGCGTCGTGCCCGTCATGACGCCGCGGCACAGGCTCAGGCCAATATTGACCGGGTCGTTCACGAAGCCCGTATGGCCGCTGAAGCTCAGACCCACGAAATGAATCATCGGCTCATGACCGATATCGCCGAAGCGGAGAAGCGCATTGCTTCTGCCCGTGCAGAAGCGCTTGCGAGCCTGCCGGGTGTTGCGGCAGATACGGCCCAGAGCCTGATCGAGAAGCTGCTGCGTCCTGCTGGCAATGAGAACACGATCTCTCGCGCCCAGGTGCAGGATGCCGTTCAGGCCGGTCTAGCGGCGAGCAGAGGCTAAGGAAGTCACGCGATGTTCCACGATCAGCGTTTTTATGTCGCTATTTCCTTCGTTCTCTTCTTTGTCCTTTTCGGCGGCAAGCTCTGGAAGGCCATAGCAGCCATTCTTGATGCGCGTGCCGATCAGGTACGGAGCAATCTCGACGAGGCCAGCCGCCTGCGTCGTGAAGCCGAGAAGATGCTAGAGGACGCCACCCGTGAGCGCGAGCAGGCTCTGGCCGAATCCCGCGCCCTGATCGAGCGTTCGCGCGAAGAGGCTGCTGCAATTGCAGAGACCGCACGTCGCGAGGCAGAGGCTGTCGCTTCCCGTCGCGAGCAGATGGCGCGTGATCGCATTGCTGCTTCGGAGCGCGCTGCCATTCGCGAAATGCGCGATCTGGCTGCCGATGCTGCCATCAAGGCGACGCGCAGCCTGCTCGGTCAGCATCTCAGCACGGAGCAGGCTGGTGCCTCAGCCCTGCTGGACTCTGCCATCAGCGATCTGCCGCAGGCTCTCAAGGCTTCAAACGAAGCCGGATCACACAGCCAGAACGCGGCCTGATCATCTGTCCGGGTGGCACTGCCTCCCGGACAAGCCATAGGCGGTTCCTGCCATGAGTGTACGTCTTTCTGTCGTTATTGCCGTTCTCAATGAAGCGGAAAATATCCGCCCCGTCTGCCAGGAACTGGCCGATGTTTTCGAGAACTCCCCCGAAATCGAATTGATCTTTGTCGATGATGGCAGCACCGACGCAACGGTCGAGGCGCTTCTCGCTGAACGTGCGCGTTGTCTGCCTGGCCTGCGCCTGCTGAGCCATGATCGCCGCCTTGGTAAGTCGGCAGCGCTTCGCACCGGCATCGAGGCAGCAAAAGGGCACTGGATCGCGACGCTGGATGGAGACGGACAGGACGATCCGGCCGTCATCATCGACATGCTCAAGCGGGCTGAAGCCTGCAAGGAAGGCGAACCTCTGGTGGTCGGCGTGCGTCTCAAGCGCAATGACCGTCTGTCGCGCGTCATTGCAACCAGATTTGCCAACGGTCTGCGTCGTCGTCTTCTGAACGATGGCTGCCCCGATACCGGCGCCCCCATGAAGCTCTTTGCCCGATCCGCTTTTCTGCGTATCCCGCAATTCGAGGGGGTCCATCGCTTTCTCCCCGCGCTTCTGGGGTGCTATGGGGCAAAGCTGATCTGTGTCGAGACGCGTCATCGCGCACGGCTTCACGGTCAGTCCAAATATACCAATTTCAATCGCGCGCTCGTCGGCATCCGTGATCTTCTGGGTGTCATGTGGCTGCTCAATCGCACGAAACTGCCGGGCCGCGTAACCGAACGCTGAGGGCTCTCATGACTCTGACCTGGCGCCACTATCTCGGCGTGGCCTTGCTGACCCTGCTCATTTTTCTGCCGGGTCGCATGAGCCTTGTCCCTCTCGACCGTGACGAGCCGCGTTACATGGAAGCCTCGGCGCAGATGCTCGAGAGCGGCAATTACGTCGATGTCCGCTTTCTCGACCAGCCGCGTTATCTCCAGCCGGCTGGTATCTACTGGCTCGAGGCCGGGGCGCAAAAGCTCTTCGGGGGCCCTCATGACCGACATGTCGCGTGGCCTTATCGCATTCCCAGCCTGATCGCAGCGGTCTCCGCCGTCACTCTTACAGCCTATCTTGGCGCGACGCTGTTTGGCGGTATGACCGGCCTCATCGCCGCTGCCCTGCTGGCGGTATCGACTCTGCTCACCGCTGAAGGGCGCATGGCGACCATCGATACGGTGCTGCTACTCGACATCCTTCTGGTAGAGACAGCCTTGCTTCGGGCCTATATCGACCAGCAGCGCAACCGGAATACGTCGATCGGCATTGCCCTGCTTTACTGGGGGGCAATGGGCTGCGGTCTCATGCTCAAGGGGCCGGTGGTACTCATCCCTGGTCTCGCGACGCCTCTTGCCCTGCGTATCATCGAACGTCAGGCGGTCTGGTTCGGTCGTCTGCGGCCACGCTGGGGCTGGCTGATCACGCTCGCTGTCGTGCTGCCCTGGTGTATCGCCATCGGCGTGGTGAGCCACGGGGCGTTCTTCTCCCACTCGGTTGGCACCAATTTTCTCGGGAAGATTGGCCATGGTCAGCAGGCGCATGGCCTGCCACCCGGTTTTCATCTCGTGGTGTTCCTGCTGGCTTTCTGGCCGGGATCGCTTTTTCTCGTTCTTGGCCTGCCAGCCATCTGGGCGCGTCATCGCGAGCCCGCCGTTCGCTTTCTGCTTTGCTGGATCGTGCCGCACTGGCTCGTTTTTGAAGCCATCGCGACCAAGCTGCCGCATTATGTGCTGCCCACCTATCCGGCCATAGCTATATTGGCCGCAGCAACCCTGGCCAAATGGCCGCTGACCCGACCCAAAGCGGTGTGGGCGCGCGGGCTCATGGGGCTTTATACGCTGCTCTGGGGCGTGCTGGCGCTGGGCTTTGTCGTGGCTGGGGCCATTCTGCTATGGCAGAGCGAGCACCGCCTCGATTACGGCGCGTTGATTGCGGTATTCGGAGCGTTGCCCCTGGTGCTCTACGCCTTCTGGCTGTTGTGGCAGAGACAGCGTCGGCGTGCGGCCTGGGTCGTGATCGGGGCGGCCGTGGTGGTGCATGCTGGCATCTTCCTGACGGTCATTCCCAATCTGGGGCTGCTGCAGCTGGCCCCGCGCGCAGCGACGCTTTATGACGATTATCGCCCCTGCGAAGACAGCACGCTGGTCTCAGTCTCCTATTCCGAGCCGAGCCTCGCATTTCTGGCAGGGTCGAACACGAAGCTGCTGGGCGTGCCTGCGGCCGCAGAGTATCTCGCGGCGAACGCTTCCTGTGCGCTGGTTCTTGTCGACCATAAGGATGAAGCGGCCCTGACGGCGCATATGCTGGAGAAGGGATTTTCTCTGACGGAATATGGCCGGGTGACCGGTCTCAACTATTCCAATGGCCACCATCTGGATCTGGGGCTCTTTGCGCCTGTGCGCAAATAAAATACTCGGATGAATAGCTTGAAGACGGGAGGCGAGCCGGAGCGGCTATGCTTCTCTTCTTCAAGTAATCATGGTCCTTATCGTGTCTGGATCAGGCTGTGCGGTCGGCAGCAATGGTGGCAACCAGAAGAGCACCAATAACGGGAATGAAAGAGACCATCGTGAGGGCGCTGAGGGCGCTGATCGGATGGGCGAGAAGATTGGCGATTTCGACGCTGAACATCAGGATTTCCTAAGGTGTTTGGTGTGTGGCGGCGGAAAAAGCGCCTAAACCTTCCCCAAGGCAATCGCTGAAAACGCGCTTCAGCAATGCAGTAAATGCATGGAACGAACGTGCTTTCTATTCAGCATTTATTTGCGCGATGGTGGGGTAATAAAATTACGCCCACCACGAGGCTGCTTGCTATCTTGTTGCTTTTACCATGGCGACGGGCTTGGGCAGAGCCCCGTCTCTTTTCAGCCCATGCCATGCAAGAAACGTGTCAGCGAGGAAGGCAGACAGCGCGCCGACCGTGCAGAACAGCGCGCCACCGAAGAGAAAGATGAGCCAGGCGACCGTCTGGCTGTTGTGGAGACTCCCGACAAACAGGGCCAGCGCCGCCCCGCAGGTCGACGCGCCGCCGACGCCACCAAGCATGACAGCGCTGTCGAGAGCGAAGATCCGCCGGCGCAGCCTGCGTTGATGACGTTCGAGCCTTGCCGTCTCATCTGCATCTTCATTGGCCTCATTCAGACGATGGGCCACCTCTTCGACATGGTCGGATACGCGGGCAAGGCGCGTATTGAAGAGGGTCAGCAACGATGCCACGCCCGAAAGCATGAAAACGGGGGTAAGGGCGACCTGAATGACATGGGCCACGCTATCGATTGGTTCGGGGGCCAGCAGGGCGTTGAGGCCGACGGGGTCGAGCGCCATGGGCAATGGCTCCATATCTGAGTCGGAATGAGTTGGGTGTTTTACAGCTCTGGCAAAACTCTGCAACATCCACGCCCGCCTCTGGCGCCTGTCCGCACCTGTGATAGAACGACTTCGGTTTCTTCAAGAGGAAGTCTCACGCGTGGTTTTAAAGACCTGCCTTCGCCCCAGAGCGCGAGGCTTTTTCCTGTCGGTTCTTCTGGCAGCCGCTTCCGCCGGGGGAGCGCTTTCTGCCGCCCATGCCGAGACGGTCTCTTTCGAGCGACTGACATGGACCGAGATCCAGGCGCGTCTGCAGGGCGGTACCGACACGATCATCGTGCCCGTGGGAGGGACCGAGCAGAGCGGCCCCTATATCGCGGTGGGCAAGCATAATGTGAGGGCACAGAGCCAGGCAGAGCGTATTGCCGAAAGACTGGGCCATACGCTTGTGGCGCCCGTCATTGCCTATGTCCCTGAAGGCAGTACCATCCCACGCAGCTCTCATATGCGCTTTCCCGGCACGATCTCGATTCCGCCCGCCGTCTTTGAGGGCGTGATCGAGGGCGCCGGGGAGAGCTTTCATGTCCAGGGCTTTCGTCGCGTTGTTTTCATCGCCGATCACGGCGGATATTTGTCCTATCTCAAGGCCGCGGTAGAAAAGCTGAACAATAAGTGGCACGGTCAGGGAGAGGCCCTCTATCTGGCGGCGTATTACGACAGTATTGGCGGCGCTTATGCTGATGTCCTGCGTCAGAAAGGCTTTGGCGCAGCGCTCGGCAAACATGCCGATCTGAGTGATACGGCGTTGATGCTGGCGATCGACCCGACGATGGTGCGGCAGGACGCCCTGAAAAAGGCGCCCCTGCCGGGAACCGCCTTGGGTGTCTATGGAGGAGACCCGCGCCCCGCCACGGCGGCGCTGGGGCAGATCGGAACAGAGATTCAGGTTCAGGCAGCGCTCAGTGCCCTTGGCAAGGCCCGCTGAGATCAGTCGTTTTCAAGGAGCATCTATGAAGTTCTCACATCACGCGTTCATCGTATCGCTGTTTGGCGTGGCGCTTGGCGCGGCCCCGGCGACATGGGCGCAGGACGCTGCGCCGAATACTGTTCCGGCGGCCTCTGCGAAACCGGCTGACACGTCAGCTCCTGCAGCCCCGGCCCAACCCGCTGTGCAGACACCGGCTCAGCCCGCAGCTACAGCCGCGCCGACGGCCCAGACGACGCCCGGCGCCGTGCAGACCATTCCCGGCATGCCGCCCGTGATCGACCCGAAGAACATCTATAGCGAGACGGTCGCCGGCAAGATCTCGCCCGCGATCAAGGACGATCTGGCGCGCGTCTATGTGCCCAATCTGCGCGGCAACAGCGTTTCGGTCATCGATCCGGCGACGTTCAAGGTGGTGGACACGTTCAAGGTCGGCCGTAGCCCGCAGCATGTGGTGCCGAGCTGGGATCTGCGCACGCTCTGGGTCACGAATAATGCCGAAGGCAGCAATGATGGCAGCCTGACGCCCATCGACCCGCGCACGGGCAAGCCCGGCACGGCCATCACGGTGGATGACCCCTACAACATGTATTTCACGCCCGATGGCAAATACGCCATCGTGGTGGCCGAAGCGCATGAGCGTCTCGATTTCCGTGATCCGCACACCATGGCGCTGATCGGCTCTGTCGAAGCCCCGCAATGCAAGGGCATCAACCACGCCGATTTCTCCATCGACGGGCGCTATGCGATTTTCACCTGCGAGTTCGGGGGCTATCTGGCCAAGATCGATACGGTCAATCGCAGCCTGATCGGCTATCTGAAGCTGTCCAAGGGCGGTATGCCGCAGGATATCCTGACAGCGCCTGACGGCCATAAATTCTACATTGCCGACATGCATGCCGATGGCGTTTTTGTGGTCGATGGCGACAGTTTCAAGGAAACCGGCTTCATCCCGACCGGCCCTGGCACGCATGGTGAATATCCGAGCCGCGACGGCAAGTTCATGTATGTGGCCAATCGTGGCTCACACAAGATCCATGGCCCGCGTCACAGCCCCGGCAGCATTTCGGTGATCGATTTCGCGACGGATAAGGTGGTCAAGACCTGGCCGATCCCCGGTGGCGGCAGCCCCGACATGGGCAATGTCAGTGCCGATGGCAAGCTGCTCTGGCTCTCGGGCCGTTTCGATGACGTGGCTTATGCCATCAATACCGATACCGGCGAGATGAAGAAGATCCCTGTCGGCGCCGAGCCGCATGGTCTGACCGTCTGGCCGCAGCCGGGTCGCTACAGCATCGGCCATACCGGTATCCTGCGCTAAGCCGGGTCCGGTCAGTATCCAGTCATCCCGGCCTGCAGGCTGGGGTGGCTGACAGTCAGCAGGCGCATCGCCCCAAAACGCCTCCTTCCACAATGACATGATGGCGCGATCCGGCAGCACGGTGATGTGACTGGACGCTTCAGGACGATGCGCTCCTGCTGAACGTTAACAGGAAAACGTTCATTCTCAGGAGCCCGATCCCATGCTGATTTCCGCCCCGACGGATTTTCGCAAGGCCGCTCGCCGCAAGCTGCCGCCTTTCCTTTTCCATTACATCGATGGCGGGGCCTATGCGGAATATACGATGCGCCGCAATCGGGCCGATCTGTCGCATGTTGCGCTGAGACAGCGCGTCCTGCGCAATGTGTCGGGTCTGGATACCTCGACCACGCTTCTGGGGCAGAAGCTGAGCCTTCCTGCGGCTCTCGCACCTGTGGGCCTGACCGGCATGTATGCACGGCGTGGCGAAGTGCAGGCAGCCCGTGCGGCAGCCCGCAAGGGCATTCCCTTTACCCTTTCCACTGTCTCGGTCTGCCCGATCGAAGAGGTGCAGAGCCAGAGCCCGGCACCCATCTGGTTTCAGCTCTATGTGCTGAAAGACCGGGGTTTCATGCGCAACGTGCTTGAGCGCGCGCGTGATGCCGGGGTGACGACGCTCGTCTTCACGGTAGACATGCCGACGCCCGGTGCACGCTATCGCGACGTTCACTCCGGCATGTCAGGCCCCTATGCTGCCGCACGGCGCATTGCCCAGGCTGTGCTGCATCCCGAATGGGCCTGGGATGTGGGGCTGAATGGCAAGCCGCATGATCTGGGCAATATCTCGACCTATCGCGGTCATCCGACAGGTCTGGAGGATTATATCGGCTGGCTGGCCCAGAATTTCGATCCGTCGATCAGCTGGAAGGATCTGGAATGGATCCGCACCTTCTGGAAAGGCCCGATGATCATCAAGGGTATTCTCGACCCTGAAGACGCCCGTGATGCGCAGCGCTTTGGCGCCGATGGCATCGTGGTGTCCAATCATGGTGGCAGACAGCTCGATGGTGTGCTGTCGAGCTGTCGCGCTCTGCCGCCAATCGCAGACGCAGTGAAGGGGGAGATGGCCATTCTGGCCGATTCCGGTGTGCGGTCCGGTCTGGATATCGCCCGCATGGTGGCGCTTGGCGCCGATGCCGTGCTTCTGGGGCGGGCATATATCTACGCGCTGGCTGCAGGCGGGCAGAGCGGGGTCGAGAAGCTGCTCGATCTGATGGAGCGGGAATTGCGCGTGGCCATGACCCTGACCGGGGCGCGGTCGATTGCCGAGATCACATCGGACAGTCTCGTCAGGGCCATGGGCTGATCTGCCTTCACGCCCCGGTCTCACATGAGTGCCGGGGGAGTGAAGGGTGGGACCGGGGCGACGCTTCTCAGAGCGGCATCTGGAACTGGACCCAGTAACGGTCGCCGCGCGTGCTGTTCTGCACGCCCATCTCGTGCTGCCATTTGAAAGCAACCGCGTAGGGTGGTTTGAAAAACCAGATGAGTTGCGGGCCAAGTCCATATTTGGCCAGTCGGTTGCCATCGCCGACACGCCGTCCTTTCTGCACGTCATTGGTAAATTGCGACGTCACAAAGCCGTTCAGTCCGAGGCGAAGCTGGGGTAGGGCGGGGGTGAGCATGTAATTTGCGCCGAAATCGATATTGATCACATTGCCTGATTTGTAATCGGTAGCCCCGTTTTTGGTGTTTATCTGCAATTCGCCTTCCGCTGAGACATCGAAGCGTTTTGTAGGCATCCAAGTCAAAGCGGCCTCCTGATTGAAGCCGAAGACATGAGTCGACTCACTGACGACATCGGTCTTGCTGAAGGAGCCGATGGGCAGAAATGCCCCTTCACCGAGATAGATATGCAGCTTGGGCGTGTGCCATGAGAGATAGAGTGGCGCGAGATAGAGCCAGTTGGCGCCAAAAGCCGTGCCGCCCTGTCCCCCCGCGCGCAGCGTCAGGCTGTTGATCGCCAGAATGGCGCTGCTCGAGATCGTGGCGCCCAGAAACTCGCCGTGCCAGCTATGGAACAGCCGGGCAGCATTGGCGATGGCGGTTGCCCTGAAGCCCGGCACTGCAGACTTCCGGCTTGTGCTCGAATAGGCGCCGTTAGGATTGACCACAAAGTAATCCTGCCACAGCGTCTGGCCGGGCGCTGGTGTCAGGGCTGGATAGATTGTCTGCACGCCCGAGGCCCAGTTGGTCTGGCCGCCTTCTGTTGCGGCGGCTTGCGTCACGATGCCTGGACAGAAGGTGCCAATGGAGAGCACCCCTGTGGCAAGCATCCCGATGGAGAATGTCCTTCTGGAAAGTGCCTTGAGGCAGAGCGTGAGGGCCACGCCGGTTTTCAGGATCTGTTTCATCTCACCCCCGCTTGAAATCGAGCGGGAATGTCAGCATGCAGGGCGCAGGCAACTCTTGTCTGCAGGAGAGCTTTCTTTTGTCCGAAGGCTTCGGATTGTTCTAAAGCGGAACAATAACGATACCGCAACATTTTGCGCCGTGCTAACCGGTGGGTTACGCGGTCGGATGACAGCATTGACGGAGGCAGAATGACATGCCGCTGGTATTGCAGAGCTATGATATTGCCGGTCTGCCGCCTCGGGCGGGAGTCGAGTTCTGGCACGATATCGTCTGTCGATCTTTTGTGCCGCTTGAATGCAAGCCGGAGCAGGCCGGGTTTCAGGGGGCCGTCACCCGTCTGGCGCTCGATAATTGCAGTGTCTCGACCGTGCGTTCCAGCGCGCAGTCGGTATCGCGCACTCGCCGCCTGATCAGCGCATCAGAGGAGACCTATTATCTGCTGAGCCTCGGCGTCAGTGGCAGGGCGCAGGTATTGCAGGATGGCCGTGAGGCCATCGTCCTGCCGGGCACATTTGCGCTTTATCATACGAACCGCCCCTATACGCTGCGTTTCGACCGGGATTTCGAGCAGATCGTCTTCATGCTTCCCACCGATGCCCTGAATGCGCGCTTCGGTCATGCTGAGTATCTCACCGCGACCCTGATCGACGATTCCAATCCGCTTGTAGATCTGACCCGTCATTTCCTGACGGGGTTGATGGCCACGACGCGGCCCATGCCTGACATGCTCATGTCCAGGCTCACCGCCCAGGCCGCCGAACTGGTGGCGACCATGCTGATCGCCTCGGGTAATCGCTCAGGGGCGCCGACATCGCATCGCATGGCCATGGGGCTGCAGATACGCAATGCCATCGAGATGCGCCTGCGCGACCCGGATCTCGGGCGCAGGATGCTCGCTGAACAGTTTCGTATTTCCACGCGCTATCTCGATGATCTCTTTACCGATGAGGGCATGGGGGTTGCGGAATATATAATGAAGCGTCGCCTCGAATGGGCGCGGGATGCGCTCTCTGACCCGAGCCGTGACCGTTACCAGATCGGCGAGATCGCGCGCATGAGCGGTTTTGTCAGCCAGGCCCATTTCAGTCGGGTCTTTTCTGCGGCTCATGGCTGTGCGCCGCGTGACTATCGCAACAACCGCCAGAACAGGCTCGCCTTGCTCGTCTGAGGGCTCTGCGAGGGCGAAAAGAGGCAGGCATGTTTTGCTTCCCTCCCAGACAAGACAGAAATTCGTTCCGACCTAAGATCGATTTTGTTCCGGGCATTTCCCGCCCGATCAGATATCAACGGACGGAGCAGGAAAGTGAGTCTCAAGCACCCCCGATACAAGGTCGCTGTCGTGCAGGCAGCCCCTGTCTTTCTTGATCTCGATGCCACCATCGACAAGACGATCGCCCTGATCAAGGAAGCCGCCGCCTCCGGCGCCGCATTGATCGCTTTTCCCGAAACCTTCATTCCCGGCTATCCGTGGCATATCTGGCTCGACAGCCCGGCCTGGTCGATCGGCAAGGGTTTCACCAGCCGTTATTTCGACAATTCGCTCGCTTATGACAGTCCCGAGGCCGACCGCCTGCGCAAGGCCGTCAGAGACGCAGGCATCACGGCTGTGCTGGGGCTGTCGGAGCGTTTTGAAGGCTCGCTCTATATCGCCCAGTGGGTTCTCGGCCCCGATGGCGAGACCATTGCCACCCGTCGCAAGCTGCGCGTGACCCATGTAGAGCGCACTGTCTATGGCGAGGGGGATGGCAGCGATCTGGCGGTGCATGATGTGCCGGGCCTTGGCCGGGTCGGCGCGCTCTGTTGCTGGGAGCATATCCAGCCTCTGACGAAATACGCGATGTATGCCCAGAACGAGCAGGTACATGTCGGCGCCTGGCCGAGCTTCTCGCTGTACGAGCCTTTCGCCCATGCGCTGAGCGCCGAGGTCAATACGGCAGCGTCGCGGGTGTACGCGGTCGAGGGCGGATGCTTCGTGCTGGCGCCATGCGCCATCGTCTCCGAAGCCATGCTCGACGAGCTGTGCGACACGCCAAACAAGCGTGAGCTGCTGCGTGCAGGTGGCGCTGCGGCGCGCATTTTCGGCCCGGATGGGCGCGAACTGGCGACACCACTCGCAGCGGATGAAGAGGGGCTGCTCTACGCCGAGATCGATCTTGCGGCCATTCCGATTGCCAAGGCTTCGGCCGATCCGGTCGGGCATTATTCGCGCCCCGATGTCACCCGTCTTCTGTTCAATCCGACTAGGGCGCGGCGCGTGGAATATGTGCGACCGGCCGAGCCTGAGCCGGTGGAAAGCGCCTCTTTCTCGTTTCCGCTCTCTGGCGAGGTCTAATCCTATGGAAAGCGCCATTGCTCCTCATCTCCGCTGCCCGCGAAGCCGGGAACGGCGAAGCGCCGATGACTTTCAGCCGCCGTTTCCTGCCTGGACTGCGCGCGGCAATACAGGGTCTTCCCAGCTCGTCATGGGATATTTCGGGGTGCAATGGCGTGGGGATGCCGAAGGAGAAAAGGCAAAGGCGCTGTTGTCTGAACTCGTCAGGCAACTAGGCACGGGTGTAGCGGCCCGGAATGTCGAGCGCGCCGTGTTCGTCGATGGCGCTGGCTGTGACAATGAGGTGGCCATCGGCTACTGGCCGGATGAGGCCGCCTATCAGAGCTGGTGGCAGCAGCATGAGGCCTGGTGGGCCGATCCGGCACGGGAGAATGAGGGTGTCGGACTGTATCGCGAGATCTTCCTGCCACGAACGACCCATCTCGAAACGCTTTCCAGCGCCTCTGACCGGCTGGAAGGCGTCGGCATCATGCTGGGAGAGAGAAGTGCTGAGCCGATACAGGAACATGGCTACTGGGGTGGGATGCGCGATCGTCTGCCCGCCAGTCAGACAGAGGCGCTTGCCTCGTCAGGTGCGCGAAAGATCGGGTCAGAGACACCTCGACGGCGGTTTGTGATCAGTCATGAAGGGGTGGCCCTGATCCGGTCGGGTCAGGACTGGTCCGATGTCACAGGGGAAGAACTGGCTCTTTATCGGGACCGCATCGAACCGACGCTGCGTGCCGGCATGGATTTCCTGCGGGATGAGGGGCTGGCGATTGGCTGTCACTTCAATCGCTACATGCAGGTCAGCACTGCCAATGGTGGCAAGCCCTGTCGCAGCTTCGGCATGAGCGCCTGGCGCGATCTGGCCGCCATGGAGAACTGGGCCGAGCATCATCCGACCCACAAGGCCATTTTCGGCGATTTTCTTCAGGTGGTGCAGGCCTTGCAGGGGCGGCTCGATCTGCGCCTTTTTCATGAGGTCGCCGTGTTGCAGGCCGACGCCCAGATCCTCGAGTATATTAGCTGCCATGATCAGACCGGCATGCTGAACGGCGCGGTCTGACCAGAGGGACGAGAAGGGGAGCCGCGTGCTCCCTCGCATTATTTCAGGCGGAACCCGAGTGCCCTGAGCGAGGCGAGCATGGTGTCGCGCCCATGCAGCCCTGCCTTGGTGGCGATGCGTCTGACCATGGTCTCTGACCAGCGGCGGGGCGGCAGTCCCTGCTCTTTCTGGAACGCGTCATCAAGCGCGTCATAAGTGGCAATGCATTCAGCCTCTGTGCTGGCATCATAATGCTCACGATGCAGGACAGCCTGCTGGGGCAGGCGAGGCTTGATGCTCGCTGGCTTTTCCGGGTCAGGATAACCGACGCAGAGCCCGAACAGACCGACACAGCCTTCAGGCAAGGTCAGCTTCTCGGCAATCTCCTCCGGATGATTGCGCAGGCCACCAATATAGACGGTGCCAAGCCCTGCGGCTTCAAGCGCGCTGACAGCATTCTGGGCCGCGAGGGCGGTGTCGATCGTGGCGATCAGGAAGGATTCTGCATAGTCGAGCGCTTCATGGGTTTCGCCAGCGCGTATTGCCAGTCGCTGCAGACGCGAGAGATCGGCAACCCAGACGAGAAAGACCGGTGCTGTCGCTATATGCTCCTGATTGCCGCAAAGGGCGGCAAAACGCGCACGGCGCACCGGGTCTTCAACGGCAATGACACTCCAGCATTGCAGATTGCTCGAGCTTGCGGCCGACTGGGCTGCTGCGATGGCGGCCTCGATCGTACCTTCGGGAAGCGTATCGGGCAGATAGGCCCTGACCGAGCGATGGGCGAGAAGGGCGTCGAAAACGGCGCTCTGGCTGACCGGGTTGGAGGTCAGCGCTTCGGCCAGAGCCTCAGGCAGGAGCGTGCGATAGCGCTGCTGCCAGAGGGAAGAGAGGCGATCTGTCATGGCTGGGCTCCGCATGAGGGGGCCTGCCGTAAACCGGGCGGTTCAGTCCTTGCCATTGGGCTGGACTGTCAACCGCCCTGTGGGGCGCAGGCCTCAGGCCGGGTAGGTTAGAAGCGAATGCAGTGGCACGTCCAGCTTGTCGCGGCCACCGAGACCGTCGAGTTCGACCAGCACCGACGTGCCCACAACTTCGGCGCCGACATTCTGCAGCAGCTTGATCGAGGCGGCGAGCGTGCCGCCTGTTGCCAGCAGATCATCGAGCACGACCACGCGCTGGCCGGGCTTGATGGCATCGGCCTGGATATGCAGCTCGTCATGGCCATATTCGAGGCCGTATTTCAGCGAGATGGTCTTGCCAGGCAGCTTGCCGGGCTTGCGCAGCATGATGAAGCCGCAGCCGAGACGCATCGCGACGGGAGCGGCTGTCAGGAAGCCGCGGCTTTCGATTCCGGCCAGCAGATCGGGCTGCCAGGGCGCAATGGCGCGGGTGAGGCGTGCGGTGGCAATCTGCCAGGCATCGGCGTTACGGATCAGGGTCGAAATGTCATAGAACAGGATGCCCGGCTTGGGGAAATCCGGGATCTCGCGAATGTATTTCTTGAGATCGAGCTCGGGCTGGTCACCATGCGGAGTGTTCTGGGTCATGTTCCTGCTTCTCTTCCCTGCTGCATAACATCGTCAAAAGGCGCGGCATCTAGCCGCGTCATGCCTCAAATGTAAATGTCAGGCGCTCTTACTAATGTCAGCGCGCCGATTCACGCGCTTTTTCGACAGCCTCGATCAGCGCTGCACGGCGAAACGGCTTGGGCAGAATCACGGCACCCGGCACCAGATCGTCGCGCGACGAGGCGTCTTCGAAATCGCCCGAGATCAGAATGACCGGCAGACCGGGCTGGGTCTCGCGCAGTTTGCGCGCAAGGGCGTCACCATTGAGCGCGCCCGGCAGATTGAGATCGGAAATGATCAGGGACGGGGCGCGGGCTGCTGCAAGAGAAAGTGCCTCGTCAGCCGAGATGGCCCGGTCGATCGTCTGTCCGGCAGAGGAAAGGATCGCCTCGACAATAAGGGCGATTGAATCGTCATCCTCTACCAGCAGGACAGGCGAATCGGTCATAAATGGCTCTCCGGAAAGGCTGATCACTCAGCCGAAACTACAGGGTGGTGGGCATGCGGGCGCATTACGGCAAATACGCCCATCATGAGGGCCGCAAACAGCATGAGTGCTGCCATGGGCATGGGGGTATCAGCCGGAAGAACACCGATTGCCGTGCTCGCAAGAGATCCTAGTGCATATTGCATGGTTCCCGCGAATGCAGATGCGCTTCCTGCATATTGCGACTGATTGCTCAGCGCGCCAACCATGGCATTGGGACCGATAATGCCGGTCATGCCAAGAGTAATCATCATGCATCCGACGATCGGGAGCAGCATGACCGGGCGGATATGATGCGTCGGGCCGGGATATTGTTCGGCCACCATCACGACGACCAGAAGAGCGATGGCACCCAGCACCGAAAACGCGATCCCCCAGCCGAGCATGGCAGACGAACTGACGCGCCCGACAAGTGCGCCATTGATCTGCGACGAGCCGATCATGCACACGGCGAACAGTCCGAACAGCATGCCGTAATGGGCCGGTGTGAAACCGAAGATGTGCTCGAAAACCGTTGGCGCCGCGGTCAGATAGGTGAACGAGAGAAAGCCGCAGAAACCCCAAACCAGAGCGTTGGTGATAAAGCTTCGCTCACGGGCGATGAAGAGATAGCGATGCAGCAGCGAAAGCGGGCGCAGCTCGCGACGGCTTTCGCGTGGCAGGGTCTCGGGAAAGGCGCGCAGCAGCAGAAGCACGCAAAGCGCGCCATAAACCGCCGACACCCAGAAGATCGCCCGCCAGCTGATATAGTCGAGGGCTATCCCGCCCAGCATGGGGGCGAGAATGGGCACGATCCCCTGGATAAGGATCAGTTTCGACATCAGCTTCGCGGCGTCATTCCCTGTCGAGAGATCGCGCACGCAGGCACTCGGGATGACGATGCTGGCCGAAGCGGCGACGGCTGCGATCAGTCTGAACAGACACATCTCGGTCATGGTCGTCGCCATGGCGCAACCGACACTGCCCAATGTGTAAATACTCATCCCGACAAGCATGGGAATGCGTCGCCCGAAACGGTCGGCCAGTGGGCCCATGGTGATCTGTCCGATCGCCAGCCCGACCATCCAGGCTGACAGCGTCATGCCCGCGCTGCCTGCCGGAGAATGCAGCGATTTCTCGAGCGCCGGGAAGGCGGGCAGATAGATATCTGTCGAGACCGGGCCAACCGCAGTCAGAAATCCCAGAAGGAGGGGAAGCCAGCCTGGCATGGCGACAGGCACTGCGTCGGTCTGATGCCCGGTGGCTGAATTGTCAGAAAAAGAGATCCCGTCGGGAGAGGCCATGAGGCGCTCCTGCTGGATGAAGGGCTACGAAAAAATAGACGAAGGCCCCATATCGGTCGGGGCGCGCGCTCTTCAAGCGCATCAGGAACAAGGCAGTTTTCAGGCCAGTCTCTGGCAATGAGGTGTCAGATATCGCAGAGCGGGCGTTTTTCAATCTCTTTTTTGTTATCGCCCCGACTTTTAATCTGTCCGTCCCGAAGAGCGCTACTGTATCATCCTTCTTGTCCGGTCACGTTGCGCTCTGCCAGAGCCGCCAGTTCGCCCCCCTCACGCCGGCCTCTGGCGAGAAGCACCCAGGCGAGAAGGGATGATCCGGCGAAAAGCAGGATTCCCAGTCCGATCTGAACGCCCTGCCCAAGCTGAGCCCCGGCGCCGATCAGCACGAAGACAAGATTCTGGGGAATGGCGCCGATGAAACTCGCCCAAGCAAAGGCACCAAGCGGCACGCCATAGAGTCCGGCCGCCGCCGTGACCATCAGGGCCGAACCGACCGGCATGAGCCGTAGCGTCAGCACAGCCTGAAAAGGCGCTTTTTCCAGAACATGGCCTACCAGACGCAATCTGCCCCTGAAGCGCTCCTGCCAGCGCTGGCGCTGTGCGGGGCTGGCCAGTCGGCGCATCCACAGAAATCCGAGCACCGTACCACCCAGCGTCGCGGCCGAGGCCAGGCCAAAGCCGGACAATGTTCCGAACATCAGTCCGGCCGCGAGGCAGAGCGCCTGACGGGGCAGACCGAAAAGGCTGTAGGGAATGCCGATGGCAAGGAAGATCAGCGGGGCGAGGGGCTGGTTTTTCCAGCTTTCAATGGTGCCCAGCAGGGCGCGGGTTACAGGAAAGGCACGCACGAGCAGAAGCAGCCCGATGATGATCAGGATCGTCAGTGCCGGCTTCCATAGGCCCTTGGGCAAGGAACGTCTTGTCGGGGGAGGAGGCGTCAGGGGATGGGCTCCAATCTGTGCACAGACCGCGCTCAGAGCATTATCCGGCAAAGTATCGTCTGATCTTGTGGCAGAAGCATGTCAGCCAAAAGGGCCGCAGCCATCCTGATCCATTCGACCAGTCTGAATACCAAAGCCTCTAGCAGCCGTCATCTGCTTTAGGAAGCGCCAGATGATGCAGATGGGTAACAGTGGGTGACGATTCAGTCACTTCCGCTTAATTGTCACAGAGGTTTCGTTGCTGTCTCTTAACGTAACTGGTAGCCGGGAAGTAGGTTTCTGTTTGATATCGTAACGAATGCGACCAGATCGAATAGTGCCACCTGTTTTGTCCAGTGCCGAGGGAAACGCCACTCTATGTCGTCCAGTTTCACGCATCGCTGTCTTAAGATGCTGCTTGCAGGCACCGCCCTTGCTGGCAGCGTTCAGGTATCGACCGCCGCGCCGACACGCCACAAGCATCATGCGTCCACACATCGGACGGCATCGCCTGCCACTACGCCGGTCGCCGCTACCGCTGCCCCCGTCGCAATGACGGCGCCGCGCCCGACGCCTGCCCCTGTCATGGCGCGCTCGCAGCCCGAAGAAATCGCCGTGACTGGCCGCAGCAGCCGTACCCGCCAGCCGGGTGGTGGCCTGATGCGCGTCGAGACGGCTCCCAAGGCTGTCCAGACCATCACGCATGACTTCATTGCCAAGCTGGCACCGAGCGTGAACCTGCAGCAGGTCATCGCCATGCTGCCTTCTGCCAACGTTACACAGGCCGATCCTTTCGGTCTCTACACGGGTCAGACGAATATCCGTGGCTTTGACGGCACTGAAGTGGGCTGGCTGCTCGATGGCGCGCCGCTCAACGATATCGGTGGCGGTCAGTTCTACGCCAACGAAGTGCTGGAATCCGAAAACCTCGACAACGTTTCGGTGCAGCCGGGCTCGGTCAATATCGATACGCCGGTCACCAGCGCTTCGGCTGGCATGACCTCGATGACCATGAGCAACCCGTCGCATCATGCCGGGGGCATCATGGATGTGTCCTTCGGTTCATTCGACACGTTCCGCCAGTTCATTCGTCTTAATTCGGGCGATATCGGCAATAGCGGCGTGCGTGCCATGTTTGCCTTCAGCCATACCAAGGGTAACACTTGGCGTGGCCCTGGTCAGGCTGAGAAGTACCACTACGATTTCAAGCTGGTGAAGGATTTCCGCAATGGAAGCCACACCGGTCTGACAGTGGCCTATAACGATCAGACGAATGATTTCTATCTGGCTCCGAATCTCAGCCAGTGGCGCACAACGGGCTATTCGACCAATTATGCGACCGATTATGTGGGTCCTACATCGGCTGGAGCAAATTACTACAAGCTGCACGTCAACCCGTTCGAAAACGTGGTGGCGGTTCTGCCGACTCATCTTGTCATCACGCCCAAGCTGACGCTCGAAGATTCACTCTATTTCTGGCATGGCATCGGCAACGGAACCGGCGCATCGGTTATCAATGCTTCGACCTATATGGGCAATCAGGCAGTCAAGCTTGACCTGGGCGGCGCCAAGAGCGTTCTGGCTCTTGCTCCGTCAAACCAGGAGCAGTTCCGTACCGGCAACACGATCGCGCTGCATTACAAGCCGGACAATCATCACGATCTGACGCTTGGCTGGTGGTATGAATATGCCAATCTCTACCAGTATTCGCCCTATGGCATTGTCAATCAGGCAACGGGTGAGGCGAACAATATCTGGGGGACGACCAACACCATCCAGACGACCTCGGGTCAGCCGTTCCGTGCGCGTGACTTCCTGTCACTCACGCAGGTCAATACGATCTTCATCGGCGATACGATGAAGTATTTCAATGATCGCCTGAATATCCTGGTTGGCTTCAAGGAAGCCATGGTGACGCGTCGGATGTATAACTACACGCCCGGCACGCAGTATAACCGCAATCTACACACACCCGAGCCGCTGCCGCAGATCGGTATTTTGTGGAATTTCAACAAGCATCATCAGATCTATGTGTCGGGTAGCACCAACTTCAAGGCGCCATCCAATACGTCTCTGGTGGACTATTATGGCACATCAGGTGTGCAGACCCAGAAGGGTGGTGCGTCCAAGCCTGAATATACAATTCAGGAAGAGCTGGGCTATCGCTATAACGGCGAGCTGATTGTGGGCTCTATCTCGTTCTTCAACTACAACCTGACGAACCGCCAGCAGACCCTCAATTATTATGACGGGAACGCAGGCGCGAGCTACAGCCAGACGGTCAACGCAGGTGGCCAGACCACACGCGGCGTCGATATCCAGCTTTCAACGCGCGCCTGGCATCACCTGCGCCCCTATGCGACGTTTGAATATCTGCACTCGACCATCGACAACAATATCCGTGTCGGTACGGATCTGCTGCCGACAGCGGGCAAGATTGCCGTTCGTGCGCCTTCCAAGCAGGCTAAGCTTGGGCTTGACTACGATCTGGGCGGGTTCTGGATTTCGGGTCAGATCATGTATGTCGGCAAGCAATATGCCAGCTTCATGAATGACAGCTCCATTCCGCAATATGTCACCAACCAGGTCGGCATCGGCTATCGCTTCAAGAATGCAGGCTTCATGAAGTCGCCGCAGATCCAGCTGAACATGACGAACCTGACCGGTGCCAAGTTCCGCAGCGGTGTCTATGGCTTCACTACCAACCTGAATGCGACCAAGGGCGTGAATGGCACCATGATCGCAGCGGGCAACCAGCCGACCTACTACCTCAACCCGCCCTTCTCGGCGATGGTCACCCTTTCCACCGGATTCTGATCATTCAGTCAGAGGTGCCACCGTCCAGCCAAAATGGCTGGCGGTCGGTTGCGGGGTGATCTCGCATTGCAGGCCTCTGCGGCCTGCATTCACAAAGATCGTTTCCTGTTCGAACGCGTGCTGGTCCAGAAGGATCGGCACGCGTTTTTTTTGTCCGAACGGGCTGATACCGCCCGTCTTGTAGGCTGTGAGGCGTTCCGCATCGGGCGGTGCCATCATGGCGGCCGATTTGCCACCAAGGGCGGCGGCAACGGCCTTGAGATGCAGCTTGTGATCAGACCTGATGATCGCGCAGGCGGGTTTGTCCTTGTCCACCCAGACCATCAGCGTCTTGAAAACACGCTCTGGCGAGACGCCGAGCGACTCTGCTGCCTGTAATCCCTTGCGGCCTGCCTCAGGGTCATACTCATGGGTGTGCAGGGTATAGGCGATTCCTTCTTTCTCCAGCAGAACGAGGGCAGGGGTCTGGCCAGAGGCGGGCTTCATCGGTGCTTCTCCTGATGGGTCTTTTCAGGGCTCCATCAGAAAACCGGCCTGCGCCTCTGTCAAATCAGGCTCAGCCCTGTTCGACTTCGACGGGCTGGGGCAGGGGCCTGCGGCGCAGGAAGGCAAGCACATTGCCAAGCAGGATCAGCACCAGTCCGGCCAGCATGGGCGCCGACCAGTGAACCTGCTCAAAAAAGGCAGACATGCCGAGCGCGATGACGGGAGAAAGAATGGTGGCATAGGCCGCCCGATCTGCGCCGATCCGTCGCACCAGTTCAAGATAGAACAGAAATCCGGCTACCGAACCGAACACTGCCAGATAGAGCAGCCCGCCAACCCAGCTGGCCGTCAGCGGAAAGCTGTAGCTGTGGCCCAGAAGCGGGATGATGACGGCCAGAAGCGTTGCGCCGCAAACCATGCCCCAGAACACGGTATTGGTCAGGCTGAGCGCAAACCCGGCCAGATGCCGCGAGAGCATGTTGCCGCAAGAGAAAAGGAACGTCCCCAGCAGCGCAAATCCCATCCCTGCCAGCATGAGATGCCAGTTTTCATGCGCCATATCGCCCGCCAGAAGCAGGGCGACGCCACAAACACCGAGAATGCCGCCCGCCAGCACGCGCAGATCGGGCTTCTTGCGAAAAAACAGCCAAAGGTTGAGCGTGTTGAGCAGGGTCGCCATGCTGAATACCACCGATA
This sequence comes from Asaia siamensis, assembly GCF_014635085.1. Taxonomy (GTDB): domain Bacteria; phylum Pseudomonadota; class Alphaproteobacteria; order Acetobacterales; family Acetobacteraceae; genus Asaia; species Asaia siamensis. Next base: position 512,946 of record NZ_BMCH01000002.1, read on the forward strand.
CGGTGCCGCTCGGCAGATAGAGCTCCGAACTATAGATTCCCAGAAAATTGCAGGAGAAGAGACAGACGCCCAGACCGGCGATCCATGGCCATGCTGCCTTGGGCGGCGTGCGCAGCTTGCGGGTCACAGCAAGCCCGCTGCCTATCAGCGCTGCGGAAAGGACGAAGCGCCAGAAAATGGCCACATCGGCTGTCGTGCCGCCAATCTGCAGATGAATGGCAAACCAGGTCAGCCCCCATAGAACGACAACAGTAAAAAACAGGAAGGGAGCCATCAGCGCGCTTTCTCAGATAAGAGGTCGGGGGCAACCCACCCTATGGGATAGAAGCGACTGGAAAAAGACCGCTGCGGTGCAGAAAGCATCGACGTCATGCGACTTTCTGCGGAATGAGGCGTTCAAGCACCTTCCCTGCCTGAGGCAGACCCACAAGGGAGAGCCTTTCGGAGGCAGACTCCCGAGAGGCAGGACCCAGCGAGAAGGAACAGCGTCATGAGCTCATTCACGGATAAGGTCAGCGGCACCGTCAAGCAGGTGGTCGGCTCGATCAAGGAAGAAACCGGCAAGCTGACCCATAACGAGAAGCTGGAGGCCGAAGGCGCTGCCCAGAATCTCGAAGGCAAGGCCGAGAAGACAAAGGGCGATGTAAAGAGCGCCGTCAATGACGGTATCGACAGCGTCAAGGACGGCTTCAACAAGCTCTGATCCGTTTTCCAAAAGCCGCCTCGCATGATTATGCGAGGCGGCTTTTGCTTTTCTGGCGTCAGATCAAAACGACCAGCGCAGAAAGCGCGAGTAGCGCCGCCATGATGCGGTTGACCAGCACCAGATGTTGAGGGCTGAGAGCCGGGCGATACAGGCAAATGCCGAGAGCCGCCCAGCCAAGTTGAGATAGCAAGCCGATTGCCAGTTTGAGACCTGTTATCGCAATGAAGGCCAATGGCCAGTGCGGGCCTTCAGGCAGATAGACGGTGCCGGTGGTCAGCGCCATCACCCAGGCTTTCGGATTCGACCAGCAGAGCAGCAACGTGGTGCTCCAATGCGGCAGGTCATTCGCCTTCATGGCATCGGGAAGTGCCCGCGCGATCGTCCAGGCCAGATAAAGCATCCAGCCACTCCCCAGAATGCCTAGAATCCGTGCCAGGCCGGGATTGCGATGCAGAACTGCACCCCCACCCATGGTCGCCAGTATCAGCATCAACCCGAAAGCCAAGGTGATGGCCAGAATGCAGGGGAGGGTACGCCTCAGCCCCGAGCGTGCGGCCACATTCATGATCAACAGATTATTCGGCCCAGGACTTGCTGAACTCGTCAGGGCAAAGATCAGGAATGAGACGAGGGCCGGAGAAGAAAGGCCAAGGGAAAGCGTCGTAGGGGAAAGCGCTTGCATCGAACGGGAACCTTTTGAAGGCCACCCGGCGAGACCAGAAAACCCCGCCGTTGCGGCGGGGGTGAAAACAGGGCCTGGCAGAAACTCTACCCGCGCACTGATCCGTCCCTGCCCATGCAGGTAAGGGATACGACGACGAGGATGCGATGCTGGGCCATGGAAAAGCGAGCTTATGCGCCCGGGGGACAGACGCAAGAGGCCCTTCGTTCCCTGTTTTGTGAGTTTTTTTGGAATTAATTTGGGTTTGTTGGCTTGGGTATGGGGTTGGGAATCGGGTGTATTCTATGTGTGGCGGGGTTTTTGGGGGATTTGAGGAAGTGTTTGACAACCCCCCCTGGTTTCCGTAAAAGCCCGTTCACCGCAGCGGAACACGCCGCGGTG
>NZ_BMCH01000003.1 GCF_014635085.1 Asaia siamensis
AACCTTACCCTAACTCACTGATATCACTCAGTTCCCAAGGCAGTCACCGCGGCGTGTTCCGCTGCGGTGAACGGGCTTTTAGACCCCACACCCACACCCGTCAATCACAAAATTTCAAAAAAATGAAAAAACCGCCCCTCATCCTTCTTTGCAAAGATGCGTCATAAATTGTGTATTGTGCGGCAGCGCGTCGCTCTCCTTATAGATGGCCATGACAGCGCGATGCGTTATCCCGCCCTTCAAAGCTCTCAGCCTGCCAATGAAGCTGATCGCAATAATGGCTCCGGGTTTCCATCGATTGCGAAAAATTAAGCTCTCCCAGCATCACGTTTATAATACCTTGCCTTGTAACTTGCTGGGGAAAGCACAAAAAACAGCCTCAGGACGATACCGGATGCGTGTTTCTCCAAGTGACGGCGACATCAGGCGATTGGCACAGATCGAGGCACAGGATTTGAGGATACTTTCGATGACCATGCAGCGTATCGGTAATTGACCCTCAACCATGATGAAGATTGCATTTCCCTATATCGCGCAGCCTCACCAGACGCTGCACTCCTTGCCCATCGCCATGGAAATCGCCTCGCGGCACGCCGATACAGAGGTGCACGTCGCCTGCACGACGGAAGCCCATCTGGATTATGCGAAGACACTCAGCGCGCTTTACCCCCAGGCGCGGGCACGCTTCGATCTCTTGAAAATGCCCGAGATGCTCAGACGTCGTATCGAGCAATCCGGGCCAGGTGTTCTGGGCAAGATGGCCAGCCTGTTTTTCAACCGTGAGTATTTTTCACGTTTCGAGGCGATTGTGGTGCCGGAGCGTACCTCACTCTATCTGCGGCGGATGGGCATTCGCAAACCCCGGCTCATCTGGACGCGTCACGGTGCGGGAGATCGCGCCATCGGTTTTGCGCGCGACGTCAAGGAATTCGATTTCGTGCTGCTCTCAGGCAAGAAGATCGAAGAGCGGCTTCTCTCGCAGGGCGCGATCAGCCCCGGGCGCTATTATCGCGGTTCTTATGCGAAATTCGATATCGTGAGAAAAATGGCGCGCGCGCGCCCTGCCCTCTTCGACAACGGCAAGCCAATCGTTCTCTACAACCCGCATTTCTCGTCAAAGCTCTCTTCGTGGCCACTCATGGGCGAGCAGATCCTTCAGTATTTCGCCAATCAGGACAAATACAATCTGATATTTGCCCCCCATTATCGCCTGTTCGACAAACATCGGCAGGAAGGCGAGCAACTCGTCGCCCGGTTCGCCCACCATGATCATCTTCTGATCGATCCCGGTAGCCCGCGCAGTATCGACATGACCTACACCATGGCAGCAGATTTCTATCTGGGCGATGTGAGTTCGCAGGTTGCAGAGTTTCTTGTCCGCCCGAGACCTTGCGTCTTTCTCAATGCACACCACGTTCCGTGGCAGTCAGACAGGAATTACCACTTCTGGAATCTCGGCCAGGTGCTCGACAGCGCGGACGGGCTTTCCTTGGCTCTCGATGCTGCGGTAACAAAGCATGACGATTTTCTTGAGGCGCAGCGCCAATATATACTAGAGACCTTCGAATTCACCGGTGACGGCCCGACTGCCCCCGGAGCGGCAGACGCCATTGTCGATTATCTACGTAGCGCAGCCTAACCCATTACGCAGGGACGTGGCCGGGGTTTCTCCGGATTTCGCGGTCCATGACAGATTGAAAAGCAGAGCAGACCTATCAACATGACGCCTAACCAAACGCCCGTCCCCACTGCATCGAACCAGAAGCGCCGTCACGGTGACTTTCCGACGTTCAGCGCTGCCCTGGACTACGCGGCGCGGGGAACGGCGGGCTTCAATATCTATAATGGTCGAGGTCAGCTTCTCGAGGCGCTGCCCTATAAGCTTCTGCGCGAGCAGTCGCTTGAGACGGCCCGGCGTCTGCTCGGTGCGGGTCTCTCGGTCGGTGACCGTGTCGCCATCGTTGCCGAAAGCGACGGCGATTTCGCTCGCATCTTCTTTGGCTGTCAATATGCCGGGCTCGTACCCGCGCCATTGCCCCTGCCAATCGCGTTCGGTGGCCGGGAAGCCTATATTTCCACGCTGCGTGGCATGGTCTCGGCTTCGGGCGCCCGCGCTGTCGTCGTGCCGGAACTGATCGGATCATGGACAGCAGATATTGTTGCCGGACTTGATCTCGCTTTCGGCGGTTCGCCTGCCGAGTTGCTGGCCCTTGCCCCATCCGACCAGCCCCTCCCGTCGATTGGCGCTGAAGACCTCTCTTATCTTCAATTCTCATCAGGCAGCACGCGCTTTCCGATGGGGGTTGCCGTCACTCAATCGGCAGGCATGGCCAATGCTCGGGCAATCGCGCGTGACGGCCTCAAGGTCAGAGAGACCGGGGATCGTTGCGTCTCCTGGCTGCCGCTCTATCACGATATGGGGCTCGTCGGGTTCTTCCTGACGCCCATGACCTGTCAGCTGACGGTAGATCTTCTTCCGACGCGCGAATTCGCCCGACGCCCGCATGTGTGGCTCGATCTGATCAGCCGCAATCGCGGCACGATCGCCTATAGCCCCTCATTCGGATACGAACTCTGCGCGCGTCGCCCTGTTTCGGGCGATCTCGACCTATCCTGCTGGCGCATCGCCGGAATCGGCGGTGACATGATCCGCCACCATATCCTCGAGACCTTTGCCGAGCGCTTTGCCGCCTATGGTTTTGATGGCCGCGCCTTTGTGGCGAGCTACGGAATGGCGGAAGCCACGCTCGCGATCAGCTTTGCTCCGCTTGATACAGGCATCGTCACCGATACAATCGACCTGCGCAAGCTTGAGACCGACGGTGTTGCGATCGCCTCGAATGACCCCTCTCATGCGCTGCGCACCTTCGTCCTTTGCGGCGTCGCTCTTCCGGAGCATGACGTGCAGGTGCGCAATGCCGATGGCGCCCTTATGCCGGAGCGCCATGTGGGCATGGTTTATGTTCGTGGCCCCAGCCTGATGCGCGGCTATTTCGGCCGCAGCTCCGAGACTGACGAGGTGCTGGACAGCAAGGGCTGGCTGAATACGGGCGATCTTGGTTACATGCTTGACGGTCAGGTGGTCATCACCGGGCGCGCCAAGGACCTTATCATCATCAACGGTCGCAATATCTGGCCGCAGGATCTCGAATGGTCTGCCGAGCATGAAATTGCTTCGCTGCGCTCACGTGACGTCGCCGTATTTGCCGTCGAAGGCAGCGAGGGTGAGCGCGTTGTGGCGCTGGTGCAGTGCCGCGCCACCAATGACGATGATCGCGCAAAACTGCGCGAGGAAACCATGGGTCTGTTCCGCCGTCAGCATGGCATCGACGTTGATGTCATTCTGGTGCCGCCGCATACCTTGCCGCAGACATCGTCAGGCAAGCTGACACGCGCCCGGGCCAAGGCAATGCTTCTGGCAGGTCAGTTCGAAACCAGCCAGACCGCCGCCTGATGCTCGCGGGAGGGACGGCCGTGACGAACTGCTTCCTTCCCTGGTTTCCCGACAGACCCGCATGAGAAGCAGCCGAAGGGTCGCCCTCTGGCCATAAGGCCCACGCTGTCGCATAAGACCCACCATCACGGGGCGCCCGGCGCCCCAATGCCTCTACTCGGAGACCTTGAAATGGCCGATACGGTCGCCTCCATCGCCTCGATGATCATCGACAAATTGCTTGCTAATCCGAAAGTCCCCCGCGACATCACCGGTGAAAGTAAGATTGTGGAAGATCTCGCCTTCGACTCACTCGCCGTCATGAATTTCGTGATGGAGATCGAAGACGAACTCGATGTCTCCGTACCTCTCGACAAGCTGGCCGACATCCGCACGATCAACGATCTTGCAGCCTGTCTCGCGTCTCTCAAAGCCGGTACCGCCTCGTGACCGATATCTTCGCCAAATATGCGGGCCTCAAGACGGCAGCAGCCGGACTGACGGCGCATTCGCCCCGCAATCCGTTCGGGGTGGTGATCGATCATCCGGTTTCGGCCACGGTCGGTCTGATCGAGGGACGTGAAACCCTTCTTTTCGGCACGAACAATTATCTCGGCCTCAGCCAGTCGACAGCTGCCGCCGAGGCAGCCATCGGGACCGTGCGCCGCGAAGGTGTTGGCACAACGGGCTCGCGCATCGCCAACGGCACCTACGCGCTTCATCGCAAGCTCGAAACCCGTCTGGCTGAAGTCCTCCGCCGCCGTCACTGCATGATCTTCTCGACGGGGTATCAGGCCAATCTCGGGGCAATTTCCGCCCTGGCCGGCAAGGATGACGTGCTGCTGCTCGATGCAGACAGCCATGCCAGCATCTATGACGCAAGCCGTCTGGGCTATGCTCAGGTCATCCGCTTCCGCCATAACGACCCGGCCGATCTCGATCGTCGCCTGTCCCGGCTGAAGGATCATCAGGGTGCCAAGCTGATCGTCGTTGAAGGCATCTATTCAATGACCGGCAACGTCGCACCGATGCGCGAATTTGCCGAGGTCAAGAAGAAGCATGGCGCTTATCTCCTCGCCGATGAGGCGCATTCCTTTGGCGTTCTGGGCGAGAACGGCCGCGGTCTGGCCGAGCGCGACGGCTGTGAGGACGATGTCGATTTCGTCGTTGGCACATTCTCCAAAAGCCTCGGTACGGTTGGTGGATATTGCGCCTCCAACCTTGATGGGCTCGAACTGATCCGCCTCTGCTCACGCCCGTATATGTTCACCGCATCGCTGCCACCGGAAATCATTGCCGCGACGCTGGCTGCACTTGATGAGATGATCGCACGTCCCGAGCTTCGCACGCAGCTCTACGCCAATGCAAAGCAGCTCAACCATGGCCTGCATGCGCTGGGTCTGAAGACGAGTGCGCATGTCAGCCCGGTTGTGGCCGTCACGCTCGACAATGTCGAGCAGGCTCTTGCTTTCTGGAATCGCCTGCTGGAACTCGGCGTTTACGTCAATCTGTCGCTCCCGCCTGCAACACCTGACGAACACCCGCTGCTGCGCTGCTCTGTCATGGCAGTGCACACGCCGGAAGAAATCGACCGTGCTCTGGGCATTTTCGCCCAGGTGAAGAAGGACGTTCTGGGGTAATCAGCCGGTCAGCGACCACAGAAAAGGCGAGAGGTTCTCCGAACCCTCGCCTTTTTTTATGCCTGTTTCTTAGCCCTGCATCCCGCTGAGAAAGATCCTGCGGGCTCGCCAGAGCAGTCTCGGCAGGCAGATCAATGGATGTCGCGCCTCAAAGGGAGAGAGCTTCAACACGAAGCCACTATGGCGTTCGATTTTCCAGGCAAGATAGGCAGCCCCATTCTTGAAGGTGAAGGCTGCCTTGATAAGCCGGGCAACGTTGCGCCACCGCCCCTTGCGAGCCATGCGTTCCCATCGACGCTCTGCCCGCAGGCGCTGGGCTGTCGACAGCCTCGGGGCCACACAGCCGCCCGTCTCATCAAAAGCAAGGCCTGCACTTTGCCATGCCGGGCGGGTAAGCGCGGCGTAACGCGCGTCTTGACCCTGCATGATTACAGAACCTCGTGCCGATTGCTCGACACGCAATTCGGCGCGATAGGTACGCCTGAAAAGTGCCTCCCACCATTTTTCGGGGGGATGCGCTCCCTCTTCCAGACGTGCCGCCCAGCCAGCCGCTGTCGTCACGCAAGAGCGGATGATCGAGAGAAGGGTATCCGCAGCTTCAGGGTTTCTCACCCAGACGAGGCGCACCGGCTGGCAGAACCGTGCCCACAGCGTTGTGTCGGCCGAGCGCGGAGACGCCCCGGCACGAAGCTGCTGCATAGTCAGTACGGCAATTTTTGCCCGTAGAACCTGCCCGTCGATTTCATGCTCGGCATAAAAGACATTGGGGGGCAACAGATGATTGGCCAGCATCGCTGCGGGCGACGCCGGCCAGTCGGACAGACGCTCGAGCACGATATAAAAATCGAAAAGCCCTTCGGGGTCGAATTGTCTCAGACCGGAGCCGTAGAAAAGCACACCAAGTGGTCGGGCAATGCCAAGAATCTGCGTGACCAGCGTATGCAAACGCGGGTCGACCGGTGTCGTCAGTTCACCGATCAGGATCTGATCAAGCGCAGAGTCGGCCTCAGTCATGCACAAAACCGAATTCCGGCCCTTCGGAAAGCACAATGCGATGGCTGGCGCCCGGCGAGAAGCGTTCACCGTCCAGCACGAAATCGCCTTGGCAGGTCAGGACGAGCTCACTCGCCTTGCCGCTCGTATAATCGGGACTCTCACGCAGCCAGGCCGGCGCACGACCACGGAGCAGCGCCCAGGTCGCCTGCAGCAGCTTTCTGGGATGATCGGCAACGCGCAGGAAATGCAGGTCGCCGGTTCTCACCTTGCCGGTGTTCCAGAATGGCCAGATACCGAGATTGAGCTTCTGCAATGCGGTGGAGAGAAAAAGAAAACTCAGTCCATCGACCAGCGGCGTGCCATCCACCTCAAGGGTAAGGCGATCTCCCGCCAGCCAGGTCTCGCGCTGTCGTCGCCAGAGCAGGCTGCCAAAAGCACCAACCAGAGTCGCAGCTACCGCCAGATTATGCGGCGCGTAGCGCAGCACATGCGGCGAATGGGCTATGGCAATGGCGCGTGCGTAACCCGAACTGCCCTGAAACATGCCAAGACGCGTCTCATGCTCACCCTCAGGCCAGGAAATCTTGAGAGGACGGCGGGTCTTGCGCGGCAGAACCGCACTGTTTCGATACAGAAGCTTGAGCGCCTCGATACCGCGTGTGGAAAAACCGATATCCTGGGCAATCAGATTGGTATTGCCTGAAGGAAAGATCGCGATATCGGGCAGCGCATCCTCGGGATAGATACGCGCAATGGCGGTCATGACATCGCTGACCGTACCATCGCCGCCGTTGATGGCGACCAGCGGGACATTGCGCCGGGCGAGTTCCGTCACCATCTCCTGCATCTCGTCATGAGAAGAAGGCACGAGAAACCCGTCACCAAGAAGGTCACTCGCCTGGCGCGCGAATTTTCTGCCATCCCGACGGTTCTTACGACTACGCGGGTTATGGATCAGGGCTAGGCGCACGGCAGTATCATTTATGTTACGGTAATCCCTTCAGCCCGACGGAACATCGGGGGTCCGCCTTGCGCGGCGCCATAGCATGACTTAGGCAGCGGGACCAGAAACCGATTGGTCATTTTTAACTTTTGCCGTTACCGGCCTTTGACCTGTCGCTAGGAAGAGAAAGGTTGATGACCCTGACCGAAACCCCCTCTGTGGTTCTGGCGCATCTTTCCGACGTGCATCTTCCACCCCCTGCTTCCCTGCCCTCGTGGCGCCATTTCACCAATAAGCGGGCCCTCAGCGTCGCCTCATGGAAGCGCCATCGCGTCCATCATCACCTGCCCGCGCTTTCGGATGCTGTCCGCGATGACATGCATGCCGCCCGGCCCGATCTGATCCTCAATACCGGCGACCTGACGAATTTCGGCCTGCGGGAAGAATTTTCGAATGCTGCCTCCTGGCTTGGGACCATGGCGGCCCCCTGCCTCGTGGTGCCGGGCAATCATGACGCCATGGTACGCGAACCATGGCACGACACCGCAGCCAAATGGGCGGACTGGACGGAAAAGACGGCCGAGGGCGCCTTTCCCTATCAGCGCGAAGAAGGCGATCTCGCCATTATCGGCGTAAACAGCGCCATACCGACCCCGCCCTTCATGGCCTGCGGGCGTGTCGGCGCAGCGCAACGCGCGCGTCTGGCCGAAATTCTGGATACGACACGAGACAAATGCCGCGTGGTCATGATCCATCATCCCCCACGCGCCGGACTTGTTCCTTGGCGAAAATCCCTGCTCGATCTCAAGGCAGTCGCTGCCATTATCGCGCAGCACGGTGCCGCCTTGGTGCTGCATGGCCATTCGCATGACGCCACACTCTCGACGATTCCAGGCACATCCATTCCGCTTATCGGCGTGCCATCGGCCTCTTTGCAATCATCCAGACCTTGGCGCCATAGTGGCTGGAACCGGATAGCGATTGCCCGCCAGAGTGCCGGATGGGAGATCGACCTGACGACACGCCAATTCACTCAGGCAGAGGGGTGGCGCTGCAGCCGTCATCGCAACTGGCTCATTCGGGATGGACAAGGCTGATGCGTCTTCCCCATTTTCCGACGCTGGACCGCTATCTTCTTGCCCAGCTTCTTCCCCCCTTCGTCGTCTCGCTGGCTGCCGTTCTGGCGGCCCTTCTGCTGGAACGCCTGCTCGTCCTGTTCGACGATCTCGCCGCAGAGGGGAGCTCACTGGCCACTTTCGTCTCGCTGCTGACCGACCTGTTGCCGCATTATCTTGGCCTGGCGCTGCCCGCGGCTCTTTGCGTCAGCGTTTTCCTGATCATCCGGCGAATGAGCGACAATAACGAGATCGACGCGCTTATGGCGAGCGGCGTCTCGCTGCTTCGTATCGCCCGGCCTTATATGTGGTCAGGTGTGGTGCTGGGGCTCGGCAGCATCCTGCTCTATGGCTATATCCAGCCCGTAGCGCGTTACGATTTCCGATCCGGATTTTACTATGCCGCCCATTCGGGCTGGGCACCTCATCTGCAGGCTGGCATGTTCGCCACGACGTCAGGCGACTCGATGCTCACAGCCGACCGCGTCTCGCGCAACGGGACGGTGTTGCATGAGGTCTTCATCCGGCAGCGTGAACCCGACGGCGCGGTCCGGATCATCACTGCGCATCGTGGGCTGATTACTGCCGTCCCCTCTCTCAAGCAGACCCGCCTCGATCTGTGGGATGGGCTGATCGTCTATGATCCGCGCGACGAGAGCAACAAGGCCAATCAGACCCGCTTCGAGCACAGCATGCGCACTTTCGATCAGAGCCATGATACGGCGGCGTTCCGCTCCCGCGGGATCGACGAACGCGAACTGACACTGGTGGAGCTGGCAACCCGTCTCGAAGCCTCTCATCAATCGGATGCGCCTGCCGGCGACGGCGTCATTACCCGCTCCAGCCTGCGTGCAGAACTCGATTTCCGCCTGGCACGCGCACTCGCCATTCCCTTCATACCGCCCCTTGCCGTGGCACTAGCCATTGGCGCCAAACGACGTCGCCCGATCATGGGTCTCATCGCGCTCGCGCTCGTGCTGGTGGGCTTTGACCACACACTGCAATTCGGTCACGGCCTGATCGCGACCGGCAGGATGAAGGGTCTTTATGCCATCTGGCTGCCTGAAATCCTTTTCTGCACGATCTGCATGGCGTCCATCTTCAGACGCTCACGCGGGTCGTGGCGCCGACGTCAGGCGATCCCCCTCAACAAGGCGAGGCGCCCGGCATGAGCGAGACCCAGGCATCACGCGCGGTGCTGCGCACCCATCTGACACGCTCATTTCTGAGCCGGACCCTGATCTGTGGGGCAATTCTGGTGTCAATGATGGAAATTCTGGGCCTGCTCGAAATGACCACGCCCATACTCGAGCGCCATCTCGGTGCCATGGGCATGGTGCGCTACGCCCTGCTCAGACTGCCAAGCCTCATTTATCAGACGCTCCCTCTGAGCACGCTGATCGGCGCGCTTTTTCTGCTCATGCAGATGACGCTCAACAGCGAGACAGCAAGCCTGCGTGCCGCCGGGCTCTCGACAAGACGACTGCTTCTGCTGCTCCTGCCTGCAATCGGGATCATCAGCCTGGTCGGCATCGCGACGCAGGAAGTCGTTGCTCCACGCGCCGAACTGGCTCTCGCCAAATGGTGGAACAGAACCGACCCTCACGCCGCAGGCAGCGGCCACGGCTTCTGGTTTCACGCGGCGGGTGACGTCGTGCATATCGACAGCTTCAGCGATGGCGGGCGGCGTATCACGAAGGTTGCCGTCTATCACCGCATCCCTGGCGGCGATCTGGTCGCCGCCGATACGGCGCCGGAGCTGCTCTACGACCCGAAGACCGGATGGCAGGCAACCCATGTGCGCAGCCTTGCGCTCAGAAGTAACCGTGTCGACATCGACCAGCGCAGCAACATCACGCTTCTGCCTGCGAGTGTGACACCCGATACGCTGATCCAGCTTTCGCAGAATTATCCGGTGCTGTCTTTCTGGTCACTCTGGAGCATCCTGCATCGTGGTGGGGCCTCAAGCCTGCCGAAAGCGACGTATCGCATGGCGCTTTTTGCGCCGTTCACTTTGCCGGTCTCACTCTGCGCAATGCTGTTCCTGGCCTTGCCGGTCATCTATATTCCCCCGCGCACAGGGACGCGCAGCCTGCTGCCGATTGCGGCGCTGGCTGCCGGTTTTGGTTTCATAGTGCTTCAAGGCCTGATACAGGCACTGGGCAATGCGGGAACCCTGCCTGCGTTAATTGCCGTCACGGCGCCTCCCGCCCTGGCATTCCTCCTCGGAGGGGCATGGATAGTGAAGATGGAAGAAAAATGAGCACGTTCAGTGGTGAACAGGCCGAAGGCTTCTGGAAAGCCTTCTGGAATGCCCGGAAAAACCAAGGCTCCCTTCGCACCGGCAGAAGCTTCGACCTTGGCAAGATGAGCCTGCCGCAGCTCTGGATGGCCTATCTCACCTACCCGACCATTCTGTTCTATTTCACCCTGATCGCAATCTCGACCGGGGTCGCCCTGGCTCTCGCGCCGAAGCTCGGGCCGACCCTGATCACTATCCTGCTGGTGGTGGGGATCTATCCCTTCGCCTGGTACGCCATCCATCGCTTCATTCTTCATGGCCGCTGGCTCTATCGTAACCCGGTCACGGCCTCGCTGTGGAAGCGCGTCCATTTCGACCACCATCAGGACCCGCATCTGCTCGACGTGCTGTTCGGCTCGCCGCTCAATACGCTTCCGACAATCGCAATTATTGTCATGCCTATCGGATGGGGCATCGGCGGGGCCAGCACGGCTTTTGCCGCACTGGCGACAGGCCTGGTCATGACCTGCATCTATGAATTTTTCCACTGCATCCAGCATCTGGCCTACAAGCCACGCTGGGCATGGGTCAGCAAGATCAAGCAGTTGCATGTGCTGCATCACTTCCATGACGAGGACGGTAATTACGGCATCACCAATTATGCTGCCGACCGTCTTTTCGGCAGCTTCTACAAAGATGCCCGCGCCCGCGCCCGCAGCGCCCATGTCTTCGATCTCGGCTATGATCTCGACGAGGCAAAGCGCTATCCCTGGGTCATGAAACGCACAGGGGCACCGCCCAAGCAGCGTCCGGACGGCGCGAGAAGTGGCAGCAGCGCACGGTGAGTCTTCCCGTTCTGGTTCTTGCCGGGTCACGCGACGGCGCGCAGGACCCGCTGGCCCGCCATGGAAACGTTGCTCATAAGGCCCTTCTCCCTGTCGCAGGCCGGCCCATGATCGATCGCGTTCTTGAGACGCTTTCTGCAACGCCGAGTCTTGGCCCTGTCTACGTCAGTATCGAGACACCCGAAGCGCTTGATGCGCTCGACAGGGCGTTTACCTGCGTCCCCACGGCCAAAGGCCCGAGCGGCAGCGTTGCCCTTGCGCTTGACCGTATCGGCGCACCCCTACTGATAACGACGGCGGATCACCCGCTTCTTCAGCCGGTCTGGATCACCGACTTCCTTCGCGATGCCGACTTGTCAGGTTGCGACCTGGCGGTGGGCGTTGCCTTGCGTGCCGTCATAGAACGCGACGTGAAGGGAACGAAGCGCACCTATATCCCGCTGAGCGACATGAGTTTCTCGGGCTGCAATCTCTTCCTGCTGCGCACCGATCGTGCCCGCGCCGTCATCGAGCTGTGGCAGAAGCTCGAACGCGACCGCAAGCATCCACTCAGAATGGCCCGCACTCTGGGCTTTGGCACCCTGCTGCGGGCATTGTTCAGGCGCCTCGACAGCGCGACACTCACGTCACGCATTCATGCCCTGACCGGTGCCCGCGTCAGCCTCGTGCCCATGGCCCACGGACGGGCGGCGGTCGATGTCGACAAGCCAGAGGACTTGGCTCTGGTGGAAAAGCTTTTGGCTGAAGCGCCATGAAAATTGCCTATGTGATCAACTCGGTTGAAGGCGGTGGTGCCGCCCTTCCCGTGCCCGCCATCACGCAGGTCATGCGTGAAAACGGTCATGAAGTGATTGTACTCGCCCTGACACGCCGCGATGGACGCGCCATCAAGCCCATGCTGCAGGCCGGACTGACCGTGCATGTGCGCGAGGGCAGCAAGACAGATCATCTGGCAGCCCTACTCTGGCTCAATCGGGAAATAGGCGAGCAGAAGCCCGATCTGATCTGGACCTCACTGACGCGCGCCACCCTTCTCGGACAATTGGTCGGTCTTCGACGCCGGCTGCCGGTGGTAAGCTGGCAGCATTCTGCCCGCCTCAAACCCGCCAATGCCAGACTGTTGCGCCTTATGCGCAGTCTTTCGAAGCTCTGGATTGCCGATTCCACCTGTGTGGAGCAGGAAACAGAGCGCAAGCTTGGCCTGAGTGGCGATAAACTGACCTGCTGGCCGATCTTTCGCGCCAGTGACAGCTTTCCTGTGGCCGTCCCCGGGTCTGAGGCCGCACCGATCCGTATCGGCAGTCTGGGGAGACTGCATCCGGTCAAGGGATATGACACGCTGTGCGAGGCGGTGCGTCTTCTTGGCAAAATCGCGAATCTGCCGGGATACGAGTTCCATATCGCTGGCGAGGGCGAGGAACGTGACCGTCTGGCGGCACTGATCGCTCGCGACAAGCTGCCGATCGTTCTCGATGGCTATAACGCCGAGCCACGACAGTTTCTCTCGACGCTGCAGATCTACGTCCAGCCTTCGCATTGGGAAGGGCTTTGCCTGGCCGCTCATGAGGCCTTGCTCTGCGGCGTTCCTGTGATCGCGTCAGAGGCAGGAGAACTGCCTCATACGATCACCGAGGCCTGCGGCCGTATCGTGCCCCCCAAAGACCCCGAGGCTCTGGCGCTCGCTCTGGCAGACCTGCTGCGTCAGCCAGAACGCCTTGCCACAATGGGTCAGATCGGGCGCAACCGCGTTCTTTCACGCTTCGACGCCGCATCCTTCGACCGGCGGGGCGCAGAAATCCTAGCGCGCCTCGAAAGAACTCTCTGAACGGGTCTGGGTCAGGTGGCTCGAGAGACGAAAATCCATCTGCGCAAAAACGACTGACGCCGCCAGAAGCAGTATCCAGACCATGCGCGCCGCTGCCTGATGCTCAAGCCAGGCAGCAGCACCGAAAGCGATGACGGCAAGCATGTCGAGCCCGAAATGCAGTCGCTCATCGAGATGACCGCACAGAAACCCGATCAGAAACAGAACAATTCCGAAAATGGCGCAACTCAGAGCCTTTTCCCGACGCATCCAGTCAAGAACAGGCATAACCCGATCGGTTGTGTCGCGTTTGTCAGACAAGAGTTTCTCCAGACAGGTGAAAGCAGGGTGCCTTCGATGAGTAACCACAAGTGAGCGACAGGCAAAGTTACGAAGACGACAAGCGGGGCATGACCGATGCGACACCCCCGCCTCTGAGCCTGCCGGAAAACCAGTTTGCCATCAGGCGCGCCATGCTCGGTCTGGCCCGGAATCTCAACTGGGCATGTCTGAACGAGTTCTCCCTGCCCGCTGCCGGTCGCCGGGCCGATATCATGGCCCTTGGCGCCGATGGGCAGTTGCACTGCATCGAGATCAAGTCAGGACCACGCGATTTTCTGACAGATCGCAAATGGCCGGAATACCGCGACTGGTGCGACAGGCTGTATTTCGCAGTCGATCAGCATTTCCCTCAGGCCCTCATTCCGGACGATGTTGGGCTCTTCGTCGCGCATGTGATGGAAAGCCCCTCAACCATCGTGCCGGAATGTGCCATGATCCGCGAAAGCCCGCTTGCCAAGCTGGCAACGGCCCGCAGAAAGACCCTGATGCAGCTTTTCGGCCATAACGCCGCGCTGCGTCTCATGGCTCTGGAAGACCCTGCCATGACAGCGTCTCTCCGTGCGGCCCGACGTGTCGAATAAGGAGTGTCTGCATGACCGATCAACGTCTCATCGCCCAACGCCTGGAGGTTGCCCGCGCCGTCGTCGCCGATGCCGCCGCCCTGGCTATGGCAATGAGGCCGCCGCCGGGTGGACCGGTCGGCAGCATGAAAGGCGTGCAGGATTATGTCACTGAAGCCGATATGGCAGTCGAGGCCCTTGTCTCGAAACGGATCGAGGCCCTTTTCCCTGAAGATGGCTTTATGGGCGAAGAGGGAGGACGCCAGCGTGAGGGTGGGCTGACCTGGGTTATTGACCCGATCGACGGCACATCGAACTACGCTCGCGGACGCGAGCGCTGGTGCGTCTCACTTGGCCTGATGGATGGCGCAGTGCCAGCTGCGGGTGTGATCAATGCCCCGGCTCTGGGCGAGGTCTATACGGCCCAGCGCGGCGTGGGTGCCTGGCTCAATGGCAGGAAGCTTACCGCCTCCCCCGTCACAGACCCGAAAAATGCCATGGTGGAAACGGGATGGAGCGCGAAAGTGTCGCCGGAAACCTATGCCAGCCGTGCGAAGGCGTTTCTGGAGCTCGGTATTGCGCCGCGAACAGGCGCCTGTGGCGCTCTGGCTCTTGCTGACGTCGCCTCGGGTCGCAGTGACGGCTATCTCGAAATCGCCATCAATCTCTGGGATGTTGCCGCCGCCCTCGTCATGATTGAGGAAAGTGGCGCGCGCGTCTCACCGTTCCTGCAGGATGGCGGGCTGACCGGATGCATTTCCATTCTCGCAGCAGCACCGGGTGTCGCCGAGCCAATCGCTGCGGCTGCCGGAATGCGCCTTCTCTGACATCCGGTCCGGTTGCCTGATGACAACCATTCTCACGCCATAATTTCCCGTCAGGGCTGGCAGCTCCTGCCCCCTGACGGTTCACGATACGAGGCCCCTCATCCATGGTTTCTCTCTCACGCCGACTCGTCGCTTCCACGGTCTTGCTGGCCGCAGGTCTGACGGCTGTGCCTGCCATGGCGACGCCAAAACAACAGGCTCTGGTCGACCGGGCGACGCTCGCGGTTCAGGATATCTTCCAGGGTACGACACCGAATTCGCGCGCCCAGCGTTACCTGGCCAAGGCGCGCGCCGTGATGGTGTGCCCCTCGGTCTTTCGCATGTCGATCGTTTTTGGTGGCGCAGGAGGCGGCTGCCTTCTGCTGTCACGCGATGCCCGCGGCTCGTGGTCAGACCCGGCCTTCTATACGCTGAGCTCTGCCTCAATGGGACTTCAGCTCGGCGTTGAAAGCTCTGAGCTGATGTTTTTCGTCATGTCCGATCGTGGTCTTCAGGCCCTGCTCGACAGCCAGTTCAAGTTCAGCGCCGGGGCTTCGGCTTCATTCGCCAATATGGGGAGCGGTATCGAAAGCGGCTCTGCCGGTGCCTCAAACACCGATATTCTCGCGCTTCAGAAATCATCCGGACTTTTTGCCGGCGCCTCGCTCGGTGGTTCCAAGCTGACTATCGACAGCGCCTCCAATCGCGCCTTTTACAATCAGCCCGTCGGCCCGGAAGATATCGTTATCTCGATGCGCGTGAACAATACTGGCGCTGACCCGCTGCGACGCGTCCTGATGCAGGTCGTGCAGCAGCAAAGCGCAACACCGGCCCAATCAGCCATCACGGGCGCTGCAACCTCCGCCGCAAGCGGAACGGTAGGCAACAGCCCCTATCCGGCAAATTACGACAGCAGCAAATCATTCACCAGCCAGTCGCATGGCGCCGTGAAGAGCGAAACACTCTCGGCACCGAAGTAAGACGCAAGCGCCAGGGCGGATTTCCTGCCGTCCTGAGCCTGGCCTGTTGACCTCAGGGATGATGGGAGGGGGTCTTGCCCTGGCCAGTTTGCCCCGCCCTGAGGGCTCTCAGAGCCTCGATCCGCGTGTTATGCTCATGCAGATCATGTGAAAATCCGTGCTTGCCTGTACCGTCAGCCACGAAATACAGCATGTCTCCGGTGGCAGGATGCGCAACCGCATTCAGGGCAGCAAGGCCGGGGGAACAGATAGGGCCTGGCGGCAGAGCCGCAATCTCATAGGTATTATGCGGGCCTGCCACATGCAGGTCATCATGGGTCACCGGATGATCCAGCACACCCAGCCCCTCGCTCAGATCGTAGATCGCTGTTGGATCTGATTGCAGCTTCATGCCGAGCGCCAGACGATTGAGGAAGACGCGCGCCACTTGCGGCCGCTCGGCGTCGTCACCTGTTTCCCGCTCGACAATCGAGGCCAGAACCAGCAGATCCCTCGGTGTGTTCAAGACAGGGTCAGGCTCCCTGCCAGCCCAGACGCGGGCGAGAGCCTGCGTCATGAGCGCTTCGAGACGATGCACGATCTGCGCACGCGGCTCACCACGCTCATAGGCAATAGTCTGGGGAAGCAGCGCGCCTTCCTCAATCGCGGGCATGGGACCGGTAAGCAGCGGGTCCTGCGCGATGAGCGTCGCAATCTGCCGCGCCGTGCGTCCTTCGGGAATGGTGAGATGATGGCTGACTGGCGTACCGTGACGCAGCACATCAAGAACATCGAGTATAGAGGCGCCCGTAGCAAAATGCAGTTCTGCAGCATGGAGGGCACCATGCGATCTTGTCAGCCTGGCTATGAGCCTGAACTGACGTTCAGACATTGAACCACCTGGGATAATCCCGGCAGAGGCCAGATCATGGGCGATCATGACGGTGCTGCCGTGAGGCACGACATGATCGACAGGGTTCTGGAGAGGCCCGGGGCGATGTGCGAACAGCCACAGCGCCGCAGCCCCCCCTGCCCCTGCAAGGACAAGAAGCAGGAAAAGGGCAAGAAAGACGCGCTTCATGCCCGCCCCTTCATGATTTCAGGGCGTGGATCAGACGCCCTTGACGATCAGGCTGGCATTGGTGCCGCCAAAGCCGAAGCTGTTGGAAAGCGCAATGTTGATCTTGCGCTGCTGGGCTTCATGCGCCACGCGATCAATCACGCTCTCACGTGCGGGATTGTCGAGATTGAGCGTCGGCGGAGCGACATTGTCACGGATCGCCAGCATCGAGAACATGGCTTCGACCGAACCCGCCGCGCCGAGCAGATGGCCCGTGGCAGACTTGGTTGAAGACATGGCGACACGTTTGGCGTCATCACCGAAGAAACGCTCAACCGCATCAAGCTCGAGGTCATCGGCCATGGTCGAGGTGCCATGCGCGTTGACGTAATCGATATCGGCCGGGGTGATGCCCGCCGAGCGCAGGGCGGCCTTCATGGCGCGGAACGCCCCTTCATGACCCTCTGCAGGGGCCGTGATGTGATGCGCATCGCCCGAGAGCCCATAACCGATGATCTCGCCATAGATCTTCGCACCACGTGCCTTAGCGTGCTCGTATTCCTCAAGCACGACAATACCCGAGCCTTCGCCCATGACGAAGCCGTCACGGTCGCGATCCCAGGGGCGCGACGCTTTTTCGGGAGTATCATTGAAGCCGGTGGAGAGCGCACGAGCGGAGGAGAACCCTGCAATGCCCAGCGGGCAGACAGCGGCCTCGGCTCCACCTGCAATCATCACATCGGCATCGCCCAGCATGATGAGACGCGTGGCATCGCCAATGGCATGCACACCTGTCGCACAGGCGGTCACGGCCGAGTGGTTCGGCCCCTTGAAGCCATAGCGAATCGACACATGGCCCGAAATCAGGTTGATCAGGGCGGAGGGAATGAAGAAGGGCGACAGGCGACGGGCCTTGCCGCTCGCGACTGTCAGAGAGGCATCATAGATGGTCTGAAGACCACCAATGCCCGAGCCGATCATCACGCCGGTCGCGCAACGGTCTTCCTCGGATTCCGGCTTCCAGCCTGAATCCTCGACGGCCTGAATGGCAGCCGCCATGCCGAGATGGATGAAACGATCCATCTTCTTCTGGTCCTTCGTCGGAACCCAGTCCGAGAGCGTCAGGCCGCCTTCTGCTGTCGGGCCTTCAGGCACCTCACCCGCCACATGGGCAGGAAGATCGCTCGGGTCGAAGCAGGTGATGCGGCCAATGCCGGTCTGTCCGGCAATCAGACGCTGCCAGGTCTGGTCCACGCCCACCGCCAGTGGCGTGACAAGCCCCATACCGGTGACGACGACGCGTCTTTCTTTCATTGCCGATAGGTTTGCCATCATGGGCGGACGAAGCTCCAGTCATAAAGGCCAGCTCCCGGCGGGCTGCCATGAGGGAGCGGCTGTAAATCTCGTCGTATGCTCCGGCTCCACTGAAACGGGAGCCGGAGAAAGATCAATGCATCAGGCCGAATGGCCCAATGCAGCCGGATCAGGCGGCCTTCTGCTTTTCGATGTAGTCGATGGCGTCCTTGACGGTCGCGATCTTCTCGGCTGCATCTTCAGGAATTTCGACGCTGAAGGCTTCTTCGAAAGCCATGACCAGCTCGACCGTGTCGAGGCTGTCGGCGCCGAGATCGTCGATGAAGGAAGCGTCAGGGGTTACCTTGCTCTCTTCAACGCCGAGATGCTCAACAACGATTTTCTTAACCTTATCGGCGATTTCGCTCATCTGTTCTGGCTTCCTGTGTGCCCTTATTCGGGCGGTTCGAATCTGTTTTACCATCCGTCTGGTCGCCCAGTCGGTCCCCGTCTTTACTTCAGAGACGGCCTATACTGCCAGTACCCTGAATCGCGGACCGAAGTTCGGACCCCGGCGGGCCTGGACGCCCACGCTTCGGACGAAGCAGCGGGCGCTTAGCATGGTTTACCCTCCCACGCCAAGCTTTGCGTGTCGAAGGCGCTTTTGCCCTCAGGGCATGGCCATCCCGCCATTGACGTTCATGGTCATGCCGGTCACCCAGCCTGCCTCTTCAGAGGCGAGATAGACGACGGCTGCAGCAATATCCTCGGGCTTGCCCATGCGACCGAGCGGGATGGAACCCAGCAGCTTGTCACGCTGCGCATCCGGCAGCACGGCTGTCATGGCAGTCTCGACAAAGCCAGGCGCGATCACGTTGACCGTGACGCCGCGCGAGCCGACTTCCTGAGCCAGCGACTTGGTCATACCGATCATGCCGGCTTTGGCTGCGGAATAATTGGCCTGCCCGCCATTGCCCGTCACACCGACAATCGAGGCGATATTGATGATGCGGCCGCCGCGACGACGCAGCATGCCCTTGAGAGCGGCACGACACAGACGGAAGGGCGATTCCAGATCAACCGTCATGACCTGTGACCAGTCTTCATCCTTCATGCGAATGATGAGGCCATCGCGCGTGAGCCCGGCATTATTGACGAGAATATCGAGCGGCTTGCCAAGCAGGGCCTCAGCCTTGCCCACGAGCGCATCGGCTTCCTCACCGCTTGAGAGATTGGCGGCGCAGACATGCACGCGCTCGCCAAGGCTCGCCGCCACTTCAGCCAGAGCCGGTTCACGCGTGCCGGAAAGCACGAGCTCGGCACCCTGGGCATGAAGGGCGCGTGCGATGGCAGCGCCCAGACCGCCCGAAGCGCCCGTCACGAGCGCCGTCTTGCCTTGCAGATTGAACATTGTCGTTTTCTCCAGGTTTTCAGAGGTCGCGAAGCAGCGCCTCGATTTCTTCCGGGGTACCCGCGTTGCGCGCCGTCATGTCAGGCACGATGCGACGCACCAGGCCTGTCAGCACCTTGCCCGCACCCAGTTCGATCTGTGATGTCACACCCATGGCCGCCATCGCCAGTACGCTCTCGCGCCAGCGCACCGAACCGGTCACCTGCTGCACCAGCAGATCGGCAATGCGGGTTGCGTCCGTATTCTTGCCTGCCGTGACGTTTGTGATGACGGGGATAGCCGGCACCTTGATCTCGGCGCGTTCCAGAGCCTCTGCCATCCTCTCGGCTGCCGATGCCATCAGCGACGAATGAAAAGGCGCAGAGACGGGCAGCAGCACAGCGCGCTTCACACCCTTGGTCTTGGCGAGCGCAATGGCACGCTCAACGGCTGCGAGACGACCCGAGATTACAATCTGCCCGCCGCCATTGTCATTGGCGAGTTCAAGCGTCTCATGAACGAGATCGCCACCCTCGCTTTCGAGACGCGCGGCTTCACGGCAGATTTCATGGGCCAGTTCAGTCTCGACACCGAGCAGGGCCGCCATGCCGCCCTCGCCTGCGGGAACGGCCTCCTGCATAGCCAGACCGCGCAGACGCAGCAGGCGTGCCGTCTGGGCAATGCCCAGCGCGCCCGAAGCCGCCAGAGCGGAATACTCGCCAAGCGAGTGACCAGCCACAACCGTAGCCTTGTCAGAAAGGGCAAAACCGCCTTCGGTTTCGAGCACACGCACCGTCGCAAGCGAGACGGCCATCAAGGCGGGCTGCGCGTTTTCGGTGCGCGTCAGCTCGCCGGCATCACCCGTGAAAATGAGCTTCGACAGATGCTCATCGAGCGCATCATCGACTTCCTGAAATACTTCGCGCGCAGCAGGGAACGCTTCGTAAAGCCCCTGCCCCATTCCGACAGACTGGCTGCCCTGGCCCGGAAACACGAATGCATGCACTGACATCAGTTCTTTCTCACCCTAAGCTTTGAGCAATTCCGGGTGGGTGATGGCGGAGGCCATGCATCGCTGTCAAATTGTTACTTTCGCTCAAGGGCACCATGCAGCGGAAAAGGCAGATCGAGGACGATGCGGGCCAAGGGCTTGCTCGCCTGAAAAACCGCATCACGTGGATAATCCTGCGGCCGGAAAACAAAGCGATAGGGCGTGCCCCCCTGATTGACGACCAGCGGGTGCATCGTGCCGTTCTCGACCACCTCGAACCGGCTGTTCGGGGCAATCTCGACGGTCAGCTTGTGCGTGTCAGGCAAAAGCAGGGCTATCAGAAAACCGCCTTCATCTTCGATGCATCGGTCAAGCTGGTTCAGCCAGTGCTTCGCCTCGCCCTGAGTAAAGCGCGTGGGATCTGCAGGCGTGACGGTAAAGAAAAACCCCACGCTCACCGTCTCTCCCGGGCGCAGCCTTGCGTAAAGCGGGGGATTTGCGTCCCATAATCCTGCGTCACGTGGGAAGACGATCTCGTTTCCGGGCTCGGGAATCAGCCTGATCATTTCATCGCCATTGCGCAGCATCAGACCTGAGCCATAGCCGGGACGATCCCCCGGCTGGATCGTCGCCTTGAGATGCAAGGTGAGACCGCTTCTGTCGGCAGCAGGATAGGAATCAAAGCGCCGGAAAACACGCTCAAGCCGCTGATAGCGTTTCGAGAGAACCACAAAGGGCTGACCGGTAACCTCAATGGTCTCGTCAGAGGCATGGTTTGGCGGCTGCGCCTGTGCCCTTGCCAATCCGACGGCGGAAACGAAAGCGATGACCGCTGCCAGCAGAACTCTGTTTTTCATCACGCGACCTTCTGCAACACAATGAAGACCTGGGGCACACGGGTCGGATCGTCCAGAAACTCGATCACCCTGAACAGCTGCCCCCATTTCTGGACAATATACGCGCGCGGGATGATTGCCTCGCCATAATGCGCCCCCGGATGCGGACGCCTGACAGACGAGGCATGCAGGAAGCGCCCGGCATCATAGCGGGCATTGGCACGCGCTTCATCCGTGAAACTGTCGGCGCAGGCCTCATGCCATCCATGCTCAAGCCTTATCCCGGAGGCACGGCGCAAACGCTGTTCGGCACAAAAAGCGATAAACCGCCTGCTCTGGGTCGTGATGACCGCAAGCCCGCCCGGACGCAGAAGACGGTGAAACTCGTTGATCCATAACCCAGCGATGAATTCATCCAGATGGGAGAATACCGAAAACGAGACAATGAGATCGAAGGTGCCCGCACCGATCAGGGTCGGCGGTGCCAGTCTGGTATCAAGGAAACACAGCGCCGGGTTGCAACGACGCGCCTCCATCAGAAACCGCGATGTCGAATCGATTCCGAAAAGATTTTCCGGGCGGATGTCCTTCATGAAGAGACGCAGGATACGCCCCCAGCCACAGCCGAAATCGAGCACTCTCGTTTCCGCAGAGAGCGGTCTGCCGACATAGCGGCAATAAGCCTTGATCTCCCGAAAGAACATGGAGGCCTCGTGAAGCGACACCTCGCCCGAATGTCCGTGAATTTCACTTTGAAGCGACGGAGCGGGAAAATCGGGCATTCTCACGCCCTCGATTTCGGGAAGCTGGAGTGAAGCGACCAGTATCTGCAGCCAGGCCTCATCGCTGCAATGCCTGAATTTTTCGTAAAGATCTGACGCTTCTGGATAAGAAGACATGCGCTGCCTGCAAAAAATAGCGAATTCATGTCTATAATATAGATTAACGATTTATGAAAACATCATCGCCCACAGATCGTATTTACAAGAATAAAAGTGCCGGACGATCTCTTTTCCGTTCAAACCTGCAACTCTGTTCAGGGCATGGGACAGAAAACCACCTTGCATTGCCTCCACCCGCCAAGCGCGAAGAGTGCCCCATATGCCGCCTTGCCGCAGAAAAGCGACAAGGCGGCAAAAAAGCCTTATCGCGCCACCAGACGCCCGCGCTGCCATGCCTCGGCTGCCTCTTCAGGGTCCATATTATCGACCTGAATGGCATATTCGAGAGCGCTCATCACCTTGTTGCCCAACGTCATCTCGGACAATTCATCGAGCATATCCTGATCGGCACAGGCAGCGACAGACTCACGCACAAGCAGCGCCGCTTCCATCTCTTCCGAAAAACGCGGATCGCTCACCGGCTGGAATGCCTCGTCGTGAAAAAGCGCATGGGGTTGCGCCAGGAACACGACAAATTTCCTGCCAGCTTCGCGCGCGCCCTGCACCGTGCCGAAAAGGACCTCATCTTCACAAATTGTCGGCGTCAGACCCGACAGGTTGGGCGCCTGAGCCAGAACCTGCTGCAATTTCTCCGCATCAGAGCGGGCAACGAACAGGGCTTCCAGCGTGTCGCCAGACAGCTCGGCCGCTGACGACACAGCCTCATAGCTGCCCCAGCAATAATAGGGGCGATAGATTGTGCCCAGAACGCGCATGCCATGCTGGACCAGATCTGCATCACGCGGCAGCCAGGCCGAAACAAGCAGATCGATCGCGCCTTCATCAAGCAGACCAGGCAGCTCCCCCGGATCGGCATCGACGAACTCGACCTCGGCCTCATGGGCATCGAGAACGCGTGCGACCGCGCTCGCACAGCCAGCGTGCAGGGCATTACGCAGATAGCCCAGAGAGATCGTGGTCATGGCGTATCCTTCAGCAAACGAATATCAGGCGAATTGCCTGTGTTCGATCACTTCAGGGCAGGAATGGCAAGAGGATAGTCCGGGTTTGACGCTTTTGGAGCCTCTTCCGGCCATCAACATTTTCATCCCCTGCCCTCATCTCCCTCAATTGCTCTGCGCCTGACGCAACGGAAGGGTAAAGAGCGCATCGCACCCCGTCTCGGGATAGGCTACGGCTGCCGAGCCCTGATGACCGAACCCGGCCTGAAGCAGCCTCGACCCGAACCCTTTCGATTGAGGGGCCGCAACAGGTGGTCCCCCTTCCTCCCGCCAATGCAGGGAGAGGTTTCGACGCGCCTCTTCGTTCACGACCGACCAGACGAGGCTCACCCGCCCCGCCTCGGCGCTGAGTGCCCCGTATTTGGCTGCGTTGGTCCCGAGCTCATGCAGCATCAGACCAAGCGTGGTCGCTGTATTGGGCCCGAGCGAGACCGGGGGGCCCGCCAGATGAAAGCGTTCAATCGGCGCGATGCGGGCCAGCACCTCACGAGCAAGCGTTTCAAGATCACCGCTGCGCCATGCCTGACGCATCAGCAGGTCATGCGCCGACCCCAGGGCCACGAGGCGCTTTTCAAAGGCCTTTACCGCATCGCGATTATCGACCCCGCGCAGACTCTGATTGGCCAGAGCCTGAACCAGAGCCAGCGTGTTCTTGAGACGGTGGGCAAGCTCCTGATGCATTGTCTGCTGGTGGGCGCGTGCTTCAAGAGACGCCGCTGCCACCTGGGCACGGTCAGAGACGGCCCTCAGAAAGGCAAGCTCCTGATCGGTCCAGTCGCGCGGCGTGCAGCACTGGATATAGAGACAATGCGTCAGATGCCCCTGGCTCAGAACCGGCATCAGAAGCTGCGACCTGATCTGGTCTTTGTAGCCATGCTCGGGGACAAGGCAGGGCAGCCAGACATTCTCATGCGCATCGCGCACCGAGAACAACACCCCCTGCTCGAGCATATTAAGGGCAACGCTGTAATCGGACCGGTCGTATGTCCCAGCCGCGCTTGGCAAACCGGCACTGTGCCAGTCCTGCACGATGCGAAAATGGGTCTCGTCACTGGCCTCGAACAGGGCCCAGCCCGCCCGATCGGCACCGAGCGCATCGGCCAACGCTGAAGCCGCCGCGTGATAGGCTTCCGCGGGCGTGTCCACCTTGCGCAAGGCATCACCAAGAATGACCATTGCCGAAAGCCGGTTGGTTGCCACCCTGTCTCGCGTGATATCCTCGAGCGTACCGATGAGGCGCCAGGGTGTTCCTCTTTCATCGGCCTCGATCTCTGCCCTGCGCCTTACCCAGCTTCTGGTCTGGTCTGTCAGGTTCTCAATCGCAAAATCCGTCTCCGGAAACTGGATTTCGTCGCTGATACCCTCTGCAAAATGCAGCAGATCGGTATCCGGCACCGGCATGCAGTTCTGGAACACTTCTATCGGGCATTGCGTGCCGGTCGGCACACCGGTCAGGCGCATCAACTCGGCAGAAAGCGAAATGAGATTGCTCCCGAACCTGATCTCGAACGTGCCGATCCCGGGGAGATCCTCAATCGAGGGCAGCGCCGACGGCGTTTCGGCCCGTCGCGAGCGCCCTCCCCTCGGGGCTGGAGCCGTGACTGGGCTTTCCTCCGGACTGTCATCATCCGGTCTGGACAGGACGAGCGCAATCTGCCGCTTCAGGGCGTCCATTCCTTCCCGGAACGAGATGGAATCAGGGTCCAGAAACCCATGTGTCAGGAAACAGAGCGTCCCTGCTTCCTGCTCCCGGACGAGCGGAACAGGGACGCGTATCTGAAACACGTAACGCCAGGGGGCCTGCGCCAGCTCGTTCAGCGGTGGCAGCAATTCCTGAACCAGGGGCTGCTGCGGTGCCTTTAGCGGCACTGAAAGACGTGTAGGGAGCGGGCCATAACTGGCCGCCACACTCTGCCGACCGCGATCGGGGAGAGTCACATAGGCGGCAGGGGCCCGCACCAGAGCGGCCGCGACCGTCAAAAGGTCGTGGAGATCGTGCTGGCGCCTCATGAGGCGCCAGGCTTGCAGAAGGTGAACGGATCGGTCGTCTCTTCTGTCGGAGACTGTTCCCTCGCCGTTCCTTGAACGTACATGAAGTTTATTGCACCTTTCGGGCCGTTCGCGGCTGCGTCATGGCGACGCAGACCAAAAAACGGCATCAGGGATATTTAACGAACAACGCGAAAAAATCACCATATTTTAACGCGATCCTGCGGGGCGAGGTAGAGTTTGTCGCCCGGCTTGACGCCAAAGGCCGCATACCACGCATCGATGTTATGCATCGGCAGATTGACGCGGGCTTCCGGTGCCGAATGCGGGTCTGTCACGGCGCGATTACGAATGGAATCCTCACGCAGCTTCTGACGCCAGACCTGAGCCCAGCCCAGGAACACGCGCTGATCGCCGGTCAGACCATGCACGACAGGGGCGGGCTTGCCATGCAGCGAGGCATGATAGGCGTCGAGTGCAAGCGTCAGACCACCGAGATCGGCGATGTTTTCGCCCATCGTCAGCTTGCCATTGAGATGCACGCCGGGCAGCACCTCAAACGCATCATACTGCTTGCCGTAACGATCGGCGAGCGCCTGGAAACGCTTGACGTCATCTGGCGTCCACCACTGGTGCAGACGGCCATGCTCGTCATACTGACGCCCCTCATCGTCGAAGGAATGGGTCATTTCATGACCGATCACCCCGCCGATTGCGCCGTAATTGACTGCTGAATCACCATTCGGATCAAAGAAGGGCGGCTGCAGAATAGCTGCCGGGAAGACGATCTCAACCTGGTTGGGATCATTATACGCATTGACCGTCTGCGGGGTCATGAACCACTCGTTGCGGTCGACCTTCGTGTCGAGATGGCCAAGGTTGTACTGCCACTCAAAGGCGATGGCGCGCGCACCGTTGCCATAGAGGTCACCCGGCTTGATCGTCAGCCCTGCATAGTCGCGCCATTTGTTGGGATAGCCAACCTGGATCTCAAAATTCTGCAGCTTGCGACCTGCTGCCTCTCGGGTGGCAGGCGCCATCCAGGTATTATGGGCCAGACGATTGGCAAACGCTGCCTTGACGTCCTGCGTGAGCCCCGTGATGCGTGCCTTGGCTGCGGGCGGGAAATAACGCTCGACATAGATCTTGCCGATCGCCCAGCCCATCGCGTCTTCCGTATGGCTGACGGCCTGCTTCCAGCGAACGGGAAGCTGCGGGGAACCCTCGAGCTCATGATCGTAGAAATCGAAGGCCGCCTGCACAAAGCCCTGGCTCAGATAGGAAGAGGCATCGCTGGCAAGATGGAAGGCAAGCCAGGAGCGGATCGTCCCGTAATCTGCGGTCGACAGCACCTTGGCCATTCCCGCAAGCGCTGTCGGCTCACCCACAATAATGCGGCGGTTTTCGAGGTTCGACGCAGGGATACCGGCTGATGTCAGGAACCCGGCCCAATCGATACCCGGTGCTTTTTTGGCTAGCTCAGCCACGGTCATCGGGTTGTAGACCTTCACGGGGTCACGCATTTCCGTGCGCGACCACTCAACCTTCGCGAGTTCGGTCTCGAGCGCCACGATCTTTGCGGCTTCCTGCTCGGCACCCGCCCAGTCGATCATGGTCAGGGTCTTGGCGATATAGGCCTGATACGCCTTCTTCTTGGCTGCGAAATCGGGCTTGAGGTAGTAATCGCGATCCGGAAGACCGAGCTTGCCCTGATGCAGGAGCAGCGCATATTCGCCGGGATTATTGTCATCCGCGTTGATGATCAGAGAAAAAGGAGCGTACTGAAAGCCGAATGCTGCCTGGCCGAACAGATGTGCCAGCGATGCAGCGTCTTTCACGCCCCGCACGGTGTCGAGATCAGCCTTGAGCGGGGTCGCACCCAGCTTGTCTGCCTGAGCCGTATCAAGAAAAGTCGCATAGAATGCGCCGAGCTTTTCCTCGGTTGTTTTCGGATCGGCGGCAGGATGCTTGCCCGCCTCGCTCAGGATCTTCTGCACGCGCTCACGCGCCGTCTCAGCAAGAATGATGAACGGACCGAAAGAGGCACGATCTGCCGGAATGACGATGTTCTTCAGATACGTGCCATTGGCATACTGAAAGAAATTGTCGCCCGGTCGTACCGCCTTGTCCATGCCAGCCATGTTGAAGCCCCAGCTCGGATCGTAAGGCTTGACGCTGGCGTCATCGGCCTTGGCTTTTGGAGCGGTCGTCTGGGCCGAAGCAGACTGCACGGTCAGAGCAAGAACGCTGACAGCACCGAGCCAGAGCGAGGAAGCGCGTTTCATTTTTCTGGTCACTAGGCAGCCTTTTCCACAAATAAGCTTCAGGTCCCGCCTTCCCGTAAGGCGGGACACATTATGCAACGTTATGACAGTTTTTGTTCAACGGCGAGTCTGGCTGCCAGCCTTGTGCGACGTGCCCTTGTGCCCGCTCGGCTCGAGACTGGCCGTGGCCAGAACATTGAAATCGAACACCACCACCTTCTCCAGAGCCGGGGCTGCAAATGTCTTGAACGCCTCATGCGCCGGATCGAACCAGGCCGGATCCATGATCACGGGTTTGCCGACATAGAAGTTGCGATCACCCTCGGAGGCAAAGGTCACGATAAAGGCCTGCTGCAACCCGGCATCGACCCCCTCGCCGCTGTTCTGCACGCCCATCTCGATCGACTTGACCGGATGCGTACCATCGGGGCGACGTGAGTCCTGCACGAGCCTCAGGAAACGCGATGTCACCTCGGCGCGCATGGCGGCCGTCGCGCTCGATTTATAGCGGAACATCACGATATGGCGCACCAGACCGGGGCGCCAGCTTGGCGAAGTAAACTGCGGCAGACCGACCTGCGCAGCGAGGCCGCGTGCGGCCATTGTGCCGCCATCGGCGACAGGAGGCAGGGCAACCGGCCCCGATGAGGCGATCGGCAGGGAATATGGGTCTGCCATGACAGGCGTTGCTGCGAGCGTCAGCACGCCACCGGAAATGATCGCCCCCATAAGGGTAAGGCGTGAAAGATGAGACAGCACAGCCATAACGCTCCACGGTGTTGGTTCTGATCCATCTTAGAGCAGGAACGCACCGTGACAGGGCTTAATTTGTCGTAGGACATAAAACGCTTTCGTTATGAAGCGGCCAGAGACCGCCTGAAACGCTTCGCCTTGAACTGGATCAGCTGATACATCGCCTTGGCAACCAGCACCTGAACCTTCGAATGCGGTGTAAAGCCGATGGTCTTGAAGATCATGCTGGTCACGCGGTTGATATGCTTGAGCTGATAGCACCCCATTGCCCGCGCCATATAGGCGGCGATGCATTTCTTGTGATCATAGGGCGTGTTGGCTGACATATTGGTGGTGTAATAAGCCGTCGCCAGCTCGTCATCCTCACTCTCGGTCACACGACCAAGCGCGATCTTCGTGCGCTGCCATACGCTCAGCTTCTCGCGCTTCAGATAGCGATGCATGTGGTCGTAGAAGAGCTTGAAATGCCGGTATTCATCGGCAGCGATCTGCTTGCAGATCGCCTTGAGAACCGGCTCATCTGTTGCATCGGCCATGGCGGTATAGAAAGACGATGTCCCTGTCTCGACCATGCAGCGCGCGATCAGCTCGCCCGTGCGCGACCCACGGATTGAGGCATCGACATCCTGCTCGATATGATACGTGCCGCGATAGCGTTCGAACGCCTTCATGTAGTCCCAGCTCGGGTCAGCGAGCATGGCCCATTTGCCAAGCGCATCGCCGTGCTGCACCTCTTCGACCGCCCAGTTATCCGCTGCCTGACGGAAATCCGGGTCGCCCACGAAGACGTTGCCGAGATAGACCGCATAATCGAGCCCGTTCCGCTCGACCACAGCCGCCGCCTTGATGACCGGAATGATGTCCGGGTCCACGCGGGATGCATCGAAAGCATCCCAATCCATCTGATCGATGCGCCAATGTTTCATGACGCAGTGATGACATGAATGCGCCATTTTGGGTAGACATCTCGCGCAGATGGGTGACAAGCGCCCCCTTGCTGTGGCATCGCTGCCGGAGCTTTTTCATTTTCAAATATTTTGGAGCCATGCCCCGCATGTCCCTCGATACGCTGACCCGTGATCCGGTCCTTCCCCGCGAAATCCGCACCCAGGCAAGCTGGAAACCCGAGATCAGGCATGACTGGACACGCGACGAAGTGGCGGCCCTGATCGACCTGCCTTTTCCGGAGCTGATCTTTCGCGCCCAGATGGCGCATCGCGCCTATTTCGACCCGACGCGCGTGCAGATCTCGACCCTGCTTTCAATCAAGACGGGCGGCTGCCCTGAAGACTGCGCCTATTGCCCGCAAAGCGCCCTGCACGAAAAGAGCGTGAAGGCCGAGCGTCTGATGGCCGTGGAAAAGGTGCTGACGGAAGCACGTGCCGCCAAGGCTGCGGGTGCCGGTCGCTTCTGCATGGGCGCCGCATGGCGCTCGCCCAAGGAACGTGACCTCGATACGGTCTGCGCCATGATCGAAGGCGTGAAATCGCTTGGTCTCGAGACCTGCGTCACGCTCGGCATGCTCGATGGCGACCAATCACGCCGTCTGAAGGAGGCCGGTCTCGATTATTACAACCATAACCTCGACACCTCGCCCGAGTATTATGACAAGATCATCACAACCCGCACCTATCAGGATCGTCTCGACACGCTCTCGAATGTGCGCGAAGCTGGCATCAATGTCTGCTGTGGCGGCATCGTCGGTATGGGTGAGGATGAGAGCGACCGCGCTGGCCTGATCGCCACACTGGCTTCCCTGCCCCAGCATCCTGAGAGCGTGCCCATCAACCTGCTCGTACGCGTCGAGGGCACGCCACTCGCCGAAGCCGAGGCTGTCGATCCCATCACATTCGCCCGCATCGTGGCAGCTGCGCGTATCACCATGCCCGCCAGCCATGTGCGTC
This sequence comes from Asaia siamensis, assembly GCF_014635085.1. GTDB lineage: Bacteria > Pseudomonadota > Alphaproteobacteria > Acetobacterales > Acetobacteraceae > Asaia > Asaia siamensis. The sequence goes on from NZ_BMCH01000003.1 coordinate 30,069, forward strand.
TGGCGGCAGGACGCGAACTGATGAGCGACGAAGCCCATGCTCTGGTGTTTCTCGCCGGCGCCAATTCGATCTTCTGTGGTGACAAGCTGCTGACCACCCCCAACCCTGCAGAGCACCGCGACCGCAAGCTTCTGGCCAATCTCGGCATGAAGCCGATGACCGAAGGGCACTAAGCGCCTTCGCTTGATAGAGACAGGAAAGGCCGGCTCCGAGACGGACTGGCCTTTTTCATGCCTCATCTCCGACTGATCGGCACGGATCACGGAAGGAAATTGTCCCTTCCCTGATCATCCCGCGCCTTATGGCCTGTATGGGTGCTGTTATTTGCCTGCCATGTTTGCGGGAAGAGTGCGCACTGCAATCGCCAGAGTGAGCCACCAGCGCAGGTCAAATCGTGCCCCCAGGGTTTCTGCTATCCTGCCTCAAAAGGCCTCCCCCCCTAGGCCGCTTTGTCCATGACCGCGAGGCACCCGATTTCTCTAGCCCGCCCTGCCCCCTCCCCGCCCGGGAAGGAGGGGCACAAGGCGGCACAAAACAAAAAAGCCAACCTAAAGGTTGGCTTTTCGACAAACGGAAGACCTGTAGCGCCTTAGTAAAAACGAGAAGTGCATCAACACCCCTCTCGTCTTCCGTGGCTCAGAAATCGGCCGTGACAGAGAATTTGAACGTGCGCGGCAGGCCCTGAAGCAGATAGCCACCGAAAGCACTCTCCCAATAGCGCGTATTGGCAAGGTTATCGACACCAAGACGGGTCGTGATGGCCTTGTGCTCGACCACGAAGCTGTAACGTGCCCCGACATCGAAGCGTGTCCAGTTCGGTACGCGCAGCTTGTTGAGGTTGTCGGCATATTGGTGACCGGTCTGGATCACACGCCCGGTAAGCGTCGCGCCACGAATGAACGGCAGATCATATTCAAGATTGCCGTTGATCGTATAGCCCGGCACGCCGATGGAGCGATTGCCGTCATAAAGCCCCCCCGATGTGCGGCGCTGGCTGGCATCAATGATCGACGTGCCACCATTGAAGCGCAGACCCTTCATGATCTCGCCATTGACGGTGAATTCGATACCCCGGTTACGCTGCAATCCGTTGACCGAGAAAATGCTGTTGCTGGTGCCTGCAATGGCAGAGGTATAGGCATTGGGCTGATCGATCTGGAAAATCGACACAGCGGTCGAGAACCGGCCGATATCGTATTTTGCCCCGAGTTCGTACTGTACCGTCTGATAGGGCGGGAAGATCTGACCGAGATTGACGACCTGACCGGTGGCCTGCGGGCCGGGGGCCAGCCCTTCGATACGGTTGAAATAGATTGAGGTCTGTCGCGTGGGATGCACCACAAGACCGACAACCGGCGTGAACGCGCCCTGATCGTAAGACGTCGTGCTGGCACCGTAATTATAGGCAACCGTCTTGATTGCCTGATAGCGGAAGCCCGCCGTCAGCGCCACGCGGTCATGAAAAGCAGAGACGGTGTCAGAGAAGAAAAGGCTCCAGAGCCGCACCCGGTTGTTCAATTGGGGATTGTCGATATTTCCGCCAATCCATGTCTCAGGCTGTGCCGTGGCATGACGTATCGGATTATAGATATTATTGGCCTGATTGGTGAGGGCGAAAGCGTATGCAGTCGCTGTATCTTCCCACAGGCCCGAACCACCAGCATTGACTTCATGCTTGATGCCACCAGTGTTGAAATGCGCGCGCAGCCCGGCCTGTGTGCTCTTGTTGGTCTGCACATAGGGCACATACATCGCCCCGTTATAGCCTGCGCCGGTCTGGCTGTTGGTTACGTAGGTGCTGCCGTAATTGCCCTTTTCGTTGCCACCCAGACCACCGAACTGCGCATACGCGGTCAGGTATTTGCTGAAATCATGCTCGACCTTGAGCTTGCCATAGATGTAGTTGAGCTCGGTATAGGTCCAGGGCTGACCATAATTCGTCCCTGCGCCCGGGACCTTCGGTACCGAGGTGACGCCGCTCAGAAACACGCCACCGCGACCGCCATTCACGCCCTGGTTCTCATAGGCCATGTCGATGGTCACCCGCGTGCGGTCGGCACGATCATGCCAGTCGAAACCACCACCTACGGCCACCTGATGCCGCTTTTCACGGTCAATGGCCGTAACACCGCTGCGACCAGCCACATTGATGCGCACGCCGAACTGCTTGTCCTGACCGAAACGGCGCCCCACATCGACGGCACCGCCGCCCATCGACGAGCTCGTATAGTCGCCCGTGACACGCGTCAGAGGCGTATCGCCCGCATGCTTGAATTCGAGATTGATGTTGCCGCCCTGCGCCGTGCCACCAGGCGCCGCACCGTTCAGGAAGGCACTGGCACCGTTGAGAACCTGAACCTGCTCATAAAGCTGGGGGGAGACAAGCTGGCGCGGCGTGATGCCATACAGCCCGTCAATCGCGACATCATCGCCGTAAACGGGAAATCCACGGATGACAAACTGTTCCGAGAAATTGCCATAACCCAGCGTCGTGCGCACGGTCGGGTCGTTCATCAGCACTTCACCCAGCGTCTGTGACTGCTGGTTCAGGATCAGGGCTGAGGTATAGCTGCGTACGTTGAAGGGCACATCGAGCCCCTTCTTGTTACCCAGTGCACCGAGATTACCGCCAGACTTCACTTCCATGCGGTTCTGGCGCTGTGCCTTCACCTCGATCTGCTCATCCGACGAAAGCTCTCTACCCCCGGATGATGCGGCGGCCTGTTTCTGGGCGGGTTTACCTTGTTTTTGTTGTGCCTGTGCTTGAACATTCGTCTGATCCTGTGCGCGCGCCTCGCAGGCAAGAGCGGCAGACATCATCAGAAGGGCAGAAAATGCGATGCGCTGTGAGCGCTTACGCAGAGGATTGACGGTAATCAGGGCCGAACTGTTCAAGAGGGTGATCTCATTGACAAGGGGTAAATGACGCGGTCAAATAGACGCGATTAAGAAACGCTCGCAACTAAACTTTGGCCCTTCCGACGGTCTTTCGTCAGGAAAAGCAGGCCCTGTTGCACAGGAACCACATGCGAAAGAGTCTCAAAAAAAAACATGACCGAAAGCTGATCCGTGCCTGGACCCTGCGGCTCATACTGGGCACCGCGTTCGTCTATATTGCGGGTATCGGTATGCTCTCTCTCTTTCGCCGCATGGGCGGAGAGCCTTTCTTGAATGTCGGGTTTCTGTGCGCCTTTGCCCTCATGCCCGCCCTGCTACTCGTGATTTTCTCAATCCCGCCCCGCCGAAAGCGTAATATCGTGCCCAGCCTGGCCCTGCTCGCCCCCTGTCTCGGATGGCTCTTCTGATGCGAGACACGCTTCGCATCCGCATGGGATGGCTTCATGAATGGGTTGGGTTCATCGGCGGGCTTATTCTGGTTGTCGTCTTCACCGGGGGCTCACTGGCTCTGTTCGATACCGAACTGACCCACTGGATGCAGCCGGAACTCTCCCGCTATCAACCGTCCCCCCTAAGCGATGACGCGCTCAACCGGATCGGCAGACTGGCGCAGGATCTGCGCAGCCAGGGTCAGAACGCTTTCATCACCCTGCCGACGCCACGCGACCCCATGCTGCGCGTCCAGTATTTCAACGGCCACGCCTTTATCGGCACAGTCTATAATCCGGCGGACGGCTTTCCCATTCTCACGCGTGAGACTGGCGGCGGGCAGCTCTTTTTCGACCTGCATCACTCCCTCTATTACGGCCCCTTCTGGGGGAACATGCTCACCGAAATCGCTGCAATCGGCCTTCTTGTGGCCGTCGTTTCAGGGATCATCATCCATTTCCGCAGCATTCTGACCGATCTCCTGCTGTTCCGACCCTTCGCCTCGAAAACGCGCGCCTGGATGGATGCGCATATTCTGGCAGGTCTGCTGTTTCTGCCTTTCATGGCGATGATGGCCTATACCGGCGCCGTCATTCACGCCCCGCGCCTCTTTCCGATGTTCGGCATGGGGCATCATGGCAGGCCGGGCCACGAGCGACCGGCACATCCTCAGGGCGGCAGGGCACCCGGGAACGGGCAGAACGCTCCTGCCCTCGCGCCCCTCGCACCGATGCTGCACAAGGCCGAAGCCGTTCTTGGAGCCGATACAGTCGGTCTGATCCTGTTCGAACGGGGCACGGTATCGATGACAAAAGCCGATTCCGCGTCTTTCGCCCTGTCACGCGATCACGTGACCTTTTCCGAGAAAGACGGCAGCCAGATCGCCGTCGTCCAGATACCGGATAATCTTCACCGCATCGGCGGCGTGCTGCGGGGTCTGCATTTCATTCGCTGGGCATCCTTGCCCATGCGCTGGCTCTATTTCATTTCCGGTCTCGTCGGCAGCATCATGATGTCTGGCGGCCTGATCCTGTTCCTGATGAAACACCGCCCCAAAAAGGCACGGAGCTTTCTGTTCCGCCTGGCCGAGACGCTGACCATTGCCGTAACGACGGGCCTGCCACTTGCCTGTCTTTCCTATCTCTGGGCCAATCGTCTTTTCTGGTCGGATCTGCCTGCTCGCGGCGCCTTAGAGATCCGGACCTTCTTTATTGTCTGGGCTCTGGCCCTCATTCATGCTGCCTTACGCAGCTTCAGTGCAAAACCGAGACGAGGCTGGAACGAGCAATGCGCAGTTTTTGCGGCTTTCGCGCTGACGCTTTTCCCGCTCGATCTGCTGACGCGCAGCGCAAACGGTTTTCTCAACGGTTTCGATGTTTATAAATCTGTCGATCTGACGGTTTTCTGCTTCGGTCTTGCAGCGCTTTTCATCCATCGCAGGCTTGTCGCCCTATGATCATCATCATCATCGCCACATCCTTCTGGGCCGTTGCCCTCTTTGCCCATGCGATGCTGCAACCCAAATTCCTGCGGGTGCAGGGCATCGCGCCGGTGCCCCGCCTTCCCCTGCATCTCTGCCGGATTGTCCTGCCCGTTCTGGCTGCCTTCCTGTGCTGCCAGCTTGACCTGATTTCCGGCGTGCTCGTGTGGTTTGGCTCTGCCTCTATCGCCGGGCTTTTTGCCTCTGCCTTTCTGACGATCATGTCCGTCAGGGCCATGAAACGCCCGACACTGACGAATCAGCCAACGAAGATTGCCTGAAACCGGGTCCGTCCGCCTTTGGCGGACGCTACCGGTTCAACAGGGCGTCCCAACAGGACCGCACGAGACCGGCCTCAGGGCTTCTTTTCTGCCTGAGCCCGGCTTTCTGCAGCACGCTGGGCATAGGAAGCAGCCTTGTTCAACTGACCTGCCCCTCTTGCTGCATTGGCTGCGCAGTCGAGACCGCGCGCCATACCGCGATAATCCAGAATATCCCGACGCAGGGTTACAGCCTTCAATGCCTCGTTCTCGGCCACGTCATAGGCTCCCTGACGCAGCGCCAGGCGAGACTCGATTTCAGCGCGATCGGCCTGTTCGAGCAAAGGAGGTTTGGCAGAATGCGGCAGGGCATCGCGCGCGCTGGCGAGAGTTTTCACATCCCCCAGCCCATCTGCGGCAAGCCCCGTAAGGAAGGCGCGCCGCTCACCCAATGCCGGATCGCTGGTCTGGATACGCCCGCCAGCGTCAAGGGCAGCCTGATACTGACCGAGGCGACAATAGGCCGCCATCGCAACAAGCTCCAGCTCTGCGCCAGCCGTCGCCCCACGCAGATTCAGGGCACGATGCGTCTGCGCAACGGTGCCCAGAGCCGCCTGAGGGTCGCCCATTCCGAGCTGCGCCACGGCCAGATTATAGCCTGCATCGTCGATCGCCACGGCATCGTCACGCAGCAGGGCACGATCATAAGCCGTCTGGAACTGCGCCCGGGCCTGTTCGGCTCGGGTCATGTCGAACGCTTCGCGCCCGACATCCATGGCATTGGCGTAGTCCTGATCGGTGCGTACCCCGCCATGATCGCCCGCGCCGCCGCAGGCGGTCAGGCCAGCAAGAGCGCTGACCGCGACAAGAGCCCGATATCTCCGGGTTTGGGATCTCATGGCTTGATATCTCCGGCGCGCAATTTGCGTGGCGTTGCCTTGCCTGAGCTGCCTCCAAGAATCCAAAGGCTGCGCAATTGGTCGGTCAGTTTCTTCAGGCTGTTCGCCGTTGCCTGGGCCTGGGTTAGCAGAGCGGGAAGCTGGGCGCTCGCCTCATTCATATGCGCCATCGTCTCCTTGAGTTGCGGCGTGGCCTTCTTCACGTCATTGCTGCTCGAGCGCAGATTACTCATTGTGCCTTCGGTCTGCTTCAGCACGCCCGAAACCTGTGCCTCGATGGGCTTCAGACGCTCGATTGAGTCCTGCAGCGACTTGAGAACGTCAACGGCATGGTTGAGCAGCTTGTCATCCATGATGATCCCGCCAACCGATCCCTTCCCTGCACGAATGGCGTTCGTGACCGTTGCCAGATCAGCCATGATCCTATCGGCATTATGCAGGCTGGGCATCATACCAGCGCGGATATCAGCAATGGTCTTGGTGATCATATCGGCAGGGTTGGGCTCGACCGTAGCCTCCAGCTCGGCAAACTCCCAGTCCATTGCCGGCCCCTTGCTGCGCTCCAGCTCGATATAGCTCGCGCCGGCGACGACAAAGCGATGACGGATGATCGCGCGACTATCCTTGCGAATATAGGGCTCAAACTGCGGATCAATATCGGCAATCGCATACATGTTGCCATGAGGATTGATCTTCACCGAGCGGATAGACCCGATACGAATGCCCATGAGCTCGATATCGTTACCGACAGCGAGCCCGGCGATGCCACTTTCAGGCAGGTTGAAATGCAGCTTGCCGGAAGGCGTCAGCCAGTCGCGCAGCACACCCGCCTCGATGATCGCGAAAATGAACAGACCGAATGTCGCCATCACGAGAATGCCGACCCATTCATCTGCGTAACGGATACGCATCAGCGGTCGTGAACGGCCATCGGCCTCGGAATTGGAGCGTACGCGAAACATCACACCACCTGCTTCATTGGCATCAGACCTTCATCCAGCAATCTGAAACGCTGCGTGCCCATGGCATTGTAGCCATGCCAGAGTTCCGGCTCCCGCGAGAACCAGATGACACCACAACCGCGTTCCCGTGCTGCGGTCAGTTCGGCAAGAAAGGCCGTCATCATATCGGCATTCTCCTGTTCGACAGGGTCTTCCAGCAGGAGCAGGCGTGGCTCCCCCAGAAAGGCCCTGACGCAGGCAGCCTTTGCCCGGTCAGCCTTGCTCAGCCTGCCGGGCGCCAGGCTTGGCAAACCCGGAAGTCCGAAGCGTCGGGCCAGAGCCGTCGCTTCATCAACGAGATCCTGCGTCGGCGTGCGCGTGTGATGCAGCTGCTGGACAAGGATATTCAGATCGGTCCCGAAGAGATCGATCCATGCCCCCTGCTGCATCACCCGCCCGATCCTGCCACGCAACGCCCAGGCGCGCGTCTCGGCGAGCTTCTCCCAATCAAGGCCCAGACACAGTGCATGACCCGACACGAGTGGCGTCAATCCGCTACACAGATCGGCAAAGCGCGTCGCCCGCAGCGGATCGCGGCAGGCGATCAACAGGCAATCGCCGGGCATGAGACGCAAAGAATAAGGAATGGACGCCAGTCCGCTTTCTTCAAAAACCGGCAGGGCTTCTCTCAATTCCAGCACAGCAGAAAGATCATCGCTCATGCGACAGCCACCCCGAGAACGACATTCACGATCATGATCACCATAATGCCACGGGCAAAGCCACGCGGCAGCAGCGTTGCCAGCGTATCGCTGCGCGTGGCGTCGAGACCGGTCAGCTGGGTAGCCAGGCTGAGCAGAAATCCGCTGAGAACCAGTTTGAGCGGAATGCCGATATAATCGATCGGCTTCATGGCGCCGACGATGTCGTAAAGAAACGTCCAGAGTGGCATCGTGATGATGGCGTGCAGTCTGCATACGCCATAACCCACTGAAAGCGCGATAACACTGAACACAACGCCAAGTGTGAACGAAGCGAGCATTGTCGCCAGAGCGCGCGGCATTACCAGAGTCAGAAACGGATCGATGCCCTGAGCCTGGAGTGCACGAAGCTCTCCTCCGATCGTCAACTGCCCAAGCTGTGTCAAGCTGAGCATGGCGCTCCGGCCGAGAAGGATGATGCCGACCAAAACAGGCGCGATTTCACGCACCAGAACCGTCGCAAGGAGGGAATCCGTCGTATCCGCCATTCCCGCAATGCCGAGCCAGTAGATAGCTTGCGCCACAATGCCGAACCCCGTCAGCGCTGCCGTAAAGAGCGTGCTGAAAAGCCCGCCTCCTGCCGACTGACGCAGCGTGCTCTTGAACTCGTAGATGACGGTGCGACGCCATGAGGTGGGGCGAGAAGCTTCTCGCACAACCCCCCAGCTTGCGCCGACGAGCATGAGTGTGAAGCGAAGCTGTCGTCGCGTCAGCCCGCCCAGACGGTGCAGAAAGCGCCGATAAAAAGGTAGCTCTTCTCTCACCGCCGCGCCGCCAGCACATAAGTATTGGTGATACCTAAGGCAGGCAGATAAAACATGCCGCGCGGTCGGAAGAGATAAAAATCGCGCAGCAGCGCATGGGCCGCTTCCGATACCTGGATAGTGCCCGCATCGGGTGCGCTGACTGCCAGAAGCTCGGACGTTTGCGGCGCCTCTCCCCAGACGTTGAACACCTCCGGCTCCTTGCCGAGAGTTGCTCCGAAGGCACGGCCGACATCAAGGCCGATCCGGAAATTGGGCGTCAGATCGGCATCGGACAAAGTGATCAGAGCCAGCTCGCGCAACGCAAGAAGCGCATCGGCCACACGACGCGCGGCCTCTGGATCAGGCTCCTGCGAACACCCGCCGATCAGAACGAGGCGGCTCCCCAGAACCTGAGCGGAAAACAGATTCTGCTGCTGGACCACCTCCTGAAATTTTTCGACGAGATCCTGCACGATCGGAATCAGGGCAACGTCGCTTTCGGTCGTGGAGTCCTGAAACAGCACCGTTGCGACAGGCACCATGGCGTATTGACCCGAGGCAAGCTCACCGGCACCCCGCCTCTCTGGCGCAGCGATAAACCCCTCGCTCAGGCGCGCTTTAATGCTCGCGGATTCCTCACGGCGTTGCGGGGCCGGCTTTGCGGTACTGCTTTCATCTTCGCGCATGGCCGCAAACCGTATGGCCGCGACCTCAGCAACAATGGCGATGATATGCGACACTGCGTGGGGCCGGATCGCATCTTCAAGCACGACCATACCGATAACAAGGCCGCGCGCGAGGATGGGCTGGATATAGACCGATTTTGAGCCGATCTGCGCCATGACCATGCGCTGGAACGTACGCAGGCCTTCCTGACTTGCGGCATGATCGCTCTCGATCACTTCGCCTGCCATCAATTGGGTAAAGAAGTTCTTCAGATCGCTATGCGACAACTCCATGCCAGCACTATGCGCTTCGGTAGCACTGTCATAGGAATCCTCGCAAAGCAGCCGTTCATCGTCACCGACGGAGCGCCAGAACCCCACACGTCTTGCCTTTGCGAGTTCAGCCAGTCTCTGGGTGAGCAAGGGGGCGTCCTGCGTCGGATCGAGAAGATGAGGTGTCCCCGCCATCGCATTGAGAGCCCGGCTCTCGGCTTTCACCTGCGCACGCTCAAAGCCGATCTGCCGGCGCAGACGCTCGGTCCTGCGATTCTGACGCACCAGAAAACCCGCCAGAAGCGCGGCAAGCACAACAATCACAAGCGAAAAGAGAAGTCCCTGTCGTCCAGCGGCCGCCGCAAAGGCGGCAAAATCGTCTTCGGGCGCATTCAGCAGCAAGACCCAACCCGGCCTTATCTTGTGCAGCGAGGCCATGATGGTGACATACTGCGTGTCATGCGCCTTGATGAGGTGTACCCCCGCGCCATAAATGTGGAACAGGGAGAGCGCTCTGGTGAAGACGGGTTGCGTCTGCGGATCGAGCAGCATCTTGTCGAACTGCCAATCGGCCTTGCGTGCCACATCCAGCAGATTATTGCCCGCTATCATGCGGCCTTCCTTGTCGACCACGACCGCCTTGCCGCTTTTTCCGATCTTGATGGCCGCAAGGAAATCAGTCAGCCGGTTAAGGGAAATATTGATCGCAAAAACTGCCTGATGACCGTCAGATGTATGGAGAACGCTCGCTGCAGTAACAATCAGCTGCTCGGTCGCGACGGTCGGATAAGGATCGGACCAGTTCAGATCGGGATGCTCGAAGGCCCCTTTGTACCAAGGGCGCTGACGCGGGTCATAATCCTTTCCCGGCGTATCCATGACGCGAACGAGCTTGCCGCCCTTGTCGTAATACCAGTGTCGGAAAACGTTCTTGTCGCGCAGCAGATGCACCCATTCCATACCATCGCTGATTGCCTCTGGTGCGCGATCAATAAACCAGAAGGACCCGCGATCATCAGCCAGATAAAAGCTTTCAACCTGGGTGACATTGCGTAGCATGGAGGCGCCATACGCCAGGAAGACCCGGGGAGGTTCATCGGTAACAGGGTCGGTCAGCAGATCACGTGCCACAATGGCGGTTGCCGGAGCTGGCGCGAGATAATCCGACACTTCTTGCGTGATGTTTTTCTGTTCTTCGCTGAGCAGGTCCTGGGAAAGCGAGATCACGCCATTGCGTGTCTTGTGGTAGGAGTGCAGCGTGACGATGACGATCACCACAATAACGAGCACAACCCCAAGAATGGGGGCGACGAGCTCGATCAAACGGCGCCTTCTTGTTTCGGCTTCCGGATCAGCCGGATCTATAATCTCGGAAACAGGCAAGAATCACGCCTCCCAGGATCTCCCCTTCCGAGGGGAATGACTTGCGTTGACAACCTAACGTGCGAATAACCTATGCGTCGCGTTCACATCTTCTCTCTTGTTTCATGACGCTGCAATCCGCATCTCCTATCAATACTGTCCGAAATGGAGAACCTTAATGGCAAGAGCATGGCTCACGGATCGCTCGGTCCTCTCCGTAAGCGGTCAGGACAGGGTGAGCTTTCTACAGGGGCTCGTCTCGAATGACGTAACCCTGGCTGATTCCGAAAAACTGGTCTGGTCAGGCTTCCTGACGCCGCAAGGGCGTTACCTCTCGGATTTCTTTATCTGGCATAGTGGCGATGTTCTTCACCTCGATGTCCCCGCAGATCACGCGGCCTTTCTCTGCACGCGGCTTTCGCGCTTCCGTCTGCGGGCCGATGTCCAGATCGAACAGACTACCCTTGCCGTCGAGGCGCTCTGGGACGGCGAAACCGCCAGCGATGCACGGCCTGATCCGAGGCTCGACACGGCCGGTTCTCGCCGTATTGCCCCGGCCGAGAGCGCAGGCAATGTCGAGGCCCTCGCCGCCTATCACAGCCACCGCCTGTCCCTCGGCCTGACCGATTCAAGCGATTGCGAGACTGAAAAGACCCTGTTGATCGAAGCCAATTTCGACTGGCTCAACGGCATTTCCTTCCAGAAAGGATGCTATATGGGTCAGGAGCTCACAGCGCGCACCCATTATCGCGGGCTGGTCAAGAAACGCCTTGTGCCCGTACGCAGCGATCACACCCTGCCGCCACCCGGTACGCTGCTGATGGAGGGTGATCGCGAGATCGGTCAGATGCGCAGCAGCATCGGCACGCACGGCCTCGCCCTCCTGCGGCGCGAAGTCTGGTCAAAAGACTTCCTGCATGAGGGGCTGACCCTCACCCCCCAACGACCCGACTGGTTCAGAGAAGAGACACCATGAGCTACTCCCCCCCCGACCAGCAGACGCTGGAAGGCATCCTCGATACGGTCAAATTCGACAAAGACGGGCTGATTGCTGCCATTGCCCAGTCTGCAGAGGCGCCGCATGAGATCCTGATGCTCGCCTGGATGAATCGCGAGGCTCTGGCTGAAACGCTGGCAACAGGGCGGGTCTGCTACTTCTCACGCAGCCGCAACGCGCTCTGGCGCAAGGGCGAGAGTTCGGGTCAGACGCAGCATCTCGTTTCTGCGCGTATCGACTGCGACCGCGATGCCGTGCTGGTGCTTGTTCAGCAGAAAGGCGTCGCCTGTCACACCGGACGCCGGAGCTGTTTCTATCACGAAGTCACGCCCGAGGGGCTGCGCGATACCACCGCCCCCGAAATCTCGGCCGAGGTGCTCTACGGCAAAAGCCACTAGGGGGGCGCTACTCCCGCTCTGCGGCTACGTCTTTGCCTGCGCTGCGTGACTTTTCGTTCAGAATTCGCAGTACAGCTTCCGCTGCAGCATCGGAAGGCGTTCCGTTGTGCTTGTCCGATTCCGTCGGTCTGAGTTGGGCCATGACGGCGTCGAACGCCGTTTTCTGCGCCTCGCCCAGAGCGGGATCAGTCAGAAGCGCATAGGCCGAATCGGCAAGATGCTCTGGCGTGCAGCGTTCCTGAAGCAGTTCAGGCACCACCTCGCGCCCGGCGAGCAGATTGACCATGGCGACATATTTCACCTTTATCATGCGGCGCGCCATGAATGCCGTCACCGGGTTTACGCGATAAGCGACCGCCATGGGCACATGAGCCAGAGCGAGCTCAAGCGTTGACGTGCCCGATTTCGTCAGCGCCGCCCCGGCTGCGGCAAAGGCATCATGCTTGTCATGCAGCTCGGTCACGATGATCGGCTTGACCGGCCATTTCGCAACAGCGGCCTTCACTGTCTGGGCGACGAGAGGAGAGAGCGGCAGCACCGGGCAGATATCCGGCAGGCGCTTCTTTAGCAGCGACAGCATACGGCCATAGACCGGCAAAAGGCGCGGTACTTCCGAGCGACGGCTACCCGGCATCAGGATCAGCACGGGCGCCTTATCGCTCAGCCCATGACGCAGCCTGAAACGCTTCGCATCGCCCTGATCGGCGCCGGATTGCAGAACGGGATGGCCTACGAAATCGACCGCCACCCCGCGCTGGGCAAACCACTCGACCTCAAAGGGCAGAAGGCAGAGCAGCCTGTCCCAGAGTTCGGGAAAACTATGAACGCGCTTTTCATGCCAGGCCCAGACCTGAGGGCCAACATAATGGATCTTCGGTACATTCTGATCGCGTAGCCGCTTGAGAAAGCGCAGGGCAAAACCGGGGGAGTCGATCGTGACGATCATGTCCGGTTGACGCAGCACCACATCATTCACCGCCTCATTGAGGCGCTGCGATAGCTGCCTGATTCGAGGCAGCACCTCGACCAGTCCCATGACGGCCAGATCACGCATGGGGAACAGGCTGTTGAGCCCCAGAGCCTCCATGCGTGGTCCGCCGATCCCGACAAAGATCAGATGCGGGTCGCGCGCGTGCAGCGCCTGCATAAGATGGGCCCCGAGCACATCGCCACTGGCCTCACCTGCCAGAAGCCAGATGACACGAGGGGCGATGAGCGAATGGGGCATGAGCGTTCAGCGCCTCAGGGTTGCGCCGGTTGCCTTGGCAACAGCAGCGATGATTTTCTCGGACACGGCGTCGATCTCTTCATCAGTCAGGCTCGCCTTGACCGGCTGAAGGGTCACTTCGATGCCGAGGGAGCGATGACCGGCTTCGAGCGGCGCCCCTTCATAAACATCGAAGAGGCTGACATCGGTAATGAGCGCCCGCTCCGCCCCGCGCGCTGCCTTGAGCACAGCCTGCGCTTCGACACCGGGCGCCACGATGAAGGCGAAATCACGGCTGATCGGCTGGAAGGCAGACAGAGAGGGTGCCTGACGACGCTTCACCTTCGGTAGCGGTACGGCATCGAGCCAGATCTCAAAGACAACGAGCGTGCCATCGATCCCCATCGCCCGGGTCACCCGGGGATGCAGCTCGCCAAAACAACCGAGAGCCATTTTGGGCCCCTGACGCACGACGCCCGAACGGCCAGGGTGATAATAGCCCGGCGCATCCGTTGTGATGCTGAGCGCCTCGGCTGGGAGCTTCAGCGCGTCAAGCGCCGCCATCAGATCGGCCTTGGCATCCCAGAGCGTTCTGGCCTGAGCCCGCGCACCAGGGCGACGCGGCGTTTCACCACCACGAAGACCTGCCAGCACCAGTTTCTGACCATCGGCGTGGAAGGACGGTCCAATCTCGAAAAGGGCTGCATCGGCAAAACCGCGCGCCGCATTGCGCTGCCAGGCACGCACCAGATTGACCAGAGGTGTCGGGCGCATCTGGTTGAGATCGGAGGCGATCGGGTTCAGCAGACGCAACCCTTCCGGAGCGCCACCGAACAGGAGCGCATCTTCATGCGAGACAAAAGAGAATCCGACCGTCTCGACAAGGCCGCGCATCGCGCAGAGGCGGCGCAGCTCGCCGAGACGCTTCTGTGCGGGCGTCAAGGCAGGGCCCGCAATGGCGGTCTTTTGCGGCAGGGCCTGTGGCGGAATCAGATCCAGACCATGGACACGCAGCACTTCCTCGATCAGGTCGTTCTCTGCCTCGATGGCGTGAACAGAAGACGCTGCCGTCCGGGCCTGATCCGGGTCGAGATGCGGCGCCTGGTCGAGCATCACCCCCATGGCCACATCGTTACGCCATGACGGCACGGCAAAGCAGGCACGTGCGTCGTCGCGCTCCTTCACCTCGAAGCCCAGATGCTCGAGAATGCGCACCGCCTCATCGGACTCGATCTGTGCGCCGCCCAGGCTTTCGAGACGCTCGAAACGCAGCCAGGCCTCGCGATGCCAGTCAGGAAGATTTCCGGCAGTGGTCACTTCGCTCGCCTCGCCGCCGCAAAGCGACAGGATCAGCCGTGTTGCTGCCTCAAGCCCGGACAGCACCAGTGCCGGGTCAATTCCACGCTCGAAACGCTGACGCGCATCCGTGTGCACAGCAAGACGGCGCCCGGTCAGAGCGATGCGCACGGGGTCGAAAAGAGCTGCTTCGATGAACACGTCGCAGGTTTCGTCTGAGACGCCCGTCGATTCACCGCCGATCAATCCGGCGAGGGACTGAACACCAGCCTGATCAACAATGACGAGATCATCGGTGCCGAGCACCAGATCGCGTCCGTCGAGCGCGCGGAAAGTCTCACGCGCGGCGCGCGTCAGGGACAGACTCGTCCCGCTGATCTTTGCCGCATCGAAGACATGAAGCGGGCGTCCGAGATCGAAGGTAAGGAAATTGGTGATATCCACCAGCGCGCTGATGGGCTTCAGTCCGATCGACTCCAGCCTCTGACGCAGCCAGTCGGGGCTCGGGCCGTTCTTTACACCGCGAACCAGTCGTCCTGCGATGAAAGGGCAAGCCGTTTCGTACTGAATATTCCATGAAATCGGGGAAGGAAAACGACCTTCGACCGTCTCCACAAGCCAGGGCTTGAGATGACCGATTCCGTAGGCTGCCAGATCGCGGGCAATGCCGCGCACACTCAGCGCATCACCACGATTAGGGGTGATGGAGATATCGATCACCGGATCGTCCAGCTTTGCATAATCGGCATAGGCCTGACCCAGCACGACCGTCTCTGGCAGTTCGGCAATACCGTCTGACTCAGCGCCCAGACCCAGCTCACGCAGCGAGCAGAGCATGCCGCCACTTTCTTGACCGCGAATCTTGCCAGCCTTGATGGTGATATCGCTTCCCGGAATATACGTGCCCGGCGGGGCAAAAATCACATGCAGCCCGGTGCGTGCATTGGGAGCGCCGCAAACGACCTGCACTTTTTCATAATCGCCGCCAGCGGCCACGACGCAGACCTGAAGACGATCGGCATCAGGGTGGCGATGCGCTTCGAGAATTTTCGCAACACGAAATCCGCGCAGGCTGTCAGCCGGATTTTCAACGCTTTCGACCTCAAGACCGATCGTATTGAGGGCGCTCAGGATCTCGTCGAGCGATGCGGTGAAATCGAGATGCTCACGCAGCCAGGAAAGAGTGAATTTCATGGTCTCAGACTCCTTCTGCGAGGCTGGCGGAAGACAGGGAGGAGAAGCCGTAATGGCGCAGCCATCTCAGATCGCTCTCATAGAAGGAACGTAGATCGGGAATGCCGTTCTTGAGCATGGTCAGACGCTCAATTCCCATTCCGAAGGCAAAGCCCTGCCAGATGGCTGGATCAAGGCCGCAATTGGCCAGAACACGCGGATGCACCATGCCCGACCCCAGAACCTCCAGCCAGTCCGTGCCACCGCCGATCTCGCCCGTCTGGCGCGACCAGCCGATATCGACCTCCATCGAGGGTTCGGTGAACGGGAAATACGACGCGCGAAAACGCACCGGCAGATTCGGCTTGTCGAAGAAAACGCGAAGAAACTCGATCAGACAGCCCTTGAGATGACCAAGCGTGATGCCCTTGTCGATAACGAGCCCTTCGCACTGATGGAACATCGGCGAATGGGTGGCGTCATGATCGGCGCGATAGGTGCGGCCCGGCGCGATGATGCGTATGGGCGGTTCCTGGGTCAGCATGGTGCGAATCTGAACGCCAGATGTCTGGGTGCGCAGCACGCGCGCCGGAGCGTCTTCGTGCGTGGCGGGCAGATAGAACGTATCGTGCTCGGTGCGTGCCGGATGATGGTCAGGCGTATTGAGCGCAGAGAAGTTATGCCACTGGGACTCGATATCCGGCCCTTCGGCAACGCTGAATCCCATCGCCCCGAAAATGGCCGTCATTTCCTCAATGGTGCGGCTGATCGGATGGACAAGACCGAGCGGAGTCGCCGGTGCCGGCAGGGTCACATCGACCTGCTCGGATTTCAGACGCGATTCGAGGGCTGCCTCGGCAATTTCCTGGCCACGCTGCTCGACCGCAGTGTTGAGCGCATCACGCAGGCGGTTCAGCGCCTGACCGCGTTCCTTGCGCTCTTCCGGGCTCATCTTGCCCAGTTCCTTGAGCAGTCGTGTCAGGCGGCCGGATTTGCCCAGCACACCGACACGAATGGCATCCCAGGCGGCGTGATCCTGCGCCTGCGCCAACGCTTCGAGAGTTTCGCTTCTCAGCGCTTCCAGATCATCGCCCATCACTGCCTGTCCCATCGTTCGTCTGGTGGTACCGTCAAAAAAGAAAACGGGCCGTCCTGATACAGGACGACCCGTTTTCTATCAAATCTGCAAATCGGCAAATCCGAAAAGCGGCAGATCAGGCCTGAGCCGTCTGCTCCTGGGCAGGCTGCTCGAGAGCCATCTGCGCCAGCTTCACGATTTCGGCGAAGGTTGCTGCGTCATCGAATGCGATGGCGGCCAGAACCTTGCGGTCGATTTCGATGCCAGCCTTTGCAAGACCATTGATGAACTTGCTGTAGGTCAGGCCCTGCTCGCGAACGGCAGCGTTGATACGCTGGATCCACAGAGCGCGGAAATCGCGCTTCTTGTTGCGACGGTCGCGATAGGCATAACGAAGAGCCTTCTCGACGCGCTCAAGAGCGATACGATAGTTGGTGGAAGACCGGCCGCGGTAACCCTTGGCGAGATCCAGAACCTTCTTGTGACGGGCGTGCGTCGTTACGCCGCGCTTAACACGTGCCATTTATATTGCTCCTCAAGCCAGTCCGTAGGGGGCCCACTGCTTCACGGTCTTCGCATCCATGTCCGTCATGGTCTGCGGGCCGCGATTGGTGCGCTTCATTTTCTGCGGACGGTTGATGAGGCCGTGGCGCTTGTTGCCGGGACCGCACATCACCTTGCCGGTCGCGGTGATCTTGAACCGCTTCTTGACCGACGACTTGGTCTTCATCTTGGGCATTTCGTTCTCCTCTCGACATATCAGGCAGCTTGTCGCAATCACTCGCAACCACCACCAAGCGGCCAGGCATGCCCTACCATCGCCTGGACGCGCGTTCGAAAGGGGGCACCTATAGGATATCCTGCCTTCGCACAACCCGTTTTAACGCGCATAAACATTTACTTTAGGTTAGACGGGACCTTAACCATGATGTGGGACGTTCTTGACGTAGATCAACATTTGCGCCTTTTACCACGCGGTCTCTTTTCACAACGTTTCCGACCACGAAACCTCATATAGGACGACGCATGAACACGGTTTCCCGGCCGCGGTTCTGGGCAGCCCTCACCGCCGTCATATTTGCCCTCGTTGGCATCTATCTGACACTCGGCGGTGTCTGGCTCCTGAGCTATGGCGACACCCCTTATTATGCAGTCTGCGGTATAGCCCTTCTGGCCACCGCGTATCTTGTCTGGACCGGCCGCCCTGCGGCTTTTTGGCTCTACACCCTTATCATCCTCGGCTCCCTTGCCTGGGCGATTGGCGAAATCGGCATCGATTTCTGGTCTCTCGTCCCCCGCGGTGACGTCATCGTCATCCTCGGCATCTGGCTGCTTCTGCCCTTCGTCAGCCGGCAGATCACCACGAGCCGCCTGGCCACCTTCCCCCTCGCCGGCAGCGTTCTTCTCGCCCTGATCGTCGTGATCGTCGCGTTCGTGCAGGACCCGGGCGACAAGGAAGGCAACCTGCCGACAGACAAGATCGCCGCTGCAGGCAGCGATGCGTCGCAGGTGCCCGATGGTGACTGGCATGCCTATGGCCGTACCCAGTATGGCGATCGTTTCTCGCCGCTGACGCAGATCAACTCGGACAATGTGAGCAAGCTCAAGGTTGCCTGGACCCTGCGCACGGGCGACCTGAAGGGGCCGAACGATCCGGGCGAAGCCACCAACGAAGCCACACCGCTGGCAGTCGACGGCACGCTGTATTTCTGCTCGCTTCACCAGAAGCTCTGGGCTGTCGACGGTGCAACCGGCAAGACGAAATGGGTGTTTGACCCCCATCTCTACGTCAACCCCGGCTTCCAGCATCTCACCTGCCGTGGCGTGACCTATCACAAGTCCGACGCCAGCGCCGTGACGTCCGATGGGACGCCCGCGCCGGATGAGTGCCATGAGCGCCTCTTCCTTCCGGTCAATGATGGTCGCATGTTTGCCGTCGACGCCCAGACAGGCAAGGCCTGCCCGAGCTTCGGCAAGAATGGCGAAATCGATCTGCGCACGCCCTTCATGCCGTATGACCATGTTGGCGGCTATGAGCCGACATCGCCTCCGGTCGTGACCGACAAGGTTGTCATCGTCTCCGGTGCCGTGACCGATAACGGATCCACCAAGGAGCCGTCAGGTGTCACACGCGCATTCGATCTGTTCACCGGCAAGCTGGTCTGGGTATTCGACCCGTCCAACCCCGATCCGAACGAAATGCCGGCGGGTGACCACAAATACGTCGCCAACTCGCCCAATTCCTGGATCACCGCGTCCTATGACGCCAATCTGGGTCTCGTCTACATCCCGACCGGTGTGCAGACGCCTGACCAGTGGGGCGGCAACCGTACGCCTGACGCAGAGCGTTATGCCTCGGCCATTCTCGCCCTTCATGCGGATACCGGCAAGCTGGCCTGGAGCTACCAGACCGTTCACCACGACCTGTGGGACATGGATCTGCCGGCCCAGATGAGCCTTGTGGACATCACGCAGAAGGATGGCACCGTCATCCCGACCATCTACGCGCCGGCCAAGACGGGCAATGTGTTCGTGCTCGATCGTCGTGACGGCAAGCTGGTCGTGCCTGCTCCCGAACTTCCGGTTCCCCAGGACGTGGTCAAGGGCGATCACGTCGCACCGACCCAGCCCTTCTCTGACCTGACCCTTCGTCCCAAGGCCCTGCTGACGGGCAAGGATATGTGGGGCGGCACCGTGTTCGACCAGCTGATCTGCCGCGTGGCATTCCATCAGCTCGACTACAAGGGCACGTTCACTGCCCCTTCAGAACGCGGCTCGCTTATCTTCCCGGGCAATCTCGGTATCTTCGAGTGGGGTGGCCTTGCGGTCGATCCGCAGCGTCAGATCGCCATTTCCAACCCGATCGCCCTGCCCTTCGTGTCGAAGCTCGTTCCCCGTGGTCCGGGTAACCCGCTCTGGCCGGAAGATGGCAACAGAAAGGGTTCCGGTGGCGAGACCGGTCTACAGCATAACTACGGCGCACCTTATGCCGTCATGCTCAGCCCGTTCCTGAACCCCATCACCACCAAGCTGGGTCTGCCCATCCCGTGCAAGCGTCCGCCGTGGGGCTACATGGCCGGTATCGACCTGCGCACCAACAAGGTCATCTGGCAGCACCGCAATGGCACGCTGCGTGACAGTCTTTACAGCAGCTCGCTGCCCGTGCAGCTTCCGCCGCTGAAGATCGGCGTGCCGAGCCTCGGTGGCCCGCTCACCACGGCTGGCAACGTCGCCTTCCTGACCTCGACGCTGGATTTCTACATCCGCGCCTATGACGTCACGACCG
Organism: Asaia siamensis; assembly: GCF_014635085.1. Lineage (GTDB taxonomy): Bacteria > Pseudomonadota > Alphaproteobacteria > Acetobacterales > Acetobacteraceae > Asaia > Asaia siamensis. The sequence goes on from NZ_BMCH01000003.1 coordinate 50,218, forward strand.
GCAAGACACTGTGGCAGGACCGTCTGCCCGCTGGTGGCCAGTCCACCCCGATGAGCTACTCTGTCAATGGCAAGCAGTACATCGTGACCTATGCTGGCGGCCATGGTTCGTTCGGCACCAAGATGGGCGATTACGTCATCGCCTACGCTCTGCCGAACTGATCCGGTTCAGCAGACCAACGGAAAAACCCGCCTTCTGGCGGGTTTTTTTGTGTCTGCTCGTCGGGACGGAAGGGTTTTGTGACGCAGGCAAAAACCCTTGCACCTGCGCAAATAATGTCAGAGTGTTTCAACACTCTCAAACGAAGGAAATGAGCCATGCTCCGTGGATTTCTCGCCCTGACCCTTCTGTGCGGCGCGATCGCTGCACCAGTCGCCTATGCCAAGCCCTGTCGTGACGCCACCACGGGCAAATTCACGAAATGCGAGAAGCCAAAGGCTGAGAAATGTCGTGACGCCAAAGGCAAGTTCACGAAGTGCAAGGCTGATACTGCCGCTAAGGACGATACCAAGGCGGCCCCGGCAGCAACGCCCGCCGATGGCGCGCCCGGCAAGAACTGACCCGGACGCGAAAGCGTCTTTATCGGACCAAAAACAAAAAGACCCGGCAATGCCGGGTCTTTTCTCGTTCAGGCACGGGCGCGGGCGCGTATCGCCTGCGCCATGGCTTCCACACCATTGCCCCTGTTTGTCGAGAGCGCTTTCACCAATCCCAGATCATGCAGGAATTTCGGATCTGTTGCCTCGATCTCGGCCTTGCTGCGTCCTGAATAGACACGCAGCAAAAGCGCAACGAGCCCGCTCACGATAGCGGCGTCCGAGGCTCCGGCAAAATACAGCCTGCCATCAGCCTCATGCGCCTCCAGCCATACCTGGCTCTGGCAACCCGGCACGCGATGGGAGTCATTCTGCCACTCGGCAGGAAAACCCGGCAATCCGCGCCCCATCTCGATGATATATTCGTAACGATCCATCCAGTCGTCGAACATGGCCAGTTCGTCGCTGATCGCGGCAATGGCCTCTTCTGCCGACCCGTCGACCGGCTGCACCCACGGTGCCAGAACCGCGCCGCTCACAGGATGAACCTGCTCAGATCGCCCTTGCTGGCAAGGGGAGCCACACGCTCCTGAACATCCTGCGCTGTGACGGTAATCGTTTCACCACCACAATCGGAAGCGCGGAACGAGATATCTTCCAACAGGCGCTCCATCACCGTTGCCAGACGTCTGGCACCGATATTCTCGACGCGCTCATTGATGTCCGCAGCCAGCTCGGCCAGCGCTTCGACAGCGCCGTCCTCAAAAATCAGGGTTACCTTCTCGGTGCCCAGCAGCGACACATATTGCTTGAGCAGCGAGTGCTCCGGTTCGAGCAGGATACGCTTGAGATCATCACGGGTGAGACCCGCCAGCTCTACACGGATCGGCAGACGCCCCTGCAGTTCAGGCAGCAGATCGGAGGGCTTCGCCAGGTGGAACGCCCCGGAGGCGATAAAGAGGATATGATCCGTCTTGACCGGACCATATTTGGTGGTGACCGTCGTGCCCTCGATCAGCGGCAGCAGATCGCGCTGGACGCCTTCACGAGAAATATCGCCACTGCGCCCCCCGCCCTCGCCGGAGCGGGCGCAGACCTTGTCGATTTCATCGAGAAAGACGATGCCGTGATCCTGCGCGTGGCGCACGGCGTCCTGAGTCAGGGCGTCGCTGTCGACCAGCCGGTCGGCCTCCTCGCGGATCAGCAGCATACGCGCGGCCTCAATGGTCAGACGACGCTTCTGCGGCGAGCGATTCATCAGATTTTTCATCAGATCGCCGAAGGCCGCCGCATTCATGACGGTACCGCCTGCCATTTCCGGCATGTCGCCCGGGCCCGCCTCGCGACCGACCTGAATCTCGATTTCCTTGTCCTCGAGTTTCCCATTGCGCAGCATCTGGCGGAACTTGGTCTTGGTGTCAGCCGAAGCACCCTCGCCCGTCATAGCATCGATAAGGCGTGCCTCGGCAGCCAGTTCGGCCTTGGCATTCACATCCTTGCGCCGCGCTTCGCGCAGCATGGTCAGCGAGACTTCGACCAGATCGCGCACGATCGATTCCACATCACGACCGACATAGCCGACCTCGGTGAATTTCGTGGCCTCGACCTTCAGAAAAGGCGATTGCGCGAGACGGGCCAGTCGGCGGGCAATTTCGGTCTTGCCGCAACCGGTCGGGCCGATCATCAGGATGTTTTTGGGCACGACCTCTTCACGCAGCCCGTCAGCAAGCTGCGCCCGGCGCCAGCGATTACGCATGGCAATGGCCACGGCACGCTTGGCCTCGTTCTGCCCGATGATGAAGCGATCAAGCTCGGAAACGATCTCGCGCGGCGAGTAATTCGGAATTTCCATCAGAGCGTCTCCCCGCCGAGCAGTTCCACCCGAACGGAGTGGTTGGTGTAAACACAGATATCGCCTGCAATTCTCATGGCCTTGCGCGCCACATCCTCAGCTGTCAGCCCCTCGATATCGATCAGGGCACGCGCCGCCGACAGGGCATAATTGCCCCCGGAGCCAATAGCGATGATGCCGTCTTCAGGCTCCAGAACATCGCCATTGCCAGTAAGGGTGAAAGAGCGATGCGCATCAGCTACTGCCATCATGGCTTCAAGCCGACGCAGATAGCGATCGGTCCGCCAGTCCTTGGCCAGATCCACACAGGCGCGTTCGAGCTGGTCAGGATAACGCTCAAGCTTGGCTTCGAGACGTTCGAGCAGCGTGAAGGCATCGGCCGTCGCACCGGCGAAACCAGCCAGAATGGCACCTTTCGGGCCAATACGCCGGACCTTGCGGGCATTGCCCTTGATGACAGTCTGGCCAAGCGTCACCTGCCCGTCACCCGCCATGGCCACCTGACCATCACGACGAACACAGAGGATGGTGGTGCCATGCCAGCCAACAGGGTCATGGGGAGAAGATGAGTTCTGCATGCTCCTTCACATAAGCCGTATGCGCCGTCAGACAAGATCGAAACCTCTTCTGACGGCACGACTGCACGGCGCTGTCAGATGCTACGCCTCAGCCTCGCTTGCGCATTGTCGTGCAGATCGCCTCACGCAATTCCTGCGGGGTGAAAGGCTTGCCGAGCACGAAGGCCTGCGCAGGCAGATTCTGCGGATCGGCATAGCCACTGACATAAAGCACCGGCAGGTCAGGATAACGCGCCGCCACGATCAGCCCGCATTCCCGCCCACCCATGCCGGGCATGAGAAGATCGAGCACGACCAGATCGACTGGGTCACCCTTTTCGAGATAGCTGATCACGTCGGCGCCATCGGGCACGCTGACAACATGATGACCATCCTGTGTCAGGAACTGCGCGGTGACGAGTCGGACACCGGGCTCATCATCCGCCAACAGAATACGCAAGGGCCTGGAGGGCTGCGTCTCTGCCCTGTCGGGAACGGCCCCATCCTCTCTTTCGGGCGCACAGACGGGCAGTGTCACGATCATGCTCGTGCCACGATCGGGAACGCTTTCCACACGGATGTCGCCGCCACTGCGCTGCAGGAACCCATAGATGGTCGAGAGACCAAGACCCGTTCCGCTTCCAAGCCCCTTGGTGGTGAAGAAAGGCTCGAAGATACGACGCACGACTTCCGGCGGCATCCCGCAGCCCTGATCTTCCACCGTAAGGATGACGCATGGAGCCCCTGCCGCATTGGTCTCGCTGGCAAGGCGGATACTGATCGTCCCTCCCTTGGGCATCGCATCGCGCGCATTGATACACAGGTTGAGCAACGCCATTTCCAGCTGCCCCGAATCGCTGAGCACGGGCGCAACTGGCAGATCACGCGGTACGGCATCGAGGTCCAGCGTGCACCGCCCCGTCTCGCCACGCAGGTCGCTGGGGCGGCTGAGGCTCTGCACGATCAGGTCGCGCATGCTCCAGATCAGCTCGACCAGATCCACAGGCTTGAGCGCCACCGGCTTGGGACGACCGAACTCCAGCAGGCGTCGAGTCAGCACGGTGCCCCGACGCGCCGAGTCGAGTGCATTATCGAAAAGTTTGGTCACCATCGGGTCGCTGGCAGGCGTCATATCCTGCAGCAATTCAAGCGATCCCAGCATGGCGGTCAGCAGATTGTTGAAATCATGCGCGATACCGCCAGCCAGAGTGCCAAGCGCATGCATCTTGTCATCCTGACGCAGGCGCTCTTCCATGGCCAGACGCTCGGTCACGTCCCTGTCCAGGCTGAGCTGCCATCGTTGCGCCGAAGGATAGGGCACGCCTGAGGCATTGCGTGGCCAGGGTAGCGTCTGACGGGATATCTCGTGCCAGCGCACGCCTGCCGGTGTCGTCTCGGGTACGAGACGCATCACCTCGTCACGCTCCTTTGCCTCCTCGCGCATGGCCGATATCTCGGGGCGAAGCGCTTCATCGAAAAGCGTATCCTCCTCGATATCGCCCCGTGCGTTGACGGGGGCATCGACGTCGAAATTATGGCGCAGCACCGTGCCATCGGCTTCCGAAAACACGACATTCATAGGCACGGATTCCATCGCGCCATGCAGCAGCACGCGCTCGGTCATCAGCGCTCGCTCAAGCCTGTGATGAGCGGCCACCTCACGCACCATTGCGCGTAGCGAGTCGGACTCCCACGGCTTATGGGCGTAAAACTGGATGCGTCCCTGATTGAGGGCGGCAACGACCGCCGCCAGATCGGCGTAGCCGGTCAGAAGAATCCCGCGTGCGTCCGAAAATTCGCGCGCCTTGCTGAGCAGCACATCGCCCGTCATGTTCGGCATGCGCTGATCGGAGACGATCACGGCAATATCGGGCGATTTCTGCAGAAAACTCAACGCTTCGACAGGATCCGTGCTCGACAGGATATCGAATTCGTCTTCCAGCAGGTCCGTCAGCGCCACGAGGATTTCCGCCTCGTCATCAACGATAAGAATACGGCTGCGCCCGTACGGGACAGACATCTCTGTGCGTTTCATGCGCTGCGTCCTATCGTAACCGGGCCGGTAGGGGTCAATCGCACAGGAACGGAAAGTGTGAAACACGCCCCTACTCCATGACCGCCATCGAGATTGGCATCTTCAATATCAATCGAGCCTCCATGAGCCTCGATAACGCCATAGGCAATTGCCAATCCGAGACCCGTCCCCATTCCTACCGGCTTGGTAGTAAAGAAAGGCTCAAAGACCCTGGCGCGCAAATCAGCCGGCACACCAGGGCCGTCATCCGCCACGCTGATCACGTAATTCGCGCCCTGTTCATTCTGCCTGAGCTCCGTCTCAATCACGATCTTGCCGCTCGGCGCCCCGGGCTCGAGCCCTTCGACTTCGGCGCGTGACCGGATGGCATCGGCTGCATTACTCACGATATTCATAACGACCTGATGCAGCAGGGCTGGCTGACAGACCAGCATACGCGGCGCGGTCAAATGCCGCTCGACCGTAATTTCGCGTCCAAATTTATGGGCGAGTAGCGCCAGCGCCGTGTCGATTGCCTCGACCACATCCGTATCCTGAAACGCGCTCTCGTCGAGGCGGGAAAAGCGGCGCAGGCTAAGGACAAGATTCTGGATGCGCTGCAGGCCAAGACGCATCGCCCCGATACGATTGGCGCATTTTTCAAGCAAGGTGAGCTGGGACGGCTGAAGCGGTCCTTCCGTGTCGATCAGCTTGCGAAGGGCACGCGCTATCGTCTCCTCATGCGCCAGCGTGAACGCGAGCGGGTTGTTGATCTCATGCGCGATACCGGCCACCAGTTCACCGAGCGACGCCATCTTGGCAGTCTGAACGAGCTTCGCCTGCGTTTCAATCAACCGTGCATTGGCATCGGCGAGCTCCGCATTGGCATGAGCCAGTGCCTCCGCCATGGCCGCTTTCGCCGCAATGGCCCGTGCCTCGCTCTGGGCGGTCTGCAACGCGACCTCGCGCACCTGACGCTTGATTTCCTGCTGCCTGATCTCGTCCTGGGCAAGCTTCCGACGCACCAGCACCCTGATACGCAAGGCGAGCACATCCGGCGCGATATCACTGGGCACAAGATCATCGAGCCCGGCATCGAACAGATCCGCCGCAGAATGACGCCGGAACCGATCCGCATCGACAATGCCAAGAATGCGAAAAGACGTTCCGCCGGCCTCAAGCACATCCTGACGACGCGCATCGAGACGCCGACAGAAATTGACCCCATCGAGCAGGCGCGAGGTGAGATCGAGCACGAGGCAATCGGGCCCCTCTTCTCCCCCAAGCCATGCCCCGTTGATCAGCTCGCTAGACGCTGTAACCGTGGTAACTGTATGTCCATCACGCCAGAGCAATTCACCAAGGGAAGCCCCTGCGGCATCGCGCGCCCAATTGGCGTTCTCGCTGGTTTCTTCCTCGCAATCGTCGCTTCGTGGACTGGTGACGATGACGATGCGCGCGCGCCTGAAACGCCCGGCCTCTTCCGCCTGCAGAAAATCGGATCCCTCGCGCAGCAGAGCCCTGATGCGCAATACCAGCAAATCGGGATGGGCGGATTTCGAGATATAAGCATCCGCCCCGCTTTCGAGCCCCTCGCGCTCAAGACCCGGGGCCTCGTCTTCGGTGAGCATCAGGATCGGGATCGAACGTGTCTGGGCGTTCATGCGGAACTGCCGCGCCATCTGCCCGCCATTCATGCCCGGCAGATGATAATCGGAAACGACCAGATCAGGCAGACCGCTATCGAGGCAGGAGAGCGCTTCTTCACCACTAGCCACGCGCCGGACGGCAAAACCTGCGTTGTCGAGCAACGAGATCAGAGCCTGTGCCTGGCTGTCGGATTCCTCGACAATAAGAATCAGGGGAAGTTGCGTGTCTGAAAGGGTCATACAGTATCGGGGTCCATCATATCATGCACGCCACAAGGAACGACTGTGACCGTGCAAGGTCTGGAATGGGTGATTGTCAGGATCGGCTTTTGCCAATCATTGCATTTCGGCGCGCCGACAGCTACCTCAACGACAGACAATGTAGCCAGCTTCGACTGGACGCCATATTTTCCCGTGCCCGTTACGACAAGCTGAAAGCGCCCCATGGAAGCTCCGTCCCGCCCTTCCCTGTCACGTCTGGCCCAGGCAAGCGAAGATCGTGAGACCCGCCGGTCCACGGGACTCGGCTTTATCCGCACGACATTCTGGGCAATCTGCCATTTTGTCTTCTACTTCGCCCAGCAGGTGGCTGAGGTTCTGGCACCGCTCTGCCTTGTGCTCGGCATTGGCTGGATGGCCCTCCCCCGTGCGCTCGCGGCCATCACCACGGGTAGCGCCTCAACCGATCCGCAGGCACAGGATGTCATGAATCATGTGGTCGGCAGCATTCCTGACCATCTGACAATCGGCAGCCATGTCATGACACCGGGTGGTCTGATTTTTGATGGTTTCCTGCTGATGGCCATCGCCGCAGTCGGCGCGACGATTTCCGCCGTCGCTGCCCGGAATATGTGATTTTCCACACGAGACGTTCATGATCCAGGGCCGTTCATGATCCGGTTTCGCAATGTGAGCTATCGGCATGAAAGAGGCCGCCGGGCCCAGGGGCGCCCGGTCCTGGAGGGGATAACCCTCGATATCCCCCAGGGCAGTTTCCATTGGCTGACCGGCCCATCCGGCGCCGGCAAGTCGAGCCTCCTGAGACTGATGCATCTGGAATCCCTGCCCTGTGAGGGGCACGCCGAGATACTGGGTGTCGATGTCAAAAGCGCCAAACGGCGACAACGCGCCCAGCTACGGCAGAAGATCGGCTTTATCCCGCAGGATCTCCGCCTTCTTTCAGAGCTGGATGTCTTCGACAATATTGCGCTTCCCCTGCGACTGGCAGGCGCCAGATTTGAGGCGATCGAAAGCGAGATCGTCTCCATTCTCGACTGGCTTGGCCTGGGTGGCAAGAAAAGCAGCCTGCCTGACCAGCTCTCCGGCGGCGAGCGTCAACGTGTGGCCATTGCGCGTGCGCTTGTCATGCGGCCCTCTCTCCTTCTTGCCGACGAGCCCACAAACGCCCTTGCCGAAGAGCAGAGCTGGCAGCTTGTCGACGCTCTGCAGGCCCTGAGCCGGTCAGGCACAACCGTCATTGTCGCGACCCATAATGAAGCCCTGCTTCGTGCCGTGAACCACCCCTGCATCGCGCTGAAAAATGGCCGTCTTGCAGGAGTGGCGGCGCGATGAGGCGCGTCCTCCCCGATGGCCTGCATCTCGGCAGGCGCGACCATGGGCTGATTCCGGTCATTGCGGCCGTTGCCGCCATTGCTGCCCTCGCGCTCGGTGGATGGAATGCCGCCCGCAGCCTCTCGCGAGAATGGGAAAATGGCGCAGCGCATCATGTCACGATCGAAATACCTGACTTTACGGGCGATGCCGGAGAAACGGCGAAAAAGCTGAGCGCCGTTTTACAGAGCGATCCGGGCATTGCGCTCGTCGAAACCCTGCCGGAAGCGCAGATTCGCGCCATTTTGCGCCCATGGCTTGGAGCAATGCAGGGTGAGCTGTCGGATCTGCCAGTCGTTTTGGCTGTCACGCGCAAGGACGGAGCGCCGGCCACCGACCTGCCTGCCATACTCGACACGGTCGCCCCTTCTGCCATTCTTGAGGAAAATGCCAAATGGGGCGAGAGGCTAACCCTTCTGGGCCATAGCCTTCAGGCCTGTGCCTGGCTGGCGGTGCTCCTTGCCGGCTTCGCCACAGCGGGGGTAACCACACTCTCGGTGCGCATGACACTGATCGCCAGACGCCGGACGATCGAGATCCTTCACGGCTTTGGTGCCCGTGACGGCCTGATTGCGCGGCGCATCGCCTGGCGCAGCGCGGGGCTTGGCCTTGCTGGCGGCGTGCTCGGCACGGTCCTGGGCGGTGCGACACTCGCGGTTCTGCACCGGCTCATACTGCCCTTCATGGATCAGCACAGCATCGGGCTATCACTATGGCCTCAAGGCCTTTCTGAGTGGCTCTCCGTGTGGACCAACCTGCCGCAACCGCTGTTCCAGTCTCTGGCCTGCGTACCGATTCTGGTCGCTCTACTGAGCTTCACCGTCGCTCATTCGACGGTTCGGCTGTGGTTGCGGAGGCTGCCGTGAAGTTCTGGCTGGCGTTGCCGTTTCTGGTTCTCGTGCTTGCGCTCTCCTGGTGTGCGGGATTCGCCTGGTTCTGTGCTGACGCGCTTCACCCGTTATCCGAGCCGGTTCATTGCGACGGCATCGTCGCCCTGACAGGCGGGCGCGACCGGATAGAGGCGTCGCTTACACTGCTCGACAAGGGCATTGGCAGAAAGCTGCTCATTTCCGGTGTTGGCCCCCATGCCACGCTCGCTCAACTGGCCGAGCATGCCCCCATCACCCTCACCTCCGAGCTGGCCTCGCGAATCACACTGGGGCGCAGAGCGGTTTCGACAATCGGCAATGGCTCGGAAACGGCAGAATGGGCTGCCAGGAATGGTATCCATTCGCTGCTCGTGGTCACGGCGGGCTATCATATCCGGCGCGCCATGCTCGAACTGCATCGCGCTGCACCCGGTGTGGTGCTGCATCCTTTTCCGGTGCGCTCGCCCGCCCTCAGGCGTAGCCCCGACAGAGCGACTTTCAGGCTTCTGTTTCATGAATACATGAAATGGATCGGCTCCCATCTCGGCCTCTCACGCGGGATCAACCTGACACCGCCAGCGTAAGGCGACCAGTGACACCCGAGGCGTGACCGTAAGGATTGCCTCTTTTTCGGCACGAGCGTCCCCGCACATAATTCCATCAGGGCGCCTGTTGCTCTAGAGCTTCTCGGATCGAACGGAATCGACCGACCGGATCGGGACGCCCATCCAGACCATGTGCGCCTGCCCCGCAAGCCAGCGCAGATGAGAAGGGCGCTGGTGACGATCGGATACAGAGCCGGCACTGGGAGAGGTCATGAACCGGATACGCGCCCTTTTCTTCATCATCTATTTCGTGATCCTGACCCTGGTGATGGGGCTGGGCGCGCTGCCGATACGCGCCCTCCGCCGTCAGGAGGCCGCGCTGCGCTATGCGCAGCTCTGGTCATCGCTCACACTCAAGGGGCTTAAATTCTTCTGTGGTGTCAGCGTACGCATCACAGGAGCAGAGAACCTGCCAGACGGCGCCTGCCTGATCGCATCCCAGCACCAGGCCTATTTTGACGGCTTCATCTGGATGGTTCTGGTTAGGCGCCCAGCCTATGTCATCAAGCAGGAACTCACCAGAATTCCCTTCATCGGTCCGATGCTGCTGCTCTCGGGCATGGTGCCTGTCGAGCGCGCAGCAGGTGCCAAGGCCCTGCGCGCCCTCATGAAGGCAACCCAGGCGCATTTCGACGAAGGGCGGCAGATCGTGATCTTTCCGGAAGGCACACGCACCCGCCCCGGCGAACGTGCTGCATTGCAGCCCGGGATCGTGGCGCTGGCCAAACAGGCCGCTGCTCCGGTGATCCCGGTAGCCACCAATTCCGGATTGCACTGGCCGCGCCGAGGCTGGGTCATGACCCCCGGCGAGATCGTCATCGCCATCGGCAAGCCTCTTCCCGCCAATGCCGGACGACTCTCGCTGATCGACTCGATCTACAAATCCTGGGACGCCCTGTGTGTGGAAAACGGATTGCCACGCCCTGTGGATAACTCTGTGGACTCGCCTCGCTGAGCAGAGACTAACCTGTTAGGAAGCGGGGTATGGATTGGGGAGAAAACGCCGCCTGCTCCATAAGTGCCTGATCTGGCGGGCCGGAAAGCGAGTCAAGGGACAATCGCCTTAAATGCTGGGTTTTGTCCCGATATTGTCCCGGCAGAGACGGGCGGAGGCGGCATCTAACACAGGCATTTGCGCTTTCATAGCCCCCAGTCGAAGAGTCTTTTCCTTTCTGTCACATCCTCTGTCTCACCTCTGGGGATAAATTGTGCTCTTTCTCGAAAGATGTGTGAAATCGGCCTGTGGAGATCCCGAGTTGCGCAGTAATCGCGGGGGTTTACTCGAGTGAGAAAACCCCTCTTCTTCGCCGCATTTTCTGTTGCGATCTTGCTGCTCGCCGCGATCGGTGCAGACACTTGGCGTCTTGTCAGGCTCGACCGCCAGCTCGCTGCCCTGCCCTCTGAGCTCGACTCCAGAGGGTGGCACCTCACCTGGCAGGAAAAGCGTGTCCTCTGGCGCCCCTGGGGCTCGCAGATCGTTTTCACGCGACCGATCCTTGCAGGGCCGCAAAGCCGCCTCTGGGCAGGCGTGCAGCTCAGCATCGCAACCAGCCCGGTTCATCCCTTCTCGCTTTCCTTCACCGCGGAAGGAACGCAGATCGTCAGGTTGAGTGAAACCCTCTCGCTGACGACCGGGGCATTGCATGGTCGTTTCATCCCCTCGACGCGCATCGCAACCCTGGCTTCGGAAACCGTCACGGTTACCGGGGTGCCCATTGAGGGGATCGAAGCGCTCTCGCTCCAGACCCTGACGGCGCGGCTGATCCCCGGCACGCAGAGCGGGCCGGGCAGTTCTGCCTGGGCTGTCGACCTGCGCGCGCAAACAGTGCTGCCCCAGTTTGCCCCTGACGTCGCGGCTCCCGACCAGACCCTGCCCGGTCACGCTCTGCCCGACGCGGCTGTGATCGCGTCACCGGGGCGTCTGAAGGCGCTTCTTGCGCTGCTGCCGCCCCCTCGCGACCTGCATCTCATCGTGACCGCGCTGAACGGCGATGATCCCGAGTCAGGGGCGCAATTGACCCATGATATGGGAAATGGACGCTATTTAATTCAGGCGGCGTCTTTCAGCCTCGGTCCACTGACGTGCATCGCCAGAGGGACACTCTCCCATGAGGGCGAAGGGACGCTTTGGGCCCAACTGACAGGCTTGCAGGGCTTTGTTCGTTACGGGATCGCCCACGCCCCGGAATCGCTCCGTATCGACCCGGAATATGCAAGGCTATTCAAGGCGCTCGATGAACAAACGGCAAGGATACCGGACCAGCTCGATCTGCCTTTTCCGGTGAGCCGCCATGACATTTCATTGCAAAATCACATCTTCGCGATATTAACAGGGCATTCTCGATGAACCGGAGGGGAAGCTGACGCCTTATGGCGGATGCTGTTTCCAATTCCCCTTCACGACTGGCCTTGATGGCCGCGGATCACTGCAATGCCCGATTTGAGTGCCCTCTTCCTTGCACGATTGCAATTCGCGTTTACCGTCGGATTTCATATCGTCTTTCCCGCTTTTTCCATCGGTCTGGCCGCGTTTCTGGCTGTGCTAGAAGGCCTGTGGCTCAAGACGGACAAGCCCGTCTATCTCGACCTTTTCAAATACTGGCTGCGCGTCTTTTCGGTCGTTTTCGCCATGGGCGTCGTCTCGGGGCTGGTCATGTCCTACGAGTTCGGCACCAACTGGTCGCAATTCTCCCAGAAAGCGGGGCCAATCCTCGGCCCGATGCTTGCCTATGAGGTCATGACGGCTTTCTTCCTTGAAGCAGGCTTTCTTGGCGTGATGATGTTCGGCCTCAACCGCGTGGGCAAGCATCTGCATTTTGCTGCCACCTGCATGGTCTCGATCGGCACGCTGATCTCTATGAGCTGGATTCTGGCCTCGAATTCCTGGATGCAGACGCCGCAGGGCTACAAGATCGATGCTGCAACCGGTCGCTTCCTGCCGGCTGACTGGTTTGCCATCGTCTTCAACCCGTCCTTCCCGTTCCGCCTCGTGCACATGGCTCTGGCCGCATTCCTTTGCGTGGCCTTCATCGTTGGCGGCGTTGGTGCGTGGCATCTGCTCAAGGCCAAGCGCCAGAACCGCGCGCCGACCGATGCGGTCAAGGTCATGTTCTCGATGGCCATGTGGATGGCCGCCATCGTGGCCCCGCTCCAGATTCTGGCTGGTGACGCCCATGGCCTGAACACGCTGAAATACCAGCCAGCCAAGATCGCGGCGATGGAAGGTGACTGGGAGTCCGAGAGCCGGGCCCCGGAGCTGCTTTTCGGCGTGCCGGACATGGAACACGAGGTCACACGCTACAAGATCGGCATTCCGCTCGTCGGCTCGCTGATTTTGACGCACAGCCTCGATGGCAAGGTGCCGGGCCTGAAGGACTTCCCCAAGGACCAGCGCGCGCCGATGTACGTCGTGTTCTACACCTTCCGCGTGATGGTGGCCCTTGGCAGCCTCATGGCGCTGCTCGGCTTCTTTTCGCTGTTTCTGCGCTGGAAAGGCGGGTTCTACACCAACCCGATCCTGCTGCGCGGTGCGCTGCTCATGACGCCGGCCGGGTTCATTGCGCTGCTGTGCGGCTGGGTGACCACGGAAGTCGGCCGTCAGCCTTTCACAATCTATGGCCTGCTCCGCACTGTCGACAGTGTTTCCCCCGTGACGCTGCCGAATATGGAAATATCGATGGTCGCCTTCGTGATCGTCTATTTCATCGTGTTTACCGCCGGTATCGGCATTCTGCTGCGCGACTTCGCCAAGGAGCCCAGCTCGGACGAGCACGAACCCCCGCGTGATCAGCCGCACCGTGCTGCAGGCATCACCCAAATTTCTCATCACCCGGCGGAGTAAGCGTCTCGATGAACACCCTCGCCTATTGGTTGCCCATTATCTGGGCAACCCTCGCCGCCCTCGCCATCTTCATCTATGTCTGCCTCGACGGGTTCGACCTGGGTATCGGCATCCTGTTTCTTGGTGAACATCGCAAGGATCACCGCGATGTCATGGTCAACACCATCGCCCCTGTCTGGGACGGTAACGAGACCTGGATGATCTTCGGGGGCGCCACGCTCTATGGTGTCTTCCCGGTTGCCTATGGCACCATTCTGCCGGCGCTCTATCTTCCGATCCTGTTCATGCTGCTCGCGCTCATCCTGCGTGGCGTGGCTTTCGAATTTCGCGTCAAGGCGAGCGGTGTTTTCGGCACGACCTTCTGGGACCGCTCCTTCTGCCTCGGCTCGCTTGTGGCCTCGATCATGCAGGGCGTCATCCTGGGTGAGCTGATCCTTGGCGTGAAGGTCGAGAACAACGTGTTTGTCGGCAGCGCCTGGGACTGGGTCGCTCCCTTCCCGCTCTTCTGCGGTTTCGCGGTTGCCGTTGGCTATACGCTGCTTGGTGCCACGTGGCTGGTCTGGCGTACCGAGACCGATCTGAAGGCTGTCATGCAGCGGCTCTCGGCCCCGCTCGGCATCGCCATGCTCGTCCTGATCGCCATTGTCTCGGTCTGGACGCCTTATCTGCATGCCAATTACATGCATCGCTGGACCGATTTCCCCGAGATCATCTGGGTGGCGCCGGTGCCTGTCGCCGTGATTGTTCTGGCGGCGCTCTTCTTCCTGTCACTGCGCAAGGCAACCACCCGCCTGACGCCGTTCCTCTGTGCGCTTGGCTGGTTCTTCCTGTGCTTCTCGGGGCTCGGGATCAATGTCTGGCCCTATATCGTGCCGCCGACAGTCACGATCTGGTCTGCCTCGTCGCCGCCTGAGAGCCAGCTCTTCCTGCTTGCCGGGGCCTCGATCCTGCTGCCGATCATTCTCGCCTACACGATCTATTCCTACTGGGTTTTCCGCGGCACCGTGACCGCTGACCATCACTACCACTAAGGGAGCCTGATCATGCCTGCCACTACAGCGTCTTCTTCGTTCCTGGCCCGTCTCGGGTGGTTTGTCGGGCTCTGGGCAGGCGGGGTCGCGACCCTCGCCGTGGTCGCGACCGCAATCAGGATCGTTATTTTTCACCAATGGTGAAAGGGCGGACGTCCACGGCGTCCATCCCGGCAGCACGCGCTGCCTCAAGCCCCTCATCGGTGTCTTCAAAGACGAGACATCTTTGCGGGGCAACCCCAAGCTTTTCAGCTGCAAGCAGATAGAGATCAGGCGCCGGTTTGGGGCGGCTGACATCTTCTACTGTTACGACATGCTCGAAGAGTTCGAGCAGATCGAGCGTTCTGAGCGTTGCCGTCACCACGCTCTTCTGCCCGGCCGAGGCCACGGCCATCGGGACATGCCCGAACTGGCTTCTGGCGATATCTGCCGCAAATCCGTGTTCGCGCAACGTATCGAGATGATTTTCGTAGAGCGCACGTGAGCGCGTGAGCAGGGCATCGCGGTCGAGTGTGACGCCATGGGCCTGCTCATAAGCTGCAAACAGCTTGCCGCTCGAAAGCCCCGTGCGCGCATGGTACCATGCTTCATCGAGCGTATGGCCGTGCTCTCCGAGCGCCTCCTTGAAGGTAAGGTAATGCACGGGCAGGGTGTCGGCGATGGTGCCGTCGCAATCGAAGATGATCGCGTCGAAATCATGATCGGCCAGCGTAAAATCGGGCATGGGAGTCCCTCCTTTCCTCAGAAATGATCCTTGGCCGCACGCAGGGCCGCGAAGGTTTCGACATCTGGTGCCATCAGAAACGGATTGGTCTGCCGCTCGACGCCAAGCGTGACCGGCAGGGTGGGCAGACCCTGCGCGCGCAACGCCTGAACCTCTCCTGCACGCTGCTGCAGCGCCTTGTTGTCCGGCATGCGTGACAGGGCGAACGCCGCATTGGCAGCCGTGTATTCATGCCCGCAGCAGACCAGCGTTTCATCGGGCAGCGCGTCGAAACGGTGCAGACTTGCAAACATTTCTTCCGCCGTGCCTTCGAGAAGACGCCCGCAGCCGAGACTGAACAGCGTGTCGCCGCAGAACAAGGCCGGGACCGAGCGAAAATAGAAGGCGATATGGCCGCGCGCGTGGCCGGGAGTTGCGATCACATCACCCAGATCATGACCGATCGCGATGCGGTCCTCATCATGCAGCAGCAGATCGAGTGATGGCAGGCGGGCAGAATCGGACTCGGCACCGGCGATACGCGCGCCATATTTCTGGCGCAAGGCCTCGGCACCGCCGATATGATCGGCGTGGTGATGGGTCAGCAGAATGAGATCGAGACGTCCATCGCCGATCACGGCGCTGACCGCATCGGCATCACCCGGATCGACAATGGCCACGACACCTGTCGCAGGGTCGGTCAGAAGCCATGCATAATTATCCCGTGCATAGGGAATTGCCCTGACAGCAAGACTCATGGCGGTGTCCTCCTCTTTTCACAGACCTGTCTGTTGCCCAACATGGTTCTGATCATTCTAACTCTTGAGATGTTACGCTCGTTCATTTCCGAACGCATCAGCCTGACTGCCTATCGGTCGATCACGGTTGCGACGGCTGGAGCATTCTTTCTTGCTCTGGCCCCTGCCTGCCGTTCGGGGTAGCGTGACGCCATGCAGACGCGTCCTTCCCTGCCCGTGCCGTCAGACGCCGCCGGGTTTTATGCCAGCAGACGGGGTGAGCAGGTGACGTCTCTGCTGATGTCGCGGCTTCTGCCCCTTCTGCCGGACCCGAAGGGCTTTCGGGTTCTGGGGCTTGGCTATGCAGCGCCTGTGCTCTCGCAATGGCGCGCCCTCAGCCAGGCGCAGTGGGTGGCCTCGGCGCGGCTCGACACTCCCCTGACCAGACGGCAGGGTATCCCGTCTGTGGCAGGGCATGACTGGCCGGGCTGTGTTGTTGCTGCCGATGCGCTCCCTTTCGATGATCTGAGCATTGATCTCGTGGTTCTGATGCATGGCCTGGAACTGGTGGACCCGCACCCGCTGCTTCGCATGGTGTGGAAGCTCCTTTCCGATCACGGGCGGCTCGTTCTGGTGGTGCCCAACCGGACCGGGCTGGCCGCCAAGGACGATACGCTTCCTTTCGGGCATGGAAGCCCCTTCTCGACGGGGCAGCTCGACCGCGTGCTGCAACGCGCCCTGTTTCGTGCCGAAGCCTGCTCGACAGCGCTGAGTGCGCCGCCGGGGCTGCTCTCGCTTGGCGAGCAGGCCGGTTTCATGGGGGACAGGCTTTTCAGCCTTCTGGGGCGCCGCCTCGGCGGGGTGCATCTGGTGACGGCCTGCAAGGATCTCTATTCCGGCATGCCTGTGGAAGCCGAGCGCGCCTCGCTGAATTTTGCGCGCCGCGTCACGACGCTCGCAGGTTCGGCAAAAACCTGACCCGACCTGCCAGAAGCACCGAATTTCCGGCCTTCTGTCCCAAAAGCTTGACCGCAAACCACGGTGTCGTAAGACTGCGCTCATGTCCCTGATTCAATCGATCAAATCCGTTCTGGCTCCGCCGCATCGCGCAGCCATCCCGTTTCTCGCGCTGACAGGCGGCCTGACCGTTCTGGGCCGTGCGACGCCCTGGCGGGCCACACGCCTGATCGGCAATGTGGCGCTGGGCGGGTTTGCTTTCTGCCTGTATTTCTTCCGCGATCCTAAGCGTTTCCCACCGGCGCGGACCGATCTGGCTCTGGCACCGGCTGATGGCCGCGTGGTTTCGGTCGAGCTGGCAACGCCCCCGGCAGCGCTTGGCATGGGCAGCGACCCGGTCTGGCGTGTGGCCACGTTCCTCTCGGTGCTGAACGTCCATATCAATCGTATGCCTGCCGCGGGCACGGTAACGAAGATTGCCTATCATGCCGGTCAGTTTCTCAATGCCAGCCTGGACAAGGCTTCGGACCTGAACGAGCGCAATGAAGTGCGCCTGACGCTCGAAGACGGACGCCACATGGCGATCGTGCAGATTGCCGGCCTGATTGCACGCCGCATCGTCTGCTATGTCGAAGAAGGCAGCACAGTGGAACCCGGCGACCGCTTCGGCCTGATCCGCTTCGGATCGCGCACCGATCTGTATCTGCCGCCCGGCGTGACGCCTCTGGTGAGCACCGGGCAGATCATGGTCGGCGGCGAAACCGTCATAGCCCATCTCTGATCCGCGGTCGCCCGTGTCGGAAGCGCCCCTTACGCCCGCGCCGGATCTTCCGGTGTCCAGATCTGACAACCCGGAAAGCGGCGCCACGCGACCGGGGCGCAAGCGCCGTCGCCTGAGGCGCATCCGCCCCCGGCGTGTGCGTGTGCGTGGGCCCTCCTTCAACCGGCTGATTCCGAATCTGCTGACCATGCTCGGGCTTTGCGCCGGGCTAAGCAGCCTGCGCTACGGGCTGGAGCAGCAATTCTCCTATGCCGCTGTGGCGCTGGTGATTGCAGCGTGCATCGACGGGCTGGATGGCCGCATTGCCCGGTTGCTGCATGGCACATCGCGTTTTGGCGCCGAATTCGACTCGCTGTCGGATTTCGTCTGCTTTGGCGTGGCACCGCCCTTCCTGCTCTATCTCTGGACGCTGCATGGCGACGGTGGCCGCTATGGCTATGTGCCCTGCATTCTCTTCACCGTCTGCATGGCGCTGCGTCTGGCTCGATTCAATGCCAGCCTCGATGACGAGGAAAAGCCGGAATATTCCTATAATTTCTTCACGGGCGTCCCTGCCCCGGCAGGTGCGGGTATTGTGCTTTTTCCGATCTTTCTTGGCCTTGAAGCCGAAAAGATGCATTGGCCCCTGCTCGATTCCATTGCCCGCTCTCCCATACTGGCGGCCGGAGCGCTGATTTTGACGGCGGCTCTTCTTGTCTCGACCCTGCCCGTCTGGTCGTTCAAGAACTTCAAGATCGCATCGCGCTATGTGCTGCCGCTGATGCTCGGCACGCTGCTTTATGCCGCCATTCTTCTGGCCGATCCCTGGCTGGCCCTTGCAGCTGCCGGGCTGATCTATCTGCTGATCCTCCCCTTCAGCCGGCGCAGCTTTCATCGTCTGAAAGCCCAGGCAGAGGCCCTTTCGGAAGACGTGCCCGAAGCCTGATGCCTGGTGCCTGGTGCCTGGTGCCTGGCGCCCGATGTGGCCGCGCATGCCAGGGATTTGTCACCCTGCATGCGCTCCTTCCTGGCGGCACCGGAGCATTGCCGGGATGCCATCAGGCTTCCAACACAGGCGATACATCTGCGGATGAGCAGAACCACACCCGCAGCTGTCGCACTCAGAAGGCCAGTTCGACCTGACCACCGAACTGACGCGGTTCGTTGAAATAGCTCTGCAGACCGGTCGTGACGCCCAGAGACTTGAAATAGGCGTGCTGCTCGGCAAACAGATTGCGTGACCACAGCGAGAAGGTCGCCTTGGTGCCGGTATTACCCAGCTGAACATTCGAGATAGCGATACGTCCATTGACGATCAGGCCGCTATCACCCTTTGGCTGATAGACGTTCTTCGCGTTGCTAACACCCAGATAAACCGGATCGGTCGTATTGGCATAATAGCCGCTGTCGATATTGCCATCGAGATGGGCAAGAAGCGTGAAGCCATGAAACGGCCGCGTGTAATCGACCTGGAAACTGCCCGAATGGGCGGGCGTGTAGTTCTGGTAGATCGGCACGAGCATGGTGCTGATGACGCCGAGCGAGTTCTGGTAAGGGTTCGCGGTCGGCGGGATATGCACATAGTTATAGGCATAGGAAAAGCCGACTGTCAGATAGCGCATGGGCGAGACATTCAGCTCGGCTTCGACACCGCTCAGATCGCCATGACCGGGGGCGTTGATGGTCGATGTCGTGGTGCGCGTCGTGAGCTGGTTGCCGATCTGATAGGGCTTGCTGAAATCGACCTGGATGTCCTTGTAGTCACCCCAGTATCCCGCGACATTGAAGCGAACGCGCTGGTCGAGAAACTCGGTCTTGGAGCCGAATTCGAACATCGAGACCGATTCAGGCCCGAAAGCCTCGTAATCCTGAGCGCGTGAATTGGCGCCGCCGGGCTTGTAGCCTGTGCTCCATTTTCCATAAAGCAGCACGCGCTTTGTCAGATCGCCGCTGACTTCGAGCAGTGGATCAACACGTGACCACGCCGCATCGAAATCGATCGGACCCGAGACACCCGCCGTGTTGATGGGGGCGCTGTTGTTGACCGTGGTGAGCGTGCCATGCTTGCCGTCATGCGACCAGCGAAGCCCTGCCGTCAGATGCAGCTTGTCGTAGAGAATGGGCGGCGTATAGACCGCATTGCCATAGACACCCCAGCTTTTGGACGTGACGTGGCTGGCGCGGTCGATGGGCTGAAGAGCCCAGTCATCATAGGCTGGACCGGTGAGCAGCTTGTATTCGCTGCCGGAAGCATTGGTGAACTGATTGGTGTAAAATGCCTGCGCGTTATCGGCGGCATGCTCGCGGAAATAGATAAGGCCGCCCTGATATTTCAGCCGTTTGGTATGGCCGAAAGCCTGAATTTCCTGACTGATCTGGTTTTGCCAGAAACCGGCAAGCGAGTTGCGGGCAAAGCTTACCCCGGTGAATTTGCCACTCGTGTTGGACATGCTGCCCGCAGCCATACCGTTATCGAACTGGCTCTGGCTCAGCTCGCGATAGGCCGTGATGGATCTGAAGGAGAGATATTGCGGGATGGCCTTGTAGTCGAGCGTCATGCGGTGGCCGTTGGTCTTGCCGATGCTCGGCTCCTCCGGAACGCCTACAAAGGCGTGCTTGGCGCGGGTCGTCTGCAGCTGGGCAATCTGCGCCAGCTTGTTGGTGCCCGGTTTCAGCAGCTGCATCCACAGGGTGGTCGTGCTGTCATAGGAATTGTCATAGGCATAATCGGCGGTGAAATTATCGACCGGGTGATACATCGCTTCGACATGGAAGCCATGCTTGTCATACTGGTTGAACCCGCCCGTGTCGGGCAAGGGGTTCGTTACCAGCGGCGCACGATGGGCCGTGACGGCGTCGATCTTGATGGCGAGATCGTGGAATGCCGGAAGGTCGAGATGCAGCTCGCCCTTGTTGCTATTGTAATTGCCGAACCCGCCGAGAAGACGCATGCCGAACTTGCCGGTCGGCCTGCGCGTGATGATGTTGAGCGCGCCGGCTTCGGTATTACGCCCGAAGAGCGTGCCTTGCGGTCCCTTGAGCACTTCCATGCTTTCGACGTCGAAAAGCGCTGTGCCGAGTGCTTGCGGGCGGGCCACATAGACGCCATCGATATAGACACCCACCCCCTGATCGCGCGCAGGCTGGTTGCTGTCACCCAACACACCCACGCCACGGATATTGACGACCAGCGCCGAGTTGCGGCCCGAGAACTGCGCGATACGCAGCGACGGGATGGAACCATCGCCCAGATCGGTCAGTGAGACGACATGACGATTGGCGAGCTGTTTTGCCGAGAAGACCGTGACCGAGCTTGGGTCTTTCTGGAAGTTTCTGGCGTGTTTTTGCGCCGTCACGTCGATGCTCTCGGGGTCACTCTTGAGCATGACGGTTTTCTTGGAGGCCGACTTTTTGACCTGACCGGAAGAGCCTGTCTTCGCTGCGGGTGTCGCCGCGCCCTGTCTGGCAGCGGCGTGGGCCCGGTCATGTGCCTGTGACTTCTTGTCGCTTTTGGTCGCGGAATAGGCAGAGCCGGTGCAGCAAAGAAACGTAAACACCAGGCACAGTCTTTTACCCTTCAACACAAACATTTCTCCCGCCCCTGCCCGACTGTATTCTGCCCAGTCGAGGCTTCCGGCTTTCTTCGATCCGCACGAAAACCGGGGCATCGCTCATGGTGACGCACATCCGGCGCGCATGACTTAATGCGGTTTGAGAATAGTTTTATGTCGAAACAAGTATGTAGTATGAAATATATGTTGTAATGACTTATATATTTAACAATAGTTTTTCTTGTTTTTCATAGTTTCGTTTCTGAATGAAATTTAGCGCAACAAGAGTTTTTATATGAATTTTTTATTTACTCTCCCTGAAAACAACCTATTGCGAATTAAGAAACGTAGTGCGGTGTCGACAGGCTTCTGGCCTACCACGTCAGCAGGCAGGGACAGGGCAGCGCGCGCTTTTCATTGAAACGGTCGGGCCTCAGCTGTCGAATGCAGGTTCGCGCTCATGCACATGCAGACGTCGATAATCGATCAGGTAGTTTCCCTGACTGTCCTGCGAAACCATATCGACAAAACGCCTGCCCGCCAGAATACGGGCTGGCTCATAGGCATGTTGCGACAGTACCGCCTGACCCGTGGCCTCGTCGGTGCCGCGCACAGTGACCAGGATCTGGGCATAGGTCGCATCGAGCTGCTCACGGTTGAGCAGCGCGAGGGGGCTGTTGCTGTCGATGGGATGCGCCAGTGTCTCGATGAACCGCAATTCCGGCATGCGCGACTGCAGCAGCTTCAGCGGCGTGAAGATGCGTGTCGGATAACCGCCCTCGCCAATCACGAATTGCGAGAGGGAGAGTTCGGCATCGACCGCCAGAACAGCGCTCTTTCGCGCATTGGCTATTCTGAGACACAGGACAGGCGGGGCCGCACGCTTGCTGATGACCGCTGCCTTGCTGAACACGATCTGCGCACGCGGGCGCGAAAACCGGGCGAAGACCACGCCCGTCGAAAGCGCATTGATCATCATACCCAGCAGGGCCTCAATCGAGACAAGGGCATTGGCCATATGGCCCGTTGGGGCCATGACGCCATAGCCGACGGTCGAGAGCGTCTGCACGCTGAAGAAGAACAGCGACAGCAGATCGAGATCCGCAGCATTGTTGATGCGCGCATTGCACAGCCGATACAGCAGCGCGAAAGCCAGATTGATGACAAAATAGGCAACAGTCGACCACCCCATGAAGCGGGGCCACGAGGTGGTCAGGGCATGATGATAGAGATCGGTCCAGAAATTGCTTCCAATCCCCACGCGCGTCACAGAGGCGCGCGCGCGATCCTGCAATCCATCAGCTGAGTCGGTCAGGAGCCCAAGGGCTTCCGGGGGTGGCACCTTGCCCTGCTCCGCCTTCTCAGCCGGATCATCAGTCATGACAGCGCCCCCCGATTTCTCAGGTCAGGGCTGCTTCCTGCAGACGCCGGATGACGCGCTCGCGACCCATCAGAGGCAGAAGGGCGTGAAGTTCGGGCCCCGCATCCTCTCCTGTCAGGGCAAGACGCAGCGGGTGGAACAAGGCCTTGCCCTTGCGGCCCGAAGCCTCCTTGAGGGCATTGGTCCAGAGCTTCCAGCTCTCCGAGTCCAGAGGGGCTGCGGGCAGGGTCTGCTCTGCCTGAGCAAGGAAGGCAGCCTCATCGCTCAGAGCGGGGGGCGCGATTTCGCCCTGCACCACATCCCACCAGAAAGCGATCTCGCCGGTGAGATCGACATTGCCACGAATGGCGTTCCAGAAGGCCTCATCGGCGCCCTGCGGCAGACGCACTTTTACATCCTCGAAGGACAGGCTGTGCAACAGGCGGCGATTGAGGCCGAGCAGATGCTGCATATCGAAGCGCGCTGCCGATTTCGAGACGTGAGACAGATCGTAGCTTGCGATCGACTGCTCAAGCGTCATCGGCACCGGGTCGTCAGAGCTGCCGATTTTTGACAGATAGGAAACGACCGATTGTGGCTCCATGCCGTCATGACGCAGGGCGCGCAGCGAAAGGGCGTCAAAGCGTTTGGACAGCTTGCCACCGCCCTCATCGAGAAGCAGGGGCAGATGGGCAAAGGTAAAGCGGTTCGGTCTGCCACCCAGCGCCTCGATGATATCGAGCTGGACACCGGTATTGGTGATGTGATCCTCACCACGGATGATGTGGGTCACGCCCAGCTCCATGTCGTCGACGACCGAGGCAAGCGTGTAAAGCACCGTGCCGTCCGCGCGCACCAGAACGGGATCGGATATGGCGGTGAGCTTGACCGACAGATCGCCCATCACGAGATCGCGCCAGCTTTTGTGGCCGTCGGAAAGGCGGAAGCGCCAATAGGGCGTCTTGCCATTGGCTTCTGCCCGCTCGCGCTGCTCAGGCGTCAGGCGCAGCATTGCACGGTCATAAATGGGGGGTTTGCGCGCCTTGAGACGGGCCTCGCGCTTGGCCGCGAGTTCGAGCTCGCTCTCAAAGCACGGATAGAGACGCCCTGACGCCTTCAGAGCCTCGATGGCAAGCGCATAGCGGTCGAGGCGCTGTGACTGATGGGCAATTTCATCCCAGCCCAGACCGAGCCATTCCAGATCGGTCTTGATGCCCTGCTCGTATTCCGCCTTTGAGCGTTCGACATCCGTGTCGTCGATACGCAGCAGGAATTTGCCGCCATGGTTGCGGGCATACAGGGCGTTGGCAATGGCCAGTCGGGCATTGCCAACATGAAGATAGCCGGTCGGGCTGGGGGCGAAGCGCAGTTTCATGCTGCTTCTATGCCAAGCGCTTCGGCAATTTGCCAGAGCCTCTGCACCCCCGGATGTTCAGAAAACCGGGGGTTCTCAGAAAATCCGCGAGAACCCGGCCCGCTGCAACTCTGCCAGGGCGCCCAGCGCGCTTGGCGTCACGATGGCGCGCGGGTCGAGCGCATTCGTCAGTTCTGCGGCGAGTTGCTCCTGACTCAACCCTGCAGGCCCGGCGCCGAGGGCGATCAGCCTGCCTGCATGCGCCCAGATGGCGTTATGACAGGCCAGGAAGACAACGCCACGCGCCTGGAGCGCGGGAATGCTGCGCCCTGCAGCGCCATAGGCACCCTGCTCATCCTGATGATGGCGCGATGTGCCTGCCGGTGTCTGATGCAGTGGAGACGCGGTCTGGCCCGGGGCAACCAGCTTGGCCAGATCAAAATGGGACCAGGCAGCCTCGTTATAGAGCGCGAGCTGCGCTTCGCCCCACAAGGCCATCACCAGCAAGGCATCAGGGTGAACAAACGAGAAAATCTCGCTGTTGAGCAGGTTCTGCGCCTCGCTCGGCCAGTTACCTGCCAGCGACGTGCCCGTGCCGAGCATTTTCTGCTGGCCGCGATAGGCGAGCAGCGCATCGAAGGCCACATCGTCCCATAGATCGGGGTGATCAAGCAGGCGCGGCACGGTGGTGAACTGGCGGCGCCGCGGCAGGGATGCAAGCAGTCGGCTCAGATCCGAGAGGCCGTTCTGCGGTGCGGGGGTGGGTGGCAGCACGGTTGCGGCAAGACCTGACACAGGCGCAGCCATGCCGAGTGACGCTGCGGCGAGAAGGAGTTTACGGCGGTCGAGAGCCATCAGAGTTCGACCTGCTCGTCGTCTTCCACGAGGCGGCGCGGGTCGAGGGTGCGCCAGTCGCGTTCCATGGGAGAGGCGGGCGTTGCCGCAAAATCCTCAAGCTCTGAAGCCGATTTCCAGCCATCATCGCCTGCTTCGACAACGATCGCGTCTTCACCGAACGAGAACCAGGATTCGAGAACTTCGCGCCCTACAGCGCCGCCGACACGGCAGCGCTCGATGCTGTCACGCACATAGGCGCGCGCATAGGCATTGGCATGGGCGAGATCCTGGAAGTCCTTGACCTCCTCTACGATTCCTTCTTCCGCACCGCCCGAATTATCGAGAATGCGGACAAACCAGCCGCGATCGGGCTCTGCTTCAGAACTGCTCACGCTTCATTCTCCTTTGTTCTGGACGGGATTCTCTGCAGGAGGAACTCACGCCCGACCTTCACCCGCTTTTCGCCGTCATAGGCAACGATATCGGCTGTGGCATAGGTTTCGTTCCATTTGACCGGAATGAAAGATCCTGTCCCGACCACATCAAGCGGAGCATGAGAGTCGCGCATGGTCATGCATTTCTCAAGGCCGAAACCGGACGAGACGATGATCTTCACTTCCGTGAAACCGGCGGCGTTGAGCGATTCGCGCATCCACCAGATAGCCGCTGCCGACACCCCTGTGCCGACGAGGTCTTTCAGCTCGTGATCGGAGCGATAGCGCCTGATCGTGCCCGGCGTATGACGCTCGAGCACGCCGTAGGAAGATTGCGGGTCGAGCCCTTCGATGAAGCGCCCGCCATGGGTGTCGAGACGCACGCTGATGCGCCCTTCCGCTGCCAGTTCGGGGAAGCGACGGCAGACGGCCAGGGCATCGGTGATTTCCTGCCCAAAATAATCGACGAGCACCACCAGAGGATCATTGGGATAGACCTCATGATACATCTCGGCAGCACGCAGGGTCGAACCGGCATAGCCGATCAGGGCATGAGGCATGGTGCCCAGCCCGTGCTCGCAACCGAAGAAACCGGCAGTCACGTCATTGGCGCAGCCGATAAAGCCTTTGGCCCCCTCGCGTCGTGCGGCACGCGAACCTACGGAGGCCGCGTAGCCCATGATTTCCTGCATTTCGAAACCGGCACAATGCCGTGCTTCCATGGCAAGGAACGCCGCATCAGGCAGCGCGAGCGCCATCTGATAGGCATTATGGGCTGCGACGCAGGCAGAGCCGAGCTTCTGAAGCAGCAATGTCTCAAGCGGGGCCATTCGGGTGAAGGGGCCGGTCAGATAGACCAGTGGCTCCCCTGCCCCGACCCAGCTGCCTTCCGGTGTCACGATCTCGATTGCGACCGAAAAACCCTGCTCGCGCGCAACGTTTTCGAGCCATTCGATCATCAGACCATGGGCAGCGATAACCGGCCGACGGATGAAGATCGCATAAGTGACTTCGCACTCGCCGAAATGCGAGACGATGGCCTGGGTGCGGTTGAAATACGCATCGGTGCGCGCCGCGATCTCGCCTCTGGTCAGAGCGAGTTTCGGGCCGACCGCCGCCTTGATGGCCGTATTTTCTTCATCGGGCCGGTTCGGGCTCATTTTTGCAGCACTCCATGATCACGGAAATGCCCTGTCAGCTCTTCAGCGAGCAGAAAGGCCATTTCGAGTGACTGCTCGGCATTCAAGCGCGGATCGCAGAAGGTTTCATAGCGCCCGGCCAGATCGGCTTCGGTGAGGCACTGGGCGCCGCCGACGCATTCCGTCACGTCTTGGCCTGTCATCTCGATATGAATGCCACCCGGTCGCAGACCGGCCTGCTGGAACACCGAGAAGAAGCCCTTCACCTCGCCCAGAATGGAGTCGAAAGACCGCGTCTTGACCTTGTCTGCCGTGGTGATGGTGTTGCCATGCATCGGGTCGCAGAGCCAGGTGACCGTGCGGCCGCTGGCCTGAACCTTGTCGAGAAGCGGCGGCAGGAAATCGCCCACCTTGCCCGCACCCATGCGCGAGATGAGGGTGATACGCCCGGCCTCGTCTTTCGGGTTCAGGATATCCAGCAGCTTTTCGAGGTCATCGAGGGTCGTTGTCGGACCCACCTTGATGCCGATCGGGTTGCCGACACCACGCAGGAACTCGACATGAGCGCCATCGGGCTGACGCGTACGGTCGCCGATCCAGAGGAAATGCGCCGAGCAGTCGTACCAGTTCTCGCTCAGGCTATCGATGCGCGTCAGGGCCTGCTCGTAAGGCAGAAGCAGCGCCTCATGCGAGGTATAGAACTCGGTCTCGTTGATCTGCGGTGCGCTCTGGTTGAAGCCGCAGGCCCCCATGAAGGACAGCGTCTCGTCGATACGCTGGGCAAGATCCTGATAGCGCTCGGCCAGAGGCGAACGCTTGACGAAACCCAGATTCCAGCGATGCACTTCGTGCAGATTTGCATAGCCGCCAGAAGCAAAGGCGCGCAGCAGGTTCATGACACCCGCAGACTGGAAATAACCGGTTTCCATACGGCCCGGATCGGGCAGACGGGCGGCTTCGGTGAATTCCGGCCCGTTGATGATATCACCGCGATAGCAGGGCAGCGTCACGCCATCGAGCGTTTCAGTGTCGGAAGAGCGCGGCTTGGCATATTGACCGGCCATGCGCCCGATCTTGATGACCGGCACCTTGGCACCAAAAGTCAGCACGACGGCCATCTGCAGCAGCACACGGAACGTGTCGCGCACGATATCAGCCGTGAACTCATTGAAGCTCTCGGCACATGCCCCGCCCTGCAGAACGAACGCCTCGCCGCGCGCCGCCTTGGCGAGCTGGCTTTTCAGGCGCCGCGTCTCGCCAGCAAACACCAGCGGCGGATAGCGCCGCAGTCGGGCTTCGACAGAGTCGAGCGCGGCTGCATCCAGATAATGCGGTGCCTGGCGAATGGGGTGCGACCGCCAGCTCGACGGCGTCCAGCCGGCGTGCTGGGCGGGTTCGCGGTTCGGGTGCATGAGAGCGTCTTCCTTCGGTTCAAAAAGAGGGGGGCTAGTATGAAACGGAATATCCGTGCCGCCTAGGGGCTATCCTCGGCACAGACACGGCGGAAGGTCAGATTCCAGCGACAGGCGCCCGTCAGGGGGTGATGACCGGGGGGCAATGGCGCAATCCCGTGATAGAAAAGACGGGAGGGACCACCCCACACCACCACATCGCCACTGACAAGGCGCAATTTGCGAACGGGGTCGGAGCGCTCGCCTCCGCCGAACAGAAACTGCGCTGGCAACCCCAGTGAGACAGAAACGATCGGGGAATCGAATGCCGTTTCGTCCCGGTCCTGATGCAGCCCCATGCGCGCACCGGGAACATAGCGGTTGAGAAGACAGGCCTGTGGCTCGAACCTATCGAAACCCGCCTGCGCCGCCATGTCACGCGCAAAAGTGATCCACTCAGGCGGCAAGGCCGGCCAGTCCCTGCCGGAAAGCGGGTCTCGGGACTCGTAACGATAGCCGGCGTCATCTGAATGCCAGCCGAGCGAGCCACAATTTGTCATTTCAACGGAAAAGCGACGCCCGCCCGGTGTCATGAGCTGGCGCAACGCCGCCTGCGACACGACATCATTCACCTGCGCCAGAAGGCTTTGCTGATGCGAGGCGGCAGCACCGGGAAAAAACACCGCCCCTGGCGCGAGGACCTCGGGGGCCCGTAGGGCAGTGAACAGATCATCCATCATAATAGACTCTTGCCGCCTCCCGCCTCACCGCTTACTTGACGTTCTTACAGCGCCAGAGATCGGGCTTATTTCCGAATTGGCAACCACCGTTCCCGTACGCCATGCGAAACGGGACGAAACTGCAAGGGAATGCTTCGATGGCAAAGCTCCGACGCGGCGCCTTTCTGGCCGCCACTCTCATCGCCCTGCCAGCCGGTACGGCCTGGGCTCAGTTCACGGGGCAGAACGCCCCCAATGATGCTCATGCCCCACAGAGCACGACCAATGACGGCGGCGTCGAGTATCATGGTAAAGGCGAGCATCTGACCGCCAAGGGACGTCACTCCCTGCCCCCCGGCTATCAGGAAACGCCCAGCACCGAATTCAACCACGGTCCCGACCCCGATCACGCCGATAACGTGCAGCGCGATGCCGTAACGGGTGCCGATCTCAGCAAATTCGGTTCTGCCTATTCCAATAGCAGCCCGGTCCAGAGCGGCCAGCTCGGCGATGCCTCCGGCAATGGCTGGGTCGCCCCGCGCTGAATAAAATGAAGTAATTACCTAACCAAGATCGCGACGAAATTTCTATTTCACGCTCACCACTCACTGATTTCTTATTCAAGATCTGGCATAGATTCTGCGGGGAACCTGTAAATTGGCGAGCCGCATCGACTGCCGGACGAGCGAATTACTCGTCTGGAGTCACTTTCGCACAGGCACCGCGCAAGGCACCGCAACGATAAATCAACGCGAATAGAACAATGATTACGCACATAAGCTTTGCCAGCATGAGCGAATCAGATCCCAGCGCTAGGGCATGGCCGAGTCGCAAAGCAAACGCTAACCCGGCATTCGGACGTTTGTCATCTTATGCGATGTTCTAATGGCCAAGGCCCGCACGCTTCTAAGCAACGGCCGATAGACCTCTGATTTTAAGAGAAAGCAATCTTAATTAATGCCTACCATAGGCAGCGCGGACGCGAAATTTTATCGCAGCGCAATCGAAAACCTGCCCACTGGCTCGGCGCCTTCACAACGATGGGGCCGGCCGGTATTATACAAAAATCACGGACGTAATGGATGAGCACCTGTCGGTAGAAACGTCTCACAACCGAGCGCCGCCCAGGCGATTACGCATCACGATAAATGCCCCCATATCCTTATCCAACGTTATATATCGCCGAGGCACTCATATTGTGACCGCTGATCCCGGATCTTGGTAAGGTCTCTACGGGATGACTAGGTCACGTTGACAAAAGGTCTATACGATCTGCCCGAGATCTGATTCACTTCCTGCCTTTGGGATAAGGAGCAGGGAGAACAGGCATCGGCCGAGGCGATCTGACAGACCAGGAATGGGCGACAATTGGTCCGCTTCTGCCGCCCGAGCGAGGACGTTGGGCGCGACCGGCTGATCGCGCCCAATAACCACGTTCAGAAGGACGGCGCGGGCCAATCATCGCCCATTCCTGATCCTTCAGAACGACTCGTGCCATACCTGTTTTCTCAGACTGTTATTCCACAGGCAGGAAGTGAAACAAATCTTACCCCAAAACGATAGGCATTTTGTCAACATAACCTAAGATTAGTGCAGAGCATGAGACGACACGCCCTCCACGACTCTCGAATATTTTAAGGACGCCATGTGCCGGAAAACCAAAATTGCACTACGCCAATTTTCTACTCGAGATTGACGTGCTAAAATCGGGCAACGCAACCTCTGGCACAGTTTCGCAGGATACCCCGCTGTAATGTGCTTCGATCACGATGAAAGTATGATTATAGCATGCCTGCTAGAGTAGAAACCTATCGCGCTGATGTCGTAATCCCATGCTATCAGGAACAAGATGCGCTTCCGCTCACGGCGCCGGATATTCTCTCATACTTCCGTAAGCTGCAAGTCAGCCCCAAAAATAGTATGTCTTCCTTCCGACTGCTACTTATCGATGATGGAAGCAAAGATAAAACCTGGGATATAATCGAAAAAATCTCTAGAAATAATCATGAAGTCATAGGCATAAAGCTATCGCGCAACTACGGCCATCAAATGGCAATGCTTTCGGGTCTTTCCCACTCTAGCGCCGATATCATTATTACTATGGATGCTGATCTCCAGGACGATATTCAGGCTGTCGAACAAATGCTGGCGGCATATGAGAGCGGCAGCCATCTTGCGCTTGGTGTTAGAGAAGATCGAACCAGCGACTCTCCAGCCAAGCGGTGGACCGCCAATACGTTTTACAGGGTTCTATCCCTTCTCGGGGTCAACATTATTGAAAACCACGCCGATTTCAGGTTGATGTCCAGACGCTCGCTCGATGCTCTACTTGATCACAGCGAGGTTAACCTTTTCCTGCGCGGACTAATTCCCGCCATCGGCTTTCCAGTCACTCTAATTCCTTACACGCGCAAAGTAAGGGTAGCCGGTGAGACGAAATATACTATCAAGAAAATGCTACACCTCGCGTTGGACGGTGTAACATCTTTCTCCGTAGCTCCCCTAAGAGTAATCGCAGCTTTAGGCGGCATCATATTCACACTTTCCATATTATCTGGATTATACGTGATAGTGGAACGTGTTTTCTTTCCGCAAAATACAATACCTGGATGGGCATCAACGGTATTTCCTCTCTTATTGTTGAGCGGAATGCAAATATTTTCAGTTGGCGTGGTTGGTGAATACGTCGGGAAAATATATATGGAAGTCAAAAAGAGGCCACGTTTTATTGTGGAGGAAATTACGCCCCCCAATATTGATGGCAATACACGCCACTGATCCTGTTCAGATCAGGGAGAACGATGGTGTCAAAGGCGATCAGCCCACCGCACGATCATAGATTCCCGTGTTAATCCATAAATTTTCGAGACAAAAACACCGTCACACGTCGAGGAAAAAATGTAGAGATAGCTTTTTACTTAGTTCTAACGATATCGATTCGCGGAGTAATTATGCGGCTTGGAATCTCCGGCCACTATGTTCAACCTCCAACCCCATGCCGATATGACTTCCGACACAGACCTTCATTATTGCAACCTTATTGATACCCGCCTTCGCAGAGAAACGTCATACAAGATGAATTACACGACTTTTATAATTTTCCCTATCTACACGGTGAGAGAGTCCTCATGATAGACGCGAGACTAGACGAGAACATTCGCAATCATGCTTTTCTTACAATCGCGTTCCTCTCGATCATCTTCCTATATCTGTTAGGAAAGGGACAACTTGATCATACCTTCGTACAATTGGACGATTGGGAGTTTATGACGTTAGTTCCCAGTGATTTGCCTACGCATGGAGGGCCTTGGGAAAAAACACTTTGGGAAGGGCGATGGTTAAATTTTTTCTGGGCAAAAATTGCAACGCATTTTTCCGTTAGAGAAAATTATATTATTTTCGTATCTGGCTACAGCCTATTTTGCTTGTCATTCAGCTCTATGCTAGTCAAATCGCCCTTGTATCGATTAATAATTTCTTTGGTTGTTTTTATATCCCCGGAATATGGCGATTTATCTCTCTGGCCTGCAACACTTGCGCCTTCCGTCTGGATCATTGCGATTTCTATCTTCCTCTTCAAGAAGACAGAGAACCTTTATATTATTTTCATCTCTCAGATCCTCCTAATCTTATCCTACCCCCCGGTGTCTTTATTGCTGTTCGTTTCGGTATCTCTAAAATGTGATACCACTCTTCAGATTGCGAGAAACGCTCTCAGCTTTTGCGTTGCATACTTTATATCCGTGATATCCATTTATACGCTCAACTATTTTTTCCATGGCGTGTTTGGGGTGCAAATAGCCGGATGGCGCCATCCGCATAGCATCCATGACTTTACAGACCTCATAGCTAATTTCGCAAACTCATCGAAAGGTTTATACCGCCAGTATGCTACTGAAGGTCATTATATTCAAATATTGTTTATATCTTTTCTTGTATCGGCATTAATTCGTCCGCTTGGAAAGATTAAAATATTTATTCCAATATCACTATTCTGTGTTTTTGTAGATTTCTCTATACCTTTCCTTACTGGCACCGACGTCGTCGGGCGTACCATTTTGTGGCCTTGGCTGGTCATTGTAGCCATTGCTTTGGGCAATTTGGAAAATATGAACACTAAAGCTCACGCTATGGTAATACTTTCATTTTGTATTGGTATATTAGTATACGGGAACGTTATGTGGAACAAATATTACATTCCCGCAGTTCATAAAGAATCCGTAATCGAAAATATAGGGAATACAATTTTGCAACATGGCGAGGAAAGAGTCTTTATCTGCGGAAATGTTGCAGACATGAATCCATTTAAAGGAGAAGACTATTATAATACCTATATCCCATTCGTATTAAATATATGGAAAAATTATCACGTAAAAATATTTCCATATTATAACTGCAATGCAGTTTCCAGCTACGGATTCAGTCAAATGGGGAATGATCTCGTACTCAAAATCAATTAGCATTTAAGATAAAATTTGATGACGCTGAACGAAACTGATTGCACTCCGTCACTTAATAATTATATCGGAATAAAATCGGATACGACAAATACTGATTGACCGGAAACTACCTGCTGAGACGGGAAATAGTTGCAGTCCTTCTGACGCTGATTATTATTTCTTCAAAGGAATAATCAGCGTTGCGCTAGGAGGCTCTCAGCAGCGTCATCTCCGGCAACGGTCTGGCAAGGGATGTTGCTGAGTTGAGCAAGGCTCGTTCAAAGTTTCGCTCAGCACCTTGGAAAGAATGGTCAATTGTGACCCGTCGGAACGCTCGATCGGCAGCATCTTGGCACGCGCCGCGCGCCAGGCCGCTAGGATAGCAAGTAGACTGATCATCAAGGAACGCGGGCTCTGGCTGACCTTCAATCAGGCACAGATTCAAGCTGGGGGTCATGTTCAGAAGGATCTTGGACTGCAGTGTCGGGCCTTTGGCGCTTGTCCCGACACATCTCTAGTAAATCTCAAAGACGACGCCAGACCAACATGACCTAAACCAATACCGCTCGGTGATCCCAGCCAGACGAGAGTCCCCGCGCCGCCAGCCGCGATCATCATACTAAGTCACGTTGACAAGAGATCTGACCCAGTGTTTTGCTGCGGCGAGGTTGAGGAAACTCATCAAATAGAGGGCGGCCTTATCGTAGCGGGTTGCGATACGGCGCATCTGCCTGGCCTGTTGAACATCCGCT
Source organism: Asaia siamensis (assembly GCF_014635085.1). GTDB lineage: Bacteria > Pseudomonadota > Alphaproteobacteria > Acetobacterales > Acetobacteraceae > Asaia > Asaia siamensis. The sequence goes on from NZ_BMCH01000003.1 coordinate 83,916, forward strand.
TGATACGATTTCGGCCCCGATAGAGTTGCCAGTCTGTTTGCTGAGGCGCTTTACGACCTTTGGGTGATGAAATAACCGGCAGTGTCCCCTATACTATAACAAAAGCGCCTGACGGAAACAGTCGCTGTCATAGCTCCGATCAGCCAGCATGGCCTTCGGGTTTGGGGCAGGCCAACATGAGCAGAGAGTCTGTGGCTTTGTAATCCGGGACCTGGCCTCCGTTCAGGACAGAGCCAAGAGGACGCCCCCAATTGTCGCATCGGGCATGGATTTTGTTCGTAAAGCCGCCGCGTGATCGACTAAAACCCTCCGAATGAGCCCCCCCTTCTACGCCTGTGGCCTGTGAATGAGCACGAGCCACGATGCTGTAGAACATAGGTTGCCAGTTATCGGTCAGTCCCAGATCTACCAGCGTTTGTAGGTGGGCATCTCAGACACGCCGTTCAGCCCAGCGTCGAAGCCGGACATAAACCGAGTTCTATTCATCGTAGCCCGCATGCATATCCCGGCAGGGATAGCCTATGCGCAGAACGTACAGCATGCCATTGAGAACTTATATTCAATATCAAGAGTCTAAATACAGTCCGGGTCGCAAGAAATCCAGTTAACAAATCCATCATAAAAACGAAATAAAATCGTGGTTTGAAAGAAAACGATCGTTTCGACACCGTCGCGTCCGCATCGGGCGGCGTGAGGTTGCGTCTGCCCTGAGACCATCAGGATCAGGCCATGTCGTTTTCGCGTTCCGCCCGCAAACGGGCTCTTCTTCCTCTCGGCACGTTCGGGTTTGTCGCTCTCGCAGCTGCCGGGACGTGTCATCCGGCAGTCGCGAAGGCGCATCACAAGCCCGTTCCGGTAGCCGCACGGCGCAAGGCGGCGCCAAAGACACAGGCAAAACCGCATGACCTCATGGCCACGCATGACGAGAATGTCAGCGTCTCGGCTCATCGCGCCGTGCAGGGAGGCGGCCTCATGACCCGACAGACCGAAGCAAAATCGGTCAGCATGGTGACGCAGGACTATATCGCCAAGCAATCGCCTCTGGTTAACCCCGGTGTGCTGGTGTCCAGCCTTCCCGGTGTTCAGGGCACAAATGAAGGTCCGCTCAGCACCACATCGGAAACCGTCCATATCCGTGGTCTCGATCAGACGCAGATCGGCATGGTCTATGAAGGCATGCCACTGGCCGACCCATTCACCTACAGCGCCTATACGTCTGCCATGGTGGATAATGAGGACCTTGCCAATGTGGCCGTCAGTCAGGGGTCATCAGACCTCACAGCACCGACCTATAATGCCGATGGCGCGCAGATGACCATGAGCCTGCGACACCCGGGAGCGCATTTCGCTGCCTATGCTGAAGGCTCGGGGGGCACCCACAGCTCGAACAAGGAATTCGTACGCATCGATACCGGCGAGTTTGGTCATAGCGGTGTCACGAGTTTCGTATCGGGTTCCTATTCCAGCGGCAATCTGTGGCGTGGGCCCGGCAGTCTTTATCGCTGGCATCTCGACGCGGCGGTCGAAAAGCACTGGACGCCCAAAAGCAGTTCCGAGCTCATTTTCGGCTATAACTACGCCAACCAGACGGAATGGCTTTATCCCAATCTCGCGCAGTGGCGCCAATATGGCACCAGCTATAACACCCATGGCCAATACACGCCTGGCGATACGCTTTACTACAAGCTCAACACCAAGGCGACGAATGCTGTCGTCGGGACACTGAAGAACCATTTTGATCTGGGAGACGGGTTTGCGCTCGATGCCCAGCCCTATGCGGTCGAAACATACGGGCCCAATAATTACGGTGCCAATATTCCCATCACAAACGGCTATCGCGGGACCGAACAATATGCCGTGCTTGATGGCTATACGCCCGCGAAAGGGTCCGTGACGGCCATCAGTATCCATCCCTGGGTGCAGACATCGAGCGGCCTGAACCTGATTGGCTCATGGCACCGTGGCATCAACACGTTGAAATTTTCCTACTGGTACAGCTATGCAGTCCATACCGAATTTCAGAACCACTACGCGGTCAGTGCACAGGGGCAGTATACTCAGAATAACGGCTACCTGACCGCAGGCGGCAAGGCGATCACCCAATATGACATCAACGGTTTCCAGCAGCTCAACGCGCTAGGCTTCGAAGACCAGATCAAGCTGTTCCATGACCGTCTGACGATTGATGCCGGGCTGCGGGCCAACATGATTTCACGCAGCTTCACCGAAGATCTCCCCGGCGCCCAGCCGTATAAATCGGTGAAGAACATGTTCATCCCGGCCCCTCAGGTGCTGATTTCCTACCAGCTTACGTCTGACAACCAGATCTATATCAACGGGACCACGGGCTATCGCGCGCCCTCTTCCTTTCAGGCGCAGGTGCCTGTCTATACCTTCACGACGCCGGTGCCGGTCACCCAGCCTCTGGCCAATTTCACGCCAGAATACATGATTGGTGAGGAAATCGGCTTTCGTCATTACGGGCCAGTCATGGCGACGATTTCGGGCTTCAATTACAACCTGACGCACCACCAGATCAGCAGCGTGTCCTATATCCCCGGCACAAGCATCCTGACCTCACAGCCTATCGATGCTGGCGGTGAATCGGCCATGGGCATTCAGGCTGAACTATCGACCCGCCCCTGGCACCATCTGAGCGCCTATGCCTCAGGCCAGTACATGCATACGAAGATCGGCAATAACATAGCCTATATGGGCGATGTGCTGCCGACCAAGGGCAAGCAGGAGGTCGCTTCGCCCAAATTCCTGGGCGCGCTGGGGCTGACCTATGATGACGGCACGACTTTCGGCAATTTCAACCTTCGCTACTCTGACTCGCAATATTCAACACTGATGAATGATCAGAGCATTCCGGCCTATTTCACGGCCGATGCCTCGATCGGCCGCTGGCTGCCCCGTTTCGGCCGCGTGCGCCCCAAGGCCATGGTGAGCCTGATGAATATCGGTGACGTGCATTATCTGTCTTCCATCACCGGATTTACCCCGACAGCCGCCGCCTCGATCAAGGGCATGGGCGGCAAGACCCTTGTCGGGTCGCAGCCCGCCTATGCGGTTGGCACGGGCTTTGCGGCCATTGCGACGGTCTCGGCCAGTTTCGAGTGATCACGCTCCTGTCGTAGCGGGAACTCCCCGGTTTCAGGCCAGTTCTGGCCTGAGACCGCTTTGGCTCTCTTAAAAAGGATGCAACCATGCCTTCGCTGAAACTGCGTGACGGAAACAGCCTCCATTACAAGGATATGGGCGCAGGCCGCCCGGTCCTGCTGGTTCATGGATGGCCCCTGACCGGCGATATGTGGGAATATCAGACACTGGCCCTGCTCGAGGCCGGTTATCGTGTCATCACCTATGACCGACGCGGCTTTGGCCAGTCGAGCCACCCTTTCGGCGGTTATGATTACGAGACGCTTACCGCCGATCTCGCCGAGCTGATCGACTATCTCGACCTGACCGATCTAACCCTTGTCGGGTTCTCGATGGGTGGTGGTGAGGTGACGCGCTATGTCAGCCGTTTCGGCACGACCCGTCTGGCTGGCGTCGGGCTGATCGCCTCTGTCGTACCGTTCCTGCTTCAGACAGATGACAATCCCGATGGGGTGCCCGTCGATGTGTTTGCCGAGTTCAAGGCGCAGATACGCCGCGACCGCTTTCACTTCCTCGCCGAGTTCCTGAAAGGGTTCTACGGCGTCAGTATGATCCGCAAGCCGGTCAGTCAGGCCCTGATCGACTGGAGTTTCACGCTGGGCATCATGGCAAGCCCGAATGCAACGCTGGATTGTATCGACAGCTTCAGCCGCACCGATTTCCGCCCTGATCTGGCCGCTCTCACCCTGCCCGTTCTGGTGGTGCATGGCACGGGCGACAAAACCGTGCCCTATGAGCTGACAGCAAAGCGTGTGAGCGAAGCCGTGCCTCATGCGCGCTATGTCGAATATGACAGCGCCCCGCATGGTCTGTTTGCTACCGATGCCGAGGCGCTCAATCGTGATCTGTTTGCCTTCCTGAACAGCACGAGAGGCTGAGCGCGGTTTTCCCGGCCCTTAGCCGGGCCGGGAAAAGAGTTACGAGGTGCGGCTGACCTGACGGGTCGGGCTGCGCATTGTCACAAACTCCTCTGCCGTCGTCGGGTGGATACCGATTGTGCGGTCGAAATCGCGCTTCGTCAGCCCGGCCGTTACGGCGATGGCCACACCCTGCATCAGTTCGGCAGCAGCATCACCCATCATATGCGCGCCGACGACCTTCTGACTGTCCCGTGACACGATCAGCTTCATGAATGCCTTGCGGTCACGGCCGATCAGCGTCTGACGCAACGGACGGAAAGAGGCCGTGAAAACGTCGAGATCCGACTCTTTCGCGGCTTCTTCTTCCGTTAGCCCGACACTGGCCAATGTTTCAGAGAAGAACACGGCCTTCGGGGTGGTCTCATAAGCCCAGTCGCGCGGCGTGTGCGATGAGAACAGGCGCTCGGCCAGCGTATGCCCCTCCGCAATGGCAACCGGCGTAAGGTTGATGCGATCGGTGACATCGCCAATGGCGTAGAGGTTCGAAACCGATGTGGCCGAGTGTGCGTCGACGACGACCGCCCCTTTCTCGGTTTTGACACCAAGCGTTTCGAGGCCCAGCCCGTCGGTAGCAGGCTTGCGGCCTGTCGCGAAAAACACGCAGTCAGTGTCGATCGTGGTGCCATTGGAAAGGCTGACTCTTCTGGCGCCAGCCTCCAGCGCCTCGATCTTCTCGGGAGAAACGCCCGCATGGACGGTAATCCCGTGTTTCGGGAGCGCCTCGAGCAGCTTCTCACGCAATTCCTGATCGAAACCGCGCAATGGCAGATCCTGGCGGAAAACGAGATCGACCTTCGATCCGAGCCCCGCGAAGATTCCGGCAAACTCGATGCCGATATAGCCGCCACCGATAATGCAGACGCGCTCGGGCCGCTCTGTCAGATGAAAGGCCTCGTCGGAGATAATTCCGAGTTCAGCGCCTTCGATTGGTGGGCGCACGGGGCGGCCGCCGGTCGCGATGACGATCTTCTCAGCCGTGACACGTTGAGGCGTTGCCTTTTCATCGAGCGGGCCCGGGCCGATTTCGATCGTATGAGCGTCGATCAGCTTTGCCCTGCCGACAAAGAGACCGACCCCGGCCTTGTCGAGCATGGATTTGTAAATCCCGTCGAGCCGCGTGATTTCCTTGTCTTTTGCCGCGATGAAGCGGGTCCAGTCATGTGCGCCGATCTCGACATCCCAGCCATAGGCGCGGGCGTCTTCAGCGGCTTCGGCCCCCTCGGAGGCATAGACCATCAGCTTCTTGGGCACACAGCCCAGATTGACACATGTGCCTCCCCAGTGGCGGCTTTCAGCTATGCCGACGCGAGCCCCATTCTGTGCTGCAATACGGGCGCAGCGCACGCCGCCCGATCCGGCACCTATCACGAAAAGATCGAAATCCGGCATGTGGCCTGTCTCCAAAAGAAAACGCGGCCGGAAAAGCTCCCGGCCGCGCATGTCATGGTCATCAATAAGGTCTGCGCCCGTCCAGAACGGACAAGACGGGCTCAGCGTTCCGCAAAAGCCTTTTCGACAACATAAGAGCCCTGCTTGCTCATATTGCCTTCCTCGAAGCCCATCGAAACGAGAAGCTTTTCGGTATCGGCCAGCATTTCAGGCGACCCGCAGATCATCACGCGGTCATGCTCTGGGTCGAGCTTCGGCAGGCCGAGATCCTCGAAGATCTTGCCGTTTTCAATCAGCGTGGTGATGCGGTCGGTCACGGCAAAGTCTTCACGCGTGACGGCCGGGTAGTATTTGAGCTGCTTGGACACGAATTCGCCAAGGAATTCATGGTTCGGCAGGTCGTGGCGGATATGGTTCATATAAGCCAGTTCGCCCGAGATACGCACGGTGTGGCTCAGCACCACATTCTCGTAGCGCTCGTAGCACTCGGGGTCTTCGATCAGGCTCATGAACGGTGCAAGACCGGTGCCGGTCGACAGGAAATACAGGTTGCGACCCGGGCGCAGATTGTCGAGCAGCAGCGTGCCGACCGGCTTGCGACCGACCAGAACCGTATCGCCCACCTTCACATGGCGCAGACGCGAGGTTAGCGGACCGTCTTCCACCGCGATGGAGAAGAATTCCAGCTCTTCCTCATAATTGGCCGAAGCGATGGAATAGGCGCGCAGGAGAGGCTTGCCCTCAACCTCGATGCCAATCATCGTGAACTGGCCGTTCTCGAAGCGCAGGCCGGGGTCACGCGTGCAGGTGAAGGTGAAGAGACGGTCGGTCCAGTGATGGACGCTCAGCACTTCGCAGGCCTGAAGGTGACCATATTCCTTGCTGGGCGGCGCCAGATGGTACTGGCCCGGATGGCCATCGACGGGCAGGAGCCCGGTCAGTGGCTCGGAGATAGTCGGCATGGGCAGAGAGACGGGGGCGTTCATCTGGTATCTTTCGAAAGGCAGCAGGGGGCGGGCGGTCTGACACCGCCCAAAGTGGCGAAATTTCTAAAACATCCTCTCGCCCTTTGAAAACCCCACAGCCCCGCCTGTTCTAAAATATTACGACGATTTCGGATGCGTCCTTGCGATAAACTGCGAAACATTATCGTGCATTTCATGCAGCGCCGGCAGATGCGCATAGACCATATGCCCCGAGGCATATTGCTTGATCTCGATATTCTTCGCGAGCGCACGCGGGATCGGCAGATGCCGCATCTCATAAACACCCTCGAAATAGGGCGTCCCGAGATCGTAATACCCCTGGTTCAGCATCACCTGAAGCGCCGGATTGGCCTTCATGGCCGCTGCAAGATCGGGCAGCACATTCGGCTCTCCCCGTGCAGGGCCACGCTGGTCGGGCTGCTTGTGCGTAAAGCTCCATTTGCCGATGCTATGGGCGCTGACGCGATATTCCATATAGCCGTCACCAAAGGACGGGTCGGCGCCATAATGCAGCGTCGTATGGGCGTAGTCATTGAACGCCGCCACATAGGCGGACTCCATGGCGGCCGATTGCGGGTCATATTCGGGCGTCTGGCCCAGCGGGTCCATGCTCGGGCCGGAGAAACGACTGTCTAGACGACCCGTATCCATGCCCTGATCGCCCAGCAGGGTCTTGGCAAATTCGCCGCCATTGACGCGCAGATTGGCCTTGATGATGTAATCGACCGGCAGGCCGGTATAGCGGTGCAGTTTTTCTGCTGTCGCTTTCAGCTTGTCATCGCTGATGCCGGTGCCATCCTGGAGCGCCGATGTGTAATCGGTCAGCGCAAAATGCTCGACCTCGGCCAGAAAGGCTTTCAGATCGGTGGGCTGGTCGGGCAGCTTGTGGTGATACCAGGCTGTTGCGGCAAAGCTTGGCAGGCCAAGCACATAAGGCTGATCGTTGCTCGGGTTATTCTGTGCCCGGTCGATGGAATTGCCGTAATTCAGGATCTGCGATAGCAGGATGACGCCGTTGAGGTCGATCCCCTTATCCTGACGCAGCGCATTGGCGATGATGGCCGAGCGCGTCGTGCCATAGCTTTCACCAAAGAGATATTTGGGCGAATTGAAGCGCCCGTGCCGCGAAAGGAACTGCGCGATGAAATCGGTAAAGGCGGCGGCATCGGGGTCTGTGCCATAAAATGCCTTGTCGCGATCCTTGCCAATGACGCGGCCATAACCCGTGCCGGGCGCGTCGATGAAGACGAGATCGGTCGCATCGAGCAGGGAGTCGTCGTTATTGACCACCTTGTAGGGGGCGGCTGGGGTTGGCTGATCGTCCACCGTCACGACGCGCTTGGGGCCGAGCGCGCCCATATGCAGCCAGACAGTCGAGGAACCGGGGCCACCGTTATAGACGAAGGTGATCGGGCGGTTTTCGGGATGCGCGCCCTTCTTGAAATAAGCGACATAGAAAACCGAGGCGACAGCCTGAGGCGCCTTAGGGTCCGGATTGGCGTCATCCCACCCGGCCGGATGGATGATGAGCGTGCCGGATTCTGTCTGGTACGGGATCGCCTGCCCGCGAATGGTCACGCTGCCCTCGCTCAGCACGTGCTGCGGCTTCATCAGGAAAGCTGGTCCCGGAACGCCACCGGGGCCACCATCGGGGCCGGGCGGCGGCGGGGGCGGTCCCATATGGGGCGGCATGTCGGGCGCGGCCAGAGCCGTGCCTGCGAGAAGGGTCGTCAGACCGAGAATAGCAGAGAGTTTCGGGGCTTGCTTGAACCGCACCATGGGCTCCTTCAGATCGTTTCGCACTCGTATAGGAGAACGAAACGCCCGCTCGGACAAGTCTGCCGTTGCAGCAAACCGTGTCATAACGCACAAACACATTCATGGATTCTGCACGCTCCCCCGCCGATCACGCTCTCGCTTTGGCCGTTGAGGACACTGGCCTTTCTCCTACGCCCAAAGAGGAGCCGCGCCTTCTCAAACTGATCGCCCGAAGCCTTGTGCCGGGGGCAGAGCGCATTCTGCCTTCGGAATATGAGCGTCTTCTCTGCGACGTGCGCCGCAAGGACTGGGCCGCCCAGCTGATGAACGCCACCCGACGGGCGGGCGAGTTGTGGATCGGCAAGGCGGATATTCTCGATGCGGTAGGCCGCGTGCATGACCCGCGCGCCGGGCTCGACCTGCTGCGCAGCACGCTCGATGACACGCTGGCAGGGCGCCTGCGCGAGATGGGTCATACGCCGCGTGACGTGCTCGAGGCCGTGCAGGCCGATCTGAGCGATGCCGGGACTTTCCTTTCGGGCGGGCAGATCGACCGTCTGGCCCAGATTGTTGCTTCCGCCTTTGGCGTTGAGGATACGGGGTTCGAAGCCGAGCTGATCGCCAGCGAGAAAGCACGGCGGGAAGAAGAAGAACGGATCGAGGCACGCGCCGAAGCCCGTCGCAAGCGCGAGAATGAACGCCTCAAGGCCTGGGAAGAAAGCCTTGTCGGGTTCGATCAGGTGCCAACCATTCTGCATTGCACCCCACGTGAAGCCTTGCGCTGGATTGCTGAAAACCGCCTGCCGGTCACGCGCCGCACGCCGCAGCCCGATGGCACGGAAAAATTCGAATTCGACCCCGAGATCCTCAAGCGCCTGCGCCCGCAGCTTGCGGAATGGCGCGGCGGCGCACGCGGCACCCCTGCCCTCACGGGTCGCAAGGTCGGTAATGCCGTCATTGCCCGCGTAGCAGCGCTTGACCGTTACGTCGCGCATTTCCGCACGGCGCGCTCGCTCAAGCGACGGATCACGCTCGTGACCGGGCCCACCAATTCCGGCAAATCCTATACGGCGCTCAATGCGCTGGCCAATGCCGAGAGCGGTCTGGCCCTCGCCCCGCTGCGTCTTCTGGCGCATGAATTCCGGGAGTCGCTTCTGTCTCGCGGCGTGCCTGCCTCTCTGGCGACTGGTGAGGAACGCATCGATTTCCCCGGTGCGCGCCATCTGGCCGCGACGGTGGAGATGTGTCCGTTCCATAATCCGGTCGATGTGGCGCTGATCGATGAAGCGCAGATGCTGATGGACCCTGACCGTGGGGCTGCCTGGACGGCGGCGATCATGGGTGTCCCTGCACGCCATCTTTATATTCTGGGTGCGCCTGACTGCATTCCTCTCATCAGGCGCATTGCCGAACTCTGCGACGACCCGCTTGACGAGATCACCCTTGAGCGCAAATCGCCGCTGCGGGCGGCCAGCGCCCCTGTGCGGCTGCGCGACCTCGAGGCAGGCGATGCGCTGATCGCATTCTCGCGTCGAGAGGTACTCGACCTGCGCGCCGAATTGCTGACACTCGGCAAGCGCGTGGCTGTGGTCTATGGCGCACTCAGCCCGGAAGTGCGCCGTGCCGAAGCGGCGCGCTTCAATAACGGTGAGGCGGAAATTCTGGTGGCGACTGACGCCATCGGCATGGGCCTCAACCTGTCAATCAAACGCGTCGTGTTCAGTGCGCTGCGCAAATATGACGGCAAGCAGACCCGCGACCTGACAGCGCAGGAAATCAAGCAGATTGGTGGGCGTGCCGGGCGATACGGGCACCATGAGAACGGCATCGTGGCCGTTCTGGGTGAGGCGGGAACCCCTGCCCATATCCGCAAGATGCTCGCCGCCCCGCCTGAGCCGATCACCGAACTGCGCCCCCTTGTGCAGCCCGATTCCGATATCGTGCGCGCTGTCGCCGAGGAAATCGAAACGGACAGTCTTTACGGTGTTCTGGTGCGCATCAAACGCGCCGTTTTGCGCGCCGATGACCCGAATTACCGTCTTGCCGATATGGATCAGGCCTTCGAAATCGCCTCGGCACTGGAAGGTGTGGAAGGGCTCAGCCTCACGCAACGCTGGGTCTATGCGATGTGCCCGATCGACGAGCGCGATAACGGCATTGCCCGGCTTGTCGGCTGGGCGAGCGACCATGCCGCCGGCAGACGCGTGCCACCGCCTGGCACAGGACGTCTCGTCCAGCCGTCACAGGCAGGCCGAGAAGAGCTGGAGCGCGCCGAAAAGCGCCATAAGCGCCTTGTCGCGTGGCGCTGGCTCTCGCTGCGCTTTGCCGATGCCTATACCGACAAGCAGGCGGCAGAGGATAATACAAACGCGCTGAATGACTGGATTGAAGCGGTTCTGCGCCAGCAGAGCCGTGAGCGTGAACATCAGCGGCGGGCAAGACCGGGGCAGAGACCCGGAGGTCAGCGGCCGGGCAGCCAGAAGCCGGGGGGCAAACGCCCCTTCGGGAAACGCCCGGCAGAACGGGACGCGCAGCCGCCCCGCGATGGCCGTGGACCAAAAAGCACAAGAAAACGCGGGCGCAGCTGAAGCCGCGCCGTCGCTCCTCTGACCCGAAAGCTGAACTGACAGTACCCTTCTGCTCTGGCCCCATCACCACGCCAGAACACAAGGGTCGCATCTCGACACAGTCAGGTCATGACACGACCTGAAAAGGTCAGGCCTTCCTGCGCCAGTCGCCCCAATCTGTTGAGACCGGTCGACGCGTCGCAGCGGATTGATAAATGGCCTGTATCAGCCTGATGTCCTGCATCCCCTCCTCACCCGTGGCGAGCGACGGCTTTCCGCTTCCGAGAACATCCGGCAGGTGATCGAGCTGGGCAGAAAACTGGTTGAGCGCCGGAATCTGGAACATGGGATCGGAAAGGATATGCGTTTCCTCTCCGGCAACGGTTTCGAAGCGATTATTATAATATCCGGTGGCAGGGTTGAGCATTCCGGAGAGCTTCTCCGCCTGAATGCCGAAGCGCGATGTCGCGGCAGCGGTGAAGGACGAATTGCCATGGGCGAGAGCGCCCGAGCGATAACGGAATGTCCAGGAAATGATGTCTTCCACCTCGTGGAAAACAGGATTGGTGCTCTCGGCCCTGATAGCGCTGACTTCGATCGGCTCTTCATTCAGCAGATAGCGTGCACCGTTCACGCCATAGATACCGAGATCCATAAGGGAGCCGCCGCCTGAGAGGCTGCGTTTGACACGCCACTGGCCGGACGGATCATCAATGCTGAGGACATCGGTATTCTCGGTCGTCACGGCACGCAGCTTGCCGAGCTTTCCCGCACGGATAGTCTGGATCGCGCGCTGGGTGATCGGGTCGAAATGGCAGCGATAGCCGATCATCAGCTGCTTGCTGGCGCGCCTGGCGGCGTCGATCATGCGCTGGCAATCCCCGACGCTGGTTGCCATCGGCTTTTCGCACATCACATGCTTGCCCGCACGAAAGGCCCGCACCGCGAAATCGGCATGGAGCGCATTGGGCAGGATGATATAGACAGCATCGATCTCGGGATTGTTCCGGATGTCGTCGAAATTGTCGTAGCTGTAGATGTTCTTTTCGGGCACGCCATAGGCCGATGCGACCTTGCGCGCCTTTTGCGGGTCGCCACTGACCAGACCGGCCAGTCGCGCATGCTGGCACTCGCCGAAGGCGGGCAGGATCTGATTGATCGCATATTTTCCCAGACCGACAATGGCATAGCCAAACGGGCGGCGGCCTTCCGGAAGCGGGCGTATCGGCTGGGGCGACGGGCGGGGTGCCAGATGATCCGGCGGTGTCGTCTGCGCCGAGGCGCTCTTGCCCAGAACCAGCCCTGCAACACCTGCGGCCTGCAGGAATCTGCGACGTATCTGCGACGCAGGCTGTTGGTGAGTGTCGTTGTCGCTCATCTCATCTCTCTCAGCGTTTCAGAATCGTTCCGCCTCATTCGGCAGCCCCACTTCACAAGCGCGTGATGAGCGTCGTGGTTCGCCATGGGATTGGCTCAGACCGATGACAAAGTATGACCTTTGACGGCCTGTACTCCCGCGCCACAATGGCACTCAGCCCGCTTTCCGGGTCTGGCTGGCGATGGAATCAGACGGACCTAGCAGCATGTCGTGCTGTCATTCAGATGTGGCGGAACGAGATCGCCGCCGCTGGTGACCGATCAGACGGATGCCTCCCCTTAGCCGCAAGGCGCTTAAATGGGCAGGTTCATCCCCAAGCGGGAGATTCCGGCTCCCGTGGCTGGATACGCAGAACCTCTCAGACACAAGACGCGTCAAACGGCACAGCAAGATCGGTAGGGTCCGACGCGAAAAGGGAGCGTCAATTGCCCGTCGACTCGCTTTTGAAGCCTTTTTTTGCCCTCTCACATCGCTAGAAAACCCTTGTGCCATCTGGTTTTTGGGCAATTGTGCTTTCTACGGGGCAGATTTTTCGCCGAAACGACGCAGAAAGTTCTTCCATTCTTCACAAAAACCGCGCTAGCGTTCTTTTGCGGCAACCGAGGTTGCTTCAAATAATTCTTCGAGAATCACTTCGAAGAAGAAAGTAAAGTACGGCCGCCGCAAAATAGTGCGCATTTCGCGCCATGTGAAGAAGGAATACAGATATGTCGTCTGGTCTTTCCGTAAGCACATTTTCGTCGAAAACCATGATTTCGGTCAGGGTTTTCTCCGCAGAAGCCAAATATCAAGGGGTCGGCCCCCCATAAGGGAGCCACGCAGTCCTTAGGTTTCTCTCATCGGCTAGAGTAATCACAGGATCTGAAACACCCGTTTCTTCCTCAACCTCTTTTCGTCTCTCTATTTCAACCCTTTGCCAACACTCCAACGCCAATACTTCCATAGCATTGACGATAGTGAAGTAAGTCAAACACGAAATAGGGCGCATCTGGCGCCATGTGAAGAAGGAATACAGATATGTCGTCTGGTTTTTCCGTAAGCACATTGTCTTCGAAAACCATGAAAGCGTTCAGGGTTTTCTCCGCAGATGCCAAATATAAAGGCGTAGGGCCGCCGTAGATCAGCGAACCGGCTCCGGCGTTTGCCTCCTCATGCAGGTGCAGCGCCGGGCCCCTCATATTCGGTCCTTCAGACCTCTTCTGCTTTCCAGTTTCTCTTTCTTGTCGACTTCCCGATACCGGGATTGAGGCAATTGCACGGGTCGAGATCCCGGTAATGGCTGAGTATTTCAGCCCCTGCTTCATAAAGATGCCCGAGATTATGCTCTGCCGGATAACGCGCCCCGCGTGCATCCAGCAATTTGAGCATTTCGTGCTCCACATCTTCCGCTGACTCGCCGGGCTTCAGAACATAATCCTGATGCATCACGTGGCACAGGAAATGACCGTAATAGAGCTTGTGCTCTATGCGTTTCTCAATCGCTTCCGGCAAAGTCTCGAACCACGCCTCGTCATTGCGTCGCAGGGCGATATCCAGAGCGACGATTTCCCCCGCTTCCTTTCCCAGCACATTTCTGCAGCGTAGCGCTGCACCAGCAGCCGCAAAGCGATGCAGGAAGGCGCGTTTGCCCTCATCATCGGTACAGGCAAACCAGTCGAACGCGTCCTTATCACCCACCTGCCCTGCACTGAGCGTTGCAAAATAGGCCTGGAGCTTTTCCGCCAGAGAACGGGAAACGCGCAGCATCAGATGATGCTCGAACCGCTTTTCGAACGCGTGCATCTTTGCCGGAATCTGATTGGGCAGAAGGCGACCCAGTTTCTGCATGATCCGGTCGGTCAGATGCGGGGGCAGAAATCTCGACCCGGAGAAGAGATCATCGAGCCATGCCTTGGCGGCGAAAAGACGCGGAATGGACCGCGTGCCCGCATAGCGGATGAGGGCCACCGTATCGCGACCATAGATCTCGGCGATGCGAAAGGCATCGCGATGCATGTATTCGCCCGCGATGGGCAACTCGTCATAGGCCGTCAGCAGGTGGCGGCGCAGGGATTCGAGCGCATTGGTGCTGTTCGTACCGATGTAGAAAACCTGGCTGTTCTTCTCAGCCGGGAAGGTATCGACACGCACGGCAAAAACGATCAGCTTGCCAGCACAGCCCGATGCATCGAACCAGCGGGCGCTGTCCTGATTGTAGCGTGCCGGGGTGTCGGCTTCGACGTCGCGCACATGGGTGACATAGCCATCGTCATGCCCCCTGGCGTCAGTCCACTCGATCTCCTCTTTGCTGAGAGCCCCGCTCTCAAGGCGGGCGAGAGCCTTGACCGGATCGGCATCGAGCCTGATGCCCAGACGATTGACCAGTTCCAGCCGCCCGTCTGCCGTCACCCGGCCAAACAGTGCCATCTCGGTATAGGCGGGGCCTCGCTGCACCAGCGCACCACCTGAGTTATTACTGATCCCTCCCAGAACCGACGCGCCGATACAGGAAGACCCGATGACCGAATGAGGTTCGCGCCCATGGCGTGCAAGGACGGTCTCGAGCTTGTGCAATGTGGTACCGGGCAGGCAGATAACCTGCCTGCCGCCTCCGAGCAGATGTATGCCGCGCAACCGGCGGGTATTGATCAGAATGACGGGGCGATCATAATTCTCGCCATCGGGGGTCGACCCTCCGGTCAGACCCGTATTGGCAGCCTGCACGATCATGATCTGATCGGCGGCTACGCAGAGTTCGGCCACACGCCAGAACTCGACCAGGGTTCGGGGGCGAATGACCGCCCTCACCTTGCCCGAGCCGAAACGGTACCCCTTCGTATAGGGTGCTGTCGCATGGGGCGCGACCAGCACATGCGGCGTACCGACGACCTGCCGCAGCAGAACCAGCAGGCGGTCTGCATGCAAGGTGGGTTCTGTCAGGCGCATGATCGTCTTCCTCTGTCTGGCGATGCCAAAGGCCGGTTCAACCCCGGCATCGATCGTTCGACGCGTGCGCTCGAACGGGAAAGATAGGGCTTCTCGCGAAGCCCTGTCACGCCCTTGCAGGCGCGACAGGACAAGGCTCAGCCGATACGGGTCAGCCCGCCCATATAGGGCTGAAGGGCTGCCGGAATCTCGATGGTACCCTCTGCCGTCTGGCCGTTTTCCATGACTGCAATCAGCGTGCGACCGACAGCCAGGCCAGACCCATTGAGCGTATGCACGAAGGCGGGACCGTTCTCGGTGCGATAGCGCGCATTCATGCGGCGGGCCTGAAAATCACGCGTGTTGGAGCAGGAGGAAATCTCGCGCCACGCCTTCTGCCCCGGCAGCCAGCCCTCGAGATCGAAAGTCCTAGCAGCACCGAACCCGGTATCGCCCGCGCAGAGCAGCATGCGACGATAGGGAATATTCAGACGCTCGAGAATGCTCTCGGCGCAGCGTGTCATGCGCTCATGCTCGTCAGCGCTCGCCTCTGGCGTCGTGACAGAGACAAGCTCGACCTTGCTGAACTGATGCTGGCGCAGCATGCCGCGCACATCACGCCCCGCGGAACCCGCCTCGGAACGGAAGCAGCTGGAGAGCGCCGTCATGCGCAGCGGCAGCATTTTGGCGTCAAGTATTTCACCCGCCACACTGGCGGTCAGCGGCACCTCGGCCGTGGGGATCAGCCAGCGGCCATCGGTCGTCTGGAATGAATCCTCGGCAAATTTGGGCAGCTTGTCGGTGCCATACATCGCGGCATCATTGACGAGCAGCGGCACGATGGTCTCGCTATAGCCGAATTCCTGCGTGTGGGTATCGAGCATGAACTGGCCCAGTGCCCGCTCGAGACGGGCAAGCGCCCCGCGCAGCACGGTGAAACGCGCGCCCGAGAGCTTGGCAGCGGTCGGGAAATCCATCAGGCCGAGCTGTTCACCGAGTTCGAAATGCTGCTTCGGCTCGAAATCGAAAACCGGCACCTCGCCCCATTGATGAACGACCTGATTGGACTCTTCATCGCGGCCTTCAGGCACGGTCTCGTCAAGACGATTGGGCAGGCTGGCAAGCACGCCGCTGATATCGTTTTCAATCTGCGCGGCGCTGGCCTCAAGGGCAGCGATATGGTCGCGCAGCTCGACGGCTTTCTGCTCAAGCGCGGTCGTGTCCTGACCAGTCTTCTTGCCCTGGCCGATTTCCCTGGCCAGCACCTTGCGCTGTGCCTGCTGTTCCTGCAGGGCCTGAAGGGCTGCACGACGCTCTTCATCACGACGGACCAGATCACCGGCAACGGGCGACAGGCCACGACGGGCCAGAGCGGCATCAAAACCGGCCGGATCGGCGCGAAGGGCGCGCAAGTCATGCATCGTAGTCGTTTCCCGTTATTGCCTAGTCGATCGCGACAGCGCGCGGCTCGACAAGTCGTGCCGTAAAGATCGAGATTTCATACAGAAAGATCAGCGGCACGGCGAGACCTACCTGGGTAATCACATCGGGGGGCGCCAGTATGGCAGCGATAACCGTGGCCCCCACAATGGCATAGCGCCTGAATTTCTTGAGCCCTGCCGAGGTGACAATTCCGACACGCGCAAGAAGCGTCAGCACCACAGGCAGCTCGAAAGCCGCGCCGAAAGCCAGGATCAGCTTCATGACCAGCGAGAGGTAGTCGGACACCTTGGCCTGCAACTCGATATGCATGCCATGAGATCCCACCGGCGCTGTCTGGAACGACAGGAAAAAGCGCCAGGCGATGGGGAAGATGAAGTAATAGGCCATCGTTGCCCCAAGCAGGAACATGGCCGGCGTGGCGATCAGAAAAGGGGCGAAGGCACGCTTCTCGTTCCTGTAGAGGCCCGGCGCGATGAAGATCCAGGCCTGCATGGCGACGATCGGGAAAGACAAGAAGATCGCGCCGAAAACGGCGACACGCACATAGGTAAAAAATGCCTCTGACAGGGCCGTATAGATCAGATGCGGCTGCTCACCCTGCTGCCGCATGATCTTGGCCAGTGGATCGGCCAGGAAGAGATAGATCTGCTCGGAGAAATGATAGCAGACCAGAAAGGCAACAATGAACGCCGCCAGTGACCAGATGAGGCGCTTGCGCAACTCGACCAGATGTTCGAGCAGCGGCATCGCCTTGTCGTCGATGGAGTTTTCGTTCGTCATGGCGCGGTCGGGCAGTCTGGCTGGGTTGGGGTCGCAGGCGACAATATGGGCGTTTCCGCTGGCGTGGCGGAGAGCGGGGCAGCCTCTGGGGGCGGATCGAGCGCAACGCGACGCCCATTATGAATGACACGCAGGGGCGGTATGACCGCAGGGGCGTGCCAGAGCGTCTTTTCGTGATTCAGGCGTCGCGCCGTCAGAGGCGGCAGGATTGCGGGGGCCGATGCTTCTTCCTGCCGGGCCGGAACAGTCTCGGTATTGCTGACGCCCGGCCCGCTGACCGGAATAACGGCAGGCGCTGTTGACGCAACCGATGCCGAGGCGGGCGCAGACAGCGATGGCGGTGGCCTGAAATCGAGGCTCTTGCTGATGGTCTGGTCTGAATCGATGGTGCGGGCGATGCGATCGCGAAAATCGAAACGTTTGAGATCACGCAAATGATCGCGTGCCTCACCGAGATCGGCCTCACGCACCATTTCGTCCACATGGCCCTGAAACTCGGAAGCCATGCGGCGCACGGCCTTCAGCCCCCGGCTGACAGCGCGTATGGCGGTCGGCATGTCCTTGGGGCCGATGAAAACCAGCGCCACAATGACGATCAGCGCAATTTCCGACCAGCTAAAATCGAACATCTTCCCCACTCATACCAAAAGCCCGATCAACGAGGCGCCTACTGAATGCCCTGCTGGGTCACGACACGCCCCGTCTGCCCCGCTGCGTCAGGATCGAGCAGCAACTCGTCACGACGTGGAAGGGCGCCGAGATCGCTCAGGCCGAAACTGCTGAGAAAATGCGCCGAGGTTCCCCAGAGAATAGGCCTTCCCGGAACTTCCTTGCGCCCTTTCGGCATGATCAGTCCATCCTCGATCAGCGTGTCGAGCACGGTCTGACTCAACGAAACACCGCGTATGCCTTCGATATCGGCACGTGTGCAGGGCTGATGATAGGCGATGATCGCGAGCGTTTCCATGGCGGAACGGCTCAGGCGCCGGGGTTTCTCGATGATGCGCGTCAAAGCGGGGGCGATTTCGGGCCGGGTGCGGAACTGCCAGCCCTTGGCGATCGCTATGAGCTCGACCGCGTGATCCTCGTAACGGGCCATGATTGTCGCGAGAACAGGCCCGAGAACGGTTTCTTCAGCACCTTGCGTGACAAGAAACTGCCTGAGCGCGTTCTCCGATACGGGTTCTGCACTGGCAAAGATCAGCCCCTCCACCAACCGGGACAGGGTCATCAGCGCATCCATTACGTTTCGTCCTTTTCGGAAACCTGCCCGGCGGATGCTTTTTCGAAAACATCGTCCTTCTGCGGCGCCCTGAGCATGATCTCGGCGAAAATACCTTCCTGCTTCAGCTCGACCGCGCCGCTCTTGGCCATTTCCAGCCCTGCCACAAGCGCGCTGGCCAGAGCGGCAGCGCGCGCACGTGGCGCTGTGCTTTCCTGGGCAGGCAGCAAGGCGGTCAGTTTCTGCCAGCCAGCCACTTCGCTCGCATTGAGCAGACGCTGCAGCGCCGATACCGCCTCGGTCACGGTCCAGTAGCGCGGGCGTGGCGGCGCATAGAAACGTTTGCGCCCCCTCCGACGCGTCATGGCGAGATAGGCTGTGATGAGCCCGATCATGTCGACACGCAGGCCGGAACGGTCGATCTGGGTCATGCTCTCGCCGCACCCACGGGCAAAGACATGCTCGCCAAGGCGGGGACGGTTATCCAGCCACCGGGAAAGACCGCGTATGGCCTCAAGCTCGAGCAACCTGCCCTGAAGCAGTTCGGCCGCTTCTTCGGCTTCGCCATCGGGTTCGTTTTCAGCAGGCAGCAGGAGGCGCGATTTGAGCCAGGTCAGCCATGCCGCCATGACAAGCCAGTCTGCTGCCAGTTCGAGCCGGATCTGGCGCGCGCCTTCAACGAAGGCGAGATATTGTTCGACCAGCTGCAGGATCGAGATCTGGGCCAGATCGACTTTCTGGGCGCGCGCAAGATCGAGCAGCAGATCGAGCGGCCCCTCGAAACCCGTCAGGGACAGGTGGGGCGCGGTTTCCGGTTCCGCGCCCGTCGGAAAGACGAGACCCCCCTCACCCATTGCGATCAGAAGACCGCCGGTGTGCAGGCAATGGAGCGGGCATGCAGACGCACGCAGAAAGCACGGGCCGCCTGTGCTGAGTCGAACCCGCCAACGCGCAGTCTATAGAAGACATGACCATTGATCGTCTTCTGCTCGATGACCGGCTCATGGCTCGACAGCAGATCGCTCGCTTGCTTCGAAAGCCTGGACCAGGTCGCCTTCGCGTCGGCATCGCTGCCCAGAGCCGCCAGCTGCACCATGTGACCGGCGCTGTCCGCCTTGGCCGCAGGCGCCACCGGAGCCGTCTCGGGGGCAGGTCGGGCTGCTTCCTTCTGCGCCGGGGGTGCGGCCTTGGCAGCAGGCTCGGCCTGACTTGATTCCGTCTTGCGAGCGGGCGGTGAAGCAGGTGCCTCTTTCGGCTCAGGTGCGGCGGCGGAAGGCGCTTCGGGGGCGGCAGAAGGCCCGGCATTGTCTGACGCGCCAGCGCTCTCTTTTGGTGCCGTGCCGGATGCCGCGCCTGTCGAAGCCGCCTCACCGGAAGTAGAGGATGACGCTGCCGGTGCCTCGGGGGCTGTGCGGGCAGCAAGCGCCTCGGGGCGCGGCTGTTCGGGCTCGGGCGCCAGATGCGCTTCACCCTGCCCAGTCACATCGAGATCGGTGCCATCGCCCATGATCTGCATCCCGCCCGGATCGGCGGGGCGATCACGCACGGGGCCAGGGGGCGGCCCGATGACGGGAATACCGCCGGAATGACCGCCGAGTAGAGACCAGCCCCCCACGCCCACGACCAGAAGCGCGCCAAGCCCTGCTGCGCCATAGACCAGACGACGTGTCATCACGTCAGAGCCGAGCAATGCGCCCAGACCGCCACCCGTCGCAGCACGACGGCGAAAGACGGGCTCTTCGTCATAATCGGCGCTCAGGCGCTCGCGCGGTGACGAGGCGCGGGAATTGTCGCGCGCCGATGAGGACTCAGCGCTGTAAGACGGGGGCCGCGTATCGGTAAAACGCGGGTCATTGGCGCGTCGGTCATTGCCGCCGGGTTGACGGGGGCGCTCATCGCCCCCCTGCCGGTCGTCGCGCCAGTCTGGCGTGTCGTCGTTCATCGCATCTCCTCAACCGGCTCGACACCGAGAATGGCCAGGCCACAGCGCAGCACGCTGGCAACCGATGCCACGAGCGCGAGCTTGGCCAGACTCGCCGCCTTGTCCTGCTCATGCAGGAAGCGCAGCGTCGTATCCTCACGCCCCTTGTTCCACAAGGCATGGAAATCCGCTGCCAGTTCACCACAGTAATAGGCGATGCGGTGCGGTTCGCGCGTCTGGGCTGCGCCTTCGACCACGCGGGGGAAAGTCGACAGACGGCGCAGCACGGCAAGCTCGACATCGGAGTCGAGGCGTGACAGCTCGGCACCGGCCAGGGACGCATCGCTCGTGACCTCGGCGCCAAACATGGTCTCGGCACTCCGCATGACCGAGCGGCACCGCGCATGGGCGTACTGCACGTAGAACACGGGGTTGTCGCGCGTCTGGGCTACGACCGCATCGAGATCGAAATCCATCTGCGCATCGGCCTTGCGGGTCAGCATGGTGAAACGCACAGCGTCACGTCCGACTTCGTCAAGCAGGTCGCGCAGCGTGACGAACGTGCCCGCGCGCTTGGACATACGCACAGGCTCGCCGCCCTTCATGATACGCACGATCTGGCACATCACGACTTCGAAACCCGTCTTGCCATCGGTCAGGGCACTGACGGCCGCACGCATACGAGAGACATAGCCGCCATGATCGGCGCCAAGAACGTCGATCAGCTCGTCGGCGTTGCGGGCCTTCTGGGCGTGATAGCCGATATCATTGGCAAAATAGGTGTTGCTGCCATCGGATTTGCGCAGCGCACGGTCGACGTCATCGCCGAACTGCGTGGAGCGGAACAGGGTCTGGGGGCGTGGCTCCCAGTCTTCCGGGGTCTTGCCCTTGGGGGGCTCGAGTACGCCTTCATAAAGCAGGCCCTTGGCGTCGAGGGCGTTGATGGCCTCATCGACCTGACCGCTGGCCAGCGTCTCGGCCTCGGACGAGAAAACCTCGTGATGGATACCCAGAAGGCCGAGATCGGTGCGGATCTCTTCCATCATGACCTTGAGCGTGGCTTCACGCACGATCTCGAACCAGACAGACGGATCGGCGGGCTGACCTGCTGCATCGGCAAGGCCCTTGCGATGCGCGGCGGCCAGGGACTCACCGATGGGGATCAGGTAATCGCCCTGATATTGCAGACCTGTCGGCGTAAGCGCCGAGAAGGCCTCGACATCGATCCGGGTGCCGATGGCCTGCAGATAGCGCCAATAGGCCGCCCAGGTGAGCGCGATGACCTGCGCTCCGGCGTCATTAATGTAATACTCCTTGGTGACGATGTGCCCGGTCTTGGCCAGTAGATTGGCCAGCGCGTCACCCACCACGGCGCCACGGCAATGACCGACATGCATCGGGCCGGTCGGGTTGGCCGAAACATATTCCACATTCACGCGGCGATTGGCGCCAAGGCGCGATTCACCAAAGCGCGGCCCGGCCTCGATGACAGAGCGCGCAACGGATTGCAGCACGTCCGGGCTGAGCGTCAGATTGACAAAGCCTGGCCCCGCCGCTTCTGCCTTGGCGACACCGGGCAGCGCCGAGAGCAGCGGCACCAGATCAGCCGCGATATCGGCCGGGCGGCGACGGGCGAATTTCGAGGCCAGAAGCGCAGCATTGGTGGCCATGTCACCATGGGAGGCGTCACGCGCCGGGGTGAGTTCGACACGTGCGGCAATCTCGTCCGGCAGATCTGCCACGACAGATCGCAGCGCCTCTCGCACCTGCCCCTGGTAACGGGCGAAAAGGCAATCTGTGGTGGGCGCTTGTGTATCGGACATGAGGGCCTTGCGTTCCTGACGTGGTTCTTGCTGCCTGTATCAACCCAGCATGGAGAGTTCCGTCAACCGTCGATGTTCATCCATCGCAAAACGATCGGTCATTCCTGCTATGTAATCCGCCACCACGCGACGCCGGCCAGCCTCGTCTGCGGTCTTTGCCTTCTCCCGCCAGCCATCGGGCAGCAGGCTCGGATCTTCGGACAATATTTCGAAAACCTCGGTCGTCGCCAAGCGCGCCTTGCGCGTCATGCGGTTCACCTTCCAGTGACGATACATGCGCGCATAGAGAAACTTGCGGATCTTCTTGTTCTCACGCGCGATCGTCTCGCTGAAAGCCACGACAGGCATCGGCGCATTGCGGATGTCGTCAGCCGATTCCGGTTTCAGCGCTGTGATATTCGCCCGTGTCTGCTGCGTCAGATCGGTTGCGAGGACATTGATGACCTGACGGATCGTCTCATGCCTGATGCGGCGTTCGCGCTCATAGCGGTCATCTGTCCGGGCTCCTGCCATGGCGCGTTCGAGCGCGGGGCCGACAATGGGGAGGCCCGCAATATCCTCGAGCGCCAGCAACCCGGCGCGAAGCCCGTCATCAAGGTCATGACCGTGATAGGCGATATCATCGGCAAGAGCGGCCACCTGCGCTTCGGCCGAGGCATAGCTGGACAGGTTGAGATGATGGCGCTGGTCGTATTCGAACAGATAGGGGGTCGGGCGCTTGACCGGACCGTTATGCTTGGCGAGCCCTTCAAGCGTCTCCCATGTCAGATTCAGTCCGTCGAAAGCGTGGTAACGGCCTTCGAGATGGGTCACGAGACGCAGCGATTGGGTGTTATGATCGAACCCGCCCCAGTCTTTCATGCAGAGCTTCAGGGCATCTTCGCCCGCATGGCCAAAAGGCGTGTGACCGAGATCATGCGCAAGCGCGAGTGCCTCGGTGAGATCCTCATCGAGCTGCAACTGGCGGGCGATGGAGCGCGCAATCTGGGCGACCTCGAGAGAATGGGTCAGCCGCGTGCGAAAGAAATCGCCTTCGTGATTAATGAAGACCTGGGTCTTGTATTGCAGAGTACGAAACCCTGCCGAGTGGATCACACGATCGCGGTCCCGCTGCCAGGGCGAGCGCGTGGGAGCGTCTTCCTCGGCGTGTAGACGGCCTCGCGCGGTCTCGCGACGCACGGCATAAGGGGCGACATCCTGGCTGATCATCCGCTTTCTCCACATCACCCGCTTTGAGCGGGCGCACTGGCGCATTATATGGGAAAAAATGAGCCAGACCACGCCCCCCTCCGCAGCGCCCCTCGCGGGACGCTTCTCGGTTTCCGCCGGTGCCGCTGCCCGGATTTCGGAGATCATCTCGCAGCAGGCCGATCCGTCGGGACTTGCCCTGCGCGTGGCGGTTCTGGCCGGGGGCTGTAACGGCTTTCAGTATCAGTTCAAGCTCGACACCGAGCGGGCGGCAGATGATGTCGTAATCGAACAGGATGGCGCGACCGTTCTGGTCGATCCGGTCAGCCTCGATCTGCTCGAAGGGGCGCAGCTCGAATTTATCGACAAGCTGATGGGCGCGCATTTCGCAGTGACCAACCCCAATGCCGCCTCGTCATGCGGTTGCGGCACCAGCTTTTCGCTGGCGTGACCCGTCTGCCATGAGCTTCACTTTTGCCAGCTGGAACGTCAATTCCATCCGCCAGCGCGAACGCCATGTCCTTGACTGGCTCGATCGCGTCAAACCTGACCTGCTCTGCCTGCAGGAACTAAAATGCGAGACCGGGGTCTTTCCGGCAAGCTTCGCCGAGGCAGGATATCACCCGGTTGTGGTCGGGCAGAAAGCCTATAACGGCGTCGCCATGCTGACGCGCGAACCGGCTGAAGTGATCAATCTGAGTCTGCCGGGCTTTGAAAACGACGCCTCGCGCTATGTCGAGTTGCGCATGGCGGGCATGGTGATCGGCAATCTCTATCTGCCCAATGGCAATTCGGGCGGCGCAGCCGGGTTTGAGACAAAACTCAACTTCCTCGATGCCCTCGCCCATCGGGCAAAAGAACTGCTCGAGGCTGAAGAGGATTTTCTCTTCACCGGCGACTTCAATGTCTGCCCGACCGATGAGGATTACGCCCCCGGTGCGCTCAGCCCCGATGACGCATTGCTGCGGCCGGAGAGCCGGGCGGGCTGGCATCGTCTGCTCTGGCTTGGCCTGACCGACGCCTTGCGGGCGCTCCATCCGACCGGACGCCACTATACTTTTTACGACTATCAGAATGCGGCGTTCCAGCGGAATGCCGGACTGCGCATCGATCACGCGCTTCTATCGCCCCGCCTGGCCGAGCGCCTCGTTTCCGTCACGCCCGATCGTGACGAACGCGCCAGGGATCAACCCTCGGATCATATTCCCCTCATCGTCACCCTGTCCTGAACATGTCGCTCCCGTGATACCCCTGGAGGCGTGACGGGAGCGACTGCCCCAGCGGATGGCTGGGGATCTGGCGATGAAAGGCCTGCCGGTCAGCCCCTTGATGACGCGGCAGGAATGAGGAGAGCCGCAAAGGGCCGCCTGAAAAACGCGTTCAGGCAACACCCTCGTCAGAGCCGAAGAACTCATGATGGATGCGCGCCCTGTCGACACCCAACCGGCTCAGCCCCCCTATCAGATCACGCTGGAAGCTGCGCGGACCGCAGACAAACACATGCGTGTCAGGACTCATCCGGGCGAACAC
Source organism: Asaia siamensis (assembly GCF_014635085.1). Lineage (GTDB taxonomy): Bacteria > Pseudomonadota > Alphaproteobacteria > Acetobacterales > Acetobacteraceae > Asaia > Asaia siamensis. The sequence goes on from NZ_BMCH01000003.1 coordinate 108,887, forward strand.
CCATTCAGCCGAGACCCGTCCCTCATGGGTCGACATGGCAAGATGGCGATCCTGCCCCAGCGTACCGAAGACGTCGATTCCCGGTGCTGATTCTGCGGTCGCCAGCTCTGCAAGAGCCGATCGGAACGGCATATGGTGCAGATCGTGATCGCCATGGACAAGATGGCGTTTGCCGCCTTCAGCACCGCCTTTACTGGCAAGGAGCATGCTCAGAAACGGCGTGATGCCGATCCCGGCACTGACCAGCATGGCAGGCGCCTTGCCGATTGCCGCCAGGGTAAAATCACCCGCAGGCGGTGTCGCATCGAGCACATCGCCCACTGCGAGCCTGTCATGAAACCAGCGTGACACCAGCCCCTGCGGGTCGCGCTTTACCGAGATACGATAGCCGCTTGCGTCCGGTGCGCTCGAAATACTGTAGCTGCGCCTTGTGTTGATCCCATCCCGTTCGAGGCGGAAGGTCAGAAACTGGCCCGGCTCATGACGCAGGACCGGTTTGCCATCGACGGGAGCAAGCCAGAACGATGTGACGCTGTCGCTTTCCTGAACGCGCTTCTCGACCCTAAAGGCCCGCCAGTCGCGCCAGCCACCCGGAAGGGCTGAGCGTTCATCATAGACGCTGGCCTCACGGGCAATGAGCACATCGGCAAGAAAGCGATAGGCATCGCCCCAGGCATGCATGATTTCCGGCGTTGCAGCCTCTCCAAGAACGGTCTTGATCGCGCCGAGCAGGGCAGCTCCGACGACCGGATATTGTTCCGGTTTGACCATTACGGCGACGTGGCGCTCGACGATGAGGCTGAGCGCCGCCTCGAGTTTCTCGGGATGCTCGATATGGCGCGCATAGGCCAGAACCGCAGCGGCGAGCGCATGGGGCTGACGCCCATTGGCCTGATCTGTCTGATTGAACATGGCCGCTATGGCCGGGTCGCGCATGAGAGAGGCGTACATGGTTCTGGTGATCGTGACGCCATGCGCCTCGAGGGCTGGGATCGTGGCTTTGACGATCGCCGAGGTGCCGGATTCGAGCGGTTTGACCATCATGCGACTCCTAAAAGATGTATATCACGCACATCTTTTAGGCCTGATGCATAAAAGATGCAAATCTGCTACATCTTTAGAAATGCGCCTGACCCTCCACACAGATTACGCCTTGCGCGTGCTGCTTTATCTCGGCCTCAACCAGGAAAGGCGCGTCTCGATTCACGAGATTGCCGAGCGCTACGGGATTTCGGAAAACCATCTGGTCAAGATCGTTCATCGCCTCGGACAGGGCGGTTTTGTCACCACGACGCGTGGCCGTGGCGGGGGGCTTGTGCTTGCCCGCTCCCCCGCCGAAATCGGGCTTGGCGATCTGGTGCGTTTTACCGAGGAGGATATGGCGCTGGTCGCCTGTTTCCAGACAGGTCAGAGCTGCCTGCTGACAGGTGCCTGTCGGCTTCAGACCCTTCTTGGAGACGCACTGGGCGCTTTCATGGCCGTTCTGGACGGACAGACACTCGCAGACCTGCTCAAGCCGCCGGACTGGTCAGCGCTTGCTGCACGTTTGCACCCCCCAGCCCCTGAGTAAGGCGCAGCGGGCCTCAGTGCCGACAGACAATCAGCCCTTTGCCTGATTCGCGTCTTTCATCAGGCGCCAGACAGACGCGCTTTGGTTCGGACAGCCTCCTGTTTCTGCTGCCGGTAAGAATTGACCAAGGAGCTCCTGGCGGATGGTCCGTTTCGCCGTTGGATCAATGCGGACTAGACGATGCCGTCGCGATCAGTTCGGCCATGACCGGCAATGACCTCGGTAATGATCGTCAGGGCCTCGCCAAGCTCGGCCTGACTTTCCGGCGCCCCGAAGCAGAGCCGCAACCCTGTATCGGCATCGCGTGAGACCAGGGCCGCGTCTGGTGGCGTCACCTCGACGCCAGCGCGTAGCAGACGCGTCGTTACCCGCTCGGCTTCGAGTGCCTGCATGGGCAGGAAGCCATGGGGCGAGTGGTCGGCGCCGGGCGGCGTCATCAGAGACCCCAGGGCCTGATGGGCCATCTTCCAACGCGAGGCAGCTTCTTTCTGGATGGCCTGCGCGATGTCGTCGATACGACCCTCTCTGACCCATTCCTCAAAGACCAGGGCCCCCAGCGCAGGTGGGCAATATCCGAAAGCGCGCACACCGCGTATCAGACGCTCGCGCGCCACGCCCGGCGGAAGAGCCAGAAAAGCAACGCGCAGGCCGGGGCAGATGCCCTTGGACAGGCTGACGAGATAGAGCGTCCGTTCCGGTGCGAGAGAGGCAAGCTGCGGCGGCTTGCGGGAATAGGCGTAATAGGCATCGTCTTCGAGAATGGTCAGGTCATGACTGCGCGCTATCGCCGCAATGGCCTCTCGACGCTGCACCGACATTGTGCGCGTGGTCGGATTGTGAAGCGTGGGGAGCGTGAACAACAGGCGACTTCCGGTTTCAGCAACCGCGCGGTCGAGCGCTTCTGGCAGAATGCCTTCCTCATCCATCGGCAAACCGTGCAGTTTCAACCCGAGATGTTCTGCCGCCATACGCGCGCCGTAAAACGTCGAGGACTCGCATAAGATCGTGTCACCCGGACCGCAGAAAGACGAGAAGGCCAGAGCAATGGCATGCTGCCCTCCGTTGCACTGGACAAGATTGGCCGCATCGACCTCAAGGCCGTAGGCATTTCTGATCCAGAGCGACGCAGCCTGCCTTACAGGCGCCAGCCCGGCCCCCTGGATATAATGCACTGCCGGATCGAGCGCACCACGTGCCATCAGGGCCATGAGGGCTTCATTCAGATCCTGCATGAGGGAAACAGGCGGCGGCGTATTGCAACGCAGATCGATCGCCCCTGCCCCCCTTGGCCCGGCATTTGTCAGGCGCGCCACGCCCCGCTCAGTGGTGGGAATATCGGGCACGGGCGACGCGTTCGTTTTTACGAATGACCCGCGGCCTACATGGGCAACCAGCAGCCCGCGCCGCTCGGCTTCGGTATAGGCGCGCGTGACGCTTCCCACGCTCACCCCCAGTCTGAACGCGAGTTCCCTGTGCGGCGGCAGACGCATGCCAGGGGCAAGCGTGCCGCTTCTGATATCGCCGGCAATGGACTGGACCAGCCGTTCATAGAGCGGCGCAGGGCCGGGCTTGAGCTCAGGAGTCCACATGAAGGTCACTCTCGGCAATATTGTCATGAGACATTAAAGTCATTGCTCTTTTTATCGCCTCAAGCAGAATAACACAATCGAATCGATTCGTCACTATTGTACCAATACAATCGAGGTGATCATGTTTTCTTCCGGCGCGGATTCCGCGCATTCCTCCCCATCCCCTGTGGAGCGGAGAAAGACGCGCCATGAGACGGGCGTCAGGCACATCATGCTTGCCCTGATCTTGGCCAGTTGGGCGGTATCGCCCTGCGCCCATGCTCAGGACCATAGCGAGAGACAAATAGTGCAAGCAGAAACAGCTGACGACCTGACGGCGCTGGATCTGGCAGGCTCTTCCGGGCGCATGTCGGATCGCTCACCTCTGGACAGCGAGGAAAGCCTCGACCAGCTTCGAGTGACGTATCGACCGGAGGCTCTGGCCGACAAGTCTTATATCCGCCTTCTGCTTCGCCGTCTCGATCGCGCTGCCCTGCACGTCTGTGGTGAGATGGATGGTCTTTCATTGCCGGTTCGTCTGGCTATCGAACGGTCTGATTGCCACCGGGAGAGTTTGCACCGCAGCGTAACGGCCATTCACAATCCGCTTTTGACACAACTCGCTGACGAGACCCTTCTTCAGCTTCCCACCACCCCCACGCCGCCCCAGGAGGAGCCCTGATCATGGAATTACGTTTTCAGCAGGTCGATGTGTTTTCGGCAGAGCCCTTCAAGGGCAATCCTCTTGCCGTTGTTACCGGGGCAGATTCCTTGACCGACGCGCAGATGGCCGCCATCGCCAACTGGACCAATCTGAGCGAGACCACCTTTCTGCTCAAACCCACCTCGCCAGAAGCTGATTATCGCGTGCGTATCTTCACACCGCATAGCGAACTTCCTTTTGCCGGGCACCCTACGCTTGGCAGCGCGTATGTCTGGCAGACTCTGGCCCGCTCATCGGGCGATGCGCCGGAAAAGGATCTGATCGTGCAGGAATGCGCCGCCGGTCTGGTGCCGATCCGCAGACAGGCGGGTGGACTGGCCTTTGCCGCACCGCCACGGCGACGGTCCGGTCCTGCCAGTCAAGAAGAACGCGAACGGGCAATTCAGGCATTGCGGCTCGACACCGATGCCGTGCTCGACATCCAATGGGCCGATAACGGCCCTGGCTGGCTGGTTGTGCATGTCGATGATCGTGACACGGTGCTTGCCATAAAGCCTGACTGGGCCGCGCTGGTAGGGCAGAAACTCGGCGTTGTGGGAGAATGGCACAACAGCCCTGCCGCCACCGGGGCCTGTTTCGAAGTCCGCGCCTTTGTCGGGGAAAACCCCGGCTATGAAGACCCTGTGACAGGAAGCCTCAATGCCTCCATCGGCCAATTGCTGATCGAAAGCGGCAAGGCCCCTGACTCCTACACCGCCTTTCAGGGAACGGCTCTGGGTCGTGCCGGGCAGGTTTCGGTGAAAAAGCTGGGCGATGACATCTGGGTGGGTGGCGCCGTGGTCACGCGAATCAACGGCACTATCACCCTCTGATGCTCTGGACGGATTGCTCGCAGGCGCTGCGTTACCGTGCCCTGCAAGCGATCTGTGCCAGCGCCCTTGCTGCGCACCCCATACCCTAGTGGCAGGAAGCCGCTGGCAGGGATGTCAGGGAATCCAGTGTGCCGGACAAGACGTAATCACCGAAATCGATCAGAAGCCGGTCTTCCACACCATTGGTCCAGAGACGATCGCTATAGGCGGAATCGGGCAGAAGCGCGCCTGTGCCCGCCCCGAAACTGGCGATCGAGACCGGCACGGCCTCCTGCCCTTTCAGAAGCGGGCTTGAGAGGCTGGCGACCTGCGGAGCCAGCCTGCCCAGTGTGGCATAGGTGGGGATACTGCCTGTCTCGACACTGCCGTCGAACAGGTCGGTGGCGAGATGCAGTTTCTTTTCACGAGCGGCCTTCAACAGGGCCTGGGCCTGCTGCAACGGGAAAACCGTTCTGGCGGGAAGCGTTACGCTGCTTGTCTGCGGTCTGGTGTAATGCACCACGACCTCGCCCCGACGGTTGCGTGTCGCCTCGCCCGATGTCTCGCTCGTGACCTGCCCATCCTGACTCATGATGGTGCGGAAAACGAAGCGATGGGTGTTCTTGTCTTCCAGGGTCGCGGACTGAAAACCGATTGCGCTCGAACCGCCATCGCCGTTGATGATGTCGATATCGAGCTTCTGGCTGACAGACCAGGCGGTGCAGAGGTCGCGTATCTGATAGGTCGCTGTTCCGCTGGCACCAGCCAGCGCGCCTGCCTTGAGGCGCGACAGGCTCAGGCTATAGACGGCCTTGTGGGGCTGCAGACTGTCTGCCAGCGCAGGAGATGGCAGGGAGACTCCCCCTGCCACCAGCCCTGCCATCAGCCCGGATAAAAGCCGTCTCACGCAACACCGCCTTTCCGGCTCAGTCCTTCTGGGCGGTCGCCGCAGGCTGAACGCCTGCCTTGGGCTTGGGCGGCAGAATAGCCAGAGAAAGCTCCTTCAGACGGGCAGGCTCGACCGGGGCCGGGGCTTCCATCATCAGGTCTTCGCCGCTCTGGTTGAGCGGGAAGAGAATGACCTCACGGATATTCGGCTCGTCGGCCAGCAGCATCACGATACGGTCCACACCCGGTGCCGAACCGCCATGCGGCGGGGCGCCGTAGCGGAACGCGTTGAGCATGCCGCCAAAGCGGGCCTCGACCACATCCTCGCCATAACCGGCAATGGCGAAGGCGCGGATCATGACTTCCGGCAGATGGTTACGGATGGCGCCCGAGGAAAGCTCGATGCCGTTGCAGACGATATCGTACTGATAGGCCTTGATGGTCAGCGGATCCTGCGAGTTCAGCGCCTCAAGCCCGCCCTGCGGCATGGAGAACGGGTTATGCGAGAAATCGACCTGGCCCGTTTCCTCATTGCGCTCGAACATCGGGAAATCGACGATCCAGCAGAAGCGGAAGGCATCCTGCTCGATCAGATCGAGTTCCTGGGCAATGCGCGTGCGCACCTGCCCCGAGAACTTGGCCACGGCATCGCCTTCGCCTGCGGCGAAGAACACGGCGTCACCCGCCTTGAGACCACAGGCTTCACGAATGGCCTCGACGCGATCGGCTTCGAGGTTCTTGGCAATCGGGCCCTTGCCGCCATCTTCCTCGAAGATGATGTAGCCCAGACCGCCCGCACCGGCATCACGCGCCCAGCTGTTGAGCTTGTCGAAGAAACCGCGCGGACGCGTACCGGCACCGGGGGCCGGAATGGCGCGCACTTCGCCGCCATTGGCAGCGATACGGGCAAACAGGCCGAAACCGGAATTGGCGAACGCTTCGGTGACCGTGCTGATCAGCAGCGGGTTGCGCAGATCGGGCTTGTCGGAGCCGTAAAGACGCATAGCCTCGTCATAGGGAATACGACGGAACGGCGCAGTATCGACCTTGCGGCCTTTGCCGAACTCGGCAAACAGACCGCTCAGCACGTCTTCCAGAACCGCAAACACGTCTTCCTGGGTGGCGAAGGCCATTTCGAAATCGAGCTGATAGAACTCGCCCGGGCTGCGGTCAGCGCGTGAGGCTTCATCACGGAAGCAGGGGGCGATCTGGAAGTAGCGGTCAAAACCCGCCACCATGGCGAGCTGCTTGAACTGCTGCGGTGCCTGGGGCAGCGCGTAGAACTTGCCCGGATGCAGACGCGCCGGAACGAGGAAGTCACGCGCGCCTTCCGGCGAGGAGGCGGTAAGGATAGGCGTCTGGAACTCGGTGAAGCCATGGCCGATCATGCGCGAGCGCATGGAGGCAATGACCGCCGAACGCAGGCGGATATTGGCGGCCATCTTCTCGCGACGCAGGTCGAGATAGCGATATTTGAGGCGCAGATCTTCGGGATAGTTCTCGCTGCCAGCGACCTGGAAAGGCAGGACAGCAGCATGGGAGCGCACTTCGATCTCGCGGGCACGCAGTTCGATGGCACCGGTAGGCAAATGCGGGTTACGCTGGCCTTCCTCACGCGCCACCACGTCACCCGTGACCGTGATCACGCTCTCGACACGCAGACGCTCGACGATATCGAGCAGATCGGTGCCCGAGGGGATAACGATCTGCGTCATGCCGGTCTGGTCGCGTAGATCGATAAACAGAAGCCCGCCGTGATCGCGCTTGCTGTGAACCCAGCCGGACAGACGCACGGTCTGGCCGGCGTCGCTCTCGCGCAGGGCGCTGCAGCTATGAGTGCGATAGGGATGCATGGGCGTCTTCCTGATTCGAAACAGCGGGGGCGCAGGGGGCGAACCCCTGCCAATGGAGCGCAGGAAGCCGCTCCACCCCTTCCCTGTCAAGCATCGTCGAAGGTAACGGCGGCTTCACCCATCTCTTTTGGCCGCCCGGCGGTGGCCAGACCGACGATTTTGCCCTCTTCATCGATATAGCGTGCGGTGAAATCAAAGCGGTCGACATCGCCGTCGATCTCGACGCGCTCAAAACCACGCGGCCAGCCTAGATATTCGATTTTGCGATCATATTGCTGCGTCCAGAACCAGGGCGTCGTAAGAGCGCCACCCGGCAGACCGAGCATGGTACGCGCCGCGATGCGCGCCTGGCTCTGCGCCGTGCGCCAGTGTTCGATACGATATTGCCTGCCCTCATGCGTGACACTCGCGATATCGCCCGCCGCATAGATATGCGGCGCAACACGCATGGCCTGATCGACTTCAATGCCACCATTCTCGCTGAGTGCGTGGGAAGGCAGATAATCGAGCGCTGGCACCGCCCCGACGCCGATGATCACCAGATCGGCGTTGATCTGGCTGTCATCTTCCAGGGTCACGGACTCGACCTGCGTCTCGCCGTTGATGGCTTTGACGCTGCAGGACGAGATGAACGCCACACCCTTGCTCTCATGCAGAATGCGCATTTCAGTGGCGATTTCGCGCCCGAGCTGCTTCTGGAACGGCAGAGCCGAGTTGGACAGGACGGTCACCCCTGCCCCGCGCTTGCGCAGAGCCGCCGCCGCCTCCATGCCGATAAAGCCGGAGCCGATCACCACGACCGTCGTGTTCTCGCCCACTTTCGAGGCGATCTCACGCACGTCATGCGCGCTTCGCAGCGTATGCACCCCGGCAAGGGCGCTTCCGGGAATTTCGAGCTCTTTTGCGCGGGAGCCGCTCGCCAGAAGCACATGATCGGGCGTGAGGCTCACCCCTGCTTCAAGAGTGATCCTGCGCGTCTCGGTATCGAGCTTCACCACACGATCCATCACGCGTTCGATACGCTGCTCGATATACCAGGATTCCGGACGCAAGAGCGGGGGTGACGCCTCAGGATCCGGATTGGCGAGGGTCATCTTGCTGAGCGCGGTGCGATCATAGGGCAGATCTTCCTCGGGTCCGATCAGAAGAATGCGCCCGGCATATCCCTCGTCGCGCAGTGTGACGGCTGCTGCGATTGCGGCCGCACCGGCACCGATAATGGCGACGACCTCATGCTCGCGCATGGGCGCGGGTGCGTCAGGGCGCATGGCCACCTTGCCGACGAGAATGCGGCCATCATGAACCTCGACCGGGTAACGGGCGAGCGGGTCGAGCGCCGGTGGCTCGATCAGCCGACCGCTTTCTGCCGAGAAACTCGCCTTGTGCCAGGGGCAGACAAGCTGCACATCGCCATGACGCGATTTGCACGCCACACCCTGCTCCATCGGGGCGCCTTTATGCGGGCATTTGCCATCGAAGGCCCGCACTTCATCGCCCGACCGGTAAAGGACAAGGGCCTTTTCACCGATAGTGACAGGTGTGATGACACCTTCCTCGAGATCGTTCAGCGGAAGGACATCTGTCCAGTCCAGAAGTTCAGCGCTCATTTCCCTGTCCGTTCACTCGAAATTGGCTCTTTGTCTTCGAATGCAACGTGAGGAACGGGTTACGGTTGAAACCTATATTTTCTTTTCACCGTGCAACCGGCGGGTGGACCTCACCCGCTATCAGGCGAGACCGATCTCCTGCTTCAGCAGCCAGTCATGCATCTTCATGTTGGTGCGCCCGAAGGAGAGCGGGGTGACACTGACGTGATTGGCTGCAATGGCTGCAGTTTCAGTGCCATCCTCGTCTCCCGCATGATCGCGTTTGAGATGCAACCAGTGATAGGCGAAACGACGCATGTCATCACGCGACACCACCTCGATATCGCGCAGGAAGCCACGCCCCTGTGTGGTGGTTTTCAGCGGTCTGGCTTCCTCGACTGTGCAGGCGGGAAAATTGACATTGAGACAGGCCTGCTCTGGCATGGGCCTGCGGGCGAGAAGCCTGAGAATATCCGGTGCAAGCGCCCGGGCGGTCTCCCAGGGAACGGCCTTGCCTGCGGTAAAGGTCTGGCTCAGGGCGATGGACGGCAGATCGAGCAGCATGGCGGTCATGGCCGCACCTACCGTGCCTGAGAAGACAGTCTCCACACCGAGATTGGCGCCGCGATTGATGCCTGACAGCACGAGGGTTGGCAGGGCATCGCGCAGGATATGGCGGGCAGCAATCGCCACGCAATCGCCCGGCGTGCCAGTGACCGCAAAGCGCTTGGGGCCATGCTGATGGACGCGCAGCGGGTCATGCAGGCTGAGCGCATGGGAGATACCGCTCTGATCCTGCGCGGGCGCGACAACCCACACATCATCGCTGAGTTGCGACGCGACGTCATGCAGCACGGCAAGGCCTGGCGCATCGATACCGTCATCATTGGTCAGCAGAACACGCTGGAACAGGGACCCGCTCATTCAGGGATTTCCTTCATGCGATTATGGCAAGGCAAGATGACAAACAAAAACCCGGCACGAGGGCCGGGTTTTCGATCAAGCCCATCACAAGCCTGACAGAGAGATACTGCCAGAGGGGCGCATCGGGCGATCAGAAGGAATCGTCGCCCCAGCCACCTCCACTATCGCCGCCCCAGTCACCAGCGTCATAGCTCTGACCGGCATCCTGCCCGCCGCCCGCGAAGGGATCATTGCCGCCAGCGTCGCCGTAATTATTGTTGATGATGGTCTCACCACCGCCAAACCCGCCAGCGCCTGAATCGTGATGGCCGGAGAAGAGGCTCTCAATCGCGTTGGCTGCCAGCATACCGCCAGCGACGCCCGTCGCCGTTGTCAGGGCCGAGCCCAGAAAGCCTGAACCGCGCTGCTGGAACATGCCGGTAGAATAGCCAGGCGGCAGATTGGCCTGCGGCGGCGGGGCATAACCCTGACCATAACCCTGCTGCGGCTGACCACCCCAGCCCGGCGGCGGACCAGCCTGCTGCTGGCGATTGGCGCCACCACCGAACAGGCCGCCAAACAGACCGCCACCACCCTGCGGGCGCTGCTGCTGCGCCTGCTGGAGCTGCGACTGGGCCTGCTGAAGCTGGAATTCGAGCTGGCGAATGCGGTTCTGCGCCTCGGCCAGAGCCACTTCCTGCACGACAGCCATCTGCGTCACGCGGTAACGGGCCTCGGGATATCTCTGGAAATTATCCGCAATCCAGCGATCAGCCTCAGGATCGATGGGGGGCAGATTGGCCGGGGCCTGAGAGCCACCAAACCCGCTATTGGGCGCACCGCCGACGCGGGCGACGAACTGCGAAATGAGATCACGCTCTTGCTGGTTCATGGGGATGACTCTCCATCCGGTCAAAATGATAACGCCCTATAATGTGGTCGGAGGGCGTCTGAGTTGCAAGAGGCGAGCCCTGCGGCCGGGCTCCCTCGTCGCACTTCCCTGTAGACGGTATTGCGGCGATCAGGGCAGTGCAGCAGGCATGCGGGCGCTGGAGCGAGACGGGCGGAACGATTATGATCCGTCTGTATGACGGGAATTCATGAACCATGATCGACATCCAGCCTCTGGCGATATTGAGAGAGATTCACCGCACCGGAAGTCTGACTCAGGCAGCCGAACAACTCTGCCTGACACAATCAGCCGTTAGCCATGCCATCCGCCGGTTCGAGGATCGTCACAGCGTCAAGCTGCTTGAGCGAGAGGGGCACAAGCTGCGGTTCACGCTGGCGGGTGAGTATCTTCTAGGTCTCGCGCATCGTGTTCTGCCGCAGCTCGAACACGGCGCAGGCGTGCTTGAGGACTACGCACGCGGGCGGCGTGGCTCGATCAGGATCGGAATGGAATGTCACCCCTGTCAGGATTGGCTGATGCAGGTGGTCGACCCGTTTCTGGCTGCCTGGCCCGACGTGGAACTGGATGTCACAACGGCCTTCCAGTTTGGCGGGCTGACCGCGCTTCTGGGGCATGAAATCGATATTCTCGTTACCCCTGACCCTATTGAACGGCCCGAACTCGAATTCACACCCGTCTTCGATTACGAGCTGGTGCTGGCCGTGTCTGAAACGCACCCTCTGGCACGTAAACATCATGTCGAGCCAAAGGATCTCACGACCGAGACCCTGATCACCTACCCGGTCTCCCGCGAGCGGCTCGATATCTATACACGGTTTTTGGTGCCGTCACACACACAACCGCGCCGACATAGAACGGTCGAAACGACGGACCTCATGCTACGCCTTGTCGCCTCGGGTCGCGCCGTCAGCGCCACGCCTGACTGGCTGCTGCGCAAGGTGAAGGGCGTGAAAGGCGTGAGGATCGGGGACGGTATTCTCAAATCCATCCATCTCGGGCACCGAACAGGTACGGCGCCACCTTATCTGGAAGGTTTCATCAGCCTCGCCTCCAGCGTCGAGATCTGAACCAGATCAGACCTCTTCGAAGACGGGTGCGTCCCTCCCGAAAAGGGACCCAGCTCACAACATGACAATAAGTCATGTTATAGCGAAATATAATCATTTGTTTTCATGCCTTCCTCTGCGGAATAAACGGGCCTCGCTCGCACCGCGCGGCGGCATGAAGAGCGTGGCGCGGAGATTCTGGATCCAGAAGAGGATACCCGCCCATCATGACCAATGATTTTGCCTTCACGATCAAAAGCCTGCGCTTTGACGAGAATTACGCTCCCGCCGCTGGCACGAGGCTGACGACCAATTTCGCCAATCTCGCGCGAGGCGCCGCCCGTCAGGAAAATCTGCGTGCAGCCCTGCACATGATCGATCATCGCTTCAACGACCTTGCCTGTTGGGACAATCCGGAGGGCAATCGCTACAGGCTCGAACTCAATATCATCTCGATCGAGATGGATATCGCCGGATCGGGGGAGAGCTTTCCGGCCATCGAACTGCTTCAGACAACCATCTGCGATCTGTCGACCGGCAAACGCCTTGAGGGGATCATAGGCAATAACTTCTCGTCCTATGTTCGCGATTACGATTTCAGCGTGCGCCTGCCAGAGCATAATCGCGGACGTGACGGCTTTGCCGTGCCTGATGATTTCGGCGTGCTGCATGGCCGGATTTTTCAGGAATTCATCGCCTCAGAAAGCTACAGCAGCCGTTTTGCCAAGCTTCCGGTGATCTGCCTGAGTGTGTCCGAGAACAAGATTTATACCCGCACCACCAACCAGCACCCTGTGCTGGGTGTCGAATATGTGCCCAACGAGACATCGCTGACTGAAAGCTATTTCGGCAAGATGGGCATGCAGGTGCGCTATTTCATGCCGTCTGGCGTGAAGGCTCCTCTGGCTTTCTATTTCTTCGGCGATCTGCTGAACGACTATTCTCCCCTCGAACTGATCAGCACGATCAGCACGATGGAGACGTTCCAGCGCATCTACCGCCCCGAAATCTACAATGCGAATTCCGGCGCCGCTGCGGTCTACAAGCCCAGCCTCAAACAGAGCGACTTCTCCAATACCCGCGTCGTTTACGATCGCGAGGAGCGCACGCGTCTTGCCACCGAGCAGGGAAAATTCGCGGGCGAGCACTTCATTGCGCCTCACAAATCCTTTCTCGACGAATGGGCGACAAGACACGCAGCCTGAGCGCCATTCTGCCTGCATTCTGATCTGACTATTCTGGAAAACCACGCCTCATGACCAAGCTCCTCCCAACCGCTACCGCTGGCAGCCTGCCCAAACCATCATGGCTCGCCGAGCCGGAAAAACTCTGGTCTCCCTGGAAAATGGAAGGCGATGCCCTTGTCGAGGCAAAGCAGGACGCGTTGCGCGTCTCACTGCTCGAACAGCAGGTTGCCGGGGTCGATATCGTCAGCGATGGCGAGCAGACACGCCAGCATTTCGTGACGACCTTCATCGAGCATCTTGCCGGTGTGGATTTTGAAAAGCGCGAGACAGTCACGATCCGCAACCGTTACGAGGCCAGTGTGCCGACGGTTGTGAGTGCCGTTGCTCGCGAAAAGCCTGTTTTTGTCGAAGACGCAAAATTCCTGCGCCAGCAGACAAAAGCCCCCATCAAATGGGCGCTCCCTGGCCCCATGACGATGATCGATACGCTCTATGATGCCCATTACAAGAGCCGCGAGAAACTGGCCTGGGAATTCGCTGCCATTCTCAACGCAGAGGCGAAGGAGCTGGAACAGGCCGGCGTCGATATCATCCAGTTCGACGAGCCTGCGTTCAATGTGTTTTTCGATGAGGTGAATGACTGGGGCATCGCCACACTCGAACGTGCCATTGAAGGGCTCAAATGCCAGACCGCCGTGCATATCTGCTACGGTTACGGCATCAAGGCCAATACGGACTGGAAGAAGACGCTCGGCCATGAGTGGCGCCAGTATGAGCGCACCTTCCCCAAGCTTCAGGCCTCGGCGATCAATATGGTCTCGCTGGAATGCCAGAACTCGCATGTGCCTATGGAACTGATCGAATTGCTGCGTGGCAAGAAAGTCATGGTGGGCGCCATCGATGTGGCCAGCAACCGGATCGAGACACCGGAAGAAGTTGCCGCAACGCTGCGCAAGGCGCTGCAATTCGTCGATGCGGAAAACCTCTGCCCCTGCACCAATTGCGGCATGGCACCGCTCTCGCGCAATGTGGCCAGAGGCAAGCTCAAGGCGCTGGCCGCCGGCGCCGAGATCGTCCGTCGGGAACTGACCTGTTCCTGATCGACACAGCCGCAAAGACGGGCTCGTCAGACAGCCCGTCTTTGCCTGCCCGGAAATACTTGCCTAGGTATTCCGGGCCTCTGGATGTCTCGAGCACAAGGATACTCGCCCGGTTATGAGGCTTACGGTTTTCGAGGCTGACCCCATTCACCCCACACAAGTTCTGAACACACTGCTTATCGTGGCTTCCCGACCCGCATTATACGGTTTCACAGGACTTCGAGGGTGAAACACTCCCAATCACTGGGTTCGAGACGGTCGCAGCAAATCCGCCCGTCAGATACGGCACAGAGAAAACGATCTGTCTCATTATGGAAAAACGCTATCCTCCCATCGGGAAAACGATGATACCGATAGTAAATTTCAGCTCCCTGATTGTTGTCTTTCTCTACTGACAGACAATCGCCTAACTGAGTAGTAAAGGCTGCCCAGCCTTGGTGGCCAAGATGGGCTATCAACTGGACTATACGCTCGCCGTCACCGGCACCATGGTGCACGATGCCGGTCTGGCGATCAATTTGAACCACGCTCTGATGGAAAGTCTTTATTCTATAGGATTGTTCTCTACTTATACCCTCAGGTTCGTTTACTTTCTCATTACGCCAGACCTGCGCTGCAATGAGATCGATCAGACCACGGGCTGTGTTAGCTGGATCTTCCAGACGGTAGAATGCCGGTTGCCCTGGATCGCGTCTCATCAGCGTGATCCCCGGCGCAGTCACGTAGCGCATACGGGCATTATTTACGCGATCCATGAGGACGAAGTTAGAGGACACCAGTCCATCGCACGTCATGGCAATACCAGCTGGACACTCACAAAAGATATCATTGTGAAAAGCCGAACCAACGAAGCCCACTGTGGGTCGATGCTCAGAAAACAGGCGTAACTGCTGCCTGACTCCCAATGTCTCTGGCGCGATGATCGTCAACCCTTCACGCGCGAGATAGGAAACGACCTCACGCTCGCCCTCAATATGACGCATCTGACTATTGAATTCTGCCCTGGAAAGATAAATCGCTTTCCCTTCGCCAACGTCTTCACCGAATTCTTGGCCAATATTATTGCAAAACTTCGCGAAAGCTCGATGGGCAAAGTGGTTTTCCTCAAATGAGGTGCCTGCAATCATAAGCGCTTTGACCCGGGTCGGTCTTTCGAAGACAACAAAATCATCCCGCTTGAGGCCGAGAAAGGAGAAAAACTCAGCGAGCCAAGGTATGGCAAAAAGGAAGTCCACGGTCTTTTCAGCATGAACGAGTATCTTGAGACCTGCGTAGACCTGACGCCCACACCAATACCGCGGGAGAGTTTCCGTAATGAAATGCCCATAGTGCGGAACAATATTGCCGCCGTAATAATAAAATGGCTCGGGAGACAAGGGGTAGCCGGGCGATGGACTTATGCAAGAACTCTCAGACTGACCAAGCGCATAGTTCGGCCAGCCTCTTCGGGGACCAGCACTTTGAATCATCCGACCGTACGGATCGTAAATTCCATAGTGCGAGTCATAATGACCCGGTATTCGAGGAATATATAGAACATCACGAAAGGTATCTACGTGCGGATCATTCTCAAAAATCTTCAGACCATGATCTACGCAATGAGATTCGAAAATCATAGCAAAACCCGACCCCACAATTACCTTTAATGATCAATAAAATATAAGATATATTTGTCAATTATTTTATTTATATAATAAATATCTTTGACAGCCTGTTGCGTGGGATAATTTCATCTCATAATGACGCGCATACTCCATCGGGTCGCAGAGTATTGCTCAACAAAAACTGGGGAAATCTTACCGCCATCAGCTCCGGACAGCACAGGGCTTCCATTGTCCAAGCCCCGCTATAGAGAGCATGACATGTGCCTGCACCTGTACCTTTACGGATATCAAAGCATGACCCGGTAAGCCTGCCGCTTTTGCACTCATGGCGGGACGTCTGGGCGAATTACCCGATAAATTCTTTCGGTTCAGGGGCTCATGACATGGGCTATAAAGGTCGTGCCAGGCCGGAGGAAAGCCATGACGACATCATTGACTGACCTACAGGCCTCAGTGGCGCTGCTTCACGGCTATTCGCTGGAAATCACCGCGAAAGAGCTGTCCGCCGCCCATGACATTGCGTCGGCCCTTCCACCGTCAACCCTGATGATGGTGCCTCATCTGGCGAAAACCCCGGATCAGTCGCGTATGGCCGCTGCCTGCGCCATCAGACAGCTGGGGCTGAGCCCTGTGCCCCATTTTTCGGCGCGGCGCATCGCCTCAGAAGAAAGCTGCGCGCACTTTCTGGCGCAATTGGTGGCGGAGGCCGGGGTCGATCACTGTTTTGTCGTGGCGGGCGATCCAGCAGTGCCTGCCGGTCCCTTTGCCGATAGCGCGACCCTGATCGGGACAGGCCTGTTCGAACGCGCCGGTATCAAAGTTCTTGGCGTTGCAGGCTACCCCGAGGGTCATAAACATATGGCGCCTGCCGAGGCATGGCATGTTCTCGAGGCCAAGTGCCGGGATATCGCGGCACGGGGCATGCAGCCCGAAATCGTGACTCAGTTCTGTTTCGATGCGCCGACCATACTCACTTGGCTTGCCGCCCTCAGAACACGCGGGATCGATTGCCCGGTCAGGCTTGGCATTCCCGGCCCGGCCACGATTGCGTCGCTTCTGCGCTTTGCCGCAAGTTGCGGGGTGGGCGCCTCGGCATTCGTGCTGGCTCATTATGGCATTTCCGCCAGCAAGCTCCTCTCAAGCGCCGGGCCGAACAGGCTTGTCGACGATCTGGCAGAGGGGCTTGGCGACGCGCATGGCAGGGTGAGCCTGCATTTCCATCCTTTCGGTGGCCTTGCGCGCCTGATCGACTGGCTCGAACAGTATCGCTGAATAAAACGCCTCCTTGCGGTTTTGTCTGCACCCGCTCCCGGAGGAAGCTGCGCAGACAAAGCGCGGCAAATGACCCGAGATTGGCTTGTTCCCCTCATCAGGCTAGAACGGATCGACTGAACAAGACCGGAGCCTCGATCCTTGACCCCCTTGCCCGAAAACGGCGGACGCCTCCTTTCCTTTCAGGATCTGATCCTGCGCCTGCATCAGTTCTGGTCGGCACAGGGCTGCGCCCTGCTCCAGCCCTATGATACCGAACTGGGTGCGGGTACGCTCTCGCCGCATACGACGCTGCGGGCATTGGGGCGCAAGCCGTGGAAGGCCGCCTATGTGCAGCCCTGCCGCCGGCCGTCAGACGGGCGCTATGGTGAAAACCCGAACCGGCTCCAGCATTATTACCAGTATCAGGTGCTGCTCAAGCCGACACCCGAAGACAGCCAGCGCCTGCTGCTCGACAGCTATCGTGCCATCGGCATCGACCCAGAAAAGCACGATATCCGCTTTGTGGAAGACGACTGGGAAAACCCGACAATCGGCGCCTGGGGGCTGGGCTGGGAAGTCTGGTGTGACGGCATGGAAGTCACGCAGTTCACCTATTTCCAGCAGGTTGGCGGCATTCCGACTGTCGTTCCCTCGACCGAACTGACCTACGGGCTTGAGCGTCTGGCCATGTATGTGCAGGGCGTCGAGAATGTCTATGATCTCGACTTCAACGGTCAGGGTCTGAAATACGGCGATGTCTTCCTGCGCGCCGAGCAGGATTATTCGCGCCATAATTTTGAGCTGGCCGATACCGAAATGCTGATGCGCCATTTCCGCGACGCCGAAGCGGAGTCCGTGCGTCTGGC
The DNA here is from genome assembly GCF_014635085.1 of Asaia siamensis. GTDB lineage: Bacteria > Pseudomonadota > Alphaproteobacteria > Acetobacterales > Acetobacteraceae > Asaia > Asaia siamensis. The sequence continues at coordinate 126,740 of NZ_BMCH01000003.1, forward strand.
AGAAGCTGGCGTGGCCCAGCCCGCCTATGACCAGTGCGTCAAGGCCAGCCATCTGTTCAACCTGCTCGACTCACGCGGTGTCATTTCGGTGTCCGAGCGCGCCTCCTATATCGGGCGCGTGCGCAATCTCGCAAAGCTCTGCTGCGAAACCTGGCTTGCTGGCGACGAGGAGTCGAAATAATGGCCGAATTCCTTCTCGTTCTCGATTGCGAGGAAATTCCTGCCCGTATGCAGGAAAGCGCCGGTCAGGATCTGGCGCGTCTCGTTTCCGAGGCGCTGGCACCGCTTTCACCGCGCGATGTCACACCGTTCTGGGGCGCCAGACGGATCGGTGTCAGCCTGCAGATCGACGAACAGATCGCAGAATCCACCCAGTCGGAACGTGGCCCCCGTGAGAGCGCGCCCGAACAGGCACTCGCCGGATTCCTGCGCAAGCATGGCGCCGAACGCGACGCTCTGGTTCTGGAAAACGGTTTCTGGGTGCTCAACCGCACCCTGCCTGCCATCGGTGCCGCACAGCAGATTGCCGAGACCATTCCGGCTTTGCTCTGGCGCTTTCCCTGGCCGAAATCCATGCGCTGGGGCCATGGCAGCGCCTTTACCTGGGTGCGTCCGCTGCGCCGCGTGATCTGCCTGCTGGACGGTGCGCTCGTGCCGTTCAGCCTGGCGACCGAAAATGACGATGCCCATGGTCTGGTGGCAGGCGCGCAGACCGTTGGCCATCGCTTCATGGCGCCTGAACCCTTTGCCGTGACGTCGTTCAAACAGCTCAGAGACGAGCTGTTTGCGCGCAAGATCGTGCTTGACCCCGCACAGCGCCTGTCGATCATCCGCGACGGGTTGCAGGCCCAGGCAGACAAGGCCGGTCTGACACTCGTGCAGGATGACAAGCTGGTTGAGGAAGTTTCGGGTCTGGCCGAATGGCCGGTCGCGCTCCTAGGCCGTATCGACGACGCCTATATGGATCTGCCGCCTGAAGTGATGCAGGTGTCGATGCGCATCAACCAGCGCTATTTCGCCCTGCGCAATGCAGACGGCAAGGCAGCCCCGCATTTCGCTTTCATCGCGAATATGGATTTTGCCGATGGCGGCGCCCTGACGATCGCCGGTAATGAGCGCGTGCTGCGCGCCCGCTTTGCCGATGCCCGCCATTTCTGGGATCTCGACCGCAAGACGAAACTGGCCGAACGCGTGGCCGCGCTGGATGGGGTGACCTTCCATGCAAGGCTTGGCAGCCAGGGCGCGCGCGTGCAGCGTATCGTGGCGCTGGCCGGTATCGTCGCTCAGGCGATGGGGCTGGATGAAACGGCGCAGAAGCAGGCGCAGCGCGCGGCCCTTCTGGCAAAAGCCGATCTGACGACTGGCATGGTCGGCGAATTCCCCGAATTGCAGGGTGTGATGGGCGGCTATTACGCCCGTCATGACAATGAGGGCGATGCGGTTTCCGACGCTGTGGCCGAGCATTACATGCCACGCGGCCTGAATGACGACACACCCCGCGCGCCCGTCTCCATTGCTGTGGCGCTGGCCGATCGTCTCGATCTGCTGACGGCCTTTTTTGCCATGGGTGAAACGCCAAGTGGTTCGGGCGATCCCTATGCGCTGCGACGCGCCGCACTCGGCATTATTCGCATCATTCGCGATAACGGACTGCGCCTCGACCTGACGACGCTCATCGCCCAGGCCGCACAGAACCTGCCTGAAGGGCTGCGCGACGGTGGCGAACTCGAAAGCCTGCCCGGCTTTCTGACCGAACGTCTGCGTGTGCAGCTGCGCAGCGAAGGTGAGCGTTACGACGTGCTGGCCGCTGTTCTGGCCGGTGGTCTCGATGGCGATCTGGTGCGGCTGCTTGCCCGTACCGCAGCCTTGGCGGAAATGGTCGGCACTGATGACGGGCGCAATCTGCTCGCAGCGGGCAAGCGCGCGGCCAATATCCTGCGCATCGAAAACCGCAAGGACGGCCCGCATCAGGGCGCGCCCGACAACGCGCTTTACGTGCAGGATGAGGAACGCGCTCTGGGCGAGGCGCTGGCCTCTGCACAGACAGCGATTCATACGGCTCTTGAGCAGGAGCGTTTTGCGGAGGCCATGATCGCGGCAGCGTCCCTGCGCCCCGTGCTCGATCGCTTCTTCGAGGTCGTGACGGTCAATGACCCCGAGCCTGCCCGTCGTCTGAACCGCCTGCGCCTGCTGGCGCAGATTGGCGAAACCCTGACTGAAATTGCCGATTTCAGCCAGATCGAAGGCTGAGCGTTACCGCCCCACCGTTTCACCCGGTGGGGCAAGGCCGTGTCCTACCAGACTGGCGTTTTGATAGGCCGGTCCAAAAACCCCTATGGCCGCGCCCGTCACGGGATCATGGCCGGGGGTGCCTTCCCCGATGGGAAGGAATTGTTTCACGAAATCGACGGCTTTACCCGCGGTGGTGCGCCTTATCGGCGGGGCTGCCATGGCACGGGGCAATGGTGAGGGTTCCCACTGGGCCGCCCCTGCCCCCGACGGCGATCCCCTCGACGCCGGAGAGACAGTCGTTGGCACCTCGACATGAAACGGCAAGACGGTGGAAAAACCACGCGCCACGCACAAAGTGCTGCTGGCTGGCATACCGCCGAGCGTTACGGTCACAAGTGTCAGGCACAGGTTCTTGTTCCTCATTTCGGGACCCTTTTCTGCCAGAAGCGTGATTAAGCCGTTTCTCTGGAGCCCGACGCAACCGGAAAGAGCGAAAGGCGGCGGACTCGTCTCGTCAGGACCCCACCGAAAGAGCCTTCCCTCTCTTCTCCGCGCGTGTTGAAAATCGTGTTCTGAGATCATCGAGCAGCCAGCTGCCTGCGCGACCCAGCGCGCGATCGCGCATGGTCGCCGCAAAGATACGCCTTGGGGCCGGGGCATCGGGGTCATCATCGACGATTTCGAGCCTGACCAGCCTGCCATCGCGCAGAGGGGCCTCGACGAGATAATCGGGCATACGACACCAGCCGAGCCCACCCAGAAGAAAATCGAAGCGTCGGCCCAGTTCGACAAAGCGCCAGCGTCTGGGGCTCAGAACCCCGTAATGGGGGCCACCGGGCGCGGAGGGATCAGACAGAACAAGTTGAACATGCTCTGCCAGATCGGCCCGTGTCACAGCCCGGTTCAGACGAGCCAGTTCATGATCAGCAGACACGACGGGCACCAGCACAACATCGCAGACCGGCACGGCAATCAGATCCTCAGGCACGCCGAACAACAGCACACAGAGCGCCAGCGAGGCATCGCCCTGACGCAGACGCCGCTCGGCGCCGCCCAGCCCCTCGGTCGAAAAGCTGACGGGCAAATGGGGAAACTGCTCTTCGAGGGCATGCAGGCTTTCGATGAAGGCCCCGGTCGGCACGAGGGGGTCGATGGCAACGGCAAGTTCCGGCTCCACCCCTTCCCTGATTGCTGCAGCAAGCGCCTCGAACTGGGCAGCACCGGACAGGACGCGACGCGCCTGCGCCACCAGAACCCGCCCCATTCCGGTCAGAACGGGCCGATGGCCCGACCGGTCGAACACGACAACACCCTGTGTCGCTTCAAGCGTGGCAACGGCCTGGCTTATAGCAGATTGTGCCCGTTTGAGCCTGCGACCGGCAGCCGAGAAACTGCCTGTCTCGTCGATCGTGACCAGCACACGCAGCTGGTCAAGGGAAAGCGTTCCCAGCATCCATCACCCCACACGATAGAATCGATCGGTTTTTTATCACTGATAGTGAGAGAGCAGACAGGATAGGCTTGCCCTCATGCAACCCAGTTTCTTCATCAATCACGGCGGTGGCCCGTGCTTCTTTCTCGAACCCGGCCCCATGCGCCGCGCCTGGGCTCCGCTGGAAGACTATCTCACAGGCTTTGCTGCCAGATTACCGAAGCGACCGGATGCGCTGGTGGTGATTTCGGGCCATTGGGAAGACAAGGTGCCACGCATTCATTTCGGCGGGTCGCCATCGCTGCTTTACGATTATGGCGGGTTTCCGCCTCACACCTATGCGCTGGAATGGCCCGCGCCGGGGAGCCCCATCCTTGCCGCTCGTATCGCAACCCTGCTCGACGATGCCGGTATCGAGACCGCACGCGAAACAGCACGCGGCTGGGATCACGGCGTGTTCGTGCCGCTCAAGATTGCCTTCCCCAACGCGGAGATCCCCGTGGTTCAGCTTTCGCTACGGCAGGATCTCGACCCAGGGGCACATCTCGCTCTTGGCCGCGCGTTGGCGCCGCTTAGAGCGGAGAATGTGCTGATTATCGGCAGTGGCCAGTCCTATCACAATATTGGCGGCTTCTTCTCAGGCACAATGTTCGACCGGGCCGCGGAATCTTTTGATCGCTGGTTGCAGGCATCGATGAACGACCCGGCCACACGCGAGCAAGCATTGCGCGACTGGCGCCACGCCCCCGGTGCCTGCGCCGCCCATCCACGCGAAGAGCATCTTCTGCCACTGATGGTTGCCGCTGGCGCCGCGACAGGGGAAGCAGCCCATCTCGATTTCGCCGCAACCGTGCTCGGCAAACCGCTTTCGGGCTACCGCTTTGGATAAAACCAGCCTTCCATGACGGCTCTGGCGCCCTCACCTTGAGCGGGGCGGGCCATATCGCTCTGAGGCATCGACAACAGTGCGGTCTGGTTTTTACCGGGCGTCATTGTCGCTTATGATGACCGAGAGACGAATGGCGCCATCCGGAAGACGGGTAATGACGTTCCTCATCGTTTCAATTTGCTCCTGGACGCATTGGAAACGGTCATGGCGAGATTTGCACTTATAATTCTGGCGTTCGTCCTGGTCGCTCTTGTCGCCGATATAGGCGTCATCTTTATCAACGGATTCAGCACGCCCTCTGAGGAGGCATCCGTGGCAGTCATTCTTGGCAATAAGGTTTATGGCGATGGCACCCCCTCTCCCCGCCTTCAGGCGCGACTGGATGAAGGGGTGCTTCTTTATCAGACTGGGAAGATCAAACGGATCATTGTCAGTGGGGGTGTCGAGGAGAATGGTCTGAGCGAGGCTCAGGTCATGGCTGGCTATTTGTCGGCGCATGGCGTTCCATCGGACGTAATTGCCATGGACGATACGGGACGCAACACGCATCTGTCCGCCGTAGCGCTATCGAAAATCTTCAGCCGAGAGACGCCCATCATCGTAGTAAGCCAATGGTTCCACATAGCGCGAACCAGATTGGCGATGCGTCAATGTCACTTCACCAAGATATCCGGTGCAGCACCGCATTATGTCGATGCCAGAGATATTTATTCTCTTTTGCGGGAAACACTCGCCCTACCCTATTACGCAGTCACCCATAAGGGCTGTTGACGCCTCGAATTAAGCCGGAACGACATTTTCTCGATGATTTTAGGCAGGCGTCAAACCACAAGCGGTCGCGGTGGATGCTGGACGGCTACTCGATTCCCTCGCTGAGCGACCACATAGGGTACTATCGGTCAGCACAGGGCATCTAAAAATCGAATTTTTCGAACGTTTCTGCCAAATCAATCAATTGGATTGATTTGAAGCGCTGCCGGATACTCGGCCTTACAGAAAGCAGTGAGGCAGATCATGACAGAGATCCACGATATCGCGATTATCGGCGGAGGGGCGAGCGCCACCCTGCTTGCCTGGAATTTGCGCCAGCACCATGGCAGGTCCTGCATCGTGATCGATCCCACCGACCAGCCAGCCCTCGGTCTGGCCTATGGCACACGCAGCGTCGAAAATCTGCTGAACGTCCCTGCCAGCGGCATGAGCGCGCTCGCGGATGAGCCGGGCCATTTTCTCGACTGGCTGAGACAGAAGATCGACCCGCAGATCGACTCACAGGCTTTCATTCCACGAGCCATTTACGGGCTCTATCTGCAGGATCTGTTTCGTCAGGCGCGGCCGCTTCATCTGCGCGCACGGGTCACGAGGCTGACCTGTGACGCCGACAGCACGACACTGCATCTCGATGCCGGGAATTCCGGCGAAGGGCGTTGTCTGCGTGCGCGCCATGTCGTTCTGGCGCTTGGCCATTTTGCGCCCCCTCTCCTGCCCGGTATCCCGACAGAGCTGGCGGGCGGCGGACGCTATCATCATCAGGTCTGGGCGCAGAACGCCCTCGAGGCAATTGCACCGGAAGACCCGGTGCTGCTGATCGGAAGCGGACTGACCGCCATCGACCAGATCATGCAGCTTCGGGCCGCAGGGCATAGCGGCAAGATAACGGTCATTTCGCGCCATGCCCGTTTTCCGCAGCGCCACGCCCCCGCGCCGGTTCTTTCAGCGCCTGTCATCGAACCCGGCCAGTGTGCACCGCGCTGCACCGCCTATCTGCATCGTCTCAATGCTGCGTTGAAACAGGGCATTCCCTGGCGCGCCTGTATCGACAGCCTGCGCCCGGTTACCAATGATCTCTGGGCCGCCCTGCCGCCTGACGAGCGGGCACGTTTTCGTCGCCACCTGCAAAGGCGCTGGGATGTCGTGCGCCATCGCATGGCCCCCCGCATCGCCGAAGCGCTCGATGCCGAGCTGGCAAACGGCACCCTTTCGCTGCGCGCAGGGCACCTGCAGAAAATCACGAGCGTCGCAGACGGGTTATGCGTGACACTTCGCTGCGGTGCACAGCTCGATCACGTCACTGTCGCCCATGTGCTCAACTGCACCGGACCGAACCTGCGTTATGACAGGGTGGACTCACCGCTCCTGCGCGACCTGCTCGACAGAAAGCTGGCCCGCTCCGGTCAGGGCGGCATCGGACTGGACACAACGCGTGACGGGCGGGTTATCGCGGCCGATGGTACGGCGCGGCTCCCGCTTCATACGTTGGGGCCTGCGCGACAGGGCACATTGTTCGAATCCATTGCCATTCCCGAGATACGTGGTCAGGCCTATGATCTTGCCCTGACACTCGACGGGCTTCTGAACGAGGCCTCACCCCAGGATCTGTGCGCATGATAAGCCGATATACCGATCACGCTGCCAATGAGCGCACATTTCTTGCCTGGGTCCGCACGGCGCTTGCCATGGTGGCCATTGGCTGCATGCTGGCAAAATTCACCATCTTCCTTCGGCTGATCAGTTCCGAGCATCCCGATGCCATGCCGGCCGGGTCGGGATCTTCTGCCTGGGTCGGGGTGCTGACGATCTGCGCCGGGCTGATGCTTCTGCCGGCAAGCTGGTGGCGTTTTCGCAAGGTGAAGGCCGCACTCTCTGCCGATGAGCCAAGAGAGATCGCCCTCAACGGGCTGGAAGGCCTGTTCTGCCTGCTTCTCTCCCTGCTGGTCGGCGCCATTCTGCTCTCGCTTCTCGGGGTTCTGCCCTCGTGACCCTCGAGCAACTGCGTATCTTCATTGCCGTTGCCGAGCGGCAGCACATGACGCGTGCTGCCGAAGCGCTCGCCCTGACGCAGTCGGCCGTAAGCCACGCCATCATGACGCTCGAAAACAGCTTCGGGCTGCGCCTGTTCGACCGGGTCGGTCGGCGCATTCTGCTGACAGATGCCGGTAAAATCTTTCTGCGAGAGGCACGCGCCGTACAGGCACGGGCCCTCGCCGCCCGCGCCTGTCTGGAAGATCTGGGCGGGCTGCGTGCAGGCAGGCTGCATGTCTGGGCCAGCCAGACATTGGCAAGCTACTGGTTGCCCGCGCGCCTCAACCGTTTTGCGGCACTCTATCCCGAAGTGACGCTGGGCATGACCATCAGCAATACGGAAGAGATCTGCGCTCAGATCAGCGCTGGCACCATAAGCTTTGGCCTGATCGAAGGGGCTCCCATTGGCCCGTCTGTTAGAACCGAAACCCTCGCACGCGACCAGCTTCTGCTTGTGGTGGGCCCCGATCACCCCTGGGCGGAATCCCCACCCGAAATATCGGCACTCGACCAGACGCCCTGGGTGCTGCGTGAGAAAGGCTCAGGCACCAGGGCGAGCTTCGAGAACGCCCTGCAGGGCTGGGGCCTTACCACGGACCGCCTTGATATCGTCATGGAGCTGCCCTCCAACGAGGCCATCGCCACCATGGTCAGCACTGGCCGCGCCGCCACAGTGCTTTCGGCGAGCGTGGTTTCAGGATTGATCGAGAACGGGCTGCTCTGCTCCGTTTCCATGCCCTTTCCGGATCGGCATTTTGCCTTCGCCTGCGGCGCGCGCAGTTTGTCACCGGCAGAGCAGGCTTTCTGCACGCTTCTGCGCGGTGACGCATCGCGTACCCCCTGAAACGCTCAGGCCAGCCAGACGAGACGGACGCGACGATGGGGCTGGGCTAGCACTACGGCATTCTGTCCGAAGAGGCGCGCCAGAACTCGCGCTTTGGGGAGTGGACAGGCCACCGCGAAAAAGGGCTCAGACCACGCGTGCCAGCTGCCTTGACCACGCCATGAAGGGGCTCGACCCAGTCGTGCCCGCAATTGCCGCATGAGACGGATATTGACCCCATCGGGCAGGCGCTGCCCACTGGGGTTGCAGGCGCCAATCAGAACGAGGCTTCTGGCGTCAAAGGGCCAGTCTGATGGCCGTCGCCCGATATGAAGGACAACCGGGCCGATGGCATAGTGGGTGCGATGATAGGCTGCTCTGGCAGCCTGGGTCGGCGGCCTGACGCGGCTCATCCTGATGCCGGATCAGTGATCGTCACGCGCTGCTGGCAGATCGCGATCATTGCGATGCACCCAGGAGGAGAGCAGCAGACCAAAACCGAACATCATGGTCAGCATGGCCGACCCGCCATAGGAAATGAGCGGCAGCGGCACGCCACCGACCGGGATCACCCCCATGACCATGGAAAGATTGACCGCACAGTAGAGGAAGAAATCGACCGAAATGCCGAGGGCGAGAAGCCGACCGAACTGGTTGCGGCTGCGCATGGACATGAGCATGCCGCCCACGACCAGCAAGGCCAGAAGCCCTATAACCGAAACCGCGCCTGCATATCCCCATTCCTCACCGATCATGGTGAAAATGAAGTCGGTCTGCTTCTCAGGCAGGAAGTTCAGCTGGCCCTGCGTTCCACGCAGATATCCCTCACCCCACATCCCGCCCGAGCCGAGGGCGATCTTGGACTGGATGATGTTATACCCCGCCCCCAGCGGGTCATGCTCGGGATGCAGAAAAGTGTCGATGCGCGCTTTCTGGTAGTCATGCAGATGGGCGTAGATGAACTTGCCCAGAAAGGGCACGGGGGCGACAAGCAGGGCGATCTGCCACAGACGCATACCGGCAGCGAAGAACATCGTCGCGCCGATCAGACCGATAATGACCGCCGTGCCGAGATTGGGTTCTTTCAGCACAAGCCCGACAGGAAGGAGCGTCAGCAAGGCTGGCGGTATCAGGCGCAGCGGATTGCCCATGCGCTTGTTGTCGATACGATGAAACCAGCTTGCCAGCGCCAGTACCAGCGCGATCTTGGCAAATTCGGAGGGCTGGAACTGCAACCCGGCCAGATTGATCCAGCGTTCGGCCCCCTTGCCCACATGGCCCATATGCAGAACCAATGCGAGCAATATGACGGCCACCAGATAGACCGGGATGGAAAGAAGCCGCAGCAGGCGCGGGCTGGTAAGGGCCACGGTGATCATCATCACCAGACCGAAACCGAAGCGCACCATCTGCGGGCGGGCAAAGGGTTTGGCTGAGCCACCACCAGCAGAGTAGAGCGCGAGATAGCCCACACCAGCCAGAACGCAGATCAGCAGAACATAGAGCCAGTTGATCTGAAGCAGCTTGCCCAAGAGCCGGAAACTCGGCTCAGGGCGCCAGAGGCGTTTTTGCCAGTTCACTATTCGGCGTCCGCGACAGCCTGACCGGGGGCGTGGTCATGATTGACCGGGTCGCGCAAAAGCGTGTCCGTCATGATATCGCGTGCCAGAGGGGCCGCAGCATCGGCACCGCCATTGCCATGCTCGATGACCACCGCAATCGCATAGCGCGGCGCATCATAGGGCGCAAAGCAGATGAAAAGCGCGTGGGGGCGCTCTTCCCAGGGCAGGTTCATCGAGTTGAAGTGACCGCTCTCACGCAGGGCGCGTGAAACGCGTCGCACCTGGGCAGAGCCCGTCTTGCCCGCCATGGCGACATCGGGAATGCTCAGCTTTGCCTTTGGCGCCGTACCACGTGGCGCGTTGACCACGTCAAACATGCCCTGACGGATGACGGCAAGATGCGCATCCGGGATGTCGAGCGCCGGTGCGGCATCAAGCGGCGTATGCTCGGAATCATGCTCGTTGATCTTCCGCACCAGATGCGGCGCGACGTTACGACCAGAGGCGATGCGCGACACATAGGTGGCAAGCTCGAGTGGCGTGACTTGAACGAAGCCCTGACCGATACCGGCATTGACCGTATCACCGCCATTCCAGTGAAAGCCGTGTTTCTGACGCCATTCGGGCGTGGGGATGACACCGGCGCGAGTATGGGGCAGCTCGATATCCAGCTTGGTGCCGAGACCAAAGCCGTTGGCCATGGCCTTGATGGGCTCCATGCCGATCTTGCGCGCCGCTAGATAGAAATAGACGTCGCAGCTATACATGAGCGCCTGCTGCATGGTGATGCTGCCATGCCCCCAGCGCGACCAGCAATGGAAACGCACACCGCCCATGTCATAATAGCCGGGGCAGGTAAAGCGGTCCTGTGAGCTGACAAGACCGGATTGCAGCGCGGCCAGCGCCACGGCAGGCTTGAAGGTCGAGCCCGGTGGGTAGACACCTGCAACCGTCTTGTTGATGAGCGGCGTGCGGACGTTATTGGTCCACTCGATCCACTGGGCGTGGCTCACACCTGAGTCGAACAGGGACGGATCGAAAGACGGCGTGCTGACCATGGCCAGCACCTCGCCATTGCGGCAATCCATCACCACGACGCTCGCCGCCTGGTCGCCAATGCGATTGAGCACCATCTGCTGCAGACCGGCATCGATGGTCAGAACAACCTCGTCGCCCTGCTGGCCGTCGACGCGATCCATCTCGCCCATGACGCGGCCCTTGGAATTGACTTCCATCTCGACCGAGCCCGGTTCGCCACGCAGCAGCAGATCCTGGGTCTGCTCGATGCCGGCGCGGCCGGCGCGCATGCCGGGCAATGCCATCATGGGCGTCGAGGCGACATCGCGTTCATTGGGGGGCGCGACATACCCGACGATATGGGCCAGTTGCGGCCCATAGGGGTAAAGTCGCGTCGTGCCGACATCGATGAGCACACCGGGCAGGCTCGGCGCGTTCAATTCGATACGCGCCATGTCATCCCAACTCAGGAAGTCCTTCAGGGCAACGGGCACATATTTGCGTATATGACGCAGATCACGCTCGATACGGGCCTGATCGCGCTCATCGAGCGCGATGATCTGGCCGAAACGCGCGATGGTCGCATGGATATCGGTCGTCTCCTCGGGCATGAGGAGGGCGCGCCAGTTTACCTTGTTACCCGCAAGCTGCAGGCCAAAACGATCGACAATCTGGCCGCGAGCAGGCGCCAGAAGACGCTTGCTCGTGCGGTTTCGGGCCGCGAGATCGCGTAGATGATCGCCTTCATGTACCTGAAGATCGTAGAGCTTCTTGCCCAGCACACCGAGCACGCCCGCCTGGGTGGCCAGCACCAGCAGCGCACGGCGGGTAAAGACACCGCGTGAGGGCTTTACCTCTTCGCGCTTGGCCCGCAGGCGAGACGGATTACGGGACCGGGAGGATTTGTCGCGTCGGAACTTCATTGCGCGATGACAATCCCGCATCGCATTCCGGCCATGGCGACGCGTTCGCCTGTCGGGCGTCCATCAGGAAGCGCTGCGCTGCGACGGAACATCATGCTCAAAACCGGGCCTTCAGGCTTGTTCAGGGTCTGCCACCGTGCGACGCGCCCAGGCAAACAGGGCGCTCAATGTCGGATAGATACCAATTGTCACCGCTGCCTGAAAGAGACTCGGCACCGGAGACATCATTGCCAACGTCCCGATACACGCGATGATCCATCCAAACAACGACAAAACAAGGGCGAGCCCACCCAACAGAGCCCAGCCGAACAGGAAGCTGATACGGCTGAGCCCGTAGCGCCACAGATGCGCCACGCCATGAAAAACGAGTAACGAAAACACAAACACACCCGGAGGCCCAAAGCTCAGCACCTCACAGACCAGCCCCACGCAGAAGGTCATGAGCGGCGTCATGGATTGCGGCCTGTGCGCCGACCAGAAGAAGACCGTACTCGCCGCGATACCAAAACACAGCTCGTTCTGCCCCGGAATACCAAGCCCCGCCGAGAGAACAAGCGCGCAGAACACGATGAACAAGGAAGGCAGCAGCGCCCGCATGAGCTGGTCGATACGGCGACGCAGGGTCGGGCGTGGCGCGATGCCGGGGTGGATCTCGGGGGCGTGGCGATGGCCAACCATGGTCTAGCCCTGCCCTTTCGTCGGTTTCTGGAACGGCACGAAAGGCAGTTCGGGGGCAACCGGCATGGGCGGCATCAATCTGACGCGACCCGGCGCCTCGGGGCCAGCGTGATCGGCACTCATATAATTGAACACCCGGATGATGTCGGGATGATCGAGCGAGGCCTCAGGCACCACCACAGGCGTACCGGGGCGCAGATAATGCACCGTACCCACGACCAGCCCGCCCGGCATACCGGCAAATGCGCCGTGCTCATGCCCGTCAGGCGCAGGCTGCTCGCCCGTAACCACGCGCTCACCCTCCACTGGCCGATTATCCTGGGCGTAATAGATCAGCCTCGGATAGGGCGAGCCGTCACCCGCCATGATGGCATTGCCACGCGAAGCGGTGAGCATGACCGGAATACGGCTCGCATCGTCATTGATCATCAGGATACGCACTGTGCGCGCGCCTGTCTCCGTCACGCGGCCAAGCAGGCCTGACGCGTCAAGCGCAACGTCACCCGGTACGATATTATGGTTCTCGCCCACCGCCAGAAGAACGGAGCGCCCATACAACCCGCCTGCATCGCGCAGTGCATGGCCGCTGACAAAATTCGGGGCGTTATCGGGAATCCAGTGCAGGCTCGCCTTGAGCTGGGCATTTTCGTCAGCCAGCGCGACCGCCACATTATACCAACGACGCAGCTTCTGGTTTTCGGCCCGCAGCCGTGCATTTTCACCGGCAATATCGGTCAGCCCCGTGACGGTCTGGCGCAGATGCGCAAAAGCCGTCTCTGGGGCTGTCAGGAGCTGATAGGCTGGTGTTAGGCCGTCAGCCAGCCTCATGCGCAGGGAGTCGACGGCCTGACGACGGGTCAGACCGAGCATGATCAGGCCGATTGCCAGAACGAAGAAGAACGGCAGCATCAGCTTTGCGAGTGCGTGTCGCCCCTGAATCGACAGCATCGACCGGATGCTCCCTGGTTATCAGTACATCGAGATCAGGACATTCCGCAGACGACGCATCTCTTCGAGCGCGCGCCCTGTGCCCAGTGCCACGCAGGAAAGAGGCGATTCACCGACAGTCACCGGCAGACCAGTGGCACTGCGCAGCACATCGTCAAGACGATAAAGCAGCGCGCCACCACCGGTCAGCACGATCCCCTTGTCGACGATATCGGCCGCCAGTTCGGGCGGGGTGTTCTCAAGCGCTGTCGCCACGGCATCGACAATCTGCTGCACCGGCTCGGCAAGGCTTTCCGCCACCTGGGCCTGGCTCACCAGAACCTCGCGCGGCACGCCATTGATGAGATCACGCCCCTTCACTTCCTTGATCGGACCGGGATCACGCGGATCATCAGGCAGGCAGGCCGAACCGATTTCCATCTTCACGCGCTCTGCCGAGCTTTCGCCGATCAGCAGATTGAACGTCTTGCGGATGTAGGAAATGATCGCGTCATCCATCTTGTCGCCGCCAACACGCACCGAGCGCGCATAGACGATACCACCAAGAGAAATGACCGCGACTTCTGTCGTGCCGCCGCCGATATCGACGATCATGCTGCCGGAAGGCTCGGTGACAGGAAGACCGGCGCCGATAGCGGCTGCCATGGGTTCTTCAATCAGCATCACCTTGCGGGCGCCTGCGCTCTCGGCGCTTTCCTGAATGGCGCGACGCTCGACCGCTGTGGATCCCGACGGAACACAGACGATGATCTGCGGGCTCGCGAAGGCGCGACGGTTATGCACCTTGCGGATGAAATGCTTAATCATTTCCTCCGCCACCTCGAAATCGGCAATCACGCCGTCACGCAAAGGGCGGATGGCCGTGATGTTGCCTGGCGTGCGCCCGACCATCAGCTTGGCTTCATCGCCGACCGCCAGAACCTGCTTCTTGCCACGCACTTCAGCGATGGCGACGACAGAGGGTTCATCAAGAACGATGCCGCGTCCCTTGACGTAAACGAGCGTGTTGGCGGTGCCGAGGTCGATAGCCATGTCTGCCGACATGAGACCCAGCAGACGTGAGAACATTCAAGCCTCCTGGCCGAAAGATGTGCGCGCACGGGTCGCATTCCGCCCCGTCCTGCGCGATGGCACCCCCGGAAAGATTTCAGGGAACCACATGACAGATGGGAGCATGACGCGAGATATTCTGGCGGAGGGATTACCGGGGCCGCGATTGGGGGGCAAGTCCCGATCAGGAGAAATTGCAGTTTAATGACCAAAAATGCCCCGCGCGGAAGCATGCGTCACGCCGGGGTGAAGCGCGGTTACTTTTAGTTACAAACCATCCTAAACTGGCCATGGTCGCGCCACGCTTCGAACGCGGCCCGGCAGGAATGATCTCCCCAAGCTGATCACGAGGCAGTGGCGACAGGAAACTCGCGAAATACCGCCCCGTTGAGCCAGAGTAGAATGAATTTTTAGGATAGTAGACATCATGACCAAGCGTGCATTCATCCTTCGTCCGCGCAATTTCGCAGCACTTGCGGCCTGCGTTGGCATGCTGGGGCTGAGCGCCTGTGGCAATCCGTATGACCCCGGCGCACGTGCTGGCTCGGGTGCGCTGATCGGCGCAGGTGGCGGCGCTGCTATCGGTGCTCTGGCCGGTGGCGGTCGTGGCGCCGCCATTGGGGCCCTTGCCGGTGGTGCACTCGGTGCAGCCGGTGGCGCCGCAACCACGCCCAACCGCCCGCGTTCCGGCTACTGATCTGTTAGAGCCTACGAGACCACGATGAGCGCACCCTCCCTTTTCTCTCCTGCACCCATACGGCGCCTTGCCGCCGGAGCCAGCCTCTGCGGGCTGTGCCTCATGCTGAATGGCTGTGGCAGTCCCTACGATCCGGGCGCACGCGCCGGTTCCGGGGCGTTGATCGGCGGTGGTGCCGGTGCCGCGATCGGTGCGGTGGCTGGCGGAGGGCGTGGTGCCGCCATCGGCGCGCTGGCGGGCGGATTGCTCGGTGCGGCAGGTGGTGCCGCCACAACGCCGAACCGCCCGAGCGGGCAGAGCAGCTACTATAATCAGGGCGGTTATTATAATCAGGCACCCCAGCAGGCCTACCCGCAGCAATATCCAACCGGCTACGCCCAGCCTGCCTATCCTGCCCAACAGGCTTATCCCCAGCAGGCGTACCCGCAGCAGACCTACCCGACCCAGCAGGGTTATCAGGGCTATCAGAACGGTTACTGACCCCTCCTGCCACCTGACCGGAGCCCGACGCGGGAGAACTGACGCTTTTACCGCAGCAGGCGCCTTCGGGGTGGCGAAATTTTTGGGCCAGAAACCGCTTAAATCCAATAAAAAACCTCCCGCCGTCTCTGACGGTCGGGAGGTTTTTTATAACTATAGAATACTTTGACGATCAGCCTGAAGCGGCGCGCCGAAGTCACACAGCGCGCCTGTTCAGCCCTCCGCGAGTGATCAGACCGACAAAGCCTCAGGCTCGGCGCGGGTGCGCTTGACCACCAGCTTGTTCAGGGCATGCACATAGGCACGCACGGCAGAAACGATGGTATCCGCATCGGCGCCCTGCCCGTCGACCATCTTGCCCCCTTCCTGAAGGCGGACGGTGGTCTTGGCCTGGGCATCGGTACCCTCGGTCACAGCACCGACAGAGAACAGCTCAAGCGCGGCTTCATGCGGGAAGATCTCGCCGATTGCCTTGAAGGCGGCGTCGACCGGACCATTGCCCGATACCTTGGCCGATTTCACGACACCATCGACAAGCAGTTCCAGCTCGGCCTGCGCCGGGCGCTTGGACCCCGCCAGCAGCTCGAGCGACACGAAGCGGATACGATCGTGATCGCGTGTTTCGTCATCGACCAGAGCACGGATATCATCATCGAATACCGTCTTTTTCTGGTCAGCCAGAACCTTGAAACGCTCGAAGGCATCCTGGATCTTGTCGTCAGGCAGGTCGTAACCCAGCGCCTTCAGCTTGTCGCGGAAGGCAGCGCGGCCCGAATGCTTGCCCAGAACCAGCGAGGTCTTGCTCCAGCCGACGCTCTCGGGGGTCATGATCTCATAGGTGGCGGCGTTCTTCAGAATACCGTCCTGATGGATGCCACTTTCATGTGCAAAGGCATTGCGCCCGACGATGGCCTTGTTCGGCTGCACATCGAAACCGGTGATATTGGCCAGCAGGCGCGAGATACCGAGCAGGCGTGGTGTCTCGATGCGGTTCTGGAACGGGATCTTGTCGCGACGGGTACGGATGGCCATCACGATTTCTTCAAGCGCAGCATTGCCCGCGCGCTCGCCGATACCATTGATGGTGCATTCGATCTGACGCGCACCGCCAGCAACAGCCGCAAGGGTATTGGCGACGCCCAGACCCAGATCGTTATGGTTATGCGTCGAGAAAATCACCTTTTCCGCACCCGGCACGCGCTCGCGCAGCATGGTGAAAATTGCCTGCAATTCGTCAGGCGTGGTGAAGCCGACCGTGTCGGGAATATTGATGGTGGTTGCGCCATGGCGAATGGCAGTCTCGACGCATCGGCACAGGAAATCGGGCTCGGTGCGCGATCCGTCTTCTGCCGACCACTGCACGTCATCGGTGAAATGACGCGAGGCCTTGTTGCCCTCGGCAATCAGGTCCAGCACCGTTTCCGGCTCCATACGCAGCTTGTATTTCATGTGAAGCGGCGAAGTGGAGATGAAATTATGGATACGACGACGCGGCGCCCTGGCGATCGCCTCGCCCGCGGCCTCGATATCGCGCTTGCCGCCGCTGCGAGCCAGGCCGCAAACCACGGCTTCGCGCACGGTTTCCGCAATTTTCTGCACGCTTTCGAAATCGCCCGGAGACGCGACGGGAAAACCCGCCTCGATCACATCCACACCCAGCTCTTCAAGCGCCTTGGCCATGCGGATCTTCTCTTCGAGATTCATCGAAAAGCCGGGTGACTGCTCACCGTCACGCAAGGTGGTGTCGAAAATAATGACCCGGTCGTCAGCAACCGTGCCGAAAGAAGGATGGGTAATGGTCATGGTTTTTTCTTCTCAACGCTTTGAACAACACAATCATGAACCCCCTGAACGCGCCAGACCGGCTGGCGGCGAAATGCGCTCAGGGGCTGATAAGTCGAAGCGTACGAAGAAGGAGGCCCGGGCACAGCGAAGCGCGTGCTGATGCACAACGCGAGATGCCAAAAGAGGGGGCCGAGATAATCATGGAACTCGTCTTACTGCACAAACCAGCCCCTTGCCTAGCGGAACCAGACGATTTTCTAGCCCGATCGCGCAATATTCGTGCCTGCACCCTGAAAATAACGATCGATTGCAGCATTCATGGCGCTGGCGACCTGTTGCCGATACGCCCCCTGACGCAGGGCAGCCTCATCATGACGATTGGACATGAAACCCATTTCGACGAGCACCGAGGGGATATCAGCCGATTTCAGCACCACGAACGCCGCGTGCCTGGCGGGATGACGCAGCAGGCCGATACGTGGCTGAAAGGCAGAGACGACACTGGCCGCCATATGGGCGGAGCCACGACGCGTTTCTTCATGAACAAGACTGGCGAGAATATCCTGAACCTCTGACGACATGCCGTGAAAGGCAGGCCCGGCGAAACGGTCGGCACTGTTCTCCGTCTGGGCAAGCGAGGCGGTCTGGGCATCGGAAGCCCCGTTGGAGAGGGTGTAAACGCTTGCGCCACGCACATCAGGATCATGCAGCGCGTCGGCATGCATGGATATGAAGAGCTGTGCCTTGTGCCGATGGGCAAGATCGACACGCCCCTCCAGCGGAATGAAATGATCATCTGCGCGCGTCATGACGACATCATAGCGCCCGGCGGCCTTGATCTGGCGATAGAGCTCTTTCGCTGCGGCCGCGGCAATATGCTTTTCATAAGTACCGCTCACCCCGATGGCACCGGGGTCCTTACCGCCATGACCGGGGTCGAGCATGATCACAGGCTTGGTCTGCGCCGCCTTGCCTGTGATTGCTGGTGCCTTACCGGGCGCCAGAGCATGTCCCTTTTTGTGCCTCGACGTTGCCAGGGCCGCCGAACAGGGCAGAAGCGTGGCCGTCGCTACAGCGCTGCCAATCAGATGGCTCATCTGACGGCGTGTCGGTTGAGAGAAGGACATGACGGCGACCTTGCAAGGAGAGCAGGGAAACTGCGAAGACTGGCCATTTTCTGGCATCACAATGCGGTGTCAACATGGCAGGGCTGCGAGTCTTGCACGAGGCGGGTTTTTCGGTCATCCTGCGGGAGAAGAATTGCGAAACGGTCGATCCGGCATCAATGACAGGGCTTAGCTCTTCAACCCGCCGCTCCCGTTTTATGCCGTGCTTCACGTGTCATCATGGTTTGCAAGAGCCCCCTCCCTTCCGCTGGCCCATGCCGCAGGACTGTAAGAGAGGTCAGTCTTCGAGCCAGTGACGCAGATGACAACTCGCTGGGGCCGCATGAAATCTGCCAGTCTCGTTTTGTGGAAAACTACCGGATCGGGTGATGCCCGGGTTCCGACGCTGTTCCGCGAGCGCTGGTCTGATGGCTCCTTTTCTTTCAAACGTCCTCGACATTCTGCCGCGCGCGCCGGAACAGCCACTGTGTCTGCACAGGGCCTGAGACCGGGCGTGACAAGGGCCGACCGGAGTTTTCCTTTAAATGAACAAGCGTATGCTGATCGACACCACTCACGCGGAAGAAACCCGCGTGGTGGTCATGGATGGTGATCGTCTCGAAGATTATGATATCGAAACATCGTCCAAGAAGCAGATCAAGGGCAATATCTACCTCGCCAAGGTAATCCGGGTCGAGCCGAGCCTTCAGGCCGCTTTCGTCGATTACGGCGGCAATCGCCATGGCTTCCTGGCTTTCAGCGAAATCCACCCGGATTACTTCCAGATCCCGGTCGCCGATCGTGAAAAGCTGCTCGCCCTTCAGGACGAGGATCTCCGCGCCGATGAGCGTGTCGAGAGCGAAAGCGACAGCCAGAGCGGCGACGAGACCGAGACGGCAGAAGCTGGCGATCAGGCCGAGTTCGAAGCCCGCCCCGAAACAGTCGGCGGTGAGCATGATACGGGCGATGAAGGCGCAGCCGCCCGTCGCACGGCCCGCTTCCTGCGCAATTACAAGATCCAGGAAGTCATCCGCCGCCGCCAGATCCTGCTGGTTCAGGTCGTCAAGGAAGAGCGCGGCAACAAGGGTGCGGCGCTCACCACCTATGTATCGCTCGCGGGCCGCTATTGCGTTCTGATGCCCAACGCCCTGCGTGGCGGCGGCGTATCGCGCAAGATCACGTCGGACAGCGATCGCAAGCGCCTGCGCGACATCATCGCCGAGCTCGACCTGCCGCGTGGCATGGCCATGATCGTGCGCACCGCTGGCGCCCAGCGCCCGGGGCCAGAAATCACCCGCGACTGCGAGTATCTGCTGCAGCTCTGGGACGATATCCGCAACCACACGCTGTCTTCTGTCGCCCCCACGCTGATTTACGAAGAAGCCAATCTGATCAAGCGCGCTATTCGCGACCTGTTCAGCAAGGATATCGAAGAAATCATCATTGATGGCGAACCGGCCTGGAAGAACGCACGTGAATTCATGCGTCTTCTGATGCCGCATAACGCCAACAAGGTGAAACTCTGGCGCGACCAGAGCCAGAGCCTGTTTGGTCGTTATCATGTCGAGGGTCATCTCGACGCGATCGCCTCGCCCACGGCCCAGCTCAAATCCGGCGGCTATCTGGTCATCAACCAGACCGAAGCGCTCGTCTCTATCGATGTGAACTCCGGCCGCTCGACGGGCCAGCGCAATATCGAGGATACGGCAGTCCGGACCAACCTCGAAGCTGCTGAAGAAGTCGCCCGTCAGCTGCGCCTGCGTGACCTTGCCGGTCTGGTCGTCATCGACTTCATCGACATGGAAAGCCGCAAGCATAATTCCATGGTCGAGAAGCGCCTCAAGGATGCGCTGCGCAGCGATCGCGCCCGCATCCAGATCGGCCAGATCTCGCATTTCGGCCTGCTGGAAATGTCGCGCCAGCGTCTGCGTCCTTCGATTGCAGAAGCCGTTCTGGTTCCCTGCCCGCATTGCCAGGGCACTGGCCATGTGCGCGGCGTCGAGAGTGCTGCCCTGCACGTTCTGCGTGCGGTTGACGAAGAGGGTCTGAAGCAGAAGGCTGCCGAGATCTGCGTTCACATCACCTCGGGCACCGCGCTCTATATCCTCAACAACAAGCGCGAGTGGCTGGGCGAAATCGAACAGCGTCATCGCATGCATGTGTCATTCCAGCCGGATGACAGCCTGACGCCTGCCGATCTGCGTATAGAGCGCCTGCGTCCGCAGGTTCCTGCCGAAGCACGCCCTGCCCAGAGGCACGAAATCGAAGCCCCAACGCCTTCGGTCGAAACCGTCACGCAGGATGACGAGATCGAACAGGGTTTCGACAATGTCGTAGAGGCAGAAGAAACCCGCGACGCCGCACCGCGTGAAGAGGGAACGAGGGAAGATGGTGGCCGCCGTCGCCGTCGCCGTCGTCGTCGCAATGGCCGTCGTTCGGACGACACACGCGATACCCAGAATGCGTCGGATAACGGTGCCAACGATGAGGGTGAAGAAGCACCGCACGAGGCCGCCGCTGAAGAAAGCACTTGGGAAGCGCAGGGAAGCAGCGATGCTGAAGCCCTGATCGTTCCCGGACGCCGCCGGATGCGCACACGTCGCGTGTCACGTGACGAGCGCGGCCAGAATGAGCGCGCTCAGGCTGAACGCCCCCAGGCAGAGCCGGCTCGCGAGGCGCGTCATAACGACGAGCGTCGTACACCTGCCGAGCGGCATGAAAACCGCTGGGTGGGACCGACACCTGCCAATCCGTTCGGTGGCGGGTCGTTCGACATTTTCGACATGATCGAACAGGCTGAATCGCGTCTGGGTGCGCCATCTGCCCTCAACAACGAGCCGAAGCCGACCCTCGCGGTCGAGCCCAAAGACGAGGCAGAGGGCTCCGCCGTTGCAGCACCGGTCGCTGCACAGGCAGAAACCTCGCGTCATGGCGTCGAGAATGAGGGTCGCAAGAGCCGTTCGCGCCCTCGTCGCAAGCCTGTGGCTGCCGAAATCGCGGAACCTGCTCCTACTGAGCCGACCGCTATCGACGCAGCCCCCGTGCCGGAACCGGTTGCTGTTGCCGAGGCCGATCAGGACAAGCCTGCTCCCCGTCGTCGCGGTCGCCCGCGCAAGACACCGGTAGCAGCCGAGATCGCCGAAGCATCAGGTGAATCGGCAGCCGCTCAGCTCGCCCCGACTGCCGTGGTGAGCGAGCCCGAAGCCCCGAAGCCCCGTCGTGGCCGCACGTCGCGCAAGGCAGAAGAGGCCGCAGCTGCTCCGGCAACCGAAGCCAAGGCCCCTGCTGCCAGGACGCGCGCAGCTAAGGCCAAGCCGAAGGCTGAAGAGCCTGTGGTGCAGCCGATCAATGTCGATGACGTTGCTCCGGCCAAGCCGCGCACAGGCTGGTGGAAGCGTTGATCCCAACGCGGCTCATCTGAGTGCATGAAAAACGGGGCGGCTCACACCGCCCCGTTTTTTTATGCACGATCACCGCCGAGACAGGCAGAATACCCTGCCTTGTGCCCGTCAAACGTGACCAGCCGCCTGCTCCCCCTGCTTCAGAAATGCGATCTGCGCTGCCGGGCTGTTTTTTCCGCGCAAGAGCGAAATCTCCGCAAGCGCCTGACCCGGTTGAGGAAGGATTTTTCCAGGGCAGCCCATTTCTCTCATCACTGGAGCGATGCACGTCATCATCGTTGTCACGCGGTCAGGATCATCATCTGGCGTTGCCTAAGGAAGTCTCCCTGACTGACGGGCGATCAGATCGACCGGGTACCAACTCCAGACAACCAGAGAGCCTTACCGCCCGGTGTTCAGGGCGTTTCGAGCCAGCCAGCTTCGCGCAGTTTCGCCACATGCGCGCGTGAGACAGGAACGCGATCGCCATTGATAAGGATAAGACGCAGCGCCCGTGGTGTTCCTTCCCATCCAGCAACGGCCTTGCGGGCCACCCACCATGAACGATGGACCTGCAGACCAGCACAGCCTGACTGACGCAACAGCGCCTCGCGAAATACGCCGTGTACCAGACGTGACCCCTCGCGCTGATGGCAGCGTATGTAATGGTCTTCCATCTGCAGGGCGAAAATCGTCTCCGGTCGCGGATAGTCGTCGGCAAGCCTGATGGGTGGTGTCTCATTCCCGACCAATGCCGGGACGCCCTGCCCTACAGCCACCTCTGCGATAGCAGCTGACCTGTTTCGATAGCGAAGGGCAAGCGTCACGAGCACGACAGACGGCCAGGCGATCAGCAGGACCTGCCCATACCATTGCCCCCATCCCGGCAGACGGGACGACAGACCCGGCCAGACCGACAGAGCCAGATCACGCGTGATCAGTGTCTGAAGCAAGCTCAACACCATCACGAGGCCGGTCATGCCGACCCAGAATTTTAGGCCATGCCATGCGACCCCGAGGCGGCGCATCAGCAAAACCGGGCCGGCATAAAGACCAAGGCCGATAAGCGCGCAGCATGACCAGTAAAGGATACGCGCAACCAGACCCGGATTGAGATAGCTGCCATAGGGGCCGAGCAGCCCCAGAAAGATACCGACCGCCACGACGATCAGGGCACTCCTGAGCACAAAGCCGCGCCCGGGCAAGCGCCTGAACGCTTCCTGTGGGTGAGCTGTCTCATTCTGCGCAGCCTGATGCAAATCAACGCCCTCTTACGAAATGAATGTCCTGCGCCTGCAGGGAGACGCCGCTGCGCCGCATACGGATATGCCCACTCGCCCATTCGCGAAATGACGCTGGGCATCAGCGTCTCCAGAGGTTTTCTGGGCATTCCCCTCTCAGGAGTCCAGCCACGATGTCGCCCTTGTCCCGCCTCGTTTTATGCCTCTCGCTTCTTACCATACCCATCATCTCAGATCAGGCTCTGGGCGCTCCAGTCGGTTGCCAGCATATCGTGACACATGACGGGCTTGAGCTTGGCCTATGGTATCCGAGCACCGGCACAGTCACGCACCAGAACCTCGGCCCCTATGAGCAGGACTGCATCGCTGACGGTCCCCTCACGGGACAACATAGACCGCTGATCGTCATTTCTCACGGCACAGGTGGGTCCTGGACGAGCCATCTCGATACCGCCACGCAACTGGCTGCTTCTGGCTATGTGGTGGTGGCACTCACCGAACCGGGGGATAACTGGCGCGATCAGTCACGTGTCACCGACCTGTCCGGCAGAACGCATGCTCTCAGTGCAGCGCTCGATTATGTGCTGTCGCAATGGTCTGGGGCCGCGAAGCTGGACAGCAACAGGATCGGGGCTTTCGGCTTTTCGG
Source organism: Asaia siamensis (assembly GCF_014635085.1). Taxonomy (GTDB): domain Bacteria; phylum Pseudomonadota; class Alphaproteobacteria; order Acetobacterales; family Acetobacteraceae; genus Asaia; species Asaia siamensis. The sequence goes on from NZ_BMCH01000003.1 coordinate 150,433, forward strand.
CGGGCGGATTGACAGTGTTGCTTGCGCTGGGCGCGAAGCCGGACCTTTCACGCCTGACGCCATGGTGCGCAGCGCATCCAGACAGTTTTACATGCGCGATGATTGCCCACCAGAAAACACCGATAAATGGCCCTCTGCCCCATCTGACCGATCGACGCATCAGGGCTGCCGTCATCGCAGCACCGGCTCTCGGCTTCACAATGAGTCCTCAGGCATTGGCAGGACTGCGTCAGCCGATCCAGCTATGGCAGGCACAGAATGATCGTATCCTGCCCGAACCCGGCTCGGTCGAACCCGTGCGCGATGCCTTGCCCGGCCATCCCGCAATCCATCTCGTGGAAGGGGCAGGACATTTCGATTTTCTTGCACCCTGCCGCCCCGGCCTTGAGACGCTTCCGATCTGTCAAAGCGCAGCCTCATTCGACCGGACCCGCTTTCATGAGCGGTTCAACGCGGCACTGGTGGCATTCTTCAACGAGACGCTGCCTGCCTCGCCCCGGTCAGGCGGATGACAGACGCCCTAGCGGCAGACGCTCGGCGCGCCCGTTGCCGCAATATAGGTGCCTGTCAGAGGGTTGAAACAGGCGTTTTGCGGGCAGGTGCTGCCAGAGCTGATCCCGTCAGGAAAGACCTGTCCGCCCATGCGGTTGGTTTCCTGCTGCACCGCGCCACAAAGGGGCGTGTTGGTCGGCGCGGAAGGATCATTGGTCAGTTGCGCCTCATTGGCTGGCGGCGTCTCAGTCGTCATGCCCGGCGCAAAATCCTGCGGGGGCTGGCGGGTGGGCACCTGTGCCACAGGCTGGGGCTGGCTGGGTTCGGCGCAGCCTGAGAGCAGGGCAAGGCCCAGAAATCCGGCGCCAAGGCCGGTGCGATAGAAACGGTTCATAACCCGAGATCCCCCTGTTCTTCCTTTTCCGTACCCAGAGGGTCGAGCCGTCCCTGACGGGTGCCATCGGCAAAGCGCAGGGTAATTGCGCCGCCGCGTGGTCGCCCAGAGGCTGTCGTCACCGGTTTTCCGCGAGCATCCTGCACCAAGGCATAGCCTCGCGCCAAGACGGCCTCTGGTGAAACCGCCTCAAGCCGACCGGCAATGCCGGTTAATCTTGCGCGATCAAGCCCGATACGGGCGATGAGCGTCTCGGTGCCGAGCCTTGCATGCACAAAGCCAGCCCGCTCCTGCTGCATTCTGTGCCGTATTCCTGCGGCCAAGGCAGCGCTGGCCAGACCGAGCCCGGCCTGTTTCTGCCCCAGAAAATGGGCAGCAGAGGGCATCCGCGCTTCGAGCCCCATCAGTTTCTGTCGTGCGCGCGAAGCCACCATCGGCAGGGCAAGCTCCAGACGCTGGCCGCGTTCATCGAGTCTGAAACGGGCGGTGTCGAGCAGGCTCGGCAGATCGGGCAGTCTTGCTGTCACCTGCTCGGTGTGCGCCCGGGCCAGTTGCAAATGGCGCGACAGCCCCCCGGCCAGACGCGCGCCACGATGCGCGAGATCGGCAATCATCTCCGAGCGCAAAGGCACCGCCATCTCGGCGGCCGCTGTGGGCGTGGGCGCGCGCTGGTCGGAAACATAGTCGATGAGGGTCGTATCGGTTTCATGACCCACCGCAGAGATGAGCGGTATGGGGCAGGCTGCGACGGCGCGCAGCACATTTTCCTCATTGAAGGCCATCAGGTCTTCGAGGGAGCCGCCACCACGCGCCACGATCAGCAGATCGGGCCTTTGCGGCAGGGTCGAAAACCCGGCAATGGCCGAGGCAATCTGGTCCGCTGCCCCCTCACCCTGCACCGCGACGGGCCACACCAGCACCGAACGCGGGAAACGACGCGAAAGCGTGGTCAGGATGTCGTGCAGCACGGCGCCACGGCTCGACGTCACGAGGCCGATCAGCTCCGGGAGGAACGGAATTTTCTTTTTGCGCTCGGGGTCGAAAAGCCCCTCTGCCAGAAGCTTCTGCCGCAGTTTCTCGATTTTTGCGAGAAGCGCGCCCTCACCGGCAAAGCTCATCTGGTCGATGACGAGCTGATAGCTTGAGCGATCGCCATAGGCCGAGACACGCCCGGTGGCGATCACCTCGATGCCATTCTCAGGCACGATGCCGAGACGTGAGACTGACCCGCGCCAGATGACACCGGAAATCTTGCCGCCCTGATCTTTCAGCGAAAGATAGACATGGCCCGACGGATAGCGTTTGAGCTCGGTAATCTCGCCACGCACGCGCACGCGGCCAAAGCTGCCCTCGAGGATGCGCTTGATCGCCCCCGAGATTTCACTGACCGAATATTCGGGAACGTTGCCGCTCGCGCTCTGATCGTTTTCGCTCATGAGCGCAGTCTATGCTACGGAACGCGGGCTACGACCAGTCAGAACAGGAAGAATGACGATGCGGGTGTTACTTGTCGGATCAGGCGGACGCGAACATGCTCTGGCGGCCTGCCTCTCCCGCTCTCCCGAGCTTGAGGCGCTGTTCATCGCCCCCGGTAATCCGGGTATGGCGCCCCTCGGTACGCTGGTGCCGATTGCCGCCGATGATGTCGCGGCCCTTGTCGCCTTTGCAAAAGAGCAGCGAATCGATCTCGTCGTGCCCGGCCCGGAAGCGCCGCTCGTCGCCGGGCTGACCGATCTTTGCATCGAGGCAGGTATTGCCTGCGCGGGCCCGAGCCAGGCGGCCAGTGCGCTTGAGGGCAGCAAGAGCTTTACCAAGGATGTCGCCGACGCCGCGGGCATCCCGACTGCGCGCTGGGAACGGTTTGAGGAAGCCGAGCCTGCCCTCGCTTTCGTTCGCCGCCGCGGTGCGCCTATCGTGATCAAGGCCGATGGTCTGGCTGCGGGCAAAGGGGTGATTGTGGCCCAGACGCTCGAAGAGGCCGAGGCTGCGATCATTGATATTCTGACCGATCGCAGCTTTGGCGAAGCTGGCGCCAGCATCGTGATCGAGGAATGCCTCGTCGGTCAGGAAGTCTCGCTCTTCGCGTTCTGCTCGGATAGCGAGGCTGTGCTGATCGGTGCGGCGCGCGATCACAAGCGTATCGGTGAAGGGGATACCGGGCCGAATACCGGAGGTATGGGCGCGATTTCACCGCCGCCCCATTTCGACCGTGAGGCGCAGGAACAGGCGCTCGATATCATGGTACGCCCGATGCTGGCCGAGATGGTCCGTCGCGGCACGCCATTTCGCGGAATCATTTTCGCCGGGCTGATGCTGACCGACGCAGGCCCGAAGCTGATCGAATATAATGTGCGTTTCGGCGATCCGGAGGCGCAGGCGCTGCTGATCCGTCTCGACTCCGACCTTCTGCCGGTTCTCAAGGCGCTTGCGGAAGGACGGCTCGATAATGCGTCGATCCGCTTTACCGACGAGGCCTCGATATCGATCGTTCTTGCCGCACGCGGCTATCCGGGCACACCGGTCAAGGGCGGCGCCATTCGTGGCATCGAGCGCGCCGAAGCCGTGCCCGGCGTTTCGGTCTTTCAGGCAGGCACAGCCTTGCGTGACGGCGTGCTCGTCGCCTCTGGCGGACGCGTTCTGACCGTATGCGCCAAGGCCGAAACCGCAGTACAGGCCCGCGCGCGTGCCTATGAAGGCGTTGCGGCTATCGAATGGGAAGACGGCATTTTCAGGCGCGATATCGGCCTCTGATATCAGGCCGGCAACCAAAAGCCGCGTCTGTGGCATGACAGGCGCGGCAAAGGCACTTTCTTGTCTGGCTCGCCCGCAGGAAAACGGGCGCGCCGGTTATTTGGACAATGCTCTGGGGCTCAGGTTGCGACGGGTCCATTTGGCTTTCTTTCTCAGGCGACGTGTCCGCATGTGACTTCTCCTCAGAGGGGTTGTTCTCGCCTCACAATCAGCGAGAACCTGCTTGAATGATCCGACAAGTTCAGGCCGTTCGAGGTTTTCTCACGGCCCGGCAAGGCGTTAATGCATGGTCACGCGAAGGGGGGCGTGATCTCCAAGAATTTTCCTGATCCGGCTTTCTGTCAGCGTCGAGACGGCAATCGTCACGACCATTGGCTCGTTGCGGCTCTGGCTCTCACGGTAGAGCGCTGCCTGCTGTCGACGAAGCGCTGCCGGTGGGGGGTGGTCATTGATAAGCCATGCCCAGGCCCCGAAAGGTCGATGGACCTCGTTTTCGAGCGTTATGGCAGAATCCGGCTCGACCCCCATGGCCAGCCGGTATTGATGAATTGATTCTGACGGAATGTCGCACACCAGAAGGTCATCGACAGCGATCTGGGCATGACGGGCGGTGTCGAACACCGCCATGAGCGTTGGCTGCATCATCCTGTTCTCCGTGTCGTCGCGATGGAATCGACGACATGGCCAGAGTAACATCAAACCTGTTATATAAAACACTTTTCACGTTGTTTTGATGTTACGGAAACAGATTCACCCGCCAGTGCTCATCCGTCCTCGTGCCTCCTCCTGACGATGGATGATGTGCTGCCCAGCCATGCTGAAGCCATGATTGCGCGCAAGAAATGACTGGTTCTTTCCGGTCAAGGCATCTACATTTTCATGAATTCCAGTATTGTTGCCACTGGTCGCGATGCGCCAAGCAAAGTCATCCGGCGCAATGACGGTATCGATTGCCTGCGCGGCATGCTGGGACGTGCTCTGGTCGCTTTCGGTAGAGGAAGCCTTTTATGTCGTGTTTCCGTTTCTCTGCCTTATGCTGGGCAGGCAACGCCACGGTCTGCTGCTCTGCGCCATTGCGCTCGCGCTCGCTGCCCCTTGGTGCGACTGGTCTTTACGCCACGCATCCGAAATCTGGCAGGAAAAAGCCTATGGACCGGGTGTCTGTGCCATTGCAACAGGCATCGTTGCAGCCCTTCTCCTGCACCATGCGCCGCGCAATGAGCACGGCCTCCTCACGGCTCTGGCCGGATGGGGCGGGCTGGCAGGAATGACTGCCTACCTGTTCTGGGGCGGGCTGATCTGGCCAGTTCTATCCTGGGGAACAGCGCTTTTCTTCAACAGCGCCATCGCCCTTGCCGTCTGGGCTTTTGCCCGTGGCTGGGGCGCCCGGACAACGCAAAAGGGAACGCTATGGTTACGTAGCTGGGGGCAACGCAGCTATGAAATCTACCTGACCCATATGTTTGTCATTTTGCCGGTTGTGGGGATAGCGCATGGTCTGGCTCTCCCCGCCCGTTGGGGCTGGGTGCTGTTCCTGCCGGTTCTGCTTGTGGCTTTTGCGCTGGGCAGCATTGTCGAGCGCGTCTATTCGCGTCCGCTCGACCGGCTGCTGCTCGCTGGTTTCGCCCGCTGGCGCGCCTCTCCTGCGGGTTCTTAAAGCGGTTTTTTCACTGCACCCAGATCTGCGAGAGCAGCATGTGGTTGAGCAGCGAATAATGGTAATTGCCGAGGCGCTTCGAAACGAAATCGACATAACGCATCTGGATGAGCGGAACGAGCGCGCTCTGGTCCATCGCCATGATTCCGGCCTGCTCCCACAGTGATCTGGTCAGTTCAGGATCGAGGCTTTTGCGTGCGCGCTCCATCAGCGATTGCAAAGGCGGATAGCAGAAGCCACTGGCATTGGTCGCGCTTTCGGTGTGCAGCCGGGCATTGTCACAGCCCAAAAGCGCGTCGAGAAAGGTCGAGGGCGACGGATAATCGGCGTACCAATAGGACAGACTGATCTGGACATGATTATCCGAATTGCGCGCATAACCTTCTGCCGTTTCCGGCGTCATGGGCCTTACGCTCGCGACAAAGCCGAGGCTCTGCAGCATGTTGCGCAGATAGACCCCCATACCCAGACCGATTGCCTGATTGGGCACGATCAGCGTGACGCGCCGCCCCGCCTGACCGCTCTTGCGAATGAGTGCGCGGGCACGATCCATGTCCGGCCCTTGCCACGCGCCTGATGGGTCTATCTGACCGAAGCGACAGGGAATATCCGCGCCCGCAATACCATACGGCACGATCTGGCAGAGCGGCTCAGCAATTGCACTGCCGCCATAGAGAATGGCCATGGCATGGCGATCGACCGCATGATTGATCGCCTGTCGTACCTCCAGCGAGTCAAAAGGGGCTTCGTGCACATTAAGCGCGAGATAATAGAGACCGAGCAGTGGTTGCAGATGGACCTGATCGGTATAGCGCGCGCCAAGTTCGCCCAGCCTGTCCTGAGGTTTGGCATCGAGCATGGAATCATACTGCCCCTGCTCGACCGCAGTGACCTCTGCCTCGTCTGACAGACCGAAATCATAGACCAAGCGATCAACATAACCCTCGCTCTGGGCCTGAGGATTCCACACATGGAAATACGGATTGCGCTCGATCACGAGCTGATGCGACGGATCGTAATGCGTGATGCGATAGGGACCAGTACCCGGCAAGGGCGTAAGGGCTGACTCGGTCGGTGGGACCCCTGCGGGCAGAATGACCGCATGGGGAAAAGCGAGTTTTTGCAGAAATTCACCATCGGGGGCGCTAAGACGGATCGTGATGCGGCGTGTCACCGCATCGGCACTGACCCCTTCGAGCGCGCAATGGGCCGGATCGGTCAGGCAGGCTTTGGCGCCGATGATCGCACCATAAAACGAAGACGCTGTCGGGCTGCCAACGCGATAGAGGCGTTTGAGCGATGCGACGACATCTTCGACCGTGACGCGCGCGCCATTGGAAAAACGCAGCCCTTCACGCAGGGTAAACACCCAGACCAGCCCGTCGGCGCTGACTTCCGGCAGGGCCTCCGCCAGATCGGGCACGACCTCGAGCCCCTTCGCGCCATCGGCCTGGCGATAGGTCACCAGCCCGTCATACATGTTCACGAAAAGCTGGATATATTCGCTGGTATAATTGATCTGTGGGTCGAGCGTGCCCCCGGACGCATCGGCGGTCAGATGCAAAGTGCCGCCACGATGCGGGCTGCCAGTAGTGCGCCCGTTTGCCGGGTCAGGCTCGGCGAGCGCATTTCCGGCAGAGACAACCGACAGCGAGGCGGCGAGAAAGACCGCGCCGCTTCTGCCCGAAAACCGGAAACGCCGCGCGCTCATTCAGCCACGATGCGCGAACTGATGAATGCCTGTCACGAGCGCCTCTGTGCCCGCCGTGGACTCAATGGTCCCGGCATAGCGCCCCTGAGGGTCCATGATCACGATACGCGGGGCAGGCACGTGATAGCTTGTACCGTCATCGCCTTTCACGAGCTCATTGGGAGCGTGGAATTCTTTCGCCACCTGTTCGATCATGCTCGGTGAGCCCGTGAGCGGCACCACATGATCACCCAGCGTCAGGGCATATTTCTTGAGTTCTTCAGACTCGTCATGCAGCGGGTCTAGGGTAATTGCCAGAGGGGCCGTCTTGATCCCCTCGCTCGCCAGCGCCTTCTTGGCATCGCTCATGGATTTCAGCACAGGGCCGCAGAGTGTCTTCGGGCAATGCGTGTCGAAAAACCAGACCATGACCCAGCTTCCCCTGAAGTCGCCTTCGGTGACGTTGCCCTCACCCAGCGCCACGAGGCGATAACTGCCACCGATCTCATTGCCCTGCGTCGAGACGCTTCCCCCGAATTTGACGGAGAGACGATAGCCGCTCCAGCTCAGGGCAGCCGCGAGAATGAGAACGACAACGGCAATGCGCGGGGCAGTCCATCTCGTACGGGAAGTTTTGCTGTTGTTCATTGTTTAATGTGCTTCCGCCCAGTTTGCGCCAATACCTGTTTCCACAACCAGCGGCACACTCAGTGTCGCGGCTTGTTCCATTTCGGTGCGTACGAATTCTGCCAGAGCTTCGGCCTGATCGGCACGGACCTCGAACAGCAACTCGTCATGCACCTGGAGCAGCATTCTGGCGTCCAGCCCAGTCTGTGGCAAGCGCGCGCCCAGGCGCACCATGGCGCGTTTGATGATATCGGCCGCCCCGCCCTGAAGCGGCGCGTTGATGGCCTGACGCTCGGCATAGCCGCGTCGGGCGCCATTCTTCTCATTGATGCCGGGCACGTAGCAGCGGCGCCCCAGCGGTGTTGTGACATAGCCGTCGCGCTTGGCGTCGTCCTTGGTGCGGTCCATGTAGTCACGGATACCGGGATAGCGGGCGAAATAGGCGTCGATGTAACGACGGGCCTCTCCTGCCGGAATGCCGAGCTGACGCGCCAGACCGAAAGCGGAAATGCCATAGATGATGCCGAAATTGATGGCCTTCGCGCGGCGACGGGTCAGCGGGTCCATGCCTTCAAGCGGCAGGTTGAATACTTCTGATGCCGTACGGGCATGAATATCCTGCCCCAGCGTGAAGGCTTCCTTCAGCGGGCCGATATCGGCCACCTCGGCGAGCAGGCGCAACTCGATCTGGGAGTAATCGGCAGAGACCAGCACATAGCCTTCCTCGGCAATGAAGGCGCGGCGGATGCGGCCACCTTCTTCGGTGCGGATGGGGATATTCTGCAGATTGGGGTCGTTCGATGAAAGGCGCCCGGTCGTGGTAATGGCCATCTGAAACGAGGTATGAACGCGATGGGTGCGGGCATCCATCTGCTGCACCAGCGCATCGGCATAGGTCGATTTCAGCTTGGCCAGCTGACGCCAGGACAGAATGCGTGCAGGCAGATCGTGCCCGGCATCGGCAAGCTCCTGCAACACGGAAGAATCCGTACCCCAGGCACCGGCCTTGGTGCGCTTGCCGCCCGGCAGATTCATCTCGTCGAACAGGATTTCACCAAGCTGCTTGGGCGAACCGAGATTGAAGCTGCGCCCGGCAAGCTGATGGATCTCGATTTCCATCTCGGCCATGCGGCTGCCGAAATCCGCCGACATGCGGCGCAGTTCGGCGGCATCGAGCTTCACACCTGCCTGCTCCATCTCCTTCAGGATCGCGATGAGCGGGCGCTCCATCGTCTCATACAGCGCCAGGGCCTGACGCTCGCGCAAGGCCGGTTTGAGCGCGAGCCACAGGCGCAGCGTCACATCGGCGTCTTCGGCCGCATATTCCGTGGCGCGCGCAATCGGCACCTGGGCGAAAGGCACGCGATTGCGTCCTGTGCCCGTCACGCTGTCATAGGAGATAGGGTCATGCGCCAGATGCAGCCGTGACAGCTCATCCATGCCCTGACCATGTTCCCCTGCCGACTGGGCGTAGGAAATAAGCATCGTGTCATCGACGGGGGTGATGGTGTCGATGCCTGCATGAGCCAGAACAAGCAGGTCGTATTTGGCGTTCTGGAAGATCTTCAGCACCGATTCATCAGCCAGAAGAGGACGCAGGGCATCAAGGACCGCTTCCACTTCAAGCTGCCCGCCAGCAGGATGCTCCAGCGTGCCCTCATGGCGCAGCGGGACATAGGCGGCCTCGCCCGGTGCCGTTGCCAGAGAAAGACCAATCAGCGTGGCCTGACGGGCATTCAGACTGTCCGTTTCGGTATCGAACGCGAAATAGCCGGTCTTGCGCGCACGCGCGATCCAGGTTTCGAGCGTTTCTAGAGACTGAATGGTCTCATAGGGACCATAGGGCTTGTCGCCTTCAGCCACCGGCTCTGGCGTGGCCTGGGCACGCGGTGTGGCGAGCGCCCCGAGACCCATGCGCTGGATAACCGAATGGAACCCCATCTTTTCAAGGAAATCCCGCAGCACCGCGCCTTCAGGCTCACGGCATCCGAGAGCCTCGACGGGCTCTGGCAGCGGGACATCACGCGCGAGGGTGACCAGTTTGAGCGAGATACGGGCAGCCTCGGCATGATCGATGAGCGATTGCTGGCGCTTGGACTTTTTCATGGTCGGCGCAGCAGCCAGAATGGCTTCGAGATCGCCGAATTCCTGAACGAGTTGCGCGGCCCCCTTCGGGCCGATTCCGGGCACGCCAGGCACGTTATCGGTGGGGTCGCCCATAAGCGCCTGGACGTCGATCACACGATCAGGCGCCACGCCGAACTTGGCTTCGACCTCTTCTGACCTGATCGGCTTCTGCTTGATCGGATCGAGCAGGGACACACGCTCTGTCACGAGCTGCATCAGATCCTTGTCTGACGACACGATGGTACAGCGACCGCCTGTTTTTTCAATGATGTCGGCATAGGACGCAATCAGGTCATCCGCTTCGAAACCCGGCAATTCGATCATGGGCACGTTGAACGCTTTTGTCGCGTCGCGAATGAGCGAAAACTGCGGGCGCAGGTCTTCGGGCGCCTCGGGGCGGTGAGCCTTGTATTGCGGATAGATCTCGTTGCGGAAGGTATGACGCCCCGCATCGAAAATCACGGCCAGATGCGTGCCGACATGATCGCGCAGCAGGCGTTGAAGCATGTTGGTGAAGCCGAACACTGCATTGACCGGCACGCCTTCAGGGCTGCTCATGGGGGGCAGCGCATGAAAGGCACGGAAAATGAAGCCCGAGCCATCGACGAGAACGAGATGGGGCGTAGTGCTCATGCGGCAACCGATCGGAATGAGGTCAACAAGAAGCGCGTCTCCTGAATGGGTCTGGCCTGAAAGCAGTCTTTGTTACCGCGCTCTGGCCAGCGCGCCCGGAGGACGCAATACTCTGCCAATGATACGAGAGTTCCGTCCGCATTCAAACCGCTGCCGCGCATTCAGGCCCAGTTCATGGCGCAGCTTCGCGATGGTTTTCGGTCTGTCGCTGCTCGTCGCGTGCGCCTCTCCCAAACCGGCGAGGGCACCGCAACCCCGCTTGCAGGAAGCAGCGCTCATTCCTGCCACGCTGCATCTTGCCCTTTCCGACGGGGATATCGCGCCCATGCGCGTCTGGCCCGCAATCGGTCGGCCCCGCGCCGTCATTCTGGCCCTGCATGGTTTTGGCGATAGTCGCGACGCCTGGGAGTTTTCGGCCCCCCAGCTGGCTGCTGCGGGCATAGAGACCATGGCTCCCGATCTGCGTGGCTTTGGCGAAACGCGCAGCCGTGGCGCCTGGAGCAGCACGGCACGCATGGTGCAGGATGCCCGTGAAGAGGCGATATGGGTGCATGCCCGAAACCCCGGCATCCCGCTCTATATCATGGGTGAGAGCATGGGTGGTTCCGTCGCGACCCTGCTGGCCACCGCCCCACCACCAGACACAATCAGCGGTGTCATCCTGATTTCTCCCGCTATCTGGCGTTTCGATCCGCTCTCGCGGCTTGTGCTCGGAGGGCTGGATATCATCGCGCCCGATTGGGTTTTCACCGGCGCGCATGTACCGGGCGAGCATATCGCCACCAATAATCTGGCAGCCCTGAGGCGCCTCTATTTCGACCCGCTCACCATGCACGGCTTTCGGCTTGATACCTTGCGCGGCCTCGTGCAGCTGATGGCCTGCGGGCAGGATGCCGCCCCGCGCGTGCGCCTTCCCCTGCTCGTGCTCTATGGCGATCAGGACCAGATGATCCCTGCCCCGCCCATGGCCACTTTCTGGAAACAACTGCCGCATTCGGCCCGTCGCGATCTGATACCGGGCGGGCATCATCTGCTTCTGCGCGACCGTAACGGGCGCAACGCCACGGGAGATATCGCGTCCTGGGTGCTGACACCCGACAAGCTTTTACCTTCTGGCGGCGACGTGGCGGCAGCGGCATGGATGGCTGGCGATCCAGAACATTTCGCGCCCTGACGCCCGGGTATGCGGGACGCTGTCCCGCGCCCTCAGAAGAGCCGCCGCCCTCTGGAAACCCTTGAAGGGGAATATCGGCGATGCAGATTTTGGGACTGGCGCGTTTTCCGAATTCTGGCTATGAAGCAATCCAGCGGGACCCGTAGCTCAGCTGGATAGAGCGTCGCCCTCCGAAGGCGAAGGTCGAAGGTTCGAATCCTTTCGGGTCCGCCATTTCCTTGAAAATTCAGTGCCAGCTCTGACAGCGGCTTTCCGGGTGACTCTGCATTGTGGGCGAGACATGTCACCGGTAGCCTGCAGGGCGTTGGCACGCGCTGGTTGTTGAGATGCGCGATTGTTAAGCCCAGGCGAGAGGGGCAAGGCACCACAAGCTCCATGCCCGTTCTGCTCTGTCGGGAAGTAGTCGGAACTAGCGAACAGCCGCCTCAGCCAGTCGGGCATCCGTCTCGCCTTCGCCGCCGCTCAGGCCAAGGGCGCCGATGACAGCACCGTTCAGGACAATCGGAACGCCGCCTCCTGCGGGGAGCATGTTCGGCAGGGTGGCGATCATTGTTTTGCCCGCATGAAGCGCGGTTTCCATGGCTTCGGTTGGGCGCAGGAACAAAGCAGAGGTTCTGGCCTTGAGCAGCGCCAGTTCGATGCTGCCAAGCTGGGTGCCGTCATCTTTCTTGAAAGCGACCAGATGGCCGGCTGCGTCAACAACCGCCACAGCGACAGGCACGCCACGCTCGCGGGCAAGATGAAGCGCCTTGTCGATATAGTCCAAAGCCAGGGTGAGCTGCATGGGGAAACCTCTCTCAGCAATGATCGCCAAGAGTATAACGCTGAAAATCTGAGCCGGGCGATTAGCGGGAGTTTAAAACTATTTATACGCCCTCGACCCGGTCAGTGATGAAGAAAACCCATGCCCGTCTGAAGGGCCGTGCGGGCGATTTCAGGCCAGATGCTGCCACCGGAAAGGCCACCACCCGCCCTGCCCTGCTGCATCCTGTCACTCTGCCCCGATTCATCAGATGTTCCATTGACGTCCATATCGGGCTGGGTGCGCTGCGCACAGCCCGACAGGATGAGCGCCAGGCAAAAACACAGCGACACGTAGCGGCTTACTGAAGCATGAACCCGCAGCCTCTTTCCACTAGCCATGTTCATCGTTCCCCCGGTCCTTCTCCTGGCGGGGGTGGCGGCGGACGGCAACCATGGGGTGGTCTTCCATGAGGCCCTTCGCCAAACGGTGGACCGCGTCTGTCATCACCATCCGGAGGAGGCCCGTCATATCCATTTCCCGGGGGTGACGGAGGGCGATACCCCCGCGGCGGCCGTCGGCAGCGCTGGCTGGAATCCTCTCCGTCGGGCGATGCTCCGTCGACAGCACCAGCGGAAGGGGCAGCAGCATAGACCTGCCCGTTATATACCGTACCACTCTGCGCGCGGGCCGCTCCCGAGGGCAATGCCACGAAAAGCAGGAAGAGAGCGGATAAGGTCATCCGGCGTGTCATTGAATGGCGCAACCCCGTTCTGAAGTTTCCTACACCGCCCTATGACAGGCACGCTCGATCCGCACGAGGAACGAAGCGAAAGGGACTGTAACAAAGACCGCCCCAGCGTGTCGTATCGGAACAGAATGACGGATAAGGACCCGCATCCGGGTCGGATTATCTCAGAACTGGTTATCGATCACGATTGTATCGCTATACGCGCCGGGTGCGGGCGTATCCTGCGTGGTCAGGATATGCGCCGTATAGCTGAAAATCTGCTGTGAAACGCCATCCAGCGCCGTCGCATTCGTATCGGCTGACACTGCCCCCGCCTTGATTGCCGTCACTGAGACCGGCCGTATCGCTCTGCCCCCCTGCCGCACCTTACAGCGAGGGACTGATGCACATCCCTGAAAGCCGTCCCGAGGGGGCAAGGGGTATTTCTCCTCCGCAGTCATGAAAGATGAGGCTTCGCCATGAGAGGGGACGATCAACAAACGTTTTATCGCCGATAACGTGTCCAATGAGTCCGCCTATCCCGGTACCAGCAAGGCAAGTCCGGCATCAGCTTGCGAATTTCATCAACGCTAGGCCCATGACAATCAGCAGGGCCGCCAGGACACGCGCAGGACTGAGGGCCTCGCCTAAAAAGGCAACACCGACCAGAAAGGCGCCCAGGGCACCAATGCCGGTCCAGATCATATAGGCTGTGCCTAGCGGCAGGGTTTTCATAGCCCAGGCGAGAAGCGCGACGCTGACAGCCATGCCTGATACAGTCACCACGCTCGGGACGAGACGTGTAAATCCAGCCGACTGCTTCATGGCAGACGCCCAGACGATTTCACTCAAACCTGCAAGAAAAAGCACGACCCACGCCATGACGGCCTCCATAAATCGGGTTCCGCCGGGCCGTCCTGGTCTTGAAACTCCACTGGAGGCAGGAACGTCGTCTCTGCCCGCCTGATATAGCGCGTGAGGCTTTAGACTGCAATCGCCTGCCCTTTTGCTGAACGCCGATCAAGCAAGGAGCGGTTTTTCAACTGCACCAGAACAGGCACTGCGCGCGGTATAAGCCGCGTTAAATAGATACCTGCGCAAGCTGGTATGTCGCTTGGCGCTCTCCTTAGGAAAAGCTGACGCCTCTAAACGGCGCCAGCTCCCGGAACAGTCAGACGCTTACAGCGAGCGCCGCCTTATCGGTCAAACACACCGCAGAAATACGGCTACAGTGTCTCCCGGCACATTGTCTTATCGAGCGTATAGAGCTCAAAATGGTCGATCGTGACACCAATTCCATCAGCCTTCAGTCGAAGCATGTCGAGTGGCTTGCTTGGATAGACGAGCGCCGTACCGGTTTCGAGATGCTCATTGGCATAGATCTCGAAAGCGCAGCCATCGAGAAAAAGATGCAGGTCGAGCATACGAGCATCTGGATAGAGCGCCGTGTTGATCGGCGTGGCAAAACGCCCGGTATAAAAAGGATGATCGAAGCCGCGCAGCTTGCTGCGATCAAGCCAGATCTGCGCACTGGGTACATCATAGCCCACAGAGAGTTTTTCACCCGCATCATTGGCGAAAGCTATCTCGAAGCGGTTGATCTCAGGACCGCTGATCGCAGGATCGGTCTGGAAAGACTCATCGACCTTTAGGCGAATTACCAGCTCGATGGCCCTGCCTGTGGGTAGCGAGATGTCACGATGCGCGCCCTTTGGCAGGTAAGCCGCTTTTTCGCACAGCAGCGTGCGACGCAGTTTCTCGATATTCATGGGCGTCTGGACCAGACGCGGATAACCATTGGGGTCCTGGCGGATCGACAGACGACGCGGCAGCGACATGGCACCACGCCAGTCCTGCGTCGGCAGTTCCTGGCAATATTGCCAATTGCCCATCCAGGCAAAAGTCACGGCCTCACCCGGCTGCAAGCCGCTATAGACCTGCATGGCATAGGCGTCCTTCGCAAAATCGGTCAGGCGCAGAATGGCATCCGAGGGGGTGAACACAGCTCCATCGAACTCACCAATGAAATACTGCGTGACGCTGCCACCCATCGGGCTACCTGGATTGATCGAGACGAACAGTACCCAGTGCAATGCCCCATGCTCATCACGTATCTGGATGAGATTGGGACATTCGTAATTGACGGTCGGCAGACCCGCCGGGCCGAAATTACTGAGATGCGTCCAGTGAATCAGATCGATCGAGCCGTAAAAGCCGATCTGGTGTTTCTCGACCTCAGCAAGCGCCATGACCCATTTGCGCGTAGGCTCATGAAAGAAAACCTGTGGATCGCGAAAATTCGGGCTGCCAATATCCAGAACGGGGTTACCCTGATACTCTTCGAAGCTCTGACCGTTATTCGTACTGACCGCGAGATACTGGCTCTGCCTCGTCGGGAGAGAACGCGTGTAAAGCGCCGCGATGTTTGTGCCATGGGCATTTGGGAAAAGCCCCGAGCTGTTGTCGCGATCCAGAACGGCACAGCCCGTATAGGCTTGGCCATCGATCGTAGCCGGCACGGCAATCGGCTGGTCTTTCCAGTTCAGCAAATCGGTGCTGATTGCATGGCCCCAGCAGATATTAGCCGAAAAGGCGGCGTCGGGGTTATGCTGATAATAGAGATGATATTGCGCGCCATCGAAGATGAGGCCGTTGGGATCATTCATGAAGCCCGCTGGAGGGGTGAAATGGACTGAGGGCCGATACTGACGGCTCATCTTGGAGAAAACGCAGTCGTTCTTCTTTTCAGTCATTTTTTTCCAGATTTTTTTTCGTCAAAATCGCTTCAACTTGCATCAAAGCAAATTTTTTATATTGGCAAAATGCCAAAATGTCAAGAATTTCTCAGAGCCTGCTTCTTATAACGGGAAAAATGGCATTTCATTGAACCAGGAAATAGAAAATAATAATTAAATCCCGGAGACAATACTAAAATCAGCTCTTAAATTCCGAAGGTATGATGAAGAAAAAGAAAAACCCCATCAAAACATTCATCGGCAAGTTCATCCTGCTTGAAGCCATCGTGGCAGCCTTCATAAGCGGAACAAGCGAGCATTTTGATTTTCGCATCACACCGATCATCATCCTGTCGCCAGTTCTCGCCCTTACGTTGCTGTTGCTCCTGCGTCGATTCAATATTCTCTCAATGCGGATCGTTTCGCTCGATAATCTGGCTTATTTCGTCACGCTTCCCCTTCTGCTTGCACGCGTCATCGGCCAGCTCATTAGCAGAGGTAATGCCTGGCTCTTGACAGCGCTTCACCCTGAAGATGCGCTCCAGATCGTGCAGTTAGGCCATGAAGTTGATCCCAGCCCCACGGTGAAACTTCTCTTTTTCCCTTTGACCGGGTCGATCGCCTGGATGGCCATGAGCTGGCGCCTGAACGGGACGAAACGCCAGGTTATATTCCTGCCCCTTCTCTGCCTCGTCGTGTCAGCCCTGTGTTTGTTCGTCCCCTTGATGGGCGCGTTTATCGTGCTTTCCCCTCACCATCGCTGAACGCCCCTCTTTTTAGGCCTAGTGTTTTTCCGTCCAGGCAGCAGGCAGGTTTCCTTTCTCGATCGCCTCGTTGAAGGCTTTCCAGTCCTGCTTCGTCTGCCCGGCATAGCTTTGTGAAAAGGCGACAACAGCCTCGGCGAAGTTGCCAGCCCCCGGATAACCAACGTTTCCCCCCGCAGATGGGGGATATCAGGGAGGAACAGAGGGGGCATCAGGACGCACTCCCCCTCGCCTGACGTTCAGGCGGTAACGATCAAGCGGAGCTTGACCCTCCTTTTTCTCTTATGCGCCACGGGTTCTGGCGCTTCCGGTCGAAAAAAAAGCAGATGGCATCTGTGGTTACATGATGTACTCATGGGACATGATGAATTGATTATATTTGTTTTGTGGTCAGAGAGTTTTCATGGAAACATATGAAAAATTTCTTGAGAATGCCCGGGAGTATTTCCCTAAGAAGCCCCCTAAAAATCTTCTTACTCTCATGGGGGTCGATCATTATGAAAACCAGATCACCAACCTGTTATCTTTTTTTCTGTTCGAAGAAAATGAGCATGGTCTCGGTAATATCTTCCTGAGGGCCTTGATGTCTGCGCTGGATCTGGACGGAGATGATTACAGAACACTTTTGCGCAAACCCAAGCGTGAAGTGGTAACGGAAGATGGAAAGCGCCTGGACCTGATTCTCGAAGGGCACTCATGGTCCATGATCATAGAAAACAAGATCAGACACAACCAGGTAAATCCATTCATTTCTTACGAAAGATATGCGGTTCAGAATCTTCAGAAAAATAATGAGATCTTACATTATGTAATCCTGTCACCTGCCGGTTGGAGCGAACACGCAGGCTGGAAGGGTATAAGCTATCCTGTTTTCATCAAAGCCGTGCGCAGAAGACTTCCAGCCGTCAACGACCAGACATATAGACAGAAATGGCTCATTTTTGCTCATGAACTACTTGAGCATCTGGAGAATATTACATGGGAACATCACATGGAAAACAGAAACCAGAAATTCGTATTCAACAACCTTGCCGATATTCGGAAAATCAAAAATCTCCAGGCTGAAGTCGTCAAACTCTTTACAGGGGAGATATCGAGCGTGATTTCCTCTGCTATGGAAGGACGCAGAAAAGACGTCATCTCAGGATATTGGCCCAACGGCCCGCGATGGGACATCAAATCCTGGAATGGCAGCCTAGAAGTAAAAATATACTTCAGAAGCCTGACGAATACCATAAAACCGCAAATTAGGGTTTATCTCGATGGAAAATCAAAAGCAGAAAACAGGACAGAAGAAAGAAGAGAGATTTTTATCAAACACTTTTCGGACTGGATGACGGAGAGAGGAGTAAAGGAGAAAGAAAACTTTTATGTTTCCTGGAAATCCGATATTTACGAGAAAGAATTACTCTTCAATAAGCTGCAAGAATGCATAAAACTTACCAATTATTTTTATGATACCTATAATAAACCATGATTATTTCTGGCATAGAACTATCGAACCCGTCGTAAGCATCGCGACAAATAACCATCGGTAATATACCGGAGCCTCGGTTTGCTTGCCAGTTAACTCTCTGGACGAATAAAGTTCGACAATAACTGGCCTCAGGCTCTTCCGACCCGGTTCTACCCTTCAGACGTACCTTGATCAGGCTCTGCGAGATATCCTTCTGAAAATAAAACCTCGTCGATAGAACAGTCTTCATAAATCCACTTGTTCCAGTTATCTTTAATCCAAGACAAGCTTACCGCTGCGCTATCGTGCAAGCACTCTGCAGGCAATAATTGGAATATTATCCCTGCCTTATAACCCGTTGTCACAATGAGCCCGAAGTAGCTATCGCTAGAAGGCACTCTACAAAGCATAAAATCGACTATAGACTCATAAGGATATCTTGCAGGTAATCTGAATACACAACCACTACTTACAAAATCTCTCTTCAATAAAGTTATTTTAGTAAAATTATTCACTCATTCACCTGCGCGTTATTTATATGCCACCACACCATTTTTTAATGGCTCGAACTCAAATCCAGGTTCCCCCAAGCTGCGGCCCCATTGGTGCAAGTATGGAGGTCTTATCCAAACTCTGTGTGAATATAAGCGATCTATATTGGCTGACGCACGAGAAGATGGCACGTCTGGAGCCATTCATTCACCAGGGGCAGCGACCAACCAGAGGTTGATGACCGGCATGTATCGCAAGGAAGCATTCTTGTGAACCATAACGGGCTGCCCGGGCGGTATGTCCTGCAGCAGGATGAGCCATCCAGAACACCCAACAATCGCTGAAAGCGCCGCAGGGATTTCACCCCGATAACGGGGAGCATAAGGACTGGCACCATATTGCCACGCGCTACGACACAGAGCCGAGCTCTTTTCTGCCATCTGCTGCGCCGCCGCCCTCACTATGCGTCATGCACCTAGTGTTTTTTCGCCTGGGCCGCAGGCAGGTCTCCTTTCTCGATCGCCTCGTTGAAGGCTTTCCAGTCCTGCTTCGTCTGCCCGGCATAGCTTTGTGAAAAAGCGACAACAGCCTCGGCGAAGCTGTCACCTGAGCCCAGATAACCGGCAATCATTGCCACGTCGCCAGAGCGGGCATGGGCGCGGGCCAAGGCACGGCCACAAAGCGCCGCATAATCATCAAGCCCTTCCTGCGCCACATCGGCGCCGATAGCCGCGAGGCGACTATCCTTGAGACGCCTCACATAGAACTGCCGGTTTGCGCCATCGAGTTTTCCGGCTCGGCGGTCCGGATTGGCCGGTTCGCTATGCGTCCAGCCAAGGAAAGTATCCGAACTGGCCTGCATCAGTCTCTGCCCCATCACGACGCGCTGTCCCTGATTGTCGTAGCGCGGCCCGGCGAGGTGGGAGGCGAGCACCGATTCCTGCGCCTCCTTGATCTGCAGCAGCAGGGTTTCGCCGTCCGGCGTTGCAAACAGACCGATGGCGCAATAGGTGCCGACACTCCCCACCCCGACGACCTTGAACAGGATGTCGCGCAGCCTGTAGCGCGACAGCAGCACCGCACGCTCTGGTGGCTGGGTCAGAACATAGCGGTCAAAAGCCTCGCGAATGGTGTCATCGCGTGCGGGCAGACGCATGACAAGTGGCGGCTTGACTTTCAGACTCGGTACATTCTTGTCGAACGATACGAGTCCAAAATGGTCGCGCGCACTTTCCAGACGGGCCTCGAGACGAGCCGCAATGCCCTTGCGTGTGTGCTTGTCTGCAAAACCCTCTATGGCAGCCGCCAGATCGATCCGGTCGGACCAGATTTCCAGCGGGCTCATTGGCGCGAGGCGGGTCATTTCGTGCTGATAGGTTTTGGCCATGATCAGCGCATTCTGACGCGCCTGACTTTCTGATGACCCGCTTTCAAGACTGGAGAGAATGAAGGACGTGCCCAAGCGCTTGAGGTCCCATTCAAAAGGCGCCGGATAGGTCTCGTCGAAATCGTTGATATCGAAGACTGCCCTTCCCTCTGCCGAGGCATAGCTGCCGAAATTCGCCAGATGGCAATCGCCACAACTCTGCACTACCGGCCCGGTCGCAGGCGTCGTGGCCAGATCAGCGGCCATCACGACCGCACTGCCGCGCAGAAAGGCAAAAGGCGAGGCGCGCATACGCTCGTAACGTATGGGCAGGAGGTCCTGAATGCGGCTCTCCCCCTGCTTGACCAGTAACGAGACAGGGTCGGCCCGGTCTGGCGCTGCGCTCCATTCGGCATGGGAACTGCGACGAGTCTGTTTGCGCAGATCCTGACCACGGTCATGACGTGCCTGCCGTGGTTCGATTACCGGCCCCGCCAAGCCGGAAGCGGAGAACGAAAGTTCAGTCATAATCATGGAGCTCCAGCAGAAAGGATACGGACGTACCGTCATCCTCTATCAGATTGCGAAAACTTGAGGCTTTCGCCTCATTTTGAACCGAAACGAGCCGAACACTCGGACAGTGCCACAATTTCTCCGTCAGAGATGACCAGTTTGAGGTCTTCTATTCGTCCGATCCGCAGGCCTCTCTCTGCTGCACTCGCCTCCAGGGCACGCCTCCAGCCTGGGATGTCGCCATCATAGGAAAGATCACGAAACATTTTCCCGGATGGCAAGGTGAGCGTGCATAAACCAAGAAGACAGGTACCGCCTTCGATATCTATCTTTTTTCCTGAACTGAATATGCTCGTATTGAGAAGGGCACGAAATTGAGTAGACATTGCCGGTTTTTTTGTGCACTCGAAATACATCACTTCTAGCTTTTCATACCTTTCTATTCCAGCGATTCCAATCTCAGATTGAAATACAATCGGACCACCATATCTTTCTTCGAGACTTCTCCGATTTGCCTCAACAATATCGTCATTATCTTCCATGCCCATTCTCCCCACCAGCTTTATCAAGTCGATCTTATACTCTCGAACTGAATGGTGTTGATCCTTTGCCTTGCCATAAGACCGTAGGCGGAGAACGAAAGTTCAACCATAATCATGGAGCTTCAGCAGAAAGGATACGGACGTACCGTCATCCTCTATCAGAGTGCGAAAACTTGAGGCTTTCGCTTCATTTTGGACCGCGACGAGCCGAACACTCGGACAGTGCCACAATTTCTCCGTCAGAGATGACCAGTTTGAGGTCTTCTATTCGTCCGATCCGCAGGCCTCTCTCTGCTGCACTCGCCTCCAGGGCACGCCTCCAGCCTGGGATATCGCCATCATAGGAAAGGTCACGAAACATTTTCCCGGATGGTAAGGTGAGCGTCCACAAACCAAGAATACAAGTACCGCCTTCGATATCTATCTTTTTTCCTGAACTAAATATGCTCGTATTCAGAAGGGCACGAAATTGAGTAGATATTGCAGGTTTTTTTGTGATCTCGAAATAAATTACTTCTCGATTTTCATACCTTTCTATTCCAGCGATTCCTGTCTAATAGTCGAATACAATTGGCTCCCCAAAAATTTTTTCGAGACCTCTCCGATTCTTTTCAACGATATCGTTATTATCTTCCATGCCCATACTCCTTATCAGATTCATCAAGTCGAATTTGTGCTCTTATGTTTGATATTCCTGATTTCTGGCCATGCCACCGGACAACTATCAGCCGATTGAGATCTGATTGTACTACCTGGCCCACAATACACCTTTCCGTACGCCATCTCTCGCGTCTGGAAGATCCTGCAGAAGATCGATCTGATCACAATTTCATCCCCCCCCTCCGATCAAGAAGGCTTTTACTTCCGTCAGATGGTCTGCATGATAGGATCAACCTGACCCATGTGGCAGGAAACAGTGATTTCAGACCCTGGCAAGACGACAACGCTCGCCAGCTACGCCGCCTGCGCCGAGCCGCACGATATTTTCTGGCGCGCACACGCTATTCGCGCTTTTCACCGTAATGGCGAGGCAACGGCCTCTCTACAGCATCAGGACCAGCAAAGACGCAGCAAGAGCTGGCAGAGTCAGTATGACGCCATAGCGCATGAAGCGCGCATAACTGATGTTCAGCCCGTGCTTGCGCAGGATAATGAGCCACAACACGGTCGCCAGAGAGCCACTCAGCGTCAGATTGGGCCCCAGATCGACCCCGATCAGCAGCGCATCCTGCAAGGCAGGGCTATGGGACGCCAGCAAAGGTGCAAGCTGCGCGGCAAGCAGGCCGGAAGGCAGATTATTGATGACATTGCTCAACAGACCTAAGCCGAACCCCGTGACCAGAATTGCCGTCGCCCCGTTCCCGTATGACACTATGAGCGAAGCCAGTTTCTGAATGACGCCGCTCTGTTCGACAGCCGAAACAAGCACGAACAGGCTCGCCACGAGCGGAAAGACCGACCACGAAATCTCGCGAAGCGCCGGGAGTGGTGACTGACGACGCAGCATCGTTGCCACCACACCAAGCCCTGCCCCGCTCAGTGCTGTCGCCCAGCCGAGCGGACCATGCAGAAAGGAGACGAGGGTCAGAAGCACGATCACCCCGAAAAGCGCCAATGCGACGAACCTCGCTATCGGGTCGAGGCTTGGCAGATCGCAGGCGCCAGTAAACCGGCTGGCGATCTCGCGTCGCACCAATGCAAAAAGCAGAATGAAGCTCACACCGACCGCGAGGCAGGAAGGCACCAGGAAGCGCTCGAGCCAGGGCAAAAGACCGGGCGGTTCGCCCCCGTAAAGCACCAGATTGGCCGGATTACTGATGGGCAGCAGAAAGCTCGCTGCATTGGCGACAAACGCACAGGCCAGCAAGGAAGGGAATGCGTCGATCCGCGCCTTCTGCGCTACGGCAATGACGGGTGGCGTCAGGAGAATGATCGTGGCGTCATTTGACAGAAATGCCGTGGTGACGATTGCGACGGCAAAGACAAGCAGGAAGAGCCGCCGCCCCGATCCTTTGGCATGGAGCAGCGCCGACGCCGCGAGCCAGTCGAATAGTTTTTCCTGACGGGCGACCTCGCTGAGAACCATCATGCCAAAGAGGAAAAGATAGACTTCCTTGCCTGAGGCGATGGCCTTGCCCGCATCATGCCAGCTGCACAGGCCAAGAAGCGGCACCATCAGCGCCGCAAGAGACGTCCACAGCGCCTCTGGCAATTGCCAGGGTCTGAAAAGCAGCCCGGCAATCGCAAAAGCGCAAAGCCCCCAGAGACTATATTCAATCATCTGACGACGCCCTCAAGCCGCCTGCGGCAGCTTTGACGGAGACTCATCGGACTCCCGCGTTTCAGGCATGAGGCAAAGGAAAAAGACGAAAGCCAGTATGGCAATGGCCGTCAGGGACAGGAACCCCACACGATAGCCCTCATACTGCACGATATAGCCACCGATGAGATTGCTGAGCCCGCCCCCGATCCCGACAGCCAGCGCCACCATCCCCTGCAGGAAATTGAAGCGTCCGGTGCCATCAGTCAGGTCAGAAGCAATGATGACGGCAATCACCCCGAAAATCCCGGCAGCGATACCGTCCAGTATCTGAATGGCCACAATGGCGTAAGGCGCATCGAACCAGGAAAACAGCAGGCCGCGTATCGGCAGGATGGCAAAAGCGAGCAGAAAGATCGGTTTACGCCCGATCCCGTGCGCCATGGCGCGGCCCACCCCCCATGCCACGAGCATCATCACGAATTGCGCAACGATCACGCAGGCACTCAGCGTCACCGCCTCCGCCCCCGGATGGCTTTTCGCCATGACCTGCGCCGCGAAGGGCAGCATGGCTGCGTTACCGAGATGGAAAAGGACGATCGCGCACAGAAACACCCAGACCGGGCGCTGCGAGAGCAGGCGACCGATCGCTATTGGCGGCTCATTGTTATCGTCCTCGCTTCCGCGAGCGATTTTCTGGTCGATTTCTGTCGGGCGTATCAGCAGCAACCCGCAGGCACTGGCGATGGCTGACCCGCAGACGAGATAGAAGATCCAGTTCAGGCCGAGATACTGGCCACACACCCCGGCCAGAATGGCCGAGACGAACGACCCGCAATGGTTGATGCCCTGGTTGCGGCTGATACGCCCGGGCAGGCGCCTGCGACCGACCAGACCCAGAGAGATTGCCGCCAGCGCGGGGGGTATGACCGCCGCCGCCGCCCCCATCAGAATCTGCGCGGCCAGCACAGGGGCCATGCCCGACATCGAGATGATAAGAAGGCAGGCAAGCGCCGTGACGAGCGCCGACACGGCAACAAGCGCACGTTTGTGAATGCTTGAATCGACAAGCAGCCCCGCCGGTATCTGACACACGGCAGCGGCAAACCCGGCCATGGCCATGGCGATACCGATCGGCCCGGCCTGCCAGTGACGCGCACTGGAGAGATAGACCGTCAGGTAGGGCCCTACCCCGCCCTGAACATCGGCTAGGAAGAAATTGGTGAGATCGAGCCCTGTAATGCTGCTAGCTGAGGGAGTTTTACCCGCCCCTTCCGGTTTCTTCCTGTTTTCTTCCTGCATGATGGTCACGCAATCACTTCCTGCATTACTTTTCGCCTGGTCATCAGAGGGTCTTTCGCTACTCGGATAACCGAGAGAATTCTAGATCAATACATATAAGAGGCGTCTTTTTTCAGAAGAGCCAGCAAAACGGGATCGTGAGGGAAAATGGCCGGACGCGCTCAACAGGGACGTTGAAGAGCGACGCGAGAACGTGCTTTCCTGCCATGGCGTTCCTTCAGGCTGCGGAACGTTTTCGTGTTTCATCCAAATCAGCATCGTCTGCCCTCAGGGCGACGGGCTTACGGGCAGAGGCAGTTTCAAAATGACCCAGCTCCTGCGTGCATCGGCCTGGCTTGTCTGCGCCGTGTTTGCCCTGATCGGGCTCGCCAAACCCTATTTCCCGACTCATGTCGGGTTCTTTGTCTATCCCGACCGTCACTGGGCCTTTGGCCTCATCAGGGACACGCAGGGCAGTAGCGAGATACTTGGGGTTTTCGTCATACCGATTGCCCTGAGCGTGGCCGCCTTTCTGTTGCTGACACTCGACAGAGACCGCGCCTGCTCCTGAAGCGGGCCGAAAGACCCGCGCTTGCCGCGGGGGATTCCTGCTGACGGCAGCCCGCTTCCCGAGCGCTCAGGCCTCGCCGTATCTTGCAGCATGGCGTGGCGAGATCCAACGGGCCGCCAGCACGAGACAGATGACGAAAATCATGATCGAGCAGGCAACGCTGGCCAGCGCCGCCCCGGTTACCCCGCAGAGCGCCATCAACCCGGCCAGGATCGCAAAATAGAGGGCGATCACTGCCAGACGGTATTTGAGAATGATGGCCAGACGCCCCATCACGGTCAGTAGCGTTTCGAGCGGAATGATGCAGACTTCCAGAAGGGCACTGAACACCATCAGCAGGATGATCGGCATCTCATTGGCAAAGCTGTCATGCAGCATGAGATGGACGATGGCCTTGCCGCCAAACAGCGCCACGACAACCGCCAGCGCGGAAAACCCGAAAATGACCAGAGCCAGTCGACGCGCGACATGACGCAGTTCGCTCCAGTTCTGGTTGTCCCTGAAGCGCACGAATTCGGGATAGAGGCTGGGAATCATCATCTGGGCGGGTTTGGCGAGGCCGTCGCATATCTGCTTCGTCACGCGATAGATCGCGACATCGCGCGCCCCAAGCATGGCACCGATTATCAGTGTGCCGCCCTGTCTGAACAGCGCATCGAGGATCTGGTTGACACTGACCCGCAGCGTAAAGCCCCAGATACCGAGCGTCTCGGATGGCGTCAGAAATGACGAAACAAGCCTGATATCGCCACCCATATGCCGTCGCAGCAATACGAGGCCACCAAGACTGGTCAGGGCGAAGAGGGCAAACTGGTGCAGGAACCAGATGAACAGGAAAAATTCGAGCGGCGCATGGCAGAGAGAACCAATCAGATAGCCAAGCGTACGCACGCAGGTCGAACCGAAATCGAACAGGGCTGCCAGACCGAAACGATTGCACAGCCTGATTACGCCGGTAGACCAGCCCGTATTCATGAAAGCGACCGTCAGCATCATCCAGCTCGCATCGCGCTTGACCGGGTCTGACCAGCCCAGAAAATGCGTGCCGGTCAGGGCAATCACGATCACCCCTCCGACAAGGCCGATTGCTGCGCTGATCATGTCCGAACGGATGCAATAGCCAAGGACAGGCATGAAACGACGCCGGTCACGCGCCTCAAACGCGGCGGTACCGTAATGAAGCAGGGTCTGCCATGACTGCAGATGCGTCATGTCGGAAACCAGCGTCACAAAGGTGGTGATCAGCAAAAGCACACCGAACGTCTTGAGCCCGAGGGCGTGAACAGCCCATGCCACATAGGCAAAGCTGCACAGCGCGTTGATGATCCGGCTGGAAATCAGAAATCCGGTATTGCTGAAAATGCGGTGCAGCGCCGAGCGTGGTTCAGAAGCCATGGGGCGGCAAGAGATCGCGATAGAAAGGTTTTGTCAAAGGGCATGCCCAGTGAGCCCTGCATGGGCCATCGAGGCCATGGGGCTCTGAGCTGGCATATCGAGACGCTCCATCAGGCGCGGCTCCCCTGACCGGAAACGCATGAGGGCGAGAAAATCCTCGCCCCCTCGCGAGACATGAAAGGGCGCAACGAGGGAAGCAAGGGCTTCGCAATCCGGCGCAGGGTCTGAAAGCAGCGCGCTCATGGCCCCGGCGAGTGCCGCGACATCGCGTGTCGGTACGCTGCGCCCGGCAATGGCGTCGGCAGTCAGAGTGTCGACAGCGGGTGAGCAACGCGTCGAGACGATCTGCCGCCCAGCAGCCAGGGCTTCGAGCAGAACAGCACCGAAGCTCTCGCAATGAGAGGACAGGACGAACAGGCGCGCCTGCTCCAGATACGGGCGGATGCTGGGCACATAACCTGTCAGCGTCACACGCCCGGCAAGACCGAGCCCATCAATCAGGCTTTCGAGCGCGCCGCGTTCCGGCCCCTCGCCACAGATCACCAGCCTTGCCTCGGGGCGCCGGGCGGCGACCGCATGAAAGGCGTTGATCAGCAGATCGAACCCCTTGATCGGCACGAGGCGCCCCGCTGCAAGAATGGTCGCCGACCCTTCGGGCACAGGGCATGGACGCCCCTCATCCCATAATGCCGGCAAGGGCACGACATCGACATGGGCGCACCCCACGATCTCACGCGTCTCACGCGCCAGAGGTTCGCTGAGTGTGGTGATGACATCGGCCTTGCCGAGCAATCGACGCATACGCCAGTCATAACCAATCTGGACCAGACGCGAGCGATTGCTGCGACAGACCGGCGAACTCACCTGCGCCACGATATGAGGGGCCTGTCCGGCGGGCAGGGATTTAAGCATCGGAATGACGGGCCAGTGGCTGTTGCCCGGCACGTAGCAGGACTCGATCCTGCGCTGGCGCAGCACCGCGCGTGCGTGAAAGGCGAGAGACCAGGCGAGACGCGTGTCACCCAGAGCAGGGCTAAGGCCCAGGTCAACAATCTCGACCGAAGGGTCGAGCAGCGCCCTTAGCGGGCCATCGTCGCGACCCACCAGAAGGGTGACGGCAATCTGGCGCGACGCCCAGTAATTGGCGAGACCGATAGCCACGCGTTCGCTGCCGCCAAGACGGAAATCACGCAGGACGATGGCGATGGAGCCCGGCACCGAAGCCGACGGGCCGCACTTGATAGGGGTAATGACGGACATAAGAATCAGTCGTTCTGGCCTGCGAGGGAAGACCCGCCCTGATTGTCATAGTTTGACACAAGATACAATGCGTTACTTTTCCGGATACGGCAAATCCGGCCGGACTGCCCTCGCAGGCATAATACCATACGAGAGCAGAACGCAGTAAGGACCTCAGACCGCAATCAATCCTTTGTTGCAGGCGCGTCCGAAGGGGCCGATTTACCAGGCCGGGTCGAGTGTTCGACATCATAGGCCGTGGCTTTTTCTTCATAGCTGCCCTTTGCGCCCGGATGCTCCTTGTCATAGAGCGCGGCCTTTTCACGAGCTTCCTTGCGGTATTCGTGACGCTTGTACATGCCCGTGGCACACCCACCGACAGCGCCGAGCACGCCATGATTGACCAGATGGCCGCCGACAGCACCGGCAGCCCCGTATTTCAGGCATCCGCCCGGTTCGGCATGGGCGAGAGGGGCGACGACGAAGGCCAGCAGGGTGAGGCCGAGAAATGGACGCATGGACTTTTCCTTGAATTATCAGGGCCTCCTCACGTTCGAAGACGCCCTGATGGTAGAAGAGTGAAAAACCGCTCGGGTTCAGATTTCGACCTGATGCCCGATTTCAACCAGACGCTCGCGCGGCAGGGTGAACCGATCGGAAGCACGCACCGCGTTGCGATAGAGAAACCCGAACAGAATGCGACGCGGCGAGACCATCTTGGGTGTCTTGAGATCTGGCACAACGTCGTCATCGCCAGCAAAGAACACCAGCTTGTCGAGGTCCAGCGTGCAGCCCTGCTCTTTTGCCTGACCGAGCACGTAATAGAGATTGGGTATCTCGACGAAACCGAAGGTGACGTTGATCTGCCAGATCCCGTTGCCAAGATCCTTTGTTGTCATGCGCTCAGCGGAAGGGATGCGGGGCACAGTGTCGAATTTGACGTTGAGCACCACAACCTGCTCCGGCAGGCAGTGAAAATCGGCCACATGACGCATGACGATGGGCGGCAGGGCGCTCTCATAGCGCGAGAGAAACACAGCAGCCCCCGGTGTTCTGATCATCTCGCCATTACGCAGTTTCTGCAGAACCTTGTCCGAACGCTCACCAAGGGGCGCCAGACCGGCTCGAAGCAGAATGATACCACGGCGCCATGTTGTCATGATGATGTAGATGAACAGGCCTATCAGAAGCGGCACATAGCCGCCCTTGTCGATCTTGAGCAGATTGGCAACAAAGAACGCGACATCGATGATCGCAAAGAACAGGGCAATCGGCAGCGCCTTCCAGAGCGGCCATTCCCAGCGTTCGCGCATCACATCAAAGACGAGCAGTGTCGTCATGAGCATGGTTGTGGAAACTGCCGTGCCGTAGGCCCCTGAGAGCGCATCGGAGCTCTTGAAGCTCAGAGCGATCAGCAGCGTCACGACCATCAGCATCCAGTTGACGACCGAAACATAGATCTGGCCGTATTCGCTGTCCGACGTCTGACGGATATTGAGGCTTGGAAACCATCCGAGCTGCATCGCCTGACGCGTAAGCGTGAAAGCGCCCGTGATGATGGCCTGGCTGGCAATGATGGTCGCAAACGTCGCCAGCACCACCATCGGCAGTACCAGTGCATGGGGCATGGACGCGAAGAACGGGTTGTCCTTGATCTGCGGGTGGCTGACCAGAAACGCTGTCTGCCCGGCATAGCTCAACACCAGCATAGGCAATACGATAACAGCCAGAGCTAGCCTCACACTGGGGCGCCCGACATGGCTCATATCGGCATAAAGCGCTTCGGCACCCGTCACGGAAAGAAAGACGGCACCCAGAATGACGAGACTATTGGCGCCATGCTCATAGAGAAAGTGCAGCCCATAGAACGGATTGAGCCCGATCAGCACTGACGGATCATGGAGCAGCGAGCTGAGCCCGATCCCGCCCAGGGCGAGAAACCAGAGCAGCATGATCGGCCCGAAGACAGCGCTGATGCGCGCCGTTCCCAGAGGCTGGATAGCGAAAATGCCGAACAGGATAACGGCAGCAATCGGCAGGATGTAGGGCTGGAGTGATTTGGTCACGACCCCGATGCCCTCGATGGCACTCAGAACCGAGATGGCAGGCGTGATCGCCCCATCACCGTAGAGCAGGGCAGCACCGAACAGCCCCGCCGCGGCAAGAAGCGTGCCGCGCGTGTACCAGTGCTTGCCGAACGAGCCGCCAACAAGAGAAAAAAGGGCAAGAATACCGCCCTCCCCCTTGTTGTCGGCGCGCATCACGACGGTCGCATATTTGACCGCCACGACCAGGATCATGGTCCAGACCAGCAGAGAGAAACCGCCGAGAAGCGTCTCGCGGTCTGTCGAGCCTGTGTCGTTCAGGACGGTCTGGAGGGTATAAAGTGGGCTGGTTCCGATATCACCAAAAACGATGCCAAGTGCTGCCAGCGCGCCCGGCAGCACCTTCCTGTTTTCTTCGGCCATACGGCTCCCCGTTTTATGCCGCCTCGGCCCTCATTCGTGATGGGAGGCGTCGGCGTCCAGAAGTTTGACGTCGATGATCATCGCGCCTGAAAAATACATGGGCTTGACGAGATGCTTGATGATGTAGTGCCCATCGCCCCCTTCGATCCGCACCGGCACAGTGATATCGTAACCGGAGAGACGGGCGTCGTAGGTGGCCTCCTCGCCATTAAGCGAAACTAGGGCGATCAGTTCATCATTTGTCATAATTTTCTCCACAATCCCGCGTCGGGCTGGCAGCAACTAATGACCAAACGACGCGCCAGCCAGCGCGGTTGCACTTATCCGCAGGTCTGCCAGCCGCAACCGATGAAGGCAATGCGCCGACCCGAGGGCATATCCTGCACGACAATGATCTGGCGCTCTTCCAGATAGGCGAGTTGTCTGCGCGCGCGACCGAGGGAATGCGTGCCATAGGCTTCGGCAATCGCGTCATCTCCGGGACAGGGGGCACCATCGAGCGCGGCACGGGCCAGAAGCAGCACCACGCCCTGCACGTCTTCCGGCACTGTGCGGGCAATCTCGAGCGCCTGCTCCCAGCTTTCCTCCTGCGCCTGCTCGAAGCTGGAGCCCGAGCGCACACTGGCAAGAAGCAGGCGGAAGGCCCCGAGATCGAGCACGTTCCGGTCGAGGCGCTCGATACGCGCTCGCAGCTGGAAATCCTGATAGAGCGTCGCCAGCGGACGATAGGCAGAGTCGTTTTCTGCCACCACGGCTTCGGTCAGGCGCCAGAGCAGATCGGGGGCAGCCTCAACAACAGGCGCAGCCTCCTCGACCGGCGCTGCGGCGGCGTAGGAATCGAGCTGGGCCAGCAGATCGGGCGCCGGCGCACGGCGCTCTCTGGGGCGTGGCACGGTTTCGACCACGGGTTCGAGAATGAGGCTGTAATTATCCTCGGCAGGGCGCGCCTCGAATGGCGTCAGGACCGGCCCCGTCGCATGGCTTGCTGTCTCTACCGCACCGATGGACACCATGAGCGGCCTGCGGCTCAGCGCCGGGCCGAGCGCCATGAACTGCCCACGCGCAAGATCGCGGAAGCCTTCTGCCGTGCGCCGCTCCATTCCCAGCAGATCGGCCGCGCGCAGCATGTCGATATCGAGGAAGGTGCGGCCCATCAGGAAATTGGAGGCCTCTGCCGCAACGTTCTTGGCCAGCTTGGCCAGACGCTGGGTCGCAATCACCCCGGCAAGACCGCGCTTTCTGCCACGGCACATCAGATTGGTCATGGCACCGAGCGACAGGCGACGCGCCTCGTCAGAGGTGTCACCACTGGCGACAGGAGCAAAAAGCTGTGCCTCGTCCACCACGACCAGCACGGGATACCAATGGGCGCGCGGCGCCTCGAACATGCCGTTGAGGAAAGACCCGGCAGCACGCAGCTGCATTTCAGCCTCAACCGATTCCAGATTGAGCACGACAGAGGCGCGATGGGCACGGGCGCGCTCGCCTGCTGCGCGCAGCGTGGCTTCTGTCTGCTCTGACGCATCGATGACAAGATGGCCGTATTTATCGGCCAGGGTCACGAAATCGCCTTCCGGGTCGACAATGACCTGCTGGACGAGTGTTGCCGTCTGCTCCAGCAGGCGGCGCAGCAGATGCGATTTTCCCGAGCCCGAATTACCCTGCACCAGCAGGCGGGTTGCGAGAAGTTCTGTCAGGTCCAGCTGGACATCCGCGCCGTCACGGCCACGGCCCATCGTGATCGATACGCTCATGCGGCTGTCCCTAGCGCAACTCGCCTCCGGAGTCAGCCATCGCAGGGGCGATTACGGGTTTTGTCGCAGGTGGTTTTTCACCCCCTGTGCTGCATGACGCCCGGTGGCAAAGCAGGCCTGCAACAGATAGCCGCCTGTCGGCGCTTCCCAGTCCAGCATCTCTCCTGCCACAAACACGCCCGGGCGCTGTCTCACCATCAGCCCGTCATCGAGCGCCGCCTGCCTTATGCCACCAGCCGTCGAAATGGCGCGGGCGAGGGAATCCGGTGAGATGAGGTCGAGCGGGCAGGATTTGATGCACTGGGCAAGCCTGTCGGCGCTCGCATGGGCGGGTGTGGCCTCACGCAGCAGCCAGCGCGCAGCAGGAGACAGGCCCAGACGGCGCAGCTTGCCTGACTGGCTCTCACGCGCCCGAAACCCTTCAAGGCGAGCCTGCAGGACCTGCTGCGTCATACCGGGTCGCAGATCGAGCATGATCTGCAAACGCCCTTCACGCTGCAAGGCATCGCGCCAGAGTGAGGAGAGCCGATAGACGGGCGCACCCTCGATGCCCTGGCGGGTGATCGTCACATCGCCTCTGGCACTCTGCCCTGCCCCGTTGATGGTTATGGAATGCAGCACCTCACCATGAAACTGCTCGTGAAATGCTGGAGGCAGGCCTGTGATGAAACCGCAATTGGCAGGTTGCAGCGGCGTCAGGCTTTCCGGCGGCAGAAACCGGGTCCAGCCACCATCGCTGCCTAGGCGCGGCCATGACGCGCCGCCCAAAGCGAGAACGGTCGCTGCGGCCGTCACTGTCTTTTTGCCCTGCGGGGTCTCGAACAGCAGGCTTCCGGCTTCATCCCACCCTGCCCAGCGATGACGCAATTCGAACCGTGTATTGCGTTCGGCCAGTCGCGCCAGCCATGCCCGCAGCAACGGCGAGGCCTTCATCGCCTCGGGGAAAACGCGCCCGCTGCTGCCGGTAAAGCAGGGCTGGCCGAGAGCCTCTGACCATCGTCTCAATGCCTGCGGAGGATAGGCCCTGATCATCGGCGCCAGCCAGGAAGCTGCGGTGCCATAGCGGGTAAGGAATTTATCGAGATCTTCCGCATGGGTCAGGTTGAGACCGCTGCGCCCGGCCATGAGAAACTTGCGCGCAGGGCTTGGCATCTGATCATAGACGACCACATCGAACCCGTCGGAAGAGAGGCTTTCGGCAGCGGCAAGACCGGCAGGCCCGGCGCCGATCACGGCGATGGTTTGTGGTGTCAGCATGAGGCGGGTTTAAGCCTCTTCACCAAATAGTGCCATAGAACGCCGCTTTTACCTCTTGAGCCTTTTGCGGGAACCGCCACATCATCCTGCGCGCTGCACTCCAGATCCGCGCCCAGACAGGGCCAGTTTCGAACACGCTGCTTCAGCCACGCCCCTTTTGCGCGATTTTTCCTTTCCATGTCTCGTGATCCTTCAGGACAGCCCATGATCGCTCTCAATTCAGAGACCCTCTCGACCCTCCCTGCCAGTGTCGAGGTTTTCCCCTATGATCGAGCCTCCCTGAAAGCAGGGATCGTGCATCTGAGCGTTGGCAATTTCCATCGTGCCCATCAGTGCTGGTATATTGATCGTCTTCTGAGCCAGCCGGGTAATGAAAGCTGGGCCTTCTGCGGGGTCGGCCTGATCGATGACGCGACCGAACGCCTTAAGCTCGAAGCCTTTCCCGCACAGGATAATCTCTACACACTCACGCGCTATGCGCCTGACGGCACGACACGACATCAGGTGATCGGCTCTATGCTCGATTATCTTTTTGCGCCTGCCGACCCGCAAGGCGTTCTTGCCCGCATGGCAGACCCCGAGACGCGCATCGTGTCGATGACCATTACCGAGGGCGGGTATAATCAGGACCACGCGACCGGCAGCTATCGTCTGGAAACGCCACTGACCCGGCGTGAACTCGCCGCACCGACCAGGCCGGAATCGGCTTTCGGCTATATCGTCGAGGCCCTGCGGCTGCGTCGTGAGGCAGGCATTGCCCCGTTCACTGTCATGTCCTGCGACAATCTGCGCGATAATGGCGTCGTGACGCAGCGCTCGGTCGTCAGCCATGCGCGCGCGCTCGACCCGGCACTGGCGACGTGGATCGAGGAGAATGTCTCCTTCCCAAGCTCCATGGTCGATCGCATCACCCCTGCCGTGCTCAAGGAAGATGCCGACCGGGTGAACATGGAATGCGGTGTTCATGACCGCCTGCCGGTCATTTCGGAAGGATTCGCCCAGTGGGTGATCGAAGACCGCTTCGTCAACGGGCGCCCGGCGCTCGAGAAAGTCGGTGCGCAGATCGTGCCTGACGTGCATCCGTATGAGCTCGCCAAGGTACGTATGCTCAATGCCTCGCATTCCATGCTTGCCTATCCCGGCCAGCTTTCGGGGCTCGAGACCGTGCGCGATGCCATTATCGACCCGCAGATCGGCAAGCTGGTCGAGCGCTTCATGAGCCTCGATGTCATTCCGCATCTGAGTGCCCCGCAGGACATGCCGCTCCCGGCCTATCGCGATCTCGTCATTGCGCGTTTCAGCAATCCGAATGTCGGCGACAGACTGGCCCGCATCACTGGCGATGGCGGCAGCAAGCTGCCCGTTTTTCTCGCCCCGAGCTGGAACAAGCTCGTGGAATCCGGCGGGACGCTCGATCGCATGGCGTTCGTTCTGGCCTGCTTCATTCGCTATCTCGGCGGGCGTACCGATCAGGGAGCAGGCTTCACGCCTTTCGAACCCGCCCTCTCCGAAGCGCAGCGCAAGCTGGCCGAAAGCTGGGATACGGTGTTCACCATGACGGTTTTCGAGAGCTTTACACTCGACGACACCCATCGCCGGATGATTCGTGAAATGGCGGAAAGCATGGAACAGAGAGGCACAGAGGCCGTTCTGGCTGAACTCCTTGCGGCAGCACCTGCCAGCGCCTGATCCCTCAGGCCGGAACGAGACTGCCGCCTTTTTCGTCCAGAGGCGCCTTTCATGCTCGCATTCTCATCAGCGGGACGCTCATTCCTGCGCTATTCCGGCCTGAGCCTTGCCGTTGCGCTTTGCGCCGCTCCGGTGGCGCGGGCGACACCCCTCGCCTCGCTTTCCGGGGCGACATCATGGCTTAACACCCAGCCCCTTTCTGCCGATGCGCTGAAGGGCAAGGTCGTGCTGGTGGATTTCTGGACCTATTCCTGCATCAACTGCCTGCGTGAACTGCCTTATGTCGAGGCCTGGGCCGACAAGTACAAACCCTATGGGCTGGTCATTATCGGCGTTCATGCGCCGGAATTCGCGTTTGAAAAGAACCTCGACAATATCCGCAAAGCGGTCACGCGGTTTCATATCGGCTTTCCTGTTGCCGTCGATAACGACCGGGCCATCTGGAATGGCTTTGGCAATGAATACTGGCCAGCCGCCTATTTCATCGGCGGGAATGGCAAGATTCAGGCCCATCATTTCGGCGAGGGCGATTACGACAATTCTGAACGCCTGATTCAGACCATGCTGCGTGAAAACGGGGCGAAGGATGTTCCGAGCGATCTGGTCCATCCCAAAGCCGTCGCCGAACAGGCCGAGGCCGATCAGTCGGATATCGGATCGCCCGAGACCTATATCGGCTATGAACGCGCCAGCAATTTCATCTCGACCGGTGGCGCGATTCAGGACGCCCCCAATGATTATGTCATCGAGCGGGCCCCTGCCCTCAACCAGTGGGGTCTGAGCGGTAACTGGAGCGTGGGGCCGGAATCAGCGCGTCTGAACAAGGCAGGCGGCGCCATCGTGTTCCGCTTCCATGCCCGTGATCTACATCTGGTGCTTGGCCCCGTGAAGGGCGACGCTCCGGTAAAATTCAGAGTGACGATTGACGGCATGGCACCCGGGGCCATGCATGGCAGTGATTGCGACGAGAATGGCAACGGGACGGTGATAGGCCAGCGCCTTTATCAGCTCGTCCGTCAAAACGATGACGCTGTAGGCGAGCACGAATTCAGGATCGAATTCCTCTCGCCCGGCGTCGAAGCCTTCTCTTTCACCTTCGGCTGAACAAGAGGGGCGCTTTCGCCAGCCTGTGGCTCAGGGGACTTTCGCCCCCTGTCCGGTCAGAAGCTGGTGGAAACCGTACCGGTCATGGTGAAGCGGGCGGCAGTCATGAAGGAATTGCCATAGCCGGTATAGGAGGCAAGGCTGCCGCTATAGACCGTGCTCGGATCCTTGGCGCTGTAGATGGCGCCCATCGCCCCGGTGCGCACGATCGAGCCTGTGACATTGGCAAAGTTCAGCTTGATGGTGGGCGACTGGGCAATACCCATCGGCTTGAAGCGATAGCCAAGCGAGATGGTATTGGTCACAAAGCCCGGCATGCGCTGGTCGCCTGCCACGCTGACCGATTGCGGGCCGGTATAATGCAGGCTCGCATTGCCGAAGAACCCGGCATATTTATAGGTCAGACCGAAATTCGCCAGAACGCGCGGCGCCATGATCGCCTGCGTCCCCTTAGAATTCAGCATGGTGTTCGTATAGGGGTCGAGCACATTGCTGTCCTGCACGGCATGCAGATATTCGACCGAGGCATAGGGGCTGAAACCGTGGATCGGGCGGCCCGAAATCATGAAATCGAAGCCGCGCATATGCTGGTTACCGATCGAGAACGGCTTGAACTGGTTCATGCCGAGATACTGGTTCACGATGCGGTTGGTGACATTGTAATTGAAGAATGAGGCATCGAGAATGATGTGCTCATCATGATAGCGATAGCCCAGTTCTTCCTTAATCGAATACTGGTTCTTGGGGATCGGCACGCTCGTATAGAGCCAGCCAAGATCGACTGCACTCGGCTGACGATAATCGCCCTCGGCATTGAGATAGATCTGGCTGTGTTCGTCGATCGTATAGCCGACCGAGAGCTGAGGCAGAGGCTCGGTACGGTTATTGGCCATACGGCCATAGAGATCCTTGTTCCAGGTATTGGCCATCACGAATTTGAAGCCAGCCTGGATATCCAGCTTGTCATGCAGATATTTGGCGTGATCTTCGACAAACAGGCTGTGGATCTCGGTGCCGGCATTCTGCTGATCACCCGCGTCGATACGATAAGCCGCCCAGTTCGGGCTCGGGGCTGCCCCGTTATCCATGGTATAGCTGGTGGGGTAGGATTGCTGGGTATAGTTGTTTTCATACCAGTAGCCGAACGCCACATGGTTATGCCGGTCGACATCGATCCCGAGCTTGGCAACGGCACCACGACGCTCTGTTGCGCCTTGCAGGAAGTAGCTGGTGACATTGCGCGTCGAACCATCAGTCTGTGTGACGGTGCCGCCCGGTGAGGCATCCCAGCCCCTGCCAAGATTGTAATAGGGCTGCAGATCGAAAGCGAGACGACGGGTCAGAACGACATGGATCGGGGCCGAGATGAAGACCTGATTCCAGTAATCGGTGTTGTTCTTCCAGTAGTTGATATTATTGGAATTGGCGGACCTGCCGTATCCCTCTCCCGTGTGCTTGTACCGGTAGAATTCCTGCTGGGTCGGGTAATTGTCGATCGTGAAATCTTCCCAGTTCCACGAGACGAAAGTCTTGGCGAAAGAGCCGTTCTGCCAGAACTTGTTCAGGCCGAAATCGACATGGCGACGGTCATTGATACCCGCTCCCATCCAGCTGCGCGTATGGGTGTTTGAAAAGGAGACATAGCCACGCACACCGCTATGACCGATCTCGCCCGTATCGAGACGGATGAACTCACGAGACAGATTATTCGTGCCATAGGAGAAATCGACAAGACCGCCGAATTTCTTGTCGGGCGTATGGGTGGTTTCATTCATCGTGCCGCTGGCCGCAGACATGACTGGCAGCGCAGTCTCTGAACTGCCGGGTGTCAGCGAGACGGATTCAACGTTTTCGGTATCGATATTCTCGGTGATGTATTTCGCTGCGGCAGCTGGTGCGCCATCGACCAGAAGCGCCATATCCAGATCGGTCAGGCCGCGGGTCTGGATCTGCCCACCCTGCATGCCATACGGATCCGGCGTGCTGATGCTGACGCTGGGCAGGTTCTGAATCAGATCGAGCGCCGTGCTCGATGGGTTGCGCATCGAGATATATTCATGATCGACGGTCTGCACGTTGCGCGGGGCATGTTCGATACGCATCATGCCGCCACCGCCATTGAGCGCCTGCCGACTGGTCGTGACCGAGATCTGCTCTTCCCCCCTGGCTTCAACCGGCCCGGTGCGCGCGCGCCGCGCGGCGGGTGCCGTCTGCGCGACCGGCTGACGGGCACCCTGTGGCTGAGCAGCAGTTCTGGCAGCGGCCTGCTTGTGAGAAGTCTTTGCATGGGCGGCAAAAGCAGAGCCTGAAAGCGCGATGGTCGACATCAGGCTCGTCGAAACCATCAGACAGGCAAAAGCCATGTAGCGCGGCGAGGGGCTGCGTGACGTCATACAGAATCCTATCGTTACGAACGTGGTGAGCCACTGGCTGCGTCCAGACCGGGGGGCGAAAACGCCAACCTCCAGCCGGGCCAGACCCGGAAACCGCTTTTTTGTATACAAGACGAAATGATACCGCAACGAATCATTTCACCTGACTTTCACAAAATTCGCAGCTTCGTTGTGCGAAAGTCACGCTCACAGACAGAATAGATCAAGAAACCATCTGTTTTTTCCGTTTAATTTCTTTTGCACGAATTTTCGTCGTTTATTGCGCGTATGAGAGCGATGTCCGGCGCCCTGAACGGCAAGGAAACCAGCCGTGGCGTTCGCCGATCTCTAGGAAATTGTCGGTCTGTTGAGAGCGAGGATCAGGGCAGAAAGATTAGCTCTGGCCCCTCGCCATGTCTCTCGCGAAAGAGCGGGCGCCGCCCCGTTCGCGCGCGCTGTAGCGAAAAGCGCGCGCCCTTGTAGCCCCGTCCTCGCCGGGGCAAAACGCCCATCACCGACAGGCCCCCTCCTATGCTGGCAGATGCAATGACAGATCTCGTGACCTGATCGCACCGCCACTTCAGGAAAAGGAGGTCATCCCTCCCCTGCCTTCCTCGAGAGGCGGCGCTGGTTACCGGGCTGAAGCCGCTTTTCAGAGATCGATATCGAGGCCGATATCCAGCGCCTTGACGCTATGGGTCAACCAGCCAAGCGACAGCACCTCGACACCCGTTGCGGCAATAGCCGGGGCCGTTTCCGGCGTGATGCCACCGGAAGCTTCTGTCACAGCGCGGCCATTCACGAGCTGCACGGCCTGACGCAGCATGTCGACAGGCATGTTGTCGAACAGATAGGCATTGGCCCCGCCATTCGAGAGCGCGGTCTCGAGCTGATCGAGCGTATCGACCTCAAGCGCTACGGCCATGAGGTGGCCCGCGCGCTTTCTGGCGCCTTCGAGTGCTGCGGCCACACCACCGCAAAGCGCGATGTGATTGTCCTTGATCAGGATCGCATCATCGAGGCGATAGCGGTGATTGCTGCCACCGCCTGCCATGACCGCATATTTCTGTACCGCACGCAGCCCGGGCAAGGTCTTGCGGGTGCAGCAGATACGCGCATTCGTATCCTGAACAGCATCGACCACCTGACGTGTGGCGGTAGCGATACCGCTCAGATGCGACAGCAGATTGAGGGCCGTGCGCTCACCACCCAGAATGGTCTCGGCACCTCCCTCGACCTCGGCCAGAATATCGCGTGGGGCGATACGGCACCCATCCTCCTTGAGCGCTGTGAAGCCGATCCGGGAGTCGAGCAGGGTAAAGGCAAGGCGCACCGCGCTCATGCCAGCCACCACCCCTTCATGACGGGCGCGAAACACAGCGCGCAAACGCTGTCCGGGCTGTGCGATGGCATAGGTGGTGGCATCACCCCCTATGCCAAAATCCTCGACAAGACCGGCGCGGACAACAGGTTCCCACATCAGATCCGGCAGGGGAGAAATGAAAGAACTCATGCGTAGACAATGCTCCGTTCCTGAAGACCGATATCCTTCAGGGTAAAATGAAAACGCTC
Source organism: Asaia siamensis (assembly GCF_014635085.1). GTDB lineage: Bacteria > Pseudomonadota > Alphaproteobacteria > Acetobacterales > Acetobacteraceae > Asaia > Asaia siamensis. Next base: position 190,280 of record NZ_BMCH01000003.1, read on the forward strand.
GGCCTCGGTGGCCCCCTGACAATCGACACGCCAGTGACTACCCCGGCTTTCGCGTCGGCGCAGGGCCGCAGAAGCGATGGCAGCACCAACCAGCGCGTGATCGTCGCGATCGGCGAGCGGGGTAAGATAGGTGGCCAGCGCCTCCAGCCCATCCTGATCGCGAAGAATACCCGCCCCTTTATCCATCTGCTGGCCGAAACTTGCTGCCCCCAGCCGCGCCGGACGCGATGGATCCTGACAGGAATGGCGCTCGCGCGGCCCATTATTGACGTCCCAGGCAACAGCCCGCCCCATGACGAACGCCTCAAGCAGCGAATTGCTCGCCAGACGATTGGCACCATGCAGCCCCGTGCATGCCACCTCGCCACAGGCCCAGAGCCCGGCAAGACTGGCGCGACCATGCAGGTCGGTCGCGACCCCGCCCATATGATAATGCACCGCCGGACGCACCGGGATGGGCTCGCGATCCGGATCGATCCCGTGCTGTCGACAGGAAAGCGCAATACCGGGGAACTGACGTGAGAAGATCTGTTTGAGCCCCTTGCCCGCCTTGCCGCTTCTGGCATCGAGAAAAACGCGATGCCCTTCGAGGCGATGCCGTGCAATCGCCCGCGACACCCGGTCGCGTGACTGCAACTCGTCGGTGAAACGGGTGCCGGTCTCGTCAATCAGTACGGCACCAGCGCCTCTGACGGCCTCGCTGATCAGCGGCGAGCGCGCACCGCCCGTTTCAACATCGAGTGCGGTCGGATGAAACTGCACGAATTCCATATCCGCCAGTTGCGCCCCAGCGCGGGCCGCTGCGGCAAGGCCGCGCCCTGTATTGCTGTTGGGGCTTGTCGCCCCGGCATAGAGCGCCCCTGCCCCGCCACACGCCAGAATACAGGTATTGGTCGGAATGAACTGCCCCGTGTTGAGCCAGACACCACGCACCCGTCCCTCGACCGCATGGACATGTTCGAGTGTCACGCCATCGAGCACCACAATGCGTGGCAGGCTTTTCACCTGGGCAATGAGCGCCTGCATGATGCCAGCGCCGCTGCCATCGCCGCGCACATGGGCGATGCGGGCACGCGAATGCGCGGCTTCGAGATGCAGATCGAGGCTGCTGCTCCCTTTACGGTTGAAGGCGACGCCCCAGTCGAGCAGGGTCTCGATGGCAGAAGGCCCGGCTCCGATAATGGCCTCGACGGCCCTGCGATCGCACAAACCGTCACCGGCAGCCAGCGTATCGCGAATATGCAGTGCCACATCGTCATCATGACCGATGGCGGCAGCCAGCCCGCCCTGCGCCAGCATACTGGCGGCTTCCTCACCGAGCGGGGTCGGGCTGAGAACCACACAGGGCCGGTCGAGATGCAGGGCAGCGGAAAGTCCGGCGAGCCCGGCACCTGCAATGACCGGCCAGCCTGCAAACCGGGTGAGCGTCATCATCACGGCGCCCTCAGATGGCCAGCATCCGCTCGACCGCTCGACGCGCCTGCGGAAAGAGCGCCTCCGGAATGGTGACTTCCTCTTCCATATTTTCCAGCGCGCGACGGATGGAAGACAAGGTGATGCGCTTCATATGCGGGCAGAGATTGCAGGGACGCACGAATTCCACTGCCGGGTTGAGCGCTGCCAGATTATCGCTCATCGAGCATTCGGTCACGAGGAGCACCTTGCGCGGCTGTTTTACGGCCACGAATTCCATCATCCCTGCCGTCGAGCCGGCATAATCGGCCTCGGCCACCACGTCAGGCGGGCATTCGGGATGAGCCAGTACAACCACGCCGGGATGCATGCGGCGATACTGACGGATTTCGAGAGGGGTGAAGCGCTCATGCACCTCGCAATGACCGGGCCAGGTGAGCATCTCGATGCCGGTCTCGTTCTGGATGTTCTGCGCCAGAAACTCGTCAGGAATCATGATGACACGCGGCACACCGAGGCTTTCGACAACCTTCTTCGCATTGCCGGAGGTGCAGCAGATATCGGTCTCTGCTTTCACAGCGACCGAACTGTTGACATAAGTGACGACCGGCACGCCGGGATAGGTCGCCTTGAGCGCGCGCACATTCTCGGCCGTGATGGATTCTGCAAGCGAGCACCCGGCCATCGAGTCAGGAATGAGTACCGTCTTTTCCGGGTTCATGAGCTTGGCGGTCTCGGCCATGAAATGCACACCCGCCATGACAATAACTTGCTCCTGGGTGTTCTGCGCCTCTCGCGCCAGAGCAAGACTGTCACCGCGTATGTCGGAGATGCAGTGAAAGATCTCCGGGGTCTGATAATTATGCGCGAGGATCACCGCATTGCGCTCGCGCTTCAGGCGCAGAATGGCCCTGATGTCATCGGCGAAATTCTGCTCCCAGTCCTCGCGGGTCATCAAGCGGGAAACGGGCTCGTAAAGCGCATCGCTGCGGTCTCTGACGAGGGTCATCTGATCCATGAGATCCACTCCGCTCTTTATGCTCTTATTGAGCATAATAGGGATAAAACTGTTCGTTCCCCTACATTGGGATCGCCCCCCGGTATTTCAAAGCCACGATCCCGTGATTTCGATGAATTTTCCAGCCTTGGGAAATCAACTCGCCACCGCGTGGTTTCAGATCGATCGTGCGATGGGCAGTTTCGACCCCATGAGATGACGCGTGCCAATCACGGCGCCCTTGAAGCGATAGAGCCGCGCCGGACGCCCCTGCGCCTGCATTTCCGCCTCGCCGGTTTCTTCCACCAGATCCTGGGCAAGAATGAGCCTGCGGAAATTCTGTTTATGCATCGGGCGCCCGGCAATAGCCTCGACCGTGCGCTGCAACTGCCAGAGGGTGAATGTCTCTGGCATCAATTCGAACACGACGGGGCGATAGCGTATCTTCGCGCGCAATCGGGCCAGAGCCGTGGCCAGAATACGCCGCCTGTCCGATGGCATGGAGCGCCCTGGCGCGAGCCATGACGCCGGATGGCGCGATTCCGGCAAAAGCCCTGCTTCCCAGAGCAGCTCGTAACGGTGCAGCACCAGCTCGTCGTTCCAGGGTTGCCCGTCGAGCCCGAAGGTTTCGGCACATCGCCACAACCGGGCCGCATCACGCCCTGCCCATTGGGAGAGAGCACGGCCTATTTCCGCATCGAGCTGCTCGGCGCCTTTTTCGCGACGGTTCTCCCATGGGAAATACTCGTAAAGCCCCCGCCAGCCTTCCTGCGCATCCTCGAGCCGGGTGAGCCCCATATAGGAGATACGGATCAGCCTTGGCTGATCCTGACCACCGGCCTCTTCTCCCGTCGCCTCGGCAAAGGTGTAGAGCTGTTCGATATGCCCGAGATGGCATTGTGTCTGCTGTTCGACCCAGAGCCTCATCCCCCGCTGCAAGGAACGATGGGCGGTTTCGAGCGGACCGGAGGGCAGATTGCGCCCATGATCGAGAGTCAGGACCAGAGGCATTTCATCCTGCACCGCAATCAGCACGGCCACGAGTTCCGAGCGTATCTCATTCATGCCGAGACGACCCGACCTGTCGTGAGCAGAAGCAGGCCGCGCAGGATTTCTGCCGGTGTCGGCGGACAGCCTCTGAGCGCCACATCACATTGCTCCACCCCGGAGAGACCGGCCTCCATGATTCCCCCGAGCGTTGCATAATTCGTGCTGAACGGCCCCTGCCCCAGCGCGCAATCGCCAATGGCAACAACGCCCTTGGGTGAGGGCATGGCTGCCCAGCGGGCCTGAAGCGCAGGCAGCAGGGCGCGTGTCACACACCCGACGACAAAAAGCAGTTCGGCATCATGAGGGGTATCAACAAAACGTATGTCATGCCGCGCGAGATCATACGCTGCCCCCTGCAGGGCATTGGCCTCGATCAGACAACCATCGCAACCGCCACCGGCAACGAGATGCAGCGTCAGGGGGCGCGGTGCCGGTGGCAGGGCGCTGCGGGGCCGCCAGCGATGGGCGTCCAGAAGCGCGCGCAGGTAAATCATGGACAGATCCGCTCATTCAATTCGACCCGGATTTGATCACAAAGAATGCGCGCGAAAAACCCCCGCCCCCGTCGCGTCATCGGTTCACGCCCTGTTTGCCCCGCCCGGTCGACAGGACCGGAGCACGCCTGACCGCAACCAGAAGCCAGCGTGGCGCGCCATCAACAACGGGGGCAAATCGCCGGGCTGCGTCGTTTTGCCCATGACGATATGCACAAGTTGCGGTAAGCCGGAAACATGACCTGCGACACTGCCCTCCCTTTCGATGCCGATGCCTTGCTCGCCCTTGCCGCCCGACTGGCAGATGAGGCGGCAACGCTCATCAACGCCATTCGTGACCGTGGATTTGAGACGATCATCAAGGCTGACAAATCACCGGTAACAGAGGCTGATCAGGCAGCAGAGCGTCACATTCTGGCCGGTCTGCGCGCTGCCACTCCCAATATTCCTGCCATCGGGGAAGAGGAAGTTGCCAACGGCACCTTCGTTGAACCCGGCGAGACCTACTGGCTGGTCGACCCGCTGGACGGCACGCGCGAATTCGCGGCCGGACGCGATGATTTCACGGTCAATATCGGGCTGGTTCACCAGAACCGTGCCGTTCTGGGCGCCATGGCGCTGCCCGCCTATGGCCAGCTCTATACGGGTCTGGTTGGCAAGGGTGCCTGGCGTCGTGACAGCAATGGGCTGAACGAGATTTCTGCGGTTCTCCCCCCGGAAGGCGGTTTGCGCATTCTCGCATCGCGCCATTATGCCGATGATCCGAGGCTGAAAGAGTGGCTGGCAGGTCGCAAGGTCGGCACGCTGGGCAATATCGGCTCTGCCGCAAAATTTGCCCGTGTGGCTGAAGGCGCCGCCGATTTCTACCCGCGCCTTGGCCCGACCATGGAGTGGGACACGGCCGCGCCCCAGGCCATTGTCGAAGCCGCTGGTGGCCATATTCTGGATGAGCAGGGCAAGCCGCTCACTTATGGCAAGCCCGGCTGGTTCAACCCGCCCTTTCTGTGCACTGGCCGTCATCCCGCAGGAGAGCACGACGCATGACCGAGATCCTGAAAGCCGATCCCGACGCCATCGCCCGTGCCGCCGCGCTTCTGCTCGACGGCAAGCTGGTCGCTTTTGGCACCGAGACCGTTTACGGGCTTGGCGCTCTGGCCACGTCGAACACGGCGGTTGCGCATATCTTCGCTGCCAAGAACCGCCCGCGCTTCAACCCGCTGATCAGCCATTTTGCCCGTACCGAAGCGGCCTTCGCCCATGTCGAGCCGACAGAACTGGCCTATCGCCTTGCCGAAAAATTCTGGCCCGGCCCGCTGACCATGATCCTGCCGCGCAAGAGCGGCTCGACCATCTGCGATCTGGCGACTGCAGGTCTGCCGACAGTGGCGTTGCGTGTGCCACGCGGCAAGACGGCCCTAGCCCTTCTTGAGGCGGTCGGTCAGCCCGTTGCTGCGCCATCTGCCAATCCCTCAGGCCGTGTCAGCCCGTCCGACGCTTTTCATGTGCTGCGCAACATGCATGGCCGTATCGATGCCATTCTTGACTCCGGCCCCTGCTCGGTCGGGCTGGAAAGCACCGTGATCGATCTGTCGCGCGAAGTGCCTTTCCTGCTGCGTCCAGGCGGAATCACGCTTGAGCAGCTCGAATCCGTGTGTGGTACGATCCGCAACCCCGATGATTATGCGACCAAGCTGCCCTCATCGCCGGGCATGCTCGCCTCGCATTACGCGCCTGGCCTGCCCGTGCGGCTGAATGCTGAATCGGTTAGCGAAAACGAGGCCCTGCTGGCTTTCGGTGACACGCTTCCCGGTGCCGGACTCGTGTATAATCTCAGCGAAACGGGCGATCTCGAAGAAGCCGCCGCGCGTCTCTTTGCCGGGCTGCGCTTTCTCGATGGGGAAGGCCAGCGCCGGGGGCTGCAGACCATCGCCGCCATGCCGGTACCCCGCCATGGGCTTGGCCTGGCCATTCTCGACCGTTTGCGTCGCGCAGCGAGCCCACGCCCTGTCGCCGGTGGCGATGACGACGATCTGGAGAGCATGATCGGCTGATGTCCGGCTCGTTCGACCCCAAGGAACTCAAGGTTCTCTCGGATATTCTTGCGCTCGTTCTCGAAGAGCAGGAAGGGCAATCCATCGCAGCGCTCAGCGCGCTGCGCTCACGTGCGAAGAAAAGCGCCATGACCGGGGGGGCACTGAAAAATCTTTTTGTCGCGATTGCCCCCAACCCACCACCTCGCGCCAAACCCAGAGCGACACGCACGACAAAGACCGCCGAGAGCGGTGCCGACACACTGGCTGCCCGCCAGCAGATCGTGACGCTCACCAATAATCTGCGCCAGATGGATCTCGAATTGCGCAATTCCCGCGCAAGACTGGAATCCGTGAGGTCGGAACTGTTCCAGACCCAGCAATCCCGCGCTGAGCTTCAGTCGAAACTCCTCACCAAGGAGTCACGCAAGCCTTTTGCCAGAATTCTCATCTGGTGCGGTTTTGCTGCGGGCATTCTGATCGGCATTGCTGGTACGCAGTTCATTCATTCGGTCGTGGATACACCGCGCATGGATCGCTCGATCTATCTTCGCTAAATTTCCGGGCACTGCGTTGCTACCCTGAACAAAACCATTCGGGCCTTGCGACCTTGTTAAGGCCCGGCGTCCAGTTCCGACGGAGCTTTTCCGTGATCGAACACTTGGTGAAACGAGACGATCGGCCCGTAATTCTGTTCCGAGTTTATGTACTCCACACAAAAATTACGGTCTGGGAAGGTCCGCCTCAAAGATACATCCCATGCAAAGGCGATTATTTTTCCAGCGTCTTCATATGACCTCTCTTCTGCCCCCCAAGGAAACAGATCCCAGATCTTCACCAAATTGAAGCTACGCTCATCCTTCCCCTTGGCTTTACATTGCGGGAAACGCGCTCTCACCATATCTTCATCCACGAAATCAGAAAGGAATACGACATCATCAAATATAAAAAACTCTGGAAATAACACTTTCGAAAAGACGACAATATCACTCGCATCGACCCTGTCCTGTATGTAGGACATGAAACCGAGATCATTAGGCTTTATGAACTGATCAACCCAACCAGAAACCTTCTCTGGAATATCGATCCCACGTATAGTCTCTATTCGTTCCATTTGAATTTACACCTTTATTCGCGACGAGTATTGGCCCGCACAAGGCTCTGGAACAGATCGATGAGGTGCCACGTATGCATCGCCCAATCTCAGTTGGGCGGGTGAACAATCGCAATACAACAGATAATCCCGCAATACTGCGCTCGTCAGCTTCAATTAAAGGTGCGGGAGCAAACTTGTCTGACGCAGTTTCGCGCAGCGCCCGCAGTCAGGTTTCAGTCACGCAACCCACCCATGATGGGTCGGAGCTCAACGCGGCTCTGGCTGCGTCGCCGGGCGGGCGGGCGGGGCTGGCAGGAGACGAAGTAGAGCCCCATCGTAAAAATCATGTTCGATACGATCATGAAAAGACTGGCCAGCATCAAAGCGCCGCTGCCGGTTACGCCAACCCATAATGAGTAGATCAGAAAACCGACATTGAGCGGGCGCATACCAAACAGCATCGAACGCAGCGGATTGGCCTGACCCGGCTTGACCAGCCCGCGCATTCTCATGATGGCGAGATAGAAAGCGACGAACAGGACCCAGTTCAGGATATTGAATACGGAGTCACCAATCGAGGCATAGCCGCTGATGGAAAGGATGACGATCGCCGCCAGGAAGAAGACGATCGCCCCGAGTTGCAGGCTCATCCCGAGTTCCGCCGAAGGGAGCTTTTCGGGCAACCTGTCTGAGACCGGCTGAAAGACCCTATCGAGCAGCCAGAGATCGGCCTGATTGATGCGTTCGACAAATGTGGACATGGGACTGATTTACCGCGCTCGCGCTCTTCACGCACCCGTTTTCTTCGTCGCCGCAAGAGGGGTCCCCTCCCACCGGACGCCCCCGACAGAAGCGCAGGCATATCCCAATACAAGATAAAATCTCTGAAAGTTAATCATATAATTTTTGACAATAAATACCGTTAAAAAGATGATAAACGTTCCGAATCGATAAAGGTTATCCCTCTATGCTTCATCCGGCCCTTCTCGATCGTCTCTGCAAGACTTACGACGGCAGGAAAATTCTGGATGATATCAGCGTTTCTCTGGCGCCCGGCAGTATCAATGCGCTCCTGGGGCCTAACGGCGCCGGTAAGACGACCCTCATTGGATGCCTTCTGGGGTTGCTCGTGCCTGACTCAGGCGCTGTTCGCATCTGGGGTGAAAACGCCGACAAACTGAGCCCTGAAACGCGGTGTCGCATCGGCTTCGTCCCCCAGACAATGACAGGCCTTACCTGGTTTCGCGTGCAGGAACTCAAGGATTATCTCTCCGCCTTTCGCAACCAGCCGGACGGCGCGGAAGACAGGCGCTGGGCAGATTGGGCGGCACTCGATCCCAAAGCCCGCATCTCCACCCTGTCAGGTGGAGAGCGCCAACGCCTTGCCATCGTGCTGGCCCTGCGCTTCTCACCCGATCTGATCATTCTCGACGAGCCGGTCGCGAGCCTCGACCCGATGGCACGGCATGATTTCATCGCGCTTTTGTCTGAGACCGTACAGCGACGCGAGACGACAGCCCTGATCTCGTCCCATATCATCTCCGATCTGGAACGCATCTGCGATCGCTTTCTCGTCATGAAGAAAGGAAGATTGATCGGCGATCTGAGCGCCGAGGTTTTTGCCGGTGAGATACGGCGCCTCGCCATATGGCCCGATACGGCGCTCGGTCTGGAGGTCCTGGCTGACCTGCCCGATGGCAGTGTCTGGGTGCGTGGCTGGCGACCTGAACTGGACGCGAGGAATCTGCCGGTTCTTGCAGGCGATATGGAAGCCTATTTTCTGGCGCTGACACGATGAACGCCGCCAGAAACCCCTCGATGACACAAGTCCTTCAAGACTGCCTCCGCTCCATGCGGCTTTATGTCTCGCCTGTTTTCCTGCGCGAGAACCCTCTCGTTATCCTGGCCGTTTTTTATACGGCTCTTTGCTTTACTCTCGCATTCCTGTTCTGGAATGTCCGGTCCTGGCATAGCGGGCACTACGCCATTCCCCCTGTTCTGGCCCCGACCTGGTGGGTTTCGCTTTATGCCGGATTTTCGGCAATCAGCCTGCATTACTGGCGACAGGTTCGAACACCGACGACCTATCTCCTCAATCGGCTGCAGCGCGCTGAATATCTTGCCATCCTTGTCATGGCGCTGGCCTTGGGTGTCCTGCTTGCTCTTCCTCCTCTGCTGACGGGCGCCCCCGCGGTCAACTGCTTCGCGCTGGAAGCCATTGCCATGGTTCTCTGGTGCAGCCCCAGGCCCGTCAACCGCGCAGCGGCCCTGCGAAGCGTGATGACGCCACTGGGTATTGTCAGAGCGCTCGGGTTTATCTTTCTGCTTGTTCCCAGAATGCAGAACTATCTGTTCTCCATGCCCTGGTACACCGCAATCGGCATCATGATCGTCTGTCTCGGTATGGTCCTGCACCTCTATCGTCTGAGCGATTACCGTCTGGCAGCCCAAACGCCTCGCCCTATCCTTGATGGCAGCACGAAGCGCATCTCCACTGTCGTTGAGCGTCTCAGCGCCGTCATCCTCTGGCGCCCTTCATGGCTTGTCCGTCTGCCTCTCGCCGATCCTCTTCAGACCGGCAGCCCGATTGCCGTCATCCTGATGGTTGTCGTCGCAACGCTTATTTTCGGAGGCGTGACAGAAATCATTGCGTGGATGGCAGACGGGGTCGCCCCCTCTCTCATCGCCCTGCGCCATCGTTTGCCTGACCTCGCGCGTCAGAGCCTCCTTCTGATCGGCGTAAGTCTTTCAGCCTGGATGACCCAGCGCGCAGACTGGCCCTTTCTCCTGACGCTTGGGCCTTACGGAAGCAAACGCGCCTTTGCCCAGGCAGTCTATCGTCTTCATCTGCAAAGGGCCCTTCAGGCCAGTCTCATCGCGGGTACGATGATCGCCCTGACTGGATGGTTCGATCATCGGGCAACGCTCACCTGGGCTTTGGCGGCAGGCTGGTCCTGTGGCCTGGCTCTGATAGGCACCAGTTGTCTGCCTACGCTCGCCTTTATCATCCCGCGACTCAATCGTCGGGCGACAATCGCGTTTCTAAATATCGGCGCCATGGTGCTGGGATTGCAACTCGCGACATCCCTCATCCTGCAGACAGGGTTCTGGTGGCGCTGGCTGCTGGCACCGGCATCGCTCATCATTGCCGCCCTGTTTTATGTTTTTGTCCCGCCACGTCTTGCCGCACAGGACTGGCCGATCGAACCGCCCCGTTAGCCGCAAGCAACATGGACAGACTACGACAAGCTGTTACGCTGCCTGCTATTCACCGCTTTTCCTGCCATCAGGAGTTCAACATGGCCGTGCTGCCTCATCTGCGCAAAATGCTTCTGGCGTCGAGCCTGCTCGTCGCCCCCGCACTGACCCTCCCCGCTCTGGCAGCCCCCGCCACTCCGGCCCCTCATGCGGCCACTGCGATGGACAGTGCCGTAAAGGCCACCCTGCCGAACGGGCTGCGCGTCGTGATCGTGCCCGATCGCCTTGCCCCGGTGGTGCAGACACAGGTCATCTATCTTGCCGGTTCGGCAGCTGCACCCAATGGCTTTCCGGGTACGGCGCATGCGCTCGAACACATGATGTTCAATGGCTCCAAGGCCCTCAGCCGCGACCAGCTTTCGACCGTCAGTGCGCGCATCGGCAATGTCAGCAATGCCTTCACGACTGAAGACACGACACAGTTCTATTTTCAGGCACCCGCGCATTACCTCGATCTCCTGCTCAAAATCGAAGCCGATCGCATGCGCAATGTCCTGCTGACAGACGCTGATTGGGGACATGAGCGCGGTGCTATCGAACAGGAAGTCGCCCGCGACCTTTCGATGCCTTTCCAGCGCTATACGATCGCGCTGAATCGCGCCCTGTTCGGGGGCACGCCCTATGAGCACGATGCGCTGGGTACGCGTGACTCCTTCGACAAGACCGACGCAAAACTGCTGCGCGGCTTCTATGACAGCTGGTACCAGCCAAACAACGCGATCCTGCTCATTGTCGGGGATATCGATCCGGCGACCACGCTCGACAAGGTGCGCAGCCAGTTCAGCGCCATCCCCTCGGGCAAGCTCCCCGCCCGCCCCGTGGTCGAGCCGGCCCCCGTCACGCCGCAGACCATCAAGATCGACAGCGACTACGCCACAGGCATTCTGAGCATCGCCTATCGTATGCCCGGCTCACAGAGCCCGGATTACGCAGCGGCGCAAATTCTTGCGGATGTCCTGAGCAGTCAGCGCGGCGCCCTTTTCGCTCTTGTGCCCCAGGGCAAGGCATTGGGAACCGAATTTTCCTATAACGCCCGCGTGCATGCCGGTGTCGGCAGTGCGCTGGCCGCCTTCCCCAAGGGGCAGGACCCCAGCGCGCTGCTGGGCGAAGTGCGCGGCATTCTCGAAACGATCCGCCAGAAAGGCGTACCTGCCGATCTGGTCGAGGCGGCCAAGCGCAAGGAAATTGCCGCTCTTGAATTCAACGCCAACAGCATTACCGATCTGACCCAGAGCTGGGCCGATGCCTTGGCCTATAGCGGCGTGAATTCGCCCGCCGATCTGGTGAAGGCCTATCGCGGCGTCACGCTTGAGCAGGTCAATGCTCTTGCCGCCCGCCTGCTCGACCCGGCTCATGCTGTGACCGGCATTCTGACTCCGTCGGGCGGCAAGTCACCCCAGATCGGTGGCGCCAAGGGGCCGGAATCGCTTCTGCCGCCGCCCAGCAAGAATATCACCCTGCCCGACTGGGCTGCGACGGCTCTGGCCGATCTGCCCAAGCCCGAGCCACTCAGCCTGCCCGCACGCTACACGCTCAAGAATGGCATCACGCTTCTGGTGCAGCCCGAGCATGTCAGCCATACAATCCGCCTCTACGGCTCCATCCGCCATAACAGCTACCTGCAGCAGCCCAAGGGCAAGGAAGGCGTTGCCGATCTGACGAGCGATCTTTTCCTGTTCGGCAGCACGAGTCATGATCGCCTCGCTTTCGCAGCGGCCCTCGACGCCCTCGCCTCTGATGCCAGTGGGGGTGTCTCCTTCTCTCTCAGCACGCTAAGCGCCAATTTTGACAAGACGCTGGCGCTCCTGGCTGAAAACGAGCTTCACCCGGCTTTTCCCGCGCAGGCTTTCATGATCATGAAGCAGCAGGCCATCGCGACGCAGGCAGGCGTTCTGCAATCGCCCGGCTATCGCTTCCAGCGTGCCGTGACAAAAGCACTCTCCCCCGCTGATGATCCGTCACTTCGCGAAACCACACCCCAGACGCTCTCGTCGATTTCGCTGGCTGATGTGCAGGATTTCTACAAGGCGGCCTATCGCCCCGACCTGACCACCATTGTCGTGATCGGTGACATCACCCCCGAAAAAGCCAGGGCTTCGGTTGAATCGGCGTTCAGCGCCTGGGCCGCGACAGGCCCACAACCTGCGGTTGACCTGCCCGCGCGTCCCCAGAGCAAGCACTCGCAGGCGATCATCGACGACCCGGGTCGCGTGCAGGATTCCGTCTACCTTGCCCAAACCGTCGCCAGCGGCGTGAAGAACCCCGATCGCTATGCACTTGAAGTCGGCAATGAAGTTCTCGGCTCAGGCTTTTCGTCGCGTCTCATGCAGGATCTGCGCGTGCGCAGCGGCATGGTCTACACCACAGGCTCCGACTTCGCCTGGTCGGCCAATCGCGGCGCTTTCATGATCTCTTACGGGTCGGACCCGGACAAGACCAGCAAGGCCCGCGATGCTGCCCTGCGCAACGTCTCGTCCATGCAATCCAGCCCGGTCTCTGACGACGAACTGCTCAACGCCAAGGCGTCGATCCTGCGCGCTATCCCGATGGAGCGCGCCAGCTTCGGCGGTATTGCCGGTCAGTATCTGTCGCTTGTCGATCTCGGCCTACCCCTCACCGAGCCCGATGACCGCGCCAGGGCCGTCTACGCCATGAGCGCCAGACAGGTGCAGGAAGCCTTCCATCACTGGGTTCGCCCTGATGAGATGGCCCAGATCATTCGTGGTCCTGCGCCGAAATAACGGGTCTTTTCGGGGCTTTGCCCCGAGCCTTGCGAACAGGCAGTCGGCCTTTGAGGACGCCAGAGTCAGCAAGACGAGAGAGGGTACGCCCTCTCTCGTATGGAACAGGGCTCAGCCCGGCAGCGCGGCGGGGCGTTCCTGTTTCAGAAGGTGCTTTAGGGGCTCTGCCCCGAACCCCGCCAAAGGGCGGTCGCCCTTTGGATACCCGTTTTTCAGAAGTCTGAAGGGGCGGCGCCTGAGGCTTCAGCAATCGCCGCAGCCTCCTCTTCAAGATAGGCTGCCAGATCGCCGCCAGTAGCCGAATTCAGATCGCGTTCGGAAATACCGGCCTCACCAGCCGCAGCAACACAGGCCTGAGCGGCCTGCTCTGGCGTGCCCCAATGCTGGTGATGCGTTTCGACCCAGCTATCGAGCCATTCATCAATATCTTCGCTGGTCATGATCAGCGGGTTCCAAACAGGCGGTCGCCTGCATCGCCCAGACCCGGGCGGATATAGCCTTTTTCGTCCAGACCGCGATCGACCGCACAGGTCACGACACGCACATCGGGATGACGCTCTGCCAGGCAGGCCACACCCTCAGGCGCAGCAAGCAGGCAGACAAAAATGATCTTGCGTACGCCGCTGGCCTTGATGCGATCGAGTGCCGCCGCCGCGCTGTGGCCAGTGGCCAGCATGGGATCGACCACAATGCAGTCGCGCTCGGCGACGTCATCAGGCAGCTTCATGTAGTATTCGACCGCTTCGAGCGTATCGTGATCGCGATAGAGCCCGACATGGCCCACACGGGCTGCGGGAATGAGGTCGAGCATACCGTCCAGAATGCCGTTGCCCGCACGCAGGATCGACACGAAGCAGAGCTTCTTGCCGGAGAGCTGACGCCCCTCCATGCGCTCGAGCGGGGTATCGATCTCGACCGGCTCGGTGCTGAGGTCGCGCGTGGCCTCATAGCACATAAGCAGGCTCAGCTCGCGCGTCAGCCTTCTGAACCCCGCAGTCGAGGTAGAGGCCTGACGCAGACGGGTCAGCTTGTGTTGAACGAGCGGGTGGTCGAGCACGACCAGGGAGTCAGGAAGGGCAGTCATGGCGCGATCCTTACCGAAAAATCGTTGCGCTGTCAGCTTGGTTCGAAGCGAAGCGCTACACCATTCATGCAAAAACGCAATCCGGTCGGTTTCGGCCCGTCAGGGAAGACATGACCCAGATGACCCTTGCACCCGGCGCAATGCACCTCGATACGTGTCATGCCCAGCGTCTTGTCGACCGTGGTTTCGGTCATGCCGTCGCGCGGTCTGAAAAAGGACGGCCAGCCACTGCCGCTCTCATATTTGGTCGAGGAGTCGAACAAAGGCTCGCCGCAGCCGGCACAATGATAGACGCCCTCGCGCTTTTCATCATTGAGCGGGCTCGAACCCGGTCGCTCCGTGCCATGCTCGCGCAGCACGCGATGCTGCTCGGGGGTCAAGGGCAGGCCACAGCTTGGCATCTGGATATCGTCGCTCATGGAAAGGATCCTTTTCCGGGGCGGGTAGACGGGAGAATACGCCAGATATGGCGCCTCAGCGTGTTTTTTCCAGCGCCTCACTCTGCTTGCGGTTCAATTTCAGCCGGTCGACAAGACGGGTGAGAAAGTCATCGGCAATGGGACGCGTATGATGCCTCATGGGCTGGGCTGCGAAAAGCGCACCCGATGGCAGGCGATAGCCAGGCAGGACGCGCATGAGCCTGCCCTCTGCCAGAGGCTGCGCACATAATTCGAGACTGGCTGCAATGATGCCGCTGCCTGCACAGGCAAAATCGAGACGGATCGGCGCGGGTGTCGCAGCAATGCGACTGTCGAGCGGAATATCGATCTGCCCTGCCGCACATCGTCCCTCCTCCTCTTCGATCGGAATAAGTGTCCAACTCTGCTCGCCGGGGCGGGTAAGGCAGGGAAACGAGGAGAGATCCTGCGGTATGGCGGGATGGCCCTGCCTCGCGAGAAACTCCGGCGAGGCGAACAGGGCGATGTCATAGGTGCCAATACGCCTGATGCGATAATCGCCCTCATTCATCTCATCTCGCCGGTGGCTGAGAAAGATATCGCATTCGGCGCGTTTGAAATCGGGCAGACTAACGCTGGCCTCAAGCGACACCCGCATGGCCGGGTTCTGCGACAGCATTTCCCTGACAATCGGATTGACGCAGGAAATCAGAATTTCGGGCGGCGCCGCAATGCGCAGCACACCACCGCTGCGGGCATCACGACAGAGCGCCGCCACACCATTATCGAGCGTATCAAGCAAAGGCGCCACAAAGGCACTGAGACGCTCTCCGGCTTCGGTCAGACGCAGGCCGTCAGCCCCTGTCTCGACAAGGCTCAACCCGAGACGGGTTTCCAGCCGCTCGACACTGCGCGAGACGCTGGTGGCATGCACACCGAGCCGTCTGGCAGCGCGCGTGTAGCTCAGACTATCGGCGACTGCGACAAAAACACTGTATTCGTTCCGGCTCATCCCTGAATTTATGCAGTCATGACCTGCGTTATTGCAAGATTTCGGCCTTTCGAACTGCGTTATGATCTCTCCAATTCAGTCGGAAAGGCGGCAGTCCTTGCCGTCTCCTGACACAAAGGAGATTTCCCGTGACGAACACCATAATCGAACGGGCCAGAACACGTCCCGCAGCAGTCATTGGCGCGGGTACGCTCGGCAGACGCATTGCGCTGATGCTCGCGGCGCGTGGCGGGCAGGTACGTCTGTTCGACAGCAACGCCTCAGCGGCCCAGGCCGGTCTCGACTACGCACGACAAACACTTGCGAGTGTGGTCGCCACACTCGAGGGTGGCGTGGCCGGTCAGATCGACAGCGCCCCCACGCTGGAGGCCACAATCGACGGCGCCTGGCTGATTATCGAGGCGCTTCCCGAGCGACTGGATCTCAAGATCCCTCTTTTCGGCACGCTGTCGCAAAAAGCCGCACCCGACGCGATTCTGGCCACGAATTCATCGTCTTACCCTTCCAGCAAGATGGCGGCGGAAGTTGCGGACAAATCTCGCATGCTCAATACGCATTTCATGATGCCACCCGAGCAGCGTGCGGTGGAACTCATGTCTTGCGGCGCCACGAGACCGGGATTGATGGAAGAACTCGCTGGCTATTTTTCGACGCTGGGGCTTTCACCCTATATCGCGCAGAAAGAAAGCATCGGCTTCATCGAAAACCGTATCTGGGCCGCCATCAAGCGTGAGGCGCTCTGCGTTGCCGCCGAAGGGGTCGCCACTCCCGAAGTGATCGACCGCATTTACTGCGAGACACAGGGCACGCCCATGGGGCCGTTCCGTGCCATGGACCGGGTCGGGCTCGATATCGTGCTGCAAATCGAGGAGCATTATGCGCGCGCCTATCCGCATCTGCCCGAGGCGCCGCGTGTGCTTCTGAAAAAGATGATTGCCGAGAACCGCCTTGGCCTCAAGACAGGTCGCGGCTTCTATGATTACAGCGAAAAGGGAACCGCATCATGAGTGACGATCCCATCCTCTACACACTCGAAACCGCGCCGCCTGCCATCACGGCGCTGTCGACACGCGACGGGCGCGTCGTTGGGCATGTCGACGCACGCTGGGGAACGCCTGACGGAATCTGGGTCGATCAGGCTGCAGGTCAGATCACCTGGACGAATATGGGGGCAGACTGGGAGGCCCCCGACGGTACGATCGAGCGTGCCCGGCTTGATGGCAGTCAGCATGAGATACTGGTGGGCAAGGGCCAGATCGTCACTCCCAAGCAGCTTGCCGTCGATCAGCACGGCGGGCATCTCTACTGGTGCGACCGCGAGGGCATGAGGATCATGCGTAGCGCTCTCGACGGAACGGCCGTCGAGGTGCTGCTGAAACGCGGAGACTATCCGCAGGACATGCCCGACTTCTCGCGCCAGTGTGTGGGCATCGCCCTCGATCTGGTCAACCGTCAGATCTATTGGACGCAGAAAGGCTCACCCAAGGGCGGTATCGGCCGGATCTTTCGCATGCCCATGGCAATGGCTGACGGCGACGATCCGGCAGACCGCCACGATATCGAGATTCTGGCCGATCATCTGCCTGAGCCCATCGACCTGCATGTCTTTCCCGGCTCCGGTCACCTTTACTGGACCGATCGTGGAGCGCCGCCGGATGGCAACAGCCTGAACATGGCGCGCATCGACCGAAGAGGACTTTTCGACCGCAAGGTAATCCTGCGCGGCCTTGACGAGGGCATCGGCCTCGCCATCGACAAGGCAGAAAAACAGGCCTTCGTCAGCGATCTGGGGGGAACGATCCGTGTGGTCGATCTGGAGACGGGCGAGAGCCGCGTGCTGCGCCAGCAATCAGCGACGACAGGCGTTTATCTGGTGGAATGAGCGCAATTCCCTCCATCCTGAAGAGCGTCTAGAGGGGCCAGCGCCTGCTGGCCCCTCACTTTTCTTGTGATCGCAGTAACCTCAATAAAATTGCCTCCGCCCTCGGGGGGAGAGTTCGCATAAGCGCCGAAATGCGTCATGATACGCGCAAAATTGCAGGAGACTTCTCATGTCCGCATCGCATTCCGGCACGCCACGCCCGGTCATGCTCGTCATCCTCGACGGGTTCGGTGACAGCGCAACCCATGAAGACAACGCTGTTGCCCTCGCCAACACGCCGAATTTCGACCGTCTTTGGGCCAGCTCCCCCCATGCCTATCTCAAGGCCTGCGGTGAAGATGTGGGTCTGCCCGAGGGGCAGATGGGCAATTCCGAAGTCGGCCATCTCAATATCGGTGCCGGTCGCGTGGTCATGCAGGATCTGCCGCGCATCACCCGCGCCGCACGTGACGGCTCTCTGGCCCAAAACCCGGCTCTCTGCGCCTTCATCGATGCGCTGAAAGCCAGCGGTGGCACCTGTCATCTCGTCGGCCTTGTCTCGCCGGGTGGCGTTCATGCCCATATGGATCACATCGCTGCCCTTGCGAAAATCGTGGCTGCCGCCGGGGTAAAGGTGGCCCTGCACGTGTTCTCTGACGGGCGCGACACGGCTCCCGATTCAGGCGATGGCTATATCCGCACCCTTGCTGCCGAACTGCCCGCAGGGGCGTCGATCGCAACCATCAGCGGGCGCTACTACGCCATGGATCGCGATAACCGCTGGGAGCGGGTCAGCCTTACCTATGACGTGATCGTATCCGCCAAGGGCGAGCACGCCGCCGATGCGCTCTCCGTTCTGCCCGCCAGCCAGGCGAAGGGCGTGACCGATGAATTCGTCATCCCGACCGTGATCGGTGACTATGCCGGCATGAAGGATGGCGACGGCATTCTGTCGGCCAATTTCCGCGCAGACCGCATCCGCGAACTGCTCGACGCCATGCTCTTCCCTGATTTTGACGGGTTTGTGCGCTCGAAGATCGTCAAGTTTGCCTCTGTCTGCGGCATGACAGCCTATAGCTCAGCTCTGGCGCCGTTCATGAGCGTGATGTTCCCCAAGCAGTCGATGGAGCATCTTCTGGGCGATGTCGTCTCGCAGGCCGGCCTGGCACAGCTGCGCATGGCCGAAACCGAGAAATATCCGCATGTGACCTACTTCCTCAACGGCGGGCGCGAAGCCATCCTGCCGGGTGAAGAGCGCATTCTGGTCCCCTCACCCAAGGTCGCGACCTATGACCTTCAGCCGGAAATGTCGGCACCTGAGCTGACCGATCGTGCGGTTGAGTCGATCGAGAGCGGCAAATTCGACCTGATCGTCCTCAATTTCGCCAATCCGGACATGGTGGGCCATACGGGCGTGCTGTCTGCCGCCATCAAGGCCTGCGAGGCCGTCGATACCGGTCTTGGGCGTATCGTCGACGCCATCGACAAGATGGGCGGTGCGCTTATCGTCACGGCTGATCACGGCAATTGCGAAACCATGCGCGACCCGGTGACGGGTGGTGTGCATACCGCGCACACGCTCAACCGCGTGCCGGTCATCCTGCATGGCGGGCGCGGCATTCCCGCGATCCATGACGGCCGTCTGGCCGATCTGGCCCCGACGCTGCTGACCCTGATGAACCTGAAGAAGCCGGCAGAAATGACCGGTAAATGCCTCATCAACGGCTAAGCCTGTACATGCCGGTCAAGAAACCGCTCCTGACCGGTTCCCTGCTGCTTGGGGTCTGTCTCATGGGACCGACCCCGACGCTTGCCGCGACCAACGCCAGACATGTCGCCCAGAGCGCCAGCCAGAAGGCCCTCGACAAGGCAAAGCATGACCGCGAGGCTCTGCTTTCGCGCAAGGCCCGCGAAGCAGCGCTGATTGACGCCCAACGCAAGGCCCAGACAAAAGCCGCTCAGGATGCCGCTTTGCAGGCGGAACGCGCGCGCCATTTTTCAGCCCTGAGCGATCAGGCTGCGACAGCGCTCGCCGAGACAGAAAAACAGATCGACAGCCTCACGCAGGAGATTGCGCAGCTCACCGAGCAGCAGAAGCGGCAAACGGCGGCTCTTGCCCGCAGACGGGCCAGCCTGCAGGCCATTCTGCCCGTGGCGCTCCGTCTTGCGCGCTACCCGAGCACGTCATTTGTCGCCCTGTCCGGTCAGGCAGATGAGTCGGTTCAGGGGCTGAGCCTCATTGCAGGTCTGGCCCGCCTCACCACCCGGCAGGCAGACGATCTTCGCGGACAGGAAACCCTTCTTCGCCAGACCGCGCAGCATCTCGCAGAGCGCAACGAGGCACTCGAGACAGCCAGAAAGACGCAGGCAAGACTGCGTGACGCCAATGCGCGCAAGATGGACGATGCGACGAAGCAACAGGAAGAAGCCGAGGCCCGTCTGAAAGAGGCTCGCGCCGAAATCGCTTCGGCCACAGCCACTGCCGCAACACTCGATGACGCGCTCACCGCCATAGACAGGACTCAGGCCCGTCTGCGCGCGCGTATGGAAGAGGAAGCAAAGGCGCTTGCGCTGCAGAACCAGAAGGAAAAGGCCCAGGCCATGAGCAGCCAAGCCAGACGCCTGAGCAGCTCGGCAGGCGGCGGCATCAGCCATGGAGGCGGGCATGGCCCGGTTGCAGGCAGTGTCGTTACTGCGTGGCATCAGGACACGGAAAGCGGCCCGGCCACGGGCATCACCTATATGGCGCAGGCATCGAGCCCGGTCAGCGCGCCCTGCGCCGGTCAGATCGATTTTGCGGGGCCGTTTCGCTCTTTCGGCAATATGATCATTCTCGATTGCGGGCGCCATTACCGCTTTGTCCTGTCCGGCATCGGGCAGCTTTCCGTGGCGAGCGGTCAGAATGTCAGTCGCAACATGGCGCTGGGCGCCATGGACGCTGCGGGCGGGCGGCTCTTCGTGCAGTTGCGCTCTGGCAGAAAGATCATCGATCCGCGCCCCTATCTCTGACGGGAGGCGCGACAGGATCGGGCAAACCGAATTGCATGATCGCGCTTGGCGAGTCTGTGTTGTTTCGACAGACTGCGTTAAGAACGCTATAGATTTCAGACTTCCGCCCGGCAGGGTTCCCGGTTTTCGGGTCCTGCAGGCAAAGAGACGCTAACAGGATCGGCTCCGGGCCGGATTCAAGGGATGAATTGCATGAAGCTCCGCACTGGTCTGCTGCTCGGAACGGCATTCCTGGCCGGAATCACCGCCGGTCCGACGTTGGAAGCCCTGATGGCGCCAAGCCTTGGGCAGATGATCAGCAGCAAGGCCTTCGCGAAGGAGGTCGCCGCCGACCCCGATAATCACAGCGAGACCCTGCGCCTGCTGACCCTGTTCGGCACCGTGCTCGATCTGGTGCGCGCCGAGTATGTCGAACCGGTCAGCGACAAGGATCTGATCAACAACGCGCTCGACGGCATGGTCGGCGGTCTCGATCCGCATAGCTCCTATATGAACGAAAAGCAGTTCAAGGACATGCAGATCCAGATCAGCGGCAAGTTCGGCGGCCTGGGCGTTCAGGTCCAGCAGCAGAACGGCCATATCCGTGTGGTTTCGCCCATCGATGGCACCCCCGCCTCGCGCGCCGGGCTCAAGCCGGGTGACTACATCACCGAAGTCGATGGCAAGTCTCTCGAAGGCATGACGCTTGATCAGGCCGTCACCAAGATGCGTGGCGATCCGGGCACCAAGATCACGCTGACGATCATTCGCGCCAAGGAGCCCAAGCCGCTCAAGATCACCATGACGCGTGAAGTCGTGCATGTGCAGGTCGTGCGTTCGGCGCTCTATGGCAATATCGGCTATATTCGCATTTCCGAATTCGACGACGACACCGAAACCGCAATGCATGAGGCCTTTGACAAGCTCAAGGCCAAGGCGGGCGGCAAGCTGCAGGGTCTCGTGCTCGATCTGCGTCTCAATCCGGGCGGCAAGCTCGATCAGGCCATTTCGGTCAGTGACGATTTCATTCCCGAGGGTGAGATTGTCTCGATCCGCGGGCGCCATGCTGAAAACAACCGTCGCTGGGATGCCAAGGGCACCGATATCACCGGCAAGCTGCCCATCGTGGTCCTGATCGATGGCGGTTCGGCCTCGGCTTCGGAAATCGTGGCCGGTGCGCTTCAGGACCATCGTCGCGCCGTTCTTCTGGGCGAAAAATCCTTCGGCAAAGGTTCGGTCCAGTCACTTATCCCCGTGCCCGGTCATGGCGCGGTGCGCCTGACCACGGCACGCTATTACACGCCCTCCGGGCGCTCGATCCAGGCGCTGGGCATTGCCCCGGATATCATGGTGAAGGAGAGCAAGGAGGACGATGGCTACGGCTATCGAGAGGCCGATCTTGCCCATATCATCACCAATACAGGCGGCAACAAGAACAAGGCACCGGTACGCACCGATCTGCCGTCGATCTCGACCAGCATTCCCAATGCCCCGCCGGAAAACTGGCCGCGCTTCGAACTGTCCAAGCCCGCGACGGATTTCCAGCTTCAGCAGGGTCTGCGTGTGGTGCGCGCCATGGCCTCTCTTCCCGACGAGGCGCTTCCTCTGGGTCAGCCAGCCGCCGACAAACCGTCGGACAAGAAAGACCAGAAACCGGCCCCGGCACCTGCCGCTCCGCCGGCACCGGCACCCAAGCACTGATCTCACCCCTTGCCGGCCCCCTCAGTGGGGCCGGTTTCTTATGAGCCTTCCGTCATGATCGATCCTGAAACCCTTCCCTATCGCCCCAATGTCGGCATCATGCTGTTCAATCGCGCGGGCGCGCTTTTTCTGGCCAGACGCACTGACCTCAAGGATGTATGGCAATGCCCGCAGGGGGGCATAGACGACAATGAAACCCCCGAAGAAGCCGCTATCAGGGAGCTGCGTGAAGAGACCGGCCTGCGTCATGCCACGCTGCTCGGCAGTTTTCCCGGCTGGTTGTCCTATGATCTGCCGCCCCATCTGATCGGCAAGGCGCTGCATGGCAAATATCGCGGCCAGACACAGCGCTGGTTTGCAATGCGCATGACCGAGGAGGACAGCGCCATCGACCTGATGGGCGACGGCACCGAACCAGCAGAGTTCGACCGCTGGGAATGGGTCGCACCTCAGGACGTCACGCGTTTCAATCTGGGCTTCAAGCAACCGCTCTACGAAAAGCTTCTGCCCGTTCTCACTGCGCTCGCCCCCGCCTTATAGGGGCGCGTTCTCCATCGCCTGCTGCGGCGCGTCCTGCGGGACAGCGACAGGCACGTCCACAAGGTCGAGAGACTGGTTGCGTACGAGGCGGGCGTATAGTCCGCCTTGGGCCTGAAGTTCGGCATGGGTACCAAGTTCGACAGCCATGCCCTCGCTCATCACAATGATCAGATCGGCGCTTTTGACCGTCGAGAGACGATGCGCCACGATGATCGTGGTGCGGTCGCGCCTGAGATCGGCAAGCGTCTTCTGAACCTTGGCTTCGCTCTCAGAATCGAGCGCGCTGGTGGCTTCGTCGAGCAGCAGAAGGCGCGGGTCACGCAGAAGCGCACGCGCCAGGGCCACGCGCTGACGCTGGCCACCGGACAGACGCTGCCCGCCCGGCCCGACACGCGTATCCAGCCCCTCAGGCAAGGTGTCGGCAAAATCGACGGCAGCGGCGAGGGCTGCTGCCTCGACTTCGGCACGGCTCGCATTCGGACGGCCGATGCGGATATTTTCCAGCACCGACATATCGAAAAGCGTGGTGTCCTGGCTGACATAGGCGATGGCATCGCGCAGATCGGCAAGACGCAGGTCACGAAGATCGACCCCGTCCAGCAATATCCCGCCGCCATTCACATCATGCAGACGAGGGATAAGCGACAATGCCGTCGATTTCCCTGCGCCTGACGGCCCGACAAGCGCCACGGTCCAGCCTGGACGCACATCGAAATTCAAGCCCTTCAGGCCGATCCGCCCATCGGGATAGGCAAAATGGGCATCCTGAAAGACGAGACGACCATGACCCGGTGGCAAGGGGCGCGCATCGGCACGTTCTGCAACGGCGGGAGGCTCGTCGATTACGGAGAAAACGCGCTCAAGCCCGCCAAGCCCTTCCTGAAGGGCCGCATTCAGCGAGCCAAGCGACCGCAACGGACGCGAGGCGGCGAAAAGCGCTGCGATGAAAGCCGTGAAATCGCCAAGCGTGGCGCCGCCCATGGCCGCACGCCACCCGGCAAATCCGAGAACGGCGGCAATAGCTGTACCACCCAGCACTTCAAGCACGGGATCGACCCGGGCGCGACCGCGTGAGATGCGCCAGAACGCGTTGTGCAGCAGGGTGAGCGAACGATCGATACGCGTCGCTTCGCTGTCTTCCATGCGGTAGACACGAACCTGACGCGCCAGAGCGAAGCTCTCATTGAGCAGGGTCGCCGTCTCACCGATCTGTTCCTGCATGCCGCCAGAGGCACGACGCACACGCTTGCCGAGCTTCTGGATAGGCACAGCCGCGACGGGATAGAGCACGAGCGCAATCAGGCTCAGTTCCCAGTCAGTATAGATCATCGAGGCAACGAGGCCGACAACCGTCACCACATCGCCCAGCGCATTGACCGCTCGGATCATGGCCTCGCGTATCGACACGGCATCGGTAGTGAAACGCGCGGCCCATTGTGCCGGTGCCTCACGCTCGATACGGGCGATATCGGCCGTCAGCGCGTGGGCGAACATGCGCGATTGCAGGCCGCGTATGACCACCAGGACCAGACTCTGCACGGAAAGGGTCTGTCCGTACTGGCTGGCGGCCTTGAGCCCTGTCACTAAAACCACAAGTGCAGGCACCTGATAGAGGATGCGCGGATCATGCACGGCAAACATGTCGACAGCGCGCTTGATAACGAGAGGATAAAGCGCGGTCAGACCTGCTGTCAGAATGGTCAGAACCACCACACCAGCCAGCCGACCGACATGCTGGCGCACTTCTTCGCGCCAGATACGCCAGAGCATCTGTCGGCCCTGCGCACCCTGAGGATCGATGCGGCGCAAAGGGGGCTGGCTTGCCTGCTGCGGTATTTTCATTCCTGCCATTTACCGCCCAAGGCCTTGCGGGGAAAGGGGCAGACGGTTTTTGAGTTCCCTCAGGCAGGCGTCTCGATCGGGCAGGCAGCCTCTGGCGCGCCACCAGCGCGTCACCGCCCCTATCAGCACGCCGATATCCTTGCCTGCCGGAACCCCGAGCGCCACGGCATCGCGGCCCGCAATGGGAAAGACCGGCACGACCATTGCCGCAAGCCGCGCCCGGAGTATGTCCCAGCCTGACTGGCCCTGCTCACCAGAATCGGCCTGGGCAGACCAGCTTCGATCGATCAGGCTTTCTTTCGGGTGGCAGGATAGAAGGCGACGAAGGCAATCATCGCTCAGCTCCGGCACAAACATTGCAGCCTCGGGCATGACACCCCCATCCCGATCGAAGGATGTCAAGCGGTTTGCCGGGTTCATACGTGCCAGACGCTCGCTCTGCTTGCCTGACAGTCGCAGTTTTCTCGCCAGATCGGGCGCATCGCTCAGCACGCCCAGACGCAGCAGCCCGTCTTCAGGCAGACCGTTATCGAGCGCTCGCGCCAGCCGGTCGAGACGCGGGGCAGGAACGATCGGCGCCAGAATGCCAGCCTCATCCATATGCCCGAGCGTGCGCATGAGATGCGGGCCGACCAGAATGCGCAGCATCTCGCTGGCCAGTCTTTCGCCAGACAGCCCCGCAATAAGCCCGGCACGGGCAGTTATGGCAGACAGGGCCTCTGCATCCGGCTTTTCGCCGCCGAACCGGGCATCGAAACGGAAGAAGCGCAGGATACGCAACGCGTCTTCCTCGATACGCTGACCGGCATCGCCGACAAAGCGCAATCGATGCGCCTTCAGATCGTCCTGTCCACCGAAATAGTCGTGGATCTCGCCGTGACGGTCGCAGAACAGTGCATTGATGGTGAAGTCGCGCCTTGCCGCATCTTCCTGCCAGTCTGTGGTCCAGGCTACCTCAGCATGACGGCCGTCAGTCGTGATATCCCGGCGCAATGTCGTGATCTCATAAGGCACGCGTGCGATCAGCGCAGTGATCGTGCCATGGGACAGACCCGTAGGGATGGTCTTGACCCCGGCGGCTTCCAGCCTCGCCTGCATCTCTTCTGGCGGTTCGGGTGTCGCCAGATCGAGATCATGCACATCCTGCCCGCCGAGCAGAAGATCACGCACTGACCCTCCGACCAGACGCGCCTGTGGCAGGATCGACCAGATGCGGTCGAGGCCGGAACGGTCAGGCAGGAGATCGAGAATCGTCACGTCAGATCCAGTGGGAGGGAACGAACCCCCGCCCTGTCTTCAGGATCAGGGCATGGGGGCGAGTGGAAAGAAGCAATCCTGGCTCCACACACCCATGCAGGGCCGGCAGCCAACATGACCCGGCACAGCCAGGGCAACGAGTTCATAATAGACCGGGCGCGACAATCGGGCGAGTATCGGCTTGTCACCATCGCCACGCCTGACCTGCACATAGGGAATCGCTGCACAATCCTCAGAGGGTGGGCGCTGCCAGTCGACGATCAGCGGATGGGCCGGGCCGACGCAGAGCAGTTCATCCATGTTCGTGCGCAGACAGAGATTCTGC
The DNA here is from genome assembly GCF_014635085.1 of Asaia siamensis. Taxonomy (GTDB): domain Bacteria; phylum Pseudomonadota; class Alphaproteobacteria; order Acetobacterales; family Acetobacteraceae; genus Asaia; species Asaia siamensis. Next base: position 216,367 of record NZ_BMCH01000003.1, read on the forward strand.
TGCCGACCGCATACACCTCTGAAATCGAGCTCGCGCACGATGAACGGCACATCCTCGACCTGAATCGTTCCGTTCTCACTCGGGGTGCGCAGCCAGTACGCCCCCTCTGCGTCGCGTGTGAGCATGGAGCCAAACAGACAGAGCATCTCCTTGCGTCGCACCGGAGAGCCCCGATAGAGCCATGTGCCGTCACGCTTGATGAGAAAAGGCAGCACGCGGGGTGTCACTGCCCCTGCCGCAATCCCGTCATGCCTTTCGACACCGGAAAGACACTCGACCTCATGCATGCCCTGCATCTCTGCGCAATCTGGTGTTTCTGCGCAGTCTGACGTCCGTTTTGCCACTCCGTCTTTCAACGCTCTCTCCGCTTGCGGTCCAAAAATCTCGTCTCATGCTGCAAGTTGGGTCGTCTTATGGCTTGATGAAACCCCCGGAACTGTCAGATTGACAAATATGAGCCAGAACGACCTCTCTTCCTTTTCCGCCGATAGTCCTGCCGATCTCGCCATGGCCGAGCGCCTGACCGCGCAACTCGGCGCTGTCAGAGACGCAATCGGGCAGATTGTGCTCGGGCAACGCGATGTGATCGACCGACTTCTGGTCACCATTCTGTCTGGTGGTCACGCGCTTTTGATCGGCGCACCCGGTCTGGGCAAGACGCTGCTTGTCAGTACGGCGGCGCAGGTGCTGGGGCTCGACACACGGCGCGTGCAGTTCACACCCGATCTGATGCCCTCCGACATCACGGGCAGCGATATCCTCGATGAGGATGAAAACGGCCGTCGTTTCTTCCGTTTCGTGAAGGGGCCGATCTTCACGCAGCTTCTTCTGGCCGATGAAATCAACCGCGCCAGCCCGCGCACCCAGTCCGCCCTGCTTCAGGCCATGCAGGAATATGAGGTGGCTCAGGCTGGCACCAATCACAAGCTGCCGCGCCCCTTCCATGTTCTGGCAACCCAGAACCCGATCGAGCAGGAAGGCACCTATCCGCTGCCGGAAGCACAGCTCGATCGCTTCATGCTGCGTATCGCCCTGTCCTTTCCCGAGCGTGATGCCGAGCGCGACATGCTGCTACAGACAACCGGCGCCCTTACTGCAGAAGCGCCTGTGCTGCTTTCGGAACGCAGTCTGATCGAGGCACAGGCGCTCGTACGTCGCCTGCCCGTAGGCGAAAAAGTACTTGAGGCCATTCTTACCCTTGTGCGCGGGCTTCGTCCGGAAACCGCCTACAGGCCCGAACTGGCAAGCTCCCTTCTCTATGGCCCCGGCCCGCGTGCGGCACAGGCGCTCATGCTGAGCTGCCGCGCCCAGGCCCTGCTCGACGGACGACTGGCGCCAAGCCTGGACGATGTCGCCGAACTGGCCGAGCCCGTGCTCGCCCACCGTATGGCGCTGAGCTTTTCGGCCCGTGCCTCGGGGCTCAAGGTCGAAGAGCTCATCGCCAAGGCCGTTGAGGCGCTTCTCTGACCGTGAGCGGTTTTTTCGGGAAGTGGCGGCGTCAGAAAAGCACCGCCAGCGCTTCGTCGGCCCAGACGCCCGCGCTCACGCTAGAAGCCGAGGCCCTTCTGCCTCCTCTGGTGATCGAAGCCGAACGCATCGGGCAGCAGCTTCGCGCAGGTGTGCATCATCAGCATCGTGCCGGTGCAGGCGAGGATTTCTGGCAATATCGCCCGGCCCATGATCATGAGCCCGCCCATCGCATCGACTGGCGCCAGTCGGCGCGCAGCGACCAGCTCTGGGTGCGCGAACGTGAGGCCGAAGGCGCGCAGCAACTCACCTTGTGGTGCGACCCCTCGCCTTCAATGGACTGGCAGTCACGCCCCGACCTGCCACGCAAGAACGCTCAGGCGCAGCTCGCCACTCTGGCCCTTGCCGCAGCGGCGCTGCATGGCGGCGAGCGCGTCGCCCTTCTGAACGGACCGGAACAGGGACGATCGGTCAGCGGCCCTCATGCGCTGCCCCGCCTCGCCCAAAATCTCGTTCTCGGCCCGTCTGTTGCCCTGCCCTCACTCGATACGCTGCTCCCCTATGGCCAGCTCATTCTGGTGAGCGATTTTCTGATCACGCCTGAAGCGATGGAAAAACTGCTGGCCGATGTTGCCGCACGACCGGCACGCACCGAACTGCTCTGTGTGCTCGACCCGGCAGAGCGCAGCCTGCCCTATGCAGGGCGCATCACCTTCGACAGTCTTGAAGCCGAGGGAGATCTGACGCTGCCCGCCGTAGAGACGCTTGCGGAATCCTATGAGCGCGAAATGCGCGCCCATCTCGACCGGCTGTCTCACATGGCCGAAGCCCATCGCGCAGGCTTCACGCTGCATCACACCGATCAACCCCTGTTGCCTGCCCTGCTCGCGCTATATGCGCGGCTCACAGGGGGGCGTCTGCACGCATGATCTTTCTTACCCCCCTTGCGTTGATCGGGCTGGTTGCCCTGCCCGTCATCTACTGGCTGGTCAAGGCGACGCCGCCCCCGCCAAAAGAGCAGGCCTATCCGTCTCTTCAGATCCTGCGCCGCCTGCGAGCTGGCCGGGCCGATACGGCACGTTCGCCACTCTGGCTGCTGGTTCTGCGCCTGCTCGCTGTCGCTCTTCTGGTGCTTGGCCTGTCCCAGCCTGTCTGGCTTGGTCGCGATCTCAGCGCACAGCCTTCCCAGGATCTGGTGCTGGTTCTCGATAATGGCTGGGCAGCCGTCCCTCACTGGCAGGAGCGCCTGCGCGCTGCACGCAGCCTTGCCGAAAGACGGTTTCGCGCCGGACATGAGGTCACGCTTCTTCTGAGCGCGCCCGATGCCGATGGCAGCATGGCTGCGCCGTTTACCACCCGTGACCGTGCCCGTTTCGAAGAGCGTCTTCTCGCGCTCACGCCACATTCCTGGCCTTCCGACCGGGCACAGAGCGCAAGACAAGTCGATGCGCTTCGGGACAATACGTCGCAGGGCACCGTGCGCGACATCGTGCTGCTTTCGGATGGTGTCTCGACCCCGGCCGATCCGTCACTCGCCAGGGCCCTGCATGCCTCAGGCAGTCGCGTGAGTGACATGCGCTGGCCGGGCTGCGACACGATGCTGCTTTCGGCACATCAGGGTGATAACGGGGCCCTGACAGCGTCTTTCAGCGCGCTGCCCTGCCCCACACGCCCTCTTGCCGTGCGGGCACGTGACGAGAATGGCGGTACGCTCGGCATTTTCCCCCTCACCGGGAAAGATGCCAGCGGCACTGACCTCCCCCTGCCGCCTCTACTGCGCGATCGCGCCACCCGTCTGGCGCTGGAAAGCGACACGCTGCCTCTGCCCGGCCCTTCTGCGCTCTATCTGCTTGACGCAGGACAGCGCCGTCACCCGGTGGGCCTGCTGACCCCCGGCACGCAGGACACGCCCCTGACAGGTCAGGGATTCTTTCTGGCACAGGCCATCGAGGGCGTCGGCGAGCTTCATCGTGGCGCGGTGCCTGATCTGCTGAAGCAGAAGCTCTCGGTTCTGATCGCGACCGATGGCACGCTTGCCGATGACGACACCCACAGACGCGTTGCCGACTGGGTGCGTCATGGTGGCGTGCTGATCCGCTTTGCCGGTCCGGTTCTCGCATCGGACCCGAACGCATCATCCCCCGACAAGGCCAAAACCCTGCTGCCCGTGCCGCTGATGGGCGGTATGCGTCAGCTCGGTGGCCCTATGTCATGGGGCAAGCCGCAAGTGCTTTCGGCCTTTGCCGAGCATTCGCCTTTCGATGGCCTGGCCCTGCCCAAGGAAGTCACTGTCACCCGTCAGGTTCTGGCCCAGCCCACCGCCGAGCTGGGCGACCATGTCTGGGCACGGCTGAGCGATGGCACGCCGCTGGTGACCGCAAGCGCCTTCGGGCAGGGTGAGCTTGTGCTGTTTCATGTGACAGGCACAGCCGACTGGTCGAGCCTGCCGCTTTCCGGGCTTTTCCCTGCGATGCTCGAGCGGCTGGTTCAGCGCTCTGTCGGTCAGAAAGACCAGTCCGAACTGCGTCAACTCGTTCCCTTCACCATGCTCGACGCGCATGGACAGCTCGTTGCCCCGCCTGAAGCCGCACGCCCGCTATCGGTTGAGGCCTTTGCCACGACCAGACCCGATGTGCAGCATCCGCCCGGCTTTTACGGCCCGCGTCTGTCGCGTCGTGCGTTCAATCTGGGCGACCATCTGCCCCCCATCACGCCGGAAGCCCTGATGGGAACGGCCCTGACGCCCGATCATGTCTCACCCGATCATGCACTTGCCCCGTATTTGCTGGGTGCGGCGCTGCTTCTGCTGCTGGCTGATTTTCTCGTCGCGCTCTGGCTACGCGGGATGCTCGGGCGTCTGGCAATGCTTGGTCTTCTGGTCGCAGCACCAGCTCTCATGGCGCCCCACTGCGCCCTGGCGCAGGAAGATGACGAAGCCCCGAAAACCCAGGCCGTCACCCATGGCACCGTGCCGGGAGCCGCACTCGAAACCCGCCTTGGCTATGTGCTCACAGGTCATGACGATATCGATGAAGCCTCGCGCGAAGGGCTTCAGGGCCTGTCGAATTATGCCTCGGATCGCTCATCTGCCGTGATGGGCCATCCTGATGGGGTGACCCCCGGCAAGGACGATCTGGCCTATTATCCGATGCTCTACTGGCCCATCACCGAAGACGTGCAGGAGGACCCGAAACGCTCTGCGGCCCTGAACAGCTTCATGGCGCATGGCGGTATCCTGATGCTCGACACGCAAGGGGTCGGCTCGGAACTCTCGACGCAGGATGAAGGTCAGACACGCTCGGCCCTCAAACGGGCTACCGCGGGTCTGGTCGTGCCGCCGCTGAGCAAGCTCGACGACCATCATGTTCTGGCCCACAGCTTTTACCTGCTTCACGATTTTCCCGGCCGCGTGCAGGGTCTGCCCGTCTGGGTGGCGCGCAGCGGCGATGACAGCAATGACGATGTCAGCCCTATCATCATCGGTGCGGGCGACTGGGCTCATGCCTGGGCCATGGATGCGCAGGGCAATACACCCTATGCCGTCATTCCCGGCGGTGACGACCAGCGCACCCAGGCCTATCGCTTTGGCGTCAATCTGCTGCTCTACGCCCTGACCGGCAATTACAAGGCCGACCAGATGCGTGTTCCCGAACTTCTGAAGAGGATGGAACAATGATCCATCTCACCTTCATGCCCCTCATCCCGGTCTGGCTGCTCGCACTGGCCGCCGGGCTGGCCGTCATTGTCGGCATCTACGCATTGCTGCGCCGGGTTCCGGGCAGTCTGGCACGCGTGCTGGCGCTGCTGCTGCTCGTCTTCTGGCTGGCCGGCCCGCGCCTGAGCCGTCCTTTATTCGAACCGGCTCCGCAGGATATCCTGCTGGTGGTCGATCACTCACCCTCCATGGCGCTGCGCAACCGCCTCGACAGCGCCGAAAAAGCCGCTGCACGCCTTCAGGAAGAGGCGCGCGCCATACCGGGCCTCACCCTGCACACCGTCACTGTTCAGGGTGGCGAGGGTCATGGCACACGTCTTTTCGACGCCATCGACCAGGCGGACCTCCCCCCGGGGCGGTTCAGCGGCGCCATTCTGCTGACCGATGGCATGGTGCATGATGCACCCTCTGCCCTCCCCCCGCTTTTCCAGCGTGACGGCAGGATTCTGCCGCTGCATGTTCTGCTGACGGGCAAGGGTGAGGAAACAGATCGCAGACTGCGCATCCTGCAGGCGCCCCCTTATGCCCTTGTCGGCAAGGATGCGACCCTGCGCATGGTGGTGGACGATCTCGGCGCAGCAGGAAAGCAGCCCGTCACGCTCACCCTGCGTCAGGGAGACGAGCCGCCACGGCAAATTCCAGCCATTTCCGGCGAACCGCTCGAACTGACCGTGCCGGTCAGGCATCCGGGTGAAACGCTGATCACGCTCTCGGCTGCGCCTCTCGCCGGTGAGGTCAGCCCGCGCAACAACAGTGCCATCGTGCGCATCAACGGGGTGCGCGACAGACTCAAGGTATTGCTGGTTTCCGGCACACCCAATCAGGGCGAGCGCGTCTGGCGTCGTCTGCTCAAGGCTGACCCTTCCGTCGATCTCGTGCATTTCACCATTCTGCGGCCACCGGACAAGGATGACGGCACGCCGCTTTCCGATCTCGCCCTGATTCCGTTCCCGATCAAGGAGCTGTTTCAGGACAAGATCAAGCAATTCGATCTGATCATTCTCGATGGTTTCCACAATGCCGGAATCCTGCCGCAGGATTACCTCGCCAATATCGCCGATTACGTGCGTGAGGGCGGCGGACTGCTGCTGACTGCCGGGCCGGAATTCACCGAGGACGGCACGTTGCAGGATACGCCTCTGGCCGACATCCTGCCCGCGCATGTGCCATCGAATGGTGTGATCAACGAACGTTTCGTACCGAAACTGACCGAGTCAGGCCAACGTCACCCGGTAACGGCGGGCCTGCCCCAGCCATGGGGACCGTGGTATCGCGGGCTGGCATCGGATTCGCTCCACGGCACGTCCCTTCTGACGGGGCCCGAAAACCAGCCTCTTCTTGTGCTCGACATCGTGCGCAAGGGGCGCGTGGCACTGCTTCTGTCCGATCAGCTCTGGCTCTGGTCACGTGGCGAAGGCGGTGGCGGCCCCCAGGCCGAACTGCTCAAGCGGCTGTCTCACTGGCTGATGAAAGAGCCTGAGCTGGAAGAAAACCAGCTTCGTGCCTCGATCAAAGAAAACAGCCTGCATATCGAACGTCACAGCGATTCGACCCGTCTGACCAGCCCTGCACGCGTGACGGCGCCGGATGGCACCATTTCATCCGTCACCCTCAAACCGGCGACAAATGGCGTGTTCACCAACACTGTGCCGACCAATGGTCAGGACGGTCTGTGGGTGGTGCGGCAGGACGGTCTCACGGCTGTCGCCGCACAGGCGACGCGCAACCCGATCGAGGATGCCGATCTGCGTGCTACGGCGACCATTCTCTCGCCTCTGGCCAGGCAGACCCATGGTGCCACGCTCTGGCTGGGTGAGAATACGGCAACACCGCAGATCAGGCAGGTCACGTCCGGCAATTTTGCGGGTTCGGGCTGGATCGGGTTTCCGCGTCAGCTTGTGCCGGTTGCCTCTTCGAGCCGCCTGACTGAACTCTGCCCGTCCTGGCTTGCCCTTTTGGGTACGCTGGCCCTTCTCTTTATCGGATGGTGGCGCGAAGGCAGACTTCGCCGCCGATAGGGAGTCGCCAGCTTCTTAACGATCGCTTATAGTCTTCTCATGCGCCACTCGAGACGTCACATGAATGTCAAACGACTTTTTCCCCTGATGCTGACGACGGCTCTGGCCGCGTCGCCCGTGTTCTTTATTCCGTGGCATGCCGCGCATGCGCAGTCTGCCGACGATGCGGAAGCGGAACAGGAAGCCGAAGAGGCGCAGAAGAAGGCAGAGGCACGCCGCGCTGCCAAGGCTGCTGCACCGCCATCGGCCCTTCCCGGAGCTGACTCTCAGGAATCGGATGCAGGTCACGCCAATGTCGACCTCAACCCGACCGAGGCCCTTTTCGACGCCATCAACCGTGGCTCGCTGAACGCCGCCAAGGAAGCGCTCAATCGTGGTGCGGACATGAACGCCAAGAACGTTCTGTTCCAGACACCGCTCGATATGGCCATCGATCTGAACCGCAAGGACATCATGTTCCTGCTGCTCTCAATGCGTAACTATGGTGATAACGGTTTCGCCGCCGAAACCACCCATTCTGAGATCGAAACCGACTCTAAGGGCAATGGTCACCTGACCATCAAGGGCAAGGGCCGCAAGGGTACTTCCGCCATGGCTGTTGCGGGCAAGCCCCGGCACGATGTGTCCGGCGGTCAGCCCCAGCCCGCCATCGGCTTTCTCGGCTTCGGCGGCTAATCTTCTCCTTGGCGTTCGATCGCCCCGTCTCCTGACGGGGCGTCGAATACCGGCGCGGATGATCTGAATCGATCCGCGCCCCTTCATATCTTCAGTCTATCGGCGCGTCATGGCGCAGGGAACGCGTCCAGCGCGGCAGAGCAAGGGTAGATCCTGTGATCGGGGTCAACGCATCGCTGCGCACTTCAAGACGATAACGCCCTGCCTCTCGTACCCATTCCTCCCCTTCAATCCGGGCAAGGAGGCGCTTTTCGATCTCTACGGCGACAGAAGCCGTCTCACCCGGTGCGAGCGAGACTTTCGAGAACCCGACCAGACGCGGCTGGAACGACGCATCACCGTCGCGCAGGGCGTAGATCTGCACGACTTCCGCACCAGCAACCGGCCCGACATTGGTGAGGACCACGCTGACGGAGGCGAGATCGGCCTCGGATTGCAGCGGACCGTACTCGAATTGCGTATAGCTCAGCCCGAAGCCGAAGGGATAAGCGACGCTTTTTCCGGTACGGGAGAACCAGCGATAACCGACATCCGCGCCTTCAATATCATAGTCCCGATGCACGATCGGCTTGTCCACGGGCTCACCGGGATTGGAAATGACGGTGTCCGGGTTGATCTGCTCCGGTCTTGGCAGATCCGCCTCACTCAGCGGCGTAGTATAAGGCTGACGTCCTGAAGGGTTGACCTGACCGAACAGGATCGCGGCGATGGCCTCGCCACCACCCGAACCGGCATAGAAGGCGTTCAGAATGGCCGGAACCTGCTCACGCCACGGCATGAGAACAGGCCCTCCGGTTTCCAGCACCACGATCGTCTTCGGGTTTGCCGCAGCCAACTCGGCAATCAGTGCCTCCTGCCCATCCGGCAGGGCAAGCCCCTGAACGTCCTGACTTTCTGTACGCCACAGCTCGGCAAAGAAGATGACAACGTCCGCCTCACGCGCCTTCTCAGAGACGGCGGCATGGTCCTTGCCATCGTCATAGATTACTTCCGTATTGGGCACGAGCTGGCAGATTGCCTGAACAGGCGATGACGGATGATAGACTTTCTCAAGCGGCACACCGGCAAATTCTGCGCCCTTCAGCTTCAGACTGCCTGTTGGCGTGACAGAGGATGACCCACCGCCGGACAGCACACCGCTATCGGCATGGGCCCCCACGACCAGAATACGATCGAGAGTCTTGCGCAGCGGGAGAAGCGCATTTTCGTTACGCAGCAAAACGATACCGCCTTCGGCCGCACGCCTGGCGATTGCCTTATGCGCCTCGTAATCGATCGTCCCGCCCGGTTTCGCAGGATGATCGACAGCACCGACGGCAAACAGACTGCGCAGCTGACGGGTGATGGCTTGATCAAGACGCTCGGCAGGCACGGTGCCGGTCCTGATCGCCTCGTTCAACGGCGCGCCAAAAAACGGCTCGGGATCGATATTGGCGCCGGATTGCACATCCAGCCCGGACATGATCGCCTTGACGGTCGTATGGGTGGCGCCCCAATCGGACATGGCCCAGCCGCGATAGCCCCAGTCATCACGCAGCACCTGGGTCAGCAGAAACGCGTTTTCCGACGCCCAGACCCCGTTGACCAGATTATAGCCCGGCATAACGGCACCCGGCTGACCGATCTCGATAGCCATTTCAAAAGCCAGCAGATCGCTCTCACGCAAGGCGGCCTCGCTGATATCGGAGCTGATCATCACACGACCCGTTTCCTCGGGATTGATCGCATAATGCTTGATGGTCGACACGACATGACAGGACTGGATGCCAGCAACCGATCCACCGGCGATATGGCCGGTCAGGAGGGGGTCTTCCGACACATATTCGAAAATACGCCCGCCACGAGGCTCACGCAGCAGATTGGCGCCGCCACCCAGCACGACATTAAAGCCTTTTGCGCGCCCCTCACGCCCGACGACCTGTCCGGTTTCTCTTGCCAGGGCAGGATCGAAAGAGGCGCCGAGCATCAGTGAGGAAGGGAGCGCCGTCGCTGTATCGCCCGGCCTGACATCGGCCAGATTGCCTATGCCCAGACTTGCATCGCTCTGCTGCTGCGCTGGCAGACCCAGCGCAGGCATGGCGGGGAAATAACCGGCTGACCCTATCGCGCCTTCGGGCTTCTTCGCGCCGTTGCCGGGAATGGCCATCGGACCGGAAACCCACGACATTTTCTGGTCGTGGCTCATGGCGCGGGTTGCAGCACGGGCGCGGCTGTCGGGGTCGCGGGCCGGGTCCAGCCATTCCTGAGCGTTTTCGAGCTTTTTCTCGTCCATGATCGCTTGATGCTCCTGCGGTCTCAACTCGTACCCGCCCTGCCCCATGGCTGCGCCCTTGCTGCCGGGAAGAGGGATCCGTGCCAATGCGGCGGCACGATCCCCCCCCCCCTAAATTCGGAGGCGGGAGCACAGGCACTAAGGTCATCAGAAAGCAGGCCTGTTTTCTGAACGCAGAAAAAGACGATGTTTTTCACAGGAAAGACGCAGGAAGACGCCCGGCAATCATTTGTAAAGTTTTTTATTTCGATATAATAACGAAGTGTCGATCATCATCATTGAGCGAATCCGGTCAATCGTCACCGTGAATACAGGGTGCGAATACTTTCAACTATACCGGACCCATCATCATCCTTTGGTCTTGTTATCGCAAAATCGCCAACAAGACCCGGGATTTACCTGATCGACTTGGCGTTCAGCCAACGTTGCGCAGGGGCGTCTGGGCCTGCTCGGTACGCAGGATATCGATCTGCAGGACTTCACCCTGGCGTTCGAAATACCAGAAGGTCCAGCCATTGCATGAAGGCGCATTGGTCAGAATGGCCCCCATCTTGTGGATCGACCCGCGATGCGAGCCGGAAACAAGACTACCATCGGGCATGACGGTGGCGCTCAGACGACGCTGGCGGTCGAACAACTCCGTTCCGGCAGGCAGTGCCCCCTGCTCGACGAAGCTTCCGAACGGAACGCGCGGCAATTCGCGCTTGGCTGGTGTAATGGCCAGCTGGTCGTCCGACAGACGGGTTTCGGCTTCGACGCGCGCCCGTGCCGCCTCGATATAGTCGGGGTGGCGCTCGATACCGATGAAACGACGCCCGAGACGCTTGGCCATAGCCGCTGTGGTACCGCTGCCCGAAAACGGATCGAGCACAATGTCATCAACGACGGTCGAGGCAATCAGAACGCGATGCAACAGGCTCTCGGGCTTCTGGGTCGGGTGCAGCTTCAGACCATGGGCGTTGCGCAGACGCTCATTGCCGGTGCAGAGCGGCAGGTACCAGTCACTGCGCATCTGCATATCGTCATTGAGGGCCTTCATGGCCTGATAATTGAAGCGGTATTTGCTCTCCGGCCCACGCGCTGCCCAGATCAGGGTTTCATGCGCATTCGTGAAGCGGCGGCCGCGGAAATTCGGCATCGGATTGGCCTTGCGCCATACGATATCGTTCAGGATCCAGAAACCGAGATCCTGCATGATGGCGCCGAGGCGGAAGACGTTGTGATACGAACCGATTACCCAGATCGTGCCATCCTTGGTCAGGAGGCGACGCGCTTCAGCCAGCCATTCGCGGGTGAAATTGTCGTATGTGGCGTAATCGGCAAACTTGTCCCAGGCGTCATCGACACCGTCGACAACGGTTTCATCGGGACGGCGCAATTCGCCACGCAGCTGCAGATTATAGGGCGGGTCGGCGAAAATGCAGTCGATGCTCGCATCGGGCAGGCTGCGCATCGTTTCGATGCATTCACCGCACAGGATCTGATCGAGGGGAAAATCCTGCATTAGATGGCTCCGACCATATGGGCTGCGCCAGCGAGATGGGCGCGTATAGGGGCAAATTCGCGACGGTGATGAGGCGTGACACCAGCCTGTTTCAAACCGGCCATGTGCAGGGCCGTGCCGTAACCGGCATTCTTTTCCCACCCATAGGCATTGTGACGCTCGGAAAGACGCGTCATGAGCCGGTCGCGCGTCACCTTGGCAATGATGGACGCGCCGGCAATAGAGAGACTTTTGCGATCGCCGCCGACAACCGCCACGGCAGGGCAACCCAGATCAGGCAGGCGATTGCCATCGACCAGGGCGCAATCGGGAATGATGCCCAGATGCTGCAACGCCCGCTTCATGGCGAGATGGCACGCCTTGCTGATATTGATCGCCTCGATTTCTGCAACCGATGCGGCGCCCAGCCCGACACGCACCGATGGTGTCTGCATGAGGGCCGCATAGGCGGCATGACGACGCTTTGCCGTCAGCTTTTTCGAATCATCGATCAGCGCGGCCAGAGCCGCGACGGGCGGCGTCAGGAAAATCAGCGCTGCGGCGATGACGGGACCTGCCAGCGGACCGCGTCCGACCTCGTCGAGGCCGACCACGCTCTTTTCAGGTGCCCCATTGGCAGATTCGAGAGCGTAGTCTGGCATGAGCGGTCGCAGGATCCTTGACGAGAAGAAACAGGTCGGACTGCCCGAGTCGCACAGTCATTCGAATCGCTTTTGAATCACCCGAATCGCGCTGTAAACCCCTGTTACGCGTCGCGGATTCTTTTTTCCTCTGTCAATACGAAGAAAGGGGACCGCATCACTGCGATCCCCCCTCCGATATACGTCCCTGACGGGCGATATTATTTCTTCTTCGAACGGCCGAAGAAGATCGCGCCAAGGATCGTGCCGACCAGAATGGCCACGCTGAGCGAGATCAGCGGACGGTCCTGCACAAAGGCGGTTGCCTTTTCGAGCGTGGTCTCGGCATCATCGTAAAGATCGGCGAATTCCTGCTGCGCCATGCCGGAAAGCTGGTCGATCTTGCCTTCGGCCTGAAGCTTTGCGTCGCCCGTTAGGCCACCGGCAGCATCCTTGAGACGGCCCTTGGCCTCGTCGAGCAGGCCTTCACCCTTGTTTTCAACTGCATCGGCCATTGTCATAATCCTTTCACTAAACGGAATGCGAAACATCCGTGACGATAAGAGCAACGAGGCATAAGCAAAACGGTTTCGTTCGGCTACACGCAATATCGGCAGCCATGCGGCGATGCGACGTAACGCAGTGTGTTTTGAATTGTTTCGTCATTGAACTAGAATTTAGCTGACGTCATGATAGGGCGGCCTCAAATAACGTATGTCTCAGACACCAGAACGCACATGTGACCGCGCCTGGATTTGGGTGATGGAAGACGAGAAGAGATGACTGACCAGACGGGCCCCGATCGGACCCAGCCTGCGCGCCATACTGCGCCCCATGCCTCAGCTTCGCCCATGCCGGGCAAGCCGCGCCGGAGGCGCCGCCTGCTCTTCGTGATAGGCGGGGTAATCGTTCTGCTTCTTGCCGTCGCGTTTCTGCGCCCGCACAGCACAACCCATCACGCGGGCCGTGGCAGCCACAGGAGCGGCGCAAGCGCGCAGCGCAATAGCGATGCGAGCCCCGTTGCGGTGGCCGTGGTCAAGACCGGCAACATGCCCGAGATCCTGACCGAACTCGGCACGGTTGTGCCCATCACCAATGTCACGGTGCAGGCGCGTGTGAGCGGCTACATCATGAATGTCGAATTCAAGGAAGGTCAGCACGTCAAGGCAGGTGACGAGCTCGTGCTGATCGATCCGCGCCCCTATCAGGTGGCGCTCGAGCAGCAGCTCGGCACGTTGCAGCAGGACAAGGCCCAGCTTGCCGACGCCCAGGTCAATGCGGCCCGTTATGCCAAGCTGATCGCCCAGAACTCAATCGCGGCCATGACGGCAAAAGACGCCGAATACAAGGTTCAGCAGCTCGAAGGCACGGTCAAGCTCGATCAGGCCAATGTCGATAATGCCCGCCTCAACCTCTATTACTGCCACATCCTGGCGCCTGTTGACGGTCGCGTCGGTATCCGCGCGGTCGATATGGGCAATTACTTTACGGCAGGTCAGTCGGGTGGCCTCACCATCCTGACCCAGATGCAGCCGATCTCGGTCATCTTCACCCTGCCTCAGGACCAGCTGCCGCAGGTCATGGATCGCCTGCGACAGGTGGGCGAGCTGCCGGTCGAGGCCTGGGACAGCGCCAATCTGAACCGGATCGCCACCGGCTCGGTCAAGGCTGTCGACAGCCAGATCGATACCGCCACCGGTACGGTGCGTATGCGCGCCATCTTCTCGAACGAGGATGAGCATCTCTTCCCGAACCAGTTCGTGAATGCCCGCCTGCTGGTCGACACGCTGCATGATGTGATTCTGCTGTCGTCCAATGCGCTGCAGACGGGGCCTGACGGGCAGTTCGTCTATGTCGTGAAGGATGACAACACGGTCGAGATGCGCACCGTCACCACCGGCATTGCGAGCAATGACGTGACCGTCATCAAGTCCGGCCTCAAGCTGGGCGAGCGCGTCGTGACCGATGGCACGAACCATCTGCGCCCCGGTGCCAAGGTGACCATTCCGGCTGATGACAGCGACAAGAGCGCAGACAAGGACGATGCCAAGCCGGCAACGCCTTCCGCTCCCGCCGCCAAGCCCGCGCAGTAAGCCCGCCCATGAACCCGTCACGCCTCTTTATCGATCGTCCGGTCGCAACCTCGCTGCTGATGCTGGCGATCATGCTGACCGGGTTTCTCGGCTATCACTTCCTGCCGATATCGGCCCTGCCTCAGGTCGAATATCCCACCATCACGGTCTCGACCTTCTATCCGGGCGCTGGCCCGGATGTGATGGCCACCTCCGTCACGGCGCCGCTTGAGACGCAGCTCGGCCAGATGCCGGGCCTCGACCAGATGACCTCACAGTCTTCCGGCGGTGCCTCTGTCATCACGCTGCGCTTCGGGCTCGACATGTCGATGGATATCGCCGAGCAGGAGGTGCAGGCGGCCATCAACCAGTCCAATTCGCTGCTGCCGACCGATCTGCCTGCCCCGCCGATCTATGCCAAGGTCAATCCGGCCGACACTCCCGTCCTGACCCTTGGCATCACCTCGCGCACCCTGCCCCTTACCGAAGTGCAGGATTTCGTGAATACGCGCCTGCAGCAGCGCGTCAGCCAGATTTCGGGGGTTGGTCTCGTCACGCTTTCGGGCGGCAACCGCAAGGCCATCCGGGTCAGGCTCAATATTCCCAAGCTGACTTCCTATGGCATCGCGATCGATACGGTTCGCACCACCATCGGGACGGTCAACATCAATTCGCCGACAGGCACGTTCGACGGGCCGCATCGCTCGACCACGCTGCGTATCGATGGCCAGATCTCTTCTGTCGACCAGTTGATGAACCAGATCATCGCCTATCAGAATAACGGCCCGATCCGCCTGCGCGATGTCGGCACCGTCGTTCAGGGGCCGGAGAATGATCAGCTCGCCGCCTGGTCGGACAAGACACCTGCGCTCATCCTGAACGTTCAGCGCCAACCCGGCGCCAATGTCATCTCGGTGGTCGACAATGTGCTGGCCGTGCTGCCGGAACTGCGCAAGACCCTGCCCCCCGGCATCGAGATCACGCCGCTGACCGATCGCACCACCACCATTCGCGCCTCGGTGTCGGATGTGGAATTCGAGCTGGCCATGGCCATGCTGCTCGTTGTCGCGGTGATCTTTGTCTTCCTGTTCAACGTGCCTGCCACGATCATCCCAAGCCTGAGCGTACCGCTGTCACTCATCGGCACGCTGGCGGTCATGTATCTGCTCGATTTCTCTCTCGATAACCTCTCGCTCATGGCACTCACCATCGCGACAGGCTTCGTGGTCGATGACGCCATCGTCGTGATCGAGAACATCGCGCGCTATATCGAGATGGGCGAAGACCGCTATACGGCGGCCGTCAAGGGATCGCAGGAGATCGGCTTTACGATCATCTCGCTGACGGTCTCGCTGATTGCCGTGCTCATTCCGCTGCTGTTCATGAGCGATGTCGTGGGACGCCTGTTCCATGAATTTGCCATGACGCTGGCCATCACCATCGTGATCTCGGCCATTGTCTCCATCACCCTCGTGCCGATGATGTGCGCCCGCCTGCTGAGCGAACGCCCGCATGATGCCGAGCATGGCACGCGCTTCCAGCGTCTGGCTGCGAAGGTTGGCAACGCGATCGATCGTGTCATCGCCGGGTATGCGCGCTGGCTCGATTTCGTGCTGCGCCACCAGACGGCCACGCTCATTGTGGCGCTGGGTACGTTCGTGCTGACCTTCGTGCTGGCCATGGCCATTCCGAAGGGCTTCTTCCCCCGTCAGGATACGGGCGTGGTGCAGGGCATCACGGAAATGGCCCAGGCCATCTCCTTCGACAGCATGAAAAAGCATCAGGAAGCGGTGATTGCCGAGGTCCTGAAAGACCCCGACGTCGCCAGCGTGTCGAGCTTTGTCGGCGTTGATGGTCAGAACATGACGCTCAATGTCGGGCGTATGCTGATCAATCTCAAACCGATGGAACAGCGCACGAGCGGGCTTTCAGCCATTCTCAAGCGCCTGGCCGCCAATGGCAGCGCGACGCCCGGCGCCCGGCTCTATCTGCAGCCGGTGCAGGATCTCTCGCTCGATTCAACAGTTTCGGCCACGCAGTATCAGTTCCTGCTTGAAAACCCCGACTACGACACGTTCAAGATCTGGGTTCCCAAGCTCCTGACCGCGCTGCAGAACGAACCCGCTCTGGCCGATGTGACCTCGGACCTTCAGGCTGAAGGACTGGTGGCCCATGTCAATCTCGACCGCACCAATGGCGCGCGTTATTCGATCACACCCCAGACGATCGACAACCTGCTCTATGACAGCTACGGCCAGCGTCAGATCTCGACGATCTACACGCAGTCGAACCAGTATCGCGTGATCCTAGAAACCGAACCGCGCTTCCAGCACGATCTGGCGAGCCTGAACCAGCTTTATCTGCCCGGCATCTCCAGCGAGGCAGGCCAGAGCTCTTCAGGCCCCACACGACTGCCGACATCGGGGCTGGTGCCGCTACATCAGGTGACGACCATCACCAAGGGTCTGGCACCGCTGCTCATCACGCATTTCGGCCAGTTTCCGGCAACCACGATCTCGTTCAACGTGGCCGATGGCTATTCGCTCGGTACGGCGACCAATGCCATCGATCATGCGGCGACAAGCATCGGCCTGCCGCCAGCCTTCCAGAGTGCGTTCCAGGGCACGGCAGCGGCTTTCCGTTCGTCGCTCAGCAATGAGCTCTATCTGGTGATTGCGGCCCTCATGGCGGTCTATATCGTGCTCGGTGTGCTCTATGAGAGCTTCATCCATCCGATCACCATTCTCTCGACCCTGCCCTCAGCCGCCATCGGGGCGCTGCTAGCCCTGTCGCTTTGCGGCATGGATCTGGATGTAATGGGCATTATCGGCATCGTGCTGCTGATCGGCATCGTGAAAAAAAACGCCATCATGATGATCGACTTCGCCCTTGAGGCGGAACGTCTCGACGGGCTTGCGCCTCTCGATGCGATCCGTCGCGCTGCGCTACTGCGTTTCCGCCCGATCCTCATGACCACGCTGGCTGCGTTCTTCGGCGCGCTGCCGCTGATGCTGGGCCAGGGTGTCGGCTCCGAACTGCGCCGCCCGCTTGGTGTCGCCATTGTCGGCGGGTTGCTGCTGTCGCAGCTCCTGACGCTGTTCACCACGCCGGTCATCTATCTGCTGATGGATCGCATAGCTGCGGCCACACGCCGTCGCTTCGGTATGCGCAGCATGTCCGAGCGTCTTGCTGAACAGGGTGGCGAGTGAACATCACCCGTCCCTTCATCCTGCGGCCGGTCGCGACCTCGCTTCTGACCGCAGCGATGCTGATCGCCGGCCTTCTGGCCTATACGATGCTGCCCGTGGCCGATCTGCCCAATGTGGATATGCCCGTCATCATGGTGCAGGCCCAGCAATCGGGCGGCTCACCCACTGAAATCGCCAGCACCATCGCGGCGCCGCTCGAGCGCCATCTGGGCGCCATTGCCGGTCTGTCCGAGATGACCTCGCAATCGATGGTCAATCAGGCCCGGATCATTCTTCAGTTCGATCTATCGCGTGACATCAATGGTGCCGCACGTGATGTCGAGGCGGCGCTGCAGGCGGCCCGCGCCGATCTGCCCACCACGCTGCGCACGAACCCGAGCTATCAGAAAGCCAACCCGAACGGTGCGCCCATTCTGGTCATGGCGCTGACCTCGCCCACCAAAACGCCCGCCATGCTCTATGATCAGGCAACGAATGTGCTGCAGCAGCAGCTCAGCCAGGTGCAGGGCGTGGGCGAGGTTGAAGTGGGCGGCGGCGCGCTACCTGCCGTGCGTGTCGAGGTCAATCCGCTTCTTCTCTACAAATACGGCATCGGCTTTGAGGACGTGCGCGCCTCTCTGGCCTCTGCCAATGCCAACACCCCCAAGGGCTTCATCGATTCCAACGGGTTTCGCTTCACCCTCGATACCAATGATCAGGCAGAAAAGGCGCAGGCCTATCGCGATCTGATCATCGCCTATCGCAATGCGCGCCCCGTGCGCCTGTCGAGCGTGGCCGAGATCAATGACAGTGTCGAAAACCTGCGCACGCTCGGCGTCTATAATGGCCAGCGCGCCGTCGTGGGGCTGGTCTTCGCGCAGGCAGGGGCGAATGTCGTCAAGACCACGGATGAGATCAAGGCGCGGCTGCCGCTCATCCGCGCTGCCCTGCCGCCCGATATCGACCTGCATATCGCCGTCGATCGCTCTAAAACCATCCGTGCCGCGCTCGATGACACCAAGCTGACGCTGATCCTGGCCGTCATTCTGGTGGTGCTGGTCGTTCTCGTCTTCCTTCAGTCGGCACCGGCCATTCTGGTGCCTGCCATCGTGGTGCCCACCTCGATCATCGCGACATTCGCAGCCATGAAGCTCATGGGGTATCAGCTCGACAACATGTCGCTGATGGCCCTGACCATCTCGACAGGCTTCGTGGTCGATGACGCCATCGTGGTGCTGGAGAACATCACCCGCTATCTCGAGCAGGGATTGTCACCGCTCAAGGCCGCCCTGACCGGCGCTGGCGAAGTCGCCTTTACGGTCGTCTCCATCACGCTTTCACTGATCGCTGTTTTCGTTCCCATCATCCTGCTGGGGGGTATTGCCGGACGCCTGTTCCACGAATTCGCCATGACGATCTCGATCACGCTGGTGATCTCGATGATCCTCTCGCTCTCTCTTACCCCGATGATCTGCGCCCTGCTGCTGCGCCCTGCAAAGGCAGAACACAAGCGCGCGCGCATCGCGATCTATCTCGACCGCCAGATCACCCGCATTACCGACGGTTATGTGGTCTCTCTTGACTGGTCGCTGCGCCATCGCTGGCTCATGCTGCTGAGCCTGCCGCTCACCCTGTTCATCGCTGGCGCCCTTTTCGTGAAAATGCCGAAAGGGTTTTTCCCGGACGAAGATACCGGCATGATGATGGGCCACATCATTGGCGACCAGTCTTCCTCCTTCAGCCAGATGAGCGACAAGACCTATGAGGTGGCCAAAACGGTCTCGCAGGATCGCGACGTGGAGGCAATTGTTGGCTTTCTTGGCGGCAGACAGGCCAATCAGGCCAATCTTTTCGCCTCGCTCAAGGACAAGTCCGCGCGCAATGACACGGTGACCCAGACCATCGAAAGACTGGGCCGTAAGTTCAGCAAGATGGTTGGCGCCGAGATCTTCTTCATGGCTCCGGGCGCCGTGCGGGCAGGAGCCCGTGGTGGCAATGCCTCCTACCAGTATGCGCTGCAGGGCCCGGATGCCGACGAGCTTTTCACCCTGACGCCGAAAGTCGTCGAAGCCTTCCAGAAGCTTCCCGAGCTGATGGATGTCTCATCGGACCTCAGCGAGGGTGGCTCGGCGCTTGATGTGAAGATCAATCGCGACCTCTCCTCGCGCTTTCAGATCACCCCGCAGCTCGTCTCCAACATTCTCTATGACGCCTATGGTCAACGCACGGCGTCGGTTATCTACAAACCCATCAACCAGTATCATGTGATCATGGAAGCCGCGCCGCGCTTCTGGAAAGACCCGACCTCGCTCAATCAGGTCTGGATCAGCACATCCGGTGGCACGGCTTCTGGCAGCGTGGCGTCGAACCGTATCCGCGTCGTCACGACCAGCACGGATTCGACCAGTGTTTCGACCGCCGATTCAAATTACCAGAACCAGATGGCCAATAGTCTGGCCGGGGGCAGCAACACCTCATCGGGTTCTGCCGTTGCGACCAGCACCGAAACGATGGTGCCGCTTTCCCTCACCTCTCATATCCTGCCCGGTACGACCGCGCTCAGCGTCAATCATCAGGGGCAATCTGTCGCCACGACCATTTCCTTCAACCTGCGTCAGGGCGTATCCTTGGGTGATGCCGTGACCGCCATCAACGCGGCGCTGGTCAAGCTGCACGTGCCTTCTGACATCCAGGGCGGTTTTGCAGGCAATGCCGCGCTGTTCCAGAAATCGGTCAATGACGAACCGCTGCTGATTCTCGCAGCGCTGGCAGCGGTCTATATCGTGCTGGGCGTGCTGTATGAGAGCCTGGTGCATCCCATCACCATTCTCTCCACCCTGCCCTCTGCCGGTGTGGGTGCCATTCTGGCCCTGCAGGTTTTCGGCGAGGAGTTCTCGCTGATCGCCATGATCGGGGTGATCCTGCTTATCGGCATCGTCAAGAAAAACGCCATCATGCTGATCGATTTCGCTATGCAGGCCCAGCGCGAGGGCGCCACGCCCGAAGAGGCCATCCGCATGGCGAGCGCGCTGCGGTTTCGCCCCATCATCATGACCTCGCTCGCCGCAGCGCTCGGGGCGGTTCCGTTGATCATTGCCAATGGTTATGGTGCAGAATTGCGCCGCCCTCTCGGCATTTCCATTCTCGGTGGTCTGGTGGTCAGCCAGGCCCTCACCCTTTACAGCACGCCCGCCGTGTTCCTGACGCTCGACGCCATGGGACGCGCGGTCAAACGCCGCCTTCATTCTCTCGTCGCACTCTTCCGCCCGCGCCATCAGGATCAGACTCAAGGATGACTCCCTTTCCGTCCCGCTCAGCCCGACGCTTCAGCCTCCTTGCCGCATGTTGCACGCCCCTGCTTTCAGGCTGCTTCATGGTCGGTCCTGACTATCACCGCCCTCATGCTGTCATCTCGGCCAAGTTCAAGGAGGCCCCAAAGCCACCGCCGGGCTGGGGCGTGGCACAGCCACAGCTCGCCGAGGCCTCCAAGGGGGCCTGGTGGGAGATCTATCATGACCCGCAGCTGAACTGGCTTGAGTCGCAGGTCGCGATCTCGAACCAGAACGTCAAGCAATACGAAGCCCAGTACCGCAAGGCGGAAGCCACGATCGATTCGATCCGCGCCCAGCTCTTTCCGACGCTTTCGGGCTCGTTCAGCTTCAGCCGGAACGCACAGGGTAGCAGTTCGCGCAGCGCAAGCACGGGCTCGGTGGTCAATTACTCGTCCACCACTACGGTCAATACCTGGAATACAGGTCCTTCGGCTTCCTGGACGCTCGATGTGTGGGGGCGTATTCGCCGGCAGATTCAGCAGCAGGTTACCGCCACTCAGGCCAGCGCGGCCGATCTGGCCAATGCCCAGCTCTCCTATCAGTCGCAACTGGCGAATGCCTATTTCAACCTGCGCTACCAGGACAGCCTGAAGAAGCTCTATCAGGACAATGTCGGCTATTTCCAGCAGGCCCTGACGATCGTGCAGAACCAGGTCGATGCCGGCGTGACTGACCCGAGTTCGCTCTGGCAGGCGCGTTATCAGCTGCAGCAGACACAGGCCCAGGCCACACAGGCTGGCGTGGCGCGTGCCCAGTACGAGCATGCCATTGCCGTCCTGATTGGCCGCGCCCCTGCCGATCTGAGCATTCCGGTTGGCACCCTGACGACAACGCTGCCGACGCCTCCGACGGCCGTTCCGTCGCTGCTCTTGCAGCGTCGCCCCGATATCGCTGCGGCAGAACGCAACATGGAAGGGTATAATGCCGAGATCGGCTATTACATCGCCGCTTTCTATCCGGAGATTTCGGTCAGCGCGACTTATGGCTATAGCGGCAACCCTCTGCAGACCCTGATCCAGGCAGCCACACGTTTCTGGTCGCTGGGTGCCTCATCGACCGAGACCCTGTTCAATGGTGGCGCTCGTACGGCGGCAGTGCGTTCGGCCCGTGCCGATTACGACGCCTCTGTCGCAACCTACCGTCAGACCGTGCTGACCGCCTTGCAGGGCGTGGAGGATAATCTCTCCAATCTGCGTATCCTGAACGAACAGATGATCGATCAGGATGTCGCGGTGAAATCTGCGCAGGAAGCCGTTCGCGTGTCGATGAA
The DNA here is from genome assembly GCF_014635085.1 of Asaia siamensis. Taxonomy (GTDB): domain Bacteria; phylum Pseudomonadota; class Alphaproteobacteria; order Acetobacterales; family Acetobacteraceae; genus Asaia; species Asaia siamensis. The sequence goes on from NZ_BMCH01000003.1 coordinate 238,500, forward strand.
CGAGTATATTGCTGGTACGCAGACCTACACGACCGTGCTGACCAGCCAGCAGAACGCCCTGAGCTACGAGGTGCAGGCACTGGGCATTCACCAGAATATCGCCATCTCACATGTCGACCTGATTGTGGCCCTTGGGGGTGGCTGGGATGTCTCGCAACTGCCGAGCAAGGCGTCGCTCCAGACCAACAACCCGCTTCTTCCCGAATTCATGTCCAAGACGAAGCAATAAGGCTCGGGCGTTCAAAGGCCGGAGCACAAAAAAAGGGGAAGGCCCAAAGGCCCTCCCCTTTTTTGTTGTTCAGACTGCTGGTCGGTCAGGTCACGGCCTTGCCGACGAACACCGCAATGACGAGAAACAGCACGAACAGCGCGATGAACAGGAAGAAGAGAATCTTCGCGATACCGGCGGAAGCGGCCGAGATACCGGTGAAGCCGAACAGACCCGCAATCAGCGAGATGATCAGAAAGAAGATAGCAAGCTTGAGCATGGGAGAGCCCTCATTGTTCTGTCCGGGGTCAACGCGATGTCGCAATGAAAGTTCGTCCTGTAATCTCCCTCCGGTTGGCGCATGTCTTATCAGATTTCGGGAAACACAAACACGACAGCAAATTCCTCGCACCAGAGCTCCATCGTCTCATTGAACTGGTTCAGGCGGCTGAAATAACGCTCATGCTCGCGCCGCCAGTACGCGAGGCTTCTGTCGCCTTCCCCTTCCTTTGCAGCGAAATCCTCGCCCACATCGCAATAGCGTCTTTTCTCGAGGCTGCGCGTCTGCGTAATCGCCCGAGGCTGATCCCTGCCGTCACAGACGACGCTCAATTTGCCGATATACGTCTGCTGCCCGTCGGAGGCAGCCCAACAGGTTCCGGTCTTGAGACCGCGCAGAACGAGATCGAGAAGTTCGTCGGCCAGGGCCGGACTATCGCCGAAGGAGAAGCGCTCAAGGCTTTCCCAGTCTTCTGGCGGTTTGGGAAGAAGATCAGACATCGACCCAGAAAAAAGGCGCCGTCGACAACTGTCAACGGCGCCTTGCGAGTGCAACAGATAACCTCGCTGCGGCGGGGCCTAGTGCCCGACTGCCGTGATGCTCTCACCCCGGGCGAGCGCCTCCTGCGTATAGCGGCGGGCTTCATCAGAGATGCGCAGGGTGACCGTCATGCCAGCGGCGGCGAGATAGATCAGGGCGAAAGCCCAGATGATTCCCTCCATGCCGAAGCCGAAGACACTCTCGCAGATACCGGCAATGGCAGGGCCAACCCAAGTGCTTGCACCCGCGCCCAGACCAAGAATCGACAGCGCTGCAGCCTTCTCCTTCGGGCAGATCTGCGGCATCAGGCCGGAGAGCGGCACGAAGGCGGCTACTGTGGCGCCATAGAAAATACCAACTGCTGCCGCCGCGGCGAAATTGCCCGGATACCAGACAGGAATGTAATAGAAGAGCGGGATCGAGACAAAACCACCAACGCCGCCGAAGACCGACACGATGAACCGGTGACCCAGCGCATCAGCCAGCATGCCTGATACCAGATTGAACAGGATGTTGCTGAGGAAAATCAGGGAGAGCAGGTTCAGCCATTGCCCCTGGGTGAAGCCCAGATGATCAATGAAGAAGGCGGGCATGATCGCAAGGAAGGCATATTCCGACGACGTGTCGATGGTGCGCACGATACCCGCAATCAGGGTCTTGGGCTCACGCCACATGATGCTGATCGAGCCAAAGAAGATGTCTTTCGTGCTCACATGGTCGGGCAGGAGACGCTTCTTGCCAGTGGGTTCATGCGTAAAGAGCAGGGCCACCAGACCACCCAGAATGACGAGGCCGAGCGAGCACCAGAATGTTGCCAATTCGCCGATGGCAGGAATGGCATAGCGCGCAAACTGCGAACCCAGCGTCGGCAGACCGGCCGAGAAGGAAAACCAGAACCAGCCAGCAGCGGAGCCCAGCATGTTGGCTGGCGTAGCGGCCGCAATCCACACGAGAAAGCCGTAGGCAAAGAGCGGATAGGCAAAACCGCGCAGCGTGTAGAACAGGAGCGTCATCGTGAAGTTGTTGGGGCCGAGGCCGAGCGCGAGCAGCCCGACTTCCAGAACCGCCCAGAGGATCAGACCGATCCACATCACCTTCTTGGGCCCGTAAAGATCGGAAAGCGGCCCCGAGAACCAGGCCGAGATCATGACCGTTATACCATAGGTCGTGAACAGCAGGTTCACGTCGCCCTGGGTATGACCGTTATGGAGCATGAAGGTATCGAGATAGCCCGCCTCAACGCCGTCACCGATCATGAACAGCAGCAGGCCGACGAAGCCGAAGAAGAGAGGGCGTGGAATACCGAGGATCTCTGCGATCCCGCGTCTCTGGGTGGTGGTTGCCTCAGACAAAGAAGCTCTCCTGTATCTACACGCAGCACGAGCGTTGCCGGACCTCATTGCCCGGGGCGGCATGGGATGCGTGGTGACTGGTCCTACGAGAGTGCTCGGACCTGTATGGGGGTCAGGATCGATGAACGCCGTGATGCGCCCAGATATCCGTCCTGACATCGCAATTCCGCATGAATACGGCGATGCGACCCAATCTGCTCATATATCCCACGCTTCGCGCTCAGATTGATCAGATCGGCTTGTTGAGACGGTCTTAACCGAATTGAGAAGAATTTGTAAGCCAAAAACAAAAAGGGCCGGACAGATCCCTGCCCAGCCCTCCCTGCACTCACTGAAGCGTGTAGCTTCAGGCAGCCATCGGCTCTTCACCGGACTGGTTGAACACCGGGCCGCTATCCTTGCCCTTGGCGTCAACGTCGCGGTCAACCATTTCGACAACAGCCATGTCAGCGTTGTCGCCATAGCGAACGCCAGCCTTCAGAACGCGGGTGTAACCACCCGAACGGCCCTGATAGCGCTCTGCAATGGTCGAGAACAGCTTGGTGACGATGGTCTCGTCGCGCAGCTGGGCAAAAGCCTGGCGGCGAGCGTGCAGCGTGCCACGCTTGCCGAGGGTGATCAGCTTCTCGACGATCGGGCGAATTTCCTTCGCCTTGGGCAGCGTCGTCGTGATCTGCTCGTGCTTGATGATAGCCACGGCCATGTTGCGGAACATGGCAGCGCGGTGGGTCGAGGTAACATTGAGCTTACGCCCAGCAACACCATGACGCATGATCGGGTTTCCTTACTCTACTTTCTTCCGGATGGGGCTCAGAACGTCTCGTCGAGACGCTTTGCCAGATCCTCAATGTTCTCGGGAGGCCAGGCCGGAACATTCATGCCCAGCGACAGACCCATGGAAGTCAGGACTTCCTTGATTTCATTCAGCGACTTGCGTCCAAAATTCGGCGTGCGCAGCATTTCCTGTTCGGATTTCTGCACGAGATCGCCGATATAGACGATGTTGTCGTTCTTCAGGCAGTTCGCGCTACGAACAGAGAGTTCGAGCTCGTCAACCTTGCGCAGCAGGTTACGGTTGAACGGCAGATCGTCACGCGGCTCTTCCTGACGGACCGGGCGCGGCTCATCGAAATTGATGAACAGCTGCAGCTGGTCCTGCAGGATGCGGGCTGCGAGAGCGAGGCTGTCTTCCGGAGTAACGGCACCGTTGGTCTCGACCGTGAGCAGAAGCTTGTCGTAGTCGGTGACCTGACCAACACGGGTCGGTTCAACCTTGTACGAGACCTTGCGAACCGGGGAGTAGATCGCGTCGATGGGGATAAGCCCGATCGGTGCGTCTTCCGGACGGTTTGCAGCAGCCGGGACGTAGCCCTTGCCCATGTTGACCGTGAATTCCATGCCGAGCTTCACGCCGTCATCGAGCGTGCAGATCACGAGGTCGGGGTTCATGATCTCGATGTCATGACCGGCCTGGATCTGGCCTGCACGCACTTCGCCGGGGCCAGTGGCCGTCAGCACCATGCGCTTGGGGCCTTCGCCATGCATGCGCAGGGCAAGCTGCTTGATGTTCAGCACGATATCCGTCACGTCCTCGCGGACGCCCGGCACGGACGAGAACTCATGCAGCACGCCGTCGATCTGGATCGCCGTTACAGCGGCGCCCTGAAGCGAAGACAACAGAACGCGACGGATCGCATTGCCGAGCGTCATGCCGAAACCACGCTCCAGCGGCTCGGCGATCACCGTGGCTGTCTGCGTGGGCACGGAGCCGGGCGCGACTTCCAGCTTTTCCGGCTTGATAAGGGACTGCCAGTTCTTCTGGAGGACCAATGTCGTGGCCTTTCAAACAACTTGTCCCGCTGGGGCCCAACGGAACATCAACCGCGCCAGAGCGCGGTCAGAACGTGCCGGTGGCCTCTCCCGGGGGAGAAACCACCTACGGACGGGTGGTGACAGACGAGCGGCCCCCGAGGGGGCCGCAGTCAATCAGACGCGACGACGCTTGCGCGGACGGCAGCCGTTATGCGGCACCGGGGTCATGTCGCGGATCGACGTGATGGAGAAGCCAACGGCCTGAAGGGCGCGAAGCGCGCTCTCACGGCCCGAACCCGGACCCGAAACTTCAATTTCCAGCGTCTCCATGCCGTGGTCGCGAGCCTTGCGGCCAGCGTCTTCAGCAGCAACCTGAGCGGCATACGGGGTCGACTTACGCGAACCCTTGAAGCCCTGGGCGCCAGCCGAAGACCAGGCAATCGAGTTGCCCTGGGCGTCGGAGATGGTGATCATGGTGTTGTTGAACGTCGAAAGAACGTGCGCGACACCAGAGATGATGTTCTTGCGCTCCTTCTTGCGGATACGCGGAGTTGCGGCCTTGGCCATAGTGAGGTCGTCCTGTCAGTCTTGGCAATGAGCGAAGGGCAGAGGACAGCCTGTTGGCCGCCACTCGCCACGATCCGCTTAAGATGCGCGAATTAGCGCGTAGCTTTCTTCTTACCGGCAATCGCCACGGCCTTGCCCTTGCGGGTGCGGGCGTTCGTGTGCGTACGCTGGCCGCGCACCGGCAGACCACGGCGATGACGCAGGCCACGATAGCAACCAAGGTCCATCAGACGCTTGATGTTCATCGCGGTTTCGCGGCGGAGGTCACCCTCGACGCGGTAGTCGCCATCGATCAGTTCGCGGATCTTCACGATCTCATCGTCGCTCAGCTCGTTAACGCGCTTCGCTTCAGGTACTTCGAGCTTGGAGCAGATTGCCTTCGCCGTCGACGGACCAATGCCGTAGATGTAGCTCAGGGCAATGACTACCCGCTTGTTCGTCGGAATATTTACGCCGGCAATACGCGCCACGCCACTCACTCCCTGCCCGACCGAGTAGGTCAGGCTCTCTTTTTGCTTCGACCCAAAGCTTGGGCCAGTTCAATCGAAACTGTTCAGTCCGCTAAAGAATCGACCGCTCTGAAAGGGTCGATCACCGCGTCTGACAGCACCTGTGTCGAGGGCGCGCAATATATCGAGCACCCCCTGCGAGTCAAATAAAACCGTTCACTTTTGCGTGATCGACTTCGTGAGCCTCATTTGTCAAGGCCGAGCGCCGCCACGATTGACGCATGCACAGCCTCAAGGCTCTGCATGCCATCAACGCGGCGCAGGCGACCAGCATTCTCATAATAAGGCAGGATAGGGGCCGTCTGGTCCTTGTAGACCTGGATACGACGACGCACCGTCTCCGGCTCGTCATCCGCACGCCGCGAGCCATCAGGCGCACGACGTGACGCAAGACGGGCCACAATCTGCTCAGCATCGACCTCGATGAGGATCACGGCGTCAATCTTGACCCCGCGCTCCTGCAACATGACGTCGAGTGCCTCTGCCTGGCTTTCCGTACGCGGGAATCCGTCGAGGATGAACCCCTGTGCACAATCGGCCTTGAGCGTGCGGCTCTTGATCAGGTCGATCATTACCTCGTCGGAGACAAACTGCCCGGACTCGACAATGCTCTTCACCTTGAGGCCGAGCGGTGTCCCCTCTGCCATCTCGCTGCGCAGCATATCCCCGGTGGAGATATGAGCGAGCTTGAATTCCTGCTCCAGCAGATCGGCTTGGGTGCCTTTTCCTGCACCTGGCGGGCCAAGAAGGATGATGTTCATCGACGACGCATTCCTCTTGCCTGATCCGCCTTGCCGTTACCGCGACCGCGCTGCTTGCGAATCAGACCCTGATAGCGATGGGCAACGAGATGCGACTGAACCTGGGTCATGGTGTCGATCGTCACCGAGACGATAATGATCAGACTCGTGCCACCAAAATAGAAGGGCACGTTGTAACGGCTGATCAGGATCTGCGGAAGCAGACACACCGCAACAAGATAGAGAGCGCCGATCGTCGTCAGACGCGAAAGGATACGATCGAAATAACGCGCCGTGTTCGACCCCGGACGGATGCCCGGCACGAATCCTCCCTGCTTGCGCAGGTTCTCAGCCGTTTCTTCCGGGTTGAACGTCACCGCGGCATAGAAATAGGAGAAGAAGAGGATCATCACCGCGTAGAAGACCATATAGAGCGGCTGGCCCTGCCCGAACTCCTGCCCAAGGGTGTTGACCCAGCCAGGCACGTTCTTGCCGTTCATGAAGCCCGAGATCGTGACAGGGATCAGCAGCACCGACGAGGCGAAGATCGGCGGAATGACGCCAGCCGTATTCACCTTGAGGGGCATATGCGACGAATCACCGCCGAACATCCGGCTGCCGACCTGGCGCTTGGGATACTGGATGACCACACGACGCTGCGCCTGCTCCATGAACACGATGAACGCGATCGTAGCACCGGCAAGCACCAGGAAGAGCAGCACGAAGAAGGGCGACAACGCCCCCGTGTAGCCCAGCTGGAAGAGGCTTGAGAGCGCGTGGGGCAGATTGGCAACGATACCGGCGAAGATGATCAGCGAAATGCCGTTGCCCACGCCACGCGAGGTGATCTGCTCACCCAGCCACATGAGGAACATCGTTCCGCCCACAAGGGTGATCACACTCGACAGGATGAAGAACGGACCCGGTGAAACCACCGCAAGCGTACCGGTCTTCGTCGCCATGTGCTCGAGCCCGACCGCGAGACCATAGGCCTGGAACAGGGCAATCAGCACCGTGAGGTAGCGCGTGTAAGCGTTGAGCTTCTTGCGCCCCTGCTCACCTTCCTTCTTCAGCGCTTCCAGCGACGGCAATGCTGTCGAGAGCAACTGCACGATAATCGAGGCGCTGATATAGGGCATGATGTTGAGCGCAAACACGGCCATACGACCGAGTGAGCCACCGCTGAACATGTCGAACATGCCGATGATGCCGCCCTGGTTCTGCTGCAGCAGCTGCCCCAGGACTGTCGCGTCGACACCGGGCACCGGAATATAGGTGCCGAGGCGATAGATGATGAGCGCGCCCAGCGTGAACCAGATACGCTTTTTCAACTCGGTCGCCTTGGCGAACGAGCTCAGATTGAGATTGGCGGCAAGCTGCTCGGCTGCGGAGGCCATCCACCGGTCCTTTCAACAAAAACAGCGTCACCGCGCAGGCGCGGGACGCTGTTCATGATTACCTGTGCCCGCCCTGCACCGCAACGGCACAGAGCGTTCTTATCGGGCGATCAGGCCTCGGCGGGAGCCTCGGCCTTGGCGGCAACCTTGACAGAGCCACCAGCCTTCTCGACAGCCGCGATAGCGGTTGCGGAAGCACCGGAGACTTCGACGGTCACAGCGCGGGTCAGCTCGCCCTTTGCCAGCAGGCGGATACCGGCATACTTGCCAGTGCCAACCAGACCAGCGGCGCGCAGCACCTCTTCCGTGATCGTCACGTCTGCCTGAAGCTTGCCATCAGCCAGTGCACGGTCGATAGCGCCCAAGTTCACAGGAGCAAATTCCTTACGGAAGATGTTCTTGAACCCGCGCTTCGGCATACGGCGATACAGCGGAAGCTGACCACCTTCGAAACCATTCAGGGATACGCCTTCACGAGCCTTCTGACCCTTGACGCCGCGACCCGAGGTCTTGCCTTTGCCCGAGCCGATACCACGACCCAGACGCTTCTTGCGGTAACGCGCACCGGCGTTATCGCGCAGTTCATTAAGGTTCATATCAACCCTCCACCTGGATAAGGTGGGCAACCTTGCGGATCATGCCGCGAACTGAAGGGGTGTCCTCCAGCTCGCGCTCACTGCCGATTCCGCGCAGACCGAGACCCACGAGGGTATCAGCCTGGCCGGGCTTGCGCCCGATAGCGGAAGCGATCTGCTTGACGCGAACAGTCTTGTTCTCAGCCATGGGTCGCCTCCGCTGCGTCTTCGGTCTGCGAATCGCGCTTGGCGAACAGCTCGGAAGCCTTCTTGCCACGGCGGCTTGCGACAGCGCGGGGGCTGCTGCAACGCTCGAGCGCGTCGAAGGTCGCCTTGACCATGTTATGCGGGTTACGGGTCCCGAGGGACTTCGCAACAACGTCGTTTACGCCCAGCGATTCGAAGACAGCGCGCATCGGGCCGCCTGCGATGATCCCGGTTCCGGCTTCAGCTGCACGAACCACGACCTTGCCAGCACCGAAATGCCCGAAAGAATCGTGATGAAGCGTACGGCCTTCCTTCATCGGAACGCGGATCATGGTGCGCTTGGCGCGTTCAGTCGCCTTGCGGATTGCCTCGGGAACTTCACGAGCCTTGCCCGCACCGTACCCAACGCGACCCTTCTGGTCACCAACCACAACCAGAGCGGCAAAAGCGAAACGACGTCCGCCTTTCACCACCTTGGCCACGCGGTTAATGGTTACCAGCTTGTCGACCAGATCGTCGCCTTCGCGTTCCCGCTCGCGACCACCACGGCCGCCTTCTCTTGGCTCACGTGCCATGTGTGATCCTTCCTTAGAACGAAAGGCCGCCCTCACGGGCAGCTTCGGCCAGCGCCTTGACGCGGCCATGATAGAGATATGCACCGCGATCGAACACGACCGCCGTCACGCCAGCGGCGAGAGCGCGCTCTGCAACAAGCTTGCCGACAACCGAAGCGGCTTCGACATTCGCGCCGGTCTTGCCAGCTTCGCGCAGGGTCTTTTCGAGGGTCGAAGCGCTGGCGAGCGTTACGCCCTGCGCATCGTCGATGACCTGTGCATAAATGTTCTTGCCTGAACGGAAGACCGACAAACGCGGCCGGCCACCGCTCTTGCGGCGAAGCTGGAAGCGAAGCCGCTGACGGCGCCGTTCCTGCAATCCATGCTGCGTAGCCATTATTTCTTCTTGCCTTCCTTACGACGGAGAACTTCGGTCTCGTAACGCACGCCCTTGCCCTTATAGGGTTCCGGCTTGCGGAAGTTACGGATGTCGAGCGCAACCTGACCAACACGCTGCTTGTCGTTCCCTTCGACCGTGATGGCCGTAGGACGAGGCGTGGTGATCTTCACGTCGGCGGGGATCGGATAGACGACGTCATGGGAATAACCCAGGTTCATCACCAGGTTCGAACCCTGCACGCTGGCACGGAAACCCGTTCCGGTGATTTCCAGCGTCTTGCTGAAACCCTCGGAAACGCCCTTGACCAGATTAGCGACGATAGCGCGGGTTGTGCCCCACATCGTCCAGGTCTCACGCGAACGGTTACCGACCGGCTTGATCGACACCTTGCCGTCTTCAACCTTGGCCTCGACGAAACGCGTCAGCGGCATGCTCAGAGAGCCACGCTTGCCCTTGGCCGTCAGCGACCCGTTGGCAATGGAAACGTCCACGCCTGCAGGAATGACAACCGGATACTTGCCTACTCGTGACATGTGATCCTCCTTAGAAGACGCGGCAGAGGACTTCGCCACCGACATTCGCGGCGCGAGCCTCGATATCCGAAAGGATACCGCGCGGGGTGGACAGGATCGACACGCCGAGACCGGCATACACGCGCGGCAGTTCCTTGATCTTGGAATACACGCGACGGCCCGGCTTGGAGACGCGGTGGATTTCCTTGATCACGGGCTGGCCGTCAGCATATTTCAGCTCGATGCGCAGCTGGGAGATACCGGCACGCAGCTCTTCCGTGGTGTAACCACGAATATAGCCTTCGCGGCGCAGCGCTTCCAGAACGTTTGCACGCAGCTTGGAAGCAGGTGCGATGCAAGCCGCGTGACGGGCACGCTGGGCATTGCGAATGCGGGTGAGCATATCACCCAACGGATCGGATAGGGACATTCGCTTCTACCTTACCAGCTCGACTTGACCATACCGGGGATCTGGCCGGTTGAGGCCAGGTCGCGCAGAGCGATACGGCTCAGCTCGAACTTGCGGTAGTTCGCGCGGGGACGTCCCGAAACCTTGCAGCGCAGACGGAAACGAACACGCGACCCGTTGCGCGGCATTTCTGCCAGCTTCAGGGTTGCGTCGAAACGCTCCTCTACCGGAAGGGTCCGGTCCTTGATGATATCTTTCAACGCGGTCCGCTTCGCCTTGTCGCGCTGCGCCATATAGGCGCGCTTGGCGTTGCGGTTCACGGCGGAGATTTTTGCCATGCTAAATCTTCTCCCGGAACCTGTCGGGCCAATCCCAACGGTTTTCCAAACAGCGTGTGTATATAGGGAGCCGGGATTGCTTTGGAAAGCAAAAAACCCGGCTCAACCCGATAAATCAGGCAGTGAAGGGCAGATCGAACGCCTTGAGCAGCGCTTTTGCCTCTTCATCCGTCTTCGCCGTGGTGACGAAGATGATGTCCATGCCACGTACGGAGTCGATCTTATCGTAATCGATTTCCGGGAACACGATCTGCTCCTTGATGCCCATGGCAAAGTTGCCACGACCGTCAAAGCCCTTGTTCGGGGGCAGACCGCGGAAGTCACGGATGCGCGGCATCGCGATCGTCACGAGACGATCGAGGAATTCGTACATACGCGTGCGACGCAGGGTCACCTTGCAGCCGATGGGCAGGCCTTCACGAATCTTGAAGCCGGCGATTGCCTTGCGGGCAACCGTCTTGACGGGCTTCTGACCGGAGATGGCTGCCATTTCGGCAACGGCGGCATCGAGCTGCTTCTGGTCGCCGGCGGCTTCGCCAACGCCCATGTTCAGGACGATCTTTTCCAGCTTCGGAACCTGCATGATGTTCTTGTAGGCAAACTGCTCACGCAGCTGGCTACGAAGGACATCATTGTAACGCTGCTGCAGGCGCGGCTGAACGCGGATAATGGTCTCGCTCATGGTCGCCCCCTTAGCCTTCGATTACTTCGCCGGTCACCTTGGCGACGCGGACCTTGCGCCCGTCCTCGAGCTGACGGAAACCGACGCGGGTCGGCTTGCCGCTCTTCGGATCGACGAGCTTCAGGTTGGACAGATGGACCGGCATTTCCTTGGCGATAATGCCGCCTTCCTGGTTCATGCGGGTCGGCTTCTGGTGACGCTTGGCCACCGCAACACCGCGCACGATGGCCTTTTCGACCTTCGGCAGAACAGCAAGGACCTCACCGCGCGTGCCGCGCGACGAGCCGGAGAGGACCAGAACCTGGTCACCCTTCTTGATACGAGCAGCCATTATAGCACCTCCGGAGCCAGGGAGATGATCTTCATGAACTTGCGCGCACGCAGCTCACGAACCACCGGGCCAAAGATACGCGTGCCGATGGGCTCCATCGACTTGTTGATCAGCACAGCCGCATTCTTGTCGAAGCGGATGGCGCTGCCGTCAGCGCGACGAACAGGATAGGACGTGCGAACGATGACGGCCTGATGGACGTCACCCTTCTTCACCTTGCCGCGGGGAATCGCTTCCTTGACGGACACGACGATCACGTCGCCGACCGAGGCGGTTTTCCGCTTGGAGCCGCCCAGCACCTTGATGCACTGCACCTGACGAGCGCCGGAGTTGTCGGCGACTTCCAGATTGGTCTCGGGATGGATCATTTCTCAGTCCCCTCTTACGCTGACGCCTGAGCCGGTGCCGTCGCCGCTGCCTCAAGGGCTGCGCCGTTACGGGTGATCACCGTCCAGGTCTTGCGCTTGGAAATCGGAGCGCATTCTTCAATGCGCACCGTGTCTCCGATCTTGCACTCATTCAGCTCGTCATGCGCCGCATATTTTTTAGAGCGACGAATGAACTTCTTGTAGAGCGGGTGCATAATGCGGCGATCAACAAGAACGGTAACCGTCTTGTCCATCTTGTCGCTTGTCACTCGCCCTGTCAGGACGCGCCTCGGCATCGTCCGTCTCCTCTCAGGACTCTGCGGTGGACGTTTTTGCGCCCACCTTGTTCTTCGATTGATGCGCAACCGTCTTGATGCGAGCAATCGCACGACGGAGTACGCGAACGCGGCCGACTCCCTCTGACTGGCCCGTGGCAGCCTGGAACCGGAGGTTCAGCTGCTCACGCTTCAGGTCGAGAAGAAGGGCATCGAGCTCATCAGCGGATTTGGCGCGCAGATCGGCTACCTTGTATGCGTCAGCCATGATCAAGCCTCCCCAATCCGGGTGATGAACTTGGTCTTGATCGGCAGCTTTGCTGCGCCAAGAGCCAGTGCCTCACGTGCCACTTCAGGCGGCACGCCTTCGATTTCAAACAGCACGCGGCCAGGCTTCACGCGGGCCACCCAGAACTCGGGCGAGCCCTTGCCGGAGCCCATTCGGACTTCGGCAGGCTTCGTGGAAACCGGCAGATCCGGGAAAATCCGGATCCACACGCGACCTGCACGCTTCATGGCGCGGGTGATCGCGCGACGTGACGCTTCGATCTGGCGTGCCGTGATACGTTCGGGTTCGAGAGCCTTAAGGCCGAACGCGCCGAAATTCAACGTCGTTCCGCCCTTGGCCAACCCATGAATGCGGCCCTTGTGGGCCTTGCGAAACTTAGTCCGCTTCGGGGAAAGCATGGTGTCGTATCCTCATGCGCCTCGCGGCGCTTGTCATAATCTACTGCTCAGCGCTGCGGCGCTTGTTCCGCTGCACGACGGTCCTGAGCCATCGGATCATGGGCAAGGATTTCACCCTTGAAGATCCAGACTTTCACACCGCACGTACCATAGGTCGTCTTGGCAGTGGCGATACCGTAATCGATGTCGGCGCGCAACGTATGAAGTGGCACGCGACCTTCGCGATACCACTCGATACGAGCGATTTCCGCACCACCGAGACGGCCGGAGCAGTTGATACGAATACCCTGTGCACCCAGACGCATGGCGGACTGAACCGCACGCTTCATGGCGCGACGGAAGGCAACGCGACGCTCGAGCTGCTGCGCGATGTTCTCGGCGACCAGGGTCGCGTCTATCTCGGGCTTGCGAATCTCGACGATGTTCAGCGCAACATCAGTCTTGGCCAGACGGCTAAGATCCTTGCGCAGAGCATCGATGTCCTGCCCCTTCTTGCCGATGACAACGCCCGGACGTGCTGCATAGATCGTGACGCGCGGCTTCTTGGCCGGGCGTTCGATCACAACGCGGGAGACGCCTGCACCTGACAGTTTGCGACGCAGGTAGGCGCGCAGCATCAGGTCTTCATGCAGCAGACGGGAATAGTCGTTGCCAGCGTACCAGCGGCTATCCCAGGTGCGGTTTACGCCGAGCCGCAGCCCGATCGGATTGACTTTGTGTCCCATATCAGGCTGCCTTCTGCTCTGCTGCGTCCTTGCCCTTGCCCTTCGGCGCAGGCGCTTCGTCTGCAGCGCGCTCGGCAACGACGATCTTCAGATGGCTGAAGAACTTCTCGATGCGCGAGGAACGACCACGGCCACGAGCGTGGAAACGCTTCATGACGATCGACTTGCCAACTTCTGCGGTCTTGACCACGAGCTGATCGACATCGAGCTGATGATTGTTCTCTGCGTTTGCAACAGCGCTCTCGAGGGTCTTGCGGACCTCCTGAGCGATGCGACGACGCGAGAACGTCAGCGCTGCGATTGCCTTGTCTGCCGGCTGGTTGCGAATCATCGCTGCAACCAGGTTCAGCTTGCGCGGGCTGACGCGGATGTTGCGGGCAACTGCCTGCGCTTCCGTGTCAGCGAGTGTGCGAATGTGCTTCGGCTTGCTCATGATCAGCCCCGCTTCGACTTCTTGTCGGAAGCATGACCCGGGAACGTGCGCGTCGGCGAAAACTCACCGAACTTGTGCCCGACCATGTTTTCCGTCACCTGCACCGGCAGGAACTTGTGGCCATTATAAACGCCGAACGTGAGTCCGACGAACTGCGGCAGGATGGTGGAACGACGCGACCAGATCTTGATCACCTCATTACGACCCGAAGCGCGTGACGCCTCGGCCTTGCCGAACAAGTACCCGTCAACGAACGGGCCCTTCCAGACGGAACGTGCCATCTCTGTTTGCCCCCTTCTTACTTGCCGGTCTTGCGGCGACGGATGATCAGGCTGTCCGTCTTCTTGTTAACACGAGTCTTGTAGCCCTTGGTCGGCTTGCCCCACGGCGTAACCGGATGACGGCCACCAGAGGTACGACCTTCACCACCACCATGCGGATGGTCGACCGGGTTCATGACGACGCCGCGGTTATGCGGACGACGGCCGAGCCAACGGTTACGACCGGCCTTGCCGAGATGCTGGTTCATGTTGTCGGGGTTCGAAACCGCGCCAACAGTCGCCATGCATTCGCCACGGACGAGACGAAGCTCACCGGACTGCAGCTTGATCTGCGCATAGCCGGCATCCTTGCCGACCAGCTGGCAGTAGGTGCCGGCCGAACGGGCGATCTTGCCACCTGCACCGGGCTTCAGCTCGATGTTGTGCACGATCGTACCGACAGGCATCGCGCCCAGCGGCATGGCATTGCCCGGCTTCACGTCGGTGCGTTCGCCAGCGATCACCTGATCGCCAACCTTAACGCGCTGCGGCGCCAGGATGTATGCCAACTCGCCGTCTTCGTACTTGATCAGTGCGATGAAGGCGGTGCGGTTCGGGTCATATTCCAGACGCTCGACCGTACCGGCAACGTCGAACTTACGACGCTTGAAGTCGACATAGCGGTAGGACTGCTTATGCCCGCCGCCACGGAAACGCGACGTGGTGCGACCGTGGTTGTTACGACCGCCCGTCTTGTTCTTACCCTCGGTCAGCTGCTTGACCGGCTTGCCCTTATAGAGCTCGCTGCGGTCGATCAGGACCGTGCCACGTGTGCTCGGCGTCGTGGGATTAAAGTGCTTGAGTGCCATGGTATCCTATCCCGCGTCAGCCCAGCTTCGCGGTAAGGTCAATGGACTGACCTTCCGCAAGCTGAACATACGCCTTCTTGATGTCCGAACGGCGACCAGGACGGCCCTTGACCATCTTGGTCTTGCCCTTCTGCACCAGCGTGTTCACGGAGACGACCTTGACGCCGAAGAGCGTCTCGACCGCAACCTTGATTTCCGGCTTCGCGGCCGTCATGGCCACGCGGAAAACAACCTGGTTGCGCTCGGAAAGGGCCGTCGCCTTTTCGGTGATGAGCGGCGCGCGAACGATGTCGAACATCGATTCGCGTGTCATACGCAGCGCCTTGTTACGGCGCGCAAGAACGATGCTCGTGGTCATGCCAGGCGCTCCTTGAGACCCTCGAGCCCAGCGCGCGTCAGCACGAGAACGTCGTGGTTCAGAATGTCATACACATTGGCACCGATCGTGGGCAGCACGTCGATCTTGGGCAGGTTGCGCACAGCGCGACCGAAAGCCACATCGACGGCACCGTCAACGATCAGGGCAGAGGACCAGCCGAGCGCTGCCAGCTTTGCAGCGGCTTCGCGGGTCTTGGTCACACCTGCGGCCTGATCGATCACGATCAGCTTGCCTGCAGCTGCCTTCTGCGACAACGCAGAGATCAGACCAAGGCGACGCACCTTCTTGGGGAGGTCATAGCCATGATCGCGAACGACCGGACCATGAACAACGCCACCGGTACGGAACTGCGGAGCGCGCAGCGAGCCCTGACGAGCCGAGCCGGTGCCTTTCTGGCGGAACGGCTTCTTGGTCGTGCCAGAGATTTCGCCCATCCCCTTGGTGCGGTGCGTACCGGCGCGGCGCTTGGCCAGCTGCCAGTGGACGACGCGCGCCATGATGTCCGCACGCGGAGTCGCGCCGAACAGTTCCTCTGGCAGAGACACCGTACCGGCGCTGCCATTATCGAGGGTTTTGATATCGTATTCCATCGCCCTCAGTCCTTAACCGGCGGCCGCTGCAGTCGCTGCCGGGTACGGCGCATCTGCATGGCGGGCCTTCTTGATCGCATCGCGGATCATCACCAGGCCATCCTTGGCACCCGGAATCGAACCACGAACCATGATCAGGTTGCGTTCGGCATCAACGGCTGCCACTTCGAGGTTGAGCGTCGTGATACGCTCGTCGCCCATGTGACCGGCCATTTTCTTGCCCTTGAAGACCTTGCCCGGATCCTGGCGCTGACCCGTCGAACCATGCGAACGATGGCTGATGGACACGCCGTGGGAGGCTTCAAGACCAGCGAAGTTCCAGCGCTTCATGACGCCGGCGAAGCCTTTGCCCTTGCTGGTGCCGGTGACGTCGACCTTCTGGCCAACGACGAAATGGGCCGCAGAGAGCTTCGTGCCAGCCTCAAGCACGGCATCTTCTGCCACGCGAAACTCGACAAGAGTCTTCTTCGGCTCCACCTTGGTGCGAGCATAATGGCCACGCATCGGCTTGGTGACGTTCTTCACCTTAGCCTTGCTCATGCCGACCTGTACTGCCGTGTAACCGTCACGCTCCTGCGTGCGGGTATCCACAACCTCGACTTCGTCGAGATGCAGCACTGTGACCGGCACGTGTGTGCCATCTTCCTTGAATAGCCGGGTCATACCCAGCTTTTTTGCGATCAATCCGGTACGCATCGTCTGGACCTTAAAGTTTGATCTCGACATCAACGCCAGCGGCGAGGTCGAGCTTCATGAGGGCGTCCACGGTCTGCGGTGTCGGCTCGACAATGTCGAGCAGGCGGCGATGAGTCCGAATTTCGAACTGCTCGCGGCTTTTCTTGTCCACATGTGGGGAACGGTTCACGGTGAACCGCTCGATATGCGTCGGTAGCGGGATAGGACCCCGAACCCGCGCACCCGTACGCTTCGCCGTGTTTACGATTTCCTTCGTGCTGTTGTCGAGCACGCGGTGATCGTACGCCTTTAGGCGAATGCGGATGTTCTGGTTGTCCATCTTACCAATAATCCAACTCGTTGGGGTTCGGGTCTTACCCTGCTCCCTCCTGGCCCCTGGTAAAGCCGACCCCGGCCGGATCACTCCGACCGGGGCCAGCCAATTCAGGGCCCGTGCTTAAAATCAGGCGCTGATCGAAGAGACCACGCCTGCACCGACGGTGCGGCCGCCTTCACGGATAGCGAAGCGGAGACCTTCGTCCATGGCGATCGGAGCGATGAGCTCGACGTCCATGGCGATGTTGTCACCCGGCATGACCATTTCCGTGCCTTCCGGCAGCTGAACGACGCCCGTGACGTCGGTCGTGCGGAAATAGAACTGCGGACGGTAGTTTGTAAAGAACGGAGTGTGACGTCCGCCTTCTTCCTTCGTGAGGATGTAAGCCTCAGCCTTGAAGTTCTTGTGCGGGGTGATCGAACCCGGCTTAGCAAGAACCTGGCCACGCTCAACGTCTTCACGCTTCGTGCCACGAACCAGCGCACCGATGTTGTCACCGGCTTCACCGCGATCAAGCAGCTTGCGGAACATCTCAACGCCCGTAACGGTCGTCTTGATGGTGTCCTTCAGGCCGACGATCTCAACTTCGTCACCAACGTTCACAACGCCGCGCTCAACACGACCCGTAACAACCGTACCACGACCCGAGATCGAGAACACGTCTTCGATCGGCATCAGGAACGGACGGTCAACCGGACGCTCCGGCTGCGGGATGTAGGTGTCGACAGCTTCCATCAGCTCAAGCACGCGGTCTTCACCGATCGTGGCGTCGCCGTCTTCAAGCGTCACCAGAGCCGAACCCTTGACGATGGGGATATCGTCGCCGGGGAACTGGTAGGACGAGAGAAGCTCACGGACTTCCATTTCGACGAGCTCGAGCAGCTCGGCGTCATCAACCTGGTCGACCTTGTTCAGGAACACGACGAGGGCCGGAACGCCAACCTGGCGAGCGAGCAGGATGTGCTCACGCGTCTGCGGCATCGGGCCGTCAGCAGCGGACACAACCAGAATCGCGCCGTCCATCTGGGCGGCACCCGTGATCATGTTCTTGACGTAGTCAGCATGGCCCGGGCAGTCGACGTGGGCGTAGTGACGGTTCTTGGTCTCGTACTCAACGTGAGCGGTGGAGATCGTGATGCCGCGAGCGCGCTCTTCAGGAGCAGCGTCGATCTGGTCATACGCACGGAAGGTCGCGCCGCCGGACTTGGCGAGCGTCTTCGTGATTGCAGCCGTCAGTGAGGTCTTGCCATGGTCAACGTGACCGATGGTGCCGATGTTGCAGTGCGGCTTCGTCCGCTCAAATTTAGCCTTAGCCATCATTCTCTCCATAACCCACCGCCGAATAAGCGGCGGGGAAGATTGCTAATTCGTACCGGGCGCTCCGTAAAGGGGCCCCCGGGGAAACAGGTCAGCTTTTAAAGCTTACCAACGATAGTGGCTGAATGCCTTGTTGGCTTCAGCCATGCGATGCGTGTCTTCGCGCTTCTTGACGGCGGAGCCGCGATTGTTGATCGCGTCCATCAGCTCGTTGGAAAGGCGTTCCTGCATCGTGTTTTCACCGCGCTTGCGCGAGGCGTCGATCAGCCAGCGAATGGCGAGTGCCTGACGGCGCTCGGTGCGAACCTCGACGGGGACCTGATAGGTCGCACCGCCGACGCGGCGGGAGCGAACCTCTACGGCCGGCTTCACGTTGTCCAGGGCCGCATGGAACATGGCAACCGGGTCAGCCGTAGCACCACCACGGCGGCGCACGGACTCCAGCGCGCCATAGACGATGCCTTCGGCTGTGGACTTTTTACCGTCGTACATCAGGGCGTTCATAAAACGCGTGATGACGACATCTCCGAATTTCGGATCGGGAAGGATCTCACGCTTAACAGCGCGATGACGGCGACTCATGCCTGAATTTCCTCTTACTTCGGACGCTTCGCGCCATACAGCGAACGGCGCTGACGACGCTTGGCGATGCCCTGCGTGTCAAGCACGCCGCGCAGGATGTGATAACGCACACCCGGCAAATCTTTTACACGGCCGCCGCGGATCAGCACGACGCTGTGTTCCTGCAGGTTATGGCCTTCACCGGGGATGTAGCTCACGACCTCATACCCGTTGGTCAGGCGCACCTTAGCCACCTTACGCAGGGCCGAGTTCGGCTTTTTCGGGGTAACCGTATAGACGCGCGTGCAGACGCCGCGCTTCTGGGGGCAACCCTGGAGGGCCGGCACTTTATTCCGCTTGGCGGCAGGCTCGCGGCCTTTGGCGATCAACTGGTTGATGGTCGGCATACGCCCTTCCCGATCCTTGTTCACTGCGAGACCGGACCAGGGCCCGATCTGCTCGCTTCCAACAAAATGCAGCGCGCGACAGAATGTCGCCCGCTTTGACTCTTTCACTACCGGCCTGAGCCTCACCCGAAGGCGGCGGCACCGTTAGCGTTTGATGCTGTCTATCAACGGCTCAGACGCCTTACGAGACGGGGGTAGCCGAGGGCGCGAACCCTATGACCGCTCCGAACGAAAGTCAAGCATTCTCTAGAGTTCTGCCCGATTCTCGTCCGAGTCCCGTTTCGAATCGCCGGATACGAAATCGGGCGGGTATTACCCCGCCCGATCTCAAACGTAAACTAGTTTTTCCGAGGTGACGCGGCGTCTTTACTCTGCCGCGTCATCCGTCACTGCCGGGGTGGCCCGGCTGACGCGCTGACGGTCCTGAGAGGCCGCCATGGCGCGCAACTTGTTCATCACACTACCCGTACCCGCCGGGATCAGACGCCCGACGATCACGTTCTCTTTCAGGCCATTCAGCGTATCAACCTTGCCGGCTGTTGCCGCTTCGGTAAGCACGCGTGTGGTCTCCTGGAAGGAAGCCGCAGAGATGAAGGACTGCGTCTGTAGCGAGGCCTTGGTGATGCCCTGCAGGATGGGCATGCCACGAGCCGGCTCTTCACCCATCTTCACGCGCTTCTCGTTCTCGACCTCGAACTCGATACGATCGACCGTCTCACCGATGAGGTAGGTCGTATCACCCGGCTCAAGGATTTCCACCTTCTGCAGCATCTGACGAACGATGACTTCGATGTGCTTGTCATTGATCTTCACGCCCTGCAGTCGATAGACGTCCTGGATCTCGTTGACGAGATAATCGGACAGTGCCTCGACGCCCATGACCTTGAGAATGTCATGCGGCACGCGCGGACCGTCGACCAGCGGATCGCCCTTCTGCACGAAGTCGCCTTCCTGCACCGAGACGTGCTTGCCCTTCGGGATTAGGTAGTTGGTCTCTTCCCCGGTCTCGTCGTTCTTCACGATGATGCAGCGCTTGGACTTGTAATCCTTGCCGATCTCGATCCGGCCTTCGGTCTCTGCGATGATCGCATGATCCTTCGGGCGACGGGCTTCGAAAAGCTCGGCCACGCGCGGCAGACCACCCGTAATGTCACGGGTCTTCGAGCCTTCACGCGGGATACGTGCCAGCACGTCACCGGCATGGACCGTGGCGCCGTTCTCGATCGAAAGCAGCGAGTCGGGCGACAGGAAGTAGCGCGCCTCATTGCCATTGGCGAGACGAACGACGTTGCCAGCCGAGTCCTTGAGCTGCAGGCGCGGACGAAGATCCACACCCTTGCTGCCCTGCTTGTAGTCAACGACCACCTTCGAGGTCAGGCCCGTCACTTCGTCCATACGCTCGACAAGTGTGATGGAGTCGATCAGGTCGAGATATTCGACCGTACCGGCCTGCTCGGTGATGATCGGCAGGGTGTATGGATCCCACTCGGCCATCTTCAGACCGCGTGTGACATCCTGGCCCTCATTGACCATCAGACGGGCGCCGTAAGGCACACGATAGCGGGCGCGCTCGACACCCTTCTCGTCAGTCAGCAGGATTTCGCAGTTACGCGACATCACGATGGTGACGTTCTGGCTGTTCTGAACCACGTTGCGGTTGCGGATGGTCACCTTGCCGTCACGCGACGCCTCGACCATCGACTGCTCTGCACCACGTGTAGCCGCACCACCGATATGGAAGGTACGCATGGTCAGCTGCGTGCCAGGCTCACCGATGGACTGCGCGGCGATAACGCCCACGGCCTCACCGATATTGACCGGCGTACCGCGAGCAAGGTCACGGCCATAGCAATGTCCGCAGACACCGACGCGGCTGTCACAGGTCAGCACCGAACGGATCAGGACGCTTTCAACGCCTGCCTTCTCGATGATCTCTGCTTCGGCTTCCTCGATCAGCGTGTTGCGCGGGAAAAGAACCGCACCGCTCACCGGATCGGTCACGTCAGCCGTCAGGGTACGACCCAGGATACGCTCGGAAAGCGAGGAGATGACCTCACCGCTATCCATGACCGCACGAATCGTCAGGCCACGCTCGGTGCCGCAATCGTTCTCGACGATGATGCAATCCTGCGCCACGTCGACGAGACGACGAGTCAGGTAACCCGAGTTAGCCGTCTTCAGAGCCGTATCCGCGAGACCCTTACGGGCACCGTGGGTGGAAGTGAAGTAATCGAGAACCGAAAGGCCTTCCTTGAAGTTCGCGATGATCGGCTGCTCGATGATCTCACCCGACGGCTTGGCCATAAGGCCACGCATACCGGCAAGCTGCTTCATCTGTGCTGGCGACCCACGAGCACCGGAATGGCTCATCATCCAGACCGAGTTCGTCGGCTTGCCGATGACCTGACGGGAGATCTCCTTCATCATCGCTGCCTGGACTTCGTCCGTGCAACGCGACCAGGCGTCAACCACCTTGTTGTAGCGCTCGCCAGCCGTGATCAGACCATCCTGATACTGCTGCTCGAATTCCTTGATCTCGGCCTGGGTGCGCTCGACCAGTTCCTGCTTCTCGACGGGGATGATCATGTCATCCTTGCCGAAGGAGATACCGGCGCGTGCAGCGTGACGGAAACCGAGGCCCATCAGACGGTCGCAGAAAATCACTGCTTCCTTCTGACCGCAGTGACGATACACGGCGTCGATGACGTCAGACACGTTCTTCTTGGTCAGCTGCTTGTTGACCAGCGAGAACGGAATAGCGACGTTGCGCGGCAGGATCTGCGCGATGAGCGCACGGCCCGGCGTGGTGATCAGGGTCTGACGAACGGTCTTGCCGTCGGCATCCTGTGTCTCCATGCGCAGACGGATCTTGTCGTGCAGCTTGAGCGTGCCTTCGTTCATGGCCAGCTCGATCTCGGCCACCGATGCATAGGCAGACGGACCGGCCTTCACGAGACGACCCTCGGCATCATACTCGGCCGTGTCAGGCGTCGTGTGATACTCGGGAACCTCGAGGCTCAGATAATAAAGGCCAAGCACGATGTCCTGCGACGGCACGATGATCGGCTTGCCGTTCGCGGGGCTGAGGATGTTGTTGGTCGACATCATCAGCACGCGGGCTTCAAGCTGAGCTTCGAGCGACAGCGGCACGTGAACGGCCATCTGATCGCCGTCGAAGTCGGCATTGAACGCGGTGCAAACCAGCGGGTGAAGCTGGATGGCCTTGCCTTCAATCAGCACGGGCTCGAAAGCCTGGATGCCGAGGCGGTGGAGAGTCGGGGCGCGGTTCAGCATCACGGGATGCTCGCGGATGACCTCTTCAAGGATATCCCAGACTTCCGGACGCTCCTTTTCCACCATGCGCTTTGCAGCCTTGATGGTGGTGGCGTGGCCGTATTTTTCCAGCTTGCTGTAGATGAAGGGCTTGAACAGCTCGAGCGCCATCTTCTTCGGCAGGCCGCACTGATGCAGCTTCAGCTCGGGACCGACCACGATGACCGAACGGCCAGAATAGTCGACACGCTTGCCGAGAAGGTTCTGACGGAAGCGGCCCTGCTTGCCCTTGAGCATGTCAGAGAGCGATTTCAGCGGACGCTTGTTGGCACCTGTAATGGCGCGACCACGACGACCGTTATCGAACAGCGCGTCAACAGCTTCCTGCAGCATGCGCTTTTCGTTACGGACGATGATGTCCGGCGCACGCAGCTCAATCAGACGCTTCAGACGGTTGTTACGGTTGATCACGCGACGATAGAGGTCGTTCAGATCGGACGTCGCGAAACGACCGCCGTCCAGCGGCACGAGCGGACGCAGTTCCGGCGGGATGACCGGCACGAGGTCAAGAATCATCCATTCCGGGCGCGAACCGCTCTCGGAGAATGCTTCGAACAGCTTCAGGCGCTTGACGAGCTTCTTGCGCTTGGCTTCAGACGTTGCTTCACGCAGGTCTTCACGCAGCAGGTCGCCGTCAGACTTGTCCTGATCACGGCCGTCACGATCGATCAGACCCGGACGATCGGTCTCGGTGGAGAGCAGACGGGCTTTCCACAGGATCTTCTTGACCGCCTCGGCGCCGATACCGACTTCCAGGCCTTCATCGGCATAGTCGTCCATGGCGTCGAAATACTGGTCTTCCGACAGCAGCGAGTAGCGCTTGAAGGGGCTCGTGCCGGATTCGAGAACGATATAGCTCTCGAAATACAGAACCTTTTCCAGATCCTTCAGCGTGATGTCGATCATCGTCGCGATGCGGCTCGGCAGCGACTTCAGGAACCAGATATGCGCAACCGGCGACGCCAGCTCGATATGGCCCATGCGCTCGCGACGAACCTTAGCGAGCGTGACTTCCACGCCGCACTTCTCGCACACGATGCCGCGGAACTTCATGCGCTTGTACTTGCCGCACAGGCACTCATAGTCCTTGATCGGGCCAAAGATACGCGCACAGAACAGGCCGTCGCGCTCGGGCTTGAACGTACGATAGTTGATGGTCTCGGGCTTCTTGATCTCGCCGTACGACCAGGAACGGATCTGCTCGGATGAAGCGAGCTGGATTTTGATCTGGTCGAAAGACAGGTTCTGGCCCGTCTGACCAAGGATCTTCATGAGTTCGTTCATGCGCCGAAATCCCATTTCACGGAGCGGGCCGGAAGACCGGCCGCGCCCGCGTTAGCAACAAACACAGAAAAGACAGTGGCGGAAATCATCAGACGCCGCTCTGCTCCAGATCGACATTCAGGCCGAGCGACTTCAGTTCCTTGATCAGAACGTTGAAGCTCTCGGGGATACCTGCCTCGAAATCATCCTGCTCACGCACAATGGCCTCATAGACCTTCGTACGGCCGGAAACGTCATCGGACTTGACCGTGAGCATTTCCTGCAGGGTGTAGGCGGCACCGTAAGCTTCAAGAGCCCAGACTTCCATCTCACCGAAGCGCTGGCCGCCGAACTGCGCCTTACCACCCAGCGGCTGCTGCGTGACGAGCGAGTACGGACCGATCGAGCGTGCATGGATCTTGTCATCGACAAGGTGATGCAGCTTCAGCATGTAGATGTAGCCCACCGTCGTACGACGCTCGAAAGCCTCGCCCGTACGGCCGTCGATCAACTGCGACTGACCCGACTTGTCGACACCGGCCTTGACCAGCATGTCTTCAATGTCAGGGATCGACGCGCCGTCGAACACCGGGGTCGCAATCGGCACGCCCTTGCGCAGGTTACCAGTCAGCTCAAGAAGCTGCTCGTTCGGCAGGGTCGCAATGTCGCTTTCGAACACGGCATCGCCATAGACGTCACGCAGGCTCTCGAGCAGCTCAAGCTTGCGCTCACCGGTGCGCTGGTAGTCATCGGCAATCTTGCCAATGTTCTGACCAATATTCGCACAGGCCCAGCCCAGATGCGTCTCGAGAATCTGACCGACGTTCATGCGCGACGGCACGCCCAGCGGGTTCAGCACGAGATCGACCGGTGTGCCATCCTCAAGGAACGGCATATCTTCAACCGGCACCACGCGCGAGACGACACCCTTGTTGCCGTGACGACCGGCCATCTTGTCACCCGGCTGAAGCTTACGCTTCACGGCAACGAAGACCTTGACCATCTTCATCACACCCGGCGGCAGCTCGTCACCGCGCTGCAGCTTCTCGACCTTACTGTCGAAACGGGCCTGAATCTTGCCAACGGCAGCGTCATATTCGCGACGCAGCGTTTCCAGCTCGGACATCACGCTGTCATCGGTGACCGTGATGTTGCGCCAGGCGCCACGCGGCTGCTCGTCCAGCACCTCATCAGTGATGACCGTACCAGCGCGGATACCCTTGAAGCCGGCAGCTGCCGTCTGGTTGAGCAGACGCTCGCGCAGACGCGCAATGAAGCTGCGCTCCTGAATGGCGCGCTCGTCATCGCGATCCTTGGTCAGGCGTTCGATTTCCGAACGCTCGATGGCCATGGCGCGCTCGTCCTTGTCGACACCGCGACGGGAGAAGACGCGAACATCGACGATCGTGCCGCTCGTGCCCGGGGGCAGCTTGAGCGAGGTATCGCGAACGTCCGAAGCCTTTTCACCGAAGATGGCGCGCAAAAGCTTCTCTTCCGGCGTCATCGGGCTTTCGCCCTTCGGCGTAACCTTGCCGATCAGGATGTCGCCCGGATTTACCTCGGCGCCGACATAGACGATACCGGCTTCGTCGAGGTTGCGCAGGGCTTCCTCACCGACATTGGGGATGTCGCGGGTGATTTCTTCCTGACCAAGCTTCGTGTCGCGGGCCATGACTTCGAATTCCTCGATATGGATCGAGGTGAACACGTCATCACGGGCAATACGCTCGGAGATGAGGATCGAGTCTTCGAAGTTGTAGCCGTTCCAGGGCATGAACGCGACGAGCACGTTGCGGCCCAGAGCCAGTTCACCCAGCTCGGTGGACGGACCGTCAGCAATGATGTCACCGGCATGAACCGTGTCACCCACGCGCACCAGCGGACGCTGGTTGATGCAGGTGGATTGGTTGGACCGCATGTACTTGCGCAGACGGTAGATATCGACGCCCTGGGTCGAACCGGCTTCGTCGGTAGCGCGCACAACGATACGTGCACCGTCGATCTGGTCGATCACACCATTGCGCTTGGCAACGATGGTCGCACCCGAGTCATGGGCCACAGCGGCTTCCATGCCCGTTCCGACCAGCGGCGCATCGGCGCGCACCAGCGGCACGGCCTGACGCTGCATGTTCGAGCCCATCAGTGCGCGGTTGGCGTCATCGTTCTCAAGGAATGGGATGAGCGCGGCGGCGACCGAAACAAGCTGCTTGGGCGAGACGTCGCAAGCCGTGACCTGCTCAGGCGGCACCAGGCGGAAGTCACCCGAACGACGGACAGAGACCAGCTCGTCTGTCAGACGACCCGTGCTCTTGTCCTGCGCGGCGTCAGCCTGGGCAACGATCAGCTTGTCCTCTTCCATGGCGGAGAGGTATTTCCAGCCGGCCTGCAGCACGCCGTCCTGAACGAGGCGATACGGCGTTTCGATGAAGCCGTACTTGTTCACCTTCGCATAGGTCGAGAGCGAGTTGATCAGACCGATGTTCGGCCCTTCAGGCGTCTCAATCGGGCAGATACGGCCGTAATGCGTCGGATGAACGTCACGGACTTCGAAGCCTGCGCGCTCACGGGTCAGACCGCCCGGGCCAAGCGCCGAGAGACGACGCTTATGCGTGACTTCGGAGAGCGGGTTGGTCTGGTCCATGAACTGACTGAGCTGCGACGAGCCAAAGAACTCACGCACGGCAGCAGCGGCAGGCTTGGCGTTGATCAGGTCATGCGGCATGACCGTATCGACATCGACCGAACCCATACGCTCACGAATGGCGCGCTCCATACGGAGCAGACCGACGCGGTACTGGTTCTCCATCAGCTCGCCGACAGAGCGAACACGACGGTTGCCGAGATTGTCGATATCGTCGATCTGGCCGCGACCGTCCTTCAGCTCGCACATGATCTTCACGGCGCGCAGGATGTCTTCCTTGCGCAGGACGCGCATGGTGTCAGGCGCATCGACTTCGAGACGCATGTTCATCTTCACGCGACCAACGGCCGAAAGGTCGTAGCGGTCGGCATCGAAGAACAGGCCCTGGAACATGGCTTCAGCCGTTTCCGGGGTCGGCGGCTCGCCGGGGCGCATGATGCGATAGATATCGATAAGGGCTTCGTCACGACGGTTGTTCTTGTCAACCGCGAGCGTGTTGCGGATCCAGGGGCCATGCGAGGAGTCGACGGCAAGCATTGGCAGCTCGGTGACGCCCGATTCCTCAAGCGCTTCGAGGCGTGCTTCGGTCAGTTCTTCACCGGCTTCGGCGTAGATCTCACCCGTCTCTTCATTGACGAGGTCCTGCGCCATGAAACGGCCCAGCAGATCGGCGCGGCCGACGAGCACGTCCTTGGTCGTCTCGGCGATCTTGCGCACCATGCGGGCGGTGAGCTTGGCATCGGCTTCGGCAACAACCTCACCCGTATCGGCGTCATAAAGCGGCTCGAGCAGCTTCATGCCACGGAAGGCTTCGGGATCGAAGGGACGGGCCCAGCCCTTGGGCATGCGGGTGAAGGGCACGGTGCCGTAGAAATAGGCCAGGATTTCATCCTGATCCATGCCACGGATCGCCATGGACTCAACGTCGCCACCCTCTGCCGCCTTGGCGGCGCGGGCTGCGATGGAGTGCTCGCCTTCAAGGGCATAGAGCAGCGTGGTGACCGGCAGCTTGCGCTTGCGGTCGATACGCACATAGATCAGGTCCTTGGCGTCGAATTCGAAATCGAGCCAGGAACCGCGATAGGGGATGACGCGGGCAGCGAAGAGATACTTGCCGGAAGAATGCGTCTTGCCCTTGTCGTGATCGAAGAACACGCCGGGGCTGCGATGCATCTGGCTGACGATGACACGCTCGGTGCCATTGATGATGAAGGTGCCGTTATCGGTCATGAGCGGCATGTCGCCCATATAGACCGGCTGCTCCTTGATATCGCGGATCGAGCGCGATCCGGTATCTTCATCCACGTCCCAGACGATCAGACGCAGGATGACCTTCAGCGGCGCTGCAAAGGTCAGACCACGCTGAATGCATTCCTCGACATCATATTTCGGCTCTTCGAGTTCGTAGGAAACGAACTCGAGACGGCCACGTCCCGCAAAATCGTTGATCGGGAAAACCGACCGGAACACTTCCTGAAGACCCGTCTGCTGACGGCTGTCAGGCGCCACGTTCATCTGAAGGAACGTCTCGTAGCTTGCGCGCTGCACGTCAATCAGGTTGGGCATCGGCGCAACTTCGGGGATCCGCCCGAAGCTCTTGCGAATCCGCTTGCGTCCTGTGAACGATTTGGTGATTGCGTTCATCTATCCCTGCCCTCTCGCACCAGACCTTCGGGTCGTCCACACGCCAGGAACCCTGCCATGTCGGGCGACCGGAACGACCGGCACCGTGAATTCGTGATGTTGTTGCGTGACAACCGGCCCTTATACAGGGTTTGTCCGCAACGGCAAATCGGGCGGAAACCCGAAAGGATTTCCGCCCTGACCTGTCTCAATCCACAACCGGCCCCGCCCGAAGGCGAAGCGCGGTTCGTGGGCTTGATTACTTGACTTCGACCTTGGCGCCGTTGTCTTCAAGCAGCTTCTTGATCTTGGCTGCTTCGTCCTTGGAAACGCCTTCCTTGACGGTCTTCGGAGCGCCTTCGACCAGGTCCTTGGCTTCCTTCAGACCCAGGCCCGTGATGCCACGGATTTCCTTGATCACGTTGATCTTCTTGTCGCCGGCTTCGGCGAGGATCACGGTGAACTCGGTCTGCTCTTCAGCAGGAGCAGCGGCAGCAGCCGGGCCAGCAGCAGCAACGGCAACCGGAGCAGCAGCGGAAACGCCCCACTTCTCTTCGAGCAGCTTCGAGAGTTCAGCAGCTTCGAGAACGGTCAGAGCGGACAGTTCGTCAACGATTTTGTTCAGATCGGCCATGATGATGGTCCTATATGGTAACTGGTTTTCGATTCACAACCCGCGCCCCTGAAGAGGAGCGGCGCTGCGTAAGACAATTCAGGCGGCTTCGCCGGTCTTGGCATAGGCGCCGAAAACGCGAGCAAGCTGGCCGGCCGGAGCCTGGACGACGCCTGCGATACGCGTAGCGGGGGTAGAAATCATACCCACCAGCTGCGCACGCAGTTCGTCCAGCGACGGCAGTGCGGCAAGAGCCTTGACACCATTCGCATCAAGCGTCTGGCTACCAAGGGCACCACCGAGCACCACAAGCTTCTCATTCGTCTTGGCGAACTCGACGATCGCCTTCGCAACTGCAACCGGATCCTCAGACCACGCAAGCGCGGTCGGGCCCTTCAGCAGCGGAAGAATCCCGTCGAATTGGGTCCCATGCAGAGCGAGGCTGGCCAGCCGGTTTTTCGCAACCTTGTACGTCGCACCCGCCGCACGAACGCGTCGACGCAGCTCCGTCACATCAGCTACCGTGAGACCTTTGTTTTCGGTCACGACAACCATGGACGTGCTGTTGAACACGTTGGCGAGGAATTCGACGAAGGCCCGTTTTTCCTGACGGTCCAAATCCATTCTCCTCGTCAGTCCGGAAACCTTGGCTTCCAGACCGGGTTACCCATGGCACTTCCCCGCAATCGGAAAAGTACCGCTCGCCTGTCCATTCAATCGGAACCCAGCATTCCGGCAGGTTACCCCGCCCTGTCTGCTGGCGCCCCGTCTCCCGCTCGCGGATCTCTCTCAAGATCCCTTAGACTGTTCCGTGGAACAGCACGCCCGGTCTCGGACAGGTTCGGAAGCGGGAAAAACTCCCCGCCCCTGCGCCGCCGCACGGTCAGACCGTACGGCGTCATCTCTCAAATCAGGCCGTGAACGTCGCGACGTCGACACGCACACCCGGACCCATCGTGGAAGACAGGGCTGCCTTCTTCAGATAGGTGCCCTTGGCGCCGGTCGGACGAGCCTTCTGGACGGCATCGACCAGAGCCTTGATGTTCTCGACCAGCTTGCCTTCGTCGAACGAAGCCTTGCCTACGCCGGCATGGATGATACCGGCCTTCTCGGCGCGGTATTCGACCTGGCCGGACTTGGCTGCCTGAACGGCACCCTTGACGTCCATGGTCACCGTGCCCAGACGGGGGTTCGGCATCAGGCCACGCGGGCCGAGGATCTTACCCAGACGACCGACCAGTGCCATCATGTCCGGGGTCGCAATGCAGCGATCGAACTCGATTTCACCGTTCTGGATCTTCTCGGCCAGATCATCTGCACCGACGACTTCTGCACCAGCTGCTTTGGCTTCTTCAGCCTTCGGGCCGCGGGCGAAAACGCCAACGCGCAGGGTCTTGCCCGTGCCGTTCGGCAGCGAGATCAGACCACGGACCATCTGGTCAGCATGACGCGGGTCGATGCCGAGGTTCAGCGAGATTTCGATGGTCTCGTCGAACTTGGCCTTTGCATTGCCCTTTACCAGAGCAACAGCTGCGGCGAGGTCATACTGCTTGTCGGTGTCAACCGTCGCGCGGGCGGCGGTCAGCCTCTTGTTCTTGGCCATAGGATCAGCCCTCCACCACGTTCAGACCCATCGACTTGGCCGAACCGGCCAGCATGCGCACTGCGCCGTCGATGTCATTCGCGTTCATATCCTTGAACTTCTCTGCAGCGATCTCGCGCAGCTGCGCGGTCGTGACAGAACCGACTGCGGCGGCCTTGCCGACGGTCTGGCTGCCCTTGGAGACCTTGGCGGCCTTGAGCAGGAAGTAGGTGTTCGGCGGGGTCTTGGTGACGAAGCTGAACGTACGATCCGCATAGGCCGTGATGACGACCGGGATCGGCATGCCGGGCTCGAGGGTCTGCGTCTTGGCATTGAACTCTTTGCAGAACTGCATGATGTTCAGGCCGCGCTGACCCAGGGCCGGACCGACTGGCGGCGACGGATTCGCCTTACCTGCCGGGATCTGCAACTTGATGTAGCCAACAACTTTTTTGGCCATATCCGGGACTCCTTGATGGTTTGCCCGAACCGCGGTTCCAGTGAGGGGCTGCCCGCCTTGCGGCTGGCACACCCTCTCCCGCGTTCCGAATTGGAGCGGCCCCTTAACGCCCCGAAGACGCGGCTGTCAAGTCTTTCATGGGGGGATTCGCTGGCGTCACCCCGCTCAAATCCTGGTCGGCAGGGCTTGTACGGGTATCGACATCGCCCGCCGGACGGGGGTGATGCAGCCCGTCATATTGCAGGATACCAAAGGGATTGATGTCCTTGACCGCAGGCAGGGCGACCTTGTCCCAGCCACCGCCCAGCGCCTTGATCAGACGGACGCTGGCCTGCACCTGAATGGTCTGGGCCTGCACCGCATCAATGCGCGCCACAAGAGCCGCCTGCTGCGCCACGACGACGTCGAGGTAATTGGTCAGACCACCCGTATAGAGCGCCATGGTCATGCGCTGTGTCCGCAATGCGGCATCGACAGCAGCCATCTGCTGCTTCTGCTGGTCAGCAAAGGCCTGCGTCTGGGAGATGCCATCCTCGACATCCTGAAACGCGGCCAGCACGGTCGAGCGGTAATGATCGGCGCTCTCGCGATATTGCGACCAGGCACGCTGCAGGGCGGCACGACGCAGACCACCCGTGAAGAGCGGCTCGACCGCCTGCACGCCATAACTCCACATCGAATTGCCCAGACTGGCGAGGTCGAAGCCGTTATTCATGAAGCCACCGTTCAGGCTGAACGTGACATCCGGATAAAAGGCCGCACGAGCCACACCGATAGCCCGGCTATTGGCCGCCAGATTGCGCTCGGCAGAGGCAATATCAGGGCGACGCTCGAGCAATTGCGACGGAAAGCCCGTCGGAATACGCAGGATTGTATAGGGCAGCGTCTGGCTTGTTGACGGGGCGATATGGAAACTGCCCGGCACGGTATTCACCATGACGGCAATGGCATGTTCCATGACCTGACGCTGTGCGCGCACATTGCTTTGCGACGCCATGGTCGCGAAGAGCTGGTTTTCAGCTCGGGAAACGTCCAGTCCGGCTGCAATCGCACCAGCCTGACGTAGCCGGGTGATCTTCACCGCGGTCTGGTAGTAGCGGATCGAGTCGTCATAGACCGCGTATTGCGCATCGAGCCCGCGCAGGCCGAGATAATTCGAGGCCAGCTCTGCCTCGAGCATCAGGCGAAGATTGGCGTAATCGGCCGCACTCGCCTGAGCCATGTTCTTCTGCATGCGCGTGGCGTTGCGGATGCGGCTGAAGAAATCAGGCTCCCACGTCGCAGCGCCGCTATAGAACACGCTGGACTCGGTCGTCGGCGAGTTCGCATTGGCGCCTCGCCACAGCCGGGTAAGCGATGTCTTGTTGTTCGACATCCCGGCTGACCCGTTGAGCTGCGGCGCCAGCTGGGCCTGTGTCTCGCGGGCGATATCGCGTGACTGGGTAAAGATTTCAGCCTGGGCCTGCAGGTCGGGGTTCGAGGCCAGCATCTTTTCTTCAAGAGCATTGAGCTGGGGATCATGGAAGACCTCCCACCATTTGCCCTTGGGAACGTCATCGGCAGGCTTGCCGTCTACCAGCACGCCCTTGCCGCTCCACCCATTGGGATAGATGAATTTGGGGGCTTCATATTTCGGCGCCAGATCGCAGCCGGACAGGAGAGACAGGCAAAGAACCGCGCTTGCCACACCGCCGCGCAATGCGCGGCGCTTGAAACTCTCTCTCATCGACGCGCCCCGTTCTCGTTGCCACCATCATCGTCTTCAGGAGCGACGGGTTTCGGTGCGGGCGCAACATTCTTGCGAGGCGCTGCCGTCGCATCGTTATAGCCGCGGGTTGCGGCAACCACCTTGACCTCATCGCCTTCAAGCATATCGGCGGTCGGGTTGGCCACGATCTGGTCCTTTGCCTCGATGCCCCCAAGAATCTGGATGGTCATGCCGTAATTGATGCCGGTCTTCACGTCGATCAGATGAACATGATTGTCGACAACAGTGGCAAGCTGGGTGCCCTGGGCTCGGAAAATCAGCGAGTTGACCGGCACGATCAGCACGCCCGGCTCACCCGGCGCGGTGAAATGCGCTGTTGCGTAGGAATCAGGCCAGAGTGACCCGTCCTCATTGCTGAGTTCCAGCTCGGTCGTGACCGTGCGCGTTGCCGCGTTGAAGGCCTGAGCCGTGGCGAGGAAGCTCGCATCATAAACCCGCCCCGGGAATTGCGGCAGGGTCAGTTTGGCAGCGAGCTTGTCGGAAATGACCGCCGCATAATCCTGCGGCACGGAAACGAAGACGCGCATGCGATGCGTGTCGGCAACCGTAAAGAGCTCTGATGCATTGCCACGAGAGTTGAGATCACCCCCACCCGCATTCACGTAGTCGCCCACGTTCACCAGACGCGACGTCACGATGCCATCGAACGGCGCCACGATGCGCTTGAAGTTCTCCAGCGCCTCGAAACGCTCGACCTCGTGCTGTGCCTGATCGACCTGCGCCTTCTGGGCGGCGGCGTTAGCCGCCTGCACATCGACTTCCTGACGCGACACGGCCTGGGTGTCTCGCAGATCGGCCCAGCGCTTGGCCGTAATCACGGCCAGTTTGTAGCGGGCCAGCACGACATTGTAGTTGGCTTTTGCTGCCTCATACTGCGCATCAAGGCTCGGCGTGCTGATTTCGGCCAGGAGATCGCCCGATTTCACATGGGCGCCGTAATCCTTGTACCACATTTTCACATAGCCGGAGACCTGCGCGTAGATCGGCGCCTGATACCAAGCGGCCAGATTGGCCGGCAGATCCAGATGGCGCACGGCAGGGCCAGGTTGCGGGTTGATCAGGCTGACACGGGCGCGGGCATTGTCGTCCGCCTCTTTCTCGAGACTGCTGTAATGCACCGAACGGGTGAGTATCCCCCAGGCAGCCACAAGCAGGGCAATACCCAGCACGATGAGGATGACAAGGCGGCCCCGCTTGCGGTTCGGCTCGGCACCGGGATTCTGGTGCTGGGTCATGCGTGGGCTCCCTCATCTCCGCGTTCGCGCGGCTTTCTGTAATGG
The DNA here is from genome assembly GCF_014635085.1 of Asaia siamensis. Lineage (GTDB taxonomy): Bacteria > Pseudomonadota > Alphaproteobacteria > Acetobacterales > Acetobacteraceae > Asaia > Asaia siamensis. The sequence goes on from NZ_BMCH01000003.1 coordinate 272,359, forward strand.
ACGATGGCAAAGACACAGGGGACGAACAGAAGCGTCGCTGCGGTCGCTACAATGAGGCCGCCGATAACGGCCTTGCCGATCGGGGCGTTGTCGGAATTGCTCATGGACATGGGCACCATGCCGATGATCATGGCGAGTGCTGTCATCAGCACGGGGCGGATACGTTCATACCCGGCCTCGAGTGCGGCCTTCAGCGCGTCGCCGTGAACCTCCATACGTTCACGCGCAAAGGAGACCACCAGAATGGCGTTGGCTGTGGCGGTACCCATGCACATGATGGCACCCGTCAGGGCAGGCACCGAAAGTGAGGTATGGGTCAGGAACAGGCTCCAGGCGATACCGCCCAGGGCTCCGGGCAGCGCCGTAATGATCACGAACGGATCGAGCCAGGACTGAAAATTCACCACGATAATCAGATAGACCAGCGTGATGGACATCGCGAGGCCAACGATCAGCTGCGAATAGGCATCTGTCATCGTGACAGCCTGACCACGCACGACCAGATGCGAGCCGCGCGGCAGTTCGGACTTCATGGAATCCGCCACGCGCTGCACCGAGCGTGCCACCGTGCCGAGATCGATATCCTCGTTTGAGGCGTAGATATCGAAGACCGGCATGATGTTGTAATGCGCGACTTCCGCCGGTGTGCCCGTCTGCTCGATATCGGACAGCGCGCCCAGAAGCTGGGGCTGGGCATTGGTCGGGTTGCCGTCGCCACGGTCGATCGGGAGGGTCTTCAAATCGTTGAGCGTCTGCAGGTAGTTCGCAGGCGTCTGCACGTCGATGAGCTGCGCCACACCCGAGGCGTTCAGATAATATACCTGCCCCACCTGAGCTGAACCCGACAGGGCGACGAGTGCGTTCTGCGCGATATCCTGCTCGGTGATGCCTGTGCCGAGCGCGAAGCTGCGCTTGGCGTTGATGCTGAGCGTCGGCTGCGTCATAGGCTGCTGGATCGCCACATCGGTAATGCCCGGTATGGCGGCAAGCTTGCGACGCAGCTTCTTGGCGAAAGCAAAATTGCCGTAGAGATCGCGCCCGACAACCTGCACATCGAGCGGTGCAGGCAGGCCGAAATTCAGGATCTTTGCCGTCAGATCGGCAGGCTGAAAGGTGATCTGCGTGCCGGGGAAGGCTTCGATCAGACCCGCGCGTATCTTGCGGCGATATTCGGCTGTCGGGCTCTCGTCATTCTTGAGCGAGACAGTGATATCGCAATCTTCCGTACCGACGGTTGGTGTCGGGATGAACGCCTGATTGAGCTGCGAGAAGGGCAGACCGCAGTTATTCAGCACTGCATCGATCTGGCCCGGCAGAATTTCGTGCATCTTCTTTTCGATCAGCACGGAAATCTTGCCCGACTCCTCAAGGCGCGTACCGATAGGTGCGCGCATATGGAGCTGCAGCGTGCCGGATTTGATCTCCGGGAAGAAATCCTGCCCGACGAAGAAATACAGCCCGCTGGAGGCGATCGAGACAGCCATAAAGAAGGGCACGAATTTTGCGCGCTCTTCTATCAGGCCACCGAGCACCACCTTGTAGCGCTCGCGGAAACGGGTGAAGCCGTGCTCGAAGCCGCGCTGGAAGCGGCCGAAAAATCCGGGCTCTTTGCCATCGTCGCCGCGCTCATGGGCAGCAACCTGCGCCGCGAGCATCCAGTTTGCCATGGTGGGCACCAGCGTACGCGACAGGATGAAGGAGGCGATCATGGCGAAGATGATGGCTTCGGCCATAGGCATGAACAGCCAGCCTGCAACGCCGGTCAGCTCGAAGAGCGGCAGCCAGACGATACAGATACAGGTGGTCGAGACGAAGGTCGGTATGACGATCTGGTTGGCAGCATCGATGATGGCCATTTCCAGATCCTTGCCCATCTCCAGATGGGCATCGATATTCTCGATCATGACGGTCGCGTCATCGACGAGAATACCGACCGCCAGCGCAAGCCCGCCCAGCGTCATGACATTGATCGACTGCCCGGCAAGACTCAGCCCGATGACCGAGCAGAGAATGGCGAGCGGGATCGAGGTCGCAACAATCAGCGTCGAACGCCACGACCCGAGGAAGAGCAGGACAGCCAGAGAGGTCAGAAGTGCCGCGATGATCATTTCGCGCACAACGTCTTCAACCGAATCCTTCACGAAGCCGGAGGCATCGGTCAGGATCTTGATGCTTGTGCCCTTTGGCAGGGTGTCGATGACCTGGGGCAGCAGTTTCTTGACGCCCGCCACCACGTCGAGCGTCGATGCATCGCCGCTTTTCATGATGACCATCATGACCGCCTGACGGCCCTTCACCAGCACCATATTGGCCTGTGGCGGTCCGCCGCGATGCACATAGGCCACGTCGCGCAGATAGACCACCGCATTACCCACCTGCTTGAGCGGCAGGTTGTTGAAGGTTTCCACCTCTCGGGGCTGGGCGTTGGTACGGACCATGTAATCGAATGGCCCGACACGCTGGTCGCCGGCAGGAAGAACGATATTCTGCTTGTTGAGCGCCGCGCTGACATCCACCGCCGAGAGATTATGCGCCATCAGCTTGGCAGGATCGATATCGACCGTGATGTAGGGCGCAAGACCGCCATAAGGGTTCGGGATCGAAACGCCCGGCACTGAGATAAGCTGCGGCCTGATCAGGTTCGAGGCCATGTTGTACAGCTCTGAACCGTTCAGCTTGTCCGAATTGATCTGCAGCGTGAGCACAGGCACGGACGAGGCATTATAGGCCAGGATAAGTGGCGGCGTGGCCCCTGTCGGAAGCTGCTTGATGACGGTCTGGGAAACGGAAGTGATCTGCGTCTGGGCGACCGACGTATCGGTACCTGGCTGGAAATAGACCTTGACGATACCGCGACCGTAATACGACCCGCTTTCGATATGCTCGATATTGTTGACGGTCGTGGTCAGGGTGCGTTCGTAATAATAGACGACGCGCCCCGACATATCCTCAGGCATGAGCCCGAGATAGGACCAGACAATCGCGACAACCGGGATGTTGATGTTCGGGAAGACGTCTGTCGGTGTCTTGATGACCGACCTTACGCCGAAAATCACGATGAAAATGGACAGGACAACGAAGGTGTAGGGCCGCTTCAGCGCGGTGATGACAACCTGATTCATGCAGCTGTCCCGAGACGCGATGCCCGCCCTGCCCGATGCCTGTGCTCATAGACCGGCATGAGGAATCCCCATCCGTTTCCCGATATCATCAAGGACATTCCTTTTCCTGTTACGTCCAGAAATACAAATACGCCCGGAGGCGACAAGGAAAATTCCTTTTAAGTTCCGATCTGGAACGACCTTTCATCTCTCTGTCACAGCTCCGCCCCTGTCGGCGACAACAGCGCAGAAGCCCGCGTTCATGCGCCTTCGGAGACCGCCGAAAGCTGGAACACCATCTCGAAAGCGCATCCCGGCATTTCGGGTGAACCGTCTCCATCAGCGATGGCAAGATCGACCCCGTGCAGCCTGAGAATGGCCATGACGAGGCTGAGCCCGAGTCCGCTGCCCGGCACGTGGCGGCTTTTGTCCGACCGATAAAAACGCCCCAGAACAGCCTCACGTTCCGCCTCGGGAATACCGATGCCGGTATCGGCAACGCGAAGCCTGATCGCACCCGGGGTCGAGACCGCCGAGACGGTCACGCGACCACCGGCAGGCGTGAATTTCATGGCGTTGTCGAAAAGATTGGCCAGAACCTCGACCAGCAGATCACGATCCCCGAACGTCGTCATGGTTTCGGACGTAGCGGGATCCTGCGCGATGGCATTGGTCAGAACGAGACCGTTCGTCTCGGCGATGGGCTCGTACAGATCGACGATATCGGCCACGAGATCGCCCAGATTGACCTGGGCAAAGCCCGCGCGGCGACGGCCGTTCTCGATTTCGCCAATACGCAGCAGCGCCGTGATGACGGAAAAGCACTGGTCCAGATCGAGCGTTGCCCGCTCGATGACCGAATTCAGATAATCGGCGTCATGAGGGCTCGACGTCGCCCGCTCCAGCCGCGCCCGCACTCTCGAAAGCGGTGTACGCAGGTCATGGGCGATATCGTTACCCACGTCGCGTATCTCATCCATGAGATGTTCGAGCCGATCGAGCATACGATTGACCGATCCGGCCAGCCGCTCCAACTCGTCACGCTCGCGCGCTGCAGGCAGGCGCTCATGCACATCGCCCTGCATGATACGGTCGATCGCCTCATGCATGGTCTTCACACGCGCCAGCGCCCTGTGGCTCAGCACGACACCCGTCAGAAGGGCGAACATCACCACAGGAAAGACCGAGAGCAGCGCGCCTCGACGGATCATGTAGCGCAATTCGGAAAGCAAATGCAGCGAATGGGCCAGCACCAGAACACGGCCACCCGGCACCCTGACCGCGAGAAACCGCATTTCATAGGGTTCATCATCGGTGGGCGAGAGTGTCAGACGATGTACCTTGCCATCGACGACCAGCCCTTCAGGCCAGCTTTTGAGATCGCCCGCGATATGACGATAGTGACCGTCGAACAGCCCCACCCAGTTGATGACCACACGCAGGTCATTAGTGGCGCGCTCGCGCACCTGATATTCGAGCCGCTCGGGTGTTTCCTGCACCAGCACATCGGCTTCACGATGCAGGATGCCGCTCGATCTCTCGGCCTCGAAATGCGTCATCTGCACGAAAAGCAGGACGAATTGCAGCACCATGCCGCAGATGATCGCGGCAACGAATGCCAGTGTCAGCCGGAACGTCGCCGTCCGGAAAATGCCGAAGCGGGAGTTCTCAGAGAGCGACACGCAGCATGAACCCCGATCCTCTGATGCTGTGGATCAGGGGCGTCTCACCCGGTCCATCGACCTTGCGACGCAGCTTGCCGATATGCACATCCACCAGATTGGTCTGGGGGATGAAGCGGTAATTCCAGACATCTTCGAGCAGCATGGTGCGCGTCAGAACCTGATTGGGTCGGCGCATCAGATATTCGAGCAGACGGAATTCACGCGGCAGCAATTCGATCTCGCGCCCTTCGCGCATGACGGTGCGATCGATCAGATCCATGTCGAGCGGACCAACGCGCAGCGTAGTCGCACGGGTATCATTGGGGCGGCGCAGGAGTGCTTCGATACGCGCGACCAGCTCGTCCATGGCGAAAGGCTTGGTGAGATAATCATCCCCTCCTGCCTTGAGACCCGTCACGCGGTCATCGACGGCAGAGAGTGCTGACAAGACCAGAACCGGAGACTGAACATTCTGGCTGCGCAGTTTCTCGATGACCGAAAGCCCGTCCAGAAGGGGCAACATGCGATCGAGCACCATCAGGTCGTAGGACTCACTGATGGCGGCGTCGAGCCCGGCCTGGCCGGTCGAAACATGGGAAACGGCAAAACCGCGCGCCGAGAGTTCCTCGACCACTTCACGGGCGAGAGTGTCGTCATCCTCGACAAATAACAGGCGGGCCTTGGCAGGCACCTCAGGCGGGGCAAAAGAGAGGCTCTGATCCGATGTCATGCTGTCATCTCTGCCCAAACCCTTGCTGCTTCGATAGTAAATTCGACTTAAAGCTCTTCCAGTGTCTCAAGGTCGTCGCCCGGCGCCTGTCCGTCAAGTCCTCGCAATTTGCGCCCCAGCACACGGGTGCGCCGCCTGGCTTCATCGATCGTATTGCTCATGGCACCCGCGCCACGCGAGAGTTTTTCAAGCACGCCATCCATGCGCAGCATTTCCTGCCGTGTCAGCCCGAGCAGGCGCGCAATCGCATCCGTCCGTTCCTCAAGGGCCAGAGTCACATATCCGAGATGAACAGTGCGCAGCAGCGCAGGCATGAGAGACGGCCCCATGATGATCACCCGGTGCAGACGCCCGATCTCATCGATCAGCCCCGGAATGCGCGCGACTTCCATGTATAGCCCATCAGTGGGCAGATAGAGCACCGCAAACTCGACGGTGATGGGCGGCTGGATGTATTTCTCACTGATCTTGCGCGCTTCCAGACGCACCGCATTATCGAGGGCACGGCGGGCGATACGCTCGGCTGCCTGATCCGTCCGATCCACGGCGTCGAGCAGACGCTCATAGGCTTCAGTCGGAAACTTGCTGTCTATGGCCAGCCTTGGCGGCACGGCACTGCGAACGGGCATGCGCAGGGCGAATTCCACAGCCTCGGTGCTGTCACCGACACGGAAATTGCTGTCATACGACCCGGCAGGCAGAATATCGTCGAGAATGGCGCGCAGCTGCGCCTCACCCCATCCGCCACGCGTCTTGACGTTGCCGAACAGCCTCTTGAGATCGCCGATCTGGGCCGTGACAGCCGAGACCTCGCCGATCGCTTTCTGCATGGCTGAAAACTGCTCGACCACGCGCTGGAACGAGGTCTGCATCTGCTTTTCGACGGTGACGTGAAGCTGCTCGCTGACAGAGGCCCTGATCTGCGCCAGCTGTTCCGCATTTTCGCGCATCATGTCGCGCAGCATTTCCGATTGCGCCAGCCTCGTTTCGGCCAGTTCCTGACCCAGACGGTGGCTCAGGCTAGCAAGACGGTCGCTCGTATCGCTGCGCTGCTGGTCGAGCCTCGCAGCAAGGGCGCGCTCGGTCTCGACCAGCGCCTTGCGCTGGAAGTCGAGATCGGCGCTGCGCTCGGCAGCCTCACGCTCCAGCAGTACATAGATGCGCGAGAGAAGATCGCGATCAGTCCCACGCCGCGAAAGACGCGACCACAGAAAGACGGCGACGGCCAGAGCCAGAACGGCCACAAGCCAGGGGAAGAAACTGAAGAAATCCTGCGACAATTCGGGCTCCGTATTCTGCTCCCTCTATAAGAACAAAATAGGAATAGCGAAAGGCGTTTCGGCTTTGCCAGCCTCCCCCTGCACCTCAGGGCAAGGCTGGCAGGGAACGAACTCAGGGCTGATGGATATTCCCGTAGGAAGCCGCACCGATACCGGGGCAGGAGCACGGATTGCCGAGCGGCACCTGGGTTGGCATCTTGCAGGTATAGATGCCAGCCTTGCAGGTGTAGCCATAACCGACCACCTGCATGCCCGGCGGCGTCGGACCCGGCGCTGCGGTGCCCTGGCAGGCAGCGAGCAGCATCAGCCCGGCCAGACCGCCAAGCATGCGGGCGGAACGACGAAATGATGTCGGTGATGTCATGATAATCCCTTTTCTGCTTCGGGTCCGTCACCCATCAGACTGGATGGGTCCGGACCGCTTTGCTGCGAAGAACGACCGAAAATGAAGGCAGTTTTCAGGCAGTTTTGTCACGATATTGCGCTACCACGGCATCGCAGAAAGCAGGCAGATCATCAGGGCAGCGCGAGCTGACCAGATTGCCATCGATCACGAGCTCACGGTCCAGCCAGTTTGCACCGGCATTGAGCAGATCGGTCTGGAGCGAGGGCCACGAGGTCAGGCTGCGTCCCTTGACACCACCCGCCTCGATCAGCGTCCAAGCACCATGACAGATACTGGCAATCGGCTTTCCCTCAGCCACAAAGCCACGCAGAAAGGCGACGGCCGCCTCGTCCATGCGCAGCTTGTCGGGGTTGGTTGTGCCACCCGGCAGCACGATACCCGCCAGCTCCATATCGGCGGCAACGCCGATGGCCGCATCGACCTTATGCCGCGACACCGGCGTGACATCGCCTTCCATCGCCTGGATCTCGCCCTTAGCGGGAGAGACGAGCAGCGTCCTGATGCCGGCGTTTTCGAGCGCCTGACGCGGCTGGACGAGTTCGCATTCCTCGACACCGTCGGTTGCGAGAATGGCCACGCAAAGAGTCATGAAATCGACCTTCCTGAAACGGGTCCGCATTGCTGCGGCCTCTAGATGAGCGTGGGCTCAAGACGTATCAGGACCGGACAGGTTCGAAAACCCGGAGCATCAGACGCTCAATGTCGCTCTGCAATCGCCCTGCCTGCTGCGACGCCGCTCGACCATGCCCACTGGAAATTATAGCCGCCCAGCCAGCCGGTCACGTCGACGGCCTCGCCAATGGCAAACAGCCCCGGCACATCCCGCGCTTCCATGGTCTTGGAAGACAGCACCCGTGTGTCGATACCGCCCTTCATGACTTCTGCCTTGGCATAGCCTTCGGTGCCCGAAAGCTTCGGCTTCCAGGCCGAAATCTGGGCGGCCAGCGAAGCGATACGCTTGTCCGGCAGATTGGCGAGCGTGCAGGTGAGATCGGACAATGTATTATCGGCGATATGACGCGCCAGACGCTGGGGCAGATCCTGCAAAAGAGAGGGCGGCTCAGCGCGTGGCCGCGCCTTCTTGATGGCGCCCAGCGCTTCCCTTGCATCGCGCCCAGGCAGCATATCGATCACGGGCGCATCGAGCGGCCCGTTCTGATAGGACGAAATCTGCAGAATGGCCGGACCGGAAATGCCGCGATGGGTAAAGACCATGCCATCGGTAAAACCGATCTTGCCCATGCTGGCCCGCACCGGCAGCGAGACACCGGCCAGTTCGGGCAGAGGGGTCTCAAATGTCAGCGGCACGAGGCCCGGCACGGTTGGCACGACAGACAAGCCGAACTGACGCGCAAGGCGCAGAGACAGATCGCTCGCCCCCAGCTTGGGAATGGACAGACCGCCCGTCGCCAGCACCACATTGCGGGCGCTGAATTCGCCCATATCGGTCTGGATATGAAAGACATCGCCCTTGGTAACGCTGCGTATGGCGGTGCTGAAACGCATCTCGCAGCCCTCAGCCTCACGCAGCAGAAGCGACACGATGTCGCGGGCCGAATTGGCGCAGAAAAGCTGCCCCTCGGCTTTTTCTTCCCACGAAATGCCATGACGCTCCACCAGCGTCAGAAAATCACGCGGCGTATAGCCTGCCAGCGCCGAGCGCATGAAGTGGCGATTGGCTGAAAGGAAATTATCCGCCTTTGTCGCCAGATTGGTGAAATTGCAGCGCCCGCCGCCGGAGATCAGGATCTTGCGACCGGCTTCTGCCGAGTGATCGAGCACAAGAACGGACGCCCCGCCCTTGCGCGCGGTGGCAGCCGCCATCAGCCCGGCAGCACCCGCCCCGAGAATGACAGCATCGAAAATCTTGTTCATTCAGAAATCCAGATCGGCGTAATGCGCAGGCGGGTTAAACCCGTTCACACGGTCATTGAGCAGCGAGCGAAAGCTCGGACGCGATTTCATGCGGGCGTACCAGTCCTTGGCCGCAGGCGCCTTGGACCAGTCGATATCACCGATGAAATCGAGACAGGAGAGATGCGCCGCCGCGGCAAAATCGGCGATCGACAGCATGTTGCCCGCCAGCCACGAGCGCGTTTCTGCCAACCAGCCGATATAATCGAGATGGAAGCGCATATTGGCATAACCGGCGCGCAAGGCCGTTCCGTCGGGGTTGCCACGACCTGCCAGACGCTTGTCTACCTTCTCACCCAGAAGATTGCGCGAGACCTCGTGTCCGAACTTGCCCTCGAACCACGCCATCAGACGACGCACCTCGACACGCTCGGCCAAGGTACGCCCCATGAGCGGTGCATCGGGATAGGCCTCTTCGAGATATTCACAGATCACCCAGGCATTCGGAATCGACAGCCCGTTCTCTTCGACGAGGAGGGGCACATCACCCGCGGGGTTGAGCGCGAGATATTCCGGGCGATTTTCCCAGACCTTTTCGGTCTTGGGTTCATAGGGTAACCGTTTCTCGGCAAGAACAAGCCGGACCTGACGGCTTTGCGGCGAGAGCGGCAGATGGTACAGAATGCGCATCCTGCATTCTTAAGCGTCTGCCCCGTGGCGAAGCAAGAGAGCTGCATAGTCAGACCGACCGAATTCCCGTTCATGAGCCCTCAGAGCGTTCCCAGACGATGACAGACCAGACGACAAGCGCCGATCTCGACCCTGCCCCCGCCAGAGCGCCGATGCGCATCAGGGCACGCGGGCGTTCCTTTCTGGCGCTCGTCCTGTCTCCCGAAGCGCCGCTCGATGCGTGGCTCGAGGGGCTCGACAACCAGATCGCCCGCTCTGTCGGTTTTTTCGCCGGCCGCCCCGTCATTCTCGATCTTGGCCTCGTGGCACAGGATGCCGAGGGGCTCGAAGGCCTCCAGACAGCGCTGAAAGAGCGCAGCATCCACATGATCGGTATCGAGGGGGCTGACCGCAGCTGGCCGGCACTCGCGGCATGGGACTGGCCGGCATCGCTCGAAGGTGGACGCGCAAGCGGCGCCGTCGAGTTTCCCGAAGCCGAAGGTGAGGCCCCGGCGCCGGTCGAAGCAGCACCCCAGCGTGCTGAAAGCCTCATCATCGACCGGGCCATACGCTCGGGCCAGAGCATCATGCATCTGGATGGCGATGTCGTGGTCATCGGTTCGGTCGCCTCTGGCGCCGAACTGGTCGCTGGCGGGTCGATCCATATTTATGGCGCGCTGCGCGGGCGCGCCATCGCAGGCGTGGGCGGTCAGCCGAATGCACGTATTTTTGCTGCCCGCATGCAGGCTGAATTGCTGGCGATCGATGGTTTTTACATGATTGCCGAAGAAATGGACGCGGAGATTCATGATCAACCGGCGCAGGCCCTGCTCTCGGAAGATCGTGTTACAGTAACAAAACTCCCCTGAAGGGAACTATTTGCGCGCAAGAGATTGCGGCGCAAACCCTTTCCTCATTAAGATTGCGACGCCGCACCATCGGGATTGCGGTAGTTACCGTTAAAGTTTTGGTGGAGCGCACATGGCCAAGGTGCTGGTAGTCACTTCCGGTAAGGGCGGGGTCGGAAAGACGACCACGACAGCAGCACTGGGTGCCGCTCTAGCCCAGTCGGGACAGAATGTCGTCGTGATCGATTTCGATGTCGGTCTGCGTAATCTCGATCTGGTGATGGGTGCCGAGCGCCGCGTCGTGTTCGACTTCATCAATGTCGTTCAGGGCGATGCCAAGCTGTCGCAGGCGCTTATCCGTGACAAGCGCTGCGAAACGCTCTCGATCCTCCCGGCCTCGCAGACGCGCGACAAGGATGCCCTGACCGCCGAAGGCGTTGCGCAGGTCATCGACGAACTGCGTGAGAAATTCGACTGGATCATCTGTGACAGCCCGGCCGGTATCGAGCGCGGCGCACAGATGGCCATGTACCATGCCGATGTGGCCGTGGTCGTGACCAACCCCGAAGTCAGCTCGGTGCGTGACAGCGATCGCATCATCGGCATGCTCGACAGCACGACGGAAAAGGCCAAGAACGGCGAGAAGGTGGAAAAGCACCTGCTCATGACCCGTTATGACCCGTCGCGCGCCGCCAAGGGCGAAATGCTGAATACGGAAGACGTGCTGGAGATCCTGTCCATCCCGCTGCTCGGCATCGTTCCCGAAAGCGAGGAAGTGCTGCGCGCCTCCAATGTCGGCTCGCCCGTCACGCTTTCGAATCCTGAATCCGCTCCGGCACGCGCCTATTTCGATGCAGCGCGCCGCCTGCAGGGCGAGAAGCTCGAAATACAGATCCCGATTGAGCGCAAGGGGTTGCTCGACTGGCTGTTCAAGAAGAGGGTCGCATGAGCCTGTTCGGTCTTTTCACCAAACGCAACACCAGCGCCGTCGCCCGTGATCGCCTGCAGATCCTGCTGGCCCATGAGCGGTCGGGAAATGGCAACTCCGAACTGATCAGCCAGTTACATCGCGAGATCCTTGAAGTGATCAAGCGCCATGTCGCGGTCGATCAGGACAAGGTGCAGGTCAAGCTCGATGGCGGCCTCGATGGCTGCTCGGTTCTGGAAATCGATATCGAGATGCCGCAGATCGACAAGGAAACACGACGCTCGGCCTGAAATCTCCGGGCCGGGCCAGAAACGGGAGACAAGGTTTGAGCGGTTTTTTAGGTTCCATGATCAATTCCGCCCTCGGTTCCATGGGTGACAAGCTCAGGGAAAAGCTCGGTGGCGGCCTTGGTGAGTATCTCACCAGCGAGCAGGGCCTGCAGATGCTGATCGATCAGGCACGCAAGGCCGGTCTCGAAGACAAGGTGCGGTCATGGATCGGCTCGGGTGAGAACCTGCCGATTTCCGCTGACGAACTGCGTGCGCTTCTGACCGACGAGCAGATCCAGATGCTGGTTTCAAAGACCGGCCTGCCCGCAGGTGCCCTGCTTCCGGCACTGGCCCAGTTCCTGCCGGGTGTGGTCGACCAGCATACCAGCGAGCAGAACGGGACGCCGTCAGCTTCCTGAGAGCGCTAACAGGTTTTTGCGAAGGGCCGGATCGTGATGCGATCCGGCCCTTTCTCGTTTCAGGGCACTTTTTCGACTGACGCTCAGCCCTCAGCGCTCTCTCGCTGGCAAATAACCGATCGCCTTTTCTTCTCCCCAGGCACTGAGGGTCTGTTTCCCGAAAACCGCTCTCCGATTCAAGCTCGTCGTCATGGACCGAAAAGCGGGGAGACTGATCCTGCCTGTATTCACCGGGAGCGTTTTCGCCTGGTCTTCAGTCGCATCAGAAGACGCGCTTTCACGTTCAGCATGGATGACCAGAGATGTCGAAACCGCATCAGGGCCGAGGCGGTGGCAAGCATCATCACCACGTCCAGATAGGTGCTGACCTCAAACGTCGTGAGCCAGACAACGGCATCTGGCAGGGTGCTGGCAGCAATGCGTATCCCGTCGCCTCGACCGTACCACGCGAGAACTGCACCAAGACCGATGACAGCGACCGCAATGAGTATGTGCAGAGGCGTGATTCGGTTAAGCATCCGAGCTGGCATGACGACCATCAGACGGTGCAGAAAACGCCCTGTCGGCGTTTCGTCCGATACGGTCATCAAGGCCAAGACTGTCAGAAATATCACCACAACCGACATTGCCTGCCCTGCGCCCTGCCTTCTTCCTCCCTACACCCTTTCTTTGCGTCTCTGCTCAGTTTTTAGTTCATCAGGGATGCGCAACGTTACGCATCCCACCCGACGACGCCGGAAGCCTCGTGCTCACTATCTATTTCCGGGGCGCCTCTGGCGCGGCGTTGAGCGGCGTGAGCGGCTCGACCGGAAAACGTATCAGCAGATAGGGCGGCCTGCGACGGTTCTGCCCCTCATTGAACGACGGCAGACGATTCCATTGGCCAAGAGTGCAATAGATCCAGTCCTTCGTGGCGCAGATGCCGTCGGGCGACAGGATGCGTGAATCCCTAACCGCCATCGCAAAGGACCCATCCGGGTCCCGGCGCAGGATGCAGTCATGCTCGTAATTGGTCGTATAGAGACGATCATGCCGGTCGAAGCACAATCCGTCTGCCGTGCCTTTTTCACCCTCATCACGCACCAGCGCCCCGAGGGCCTGATCACCGAGAGCCTTGTCTGCAAGCGCCTTGGTGGGCAGGCTGTAAAGACGGCGGCTGGTGAGCGGCGAATAGTAAAGCCGCGATTCATCGCTGGGCAGGGCGATGCCGTCTGCCCCGCCTGAAACCATCTGCGGGTGATGGGGAATATAGCGCCTTGGCTCCCCTTCAACGATCGCCATGAAGCCCTCCACTGCCTGGGTGGAAGGGTGATGGGACAGCACCCGCCGCGCTTCACCGGTGGCAATATCGGCCACCACAAGCGCAGGCTCCGTGCCAAAGGAGGAATCCGTCACGAATACCGTCCCCTTCTCGCCCACAGACAAGGCCACGCGCAGGTCATTCATATGGCTGTCAGGCCGCATCGCAGGAGCCTTGAGCACGATGCGATGCACGACCTTGTCCGTCGCCGGGTCGATGCAGATGATCTTCGCGGCCCCTTCGGGGATATCGTGCTTGGCCAGCTTGCCGTCATCAATGAGCCAGAGCCGGTTCTGACTGTCGAGCGCGAGCCCATGCACTGACATCAGCCTGTCAGCCGGAGCGCGATTGGAGGGGAGGCTTACTTCTGCGGAAGGATAGGGAATGATCTTGCCGTTTTTCACCTCTCCCAGCGTCGCGCCGGGATGGTTGTCAGCATGTCGGGGGAAGCTGACAAAAAGGCGTCCGTCGGGCAGCACCGCCACGCCCGATGGCCCCGGCCCTGTAAATTCGGCCACGATATCGAATACGCCTGACGAGCTGGTGCCGTCATCGGCATTACCGCTTGCCTTCGCCTCCCCCGTCATACCGAGAAGAGGCGCGCAGGAGGCAGCAGAGAGAAAGGACCGGCGTTTCATGGCATGGCACCTTGGCAGAAGCGTGGACGGATCAGGGCTGAACGCCCCATCGTCACGCAGGCTCCCCGATTAAAACGCTTTTCACAGCGCCAGCCCTGTCGCCAATTTGTCACGCTCTGACACAATATGGGCAGAGAACACCGTGAGGGATTGTTATGTTATATCATACACAATAGGAACGAGATCGATCTGTTTCGCTTCCAGCCCGTGGATTGTCATGATGTCTCCCCGATCCCTGTGGTCGTCCAGCCTGCTCCTCTCCTGCTCGGTTCTGGCACTTACCCTGCCCGCCCATGCCCAGACGAGCGACACGACCACTACGCCTGCCTCGACCCTGCTGCCTGAAACGAAGCAGGCCAAAAAGGCTGCGGCCTCGCCGTCACAGGGCACGACCGGACAAGGCGCAGCGCGTTCCACCGATCAGGCGTCGCGCACCTCTTTCGATGGCGACCAGACGGCCCCGGCACCGGTCGAGGCCACTCATGAGGAGCACATCATCGTCAATGCGCGCCTTGATGAGATTCGCTCGGCGCTACAATCCTCGACCGGTGCCACAACCTATCGCTTCACACGTCGCGATATCGAAACCAATCCCGGCGGCGATAACGCTCCTCTGAACACGCTTCTGCTTCAGGCCCCCGGCGTCGCGCAGGACAGTTTCGGCCAGATCCATGTGCGTGGTGACCATAACGAGGTGCAGTTCCGCCTTGATGGCGTGCAGCTACCCGAAGGGCTCAGCGTTTTCGGTCAGGCGCTCATGACGCGTTTTGCCCATTCTGCCTCGCTCACCACAGGGGCCCTGCCCAGCGAATACGGATTTCTGCAGGCTGGCGTAATCGATATCACCACGAAGAATGGCAGCGCCGATCCGGGTGGCGATGCCTCTATCTACGGTGGCGCACGCGATTATTTCTTCCCGTCGCTGCAATATGGCGGTCATGCGGGCAAATGGGATTTCTTCGCGACCGGCGATTTTGTGCATAACCGCGTGGGTGTCGAAAACCCGACCCCGAGCTTCAACGCCATCCATGATCTGAGCAACCAGTACCATGCGTTGGGCCATCTGCGGTACACGGCGGACGAAAACACCCGTATCAGCCTGACCGGTGGCGTTTCGAACGCGCAATATCAACTGCCGAATAATCCGGGCCAGCAGCGCCAGTTCGCCAACCCGAGCTTTCTCGACTCCGCCCTGTCGCAGCAGGTCTATGGCAGCGTCGATAGCGCGAGCCTGAACGAACGCCAGAAGGAAATCACCGATTTCGGGATTCTGTCGCTGCAAAAGGACATGGGTAAGGTCAGCCTGCAAAGCTCGATCATCACCCGCTATTCCTCGCTCGGCTATTCACCGGACCCGCTGGGCGATCTGGTCTATAACGGCATCAGCCAACACGCCGCGCGCTCCGTCTTCTCAACCGGCTCGCAGACCGACGTAACCTGGAAGGCGACGCCCAAGCACACGGTGCGTTTCGGCTATCAGGTCTATGTCGAGCGCAACAGCTCCAAGACGGATTCCATCGTCTATCAGCAGACAGGTGCCGAAGATGACGGCACGCCGATCTATGACGGCAGCACCACCAATGTGCATGACGGCAGCGGGCGCACCGGCTGGATGTATGGGCTCTACGCCCAGGATGAATGGCGCCCGGTACGCGATCTGACCATCAATTACGGCCTGCGCTTCGATGGCGTCGATGAATACACCCATTCCAAGCAGGTGAGTCCGCGCATCAATATCGTCTGGCGTGCCTGGCGCGGCGGCGTGCTTCATGCCGGTTATTCCCGCTATTTCACGCCCCCGCCTTTCGAGCTGGTCGCCAACACCTCGCTCAGCAAATATGTCGGCACGTCCAACGAGCCCCAGACCCTGCAGAACAACACGGTCAAGGCCGAGCGTGACCATTATTTCGACGCAGGTGTCACCCAGTCTCTCCTGCCCGGCTGGCATGCCTCATTCGATGCCTATGTAAAGCTCGCCAAGAACATGATCGATGAGGGCCAGTTTGGGGCACCGATCATTCTCTCAGCCTTCAACTATCGACGCGGTCAGGTGAATGGCTACGAGCTTTCAACCAATTACGAGCACGGGCCGCTCTCTCTTTACGGCAATGCCTCATGGTCGCGCGCCATCGGCAAGGATATCACCACAGCCCAATGGACCATGGACCCCGATGATCTGGCCTATATCCAGCATCGCTGGATCCATCTCGATCATGACCAGCGCTGGACGGCCTCGGCAGGTGGCAGCTACTCCTTCTTCTACCATACAGGCCACCCGACACGGATTTCAGCCTCCATGGTCTATGGCAGCGGGCTGCGCGCGGATGGCACCGTGCCGAATGGCCGCTCCGTGCCGATCTATGCGACGTTCAATCTCTCTCTTGTTCAGTCCTTCAGGGATCTGTTCCGTGTGCCGTTCCTCAAGCGCACCGAACTGCGCCTGGATGTGCTGAACCTCTTCGACAAGACCTATGAAATCCGTGATGGCTCGGGCATCGGTGTCGGCGCCCCGCAATACGGACTGCGCCGCACGATCCTGACGGGTATTTCCCAGCGTTTCTGATACTGCCTCAAGGTTTTGCCCCGAACCGCACGAAAGGCGACACCCTTTGGAACCCTATCCTGGGGGATGAAAGGGGTGCGCCCCTTTCCGGGGCGCGGGGTAGCGCCCCGCATCACCGTTATACAAGCGGAAAATGACACGCCACACGGCGCAGGCCCGGCCGCTCCTGCAGTTCCGGCCGATCGACCGCACAGCGCGACTGGGCCACAGGGCAGCGCGTGTGAAAGCGGCATCCTGTCGGCGGCGAAAGCGGGCTCGGCACGTCGCCTTGCAGGGGCGTCCCCAGCAGTTTGCCCGGCTGAGGCACAGCCTCGACAAGGGCAAGGGTATAGGGATGTGACGGTGCTGCGAGCAGCGCGAGCGTCTCGCCCTCCTCCACGATTGCGCCGAGATACATGACCGCAATGCGGTCTGAGATCTGACGCACCACGGCGAGGTCGTGGGAGATGAACAGGCAGGCCAGATCGAGTTCGGCCTGGAGATGACGCAGGAGATTGACGATCTGTGCCTGAACCGAGACATCGAGTGCCGAAACCGGCTCATCCGCCACGATCAGACGGGGCGACAGGGCGATCGCGCGGGCGATATTGAGCCTCTGACGCTGGCCACCCGAAAGAGCCGCGGGATAGCGGTCGAAGAATGCAGCCGAAAGCCCGACACGGTTGAGCAGGGTTTCAAGACTCTGGCGAGACCAGGGGCGCCCGTGAATGCGAAAGGGCTCGGCAAGCGCGCTGCCAATGGTCCAGCGCGGGTTGAAAGCCGAGGCGGAATCCTGAAAAACCATCTGCAACTGACTGCGCAGGGCACGCTGCTCTCGTGCGGAGCATTTTGCGAGATTCTGGCCATCGAACAGGATCTCGCCGCTATCCGGGCGGTCGAACCCCATGAGAAGCCGCCCGAGAGTGGATTTGCCACAGCCGGACTCGCCCACAAGGGCCAGCGTCTCGCCGCGCGCCACATTGAGAGAAATACCATCTACCGCACGCAGGGCAGCGCCACCGCCGAGCTTGTACATTCTGGCGACATTTCTCGCCTGGAGAAGCGCTTTCATGGCACCAGCACGCAGGCTGCACGATGCGCCCCCTCCCCCCGCATGGGCGGACGGATGGCACAGTCAGGCGTGACTTGCGGGCAGCGTGGCGCGAACACGCAGCCCACGGGGCGCGTATCTGGCGAGGGTGGCACCCCGTCAATGACCGGAAGGCGCTCTGGCCGTGAGCCAGTCATGGGCGGAATGGCGCGCAGGAGGGCTTTTGTATAGGGGTGGAGCGGCGCCTGAAGCACTTCAGCGACCGGGCCGGTTTCGATCACCACGCCAGCATAGAGCACGGCCACATCGGTGCAGCTTTGCGCCACCACGCCCATATCATGCGTGATGAGCATGACGCTGGCCTCGCGCGCGCCAATCTCCTTGAGAAGGGTGAGGATCTGGGTCTGAACCGTTACATCCAGCGCCGTTGTCGGCTCATCTGCGATAAGAAGCTCGGGATCGCAGGAGAGCGCCATGGCAATCATCGCGCGCTGACGCAGGCCGCCGGAAAGCTCATGCGGAAAACGCTGCGCCGTCTGCTCGGGCGACGGCACGCCCATGCGCCCCAGAAGCGACACCACACGCTCTCGCGCAGCCTGATGCGAAAGCGCGGTATGCACTCTTATCTGCTCGACAATCTGTGGGCCGATGCGCCGCACCGGCAGAAAAGCCGTCATCGGGTCCTGAAAGATCATGGCGGCGCGACGCCCCCGAAACCGACGCCAGTCACGAGAAGAGAAACGGGTCAGATCTTCGCCGTCAAACCTCAGGGTGCCGCTGAGTTGGCCTTGGGGCTGCAAACCCAGCACGCTGAGCCCCGTCAGGCTCTTGCCTGAGCCTGACTCCCCCACCACACCCAGTATCTGGCCCCGTTTGACGGTCAGGGACACCCCATCGAGCAGAATTCCTGCCTGTCGATGCTGCAGGCGAAGATCGGATACGCTGAGAAGTGCCTCACCCGTCATGAGACCCCCTTCCCATACGTGGGTCCAGCAGGCGGTAAAGCCCGTCGATCAGGGCATTCGCGATGACCACAAAGAAAGCGGCATAGAGCACTGTCGCCATGATCAGGGGCAGATCGAGCGTGCTCAGGCCCTGATAGGTGAGATGCCCGACACCGGGCAAGGCGAACACCACTTCAATCAGCAAGGCGCCACCGCCCAGTAACTGCGCAAAATCGAGACCGAAAAGAGAGAGCGCGCTCAACCCCGAAAGACGCAGGGCATGGCAGAACCAGAGGCGCCACGGCCCAACGCCCTTGGCGCGCGCCGTGCGAAGTGCATCGTCCTGCATGGCTGTCAGCAGATCGGTTCGCAGCACGCGGCTGTAGAGACCGATGAAAGCGACAGCGAGTGTCATGGCGGGCAGGATCAGAGCCTTGGCCCAGCCAAGCGGGCTGGTCATGAACGGCACATAGCCCAGCGGCGGCACCCAGCTGAAAAGCCAGCTGTCATGAAAACGGCTCTCGCTCACCAGATTGACCATTTCTCCCAGCCAGAAAACCGGGATCGACAGACCGATCAATGCGAGCAGGGAGACCAGACGATCGATCCACTCGCCCTGAAACGCAGCACCGATCAGACCGAAAACAAGGGCGCCTGCGACCCAGAACAGAGCCGCCCAGAGCACGAGAGAGAGCGTGACAGGCGCCGCCGCGAACACTTCGGACACGACATTCTGGCCGTGATTGACATAGGAGGTCAGGTTTCTGGAGATGAAAAGATGGTCCATCATCGTCAGATAGCGCATGGGCAGGGGACGATCGAAACCATAGGCGTGACGCACCCGCTCGATGACCTCAGGGCTGGCCCCCCTTCCTGCAATACGCACTGAGGGATCGGAACCCGGTGTGGCAAAGAACACCGCAAAGACCAGCACCGAGATGCCGAAAAGCACCAGCACCATCTGACCAAGACGCGAGGCAACGCCCTTCATCTTCTGCCTCGTGCGCGAAGTTCGGCCTGCGCCGCGTCACCCAACGCGTTGAGCGCGAGCACAGTCAGGATGATAGCAACACCGGGCGCAATCGCCACAACAGGACGGCTATAGATCAGCCCCTCGCCATCATGGATCAGGCTCCCCCAGGACGCGGCAGGCGCCTGCACACCCAGACTCAGAAATGACAACGCTGACTCGGCAAGCAGGCAGAGCGCCATGATGAGGGGCGAGAGAACCAGTACCGTCTCTGCCAGGAGAGGCAGGATCTCGCGAAACACGATACGCAGCGACGACGCCCCAAGCCCGCGTGCGGCCAGCACGAAACCGGCACTCGACAGGCTTCGGGTGCGGGCTCTGATAGGCCTTGCGGCATAAGGCACGTAGATGAGCGCGATGATACCTATGGGCAGCAATAGACTATCGGGTTGCACGTGAAACGGCCCGAAAGACAGATCATGCCCGACCGTTACAACGCTCAGGCTGATGGCAAAGAGATAAACCGGCACAGCCCAGAGAATATCGAGCGCCCGGGAGATGATGATATCGATCCAGCCACCGCAATAACCGGCCAGCAATCCGCAGAACGTCGCCATGACAAGACAGAGACAGGCCGCGGAAAAAGCGATCAGCAGTGACGCCCGCGCGCCGTAAAGCAGACGCGCGGCAATATCGCGCCCCTGGGAATCTGCCCCAAGCGCATAAGCTCCCCACCGCCATGACGGCCCGATAGGAGACAGGCCCAGATGAAGCGGGTTGTCATTGGGCTGCATGATATCAACACGCTTCCCGTCACGCAGCACCGTGCCCGCCAGAGAGGATTCCATCGGGTCGACGCCGACGTTTTCTGCGTAAAGCGGCGCTGCAAGAGCGCAGAGTATGAGTAAAAGCAGCATGCCCAACGCGGCCGCAGCGCTTTTCCGGCGGTACAGAAATCTTCCGGTCGCAGAGAAAATCATACCACGCACCAGGCCTTGCCAGCGTGATCCGGCATCAGGGCCTGCGACAGGAGGATGAAGCAGAGACGACTGATCGGATAACCTCCCCCTGTCAGAATACGGCACTCTCAGCCGTGGCAGAATCACGGCATAATTTCAACGCAGGAATGATCGCGGACCGAGACAAAGCTGGGCGATCAGACGGCGCGACAGGGCAAGATCGGGGCAACCCGTCTGCTTGCAGGCCAGCTCGAACCCCTGCACCGCTTCGCAGGCCCGCCTCAATCCCGCACCATCCCAACGCTCGAGCGCCTTGGTAAAACTGTCCATCTTTTTGAAGAAGACGGGCGGCTTGAGCAGCTTGATGGCTTCCTGGCGCGATTTTCCCTCATCCATCCAGTCGAGCACGCGCTGAAGTCGCGTCATCAGGGAAAGGCAGGCACGCGCAAGGGCTATGGGAGAGAGACCATCGGCAAGGGCCCGCTCGAGCGCGATATCGGCCACGGCGCGGTCGCCTGCCATGGCAGCGGTCGTCGCATCATCGAGCGTGGCATTGGCCGAATCACCAATACAATCCTGCACATCATCGAGCGAGAGCTTGCCGCCCTCCCCCGCATAGAGCACGAGTTTTTCGACCTCGCTGCGCACTGCCGCCCGATCGGCGCCCAGAACGGAAGAAAGCCAGAACAGCGCCTCCCGATCGACCGCCACAGAGGCATCGCGAAAAAGATCGCTCAGTGAGGCGATCAGCGTACGCCCCTCTTCAGGATAGCAGCCGATCGAGGCGATTTTCGGATGGGCTTCGAGGGCGCTGCGCAGTTTGGCGCGTGACGCAAGGCCGGGGGCCTCGATCACCAGCACAGTATCGCTATCAATGGCCAAGGCAGAAGTCACACGAGGAAGCAGCGCATCCTGAGCATCACGCACCCAGACCACGCGGCGCCCGCCGATGAGTGAAAGCGCACCGACTTCTTCTTCCACGCGACCATGCTGTTCCTGGTCGAGCAGGGCCACACGAAACGGATCATCAAGCGAGTCAGCAATCTGACGCACGCATTGCGCGGCGCGCTCGCGGATCAGCCCCAGATCATCGCCGTAAAGCAGAACCCCGCGCCACTTGCCGATTTCGGCAAGTGTACGCGCAGTCGAACGGGCATCGATCTTCATGCGCGATCAGTCGTCGTTCTGGCTGTTCATGTCTGTACGACCCGTCGCCGCTGCAGGGAAGCCGTCAGGACCGGCCTTTTCGTAGGGCTGTCCATCCTTGGTCGGCATGGCTGTCGGATCGAAATAGGACGGTATTTCGCTCGGGTTGTTGCGAGAAGGCTTGATCTGCGTCTTGAACCAGGTTGCGATCTGCTGGCGAATGGCGCCAGCGAGGGTTTCGGCAATACGCGCCCTGACCGTCTCGTCATTGAGTGTCTGGGCAAGATATTGCTCGAAGGTCGCATTGAACCCATCAAGCGTCGATACATCGCCCTCGGCGAGGAATTTGGGCGACGGCTCGACGGTCCACAGACGCCAATGGGCCGTGCCAAGCTCGCGATACCGACCCGAGGTATTGTCGCTGTGAATATCGATGGCTGATTGATTGACGCCAAAACTTACATTCAGCGTGTAGCCATCAGGCGCCTTGGTGCTGGCGCCACCAAGCTGCTCCTGCAACGCCAGACGCAGTTCCTGCCCCTGACGTTCCGGAATTCTGGCAACGTAGATGCGCTGCAACTCATGCATGACGTGCGCCCCGCCTGCCCCGTTGCTTCCGTAAAGCGGCTGGAAACCACAGCCGCTCAAGGCCAGAGAGGCAAGCAGAACGAAACGACGCATGAAATCAGCCTGCCACCACGAAATTGACGATACGGTTCGGCACGTGGATGCGCTTGACGATCCGCTTGCCTTCGAGCATCCGCGCCACATTGGGCTCAGCCTCGGCGAGAGGCAGGACCATATCAGAGGGCGCATCAGGCGGCACCTGAATTGTGCCGCGCAGCTTGCCCATGATCTGGATACCAAGCGTGATGCTGTCGAGCGCGAGGAATTCCTCGAGCGCAACCGGCCAGGCACGTTCGACAACCATCGCGCTTTCCGGCTCGAGCAGCGCCACCATTTCCTCGGCCAGATGGGGCATCATGGGCGCAATGAGAAGCGCCAGCGACATGGCGGCTTCGCGACGGGCTGCACCGATCCCTTCCTCATCCGTTTTTTCGGCTTCGGAAAGCGCTGCGCTCAGCTCATGCAGACGGGCCACAGCCACATTGGGCGTGAACCCTTCCAGGGCTTCGGTCACGGCCTTGATGGTGCGATGCGTCGCCTGACGCAGGCTGCGCCCACCCTCGGCAAAAGCGGCACCCTGCGGTACCGAGACTGCAACGGCCTGGACCAGACGATAGAGACGCTGGCCGAAACGGGCTGACGCCGCAACACCTGCCTCGGTCCATTCCATATCGCGTTCCGGCGGGCTGTCAGAAAGCACGAACCAGCGCGCCGTATCGGCGCCGAAACGCTCGATGATCGCGACCGGCGACACCGTATTACGCTTGGATTTGGACATCTTCTCGAGACGGCCAAGCTGTACCGGGCCGCCATTGTCACGGCGCACATAGCCATCGCCCGAACGCACGACATCTTCCGGGGCCAGCCAGCCATTCTCGTCGCGATAGCTCTCATGGGTGATCATGCCCTGGGTGAACAACCCGCCAAAAGGCTCGTCGAGATCGAGATGCCCCGTTTCATGCATGGCGCGCGTGAAGAAGCGCGCATAAAGCAGATGCAGAATCGCGTGTTCGATGCCGCCGATATACTGATCGACCGGCAGCCAGGAATTGGCTGCGATCGGGTCCGTCGGTGTCGAGGCATGAGGCGCCGTGAACCGCGCAAAATACCAGGAGCTGTCGACGAACGTATCGAAGGTGTCGGTCTCGCGCCGCGCCGCGGCCCCGCATTGCGGGCAGGCGACATGTTTCCAACTCGGATGATGATCGAGCGGGTTGCCGGGGCGGTCGAACGTCACATCATCCGGCAGCTTGACCGGCAACTGGTCATCAGGCACCGGCACGGCGCCGCAGGACTCGCAATGCACGACGGGGATCGGGCAGCCCCAGTAACGCTGGCGCGAAATACCCCAGTCGCGCAGGCGCCAGTTCACGACTGAACGGCCAATGCCCATTCCTTCGAGGCGTTCGATGGCCTTGCGCTTGCCTTCTGCCGTGCTCAGCCCGTCGAGGAAGCCCGAATTGATCAGTGTGCCATCACCCGTGACGGCGGTCTTGCCGACGGTAAAGCTGCTTTCTTCCTGACCTGTCGGCAGGATGACAGGACGCACGGACAGATCATATTTACGGGCAAAATCGAGATCGCGCTGATCGCCGCAAGGGCAGCCGAATACGGCGCCCGTGCCGTAATCCATAAGCACGAAATTGGCGATCCAGACCGGCACCGTTTCGTCAGGGGCAAACGGGTTGCTGACGCGCAGCCCGGTATCGAAGCCACGCTTTTCGGCTGCTTCGATCGCCTCTTCAGACGTACCGAGGCGCTGGCACTCCTCAATAAACGCACGCGCGCCCTCATTATCCTGCGCCACCTTCGCGGCAAGCGGATGATCTGCCGCAATGGCGACAAAGCTCATGCCGAAAAGGGTGTCGGGGCGTGTCGTGAAGACCTCGACAGAGTCCAGATCGACATCGAACCCTTCCGGCGGCGCATGGAGCGCAAAGCGCACGCGTGCGCCTTCCGAACGGCCGATCCAGCGTTCCTGCATGACGCGCACACGCGCAGGCCAGCGATCGAGCTTGTCCAGCCCTTCAAGCAGGGGGGCAGCAAAATCGGTGATCTTGAGGAACCACTGCGACAGGCGCTTCTTCTCGATCAGCGCGCCTGAACGCCAGCCGCGGCCATCGACCACCTGCTCATTGGCCAGCACCGTGTTGTCCACAGGGTCCCAGTTGACCGCCGATTCACGACGTTCGACCAGGCCCTTGCGCCACATATCGAGAAACAGCTTCTGCTGATGTCCGTAATATTCCGGCAGGCAGGTGGCGATTTCACGCTCCCAGTCCAGCGAGAAACCCAGGCGCTGCAACGTGCCACGCATGGCGGCGATGTTGTCGAGTGTCCACTGGCCAGGATGCACACCGCGTTCGCGCGCCGCATTCTCGGCAGGGAGACCGAACGCATCCCAGCCCATCGGATGCAGCACCGAGAAACCGCGCGCACGCTTGTAGCGGGCAACCACATCGCCAAGCGCATAGTTGCGCACATGGCCCATATGGAGCTGACCAGACGGATAGGGAAACATCTCGAGCACATAATATTTCGGCTTGTCGGCAGCGGGATGATCCTCCGCTGCAAAAGCGCGCGCGCTATCCCATCTGGCTTGCCATTTGGGCTCGGCCTTGTCGAAATCGTAGCCGAGTGTCTCTTGTTCCGTCATGATCTTCTATCGTTTGTTCCGGTCGCGTTTACGTCGAAAGGCCGGGAATTAATCCCGGTTGCCATTATCAGCACGAAGCTGACGCGCGCGGGCGAGAATACGGGTGGTGATGTCAGAGGTCGTGTTGGGCGCCACAGGGGTATCGACCCATTCCGTGCCCTGCTTTTCCTGACGGAAAACCGAGACGCGCAGTGCATCGGAGCGCAGACGACGGTCAAGAATATAGGCCGCAATCTTGAAGCGCTCGTTGGTGCTGGCCGGCGGCTGATACCAGTCTGTCAGGATCACGCCACCATTGGCATCGGCCGATGCAAAGGGCATGAAAGACAGGGTATCGATCGCACCACGCCAGAGATAGGCATTCACGCCACCCTTGAGCTCGTCGTCACCGCCTGTCGCGCCACGATCAACGCCCAGAAGATGGTTGCGGGGCTGGGTCAGGCTGTCCGGATCGCGACCACCGCCACAGGCGCTTAGCGCCATCAGGGCGCAAAGCGGCAGAACGGGCAGAAACCGTCCCAGAGAGAGGGGCGCCCTGACAGGCGCATTGAGAGGGGCAATCGGCTGCAAACGAGGAGTCATGATGTCCCTATTAGACTGGCACTGGCCGCGTGTCGAAATCCCCGATCGCGATACCCGCGTCCGGCGCTGAAAACAGTTCATATCGCGCCCGCCCGGTCACGCCAAGCGGGGCAATAGCTTTATCCTCTGGGGATACTGACGCGTTCAAGCATCTCGCGCAGCCATGTCTGCATGGTGTCAGGCAGATAGGCATGGCGTGAGAGGACACCAGCGATGGTCACTTCCGGCACCAGACGCAGGAGATGACGCTTCACGCGCTCGGCCTCTTCACCCACGCCCTGTGCGGCGAGTGCGACAAGGTAGTACAGCACACCAGCTGCACTTCTCGGATAAAGACTGACAAAAGCCGCACCGGCCTGACGGGCTTCCTCGGCATTGCCGGACAGTTCGAGCACGAGAATGCTGAAGGGCTCGGACAGCACGGCGAAAGGCTGAGACGCCCGCAAGGCGCGGAACTGCTGGATCTCTTCCAACGCGCTGGCTTTCTCCTCCGAGAGAAGGGCTTGCGTTGCCTTGAGTGCGTGAATGGAAGGCGAAATTGCAATTGCCGGGAAGACACCGCCTGCACCGGTATATTCGGTTGTCAGCGCCTTCGCCTCGTCCAACTGCCCCGGCGTAAAGGTGCGGGTGATCATGGAGAGCCAGACGCCCAGCGGGTTCGCCCGAAGCTGGATCGCGACATAACCGGCAGCAGAGGCAATCTCTTCCATCTCCTCCTGTGCGCTGCCGGACCAGTTATCCTGATAAAGGAAGAACCGGATGAGCGACCGCACATACAGGACGAAAACCGATTCCTGATCGGATTGATAGGCACGCTCGGCGAGTTCGCTCACCTCGCTCGACAGCGTAACATCGCAGCGCAACAGCAGGGTCAACGCCCGGATGGCCATCTGGAAAGCAGAGAGCTCGGCAATCGGACGCGACATCATCCGCTGCCCCTCGGAGAGGAACAGAGACCATTGCAGCGACTTCATGACGTAGAACAGCAGCGCGCGCTGGGCGCGTGTGTCCTTCGGCAGCTCGAAACGATCTGCCCAGACAACGCTTCCTTCCTGACGCAGGCTCAGCAATCTGATGATCACATAGCCTTCCGACGTCTCATCATGCGCGCAATTGGCGCGCACCAGACCCGAAATAACGTAATCGGTACCCGGATTATGGGTATTGCCCAGAAGCGGCCCGGTCTCTCCCTGAGGAGTCTCGGGGAAAGGCACGACCGTGAAGGTCTGCAGGCCTACCAGCTTCACCTCGAGACGTTCCGTCAGCTCTGCCGCAAGGGCCTCGGCATGCTCGCCCCCCGTCGCCTTGATCGGTGCGACGGCAATCGAGCCCAGCGTGCGCAGTGGCGGGCCAGCCGATAGAAATGAACCCTCTCCTCCCGCCGCGGCGAAAAGACCCACGCTTTCGGCATGGCGGTCGGCGTGAATCAGAGCGGAATCGACTTCGGGCGAAGCACCATGATGTGACTTGGCATAGGAATCGAAAGCGATTCGTTCCTGCAGCCCACGGACCAGACCCATGGTTGCCGGGCCTGGCACCGTGCCAAGCTGATCCTGAAAAAGCTGCACGACCTGATCGCCCAGGGCAGCAGCCTGAGCGTATTCACCCTTGGTCACCCAGGCCTGGATACGCGCGCGCCAGGCAGCTTCGTTCAGACCGTCGCGCAGCAGCAGATGATCGGCCGTCTCAAGGATCGCATCCGGATCGACCTGTGTGCGCAATGCACTTTCGAAAAGCTGATAGATGTGACGGTTAAGGCGCGTGCGCTGCCCTTCGATCCACTCATTGAAAGCAGGATCGATGCCATTCAGTTCACCCAGCAGAACCTCGCTCGGTGGAGGCAGTTCGCGCAGGATAGATTTGCCACCATTGAGAATTCGCTCGACATCGACCGAAGTCAGGGCAGGCTTGAGAGCAAGCGTATGACGCTGGACATCGATTACATCGACACCGAGCGGGCTCAGCGCATCGAGAAGGCGATGAATTTCCTGACGCAGTGACGCACGCGCCAGATCATCAGGGCGACGGCTCCATAGCAACTCAGCCAGATGCGACCGCGCAACGGGTTTACGATCCGACAGCGCAAGTATGGCGAGCAGGCCCTTGGTCTTTCCGCCGACAGGAAGCACACTTTCGCCAGTAAGCGTTGTCGCTTCCATGCGACCGATAAGTCGCAAACGCAGCAGGGTGGAATCAGTTTTAGCAACACCACGGAGGGCCAGATCGAACATTACTTCACGCTTTCACTTCTTAAAGCCTTATATCACATTTTTATCTCGGTTTTTTTACGAAACGTATTTCACACTTCAACATCGCGCGCAGTCGAAGGAAAGACGGTGGTGCCGAGACTGTGCTTGTCGACAATGGCCCCTTGGGGGACAAGACGCAGTAAATCTTTCGTCCCTCACAAACAGAACATCTCTACATACCCGACGTCGACCGGGCAGGAGACTTACTACAAGAAACAATCTTAGTTTGACTTGGCAGTATTGCAACCGATGATAGGGAACAGAAAAATTTGAAAGCCCGGCGCTTGCCTAGCCTGCGTGCGGCCCCTAGAATGGCTATGGTGGTCCGCGTAGCTCAGCAGGATAGAGCACAGGATTCCTAAAAATTGGGCGCCATGGTCGGAAACGTCATGGTGGATCTGCTCAAATTCGGGGAAAGCTCTGGCAATATGCCGTGCCAATCCCGAGCCAAGCGCTTCTCTGAAAAGAGCGGTGAAGGTGTAGAGACTGTACGGGCAGCGCCTGTCGTCCGGCTTGCCGGGCCATGGTGAAGAGACAGTCCAGACCACGAACGACAAGCCGGGCTCTCTGCCCGCCTGTCGGCGGCGAAAGCCGAAGTGGGATGAATCCTGGGGCCGTGGGTTCGAATCCCGCCGCGGACACCATTATTTCATGATCACCGCAAAATCCGGATCTTGCCTGACCGGCCCCTTTCGGGGCACTGACCGATGGCTGGCGTCAGAACGCGACCGCAGTCGTCTCCGGGGCAAACAGCGCGTGCAACAGCAATGCGATCAGAACGACCCCGATCAACACCCCGAAAAGACGTCCGAAGAGACGAAAAGAGCCCACGACAAGGAGGAGGAGCAGCAGGGCCAGAAGCGCCGTCTGCACCTGATGTGGGATGCCCAGCGCAACAAGGCCTCTTCTGGCCGCCTCTTCGATTACGGCGATCACGGAAACGATCAGGGTAAACAGCCCCAGAATCAGGCCGACCACCACCGAGATTGCATTCTGGATCACGCTATTACCCTCCGACGCGGCCCGACCGCTGTGTTGCCACGCTTGGTGTTCATATTACCGAGATCGTTCCCCCTCACAACGCGCCATTTGCTTGCAGCCCTGAAAACCGCTGCAAACCACCATGTCACCATCGACCCGTTCCGCGAGCGTCATTTGATATACTGTGACGTAATGGCCTAGACCATGAGCCATCGGGAGCCCCTGCCAGACCGGACAGGGTTGCCCGATGGGCTGTTTCCCGATCTGCGCCGCAATAGCGTATTGTCTGGCGGATCAGTTTAAGGCCCGGTCTTCAGGAAGGAAGAAACATCACCATGAAGCGCATGAGTATGACCACGATCATCGTCATCGCGATGCTGCTCGGCATCGGCGTAGGCGGTACGGCCCATGCGCTTATTGCCGACACCATCATGCAGCAGCATTTCGCGCATTACGTCTCGATCGGCTCGACCGTCTTTCTGCGCCTCATCAAGATGATCATCGCCCCGCTGGTTTTCTCGACGCTGGTCGTGGGCATTGGCCACATGTCCGACGCTGCCTCGGTGGGGCGCGTGGGGGCGAAGGCGATGATCTGGTTCGTAGCGGCCTCCCTCTTCTCGCTGACGCTCGGCATGCTGCTGGTCAATCTCTTCGGTCCGGGCC
This sequence comes from Asaia siamensis, assembly GCF_014635085.1. Lineage (GTDB taxonomy): Bacteria > Pseudomonadota > Alphaproteobacteria > Acetobacterales > Acetobacteraceae > Asaia > Asaia siamensis. Next base: position 301,835 of record NZ_BMCH01000003.1, read on the forward strand.
TTGGCATGCACCGCCTTCAGGGCGTTGCAACCTCGCCGGTTGCCACGGCTGGCATGTCGCTCGACAGTTTTGTCAAACATATCGTGCCGGATTCCGTGTTTCGCGCCATGACCGATAACGAGATCCTGCAGATCGTGGTGTTCTCGGTGTTTTTCGGTATCGCCTGCGCCTCGATGCCTGAGAAGGCCCGTGTGGTCATGGAATGGACCGAAAGCCTGTCCCATATCATCCTGAAAGTGACGGGCTATGTGATGATGCTCGCACCCGTAGCGGTTTTCTGCGCCATGGCCGCCACCATCACCACGAACGGGCTCAGCGTTCTGATCAATTACGGCAAGTTCATGGGCGAATTCTATATCGCCCTCTTCCTGCTGTGGTGCGCCTTGATCGCAGCAGCGTTTCTCATTCTCGGGCGACCGGCACGTCGCCTTGTCTCGCTGATGCGTGAGCCCTTCCTGCTTGCCTTCTCGACCGCAAGTTCAGAGGCCGCCTATCCGCTGATGCTCGACCAGCTTTCACGCTTCCCGATTTCGCGCCGGATCTCGTCTTTCGTGCTGCCGCTCGGCTATTCGTTCAATCTGGACGGCACGATGATGTATTGCACTTTCGCCAGCATCTTCATCGCCCAGGCCTATGACATCAGCCTGCCCTGGAGCACGCAGATTATCATGCTGCTCACGCTGATGCTGACGAGCAAAGGTGTGGCGGGTATTCCGCGTGCCTCTCTGGTGGTGATTGCTGCGACACTCAGCCAATTCAAACTGCCGGAAGAAGGCGTGCTGCTCATTCTCGGCATTGATACATTTCTGGATATGGGCCGCTCTGCCACGAATGTCGTTGGCAACTCTCTGGCGACCGCCGTGGTCGCCAAATGGGAAGGCCAGCTCCCGTCTGAACCCGCCCAGCCCGTCAAGGGCTGAGCGGAGCAGGTCGCAGGGTCAGGCCCTGCGACGGCTCAGGGCGATCAGCCCCCAGCCAAGGGCCAGGATCAGCCCAATGAACGGTATGGCGATAACCGTGTAGGTGCCCTCGGGGTAGTCGAGGGCCATCATCACAACCACAAAGCCCAGAAAGCCGAGGGTCAGCCAGGCGGTATAGGGCGCACCCGGCATACGGAAACCTGCGCTCTCGATCTCACCGCTATTGACCAGTTTGCGCATGCGTATCTGGCAGATCAGGATGAAGCTCCAGGTGCTGATGATACCCAGGGCTGCCACATTCAGCACGATCTCGAAGACGCGCGCGGGAATGAGATAGTTCAGCCCAACGCCTACGAGATAGACGCCAACCGTGGTCAGAATGCCGACATAGGGCACTGACTGACGGTTCATTTTGGCCAGAGCACGCGGCGCCGACCCACCGAGCGCCAGAGCGCGCAGAACACGTCCAGTCGAGTAGAGGCCCGAATTGAGGCTCGACAGCGCCGCCGTCAGCACGACGATGTTCATGACCGTATCGACATGTGGCACACCAAGCGCCTGAAAGAAGGTCACGAAGGGGCTGATACCCTTGTGATAGGCCGTCCAGGGCAGCAGGCAGACCAGCAGGATGACCGATCCGACATAGAAAAGGCCGATGCGCCAGATCACGCTGTTGATGGCACGGGGAATGATCTCACGCGGATTGGCACACTCACCTGCGGCAGTGCCCACAAGCTCGATGGCCGAATAGGCAAAGACCACGCCCTGCATCAGAAACAGGGCCGGCATGATGCCATGCGGGAATAGGCCGCCATTTTCCGAAATGAGGTGAAAACCGGGTACAGCGCCACCAACGGGCATTTTCAGGCCAAGCACGACGCAGCCGAAAATCAGGAAAAGCGCGAGAGCCACCACCTTGATGAGCGAGAACCAGAATTCCAGCTCGCCGAAATAGCGTACGCCAATCATGTTCATGGTGCCGACGATGCCGAGCGCCACGAGTGCAAACACCCATTGCGGCACATGATCGAACGTGCCCCAGAAATGCATGTAGAGCGCAACAGCCGTGATATCGACAATGCCGGTCATGGCCCAGTTCAGAAAGGACAACCATCCTGCTGCATAGGCCGCCTTCTCACCCAGAAACTCACGGGCATAGGAGACGAAGCTGCCCGCACTCGGGCGATACATCACCAGTTCGCCAAGGGCTCGCAGGATGAGGAAGCAGAAAAGACCGCAAACCAGATAATCGATAGCCAGAGACGGCCCTGCCTGTTGCAGTCTCGTCCCTGCCCCGAGGAACAGGCCGGTGCCGATGGCGCCACCGATGGCGATCATCTGGACCTGACGTCGCCCCAGATCCTTGTGATAGCCCTCATCCACTTGTGGCGGCGGATGGTGATGTGACTTGGATGGAATGTCCAAAACTTTGTAATCCTGACCCAGTTGACGAATTTTCTTATGTAATCGTAACGAAATCTTTGACCTCTGCCAATCGTTTACATGAACGACGGGCCGAAGGCGGCGATAATGAAATCGAGATCACAGGGGCCTCTCTGTCAAGACATGACCCGTCCCGCAGGCGCGCTGGACACCTGGATTTCAGGCAGGATCAGGGGCCGCCCAGATGTCACATCAATGTGTCTTTCATCACATCGATATGTCATATTCCTGAACCGTTTCCCCTCCTAGTCTGACCGGCCTGAGCGACATAGAGGGCGCAAAAGCCCGGAAACTGACGCGGAGACGAAGCATGAAGCGGTTTTTCAACACGCGCGAGACCATTGTGAAAGAGGGGCTGGAGGGCCTGCTGCGCTCCTCCTATGGAGCCGATCTCTGCCGGTTGGATGGCGCGGAAGACATTCACGTCATCCTGCGCAGGGACTGGCAGAAAGAGCGCGTCGCCGTGCTCTCCGGCGGTGGCTCGGGTCATGAGCCCGCCCATGCCGGATTCGTCGGCAAGGGCATGCTGACAGGCGCAGTCTGCGGCCAGCTTTTCGCCTCCCCCGGTGTCGACGCCATTCTGGCCGCCCTCAGGGCTGTCACCGGCGAGGCGGGCTGCCTTCTGATCGTCAAGAACTATACCGGCGACCGTCTGAATTTCGGCATCGCAGCCGAACAGGCAAAGGCACTGGGGCTGAAAGTCGATCTGGTCATCATCGGTGATGACATCGCCCTTGGCCGCACCGACAAGGCGCGCGGCATCGCGGGCACCGTGCTCGTTCACAAGATCGCTGGAGCAGCCGCTGAAGCAGGTCAGTCGCTGGCAGAAATCGCCGCTCTTGCCCGCAAGGTGGCAGGCTCGCTCAGTTCGATCGGTCTGGCGCTGAGCGATTGCAATGTGTTTACCCCGGACCAGAAGCCACGCCTTACCGATAACGAGGCAGAACTCGGGCTTGGCATTCATGGTGAAGCCGGGGTCGAGCGCATCCCCATGGCAAATCTCGACACCCTTATGGCGCGCACGGCAGACAAGCTTGAAGCATCCCTGCCGGATGAGGGTAAATTCGTCATTCTGCTGAACATGCTCGGCAGCGTGCCCCCTCTCGAGGCATTCGCGCTGCTGGATGGTTTTTCACGCACGTCTCTGGCCGGTCGCACGGAATGGATCATAGGCCCGGCGCCCCTCATGACTGCACTCGACATGAACGGGTTCTCGCTGACAGCGCTGCCCGCAGACCCGGCCTTCATCGCTGCCCTTGCGGCCGATGCCGCGCCGCGATCCTGGCCGGGACTGGCGCATTTCGCGCCCGTCGCGACGCTGCCCTGCCCGGCCCTGCCGGATACTTTCGTCGATGCGCCTTCCGATGATCCCATCCTGCGCAAGCTGATCACAACAGGTGCTGAGGCGCTTCTGGCCAATGAGGCGCGGCTGAACGCCCTCGACGCCAAATGCGGTGACGGTGATGCCGGATCGACCTTTGCAGAATCTGGCCGACAGATTCTCAAGGCGCTCGACTCATTGCCGCTCGCTTCACCACAGAAGCTGCTGGCCACAATCGGGCGCCTGCTGGCGCGGCATAGCGGCGGCTCCAGCGGCGTTCTGCTTTCGATCCTTGCCACGACAGCGGGGCATGACGAAAACTGGCGCGAAGGCCTGCAGAAAGGCGCAGCGCAGATGCAGGCCTATGGGGGGGCCCATGCGGGTGACCGCACCATGCTCGACGCGCTGCTCCCTGCTATCGAAGCGCTCAATGCCGGGAAGTCCCCGGCTGCAGCCGCTGCTGCTGCCCGCGCAGGAGCTGATGCCACACGGAGCATGAAAGCCCGCGCTGGCCGTGCCTCGTACATCCCCGCAGACCAGCTTGCCGATATTCCCGACCCGGGCGCTGAAGCCATTGCGGTGCTTTTCGAAAGCCTCGCAAAGAGTCTCTGAAAAGAGCGGCTTTCCCATCATGGCGACGGGGAAGCCGAATTCTTCCCGCTTTGCACATCGGCCTCGAAAAGCAGGAAGCGCCTTGTGACCGACGCAATCGATGAAGACGATACCGCTCTGGTCACTTCCCATCCGGGCGGGCGTCTCATGAAGAGAGGCATCGCGGGCCGCAACGCACAGTCGATGTCGGGACAAGGCATTATGTGACGGTTCAGCCCACCGCCTCAGCGTCGCTGCCGGAGAAAGTCGCTGCTCGCCACAGCTCTTTCGTTCACGAGCGTCTGGCCTGATCTCCTGCCTGGCCTGTCGGGCAGAAAAGCGGCGTTCTGTTTATTCACTGTGCAGAAGTTTCCCCTGCTAAGCAGCGCCCTGTCCTGATCAGCCGTGAGCGTCGTAGACCCGCTGAAGCCTGGTTTCAAACCTCGAGCCGGTCGAGCAGGCTTTCGACCATGCCGAGATAGGTCTGGCCGAAAAGCCGATAATGCACGAGGGCTGGCCACAGGCGATAGACATCAATCGAACGATCATAACCGCCAGGCAACGGGCCGTAGCTGCGCCAAAAGCTTTCGGGCGGTGCGGAGAAAAGTGTCAGCATCGCGAAATCGGCACTGGCATCCCCGATAAGCGATGCCGGGTCTATCAGCACAGCTTTGGTCTCGGCGCGCTCGGTTCGGGTCAGAATGAAATTCCCACCCCACAGATCGCCATGCAGCAGACTGGGGCGCGGCGCCTCGGGAAGGAAACGCTCGAGCGTCCTGCTGATATGGCTGACTCTTGCAGCGGTCTCTCTGGGTAAAAAGGAGAGACAGGGTTCCAGCCGGTAGTCACGCCAGAAATCACGCCAGTCGGAGGTCCAGGCATTGGCGATAGGCATGGACCCGAAAGCATAATCTTCAGACCAGCCATAACGGGGCGGTTGATCGGCAGCGTGCAGGGTCGAAAGGGTTTTTCCCAAAGCGGCCCATCCAGCCTCGGAAAGCCGTGCCGCCCTGATGAAAGACAGAACGAGCAGATCCCCCTGTGCTGCCAGTATCTCCGGCACCGGGGCACCGGTCGCCCCAATGGCACGCAGCATGGCCGCCTCTGCCGCTGCCTGACCGCCAAGTTTGACGACCGCCTCACGACCCGATTCGAAACGAAGATGCCAGATTTCAGAGAGGTCGCCGCCGCCCATCGGCGCGGCGTCGAAACTGAATGACTCCCCGATCAGCAAGGCCGCGCTTTCAAGCCGTGTGGGCATCAGGAATCCAGCGTGAAACTGGCAAGACTGGCGCAACCAAGCGCGATTTCCTGCCACGCTGCCTCGAAGTCTATATCCTTGCCATAGAACGGGTCGGAAATTTCCTCCCCGCTACGTTCGGGAACATAATCGAGCAGGAGGCGGATACGTTCGTGATCCGCCTTGGGTGCGAGGCGACGCAGGGCCCGCAAATGGCCGGAATCTAGGGCAATGATGTGATCAAAGCGGGTAAAATCGTCCTCCTGAACCTGCCTGGCGACATAGTTCTCGATATCGAGGCCATGACGCTTGGCAACGCGGCGGGCACGGATATCGGGCGCTTCGCCCACATGCCACACGCCGGTGGCAGCAGAGTCGATATCCAGCGTCAGGCCGCGTTTGGCAGCTTCGGCGCGCATGGCAGCTTCAGCGAGCGGGGAACGGCAGATATTGCCTGTGCAGACAAAGAGAAAAGAAGGCAGAGGCATAGGGATATTCCCGCTTGATCACTATTCAGAGCCCGTGGCGGGGATAACACCCCTGCCATTAAAGGATCGATACAGAATAGACCGCCCAGCGCCGTTGAGAATGGCGCGTCTTATCAAGACTTTGCTACTTCAGATATACGGAACTTTCCTCCTGATGGAAGATCAGCCCATCAGCGCGGCCAGTTCCCGAGAATGTCGTCCCGCACAAAAGCCGGCAGGGTGATGTAGTCGAGCTTTCTGGCCTCATCCTCTCCATCGCGCAGACCGATTTCAAAGAACCGCCTGACCTCGGGGTGCGAGGCTCTGGGTACGATGGCATAGGTTGCACTCATGATCGGCCAGGCGTTTGCGCCGGGTCCGTCGAGCAGATCGATCACATGGCCCTGTGCGTGCAGCCAGTCAGCCTGTGCCGCCGCCGCAGCGAAATTCGCAGGATTGGCCTCAACATAGGCCCCGTCATGGCTCTTCATGCGCGCCATCGGAATGTGGTTATGGTTCGCATAGGCATATTCCACATAACCGATCCCGCCAATCGTCTCGCGCACACTGGCCGCCACACCGTCATTGCCGCGCGCGCCAGCGCCCTCGGTCCAGGCGACGGAGGTGCCAGCGCCAGTCTTGGCGCGCCATTCGGGCGAGACGTGAGAAAGATAGGATGTGAACACGAAGCTCGTTCCCGATGCATCGGCACGATGGATAGGGGCCACATCGATATCCGGCAGGGTCAGATCGGGATTCAGCGCCTTGACGCGCGGATCATTCCACTCGCTGATGCGTCCATCGTAAATCGCAGCAAGCGTCGGACCATCGAGACGCAGGACGCCGGCAGGTAAATCGGGCAGATTGACGATGACCACAATGGCACCGAGCGCCGTCGGGAATTGATAAAGCTGATGATCAGCCAGAAGCGCCTTCCCGGCAGGCTTGTCCGAGGCGCCGAAATCGACCGTCCCCGCCACAACCTGATTGAGGCCCGCGCCAGAGCCGACACTCTGGTAATTGACACTGATACCGCCCTTGCCTCGTGCCAGCACGCCCCAGCTTTCGTAAAGTGGAGCAGCAAAGCTTGAACCGGCGCCCGTGACGCTCTGGGCATGCGCCACAGAGGGCGAAACGAAAGCTGCCAGAGTAAGCAAAGTCAAAATACGCGAAGACGAAATCATGTCACCGATCAGTTTTCTGTAACAACAGCGGGCCTCTTCAGGGTAGCGTGAGCGCAGAAGACCCGACTCTTTCATTACCACAGCACGGCAAAAGGATCGAAATCCCCATGCAACCCGGTTTTTCTCAGGCGTGGCCTGTTTCTCAACGCAGCGAACGGGCAAGGCGTTGGGCCTGGATCGTGCACATTCTGTTCATCGCGTCGTTTTTCTTCGGCATCACCAGTATTCCCGGTGTGATCGTGGCCTATCTCAAGCGTGGCGATGCAAAGGGCACGATCTATGAGAGCCACTTCACCTATGCAATCCGCACTTTCTGGCTGGGTCTGTGCGGCGCGGCCATCTCAGGCGTCCTCTGCCTCGTCTTCGTCGGCTATATCCTGTTCAGCCTGCTTTTCGTCTGGTGGCTGATTCGCGTTATCCGTCCGATCATTGCGCTCACCGACGAAGTACCCATGCGTAACCCGCGTGGCTGGTTCTGAAGCTGTCTCTGCGCCTCCCCTGCGGGAGGTAGGTCAGCTCGCCTTTGGCAGCCAGATACGGCAGGTCATGCCTTTGCCAAGGGCGCTTTCGATACGAAGGCGCCCACCATGGCGATCAACGATGTGTTTCACGATCGCCAGACCAAGCCCGGTCCCGCTCTGGGAAGCCGTGACGCGCCCTTCCACCCGGTAGAAACGTTCGGTCAGCCGTGGCACGTGCTGCGTATCGACACCACGCCCATTGTCAGAGACCGAAATCTCGACCCCCCTGCCATTATCGGCGACGATCCCGACACGGATCTCGATCTCAGACCCTGCATATTTGAGCGCATTTTCGACCAGATTAAGCAGAACCTGCACAATCTGGTCTTCATCTGCGGGAAAGAACAGATCTTCATCCGTCGGCAGAAGGATCAGCTTTGCGTCTGAGGATCGTATCAGGATCTGGCTGTCTTCCAGCAGGCGATCCATGATGTCCTGCGCCGCCACGAGATCATTGGGGCGCATATGCTCGAGACGCTGCACGCGGGAGAGATAGAGTAGACGCTCGATCAGACGCTCCATACGGGCGGCCTGAGCCGCCATGACAGCCAGAAACTGCTGCTGCGCCGCCGGATCGTCAGAAGCAGGCCCCTGCAAGGTCTCGATGAACCCGATCAGCGAGGCGAGAGGTGTGCGCAGTTCGTGGCTAGCATAGGCCACGAAATCGGCGCGCATACGATCCACCACCTCGACTTCCGAACAATCCTCGAGCACGGCAAGAACGCCATCAACCCAGCCGATATCGCTTGCGAAACGCTCGGACCATTTGCGGAAGGTCACCTGCACGATGCGTCGCACAGGCACGTCTAGTTCGACACGCGTGACGACACCGGTCTCAGGCGTCAGGGTCGCGAGTACCGATTGTACCGCCGGATGACGGATTACCGCACCCAGCGCATCGCCAAAGGTGGAATGCGCGACACGATTGGCATGATAGATACGCCCGCCCTGATCGAGCAGCACGGCCGGAATTGGCAGTAGATCGCAGAAAACCGGCGCCCCTGGCGCCTCACCTTGAACGGGCTTGGGCGTCAGGGCGGTGGGGGGAACCAGAACCAGCCGGCGCCGCCAGGCGCGCCATGAAAAACCCCACCCCAGAAGCGAGAGCGCAAGAAGCGCGATAAGAGCAAAGGTCAGGGCCGGGCTCCCTCAGGCCTGATCGTCGAGGGCGTAGCCGGCAGAGCGCACGGTACGCACATAATCCATCTCGTCATCCAGATTGAGCGCCCGGCGCAGGCGCCGGATATGCACATCGATCGTCCGCAATTCGACATGCACATTCGAGCCCCAGACCTTCTGAAGCAGATCCTCGCGCGAAAAGACGCGCCTCGGGTGGCGCATCAGGAACTCAAGCAGACGGAACTCGGTCGGGCCCAGCGTAAGGGCGCGCCCGTTGCGCTCGGCACGATGTGTCTGCAGATCGAGTTGCAGGTCGGCAAAATTCAGCACGTTCTGCTTGACCGGTTGGGTGCGACGCAGCAGCGCGCGCAGGCGGGCGTCGAGAGCCTCAATGCTGCATGGTTTGGCGATATAGTCATCCGCCCCGCTGTCGAGGCCGCGAATGCTGTCCTGCTCGTCAGCACGGGCCGTCAGCATCAATACCGGCAGGTCGTGAAGCGACGACGTGCCTCTGATGCGCCGACAGAGATCAAGGCCCGACATACCCGGCAGCATCCAGTCGAGCACAATCGCATCGGGACGTGCGCGCGAAATATGCTCCCACGCCTGCTCGGCTTCAGGGAAGGCCGAGACGTCATAGCCAAGCTTGTCGAGATTATAGCGTATCATCAGCTGAAGAGACGGATCATCTTCAACGACAACGATCTTTACGAGGGCACCGCTCATCGTGAAACCAGATCATCCCCGGCTGCAATCCCGCCACGCGGGCGCACCGCAGGCAGATTCTCACCCGTCACAGCATAATAGACGCGCTCGGCAATATTGGTCGTGTGGTCACCGATACGCTCGAAGTTCTTCGCGATGAAGAGCAGATGCGTACAGGGGCTGATATTACGCGGGTCTTCCATCATATAGGTGACAAGCTCGCGGAACATCGCCGTGTAGTATTCGTCCACTTCGCGGTCAGCCTGCCAGACTTCCGTCGCGCGGTCAGAATCCTGCTGGGTGACGGCATCGATAACGCGACGCAGATTTTCCTGCACAAGGCGCCCCATGCTGCGCAGGCCCGAAAGCGAGATCTGACGGTCAACCAGGTCAAAACGCTGGCTGCGACGCGCGATGGAGGCCGCGTAATCGCCGATGCGTTCGAGATCTCCCGTGATCTTGAGTGCAGCCACGATCTCGCGCAGATCGCCAGCCATCGGGCTACGCAAGGCGAGCAGACGAATGGCCAGCGCCTCGACATCGCGCTCGAGCATATCAACCTGCGGGTCCTGCGCAGGGGCCGCCTGGGCCGCGTCTTCATCATGCTCGGTCACGGCGGCAACGGCCTGCGCCACCTGGCTTTCGACGATGCCCCCCATACGCGCCATCATGGCGCGCATGCGGTCTAGTTCCTGCTCGTAGCTCTTGACGGTGTGAAGGCTGTCCGCTGGCATAATTGCTTGTCCCTACCCGCTTGGGGAAAACTTAACCGAAACGCCCGGTAATATAATCTTGTGTCTGCTTCTGACGCGGATTGGTGAACATCCGGTCAGCACTATCCATTTCAATCAGAGAGCCAAGATAGAAAAAGGCCACCTGATCGGCGCAGCGTGCCGCCTGCTGCATGTTATGCGTCACGATGGCGATAGTGAAATCCTGTTTGAGCTCGTCGAGCAGTTCCTCGATACGCGCCGTCGAGATGGGGTCCAGCGCCGAGGTCGGCTCATCGAGAAGCAGAACCTCGGGCTTTGTCGCAATGCTGCGCGCAATGCACAGGCGCTGCTGCTGACCGCCCGACATGCCGCCTGCCGGCTCCTTCAAACGGTCGCGCACTTCCTTCCACAGGGCCACGCGCGTCAGGACGTCCTCAACGCGGGCATCCATCTCGGAACGCGAAAGCTTTTCATGCAGGCGTACCCCGAAGGCGATGTTGTCGTAGATCGACATCGGGAAGGGCGTCGGCTTCTGGAAAACCATGCCGATACGCGACCGCAGCATGTTGAGATCAAGGCCCGGATCGAGAATATCCGCACCATCGAAAAGCACCGTTCCCGTGGCTTTCTGACCCGGATAGAGATCGTACATTCGGTTGAAAATGCGCAGCAGCGTGGATTTGCCACAGCCCGATGGGCCGATCATGGCGGTCACATTCTGCTTGCGAAAATCCATGGTGATGGATTTGAGAGCCTGTTTCTCACCGTAATAGAAATCCAGCTCACGCACAGCGAGAGCGGCCTCAGGCGAGGCGGGACTCTGCGACGAGAGGGAAAGATCCTGCAGGGCTTCGCTCATGAGCGTAACGTCCTCTTGCTTATGACTGTTTGCTGCGGAAGCCGAACCGCACGATGATATTGATGCTCAGAACGCCAAGTGTGACCAGCAAGGCGCCGGTCCAGGCAAGGCGAACCCAGTCGTCATAGGACGCACCAGCATATTGATAGATGGCGATCGGTAGGCTCGCCATGGGTTTGTTGAGGCTGAAAGACCAGTTCTGATTGCCCAGCGAGGTAAACAGGAGCGGCGCCGTCTCGCCGCTGACACGTGCCAGCGCCAGCAGGATGCCCGTCAGGACACCCGGCAGGGCCGAGCGCAGGCAAAGGAACAGCACCACACGCCAATGCGCTGCCCCAAGCGCCGAGCCAGCCTCGCGCATAGCCACCGGCACGAGGCGCAGCATGTCTTCGGTCGTGCGCACGATGATGGGCACAGCCAGAATGGCAAGCGCCACCGATCCGGCAATGCCGGAGAAATGGCCGAACGGCGCCACGAGAACGAGATAGACGAACAGACCGATCAGGATGGACGGCGCCGAAAGAAGCACGTCGGACACAAATCGAACCGCTGTCGCAAATTTCGAGCCACTGCCGAATTCGGAAAGATAGATGCCGCAGCCAAGGCCGATCGGCGTTGCCAGAATGAGCGCCACCGCCGTCTGAATGAAACTGCCGAGAATAGCATTGGCCAGACCGCCGTTGCTGCCCGGCGGCCCCATCGGATGGATCAGCGCTGCGATGGAAAGACCGGCAAGGCCGTTCCAGAGCAATGTCCAGAGGATGGATGCCAGGGCAAGCACGAGAATGCCCGTCGCGACGAAGCTCATGCCCGTTGCAAGGCGGTCCATCACGAGGCGCTGTGTGGCGCGCGGGTCCTTGCGCCAGCCCTCTCCCATGGTCTTGCTCATGCCTTTTTCTCCCGCAGCAGCCAGCGCGCAATCGCAAGGGTCGTGAAGGAAAGCAGCATCAGAATGAAGCCGAGTGCGAGTAGCGAGGAAAGCTTGAGACTACCTGCAGCACTTTCGGGAAATTCTAGTGCTACCAGCGAGGCCACCGTGTTGCGCGGGGCAAAAAGCGACCAGCCGATCGTATTGGCGTTGCCGATCACGAAGGTGACGGCCATCGTCTCGCCAAGGGCGCGGCCCATACCCAGCACCACACCGCCGATCATGCCAGCGCGTGACCAGGGAACAATGACCCGTCGCATGACTTCCCAACGCGTGGCGCCCAGCCCATAGGCACTCTCCTTGAGCATGGGGGGCATGACAGCAAACACGTCACGCATGACGGCCGTGACGAAAGGCGTGATCATGACGGCCAGAACGATGCCGCCCGTCAGCAGGCCATAACCAAACGGTGCGCCATGCACGAGCCAGCGGATACCGGGCACATGACCAAAATGGTGACGAAAAAAGGGCTGCACATGCTGCGCCATAAAAGGCACGACGATAAAGAAGCCCCACATGCCGAAGATGATCGACGGCACGGCGGCAAGAAGCTGCACGGCTGTACCGACAACACCAGCCACCATCGGGGGTGCAATATTGGTCAGCCAGAAGGCCGCGCCGAAGGCCAGAGGTACACCGATCAGGACTGCGATAAGCGTGGAGCCGATCGTGCCGAAAACCGGAGCCAGCGCCCCGTATTCGTTGGTAACCGGGTTCCAGACATTGCGAATGACAAAGGATGGACCGAAGGTGCTGAACGCCTTGCTGCCGCCGAATGCCATCGTGAGAACGAGCCCGCCGAGCGATACCAGAACAAGCAGGGCGCAGGCAGCGACAAGCAGCCGAAAGAGGCGATCGCCCTTCCAGAACGGGATTTTTCGGGCTTCCTGTATCGGTGCAGGCTGGGTCCGCGGAGCGGCGGCGCTAGTCATTCGGTCGGTACGTCCTGGCTCAGACAAGAAGTAAACAGGTCAACAAGGCACCATGTGCCAGTCTGTCGTGTAGCTTCCCCGTCACGCTGAGACAACAAGCCTCGCCAATCGGGCGCCATGAATATTTCATGACATGCTCAAAACTGCCGCCCTTCTGCCCAGCCGTGAAGGAGGAAATGCATCAATGGGCCAAGAGCCCAGCCTTTCACATCCTCATGCCGCGCCTCATAGGCGCTGCTGGACCAGGGCTGAACCATCCGACTGTCGCGCATCAGAACCGGAGCATTATCGAGATGCACAGGCAAGGCTGACGCAGATTTCGCCCATGGCAGGTAAAGATGGAGCATACCATTATAGCGTGACAGGTAATACTCCTCGTCCTCAAGCAGGATATCGACGAGATGACGTCCCGGAAGATTGGGGGTGGCCGCATAGCGCGTCAGCATGGTGCGATCGGTAGGATCAAGCAGGGAATTGGATAGTTTCACCCGGGTCCGGCGCTGCATTTCCTCATAATCATGGTTATGCCAGTGCAGATAGGAAAAGCGTGTCATCGCGTAGCCGGATGCCAAGCGCGAAGATGGATTATGCTGCCCGTTATCCATCACCCCGATGCTGCAGGCGGGAACAAAGCCCTTGAAAAACTCGATATCAAGGGCGAACCAGCCGGGACTGGAAGGGATATTGAAAAGGGAGCTTCCAATACGGAGCGTCCGTCTCTCACCGATATGCGCGCTGAATTCGCGCATTATGCTCTCTCTGCTCGTCGATATTCCGAAATCTCCAAAGACGACGAGGAACTCATCGCAATCGACAGGCAAGGCGAAGTCGTAATGATCGCCTTCATCCCAGAGCCGGATCTGCTCCGCCAGATGAAGACCCTTGCCATGAAAATCGGCCGGATCGTTTCGGTCGCGCCTGACGGTCGCACCACATCGCGCGGCGTGGTCAAGCAGATGGAGCGTAAAGGGGTCGCACGACCCATTGTCGAAGATCGTCAGATTCTCAAATCCGAAGATCTGACCGTAATAGGAAAGCCATGCCATGAGCATGTTTCCCTCATCACGCTGCATCATCACGACGCGTATTCTGGGCTCACCTGTTCTGGGCTTGGGCCTCATGAAACAGCCCCATCGGGTCGAAATCGGGGCATTTATCTAGCCATAAAGATGGAACTGCGGCATCTCTGGAAGCAACGACGCAAAACGGTTATCGATCCGATCGGCACGAAAGACAGAATATGCACGCTGCCCCAGCCAACAGTCCGTTCATCGGTTATTGCGATGGTGTCCATAAGGACACCCTGATCGGATGGGCCGTCAACAGGCTCGACCCGACAACCCCCACACGCCTGCATATTCTGATCGACGGACAGGAAATTGCCCAGATCCTGGCAGATCAATCGCGCAGCGATGTGCAAACAGCGCTGAAGGCGCCGCATGACAGACTGGGATTTATATTTTCCATTCCACCGGAATTCATGGATGGAAAAGAACATAATATTTCCATACGCCTTCCCGATCGGACAATTCTACCAATTACAGACCAGACTGCACCAGAAGGCAAAACATTATTTCATGTTTTTACAATAGAATCGAGAGCTGAATACACCAGCTGCGTCGATGGTATCAAACAGGGCGCGCTCAAAGGCTGGATCCTGCAGAAAATGCCAGGCGAAGACGAATGGCGTGGCGATTGCGTGGTATCGGTGTCGGCCAATGGCGTTCTGGTGGCGCAGGTCAGAGCCGATCGTTACCGCGGAGACGTGGCCGCCGCCGTTGGCTGCGCGCCCAATTGTGGATTCGATATCCCGATTCCGCAACGTTTTCGTGGGTCTTCCCCACGCAGCTTTTCGGTCAAGGTTCTTCCCGAGGGCGATGAACTCATGGGAAGTCCCTTTACCAGTTCCATCGCTGACGATGCGCTCGAAACCCGCCTGCTCGATATTGCCGATACCATCGACAAGCTTCATCGCGAACTGACCAAGCTTCGCACAGAAATACGCAGCGCCATCCCGCAGGCGGGCTATAATCTTGGCAATTATGACCGCTGGGCATCACTTTACTACACTGCGCTACGCGAGCGCACTGCGATGCTGCGTATCAAGGCGCCGATTGCAGAAGAGCCTTTGATCAGCATTCTCTGCCCGACCTACAAACCTCTCCGGGCCGATTATGTTACGGCCATCAACTCGGTTATCAGTCAGACTTGGCGCAACTGGGAATTGATCCTGATCGATGACGGCATGGTCTGCCCGCAGACCACCGCACTCATGGAGGATTTTGCGGCAAAGGACAGCCGCATCCGCATTCTGCCCCTCAGCAAGAACCTTGGCATCTCAGGCGCGACCAACGAAGGCATGAAAGCTGCGACAGGGCAGTATACGGTCTTCTTCGACCATGACGATATGCTGGTCGATGTCGCCCTCGAAACCATGATGCGCAAAGTGCAGGAAACCGGCGCGCGTCTGCTCTATTCAGATGAAGACAAGGTTGATCAGGCCAATAACTGGCAGTCGCCCAATTTCAAGCCGGATTTCAATTATCGCTA
The DNA here is from genome assembly GCF_014635085.1 of Asaia siamensis. Taxonomy (GTDB): domain Bacteria; phylum Pseudomonadota; class Alphaproteobacteria; order Acetobacterales; family Acetobacteraceae; genus Asaia; species Asaia siamensis. Next base: position 317,328 of record NZ_BMCH01000003.1, read on the forward strand.
TCTGCTGGGCTGCAACTACATCTGTCATCTGACCATGATCGAAACCGCCACCATGCGTGACGTCGGGCTTCTGCGTGCAGAGTATGACGGGGCGCAGGATCACGATTTCATTCTGCGCGCCTGCGAGATCCTGCCTCATGACGAGATCGCCCATGTGCCAGAGCTGCTCTATCACTGGCGCATGACCCCCAACTCGACGGCGGTGACGGTCGGCAACAAGAATTACGCCATCGCAGCCGGGGTCAAGGCGGTATCCGACCACCTTGCGCGCCGGGGATACGAGGCCGCGGTTTCCTCCATCAACGGGCTGACGCTCTATCGCGTTGACTGGCGCCTGACAGACACGCCCTCCGTGTCGATCATCATCCCCTTCAAGGACCAGATCGACATCACCCGGCGTTGTGTCGAGGAATTGCTCAACCATACGGATTACAGCAATTTCGAAATCGTTCTTGTCGATAACTGGTCGGTCACAGCCCAGGCACGCGACTTCATGCGGGAATATGCCGCAAAGGAAAAAATACGCTTCCTGACAATCGAGGAGGCTTTCAATTATTCACGCCTGAACAATATTGCCGCCCAGACCTGCACGTCAGACTACCTCCTGTTCCTCAATAACGATGTTTTCGTCGAGCAGGCTAACTGGCTGCGTCTGATGATGAATGAGGCACTGGCGGGCAATCGCGTCGGCGCTGTTGGCGCGCGCCTTCTCTACCCCAACCAGACGATCCAGCATGCCGGTGTCGTCGTGGGGCCGGCAGGTGTCGGTGCCCACGCCCATCGCGGCTGCGGCCCCGAGGATTACGGCTATATCGGGCGAATTCTGCTTAGCCATGAGGTGACCGCCGTTACAGCAGCCTGCATGCTCGTGCGTCGTGACGTCTTTGACGAAGTAGGATGCTTTGACGAGGAGCATCTCAAGATCGCCTATAACGATGTCGATCTCTGCCTCAGAATTCGGTCGGCAGGGCATCGCATCATCTATTGCGCCGAAGCCGTTGCAGCCCATCATGAAAGCCTCACCCGTGGCTCCGATGACGTGCCGGAGCACGAGGCCCGCTTCTTCGAAGAGGGACAGGTGATGCAGCGGCGCTGGGCAGGACAGGCGCTCTATGATCGCGACCCTGCTTATCCGCGCTTCTTCACAGTCGACCTGCAGCCTTTCTTCGACCTGGTCGATCCGCGCAGCACATAAAAAAGGGGGCCGAGGCCCCCTTCCCCTTATTCACGGGATGGCTCAACTTTCTTGTTCTTGAACTCGTCGGCGATGCTCAGGAGATAGATGGCAAACCCGCCCAGGGAGAGCGCCAATCCAACCCAGCCGACAGACGTCCAGCCGAGCCCGGCGGAGATGGCAAGACCGCCGAGCCAGGGCCCCACTGCATTGGCGATGTTGAAGGCGCTCTGGTTGAGGGCTGCCGCCAGGCCTTCGGCACCAACCGCAACTGTCAGCAGACGCGCCTGCACCACCGTTGCCAGACCACCGCTCGCACCGATCATGAACACGTTGATGGCCAGCGGTATGAATTTATGCGCCGCCTCTGGAAAGCCAGCCATGGCTGCCGCCCCCATCAGAAGCACACCAGCGAGGGTTGGCATCATCTTGTGGTCGGCCAGCCAGGCGCAAACCAGTGTCCCGATCGTCATGCCCACACCGAACACGGCAAGCATGATCGGCACATAGGATTCAGGCACCTGGGTTACATGGATCATGATCGAAGCAAGATAGGTATAGACGCAGAACACACTACCAAATCCGACCGCTCCGATGGCGAGGGTAAGCCAGACCTGCTTGATCTTGAGTGCCGTAAATTCATTGAGAATGCTGGCATCCTTACGCGGCGCATCCTGGGGGGCGAACAGGATGATGAGAATCGCCGTGCAGAGTGCGAGAGCCGCGATAAGGCCAAAGGCCCAGCGCCATCCCACAATCTGCCCGATCCCGTTTGCCAGCGGCACGCCACCGATCGTGGCAATCGTCAGGCCGAGAATGACCCGCCCCACTGCCTGCGAGCGCTTGTTCGGCGGCACGAGAGAGGAAGCCAGAATGCTCGCGATGCCGAAATAGGCACCATGCGGCAGACCGCTGATAAAGCGGCAGACAAGAAAAAGCAGATAATTGGGAGCAACCGCGCTCAGCCCGTTGCCGAGCGTATAGAGCAGCATCATGCTGATCAGCATGGTGCGACGGCTGATTCCGGCGCTGAAAAGCGCGATGGTCGGCGCACCGATACACACACCAGCGGCATAGAGCACGATGGCATGACCAGCCTCGGGATCACTCACACCAAAAGTATGGGCGATCATGGGCACAAGACTCATCGCGGCAAATTCTGCCGTGCCGATTGCAAAGGCGCCCAGGCCAAGACTAAAAAATATGACGCGTATGTCACGCATCGACCGTGCCAGATCGCCAGATCTCAAGCCGCTCATGCCACCCTCAGCAATTCTTTCCAAAATTGTAATCTTGAATCAGGGCGCGCCCATGGACCTTACCGCCAACCCCGAGACAGTTTCAGCCCTTACCCTAGCTTCGGATCAATACGAAGAGGCTTTGGCGCAGAATGATGTTGCGACGCTCGACGCATTATTCTGCGACGACCCGAACGTCATCCGGCTGGGAGCGACCGAAAATCTCTTCGGCCCTCTCGAGATCGCAGAATTCCGCCGTCAAAGGCGTGGCGGAGCCCCGCCACGCGAGCGGCTGAGGCGCGAAATTGTCGCTCTGGGGCCAGAATCAGGCTGCGTGACAGTTATCTTCAAAAATCTGCGAACAGGCCAGACCGGGCGCCAGAGCCAGACATGGATTCGCCAGAATGGCGTCTGGCGTGTGCTGGTTGCGCATGTGTCTTTCCTTGTCTGAGCGCGCAACCGTCCCATATCTTTCACGTTCAATCATCATCGCTTTCTGCGACTGTCCGATAGAAAATCGTAAGGGTGAAACCATGACAACGAAACATGCGATGCACACGACACAGAATGCTCTCAAGTCGAATGCAAAGACCGTCTCGATCGAGACGCTGAATGCCCGCCTTGCCGATCTTATCGATCTTGCGCTGATCACCAAGCAGGCTCACTGGAACCTCAAGGGCCCACAGTTCATCGGCGTTCATGAAATGCTCGACGGCTTCCGCGACAGCGTCGATAATCTGGTCGATGAAGTGGCTGAACGCGCTGTCCAGCTCGGTGGCACGGCTTACGGCACAACGCAGGACGTGACCAAGAGCTCGTCTTGCAAGCCCTATCCGACCGACATCTACAAGATTGCCGACCACATCTCGGCGCTGATTGATCGCTATGCAACGGTCGCAAACAATGTGCGTGCCTCGATCGATATCACCGATGAAGCAGGCGATGCCGATACCGCTGATCTATTCACTGAAGCTTCGCGCGCGCTCGACAAGCATCTGTGGTTCCTCGAAGCACACACCCAGGAGCCGACCGGCCAGATGCGCGACGGCGATCACGATGGCGCCCGGTAATCTAAATTTTTCTTAAATATTTTGAATAATTTAGAAAAGTCCCTGCCTCCAACCGGTGGCAGGGACTTTTTTTGTCTCATTAGTCAGCAAAAGCATCTGCTTAAGCGCGAAAACCCATTAATTATTTTCTAAATTAACCAGTATAATTATGTTTTGATGTTTTTTGACGATTTAAGGACGTTTATAAACGATAATCTTATAAAGATAACGTAACTGGTCGTTTCAACTACACTCGTTTAACGACAATACGCTCGTAGCGCCCCCGGGCTTCCTAAATGAGGGTGGAACATTATGAGCATTGTCACGATTGTCGGGAGTTCCGGCACCGCAATTCACGTCACTGTCGGCGGCGGCAAGGCACAGGACCTCGCAGAGGTCTATGCGCGGCAGATGGTCGACGCCTTGGCGCGCGACAAACTCACAACTGTCCTCCTCTCACCCGGTGTTTCCACCCCCCATGATACGGACGGGAGCCTCTATAGTGGCTTCGTCACAACCGGAGGCAGCTACGCTCCTACCGGCACCTATGATTTCATCGGGGTCGGGGCACTCAACGACGCTACTAATTCAATGGCCTCGCTCAATGAGCGGGTCACGGTCAACGGTTCGGGCATCAACGCCACGGGCGTCCTCTCGGTGCTCGGCGGCACTACTGCGGGCCTGACCTATGAAGCTGGCGTAAGCGATGGCAGCTTTCTGGCGGTGACTGGCGACAACTATTTCAACGGCGGTACACAAAGCGCGAACTGGACTATCGTCACGGCCGGTGGCAACGACACCATTCTTGCTACGAACGGCACCAACTCCATCGACGCAGGCACCGGTAACAATCTGATCCTGCTGCAGCAGGGAACGAATAACGTCGTCTCCGAGGGACGAGACACGATTACAGGTGGCACAGCAGGCAATGCCTCCATCACAATCCAGGGCGGCAATACGATCGTCTCGTTAGGCGGCACCGCTTTCATCAGTGACGATGCCACGATCGGCAGTCTTATCACGGTTGGCGATAACAGCACGGTGCAATCGGGCCAGGGCTCTACCGTGGTCTTCTCTGGTGCCAACGGCACATTATCCGGCGCGCAGAATGACACTGTTTCGGCGTTGGGCAATCTGTCGGTAGTTCACGGCAGCAACCAGACGATCAGCGTCTCGGGTTCGCTGCAGTTCATCGCGGGCACGGGCAGCACCAATATCTCGGCCGCTCAGAGTACGCTCTGGGGTGCCAACGATCTCTCAGCGACCGTCTCCGCCGGAAACACGGCCCTGTGGACCGGCAACCAGCTGGGATCGAGCAGTAACCAGTTGATTGATGCCTCTTCTTCGAAGGGAACGCTGGAAGCATGGACGGGCGCTGGTGATCAGACCGTCATCGGGGGACAGGGAAGCGATCATTTCGTCTTCGGTACAGAATATGACGGAAACACCGACGCTACTTATGTAACCGTCTCAGGCGGCAGTGGGTCAGCCAACTCTTTCGGCGTTCTTACAGGTCACACGGCGGGCGACATTACAATCACCGATTTTGCTGCGGCCAGCGGCAACAAGTTCTTCATGTATAATTACAAGCCGGAAGACGCCGAAGCAGCCGTAAAGAACCTGCTTGCCACAGCCACAGTCCAAGGCGGTAATACCTCAATCATGCTGGATAATAACATGAAGGTCACGTTTATGGGCGTGACCGACCTCAACTCGTCGAATATCAATATCAGCTGAGACAGCTTTTGACCGTCCGCAATACGGAAGATGAGGTTTCTGCCTCAGCGATTGACGAGCGCCATATTGCCTTCGTTATAGCGCGGCCCCGACACCTGATCGGCTGTCAGCGCCCTGTCGAGCTGGGCCATATCCTCATCGACCAGGCGGACATCCAGAGCACCGAGATTCTCGTCGAGATAACGCGTACGCTTGGTGCCCGGGATTGGCACGATATCGGGCCCCTTGGCCAGCAGCCAGGCTAGAGCGATCTGCGCAGGCGTGACCTGATACCGCGCGGCTACGTCTCCGACGCAGGCCGCAGCCTTCATATTGGCCTCGAAGCATGCCCCCATGAAACGGGGATCGGTATGGCGGAAATCCGTAGCAGGATAGGATTCCGCAGGTTGCGCCGTCCCCGTCAGAAAACCGCGCCCCAGCGGGCTGAACGGCACGAAACCGATACCAAGCTCGCGCAGAACGGGCAGAATGTCAGATTCCACATTGCGCTCCCACAGGGAGTATTCGCTCTGAACCGCCGTCACAGGATGCTCGGCATGAGCCTCTCTGATGGCGGCAGCTCCGGCTTCTGACAGGCCGAAATGCAGAACCTTGCCTTCCTCGATCAGGCGTCCGACTGTGCCTGCCACCTCAGCCATGGGCACCTCGGGGTCGACGCGATGCTGATAGAGCAGATCGATCCTGTCGGTTTGCAGACGCTGCAGCGATGCCTCGACAACCTCACGGATATGGGCGGGACGGCTATCAACGCCGTTCACCTTTCCATTGTCGATTTTGAAACCGAACTTGGTGGCGATTTTTATCCGACTGCGCCTTGAGGCCAGGGCACGACCCAGCAGCGCCTCATTGGTGAACGGACCATAGACCTCGGCCGTATCGAACAAGGTAACACCGCGCTCGATGGCACGGTCCAGCGTTGCAAGACTCTCCTGCTCATCTGCCGCGCCATAGGACTGGCTCATACCCATGCAGCCCAGCCCGAGCGCGGAAACCCTGAACCCTGACGATCCGAGAACCCGATAGTCCATCCCTCATACGCTCCCTGCCTGTCTGATCTTGGGAATGAGAAAGCCTTTCCGGGTTCAGGGTTGCCTTCATGCGTGGGTCACGTTGGCGGGTTTGCGCAAAAGCCGCGTGAGATAGCCCATCATCATGGTCTCATCCGCAGAGAGATCATGGGCACCGGCTTCGCTGTCCAGCAGGGTTTCTGCCTTGCGCGCGAAGGCTTCTCGCAGACTGCCATCGAGATAGCCCGTCAGGATCTGGGGATGGATGTAGCATTTCCGGCAGACCGAGGGCGTGTTGCCAAGCTGCGCTGCGACATGCTCGATCGTCCGCAGGACGTTCTTCTTGGCCCGAGCCTTGGTATCACTCTGTGCAAGACTGGACAAGGTAAGGGCGGCGAGATGGGTCGCGGCCCAGGTCCGGAAATCCTTCGCCGTTATATCCTCGCCCGTGATTTCCTGCAGATAGGCATTCACGTCATGCGAATGAATATCGTGGCGCGCGCCCTCATCATCGAGATATTGAAAGAGCTTCTGGCCAGGCAAATCCTGCAATCGCGTCAGCACCCGCACAAGACGGGCATCCTTGATTGCAAAATGCGCCTCGATCCCGTGCTTGCCCTTGAAATCGAGCGCGACCTGCCCGCCCTTCAGCTTGACGTGCCGATGACGCAGCGTCGTGAGCCCGAAACTGCGATTGTCACGCGCATAGCTTTCATTACCAATGCGCGCCATGGTGCGTTCCATCAGACGTACGACGGCAGCAAGCACGCGCATACGATTGAGTTGGGGATGACGCAGATCTTCATCCACACGACGGCGGATTTCGGGAAGTTTTTCGCCAAAGACAAGCATCCGCGCGAACTTGTCTTCATCACGCACGAGGCGCCACCGGGGATGATAGCGATATTGCAGTCGGCCACGCTTGTCCTTGCCGACTGCCTGAAGATGACCACGCGGATTGGCGCAGATCCACACCTCATCATAAGCAGGCGGGATGGCGAGCGATTTCAAACGTCTGAGCGTTGGCTCATCGGTAATCCGCTCACCCTGCGTGTCGCGATAGAAGAAGCCGCGCCCAGCGCGATGCCGGGTTATGCCGGGTCTGGTGCGGTCGACATAAATCAGGCGCGCCGCTTTGGCGTGATCGCGCGCTTCCTGCTCTGCACTCGAAGTCGTCTCGTCGCTCATGAACCGCTCTTCCCTCCGGGAGGGGGAGAGCGCAGGAGAGGGAAAATGGTTCCGGCCCTCTCCCGCAGGATCGATCAGTTACCCGGCAGACGGATCAGGTAATCAAAGGCTGAGAGAGCTGATTTGGCGCCATCGCCGACGGCGATGACGATCTGCTTGTAAGGCGTTGTCGTCGCATCGCCCGCAGCGAACACGCCCGGCACCGATGTCGCCCCGTGATCATCAACCCTGATCTCACCGAAATCATTCAGCGCCAGGGTATTGCGCAGCCATTCGGTATTGGGCAGCAGACCGATCTGTACGAATACGCCTTCGAGGTCGATATGATGGTCCTTACCATCGCCACCACGATAGGTCAGGCCATTCACCTTGGTGCCATCACCCTCGATCTGCGTGGTCAACGCCTCGGTCAGCACCGTCACATTGGGCAGGCTCAGCAGCTTGTCCTGCAGCACCTTGTCGGCTTTCAGCTTCGAACTGCGCTGAAGCAGCGTGACATGGCCGACAATGCCAGCAAGATCGATCGCTGCCTCGACACCACTATTGCCACCACCTGCAACGGCAACGCGCTTGCCCTTGTAGAAGGGGCCATCGCAATGCGGGCAGTAGGCCACGCCCTTGGTGCGATACTGTTCCTCACCCGGCACACCGAGCTGGCGCCAATGAGCCCCTGTCGCCAGAATGACCGTCCGGCTGTGCAGAATGGCCCCACTCTCGAGCGCGATCCCATGCAGCCCACCGGGCTTGGCAGTCGGGAAGAGTTCCTTGGCGCGCTGTCCGGAGATGATCTCGACGTCATAGCTGCGGACATGCGCCTCGAGTTGTGCCGAGAGCTTCGGCCCCTCAGTCTCCTTGATCGAGATGAAGTTCTCGATTCCGGCCGTATCCATCACCTGACCGCCAAAGCGATCGGCCACCAGACCCGTACGAAGCCCCTTGCGCGCTGCATAAACGGCTGCAGAGGCACCGGCAGGCCCGCTACCGATGATCAGCACATCGAAAGCAGGCATGTCCTTGAGACGCTCGGCAGCGCGACGCGGCGCATCATCATCGAGCCTGGCCAGGATCTGCTCGACATCCATACGGCCGGAGCCAAACACCACGCCATTCAGATAGATCTGCGGCACGGTCATGATATTCTTAGAAGCGACTTCTTCCTGGTAAAGAGCGCCGTCGATGGTCGTTACTTGGATAGCCGGATTGAGCACGCTCATGGCGTTGAGCGCCTGTACCACGTCAGGGCAGTTCTGGCAGGAAAGCGAGACGAAGATCTCGAAGCGGAAATCGCCTGCCAGCCCTTTGATCTGGTTTGCAATCTCGGGGGAGATCTTGGGTGGATGGCCCCCGGCCTGCAACAGGGCCAGAACGAAAGAGGTGAACTCATGCCCCATCGGAATGGCAGCGAAACTCACCCCGTGACGCAGATCTGCCCGGCGAATGACGAAGGAAGGGCGCCGTTCGCTGACGCCCTCTTCCGAAAAGGACAGGTTTTCGGAAAGGGCAGCTACTTCCACCAGCAGGTCGCGCATTTCGCGTGCCTTGTCGCTGCTGTCGAGAGAGGCTTCCAACACGACCGGATGGGCCAGATTGGCCAGATAGGTCGTGAGCTGTGACTTGATGGCGTCCTGCAACATCAGGCTTATCCTGCTCTTTTCCGAAAAACTGCATTATCGCGGCGCGCCATCGGGGCGCGCCGGAAATGACCCGGCGCAATACGCCGGGTCATGACGACCTCAGATCTTGCCGATCAGGTCGAGCGACGGGGAAAGGGTGGCTTCGCCTTCTTTCCACTTGGCCGGGCAGACTTCACCCGGATGCGACGCGACATACTGCGCTGCACGCACCTTTTCGATCAGTTCGGCTGCCGAGCGACCGACGCCACCGGAGGTGACTTCGATGTACTGGATCTTGCCTTCCGGATCGATCAGGAACGTGCCGCGATCGGCCATGCCTGCTTCTTCGATCATGACGTCGAAGTTGCGGCTGATGGTGCCGGTCGGGTCAGCAAGCATGACGTACTTGATCTTGCCGATAGCCGGCGACGTGTCGTGCCAGGCCTTGTGCGTGAAATGCTTGTCGGTGGAAACCGAGTAGATCTCGACACCGAGCTGCTTGAAGGTCTCGTAATTCTCTGCGAGGTCTTCAAGTTCGGTCGGGCAGACGAAGGTGAAGTCAGCCGGGTAGAAGAAGAAAACGGACCACTTTCCCTTGACGTCGGCGTCGGACACCTTGACGAACTTGCCTTCGTGATAAGCGTCGGTTTCGAAAGGCTTCACTGACGAATTGATGCGTGGCATGTCATATGCTCCTGGGTTGCACATCTCTATTGGGTGACGGGGAGACTGTCACACGCATACGAACGCTTCGGAAATCGTTTCTGTCAATGGCAGTTATCGGTAAAACCTTTTTCCTCTGACACAAGGATTGGTCCTATCTATGGGTATGACCTATATTCCTCTTTCAGGCCTCTCCCTGCGCGATATCGAGTATGTGGTGGCGGTTGATGATCTGCGCAACTTCTCACGTGCGGCCGAACGCTGCGGCGTCAGTCAGGCTGGATTGTCAGAACAGGTACGTAAGCTCGAATTGCTGCTGGATGTCACCTTGTTCGAGCGGTCTCGCCGCCATGTGGCCCCGACTCCGGACGGAATCCGGCTGATCGCCATGGGCCGCGAGGTTCTTGCCTCGGCCCGCGCCATGATCGAAGCCGCCCGTGCACGCACCGGCCCGCTTGAAGGGCTTCTACGCATGGGGGTGATTGCCACGCTTGGCCCCTATTACGTGCCAAGTCTTCTGCCGCTTCTGCGCCGCGCCTATCCCGAATTGCGGCTGCAACTGACAGAAAGCCTTACCCATCTCATGCTGGCCAAGCTGCGTCAGAACGAGCTCGACCTCGTCTTTGCCGCCCTGCCCATATCGGGAGAGAGCTTCGAGACGGCACCGCTTTTCGAAGAACCCTTCATGGCAGTCTTTCCAAAGGCGCACCCTCTGGCTGCGCGTGAGACGCTGACGATGGAAGATCTGGCGAGCCACGATCACGAAAACGGGCTACTGCTTCTCGAAGACGGTCATTGCTTGCGTGATCAGGCGTTGTCTGTCTGCGGCATGATGCCAATGCGCGACCAGCAACGCCTGGCCACGAGTCTCGAAATGCTCTGGCATATGATCGGCGCCGGTGAAGGCTACTCACTCATTCCGCAGCTTGCGCTCAGAAACCGGGCGGAATGGGACGAACTGGTCGTGACCCGCCCCATGACACCCGCCAGCCGACAGATCGGCCTGGTCTGGCGCAGTTCCGACCCACGTGGACCGGCCTTTCGCGATTTCGCCGCGTTTCTGGCCAGCAAGATCCCTGAAGGGTGCCTGCCCGTCACGGCAGAATAACCCGTTGGGTCTGACCTGAAGGGAGGAACAGGCCCCTTCCCCTCAGGTCAGACCCGGAAACCCCAGCGCCGCGACAGCGTCAGAACAGCCAGCTCCAGAAGCCCTTGTCCTTGAGATCGCTCTCGCAGCTTGAATATTGCGCGGCATAGACATTGGCCCGCGCACCTACCTTTCTGGCTGCCGTCATCAGCCAGCCCTTGCTGGCGTAGGAGCGCTTGCGATAGCCGCCCCACCCCTCGTGATAGGCAAGATACTGCCGCATCCCGTCGGTCACGGGCACCCGCGCCTGTTTCTTCGTGTTGGTGACATACCAGTTGATGAAATCGAGCGAGTCGGAGAAATTCTCACGGCTGGCGCTGGTATCGGTCGCCTTCTGGTAATCCTGCCAGATATCCGTCTTGGCCTGAGGATAGCCATAGGCGGTGGTCACGTAGCCCCAGGGGATGAACCAGAGCAGATAAGTCCGCTTGGTGTGCAGGTTACTGTGGAAGCCCGACTCTTGGTACATGATGGCCATGGGTACCGAGAACGGGACATTCCATTTCTTCTCCTGCCGCAGAGCCGCGTGATACCAGCCGCGCTTTTCGTGAAAGACGGAGCAGATATCGTCCGGATGGGCCGGTGGCGCCGGGGTGCAGGCACAGAGAAGCAGGGATGCCAGAGAAGAAGATGAGACGATCCTGCTGACTGACACCTTGTTCCTTACCCTTCCCTGCTCAAAGCCGATCCCTGCCGACCGGCTCTTGTGCAGGGTCAGGAACGATGCGGCGCCTCAGTCCTCGAGTTTGACATCTCCGGCCCACTGGTCGCGGGGCACGAGTGTCAGATCGGCTGCGCAGGTGCCGACCATATAGCGATCGGCATCCCAGGACCAGATTTCGGGTGCGTTCAGCGGCTCATCGCCACCATAGGTTGGCAGCGAAAACGACAACCCTACTGCGCCTGTCTTGATTGCCTCGAAGAGGCTGTCCAATGTCGGATACATCATGTGCCGTGTGCCTTTTGTTGCGATGAACCGGTTATTGTTTTCCGGCTTGCAGGCAAAACCTTCCATGCACAGGCGAGTTTCCCTTGAGCGTCTGGAGACTCGTCTCACATTTTCGACAGTACCGAGAAGGATCTTTCCCCGTGACACATAGCGCCGAAACGGAGCGTTCCGATGAGCAGGAAAGACAGCGGCGCCTGAATCTGCTGATCGACAGGCTGCCTGAACGGCTGCAGCGACTCACACGCTGGCTGCTGGCCCCCTCCCGTATCTGGGTGAGAATACCGGCAGGCATCCTGTTCATGATCGGGGGATGTCTCGCGTTTCTGCCCATTCTCGGCGTGTGGATGCTGCCGCTGGGCTTCTTTCTTCTGGCCGAGGATGTGCCGTTTCTGCGCCGGCTCAGCGGGCGCCTGCTGCTCTGGATAGAGCAGCGTCATCCAGGCTGGATGGGTCTCAAGGACTGAGCCCCCCGCCCGGGCTCGCCCCTACTGCGCGGCGGCGGCAGGCTCTGGTGCCTTGCGGACACAGGCATCCTGCGTCTGCACCTGGTCGGTGCATTGTGGCAGAGGCTGCGTGGCTGGAACCGGCCAGAACAGCCGGATGCCAAGCGAAACCAGGACCAGCACAAGCGCCACCAGGGCCCAGGGCATGATCGAGGGCAGTTTTTTCGGGGGCTCCGGATCAGGAACCCCCTCCTGCATGATCCGATGAAGATCGTTCACCCGCTCAGCCCTTTTTCAGGACGGCCTGCATCTCTTCCCATTCGCGCTTGGTCAGCCCGGAATCGGACTGGGCAACCACTTCACCGGCAAGCTTGCGACGCAGCACGTCGATCATGCCGGCAGAGAAGGTAAAGGCACCCAGACGATAATCCTCGAAAGCGGATGCCGTGATCGGCACCCAGGCGCGCAGCACATCGAGCATCGCCTCGGCATAGACGCGTATCTCATACTGGGCGTGGCTGTCGGCGCGCAGGCTCAGGAAATGCAGCAGGTTGTGAAGATCGATCTTCCAGTACCACTGCGTGTAGGTGTTGAGCGTCAGGTTCATGCGTGCGAGTTCACGCGCCAGACCCAGACCCTCAGGATCGAGCATGGTCTCATAGTTTTCATAGCAGCGCGACGCATCCTGACGCAGCAGATCGAGCACTTCCGCCGCCTTATCAGGCGAGAGGGCCTCTGCCCGGCCCTGACGGTTCGAGACGCTCTGGGCCGAAACCTGACCGGGTTCGGGCAGATAGAATTCGCGGTCGAGAATTGAATAGCGCGCCGAATATTCGTTCACGCTCGCCATACGATGGCGAATCCACTGACGGGCAACGAAGACTGGCAGTTTCACATGGAACTTGATCTCGCACATCTCGAACGGCGTCGAATGGCGATGACGCATGAGATAGCGGATCAGCCCGGTATCTTCAGAAACCTTCTTAGTGCCGCGCCCATAGGAAACGCGGGCGGCCTGAACCACGGCCCCGTCATCGCCCATATAGTCGATAACGCGGACGAATCCGTGGTCGAGCAGCTCGATAGGGGTGAAAAGAAGCGCCTCGAGCGCAGGCACGGTCGGCCGGCTCGTCTGGGAGGGCGCAAGGCGGGAGGCGTCGATCTCGGCGCGTTGTTCTGGTGTCAGCGGCATGGGGCGAGGCTTACCACAAGATGCCGGGTCATGACACCGCTCGATGGGGTCACAACGCAGTTTGCCCGGCGTACTTCCTGCGCCTGCAGCCCCGCACAGGGCCCCTTGTCGCCGGAGGCCAGAGCGCCTATATGCAGCGGTGCCGGAGGGCTTGCCCTTGGCTATGGTGATAAACGGTAAGTGGAATAATCGTTACGGACCCGGGGGCAGTGCCCGGCGTCTCCACCATTCTTTCCTTATGGAAAGTCAGGGGACGAAACAGGCTCGACGTGCGTGGTAAAGACTTATCTTTTGCTCGGCATTGTACCGCCGTTATCGGGCTAAATCACAAGTGCCAATGATAACACAAAGGTGCTCGCTGTCGCTGCATAAGCGATAAGCGCGGTTCGGGAGGGCACCGGGCAACAGAAGCCCTCCCACTTTTCTCCATCCCCTTCTCTGCCCTTGCCATGAGGCATGAAACGTCGCATCCCTGCGGGATCGTTTTTCGAAAAATGGATGGGTTGGAATGAGCGACGATCAGGGCGACGGCATGGATCACGATTTGCCAGAAAGCCTGCTGCCCTATGACGAGTGGGTCGAGGACGCCTATCGCGAGGTCATGCTGCGCGCACTCGATTACGCCGGCGCCGAAGGCCTGCCGGGCGAGCATCACTTCTATCTGACTTTCCTGACCGATTATCCGGGCGTCATCATTCCCGACCGTCTGCGCGCGCAGTATCCGCACGACATGACGATCGTGCTCCAGCACCAGTTCTGGGACCTGAAGGTTGATCGTGAAGCCTTGACCGTCTCTGTCGGACTTTCTTTCGGCGGGATCGGCAGCGTGCTCGTCATTCCGTTTGCAGCGATCACCGCCTTTGCCGATCCGCATATCCGCATGGCACTGCGCTTTACGGTCGCGCCGAGCGAGATAGCGACGGAAGTGGAAGAGCCCGAGGCCGAAACGCCCGAAGAATCCTCCTCTCAGGCATCTGGCGAGGAAGGTCAGGTCGTGAGCCTCGACGCCTTCCGCAAACGCCCTCACTGATTTTTCTACTACGGACCGACAGGTTTTGCTGTCGGTCCGTTCAGGGTTTCAGGCGGCGCTGACCAGCGAGAAGACGAGTTTGCGGATCTCCGCCTCGACCGCCCCCTGCCCCTCACCTGTCACGAGCTGCGGTGCCAGCTTGAGCACATGAAGCAGCACGATACCGCGTGCCGCTGCAGTGTCCTGCGCTTCAGGACAGGTCTTTTCCAGAACAGCCACGACACGCGCCAGAAACTGGTCGCGCCACGCCTTGCCTGACTGCTCGGCATCGGGACGCGCTGCCAGAAGCAGCGTCGTATAATCACGCTCGTCACGCTTATCGAGCCAGGCCCCCAGCAACTGCCCCGTCACTGCATCGCAGTCACCCGGTCGTGCTCCGGCGCAGATCTCGTCGAGCCGCGCCAGACGATCATGGATGAAGCGCTCGAGCAGGGTGAGAGACAGGCTCTCCTTGGTTGGAAAGAAGCGATAGAGCGAGCCGATTGCCGTGCCAGAGCGCGCGGCAATCTCTGTCATGGTCGCACCGTCAACCCCCTTTTCGAGGAACAGGGCTCCAGCCGCGTCGAGAATACGCGCCACGCGCTCACGCCCGCGCTGTCTTTTCGGCGCAATAGCGTTTGACTTATGCGAGGATTCCCTCTCATAAGTGGGGGGTGACGTGCTCATAAGCGGAAAGATCTCCCATGCTTGCTCTTGATCCCAAAACGACAGCGCTCGTTCTGATTGACCTGCAGAAAGGCATTCTGAGTATGCCTGTCACGCCCCATTCCAGCAAAGACGTGCTGGGAAAAGGCACGTCGCTAGCGCAGCGCGCTCGTGCCGCGGGCGTGCCGGTGGTGCTCGTTCATGTCGGCTTTGCTGCCGATTTCGCCGATGCGCCGCCCCAGAATGTCGATGCCCCTCTTTCTTCCGCAGCGCCACTTCCCGCTGACTGGAGCGATTTTGCTTCGGGCTTGCAGCAGGAGGGCGATCTGGTTGTGCTCAAGCATCAATGGGGCGCTTTCACCGGAACCGATCTCGATCTGCAGCTGCGCCGCCGCGGCATCAAAACCATTATCCTTGCAGGCATCGCGACCAATTTCGGGGTCGAATCAACCCTGCGTCATGCTTGGGAACTCGGCTATGACCTCGTGGTTCCCGAAGATGGCTGCACCTCTCTCGACAAGGACCTGCATGAGATGGCGTTCACACGCGTCTTTCCGCGGCTTTGCCGTGTGACACGCACCGACGAGATCAGCTTCACGGCATGAGGGCATGATCATGACGACCAGAGCGCAGACGAGAGCACGGACACTTGCCGGGCTGGGAGTGCTCTCCGCGCTTCTGACCGGGGGCCTTGCTCTTGCAGGTTTCCCTGCCGCGTTTCTGGTCGGCCCCATGATCGCCGCGATCATCATCGCCGTGATGGGTGCAGACATACCACTCGATCGACGATTGCCGCCTCTGGCGCAGGCCGTGATCGGGCAGCTCATGGCGCATAGTCTTACGCTCAAAGTGCTGCATGAAGTCGCAGCGCAATGGGCCATTTTTCTTGGCGGCGTTTTCTCAGTCATCATTCTCAGCTTCACGCTCGGCTGGATACTCGCGCGCTTGCGGGTCATGCCGGGCAATGTGGCGCTCTGGGGAGCCTCTCCCGGCGCCGCCACGGCCATGACATTGCTATGCGAGAGCTATGGGGCCGATCAGCGCCTTGTCGCCTTCATGGTCTATCTGCGTGTCCTTCTGGTCACACTGGCCACTTCCATTGTCTCGCATCTCGTTGTGACGACACGCAGCCCCGTTCATGCCCTGACATCAGGGGCAGACCTGCCCTGGTGGCCCAGCCTGGCCATTGTGGCTGTGACGGCCCTGATCACGCCTCTGGTCAGACTTGGCGCAGCCCCGCTGCTGCTAAGTCTCGCAGGCGGGCTGATCGTGCAGACCGGTCTTGGCTTTCACTACCGGCTGCCGCTCTGGCTGCTGGCGCCGAGCTATGTGGTTATTGGCTGGATGATCGGGCGGCGCTTCACCAGAGACGTGCTTCACCATGTCTGGCGCGCCCTGCCTGCTGTCACGGTTTCGACCAGCATCCTGATTGCGGGCTGCGCTCTGCTTTCCTGGCCATTGGCGCATATCGCGCATGTCGATCTGCTGAGTGCCTATCTGGCCACAAGCCCCGGCGGCGCCGATTCCGTTGCTATTATTGCCGCCTCAACGCCGATCGATGTGCCGTTCGTCATGGCCATGCAGATCGCCCGTTTCATGGTTCTGATCCTTGTGGCGCCGGGCATCGCCACCTTTCTCACCCGCTTCCTTCCGGCTAACGGGACATCAGGTGTTAGGGCCCGCTAGCGCTTAAGAATATAGCGGAATGACGGGACTCCTTGCGATGAACAGGATGCAGGGTGTGGTATCTGATTGGGGATAGAGGACGCAGAAAGCGCTGCTTGATGCGAGACGCACGGAAGGTAAAACATCGGCTCGGGCTGTGCGTTGAGCAGTAGTGGCCATTGTCTGGTGTTACCAACAGCGCGCAACGTGGTGCGTTCCTTCTGGAAAGCCTGATCACCAGGTGGGCGCTACCCGCCTATCCATCCTTCAGACGAAGCGAGGCGTCTGGGCAGACTTCCGGGATAGAGGGGTCGACCCGCTTGCCCTGCAGGTGCACCACGAAACTGCGCTCGTCCCCCGAATGGGCCTGATGCCACTGAGATCTCGATGCCAAGCTCCGGGCAAGTCTCAGAAAATGGCGCGCTGTCGAAACACGACAGCAAAAAACCACGTCTTCCCTCCCCTTGGTGACTCGCATTGCGTCCGCCGCAGATCGCTTCCGGAACCGACAGACCCTAGTCAGGCAGGGCGCAACCCTGATAGTGCTTGATCCGCTTCTGTTTGATGCGCCCCTGTCAGCGAAGGTTCGGCCCGCATGCGTTTTACCGTCGATCGCCTCGACCATATCGTTCTCACGGTTCGTGACCGTGCGCTCTCCGCCAACTGGTATCAGCGCGTTCTGGGCATGGAAATCGAGGAATATGGCCGCAACAACCGTGTCTCGCTGAGCTTTGGCGGCCAGAAGATCAATCTTCGCCCCGTCGAGTCCGAGGGCTGGACCACAGCCGAGCGCGCTGCCCCCGGTGTAAGCGATCTGTGCTTTACCACGGCCATCGACTCAGAAAATATCCAGCGTCATCTCGAGAAATGCGGCGTTGCCGTGATCGAGGGGCCGGTTATCCGTATCGGCGCGCTGGGGCCGATCACCTCGGTCTATATTCACGACCCTGACCAGAACCTGATCGAGATCGCTTCCTATCAGGGATAGGCTGAAAGGCGGGGCATACCCCGCCTTTCGATAGTCGTGCTTACCAGTTCTTGCTGATGAGCCAGAACTCTTCGGATGTCAGCGTGACCAGACCGCCGCCCGGCAGCGAGGTTTCTGCCGCTGCTGAGGCGAGGGCCTCGATGCGCTCGACCATGACAGTCTTGCGCACATGGGTCTCGGACTGTTCCTTGACCTGACCAAGAGCAGTCAGGGCAGATTTGGCGGCCTTGGCGACGCGGGCGGCATCGAGTGCTGCATAAGACATGGCGGATCTCCTGTGACGTTTGTTCTTTCTGTCTAATCCATTCCGCCCGTCACTTCACCCCCCGGAATGCGCGGGGCAAAACCGCTTACGGTGCCTGATCGGCAACAAAGTCGAAGGTGACTGTCACAGGCAGACCGACCCACTGCCCCGAAGCCCATGGCCCCTGCCCCACACCGAACAGGGCGCGTGAAAAGGCAGCCTGCCCCTGGGCATGAGCTTTGCTCCCATCGATATGCAGCGTGAAATCGAGCGTCACCGGATGGCTGAGATCGCGCAATGTCAGCGTGCCAACAGCCTCATAATGGTCACCCGAAATCTGACGGACGCTCGTGGAAACGAAATGCGCCTTTGGAAAATGCGCGATATCGAACCAATCGCTCCCCGGCAGAGCCGTATCGCGCTGCGTGTCGCCAGTCTTCGCGCTGGCGAGATCGATTGTCAGTTCGAAATGCGCCTTTTCCGGCGCAGCCGGATCGAGAATGATCGTCGGTTCGTAGCGCGTGAAAACGCCCTTGAAAGCCGAGCCCGTCTGGGTGCCGGCAAAGCCGAGCTGGCTATGGTCCTTTTCCACCTGCCAGCTCGCTGCCTGCGCAGTAGCCTGACAGGCAATACCACCGCACAGCAGAAGCACGGGCACGAAGGGCTTGAGAACAGACATCATATCAGAGGTCCTCGTGTCTGGTTCGACGCCATGAGGGCAGCATCCGCATCAGCACGGCGTCGCGCAGAATGAAATGATGGCGCAGTACCGCCAGAATATGCAGCGCGAGCACCGCCATCAGAAAATAGGCGCCGTAAGCATGAAGCGTGGTGAACACAGCCTCGACCGGGCGCTTGTCCGCGAGATGGGGCAGATAGGGAAGATCGGGCCACGGAATCAGACCGAACAGCACAGTCGGTATGGCAAAGACCGAACTCGAGACCAGCGCCCAGCCCGTCAGCGGCAAAAAGAACATTTCACCGTAAAGCAGGAAATGGCCCAGTTTCGCCAGCCGGATCTCATGCTGCGCCATGCTGGCAGGCAAGCCAGGCGGTCGGTGCAGAAGGCGCCAGATCAGCCGCAGCAGCGCCGCAAGCAAGATCGTGATGCCGATCGATTTGTGCAGCTGGAACAGGCGGAACATGGTGCCCGGATCGAGTGACCCATGAACCATGATCAGCCCGATGGCGAGAAGAGCCAGGATGCCAAGGGCCATGATCCAGTGCAGGATCATGGCCACGGCGCCATAACGTTGTGTCGCTAGCGACATGTCCCGTCATCCACCTGAGAGTCAGATCAGGACTGGCGCTCGAACGCACCTGCGATATGCAGGGTGACACTGTCGCCCACCAGCGGCACATAACGGCTCACGCCGAAAGCCGAGCGCATGATGACGGCATTGCCCTCGAAACCGACCGTTTCCTTCTTGTCGAGCGGGTTGATGCCGCTCCCGATCAGGCGGGCCTTGATCGTGACCGGATGAGTTACGCCATGAAGGGTCAGATCGCCCGTAATATTGGCAGTTTTCGCGCCGGTCTTGACCACCTTGGTCGAGACGAAATGAGCGGTCGGGAATTTGTCGGCATCGAACCAGTCAGCGCTCTTGAGCTCGCCATCGAGCTTTGCCACCGTGGTCTGGACCGAGTTGATCGGCAGGGTGATATCGAGCTTCGTGGCATCGATATGCGCCGGATCAAGGGTCAGCGTACCCGAGGCCTGTGAGAAGAAACCCGAGAAATCGCTGAACCCCATATGGAGCAACGAGAAGCTGATCTGGGTGTGATAGGGCTCGACTGCATAGCTACCCGCCTGAACGGCCTTCGGGTCGGGCGATCCGCCCTGCTGGGCGTGCGCCCGCGGCGTGCCGGCAGCGGCTAGGGCGGTGATGAGGGCGGCGCTGGCGAGAAGGGTCTTGTGCATGAACAAATCCTGTTGGCTAAAAAAGACTGGATCGGGGTCGGCCCGAGAGAAGACTCCCGGGAAAGAATCAGAGAGCGAGCGCGGCAATTTCAGCGCGGGCAGCGCTCATGGCCGTCTCGCGGGAATCACCGCCGCGGCTCAGGCCTTCGGCGCGGATCCAGGTGACATCCTTCAGCCCGACAAAGGCGAGAACGGCAGCGAGATAGGGCTCCTGATGATCCATCGAGGCTGCCGGATGACCTGCACTGTACTGGCCGCCGCGCGTCGAGATCAGAATGGCCTTCTTGCCCTCGGGCAGCAGGCCGACCGGCCCTTTTTCGCTGTAGCTGAAGGTCTTGCCCGCCACCATAATCCGGTCGATCCAGTTCTTGAGCTGGGCAGGGACCGTGAAATTGTACATCGGCACGCCAATCACCACGATATCGGCTGCGAGCAGCTCGTCGATATGCGCGTTGCCACGGGCCAGATCGGCCTGAAGCGTCTCATCGGTCACCTCACCGCCAAAGCGCGCCGCGATATGTCCTGAGCCAAGCTCGGGGATCGGCTGGGCAGCCAGGTCGTGATAGGTGATTTCGGCCTCGGGATGAGCGGCCTTCAGATGGGCAATCGTCTCTGCCGAAAGTGTGCGGCTGGCCGAATTATCACCCAGAATGCTCGAATCGAGATGAAGGATCTTCATGAGAGCTTCGCCTTATGTCGTGTCGGATGAAGCGGTCCGGCATGAAAGGAAAAACATACCGGTCCGCTGGTCTTTGTTACCGTCCCACATCGTGACCCATCTCGACAGTCAATATATTCCGATGGATAGTATCGCTTTACACGATAGGTGAAGGCTCCATGCTCGACAGGATCTCTCTCGACCAGCTGCGCGTATTCATAGCCGCTGCCGACGAGGGCAGCTTCTCTGCGGCTGCACGACGCTTCAGGCGTTCGCAGCCCGCCATCAGCGAAATGATCGCAACCCTCGAATCACAGATCGGCGTTCAGCTTTTCGACCGTATCGGTCGCTATCCGCAGCTGACCAAGGCCGGTGAAACCCTGCTGGCCGATGCACGCGGCATTGTCATGAATGTCGATCATATGAAGGCGCGTGCCTATGGCATGTCATCGGGTATCGAACCCGAGCTGTCGGTCGTGGTCGATGTGTTCTTCCCCATGGACCGCATGACCCGCGTGGCGCGCGGCTTTCGTGAGACTTTTCCCCATACGCCGCTGCGCCTGTTCGTCGAGGCTCTTGGCGGCGTCTTTCAGCCTGTTCTCGACGGGCGCGCCCAGATCGCGATTGCGGGGCCCCTGCCGGACGTACCGCCGTCCTGCTCGACCGAAACCCTGGGCGATATACGTTTTATGATGGTGGCCTCTGCCGAGCATCCTCTCGCCCGCCATAACGGCCCGATCCCGCGTGACGAACTCGCGCGGCATGTGCAGCTCGTGCTGACCGACCGCACCGATCTGTCGGCGGGACGCGAACGCGGGGTGCTTTCTCCCTTCACCTGGCGCCTCGCCGATCTCTACGCCAAGCATCATTTTCTTCTTGGCGGGCTCGGCTGGGGCGGCATGCCGGTCCATAGCGTTGCCGATGATCTGGAGGCTGGCAGACTGGTCGAACTGACCATTGACGGGATCTCGCCGGGCGGGGCGAACATGCCCATGAGCGTGGTCTATTCGACAGCTGAACCCCCCGGCCCTGCGGGGCGCTGGCTGATAGACCATCTCAAGCTCTGCCCCAGAAGACAGGCTGCGCGTGAAGCTGAAGAAGGCAGGAGCGCCAGCAACGCGGCGGGACAAGGCATGAACGAGGAGCAAGCCACGACCCTCGCGATCTGATCCCCGCAACTGTCATTGCAGGGCGAACACTGCGGGTCAGAACGGAGAACCCGGTTTTTCCTGATTTGCGCTGGCATTTTCCGACCGATCTGGCCTAAACGAAGCCGCCCATGCAGATATCCGATTTCGATTTCGATCTTCCGCGCGAGAATATCGCTCTGGAACCCGCCCGCCCGCGTGACAGCGCCCGTCTGTTGCGCGTTGCTGCCGGTCAGAAGCTGGCCGAAACGCGCATCAGCGACCTGCCCGGTCTGCTCGAACCCGGCGATCTGCTGATTGCCAATGACACGGCAGTCATCCGTGCCCAGCTCGCAGCAAGGCGGGGCGAGGCGAAAATCGGCATCACGCTCGATCGTATCCTGAGCGACGGCAGCTGGCATGCGCTCGCGAAAAACGCCCGCAAGCTGAAGCCGGGCGACACGCTGCATTTCGGCACGGACCCGGTGACCGCCGAGGTGGTCGAGAATGAGGGCGATGGCGCGATCTCGATGCGCTTCTCTGCCGAGGGCGAGGCGTTTGACGACTTCCTCAAACGGGCCGGTGTGCTGGCCCTGCCGCCCTATATCGATCGTCCTACCGGCCCAACCATGCAGGATGACAGCGACTACGCCACGATTTTCGAGCGCCACAAGGGCGCCGTCGCCGCTCCGACAGCGGGGCTGCATTTCACCCCCGATCTGCTGGCAGCGCTCGATGCGCGCGGTGTGAAGCGTCACACCCTCACCCTGCATGTGGGAGCTGGCACCTTTCTGCCTGTGCGTGACGAGATTGCCAGCCACAAGATGCATGCCGAATGGGGCCGCATCGACGCCCGGACGGCACAGCTCATCAATGACACCCGCGCCAGTGGCCGGAAAATCGTGGCCGTAGGCACAACCAGCCTGCGCCTGCTTGAAAGCGCCGCAGACGAGCACGGCATCGTTCACCCCTGGGAAGGTGAGACCTCGATTTTCATCAAGCCGGGCTATCGTTTCCGTGCGGTCGACAGGCTGATGACCAATTTCCACCTGCCGCGCTCGACCCTGTTCATGCTCGTCTGTGCGCTGGCCGGAACCGAGACCATGCGCGACGCCTATCGCCATGCGATTGCCGAGGGCTTTCGCTTTTATTCCTACGGAGATGCCTGCTTGCTGGACCGCGCCCCATGACCGAATCCGCCACGAAAATGCAGTGGAAGGCCGAGGCCTGTTGCGGTCAGGCGCGTGCGGGCCATCTGCATACCGCCCATGGCACGATCCCGACGCCTACGTTCATGCCGGTCGGCACGGTCGGCACGGTCAAGGCCATGACCATGGATGCCGTGCGCTCGACGGGTGCGGGTATCATTCTGGGCAATACCTACCACCTCATGCTGCGCCCCGGCGCCGAGCGCGTGCGCAGGATGGGCGGCCTGCATCGCATGATGGACTGGTCCGGCCCGATCCTGACCGATTCAGGTGGTTTTCAGGTCATGTCGCTCGGCGCGCTGCGCAAGCTCGATCAGGACGGGGTGACGTTCAACTCGCATATCGATGGCTCGAAGCATCGCCTGACGCCGGAAAGCAGCACCGACATCCAGCACGCGCTCGATGCCACCATCACCATGTGCTTCGATGAATGTCCTGCCCTGCCCGCCACGCCGGAGCGTCTCGAATCCTCCATGGAATTGTCCATGCGCTGGGCAGCGCGCTCGCGCGAGGCCTTTGTGCAGCGCCCCGGCTATGGCCAGTTCGGCATTGTGCAGGGTGGCACGGAACGCGATCTGCGTGCCCGCTCAGCGAAGGCCCTGACCGATATCGGCTTTGAAGGCTATGCCATTGGCGGTCTGGCGGTGGGCGAAGGTCAGGAGCTGATGTTCTCGACGCTCGATTTCACCACCCCGCTCCTGCCGCAGGACCATGCGCGCTATCTGATGGGCGTGGGCACCCCCGATGATTTGCTGGGCGGTGTCGAGCGTGGCGTCGATATGTTCGATTGCGTCATGCCCACGCGCGCAGGCCGCACGGCACGCGCCTATACCGAGCGCGGCACGCTCAATATGCGCAATGCGCGCCATGCAGAAGACAACCGTCCGATCAGCCCCGATTGCGATTGTCTGGCCTGCTCACGCCATAGCCGCGCCTATCTGCATCATCTCTTCCGTGCCAATGAAATTCTGGGGCCGATGCTGCTGACATGGCATAATCTGGCTTATTACCAGCGGCTGATGCGCCAGATAAGGGTTGCCATTGTCGACGGCACCCTGCCGCAGAAAGCGCTTGCCCTGCGCGCCGACTGGGCTGCCGGAGACTGGACACAGGACGAGTTCCCCCAGCCGGACTGGCCGCCCGTCCCATGACGCCTCTCTCCCCATGAGCAAGAGCATCGAAGACCGCATTGCCGACCATGCGCGGCATCTCGGTTTCGATGCGATCGGCTTTTGCGACGCCTCCCTGCCCGAAGAAGCCCGCACGCGGCTGCGCCAGTTCGTGGAAGACGGGCGGCACGGCACGATGAGCTGGATGGAGCAGCGCATCGAACAACGCGGCGACCCCAAGGCCCTCTGGCCTGAAGTCCGCAGCGTGATTTCACTCGGGCTTTCCTACGCGCCTGAGGCCGATCCTGCCGAAACGCTCGACCAGCCCGATACGGGCACGATCTCGGTCTATGCCCGCCATCGCGATTATCATGACGTGCTCAAAGGCATGCTCAAGCATCTGGCGCAATTCGTGGTGCGTCAGGATGTTGGCGGCGACGACACGCAGGTAAAGGTGTTTGTCGACACCGCGCCGGTCATGGAAAAGCCCCTGGCCGAACAGGCCCAGCTTGGCTGGCAAGGCAAGCACACCAATGTCGTCTCACGCATTCATGGCTCCTGGCTGCTTCTGGGCGAAATCTACACCACGCTTGAACTCACCCCATCGCCGCCCCGCGCCGGGTCATGCGGCAGCTGCACACGCTGCCTGACAGCCTGCCCTACCGATGCCTTTCCGCGCCCCTATGCGCTCGATGCGCGGCGCTGCATTGCCTATCTCACCATCGAGCATGACGGGCCGATACCGGTCGAATTTCGCAAGGCCATGGGCAATCGCATCTATGGCTGCGATGACTGCCTCAATGCCTGTCCGTGGAACCGGTTTGCTGCGACCTCGCGCCACATGAAGCTCCAGCCCCGTGCCGATCTGATGGCCCCCAGACTGGATGATCTGGCCCGGCTGGACGATGCCGGATTCCGCAGCTTTTTTTCCGGCTCACCTATCAAGCGCATCGGGCGCAATCGCTTTGTACGCAATGTGCTGATTGCGCTCGGCAATTCCGGCAATCGCGCGCATCTGCCTCTGGTCGCGCATCTGACGCAGGACGAAAGCCCGATTGTCGCGGACGCTGCCGCATGGGCGCAAACCGAATTACAGGAAGCCGCATCGAATGAGTGATCTCGTCAAACGCAGCTTCACCCTGTCACGCCATCGCACCAGCATCGCCCTCGAGCCTGAATTCTGGGCCGTGCTGGAAGAAATGAGCGCAGAGAATTCTCTGGCCTCCCTGATCGCCAGCATCGACGCAACCCGCCCACCGGAACGCCCGCTCGCCTCGGCATTACGGGTGGCCTGTCTGGTTTTTCAGCGCAGCAGGTGAATGTGATCCGATAACGCGTCCTGCGCCTTGTACCGTCAGACTTGCGCGTCCTGCCTACTGCGCAGCAAACCAGTCATCCCTTGCGGCGGCGGCCTATCAATGCGCCGACCCCTGTCACGATGACATAGGCCAGAACGATGCTGACCAGCATCATGGTCGCCATGATGATGCTGGCCTGACTCAGGCCCAGACCGAGAGCGTCATTGAGAGAAAAGACGGGGGACAGCATCTTCCATGTCCGCCCCGACCAGGCGAAATAATGATGGGTCGCGTTGCCCAGAGCGAGATAGACCAGAAGAGCGACGGACAGGGTAATGAGCGCTTTCATTTGACTTCCAGCGTCCCGTAGCAACGCATGCCATTCAGATAGGCAATAGGTTGGGCGAGCAGAAATTCACGCAGGCGGTAGAAATCGTGGGCATCCGGTAGCGTGATGCATCCCTTGCTGATCCCCCAGAACCCGACCGGGTGCAGCCTGAAAGCCCCTCGCCTGATGCCGTCTATCGATGTCTGGTCGTCTATGACGTCATCATCCCGATAAAGGGCGAACCAGTCCTGACGATTGGTGCCCGCGAATAAATCACCGATATGATCCCTGACGATACCCAGTCGGCCACCGCACTGCCGATCGAGAATATGGTAAAGCCCCAGCGGGAGCGGGCCATTGTTCCGGTTGCTGGTCGCCGCAGCGCGGTTGGTCAGAGTGCCAGATCCGGAATAAGCGGGAAACGAGCCGAACCCCGCGCAGGTAAGCACCGAGAAATCTTTCTCATTGAGGTAGAATACGCAATGCACGGGCAAACGATTTCGCCTTCAACAGAGAGAACAGAAGAGCATACTGCAGTACTCCTGTCCTGTTTGCATTTCGCCGGCTGAAAAACCATTGCCACTCGGCTTCGTTCGCGCTTTTGTCAGTCACATCACAAGGTTTTTCCGGGGCTTCGGGCCGCCTCTCACCTGATCGTGAGCGAACCCCTAGCCAATGACGATTGTTGTCGATATTTAACGACAACATCATATTGCTCACCTCTGTGACGCTGGGGCTTCATCGATCCATGACGTCTTGCCCATCTGGCACTGCCACTTCTCCTGACAGCCTCGAAGCCTTCATCGACGCCGAGATCACGCGTGGCAGCTTTGCGAGTGAGCGCGCCATGATCGAAGCCGGACTGACCCTGCTGCGTGAGAAAATGGCTCTTTCGGCAAAGCGGGAGGGGATCGCCTTTCCTCCTGCCGGGGGGCAATGCGGGGCGCTGATACGCGGGCTCGACTGGACACAGCATGCCGTTGGCCCGACGCGCATATGGTCTGATCCGCTGAGAGCGACGATAACCAATGTCGTCAATTCCCCGGTGGCCAAGATGCTGCTTTGGGGGCCGGAGCAGATCCTGTTCTATAATGATGCCTTCAGTGTCATTGCTGCCGACCGCCATCCCTGCGCGCTTGGCACCTCGCTCGACAAGGCTTTCCCTGAACTCAATGACTGGACGAGACCCGTTCTCGAATCGGGGCTGCGCGGAGAAGCTGCCAGTTTTCTCAACCGAAAGGTCAGGCTCAACCGCAAGGATCAGGTCGAGACGCTGATCCTCGATTTCTACTTCACCCCTGTCTATGAAACGGGTGAGACGCCCGGGGGCGTGCTCTGCACGATTGTCAACAACACCGAGCGCGTCCATGCCGAGACGCGCCTTGCCTCAAGCGAATCCGAATTGCGACGCGTCACTGACGCGACGCCCATGCTCGTCTCCTATGTCGATCAGGCGCATGTCTATCGCTTTGCCAATGCCGCTTATGAAACCTGGCTTGGCCTGCCGCTGGAGCGCATCGTCAACCGCCCCGTCACTGAGGTGCTGGGCGCACGCGTCTATGAAGACCGGCGCTCCGATCTCGAAGCCGCACTCTCGGGTCGATCGATCACGGCTGAAACGCTTCAGCCGCAGCCTGACGGTACGGAGCGACATACAGAGTTCCGCTATGTGCCGCATATCGATGATGACGGCCTGGTGCATGGCGTGCATATTCTTGGCATCGATATTGAAGACCGGGCACGGCGTATCGCCGAGGTTGCAGCGAGCGACCTGCGTTTTCGCACTGCCATGCAGGCGGTTCATGGTGTGCTCTGGACCAATAGCGCTGATGGCCGCATGACTGGCGAGCAGCCCGGCTGGGCGGCACTGACGGGACAGACCTACGAGGAATATCAGGGTTTCGGCTGGGCCAATGCTGTCCACCCTGACGATGCCGCCGCCACTGTTGTCGCATGGAACGCCTCTGTGAGGGCGCGCAGCATGTTTGTGCATGAACATCGCGTTCTGAGCCGTGATGGCGCCTGGCGCAATTTTGCCATTCGGGCGCTGCCGATCCTGAATGAAAAGAACGAGATCACCGAGTGGGTGGGGGTGCATACCGACATCACCCATCAGCGCGCTGCCGAGGCTGCCCTGCGCGAGCGCGCCGATGATCTGGCCCGTCAGGTGCGCCATCGCCAGCGTGCAGAGGAACAGCTTCGCGCGCTCAACGAGACGCTCGAAAACCGTGTGATCGAAGAGATCACTGAGAGACGCGCTGCCGAAACACGTCTGGCTCAGGCGCAGAAAATGGAGTCGATCGGCAAACTCACAGGCGGCGTCGCCCATGACTTCAACAATCTGCTTCAGGTCATCAGCGGCAATCTGCAATTGCTGGGCAAGGATGTGGCAGGCAATGCCCGTGCCGAGCGCCATGTCGCCAGCGCCATGGGGGGCGTGCAGCGCGGCTCGCGTCTCGCCAGCCAGCTGCTCGCCTTCGGGCGCCGCCAGGCGCTTGAGCCCAAGATCGTCAATGTCACGCGCTTCGTACGCGGCATGGATGACATGCTGCGCCGTGCCATAGGCGAAGGGATCGAGATCGAAACCATCGTTTCAGCGGGGCTGTGGAACACCTTCATCGATCCGGCCCAGATCGAGAATGCCCTGCTCAATCTCGCCATCAACGCGCGCGATGCCATGGACGGTCACGGCAAACTCACGATCGAACTCGGCAATGCCCAGCTCGACGATGCCTATGTGCGTCAGCATGACGACGTGAAAGCCGGTCAGTATGTCCTGCTTGCCGTTTCGGATACCGGCATGGGCATGACCCCGGAAATCCTCTCGAAAGTCTTCGAGCCCTTCTTCTCGACCAAGGCCGAGGGCAAGGGATCGGGGCTTGGCCTGTCGATGGTCTACGGCTTCGTCAAACAGTCGAACGGCCATATCAATATCTACTCGGAACCCGGTGAGGGTACGACCATCAAGCTCTACCTGCCCCGCGCCATGGATGCCGAGGATGTGGAGATCGATCTGAACATGGCCCCCGTCACCGGCGGGACCGAAACAGTGCTCGTGGTGGAAGACGATGACGAAGTGCGTGCGATCGTGGTCGAGATGCTGTCAGATCTCGGCTATCAGGTACTCAAGGCCACAGACGCTGCCAATGCGCTTGTCGTGATCGAAAGCGGCATGCCTATCGACATTCTGTTCACAGACGTGGTGATGCCCGGCACGCTGAAAAGCCCCGAACTTGCGCGCCGCGCCAAGGAACGCCTGCCCGATATCGCGGTCCTGTTCACCTCCGGCTACACCGAAAATTCAATCGTGCATGGTGGCCGGCTCGATGCCGGGGTCGAGCTGCTTTCAAAGCCCTATACGCGCGACGCGCTCGCCCGGAAGTTCCGGCACGTGCTCGCCAACCGCCAGCAGCGCCAGCAATCCGCCGCGTCGATCACCCACACCGCCGTAATGCCGCCCGTCAATAACGTAACGGTCTCGACACCCCCGTCACAATCGCTGTGCATGACGATTCTGCTGGTGGAAGATGATCGGCTGATCCGTCAGGCCACATCGGAAATGCTGAAGGAGTCGGGATATTTGACAGTCGAGGCCGCAGATTATGATGAAGCCCTGATTGTGCTTCAGACCATGCCTGTGGATGTGCTGCTCACTGACGTGAACCTGCCCGGCCTCTCAGGCAAGGATCTGGCAGAACAGGCGCGCAGCCTGAAACCCGATATCGGGGTGGTGTTCGCCACAGGCGACAGCCACGCGATACAGGGAGATAGCTCGGTCGAGATACTGCCCAAACCCTACGACCTCGCCCAGATGCGTGCAGCCATTGCGCGAAGCCTGCCGCGCCTTGCTGCCGAGCCTGAGAAGAGCGAGACGTCGCTGGCCACACCGGACCGACCGGCAACCGTTTGAACTTCTGCCGCGCGTCATGCTACCGATAGGCCATGGCATTCTGGGGCAAGATGTTCGGCGGCGTGGCCGGTTTCGCTGTAGGCGGACCGATGGGCGCTCTCATGGGGGCAGCACTCGGTCATGCGGCCGATCGCGGGTCGCTGCTTGAAACACCCGCAGGGGGCTGGCACGAACACTGGCGCACCAAGGGGCAGCCCGACCCCAACGGTGCGGCCTTCATGGCGGCCGCCAAGATGTCGACCCTGCTTGGCAAGACAGATCAGCTTTATGCCATCGGTTTGGTCGCCCTTTGCGCCAAGATGGCCAAGATCGACGGCCCGGTGAACAAGGCCGAAATCTCGACCTTCAAATCGCTCTTCCAGTTTCCTGCCGATAACAGCCGCGAAGTGGGTATGCTCTTCGATCGGGCACGCGACCGCACAGATGATTTCGAGATGTATGCGCGTGAACTGGGCAAAGGCTTTGCCAAGGATCGCGCACCGCTCGAAAACCTGCTCATGGCCCTGTTCGTCATCGCACGGGCTGACCTGCCCCCCGGTGCGGCACTCCACCCTGCGGAAACCGCTTTCCTGAGGAAGGTGCACGCTGCCTTCGGCCTGCCCCCCGGCGCATGGGACCGTGCAGAGACGGGGCGCTCCGGCTCGGCGAGCAATGAAAACGACGCCTATATCGAGCTTGGTCTGGCACGCTCTGCAAGCGATCAGGAAGTTCGGACACGCTGGCGCGTGCTGATCAGGGAGCATCATCCGGACGTGCTGGGACAGAAAAATCTCAGCCCCGAAGCGATGGCCAAGGCCGCTGACCGCGTGGCCCGAATCAACGCCGCCTGGGACCGTATCAAGCGCGACCGCAAGCTCTGAGAGCTGCGACAAACTGACATGATTTGATATCTATATGAGAATTGTTCTCATGTAGACTGCTGGCCAGCCCTCCTCCTTTCCTGCCCGAAGCCGGGCGGTCGATACGGGATGCACCGGTCATGCTGGTTTTTCTGCTGCTGTTCTGCCTGTCCTGCGCTGCTTTCACCATTTCCTCGGTCGCGGGCGGTGGCGCGGGTCTGGTCATCATGCCGGTTCTGGGCCTGATACTGGCAGCGCCTCAAATACCGGCTGCGCTTTCCATCGGCACGATGTGCAGCACTGTCGGCAGGATTGCGACCTTCCGGCGCGCCATAGACAGGCGCGTCGTGCTCTTTTTCCTTCCCGCGGCTCTGCCCGGCGCGGCGCTTGGCGTGTTCTGCCTGCGGCTCATGCCCCCGGTCTATCTTGAATTGCTTCTGGGCCTGTTTCTGAGCGGCAATGTGGTGCTTCTGCTCCGTCCCGCCGCCCCGATTGCGCTTGATGAGGGCGCCTGGAAGCGCCTTCCGGCTATCGGTTTTGCCGCTGGTTTCATTTCAGGCTTTACCGGCGCGACGGGCCTCTTGTTCAACCGGTTCTATCAGAAACTCGGCCTGCAGAAGGAAGCCATCATTGCAACACGTGCGGCCAATGAGGTGCTGCTTCACGCCCTCAAACTGATACTCTACGCACAGTTTGGCCTCTTCAACCGCTCGGTTCTCATCGCCGGGCTTTGCGTCGGCGCGTCGGCAGTTGCTGCGCTCAAGGTCACCAGACTGGTCCTTCCCCTCCTCACCCACGCCCAGTTCTGCCGCATCGGCCATGCCGCTGCCGCCCTTGCCGGAGTGTTCATGCTCGTCTCAGCGTCCAGACAGATCGTACAGAGAGACGCCATGTCGCTGCATTATGGGCAGTTTCATGGTGAGACGGAGCTTGCCATGACTTGGCGCAGCCATCGTCTGGCGCTGGAGATCGAACATCCGCTCGAGATTGAAGTAAAGCATCGCGTCGCTGCCTCGATCGACCCTGATACCGGGGTGAGAAGCGAGCATCTGACCGTACTGCATCTCGCAGCCGATCGCAGCGTGTTTGTCACGCATCGGGCCTTCGGGCCCGAGCATGGCCACCGGCACAAACACCGGGAGGCCTAGTGGCCTGCCCACCCTGAGCGGGTGGGCAGAAACCAGCTCAGCGCGTACCGAGCTTGAAGATGGTCGTATAGTCGAACTTCTGACCCGGACGCAGTTCCGTCGTCGGGAAGGACGGATGGTTCGGGCTGTCAGGATAGTGCTCGGCCTCGATGGCCAGCGCATCCGTCTGACGGTAGGTACGATGCGAGATGCCCGCATATTTTCCCGTCAGGGAGTTCGAGGTGTAAACCTGAACACCGGGCTGGTTTGTCGAAACCTCTAGCGTGCGGCCTGAGGCAGGGTCGTAGACCGTCACAGCCGAACGCGCGGCCTTGCCATAGGAGCCATCGACGACCCAGTTATGGTCGTAACCACGCGCATAGACCATCTGGGCGAAATCGCTGCGCAGACGGTCACCAATACGCGTCGGCTTGCGGAAATCGAGCGGCGTGCCTTCGACAAGAGCCAGCTCACCCGTCGGGATCGAGGTCGGATCTGTCGGCGTGTAACGCTCGGCGTTCACCTGCAGGATCTCGTTCTCGATGGTGCCCGAACCCTCGTCATTGAGGTTCCAGTAGCTGTGATTGGTCAGGTTGAGCACAGTCGGCGCATCTGTCGTCGCCTGATAATGCAGGCTCAGCGCGTTGTTCTCGTCAAGCGTATAGGTGATATCGGTCGTCAGCTTGCCCGGGAACCCCTGATCGCCATTCGGGCTGACCAGACGCAGTGTGACCGAAACCCCTTTTTCCGTCTTCCTGGTTCCAACCAGCGTCCAGACATGCTTGTCAAAGCCGATCTTGCCGCCATGCAGGGCATTCGGCGGATCGGTCAGATCGGTATGGTAGCTCTTGCCATCAATGGTGAAGGTGCCATGGGCGAGACGATTGGCATAACGGCCGATCATGGCGCCGAAAAACAGCCCGCCTTCAGCCGAGTCCTTTGTGTAGCCATCAAGCGTACCAAAGCCCAGAACCAGATCCTGAACATGACCGGCACGATCGGGTGCCTCGACGGACTGGATGATGCCGCCATAGGTGATGACCCGCACGGTCATGGCATGGTCATTGGTCAGGGTGACGATTTTCACGTCCTGCCCGGCAGGGGTCTTGCCCCAGGGCTGGACCGTTACAGCGGGCGCTGCCTGCGCCGCACCATCAGCCATACCGGCAAGCGCCGCCAGACAAACGGCGCTCTTAACAATTGCTCTCATGGACAAGGTGCTTCCATCTGTTGATTTGACGCCACACTGGTCAGGGAAATGATCTGTGTCAAACTACATAAAATCCATCTTCCCCAACCCTGGCCCCGCTCAAACGCTATGCTGGCAGCGTGAGTTTTTATCTACAGTCTGGCGTCTGGCGGACATCATGTTAGAAAACGACAATGCTGCGTCTCCCGGGAGACAGCGTCGGCCACTCCCCCAGCGAGGGGGAAGACGTCACGCTGCGTCTCTGGTTACGCTTTTGAGTGAGTGAGACCGGGGCTGTTCTGCAGCCTGCAACAAAACGATCGTGGGCTTGTGCGCGACTTCTGGCGCCGCCAGGCGCGCTGACACGACTTGGGGACTGCGATGACCGCACCGCTAGGTGATTCCGATAACCGGCCTGAAACCGGATCTGCCGTCGAGAGCCGGACGCAACGGCGTGGACAGCGCAAGGGCGGCCGTCTTCTTGTCGGTCTGACCGCTCTGCTTTCCCTGAGCGCCTGTGCAAGCTGGCGCAACCCGCCGCCGAAGGACCCCGAGGCGCTCGCGGACTACAAGGAAGCCAACGATCCGTACGAACCGGTCAATCGCAAGATGTATAATGTCCAGATGTGGGCCTATCATCATGCGCTGCGTCCGGTCGGCAAGGCCTGGGCCTGGGCCATTCCCAAGCCGATCCGCAACTCGATCGATAACCTGAACCAGACCTGGTACATGCCTACGGTCTTCTTCAGCGATGTCGGCGCAGGCAAGCCCCGCCGCGCCGGTGACGATTTCATGCGCTACATCATCAACATGACCCTTGGCGCTGCCGGGTTCATCGATGTGGCAACGTCACTCGGCTATCCGCATCATGACAGCGACCCAGGCCTGACGCTGGCCACCTGGGGCGTGCCGAGCGGGCCTTACATGTTCCTGCCCGGCCTTGGTCCGAACACCCTGCGCGATGCAGGCGGTTATGCGATTGCACAGGGGCTTTCCCCCATCAACTATGTGCCGCGCGGCTATGGCCTGCTGACCTTCAACTGGGCCTATAATATCGCGGGCGTTCTGGGCGGCTTCTCCTCTCATATTGACGAGATCGACCAGGTCGAGCAGGATTCGCTCGATCCCTACGCGTTCATCCGAAGCGCCTGGCAGCAGAACCGTCAAAGCCAGGTTGACGCCATACGTAATGACCACCGGGCGACCGTGCCGGACTGGTACAATTAAGGACCTCCCGACATGCTCAAAACCTGCCTTTCCTTTTCCCGCCGTACAGCCCTTGGGCTGATGACCACGGCTCTTGTCTCCGTTGCTGCGCTGAGCACAGCTGCTCATGCTGAAGATGCCCAGGGCTTTGTCACTGCTTTCGGTGGCAAGCTGGTTGGCATCATCAACAGCGACAAATCCCTCAGCGAAAAGCGTCAGGAAGTGCTGCCGCTGCTTCAGGACAATGTCGACATCGCCACGATCGGCAAATTCTGCCTTGGTCGCTACTGGCGTTCGGCAACGCCTGAGCAGCAGGCTGAATATCTGAAGCTGTTCCATCAGGTTCTGGTCAATGCGGTGACCGACAAGATTGGCGACTACAAGGGCGTCAGCTTTCGCGTGACCGGCGCCACCAACACGCCCAATGGCGAGCTTGTCAGCGCACAGATCATGCGCCCCGGCCAGCCCACGGCGGATATGGGTCTTCTGATCGCCAAGGACGGCGGGATGAAGATTGTCGACATGATTGGTGAAGGCACAAGCCTACGTCTGACCCAGCGTCAGGATTACAGCTCCTACCTTGCCCGCAATGGCGGCAATGTCGCGACACTCATCAGCGCGCTGGAGCGTCAGCTCTCGCATCGTCACTGACGACACATCCTTTTTCGTCGGGAGTTGTGACGCTCCCGACGAAAAGACCTGCTTAATGAAAATAGCCGTCCTTGCGGACATACACGGCAATCTCACGGCACTTGATGCCGTCCTGGCAGATTGCGCCCGGCACGGCGTCGACCAGCTGGTCATTCTGGGCGATCATTTCTCCGGTCCGCTTCTGCCCTTCGAAACAGCCGAAAGGCTGATCTCCCTCGCCCCGACTGCCATTGCCGGCAATCACGAGCGGCAGCTTCTCTCGCAATCATTTCATGAGATGGGGGAGTCCGACCGCTTTACCTGTCGGGCCCTCGCCCCTCATCATTTCGACTGGATGACAAGGCTCCCGGCAACGCTTCGGCTGGAGAACGATATCCTTCTCGTTCATGGCCCCCCCACCAGCGACACCGCCTATTTCCTTGAAACTGTCTCGGCTGAAGGCCTGCGTCCCGCCACGCAGGCAGAAATCGTTACCCGCGCCGAGGGCACGGACGCCCGCCTCATCCTGTGCGGTCATACCCATATCCAGCGCACGGTGGCATTCGGAGGAGGGAGACTGGCACTCAATCCCGGCAGCGTTGGCCTACCTGCCTATGAGGATAACGAACCATTCCCTCATCAGATCAGTAATGCCTCTCCGCATGCACGTTACGCGCGGCTCAACGGCGTAGATGGCAGCTGGGCTGCCAGCTTCCATACAGTCGCCTATGACTGGGAGCAGGCAGCTCAGATTGCAGAAAGAAATGGCCGGTCAGACTGGGCCAGGGCACTGCGTACGGGGCGCCTCTAGGACGGGGCGACGCGCCTGTCCTGCGTGATTTCATAGACAAGCATCAGATAGCCGTCGCGCTCGAAGCTCTCGACATGATGCATACCGATACTGCCCAGAACGATACGAGAGGGCATGTTGTCCTCACGGGTCACCCCCACCACGCGCTCGATTCCGGCATCGAGTGCAAAGCGCAGTGCGGCTCCAGCCGCCTCACGGGCAATACCGCGCCCTGCAGCCTCGGGCACGAGCGCGAAGCGCAGACCGAGTCCGCGACCATCGGGGCGCTCATGGAGCCCCGTGATCCCAACAAAGCGGTCATTTTCACGAATAGTAAAAATACCTATCCCCCGCTTTGCCCAGAAAGCGAGGTCATCGGCCATTTCATCCTCGACCTGCTGAAGGGAGCGCACCCCGCCCAGCATACGGCCGAAAGAGGCGCCATTGGTCTTGAGGCGGATCATGTCCTGCATGTCGCGCCAGTTGACCGGCTGCAGGACGAGACGCTGGGTGCGGATCTGACGACCAAGCGTCACGACCCGGCTCCAGACATGACATCAGGAGAAGAGATGTCAGAGAAACGCCACTCCGACATCCTCATCCCTTAGCGTGCGATGGGGCGGTACTTGATGCGGCTCGGCTCGGTCGAATCCGGGCCAAGGCGGCGACGCTTGTCTTCTTCATAATCCTGGAAGTTACCCTCGAACCACTCGACATGGCTATCGCCTTCAAAGGCGAGGATATGCGTGGCCAGACGATCGAGGAACCAGCGATCATGCGAGATGACCACAGCGCAGCCTGCGAATTCAGCCAGAGCGTCTTCGAGCGCACGCAGCGTGTCGACATCAAGATCGTTTGTCGGTTCGTCGAGCAGAATGACATTGCTGTCCTTCTTGAGCATCTTGGCAAGATGCACACGGTTACGCTCACCACCCGAGAGCACACCCACGCGCTTCTGCTGATCAGAGCCCTTGAAGTTGAAGGCACCGACATAGGCGCGCGACGGCACCGTGCGCTTGCCCAGCTGGATGACATCCGTGCCGCCCGAGATCTCTTCCCAGACCGTCTTGCTGTCATCGAGCGAGTCGCGTGACTGGTCGACATAGCCCAGCTTGACCGTGTCACCGATCTTGAGGGAGCCGCCATCGGGAGCGTCCTGACCGGTGATCATCTTGAACAGCGTGGACTTACCCGCACCGTTCGGCCCGATCACACCCACGATGCCACCCGGCGGCAGCTTGAAGTTTAGGCCGTCGATGAGCAGACGATCGCCAAAACCCTTGGAGAGGTTTTCGGCCTCGATCACCGTGCCGCCCAGACGGGGGCCAGGGGTGATGACGATATCAGCCGTGCCACCGGCACGCTCCTGACTGGCGGCCAGCATTTCCTCGTATTTGGTGATACGGGCCTTGCTCTTGGCCTGACGGGCCTTGGGTGAGGCGCTGATCCATTCCTGCTCGGCGGCAAGAGCGCGCTGGCGCGAGCTTTCTTCCTTCTCTTCCTGGGCGAGGCGCTTGCGCTTCTGGGTCAGCCAGGAGGAGTAATTGCCTTCGAACGGATAGCCGCGGCCACGCTCGATTTCGAGGATCCAGTTCGTGACGTTGTCGAGGAAGTAGCGGTCATGGGTGATGACCATGACGGTGCCCTGATAATCGCGCAGGGTCTTTTCGAGCCAGGCCACACTCTCGGCATCGAGATGGTTGGTCGGTTCGTCAAGCAGCAGCAGGTCGGGCTTTTCGAGCAGCAGGCGGCATAGCGCCACGCGACGACGCTCACCACCGGAAAGCATGGTGACAGGGCTGTCGGCAGACGGGCAACGCAGGGCTTCAAGAGCGATCTCGAGCTTGCGATCCAGCTCCCAGCCATCGCCGGCGTCGATCTTTTCCTGCAATTCGGCCTGTTCGGCCAGAAGAGCGGTCATCTCGTCATCGGTCATCGGCTCGGCGAAAGCCATCGAGATCTCGTTGAAACGATCGACAGCGTGCTTCAGATCGCCAAAGCCGAGCGCCACGTTCTCACCGACGGTCAGGGACTCGTCGAGCTTGGGCTCCTGCTCCAGATAGCCGATGCGCGCGCCTTCTGCGCCCCAGGCCTCACCACCGTATTCCTTCTCGATGCCGGCCATGATCTTGAGCAGGGTCGACTTACCGGCGCCGTTGACGCCGAGCACACCGATCTTGACGCCGGGGAGGAAGGACAGGGTGATGCCCTTGAAGACTTCACGCCCCCCGGGATAGGCCTTCGTCAGGTCCTTCATGACATAGACATACTGATAGGCGGCCATGACGGATCTCCTGATGAAATGGTCGGTCGGAAAAGACGAGAACGCGGCTCGAATGCGCTCCATGATGGAGCGAGACCCCTGCGCCCGGCAGGACTCGAACCCGCAACCAAGCCGTTATGAGCGGCCTGCTCTAACCAATTGAGCTACAGGCGCATAGGATAGGCTGGAAATCGCGCAATTCGGGGCTTTTTGCAAGATGACGGGGCAAAGAAATCCGTGTTCGCCCCAATTTAGCAGTGACAGGACGTCTTCGTGCTGACATGGCTGCCCCCCGGCAGGTGCCGCTACGGCTGTCAGCCCGCCTGCCATGGCTGAAGGAGCAAAATGGATGACCACCGAAACTCCCCGCCCCGTTCCGACGGAAACCCTCAGACCGCGCGTTGCCATACGCTATTGCACGCAATGCAACTGGATGCTGCGCTCTGCCTGGATCGCGCAGGAACTCCTGTCCAGCTTTGGCACCGATCTTGGCGAGGTGGCGCTTGTGCCAGATACCGGGGGGCATTTCAGCATTTCGGTCGGTGATGTCCTGATCTGGGAGCGCAAGCGCGATGGCGGCTTTCCGGGGCCGAAGGATATCAAGCAGCGCCTGCGTGATGTCATCGCCCCGGAACGCGATCTGGGTCATGTCGATCGCTAGAATAGCATCACGGAAGTAATATGCGAACGGCGCACCGTGACAATTATCACAACATGACCGGTACATAACGTTACGGCATCTGGGCAGGACAGAAATGAACGGCTAAGATCGCGCCATAATTTCAACCCCACCAGGAAATGAAGTGATGGACGTCACCAAGATCTCCCCCGGCAAGTCTGTTCCCGATGACATCAATGTCGTGATCGAAATTCCGCAGGGCTCTTCTGTCAAATACGAAGTCGACAAGGAAAGCGGCGCGGTATTTGTGGATCGTTTTCTGTTCACACCGATGAATTACCCGGCAGCTTACGGGTTCATCCCCAATACACTGGCTGCTGATGGTGATCCGGCCGATGCCCTCGTTCTGGCCCCTGGCCCGATCGTTCCGGGTGCTGTCATCCGTGCGCGCCCGATCGGCATGCTGAAGATGGAAGATGAGAGCGGACAGGATGAGAAGATCATCTGTGTGCCTCACGACAAGATCCACACGCAGTACACCGACGTGAAGACGATCAACGATCTGCCCGAAATCACGCTGAAGGCAATCGGCCATTTCTTTGAACGTTACAAGGATCTCGAGCCGAACAAGTGGGTGAAAGTCTCTGGCTGGGAAGGTCCTGAAGAGGCAAAGAAGGCTATCATCGCTGCTCTTGAAGCCGCCAAGTAAAGCCGACACGCTGTAATAAACAGTGACCGGAAAGACACAGTGTCTTTCCGGTTTTTCTATTCACAGGGCTGTGAGTGGAAAACAGGGCCTCGGCCCGTTGCCAATTCTAAATCATATGTAATAAAAAGGTCATGTTGGGATCAGGAATAACCCCCTCCTCCCATCCTGTAACGGAACTTTGCGTTTTCCATCCGACTGGCGGATTGCCCTCATGTCTCTTCCCCGTATCTCCATCAAGGCGCTGGGTGTAGTCACCACAGCTCTTGCCACGTTCTCTGCCATCCCCGCAGCCCAGGCACAGTCGCCTCTGGCTGGTGGCGCCCCGAACGGTACGGGCCTTGCTCCCGCCGTGCGCGTTTCGAGCCCGATCGGCACATATAACCTGCAGAACTCGTCAGTTCCTCCGCTGCCGCACCCCGAAGCGATCTTCGATGATCCATGGGGCTGGAACACCTGGCTGCGTGAGCATGGCGTGGCGATCCTGCTGGATACGACCAATGAATTTGCGGGCGCAATCACGAGCCCGACCAAGGGTCTGGGCCTGCGTCAGGGCAGCAGCAATGCGGGTCAGTACGGCTTTGAAAACGATATTGACTGGGAAAAGCTCGCTGGCATTCGCGGCTTTTCGACCCACGCCGTGTTCGTCGGCCGTTACGGCATTCCTGCCAGCCGCATGTTTGGTGACAACCTGAACCCCAGCCAGGAAATCTATGGCGGCGGCGGCAACGTGGTTGTCCACCTTGTCTATATCTATGGTGAAGAAACCCTGTTCAACGGTCATCTCGACATCGCAGCCGGTCGTATTCCGCTGCTGACGGATTTCTCGTCGAACCCGCTCTACTGCAACTTCATGAACAATGCTTTCTGCGGTAACCCGAAAGCATCGTCCGATAATACCAGCCATTCATCCTATCCGGATTCGAACTGGGCTGCCCGTGTACGTGTGCGTCCGTCGCAATACACCTATATTCAGGCAGGCGTGTATTTCAACACCATGGGTATCTACGGCGTCAAACAGATGCGCACCGGCTTCAAGTGGAACGGCGCGGATATCAATGGTGAAGCAGCACCGGTCGAGGCCGGATGGGAACCCATCTTTGGCAAGGACAAGCTGCCCGGTCACTACAAGATCGGTGGCATTGTCGATACGGCGCCCCATCCTGACGTGCTGTACGATATCAACGACAATTACTGGGCTGTGACGGGTCAGGCCCGCAAGGTGCATAACAACTCGTGGTCTGCCTACGCCCTGGCCGACCAGATGATCATGCGCCACAAGGGCAATGGCCCTGACGCCGGTATCACCCTGCTTGGTGTGTTCTACAACAACTCACCCGTCACCCAGACGCGTGAACGTCAGTACTCGATCGGTGTGCTGGATCGCGGTTTCTGGAAATCCCGCCCACTGGACGCCTGGGGTGTGAACTTCAGCTACATCCAGGTTTCGAAGAAGGTGAAGACCGCGCAGGAAATCCAGCAGAGCCTGGGCTATCAGACCCTGCTCAACGGCTCTTTCTTCCCGCAGACCAACGGTATGGTGATCGAAGCGATGTATCAGATCCGCGTCTGGCGCGGCATCACCTTCGCTCCTGACTTCCAGTACTTCATCCGCCCGGGTGCCCAGCAGGGTCTGAAGGATGCAGCGACGCTTGGCTTCAAGTCGCACATCGAAATCTTCTGATCCATCCCCCCTGCCCCGGCCTGCCGGGGCAGCAACACAGGTTTTACCTGCACGCCCTGAAGGCTTCCGTCAGTTGACGATGGAGCCTATCAGGGCGTCGTAGTTTGCGAGATAGCCATCAAGCGACAATTCAGCCTCGGCAAAATGCCGCGCGCCCTGCCTGAGTCTGGCGGCGAGATTGCGGTCTTCGAGAATTTCGAGAATGGAATCGGCAATACGATCCGGCTCCAGAAACGGCGCCAGAAGCCCGTTGCGCCTGTCGGTAACAAATTCCTCAACCGAGGCCGTCTGGCTGCCTACAATCGCACAGCCTGTGGCCATGGCCTCTCGCAGGGACCACGAGGCGACAAACGGGTAGGTAAGATAGACATGCGCATCGGACCGTTTGAGCGCGGTGCGGAAAATGTCGTAATCGACCTTGCCCATGAAATGCACCCGATCGAGATCGAGCCGTGAGGCCACTTCATTCAGGAACACATTGCGCCAGCTACCCGCCTCGACCGGCGGCGGGGCGCCATAGCTCGTGCCATCTCCACCAATCAGCACGACCCGGACATCGGGACGCTCAGCAAGAATACGCGGCAGGGCGCGCATGAAGCTGTGAAAGCCACGATAAGGTTCGAGATTGCGCGCCACGAAGGTGATCAGCTTGTCCTGCGGACGAATGACATGCGGACCAATCGCGACATCACGCTCGAAAATCGCCGGCTCAGGCGCACAGAGATCCAGATTTACTCCCTCGCGCAGAAGACTGATGCGGTTTTGCGCCCAGTCCGGATAGGTGCTTTTCTGGAAAAGGGTCGGGGTCTGGCCATACTGATTGAGGTTCAGCGCCAGAAGATTGATGGCGTTCTTGACACGCACATTCGGAAAGAGGTCTGGCCGGGGTGGGAATTCCGGGTCGAAATCGACGTCATTCCGGTCCGTGTGGTAGAAGAACTCGAAATAACCGAGAATGGGCGTTGTCGGAAAAACATCGACAATATTCAGCAATTCGCCCCAGCCATGATGGCCGATGATGATATCGGGTGTGTAGCCAAGCCCCTTGAGCGTCTGGGCAGCACGCGCCACCGCTTCGGCCCGGATCAGTCCCATTTCCAGTTCGCGCAAGGAGGGATGGGTATGTTGTGAAACGGCCCGGTCCTGCCGATACAACACACGCCTCACACCGGGAAGCGCTCCCTCATTGGCCTCGGAAATAAAGACGATCTCGTGCTCGCCCTGCGCATGCAGATGCCGGACCAGATGGAGAAACTGGCCGGGGAAATTCTGATGCACGAACAGGAAACGCACGACCGACAGACTTTCAATTGCTCGACATGAAAGAGCGGTCCTCTTCCTGCCGTAATTCTGGCAGCAGGTTCAAGCCCTCTGCCAGACACGCCCATGACCAGGCAGATAAGGGCTCTCATGCCATCGCTGACTGGCAGAGAGCCTCTTGATATCAGGCTTACGAAGCCTTGCGACGAGGCGAGGCCTTCTTGGCGCCCTTGCCCGAGGCAGCGGCGTTCGCGCCAGCGTCACGGGGAAGGATTTCCAGATGGAAAGCCTCAAGCGGTGCCAGTGACTCAGCTTCCAGAGTTTCTCCGCCGGACACAGGGCCAAGCCGCGTGCCATCAGTGAAGGTCGCGCTCAGAACGATGTCGAACTTGTCTTCAGCGCCATTCTTCAGGCGAACACACAAACCGAGGATCGGCAGCGCCATGCCGCGCGAGCCGCAATACTGACCCGCCTCAGCCCAGGGAGACAACCAGCCTTTGCCAAGCACTGCCTGGTATTCGATATCTTCCGGCGCGATCTGGCTCTGCGGTGCAATGCCAAAACCCTCGATCCAGTTCTGACTGCCAGGCTCACCCATCCATTCGCCAATCGAGGCAAGAACATCGCCGCGACGCTGAACATGGGCTGCGACTTCAGGCTTGAAGTCAGGATGAGGGGCCTGCGCCACGGCACCGGGCTGAGCCGCAACAGCCGCTTGCGATGCGGAAGCTGCACCCGGTGTTGCGACCGGCTCACCCGAAAGACGGGCAACCTGAATGCCCGGCGCAGGCATTGTGCTGTCGGGCGCCTGATAGGTTGTAACAAGAATCTGCGCCGGACCACGTGACACGCGCACCAGAGCGGCACCCGCTCCTGCACCATGGCTTGCGCTGATCACCCCATCATCGTCGATCGTGGTGATGGACACGACACCTGCCGGCATGTTGGGCGCCTGGGTGACCGTAACCGCCGGATAGCCATTGACGCAGTGCGCGGCACTTTCAGGCGGCAGGAAAACACAATACAGCCCCGCATCGAATGTCATCAGAGATCCATGGACCTTGAGCTGAACTACCTGATCCTGCCCCGGAGAATTCGTCGAGTTAGACATCTATACTTACTCACCACTTATTTGAGCTTGGACAAAAGATACAGGCACACCGAACCTGACCACATTTCGTTAAGAAATCTCACGAGCTATATCAGCTAATATGCAATTATTAAAGTCGCATCCTTTAATGTGATAAGTGTAGCAAGAAATTACTCAATAATGGCACAGGCATTCCGAGTGGCACCACCGCCCCCCTGCCCGACTTCTGAATACGCTCCGATTGCGCCCCCAGATCGAAACTTACGGCCCTCAATCCGGCATTCCACAAGTTGGAAAGAGCAAAGCACCAGGTCTCCGGCCAGACTGACGGAATAAGACCAAGGTCGCATTCAAAAGATTCGATCAGACGCGTCGCCTCGTCTTCACGATACTCACCCGTAATCATCACATGGCCTGTCGCCATCAGGCGGTCGTCGTCGATTGTATAACCGGCCACGACATAATCCAGCGGCAGATTGCGATTCGCCGCGTCCTGGGCCAGCTGCAACACGATCTCGAAGCCTTTCTCCCGCCCTATGGCCCCAGGCACACAGATGCGACGGCGATGGCCGTCACGGGGCCGTGCAGGCTTGAGCGGGGGGTAATGTCCTGTTTCGAGCGGTTCGAGCGTGACATCCAGCCCGGGGAAATGACGCCGCATACGTCTTTGCAAATCATGCGAACTGGCAAAGACCGCACGTGCAGCGCGCAGCATGTCATTGGAGCGCCCGACAAGCTCCGACACAGACAGATCGGAGTCAATCAGTGTGCCCTGCTGGGCCACGCAGCTCTCGCATCCGGCGAGAGAGGGCTCTCCGCAATAATGATGGTTCGGGCCGACGAGGCAGATTCGCGGACAGAACCAGAC
Source organism: Asaia siamensis (assembly GCF_014635085.1). Taxonomy (GTDB): domain Bacteria; phylum Pseudomonadota; class Alphaproteobacteria; order Acetobacterales; family Acetobacteraceae; genus Asaia; species Asaia siamensis. Next base: position 361,130 of record NZ_BMCH01000003.1, read on the forward strand.
ATAATCGTGCAGCACGATGTCCCATTGCAGATCGAGCGCCGACGCCAGCGTCTTCATGCCGGGAGCATGACCAAGAAGATGATGCCACTCGATACGGCCGATCTGCATGCGACGCAGGACCGTCACGAGATCGGACCATTCATAGGGAAGGCTGAAAACGAGATTGGTGACATCGCCACCGCAATCCTCGATCCGGCATCCTTTCAGATGCGGTCGCAGGATCAGCACTTGCGTGCCCTCTTTTTCTGCTTCGTCGCGCCGCTGCTGCACCACACGCTCAACCCCGCCACCGGAATCATGTGAGACCATCATGAGGCACTGCTTCATGGACCGGCGCCGGGCGAGCATACGCACCAGCCCGACATTACGCCTGACCGGCGCCAGAGGGTCGGCATCGACGAACTGCCTGACGAGGCTGTCATACCCGGGATGCAGCTTGTTGAGCATACGCAGATTGCGGTCGAGCAGCAGGGTGCGCGTCCGCCCGAACGACACCGAACCGACATGACGCACAAAGAGGTCTGTCGCCGCGATGTTACGCCAGCCGAGTTCGGCCGCACGGCAGCAGAAATCATTCTCCTCCCCATAGCCCTGTGCGAAAATCTCGACGTTCAGAAGACCCGTCTGGGCCAGACAATCCCCCCTGATCGCCATGCAGAAACCATGACCAGTCGGCAGATCGATCAATCCAGTCTGCGGCAGCGAGGCAAAAATCTGGTCAAAGCCCTGCCCGGTTTTCGGATCTGGTGTTGGGTTGGCTTTCGTCACCGACGGATAGGAGAGAATGGTCGCGTCATTGGAAAAAGGGGTGACTGTGCCTATTGCCGCGTCGCGATCAAGCCAGGCACGCAATCGGCTGATTCCGCCAACGGGCAAAAGCGCGTCGCTGTTCAGCAGGATCACGTCACGCCCCGCCGCATGGGCAAGACCGGCATTGGCGCTTACCGTGAACCCGCGATTCTGTCCGTGACGGATCAGCGTGATTGCGCCGCGTGCGGCAAACTCATCGAGGCAGAGCGAGAGTTCGGGCTCGGGAGACGCATCATCCACGACCAGACACTCGATATCGTCACCCTGCTGTGCCAGCACCGCGTCAATGCAGGCGCGTGTCAGAACCACATCGCGATAAGCTGGAATGATGACGAGACAGCCCGTGGGACGCGCCGCAACACGGGGCTTCTTTCGTTGGGTGTTTCGAGCAGGACGTGTGGTCGGCTCCTCCTTCCTGTCCAGCAGCGATATGACCGCAGGCCCGATCGGACTACCGGTCAGAGGCTGACCGTAGCGATCGAGGATACGGATCTCGCGTAAAGGAAGACTCGCCAAGGGAATGTCGAAATGACGCGGTCTGGCGAGCGGCTTCTCCAGCTTGGCCCCCTGCTCAAGCTCAGACGCCGTCAGATCGATACGCTCTGTGCCGGTATCAATCACGACTTGAGGCGTGAAATCAGGATCGGCAGGATACCAGATCCAGCCTTCCAGACGATGGTGAGCAACGGTTGCAAAACCCTGCAACGTACGGATTGCACCCAGCGCGATCGGAGCACCGTAGAGAACTTGCCCTTGCGACGACACGGTTAATTGGCTGGCATGCATCCAGCTTTCGGGTAGGGTAAACGGCAGGGCCACATCCTGCGCGACGCATTCCCCATCAAGCCATATCATTACCGGATTGGGGCACTGGCCCATGACGATGCCGTCATTGCTGGTCGCACACCACCCCGGACGACCCGAATGGGGCAGGAAACGCTGGACCCATGGGAAGGCTTCGGGCGCAGGGGCATAATTCGAGAGCATTCTCTCAAAGACTGAAACCGCTTCCGCCATCCGGCCAAGATGGGACAGGGCAATGGCCTGCCCAACCAGCGCCTTGCGCATAATAAAGCGTTCGGTGATCCAAAGCATCGCGTCATGGGCGGCCGCCCAGCGACCGGCCGACAGCAAGGCCATGCCGAAAGCGAAAATGACGTTAGGATCGTGACGGGCCATGCGAGCCGCACGGCCCAGCCAATAGAGCCCTGTGTTCTGGTCGCCTGCCTGAACGGCATCGGTCCCGCGACGATAGGCTTCCTGCGCACGCGCATCATGCCAGCGCTGCCAGTCTGCCCGGTCCTTGTCCGTTATGACATGACCGAAACCCGATCGAACAGGAGGGGGCCGCCTAGTGGGCAGGTGCCTGCCCTCCCGGGCGTGTGCCCAGCCGTCGTTCAAGCTTTGCCAGCTCGGGCGAGGCTTCATTCACGCCTTGGGCCTGCGCGCGCTCAAGCCAGATACGGGCTTCGACCGGATTGACCTCGCCTGCCAGACCTCTCTTGAGATACCGCCCCAGCATGAGCTGCCCCAGAGCATGACCCCGCTCTGCCGCGAGACGGAAGAAACGTTGTGCCTCACGCCGATCAACTGGCACGTCATGTCCTCCTCCAAGCATCGCACCGGCCGAGAACATGGCCTCGACACTTCCAAGCTGGGCCGCGTCGACATAAAGGGCAAGTGCTCGCGCATGATCCCTACCTTTTGGAACGCGCCCCGAGACAAGAAGCTGCGCAAGCAGGATCATCGCCTCGGTCATTCGGGCCTGTGCCGCTTTTTCAAGCCATTGCACGGCAGCCCCGGAATCCTCTCGCACGCCACGGCCCTCGAGATACATACGGCCCAGCCAGTACTGGGCATTGACGACGCCATCTGCCGCGCGCTGCATCCAGTAGGCGGCCTGCGCATCGTCGCGCTCTGTACCGACACCTTCGGCATAGCAGACGCCAACATTGAAGGCGCCGACCAGATCGCCGTTTTCTGCGGCCTGCAGGAAGCGCTTCTGCATGGCGACCCGGCCTTCTTCCGACCCGATGCCCGTCAGGGCCAGATTGCCAAGATCGGCGTCAGCCACACGATCGCCGCACTCTGCTGAAACACGGAACCATCTGGCGGCCTCGTCCGGGTCGCGATGCACCCCGGTGCCGGTCAGATAGAGCAGCCCCAGACCTCGCGCCGCAGCGCCGTGCCCCAGCTCGGCAGCGACCTGATACCAGGTGGCTGCCTCAAGATAATTCGGAGCCATTTCTTCGCCCCGGATATGCAGATCGCCGAGCAGGGCCGCCGCCTCTGCATCGCCCCCCAAAGCAGCGCGACGCAGCCAGGTTTCGGCGCGATCCGGCCGACGGGCCAGCCCCTTTCCCTGCAGCAGATAAAGCGCAAAACGTGTCTGCGCCTGAACGATGCCGCGCTCGGCAGCTTTCTCGAAATAGCGGGCTGCCGCAGCGAGATCCTGCGCCTGACCGATACCCTGTTCGTTGATCCAGGCCAGAAAATAGAACGCTGTCGCCAGACCAGCGTCAGACGCCAGCAGCAGTTCGACCGTGCCACGCGCGAGATCTTCAGGTGATTTCGGGTCAGAATGCAGGGCCATACCGAGGCCGAGATGCCCCTGGGCCGACCCGGCAGACGCGGATTTCTCATACCATTCCCGCGCCTCAACGAGATCGCGCGATGATTCAGGGCCATTCGTCAGCACATAACCGAGAAGGGCCTGTGCGTCTGGCTGCCCCTCATTGGCGGCGAGACGGCTCCAATGGGCAGCCAGCTCCAAATCGGGAACGCGCTTGCGCTCCTTTCCATCACGCATGATGGTGGCGCGGTTTTCATCGAAGCCTTCAGGAAAGCCTACGAGATAAAGCGTGGCAAGCGTCAGGCGCGCCTGGACATGCCCGGCCTCCGCCGCCTTGCGCACCCATCTCGTGCCATCTTCGAGACTCGGTGGCGTACCCCAGCCTTCGAGATAGGCCTTCCCGGTTCGGTACTGCGCTTCGACATTGCCCTGCTGGGCAAGCTGGCCCAGGGCCTTGAAGCCCTTGACCGCATCATCTCCGGACTCGAGCTGCGCGATTGCCTGCCTGAGACGAGCATCACGCGATATAACCGAGGCCAGCTTTTCCTTCAGAGCCAAACCACTCTCCTTCTCGCGGATATGCCGCCCTTGCCTAGCTGGGTTCGCGCATCCCGTTGGTAGCGGCGGGGATCACCTTGCTGAAGAGATACTGGAGCACGGTGCGCTTGCCGACCTGAATATCTGCCGTAACCGGCATGCCCGGCGTAGGATGGAAGAAGGTCGGCACACCATGCAGTGTATAGCGATCGATGCGCAGCCTGACGCGATAAAAGCCGCTCTGGGACGGATCGTCATCCCCCATAGGCACTTCACCCGACGCCGCGCTTTTCATGTCTGCCGGGCTGAAACTATCGGCGCTGATAAGGCGGACAGTGCCTTCGGCACCGCCATACTGGGTGTAGGGGAAGGTGGAGAATTTCAGCAGCGCATGATCACCAAGCTTGACGAAGCCTGCGTCATTGCCCCGCAACACTGCCTCCATCTCGAGTGCTGCGCCGGTCGGCACGATCGACATCAACATCTGGGCAGGCGAGATAATCGAACCAACCGACAGCTTGGCAATATTGAGAATGACACCGTCATCAGGCGCCGTAAGCACGACCAGCTTGTTGCGCAGAGCCGCCTTCTCATATTCCCCAACCGATTCATCGAGGTGATGCTGCACTTCGGTCAATTGCGTGTAAACCTGCCCCTTCCAGTTCTGGACATACGCATCGCGTTCCGCCTGAGTCGCAGCGAGTTTGGCTTTGGTCGACGACGCCGTCTGTTGTGCCTCAATCTGGGCCCGTTCGGCATCCATCAATTCGCTTTGCGCAGCAAGCGTCGAGAGTTTGCTGCCAACCTGATCCGCCTGCAGGCGACGACGCATCTGAAGCACTTCGTTCGCTACGCGACCACGACTCTGATGCATCGCAGCACTGGCCAACGCGCCCGTCATCTGACTTTGAAGAGCTGCCACTTCCTGATCGAACTGATCGATCTTGGCCGTGTACTCTGCATGTCGCCGCTCATATGACGCTGCTTCACGAACCGAGTAGCTGTCGTTCAGATCCGGCGTATAGGGCTTGCCATCTGCTTCGGCACGAAGACGTGCCAACGTTGCCTGATAGGAATCGCGCTGCGCCTTCAGATTGACGATATCGGCCTTGGAAAGGGTCGGATCGAGATGGGCCAGAACCTGCCCCTTCTTCACATACTGACCAAGCTCAACGTCGATAGAGCGGATGATCGACATCTCAAGCGGCTGAATAACCAGATCGCGATCCACCGCGACCAGTCTGCCCGGCGTGCTGACAACCTTGTTCAGCGGGAACACCGCCGCCGCAACAAGCCCGGACATGAACAAAGCGCCGACAATCCAGATGATATAGCGTGCCGTCGCCGTTGGCGGCATGTTGACCATCGCCGCACTGGGAGAATGGAATTCAAGCAACGCAAGCGGCATGCCCTGCTGGGCAAACGGATCATCGGCCTGACGTGGCACATGAGCCTGAACCTCACGGCTTTCGTCCTTCCCGTTTTCGGGAACAATATCCTTGTTGCTCACGGCTTATTCCTCATCCATCAGCATGGGATCGTCATTCTGGTCGTTCCGGTTGGACTGGCCGCCGTGATTGCTATGTTCATGGCGGTTCTGCTGTATCCAGAGCATGCGATAGATCTCACAGCGCTCGAGCAGCACCTCATGAGGGGCCACATCGACAACCTTGCCCTTGTCCATGACGCAGATCTGATGGCAGTCAACCAGCGATGACAGGCGGTGAGAGACGATCACCATCGTGCGGCCCTTGCCGATACGCTGCAGATTGGCGTTGACCAGCGCTTCACTCTCCGGATCGAGGGCGGACGTCGCCTCGTCGAGAATCATGAGCTTCGGATCGCTGATCACAGCACGCGCAATGGCAAGACGCTGCCTCTGGCCACCGGAAATATTGGTCGAACCCTCTTCAATCGGCGTGTCGTAACCCGCAGGCATGCGATCGATGAACTCTTCCGCACCAGCAAGACGGGCAGCACGAATGACATCATCCATCGTATAGCCGGGGCGACCCGCAGTGATGTTGTCACGCACCGAGCCACGGAACAGGAAGTTGTCCTGAAGTACGACGCCGAACGAACGACGCAAATGGCTCAGATTGATTTCACGCAGCTCGACACCATCAAGACGCAGATAGCCAGTGTAGTTACGACTGACGCCCTGCAGCAGACGCGTGACGGTCGACTTGCCCGACCCTGAGCGCCCGACCAGCCCCAGCATCGTGCCTGCAGGAATTTCGAAATTGACGTCGTTGAGCGCCTTGATGGTCGATCCCGGATAGCTGAAATCGACCTGCGAGAAAGAAAGCGCCCCCTTGACAGGAGGGCGCAGACCCGAGGTGAGGGCCTTGGTTTCGGTCGGCTGGTTCAGCACAAGTCCGGCTTCGCCAAGCGACGTCAGGACCTCGTTGACATCTTCAAGGATCTTGGCGAGGCCGACGAGGGGCTGCGCCACACGACCGCCCAGCATCATGAACGCCATTAGTGCACCCGGCTGGATCGTGCTCGATCCAGAGAGAATGAGATAGGCGCCGACGAGAATGATACCGCGATTGATGAACAGATCGAGTGGCATCACCAATGTGCTGGGCCAGTTCTGCATACGCCCTGCTGCCAGCTTCCATCGAATGACGTCAGCCGTTGTCTCGTCCCATTTTTCACGACGCGTAGGCTCAAGAGCCATCGTCTTGACGGTACGAATACCTGCGACCGTTTCGTAAAGAATGGAACTGCGTTCCATCTCTGCAAAGACGAGCTTGTTGTAGACCCGCGTCATGGGCGGAAGAAAGATCACGATGATCAGGCCGATAAGACCGGCGCAGGCAACGGTCATCCAGGCCAGCGTGGCGCTCATGAAGAAGAGCAGCGGCAGAATGACCACGAGCGTGAACATGTCGAGAAATGTCGACATCAGCTTGCCGGTCAGGAAGTCACGAACCTTGTAGATGGCCATGTAGCGACCAAGAATACGCCCCGTCTGCTCGCGCTCATAGAATTCGAGCGGCAGCGCAAGAAGTCGATTGAAGGCGTGCAGCGAAATGCGTGTATCGACACGTGTGGTCATGACCAGCGTGAGTTCACGTCGCCCATAATTCAGAAGTGTTTCATAGAAACTCAGGACCACGACGATGGCCGTAATGGAGACGAGCGTCGACATCGAGTGGTAATTCACCACGCGGTCGATCACCTGCATCACGATCAGGGCCGGAAAGATCTGGAGAATCGACAGCACCATCGACGCGAACAGAATGTCGCGCAGCGACTGCTTTTCGCGCATCACGACCTTGACGAACCACATCATGTCGAACGGCGCATCGGCCTCTGAAAGATCGCGACGACGCTTCACCAGAAGGATATCGCCTGTCCAGACCTGTGACAGACGCAGTTCGTCGACAGCTACCGGGATGCTTCCCTCATCGCCGAGCGGATCGCGCAGCCACACGATGTTTTTCTCGGGATCAGCGCGCACCATCAGAGCGGCGGAACCATCGCGGAACATAAGAACAATCGGCGGCGTATTCTGCATACGCACGAGGAAGCGCCATTTGATGCGCATTCCCTTGGCAACGGCACCGTTATCATTCAGCCATCGCGCCAGAGCAGCCGGCGAAGGCGAATCTTCACCAGGCTCGGCTGCAAAATCCCGGATATCGAGATCCAGCCCGTGAAACTTTGCAGCCGCCATCGCGGCCCGCAGGCGGATATAAACGGGGTTCTGGGTTTCGCTGTTCGCAGCGAGGCCATCACGATGCTTCACGAAGCTTCCTCTTGTGTTCCACTTAGCCGCTCAGACTTCAGGCCGCCCGAATAGCGCGAAAACCCCTCCCCCTGTCGAGCAGGAATCTCCGTTTCTCATCTCAAGTCATCGAAATTGCCGAACTTCGCAACAAATCTCTTCATATTCCTTAACTGATATTGTGTAAATTCCTGACGAGGCTCGCTAAAAATACGTAATATCTAAAATATGTAACGTGCCTTGGCCAAAACATCACTTTCAAGCATTTGTCTGATCTGCCCCTGAAGGTTATCCGCACATAAAACCACGACGAACGAGAATAACGGGCACTTCCCCCGCACACGATCAAGAAACAACTGGTTCAGCGCCGACAGAACCGGGTTCTGCCCGGCACAGCAGGCGCAGGAGGGCGTATGCCCCATCCAGGAAGCCCGTGCTGGCGCGACATCACGACTGACAAGCCACTCTCCAGCGAAGCCACCGACAGGCACAAGGCGCAAAAGGGCGCCACGCCTTGGATCCTGAGACGAGGTCGCGCTGACCGCCTCTCCGGCTTCCTGAATCAACAGGGGTATACGCCCCGTTCCCGACATGGCTTTTCCTTCCTGACGCAGCGCAATGCACAGTATAGCAATCGACTGCTACTCTGGACATAATCGGACGCCTCTGAAAAAAGCAGGCTGCTGTGGCTTTTCCTGCCCCAGAACCCCGATCGTGCCTGATCCTGACGACGAGACCAATAGCCATCATGACACGCCCCCATCTGCTCGATGCCCTGCGCGACCATGTCCTGCTTTGTGACGGGGGCATGGGCTCGCGCATCCAGATGCTCGATCTGGAAGTGGAGCGCGATTACTGGGGGCAGGAGAACTGCACCGAGATTCTCACCCTGTCACGCCCGGAACTGATCCGCGAGATCCATCGCGGTTATTTCGAAGTCGGCGCCGACATGGTCGAGACGAACACCTTTGGTGGCTCGATCGTGACCCTTGCCGAATTCGGTCTGCAGGACAGGGCGCGCGAGATCAACCGACGTTCGGCAGAACTGGCGCGCGAAGCCGCCGAAACCTTCTGCGACGGGCGCCAGCGCTATGTGGTGGGCTCCATCGGGCCAGGCACCAAACTGCCCAGCCTTGCCAATATCGATTATGACACGCTCGAAGCGGGCATCATCGAACAATGCCGCGGGCTGATCGATGGAGGGGTCGATGCCTTCCTGATCGAGACCTGTCAGGACACGTTGCAGATCAAGGCTGCCGTCAATGCGGTCAAGGCTGCACGCCGCGAACTCGGCTCAGATGCGCCGATCTTTGTTCAGGTAACGGTCGAGACGACCGGTACATTGCTGGTCGGCCCGGATATCGCCGCAGCCGCTACCACCATTCATGCCCTCGACGTCCCCCTGATCGGCATGAACTGCGCCACCGGCCCGCAGGAAATGGCCGAGCATGTCAAATGGCTGTCGGAAAACTGGCCGGGCCTGATTTCGATCCAGCCCAATGCAGGCCTTCCCGAACTGGTCAATGGCACCACCCATTACCCGCTCTCGCCAGGTGAGATGGCAAGCTGGGTTGATCGCTTCATTACAGAAGACGGGCTAAACCTCGTTGGCGGCTGCTGTGGCACCTCGACCCCTCATATCCAGGCTCTGGATGATATGCTGCGCCGTCGGGGCGGCAGCACCAGCCATCGCCCTGCCCCGGTCAAGCGTCTGCACCACTGGGTGCCGTCCGTGGCGAGCCTCTACAGCCAGACGCCGCTGCGTCAGGAAAATTCCTATTTCTCGATTGGTGAGCGTTGCAACGCCAATGGTTCGAAGAAATGGCGTGAATTGCAGGAAGCCGGTGACTGGGATGGCTGCGTGGCTGTAGGCCGCGAGCAGGCCGCTGAAGGGTCGAACGCGCTCGATCTCTGCACCGCCTTTGTCGGTCGCAACGAAATCGCCGAGATGAACGAGGTCGTCACGCGCTTCACCTCCTCCGTAAATGCGCCGCTGGTGATCGACTCAACTGAAACACCGGTCATCGAGGCAGCTCTCAAGCTGCATGGCGGCAAACCCATCATCAACTCGATCAATTTCGAGGATGGCGAGGGACATGCAGAAGACCGCATGATCCTGGCGCGCAAATTCGGCGCTGCCGTCATTGCGCTCACGATCGATGAAGTCGGCATGGCCAAGACGCCGGAAGACAAGCTGCGCATTGCCGAGCGCCTGGTCGATTTCGCCTGCGCAAAGCACGGTCTGCCACAATCCGATCTGATGATCGATCCGCTGACCTTTACCATCGCCACGGGTGTGGAAGACGATCGCAAGCTGGGTGTGTGGACGCTGGAAGGCATCCGGATGATCCGCGAGCGCTTCCCCGATATCCAGATCATTCTCGGCCTGTCGAATATTTCTTTCGGCCTCAATCCGGCTGCGCGTGCCGTACTGAACTCGGTCTTTCTGGATCACGCCGTGAAAGCGGGCATGACGGGCGCCATCGTGCATGTCAGCAAGATCCGCCCGCTGCATCTGATCGCCGCCGAGGAAGTAAAGGTCGCGGAAGATCTGATCTTTGATCGCCGCACCGAGAATTACGATCCGCTGCAGAAGCTGCTCGAGCTTTTTGCCGGTCGCAAGGCAGCCGATGCCGTGCAGAAGCGTCGTGCCGAGACCCCGGCTGAACGCCTGAAAGACCGCATTGTCGATGGTGACCGCAAGGGCATCGAAGACGATCTGGCAGCCGCAATGGAAGAAATGCCACCGCTCGACATCATCAATACCGTGCTGCTGGATGGCATGAAGGTGGTGGGCGAATTGTTTGGCGCCGGCAAGATGCAGCTTCCCTTCGTTCTGCAATCGGCTGAGACCATGAAGACCGCCGTAGCCTGGCTCGAACCCTATATGGAGCGCGTCGAAGGTCAGGCGCGTGGCACCATGGTGCTCGCCACGGTCAAGGGCGACGTGCATGATATCGGCAAGAACCTTGTCGATATCATCCTGACCAATAACGGCTATCGCGTCATCAATCTGGGCATCAAGGTGCCTCTGGCTGACATGATTGCCGCCACGAAAGAGCATAATGCCCATGCCATCGGCATGTCGGGACTACTGGTCAAATCGACCGTGATCATGCGCGAAAACCTCGAGGAAATGGCCCGTCAGGGCATCGATGTTCCGGTGTTTCTCGGTGGCGCCGCCCTGACACGTAATTATGTCGAAGAGGAATGCGCCCGCTCTTATGGCAGCGACGCCCCCGGTCGTGTGGCCTATGCCCGCGATGCCTTCGACGGTCTCTCTCTGATGGACAAGGTCGTGAACAACCAGTTCGACGACTATCTGACCGCCATCCAGACAAGGCGCGCAGGCAAGAGCCAGAGAAAGACCGAACGCGCCCCTGAAATTGCGGAGACACGCGGCTTTACCCCCATCGACCCGGAGCAGGCCCGCGCCCGTCGCGCCCGTGTTGCAGGATCGGTCCCCGTATCGACCCCGCCTTTCTGGGGCGCTCGCGTCGTGGAATCAGCCCCGGCTGCGGTTCTGCCCTTTCTGAATGAACGCTCGCTCTACCAGTTCCAGTGGGGCTTCAGAAAACAGGGCCGCTCGCTCGACGAGTTCATGACCTATGCCAAGCAGGAGCTGCGCCCGGTTCTGAAGCGGATGCTCGCTTTGTGTGCCGAAGAGCAGATCCTCAAGCCTCAGGCCATTTACGGCTACTGGAAAGCCGCAGGTGATGGCAATGATCTCGTCCTGTTTGAAGAGGACGGCACGACCGAAGCCGCACGCTTCACCCTGCCGCGCCAGCCTCGCGAGGATGGCGAGTGCATCGCCGATTTCGTGCGTGATATCGGCGAGCAGGAGCGCGACGTGATCGGGTTGCAGGTCGTCACGGTAGGCCAGAAGGCCTCAGATCTTGCCCGTGACTGGTTTGAGGCCAATCGCTATCAGGATTACCTCTATCTGCACGGTCTCTCGGTCGAGATGGCCGAAGCCATGGCGGAATATACGCATAAGCGCATTCGCGCCGAGCTTGGCTTTGCTGCCGAAGACGACCGCGACATAGAAAAAATGCTCGCACAATCCTATCGAGGCTCGCGCTACTCCTTCGGCTATCCGGCCTGCCCGCGTCTGGAAGACCAGGAACCGATCCTGAAGCTGCTGGGGGCCGAGCGTATCGGCGTCTCCCTCTCGGACGGCTATCAGCTGCACCCGGAGCAATCGACATCCGCGCTCGTCATCCTCAACCCGAGGGCAAAATATTTCACGGTCTGACCGGATGGTGATGCCGGGTTCATCCCCGTCATCGGCAATACTGTTCCCCCACTGAATAACGGGCGCAATCAGACACATCACTGCCCTGATTGCGCCGCCCCTTGCGAGGGGAAAGAGCCAAAATAAAGGGATCGCGATGTCGGAGAGGTTTGCAGAACTCTATACCCCTGAAGTCAGGGCGCGTGCCGATCGCATCGCTGAGTTTCTGGCCCTGACCAGTGTGGATGACGCTCCAAACAGGATCGACCTCATCTGCCTTGCCGGTAATGGCGTTCTCGCCTGTGTCGATCATGCTGCCAGCCTTGCCCGCCATCATGGCTGCCTTCTGCTGATAACAGGAGGCGTCGGACATTCGACCCCGCCTCTGATGGCCGCTCTCGCTGCGAGGCTGGACTGCGCACCATCCGCCCTTGCGGGACTTTCAGAAGCCGAGCTGGTCTCGCGTCTCATCACGGCTGACGCCCTCGTCCCACGCGATCAGATCATTCTGGAAACCCGTTCGACCAATACAGGCGAAAATGCTGCCTTCACGCGCGACACGCTGGATGAGCTCGGTCTTACGCCCCACCATATCGAGCTGATCCAGGATCCGCTGCTTCAGCGACGTACCGAAGCGACGTTCCGCCATGTCTGGCAGGACAAGCAGACACGCTTCTTTTCCTCTCCCCCCTTTGTGCCACGGCTCGGTGAGGCACTGACAACAGCATCATGGACGGAAGAGCGCTATCTGTCCCTGTTGCTGGGTGAGATCCCCCGCCTGCATGATACGCCCGAGGGCTATGGTCCGAACGGCAAAGGCTTTATCGGCCATGTCGAGGTACCACAGGATATTCTGGTGCAGCATCAAGCTTTGGCGGAAATTTTCAGCGGCCAGTCTGGCCGCTGATCCGGATGGGGGGCACGCGATCAGGCGTCCCCCAAGCGGTTTTCAGTAGGCGTAAGCCAGACCTGCACGCAGGGTCAGGCCATTCTGTATGCCGCTGGATGTAGCGTTCCCAGTAACAAGACCATCAACAACATTCTGATAGCTATAGCGGTCTGAATCATGACCGTAAGAGGTATAGGCATAATCCCCTCCTGCGGTCAGATGCCAATGACGGGTTACACGATAATCCGCGCCAAGACTGCCTTCCCAACGTGGACGAGTAGCCGATGTGGTCGTGCGGAACGCCAGAGTATTGAGAATCTCGGCCCAGCCGAAACGACCACGAAGAACAAGTCGATCGGTCAGGGCATAATCGGCATTCAGGCCAAGGCCCACGAAAAACGCGTTCTGCCCCCCGAAAGACGAGTAACCGTAACTGTCATAACCTCCCTGCACGAAAGGTGTGACAAGTGCCTTGTCATTCAGGAACAGAAACCCTTTACCGATCTCGCCACGTGTATAGGTCGAACGCGCATCATCTCCTCCGCCCACCCGCCAGGAATCCTGACCGTAGGAGGAGGTGTAGCTATGGGCGTATTTATCGTTGCGCGTCCCAGATCCGAGACGAAAAAGTGCTGAGGCATACACATTTTTGACGCGCCCCAGATCAATCATGCCCGAGGCATCGAGCTGAAAGCCGGGAACCCAGCCGATACGCCGCGAGCGGGACTGCGAGCTGGAGTTGTATGGGCGATACCACTCGCTGCCAGTCGTTTGAGACTGTGAACCATAGCCGCCAACGAGATTGTCGAAAATGCCTGCCATCGAGAGACCAACCTCGCGATTGACCGCAACAACCGGAAGCGGATCAGCAAGCGCTGTCGAGACAGTCAGACAGGACGCAAGAGAGAGCATGAGGCCAGAGAGTTTGCGCATGAAAGTTCCAGAGAGAAACAAAATGTATCTCCCTGAAACTCAATGGCTGCGCCTCGTCAATATCCCGCAGGCAGCATCAGGTAAAAGTCATGATTCGTTATAAAAAGGATAATTCGTATATCCTTCTTCACCCCTGCTGTACCAGGTCTTGATATTGTCCTGCTCGATAGGAAGATTTTCCTCTAGTCGACGAGGAAGATCAGGGTTTGCAATGAATTTACGACCAAAGGCGATAGCGTCTGCCGTACCATTTGCTACGGTTTCAATCGCCTCTTCTCTGGTATAGTCCTGATTCAGGACCAGAGGGTTCCTGAATACCTTTCGGATCGCCCCATGCAGTTTTGGCTGATCTGTCTTGCCGAAAGTCCCATTCGGGCCGGGTTCGCGCAGTTCGAGGAAGCCGATTCCCAAATCATTAAGCGTCTTTGCCGCCGGGACAAAAACGGACTCAGGGGCGCTGTCGATGCATCCCTGCGTATCGCCGTTGGGTGAAAGGCGCACCGAAGTCCGGTCTGCTCCGATCGTCGCAATAACGCGCTCGGTGACTTCACGCAGGAAGCGAATGCGATTTTCGGGTGAACCACCATACTCATCGTCACGATGATTGGTGCCGTCACGCAGGAATTCGTCGATCAGATAGCCGTTGGCGGCGTGAATCTGCACGCCATCGAACCCGGCCTCAATCGCATTGCGCGAAGCGACTTCGTATTCGCCCAGAATACGCGTGATATCATCCTTCGTCAGCGCTCGCGCCTGCTCAGGATCCTGCTTGCCGTCATAGGTATGAAGCGGGGCTGGCGCCGAAGTAGGCGAACTCGAGACAGGCTGCTGACCTGTCACGCTGGAATGCACCATACGCCCCATATGCCAGAGCTGAACGACAATCTTGCCGCCCTTGTCATGCACCGCCTTGGTGATCGGCTTCCATGCCTCTACTTGCTCGGCGGACCAGATGCCTGGGGCGTAAGGCCAGCCAAGCCCCTCTCGGCTGATACCCGTCGCCTCGGAGATGATAAGTCCTGCTGTGGCACGCTGCGCATAATACTCGGCCATGATCGGCGTCGGCACGTGCTCGCGTGTACCGCGACCGCGCGTCAGCGGCGACATGAGTATGCGGTTCTTCGCGTCGATAGCGCCAAGCTGGATCGGATCGAACAGAGTTGTCATAATGCTGTGTCCTCATGAACCCGTGGGGGGTTTAATTCGACTTTGATCGAACAATATCAGGAATGGGGATGCGTCTGTCTCAAGACAACCCCTCCCCCGCTTTTTTTGGAACCGGACGACGCCGATGGCTGACTATGACCACCCCGCTTCGGAAAGCCTGACCCTGCTGGGAGTCCTGCGCGGTCTGGCCGACCCGATCCGTCTTGAAATCGTTCAGCACCTCGGTTCGGTTCCCGAAGCCAGTTGCGCTGCACTGCTTGGTGATCGCCCCCGATCGAGCATGTCGCATCATTTTCAGGTACTCAGGGAGAGCGGCCTGCTGCATACGCGCATCCAGGGCGTGCAGCATTTCAACTCGCTGCGTAAAGCAGATCTCGATCTGCGCTTTCCTGGCCTCATGGAGGCCATTCTGGCGGGATAAGCGCCTGCCAGCCCCATAATAAGAACAACAGGCGCCCAGGCGCGAAAGGCCCGAGTGAATGCCCCGTTTCCTGCTTTCCTGGCACGGCACGATCCTCTGTCACGAGGAGGCCCGTCTTTTCTGTGCCCCTCTGCCAGATGTCGCGAGCGGGCGCGCACGCCCCGTCCTTGCCAGCCAGTGCAACGAGATGGTCGAAGGGCCCTGTTCACTTACGGTCGATACCGATGTCGTGTCCGATCCTGCAGGCGTCGTCGCGCTTCGCGCGGGGCAGACCTATCTGACTGCCAACCCTGATAACAACATGCGCCTGAGCGATGCCTGCGACGACTGGGAGCATTATCTGCCTGTGCCTCTCGAGACGCTCGAGACGCTCGATGCCCTTACCTCCCGGCGCTGGCTGGACGATCAGACGCGCATCATCCGACCCCGCCTCGACTCTTTCAAAATATCAATCGGCGATGTGCCTTGTG
Source organism: Asaia siamensis (assembly GCF_014635085.1). Lineage (GTDB taxonomy): Bacteria > Pseudomonadota > Alphaproteobacteria > Acetobacterales > Acetobacteraceae > Asaia > Asaia siamensis. Next base: position 376,899 of record NZ_BMCH01000003.1, read on the forward strand.
ACCCGCGCGGCTTCACCATGGAGCTCGATGGGGCAATACATCACCCGTCAATACCACACCCTCTGCGCCCCTGGCCGAATGCCATGGCCGGTCGAGCCCTCTCTGCCGTCCTCTCGGCTCTGGCAAAAGGAGACACAGGGCGAAAGGGAATCTGGGCGCAATGGCCAGAACTGGCACGACAGGTTACACTGACGCTCGCTGAGCCCGATCATCCAGCCCATCTCTATTATCTTGCCCGCCTCTGTACGTTGCTGGGCCTTCTCGATGAAGCCGATCTCTGCCTTCAGGCCCTGTCTGGTGCCATGAATGAGGCGGATCGCCTCTGGGCAAGCTCGATCGTGGCGGCAGCCGCAGACGACGATGAGAAAGCAGCTCAGCTTCTGGGTGAAGCCTTCACAAGGGCGGCCGGGACACGTCACGACACGGCTGCCATCGCCGATCATACCGCTCGAATCCTTGCAGGCAGCCTCACTCATCGGTCGTTACTGCACGGATCAGGAACGCTGTTTCAGGCAAGGTTCGACGGGGCTTTCGATCTGGCCCTCATGCCCGGCAAGCTCCCCCCCGATGCCGATTATCACCTTCGTGCGGATTATTATCATGCACTGGAAGAGGCCTGGTCCGCCTGCCCGCAAGCCGGGCGTGAGGGCTTTCTTGCCCAGGAAGCGCGCCTGAATGGTGTCTCACACGCGCTGCTGGTCATTCAGGGGCACAATCACTGGCTCAAAGGCGCGTGGGAAGCAGCAGATGCCTGCTACGATCAGGCCCGACTGCGTGCCATCGAAGACGGTTTCAGCTTCATCCACTTCAACTGCGGTGCCTATTCATGGCTGACCGATACAGAACGTCCCCCCGAGCCCGAGCCCCTCAGCGTCGATAACTGGCAGTGGCATCATGCCGCCAATTCGGCTGAGCCGCAGCTTTGCCTCGTCGCAGGATGCGACGCCGCGTATTTTCGCTTCGTGCCCAAGCTTCTGGCATCCCTGATCAATGCGCTGGAGAAGGCACCTACCCCTCCCCGCATTCATCTCGTGCTCGGCCTCTCAAGCCCTACCGGTAAACAACTGGATTTCCTGACCCAGTGCAGCACCTCGCTGGCGGCGTCGGGCAGTTCTCTGGCGCTGAGTTTTGCCCATGGGCGGCTGACCCATCCTGACGGTGCCAGTTACGCCAGCCTGCGTTATCTGCTCATGCCGGAGATTGTGAAGCGTCAATCATGCCCCGTTCTGACGCTCGACATAGACGCGATGATCCCGTCAGATTTTCCGGATCTCATTGCGACGCTGCAGTCGGATTTCGATTATGGCTTTCGTCTCTATGCTTTCGACAGGGCCGGCCAGCAGTATTTTGGCGAACCATGGGGCTTTGGTGCCGGCGTTTCCTATTTCGGCGAGACGGATCATCTGCCGGTGATTGCACAGGCGCTACACGACTACCTCGTGAAGGCCTATCGCTCGGCAAATCCCACCAACTGGTGCGTCGATCAATGCGCCCTGTCAGCGGTTTATCATCGCCACATCGCCCCGCGATGGAACAGCCTGCGCATTCGTTTCATGGATGACGATCCGGCCATCGTGATTATGCCGCATCATGTCGGCATGGACAAAAGAAGCTTTGGCGCCTGGGAAGGCATTGTCGACATGGACCCTGTTTTCACCAGGCTGGACATTAACCCGGACCATGCCCGCCTGCTGGGGCGCCCCGCCTGAGCATGCGAATGCCCGCCCTGAAAGCGATCAGGGGGTTAGGGTGAACTGTGCCGTGACCTGGTTGCTTTCCGGGTTCCAGATCACGATCCGGTCGCCCTGAGGCCCGTTTATCTGTACTGCAACAGACCCGTCCGGCCTGACGGCTTCAGCAACAATCCGGCCACCCCCGCCATAGATGAAGCGGGGGGCTTCTCCCGGGGCATGAGCGGCGGCCATAACCGAAGCAGAACCTTGTGCAGCCATCACCGGCTGGTGGTGCCCCGGTGCCATGGCGCGATGTACGATCACCCCGATCAGGCCTGCCGTACCCAAAACGATCAGCACGCCCATGATAATGACAGCCGCCATGAGTGTGCGAGAAACCTTGGGCGAAGGCGTATCCATGGCGACAGACGATCCTGTTTGCTAAAGGGGCGCATGACCGATGCCAGCGCCAACATGCCCACCCGATTCGATTTCATCGTGACGCCTGAACAGGCGGGGCAGCGCCTCGACCGTTTTCTGGCCGATGGCATCGGTTCCCTCTCCCGCTCGCGCGTCAAATCCCTGATCGAAGCCGGGCAGGTTTTCTGCGATGGGGCCATCATACGCGAGCCTTCGGAAACCACCAGAGCAGGGCGGCAATTCACCCTTATCGTGCCACCGGCTGCCCCTGCCCGCCCCCAGGCCGAAGACCACGCCCTGCCCATCATTTTTGAAGATCGCGATCTGATCGTACTCGACAAGCCGGCAGGGCTGGTCGTGCATCCGGCGCCCGGCAACGAGACCGGCACGCTGGTCAATGCGCTGCTCGGCCATTGCGGCGATGATCTTGAAGGTATCGGCGGCGAAAAGCGCCCGGGAATCGTGCATCGCCTCGACAAGGATACCTCAGGGCTGATGGTCGTCGCCAAGACGCCGATGGCCCATAACGCACTGTCGGAAGCCTTCGCCGCGCGCGATATCGACCGCTCCTATCTTGCCCTCGCCTGGGGGCTTCTGCCGTCGGAAATCAGCTATGATGGCGCCATCGGACGTGACAAGCGTGATCGCAAACGCATGACCGTAGTGACCCAGGGCGGCAAACATGCCCTGACGCATGTGCGCTGCCTTGAGGCCCTCGACGCGGCTGTTAGCCTGGTGAGCTGCAAGCTTGCGACCGGGCGAACGCATCAGATCAGGGTTCATCTTTCCCAGGCCGGCCATCCGCTTCTGGGCGATCCGGTCTATCTGCGACGCATTCCCGCAGCCTCGCGGGGGCTGGGTGAAACCGCACGCCGCGCAGCGCTCGATTTTCCCCGTCAGGCGCTCCACGCGGCACGGCTTGGCTTTACCCATCCACGCACGAAGGAAACGCTGCTTTTTACCTCCGAACCCCCTGAGGATTTTCAGGGTCTGCTGCGAACCCTGCGTGGGGGTTAATTAGGAGTAATGTGGTACGTTTTCTTGACAGCAAAAACGGGGTATGATCTGCTCATAGTCAATCCGACGAAGTGACGCGCCGCCGGAATGGACGTACCGCCTGGCATCGCTCATGCTGAGGGTGCTGCGCGGGGACGAAAATCCTTCCCTAACCAAGCGTCACCCGGTGACGGGAACTCTGACGGGCACGCCCCGTAGATAGTGTTCCACTTTGCACCGGGCGAAAGGAGTTGCAGCCCAATGGCCTCTTCCGCCGTTTTGTCCCTTGGTCCTGAGAGCAATCTGACACGCTATCTTCAGGAAATCCGTAAATTCCCTATCCTGACCCAGCAGGAAGAGGGCGAACTCGCACGTCGCTGGCGCGACCATGAGGAAGATGCCGCAGCCCACAAGCTCGTCACTTCTCATCTTCGTCTCGTCGCCAAGATCGCCATGGGCTATCGTGGCTATGGCCTGCCGCTGAACGAACTGATCAGTGAAGGCAATATCGGCATGATGCAGGCAGTCAAACGCTTCGATCCTGACCGTGGCTTCCGTCTCGCTACTTATGCGATGTGGTGGATCCGCGCGGCGATGCAAGAGTATATCCTGCATAGCTGGTCGCTTGTGAAAATGGGCACCACAGCATCCCAGAAGAAACTGTTCTTCAATCTGCGTCGCCTCAAGGGGCAGATGCAGGCCATTGATGACGGTGACCTCAAGCCGGAACAGGTCGACAAGATCGCCACGACGCTTGGTGTACCCGAGCAGGATGTGGTGTCGATGAACCAGCGTCTCTCTGCGCCCGATCACAGCCTGAACGCCCCTCTTCGCAGCGATAGCGAGGGTGAGTGGCAGGACTGGCTGGTCGATGATCAGGAGAGCCAGGAAACCACTCTGGGTGAAGCCGAGGAAATGAGCGGCCGTCAGGCGCTCCTGACCGAAGCCATGAAATCCCTTAATGAGCGTGAGCGTCATATCCTGACCGAGCGCCGTCTGAAGGATGACCCTTCAACGCTCGAAGAGCTCTCCCACGAATATGGCGTCTCGCGTGAGCGTATCCGCCAGATCGAGGCACGCGCCTTCGAGAAACTGCAAAAGGCCATGGCAGCTGAAGTCGAGCTGCGTCGCCGTCAGGACGAAGGCATTTCGCTTCGCGATCCTGTGACCAATTGAGATGAGGACGGGGCATCACCGACAAAGCTGGTGGCCCGCCTCTCGCCTTGAGCTGAGTTACCTTGGCCGAGATCCGGCCGCGTGACTTGGAGGGCTCTGCTCTGGGCTGAAATGCTGGCCCTTTTTGCTGGCGGTCCCCTCGTCGTTCTGGCTCTCAGACGACCGGGCATTCTGCTCGCAGCCCTGTGGCTTGGCGCCCTTCTGGCCTTGTTCGTAACGCGCCATCAATTGCCTCACCCTCACCAGCCAGGGCGGGAAGTAAAGGCGATCCTTCTGCGCTTTGGCCTGCTTGGGTCAGTCCTGACATTCTGTGCGTGGTGGTTCTGGCCGACCCATTTTCTCGACCTACCGCGCCACAGACCCGGATTCTGGCTGCTGATCCTGCTGCTCTACCCGTTGCTCTCGGTCTGGCCACAAGAGATGCTATATCGCGCCTTTCTGTTTACCCGTTACGCCCCCGTGCTGCGCACGGCCCCGGCGCGCATTGCCGCCAGCGCCGCCGCTTTCGGCTTTGCCCATGTCATTTTTCTGAACTGGATTGCCATCGTCCTGACGGTGGCTGGCGGGGCGCTTTTCGCGATGGACTACGAGCGCCATCGCTCCCTGCGCCTCTCCTGTCTTGAGCATAGTCTTTATGGATGCCTGATCTTCACCATCGGCGTGGGGCGGTTTTTCTATACCGGCGCTGCCTGGCACCATGGCTGATGGCGTTCACCCCGGCTTAAGCCCTGCCTCCTGACGCACACGTTCCTGCAGCACCACGAAATCGCGCTCTGCATCCCCCGCACTGATGGCCCCGATCAGACGGTCACGCATGATCGAAGCGATAGGCAGCGGGACGCCCTGCTCGCCCCCGGCTTCGAGGAACATTTTCACATCCTTGAGGCCCAGCGTGACAGGAGCACCCGGATGATCGTAGCTTCGATCAATCATCAGCCTGCCGTAGTTCCGGTGCACCGGGGCTGTGTAGAAGCTGTTGGTCATGATCTCGAACACCAGACCAGGGTCGGTGCCCAGCTTCTCGTTGACTGTGAACACCTCAGCCATCTGCTCGATCGTGGAATAGATCATGAAATTCAGCGATAACTTGACCAGATTGGCCTGGACCGGATCGGAACCTGCATTGAATGTTCTTTGCCCAAGGCAGGCAAAGAGCGTGCTGGCCCTTTCGATCTGATCGGTAGCGCCAGAAGCAATGATGAAAAGAGAGCCGTCTGCGGCCGCTGGTGGCCGACCGAGAACATTTGCGCTGATATAGGCCTGCCCGCGCTCTAAGTGGCCGTCACGCAGGCGCCTTGCCTGCGCCAGGGAAAGCGTGCTGCAGCAGATATGCAGACCGTTTTCGCGCAGGCCCTCGGCAATGCCCTGATCGCCGAATGTCGCGCTCTCTGTCGTGGCATCGTCAAACAGCATGGAGAAAACGATCTCCGAGCGGCGCGCCACTTCGGCAGGATTCTCTGCCCGAAAGGCTCCTTTGGCAACGAGCGCATCTGCCTTGCTGGATGTCCGATTCCAGACGCTCAGACTATGCCCCTCGTTCAGAAGGCGGGTGGCCATGGCCTGACCCATGGCGCCCAATCCGATAAACCCGATTTCCATGGCGTGTCTCCTTGCTGCGCCGACGCTTCAGATGCGTAAGATCATGCGCCAAGGAAGGTTTTATCGGACTGCGCTCTGGCATTCTTGCGCCTCTGCGCCATAGATCGACTCATGTGCGCCAATCTCTTCATCACCCCACCTGACGCGGCTCGCGACGATTCCAGGTTCTGGCTGCATGGTGGCAGCCTCACGCAGGACACGCGGCGGATCGCACCACGCCATCACCATGCGCGCGGGCAGATTCTGGGCCTTGCAAGCGGCGTGATGGTGTTTCGGACAAACCGAGCCTGCTGGTCGGTCGGCCCGGGGCAGGTGCTATGGCTGCCTCCGGATCTGCCTCATGAAGCCCGCTCACATGGCGCGATGGCCGGATGGACGCTCTATCTCCATCCCTGCCGCTGCACCAACCTGCCCGACACGCCTTTTCTTGCCGAAGGCACGCCTCTTCTCAATGCCCAGGCAGAGCGCCTTGCGCAGACCACTCAAGAGGGAACGACCAGCCTCGTCACAACACGTCTGGCCGAGAGCTTCTGGGATGAGTGGATCGCCCTGCCTCGACGCCTTTCCGGGTTGCCGATCCCCTCTGACCCACGACTGCGACGTGTGACCGACCATCTGGAAATGGCACCCGGTGACAGACGCTCCCAATCCGAATGGGCGGCGCTTGCCGGCATGTCGCTGCGCTCTTTCGTCCGGCATTTCAGAGCGGATACCGGGGCTGGCTTTGCCGTCTGGCTGCAGAAAAGACGCATGATCGACGCCCAGCAGAGACTGGCGCGTGGCGAGCGCGTGACCGATGTGGCGCTTGCAGTCGGGTATGAAAGCATCGGTGCCTTTTCGGCCAGCTTCAGACGCAGCACCGGCTGCCGACCCAGCCGGTTTGCGGTAGCGCAGGCTGTTCCCCCTGACGACAAGCGAACATCCGGGTGAGGCCATGCCGCGACGCCCCGCCTGTCGCGGCATGATCCAGTCAGGTAGCCCCAGCCAAACCATCCACCGCCATGGCGCTCTTCAGAAGAGCGCAACAGCGTTCCATTGAAAAGATTTCCCTATCACACAAATCAGAACGATCTGTTTTGCTTTAATAAAGCGCCATGACAGGGTGACCTTGCTCTCACTGAGATCAAGATTTTTCGGAGACAGGTTCATGGCAAGAATAGACTCATCCATTCGTCCCTTTTCAACCGACGCCTATTGCCGCGGTAATTTCCTGACCGTTTCAGATCAGGACCTCAAAGGAAAATGGTCCGTTGTTTTCTTCTACCCGGCTGATTTTACCTTCGTCTGCCCGACGGAACTTGAAGATCTGGCTGACAACTACGCCGAATTCCAGAAGCTGGGAGTGGAAATCTATTCGGTATCGACCAACAAGCATTTCACTCACAAGGCATGGCACGACACTTCGCCAGCCATCGGCAAGATCGACTATGTCATGCTCGCCGACCCGACAGGCACCATTGCGCGCAATTTCGACGTAATGATCGAAGAGGCTGGCGTTGCAGACCGGGCAAGCTTCCTGATCAACCCCGAGGGGCGCATCCAGTATATCGAGATCACCTCGGGCGGGGTGGGACGCAGCGCGACCGCACTGCTCGACAAGATCCGGGCCGCACAATATGTCGCCGCCCATCCTGGCGAAGTCTGCCCGGCGAAGTGGAAAGAAGGCGATCAGTCACTGGCGCCCTCGCTCGATCTCATCGGCAAGATCTGATCCGCTTTTACGACACCACGCCCTCTTTCACTTTCCGGCGCCACAGAGATTGCGGCGCGGCGTGCCTCGCGCACGCCCCGCAATCCGGGGCTTCACCCGTCGCCTCTTTTCAGGACAGAATTCCATGCTCGACACGACGATCAAGGACCAGCTGCGCAGCTATCTGACCAATCTGCGCCACGATATCACGCTTGAAGCCTCGCTCGATGACAGCGCCAAGTCACAGGAAATGCACGCGCTCGTCGAGGATATCGCAGCCCTTTCCGACCGCATCACCGTCAGGCTGGTTCCGGATGCACCGCGCGCACCCGCTTTTCGCATCCGTCGGACAGACGGCGAAGAGGCGGTAAGTTTCGCGGCTATTCCGATGGGCCATGAATTCACGTCACTCGTTCTCGCCCTGCTGCAGATCGGTGGCCATCCGCCAAAGATCGAGGCGGAAACAGCCGATCAGATCCGCAGCCTGAAAGGCCCGCTGCGCTTTGAGACCTACATGTCGCTGTCGTGCCAGAACTGCCCGGATGTCGTGCAGGCACTCAACGCCATGGCCGCGCTCAACCCGGCTATCGACCATACGGCGATTGACGGCGCGCTGTTCCAGAAGGAAGTCACCGAGCGCAATATCATGACCGTGCCGCAGATCTATCTGAATGGCGAGCCTTTTGCTTCTGGTCGTATGGATGTCGAGGCCATCATCTCGAAGCTCGACACAGGCTCGGCCTCGCGTAAGGCCGAACAGCTCTCAGAGAAAGCGCCTTTCGAGGTGCTGATCGTGGGCGCCGGTCCGGCCGGTGCAGCGGCGGCTGTCTATGATGCCCGCAAAGGTATCCGCACAGGCATCGTCGGTGAGCGCTTCGGCGGTCAGGTGCTAGATACAATGGCCATCGAGAACTACATCTCGGTGCCGGAAACCGAAGGGCCGAAGCTGGCTGCGGCACTGGAAAAACATGTGCGCAGCTATGAGGTGGACATCACGACGGGCCAGCGCGCCTCAGCCCTCATTCCTGCGGCTGAGCCGGGCGGCCTGCATGAAATCCGGTTCGAAAGCGGGGCCGTGATGCGCAGCCGCTCGATCATTCTGGCACCGGGTGCTCGCTGGCGCGCCATGAACGTGCCGGGTGAAGAAGCGTATCGCAACAAGGGGGTCGCCTATTGCCCGCATTGTGACGGCCCGCTTTTCAAGGGCAAGCGTGTGGCCGTGATCGGTGGTGGCAATAGTGGCGTCGAAGCGGCGATCGACCTTGCCGGCCTGGCCTCGGAAGTGACTCTGCTCGAATTTGCCGATGTGCTGCGTGCCGACTCAGTGCTGCAGGACAAGCTGTTCAGCCTGCCCAATGTCCGCGTCATCATGAATGCCCAGACCACCGAGGTCGAAGGCGATGGCACGCGCGTCACAGCTTTGGCCTATCGTGACCGCCCCACGGGCACGCCGCACAAGATCGCGCTGGAAGGGATTTTCGTCCAGATCGGTCTGGTGCCGAACACCGAATGGCTGCAGGACAGCGTGGTGCTGAGCGATCGCGGCGAGATCGTTGTCGATACGCATAACGCCACCTCCGTTCCCGGCATTTTTGCCGCCGGAGATGCCACGACGACGCCGTTCAAGCAGATCATCGTCGCCACTGGCGAAGGGGCAAAAGCCGGCCTGTCAGCCTTTGACTATCTGATCCGACTGCCTTCGGCAGCACCAATCGCCGCTGCCGCGGAATAGACATAAAAAAAGCGGGCCTTTCGGCCCGCTTTTTTCGTCTCAATCCTCGAAAGGATCGCGCATCAGAATAGTGTCGTCGCGCTCGGGGCTGGTCGAGAGCAGCGTGACCGGCGCCTCGATCAGTTCCTCGATACGGCGAATATATTTGATCGCAGCAGCAGGCAGATCGGCCCAGCTACGCGCACCGAAAGTCGTTTCCTGCCAGCCGGGCATGGATTCGAAAACCGGCTTCAGACGGGCCTGGGCAGCGGGGCTGGAAGGGAAGGACGTGATCGTCTGGCCGTCGAGTTCATAACCGACACAGATCTTCACTTCCTCGAACCCGTCGAGCACATCGAGCTTGGTCAGCGCGATGCCGTTCACACCACCCACACGGGCAGCGCGACGAACGAGCACGGCATCAAACCAGCCGCAGCGACGCGGACGGCCCGTTACGGTACCGAATTCACGCCCGCGTTCGCCCAGCTTCTGGCCGACATCGTCGAAAAGCTCGGAGGGGAACGGTCCCTCACCCACGCGGGTCGTATAGGCCTTGGCAATACCCAGAACGAAACCAACCGTTCCCGGACCGACGCCGCTGCCACTGGCCGCAACGGCGGCAACGGTGTTCGAACTGGTCACAAAGGGATAGGTGCCATGATCGACATCGAGCATGACGGCCTGCGCGCCCTCGAACAGGATGCGACGGCCAGCACGACGCGCCTCATCCAGCCGCTCCCATACCGAGCAGGCGAAAGGCAGCACACGCGGCGCAAGCTTTGCCAAATGATCGAGAATTTCCTGCTTGGTGAAGGTCGCAGCACCCAGACCCGCGAGAAGCGTGTTGTGATGCAGAAGCAGTTCATCGAGCTTCCAGTCGAGCGTTTCAGGCTCGGCCAGATCGCACAGCCGGATGGCACGACGGGCTACCTTGTCCTCATAGGCCGGGCCGATGCCACGGCCGGTCGTGCCGATCTTTCGATCGCCACGCGCAGCCTCGCGGGCGCGATCTGTCGCAACATGCAGCGGCAGGATGAGCGGCACGTTATCGGCCACCCAGAGCGTTTCGGGATTCACGACGAGCCCCTGGGCCGACACGCGGTCGATTTCGGACAGCAGCGCTTCGGGATCAACCACCACGCCATTGCCGATGACGCCGGTCTTGCCGCGTACGAGGCCGGAAGGCAGCAGGGAGAGCTTGTAGACCTGATCGCCCACCACGAGTGTATGACCGGCGTTGTGACCGCCCTGGAAGCGGACGACGATATCCGCACGGCTGGCCAGCCAGTCCACGATCTTTCCCTTGCCTTCGTCACCCCACTGGGTGCCGATGACGGTGACGTTGGACATGCTCTTATCCCTTTACAGCGTGATGAGTTCGTCAGCGACGAAAATGAAAGTGCAATTGAGGCGACGGGCCTCGGCAGGCAGATCATCGACGGTGTCGAGACCGGCTACCGTGGCATAGCCCTCTGCGCGCAGGCGGGCCGCGCCAGCTGAGTCCTGCATTTCAGCGGCCACATAGACGCGCGGACGCAGAACGATCGGCCGGGCGGCACGAAGCAGGATTTCAGGACGGAAGGTGAGACCGCAAGCCGGTTCCTCACCCTGTGCCTGATACCGTCCGCCACGCCCCAGTTCTTCACGCTGGCTTCTGGCGAAAACGGTCATGCAGATACCGGTGTGATACTGCCAGCCGCGAAATTCGGCAGGATCGACCGTCAGACGCAGTTGCGGCGCACGCAGATGCAGGGCGCGCACAACGGCGACCAGCCGATCGGCGTGCAGCCTGATTTCAGGAGGCAGATCGATCGTCTCGAGAATGGCCAGTGCCGCATCCGAAGGACCACATGCCTCGACAAGGGCGGTCAGCACCGAAGCCACCGGCCCGCCAAGCTCGGCAACAGCAGCAATGTCCTTGCGATCAAGCGCATGCACCAGCGCAGCCCGACGGGCCCCTGTATATCCCGACAGGCCGACCAGTGCCTGAACCAGCGCCGGGCAGGAGAGATCGAAGGAGTATTCCTCGACACCCAGCTTCTCGAGCGCCTCTGCGGCAATCAGCACAACTTCGCAATCGGCTTCGACGGAATCGGCACCGATCAGCTCGATCCCGGCCTGACTGATCTGGCGCTGGCCTTCACGGCCTGGCGTACCGACCAGAATGCATGACCCGGCATAGGAGAGGCGCAGCGGGCGTGCCGTTGCCGCCAGACGCGTTGCGGCAATGCGCGCAATCTGTGTGGTCATGTCCGGGCGCAGCGCCATCATACGACGCGATTCCGGATCCATCAGGCGAAAAGTCTGTTCCTCGAGCGCCTGACCGGCACCATGCAGCAGCGATGTCTCGAATTCGAGCAAGGGCGGGCGTACGCGCTCATAGCCATGAGCGGCGAACACTTCCATCACGGATTCGATCCCCTGCGCCTCGGCCTCAGCTTCGTGCTGCAGCAGGTCGATAAACCCCGAGGGGAGAAGGGCTGTATCGGGCTCGTCGGTCAGTTTCATACGCTGTATTCCATCCTGACGCTTTCATAGGCCCAGTCGAGCCACGGGAGAAGCGCCTCGATATCGTCAGTTTCGACCGTGGCTCCACCCCAGATCCGCAGGCCCGGCGGCGCGTCGCGATATGAGGCGAGATCGAAACCCGCCCCTTCATCCGCAATCAGACCAGTCAGAGTCTTCACGATCGTCTGCTGGTTTTCGATATTCTGTTCGGCAAACCAGGGGGCGACGATACGCAGACAGATCGACGTGGTCGAACGCTGGCTGGGCTCGGCGGCAAGGAATTCCACCCAGTCGGTCTGCGCGACCCAGCGCGCAACGGCCTCGAAATTGGCCCGGGAGCGAATCTTGAGCGCCTTGAGACCGCCAATGGCATCGGCCCATCTCAGCCCGTCCAGCGCATCTTCGACACACAGCATCGAGGGCGTATTGATCGTGTCGCCCGAGAAGATCGCGTCGATCAGCCCCTTCTTGTTGGTGAGGCGAAAGATCTTGGGAAGCGGGCGTGGCGAGGCCTGTTCGAGCCGGGCAACAGCACGGGGGCTGAGCGCGATCATGCCATGAGCAGCCTCTCCGCCCAGCGCCTTCTGCCACGACCAGGTCACGACATCGAGACGATCCCATGGCAGGTCCATGGCAAACGCTGCCGAGGTCGCATCGCAGATCACCAGTCCGTCGTGCTGCGCCGGAATGGCATCTGCCCCCGGCACACAGACGCCAGAAGTGGTGCCATTCCAGGTCAGGACCACGTCATGCGACCAGTCGACCGCCGATAGATCAGGCAGCGCCCCATAAGGCGCTTCATGCACCGTTAAGGCGTCGAGCTTGAGCACGTCGCGCAGATCCTGCGCCCAGAGCCCGGAGAAACTCTCGAATGACAGCACATCGACGGGGCGTTCGCCCGCCAGGGCCCAGAGGATCATTTCGACGGCACCGGTATCCGATGCAGGCACGATCCCGATCTTCCAGTCGCCCGGGGCCTCAAGCAGGCTATGCGAGCGGTCGATGACTTCCTTGAGCCGCGCCCTGCCCTCAGGCGCGCGATGCGACCGCCCGAGCAGCGCGCCATCGAGCGCGTTCAGCGTCCAGCCCGGGCGCTTTGCGCAAGGGCCTGACGAAAAGAACGGTCGGGCGGGTTTTCTGACAGGGCGTTGGGGCATGATGAGTCCGGCAAACTGAAAGAAAGTTCGCGAGATATGCCGGAGGCAGGCCCAAAGGCGCAAGTCATGGCCCGGTCAATAGCATGTTTTCGATGAAAAATATGGTACGAGAGGGGGGATTCGAACCCCCATGCCTTGCGGCGGTCGATTTTGAGCCGACTACGTCTACCGTTCCGTCACTCTCGCATGATGGGCGAATTGTTAGCGAGGTTCAGGAAAAAAGGCAACGGATACCCGGCAGGATCACAAATCGAAACGCCTCGACCCGGCCAGCAGGCGCGCAAACCCTGTTGAAGCGACCGGAGATGAAAACAGAAAGCCCTGACCTGTAGGGCAACCGATGCGGCGCAACAGGGCAAGCTGGGCCTCGGTCTCGATCCCCTCGGCCACCACATCGACCGATACCGCCTCACCAAAACGAATGATCGCCTCGACAATCACCTCCATGGATGATTCCGAGCAGATCTTGCGAATGAAGCTGCGATCGATCTTGATGGACGAGACGGGAAAATCTCTCAGGAAGCCGAGAGACGAATAGCCCGTACCAAAATCATCGAGCGTGATCCGCACGCCTGCCCGGCGCAACAGCGCCAGAGCACGATGAATATAATGCTCGCTGTTCTGGTAGAGAACATGCTCGGTCAGTTCGAGCTCGATCAGTCTGGCAGACAGTCCGTGACTATCGAGCCGCGCCAGTAGCTTTTCGGCGTAATCGTCCTGCATGAATTCGACCGGCGCGACATTGATCGAAATCGGCGGCGGCATGAGCCCCGCGCTGCGCCACAGGGCGATATCCTCGAAAACACATTCCTGCACACGCGCCGAAACACGGCTCGCCAGATCATAATTGCGGAAAATCTCTGGAAAGGCGTCAGGACCGCTGGGGAGATCGCTGCGTCCATGCCAGCGCATCAGGGCCTCGGCCCCCGTGATGTGACCGTCGGACAATCTGACTTTTGCCTGATAGGCGGGGTAAATCTGGTCCTGATCCAGCATCTGTCGCACAGAATTGGTCTGGGCAGTCACGCCATTGCCGCGCTGCGCCATGCCTGCATGGTAGAGGCGAAAACCGCCCCTTCCATGCGCCTTGACATCGTTGAGCGCGAGCAGGGCTGCCTGCCTCAGTTGCGAGACCCCCTCGCCGTCCTGGGGATAAAGCGCCGCACCGATGCTGAGGCCGAACCTTACCTGCCTGTTGCCAAGCCTGAGTGGCAGATCGATGAAACTGAGCAGGGCCTGGGCATGACCGGCCAAGGTCGATGCGGAGACCTCGCCTGTCAGAAGCGCTGAAAACTCGTCATCACCCGTACGCGCTGCATCGCCTTCATGCGCAGTTACGAGGCTGAGCCGGTCAGCAACGAGCTTGAGCACCTGATCACCAACATCGCGCCCGTAGAGATCGTTCAGATCGCCCAGATAATCGATATCGACGATCAGAAACCCGAGAGCCCGCCCCTCTGTCACAGCCAGAGCCATCGACTGCTCGAGGCGAGTGTCGAAAGCCTGGCGGTCCAAAAGCCCGGTCAGACCGTCCTTTCCCTCTCGCGCATCGACCCGGGCCGCCATCTCCCGGCTAAGCGTACGAAAAGCCCTGCGCGCCGTATAAGAGGCGGATTGAGCCGCAAGAACAGATGACACGTTCTTTTTCCTGCGGACGGAATGCTTCGCGTTGACCGGTTCGGAACCAAGGCTACTGCTCACCCGAGGCTGAAACAGCTCAGGGCGCGTGGGAAGCGTGTCCAGCCCAGTATCGATCTGGACGCCAGATATCGCCTTGGCCGAAGGAGCTTCTGGCGTTTCACCCTGGGGAAGGCTTGGAAGAAGAAGAGGAAAGTCGGTTTCCGGGTGACAAAACAAAATCCAGCCTCCCCCCTCCGTGCCACCCATTTTCTGCCAGTGCAGATCCGTCCTGACCGGCGCCCCGCCTGGATGCCTGAGCGCCACGCTGCTGTGAACAGAGCAGCTTGTTGGGGCCTGGCAATGTTCGGGCAGACACGAAACTTGTCCCGGATTTTCAAGCAGATCTGTCCAGACAACGGCGCCGCATTTTGGATCGATTCCGGAAAACCGCTCCCAGCTGCGATTGAGATAGGAGATTCTCCCATCGGCCTCGACGTGGCAGACGAGCAGAGGGAGCCAGTCGAGCACATGCCCGGCGCGATCCGGTCTTGTCTGCCCAGTCACTCCTCTCATATGCGCCATGCCCTTTCGACCCATTCGAACCGGACCCGTCGCCCGAGAGAAAGCCTTTAGGGACTATAGGTCTGGATTGATGACCAGAACGTAACTTCCGAAGCGCCACCACGTGGCGATTAACGCCTTGTTTTCACTGCGCTACCCGCGACATACCGTAAAAAAAACACCAACGCACCCACTCTTTGGGAAATATCTCCCGCATCAGGCAACATATTGATATCGCGGGAGTTCTCTTCCGGTTGCCTCAACCGATCAGTCTTTGATGCCCCCCATAAGGCGGATGTTCTGCAAAGCGGCACCAGCAGCGCCCTTGCCCAGGTTATCGAGGCTGGCCGTCAGCAGCACATGCCGCCATTTCTCGTTGCCATGCACACGCAGCGCCATCTCGTCGCGATCGGCCAGAGCTGCGGCGTCGAGACGGGTTAGATCGGCCGAAGCCAGAGAGACGTAGTCCGATCCTTTGTAATAGGCGCGCAGGCAAGCCTCAATGTCGGAGACGCGCACATAGCCCGGCAAATCGGCCAGCTGCAGCGGAATCGAGACGATCATCCCCTGCGCAAAATGACCGATCGAGGGCACGAAAAGCGGACGGCGTTTCAGGCCCGCATACGCCATGATCTCGGGCACATGCTTGTGCTCGAGCCCGAGCCCGTACAATTCGAAAGCGGGGCCACCATGCGCTTCATGGGCCTCGATCTCGCTGCGACCGCCACCGCTATAGCCGCTGACGGCATTGATGGTGATCGGGTGATCGGCAGGCACCAGTCCGGCATCGACCAAAGGACGCAGCAACCCGATCACACCGGTCGGGTAGCATCCGGGATTGGCAACATGACGGGCCGAAGCGATACGGTCGGATTGAGTCGAGTCGAGTTCGGGAAAGCCATATTCCCAGTCTGCCGCCACACGATGAGCGGTGCTGGCATCAAGGATTTTCACATTATCGAGACCGGCAGCCAGTGCCACTGCCTCGCGCGCTGCATCATCGGGAAGGCACAGCACAACGATATCGGCTGCCTGCATCATCTCGAGGCGTGCCTGCGGGTCTTTGCGCTTTGCAGGATCGATGGAGAGAACCTCGACTGGCAGGGCGCGCAGGCGGTCCCTAATGCCCAGCCCGGTCGTTCCTGCCTCACCGTCGATGAAGACCCGTGTCATCAATTCATTCCCTCACTAAAATATTCCATCTGGACGAAGTAAGCATTTACATGGCTTTGTCCAATGCATGATGGATAAAGATAAACTTTCACCCCAAGGTTTTTCTCAAGTAGGTGAGCCACCGCTCCTGCATGGTGGCAAGCTCAAGGACCGCCATATTGCCATGATTGCCCTCGGCGGTGTCATCGGCGCGGGTCTTTTCATAGGCAGTTCTGCCGCTATCGCTGCTGCCGGGCCTGCCATCCTGCTCACCTATATGGGCACCGGCCTTCTGGTTGTCATCGTGATTCGCATGCTGGGCGAGATGCTGCTGGCGCGTCCCGGTATCGGCACGTTCATCGATTGCATTCGCACGGCTCATGGCAACTGGGCAGGGTTCCTGTCCGGCTGGCTGTACTGGCTGTTCTGGGTAGTCACGATCGGCGCCGAAGCCATTGGCGGAGCCATCGCCATGCAGGACTGGGTCAATCTGCCCGTCTGGGTTCTGGCGCCTTTTCTCATCATCGCCGTCAACCTGATCAATCTCGTTTCGGTGCGCGTATTCGGCGAATGCGAATTCTGGCTTTCTCTCATCAAGGTGGCCACCATTATTGCCTTCTGCGCGCTCGGCCTGCTCAGCCTAAGCCATTTCGTCGGGCCGCATCCGAAGATTATTCATAATGTCTTCAACCACGATGGGCTCTTTCCGCATGGCTGGGGAGCCATTCTCGCAACGGTCCCGACCGTGCTGTTCTCGATGATCGGCTCTGAATCCGCGACGGTTGCTGCTGCGGAATCAGAGAATGCGGAAGAAAACCTTGCCCGCGTGACCCGCACCATCGGCGTGCGTGTCACGCTTTTCTATCTACTCTCTGTCGTGCTCATCCTGACGCTCGTGCCATGGACCTCGATCGAACCCGGCTATTCGCCCTTCGTGACCGTCATGCGTCATATCGGCGTACCCGGCGCGGCAACCCTGATGCAGATCGTGGTTTTTACAGCCATTCTCTCCTGTCTGAATTCGAGCATCTACATCACGTCGCGCACCCTTCTGGGCCTCGCGGAACTGCACGACGCCCCCAAATGGTTCGCAACCCTGTCGCGCAGCCATGTGCCTCAGCGCGCCGTCACTTTCTCGAGCCTTATCGGGCTTGTGGTCGCCTTCTGCTCGATCCTTTCTCCCAAGCTGATCTTCGCCTTTCTGCTTGGCGCAACCGGCGCGGTCATGCTGCTGATCTACGGGCTGATCGTGTCGTCCCATCGCGTCTTCCGTCTGGCCGACCCGCAGAACCGCGTCTTCACCCTGCCCTTCGGCACAGTGCTCAATCTTGGCACGCTTGCAGCCATCGGTCTGGTGGTCATTGCCATGCTGGTACAGGCGGACGGACGTCAGACCATCATTGCCAGCCTCGTCAGCGTTGCGGCCATCCTTGGGCTGTATGCCTTGTGCCGCAAAGGCAGATAAGCCAGAGTTCCGTTTCCCCTTTCTCAGGATGACCGGTATGATACCTCGTTCCACCCTCGCCCTCATCCTGACAGGGCTGGCCCTGACGCCAGTCGCCGCAGTGCATGCGCAAAGTGCGTCTGACGCGGCGACGGCACTGCCATCGGCTGCAATTCTGGCCTCGCCTGCCCGCCCCGATGCCGATCGCGCCAAGGATGCCCAGCGCAAGCCTTTCGATCTGCTCGCCCTCACGCCGCTGCCCAAGGGCGCGGCAGTTGCCGATCTGATGCCCGGTAGCGGTTACTTCACCCGGCTGCTCAGTCTTGAACTCGGCGCGTCAGGCCATGTCTATGCGGTCATTCCCGCCGAGATGGTGGCGCGCCATCCGCAGATACCGCAAATGGCACAGGCCATTGCCGCCAATCCTGCTTTTGGAAATGTCTCGGTGGTTGTCACACCGATCGTCGATTTCAAGGTGGCCCAGCCCCTCGACCTCGTCTGGACCTCGCAGAACTACCATGACGTCTATGGCGGGATGGGGCCTGCAACAGCACTGCATATGGATCAGGCGATCTATCAGGCTCTCAAGCCGGGGGGGATTTTTATGGTGATCGACCATGTTGCCCTGGCTGGCACAGGCACTACCGCCCCCACAACACTGCATCGCATCGACCCTGATCTCATCGTCAAGCAGGTTGAGTCGGCCGGTTTCCGTCTCGTTACCAGCAGCCCTGCGCTGCGCAACCCTGACGATACCCACACCCTGCCGGTCTTCGACAAGTCGATCCGCGGGCGTACCGATCAGGTTGTGCTGAAATTCCAGAAGCCTCTGAAGCAGGATCACGATAACTGAGCCGAAACCCTTCCAGGGCAGGTGGCCTGCGGAACGGGCGCGGCCTATAATCTGCGTCGTCCATTCCGAGACCGGAGCCTGTCTTGAACGCTGCAGAAGAACTCGACCGCCTTCTCTCCATCATGATCCGTTTGCGTGACCCGCAGACAGGTTGCGCATGGGACAGGGTCCAGACCCACGAAACCATTGCCCCCTTCGCCATAGAAGAAGCCTATGAGGTCATGGATGCGATCGCCCGGGAAGACTGGCAGGCGCTTCCTGACGAACTCGGCGATCTGCTGCTTCAGGTCGTCTATCAGGCGCGAATTGCCGAAGAGGCGGGACGGTTCGATTTTGCAGAAGTGGCGCGTCAGATCAGCGACAAGATGGTGCGTCGTCATCCTCATGTCTTTGCCGAAGCCGAACTCGATGCCGATCTGTGGGAGCGTAACAAGCAGGCCGAGCGCGCAGCAAAGGCGGAATATGGGCTTCTTGCCGGTATCGCGCCTGCCCTGCCCGCCCTGATCAGGGCCGAGAAACTGGGCAAACGCGCCGCACGCGTCGGGTTTGACTGGGATACGCCCGAGCAGGTTCTCGAAAAGATCAACGAAGAGCTTGAAGAAGTACGCGCCGAACTCCCCCTTGGCGACAAGACCCGTCTCGAAGATGAGATCGGCGACGTGCTCTTTACGGTCGCCAGCCTGGCCCGCAAGCTCGGTCTCGACCCGGAAGCCTGCCTCAGGCAGGGCAATGCCAAGTTTACCCGGCGTATCGAGACCATGGAATCCGTTCTGGCCGAAACCGGCAGCACTCTTGCCGATCTTGACCTTACCGCGCAGGAAGCGCTCTGGCGCGAGGTCAAGATCAGGCTTGCCCAGGCAAAAGCCAGCTGAAGACCGATCTCAACGGGGGGCATCGGCACCGCAGAAAAAAGCAGGATCGGGCACGCAGCGCGCGGCAGAACCTGCTCAAAAGAGGCGTCCCTTTCGCAGGATGGCCCCATGACCGATGCCGATGGCAAAGCCCGCTCTCATTACCTCGCCCGTATGCGTCGGGCGCGTGACCATATCGACAGCCATCTCGACGAAGCGCTCGATCTCGACACAATCAGCGCCGTGGCGTCATTTTCACCCGCCCATTTCCATCGACAGTTCAGGGCGCTTTTTGGCCTCACTCTGCATCGCTATATCCAGCTCGCACGCTTCAAACGCGCTGCCACCCGGCTTGCCTATGGCAGTGAAAGCATCACGCGGATTGCGCTTGAGGCCGGATATGAAACACCGCAGGCTTTCTCCCGCGCCTTTCGCCTTCGTGCGGGACAGATCCCCTCTTCCTTCCGCAAGACCCCCGACTGGGCCGCGTGGGAGACGAGTTGCACGGCACTTGATGTCGCAAGAAGCACCCTGATGACTCAGCATTATACGCTCGATGCCGTCACCATCCGGGAGGTCGCTGCAACACGCATTGCGGTCATGACCCATCAGGGGGCGCCAGAGGGGCTCGGGCAGACCATACAGCGCTTTATCGCCTGGCGCCGTGCCAATGGCCTGACCCCGCGTAACAGTGCCACCTATACGCTGTTCCCTGACGACCCGGAAACGACACCGCCAGATCATTATCGTGTCGGGCTTTGCGTCGGCACAGACAAAGCGATTTCTGCTTTTGATGAGGCAATTGAGATCAGCAGCCTGCCCGCGGGGCGCTGCGCGGTGTTGCGTGTCACCGGCATAATTGACCATCTGGAAGAGGCCGCCTCAGAACTCTATCGGCAGTGGCTGCCGGAAAGCGGGGAAGAGACGCGCAGTTTTCCGCTCTATTGCCAGCGTATCGCGTTCTTCCCGGAAGTGCCTGAGCACAAGTCAGTTGCCGAACTGTATTTGCCGCTCAAATGACAGGCGCCCCGAGAGGCGCCCGTCTCCGCGGCAATATCAGGCCTCCAGGGCCAGAGCGATGTTCTTGGTGACCACGTCTGTCGAGATCAGTTTGGAGCATTCGAACTGACGGTCGGTATTAGCGTGACGGGGGCACCACAGAAAATTATTGTGATCGAACATGTAGCGCGGATCGTTCCAGCATGAATTGCAGGCATGCCATGAGATGACACGCCATGGCGTGTGGAACTCGTTATTCGGGTGGGTGAAGCCCGAGATCATAATGCTTTTCGTTCCAGTCGCCCAGGCGAGCCAGGTAAGACCGGAGCTCAGCCCGATAAACAGATCGGCATGCTTGAGCCAGCGCGCGCGTTCGCTCAAAGGACGATTGCCCGTCTCATCTTCAGCACCGTGGGGGATCTGGTTCCAGACAATACCCGCGCCGCTATATGGTTTTTGATCGATACAGATCACGCGATAGCCGCGCTTCTTCAGATAGGCGATCACGCCAAGCCAGCCGCCCGGGTTGTTCCAGTATTTGCACTGCGCCGAAGCCTGGGTCGCGATGCAGACATAGGGCTCTTCGATCGGCCGCGTGTCATCCTCGATCACGATTTTCGGCGGCTCTTCTGTCGGATCAACGCCCAGAATATAGCCCGCCGTGCGATGCAGCCCGACATAACGGAAATCGCAGGGCTGATGGATGTTATCGGTGTCGTCGAAAAACAGACCGATATTATAGGTGGCGTAAATCTGCGAACGCAGCGGGCTTTTTTCCAGCTCTTCTCGCGTCGTAAGCTCGATCTCAGGATAGGCCTTCGCGAAAAGCGGAATGAAGACGCCTGCTAGGGAACAGATTACACGTGCCCCGCTCTTGGCAGCAAAGCGCGCCACATAGGGAAACCAGCCAAGCGTACCGACCGGAAGCTGCACCAGCACAATCTTGCCACGCGCATCAAACTCATGGTGCAGGACGACAGTTTCCGTGCCGTCATCGGCAATGCGCTGTACATCGACCGCAAACCGAATGAAGAATTTTTTCGTCGAGGAGAGATGCCCCTCTTCGAGTTCGCCCTGAAAGATGATCGTCGAATTATCGAGATCGGTCAGAGTGGCGCGCCAGCGGCCGCCGGGTTTTTTCGGCAGAAGGACACGCGCGCCCCAGTTGAAATCGAAATGAATACCCTGCCCCGCGTCATTTGTGGGCAGGTCGGGCGGCAGAACATAGGGATTCGGCATCGGGGGGCCCGCAGGAGCCGTCTGAGTCTCTGAGGTCGGGGCGTTGGCAGAGCTATCTGTGGACATGGGCCGCGTTTACGCCTTCTTAGCTGTTTCCATGAGATGAACGCAGACGGATACATCCCGGGTCGATTTTTTCCCCGTGATCCGAATAACCAACCCGTGTTCCGAACGGGCAGAAAGGGGTGGCTCTATCTAAAACCCCGTTTGCCATTCTACAACGTAAGAATCTTTTTACACTCTTTCAAATCATATCGTTCAGGCTCATTCCTCCGCGCTTATTGTTACTGTTGCACGACGTTTTTGTTTTGTGTCACTGCTTGAAAACAGACAGGGCCATATGGCCAATTTCGATCAGCTTTTCACGACTGGCCCCATCACGTGCCTGAATGCCGAGCCCCTGCATCACCGTGCTGAAATACCCGGCCAGAGCATCGAGATCGGTGGTGGGCGCCAGATCACCAGCCTTGACGCCAAGGGCGAGGCGCTGCTTCATGGCGTCTTCCGCAAGGCGTCGCTGATCGATCATCAATTCCTTCAAGCGACTTTGAGCAGGCGAGCACTGGGTCGCAGCACTCGCGATCATACATCCTGAAGGGCTGTCACAACGCGTGAAGGCACAGGCCGCCGCTTCGAAAAGGGCGCGAAAGGCATCCGCCGTGGTCTGTCCCGTCTCGAGCGCCGCGACAAACCAGGCACTTGCCTGTCTGGCATAGGCGTCGATCGCCTCATGATAGAGCGCCTCCTTGCTGCCGAAACTGTTGTAGAAACTGGAGGCGCTGATACCCATGACAGCGGTCAAATCGTCAAAGCTCGTGCCTTCATAGCCACGATCCCAGAACAGACGCATGGCCGCCATGAGCGCAGTCTCACGATCGAAGGAAGACGGGCGCCCACGCGCCTTGCGCTGTGTCTGGATATTTTTTGTAACCATCGCTCCACAAATCCTTGAAACCGCCCGAACGCTTCTCATATGCATGATGTTGGAGCGATCACTCCACAAATAAAGTTGTTCTTTCTCTCTCTTTTCTCACCCTTGCGCGTTCCCTGCTCAGGCAGTTGAGACGGACCCGCCACAAGACAGGTATCAGGATCATGAGCAAGCTTTCAGGAAAAGTCGCTGTCGTTACCGGTGCCTCCAAGGGGATCGGCACCGAAATTGCGAGAGCCTTGGCCGAGGCAGGCGCCTCTGTTGTCGTCAACTACGCGTCGAGCCGCGAAGGCGCCGACCAGATCGTCGCAGCCATCGGTGCTGCGGGCGGAAAGGCCGTGGCGGTCCAGGGGGATGTTTCCAAAAAGGCAGGGGCTGCGGCCATTATTGACAAGGCCATCAGCACATTCGGACGGCTGGACATCGTGGTCAACAACTCAGGCGTCTATGAATTTGCCGGGATAGAAGACATCACCGAAGAGCATTTTCATCGCCTGTTCGACATCAACGTGCTGGGCACGCTGCTTGTGACGCAGGCCGCAAGCCCGCATCTCCAGGCAGGCAGCAGCATCATCAATATCAGCTCCGTTGTCTCGCGCATCACCCCGCCGAACAGCGCCGTCTATACAGGGACCAAGGGCGCCGTCGATGCCATTACCGGCTCTCTGGCAAAGGAGCTTGGTCCCCGCCAGATCAGGGTGAATGCCATCAATCCGGGTCTGATCAAGACCGAGGGCACGCAGACCGCCAGCGTGATCGGCTCGGAAATGGAGCAGGCTATCATCGCCCAGACACCGTTGGGCCGCACGGGAGAGGTGAAGGATATCGGTCCTCTTGCCGTGTTCCTCGCCTCGGAAGACTCACGCTGGCTGACAGGTGAGACGCTCATCGCGTCGGGTGGCCTGCGCTAAACCATTCAGGGCCGGTCACGGATGTCTTGTTCCGTGACCGGCCTGCCGGCCTCAACCGGCGCGCTTACTTTCGGTTTCGATCCAGTTTTTCACGCGCTCACGCAGCAGGGCCAGAGGCATTGCCCCCTCGTCCAGAACCAGATCGTGAAAACGTCTCTCGTCGAATTTCGCCCCGAGGGCTTTCTCCGCCTGATGACGCAGATCGAGAATGGTCAGCTCACCGATCTTGTATCCCAGTGCTTGACCCGGCCATGAAATATAGCGGTTGGTCTCGTTCTGGATGTTCTTCTCGGCCAGCGCGGTATTGTCACGCAGGCAGGAGAGCGCCTGGTCACGCGACCAGTTCTTCCAGTGAATACCGACATCCATGACCAGTCGGCAGGCACGCCACATTTCCATCGAGAGCTGGCCGAAACGATCGTACGGCGTCGGATAGAGTCCGATTTCGCTCACAAACTGCTCGGCGTAGAGCGCCCAGCCCTCGACAAAAGCCGTCGTGGCATAGTCGCGGCGAAAACCGGGCAGATCGGTCATCTCCTGCGCCAGGGCAATCTGAATATGATGACCCGGCACCCCCTCATGAGCGACCAGGGACGGCAATTCGTAAAGCGGACGCTGGTCGAGATGCGAGGTGTTGATCATCAGCCCGCCGGAAATACCCAGAGCCGGGCTGCCCGGATCATAGCGACCCGTCGTGTATCCTTCTTCGATCGCACGCGGCACTTCGCGTACGCCATAGGTAAGGCGCGGCAGTTTGCCGATGACCCGTGGCAATTCACCGTCGATCTTTTTGGCCAGAAAACTCGCCTTTTCCATCAGGGCCTGACGGCTCGTGACGTAAAAGCGGGGATCCGCCTTGATGGTGGCGACGAAAGCCTTGAAATCACCGTGGAAACCAACAGCGTCCATCTGGCTCTGCATTTCCTTGTGGATACGCGCGATTTCCGACTGGCCCAACGCGAAGATCTGATCGGGGGTGAGCGTCGTGGTCGTCTCGCTTTTGACGAGATACGCATAATAGGCGCGCCCGTCAGGCAGGGAAGAGGCGCCGAGGCTTGTGCGACTGGCGGGCAGATACTCTGTTTCGAAAAACCGGGCCAGGGCCTGTTCGGCAGGCTTGATCTTCTCATGCACGATGCGCGCGCCCTCTGCCCGCAGCGACTGGCGCAGTGCTGCGGGCATGGCGGCAGGCAGCGTGTCAAAAGGACGCAGAGCCGGATTTTCATTTTCCGGCAGTGCCGCCTGCGCCCTGACGGCACGCAGCGCAATCTCGGCGATGAGACGCGGCTGAACGAAATGCGTGGCGATGCCGCGACGCATGTTTTCTGTCTGCTGTAAATCATAAGCGGGAATACGGCTCATGCGCACCAGCCAATGCCGGGCATCGGCCTCGCTGCGCAGAGGCGTGTTATCGGCTGCATAACCGATTTCCTGATAGAAACCCTCATCGCTCGTGAAGGGTATGCGCGACGGATCGAATTTCTGACCTTCAATTGCCAGATCATTTTCCCACATCATCAGACGCGCATTGAGCAGAGCCTCGCCTTTGAGTGTGGCAAGGTCGAGATGGGCCAAGCGGTCCCTGAAGGCCAGTCTCTGCTTCAGGCGCGCAGCTTCTGCGGCGGGGCTGTCGTCAGGCCAGCGTTCCGCCGCATCCTGATCTCCACGCGACGCTGCCGAAACCGGATCGAGCGTCGCCGTAAAGCGATCATAGTCGCTGACGAGTGAGCCGACATCATCGGCATGCGCCGAAAGCGGCGCCAGAACCAGACCAACCCCCATGAGCAGGGCACCCCTGCGACCGGATAAGGATTTCTTCCTGAACAATGCGCGCATCCTGCCTCCTGACAAAACAATTCGCAGGCATAACGACCTGTCAGGCGCAGGGCGTCAACGGGTGACGTCGCATCATTGAACCTGCAATAACGCACTTAACAAGGAAATCGCCCAACCTCTCTGCGCCTGGACACAGACAGCGTTGTTTCATGATCACCAGATCAGTGTATCATGAAGAAGAGGTCAGTCATATAGGGCGTGCATGACGATGGCACTTTACCTCCCCTCAACAAAGCATCTAGCCATAAGAATACATCGCGCGGCACTTCGTTTTCTATCCTGATATAAAACTCAGACGAGAACTCATTTTTACATTTCACAAGCTCCCGACCAATTTTCTCATAGTATTTCTCCACTTCTTTTCTCCACTCAGGAGACGCTCCCCTATAATATTCTTCTATTTCATATTTTGACATTTTGGAGGCACCTTTGTATTTTTATATTTATTCGCGAGGGAATGATAACAGACAACCGCCAGGATTCATATCAGCCAGCTTGACAAAACCCAGTCACGGACTCCAGTTTCGCACATACACCTCAAACATGTGGGGAACATCTCACCAACTAACTTTTGGAAAACACTCAGATACCCAGAAAACTCAAAAGCCGGTTTCCTCAAAATCAGACTTCGATCAGGCGCATAAATAAGAAAGCACTAAAGTAAGAGAGCATAAATATTTAGACAACAGCACTTAAAAATATTTAAAACTACTCGATAAATAAAAATACTCCTTCTCATTATTGTAAGTAATATTTAATAATTTATCTAGATCATGCATTAATTATACCACAAGGCACTTGAAAAATGTGGATACCATCTAAACAGACCAGAAGGCATGTCGAGCAGTTTCTTGATCTTCCCGCCACGGGTCGGGAGCAAGATTGGGAGATAGAATTATCCGACCATCGTCGTATTGGCGATTTCCTGGAAAAATACACTGAAGAATTTCTTGATGAAGAAACAAAAATTGCCATATGCGCGATACTAATTGCGTCATTTAATGACTCTTTGGTCAATCGATGCTTTTCTAAAAACGACTGGCTATTTTTCGTAGAACTTACAATCGATAAGTTA
Organism: Asaia siamensis; assembly: GCF_014635085.1. GTDB lineage: Bacteria > Pseudomonadota > Alphaproteobacteria > Acetobacterales > Acetobacteraceae > Asaia > Asaia siamensis. The sequence goes on from NZ_BMCH01000003.1 coordinate 403,301, forward strand.
TCTGTCATTGAAGAATCCGGCCTGCTGGATATCTGGAATTGCAGAAACACTGAGGACAATTATGAAATATGCAAATACTTGAATATATACTTACCAATTTAAGCATAAAACCAATCGGCAAAAAATATCATTCGCTAAATTCAAGTGAAAATAATTAAATTATTATTTGTAATATTATTTCCGTAAACTGATCGCACATGGATGCGTTGCTGTATTTCTATCCCCTCCTGCGCCATTGAACGAAAGAAATTACAGATGCGTGCTCAGGCCCACAGGGCTCTCAACCTCTCTTGTGCCTGGTCGCCATCCTTATCTTCCGACTGTGACGCCCTAGATTTTGTGGACAAAGGGTATCCGCTGGAGTGTCGACACGAGACTGACAAAGCCAAGATATGATCCCTTGGTTTTGTCATATCGGGTGGCGATGCGTCGCCAGTTCTTGAGTTTATTGAACAGGCGCTCGACGAGATTGCGCCAGCAGTATTTGGTTCTATCGTGAGGGATAGGAGTGCGGCGGTTGCTTTTGGCCAAGATGCCGGCCTCGATTTCGGCCTTGGCAAGCTCCTCACGCATGACGTCGGCATCGTAACCCTTGTCTGCCAGTAACGCCTCGATCTTGTTAGCGATCATGCAGAATAGCGGGCCGAAGCCTTGGATATCGTGGGTCTGTCCCGGCGTCAGGACAAAACCAAGCGGCCATCCTCTGGCGTCTCATCGGGCGTGGATTTTGCTCGTAAAGCCGCCGCGTAACTGACCAGAAGCTTCCGCATGAGCCCCCTTTTTACGGCTGTGGCTCGCGAATGGGCACGAACCACGGTGCTGTCGAGCATATGCTGCCAGTTATCGGTCAGCCCCGGACTGGATCTGCCAGCGTTTGCAGCAGGGCATCCCAGATACCCTGTGCAGCCCAACTCCGAAACCGGACACAAACGGAGCTCCACCTACCGTAGCATTCATGCATGTCCCGCAGGGACAGCCTGTGTGCAGAACATGCAGCACACCATTGAGAAACCGGCAGTTATCGCCAGCTGGACGGGCCCAACGTCCACGCTCAGGCGGCAGAAGCGGGCCAATCATCGCTCATTCATGATCCGTCAAATCGCCTCGTGCCATACCCGTTCTCCCTGCTCCTTATCCCACAGGCAGCAAGTGACTCAGATCTCAGACAGATCGTATAGATCTTTTGTCAATATGACCTGATAGGCAAAATTAGCGGAATATAATTTTACTCATAAAGTAAAATATATTTATAACAAATTGATTATATACATAAATAATTTATTTGACAATACTATATATGCATTAATATCTTCGTAAAATATTTTCAATATAATTGCACCGTGAGGTCTTCGTCATCAAACGCTCCGCGAACCCTCCACACTTTCAAGCCTCGCGATAAAAGCATTTCCATAGTGTCTTCAGAATCAATATTTAGCCATGTTTCCAAAGAGTCTTCACATATTTTGTCTATTGCATAAATCCAATTATCGCAATCATTACTGTCGAATATGATTAGACTCCTTTGATCTCTACAAATATCGATAGCTGCCCCTAGCAGATCGTCTGATGTAGAAATCACGGCCCAATAATATAATTTTCCTTCCTTAGAAAATATCTTTCTATGTAGGGTTACACACCCCTCCCTTAATTCGGGTGGCAAAAATCTTTTCTGCTTCTCTATGAAAAATCTATTTAATTTTGTATCTTTAACTCCACAAATATGCGGAATAAATAGTTTTATATTAGATATATCTAAATAATTCTTATCATAAAATTCCCTGATCCAATCGGCAGCTTGATCTGATACCCCTTTCCAGCGGTCCTTACGGATAAAGGATATTTCATTGGTTGCCTTAGACGAGTCAACGTATCTAATTCTCGTAGTCATAGTGATCCTTATTAGGCGTATCAAAGTGCCCACCTCGCTTTTGAGACGGATTGTCTATGACGTGCTCCCTTCTTGTAGCCCCTCAAAAGGACAGTTCTGTATTCATATGATGTGTTCCAGATGGGATGACAACGGTTTGTCCAGACGTCCTGCCTCCCAGCTGTGAGTATGGGCGAACGGTGTTGTAATCCGCTTCCCAGGCAGTGAAGATCTCTCTGGTCTGCGCCAGGAAGCTGAAAAGGGTCTCGTTGAGGCATTCATCGCGCAATCGCCTAAAGTGAACTCCGTTCCGTCGTCGCTGACGATCATGAAGGGCTTGCCGTGCTTCCTGACCAGCGCGGTCAATTCCCGCACGACCCGTCCACCGGACAAGGACGTATCGGCCACCAGACAGAGGCATTCCCGACTGAAATCGTCAATGACAGCCAGGATGCGGAACCGACGATCGCAGAGGAGCGCGTCAATGATCTCGGCTCTGAGCACTTGCTTGTACGCAAGCTCTCTTCAGGTGACAGATCCCGTCAAGTCAGCGCCTCGCAGATTACTTCCAAACCAGCGTGCCATGGCGTCATCCAGCCCAGACACGTCGTTCCCCTCTCCTGCCCAGGCAATGCAGCCATCGGGGCGGATCAGACAGGATATTTTGCCTTCGCTTTCGCCCTGCACGATGGAGGAGGGAAAGCGGTTTTTTCTGCCAGAAGCGACGCCCCGCGCCTGCAGGAATACGCCCCGTCCGGTCACCATCAGATCGTAGAGTTGTCGCCCGTCACAAAGTGGCTGATCGGCCACAAGCCGCCCGACAGCATCGTGACTGCCTCCCAGAGAATAGCGCAGCGTAAACCCCTTTATTCTACTGCTGAGCGTAGCACTTTCTCCTTCGTCAGAGAGACGCTGGGCCATGAGCGCACGCAGCGCCCGGGATTGCGGGTCGGGGCGCATGAGAGCGGTCTGGGCCAGCGTGTTGTCGAGAACCTCGCGCGCCACAGGGCGTCGTTCGGCTTCGTAGCTGTCGAGCTGGGTCTCGGGCATTCTGCCATGGACTACCGCCGCAAGCTTCCAGCCCAGATTGGCCGCATCAATGAGGCCCAGTCCGAGACCCTGCCCCCCGAAAGGGGGATGAATATGGGCAGCATCCCCCGCCAGAATGAGCCGTCCCTTTCGATAGGTATCAACGAGGCGCGTGTGATCCGTCCAGCAGCGCCCACCACGAAACGCCTTGAGCGGAACAGGGTACCCACAGACGCGGGCAAGCGCCTCCTCCACCTGGCTTTGTGCAGGCTCGCGCAACTCCTTGGGCGGAGGTCCTGAGAAATCGACCATGAACAACCTGCCCGGCACCGGGCCATAGGCCAGCACGCCTCCGGGCTGCATCAGCCACCCCGGAGGTGGCGTCTGATCCGGGTCGGCAAACTCGGCAAAGACCTGATAGAAGGCCAGGCTGGGCGCCGTACCGGGAAAGGCAAATTGCCCATGGCGGCGCATAAAGCTGCGCCCTCCGTCGCATCCAATGGCATAGTGACAGGCAAGAGCCTCTTTGCGACCATGAGCGTCCTGGAGGCTGAGTGTCACGCTCTCCTCATTCGACTGTACGTCCGTCACGGTGCAGGGGCGCCTGAGTGGAATGCCACGCTCCTTCACTTCGCTGAGCAGAAACTCCTGCAAAAAGCGCTGGTCGATCAGCCTGGTCGGGCGGGAGCGATCAATAGGTTGGGTCAGAAGCGGAATACCGCCAAAATGCCCGGAGAAACGCGGCTTGCTTTCCTCATTGGCGCCCCAGCCGCCACGCTGCATGAACGGCGCCATGACGGCCCGTGTGCGCGCCTCCAGCGCGTCGAGTTGACTGGAAAACCCGCGACGCATCAGAACCTCGGCGCCTAGCGGCCCAAGAGACAATGCCTTTTGCACCGTGTCAGGCTCGGCCAGCGTTTCGAGCACCACACAGTCAACACCCGCGATCGCCATTTCGATTGCCAGAAGCAGCCCCACAGGCCCTGCCCCGATAATGGCGACATCAACATGCTTCATAGACCGAATCCATATTTGTACTGAGTATATTTTTCTGATAGGGTCAGTTCATGTCAATTGGAAAAGACCGCCACAGCCGCCGACGCATGGCGACACGTCAGAAAATCTCGGACATCGCCACAGCACTTTTTGCCGAGCACGGCTTCGACAGGGTCACGATCGACACCATCGCCGAGGCTGCCGATGTCGGGCGCATGACCGTCTTCAACCATTTTGCCCGCAAGGAAGACCTGTTTTTCGATCGCGAGCCGGAGATACGCGCGCTTCTGCGCGAGACGCTCGCCCAATCGGCCCCTAAGCATCCGTTCGAGGCATTGAGGCTATGCGCGCATCGTCTCATTGCCGAGGACGCGCCGTTTCTGCGCTTTACACCCCAAAGTCAGAGTTTCATCGTCACATTGAGCCAGAGCGAGACGCTCAAATCGCGGGCACGCGCCCTGCGCGATGAAATCACGTCCGACGTGGGGCAGGGCACAGCCTCCGCCCTCGGCCTTCATTCGGGAACGCCACGCCTTCGCCTCGCAGCCACGCTGCTCGTTGCCGGATGGAGCCGCGCCTATAGCGAAGCCCAGAGCTGTTTTGCTGCAGAAGGCACAAGCGACAAGGCACAGAACCTGTTTCTGGATCTGATCGACATCACCACAAAAGCTGCCTTCATGGTTCTGGAAGCAGACTGAAGCAGCGACCGCACAAACCTCTGCATATCGTCCGTTGATGTCACTGAAGCTTCACCCAATTCGTTCAGGGACGCGTCTATTGCGAGGGGTCACACAACCTCTTCAGCAGACCAGGTGTCATCATGCTTCTCCCACGGCGCCGTTTTATTCGTTCAGCCGCGCTTGCCGGCCTCGCAACTGGCACGCTCGGCTTCAACAAAAGCGCCCTGGCTCTGGTGCCCCAGCGCCCCGCCCTGCTGCCTCATGACGACTTCACCTTCCTGTTTCTGACCGACACCCACATCCAGCCGGAACTCAACGCGTCAAAAGGCTGCCTCGACTGCTTCAACCAGGCGCGCACCCATAAGGCAGATTTTACCCTGCAGGGTGGCGATCATGTTTTCGATGCGCTCGGCGTGCCGAAATCACGCGCGATGAGCCTGATGGATCTGTACAAGCAGACAGCCGATACGCTGGGTCATCAGGTCTATAACACCATGGGCAATCATGATTGCCTTGGCATCTATACGAAGAGCGGTATCGAGCCCTCAGATCCGCTTTATGGCAAGAAATACTATATCGATAATTTCGGCTCGCCCTATTATTCCTTCGACCATAAAGGCGTGCATTTCATCGTGCTCGACTCAATCGGCATCACGCCCGATCGCGCCTATGAGGGCTATATCGACCCGACCCAGCTTGCCTGGCTGAGCCATGATCTGGCGTCCATACCTGTGGGCACGCCGGTCATCGTCTCGACCCATATTCCGCTCGTCACCGCAGTCGAGGAATACGCACCCCCGCCGAACAAGCCACCCGCTCATCTCGGTACACGCATAAAGAACGCCTATCAGGTGCTGGATCTTTTCGACCATTACAATGTGATCGGTGTCTTCCAGGGTCATACCCATGTGTACGAGACCGTCACCTGGCATGGTGTGCCCTATATCACTGGCGGCGCCGTATCGGGCAACTGGTGGCACGGCACGCGGCTTGGCACGCCAGAGGGCTATCTGAGCGTACGTGTCGAAAAAGGCCGCGTCCTGCCTGAATATATCCCCTATGGCTTCAGGACGATCGACCCGAAAAACACCTGATCCGGGGAGCAGGCGCGCCGGATCTCTGGACGACAGGGTAGCTGCGCGTTAAGGCCGATCCATGCGGCTTTTGCTCTCCCCCTCCCCGGTGACCATCGCAGCGCCACGCGCGTATTTCCACCATGACGGGCGCATCCGCTGATGCGCATCGAGGAATTGCCCTGGCGCTCGCCCGATGCCTTTATCGCGCATTATGGCGACGAGCCCTGGTCGGTGCTGCTCGATAGTGGCGGCCCGATCAATGAGCGCGCGAGATGGACGTTTTTCTGCTCTCGCCCCTCGGCAACCCTGACCGGTGATACGGTCAGCGACTGGGCGCGCCTGCCTGAGCTTCTGCCCCCGAAAAGCGCCGAGCATACGCTGCCATTCAGCGGAGGCCTGATCGGTCTGGCCAGCTATGAAGCCGGTCTTGCGTTCGAGGGGATTGCCTCGCGCCATGCACCGTTTATCCCCGGTCTGAGCGTGGCCCGCTATGATGGCGCCTATGTCTTCGACCGGCAGGAGAAGCGGCTTTTCTGGAGCAGCTATTGCGACGCCCCTCAGCCGCTTGCCTTGCCGCAATGCTCTGCCCCTTCTGCCATACTCCCCACTCTGGATTTCATTCCCGATTTCGACCGCCGGGATTTCTGCGCAGCTTTGCGCGCCATCGTCTCGCGTATCAATAACGGTGAGCTGTTTCAGGCCAATCTGACGACGCAGTTTCGTGCCAGCATCGCACCGGCTCTCGCAGCCAGTGCTGTCTATCGCCGTATGCGCCACGCCTCACCTTCTCCCTTTGGGGCCTTTTTCAATACGCCGGCTTTCGCCCTGCTCAGCGCCTCGGTCGAGCGATTTATCAGCATGGATGCTCAGGGGCGTATCGAGACGCGCCCGATCAAGGGCACAGCCCCCCTCGGCGCCACGCCTGCCGAAAATGCGCTGATCGCCAAAGCTCTGCGAGCGGATGAAAAGGAATATGCCGAAAACCTGATGATCACCGATCTCATGCGCAACGATATCGGTCGCGTCGCGCAGCTCGGATCGGTGAACGTACCGGCGCTTTGCACAGTCGAGCGCTTCACCCATGTGCATCATCTTGTCTCTGCCGTAACCGGATTGCTCGAAAACGGGCTCACAGCGCTCGATCTGCTGCGCGCCACTCTGCCGCCCGGCTCGGTGACCGGGGCGCCCAAACATCAGGCATTGAAAGTGATCGATGCGACCGAGCGAAGCGCCCGTGGCGCCTATTGCGGATCGCTGTTTCGCATTGGCGCCGATGGCGCCCTCGATAGCAGCGTGATCATCCGCAGCCTCGTGCTCAAACCCGGCAGCCTGACATTGGGGGCCGGGTGCGGCATCACTACGCTTTCGGACCCTGAGCGCGAATATGACGAGCTGTGCCTCAAGGCCGCTCCCCTGCTGGGCCTCTTTAAGCCATGAGATCTGTGTGGCTCAATGACCGATTGGCCCCATCGAAAAATGCCCCTCTCGATTATACCGATCGAGGATTTCTGCTGGGCGATGGCGTATTCGAAACCATGCGGCTGCATGACGGCGTTCTTGTCCGGCTGGACGCGCATCTCAGACGCCTGGCCGAGGGCGCCGCGCTGCTTCAGATCCCGCTCCCGGAGGGAGACCGGCTGCATCATGCGCTTAAGAGCCTTATCAAGGCCAACGGACATGCGTCCGGCTCGCTGAGGCTGACACTTACCCGCGGCGTGGGGCCGCGCGGCCTTCTGCCGCCACCCTCACCTCATCCGACTGTGCTCATCACCCAGGCCCTGCCCATGGCGGCCCCTGGCCCCTGCCGCCTGCATGTCAGCCGCTACCGGCGCGATGGCGCGTCGCCCCTGAGCCGGATAAAACATCTGAATTATCTGCCGCAAATCCTGTCGCGTCTCGAAGCCGACCAGGCAGGCTTTGACGATGCCCTGCTTCTCTCCGCTGACGGCGTGCATATTGCAGAGGCCAGCGCCTCTACCCTGATCGTGCTGAGTGGCGGAAACCTGCAGACGCCGCGGCTGGAAGATGGCGCTCTGGCTGGCACGGCGCGTGCGACACTTATCGCGGCAGGGATTTGCTCAGAGGCGCGCCTCAATCTGGATACATTGCGCCAGGCAGACGCCGCCTGGCTGATCAACAGCCTTTCCCTGAGAGAGGTTAGCGCCATCGGAGCAGATCAACTCAGGCAGGAGGCACGCTGGACAGCGCGTCTGAGAGACGCCCTGTTTCCCCGGACAACCGACAAAGCCCCCAACGGAATGTCATCTTGAAACACGTCTCGCCTGCCCGACGACGCACGAAGAGAACCGCGCTGGTCGGCTGAAGAAGCGTATGGATTTTATCAGAGCCCCGACGGGACTGCCTCGCGCAACAACCGCACCGGCTTTTGGCCTCTACCGAGGACAGTCCATCGCAAGCCTTACGTGGCGTCAGGGGAATCCGAAGCGCTCATAAGTGACTCCCCCCGTGAGACAGCTTGCGTGCCCCCCCCCCTTGACCAGACTGAACCACGCTATCCTTTGACTGTCAGGACAGGCTTCATCTCGGCCACACCTTACGCCATCCCGGAATTCTGCACAGTGTGAAAAGCTGGCAAAACGGGTTTGTAGGAAGCAGGAGCCTCCTCCATGAGATCCTTCTCCAGTTCACGCCTGATATCCTCCCGCAATCCCACCGGATTGACCCTTGAGACCACTCTCAGACGGTTTGCTGGATCGGCGCCTCTCATCCTGCCCCGGGACAAGAGCCGCCCGGCGCCATGGGGTGCGGAATTCAGGGCCTGTGCGAGACTGCCCCCTTTCATGATGAACGAACTGGTGCCCATGCTTCCTGGCACAATCACCGGATGACCTCCCCAGAAGCTGTTGGTTTCTCCTGCAGGCGAGGCCCCTTTTCTATGCAGATAGTCACCTGCGTTCTCAAAAAGCATATTATGGGAGAGATCATAGACCAGATGGCTTTCGAATTCCCGGCCCATCACCTCCCTGACTGCCTTCAAGGCCATGTGCTGCATGCACAGGCGGTTGATGACACCGAAATTGCTCGCGAGACCCAGAACATTGAGATAGGCGCGGGAGTGTTCGGCATGCCTGCCCCGAAGCGGAAGTGGGTAGAAATTATGAATGGGCCTTGCCAGACTGGATGGATAGATCCGGCGCGCAAGATCCATGTAGTGATCTCCGACCATCCCACCCGCAAAAAGCGATCCTGAATGGATCATGATGCCGATCGTTCCGGGCTTTATGCCCCATTGATAAGCGGTTCGCGCATCCATAATCGTCGAAACCTCCTGAAATTCGACGAAATGATTTCCACCACCGATAGAGCCCAGCGCACTGTCTCTCGTCTCGCCTCCGGCACCCCGGATGAAATCGTCAAACATCCAAGTGTCATACGTGTCCCAGGAACCCCCATTATGAGTCCGCTCGACTTCCTGCTCGAGGATATCGGGAGTGAGCCCTGCCAGCAGGCCTTTGAGCGGGCGCTTCGTATCAAGACCCAGAAGGCCATGACGCATGACGGCCTCTCGCTGATGCTCGTCAAAGACGATATCTCTGCCACCTTCGAAAAAGACATGCCGCAGCGTGTCGTCAAGTTCCCGGCCAAGTGCCCGGAAGCTTTCGGCAGGGATATCGGTCGCCACAAAACGCATTGCGCAATTGATGTCGCGACCAATGGCTTTGGGGATGATAAAGCCGCGCGCATCAATTACCGTTCCGACGGGTATGCCTGAGCCCTTATGGAAGTCTGGCGTCAGCACGACACGCTCTACCGAGCTCTCATGCTGAAGGAAACCGTCCTGCTTCAGAAGCTCGACAGTGTCATGAATGAGGCTGATACCAGCCGTTTCGCGCAGAGATGCCCTGTCTACAGGGACATCCCGATTGGCGAACAGGGTAATATCGAGACCGCTAGTGGTGGATACACGTATCCTGTTCTCATCGAGACGATGAGTTTCAACGTATTTGTTCATTTTTATCTCTTCACAAAACCGGGTAGCAGCCGCGGTAATGCGAGATAAGTGGCGCCGCTTTAGGACCTCGTCCGGATACTGTCAACGCCCGGCTGTACGTGCGACGCTCTAGAAAACCGTTGAGACGCCAGGACAGCGGCGCTTGTTTGACGGGGCAACTGTCAGGCAGGAACCCCAGTCAGAGCACGGGTCCAATCATCGCCAGGGTGTTGTGCCAGAGGCGACGAGACCACGGCCAGGCGCGAACCGCCTCGAGCGTGATTTCGTCGGAGACATCAGTGTAACTATGCTGCCGCGCCCGGATTTCGGCAGTGAAATCGCGGTCGCTGAACAGGATATTGTTTTCGAAGTTGAGGTCGAAGCTGCGCCGGTCGAGATTGGCAGAGCCGATCATGCCCATGCGCCCATCGAGCGTAAGTGCTTTCGTGTGAAGGAGGCCAAGCGGGTATTCGAAGATACGCACGCCAGCTTCCAGCAATTCCTCATAATAGCTGCGGCTCGCGCCCGCTACGATCCATGAATCATTGCGCGTGGGTACGGTCATCGTCACACGCACGCCGCGTCGGGCTGCCGCACAAAGCGCTGCCTGAATAGGCTCATCCGGCACATAATAGGGCGTGGTGATTGTCAGCTCTTCTGCCGAGGCATTCATGAGCGAAGTAAATACCTCAGGCATCGCAGCATAACGCAAGGCCGCGCTGGTCCCGATGACCTGCGCCACGAAGCCCTCGCGATCTTCAATGACCGGAGCGGATGCGAGAAGCGCACCGAGATCCTCATCGGTGTGTGCCATCCAGTCAGTCGCGAAAAGATGCTGGTTCTGCAGCACCACAGGCCCTTCGAAACGCGTCATGAGATCAACCCAGGGCGCAAAGCGCGCCTTGACGCGAAATTCCGGGTCGGCGCAGTTCTGACTGCCGCAATAGGTCAGGCGATTATCGATCACCACGATCTTGCGGTGATTACGCATATCCATGCGCCCATGAAGAGGCCAGGTGAGAATATTGCCCATAGGCATGGCCCGTACCAGATGGGCACCCGCCTCCTGCATTTTCTTCCATGACGGGTGAGCGATCAGGCGGCGCGAGCCAAGATCGTCAGCCATTACGCGGCAGGTCACGCCACGCGAGGCTGCCCGGCAGATGGCATCGATTATTTTTGTGCCGTTATGATCCGTCAGCCAGATGTAGAAGCAGATATGCACATGGTCCTGCGCCGCATCGATATCGCGCACCATGGAATCGATGGCTGTATTGGAATCGGGCAGAAGACGCGCCCGGTTGCCTGCCTCAGGCGGATAGCCGCTGGCAGACTGGCCGACACGAAACAAGGGCGCCAGACGCGGCGGCAGATGGTATTTACCCTCGGCATCAATCAGGTCTTCGCTGCTCTTGCCCGGCACATGCAGGGTTTTACGGGCTTCCGTGATGCGCGACACAAGGCGACGGCCCATATTGGTCTCGCCCAGCATGAGGTAGGCGAGCGTTCCCAGCACAGGCAAGGCTGCGATGATGGCCACCCAGGCCACACGGGAAGCCGGTTGCCGATGGGGGCGCAACAAAGCGCGCCCGATGAACACCACCTGAACGGCGAAGCTCAGCAAGGCGCCAGTCAGACGCCAGCCGGTCATTTCCATGAAAGCAGACCCTTATCCCAGCGTCTTGCGTCGCAGGACGGTTTATTGCGCTACGAGCTTTTCGGTTTTTTCGGGCAGAAGCCTGAAGCGCAGGCGCATTACCGAGGCCCCTACATGGGCACCGGAGATGTTCATCTTGAGATCAAGCTTCACGCCATACTGGTTTTCAAGCACAGCTGCACCGACACCCGAGCCGATGGCGGCATCTGCCTTGACGGTCCAGTAGGTGCCATCGAACTGATCGAGACGTGCCAGATCCTTGACGGTGCCCGTGCCCTTGACCGTGATGTAGCCAAGAGAAGCGATACCGCCCCCACCGATCTCGAAGGGAATATCCCTGCCGTTATGATGCAGGACGCCCTTGCCCCATTCATACCCCAGCCCGCCACCGACTTCCTTAAGCGTGAAGCTGATCGTCGATTGCGTGGCAGGTGTCGCCGCAGGGGCAGCAGAAGACGCTGACGTGCCCGGTACAGGCGGCTTGGCGGCCATGCCAGAGGCCGGGTTTGTCGCAGCCGAAGCCGTCAGGGGGACGAGGCAAAGGGACAGGGACGCGGCAAAAGCCGCAAAAGAACGTGGGAACATGACCTTCGCCTCCTTCTTGTTCGATCAGGCTTGCTGTTCAGACGTCACAGCGCTGCATGAGTTGCCTGTGCCTCACCTTACGCCTGAAACAGCCCCCTGCAAATCGGCCACTTCATCGCATCTCGCTGATCACACGGGCATGCTGCGGGCAAATGAAAAGACATTTTATGAAACAGAAGGGGAAACGCTGATCACGGTTTCGAGTTGTTAAACCCGACCCTTGCTCATGGAACAGACCGAACGTGACGAGAACCCGACCGATCGCTTCGGCCCTGCGCCATGGCCGATTTACGCTGCTTCTTCCTGCCTTGCTTCTTGGCGGGTGTCAGGCAGACCACATCTCCTTTCTCGATCCGGCCGGGCCGGTCGCGGCACTTCAGAAACACTGGTTCCTTCTGCTGTCAGGCGGGTTGCTTCTGGTGATCCTGCCCGTGCTGATCGGTGTTCCGCTTTGCCTCTGGCATTACCGCGCCTCCAATCGCAGGGCACGGTTTCTGCCGGACTGGGATTTCGCCCTGCCGCTCGAATTTCTGGTCTGGGGCTTTCCGGCAGTCGTCGTCATTGCCTTCTCGCTCCTGGTCTGGGGGCCCGAGCGACGCTTCAGCCCCGAGCGCGCCATTGGTGATGCTCCGCCGCTACAAGTCGAGGTTGTGGCCCTGAACTGGAAATGGCTTTTCATCTACCCCGAAGCGCATGTGGCAAGCCTCGATCACCTCGTGCTGCCGCAAGGGCGGGAGGTCGAATTCCATCTAACCTCGGACGGCACGATGCAGTCCTTCCTGATCCCCTCACTCGGCAGCCAGATCTACGCCATGGCGGGCATGGTGACGCATCTCCATCTTCAGGCGGACCGGACAGGTCGCCTGCTCGGCGAGAACACGCAGTTCAACGGCATGGGATTTCAGGATCAGAAATTCCCCGTCGATATCGTTTCGCCCGATCAGTTTGCGCAGTGGCTGGCAAAGGCCGGCTCGAGCCCCCTGCAGCTCGACACACAAAGCTATGACATCCTGCGAAGACAGGAAACCGGTCGCAAATCGGCTCAGACGCTTCTGCACGACGCCAAGGCCTCGGATGCGATTTTCTCTTCGGTTCCAGAGCGTTTCTTCCAGGGCATCGTGATGCATTACGACGCCTCGATGCTCCCTCATTCCGGCTGATCGAGCCTAACCCTGCTGTCGCCATTGCGACACCCAAAAGACCGGAGATCAGCCTTTGCGTCACTTCCTGCTCGGCTCGCTTGGCTATGATGCCCTGCCCTTCTACAGCCTCATCGCCACCTTTGCTGCCTCGATCGTGGTTCTGGGCGCCCTGGCCGTGCTGGTATTCGTCACCTGGCTGAAAGGATGGCGCGCGCTCTGGTCGGACTGGCTGACAAGCGTGGACCACAAGAAAATCGGCATCATGTATGTTGTGGTGTCTTTCGTGATGCTGGCCCGCGCTGTGGTCGAGGCGGTTGTCATGCGGTCGCAGCAGGCCGTGGCGTATCAGAACCCCGGCTTCATTCCGCCCGAACATTTTGCCCAGCTCTTCACGACCCACGGCACGATCATGATTTTCTTCATGGCCATGCCGTTCCTGATCGGCATCTATAATTTCGTTCTGCCGCTCCAGATTGGTGCCCGTGACGTCTCCTTTCCGGTCATGAACTCGATCAGCCTCGGTCTGACCAGCGCGGGTGCCGTGCTGCTGATGATCTCGCTTTGCATCGGCAAGTTCTCGACAGGGGGCTGGACCGGATATCCGCCCTATACGGAGTTGTCATTCAGCCCCGGCGTGGGGGTGGATTACTGGATATGGGCGCTGACATTGAGCTCGGTCGGCAACACCATGACCGGCATCAATTTTGCCGTGACAATCTACAAGAAGCGCGCGCCGGGCATGACGCTTTTCCGTATGCCCCTTTTCGCCTGGACCGCCCTGTGCATCTCGATCCTGATGATTTTTGCCATGCCGCCTCTGACCGTGGCGACGCTGATGCTGGCCATGGATCGCTATCTGGATATGCATTTCTTCACCAACGAACTTGGTGGGAACATGATGAATTACATCAACATGTTCTGGCTCTTCGGACATCCTGAAGTCTACATCCTTATATTGCCTGCTTTTGGCGTCTATTCAGAAACCATCGCCACTTTTTCGAATAAACGACTTTATGGCTACACCTCGCTCGTCTGGGCGACTGTTTCGATCGCAGTCCTGTCCTTTACGGTCTGGCTGCACCATTTCTTCACCATGGGGCAGGACGGCAATGTGAATGCCGTCTTCGGCATTGCCACCATGCTGATTGCCATCCCTACCGGCGTGAAAGTCTATGACTGGCTGCTGACCATGGCGCGCGGGCGTATCAGGGTCAGCGTGCCCATGCTCTATGCCTGCGCGTTCATGATGCTGTTTGTCGTGGGGGGGGCCACCGGGGTCATGCTGGCCAATCCCGGCTTCGATTATCAGGTGCATAATACGCTTTTCCTGGTTGCGCATTTTCACAACATGCTCATCCCCGGCCTGCTTTTCGGCATGCTCAGCGCCTATCACTACTGGTTTCCCAAGGCTTTCGGGTTTCGCCTGCATGAAGGCTGGGGGCGTATCGTTTTCGGTTGCTGGGTGGGCGGCTTCATTCTGGCTTTCATGCCGCTCTATATCGTTGGCGCGCTGGGCATGCCGCGACGCAGCCAGGAGTTTTTCGAAGCCGTTTATCGCCCCTATCTCTGGGTCGCCCTCTGCGGCGCGTTTCTGGTGCTCGGCGCTCTGGTCAGCATGGTCATTCAGCTCTGGACCAGCATCAAAAACCGCAAGGCCCTTGCCGTGCCCGTGGGCGACCCCTGGAACGGACGCACTCTGGAGTGGTCGATTGCAGCCCCGCCGCCAGAGTATAATTTTGCCCTGATCCCAAAAATCGACTGTGTCGATGCTTTTCATGAAGCGAAAAAACATCGCGATGCCTGGCGGGCTCCGGAACATTATTTCGATATCGAGCTGCCCTCGAACACACCGGTTGGCTTTGTCTGCTGCGTGGCAGGTGGTGTGTTCGGCTTTGCCCTGACCTGGCATATCTGGTGGGCGGTCATTCTGGGTGCCGCCGTGTTTTTCGGCGCGATCATCCTGCGCAGCTTCAATCGCAATACGACCTATATCGTCCCGGCCTCCGAGATCAGGGAGAATGAAGAGCGCTGGCTGCTCACGCTGCGCGAGACCGCTTTCATCGACAACGATGCCATGTTCACGACCGCCAATAACGGCCTGGTCAAGGAGCCGATCTGATGGCGCAAACCGTACAGGGCAAGGGGCCAAGTCATATCGGCATCCGTCTGAGCAATGCCGCTCCCGCCTCGCATCAGGAGGAAGCCCGCTCACAGGCCGAAGAGGCACTGTTCGGCTTCTGGGTCTTCCTGATGAGCGATCTCATCATTTTCTCAATGCTGTTCGTCACCTATGCGACGATGGGCCACTCCCTCGCGGGTGGTCCCGGCCCTCATGAACTATTCGATCTTTCTTCCGCCGCATGGGAGACGGTTGCCCTGCTCGCGAGCAGCTTCACCTGCGGGCTGGCTACTCTGGCGATGCGCTATGATCGCTCGGTCAAAAAGACGCTTTTCTGGTTTGCCATTACTTTGCTGCTTGGCCTCGCCTTCCTGTCGCTGGAGCTGCATGATTTCATGACCATGGCGGCGAAAGGGGGTGGTCCCTCCCGATCGGGCTGGCTTTCTGCCAGCTGGGCCCTGATCGGTACGCATGGGCTGCATGTCACGAGCGGCTGTCTCTGGATGCTCATCATGTTTGCGCAGACAGCCCGGTTCGGTCTCGACCCGCTGGTGCAGACACGCTTCATGCGCCTCGCCCTGTTCTGGCATTTTCTCGATATCGTCTGGATTGGGATCTTCTCGATTGTCTATCTGCTTGGAGTGCTGTCATGAGCGATCACCATGAAGCGGAGCGCCGACAGGAACTGCATGGCTACGTGATTGGCCTCATTCTGGCCGTCGTGCTTTCGGCCCTCCCTTTCGGAGGGGTTATGCTCGGGCTGTTGCCGAAGACGTCACTCCTCTGGCTGATCGCCATAGCCGCGTTATGTCAGGTCATCGTTCATTTCCGGTTTTTCCTGCATATCGATCTGTCACGCTCGCATCGCGACGATCTGCAGCTGATCCTGTTTTCGCTCCTGATCGTGGCCCTCATGGTGGGAGGAACGCTCTGGGTGCTGAGTAATCAGAGGCACATGATGGGGTAATGTTCCGGCCTCATTCTGCAGCCCTTTACAGGCAATCGCCGGAAGTACTGCCGTGATGGTTATCGTAGCGACAATGACCGTGGTCTACCGCTTGCCGTCATGGGGTTGAAAACGAGGCGAGATGCACAAGCCGCTCGAGGCCGCTGTACGGACCGCCTCTGTGCCGAGACCGGAAATTCGTCTGATTGTTCAGAGCTGAGCGATCTCCCACGCAGAAAATTGCCGCAATTCTGAACAAAAACGCATCGCCCTAGAATTTGAAACGCTGACCTTCCTTGCCTGTGTCAGGCAGATAAGGGCCGCCAGCGCGTATTGTGACGCTAAGTACGGCAGGCTCCTCATCCTTGCGGTCGCCAAGCGATATTGCGGCCTCACCTGTCGTCCAACGATGTTCCGACGTCTCCAGAGGCGCCCAGCCCTCGATATCGAGGGCGCGGAGATGATCTTCAAGGCGTCTGGTTTCTGTCGCGGAATATGGCGTGACATCCCCGACAAGAACCCCAAGCTTACGCCGATCGTCACGGCAGGGCCCCTCAATATCAACGGGTCTGGCCACACGGGACGCAATGCGTACCTCACGCACGTCGGGCGGGATCAGGAACATGGCATTTTTCCCCTGTTTCCGCGCACAGGGAATACGCAGCCCCCCCTCTGTCACAAGATGAAGGCCCGGATCATGCTCCAGCACCATATCGCGACGGATGATCGCTCCATCGCCAATTCTCGCAGCGATCGCCTCGTAGATCGGCGCGACGAACTCCCGATCCGTGCGCAAGGGAGCGGCGGCATCCTGCGCCCAGGCACGATAATAGACCTTGATATCGGCAAGTCCTGAAAGAGCCGGATTTTCACCATCAAGCAGCGTTTCAGACAACACGCCATTGGCACGGATGATCCCATGCTCTGCCGTGCCGATATGATAATACTCGTAAGAGTCGAAGCTGCGATCATAGGCAATGCTCACTCCGTTGACGAGCATGCGTATCGGTACAAAGGCTTCCTCGAAGAAGAAGCAATGCTCGGCAGTTACCAGCAGATCCTGATAGGGCTGCCCCGGTCCGAACGCGCCAGCGGCGATACGCACCGGATAGCCTGCCTCATCATCGGGCAGATGGCGGCGAACCGTAACCCGGTCTCTGACCAAGTGAATGACCGGCTCAGATCCGGGCATTCCGTGACGATAGACAGTCATCAGATCGCCTTTGATGAAATCCTCAATTGCCTTCTCGCCAGCCTCGGTCTCAATCAGTGAACCGGCGAGGAAACACGTGATAACCGTCCCGCCCGCTATTGTGAGACTGCCTCCGGATACAACCACCGGATCCTTAAGCGTCGAGCCGCTCGAGGCGTAAATCAGGACGCCACTGGCAACTTCGGCACCATACATTGTCGCCCCACTGGCAACGTAGATCGTATCGTTTGTGAAGCCAGAATTGTAATAGATGTCGTTGATTGACGTCGCCCCGGCGCTGATCGTCGCAACGAGCGAATTATAGGAATTTCCAACGCTCGCTCCGCCCGAAGACATATAGAGATACCCGTTGGTGATGACCGAACTCAGCAAGGTACCGCCAGACATGACAGAAACGACCGGATATCCTCCCTGGTTGGATCCGCTGCCCCCTGAGGCGGTTGCGCCGCTCATCACGATCAGGGTTCCCCCGCTCATACGTACCGGGCCCTGGCTGACAACATTACCGCTTACATAAACGGTCACCCCTCCGGAATTAATCGCTGACCAAGTGCCTCTGAGAACAGAGACATTACTCGTAGGTGTCGTCGTCAACGGTCTGGGCGTACCGTAATCAGCGAGGATAGTAGCAGAGCCACCTGCCGTAATAGACAAGCTGCTCAGCACGGCATCGGAGCTGACAAGCACAGATGCGCCCGATGTTACTTCGAGACCATTAACGGTCGCTCCCGAACTCACATACACATTCACGCCATTGGAGATATGCGCGTTACTCGCCACCGAGCCTGAAGAAAATCTGACCGGGCTGTGATCATAAGGCGTCACCCAGGAATAGGTCTCATCGAGGGAGGTAGAACCCGAATAGTAATTTGTCTCGGTCGATATCCCGCTGACATTACTCGTGACACCACCATTTGACACACGCAGGTAGCCGTTATCGACGGTTGAATCGATCAATGAGCCGCCAGACACGACGACGGTTGGGTAACCACCCGACGCTACGGCTGAAAGGCCTGATACCGTCGCACCGCTCGCGACCGTAAGCGTCCATCCCCCGGTGAACAAGACAGCGCCGCTGATAGTGACGCCGTTGCTGACATAAACGGTTTGACCACTGACGTTACTGGCCATCCAGTTACCGCTAATCTGCGTCGCCATTGCCCGTCTCTCCGTTATTTTGCCCTCTGTGCGTCCGCCTTCGCCGTACTCTTTGACAAAATCGGAGCCCCCCCATAACGGGCTACCCGGGTCAGATTATCTGTTATTAGCGTTTCAATGGCACATTATGTGGGCAAATTGGAAAGGCGTTGTTAGTAGCCGCAAATATAAATAACGTTTGACGAAGAAATTTTTATCTATTGACGGTTAATAACTATTTCTTTTGCCAGACTACGCACCAGAGCCTGGCATCCCCGTTGGATGAAACATCTCATGCCTCGATAAAGGCGCCACTGGCGCCCGGCCCATTCTGCTGGCCTGACGGCAGGATGGACAATCGGACACGCCTGCCGCATGGTGCGCTTGCTGGAGAGCGGCAGACATCCTGTCAATCAACGCATGAATTGAACCCGGCAGAATGCGGTCGCTCTCAGGCAGGACTGCCCGTGACAGCATGGATGACCCATTCCGCTGCGCGAATACCGTCTATCCCTGCCGAAAGAATGCCCCCGGCATAGCCTGCGCCCTCACCCGCCGGGAACAGTCCTGCAATGCCCGGGCTTTGACCATCTGCGCCACGCGGCATTCTGATCGGTGATGATGTACGGGTCTCGACGCCAGTCAGCACGGCATCCCCCATCGAGAACCCCTTGAGCTTGCGTTCGAAAGCCGGAAGCGCTTCCCGGATCGCCTCAACGGCGAAATCCGGCAGACAAAGGGACAGATCGGTCGGGGTCACGCCCGGCTTGTATGAGGGCACGACATCGCCAAGGGTGGTTGAAGGACGCCCGGCAAGGAAGTCTTCCACCCGCTGGGCTGGTGCCTTGTAGTCCCCGCCACCCGCAACGAAAGCCGCGCGCTCCCAGTGACGCTGGAAAGCGACACCTCCCAGCACATCGTCGGGATAATCGCGCTCTGGTGAAACATCGACCACGATACCGGCATTCGCATTGCGCTCGGCACGGGAATACTGGCTCATGCCGTTGGTCACGACCTGATTGGGCTCCGAGGTGGCCGCAACGACCGTGCCCCCGGGACACATGCAGAAGGAATAGACGGCCCGGCCATTCTTCGCGTGATGCACCAGCTTGTAATCGGCCGCCCCCAGAAGCGGGTGGCCACCCTGATCGCCAAAACGGGCGCAATCGATCAGGGATTGCGGATGCTCGATCCGCACCCCGATCGAGAAGGGTTTGGCCACCATCGGCACCTGAGCCTCTCGCAGCATTTCGAACGTATCGCGTGCGCTGTGCCCGACCGCAAGAATGGCGTGATCCGTCTCAAGCGTTGTGCCATCAGAGAGGCGCAGCCCCTTCAACCGACGGGGCGAACCCTCGGTGATCAGCCCGTCAACGCGCACCCCGAAGCGATAGCTGCCCCCCAGACGCTCGATTTCCCCACGGATATGCTCGACCATGGAAACGAGCCGGAACGTGCCGATATGGGGCTTTGAAACGTAGAGAATTTCCTCCGGTGCGCCTGCCTTGACGAACTCCTCCATGACCTTACGGCCCAGGTGGCGCGGGTCACTGACGCCGCTATAGAGCTTGCCGTCGGAAAACGTCCCGGCACCACCCTCGCCAAACTGCACATTGCTCTCAGGCGTCAATTCCGACCGGCGCCACAAGGCGAAGGTATCGACCGTACGCTCACGTACGATCTTGCCACGCTCGATCACGATCGGACGCAGTCCCGCCTGGGCCAGAATGAGTGCCGCCATTACACCGCAAGGGCCTGCACCGATCACGACGGGGCGAGGCCCGCCCGCCCCTTCCGGCGTGACGGTCGGGAGAACGTAAGACGTATCCGGGGTTGGCATGACCGACGGTGTGTTTTCATGAGCGGCAAGAACCGCCGCTTCATCGTCGATCGAGCAATCAACGCTATAGACAAGCACGATGCGCCCGCGCTTGCGCGCATCATAGCCGCGACGCGCGACCGTAAAGTCTCGCAGCGCTGCGCTATCGATGTTCAGCCGGGCGAGAATCGCCTCGCGCAACGCATCGGTCGAGTGGTCGAGGGGAAGCCTGAGTTCGGTAAGCCGGATCATGACGGCTGGAAGTCATGGAGAGAGGGGCTTTGTCAAGAAAAGAATAGGCCGCCTTAGCCAGCGACCAAAGCCCCTGCTGCCTCTCCCACCTGTCGGAAGAGGCAATCTCTCTCCTGTTTCTCAGAGTGCCGGGCGTTGTGCCTCTGTGCGGTCACGAATAGCCTTGAACTCCGACCCCTGCTTCCAGCTCGGCCACATACGCGAGAAGGCGAGGCTACGACCGACTTCATACAGGGCGGCCGCATCTTCTGCCGCACCGCTGAGATCCCAGCTCGCATTCCAGGCATCACAGGGCTGGTGATAGCAGGCCATGTAGCCCTCGAGCCATTTGCGCCCGGCAGGCACACCGCCTTTGAGCAGGTCGGGGTAACCCGCCAGATCCATGATCGGCAGAACCGGCACACCAGCCCGGGCGAAAGGGAGATGATCGGCGCGATAGAAAGCGCCGCGCTCAGGCAGAACCTCGTTCTGGGTCACGCGCCCCTGAGACGATGCAATGGTCGAAAAATCGTCCTGCAGGCTATTCTGTCCGGCGCCGACGATGAAGGCGTTGTGAGACAGCCCCCCCATCTGCAAGACGTCGATGGTGAAATTGGCCACCGTCTTTTCGAGGGAGACGAGGGGATGTTCGACATAATAAGTCGAGCCCAGAAGGCCACGCTCTTCCGCCGTCCAGGCCGCGAATACGATTGTTCTTTCAGGTGCCGGCCCTTCCTTGAAGGCGCGGGCAATTTCGAACACCGCAGCCACACCCGAGGCGTCATCGATCGCCCCACGGCGGATCATAGCCTCTCCATGAGGCCCCTTGCCCTTGCCAAACGCATCCCAATGGGCGCCATACATGATCGTCTCATCAGGATGAGTTGTGCCCGGCAATTTGGCGAGGACATTGCGACTCTGAAGGTGGGTGGTCGCCACATCAAAGCTCGTGGTCAGACTGGCAGAAGGAAGGATGACAGGGCGGAAATCGGGGCGACGTGCCGCTTCGCTCAACGCGTCCAGGTCCAGCCCGGCCCGCGCAAACAGCTCATGAGCGGCCTTGCCCTCGATCCAGCCCTGCAACAGCAGCGAGTCTGGCGCACCCTGCTTCTCGAGCGCAAAATTTTCTCCTCCAGGCGCAGTGACCGTGCTCCAGGGATAGCTGGCCGCTTCGGTATCATGAACAACCAGCGCACCGATCGCCCCCCGCCGGGCTGCCTCCTCGAATTTGTATGTCCATCGCCCGTAATACGTCATGGTCCGACCGCCGAAACGATCGAAAACGGCCTCGTCCGGCTTGGCGCGGAAATCGGGATCGTTGATCAGGATGACCGCAATCTTGCCCTTGAGATCGACACCCTTGAAATCATCCCAGTCACGCGCAGGCGCGTCCACGCCGTAACCGACGAAAACAAGAGGGGCATCGGTGATCTTGATCTGCGACGAGGGCATATTCGTCGTCAGGTAGATTTCCTGCAACTGCCTGTATATTACGGGTTCTGATTGCCCCACCCGGAACTGGACCACGCTCTCAGGCGCAATCTTCGTGTGAACCATCGGGACTTCCTGGGTCCAGCCGCCGTTCTCACCGGCGGGCTGCAGCCCGATCGCCTGAAACTGCGCCACCAGATAATTCACCGTCTTGATGGCTCCGATCGTTCCGGGAGCACGCCCCTCGAACGGATCAGACGCCAGGGTCTTGATCACCTCCGACATGCGGACAGGGTCCATCGGGGCATAGACAAGGGGATCAGCCGCCAGGGCAGAAGATCCGAGCAACCCGAGCATCGACAGGATGGCCGTGGCTGAGATACGGGCTGATCGCATTGTTATTTCCTTGTCTTTATTGTCGTGGCGACGAAGACGCCGTTTCTTTGTGTTGCTTTGCGCGCGGCCGAGAAATGCCACCAATCGAGCGCCTCACCCGTGCGGCACTGATGAATGGCGGCAGAAAAGATATCATGAACACAGGGATCGTGATGCTGGCCTGTCTGAACACACAGGCGCTGATAGAGAATATCGGGGTCACAGGATGCGAGTTGCTCGCGTGTCGTAATGCCGAGCAATGCGAGATCCTCGAGCGCCGCCGGACCGATATTGCGCAAACCGACAAGGGTCACAGCGGCGCACCGATATCGGGGCGAAGCGGCATCGCAAAAGCGGTAAGGCAAGGTTTCATGGTCGGTCCTTTCAAAAGGCGAACCCTGGAACACGCATACGGAACAGACTGAGAGATCAAACCGAAACCACCGATACGAGGCGAGTCACCGAAGCCTCTGAAATCGTTATAAAATAGTTAACATGCAACCCATTGCGCACGGACATCGCATACCACCTCACAAGAGACGATAATTCAACGACGAAATTGACGTTTTTGATTACAAACCCTTTCTATCGCCCTTATTTGCCCGATTGAAACAAAACTCACGACGACGTTGAAAGAATAAATCGAAAATAATCCAGTCGATTCACCAATATTTGGCAGCAACGTTGTAACAGGACAATTAACCCCAATGCTGCCACGTTATTTCCCGCCGATGGCACGCATACGATAATTCACGTGCTCAGCCACAACCCTGCATGGTTCATGTTGGCTTGAGCCATGCTGATGCCGTATAGGAGCGGTTTCGCGAGATTTACGGAAAGTGCCCCATGGCCGAAACGCCCTGCGACCATGCCCATCATGCGGGTCATGATCCTCACGCGCCCCATCAGGGCTGTTCTCATGATCACGACCACGCTCATGACCATGACGATCATGCCGGGCATCATCATGGCCATCACCACGGGTATGGGCACGGGCATGTTCACGAGCCTGCCAGCTATGGCGTGGCCTTTCTGATCGGCGTCACGCTGAACGTCGCCTATATCGTTGCCGAAACGGTCTGGGGGCTCCTGGCCCATTCGCTCTCGCTTCTTTCCGATGCCGGGCATAACCTGTCCGATGTGCTGGGGCTGGGCGCGGCATGGCTTGCCCACAGCCTCGCAAAGCGGGCGCCCACCGCGCGTTTCACCTACGGTCTCAAGCGTTCGACCATACTTTCTGCCCTGAGCAATGCCGTGCTTCTGCTGCTGGTGACGGGCGGTATCGTCTGGGAGGCCATCACCCGGCTCATCCATCCCGGTGAGGTCGCGGGCCGCGTCGTCATGCTGGTGGCCCTTGGTGGCATCGTGGTGAACGGTGCAACGGCGTTGCTCTTCATGAAGGGTGGCAAGGACGATCTCAATCTGCGCGGCGCCTTTCTGCATATGGCGGCAGATGCCGTCATGTCGCTTGCAGTCGTGATTACCGGTCTGATCATCATGCTGACGGGGTGGACGATCCTCGATCCCATCGTGAGCCTAGTTGTCTGTATATCGATCATCTTCGGCACCTGGTCGCTGCTGCGTGCCTCACTCGACATGGCACTGGACGGCGTGCCGGAGCGTATCGATCTCGAGCAGGTCGCCACGAGCCTGCGCGCCCTGCCGGGTGTTGAAGACCTGCATCATCTTCATGTCTGGTCGCTCAGCACGACCGATACGGCCCTGACTGTCCATCTGGTCAGTGCCGCGCCTGCCGGTGGCCAAGATGCGCTCCTGCGCGAGGCATCGACCATGCTCTCCAAGCGTTTCCGTATTGGCCACGCCACATTCCAGATCGAGGCCCCCGGCAGTGCCTATCCATGCGGCACGGCGCCTTGCGGCACTTCTCCCGGCGGCAGCGGCATCTCATGCTGAAGCAACCCGAAAAGATCGTTTTCGGCTGGGTCTCGCTCTTCGTCAGCCTGATCGCGCTCGGGCTGAAATACATTGCCTGGCGTGTGAGCGGCAGCGCGGCTTTGCTGTCGGATGCGCTCGAGACCATCATCAACGTCGCCGCTGCCATCGGCGCGCTCTGGGCGCTCAGCGTTGCCCAGCGACCGGCCGATGACAATCACACCTACGGGCACGACAAGGCCGAATATCTTTCCGCCGTGACCGAGGCTGTCCTTGTGGTGCTGACCGCAATCGGCATCGCCTGGGTTGCATGGAAGAGCTGGCTTCTTCCCAATACCGACATCGCCCCCTGGCGTGGCATCGTGTTCAATGCGCTGGGCGGGGTGATCAATCTCGTCTGGGGGCTCGTTCTCGTGCGTCAGGGGCGCCTCAAACGCTCGCCAGCCCTTACCGCCAATGGCCGCCACGTCATTTCCGATGTCTGGACCACTGTCGTGCTGGTGGTCGGTATCGCGCTCATTCCGCTCACCGGTTATGCCCGTCTCGACGCCCTGCTTTCCGGCCTCGTTGCGCTCAATGTCCTGCGCGTGGGCTTTGACATGATGAAGCACTCCATCGCCGGATTGATGGATGAAGCCCCCGATTCGGACACATTGCAGATGATCCGCGTCGTGATTTCGGAACACGCCACCGGCGCGATAGAAGCGCATGATATCCGTGTGCGTACGGCGGGCAGTGTCAGCTTCATCGAATTTCACCTCGTCGTACCCGGCGCCATGAGCGTGTCCGATGCCCATGACATCTGCGATCGGGTTGAACACGCGCTCAGACGCCATCTGGGGCGGGCCCTGATCCATATTCATGTCGAACCCGAGGAAAAGGCGAAGCAGACAGGCATCCCGGTGCTGGCATAAGATCGTTTTAGGACCGAACCGGACGCTCGCAGCGTCGTTAGGTTTTTGAGACGAGAGTTTCTTGACCTGTCGCCCGCGGTGCTGGCAGGAGCGTTCCACACCGGTCGGTGCCTCCCGATCTCCAGACAGGCGAGCATTCATGCGCCCAAGCACCGCTCTGCGGCAAAAGAACCGCATCCAGCATCTCCGCCGTTCCGCGCGTAGAACGACGTCGCAATGGCGTCGTACCCTCACCTACTGGCTTGGTGCCGTTCTGGTGGGCGTGGTGGCTGTCGGCTTTGCCGGCACGGCAGACTGGGCAGCGCGCGCACGCGGGCGCCTGCTGCACTGGGACCCTTACGTGATGCTGGTTGTCGTTCCCGCCGGGCTCGCCTTTTCGACCTGGGTAACACGACGCTTCTTTTCGGGCGCACAGGGAAGCGGCATTCCGCAAACCATCGCAACCTTGCACATCGAGAATTTCTCGATCGTCAATCGTGTGCTCTCGCTCAGAATCGCCTTCGCCAAGATCGTTCTGACCTGTTTTGGTCTCATGGTCGGCGCCTCGATCGGCCGTGAAGGCCCGACCGTACAGGTCGGTGCGGCCATCATGCATGGCTTCTCGCGCCTGCTGGGCACGGCGAGCGTTTCAGCCCGACGCGGGGCCATTCTGGCGGGTGGTGCGGCAGGCGTCTCGGCTGCCTTCAATACCCCGCTGGCCGGAATCGTCTTCGCCATCGAGGAACTCTCGCATTCCTTCGAACAGAAAACTTCCGGCACGATGCTGACAGGCGTCGTGCTTTCAGGTGTGACGGCCATCGCGCTGGTCGGCAACTACTCCTATTTCGGTCACACCGATGTCGACGTCCCGCTGGGTACAGCCTGGATTGCGGTACTGACCTGCGGCATCGTCGGTGGCATTGCAGGCGGCAGTTTCTCTGCGCTTCTTATCCGCTTCTCGAAGGGAATACCGGGGCGTATCGGGGCGCTCATCAAGGCGCGCCCCGTGGCCTTTGCCGCCCTTTGCGGTTTTGTTCTGGCGCTGCTGGGCCTTGTCTCGCATGGCGCGACCTATGGCACAGGCTATATGCAGGCACGTGCCATCATTGACGGATCGGAGCATTATCCTGCCTCGTTCTTCGTGCTGAAATTCATTGCCACTGTCGTGTCCTATTGCTCGGGAATTCCAGGGGGCCTGTTCGCCCCGTCGCTCTCGGTCGGCGCGGGTATCGGCGGCTGGATCGAGCAATATCTGCCCCATACGACACCGGGCGCCGTCGTTCTGCTTGGCACGGTGGCCTATTTTTCGGCCGTGGTGCAGGCGCCGCTGACCGCGACCGTCATCGTCATGGAAATGTGCGACAACCAGCAGGTAACCCTGGCGCTGATGGCGACCTCCTTCCTGGCTTTCGGTGTGTCGCGCATGATCTGCAAACACGCGCTTTACGGCGCTCTTGCCGACCGTTTCATGGAAGCCGCCCATAGCGCGGCCCCTGCCCCCATCTATACGCGCGGTTCGGCGGCTCCTGCGGTCGAGACCCTTGCAGAGCAGGTCGAGAAGAAGGACTGATCTTTCAAGCGGCGAAACCCCTCCCCATATCGGGAGAATGACACCGCTTTCCATTCTCGATCTGTCCCTCATCCGTGAAACCGGCAGTGCTGCCGATGCCCTCTCGGATTCACGCCTGCTGGCGCAGAAGGCCGAAACGCTAGGCTTTCAACGGTACTGGGTGGCAGAACATCATGGCATTCCCGGCATCGCTTCGGCGGCAACCAGCGTGGTAATCGGAGCCCTTGCCGCAGCGACATCCCGTATTCGTGTGGGTGCTGGCGGCATCATGCTGCCGAACCATGCGCCTCTGGTCATCGCCGAACAATTCGGCACTTTGGATGCGCTCTATCCGGGTCGCATCGATCTCGGGCTGGGCCGCGCCCCGGGGTCTGATCAGAGAACCCTGCGCGCGCTACGACGCAACCGCGAGGGGGCAGAACGCTTCCCGCAGGAAGTGCTTGAACTCATGGCCTATTTCGCCGGGGATGACAGCCAGACCGGCATTCTGGCGACACCGGGCGCAGGCGCCGATATTCCCATCTGGCTACTGGGCTCCTCGCTTTTCTCGGCCGAACTCGCCGCAGCCCTTGGCCTTCCCTTTGCCTTTGCGTCGCATTTTGCCCCACAGATGATGGAAGAGGCCATCGCGCTCTATCGGGAGCGATTCCGCCCCTCGTCGCGTCTTGCAGCGCCTCACGTCATGCTAGCGATGAATATCGTTGCGGCCGATACCCATGAAGAAGCCGATTATCTGGCGACGTCGCGGCGCCTCTACATGGCAGCACTGCGTCAGGGAACGCCGGGGCGCTTTCCTCATCCGGTCCCGGTTCAGGACCTGCCCTGGGGACCGGAGATCAGCCGTCAGTTCGACGAAGTCCTGTCGACAAGCTTCGTTGGCACGGTCGATGACGTTGCGGCGGGGCTGAGCCACTATGTGGAGCGCCACCGACCCGACGAAATCATGATGGCCCTGCCGATCTACGATCTCGTCCCTCGCCTTCACGCCCTTGATCTGGCGCGGGAAGCAGCCAGGCGTGCCGGTCTGGGCTGACCCTTCCTACCCGAGGCGTTCCTTCAGAACGTCGATGGGCAATGTCACGTTAAGTGCTGCATGGTAAATGCTGATGATGAGAGCGTCATCAGTGAGCTACAAGCGGCACCGATTTCCTCGTGAGCTGATCGCTCATACGGTATGGCTGTATTTCCGCTTCCCTTTAAGCTTTCGTCTTGTGGAAGAGCTGCTTCTCGAGCGGGGCGTTGTCGTCTCGTAAGGGACGATCCGTCGATGGAGCCTGAAGTTCGGCACGGCATACGCACGCGCCCTGCATCGCAAGACAGCAAGACCGAATGATATCTGGCACCTGGATGAGGTGCGGGTCGTGATCCGTGTCAAGCTTCACTGGTTGTGGCGCGCAGTCGATCAGGACGGGTATATTCTCGACGAAATCCTCCAGACGCGACGCAATACCGAAGCAGCCAGACGTTTGCTGACACGACTTTTGAAGCGGCAGGGGGTGCGCCCTGCTCGCATGATCACCGACAAGCTGAAATTCTACAGGGCTGCCAGACGCCAAATGTGTCTCTCAATACGGCATCTCTCGCATAAGGGTCTGAACAACCGGGCGGAGAACAGCCATCTCCCTCTACGAAAACGCGAGCATATTATGCAAAAATTCCGCTCACCGGGTGGGTGTCAGCGCTTCGTGTCCGTCTTCTCAGCCATCCGAAATCTCTCCGGCACATCCGCCTCTATCACCACCGCCTTTTCCCGGCACATCCATCGTATCAGGGCCTTCGCTCAATGGAGCAGCGCGACCGCCCTCAGCGTCTGAATGTCCCCTTCGCGGGCTTCAACTAACTCACTTCAGTTAACGTGACATCACTACGCGACCTAATGCACTATGAGAGTGCCACACCTCCACTGTACATCTAAATTTTCGATAAGTGGCCATACATCTGATAAAATTTGAGTTTCAATCAGAGATATTGCTTCAACGTCCCCGTCTGAGGGTTTTACATGAAAAATACACTCTACCCGGAAATTGTTTGAACTGTTTTCAAATACTACAACACCAGCTATGTTAGACACACCTTCCATTCTCAAAGCTTTTTCCACATAAAATGAAACTTTTTTATATCCATCTTCGATTTAGCTCCCTCATGGCATAGACGGAACATTCTGAGCCCCTGTATTGCTATCTCGAATTATTCGATTACTTTTTTCTACACAACTTTTCCACCATATATAACAATTTTCCCAAAATAGACCCAATATTTAGATCTGAGATTACGGATTATCTTATATTTTCCAATCAACACGCCATAAAGCAATTAATTCGGATCCTCTTCAAGTATACTTCTACCCTTTTCGGGGTCATAATTTTTATGGCCGATTTGATTTTTACCCTACTTTCCTTCATGAATTGAATTCGAAGGCTTATCATTCCCTTCTGGATCTTCGTCATTAGGCGGCAGTAAATCTGCTCCGACGGTCTCAGCTGACGTGGGTCGCTTGCTCGGCTGGGCCTGAGTTTCGTTTTTACCGGTATGATCGGCAGCTTGCGGCTCACCTGTCGTCGCGTCTGCATTCTGGTATGCCTGATAGGCTTTCAGAGCGTTATTGAATACATTTCTTGCCTCTTCCTGGGTGAGTGGCGATTTCAGCGCTTTTGCGATATCGCCGACGGTAACCGTCATCCCCCTGACAGTCGTGATTTTCCTGATCGGCGCCAGTGGCGGGCTTTCCACGGTCGTGCAGTCGCGCCTGCTGAGTGTCGCAACCGGATCTGAAGGTCTGGCTGCCGCGCTCAATCAAAGCGCCTTCAACACAGCCAATGCTATCGGGCCGTGGCTCGGAGGACTCGCCGTCGCCCATGATCTGGGCTGGACCTCTGTCGGCTGGGTCGGACTGGCCCTGTCGCTCAGTGGCTTCATAATTTTTCTGCTGAGTCTCGCCGAGGAGGCCTGGTCAAAACAGGCGCGCTCGCGAGGAGCCTGACCAGTCATGCGTTCTGGCCCCTTGGGGCGCCGCATGAGCTGCCTGCTTCTTGCGTCAGGCTTGGCTCGACACCGGTTATGCCGCATCTCGATCCTGTGGTTTTTGATCGAGATCAAGCATTAACAACTGATAATAAAGCTCACGCCATCGCGTCGCCCCTCAGGACAGATCGAAGGCTTTCATCCTGTTCCCTGCCAGGGCGCAGGCCGCATGCACGACTCCGAGATGGCTCAGCCCTTGAGGTGTGTTGCCCAGATACATGCCGGTCTGCGGGTCGATCATCTCGGCAATGACCCCGGTATTGCGTGGCAGCCGCGCCAAAAACTCTGCAAACAGCGCATCAGCTTCTTCTTTTTCACCTAGCAGGGCCAGAGCCTCGACCATCCAGCAGGAGCAGGCGAGAAACGCCCCCTCTTCAGACTGCATACCGCTGTAGCGATACAGAAATGGCCCGCTTCCCAGCTCCGCGCGGATTGCGTGCAGCGTCGCGCGCATGCGCTTGTCACGGTCAAAGCCGAACGGCACAGCCAGGGCGATGGACGCATCCAGCGCATCAGAGCCGGGATAGAACAGATAGGCCTGACGTTTTTCCGACCAGCATTCGCTGTCTATCCACGCCATGATCCGCTCTTTTTCACGCGCCCAGCGTGGGGCGCGATCTTTTGCCAGATGGCCACGTGCCGCCATCTGGCAGGCACGATCAAGCGCCTGCCAGCAGCTGATCTTCGACATGGTGTAATGCTGGTCTTCGGTCAGTTCCCAGATACCGGCATCTTTCTGTCGCCAGTGATCAGCACAGCGATCCGCAAGATCGGCCAGAAGCTGGGCCGTCTTCTGGTCGAGCAGATTGCCGCGTGAGACGAACAAGGCTGCGGTCTCGAAAATATCACCATAGATCCCATGCTGATGCTGACCCGACGCCCTATTGCCGCTGACGACCGGCTTGACCCCACGATAGCCCTCGACCTCGTCATAACGCGTTTCGTCCTCGACGCGCTGGCCAGAAAGGCCATACATGACGAGAGGCCCCTCTTCGCCCAGATGATGCACCAGCCAGGCCAGCGCCGCCTTGACCTCTGCCACAGCTCCCAGACGCAGAAAGGCATTCGCGACATAGGCAGCGTCGCGTATCCACGCGAAGCGATAATCCCAGTTCTTGCCATCGCGCAGACGCTCGGGCAGCGATGTGGTGGCTGCCGCCGCAATAGCGCCGCTCGATGAATAGAGCAGCAGCTTCAGGGCGAGCGCACTGCGACGCACCTGCTCGCGATAGGGGCCGTCATAATGCAGGTCATTGGCCCAGTTGCGCCACGCGGAATCGCTCGTCTCGATGCGGGCATCGATCTCTTCCACCGATGGCACGGCAAGAGGCTCGTTTTCTGTGGCGACCAGGGCAATGAGCGCGCGGGTCTTTTCCCCCACCACGATCTCGGCCTCTATGGCGTCATCTTCTTCGCGGGTCAGGCGCATGTTCTCTGTATGCACCAGATGCGCCAGAACCGAACCAACATGGAAGATCGACCCGTTTTCGGTCTCCTGTATCCAGGGCGCTACGGTGCCGCAGCGTGTCCCAAGGCGAAAACGCACGATGAAGGTCATACGACCCGAAACGCCTTCGATCCGTCGGGCGAATTCCGTCCAGGGCAGGCGCCCGGCAAGGGTGCTGTTCAGAGAATCCGTCAGCCGCGCCGTGCCGTGTTCCGTCTCGATCAGGGTCTCGAGAACATTGCTGTCCTCGCGATAGCGGCGTGTTGCGGTATAGGCCCCGACAGGGCGTATCTGGAAAAAACCACCCGGGCGATGCAGCAGGCGGTCGAACATGGGCGGAGAATCGATATTAGGCACGCAAAGCCAGTCGACACTGCCATCGGGCGCCAACAGAGCCACGCATCGGCCATCGCCGAGAGCCGCATAATCCTCAATGGGCCAGAACCCGTCGAGCGGCCCTTCAGGCGAGAGCGCCCGGGCAAGGGCGGGTATCGTATGCGTCATGGGCGCCTCTCTCGATCTGTCGGCTCGGCTTGTCGCCGGGGCAGATGCAACAATCGAGAGAGGGGACGGGTTTCTCCCGCCAGTTTTTCAGAAGATTTCTATATGGCTCTTGAAGCCGAGAAGTGCCTGATTGTTAAGCTGTTTCTGACCACCGGGGTTGAAATAATACTGGAAGTCAGGCGCGAAGGTGACCCCGCGCAGCACATGAATCTGATAGGTGGCTTCCACCACATAGGCGCTGGTCTGAGGAAAGAGCGACCCGTTCGGGATCGGCAGGCCCTGCATGGCGTAGAGGCGCTGCGAACGCGTCAGGTCGTCAGACACATGAGTCCATGAGAAATTGACGCCAACGCCATCGAGCGGGCGCGACTTCCAGAACCCGCGATCGAGCACACCGATCGAGAGCTGGTCTGCGCGCGTCGCAGTCTGTGCCTTGTTGAAATAGGCCGCACCGATCAGGGTGACGCCGGCATCGGGGGCCTGACCGGGGTGGTGATAGACCATCTGATCCACCAGCCCCCAGGCTGCCCAGGCGCCATGCACGTTGCGCGGCTTGAGGCCGCTCAGCGCAAAGGCGTCGCCATTGCCGTCATAGTAGTTGTCCTTGTGGTCTGCCGTATCATACGCAAAACCTGCCTTGTAATGGCCGGGCAGCGAGTGATCGTGACCAAAGCGCGGCTCCCAGATGAATTCGACCGGCATGGCCTCGCCATCGATCGTCGCGCCGTTGAACTTGAAGCCCGTACGCATCTGGGCATTGCCGTAGATGGCCTGGGTCTGGGTGAAATAGACACCGAATTGCAGAATGGTGTTCTCGCTCGGCCTGATCCGGAACCGCGCTGCCCAGTTGGCATCGGGGTAGGAGGCGTGAGCCGTATTGTCACTCGAGGCCTTCGGGTTACCGCAGAAGGCATTGTTCATGAAGTTACAGTAGAGCGGATTGGCCGAGAAATCGGACAGGAAGGACATGCGCCCCGCCGCCACATTGAAACGGTCATTGAACAGCGTTTCCTCGCCATAGGCATAGACAAGATGGACGACCACGTTGCCGCCACTGCCATAAATTTCCTGGCTGGGGTTGAGGTTGTCGCCAAACATGCGGCTCACGGGAATGCCGTAACGGCCAACCATCACATCATGGGTCGAAAACCCGGTCCAGCCCGCCAGACGCTCCCAGTCAATGTCGTTTTCCATCGAATACTGACCGGTATTGCTCGCCCCCTGGCGCAGACCGAGCCCCTTGGTCGGGGCCGTGATCATGCCTGACATCTCGTTGGTGTTATCGAGCAATATGGCAATGCCATGCTCACGCAGCCAGGCATTCACCCCGAACGGATTGACGAACAAGGCCTCCGGCTTCGGCAGCGGGGCAACGGACGTATCCTTCTGCACCTCCGACAGAGAGGCTTGGGTCAGGGCCGAGGGCTGCTGGCCGGCATTGACGGCGCCATAGGTGGCATTGGCGACCACGGGGGACGGAGACCCCTGCGCATAGGCAGTGGCGGCCATGAACGGCATGGCAAGACAGGCGGAAAAGAGGCGCAAGACGGAAGGGGTCAATGTCTGGCTCAAGCTCCCTGTGAGTGGATGACCGTCTTTTAAGAAAACCGACAGGTTTTTTGGACCCTGCCGGTCGTGTTTTTATGCCGTATCCGTGATCAGCTACCCATGGAAGCGGAAAAAACACCGTTAAATCTGACGTCAAGCGATCATGACAAATCATTGCTGGATCGGCAGAACCGATCACAGCCTGGAAGGAGCCTCGTTAATTTTCCGCTTAGAGATCGTAGTTCACGCGGAAATAGTAGTAGCCACCGTTAATGCCGAGCTGCGAGGTGCTCATGTAATATTGCGGCGCGCCGAGATAGCGGTTTCCATCAGGCACGCGGCTGGGATAGGCCGAGAAGATGTTGTTGCCGCCGATCGTGGCTGTCCAGCGGGGGGTGATCCGGTAGCTCACGTCCAGATTGGTCGTCCATTTCGGCTTGTTCTGGTATTCCAGAAAATGCGTCGTGCTGAACTGGTAGGGGCCGGGTGCATAGTAGGTGAGCTGGTTGGTCGTCTGGCCCCAGCGGATCTCATGCAGGCCGATGATCCACTTCGCATGGGTCCAGTTGCCACCGAAGATGATCTTGCTGCGCGGATAGGCCGTGGTCAGATAGGCAATCGAGGCCGCATTGAGCAGTGGCCCGCCGGTAAGCGGGTTGGTGGCCTGATGCGACAGGCGGGTACGGTTGAGGTTGATCGCTGCATCCCAGTCGATACGCCCGAAAGCGCCGAGCTTGGTCAGATAGGTGACAGTGATATCAAGTCCCTGCGTACGGGTGCTGGCCACATTGCCGAACCAGTTGGCGGTGATAGCGCTCTGATTCCATGTGCCGATATCGGATGGCAGCGCAAAACCATTGAGCTGCATGGCCTTGATTGCCGTCGCACCCGAGATATTGCCGCCCGGCATGATCCGGTCACGCATGTTGATCTGATAGATATCGGTCGTGACATGCAGGTTGCGGATCGGCTCGACAATGAACCCGCCTTCCGCATTGGTCGAGCGCTCGGGCTTGAGGCCAGACGACCCGTTGGCAAGTGCACCGGGCGAGCCTGCGCCGATCAACCCACGGGCTGCAGTCGGCGAGATATTGAGTGCCGAGTAGTATTTCTGGGCAAGCGTCGGTGCATGAAACCCGTTGCTGATCGTTCCACGCAGCGCGATTCGACGCGTAATGTCATAGCGCAACGAGACCTTGCCGTTCTGGGTGTTGCCTACATCGGTGTAATGCTCGTAGCGACCTGCCAGATCCAGCTGCAGCCCCTTGGCCAGATAGGTCGAGATATCAAGATAGCCTGCCGCCACGTCACGGCTGTAATTCCCTGCATTGCCGGGGTTCGTGCCCGCAAGCGCGTCCGATCCGTTGCCATAGAGTGAATCCGGCGAGCCCGTGCCGACCGAATAGCCCTCATACCGATAGGACGCGCCACCGGCGAAATTCACGCTGTGCGGCCAGCCACTGAACTCGAATTTGCGGCTGAAATCGAAATCATTCGTCCATTGCTGGTTATTGAAGCCCTGCACGTCAAACGAGGTGGGTGTGCGGCCCGTCGCCTTGTTGATCGAGAGGTTCACCGAGTTGATCAGACCGATATCGTCGTAATCGCGGCCATAGACGCTCGAAACGTCCCAGTGCCAGCCCTGGAAATCGCCCTTCACACCGGCCTTGAGCTCGAAATCATTCTCGTTCAGCGTCTCGACCGGCGAATACCCCCAAGGGTAGATCGCCTGATAACCGGGATAGGCGTTCAGCGACGAGGCCAGACGATAGTTCTGATAGGATTCGGCATGGCGATGGGCATAGGTGCCCAGAGCATAAAGCTGGATGTTGTCTGTCAGATCATATCCGGCATTGACCGCAACACTCTCGCGCGTCTGCTCGGGCTGGCTCAGGATGTTGTTCTGATAGGTACCCGTGCGGTTGTCGGCGGCGCTGCGATAGGTGTGATCCTGATGCACGAAATCGCCGCTGACATGCACAAAGCCCCGCGACCCAAGGCTTGCCCCGCCATCAAGATAGACACCCTGCTGAAAGCCATCGCCTTCGGAAGTGATGCCGGTGATGTTCTGGGCGTGAAAGCCGCGCGCCTGTTTCTTGAGAATAATATTGACCACACCGGCCACGGCGTCCGAGCCGTACTGGGCCGATGCGCCGTCGCGCAGCACCTCGACATGATCAATGGCCGACATCGGAATCATGTCGATATCGGATGCCGTCGACCCCTGCTGCGGGCCGGGGTTGGAATAGATATTGGCCGTGTTGTGGCGGCGCTTGCCATCGACCAGAACGAGCGTCTCGTTCGGGTTGAGGCCACGAAGGCTGATCGTGTCCGTCATCGCACCGGCATCGAAACCGGCTGTCGGTGTGGTGAGCGAGGGCAGCAGCAGCGCAAGCGCATCGCGCAGCGTGCCCTGACCTGTTGCCGCAATCTGCTTGTGCGAAATGATATCGAGCGGCGCGATCGCATCGCGCGCCTTCTTGCCAATCTCACGTGTACCGGTCACGACGATGGCTTCACTGCCACCATCGGCGTCGCCCGCCGTAACCGGCGCAGACTGGCGCGTGCGCAGCGCCTTGCTCTTGGCAGCAGGCTTTGCCGACCTGGCAGGCTGGGTCTTGTTTGCGGCGGGATGACTGACGCTGTCAGTCGCGGTTCCTGCTGTTGTCTGCGCCAATGCCTCGGCCCCGCAGGACATCAGGCACGTCGTGGCAATAAGGGACAGGATCCCCTTGCGTGCAACTGATGGCAGGAGAGACCGGGAGCGTACCAACATGATAAACCTTACCAATGATTCAGGATTAGCCTACTCCTCATTGGTCTGTTGCATATTGTCAACGGAGTGGGGGGTTTTGCGCAACAAATGCGCCGTTCTTGTTGAAAAAATGCAACAGAATTGTTTCGCCCTGCGGGGGCGCCGGGTCTTCCATCTGAAACGCCCGGTTTTCTGCAAGTGCCTTCATGATGCGCAACGGCCCGCCATGGGTCACCACGCGGCAGTTCTCCGCCCTGGACAGGAGATCGCGCCAGAAAGCCGTGACACGCGCGATGAGCGCCTCGACATTTTCTCCTCCGCCCGGTTGGTAACCGAACGGATCAGCGGCCCAGTCATCGAGCGCTTCTCGCGGGATGGCAGACCAGTTCTGACCCTCCCATGCGCCAAAATCCATTTCGAGCAACCGCGCATCGGTCTGAACAGGTGCCCCACCCGCCAGAAAGACGGCGGCGCGCTGACAGCGCTGCGCGGGTGAGGCATAAACCGCCCCCTGCCCGCCCCATCTTGTGACAAAGCGCTCCCAGCCTGGTGCGAGCGGCACGTCCCGCCTCCCGTAGCACTGCCCTTCAGTCCCCAGAACGGGCGGATGACGCGCCAGCAGAACTGAAAAAGATGCCTCTAGTCCCATCGAGACAGCACATGAAAAAACGTGCCTGACACCTGACCGCGCTGCGCGCCCGCCACGCCGAGATCGTTGCCTTCGCCATCCTGTAACCGGGCAAAAGCGGCATCGCTGCCGGGATCGGTCACTCGGGCATAATGAAACTCATGCCCGCGCAGCCTCGTCCCTTCCGCCCCCAGAACAGAAGACTGCAAAAGCTGCGCCTGACGATAACCGAGCGCCATCTTGCGCCTGGAGAAGGATGTCTCGTGAGACAGAAGCCCGAGCATGGCATGAGTCGTGCCTTCACTGTCTTCCAGCCCGGCCCCCAGCACCATGAACCCACCGCACTCTCCATGGATGGGTCGCGTCAGCGCGAAGCGGCGCATGCTCTCATGAAATGAAGTGGCCGCGGCCAGGGCTGCGGCATGCAGTTCGGGATAGCCTCCCGGCAGCCAGCAGCAATCGGCGCTTTCATCCGGCCCCTCATTACGCAGCGGCGAGAACGGGAGGATCTCGGCCCCTGCTTCACGCCATTCTTCCGCCAGATGCGCATAGAGAAAGGAGAAGGCGGCGTCGTCAGCCAGCGCTATGCGCTGCCCCGGCGGATTCACGAGTGAGGCCCCTTTGACGCCGGTTGCAGCGATCGGACGCGACAGGGCGAAAATGGCATCCAGATCGAGTTCAGCTTCCGCCTTGCTGGCAAGGGAGTCGAAAAACCCCGCCAGATCGCCCCGTTCACGGGCCTGAACCAGACCCAGATGGCGCTCTGGCAGCACGATTGATCGATCACGCCTGAACACGCCGCATAAAGGCTCTTTCAGCGCGGCGCGACAGAGTTTTTCGTGACGGTCAGAGGCGATGTTGTTCAGAATGACGCCCGCGACAGTAACTGTCTCGTCCCATTGCGACAGCCCCTGCGCGACGGCCCCCACGCTCTGCCCCTGCCCGCTCGTATCCAGCACGAGCAGAACCGGCATGGCAAAATGCGCGGCAATATCGGAGGCTGCACCGCGCTGCCCATCCGGCAACGCAAGCCCGTCGAACAGCCCCATCGAGGATTCCACGATCACCAGATCGACACCCTCCCCGGCACGGGCAAGACGGGATTCCAGCGCCGGCCCTGACATGGCCCAGCTATCGAGATTGGCGCAGGGCACGCCGGAAGCCTCCTGATGAAAGGCTGGGTCGATATAGTCCGGCCCTGTCTTCAACGCCCGCACCGACAGACCGCGACGCCGGAAGGCGCTCAGAAGCGCCAGCGTCACGGTTGTCTTGCCTGAACCCGAGCGGGGCGCTGCCACCATCAACACACGGCTCATGACGTGTCTCTCCTCTTGCGGGGCCTCATGACTCCAGTACCTGCGCAACGATATTGCGGCGCGACTGCCAGAGGCCGCGATCACGCAACGAGGCGAAACGCCTTTTCATATCCGACAGTGCTTGCGGGTTATGCGCCTCGAAGAATGCCAGCAGATCGTCATTTTCAAGCAGGGCGGCAAAAGCCAGATCGATCTGTCGGTCAAAGCGCGTGGGCAGGGTAGAAGCATAGCCCTCAAGCGCCATAACGCCACGGGCCATTTCTGCCGCGCCGCGATAACCATGGCGCATCATGCCCGCAATCCAGCGCTGGTTAGCGAGCCTGCCTCGGGTGATGCGGGCTACTTCCTGCGACACGTCGCGCAGTTTCGGCGTTTCCGGCTGGCTGGTGTCGCCATGGAGCAGCTTTGGCGTGTTGCCCAGCATCGCGGCGGCGGCAGCAAGGCCTCCCTCATGCGCGGCAGTATCGACACCATCGAGCAGATCGGTTTCTGCATGGTCCTGGATATGCAGCACCATCTCGGCGCGCCCCAGACGCGCGCGCAACCCCTCGGCATCAACCACTGCCTCGCGGTCGCCGCCATAACTCCATTGCGACCCGTCGAGATAAAGCTGACCAAGTTCATCGCGGGTCTGCCAGTTGCCCTCGGCCAGCGCGGCCTCGACCCCGGTACCATAAGCGCCGGGCGCCGCACCAAAAATGCGAGAAGCATCGGGATCACGTGTGAGCGGGTTCCATGCCTCGTCTTCCGCACGGGCCGCAACGGCGCGGGCGGCCTGATCGAAAAGCGCGATCAATCCCGGAAAGGCATCGCGAAACAGGCCTGAAATACGCAGGGTCACATCCACGCGGGGGCGGTCAAGTGTCGTGAGCGGCACGATCTCGAAGCCGGAAATCCGCCCGCTCGTCGCATCCCAGAGCGGCTGCACGCCCATAAGCAGAAAGGCGAGCGCCATATCCTCGCCCCCTGTGCGCAATGTGGCGCTGCCCCAGAGATCGAGCACGAGATGACGCAGATTCTCGCCTTCTTCCTGAAGATGGCGCGTCAGCAGCAGATCGGCGGTCTTGTGCGCCAGAATCAGCGCAGCGCGGCTTGGCAGCAGGCGCGGGTCGATGGTGGTGAGATTACGCCCTGTCGGCAGCACATCCAGACGCCCGCGTGTGGGGGCACCCGCAGGACCGGGCGGCACGAAACGCCCGTCCAGTGCGGCAAGCAGCGCCTGTCGCTCGGCCTGAGGGCAGGCATTGAGGCGGGAGGTGACGATATCAGAGGCTACTTGAGCGGATTCTGCCAGCATCTCGACCAGCGCGCCGTGACGGGGCGGCTGACAGCCGAACACGTGCAACCCGTCACGTATCTGGAGATCCTTCACATCGCAGAGATAGGCGTCGAGACGGGCCAGAGCTTCGGCCTCATCCGTCTCGCCGCCTGCCACGCCGCTTTCTGCCAGTACGCCGAGATCTGCGGCCCGATCGAGGATCTGGCGCCGCAGCAATGCCCCGCGCCGACGATCCAGCCCGTCGGCTTCGGCATATTCGTCGATCAGCCTTTCGAGATCGACCATGGCGCTATCGAGCCCGGCGCGCTGAACGGGTGGCGTCATATGGCCGATCATGACCGCGCCAAGACGTCTTTTGGCCGCAGAAGCCTCGCCTGGATTATTAACGATGAACGGATAGATGACAGGCACATCCCCAAGCAGCACAGGGGGCGCGCAGCTTTCGGACAACGCGACAGATTTGCCCGGCAGCCATTCCAGCGTGCCATGCGTGCCAAGATGGATCATGGCCGAAATTGCGCGTGTTGCGCGCAGCCAGAGATAGAAACCGATATAGGCATGGCAGGGGGGCACATCAGGATCGTGATACTGCGCCTTGCGCTCGCTTGCCCTGCCCCGCCCCGGTTGCAGCGCCACCACCATAGTGCCCAGTTCGACGAACCGGGCCTCGATGGGCTGAACCGGCGCGCCCCAGGCCGCGATGACCTTCTCACGAAACCCCTCGGGCAGAGCCTCGAATAAAAGGCGGTACGCTCCTGCTTCGAGAATACGCTGCATCGGCGCCTGACACAGCGCCTCGGGCAGGGCGGACGCCTCGACAGAGGTAATGGCATAACCAGCGTCCCGCAGCAGTGTCGTGATAGTCTCGACACTTGCAAACCCGTCGAGACCGACCGCATGGGCCGCCTGGCCTTCTGCACCGGGATAATCGGACAGAACGAGCGCTAGACGCCTTTCCGCCGGGCTTTGACGCGCCAGACGAAGCCAGCCCTGCACCTGCTGCACCATGAGCGCAATGCCCGGTGCATGGGCAACGCGTCTTGCAGGCAGGCCGGGCGCTGCCTCGTCGCGAAACGAAATCGGAGTGCCGGTCAGTCGGCCATCGAGTTCAGGCAACACACATTGCATCGCCAGATCCGATTGCGACAGGCCACGACCCGATTTCTGCCAGGCGACCAGGGTCGTGCTCGGCTGCAGGATCTGCACCACCGGCACCTGCGCCGCCTCAAGCACGGATGGGGTGCCGTCATCGCCACGCGCAGCGAAAAAGGTCGCATTGAGAATGATCTCCGGCGGCTCTTCCATCATCCAGCGATCAACAAAAGGCAGGACGCTCGGCGCACGGAGCGAGGCCACATAGATCAGGTCAACGCCAAGACCGGATTCATATAGCGCCTCGGCAAGGGCATCGACCCCGTCGAGATCGGCCGCGAGCAGGTGAGCGCGATAGAATACCAGCAGAACTCGGCTTGTCCGCTCTGTGCCAAGCCGACGATAGACACCGGCGGGCGGCAGGGCCTCGGCAATAGCGCCATCATCCGGCGCCAGCCCGGCAAGGCTGGCCATAAGGGTCAGGGCGCATCGCAGATTGCGGGCGCCCCCCTCACGAAACAGTCCGTCGAGACGCTCCCATTGCGCAATATCGACGTTCGACAGGGCTTTCAGCGCGGGGTTGGGCGTGGCCTCTCCCGTTATGAATGCCAGAGGAATGGACCGTGCACGACAAAGGGCGCGCAGTTCATCCACACCATAGCGCCAGTATTCGGTGCCCCCCAGAAGACGCACCACCACGCAACGCGCCCGGGCAATGGTCTGCTCGAGATAGAGATCGACCGACATCGGGTGGCGCAGGCGAGACAATGTGGCCACGCGCAGGCTGGGGTCCTGCGTGCCATGCACGGCACTCAGCCCGAGCAGATCGCTTTCGGAAAAAGACAGCAGAACGAGATCGGCGGGCTCATGACCGAGATCCTCGGCCATGGCCTGCCCGTCCAGATCATGCGTTTCCCGAAAGA
This sequence comes from Asaia siamensis, assembly GCF_014635085.1. GTDB lineage: Bacteria > Pseudomonadota > Alphaproteobacteria > Acetobacterales > Acetobacteraceae > Asaia > Asaia siamensis. The sequence continues at coordinate 444,425 of NZ_BMCH01000003.1, forward strand.
GAAGATGCATGGCTCAGCCAGCGTCGAAGCTGTTTTGCACGGCAATTGGATCGAGCCCATGCAACCCGATCACGACCAGCCTGCCCTCGCCCTGCGCGGCATTGCCCCATGGTTCGAAGGCATGGCGGATGCGACTACCGACTGCCTGCACACCCAGCCGCAGCGATTTCCCGGCGATAGGCGCATAGCCCTTCATCCGCAGCACATCATGCGTCAGCGCCACATGCTCGAGGCGGGCGGTGAAACGCTCCACAGTTTCCTGCTCCCTGATGGGCAGAACAAAGCTCGTGAAATCGTCATGCTCGTGTTCGTCAGCGCCATCATGATGGGACGGGCGAGCAGCCAGATCATCTTCGGCAGCAGCAGAAAGGCCGAGCAGCACGGCGGGATCAACCTGACCTTCACGGGCGCGGATAACGCGCACGCGGCGCTTGCGACCAGCGAGAGCCGCCTCCACGCTGGCAAGCGCCGCCTCATCGAGAAGATCGGTCTTGTTCAGCACGACCAGATCGGCGGAATCGAGCTGATCCTCATAGACCTCCTCAAGCGGATTGTCGTGATCGAGTGACTCGTCTTCTTCACGCTGCTTCGCTACGGCCTCAGGGTCATCGGCAAAACGTCCTGCGGCCACCGCCGGACCATCGACAACGGTAATCACACCATCAACCGTCATGCGCGTGCGCACGCTCGGCCAGCCGAACGCCTTGAGCAAAGGCTTGGGCAAGGCAAGGCCCGATGTCTCGATCACGATATGCTCTGGCGGCTGCGGCCGATCGAGCAGCGCCTCCATGGTCGGGATGAAATCATCCGCCACGGTACAGCAAAGGCAGCCATTGGTGAGTTCGACGATATCTTCTTCCGGGCAGTTCGGAATGCTGCATCCACGCAGCGTCTCGCCATCAATGCCCAGCGAGCCGAATTCGTTGACGACGATGGCGATGCGACGACCATTGGACTGCGCGATCAGATGGCGCAGCAGCGTGGTCTTTCCGGCGCCAAGAAAGCCGGTGATGATGGTGACAGGAATCTTGCTCATGAGACGCTTTCCGGAACGGCATGTTGTGGGGCAGGAGCAGCAGGATTCTGGGCAGGAAAACGCCCCAGAATGATATCGCGCAGCGAGTCAGGCCGTCTGGATGGCATGACCGTGCCTGATGCCGAGCGACCATAGGCCTGCGCATAGACAAGCAGGTCTGGCGCCAGTTCAGGACTCAGCTGACCAAGCAGCCATGACCATTTTCCCGGCATGGAGAGAGTCGCGGTGCAGCCCTGCCGGCAGGCAGCGAGACAGCGCACGCTCTCGACTGCGACCAGATCAGGATCTGCCAGTTCGATCAGGGCATCATGCAGGGCCTGCCCGCCTGAGGCGCAGGTCTGGCAGACATGAAAAACGGGTTTGGGCTGCGCGTTCATGACAATCCGGGCTTTTTGCTCATCCCCGCAACAGGGGCCGAAAACAAGGCGCAGTGATGATTGCCGGCGCATGCACCGACCTGTCGCATTCGACAAAATGCAATCCGTCACGATCCGGGCACCCCGCCGGTCCATGAAATCAGCGAACTGACGGCAGGTCTCCTGGCTTGTGATGCCGGTCTCCCGAAATTCCTGCCCCCTTCCCGGAAGAGTTCCAGTGGGATCGTGGCAGGGGTTTGACATCACCTACAGTTGCGGGGGCAGCGCGGGACTGGGGCATCTCTGCCCGGACCCGCTTCCCTTTTCACCCCTTGCGAGGCACCGTCACGCCTGTCCTAGCAGGTTTCGAACACGCCATGCAAAGCGCGAGGCCCTGCCGGTCGATGCATTATTTCCATCTTGAAACATCATGTCTGCCCCCGACATCATGGCGGTCTGGCTCCATGATACGAACGAGGGATGACCCCCATGCCGCATCTTCTCGTTGTCGATGACGATCAGGATATCCTGACGCTGTTGACCAGCTTTCTGCGTAAGCACCAGTACCGCGTCTCGACGGCGGAAGATGGTGAGGCCATGTTCGCCCTGCTTGAGGCCCAGCCGGTCGATCTCGTGATTCTCGATATCATGCTGCGCAATGAAGACGGGTTCAGCCTCTGCCAGCGCCTGCGAACAACATCGCGCCTGCCGGTCATCATGCTTTCGGCAATGGCTGACCATACCGATCGCGTGGTGGGGCTCGAAATCGGCGCTGATGACTATCTGACCAAGCCTTTCGACCAGCGCGAGCTGCTGGCCCGCGTCAAGGCCGTGCTGCGGCGCACCGTCGACCCGGTTACTCCCAGTTCGCCATCGACGCGACCGGTCCTGTGCTTCGGGGGCTGGCAGCTTGACGTGGCCCGCCGTGAGTTGCGGTCGAGTGAAAACGCACTCGTCATGCTGTCAGGCGGCGAGTTCGACCTGTTGCTTTCCTTTGCCGAGCATCCCCAGCGTGTGCTGACACGCGACCAGTTGATGGACATGGCACGCGGCCCCGATCATGCCGCCTTTGACCGCAGTATCGATGTTCAGGTCAGCCGGTTGCGCCACAAGCTCGAGACCGATCCGAAAAATCCCAGCCTCATTCGCACCGTGCGCAATGGCGGCTACATGTTTGCCACGACGGTCAGACGCGCATGAGCCGAAACCTGTTTCTGGACGACACGATCACGCGTCGTCTGATCGTGACCGTGGCGCTAGCTGCCGGGGTCACCCTGCTGTTGCTTGAACTCTTCTTCCTGTTTGGCGGCCGCTGGACCAAACCGGATATTCAGGAGACCGGACTCCCCGCCCAGGTAGCCACCGTCATCCGCATGACCCAGGCTGCCCCTGCCGCGTCACGACAGGCCCTGACACAAGCTGCGGCGACCGACCAGCTTCGTTTTGGCTGGTATCCCTCCGGCTCGGCCATTGCCACGGCTTTGCTGCATGGACAGTACCGCCCCGCCGAGATCGAACAGGGCTGGGAGTTCCTCAAACCCTATCTGGCGCATCGGCCCGAGAGGCTTGCCGTCTTTCAGGTAGACAATCCGGTCTCGCAACTGCCCGGCCTGCCTTATGACCCCTCGGTTTTTCACGATTCCTATTTTGCGGCGCTGCAATGCGACGACGGAAGCTGGATCCTATGTGTCGCGCTGCAGCGTTTCTGGGGTCTCTATGCCTTTGAACGTCTCTGTCTCGAAGCCGTGCTGCTGTCGCTGTGGATCATCGCTGTTTCCGCCATCGCCTCGCGCCAACTCTCACGCCCGATCGAACATCTGGCCTATGGCGTGCGTAATCTGGGTGCACAGCCCCGCCTGATGCCGCTCAGTGAAGAAGGCCCACGTGAGATCCGGCTGGTGGTGGAAACGATCAACGCAATGCAGGCGCAGATACGCAAATTCGTTACCGACCGCACCACCATGCTCGCAGCCATTTCCCATGATCTGCGAACCCCGCTCACCCGTATCCGGCTGCGCGGTGAATTCATCGACGATACGGACCAGCAGAAGCTGCTGTTTCGCGATGTCGATGAAATGCAGGCCATGATCGACGGCGCGTTGTCCTTCTTTCGTGACGATGCTTCACGCGAGGAAAACACGATGTTCGATCTGTCGAACCTGCTTCAGACAATCGCCTATGACTATACCGATCAGGGTCATGACGTGCGCTTCGTCGGACCAGACAGAACGGGATATAACGGGCCTCCTTATGCGCTGCGTCGTGTGTTTTCCAATCTTGTCGAAAATGCCATCAAATATGCCACCGCGCCGCAGATCGTGCTTTCACCGGCGCCGGATGGCAGCGCGACCATCATCGTGAGGGATAATGGGCCGGGCTTGCCGGAAGCGGCTCTGCAGACTGTCTTCGAACCCTATTTCCGCCTCGATAAATCGCGCAATCGCCAGACGGGGGGCGTTGGGCTCGGTCTAACCTCTGCCCGCACGATCATACGCGCGCTGGGGGGCGATATTGCCATGAATAATCGGGAGCAAGGCGGGCTCGATGTCTGCGTTTCCCTGCCGGGGCCCCGTTAATTCGCCCTTTGTTTCAGCTTTCATATAGTCGGGACATCACCCTGAAAAATCACGCGGGCATCAGAGACTGATCAGACGCAGCCTTCATGCGGGGCTTCGTTTTCCCTCTCACAGGTAAAGCCCGCCATGCCCCCTCAGCTTTCTTGCCGCCTTCCGGCGCAACGCCTTGTGTCCCTGCTCTTCTCCTGCACCGGCGTCCTGCTTCTGGCGGGCTGTGCCGGGCAGAAAACAACCCGGACCGGTTTTATCGCACCGGAAACCTACGGGCAGATGACTCACCCCAAGGGCCATACGGACGATCTTGTCTATATTGCGCCCGGCCTGCATCCGGGGGGCTATCGTTATGCGGTGATTGATCCGGTTCTGTGGCACCCCGTGCGCAATGCTCCGGTGCTCAAGCCCGACATACAGGCCCGTATGACCGGAGCCTTCGAAGCCGAACTACGCAAGACTTTGGGCGAAGATTTCCAGATCCTGCCTGCAGGTCCAGTGGCCATGATGCCCCATGGCACTCTGAGGATCAGCGCGGCCATCACCAATCTGCGCCGCAGCAAATGGTACTATAATGCCCTGCCGATCGTGGCCGGATTTGCTGCCGGTGCAGCGGGTGGCGGCCTGCCACCCATTCCACCGCCAGCCCCCGGCGGAGCAAGCGAGGAACTGATCGCCACCGATGCCGCAACCGGTGCGCCGGTTCTGGCCATCGCGACCTATAATAACGGGATGCCGTGGAACATGGTCGGCCAGTGGCTGCCCTATGCCCATGCACGACGCGCTTTTCATCTGGCGGCCTTGCTGATGAAAGAAGAGGTGCTCAAGACGGGTCTGGCCTCTGCCTCTCCTGCCTATGTCGGAGGAAAAAGCCCCTCATGAGCCCTTTTCGCCTCACTTTGCGCCGCCACTGGCCCCTGCTCGGCCTGTTTGTCGATCGCCATGCGCTGATGGCCATCGAAACCTGCCTTGCGCTGGTTTTCACCCCTCGCCCGCCTGAGGGCGGTGAATGAATGCATAATAATCCGGGGTCTCTCTTCGCAAGGAAAGAGACCCCGTTTCCCGATCAGGCGCTCAGGCTCATTTCCTGATCCCGGGCATCTGCGTCGACCAGATAGGGGCCGCCCTCCACAATCTGGATCGCGAGCATGGAGACCGTGTCTCTTGCCCCAAGATCGAGCTCGAGCAAGGCATTGCCGTTGGTCCAGCGGCAGGGGCAGGCGTCGCTTCCGAGCCAGCCATCCAGCGCCTCGCCGGAGAGATGTCGAGTCAGTTCCACCGTCTCCGTGGCATCGAACAGCGTGATGCTGCCGACCAGAACGCCCAGCAGACGACGATCATCCACATAGGGACCAATCGCGTCACAGGGGCGGCTTGCCCGCGAGCACAGCCGCACGCTTTGCGTACCGGGCGGGATCATGAACGTCACTTGGTCCTTGTTCTCGCGCAGCTTGCGGATGATCTTGCCTTTCTCGGTCATGAGATGGAGATCGGCATCCATCGTCATTTCCGGTGTGGTCAGGCGGCTTTCCGTCCCGAGATGGATGGCACGTGCAAGCAGGTCGTTGAACAGGGGCTCAACCGCATCACGCGCAACAAGCAGCGGAGCGGCGGCGTCCTGCTCCCATGTCTTTGCCTGGCCCGGGAGACGTTTGACAGCACCCGGCTGGGCGAAGGTCCGGGCATTGCCGGTATCGAGATAGCTCTCCGTCAGGGCACCGTCGGCCCAGATGACAGCATGATGCTCGGTTTCGATATGATAGTAATGATAGGTCGTGATGCTGGTATCGCTGAAGATGGTGCGCCCATTGACCAGCATACGCACCGGCACAAAACCGCCACCGAGATACAGGCAATGCTCTGCCGTCACGAGAAGGTCCTTGTGCGGCATGTTTTCAGCCAGAGCATTCCTAAGAATGCGGACAGGATAATCGGCAAGATTGGCTGACAGGCTGTGGCTGACCGTCTTCTCCTTTTCACCCACCCAGGTAACGCGGCGCAGAACAGCCTCCTGTGTCTGCGGATCGAAAGTCAGGATCTCATCACCGATCCTGATATCCTCAACTGCCGTTTCACCCTCTGCCGTACGGATCATCGTGCCAGCAAGGAAGCAGACATCTGCCGCGCCGTAGATCGTAACCGTTGCACCGCTGCCCAGATTGAGGGGCGGCACCAGGGTCGCACCGCTGGAAACGGTGAGGGTCGTGTTCGAAAGATTGACCCCCGAGATCGATCCCCCGCCCAGAACTGTAACGGAGTCATTGCCGTTATAGGTCGTATAGAACGTGTCATTGACGGATTTGCCGCCCGAAGAAATAGTCGTTGCTTCGGAGTTGCCATAATTATTGGACGTGACCCCCCCGGACGCCACGTTCAGATAGCCGTTGTTCAGGGTGGAGTTCTGGAGCACGCCTCCGGCCATGACGTTGACCACAGGCCAGCCACTACGCCCGGCCAAAAGACCATCGACCACAGCCCCCGACATGACATTGAGCGTAGCATTTTCGAGATAGACCGGCCCTGAGATCGAGACACTGCCGCTCTGGTAATAGGTAACGCCACCACTATTGACTGCAGACCATACGCCCCCAGTCAGATAGGCCCCCGTCGCCAGTGAATGCGATGTCACAACGCCTGAGTCGATCGTCACATTACTGGTGGTGAAATTGACCTGCTTGTTGCCTGAGATCACCACACCCATCTGATCGGCCTTGATGCTGGTGAGCAGCGACCCCGTAAGGGCACTCAAGGTCATGCCTGACGTGACCATACTGCCTGTCAGACTTGCACCGGCAGCAGCAGAAATAACCGCGGTGTGGCCATTGGTCGCATAGAAATCGTCATCGATAGACTGGGCGCCCGAGGCATAGGTCGCCTTATCGGCATTGAACGCATTGCCGGAAGTATATCCCCCCGCAGCAACCGTCAGATTCCCCCAATTTACCGTCGAATTGATCAGCTTGCCGCCATTCATGACGGTGATGGTCGGGGTACCGCCGGCAGCACCAGCAAGCAGACCCGAAACTGTTGCCCCTGAGGTGATGACGAGGGTGGATGTCTCACCCATGACGATGGGGCCGCTGACCGTGACCGTACCGCTTTGATAGACTGTCTGGCCGCCGACATTGACGGCGCTCCAGACTTCTCCGCCGAGCGTTACCTGCTTGTAGCGCTGATCGGCTGTGGCCGGATTGGAGGTGATGGTCGTTGCAGAACCGACATTGGCCCCGGGCTGTATCTGGATCGTGCCACCTGAAAGGTTGTGGAATGACCCCAATGTCGCACCGCTCGATACCGTCAGGGTCGTGTTGGAGACATTTACCCCTGTAATACTGCCACCGCTCAGAACCGTTACCGAGTCATTTCCACCATAGTTGGTATAGAAATTATCGTTTACGGAGCTGCCGCCCGCCGAAATCGTTGTCTGTTCCGAGTTGCCGTTATTGCCGGAGGTATAACCACCGGACTGAACGATGAGATAACCATTGTTCAGCGTGGAGTTGATCAGCTTTCCACCGGCCAGCACATTGACCGTCGGAATGCCATTCTGGCCCTGAAGAAGTCCGTCAACGACCGCGCCGGACGTGATATTCAACGTTCCATTATCAAAGAAGACCGGACCGGAAATCGATACGCTGCCGCTCTGATAATACGTAACACCGCCACTATTGACGGCATTCCAGACACCGCCTGTGATCAGTGCACCTGTCGCCACACCATGGCTGGTCACCACCGTGTCACTGATGGTGATGTTGCTGGTCGTGAAATTGACCGCCTTGCCACCCGAATACACGGCAGCAGACGCATCAGCCTTGATGTCTGACAAGCTCGCACCGGAAATCGCGCTCAGCGTCATGCCCGAAGTGAACGTGACGTTGGCCATCTGCGCGCCGGCAAGGGCGGAAACCACGCCGGTCGATCCCCCTGTGGCGTAATAATCATCAGCGACCGAACTACCACCGGCAGCAAGCGTCACACTATCGCCGCTGAATGCATTGCCGCTGGTCACGCCTCCACTACTTACGGTGACACTGCCTTTGTTAATGGTTGAGTGTGCGAGCGTCCCACCACTCATCACAACCACATTGGGGCTTCCTCCCGTGCCTGCGCCGAGAATACCGGAGGCTGTCGCACCAGCTGTAACGATAAGCGTCGTCGCGCCACCCAGAACAATCGGCCCATCAACGACAATGGCCCCGCTCTGGTAGCGCGTGACCCCACTGACATTGACGGCGCTCCATACCTCGCCGTTGAGAGCCACCTGAGTGTAGCGCTGTGCCGCTGTATGAGGATCTGCAGCCATTTCTCGATATCCGCTCCAAAGGACATTGCACCCCCGGAATACAGATCGATCTGATCAAGTATACAACGAGAGTTTGCAAAAGGAAAAATTCGTTAGAACAACATCTTGCTGACACCATTCGTTAACTATTTCAAGAGATATCCATTCCGTTAAAATTTCCCCAAAATACGTCCCATAAATTTAATGGCCATCAAATTTTGTTAATAAATAATAAAAACTATATTTCCGCATTAGATAATTCATATTGTGGGTTTTGCGATATTTTCCTAGAAACAGAAATCACGACAAGGTGTTTGCCAAATACAAGCTGAGAAGGGTTGTTTTTCGTGGAAACACGATTCTCGTGATTCGCGAGCAGGAATTTCCCCGATGAGAAGCATTCGGGTCTGCCCCATTTTTACCAGATGGCGCTCAGCGCTTCATCCACGCCAGTTTTCCCCTCCTGCGACGCTCGACGAGCCTCCCGCTGCAAGCAAGCGGCTCAATTTCAGCCATACGAAACGTTAATCACGTTTCCGACAACGTTTCATTTCGTTATTTATCACACAACAATGAGATGATTATATCATGATGTGTGACGATTCGGGCGAAGCCCTTGCGCCCCTGCGTGACGAGACGTTCTGGAGGAACATTCGACGCCTATCTGCCGATGATGGCTGTCATCCGGCTGTTCTCCCCCGCCGAAGTGTCTGCACAAACCGACACTCGCGGCACAAACCCTCAATCGGCTCCTGCGGCGTCATGACCACGCGGCAGACCGTTACCTGGACATTTCGCGCCATGACCAAAATCCGTACTGGCCTTGTCTGCTTATCTCTGGCCACGACCTGTCTTTTCGGTATCGTAACACCTGCTACGGTATCGGCTGAAGAGAAGCCGGTTGTCGGCATTGCCATGCCCACCAAATCTTCCGCCCGCTGGATTGCCGATGGCAACAACATCGTGAAAACCCTGCAATCGCGCGGCTATCGTACCGATCTGCAATATGCTGATGACGATATTCCCAATCAGGTCTCCCAGGTCGAGAACATGGTCGCCAAAGGCGACAAGGTGCTCGTGATTGCCGCCATCGATGGCACGACCCTCTCAGACACATTGCACAAGGCAGCGCAGCGCGGCGTCAGGGTAGTGGCCTATGACCGTCTCATCCGTAATTCACCCGATGTAAGCAATTACGCCACATTCGATAATTTTCAGGTCGGCGTGCTGCAGGCCAGCTCACTCACCAAGGCTCTTGGCCTGCCAGAGGCAAAGGGGCCATTCAATATCGAGCTTTTTGGCGGATCACCCGATGATAACAACGCCTATTTCTTCTTCAACGGCGCAATGTCGGTGCTCAAACCCTATCTGGACAGCGGTAAGCTCGTCATTCCCTCCGGTCAGAAAACCATGGAGAAAGTCTCTACCCTGCGCTGGGATGGCTCAACTGCTCAGGCGCGTATGGATAATCTGCTGAGCGCCTATTACACCGACCGTCATCTTGACGCCGTTCTGTCGCCTTATGATGGCATTTCAATCGGCATCATCTCGTCGCTCAAAGGGGTAGGCTATGGCAGCGGCGACACGAAGATGGCCTATGTCAGCGGCCAGGACTGCGAAATTCCGTCAGTCAAATCGATCATGGCAGGCGACCAGTATTCCTCGATATTCAAGGATACGCGCAAACTCGCTGCCGTAACCGCTGACATGGTCGATGCCATGCTTGCAGGCAAGACCGTGCCGGTGAACGATACGAAATCCTATAATAACGGCGTCAAGATCGTACCAGCCTATCTGCTCACCCCGGTTGTGGTGACCAAGACCAATATCCGCCCCACCCTGATCGATAGCGGTTACTATACCGCCAGCCAGATCGAGTAGCGCCATGAACCCGATCCTTGAAATGCAGGCCATCGCGAAACGGTTCGGCCCCGTTACAGCTTTGAGTGATGTCAGCTTTTCCGTCGAACCGGGCGAAATTCATGCGCTATGCGGTGAAAACGGCGCCGGCAAATCGACACTCATGAAAATCCTGAGCGGGGTCTACCCCGCCGGGAGTTATGACGGCCAAATTGTCTTTGACGGCGAAGCACGCCGCTTTGCCGATATCAACAGTTCCGAAGCACTCGGCATCATCATCATCCATCAGGAACTGGCGCTGATCCCGCTTCTTTCGGTGCAGGAAAACATTTTCATCACCCATCCGCCGGGCCGTTACGGCGTAATTGATCGCGATACAGCAAGAACCCGTGCCCGGGATCTGATGCGTCAGGTCGGCCTTACCGAAGACCCCGAAACCCTTGTCACCCATCTCGGGGTAGCCAAACAGCAGCTTGTCGAAATCGCCAAGGCGCTCTCGAAAAAGGTGCGCTTGCTTATCCTCGACGAGCCGACCGCCAGCCTCAATGAACGCGACAGTGCGGCTCTGCTCGACCTGCTTCTGGCCTTCAAGGCAGAAGGGCTCTCCTCCATCCTGATCTCGCACAAGCTCAACGAGATTTCCCGCGTTGCAGACCGCATCACGGTGCTGCGCGACGGACGCAGTGTGGGGACGATCGACTGCCGCAATGGCCCTGCCGATGAGGATCAGATCATCCGGCTGATGGTCAATCGCGATCTAGAGCATCGCTATCCTGCCCATACACCGCAGATCGGTGAGAAGCTGATGACGGTTGAAGACTGGTCGGTATGGCACCCGCTCCATCCTGACAGGCAGGTCATTCGCCATGTCGATTTCCATGTCAGCGCCGGAGAAATCGTCGGCATTGCGGGGCTGATGGGCGCGGGGCGTACGGAATTCGCCATGAGTCTGTTCGGCCGATCATACGGCACCCGCATCAGCGGCAGGGTGACGATGCACGACAAGCCTGTCGATGTTTCGACAGTCAGCCGGGCCATCAGGGCGGGTCTCGCTTACGTCACCGAAGATCGCAAGGAGCTGGGTCTGCATCTGAACAATGAGATCCGCCACAACATCTCGCTTGCCGAATTGCGTGGTATCGCAAAAAACGGGGTGATCGACGAAATTGCCGAACTGCGCATCGCCCAGGATTATCGCGACAGGATGCGTATCCGTTCGCCCGACGTGCAGCAGGCGGCTGGCAGACTTTCGGGCGGCAATCAGCAGAAAGTCGTCCTCTCGAAATGGCTCTTTACCAATCCTGATGTGCTTATTCTCGACGAGCCAACACGCGGGATCGACGTCGGGGCCAAATACGAAATCTATGCCCTGATCCAGCAGATGGCCGATAGCGGTCGTGGCTGCGTGGTGATCTCTTCGGAAATGCCTGAACTGCTCGGTATCTGCGACCGTATCTGCGTCATGAATGAAGGGCGCTTTGTCGGTGAATTCACCCGTGAAGACGCCACACAGGAAAAGATCATGCGCGCCATTATCCGCAGCACCAGCGCGCCCCTCCCCATTTCCTCCATACCCAGCGAGGCGACCAACCTCGCCTTGGGAGTGTGACCCAGATGAGCGAACACGTTCTGACTCCGGGCGGGTATACCGCCCCCGGTAAAGACAAACCCTCCGGCAATGCACCCAGCGGCCAGACACCGGGCAGCAGCCATGGCGCCATGAGGCGCTTCATACGCAATAATCTGCGCGATTATGGCATGTTCATCTCGCTGGTCGCGATCGGCCTGTTTTTCGAGATCATGACCAACGGGACGTTGCTGCGCCCGCTCAACCTCACCAATCTGGTGCTTCAGAACAGCTATATTGTGGTCATGGCGCTCGGCATGTTGCTGGTGATCGTGGCAGGCCATATCGATCTGTCTGTCGGCTCCGTGGCCGGATTTACCGGCGCGGTCGCCGCAGTGCTGATGGTGCAACTGCACTGCAATTTTCTGGTGACCACCCTGACCTGCCTTGCGACAGGTGCGCTGATCGGCGCAGCGCAGGGCTACTGGATTGCCTATTTCAAGATCCCTTCCTTCATCGTTACCCTGGCGGGCATGCTCGTCTTCAAGGGGCTGGCTCTGGCGCTGCTGGGCGGTCAGTCTCTTGGCCCCTTCTCGACAGTCTTCCAGAAGCTCTCATCGGGCTTCATTCCCGAATTCCTGCCAAAACTGGGTCATTACAACCTGACCTCCCTCCTTCTCGGCATCGCTGTAGGAGGCGCGATGGTCATGGCATCGCTGCGCAGCCGCACGCGCTATCAGCGCAATGACATCGAAGTCGAGCCAATGCCCCTTTTCATCGGCAAGAATATCGCCGTCTTCGGTATCATCGTTTATCTTGCGACACTCATCGCCAGCTATCGCGGCCTGCCGAATGTGCTGATCATCATGGCGCTCTTGATTGGCATCTACAGCTTCGTGACCAGCAGAACGACGATCGGGCGGCAGATCTACGCTGTGGGTGGCAATGTGCGCGCAGCCAAACTCTCAGGAATTCGTACCGAACGCCTCACCTTCCTGACCTTCGTCAATATGGGTGTGCTGGCGGCTCTGGGTGGCCTGATTTTTGCGGCCCGTCTGAACACCGCCACCCCCAAGGCAGGGCTCGGCTTCGAACTTGATGTCATTGCGGCCTGCTTCATCGGTGGCGCGTCAGCCTATGGCGGCGTCGGACGCGTGGGCGGTGCCGTGATCGGTGCCCTGATCATGGGGCTCATGAATAACGGCATGTCCATTCTGGGCATTGGCATCGATTATCAGCAGGTTCTGAAAGGGCTCGTTCTGCTCGGTGCCGTCTGTGTGGATGTCTATAACCAGCGCAGGGCGTAAGGCAGCGGATCAACCCAGCAGGGTCCGCCCCGGAGCGGATCCTGCGACCCGATTTTTCCATATTTCATATAAATGACCCATTCCTGTTACATAAATGAGACCGAATTGGTCTTTTTTAACAATCACAAGTCTGTGATCTCATACCCGTTTGAGGCAGTCTGGGGCTCTTCGCAAAATCATCGTTCCGAACCCCATGACGCAATCGATCGCTTCAGACACGACCCCACCCCCCTGCCGCGCGGCAGATATCCGTTCTATCAAGACATTCCAGTCGCCTGATCACAGGATCAGCGCTTTTCAATCCGTATCGACGATCGGTGGGTTGATCGCGTGCTATGCGGCTTTGTATCTCGGCGTGGCGCATGGCTTCTATCTGGTATTGCTGCTTTTGCCTCTGGCGAGTGGGCTGGCGATACGCAGCTTTGCCCTGCAGCATTATTGTGGACACGGCTCCCTGTTTAGATCCGGCCGGGCCAATCGGGCCGTAGGGAGATTATGCTTCCTTCTGACCTTTACCCCATTCGATCACTGGCGCCGCCACCATGCCGCCCATCACGGCGACTGGAACAATATCGAAAGCCGTGGGCGCCTTTCCGACATCTATTCGGACTGCACGACCGTGCGGGAATATTACGCGATGTCAGCCGGTAAGCGGCTCGCCTATCGCCTGTCAAAACACCCGGTTTTCACGCTTCTTGTCATGCCGCCTGTCATTTTCTTTCTTGTCTATCGCATTCCGTTCGACACGCCTCGATCATGGCGGATCGAACGATTGGGGGTGCATACAACCAATCTCTGTATTCTCTTTCTCTACGGTGGGCTGGCCTGGCATTTCGGTGTCATCCTGACAGCCCTCCTGACGCTTGGTGTCATTTATCCGGCAGCAATCATCGGCGTCGCGCTTTTTCTGGTCCAACATAAATTCGAAGGGGTTCACTGGGAGCGGGATGAACAGTGGAGTGCATTCGAAGCCGCGCTGACGGGATGCTCTTTCCTTCGGCTGCCGGGCTGGCTGAACTGGTTTTCCGGCAATATCGGGCTGCACCACATCCATCACGCTGCCCCCGGCATTCCCAATTATCGTCTTGCCGCATGCCATGACGCCCATGGAGTCTTTCACGACGTCAAGATTCTGGGTCTGCGCGAAGCCTTCAGAGAGCTGTTTCGCCATACATTATGGGATGAGACCGCATGCCGCATGATACCGTTCTCGGCAGCCCACCGCGCGCGTCCTTCCGTTCCGGTTTTCAGCGGAGACTGACGTAAAGGCGACAACTGCTCCGACCATTGCGTAATTGGCTTACCACTTTGATCGGTGCCTGGATCATCGACAAAGATTTCGGAGGGTTGACCAGGCGTGAGAGCACGGACTGCGCCATTCGGCGCAGTTCACCCGTCGTCCCGTATATCGTTCTCCAGCAAGGAAGAGTAGAGTTTGCGGCCACGCAATAATCGGGTATTGCATGGGATTTCTTCTTCACAGGAGATATCTGTATTGACATTCCCGCTCGACAATACCTTCAAAGATTCCGAAATCAAAAAGGATACGGCAAATATCACTCATTCTGTACCTATTACAGGCACAGACATGTCGCTTGTCCACGAAATATGGCTCGAACCTGATGAGAATGGACAGATGCTTCCAGGCCTCTGTCTTTGTGGCCCCATGGGCGATGCTTTCAGAGCCCTTCTTGATGAAAGCGCTATAAAGATTTCCGAGATAAAAGGCCGCAGTCATTTTGAAGCCATGGTGAGATACCACGAATTCCTGGGCCGTGAAGCCTATACCTCTCATCACCCCGAGGATTTTGAACCCTACCCTGAAGAGTGGCTTCATATCCAGTATAACTTCTTGCGTGAATCACGTGCTGCGAGGCCAGCTTGCAAAGTTCTGCCCCCAAAAGGAAAAACTGACCCAGATTTTTCGAAGTATTTGGAAAAAGGGGCCATGTTTTACATGCCGGGCCAATAATGCCTCACAACAAGCCTGAGCTGTGACAAGCACTGAGACAGGAGACGGCACCGTGTCGCGACACGCCAGGCTCGAAGCCCACCCGTGTTTTTCTCGGCTATCAGTTTGGCCACAGCCATCATGTTCTGCCCACGAGACCTCACGCTGATGCTTTAAACCTTCGTAAAATGTGGCCCTCTCATTACTCTCGCTTTTCTCTGCCGCTTCCAGAGGCTGAGGGCTTTGGTCAGACGGCACAAGGCAAGCACTTTGCCCTCATCATGTCAGCGAGAAGCATCTCATCCCATACGACCCGTTTTTGCGTGACATCCTCTGTCGAAGCGATTCTGCAGGAGCAAGGCCTATTTTCTCTCCCGTGCCGGAACAGGCACATTGCAGAGCGCCACGCCTTTTGCCGGACGGACAAAAAAAGGATCATGCCGTGCGGCGCGTGCCGCCAGATAATCATGAAAAGACGGGCTGTCCGTGCGCATGACCTGCATGACAGGTCGGAGAGATGCCGGGAGGTCGGCCGCAAGTGTCACGCTCTCGATCATAACGTTCTGGCGCGGATCAGCATAAAATCCGAGCGGCCCTGTCCCGCGAGGCAGCGCGCCCAGATGCTCCATACCCTCAAGCACGCGTCCGACAACGGCCAGATTGCGGTCCAGCTGGCGGGGTGCTTCGCCATTGACCACGTAGAGTTCACGCCCGTCTCCGGTGTCAGGGGGCATCTCCCGACCGACACCGACCACGCCATAGCAATGGGCTGGCCAGATTTCCTCACCCTCGCGCCCGACAAGCCAGCCGGAAGCAATGCCAGATTGTGCGGCATAGGGATCAGGGTAAGGCAGAGCCATGTAATCAAGCCCGGCCAGAGGACGCTCATATTCAGCTTCTGGATGCGCAACAAATCCTTTTGGCAAAGGGGCAGCCTCATCGCGCACACGCCATTGCACCACGTAATTATCCTGCACACGAATAATGGCGCCCCGGTCCCACTGATGCGACCGGGCAAGACGTACGACATTGGCGACATGCACAGGGGCAAATTCAGGCGCAAGCTCGATCAAGACCCGCCCGCCATCGCCCATTTTCATGACCAGAAGACGCTCTGGCGACACATCATGCCAGGCAGAGACAGGTGCCTGAGCGACGATTTCTGCAGGGCTCGGCCCCGCAGCGGCAACTGCCAGACCAGGAAAAAGAAGTGTCAGGGAAGGCAGGAAAAAACGCATGGCATGACATTGCCTGCACAGGGCGCTCTTGCGCAAGGCCCTGCAAAAACAGGTTGTATTGAACGTTAGCGGCCTCCCCTTCACCACTTCCCTCGTGACTGACAAGCCAGCACCTTCTCCCTTGCACCGCGCCTGCTTCTACTCGCCAAAACCTTCATCCGTTCACTAGCGTCAGCGAGTATGTGCAGCATATCGCAACCGGAACTCAGGGCGCTCTGACGCGACTATCCTGAGCCATTTCGAGATAGTCATTAATTATCGTCACGATTGCCTGGTTCTTTTGAGCCAGCGGGTTTGAGGGTGGTCAGGTCATTATTCCTCCTGCCGTCATCTCAATGAAAATCACGCGCTTTCAGTCTGGGGGCCACTGCACCCACTTCATTTTCTGACGCCGCAATATCACGCATCAGAGGGGTTAGATCCTCCAGACGCTGCATCACCACATGAATGACCTCTCCTTCACGCTGCAGGAGCCCATGGCAGGCCACGGCATTGACGCCAATCACGATGCGACGCTGGGCTTCGGCGCGGTCTTTCCAGATGATGATATTGGCTGTGCCGGTCTCATCCTCCAGCGTCATGAACATCACACCATGGGCCGTACCTGGGCGCTGTCGCATGAGCACCAGACCCGGCACCACCACGCGACTGCCATCGCGCAGAACGCGCAGATCAGCGCAGGTGACCATGCCACGCGCCGCCAGTTGCGCGCGCAGAAACGCCATCGGATGCTGGCGCAAAGTCAGGCCCAGAATATTATAGTCTTCGACAACCTCACGGCCCTCACTCATGGGGCGGGGCGTATAATCGGGCTCGACCACCTCCGGTCCCGGGCGGTTCAGCTTGCGATCTGCTGCGGCAAAAAGCGGCAATACCGTATCGGCCAATCCTTTTATGGCCCAGAAAGCAGCCCGCCGGTCGAGGCCAAGCTCACGAAAAACATCGGCCGCAGCCAAAGCCTCAAGGGCGGAAACCGGAATATCGGCACGGCGCCAGACATCATCGAGTGAATCATAAGCCGGAAAGCGATTGGCAATCAGTTTCGCCGCATGCTCGTTCGAAAGGCCCTTCACAAAGCGAAACCCCAGACGCACGGCAAGCGTCGACTTGCCCCGGTCAGGTTCGAGCCAACAGTCCCAGCGCGAGGCATTGATGTCGATGGCATGGACGGTCACACCATGCTCGCGCGCATCACGCACCACCTGGGCAGGCGCATAAAATCCCATGGGCTGCGAATTGAGCAATGCTGCACAGAACACATCGGGATGGTGGCATTTCAGATAATTCGAGACATAGGCGATCAGCGCAAAACTCGCAGCGTGGCTTTCCGGAAAACCATAGGAGCCGAAGCCTTCAAGCTGACGGAACGTCCGTTCGGCAAAATCGCGATCATAGTGATTGGCAACCATGCCTTCGATCAGCTTGGTCCTGAAATGCGAAACGCCACCTGTGAATTTGAATGTCGCCATGGAACGTCTCAGCTGGTCGGCCTCACCGGGCGTGAAGCCCGCGCATTTGATGGCTACCTGCATGGCCTGTTCCTGAAACAGCGGCACGCCAAGCGTCTTGCCCAGAATTTCCTCCAACGCCGGTTGCGGATAATCCACCGTCTCGATCCCCTCGCGGCGGCGAAGATAGGGATGCACCATGTCCCCCTGAATGGGGCCGGGACGAACGATGGCGACCTGCACCACCAGATCATAGAATGTCCTGGGTTTGAGGCGTGGCAGCATGGACATCTGGGCACGGCTCTCGATCTGGAACGTGCCGAGCGTGTCGGCACGCCGGATCATGGCATAGGTTGCGGGGTCTTCAGGCGGGACGGAACTCATATCCAGATGCCGAATGCGATAATCCTTCAGCATGTCGAAGCCACGACGCAGACAGCCCAGCATGCCCAGCCCCAGCACATCCACCTTCATGAAACGCAGGATATCGATATCGTCCTTGTCCCAGACGATAATCTGACGATCCTCCTTGGCGGCTGGCTGAATGGGCACAAGTTCGTCAAGGCGATCACGCGTCAGCACGAAACCACCCGGATGGGTTCCGAGCTGTCTGGGAATACCCACCAATTCGCCTGCCAGACGCAAGGTAAGCGCCAACGCCCTGTCTGACAGAGAGAGATTCAGCTCGGCAGCCCGCGCCTTGAGCAAGACGGGGTCACCCAGAGACGAGGCCAGATATTTCGAAACAAGCCCCAACACATCGTCGGAGAGACCGAGCACCTTGCCGACCTCACGCAGCGCGCCTTTGGGGCGATAGCGCATCAGCGTGGCACAAAGGGCGGAATGGCCACGCCCATAGCGACGATAGATCCACTGGATGATCTCTTCGCGCCGATCGCTTTCAAAATCGACGTCAATATCGGGAGGCTCACGCCGTTCAGCCGAGATAAAGCGCTCGAACAGCAAGCCCGACCGAAGCGGATCGATGGCTGTAATGCCCAGCACATAACAGATGGCCGAATTGGCTGCCGATCCTCGCCCCTGACAGACAATACCCAATTCGCGCGCATGCTGCACGATGCTGTGCACAGTCAGGAAGTAAGGCGCATAATCCAGAGAGCCGATGAGATCGAGCTCATGGGCAATCTGCTTTTGCACCGCTTCCTTGACTCCGGCTGGATAGCGGCGTGGCAGGGCCGTGCGTACCAGTCGGGTCAGGGTCTGTTGTGGGGTTTCGTCTGGCCTGTCGGTTTCACGGGGGTATTGATAACACAGATCATCCATCGAGAAGCGGCATTGCGCCTCGATCTCGGCAATGCGGGCCAGCGCATCGGGAAAGGCCTCGTATGACGCTGCGATCTGCGCGGGAGAACACAGCATACGGCTTTCATGTTTCTCGCGTCGGGCACCCAGAGCTTCAAGCGTGCAGTTTTCACGGATTGCCGTCACGACATCCTGCAACACATGACAACGCGCCTCGTGATACAGCACATCTCCCGTCACGACCGTGGCGATCCCTGCCTCGGCTGCCAGATCCTGCAAGGCGCCCAGACGCTGCCAGTCTGCGGCCTGACTGCGGCGTGACAGGCCACAATAGACATGCCTGCCAGGCAGACGGCCCAGACGACGCAGGGCTGACCGGACCTTTGCATCGGGCAGATCCGGCAGCAGGATAAAGACAAGCCGGTCGCTTGCCTCCTCGATATCCTGCCAGGTGAGAGAAAAGACCTCGCGCTGCCCGCGCCTGTGACCAAGGGTCAGCAAACGGCAAAGCTGCCCCCAGCCAATGCGGTCCATGGGGTAGGCCAACAGAATGGTACCATCCGTCAGATCCAGACGGCAGCCGGGAATCAGTCTGACGCCGCTTTGTCTGGCGGCATCATGCGCACGCACCATTCCGGCTACGGAATGGCGATCAGTCAGGGCGAGCGCCTGATGCCCCTGTGCATGAGCGACGGAAAACAGCTCATGAGGCGCACTCACCCCTCTTAGAAACGAATAATAGGAGGTGACATGCAACGGGGTGGTCATGACGCTTCATCGGTGGCCAGCGGGTGCCGATGATTGCTTGTGTCATGGGGGGCAATGGCGCCACGCTTCATAAGCACAAACCCGCAGCGCACCAGATGCGCTACCAGACGTGCCGCCACAACACCCGCCATCAGCTCATCCGCATCATGCACACGGCGGCGACCGTCAAAGCGCAATGCATGGATCAGGGCTTCGGCAATATCTGCGGTATCAGCGGGACGCAGGGCGTCGTCGGGGGGCAGGTATTCCCACGTCATCAGAATAATCCGTGGACAAACCACGCCCCGTCACCAGACCAGCGATGCACCCCATCGCCATTGCGGAAAAGCCAGAAGCGCTCGCCGCTTTCGACTTCGACAATCCAGTAATCGCGTATGGCGCCAGCCTGTAACGGGTTTTGCCACCAGGCGCCATGAAGACGCTCGGGCCCATCTGCCCCGCAGACTGACAGCGTCTTTCCGTACCATCTGAAGCGTTTCGGGCTGAAATCTTCTGCCAGATCTGGCGGGACAATCGGGCAAGGCTGCGTAAAAACCCTTGTCGGACGCGGCCAGAGAGAGGGGGTATTCATGTCTGACGGCGCAGCCAGACGCTGCTGCGCCGCTTCAGGAAAGGGGGCATCGCTCTCGCCCAGATAATAAACGGCATGCAGACCGGCCCTGTTGCGCAGACGCTCTGCCAGCAAGTCCAGAACCTGTGTTTTTTCTTCCTGTCCTGACCCGGCCAGATCGCCCGCTGCCGGCACCGGCACGCAGCGCTCGGCCTGCTCCACATGCAGGCTCATACGCTCTATGCCAAAACCGGGGTCGATCGTCTCAATCCGTTCCTGAAGCAGTCGATACAGACGTTCAGGATCATTGATCGGCGCAGAGGTCCCGATACGGGTCGCCTGCGTCATATCATCGACACGATGACAGACCAGATCGAACCGCCGCGCACCCAGCCCTTTCTTCTGTAGCAAAGAGGCAATTTCCTGCGTCAGTACCTGCATCACCTGCATGATACTCTCTGCCGTACCGATCGGCTCGAGCAGATGGCGCGTTGCCTGCAGCGCCACGACCGGATGGTCGAAGCGTAGCGGCTCCTTCTGTCGGCCCAGCGCATAATCGAGTTGCCGCGCCGGTTCCACACCGAAGCGACGCGTCAGGGCCGCACGTGGGACGGCACGCAGATCGGCAATCCGTGTGATACCCAACCCATGCAGGCGGTCATTTTCCTCGCGTGTCAGACGCAGCGCCGCTATGGGCAACGGATCGAGCGCCTGAACAAGATGTTCCCCAGACAGAACCGTAAGCGTCTCGGACCCGAAACGGGCCAGAGCATGGGCTGCCCCTGCCGTATTGGCAATAGCAGCCCGTATTTGATGGCCATGAGACGCCAGGGCCGCTTCCATGGCCACCAGCATGGCGCTTTCTCCCCCGAACAGATGGGCACAGCCGGTCGTATCGATCCATAACCCGTCCGCAGCATCGACCGCGACGAGCGGCGAAAAACGGCGGCACCACTCAGCCAGCCGACGCAGCGCCTGCGCATCGCGCTCCGGCGCCACAGGCTCTGATGCGAGATCCGGAACGAGACTACGCGCCATGGCCAGCATCTGCCCCGGCTGAATGCCGCAAAGAAGAGCCGCTTCATTGGCAGACACGATTTTCCGCCCCTGCTTTTCCCGGCCATACAGAACCAGCGGCAAGGCCGGATCGCGCTGCGGGTGCGCCTTGTGCCAGAGCGTCGTGCGCCAATATGGCAGCCAGAGAGAAAGAAGACGGCGGGACATGATCCGTTCCGATCCTCCAGTTCAGGGCATCGCCACCCCGGTGGCGCAACAGGGCCAGCGAGAAATTCTCGGCCAAGGATAAAAGGGCGCGTTGCCCCATTCTGATTGGGGGAGACGCCACGGCGCCCACACGCCAGCGCGTCCAGCAGGCGCTGGGCGGCACGAATTGCTGATGACGATGCAGCAGAAAACCGGTCACCCCGGAGGTCTCGGCAGCCAGAGCCAGACGACGCGAGGCCGTCAGGGAGAGTGGGGTCGAAAGATCTGCCACAACCGCCGCCACGCCCTGACTGCGCAACACGTCTTCTATCGTGGCTGCCATACGCGCCGGATGCACCTCAATGCAGAGCAGACGCTCAGCCGAAAGACCCGTCTGCTGCAGCCCTGCCAGCAGCGGAGCCCCATCCGGCGGCATCACCCAGATCACTGGGCCGGTCACCTGCGCCAGGATTTTTGCCACGAATTGTGTGGGACGGGCGCAAAGCATCTGATCATGCCCCTCCCCCATGAACTCATGAATCGCGCCACGACGCAGGCCGCCTTTAAGAGCCTCATCGACAAGGGGCAGACCCGTCTTCAGATAAAGAGCCGCCAATGGCTTGTGATAGCGCTGCTCGATACGTGCCACGCGGTCGCGCAGCATGGCCATGCCCGGTCTGTCTTTCATGGTGATCCCCCTTTCAATTTTGCCCGTATCATACGAACAAAACAGGAACAACCATTCGATAAGGCGGTTTCATCATGAGGCGCCGCAAGGGATGCCAAAGGGTGATCGGGTTGTTTTTTGAAATCAGGACGTTGCCTGAAGAGCTGACAAGCAATCAGGCTCTTTCGATGCCTGTTTTTTAATGTAACGTATTCACGAGCAACCGGATCTGGCCGAGGCTGTTGAAGTCGTCATACCGCCAATGAAAAGGACCGGATTCGCGTGATTACCCTCTATCTCTGGGTCATTCTGAAGCTCGTTATCGGGTTTGCCCTGATCATTTCCTATCTGAATGTCACCGGGCGCAACCAGATAGCCATGATGACCTCGGTCGATCTGGTAGGGAATTTCATTCTGGGCGGTGTCGTGGGGGGCATTCTCTACAACGACAAGCTGCCCATCCTGCATTACATCGCGCTGCTGATCCTCTGCATTGCCCTGATGGCGCTGTTCAACGGGCTTTCGCGCAAAATTCCGGGCCTGCGCAAGCGCACTATTGGCGAACCCATTACCATTATTCGCAACGGGCGTTTTCTGATCGACAATTTCAAGGAAAACTCCAGCCGTATCGACATGAAGGACATCGCAACGGCCCTGCGCATGCAGAATATCTTCAGCTTCGACAATATCGACTTTGCCCAGATCGAAACCACAGGTCATGTCAGCGTCATCATGAAAGAAGAGGCTAAAAAGCCCTCACGCTTCCTGGTTCTTCGCGGCGAAATTCTGGAAGAAGAACTCAAGATCCTCGAACGCGACGAAAACTGGCTTAAAGCCGAGCTGGGCTCGATGAGCGTGCATGATCTGGAGACTGTCTTTTTGGCAGAATGGGTGGGCGATCACCTGCTTGTCGTCACTCAGGACGGTCAGGTTCATGGAAGCTCCTTGCCTGCCTGAACAGGCTCATACGCACGCTCGAAGCCTATCTCATTGTTTCCGAGGAAACCAACGACGGCTTTAGCGCGGCAAAAGCGACGCTTTTTGCCGTATCCTTCCTCGAACGCTTCGCCCCTCTCTCGCTGAGTGGTGGCTGGATTGACCATATTGATGGTGCTGGTGACAGGCTGGTTGAGTATATGCCGGCGAGTTCGCTGTATCATATTTACGGAGCGGGCCGTCAGATCGCACTATAGCGCTGCAACTACTGTAGCGCGTCTCAGACGGCGGACGCGCGCCTGCTGTTCTGGGGCGGGTATGGACATTTTGTGTGGGGATTTTTGTGCAAAAAAAGCCCGCTTGGATTGAGCGGGCTGATGTGTTGGTTGCGGGGGAAAGCAACCAACGATACTTGCGATTGGTGGACCGTGAGATACCCAAGCTTGCCGCCTAATGCGGCGATCCTGCCAAGTTACGCAGAAGCATTCGAGCAAAGGACGTTCAAGCTCCAAATTATCGTGAAGCTCCTGTATCGCCACATCAAGCTTTTTCTTCCCCATTCCGGCGAACAGAATAGGAGACAACGGGAACCTCCAGACCCTCTCTATCGCGCTTCACTCTGGTAAAATCTGACTTCAGGCGAAGGAGACAAAAAAATGCTTCGCAGACCGAACAAGCCTATTCATTTCGCTTTTTCACAGATGACGTATTTCCCGCTTTTCGGCCCCGACTGATTGGCTTCTGAGGCACGGTTTTACCATATTCCAGCCACCACGCGGTTAGTGCCTCCATGGTAGGCCCGAGACCACGTGCCTTGGCGGTCATCTCATATTCCACACGCGGTGGAACTTCCGCATAAACCGTGCGGGAAATCAAACCATCTGCCTCTAGTTCACGGAGCTGGGCGGTTAGCATGTGCTGGGTGATGCCGGATATAGCCTTGCGCAATTCACCGAATCGATGAACGCGCTGGTTGAGCAGCCACATAATTTCGAGCTTCCACTTACCTGAAAGCATCGAGAAGGCGCGTCGCATCTCGTCCTGCATGGTGAAGTCATCATCAGCCATTAGTCATATTTTCCATACATACTGTCTTAAATTCATCCTACTTGCGCTAGATAGTCCAGAAGGTCAAATCTTATCCATGCTCGTGGCGTCAGACCCACTGAGTTCATCAGTGAAGCGTAACATCGGGCCGATGATCTCATCCAAGCACGGTACGATCGGGAACAATTATGACCGCAATCATTATCTACTGGATCAGCACAATCCTCCTGTCGCTGCTCTATTTCGTTTCCGCGACCTTGTATCTGACCAAAGACGCATGGGTTAGGCAGACGCTGGCGGCCTTAAACTATCCAGCACCGTACCTCGTGCCACTCATGATCGCGGTCAAAATTCTGGGACCGCTTGCAATCCTCTCACGGATCAGCGCTCCCCTGAGCGATCTGGCCTATGCAGGCATCTTCTTTCACCTGCTCCTGTCCGGCTCGGCACATCTCGGGGTTCGAAAACCTCTGGGGGTCTTACCTGCCCTGATTGGCCTTGTGCTGCTGGCCGCTTCTTTCACCACCCAGAACACTGCACGTGCCGTGCCGTCCCCGTACGTCATGACCAACATGCGCTGACACAGCAGAAGCCTTGCACATCCAAAGGAAATGACCATGGGAAGACTTGAAGGAAAAATCGCGCTCGTCACAGGCGCCAGCCGTGGCATCGGCCGCGCAACCGCCAAACTGTTTGCAGCCGAAGGCGCCAAGGTTGCCGTGCTGTCACGCACACCGGCTGGCGTCGATGCAGTTGTGGCCGATATTCAGGCCGCTGGCGGCGCCGCTCTGGCGGTCCCCGCCGATGCAGGAAATGCGGACCAGATTAAGGCAGCCGTGGACAAGGTGGTTGCTGCTTATGGTGGTCTCGACATCCTTGTGAATAACGCCTTTGATGCAGCCGTCGTCTATTCGTCGCTCCTCAATCTGTCGACGGAGCAGCTTCAGCGCAATTTCGACATGGGACCGACCGCCTACCTGCACTTCATGCGGGCTGCCTACCCGTATCTCAAGGCCAGCGGCACAGGGCGCATCATCAATTTCGGCTCGATGGCCGGGATCATCGGCCTTGCAGGTACGGGGCCTTACAATATGGCGAAGGAAGCCGTGCGTGCGCTGACTAGAACGGCCGCGCGTGAATGGGCCGGTGACAAAATCACCGTCAACAATGTTCTCCCCGTCGCCGAAACCTGGGGGCCAGAGTCAAACGTGCCGCCAGCGACCAACCCGCTCGGTCGCTATGGTTCGCCGGAAGAAGACATCGCCCCTGTCGTTCTCTTCCTGGCCAGTAAGGATGCCCAGTTCATGACGGGGTATTCTCTGACGCCCGATGGCGGATCCATCATCGACAGCGCGCGCTGAACCGGTGAGGCAACGGGCACGGGTCGGGGCAACTGTGCAGAGCACCACGATTACCTCTCCCTCGAAGCTCATTGTCGCTCGGGCGGCTCCTGTAACAAGGAAACGGACCATGAAAATTCACGCTATCACCATCGACACCGCAACTCCGCAGAAACTCGCCGCATGGTGGTCCTTGGCTCTAGGACCTGCGATTGGCAATGATTATGGCCAGATCGTCCAACTGGCTCCGTCGCCCGACCTTCCTCTCATCCAGTTTCAGAAGATCGGAGATGTTCCCACACAACGCAATCGCGTTCATCTCGATCTCAGAACACCTGATCTCGACCATCAGATTCAGCAACTGCTACGCATCGGCGCAACGCTCGTCAAACAACATGAGCTACCGCAGATCCGTTACGCAACATTACTCGATCCCGATGGCAACACATTCGACCTCGTTGCCGAATAATCGACTCAGAGACTTCGCGTGAACCAATGAGCTAGAATCTTTCTGACGAATGCCGCCGGACGCAGATCGTCCAACGGCATTCAGAAGCAGGTCAAAATTTACATAGCCTAGCTCAGCACCGAGATTACGTTGAGAGCAGGGTCATGGCAGAAATACAAAAGCCACGTATAGGAAAGATCAGGCATTTTGCAGAGCTTCATTATTTTTTGATAGTTACTGAAGAAGGAAGTTTCGGGAAGGCGGCACATTCGTTGCAGATGCAAGTCTCAACCATTAGCCGCGCTATTGGCAAGCTTGAGGATAGGCTTGGCGTTACGTTGTTGGAGCGAACTTCAGCCGGAATTCGGATCACCGAAGCCGGCCGTATCGCGTCACGCCATATCCGCCGCCTTCTACAAGAGACAAATGCATTGAAGGGGCTGCTAAGACAACATTGCGAAGGCGAAACAGGCGACATCCACCTCGGCTTTCATTTCTCCCCTATAAATAATCTTTTGACTGGTCTGCTTCTGGAATGGCGTTCGAACTATCCGGGAGTCACCGTGACCCCGTACGAGCCTGGTGATTGCACTCTTCATGGGGCATTAATCGACTATCAAATCGATGCTGCTCTCATTCCCGATTTCATGCTCCATCGTTATGAGACTGCATGTCCTGTTTATTCCGAAACGTTAATGGCGGTATTGCCTAATACGCACCGTCTCGCTGGACATAGCGCATTAAGATGGAACGATCTGAGAGACGAAATCCTGCTGCTATGGGCGTGGGGGAAAAACGGAATCGGTGAGGATTTCTTCGCCGCACGCTTGCCTGGGGCGAACTTGCGGATTTTTGAAAGTAGTAGCATGACCGTGTTTGCATTTGTACGCGCAGGATTTGGCATTACAATCGCTGCACGGGGGTACTCGAGCTTGGCGCTGCCAAGCTTAACCTTCATTCCTATTACCGAAGATAACGCATTCATTGAGATCAATCTGGTGTGGCGTCCGGAATCCGAAGACCCACTGTTGGGCAAATTCGTCGCTTTCATACGGGATCGGGCGAGGGCTCGTCGTTCGATCGCGCCCTCGCACGCTGCTTCTGGTAGCCCCGATCTGTTTCCATGAAGCGCGTCAGCATCGGCAGGATCAACTTTGCCGGTGCGATCTCGGCCCGACCACTCTCGTGCGCCAGCAACCGTGCATATTCCACCAGATCGCGATGCACGGCGGCTGGAAGCTCGACGGTCACGCGTATCGGCCTGTCGTCCGCGATCGGCCCGAGCCGGAGTTTCGTCATCGGAATGCCTCCTGCTGGTATGGGGTAAGCACCAGGTCACGATGCGCCATGACCCGCACCGGAAACCCCGGCCGGATTGTGTTGGTCGGCTGGATGTTCAACGACCGCCCCACGATCTGCGCGCCGATCTGGTTGAAGCCTTGCGACCCGCCGGTGCGCAGAGCCTGAGCGATCCCGTTGCCGCCGCTGATATCGGCTTCGGAACCAACGCTGAGCACGGTCGAAACCAGAGCGGCCTTGAACACCTCGCCCCAGTGGTTGTCGGTCTGGTCCTGCAACCCGGCGAAGCCCGCCGCATCGGCGGCCGGCTCGTTTTCCAACACGATCGAGTCCCCGGCCCCGCGCATCAGCCGGGTCCAGACCAGCAAAACGCGGGTCTGGCCATAGGCAATCTGGGAATCATAGCGGCCGATCAGTTTCGCTCCCTGCGGGATCAGCAGAATATGTCCGGTCGGACTGTCATAAACATTCTCCGTCACCTGGGCGGTGACCTCGCCCGGCAGGTCCGAACGGATGCCGGTGATCAGCGCACCGGGAATGATCGATCCCGCCTGGAGCACATAGGGGCTGGCGGTGGATGTGAAGCGCTCGGCGCTGACGGTGCGATGATCGACCGGACCGTCGAGGAACGCCTGCTTGCGATCGGTGGGAACGCTGCTGGGCGCGGCTGCGGTCGCGCCCGGTGTCGCCGGCGTCGTGGCGACATCTCGGCCCGTCTGCGTCTGGGTGAACAGATGGCTGACCCGCGCAGCTTCCTGCTCCTGAACGATGCGCTGCTTTTCCGGATCGGCGGGCGCCGCCGGTGTCGCCATGCCGGGGGCACCCACGCCCGCCTTGAGCAGCGGCCCTCCAAGGTCGCCGGGCAACGGCGGGCCGAGACGCGGCGGATGGCTATAGTCGCCCGGCAGATTGGCCAGGCCGTCGGGCGTGGTGCGACTGCCGGTATTATAGAGTTCGGCATTGCTCTTCGGTGGCGCCGGCTTCAGTGCCAGATAGAGCGCGCCACCGACGCCTGCTGTGGCAACGACCGACAGGCCCAGGATCACCTTGCGTGACAGCCGCGTGACCGGTGGCCGCTTTGCCCGCAGCTGCATCTCTCCGGGTGGCCTGACAGTGGCCCCTGGCATTTCGGTGCCGCCATTTCCGGCGCTGTCGCTCATGACCGTCGCGTCCCGTCGGCGCGGACGATGCGCACCACCTGCTGGTGCTTCGCACCCAGCCGCAGTTCGGCGGCGGCAAACAGGCGATCGACGATCATCCGGTTGCCGTGCACCCGATAATTCACCAACTGGCCGTCGCCCTGCGGGCCGATCACCCAGAGCGGCGGCATCTCGCCCTGGGCGATCCCGGTCGGAAACTCGATAAACACCTGCCGCCCGTCATCGAAGGCACGCAACGGCCGCCATGGCGCCTCGTCGCCCTCGACCCGATAGCGGAAATTCAGCGCGTCGAGATCGACGCCGGTGGCGACCGGTGCCGTGAGGTCCGCATCACGATCCTGGCCGCGCAGGGCAACGATCTGGTCCTGCGGATAGTCCCAGGACACCGACGCCATGTAGGTCCGCTCATCGGAGCGCAGTTCCAGATGATAGGTCCGCCGGTCGGTATTGATGACCAGGTTGGTGGTCAGGTCCGGGCGGGTCGGCTTGAGCAGGATATGAATCCGTTTCGCCGCCCCGGTACCGCTCTCGGTATCGCCGATGATCCAGCGCACGGTGTCGCCGGCGGCGACCGGACCGGAACCGACCAGCTTTTCGCCCGGCTGCAACGCGATGTCGGTGATCTCGCCGGGTGCGGCGTAAAGCTGATAGAGCGCGCCCTCGGAGAACGGATAGACTTGGATCGCATTGAGATAGCCGGCCTGTGTCGGCTGAATCCGTGCCGCACTGTTGGCGTACTCGACCCGCTGGTGCGGATCCGTCGGGTCCGGTGGCGCATGCCGGGTTGGGATTGGCTTGAGCTGCCCCGGCAGCGGCAAGGGCTCGGGCAGTGCCACCACCTGCACCGGCTTGGGCGGCTCGGGCATCAGGACCGCCTGCCGGGGCGTATCGTCGTATCTGATGGCAGGCGGCTTCCATGAAGAGCAGGCGGCGAGCGGCGCCAGCAGGATCATGAGCGGCGCGATGGTGTGGATGGTGCGCATCAGCCGAGTTCCCTGGACCAGTTGAGGGCGTGGATGTAGATGCCGAGCGGGTTCTTGCGCAGCCGCTCGGCATCGGTGGGGATAGTGACGACGATGGTGAGGATCGCGCTCCAGCGCTCGGTGGCGGCCAGCGCGCCGTCGACATAGCGGCGCTCGATCCATTCCACCCGGAAGCTGTCGTCGGAGGCACGGATGACGCTGGCGATCTCGATCGCCACCTGCATCTTGCCGAGCCGGCTGAAGGGATCGCTGGTGCGGGCATAATCGTTCAGGGCCAGCGCCCCGCGGTCGGTGACGTAGTTATAGGCGTCGAGCCAGTTCTGCCGCAGCACCACCGGATCGGCCGGGATGCCGCGCACCTCGGAGATGAAGCGCGCCAGATACCAGGCGATCTGCGGATCGGTCGGCCGATAGGCGGCCGTCGCCGGACCGACGGCCTGTGCCTGGCCCAACCGGTCGATCTGCACCACCCACGGCGTGATGGTGCCGCGCAGCGACTGCCAGACCAGCCCCGCGGCCAGACCGCCGCTCAAAGCCAGGCAACTGAAAAAGGCCAGCCGCCAGTTGCGGGCCTGGACACGGGCCGAGCCGATGCGGTCGTCCCAGACCTGTCCGGCCTTGTGATAGGGCGTCTCGGGCTCCGGCGTCCGGCCGAAACGCACATTGGGACGGCGGAACATGGCTATTCTCCTTCCGAGAGGTCGACGTCGTGGCCGCCGCTGGGCCGGTCGCCGCCCTTGATCGCCTGCGCGGCGGCATCAGCCCCGCCCTTGATCCGGTTGTTACGCTGCATCCGGCTGGCCCAGGCCGGTGGCTTGCTGGCCGCACTCCCTCCACCGCCAGCAGCCGAAGCGGTCGCACCACCAGCGCCGCCGGTCGCGGCTGCCCCGCCGGCCTGATAGCTGGTGCGAACACCGGCCGCCGCGCGGCGCAGCGGGCTGGCGGCGGCGGACAATCCGGCTTTCGCCACGCCTGCCGCGCCGCCCGCCTGATAGGCGGCGGTGGCACCTCCGGCGACAAAGGCGCCACCACGCACAGCGGCCGCCGCAGCACCCGCAGCGAGCCCAACCCCTGACGCGGCAGCGACGCCGGCACCGACAACCCCGGCCGCAGTGGCGACGGCGGAGCCCGCACCCAACTGCGGACCACCGGCGATCAGGCCGTTGGCCAATGCCGGGCCAAACACGGTCAGGCCGAGCAGCGTCAGGGAAGCGAGGATCAGGGTCAGCGCATCGTTGATGGTAGGCGGATTATTGAAGCCGCTGGTGAATTGGCCGAACACCGTCGAACCGATGCCGACGATGACGGCCAGCATCAGCACCTTGATTCCGGACGACACGACATTGCCCAGCACCTTCTCGGCGAGGAAGGCGGTGCGGCCGAATAGTCCGAAGGGCACCAGCACGAACCCGGCGAGCGTGGTCAGCTTGAACTCGATCAGCGCCACGAAGAGTTGGATCGCCATCACGAAGAAGCTGATGACCACGATCAGCCAGGCAATCAGCAATACCGCGATCTGGATCGCGTTGTTGAAGATGGCGACGAAACCGACCAGCGAGGAGATCGAGGTCAGGATCGGCTTGCCGGCATCGATGCCGACCTGCGCCAGCCGCCCCGGCTGGAGCAGTTGCGCCTGGGTGAGGTGCCCACCGCCGGCCTCAATGCCCAGCCCGGCGAAGGACTCATAGATGATCTTCGCCAGCCCGTTAAAGTCGCCGATAATGAAGGCGAACATGCCGATGAACAGGGTCTTGCGGATCAGCCGCGCCAGCACATCCTCATCCGGCGCCAGCGCCCAGAATAGTCCGGCCAGGGTAATGTCGATCGTGATCAGGGTTGCGGCCAGCCAGTGGACGTCGCCCTGCACCAGACCGAAACCAGAATCGATATACTGGGTGAAAATAGCAAGGAAATTGTCGATGACGCCGGTGCCCTGCTGCATGGCGTCACCGTGCGGTTTCGGGCGCGAAAAAGCGCTTGCGGTTCTCGGTCCAGATCGCAGCACAAGCCGGATCGCCGTCGGCCTTCATGCCGAGCGCCTGACAGCGCGCAAGACCGGCGGCCAACCGGTCACGAGAGCCCGGCGGCCCGAGATCGGGCACCCCGACGTCACGGGGGACGTGCCGGAGATGCAGGCTTGCGGCGACCAGGATCAGCACGACCAGCCCGACGGCAACGAGCCGGAAGACGATCGGCGGGGAGAGACGTAACCCGCGCATCAGTGGAACATCTGCGCGGTGCCGGGCGTGTAGCCGGCCCCGTAATTGAGGAAAGTCATGAGTTGTGCCCTGCCCTGTTCCTCGCTCTCCACCTGACGGGCGCCGTCCAGCGCCTGCGCGCGGCCCATCGCCGTGATGACGGCGGTAAGGTCGGCAAGCTGGCGCGTCTGCAGCGCGGTCAGCTGGTTGCCCGATTGCGCGGCCTGCAGGGCGCCGCTCGCCGCCTGGCTGGAGGTGACCAGACTGTCGATCTGGCTGCGCGTGGCATCGAGATTCTGCACCGCGCCGGTCTGCACACGCAGCCCGTCCTGATAGGCGCCCCGCGCGTTCTGCCATCGCGTCTGGGCGTCGGCTATCATCTGCGCCGCCGAACTCGGGCTACCCAGCGCCTGCGGATAGGTCTGCGAAAACGCCTGATCGATGCTGGTCAGATTATAGGAAAGCCCCTGCGCCTGGCCGACGATCTGCTGGGTCGCTTCGATCGACTGCTCCAGCGGCGCCAGCACCGAGAGCGGCAGGTTGGCGAGGTTGCGGGCCTGGTTCTCCAGCATGGTCGCTTCATTGAGCAGGCTCTGCGCCTGCTGGTTGACCTGCTGCAATTCCCGCGCCGCGATCAGCACCGTCTGGACATGGGCCGCGCCATCATAGACCGCCCATTGCGCATGGGCCGGGACGCTCACGACGATGGATGACAGGGCGCCAAACCCAGCCACGAACGCTGCTTTGTAGATCAACGAATTTCTCATGATGGTTCTCCCGGCCTGAGCATTTCGATCGCCCAGTCCACGCCCCTGTGCGTCAGCCACGCGGCCGCGAACCCGTCGCGGCCATGCCGGGCGAAGATCCGGTCGATGGCGGCCTGGTCGTCGGGCGACGACGCAGCGGTGAAGGCCAGCGCCACCTCTGACAGGCCAAGATCGAACAGCCGGTTGCCGCGCCGTGACTGGCAGTAATAGTCGCGCTTGGGCGTGGCCCGGCTGAGGATCTCGATCTGCCGATCGTTCAAGCCGAACCGGCGATAGATCGCGGTGATCTGCGGCTCCAGTGCCCGGTCATTGGGCAGGAACACCCGGGTCGGGCAGCTCTCGATCAGCGCCGGCGCGATCGGGCTGGCGTCGATATCGGCCAGCGACTGGGTGGCGAAGATGACGGAGGCGTTCTTCTTGCGCAGCGTCTTCAGCCATTCCCGAAGCTGCCCGGCAAAGGCGCGATCATCCAGCGCCAGCCAGCCCTCGTCGATGATCAGCAGCGTCGGGCTGCCGTCAAAGCGGTCCTCGATGCGGTGGAACAGATAGGAGAGTACAGCGGACGCCGCGCCCGAGCCGATCAGCCCCTCTATCTCGAAGGCCTGGATATCGGCAACACCGAGGCGCTCATGCTCGGCGTCGAGCAACTGCCCCCACGGCCCGCCGACACAGTAGGATTGGAGGGCCTGCTTCAAAACCAGCGACTGGAGCAGCGCCGACAGGCCGGTGATGGTGCGTTCCGCGACCGGCGCCGAGGCCAGCGAGGTCAGCGCCGACCACAGATGCTCCTTGAGATCGGGGGCAACCGCGACGCCCTCGCGCTCCAGCAGTGTCGCCACCCATTCCGCCGCCCAGGCCCGTTCGCCCGGCTCATCGATCCTGGCCAGCGGCTGCAACGCGACGGGATCGTCCCCATCCTGCGCCAGCGCGCCGCCGAGATCATGCCAGTCGCCGCCCATCGCCAGGGTTGCGGCACGGATCGAGCCACCGAAATCGAAGGCAAAAATCCTGGCGCCAGTGTAGCGGCGGAACTGCATCGCCATGAAGGCCAGGAGCACAGATTTGCCGGCGCCGGTCGGCCCGGCGATCAGCGTGTGACCGACATCACCGACGTGGAGTGCGAAGCGGAATGGGGTCGAACCTTCGGTGCGGGCATAGAACAGCGGTGGCGCCGCGAAATGCCCGTCGCGCTCCGGCCCCGCCCAGACGGCGGAGAGCGGGATCATATGCGCCAGGTTCAGGGTCGAGACGCACGGCTGGCGGACATTGGCGTAGACATGCCCCGGCAGGCTGCCGAACCAGGCTTCGAGCGCATTGACGCTCTCGCGCATGCAGGTGAAATCGCGGCCCTGGATGGTCTTCTCCACCAGACGCAGCCGATCGGCGGCAACGGTCGGATCCTCGTCCCACACCGTGACGGTGGCGGTGACATAGGCCTGACCGACCTGGTCGGTGCCAAGTTCCTGCAGGGCGGCATCGGCATCGGCGGCCTTGTTGGCGGCGTCGGAATCCAGCAGCACCGAGGCCTCGTTGGTCATCACCTCCTTGAGGATGGCCATGATCGATTTGCGCTTGGCGAACCATTGCCGCCGGATCCGGCCCAGCACTTTGGTCGCATCGGTGCGGTCGAGGCAGATCGCCCGCGTCGACCAACGATAGGGAAAGGCCAGCCGGTTCAGCTCGTCCAGCACGCCGGGCCAGGTCTGGGTCGGGAAGCCGGTGACGGTGAGCGTGCGCAGATGGGCGTCGCCCAGGCGCGGCTCCAGCCCGCCGGTCAGTTCCTCATCCACCAGGACGGCATCGAGATGCATTGGGATCTCGGGCACCCGCACCCGCTGCATCCGCGTGGAGATGCAGGAATGGAGATAGGTCAGCGTTTCGCCGTCATCGAACCAGTCAGCCTCCGGCATGAAGCCGTCGAGCAGCGCCAGCACCCGGTCGGTCTGGTCGATGAACCCGGCGACCACCGCCCGCCAGTCGGAGCCGCCACGGGCGCGGTTCTCATAGAGCCAGGCTTCCGCGCGGGCGGCATCGTCCGCCGGCGGCAACCAGACCAGGGTCAGGAAATAGCGGCTCTCATAATGCGCCCCCTCTTCCTCGAACTGCGCCCGGCGTTCGGCGTCGACCAGTTCGGAGGCCGGATCGGGAAACGGGCTGGAAGGATAGCCCCGCGCTTCCCGGCGCTGCGCCTCGACGAAAATGGCCCAGCCGGAGCCAAGCCGGCGCAAGGCGTTGTTCAGGCGGGACGTGATCGCGACCAGTTCCGAGGCGGTCGAGGAGTCCAGGTCCGGGCCGCGGAACCGGGCGGTGCGCTGGAAGGCGCCGTCCTTGTTCAGCACCACGCCCCTGGCGAGCAGCGCCGCCCAGGGCAGGAAATCGGCCAGCCGGTCGCGGCGGTGGCGATATTCGGCGAGGTTCAGCATGGCGCCCTCATCCGACCAGATGGGTGGGATAGCGCAGGTGCCGGCGCACCACGTCGACGAAAGCGGGATCGCGCTTGGCCGCCCAGACGGCGGCGAGATGGCCGACCAGCCAGAAGATCCCGCCGGCGATCCACAGCCGCAGGCCGAGGCCGATCGCCGCCGACAGCGTGCCGTTGACGATCGCCACCGTGCGCGGCGCACCGCCAAGCAGGATCGGCTCGATCAGGGCCCGATGCACCGGCGCGGTGAAGCCGGGAATGGCGTCCGGTTCCATCAGATCAGTGCCCCGCCCGAGAAGGAGAAGAAGGACAGGAAGAAGCTGGACGCGGCAAAGGCGATCGACAGGCCGAAGACGATCTGGATCAGGCGGCGGAAGCCACCCGAGGTTTCACCGAAGGCCAGGGTCAGGCCGGTCACGGTGATGATGATCACCGAGATGATCTTGGCGACCGGCCCCTGCACGGATTCCAGGATCTCGTTGAGTGGAGTTTCCCACGGCATGCTGGAGCCCGAGGCATAGGCCGGGGCCGACAGCAGGGCGAGCGAGAGTGTGGTGCCGGCCACGGCAAAGCGATGGCGCAGGGCGATCATGCGGATCATGACGGGTCTCCGGCGGGTGCGAGGAGGTAGTCGCCGTCCGGGGCCAGGCCCTGGACGGTGGCGAGTTCGGCCAGCCGGCGCGCGCTGCCGCGCCCGGACAGTACCGCGATGACGTCGATGGTCTCGGCGATCAGGGCGCGCGGCACGGTGACGACGGCTTCCTGGATCAACTGCTCCAGCCGACGCAGGGCGCCGATCGCCGACCCGGCGTGCAGGGTGCCGACACCGCCGGGATGGCCGGTGCCCCAGGCCTTGAGCAGGTCGAGCGCCTCGGCGCCGCGGACCTCGCCGATCGGTATCCGGTCGGGGCGCAGGCGCAGCGATGAGCGCACCAGGTCGGAGAGCGACGCCGCGCCGTCCCTGGTGCGCAGGGCGACCAGATTGGGGGCCGCGCATTGCAGTTCGCGCGTATCCTCGATCAGCACCACCCGGTCGCCGGTCTGCGCGATCTCGGCCAGCAGGGCGTTGACCAGCGTGGTCTTGCCGGTGGAGGTACCGCCGGCGACCAGGATGTTCTGCCGCTCGGCAACGGCGCGGCGCAGAAATTCGGCCTGCGCGGCGGTCATGATCCCGGCGGCCACGTAATCGTCGAGCGAGAACACCGCGATCGCCGGACGCCGGATGGCAAAGCAGGGCGCTGCCACCACCGGAGGCACCAACCCCTCGAACCGCTCCCCGCTTCCCGGCAATTCGGCGGAAACACGCGGACTGCCGGGATGCACCTCGGCCCCGACATGGTGGGCGACCAGGCGGACGATCCGCTCCGCGTCCGCCGGCACGATCCGGGTGCCGGTGTCCTCCATCCCACCCGCGAGACGATCGATCCACAGCCTTCCGTCGGGATTGAGCATCACCTCGGCGATCGACGGATCGTCGAGATACCGGGCAATCGCCGGGCCGAGGGCGGTGCGCAGCATGCGCGTGCCTCGGGCGACGGCTTCGGAGCGGAAAGGCGCAACGGTCATCGGAAACCCGCGATTGGCCCCCGGAGGGAGGCGGTGGATCAGCGGGGTTGATTAGAAAGAGCTATGAACACGGAAGCGCAACAAGTGTCTGATGGGTGTAGGGCGCTGGGATAGAAGAACTTGCATAGGGATGTGTCGCCATTTGAGCGGTGACGGGGCGAAAGGGCGCTGCTACCGTTTGCGGAATCGATCACGACACGGACCTGCGCCCGCATGAGCAAAGCCTTCATTGCCGCTGTTCTTCAGGACTCGCTGGACTGCACGGGCGTTGCCGCCGCCAGGGCGGCCGATGACCTGGTGGCGGCCATTGTTACCGAGCTGAAGCAGCATGGCAGGTACATCCTGCCCCTTTTCTCGAGAAAAGGATCATTTCCCTTTACGCTTGGCCCAAATTGAGAAATTCTAATATTCTAGAACTTGATTGGAACCGCTTAGGAAACATAGATGGCCGACAAAAAAATTGTGTTTGTCGCGTTTGCGATCGAAGATGAACGTCAGCGGGATTTCTTGAAAGGGCAATCTCTTCATTCGCGTGCGCCTTATGAATTCATCGACATGTCGGTGAAGCAGGCATACGATACCGATTGGAAGACAAAAGTCCGGACCCGAATTCGTCGCTCTGATGGTGTGATAGTCTTGATTAGTAAAAATTCACTGACATCCACCGGCCAGAAATGGGAAATCCAATGTGCGCAGGAAGAGGGCAAGCCCATCTGCGGAATTTACGCCTACACTAACGACCGAACCAGTCTGACAAACGTCAATACCTACGTCTGGAGTGACAGCAATATCAGCAATTTCATAGACTCGCTTTGATGAGACGTATCCATGCGTAAAGCTCCCATCGTCGACTTTGGCCACTACGATCACGTTGGTCTGCCAAGTGGGTGCGGCAACGGTGCCCACTTGGTGAAAAGCGTCCTCGAACACCGTGCTCATGGTACAATCAATTTCGCTCCCCTGAGCTAATGATTGGAACTAGAGTTACAGATCGAGCAAAAAAAGGGAGCAATCAAGAGCGCTTGTTATTCACAAGAGGGGTGTAGATTCAAGAAAAGTTATAACTTCTATATTGGATTAATATATCTAAAATCTGAGGAGACGGGCCTTCTTTTACTTTTTTTCACTGAACGATCTTCATCGTCGTGTTAAAAAAGAGCAGGATTTAACAGGACTTTCTGCCCTTCAGCTTTCCAAAAAACTATCGGGAGAAAACATCAGTTCCGTAGATATTTTTATCAGCTACTCATACCGGGATGAAGTGGAACTTCCATTGGCGTTATTTCTTTTTTTACGAGATGAAGGATGCAAACCATATCTTCCTCAGCGATTTTCTCGTAAAAAAGGCCAGACCCCAAATATTAAAGATATACAAAACACAAGAGATATACTTTCAGCATCAAAGTCTTTAATATTTTTGGATGGACCGGAG
Source organism: Asaia siamensis (assembly GCF_014635085.1). Taxonomy (GTDB): domain Bacteria; phylum Pseudomonadota; class Alphaproteobacteria; order Acetobacterales; family Acetobacteraceae; genus Asaia; species Asaia siamensis. The sequence continues at coordinate 482,086 of NZ_BMCH01000003.1, forward strand.
GCCACTCGTTCACAGTGGATACCTTGGGAAATTGGCTATATTGCCGGGAAAAATGGTAAAGTCGCCATATTTACCGCGGCTAAAAATCAGTCAGATATTACGAATAGCGAATTTTTAAGCCTGTATCCAAAAATCTCACACCAAAACGGCTGCCTTATCGTCGATAAAGGTCCGAGAGAAAAAATTGAACTTTATCAGTGGGTAAATACATGAAAAACTTAGAAATCAAAAACATCGATTTTATAGATTAGATCTATTAATCGCGCCCCCAAGAAAACAGATCCGATACAAATAAAAGAGGAAAAATGAAACGTTACGCAGTTCTACGCGTTCAGAACGACACGCGCAAAACTCGTGGTTTTGGCCCAGGCACTCGTGAGCTTGACGGTTCGGGGGCTAAAATCAGCATTGAGAACATGGCCGAAGTCGAAGTGGCTGAAGCCACTAAAGACCCATTGACACGCGCCGTTGCTCCCGTCATGCCCACGCGCCTTATTCAGCCTTTGGCGGCGGATGACCTAGCTGACGAGGGGAATTGGGGTATTGCTGCTACGGGCGCGACCAATAGCACCTGCTCTGGAGAAGGCGTTGTCGTCGCAGTACTCGACACCGGTATCGATGCTAGCCATGTTGCATTCGCAGGTGTCGACCTAGTCCAAAAAGATTTCAGCGGTTCCGGAGACGGAGACCGCCAAGGCCACGGAACGCACTGCGCGGGAACGATCTTTGGACGCGATATTGGAACAACTAAAAGGATCGGCATTGCGAGGGGCGTCAGACGAGCGCTAATTGGGAAGGTTCTTAGCGATAACGGCGGTGGGGATTCGCAGTGGCTCTTTGATGGTATGCTTTGGGCAATGCGGAGTGGCGCGAACGTCATTTCGATGTCGCTCGGTTTCGATTTCCCTGGCATGGTTGAAAATTTAATAGATAAGGGATGGCCCCCGGCATTAGCGACTTCGGTTGCGTTGGAAGCCTATCGAGGAAACTTGCGAATGTTTGACGCCGTGATGAGTCTCATGAATGCTCAGGCCGCCTTCGGTTTGGCTCCAGTTGTTGTCGCTGCTGCAGGTAATGAGAGCCGTCGTGAGCAGGATTCTTCATTTCGAATAGCGGCTTCCCTGCCTGCTGCGGCTAACAATGTAATCTCCGTTGCGGCCGTCGGCCGCTGCGGAGAGCTCCTTGATGTGGCTCCTTTCTCTAATACAATGGCCACTGTAGCGGCACCAGGTGTAGAGATTGTCTCGGCTAGGACAGGAGGCGGACTGCAGACGCTCAGCGGTACGAGCATGGCGTGCCCTCATGTCGCAGGCATGGCAGCTCTATGGTGGGAGGCTGTGGGGCGAACCGGAGCAACCCCAAATGCTAAAAACGTGACAGCCCGTATCATCGCAACAGCTCGACGTAATGTCTTCCCACCGAAAATCGAAGAGATCGATATTGGGCAGGGACTTGTCACCGCGCCGGAATGATCAAGGAGTATGTCTCATCGTCGCGCACTGATCGTCGGCATTAACGATTATGCCTCTGCACAATGTCTGACCGGCTGTGTGGCAGACGCTAAAGCTGTGACAGAGCTCATCTCAAGAAATGAGGACGAAAGCGTCAACTTTCAATGTGACACACTGATTAGCGGTCCTCATCAGGATATGGTTACCGCCCCCTACCTACGTCGCAAGCTGGAGGAGCACTTTGACCAGAATTTTATCGGGGACGCGCTCTTCTATTTCTCGGGACATGGAGCAGCGACTAGTCTCGGAGCCCACCTTCTCACGTACGAAGGAGCCCAATATGCCCCTGGCATCCCGATGCGAGATTTAGTTGACCTCGCCAACAAGTCGCGCGCGCGCAACGTATTTATTTTTCTCGACTGTTGTTATGCGGGTGCGGCCGGAGGGGACGAGGAGGCGTTTGGATCCATCGAGAACGAGGCTAGGCTGCGTGAGGGCATCACAATCCTAGCCGCGGCGCGTCCGCGTCAATGTGCCCAGGAGGCAGCCGGCCACGGTGTTTTTACCCGCCTTGTGCTCGCGGCCATGTGCGGTGGTGCCGCCGATATTAGGGGGAGAGTATCAGCCGCTGGTATATACGCTTACTGTGATACGGTTCTCGGTGCGTTCGATCAGAGACCTATTTACAAGTCCCATGCCGCAACTTTGGAACCCATTCGTAAGTGCCTTCCAATAGTACGGGACAAAGAGCTAAGAAAGCTTCCTATTTACTTTTCTAACCAGACTGCTTCTTACCAGCTATGCTCTTCCTACGAAGAAACGAATATAGATGCGATCCCTAAGCATGTTGCTATTTTTAAGACCTTTAAGCAATTCCAAACGGCGGGGCTGCTTCGATGCGAGACCGGACAAGATCTATATTGGACGGCACTTAGATCTGAAAGGGTTTCTCTCAGTCCTCTAGGACAGCTTTATTGGGAGTTAGCTACCGCGGGTCATATTTAGGCATTGTTCAGATCTCTCACGTCTCATTAAGACTACACCATCTCTGTTTCCATCCAGATGATATAGTGAAATTTTAATCCCACTCAGCGTCAAAGCCTTTTGGAGTCGCCCGCTTCTATCTTCGCTGATGCGCAGATGGTTTCGGCGGTAATATGTGCGCCGTTGCCTCGTTTGTCAGATCAGACGGATAGCATTTCGGCTTGCGCGCAATGTCTCCGGCTTGGCGACCGCTCTGCTTGGGCGTTCACATCCATATCTTCAGTTGTATATACAGTTCCTCCTGAGAACCCGTCTGTATCGAATTCTCAAGAAGAGTCCAACAGTATGAGGCTGAAAACTTATAATATTTTTCGTTCCGGAAAATACATCGGACGATATTTGTAGATCCAGTCCAAGCACTGAATGCCTTTTCGGCCTGAGCGCGAACCAGAACCACTTATCCAATTATTTAGATCCTGACCAGACAATATCGTCATATATTCCGTTTGAATAAAATATCGAGCTACAGGGCGAACACTATCAGCCCTAGCCTCGTCCATGGTCATAGATTCGACCGACATCCCTCTTTCTGCAAATCTTTTTGGAATTATCTTTTCGAGGAAAAGACACATGCTCAGTTCATAATATAGCCACGGAGAGTATGTTTCTCCTTCCATTAGAGTTTTTATATTTTCTTTTTTTATAAGAGAGTTTTCGGTATTTAAAAAAAACAGGCACTCACATTGATCCATCATGCCAGCTATAGAAACTGAAAGCATGTTATGAATATGAGATGTTGTTATATTTCTCTTTTCATATGAATATGTTATTTTTCCTTTATCATCTTTTTTCTTGCAAAATTCTTCATCTACTTCTTTAAGAATCTTGTCAGCGTATCCCCAAACGCTTGAATCAACGAAGCATCTTAATCCAAAATTTTCCTCAAGAAAATTAGCTAACATGTAAGCTATGTGCTCATCTGCATGTGAATGCGAAAGGAAAATATCGAATTTTTCTTGGGGGAACCATTCGGAAATAATATTGTTCCCATCCAAGGATCCATCATCATTGAAAAAATTTTTTATAGACTGCTTTGGTCTATTCTTTAATTTCATTTTCTCTATGATAGCCTGATCGACACCAAGGTATTTACTGTCGATATCTACTTTGTATGCTTTGTACATGGACACTCTCAACAAAATTTAACCGCCACACAACATGAAACATATAATATAGACATATATAAATCATGTCTCCCTCTTAGAGCCTGTTTGAGAATGTTCATTGATGGACAATTCTGCGGAGCATCAGGCTCCCCATGGCGATGTGGATCATGGCTTACAAGAGTATATCACAATAGAAAATCAGCCTATCTATGAATGTTAATCCGGCTACAGAGGCCAACATTTAAGAATATTTTTTATTCTGTGCTATCGTTAGATTTTACAAAACGTTTTTTCTCTAGTCATAGAAATAATTAGTGATTTTTATAAAATCTATGCATAGATTTTCAAGATTATATTTTTGGTCAAATATCCTTCCCTTCCATAAGTGCGTCGACGTCCGACCTCACCTCGTCGTCCAGCGTCTTCCCTCTGGCGAGCCGGCGCCCGACTGCCTCGATAAACCCGTCATACCGCTCCCGTCCCTTGCTTTGCGCCGCCGCAAGAGCGGCATCGGGCAGCGGAGGGGTGCTGGTCAGCCAGAAGCGCACGAACACAGCGAGCGACTCATTCGAGATCGTGACCCGTCGCTCCATGCGCTCCAGTTGCCGTGTCATCCGGTCCAGCCGCCGGGCCAACGCCGCCTCCAGCCGTTCCGGCCCATCTGGTGACAGGAAGGACGCCAGCGCCGTCTCCACGACCAACGCCTGCGGCACCTTCTTCCGGGCAGCGTAATCGGCAAGCCTCACGCTGAGATCGGCTGTTAGCCGGATCGTGTGTTTGACCCGCATGGCAGTCACAGCCCCATCCTATCACCAGGATCGAGCGAGACCTGCCGCGCGAGAGCCCGTTCCCCGCGTTGCAGGGTCTGCGCCCGTGTGGCGTCGTCCTCGGGCTCATCCTCTGGCGGATCGAACTCATGGACCGGCTTTCTCGGCGCCTGCACCACCTCCTCCTGTTCCGGCAATTCCGGCTCACGGCGGATACCGCTATTGGCGGGATCGTCGTCTCCATTGTCCGTTGCCGTCGGCTGCACCACGTCCGCCCAGTCCCCTGGCGGCGGCGGTCCAATAGGCAGCGTTCCTTCCGGGGCGGCCGGCGGCTCGAACCGGGGTGGCGGGAGGATACGCGCGGCCAATTCAGCATCCTCGAAATACCGCGCCTTGCGCGCCCGGATCGGCGGGCAACCGGACACCAGCACCAGTTCCTCGTCAGGGGGAAGCTGCATGATCTCGCCGGGCGTCAGCAACGGCCGCGCCGTTTCGTGGCGCGTCACCATCAGATGCCCAAGCCAAGGGGACAGCCGATGCCCGGCATAGTTCTTTGCATCCCGGATCTCGGTCGCGGTGCCGAGCGCGTCGGAAACCCGTTTGGCGGTCCGTTCATCATTGGTCGCAAAACTGACCCGGACATGGCAATTATCGAGGATCGAATTGTTCTGGCCATAGGCTTTCTCGATCTGGTTCAGGCTCTGGCCGATCAGGAAGCTCTTGATCCCATAGCCTGCCATGAAGGCCAACGCGCTTTCGAAAAAATCCAGCCGTCCCAGCGCCGGGAATTCATCGAGCATCAGCAGCAGGCGGTGGCGGCGCTTCGCCTCCAGTTCCTCGGTCAACCGGCGGCCGATCTGATTGAGCACCAGGCGGACAAGCGGCTTGGTGCGGCTGATGTCCGAGGGCGGCACCACCAGATAGAGCGTCGCCGGACGGGTACCGGCAACAAGATCGCGGATCCGCCAGTCGCAGCGCCGGGTGACATGCGCCACGACCGGGTCGCGATACAGGCCGAGGAACGACATGGCGGTGGACAGCACGCCCGAACGTTCATTGTCGCTCTTGTTGAGCAGTTCCCGTGCCGAACTGGCGACCACCGGATGCACGCCTTTCGCCCCAAGATGCGGCGTGGTCATCATGGCGCGCAGCGTGGTCTCGATCGCCCGTTTGGGATCGGAGAGGAAATTGGCGACCCCGGCCAGGGTCTTGTCTTCCTCCGCGTAGAGAACATGGAGGATGGTGCCGACCAGCAGGGCGTGGCTGGTCTTCTCCCAGTGGTTGCGCTTCTCAAGGGCGCCCTCGGGATCGACCAGCACATCGGCGATGTTCTGCACGTCGCGGACTTCCCGCTCGCCGCGCCGAACTTCCAGCAACGGATTGTAGGCGGCGCTTGTGAGGTTGGTCGGATCGAACAGCAGCACCCGGCCGAAGCGGGCGCGCCAGCCGGCGGTCAGTGTCCAGTTCTCGCCCTTGATGTCATGAACGATCGCGGAGCCCGGCCACGTCAGCAGCGTCGGCACCACCAAGCCGACGCCCTTGCCGGAGCGGGTTGGCGCAAAGCACAGGACATGCTCCGGCCCATCGTGACGGAGATAGGTATCGGCCGAGCGGCCCAGCACCACCCCATCGGGCGTGAGCAATCCAGCGCGCCGGATTTCGCGCGGGTCGGCCCAATGCGCTGAGCCATAAGTGGTGGCGCGCTTCTTCTCGCGGGCGCGCCAGACGGATAGGGTGATCGCGACGATGACAGCAGCAATGCCGCCCGATGCCGCGATATAACCGCCGGTGGTGAAGATGTCCGGGGCGTAGGCATCGTAGGCGAACCACCACCAGAAGAACTCGGGCGGGTAATAGACCGGCCAGCCGATAACCATGAACCACGGGGCGCCGAGCTGCGTTTGGAAGCCGAGCCGCCAGGCGGTCCACTGCGTCGCGGCCCAGGTGAAGGCGAGGATCACGGTGCTTACCGCACACACCGAACCCCAGAGGATTTTGGTCTGGTTCATGACAGGAACCGACCAAACGGCTCGATTTCCCGATACTCAAGGTCTAATTAAAGCGCCTCGGGTCGCCGGACGGGAGCGGATAATAAACGGACGGTTTCCCGCCGACCTTTACGGCGGCAAAAATATCGAGAATCGTGCGCGTGCTGACGCCACTTCGCTCGCCCTGTTCCAACAACTCGACAAGCGCACGCTCGTCTTGGCGAGTGGCTGGATAACAGCTCGAGGGCGCCTCATTTCGTCTTGTCATGCTGGGAAACTCCGATCGCCTTGTCGTTGCATATGGAGAAGAACTCGGTACGGTAAAGATGCCTCCGCCGGATGATCGCATCCACATTCTGATCGTCGTGATGGCGCCGAAGTTCATCGTCATTGACGACTGCGGCGCGCGATCCCACGGGAAACCCCTGACTTTATGAGTCGAACACCTGCGGCAGATCCCGTGCGCCATGAAGCACACGGACGATGCGTACCTCATCAGCCAGTTCACGGAAGAACAGTAGGTAGCGGCCGTGAACAATGACCCTCAATCCGGGACTGATCTCATCGCGCGCCGGAAAGCTCCCCGGATGTTCAGCCGCAACGGCGGCCTTCGCTTCCAGTTCGGCAACGAAGCTCATGGCCCGCTCGGGATTGTCTTCGGCGATGTAGAGCGCGATCTCCAGAAGGTCGGCACGCGCTGCCGGAGCGAAACCGAGCCGTTTCATCCCTGCGCGCGGCGGCGAGCGATCACGTCGCGCAATTCAGCGAAGACGGTCTCGGCCGGGATGCTCGACCCGCTCTCATCCCCAAGCCGGATCGCCTCGCGCAGGGCATCGAGATCACGACGGTCGGTATCGCGCCGGCGCATCCATTCGCGCAACGCCTCGCGCACGACCTCGCTGGTCGAGGCATATTCACCGCCATCGACGGACTGGCGCAGGATCGCGGCCATCTCGGACGGCACGGTGATGGTCATCCGTTCGATTGTGGACATAAGGCGGCGCCTCCCAAGTGAGCATACTTTATCATACTTATGAAGTATCCGCTTTGTCAGCCGAAAACCTTCAGGCGAGCAGCCGACATCAAATCCCCAGCCCACGCTTCCGCCCGAAATTCCAGTCCACCGATCCACCCGGCGACAGGGTGCCGGAAACCTGCCGTCCGAGCTTCTGCTCCAGCGCCGGGCGCCACGGCACGAGCTGGAAGCCCATCCCGTCATCGACCATCGCGAACCGCCCCGAGAACAGGGCCACCCGCTGGCGATAGACCCCCGAGACGATCTCGCCTTCCCGCGCGGGCCGATGCTCCAGCCCGGTCTGCGCCGCCAGCCTGGCCGTCGCCTGATCGAGATCGCGTTGGCGCAGGGTGCCGATCAGGTCGGGCGCGAACACCACCCGCTCGCCCTGCCGCCGGGCCAGACCCTCAGATTCCAGATGGTCGATCCGTTGCGTCATCGCCTCGTGGACCTCTCCGCCGAAGCCCGCATTGGCCAGCGCCGGATCCTTGGCGAGCAACTGGCGATCGAGCCAGGTCGCGCCCGGTGCCGTCACCTGCTCGGCCAGCGTGAAGTCCGAGCGGGTCGCCAGTGACAGGCGTTGCTGGCCCTTCGTGTCCTCCCAGCTCCGGGTCTCGACGACCGCGCCCGTCTTCGCGTCACCGGTCATGTCCAGATTAGGAAAGCGGACATGATGCGTCCGCCCGTCGGTCCCCGCGATGACCACGTAGCCCGAGCCCTTCAACTCGTCATCCAGTCCACGCTCGACCAGCCGGCCAACGATCGGATCGGCTAGCTTCTCGCCGTGGATCGCAAAGCCCGCGACATCGGGTTCCGCCCCGCCGCCGGACATGGCGCGGTGCATGGTCTTGATGATGTCGCCCCGGATGGAAAGATCACGCAGCGTGGTTTCCAGCCCCGGCTTGAGGGTCCAACGTGCCACGCCAACGCGATCGGCCAGGCCGAGCCCTTCCAGCTTGGTCGCCCGGCCGACCAGCAGGCGCCGCAGTTTCGGGTCTTCACCGCCCGCGCCCGGCCGCAGATCGACGATACCGCCCCCTTCGTCGCTGATGTCCTGCAACGCGCGATCGAGGCTGGTCCAGCGGTCGGCGCCGATCTCGGTCTCCAGGGCGGTGCGAATTTCCTGCTCGCTGCGCGGGCCAAGCTCAAGCGTCACCCGTTCGGCGGCGCGGTCGCGCAGGCCCTGACTGATATAGGCGCGGCTGATCACCAGATCCTTGCCGTCATCGGCGACCCCGCGCACCAGGATGTGGACGTGCGGATTGTCGGTGTTCCAGTGATCCACCCCGACCCAGTCCAGCTTCGTGCCGAGGTCTCGCTCCATGTCCTGCATCAGTTCGCGTGCGAAGCCCCGCAGATCCTCCATCCGCGCCGCATCCTCGGGCGAGACGATGAAGCGGAAATGGTGGCGGTCATCTTCGCACCGTTCCGCGAAGGCCTTGCTGTCCGCTTCGTCAGACCCGGCATCGAACAGATGGGCCCTGGCACCATCGCGGGTCACGCCCTCGCGCCTGAGATAGGCGATATGCCGGGCGAGCGGCGCGGAACGAAAGCGCGTGCCCTGCTGGCGGACGACCCGCGCCTTGACCACGACCCGACGGGCATTGCTGCGCAGCCGCATGGACAGGGCCGCGCGCCGGCCGCGCCCGAAACGGGAACCCCCGCCACCACCCCTGCCCGTCGCTCCGAACCGGGTGCCGGTATGACCGGCCTTCTTCGCGGCACGCATGACCTCACCGACGAAGGATTTCGGTCGTGCGCCCTGATTGCCATGCTGGATGCGTCCGGGCCGGACGTTCAGGCTGTCATCGCGCGTCGCCATGGCCCCGCTCTCCGCTTCGATGTGCTCCTGACGGCGCCCGGATCGTTGCAAAGATTAGGAAAATCGCGTGAAGAGCCGCAGGTGGTGCGTGGTGAGAGGACAAATTCCCCAATCAAACCAACCACATGCAGTCCCGAATGGGCGCTGCTTTTACCTTGCCGTCCTACCCTCCGTTGCCTGCCTCCCCCCGGCACCCCATCCCCAAGGCACCCATCGCCCACCAGCGCCCGATGGACCGGAACGGGGCTCATCGGCGCGCCTCCCCATGCCCTGAAGCGATGAACAGCCCGACCGACTGCGGTGCGAGTGCCGTCCAGTCTGTCCGGCGAGCGTCGTCGGCATGCACCGGATCGTGCGCGCTCTCGCCATGCCGAGGGGCATTTTCTGTGCGCAGGAACGACGCCGGAAAGAGGGAAGAATCCTGCCATGATCGTGCCGTTGGAGCGCCGACCGCGATGTTATCGGCAAGCGGAAGAGCCAGCCGCGCGCTGACGGATGCGACGTAATTCAGCGTCTCGACAGGGAGCGGCCGGCCGGTCGCAAGATGTTCGTCATAGCGCGCGGGACCGGCATTATAGGCGGCAAGGAATCCGGCCTCGCCATAGCGGTCGCGCATCCACCGCAGATAGGTCGCACCGGCCAGAATGTTGTCGTGGGGGTCGAACGGATCGTCGCCGAGACCGAGGGATGCGCGCAGGCTGGACCATGTGCCGGGCATCACCTGCATGAGCCCCATTGCACCCGCCGACGACACGGCATGCGCGTCGCCCCGGCTCTCCGCATGCAGGACGGCAGCAATCCATGAGGCCGGAATCTGCGCGCGCGTGGCGGCTTCCGCGATCATGTCGGCGTACGGATCAGCCTGCGCCATGCGAACGGGTGACACGGAAACCAACACTGCAACCAGCGCGTTCGCGACAAGATCGCGAACCTTCCTACCGCCGGTCATCGCGCTTCACCGGACGGTTCCAGACCAGATGAAAGGCACGCCCCTGACGGTCGGACTGGAACAGATTGGCGCGGATCGGCTGCGTCAGCATGGGGTCGTCGAGAACGAGCGAGAGGTAAGTGCCCGCCTTCTCGCCGGTGCGTTTCCAGGCCGCACCGATCTCCGGGCCGGTATCGGCCTCGCCGAGATGGACGCGATAGTCGGGCGCATGCTCGGCGTCCGACGGTGTCGCCGGCACGATCGTCAGTTCGACGTCGAGGGCGAGCGTGCGCAGCCGACCGGCGAAGCCGTCAGCCGTGCGCGTGAAAGTTCCGATCTGGGCCATGTCAGCCTCGTTTCTGCTTGGGGGTGGGAGACATCGGTGACGGCACGAGCCACAGCGGTTGCGCGCGGCCGAGCACCGCGGCGACCGGCAGGGCACCGAAATACCGGCCGTCGAGGCTGGTCGGGACTGCCGGATTCATGACGAAGATCTGGCCGGGCAAAACGTGCCGACAGCCCTGCCAGACCGGCAGCGGACGGCCGCGATGGTCGCGGGCCAGCGCATCGCCGAGCAGCTTGCCGTCGACTGAAACGGCCGCACCGATCCGACAGACCAGTTGCCCCGGCAGTGCTACCACCGGCTTGAGCAGCGGCACGCCGAGCGGCAGATAGCCACCGCGCGCCAGCAGAGCGGCGATGTCGGCCGGGGGCCTGATCGCGATCAGGTCGCCGACATGCAGGATGCGCACCGATTGTAGACGATACAGGCCGACCGGTGTGCTGGCGGTGGCATTCCAGATCAGCCGGGGCGCCGGATGGATCACCACTGACGTGCCAGCACCGAGCATTGCGAAATACGTGGTAAAGAACCAGCCGAAGCGCGTCATGACACCGCCCTCCGACGCAGCCAGGCGTGGTGGCGGTCGCGTGTGTAGGGGCGTGCCGCCTGCCCGGAGAGCATCCGATTGTGCAGATGCCGCCAATGTTCGGGCGCGACATCGACCGGGTCGATGCCGATGGCTTCGATACGATCGACGGCTTCCAGCACCAGCCGGACCTTCGACCAGCCGCTCTGGCGCAGCAGGCTCTCGCCGCCGGGCCGCACGAACGGCACCGTCTGATAGGGCTCGCCGGGAGCGGTGACGCGCACGATGTCGATGCAGGACACCACCGTGCCGTAATCGTTCGCCGCCCAGCGCAGGAACGCGAACACGGTGTCCGGTGGAAAGCTCAGTATCCGCCGGCGACGGTCGAGAATCTGCTCATGGGCGACAGAGCCAAAACGGATCCAGTGCTCGATGCGCTTCTCGATCCAGGTCAGTTCGACATGCGCGAGGGTGTCGGTCATGGCACATCTCCAGAAGTATCGGGGAACTCGCGGGCCAGCAGGGCGCGCAGCATGTCGGCGACCGTGATGCCGCGCTGGAACGCCGCGACCTTAAGCCGGGCGCGCAGCGCTGGCGTGACGTCGATCGTCAGCCGGGCGGTAAAGAGGTTGGCAGCCGCAGGCTTGTCCGGCGCCTTGACCCAGCGTTCCGGGTCGGCGGGGCGCGACGCGAAGCCGGGCAGCGTGCGACGCTCCGTCATGGCGCAATTCCCTCGCCAAGCGGCAGCACGGAGGCGATGCGGTCACGCGCCTTCTGCGCCATCACCGGATCAATCTCGCAGCCGACATAGCGCCGGCCGATCAGCCGGCAGGCGACGCCCGCCGCACCAGAGCCGGCGAACCAGTCGCCCACCAGGCCACCCGGCGGGCAGCTCGTGCGGATCAGGATCTCCAGCAATGCCACCGGCTTCTCGGTCGGGTGGATGGCCCGGCCATGCGCATTGCGGACCGGAATCACGGAGCGCATCAGGCGCGGGCCACCGTCCTCGCTGACGTAATGGCCGGCATCGATCTGGCCCATATGGGGCGGCCGATGTTTCCGCCACACCGTGCGCGCCCGTGCATCGGGCGTGGTCGGAACCGCGTTGTAGACGGCACGCCAGGGCGTATCGTCGCGATAGAACTGGACGATCAATTCATGCACGCGCCGGAACCGATCGGCATGGAAGCTGGAACCGTTCTGCTTCTCCCAGACCAGTTCCTGGGCATATTTCCAGCCCGCATTCCGAAATGCCGCGTTGGATGCGAGAAAGCTCCGCAGCGAGCCGAACACCCAGAGCGAGCCGCTGGGTTTCAGGGCGGCGAGAGCCTTGCCTGGCCAGTCCGCTATGCGCCGGTCCCAGGCGAGCGACGTATCGCCATAGGGCGGGTCGGCCAGGATCATGTCGTAGGGGCCATGCCAGGGCATCAGGAGCGCGCTGTCGCCGGTCAGGAGGGTGCATGATACCATGCCCCCGATCTCGGTCGTCAGAGCGGCGATTTCGCGGGCAGCGATCCCCTGCGGGCGCAGGTCGCAGACCAGGCGGCCGGTGCGCGCGGCATCGGCGAAGGCGACCCGCTGGCCGATCCGCGCCATGAGCGCCGCCGGCTCATGCCCCACCAGCGCCAGCCGGGTCTCGCGGGCGATGACCGTGCGCGCAGCGCAACGGTTGAGCACGAAACGAGCCAGCAGGCCGGGACGGAAGAGGCGCGCCTCTTCCAGCAGCCGCAGCATTTCGGCCGAGGCCCAGCCGTCGAATGGCGAGGGTTGCACCGGGATCAGCACCAGATCGGCGGCCAGCAGGGCGGAGCGCAGCAGCGCCGCTACCCGCGGGGGACCGTCGATGACGACGTGATCCACCCCCAGAGCCAGGGCCAGTGCCTCGTGGTGCATCGTGTCGCGCGCCAGCCCGATCACGCCGAACAGCCGGGGCAGTCCCTCCCGCGCCCGCTGCGCCGACCAGTCCAGCGCCGAGCCCTGCGGATCGGCATCGATGACCGTCACGCGCTGGCCTTCCCGAGCCCATTGGCCGGCAAGATGCAGCGCCAGCGTCGTCTTGCCGACGCCGCCCTTCTGGTTGAGGAAGGCCGCGATCATGACCCCTCTCCGGGGGTTTTCCACGGATCGGCGGGGGTGCCAACATCCTTAAAGTTAGACTCTTTTAAGTTAGATTCTAAGTTAAGGGTGCCATAACCATTTGATTCGACGCCCTGATTCGGCGTTTTCCGCAAACGATAGCACGGATGCCGTGGCAGTGATGGCACGGATAAATCCACAACTGATAGCACGGATGGATTCACAGCTTGTCCACAGGCGCCTGTGGATAGTTTGGCAGGCGCGAAGGCCAGCGTGTCATTGCCATTGCGGTCGAGGCGCACCGACAGCCGATAGCCCGGAAAAGGCTGGAGCTTCGCCATTTCGCGCAGTTCGAAGGCAAAGCGGCGATAGGGGGAAAGACTGGCGGATTTTTCGTAGAGATGGCGCAGGCCGAAGGCCCAGCCCGTACGCTGGCGACCACCATGCTTGCGCACAATGCGATAGAGCCAGCGCTCCAGGCCCCCAGTGAGGCCAAAATAGGCCGGGTCGATGGTCAGCACGAGCGCGTCGTCGAGAACCGCCTGGTAGAACCAGTCGGGCAGGATCAGTTCGATCACGCGGGTGCGCCCTTCCCGGGCGGTGTGCCGCTTCCATTCGTTGATCCAGGAAAAGCGGTGCAGTTGCCCCTTCCCGGTCTGCCGGAGCGAGGTCTTGATCGTGGTGGATTGCAGTCGGTCGAACGCCGCTTCCAGCCGTTCATAATCCCGCGCGCTGTCGCCCCGGCCGATGAAGGTCAGGATCTCGCGCGGGCTGGCCACCATCAGCCGCGACGTGCGCCGACCGGCGTCGCGAGCGGCAACGAGATGGCTGGCGGCCCAGATCAGCACGTCAGCATCCCAGATCGTGGCCATGCCATGTTCGGCGGACGCCTCGACCCGGATGGTGACATCCGGGGTCCGGTAATCGATCGGGACCATACGAGGGGATTTGGCGAGGCTGAAGAACGGGAACGCCATCAGATCCTGCGCGTCACGAGGGGCGAAATCTCCCGCAATTGCATGGAAGAGTTCCAGTTGCTCGCGCTCGGAGCGCATTCTGCCCGTCGGGGACATCAGCGTCTGTTCCCGCGCGAGGTCGCCGGTGTAGGCGGGATCAGCGGGCTTTGCCGCGCGGCCGCCGACACGGTGCCGGCGGTGGTATCCGAGGTGTGGGCGCGTGCCCCGCTCTCGACCCAGGCCTGCAACTCATCGACCCGATAGACCACGCGGCCACCGAGCTTCGAATAGCGCGGGCCGGTGCCGTAAATACGATGTTTTTCCAAAGTGCGAATGGAAAGCCCGACGAAGCGCGAAGCGTCAGGCGTGCGCAGATAGCGCGGCGGCAGGTCGCTGTAATTGGCGGACATGAGGTGGCTCCGTGATCGCTGTCTGGGGCCGCGGGACAAATGCGGCCAGCAGGGATCAGCGTGGCGGAGCGGGGTCTTACGGGACTAGGACCGATCTCGCCTCCCGGTGAGATCGGTCCTGGCCGGACGGGAAATGACGAGGTGCCATCCCATACAAGGCCACCCTTCAAGAAAAGATTTTTGGATTATCGACGAGTTTAGCGTAGTTTATTTAGCTGAACATATTGGTTGGCGAGTATATGCGAAAAATATGTGTTACCAAATTGAAAGCTGCAGCAACGCAGCTATCTGTCGCTATTGCAATGTTTTTCAGCGAAGACGATCCAATTTCTGCTTATGCACTCTCATGCAATTCTGGGGAAATATTTAGAAAATTGTGCGGGCATAAAGAGAAAGACTATTTTTTAAGTGTTGTTGAAGATCAATTTCATCGTAAAAGCGATCTATATAAAACCTATAATTCGACGTGGAACTTCTTAAAGCATGCTGACAAAGATCCAGATTCCATAATAGAATTTTCCGAAGAGCAACTTGTGTATTCTTTATGGATTGCCACCCATGATCTGTACCAGATCATTGATAATCTCGCACACTTTCCAGCCGCGATGACATATTATCATTGGTACATCCAATCCTGCCCAGAATTTGCGCCCGAGAAGTGCGAATTGCCTGAAGCAAACGCATTATTTCGACGAGCCGACCAAGACTCGGGAGGTATTCGCTACAAGGATGATAAAACCAAGCGCGCTTACGGTTTGGACATGCTGAACCGCGCCGCGTCTGGCTTGAGAATACTTCCTTAAAATCTGTCCCGAAGCACATGCGCAACGAACGACACGCATGGGGAGCATATATATCGTCCGTCACCGTCCCCGGAACGGATGAAGCAACAGGCGCAGGTATCCCCCATCGGTCAACCCCCGCGCGAAACGCACCAGCCGTTTCATGCGGAAATGCAGATCGTGCGACAGCCAATCCTGCGGGAAAACCTCCCGACCGAACAGGACACCAGCGACCTCGCGCTGCGAACTCCCTTCATCCAGCCCGTCGAGCGTACGGAGCGCCAGGATCAGCCGACTGACCCGATCTGGCGACAGGGTCGCGGGATCGGGGCCAGGGCGTCGGCCCATCAGCGCCCGCCAGAGCCGCAAAGCGGCCTGGACGCGCACCTCGAATAGGACGTCGAGCGGCAGGACGACGGAGAGAGCTTCGATCCCCGACGTCACCAGATGCAGGCGCAGAACGACGCCTGGGCGCTCGAGCAGGAGTTCACCAACCTCGCCCGCCGGCAATCCGATGAAAATAGAGGTGAACGGCGGGTGATCCGGGTCAGCCAGACCGGTCGGCGCTTCCATCAGCGCGATCACGCCCGGCAGCACCGCGGCACTCCACAAGGCAGTACGCGGGTTCAGCGCAGTGCGCACACTTTCGAAATCGCAACCCCCAGCGCCGGGCGAAGGCCTCGGCATCCGGCTGCATCAGGGTACCCCGGCGCAACGCGCGCTGAAGCGTTGCCCGCTCGCGCATGAAATCACGATTGCGACTGACAAACTGCAAGGCAAAGGCAGGGGCGTCGAGCGACCGCAGGCCCTCGTACGCGCCCGCCGACCGCCAGTTGGCGCGGCTCATGGCGTCGTCTCCGATGCGTAACGGATGGGAACAGGGCAAGCACTTGCTCGCGAGAGTATGCCAGACCATCCCGGCGCCCGCTACGCCCCGTTCCTGCAACAGGTCTTGTGGATTACGCAACGATTCAGGGTATCAGTGGGGTGCGCCGCCGCGCAGCAGATGCTGGTAGCCATGCTCGGTCATCCAGTGCGCCCGCGCCAGATGGCTGTGCCAGCAGCGGTGGACACCCTCGGGATCGGCCGCCGGGTCGCGGTGGAGCACGATCCGGGCGACCTCGCGCCAGTCCGCACCGTCGGCCTCGGCGTCCAGCAGACGCAGATAGGTGATGAGGTGCTGTTCGTCATAGCCGGTGAGACAGGACGCTTCCGGAGCGCTGTCGGCGACGGGCGGGTCGAGCGGTGGCTTCTGCATGGTGGGGCCGATCAGGTCGGAGAACGAACGCGACGCACCCTAACCTGCCGCGTTTCATTACCGGAAGTCTCGTGAAGAAACATGACGCCGCGTCCTTGTCCAGACTCGATGAACAGGATGCCCGCCGTCTCCAGCGCACGGCGGACCTGGTCGGTCGTGCCCTCATGGACGCCGAGACCGCGTTCGGATTCGAGGCGCTTGAGCGCGGTCAGTGCTACGAGGGCTTTTTCAGCGAGCATCTCCTGTGTCCAGTTCAGGAGTGCCCGTGCCGCCCTTACCTGTCGGCCAGTGATCATTCATGATCACATCCGACACGCGTGGCATGCACACCAGAAATACGACTATAATAGTCGCGTTGGAGAGATTCAACATCGTTCTTTCAGGATGATGGCCAAGTGGAACCGGCGTCTGGATGTCCGAAGGTACGGGCGACCATACGAAAAGCCCCCCGCTCTATGCGGGGGGTGTCTCGTCGTAGCGGTCCGCCGCGAATTGCGCGCATGCCTGCTTCAGTTCGCGCTCGATCTGTGCCCGCTCGCGGCGGCTGAGTGCGTAGCTGGTGAGTTCGGCGCGCAGCATCTGGATGTGGTCGCGTAGCGTGGTCATCGTCCTGCTCCTTTCGTTTGTCGAAGACAGGACGGACGGCTCATGCACGCGGGAGCCGGGTCAGGGATCGCCGCAGGCGACCGCGCCAGCGGCGCGCGGGGGAGCCGATTTTGTCTGGTGTGCCCGCAGGGTGCGCCGGGCAAAATTGGGGGGACCGCGCGTCCTTGAGGCGGTTCACGCCGGGCATGGTACAATGGGAAGACTGAGGGAAGCCCTGTTCCCCCTGCCCCACCCGAAGACAGGCGGATCGGATCGCGGACGATAAGCCACGCCCACCCTTCCGTTCCGGCCGCCACCACGAAGGCCCCGCTCGGACCGGCCGGGCGGGGATCGCAGGAGCCTTCAGTCGCCGTTGCGGCGACCGTTGGGGCGGGACCAGATCAGGCTGTAGCCTTCGCCGTCCTCGTCATCGAAGAGATTGGCGAAGATCGGGGCGTTGAAGCTCGGATCATCCAGCTTGAGGCCCAGATAGCTGCGTCCCTCGTTGGACTGCTTGGACCAGGCCGCCCCGATCTCGGCCCTGTTGACGAACACCCTGTGGCTGGGGGCGTTCTCGCTCTGGCGTCCGGTGTCGGGAACGATACGGACATTGCGGACCTGAACCGAGAGGGTGACGATTTCGCCGACATATTCGTTGCCGGTCTTCTTGAAGGTGCCGATGGTGGCCATGATACTGCTCCGTGATCTCTGTTATCGAGCCCGCACCATTGCGGCCTCGATGGCGATCGGACAGACGGAGGCGAGCGGCGGCGCATCCCGCAGGGACCGAAGCGCAGCGGAGGACGGCGGGACAGAATTTTCTTGATGCGCGAGGAATGACGGCGCAGCCGTCAGGGGAAGAAAATTATGGCCCGCTGTTGCGCCATAGCCGATCGAGGCGAAGCCGCCCTCCGGCTAGATCAGCCATTTTCAGAGGCCGTATGCGTGCGCGGCCCGACAGAGCGCACATCACGGAGGACATGATGCCCCCTCGGCGTGCAGGATCCGGCAGGGAAGAAGCCAGGCATCGTCACCTGGCCGTTCCGGCCGTGACCATGACCCGTTCTCGTGGGCGCGTGCCCTGCGGGCACACCGCGTCGGCCACTGTTCCTGTCAACGCGCGCAGAACAGGAAGACGGTCCTGAGCCGGCAGCCCCGCGAGAGGGACCATCAGGGGCGGATGCACGTTGCGCCAGACTTTATCGCCACACCCCGCCTTTCTCATGACGACAGGACGCGCATCTCCACGAAATGCCTGATCCAGGCCTGCCCACCGGCTACCGTGCAGACCGTCAGACCCGCGCGATGCTTCCGCCGGTCGGTTCGGGCGGGGCCATGCCGGTAAAGCGGACAACCGCCGTGATGCCGACCGCGATGGCGCCGATCGCCGAAAAGAAGAGCTGCCAGATTGCGGACGGCATCATCATCTGGGCGAGGCCGTGCGTGGCGCTAAAGCCGGCAATGATGGCGGGCACCGTATAGAGCAGGACGATCAGCCCTCGCAGCCAGATCCACGGTGCGCAGGCGAGTGCGATCTGGCCGACCGTGAAAGTCGCAATGCCCGCCATGACCCCGACGATCAGGGCGCCGATCACTCCGGCGCCGGTATGGAACGCCCAGAGCCCGGCATACAGGCCGCCGGCAAACGGCAAGGCGAAGACCGCAAGCGTGAACATGAGCCAGCAGAAAAATCCGATGCCGGCGACAATCAGGAAAGGTGCGAAGATCACCATGGTGGCGGCTCCCGTAGAGATGACATGATCTGACGGTCGCGCCTGCCACCACCACCACGGCGCAACCCGCATCATAGCGAAAATGATGTGTCGACGGAACGAGAATCATACTGGCGTCCGGCACGCGGACGTGCATCGTTATCTCCTCCGAGGGAGAGGACATCATGGCGGAAATCACGGGACGGGAACTGCATCTGGTCAAAAAGGCGCTCGCCATCGCGGTGCTGGCGATCGAACGGCAGCCGGGGCCGTTTCAATCCTATTCGGACATGCAGGACATGAAGAGCCTGCTCGATCTTCTGGTGCCCGGCGACACCGAACTGGCCTTCTATGCCCGTTCCGCCCGGATCGCGGTCACGGGCGATCCGGACTGAAGACGGCGCTTATGCGCCGCCTCCGAACCGCAGGACCGGGATACCGAACTTTTTCGCCTTGTCGGCCAGGTTCTCTTGGATGCCGGTGCCGGGAAAGACGATGACACCGATCGGCAGGGTGTCGAGCAGCGCATCGTTGCGGCGGAAGGGCGCTGCCTTGGCATGCTTCGTCCAGTCCGGCTTGAAGGCGATCTGCACGATCTCGCGGTGATCCGCCCAGCGTGAGGCGATGAATTCGGCACCTTTGGGCGAACCGCCGTGCAGCAGCA
Organism: Asaia siamensis; assembly: GCF_014635085.1. Lineage (GTDB taxonomy): Bacteria > Pseudomonadota > Alphaproteobacteria > Acetobacterales > Acetobacteraceae > Asaia > Asaia siamensis. The sequence continues at coordinate 501,519 of NZ_BMCH01000003.1, forward strand.
CCATGTCGGGATGCTTGGCGCGGACCTTGTCGAGCCGGTCCCAGATCAGGATATGGTCGTCGAAATCGAGACCGCCGGTCACGACCACCTTGGGGCCGGGCGGCACCAGCAGTTCGCCTTCGGCCTTTCGGCGGGCATTGAGGAAGTCGCGACTGTCGATCATCGACGCCGTCATGGTCCGCCGCGATACCAGCGAGCCGCTCTTCGGCCGCCAGGCGCTCAGGGTCAGGCGCTCGAACTGCTCCTGCGCCTCGTCGCGGAAGATCTCGTAGGCGTTGCGACGTTCGATCAGGGTCAGCCCTTCGGCGACCAGCCGCTCCAGTTCCACCGAGCGGATCTCGCTGCCGTCCTGTTCCTGCTGCCCGCGTTTCTGCGCCTGCTCGTTGCGATCAAGCTCACGTTCGACCTGACCGACCATGCGGTGGAAGATGTTGACAGTGGACCAGAGAAGCGCCTCGAGGTCGGGTTCCAGCCGCGTGTCGGTCAGCGTCGCGGCAATGGCGTCGAAGATGTCGGCGACCGCGCCCCCGATGCGCGGCGCTTCGGGCAGCGGCCTCGGATCGGGCTCGTCCTCGAAGGGACGGTAGCCATACATCTGGAGTTCGGCCAGCACGTGGGCGGTGGCTGAAGCGGCGTGCGGCGGTTCGAAATCGTCAGTCGTGCGGGTCATGATGCGGTCCTCCCAGGTCTCCGGCCGCGCCCTTCGCGGCCTTTCCGGGGGCGGATAGCGGCAGACCAGGGACGGGCCGGAACCGCGCGCTCGCGCGCGGCCGCAGCGCAGCGAAGGATGGCAGGGGGCCGGCTATTTTGCTTCGCGATGTAAAGCGCCCCCACAGGGGCGCAACGGAAAATAGCCGGCCTCCGCCATTGAAGGGCCGGCCCGGCTGACGCCCGCTCCCCACCTGAAAGGCCGGGGCGCGGACCTGCCGGACGGGAAGCACAACAGGTCCGCCAGACGAAAACGGAAACCGCCTGCCCCTCTTTCCGGCCCGCTCAGGTGCCCGCGGCCTCCAGAAACCGTGCTACGTCCGCTGGCGCGAGCTGCGGATGCAGAATCGCCCGCAGCGCACCGCGTCCAAGGGCACGGAGATCATCATTGAAATCGCCCAGCCGCGGCGACAGACCGATCAGCTCAATTCCGGCGTCATCCGCGCGGGCATGCAGCGTCGCCAGCGCCTGATCCCCGGCCGGATCGTCATCGCGCAGGACGTAGAGACGGCGCAGCCACGGCGGGAAGATCAGGGCAGCGAGATGCGCCGAGGACAGGCAGGCGGCCAGCGGCAGATCGGGCAGAACCTGCCGCAGCGACAGCACCGTCTCGATCCCCTCGCCGGCGGCGAGCACGTCGGCTGCCACCCCAAAGCGCACGGCATGGCCGACCAGTCCGCCCAGGGCACGGCGCGGGTGATCAACCGGCGCCTTCCCGCGCCCGTCCGCCGCCAGCCAGGTGCGATGCACCCCGGTCAGGGTGCCGTCGAGGTCGGTGACGGCGGCGATCATGGCGGGCCAGGTCTCGGTCGGACCGTCCTCGTCCGGCCGATAATAGCAGCGTGGATGGAAACGCAGGGCACTGGCTCCGTGCAAAAGCGTAATGTCGCGTCTACGAAGATACGCTTCCACGGGCGTGCCCGCGATCGGCCCGGACATGGCCCAGAGCCGACGCGCCGCTTCGGAAGAACTGGCGGAGCCACGCTCACGGGCTGGGCGATCCTGTGACGATGGTATCGGATCAGGACGCGGCAGGCTGAGAAAGGCACGCGCCTCGTCGGCCACGTCGCGGAAATCCACAAGACCAAGGCTTTCGCGGATCACGTCGAGCAGGTCGCCGTGTTCGCCCGACTGTGCGTCGGTCCATTTTCCCGCCTTGCCATTGGCGGTGTCGTGCAGCCGGAGGAACAGCGACTGGCCGGGCGCATTCCGCACGTCACCGACCACCCAGTAATTGCCGTGACGGCGACCCGCGGAAAGATACCGTCGGCACACCGCCTCCGCATTCTCCGCCAGACGGCGGGCGAGATCGCCTGCATTATGCCCGGCCATTACCCCTGCCCTCCTGTGTCTGGATTGCCTCCGTCGAGGGCGATCGCCAGCCAGCGATCGGTAGTCATCCACGAAATCGTCTTGCGCCGGCCAAGGTCAAGCAGATGCGCACCACCGCTGAACGCGCCGATCCGTGGACGTGAACAGCTATTGGCCCACTGGAATCCCCATCGGCCCCGCAACCGGAATATTCGCGCACAGCGTAGCACGAATTCCACCACCTGATGCGGATCGCCGGTTGTCTCATCGTGCATCCAAAGTTTCGTGCCACCATATTCAGGCACGATCGAAAGGATAAAACCGTCAGAGGGCGGGTCTTCCGCCGCCAGTTCATCCATGAATTCATTGTAGAGGTCGAGCGCCTTTGCGGCATTGTCCACCGTGCCCACGTCGAGCACGCATGAAAAATGCGTGAAGAAATCAGCCATCGGAAGAACTCCCGAAACGAAAAAGCCCGGCACAGTGGCCGGGCTCGTAAAACCGTATTGGCGGAAAGACAGAGAAGCGGCTTTCAGGAAGCACGCTCCATCAGCCTGCGGGCCTTCTCCTCAAGATCCAGCCGCGTATCCTGATTGGCCCTGGTGCGGGCCAAGGCCGTGATCCCTTGCACGAAATCGAAGACGCTCTCGGGCTTGCGTCCCTCCTCGTGCAGCACTGTTTCGATGATCTTCGTAGTTTCCGGTTTCGAGAACCCGCGTCGACGCAGGAAACTTTCCCGATCGTCATCGTTCTTCGCCACCAGAGCGCGGCGCGACGCTTGAATACCCGAGACGAACGACGCCGGACTGGCCGTGGCGAAATTCCGGAGCGCCGGTGTGGCCTGATGCACGAAACGGGAAGCAGCAAACTTGCTATGCCGGATCGTGATCTGTTCGAAATTTTCGACACCCCACAACATACGATTTTGACACACTCCGCGCAGATAGAATGACGCGATTCCGAGGCTCTTGCTACCGACCTCCGAATTCCAGGCGTAGAAGCCCCGGAAATAGAGATCGGGGTCGCCGTTGGGCAGGCGTCCGGCCTCGATCGGGTGGGTATCGTCGACCAAAAACAGAAACACATCCCTGTCTGAAGCATACAGCGTGGTGGTTTCCTTGGTGATATCGACATAGGGATTATGGGTCATGGTGGCCCAGTCGATCACACCCGGCACTTTCCAGTTGGTGTCACCAGTGCCATCGCCGGCAATCTTGCGCACGGCGCCCACGAGTTCGTGGTCCCAGATGCGGCCATAATCCGGACCGGTTACGGCACGCAGTTCGACGCGGCCGTCCTCGGTTTCCAGCGTTTTCACCAGTTCTGCGCGGTGCGACAGCAGGCCGTGCTGGAGATTGATCGCCGCCAGTGGAGCCGGAAGATTGCGCAGGTACGATGATGGCGCACCGACAAGACTGCACATCTGGCCGAACGACCAGTGCGTCGGTGCGATCAGCTCGTTCTGCCCCGGCACGGTCAGAGTCAGGCGCTCGGCATTGTCGCGCGATGCTTCCACACGAATGGCGCGGCTTTCCACCGTGCGGGCCGTGGCCCGATCCGCGCGCGCCAGAGTCGCGGCATGCAGGTCGGACAGGGACAGGTAGCGCTCATCATCCGGACGCGAGAACCATTCGGACGATACGCGGGCGCTACGCTCCCCGCGCGACGGGTCGATACGGAAGCCGCCAGACGCGGCACCACGGGACGCGGGGGGCAGGATGGTTGTCGTGGTCATGGAAAACTCTCCTCTAAATGCCGGATATTCGGCATCAGAGGCGAAGCCTCCCTCTCACCCCTTTCCGGTCGAGCCAGCATGGAAAATCGCGCCTGACCAATCTCCGGGGGGCCGCTCACCGCGCGCGGAACGACAGCTTTGCGGGATAGAACGGAATGTCTGCTATTAGCTAGCGAAACTGAGGCAGCAGCCATTCGTAGCATTGATTTATGCAACCGCTAGGCGCGCATCTCGGATGTGCGGTGCCAACGCCAGAGTAATCAGGAGCGGGCGCTCCTGCGGAAATCGAGATTTGCGGCCAGCCATTCGGACGTTCATTCTGGGCGCCTCGTGGCACTGTTTGGCCTGCCGTCCTCTGTCTTGATTTTTGGCCGGTCTGGCGGGAGAATAGGCTGCTGAAGTAAGCGAGGTCACCACTAGATATGGCATCTCGCTTTATGATCTAAGCCAATAATCTAGACTAACGCCGACTGTGTTAATAACATTAGTGCATGAGATGAGAAACGATAATATGGCTGAAAAGAAGAGAGTGTTTGTTGCTTTCGCTATTGAGGACGAGCGCCAGCGTGACTTGTTGAAGGGCCAGTCACTCCACCCGAAGTCGACGTTCGAATATGTCGATCTGTCGGTTAAAGAAGCATACGAGACGGGTTGGAAGGAAAAGGTGCGGACCCGCATCAAGGGGTGTCACGGGGTGATCGCGCTGGTCAGCAAGAACTCCAGCGGCTCCGAGGGCCAGAAATGGGAAATCGCCTGCTCTCAGGAAGAGAAGAAGCCGATTCTCGGCATCCGCGCCTATGCCGACGACAAGAGCACGATCGCTGGCATTACGGTCAAGGATTGGACCAAGGACAACCTGTCCAACTTCATCGATAGCCTCTGAGGTAACGCAATGCGCAAGGCTCTCGTTATAGGGGTCGACTACTACGCGACCGGGAACTCGCTCTCCGGCTGCGTCAACGATGCCCACCGTGTATCAGCCATGCTGGAAAGCCATTCGGACGGCTCTCCAAATTTCGACGTCCGGCTTGTCACTGCCAGTAGCGACCGCGATCAGATCACCTTCCGGAAGCTGAAAGATCTAGTAGTCGAACTCTTCAAGTCGGAGGACGATATCGCCCTGCTTTACTTCGCGGGGCATGGGCACGTCGAAGCCACAGGTGGATACATTTGCGGCAGTGACAGTCGCAAGGGCGACGAAGGCCTAGCGCTTGGCGAGATCATGTCCCTTGCCGGTCATTCAAGAGCGAAGAACCGTATCGTCATTCTCGATAGCTGCCACAGCGGGGCGGCCGGAGCCGACCCGCTGAAGCCCGGCGTATCCGAAGTAACGACCGGCGTCACCATCCTCACCGCATCGCGCGCGGAGGAGACTGCGACCGAGGTCGGCGGAGGCGGCATCTTCACCGATCTACTGGTCGACGCTCTCGGGGGAGCTGCCGCCAACCTGGTAGGAGAAGTAACTCCCGGCAGCGTTTATGCCCACATCGACCAATCACTCGGCTCTTGGGCACAGCGGCCAGTGTTCAAGACCAACGTCTCCGGGTTTGTCTCGCTGCGGAAGGTCCGGCCACCAATCGACATTGAGATTTTGCGGGCGCTCCCGAAGTTATTCCCTGATCACGGGCACCAGTTGCAGCTTGATCCCAGCTTCGAGCCCGAACTCCCCAGCCAAGGCGTCAATCCAATAGCAAATCCCGAAAATACGAAGATTTTCTCTCAGCTTCAGAAGCTAAATCGGGTAAATCTACTGATCCCAAACTCTCAGCCGCATATGTATCACGCTGCCATCAACTCGGACACGGTCCGGCTTACTGCATTGGGCGAGCACTATCGTCGGTTGGCTCTAAAGAGGCGGATTTGAGATGTCAGACGAAAAAGCCTTGCTGGAACAGCTTGCCGCGATCGAACATGAGAGGTGGTCACATTGGCAGCGCTTCATGCATGGGAAGGGTGAACGTAAGCCAGACGGGAGCCTAGTTCTACCGGCCGACCTCGTTGCGAAGTGGGAGCGGCTGATCGAGACGCCCTACGCGCAGTTGACCAACAAGGAAAAGGAGAGCGACCGTGAACAGGTCAGGCGTTATCTCCCGATCGTTGCCCGAGCATATGGGGCCTCCTCGGAATAGTCTGGCTACGACTCACGACCGCGAAAGGTACTTATCCGCTGACATGGCGACGTCGGGCCGTAAGTCTTCAGTTTTGGCTGACCTAATACTCGTCAATACGCAAAATCTGTGGTCGTGCGAGTCCAGTGGCCCAGCTATCTGCGCTCAATCATATCCGCTATGCGGAGAACAACGTAGGCCATTGTACGTCCGCAAAAAGGCGGAAGCGAAGCACCGCCGAGTAACATGACAGCATGAAAAAAGCGGCTTCCGGAGATCGGAAGTCGCCATTTTCATTCAGAGAAACCCTATTCGGCTGCAACCGCAACGTGGCCATCCACTGTGTAATCGGACGCTTTATCAGCCTCCGTCCGCGCGGGTAAGACCTTTGTGCGTAATGATTCGGGCAGCCAGCCTGAGCCGTCGAGCAGCCGCTCGGCCTCACGTGCCATGTCGGGCTTTTTGAGGTGGGCAATACGGTTAGCAGCCTCGTCGCCCCGCGCCTCACGCACGGCTTCGAGGATGCGCGCCTTGGTGACACGGCCGAGATAGTTCTCCGCCGTCGCCTGCCAGCCCGCTTCGGCCGGATCAAGCCGAAGTACGGTGGCGAGACGGTCGGCGCGGGCCACCCGCTCGAAGACGCTGCGCTGCGACACCGCGCCGTGGGGTGCCGTCCGCTCGTAAAGCGCATTGATGCCGAAAGACAGGCAATGCGCCAGCAGGTCCAGACGGCTGGTGTCGTCCAGCCCGTCGATCCAGCGCCACAGGGCGTCTTCGTCGCCCGGCAGATCGTGCTTCCAGCCCTCGTTGCGCTGGCGCAACGCATGAGCCGGCAGGCTGCCAAGCATGTCGGGAGAATGAACCGGAAGGGAAATTTCCCGAACATAGGCCTCAAGGCAGTCCGCGCCCGGGACCTGCCAGTAGATATCGCGCACCAGTGTATGCAGGAATTCGGTCAGCGCGATGTGGGGATTGCCGGCAAACGCATCCCGCAGCGCCAGCGTCCGCCAGGCCGTCAGTTCGGTCAGCAGACGGTCGGACAACGGTTTCAGCCCGTCGTCCTCTTCGGACTCGGTATCGAAGGTATCTTCTGTCCCAATTCCTTCGACATCGTCACCCGTGCCGTGATGAACGACCACGTCATCATATCCCTCGGACTCATCGTGACCATCCTCGGCCTCCGCCAGCATATCCTCGGGCAGAACGAAGCCCCGCTCGACCAACAGCGTGCCGTCAGTATTCAGGCTGACGAAGACACCGGCCCGAGCCATGTCCGCCGGATCGAAGGACACGGGGCGTTCTTCCAGCGCCTCGATGGCCTGCTCGATTTCACCGAGGCGCGCATCGACTTCCTCCGGGAACTCATCGGCCTGAGCGTATTCCGCCTCGATGGTTTCCTGCTCGCGGTGCAGAGCGGTCAGACGCTCGACTTCTTCATCGGAAAGCGAAACGGGCGTGCCTTCGATATCCACGAAGTCCCGCGTGTGCCCCCACGGGAAAGACAGCGCCGTTTCAACCCATTTCCAGCCCTCGGCACGGTTATCCTCTGCGGCTGACGACAGCTTTTCCATGACCAACCGGTCGAGCAGGGTCGGATCCTGCAGCCACCCGCCATCGTCTGCTTCGAACAGGTCACGCATGACGGGGCCGCCAGCAGCAAGATAGGCGTCCAGCCCGACGAAGCGCACGCGGCGATCCGAGGCCCGCACGGTTTTTTCCGTCAGCATGCGGCGGATCAGATAGGGCTCGCGGTTGTGGCTCTGGGCAATAATCTCCCAGACCTGTTCCTGACGGGTGTGGTCATCGCTGATCGAGAAGGCCATGAGCTGGTCGAGCTTCATGCCATCCTGCTCGTAGATCTCGAGCAGCTTGTCCGAAACGGTCATCAGGCGCAGGCGCTGTTTGACCACGGCTGGCACGACGAAGAACGCGGCGGCGATTTCTTCCTCGGACATGCCCTTCTCCAGCATGTCGCGAAAGGCGCGAAACTGGTCCAGCGGATGCAGCGCCACGCGCTGGACATTCTCCGCCAGGGAATCATCCTCCGCGAGAATGGCCGATCCTGCCTCGCGCACGACGCAGGGCACAGGGGCGGTCTTCGCCAGTTTCTTCTGCTTCACCAGCAATTCGAGGGCACGGAAGCGGCGGCCGCCGGCCGGCACCTCGTAAGACCCGGTCTCGGCCCCCTCCCCGTTCAGGACAGGGCGCACGTTCAGGCTCTGGAGCAGCCCGCGACGTTCGATGTCGCGGGCCAGTTCCTCGATCGACAGGCCGGCCTTCACACGCCGCACATTGGACTGCGACAGCACCAGTTTGTTGAAGGGAATATCACGGGACGCGTTGAGGGCGATTTTCTGGATGGCGCTCGCCATGGCGGGACACTCCGTGACGGACGGGCGGAAGCCTCTCTCCCACCCTTGAATCCGTCACGAAAACCCCACTTTCCTCTTCCTCTCTCCCGGCCCCACCAGACACCAGATCGCATCCACGGAACCGCGCAGAGACGGCTTTACGGAACGCAGGTCCGCGCCAGCCAACCCGCGAGTCGATACGCACCGCGATAAATTGCGACTATTATAGTCGCGATATCACCAATTTGTGATAGCGCCGATAGCGATAGCCGCGCGTGTTCGCGACTATCCCGAAGCCCTCTTCTTATGATCCATCCCTTTGTTTCCGCGTATTTTTCTGTTCACGCCCATCCCGTCCGACATCCAGAGTGCCGTCAGAGCCAACCAAAGGTCCATGCAGAAAGGACGGGAAGATGGCACGCCAACGCGATACGATAGCTGGAAAGCTGCGGCTCGTTCTCGACGCCCCGGACGCCAACGTGACACCCTTACGCAGTGGAGCCGATCCGCGGCTGGTCAGTCTGGTCCGGCTTCTGGCCCGTCAGGCCGCACGGGATTTCGTCAACGCTGAAGTGGAGGCCGCGAGGCGACGCGATCTCCAGGAGTAGGGAGATGGGATTGTGAAGGTCGCGCTTTATGCCCGCTATTCGTCCGAAAACCAGCGTGACGCCTCGATCGAGGATCAGTTGCGCCTCTGTCGGCTTCACGCCGAAAAGCTGGGCTGGACGATCGTCGACAGCTACACCGACCGGGCGATCTCGGGTGCTTCCCTGCTCCGCCCCGGCATTCAGGAACTGATCCAGGACGCCACACGCGGGCGCTTCACGATCGTGCTGGCCGAAGCCATGGACCGGCTGTCGCGCGACCAGGAAGATATCGCCGGTCTGTTCAAGCGGATGACCTTCTCCGGCGTGCGGATCATCACCCTCTCCGAGGGCGACGTCACACACCTGCATATCGGCCTCAAGGGCACCATGAACGCCCTGTTCCTCAAGGATCTCGCCGAGAAGGTCCGGCGAGGGCTGCGCGGACGCGTCGAGGACGGCAAGTCCGGCGGTGGCAATTCCTATGGCTATGACGTGGTGCGCCAGTTTGACGCGAAGGGTGAGCGCATCCGGGGCGACCGGACCATCAACGAGGATGAAGCCCGCACAGTCAGGCGGATCTTCACCGATTACACCCGCGGCAAGTCCTCGCGCACGATCGCCATGGAACTGAACCGGGATGGCGTTCCGGGTCCGCAGGGACGCGAATGGGGGCCGTCCACCATTCACGGCAATCGGGAACGTGGCACCGGCATCCTCAACAACGAGATGTATGTCGGGCGCCTGGTCTGGAACCGGCTGCGCTATCTGAAGGATCCCGATACCGGCAAGCGCGTGTCACGCCTTAATCCTGAATCCGAATGGGTGATCCAGGACGTCCCGAATTTACGGATCATCGAGCAGGATCTGTGGGACGCCGTGAAATCCCGGCAGACGCAGACGACCTTCACGATGCCCGAGACCGGCAACGAAGCCCTCAGTGAGCGTCGGCGCCCCCGCCATCTCTTTGCCGGACTGATCCGCTGCGGCTGTTGTGGCGGTGGTTACAGCATGATCTCGAAGGATCTGCTCGGCTGCTCGACGGCCCGCAACAAGGGCACCTGCAATAACCGCCTGAACATTCGCCGCGACGCCCTCGAAGCATCAGTGCTTAGCGGGCTGCGTACGCATCTGATGGAACCCGACCTGTTCAAGGAATTCTGCAACGAGTTCACCCGTGAGGTGAACCGCCTGCGCATGGAGCACGGTGCGGACCTCGCGGCGCGTCGTAACGAACTCGTCAGGATCGAAAAACAGATCAAGGGAATCATTACCGCCATCAAAGACGGCATGTACCAGTCCTCCATGAAGGCAGAAATGGAATCCCTCGAAGCTCGCAAGGCGGAAATGACGCATCTGCTGACAGATACAGAGGAGCCGCCGCCCCTTCTCCATCCGAACATGGCGGAGATTTATCAGCAGCGGATCGCCTCTCTCTATGAGAGCCTTCAGGCTGAAGAGACGAAGACCGAAGCGGCCGAACGCCTGCGTACCCTGGTCTCGCAGATCACGCTCCAGCCGGCCGACGGCGAACTGGCGATCATCCTGCGCGGCGACCTGGCGGCGATCCTGCAGTTCGCGGCGCATAAGAAAAACGCCACGGTCCATCCGGACAGTGGCGTTCTTGATGCGTTCGTATCGCAAGTATCGTTGGTTGCGGGGAACCGCACACTACGATCCCGGCGAAATGTGGCGAATGGTCATTCGCAAGCGTCGTTGGTTGCGGGGGCAGGATTTGAACCTGCGGCCTTCAGGTTATGAGCCTGACGAGCTACCGGGCTGCTCCACCCCGCGGGGGTGGTGTTTTTGTGGGGTGGATCAGGGGACCTGGCGGCGACCGA
>NZ_BMCH01000004.1:0-234103 GCF_014635085.1 Asaia siamensis
AGTGGCGAAAAGCGCGGAATTGCAAGGCTATCGCGTCACAGCCCTGGCCCCGACCGCTTCAGCCGCGCAAGTACTGGGAGATGCGCTCGACAGTCGAGCCGATACCTTGGCGCGGCATCTTCTGGCGCCAGGGCGCCCTAGCTCGCAGCCTCAACTCTGGATCGTCGATGAGGCGTCGCTTGTCTCTGCCAAAGATATGGCGAAGCTGTTGAGCACCGCGCAGAGCCATCGGGCACGCGTGCTTTTGGTGGGCGACGTCAAACAGCTTGGCTCTATTGAGGCCGGAGCGGCCTTTGAGCAGCTCCAAGAGGCAGGCATGGAAACGGCCAAGCTGACGACGATCTTGCGCCAGACCAATGCGCATACGAAAGCGGCTGTAGAGGCCAGTTTGGAGGGGAACGCCAAGAAAGCATTGGAGGTCCTGGATCGCGGCGGCGGGCGTGTCGTGGAGATTGCCGGTCGCGAAGCGCGTTTTGCGCAGATTGCTGAGAACTATGCCGCTCTCAGCACCGAGGAACACCAGAAAACTCTGGTCATTGAGCCATCGCGTGAAGGACGTGACAACCTGACCCAGGACATTCGAAAAAAGCTGATCGAGCGTGGCCAGCTTGGCGCTGAGGCTCTCAACGCGACGAAGTTCGTGTCCAAGGATCTAACCAAGGCGGAGGCCAAGCGGGCGGAGAGTTACGAACTCGATGATATCGTACGCTTTACCAAGGATTACGCGGATAAAGGCGTCTCTCGGCATGGAGCCTATCGAGTCATCCAGGCCGATGAGGCTAAGAATGTGCTCACGCTTCAAGGTGAACGCGGACGAGATCTCGCCTGGCATCCCAGGCAATGGGGAGCGGGACAAGCCCAGCTCTATCGCGAAGAAGCGCTAGAGCTTCGCGTGGGGGACCGGGTGCAGTTTACGCGGAACGATAAAGCAGCAAAGCGAGTAAATGGGCAGCTTGGAGAGGTGATCACGATCGACTCAAGTCAAGGCCTTGCCCGCGTCAAACTCCAAAGCAACCGGATTGAGACGATCACCCTGGAGCGCGCTCGAGACCGGCATCTCTCTCATGCTTATGTCTCGACGGCTTTTGCAGCTCAGGGGCGCACAGCGGATCGAGTGTTTGCCAACGCCGAGAGCTCGGCCACGCATCTTTTGGAGCAAAAGAGCTTCTATGTGGCCCTCTCACGCGCCAAGGCTGAAAGCGTGCTTTACACGGATGACCGCTCGAAGATGCAGCTTGGGCTCCTGGAGCGTGCAGGCATGTCGGCTCGCTCGGTTCAGGAACGGAGAGCCGATATGCAGGACGCGAAACACAAGGCGCAAGAAAAGACTCAGGGCGCCAGTCTCGCTCTGTGAGGCACGCCATTGTGCCCGCTGAAATCTTATGTAACCAATTGAGCCATGCTTTGGCCGTTTGAACTCCATCGATCCTATCACCGTCGCAATGACATTCATGCGCGGTTTGGTGGGCAGCAACAGGGCGGCATCTCAACGCCTGCTGACGCGCCTGGGATCTTTATTTTTACCGGGCATGGTGCCGGCCATGTCGGCTACCAAGACGTTTTCGAAGCAGATGGGAGCTTCCGATATACGGGGCAAGGCCAGCTTGGCGATATGCGCATGATCTCGGGAAATCGAGCCATCCGCGACCATGTGCAGAACGGCAAAGACCTCTTGTTGTTCCAGCAGACCAAGAAAGGAGGTCCGGTTTGGTTTGAAGGCCTTTATGTTTGTGGTGGATGGCAGACTGAGCAGCAGCCCGATATGGACGGTCAGCCACGGCAGGCGATTGTCTTTACGTTGGTGCCTCAGAGCGGGCTTGCCATCGAGGTTGAAGATTTTGCGGCAGAGGCTCCGACTGATCTGCCGTTAGCAGAACTGAGAGAGCGAGCGCTCCAAGCGGCTCTCGCATCCAATGAGGCGAGCCCGCGTGTCGCGTTAATGAATGTCAGAGCACGTAGCAGAGCAGTGCGGGATTACGTTCTGGGCCGTGCTGCGGGAGCGTGTGAAGCCTGTAGAAATCCTGCCCCGTTTTTAACGGCTGCAGGGCAGCCGTATCTCGAAGCACACCATATCCACAAACTGAGTGACGGGGGGCTGGATCACCCAGATTCTGTGGCCGCACTATGTCCAAATTGTCATCGACAGGCCCACTTCGGGGCAGATCAGGTGGCCTTGAACAACGCATTGTTTGAGCGAGTAAGGCAGGTGGAAAAATGAATGAATGTTGTCAGCTTTGTGGGGAGAGAGAAGTGGAATGTCCGCTTATTATTGAATCGCCGGGGAGTTTAATCATTAACTTGTATTTTTATATTAATGTGACGCACTGATGAGCATTTACAAAGTTTCTCGTTTTATATTGTGAATTATTTATCAAATGAAGTGATATATTTCACTATTGCAAAATAGATGTACATTGACGCCAATCCCAAATAGAAAGACCCTACATATGACAAAGAGAAATTTTCCTCGCAGCAAATTCGAAGAGTTATCAGCTGAAGATCAGGGAAAAATACTCACAAATTTCATTAATTCTGAAAACGTTTCGGGAAGAATGGAAGGTCTTTCCGGGACAATTGTTGTTATGAATAATGGAAACGGTGTTAACCCTCAAAAAGTAAGTGCAAAGTTTCCAATATCAAAAAAAAGCATACCTCCCAGTGAAGCTGCAATACGATTTATTAGAGAATTCCAATTGCAAAGTAAGGCTTATTATCATCCTAACGTACATTGGCCTCATAATTTCAGTTTTCATCTTGGAACACCAGTCGCATATTTTAGGTTTTGGGAAGGAGATTTATCAAAGTTAATTAATAATGACACTATAATTGATGTCGAAAAAATAGCCATTATAATACAAATATTATACGGATTAATGCACCTCTCAAAACTAAATATAGTTTGTCATCAAGATTTAAAGCCAGAAAACATTTTTTTTCGTGATTATAATAAAACTCATCAGTTGAACTCTAATCAACATATACCACTAACTCCACTTATTGGGGATTTTGGCAGCGTTGATTTATTTAAAGAACATCCAATATTCCGAGGAACGGCGCCGTATTGTGCCCCAGAACAATGGAAAAATAAATCTGAATGGAATAAATCGGATCTCACCGAAAAAACTAACATCTTTACTATTGGGATTATGCTTTTTGAGCTTATTAGCAATGGCTACCATCCAGAAGGGTCAGATTTTACTCCATGGCATCTAGGAACGGGTGAAGCTTTTAAAAATCTTAATAGAGAAAATAAATGGCGTGAGTGGGTTACTTCAGGGTGCCCTATAAATGCTAATCTTGATGTATGCTATAAAGATATATTTGAGATAGTTAAAAATTGCATGGAATTTGATCCCAAAAAACGGCCAAACCCAGAATATTTGATCGAAGTTCTTTTTGATAGCATCAAATTGCGTTCGAACGAATTTTTCACACAAGTGAAAATTCATACAAATTTCCTGAATGAACTCGCTTCAGATAAAAATTGGAAATTTCCATCTAACGAACTCAGCAGCGTAAAATCAAAAGTGTATTCTTATTATGATATTGAATGATAAAATTTTTTGATTACTAATTTTATATGTCAACAACCGGATAGCAGGCAATTAATATGCATATTATGCATGAAATCGGCATGTAGTCATTGCGACGGTACCACAAGACGAAGAGTATATGATGAATATATCACAGACTTAGATCATAATGCCTTTTAAGAGGGCAACTGCCGCCTGTCTGCTCCTGTATCACTGAGCAGACAGGCAGTTCAGGGGGGGCAGTCCACTGTAAAGCCAAATCCATGAAAAGCTGGCCCTTTGTTCGCTAATTTTTTGATGCATAATAGCTGTATGGACCAACCGGAATTCATATCATCGCCGCTGCCGCAAAAACTCTACAAGTTTAGAGTGATCGAAACAGAAGAGGATTGGTGCCGACTTCAGTCCATCTTGCTTAAACATGAACTTTATTGTCCATCGTAAAAAAATTCAATGATCCGTTTGACTGTCGAATGCCCTCGCGTGGTACTGTGAATCCTGGATTTGCTCGATATTTGATCTACCCGGACAATTCATGCGGGGCGGCTGGAGAACTAAGTCCAATCGAAAGCTCCCAATTAGAAAATTTGCTCCGGGAGATGCAGTCTAAAATCCACGCAAGCGGCGTGCTTTCGCTCGCGGCCAACTATACTTCTACATTGATGTGGTCGCACTATGCTCGTAACCATCGTGGGGTGGCCTTGGAATTTGATGCAATCAAATGGTGTGACCAGATGCCATGGATGAACGGGCAATTCCATCTTGTTTCGTATTCACAAAATCGGATCCAGTTAATGCTGACGAGAGAACATTACGATAAGGCACAGCTTTTCAATGCGGCGATCCTAACGAAGGACCTTTGTTGGAAACACGAAGAAGAGTGGAGAGTTATTACGAGGAAACCAGACTGTCTCAAATTTCCAGAGCCTTCCTTAACCGGAGTCATCTTTGGCTGCTGCACACCGGATGAAAACAAAGCCAGGCTACGAGAAGTCTGCGCAACCCTTCCCGAGGTTAAGTTTTATCAAGCGAAGATGAGAACGAATGAGTTTGGCCTGGATCTCGAGCCCTGCTGATGTGTGACGGTCTACTCTCGGCCAAGTTGATATGCCCGCCGAGTGACCGAGTTGTAAGCGGCTGCCTACCTGTCTGCTCTAATATCGTTAAGCCGCCAGGCGAAACAGCGGGAAAGCGGAAGGTCCGCTCGTGGAACGAGAGGTCAAAAGAGGGACCTAATCCAAATATTGAATGCATATAATGATGTATGCGTAAAAGGCTGTTTAAGAAGATAAGGATAGAGGTGGTCTCTTGCACATAACCTTAATTTCTTCCAAAATTAGGGACCAAAAAATTAGGCGAATATCGTTGAAATTAGAAATTAGTGAGTTTGTAAAATGGTAAATTACCTTACAAAAAGAAATTTTTTTTTCATATCTGCGGCTACACTTCTGGCTTCATCATATCGCCCGTCGGCTGCTAAAGCTCAACAGGTATCAAAAAGTGAAGGATATATAATTATTTCCGATGAGTGCGTATTTGAAGAAAGTGATTCATCCTATCTTTCCGGTACCAAGCAACGCATATTTAATGAAAGTGGCTTTACTATTTTGGACGGGGCACTTAAGGATGAGGTCGATTCGTTAAATAAAGAATTTGAAACTGACTCACATTTTTATTTCTATAACGATAAAGATGGGATGAATGCATTTGCCCAACCTGGGAGTCGTTCCCCATCTGTGTGTTTTGGTTTTCGATTGCTTCATAGTGAGCTGAACTCACCTGATCCATTTCTTCTTCATGGCTCCAATCCGAGTAATAAGTTAGCTAGAACCGGTTCTGTGGCAGCCATTATGGCCCATGAATGGGGGCATACACTGCAGTTCAAATATCGCAAACAGTTCGGTTTCGATGAGGTGAATCGTTTCGGCGTTCGTATGGAATTACATGCGGATGTTTTGGCTGGCTGGTATATGGGGAAAAAATCTTCTTTAGAAAATGTGTCAACGGAAGATATATTGGAATCTTTCTATAATAAAGGCGATTTTCTCCCATTTAATGATACAAATCATCACGGTACAAAATTACAGCGAGCTACAGCCATTACGAAGGGGTTTGAGCAATCAAAATCAGGCATCCTTAATGCACGCGACGCCTACTTAATTGGTCGAAATATTGTCGGAGAAATTATTTCGTGAAGAAAAAAATGTATTTTATCGGTATTGCAACTATTTGTTCGCTATCTGCAAGCGCCGGCCACTTTGAAGTTTCTGAGGCAACTGAAAGTGTATGTGGCTTTACGAACGTGGGGAGACCAATGAAAAATGCCCCAACGCCACCTCATCCTCGTAATTCTGATGACGTCATCAATGCGCTAGGTTCCCCTTTTTGGGCTGGGTTCGAGACAGATCCAGACACACATGAAAAAATTGATACCATAGTATATGTGGATGCACTGGTCCGTGGATCCGGCGACTTGAAACAATCATACAGCGAGAGTTGCGGGGTAGAGGTTATATATCAGTTCAAGGGCACGAATTGGGAAAGGAATACAATAAAGGCTCTTCAGAACAACGAAATAGTCAAAATGTACGAGAATAGTTATCGGGGGACGCAAGCTTATGAAGCCGTGAAAAACCAACTTTGGATTCGTGTGACTGAGTAACTCTCTAATGTATGCTTTTTAATTTCTCTCGCTAGCCTTGAACGTCTTCTATGAGGCGTTAGCAGGCATTTCGTATGGCGTTCCTTTAGGAACTCTTGATGGGTATTTTATGTGGGATAAAAATTTTAATTTTAAATAAAACTCATTATTATTAATGTGTTGCCTGATATTTATAGAGGACATCCCCTCCGCCATTTTTTCTCCAGAACTTAATCTGTATTCAGCGCTTACTAGTCATCGGGTCTGGGCGGTCTGAGTTTTAGCCAGATTGCTAAGCATCTCGGTCTTGTTTTGCGATACTGCACTGATGGTCTTATCGCAAAGGGCTGCACGCCGAACTGAGGGTTCTCAATTCATTCAGGCGATTTGCTCAGCGCTTGCTATCGAGATGCTGGCGCGGGATCTGCCGACCCGCCGGGGCAGGAGCCCGGGCAAAATCATCTGCAGGCGAGAAGGAGTGCGCTGCCCTGCTGCGGCGGATAGCCGTGATTATCGGATCAGAGAGTACCCGCCCAGGCTGGTAATTCACCCAAAGGTTCTGGACCCGAGCGACTGGCGGCAAACGCCGCGATGTGCTGAGCAAGTGTCAGACGCCTCACGCGAGTTTTGTAAAACTCGGCGAGCGTAACGATTTTCTGTGATTTTTCAGAAAATTGGAGGTCCGGGCGGGAATCGAACCCACATACGCGGATTTGCAGTCCGCTACATCACCATTCTGCCACCGGACCGGCTGGTGTGAGAGCTATATCTCTTTACCGGACGTTCGGGTCAAGGGGGTATCTTGGATAAGAATGAGAAATAAGAAGAAATTTCTCTGGTCGCTTAAATATGGCATAGGAATGCGGCGGGACGCCTGATACCGACGAGATGATGACTGTCATCGCGTCACTATGGCGCCGTCCTCACTCGAAAGGGCATCCATGAAACGGGATCAATCCAGGGTCTATACTTCTCTGAGCGTAGGTCTGGTCGTTCTTCTCAAAAGCACGACTGCGCTTGCCCAAACCTATGATGGTAAAGGCTCTCCCGAATTCGTTCCGCACACATTGCAGGAAGCCCTGGCGACAGCTTATCTCACGAATCCGACGCTTCAGCAGGAACGTGCCAAGCTGCGCGCTGCCGATGAATCCGTCCCCACCGCTCTGGCCGGATGGCGCCCGAAGATTTCCGGTCAGGCAGCCCTGACTTACTATCAGGGACTCAACGCGTATGGTGCGCAGGGGCCGCAACCCGGGTCGAGTTTCGGTACTCCAGCCTATAATCGCAGTTACGAAACGCCGGGTTACCAGGGTGGGGTCTCCATCACGGAGAATATCTACCAGGGTGGCAAGACGACCGCGCAGACCCATCAGGCAGTCAACACGGTCATGGCTGAGCGGGCGCAACTGATCGAAACCGAGCAAGAGGTCTTCACTGACGTCGTATCGTCCTATCTGGGCGTAGTACGCGGCGAGCAGCTTTTGCAGATCAATATCAACAACGAACACGTGCTCGAAGAGCAGCTGAAAGCGACGCAGGATCGTTTCCAGCAGGGTGAAATCACGAGAACGGACGTCGCTCAGGCGCAGGCAGCCCTTGCGACCGCCAAGGCCACGCGCCAGCAGGCTGAGGGCACTCTGCGCGCAGCTCAGGCAACCTATTTGCAGGTCGTGGGGGTGCCGCCGGCGCCCAATCTCGTGGCGCCGCAGCCACTTGCCCTCCCGGTTAAGGCAGAGCGCGATGCCGTAGCGGAAGCGACGCGGAATAATCCGACGATCATCAATGCCCTGTTCACTGAGGCCGCCCAGAAGGATAATTTCTCCGTTCAGATGGCGGCCATCCTGCCAAAGATTTCTGCGCAGCTCGGTTACTCCTACGTCAAGAACCAGGGCTATGGACGCATGGTGACCGACAACAAGTTCGGCACCATCAATTTCGATGTGCCGATCTATCAGGGTGGTTCGGAATATGCGGCGGTGCGTGAGGCGCGCCAGCAATATCTGGCGGCTCGTAGGGCGGTGGATATTGCGCGTCGCAAAGCAGCGCAGGCCGCTTCAGCCAACTGGCAGCAGCTTCACTCCTATACTGATTCGATTTCCAGCAACCGTGCGGCTATCGCGGCCAACGTGGTGGCTCTTGATGGCGTTGAGCGTCAGGCAATCGTCGGTACAAGCTCGACCCTCGAGGTATTGCAGCAGCAGCAGACGCTGCTCTCTGCACAGACGGCGCTCGTGCAGAATCTGAGCGGGCTCGTGCAGTCTTCCTATGCGGTGGCTTTCGCCATGGGGCGGCTGACTGCGGCCGACCTCAAGCTCAACGTGCCGATCTATGACGAGAAGGCCTATTATAACGCGGTCAAGGATCGGCTGTGGGGTATCAACGATTATGCGGTCGGTCAGCCCGGTCGCTGATCATCATGTGACTGGGCGGGCGATCAGCTCGCCTGTTCATCTGGCCCCATATCCGGGGGGGGCGGTCATGCGACGTCATGGGTGCCGTTTCGACTTGGTGTATCGCGGACATTTCCGGCTGACTTGCCGGGTGCCGTTCTGGCTTGAAACTTTCAGCTCATCTGGTCATACGCTTCGTGCATGAAACAGGGCGCCCCTTGTTGCGACTGACCATGTCTGACGAGCCTGTTTGGCTTGTCGAATGGTCTTTGCGAGTTCGGGGCGCAACGCCCGCAAAGTGATCCCTGCATGGCTTGCAAGCCGGGCAGGGCCAGACAGGTGACAGGAAGACAATGCTCGAAAAGACCTTTGACCCGGCGGCATGCGAAGCCCGCCTCTACGCCCAGTGGGAGAAATCGGGTCTTTTCGCCGCGCATCCCGAGGCACCGGGCGACGCCTATTCGATCATGTTTCCGCCACCGAATGTCACAGGCACGCTGCATTTCGGTCATGCGCTCGATTTCGTGCTGCAGGATATCCTGATCCGCTGGAAGCGCCTCGAAGGCGCGAATGTGCTGTGGCAGCCCGGTACGGATCATGCCGGTATCGCTACCCAGATGGTTGTGGAGCGCGTGCTCGACAAGGAAGGTCTCAGCCGCAAGGAAATGGGGCGCGAGAAATTTCTCGAGCGTGTCTGGGCCTGGAAAGAACAGTCTGGCGGTCAGATCATCCAGCAGCTGCGCACGTTGGGGGCCTCGGCCGATTGGGACCGTGAGCGCTTCACGATGGATGAGGGGCTGTCGCGCGCCGTGCGTGACGTGTTCGTCACGCTGCATCAGCAGGGGCTGATTTATCGTGCCAAGCGCCTCGTCAACTGGGACCCGGCTTTCCGCTCGGCCATCTCCGATCTCGAGGTCGAAAACCGCGAGACCAAGGGGTCCATGTGGTATCTGCGCTATCCGGTCGAGGGCGGCGGTACGATCGTTGTCGGTACGACGCGCCCTGAAACCATGCTGGGCGACACGGCTGTGGCCGTACACCCGGAAGATGAGCGCTATACGGCATTGATCGGCAAGTTTGTCGTCCTGCCGCTCACCGGGCGTCGCATCCCTATCGTGGCCGACACCTATTCCGATCCGGAAAAAGGCAGCGGTGCCGTCAAGATCACCCCCGGTCATGATTTCAACGATTTCGAAGTCGGCAAACGGCACGATTTGCCGATGCCGAGCATTCTCGATGAGGCAGCTGCGATCTGGCTGGATGAGATCGCCCATGAACTGCGTGAGGTCGACGGACTCTCGTCGATCGATTTCGTGCGTTCGCTCGAGGGTGTCGATCGTCTGGAGGCTCGCAAGCGCATCGTCGAGGAACTCGAGCGTCTCGAGCATATCGAGAAGATTGAGCCCCACACCCTGCAGGTTCCCTATGCCGAGCGCGGCGGTGCCATTGTCGAACCACGCCTGACCGAGCAGTGGTATTGCGATGCCGCCACGCTGGCCCAGCCTGCCATCAAGGCGGTTGAAGACGGCCGTATCCGTTTCGAGCCGCAGCAATGGGAAAATACCTATTTCGCCTGGATGCGCGACATCCAGCCCTGGTGCATCAGCCGTCAGCTCTGGTGGGGTCATCGAATTCCGGCGTGGTACGGCCCCGAGGGCAGCGTCTTCGTCGCCCGCAGCGAGGAAGAAGCCCTCGAGCAGGCGCGCGCCCAATATGGCGATGATGTCAGCCTGACGCGTGATGAGGATGTGCTGGACACCTGGTTCAGCTCTGCGCTCTGGCCGTTCACGACGCTTGGCTGGCCCGACAAGACGCCAGAACTGGCACGCTACTATCCGACCAGCACCCTTGTGACCGGGTTCGACATCATCTTCTTCTGGGTTGCCCGGATGATGATGATGGGCCTCCATTTCATGGATGACGTGCCTTTCCGCACGGTTCTGATCCATGGTCTGGTGCGTGACGAGCGCGGCCAGAAAATGTCCAAGAGCAAGGGCAATGGTCTCGACCCGCTTGAGCTGGTTGCGGAATTTGGAGCGGATGCCACCCGTATGGCGATCTGTGCCCTGACCGGGCCGGGGCGCGATATCAAGTTCGGTCGCAAGCGCGTCGAGGATTATCGCACCTTCATCACCAAGATCTGGAATGCTGCGCGCTTCTGCGAGATGAATGGTGTCAAACCGGTCGCAGGCTTTGACCCGTCTCAGGTCAAGAGTGTGCTTGGCCGGTGGATTCTCGACGAGACCGCAAAAGCCGTAACGGCCGCAAAGGCGGCGCTCGATGCCTATCGTTTCGACGAGCTGGCCGGTGCCTGCTACCGCTTCGTCTGGAATGTATTCTGCGACTGGTTCCTCGAACTGGCAAAGCCTGCCTTTGCTGCAGAGAACACGCCCGAGCAGGATGAAATCCGCGCTGTTGCGGCTCATGTGCTGGGCACGATCCTGCAGATCATGCATCCGGTCATTCCCTTTGTGACTGAAGAGCTGTGGCAATCCTTCGGCTTTGGCGGCAGCGTGGCCCAATCGGCCTGGCCCGTTGCGCCGCAGCCTCGTGATGCGGCCGAGGCTTCAGCCGAGATGGACTGGGTCATTCGTCTGATCGGCGAAATCCGTACCATCCGCTCGGAAATGAATATCCCGCCTGCTCAGATGGTGCCCGTGCTTCTGCGCGATGCATCGCCCGCAACATTGGCGCGCGCCGAAAGCTGGTCTGCCGTGATCGGTCGTATGGCGCGCGTGGCCTCCGTCTCGGCCTTGTCGGGCGAGCCGCCAAAGACCGCTGCCCTGACCGTGATTGACGAAGCCACGCTCGTGCTGCCGCTCGAAGGGCTGATCGATATCGCTGCTGAAATCCAGCGCCTCGAAAAGGAAATCGATCGTCTGGGCAAGGAGATCGACAAGGTTGAGCGCAAGCTCGGCAATGCCGATTTCGTGGCCCGCGCCAAACCGGAAGTGGTCGAAGAAAATCGCGACCGCCTGACCAGCTTCACCCATGACCGCGCCCGTTTGCAGGCGGCCCTGTCTCGTCTTTCTGCTGCCTGAGGGGAGACGCAGCATCCCTCCTTAGGCGGGTCATTTCCCGGTGTGGAAGATCAGCGTGAAACAGGATATCGTTAGAGAAAAGGGAGCCGTTGCAACGGCTCCCTTTTTTTGTCTGACGGCAAAGTTGCGAAACATTATCATCATCTCTAAATCGGCAGGGTCCCGCTTTATCTGACGTTCTCATGCTGTTGATTGGTCGAGCCCATGGTGACCCGTATCCTGCGCCTGCTGCCCTCTTCACCAAAGCGTCGGCGCAGACGCCCTGAGCCAGCCCCGGAGCTGCCGGACATGATCAGGGAGATCAGGGAAAGGGCGCAGCAAGGCCATGTGGCCGAGCAGGTACGATGGGGGGATATCCTGCTCAAAAGCATCTATATGCCCCCCGATCCCGCGCGTGCACGCCAGTGGTATGAGATAGCCGCCTCCGCGGGCTATGCTCCGGCGCTGAACATGCTTGGCCGGTGCCATCATTTTGGCTGGGGCGGCGCGGTCGATCATGCTGCTGCTGCCGAGGCATACGAAAAAGCCGCCAGGCTCGGCGATCTGTGGGGCAACTATAATCTTGCAATCATGGTCATGCGCGGTATCGGCATGAAGCCCGACCTGCCGCGCGCCCTCGCGCTTTTTCGCAGCGGTGCCGAACGCGGTCATGCGAAATCGATGAATCTGCTTGCGCGCTTTATCGAGGAAGGCTGGCATACACCGCGGGACCCGGCGCTGGCGCTTGACTGGTATCGGCGCTCGGCCGAGGGCGGCGATTATCGCGGTCAGCATAACTATGCGACAGCCCTTTGCGCCATGGGACGTGAGGAAGAAGCTTTCGACTGGTGGGACAAGGCCGTGGTCGACGCGACTTCTGACATTCTTTTGGCAATGCAGCGCCAGTTGCAGCCCTCGAAGTCATCCCGTCGCGATGCTCTGCTCGTTCAGGTGGCGCTTCGCCTCGGACAGTTCGGGGTGACGACGCCGAATCAAGAGCGTGCGAACGATCGACATAAAACGAACACCTGACAACAGGCATCACGTGCAAGCCATTAAGACAGCCTTTGAGGCGCGTCACATGCGGCGTCGACGTCGCGAGTGACATGCAGTGTCGCATTCGAGCAACACAACGACATAAAGAGGCGTGATGCGATTGCGAGCCGGTTGCAGCACTTTGTCACGAAAGATAGGAATTATTCTCAATTGCACAAATTGATTCCTTTTTTTGCGTGGAGACTGCGTTTTGTCAGTGAAATGGGTTCGCCCTTCCCATCCTGTATCCCTGCTGGTCGGTATGACCCTTGCCTGCACGGCGGCTCACGCCCAATCGGCGCAAAGCGAAGATGGCAGCGTGCATCGCAAGAAAACCAGGGAGGAATCGCAGGAGGAGGCGAAGAAGAAACGCGCTGACAAGACCCGGGCTACGCAGCAGGACGGGGTGGATGAGCACCTCATCGTGCATGGCGCGGCGATGAACATCCTGCATGAGCCGATCGGTCTGGGCCGTATGCCCGATGACATCATGCACACGCCTCAGACCGTCAATGCGGTGCCGCAGATCCTGATGCAGCAGCAGAACGTCAAGTCACTCGATGAGGCGCTGCGCAACGTGCCGGGCATCACGGCATCGGTTGGTGAGGGCGAGGGGGGAATGGCAGGCGATCAGTTCCTGATCCGTGGCTTTGCCGCCCAGAACGATATCTATGAAAACGGCCTACGCGATTTCGGTGTCTATACGCGTGACAGCTTCGATTACGACCACATCTCGGTCATCAAGGGGCCGTCTTCTGAAGTATTCGGTAATGGCACGACGGGCGGCGCGATCAATATCGTGACCAAGGTGGCGCATCTTGGTGACACCTATAATGCACAGTTCTCAGGCGGATCGGGCGAATATTATCGCGGCACGCTCGATGTGAACAAGCAGATAGGCGAATCCACCGCCGTGCGTATTACCGGTATGGGTAATGAAAACAATGTCGTCGGTCGCGACAACATCTACTCCCATCGCTGGGGGCTCGCGCCCTCCATTGGGTTTGGACTTGGCAAGAAGACCAGCTTCACGCTCGAATATTTCCACCAGTCAGACAACAGAATTCCCGATTATGGCGTGCCGATCGTCACCAAGCCCGGCAGCACAATCGGTCGCCCGGCGACGGAATACGGCCTCGATCGTCACAGCTGGTATGGCACCAATTACGATCAGGACGTGTCGAATGTGAACATGCTGACGGCACGGCTGAATTCTGAAATCAGCCAGCATCTCACGATTTCCGACGATTTGCGTGGCGGGCTTTATGACCGGTATTTCTCGGCCTCCCAGCCAGGGTGTGATGCCACCTGCCAGAAGCTCTTCTTTACCGATCCGTCTGCAGCGCAGATCAATCGGCGCGGCCATCTTGGCGGCCCCGAGCCCTATCAGCAGAATGACTGGTCGGTGCAGAACGTCTTTTCAGCCAGAGCGAATTTCAAGACCGGCTTTATTCGTCATCAGGTCATTGCTGGCTGGGATGTCGAGCATATCTACGATCGCCGCACCAATTACGCCTATAATTTCAATGGTGTGAACGGCACGCGCACCGATACGACGAGCATGATCAACCCGTCTCACACGCAGCCGGGGCTGTTGCTCGGGAACCTGGGTCAATATCAATATGATCTGGTCAATCTGTCGGGCGGGGCAGGGCGCAAGCTCTACAAAACCGGTGATGCGACTGATGTCGGGGCTTTCCTGTCCGAGCAGATGTGGCTTGCACCCTGGTTTTCCATTCGCGGTGGCTTCCGCTGGGATCACTGGAACAGCCATTATGCAGCAACCGAAGGAGCAACAGCAGCCGATACCCGCCTTTCGCAGCAGCAGAATACCATCAACCCGACCGTCAGCCTGATGTATACGCCCAGCGACAACACGATGGTCTATTTCAACTGGGCGCGTTCGACTACGCCGCTCGGCCTTTATGTGACGAACAGCTCCGAGCCGCTCAAGACCTCGACCGAAGGCTTCAAGCCTGAGAAGGCCAGCCTTTACGAAATTGGCATCAAGCAGCAATTCCTGCACGGCCGACTGGGTGCGACTGCCTCGCTCTTCCGGCTGGAAAAGGGCAATGCACTCATGACCGATCCGTCGACGGGCAGTGTTACCTCGTCGAGCGACACGCAGCGCAATCAGGGTGTCGAACTGAGTCTGTCAGGGCAGATCACGCGCAACTGGAGCCTGATCGGTACTTACGCCTATTATGATGCCACGACGACGGGATCACTGACGGCCGCCGATATCGGCAAGCGCATCCAGTACGCCCCAAAAAACACGGCGACCATCTGGAGCACCTATACGATTGCCCCGGAGAAGCCCTGGAACCTGACTTTCGGCGGTGGTCTGACCTGGCGTGACTCCGTCTGGCTCGATGCCGCCAACACGGCACGCGTGCCCCATACGACAGAATGGGATGCCGTGGTATCGCATATGGTTGGCCATCGCTGGCGTCTGGCGCTCAATGGCTACAATCTGGCGAACCGTCTGAACTATTCCAATCTCTTCAGTGACCGTGCGACGCCATCGGTAGGCCGTACCTTCCTCGCGAGTATCGCTTTCACCTACTGAAGTCTTGCGGGCCAGATCCTGCTTCCAGAATGACAGGCCGCCCGATAATTCATCGGGCGGCCTTTTCTGTTTCAGGCCCGGCGCGCGAGGGTCAGAAGCGGCTTGAAGGCAAACATCGTCTCGAAACTGCAAAAGACCGGTGGCGGAATGACGATGGTGCCGAGCTTGTCGGCGTTCTCACGGCGCCAGTTATGCACCTGACGACGCAGCACGTCCTTCTGCGCCCGCGGGACATGGCGGATCTTGTAGCCATAGGTCGCATGGAACATGAATGTCATGAGGTTATCGGGATGAAAACCGATTGCCTCTGCGAGTTGTCGGCGCAGATCGTAAAGGGCGGTCGCCATGGCGGCATTGGCCGGTCTGAGCGGAACGCCCACGAGCGGCGCATGAAAACGGTCCGCGTCGATTTCCATTTCGATTGTCTCGGGAATATCGAAACGCCTTGAGGCAAGACGATCACGGAGGATCGACGCGGTGTCTGCGATGGGCAACGCTGTATTGATGCCAGATGGCCAGTTTGCCTTCGCCTGCTGCTCCGGATCGACCCCACCGAGAATGGTCATGTGATAGCTCGATGGGGGCGTAGGGGTGATATACTCGCGCCATTCGCGCTCGATGAGGCTGTTCATGTCGAGCATGGCCTGCGCCAGTGGATCTGCCGCGTTGAAGGGGCAGATGATCGTG
This sequence comes from Asaia siamensis, assembly GCF_014635085.1. Lineage (GTDB taxonomy): Bacteria > Pseudomonadota > Alphaproteobacteria > Acetobacterales > Acetobacteraceae > Asaia > Asaia siamensis. The sequence goes on from NZ_BMCH01000004.1 coordinate 15,876, forward strand.
TTGCCCGGCCAAATCAGCGGTTGGCCCTTGGCGTCGAATTTCCCCTGACGGTCTCCGCCTTCCGGTTTGGTCCCAGCGTCGCAGGCGGGGGCTTCTTTTTCCAGTGTCGCAACGGCAGGGGCGGCACCGCACGCCATCAATGCACCGAGGCCAAGCAGAATATCCCGACGACGTATCGAAGATCCGGCGGCAGAGGGAAAGACACGACGCATGAAGGCTCTCTCGAATCCCGGGAGGCCGACAAATGCCTCGCTCTGAAAGGATGCGGTTTCATGCCATGACAAAGCGCAATCGTGGGTGACATGTTTGCGACATCTGAAGCAAGATCGTCACAAACAAGCGTCTAACAGCCTATTTTGCCTGCCTGGCGGCGGCGGGGGCACGATTCTCCTGTACGCTGGTAAAGCCCTGATGGGTCTCGTCGAAATGTAATCCGAGATTGGGCTGAAAAACGCGTGGCTCGCTCGGTGAAAAAAGAAACCGGCCATCAGGAAAGTCAAACAACACGACATTATGCTGAAAAAAGCTCGCGCCAAGCATGCCCTCACTGATATTTTCCAGCACGAGAAATTCTGTTGGGCCCAGTTTTTTTTCGCCCAGTTGGAAAGAACGAAACCTATGCCGTACCCCGCGTGTGATCGCGCCGAAACGGGTGACGACACGGGGGTCGCGGGCCAGATCGTCTGTCGTGGCGCTATTGGCCCGGTCTGAGACAGGCAGCGTGTTCATACCTAGATCGGGATCGAGCGTGAGACGTATTTTCCTGCCGTCGATCTGCGCCATCACCCGGGCCCGATCATCCATCGCAAGGCTCTGGGGTGCGAGGGTGAAAAGGCCAGATGGCCCGGAACTGCATTCCGGGCTGTTTCGCCAGACCATGATCCCGAGTTTCTCATGCGGCACGTCGAGCATCAGAAGGAGCCGCCGGAAGAGAGGGCGTCCGATCAACCCGACAAGGGGGCGGCCCGAAACGCTTTGGTGTGCTTCGCCATCAAGGCGCTCGACGATGAGGTCATGCAGCGTGATCGGACCGATCTGCAGCGTGTCCATTCTGGTTGTTTCGCTCAGGACCTGCACATTGTCCTGAGCAGTCATTGGGCGGGTTATGCCCTGATTGAACCAGATATCGCCCGCATTATGCACGAAGATATGCCCGAACAAGGGGCTGACATACATCGCGGCGGGGTGACCATCGATTGTCACCGGGATGATCGGTGCATCGGCGGGGCCGCCGAGGAGGGGGAGAATCGCGGCATCTGCGACACAGCGATCGGCTGTCTCTTCGGCCACGGAAAGGCGCGTCTTGTCCTGCGCTCTCACGCCACAGGACAAGGCGAGAACGAGGGGCAGTGTCAGCAAGGCATTCAGAAGGTGTTTTCGGCTCATTGTCGCGTTCCCCCGCGCGTTACCGGGCTGCGCAAGGAAGAGCGTAGCCCGGTGGAAAAGCCGTGGCAGACAGACCACTAAGTAATTCTACGCATTTATTGGGAATGATCTCAAACCGTAATGTTCTCTCGCGGTCAGATGGCCCGTATCGGCATGGGAGAGGGCATAATGACATTGGCGACGGCAAGGGCATCGAAGACGGCGCAACGCCCGATGAGGGGGCAAACGCCCCTGCGGGTGACGGCAGTTCTTTGCGGCGGACTCGCTGGACTGTTGTTGCAGGCAAGCCCGGCCCAGGCGGCAATCACGGTCAATCTCGGGCCCGAGCAGTCTTTCAGCATGGGGGTCGGGGTGCGGGGGCAATATATGACCGCCGATCCCTCTACCCCTGATGGTGGCAGTGCTGCAGCGGCGAGTGATTTGCGCGTCTATATGGGCGGGCAGATCATTCATATGGTCAAGGCGACGCTCAATGTGGAGCGTATTCGTGACGGCAACTGGAATGTGCTCGACGGGATACTCCAGTTCGAGCCCATGAAGGCCGTCAATCTCTGGCTTGGCCGCATGCTGCCCGGCAGTGACCGCTCCAACCTCGATGGCCCCTATTTCCTGAGCACCTACGCGTTTCCCATGGTCGCGCAATATCCGGGAATGTGGTCAGGCCGTAATGATGGCGCGACCGTGTGGGGCAAGCTGGCCCATGACCGCTTTCGCTATATGGCCGGTGTTTACAAAGGCCATAACTGGGTCGATGGCGGATCGGGCGACGGGCATAATCCGCTGTTCGCCGGGCGTATCGAATATAACTTCCTCGATCCGGAGCCTTCGCCCGCCTATTACACCGCCAGCACCTATTACGGAAAAGTGGATATTCTGGCGATCGGGCTTGCCGGGCAATATCAGGTCAATGGTGTCGGCTCAGCCCAGCAGCGTGGTGATTACAAGGCCTGGAATGTTGACGGTCTGTTCGAAAAGCGCATCGGCCAGAAAGCCCGTTATGGCGTCTATACGCTTGAAGCAGCCTATTATCAGTATCATACGGACGGCGTGCGCGATATCGCGCCGGGATTCAATAATCACAAAGCTGATTACGGCAATATCGGCGGGATCAATGCAGGGACCGCCTTTCTGGTCAGCACCGCCTATCTCATTCCCTGGCGTGTAGGCTGGGGGCGCATCCAGCCTTTGCTGCGCTATCAGCAATTTCGCTATGCGAAGGATCTGTACGGGGCTGGCAATCCCAAGACCAGGCAATTCGATGCTGGTGCCAATTATGTAATGGACGGCCACAACCTGCGTTTCACCTTCGATTTTGCCCGCTACACGCCAGCCAGCGGGGCGCAATCAAATGCATTCCTGCTCGGCATGCAGATGCAGTATTGAGGAGACAGAGATCATGATGATGCGCTCGGGTTCATTTTCACATGACCGTTTCCTGAAGCAGAAAACAGACAGGCGAAATCATGCCGAGGGGAACTGCTGGCGGTTTCTACTGGGTGCGACGGCGCTGGTTCTCGCCGGGCTGCTGTTATCCTCAGTGCCGGTCGAGGCACAGGATCTTGCCTGTGTCAGTATGCTCAAGAAGGAAGAACGGCTCATCCATCGCATCAGCCAGAGACGGCACGAGCCACGTCTGCCGCCCAATGCGCCGGGTTATCCGGGGCTGGCGGTACGTTTTGACCCGTTGCCGGGTTTCGGGATCATGCAGGGTGCGCTCTGGACTCCCGAAGGAGGGATCGAGAGCGACAGCGAGGTGAAGGAAACGCTCGATAGTCTAGAAAAGCAGCGTGTGACCCTGCACGATGCCGAGACAAGCGCGCATTGCGCGCCTGCTCACTAACTCCGTCCTGATCAGACGACGCGTTCCGGGTGCGGTCATGACCGGGATGGGAGTTTCATCCCGCTTCGGTCACGAGCCGCCCCAAGGGGCTGTCAGGAGCGACGCGTAATCTGGCTGAGATCACGCACAGCGCCGTTGGCGGCGCTGGTTGTCAGCAGACCATAGGCGCGCAGGGCAGGGGAAACCTCGCGAACACGGTCCGGCGTCCAGGCATCGGCGCCCAGAGCCTCCATGCGCTCACGGCGCTCGGCCAGAACCGCATCGTCGACCAGAGCGCGCATCACGCGGTTCGGGATATCGATCTCGATCCGGTCACCGTCCTCGATCAGGCCGATCAGACCGCCTTCCGCAGCTTCCGGCGAGATATGCCCGATCGAGAGCCCCGAGCTGCCGCCCGAGAACCGTCCGTCGGTGATCAGCGCGCAGGTTTCCGCCAGACCCTTTGATTTGAGATAGCTGGTCGGATAGAGCATTTCCTGCATGCCCGGCCCGCCCTTGGGGCCTTCGTAGCGGATGACCACCACATCACCATCGACAATCTCGTTGGCCAGAATGCCCGAAACGGCGGCTTCCTGGCTTTCGAACACGCGCGCACGGCCCGTGAAGGTCAGAAGGCTGTCGACAACACCGGCGGTTTTTACAATGGCACCGGCTTCGGCCAGATTGCCGTAAAGCACGGCCAGACCACCATCCTGCGAGAAGGCATGGGCACGGTCGCGCAGAACGCCATTCTTGCGGTCGGTATCCAGCTCGTAATAGCGGCTCGACTGCGAGAACGCCTCGGTGGTGCGCACCCCGCCCGGGGCAGCGAGGAAGCGGGTTTTTGCCTGCTCGTCCCCTTCAAGCACGTCCCATTTCTTCAGTGCGTCCTTCATGCTCGGGGCATGAACCGTATGCGCCGTTGTATCGATCAGCCCGCAGCGATCGAGTTCGGCCAGAATGGCCGGAATGCCGCCGGCACGATGCACGTCTTCCATATGCACGTCGTTCTTCGCGGGCGCGACCTTGCACAGATTGGGCACCTTGCGTGACAGCCGGTCGATATCAGCCATGTGGAAATCAACCCCGGCCTCGCGTGCCGCCGCCAGAAGATGCAGAACGGTATTGGTCGAGCCGCCCATGGCAATATCGAGCGTCATGGCGTTTTCGAACGCAGCCTTGGTCGCAATGCTGCGCGGCAGGGCTGTCGCATCATCCTGTTCATACCAACGGCGGGCGAGCGAAACGACCAGACGACCGGCTTCGAGGAACAGTTCGCGACGATCGGCATGCGTGGCCAGCAGGCTACCATTACCCGGCAGGGAGAGACCAAGAGCCTCGGTCAGGCAGTTCATCGAGTTTGCCGTGAACATGCCCGAGCATGAGCCGCAGGTGGGGCAGGCTGAGCGCTCGATGGCTTCGGATTCAGCATCCGAAACCTTCGGGTTGGCCGCAGCGACCATGGAGTCAACGAGATCGAGCTTGCGGTTGATGCCGGGGCCATCGAGCTTGCCGGCTTCCATCGGGCCGCCAGAGACGAACACGACCGGAATGTTCAGACGCAGCGAGGCCATGAGCATGCCGGGCGTGATCTTGTCGCAATTGCTGATGCAGACCAGCGCATCGGCGCAATGGGCATTGACCATATATTCGATGGAGTCAGCGATCAGTTCGCGTGAAGGCAGGCTGTACAGCATGCCGCCATGACCCATGGCGATACCGTCATCCACGGCGATGGTGTTGAATTCGCGGGCAATGCCGCCAGCTTCCGCAATCGCGCCACCAACCAGCGCGCCCATGTCCTTGAGATGCACATGGCCCGGCACGAACTGCGTGAAGGAATTGGCAACCGCAATAATGGGCTTGCCGAAATCCTTGTCCGTCATGCCCGTAGCGCGCCAGAGCGCGCGGGCACCGGCCATGTTGCGGCCGTGGGTGGTGGTGCGGGAACGATAGGCAGGCATGAGGCTGATCCGGAACTGCTGGAAGGGGCGGGCGTGTTGCGCATGAAATGCAATAGCAAACGACCGTTGGGCGTATTTTTATTACCCTGTGCGAAATAACGTGGCCAATCGCTTGCCGCAAGGGGAAGTCTGTTCAATCATCCCCGCATCGTGAAGTCGACCAAGGAATTGATTGCGTGCGTTGTGGAAATCTGACCCGATCTTTGTTGCTGATGACATCCTGCCTGCTGGGGGCTTCACAGGCTTTTGCCCAGGCATCGAACGGCCCCGCTGTCACGCCCGATATGGTGCAGCGCGGCTCTGATATTCCGGCTCATGTGCAGATGCCGCAGACCGGCCGCGACTATATCAAGCAGGATGTCATGATCCCGATGCGCGACGGGGTAAAGCTGCATACGGTCATCGTCATTCCGAAGACGGCAAAGGATCATGAGGCGCCTATTCTGCTGACGCGCACCCCCTATCATGCTTCTGCGCGTGCCGACCGGGTGTCTGGTGCTTCGGAAATGCGCAACCTGCTGCCCCAGGGCGACGGCGTGTTTGTCGATGGCGGCTATATTCGCGTCTTCCAGGATGTGCGCGGCAAATATGGCTCCGAGGGCGATTATGTGATGACGCGCCCGCCGATCGGCCCGCTCAACCCGAGCAAGACCGACGACACGACCGATGCGTGGGACACGATCGACTGGCTCATCAAGAATGTGAAGCAGAGCAACGGGCGCGTTGGCATGACCGGGTCATCCTATGAGGGATGGACGGTCGTCATGGCGCTGCTCGACCCGCATCCGGCGCTCAAGGTTGCGGCACCGGAAAGCCCGATGGTCGATGGCTGGATGGGCGATGACTGGTATCATTACGGCGCGTTCCGTCAGGGCAGCTTCGATTATTTTACGATGCAGATGACGCAGAAGGGTGAGGGCGATGCCATCCCCCGTCATGATGCCGATGACTATACCAATTTCCTTCAGGCAGGCTCAGCCGGTGATTTTGCGACGAAGGCAGGGCTCGACCAGTTTCCTTGGTGGCAGCGCATGAAGGCGCATCCGGCCTATGATGCGCTCTGGCAGGATCAGGCGCTCGACAAGCTGCTGGCAAAGCGCCCGCTCACTGTCCCGACGATCTGGGAGCAGGGGCTCTGGGATCAGGAAGACATGTGGGGCGCAATTCACAGCTGGATGGCGCTGCGCAAGGACCACCCCAAGGTGCCGAATATTCTCGTCATGGGGCCGTGGCGCCATAGCGGCGTCAATTATGATGGCTCGAGCCTTGGTCCGCTGCATTTCAATGGCGATACGGCGCTCTGGTATCGTGCCAACGTCATGCGTCCTTTCTTTGACCAGTATCTCAAGCCGGGCAGCGCCAAGGTCAATTTCGACGATGCCATCATCTACAACAGCGGTGACAATCGCTGGGATCATCTGCGCGGCTGGCTCGGCAATTGCGGCGATACCTGCATCGGTACGGGCGAGCGCCTCTATCTGAGAGAAGGCAACAGTCTGAGCTTTGAGCGCGCCAGGCCCGGCACGGACAGCTATGTGTCCGACCCGGCGCATCCGGTGCCGTTCATGACGCGCCCCTACAGCTTTGCTGATGGCGCACGCTGGAAGCCCTGGCTTGTTTCCGATCAGCGCTTTGCTGAATCTCGCCCGGATGTCCTGACCTATGAGACACCCGTTCTGGATCATCCGGTGCGCGTGTCAGGCGTGCCGACGGCCGATCTGTTTGCCGCAACAACCGGCACCGATGCGGACTGGGTCGTGAAGATTATCGATGTCTATCCGGGCATCACCGCCGACCGGCCCGAGATGGGCGGATACGAACTTTCGGTCTCGATGGATATCTTCCGTGGGCGTTATCGTCATGACTTCGCCCGTCCGGAAGCCATCCCCGCGAACAAGGTAGAGGAATATAAATTTACCCTGCCTGCGGTGAACCATGTCTTCCGGCCCGGGCATCGCATCATGGTTCAGATCCAGTCGTCATGGTTCCCCCTTTACGACCGTAATCCCCAGACCTATGTGTCGAATATCTTCGAGGCCAAGCCCGGTGATTACAAAGCCGCGACGCAGTCGATCTCGCGCGGCGGGGCGCAGGCCAGCAGCATCTATCTTCCTGTCGTGAACCAGTAGGTTCGTCCATCATTCCCAAGACGAAGCGAGGCCCCCATGAGCGAAACCCATCTTGAAAAAGCCCTTATCGGGGGCGGCTGCTTCTGGTGCACTGAAGCCATCTTCACCGGCCTGCGCGGCGTCAAATCCGCTCAGCCGGGCTATGCGGGCGGTCGGCGCGAAAACCCGAGCTACGAGCAGGTCTGCTCGGGTGCCACCGGCCACGCCGAAGTGATCGAGGTCGTGTTCGACCCGCAGGAGATCAGCTTTGCCGATGTCCTGCGCATATTCTACACCACGCATGATCCCACGCAGCTCAACCGCCAGGGTAACGATGTCGGTACACAGTACCGCTCGGTGATCTTTGCCCTCGATCCGGCGCAGGATGCCATTGCGCGTGAGGTGACGCAGGAAATCGAGGCGTCTGGCATCTGGCCCGATCCAATCGTGACCGAGATTGCAGGCCCCGCGGTGTTCTGGGAGGCGGAGGAGAAGCATCACGACTACTTCGCCCGCAACCCCGAAACCGCTTATTGCAGCGCCGTCGTGGCACCGAAAGTGGCCAAGGCGCGCAAGATGTATCGCGACCGCCTCAAGGCCTGAGGCCAAGGGGCGGTTTGGCTGCGAGGCTGGACAGGTCCCCTACCGCTCTTTTCGTCCTAAAGGGAAAGAGCCCCGAAACCCCACTCGACATAGAGCTCGCCAAGCGCCTTCAGAAAGACCCGTATGGCTTCTGAAGGCGGTTCGGCACGCATGTTGAGCGTCACCGGGCAGGTAATGCTCTGGCGTGTCGACAGAAACTGTATCTCCGGATGGCCAATGGCACGGGCCGATACAGGGACGATGCAGAGCCCCATCCTTGCGGCGACGAGTGACAGGGCGGTCGTCATTTCCTGAACCTGGATCAGATTGGGTGGTATGACACCGTGACGCCTAAGAAGGGTCATGGTCTTCTGGGCGTAGTTCTGGCCGTCATCGCGCGGATAGAGAATAAGTGTCTCATCGGTCAGGCGGGTGAGATCGAAAGAATCGCTCTGCGATCCGGCAAAATCTGCCGGGGCTGCGAGTACGAGCCGTTCTTCTCTCAGAATGATGCTGCGTATCTCGGGTTCGTTGCTCTCGGTACGGTCGAGGCCGATATCGATACGGCCATCGATTAGCGCGGCCACCTGTTCGGCTGAATTCATCTCATGGATCGACAGCGCAATGCCTGGTGCAGCGTGACGGTAGTGCCGGATGAGATGCGGCAGACGCAGATGAAATGCCGATGCCACGATACCAAGAGAAAGACGCGGGCGACGCGTCTGGCTGAAATCCGCCATGGTCGTTTTCAGTCGCTCGTGGCTGCTGAGGATCTGGCTCGCCTGTTCGAAAAAGAGCTGACCGGCCGCTGTCAGGCTTAGTGGTCGTGAACTGCGGTCGAGAAGAGCGACGGCCAGTTCGTCTTCCAGTTCGCGTATCTGCCGGCTCAGGGGCGGCTGAGCCATGTTCAGTCGTTTCGCGGCACTGGAAAAATTGCGCTCTTCGGCGACCGTCAGGAAATAACGCAGCTTGCGAAGCTCTATCACGGTTTCTTTACACCCCTGATCTGGCCTGAGGCCGGCAAGAATTCCCCGCCAAAAGGGCATTATACCTAAAAGGTTGAGAAAGCGACCAAACTGGTCTTTCCCAGAATATGGGTTTTTTCGGCATGTCTCGTGGCCAGACAAGGAGACATGGTGATGAGCGTCGAGCTTGAAACAAACAAGGCACCATTCCTGGAAAGCGGTCATCTCGAAGGATGCCTCTTTACAGGAGAGTGGGCGACACGCGCCCTGACCGCCGCTGTGGTCGAGCCTGCCACGGGGGCAACTCTTGCAAAGATTGCGCTGGCAGACCCCGATCAGGTGACGCAATCCGCCAAGCGAGCCAGCAGCGCCCAGAAGCTCTGGGCTGCAACCGATCCTGTAGAGCGCGCTCTTGTGCTTGCGAAAGCGGCGGCCCTGCTTGAAAGCCATGCAGCCGAGGCAGCTCACTGGCTGGTGCGTGAGGGCGGTGGTGCCCAGCTCAAGGCAAATTTCGAAATTGCGGTGACGGTCAAGGCGCTCTGGCTGGCGGCGACCCTGCCGGAACAGGCGCAGGGGCTCGTTCTGCCAAGCGTCACGGGTCAGAGAAGCAGCGCAAGACGCAAGCCGCGCGGGCTGATCGGGATCATTTCACCGTTCAACTTCCCGCTTTATCTCGCCATGCGGGCCGTTGCGCCTGCGCTCGCCCTTGGTAATGGCGTTATTCTCAAGCCCGATCCGCGCACGGCAATCTGCGGGGGGCATGTTATTGCCCGCCTGTTCGAACTGGCCGGTCTCCCCAAAGGGCTGCTGCATGTCCTGCCAGGCGGAGGCGAAGTGGGTGAAGCGCTTTGCTGCGACCCGCATATTGCCATGATCCAGTTTACCGGTTCGACAGGGGCCGGTCGTGCAGTCGGTCAGCTGGCCGGGCGCCATCTGAAAAAGGTATCGCTCGAGCTTGGTGGCAAGAACCCGCTTATCGTGCTCGACGATGCCGATATCGACGCCGCAGCGACCAATGTGGCCTGGGGCGCCTACCTCCATCAGGGACAGATCTGTATGGCGACAGGGCGCGTGCTCGTTCATGAGAGTATCGCTGCTCGATTTATCGACGCGCTTGCCGCAAAGGCGCGTGCGATCAGGACCGGTAATCCCGTCTCTGAAGAGGTGTTCAACGGGCCGCTGATCAATCAGCGTCAGGCAGACCATGTTCGCTCGATCGTTGATGACACGCTTGCCCAGGGGGCCGTTCTGGAGGCTGGCGGCAAGGGGGAAGGGCTTTTCTACCAGCCGACCGTCCTGTCAGGCGTGCGCCCCGGCATGCGCGCATTCGATGAGGAAATCTTTGGCCCGGTTGCCGTGGTGACTAGTTTCAGCACTGAGGAAGAAGCGATCACCCTGGCAAACATGACCGATTACGGTTTGTCGGCTGCCGTCTTCTCCCGGGATGTAGGACGGGCCATGCGCGTGGGCGACCAGCTTCATGCAGGGCTGCTGCATATCAACGACCAGACCGTGGGTGACGATGTGGTCAATCCCTTCGGCGGTTTCGGGGCTTCGGGCAATGGCGCCGCGATAGGTGGTCCGGCCAATCTTGACGAATTCACGGAGTGGCAATGGGTTACGCTGCGCGACACACCGCCAGCCTATCCGATCTGAACCCAGTGCCTGCTCCCGCGCCTCAGGCGGGAGCCTCTTTTCAAGCTAAGGATAGTCTCATGCCGAAACAGGCAAAAACCTGCGACGTCATCGTTATTGGTGCCGGCGCGGCAGGCTGTGTCGTGGCCGGTCGCCTGGCCGAGCGCAGCACCGCTTCTGTGGTCGTTCTCGAAGCCGGGCTCAATGATTTCGACCCGCTGATCCATATTCCTGCAGGCTTTGCCAAGATCCTGCAGAAGGACTGGCATGTCTGGGCCTATGATACGGCGCTCCAGAAGCAGCTCGACGGCACCACAAGACGCTATCGCTCCGGGCGTGTGGTCGGGGGTGGCTCGTCGATCAATGCCATGTGCTACGTCAGAGGGCAGAAGCAGGATTTCGATCGCTGGCAGGAAGCTGCGGGTGAGGGAGCGTCCTGGGATTTCGAGACCATGCTGCGTCACTTCCGGGCCCAGGAATGCAACGACACGTTCCATGATCGTTTCCACGGGATTGACGGTCCGCTCAGGATTTCCCTGCCCAAAGGGATCAATGCGCTGAATGCAGGCTGTCTGAAAGCCTTTCAGGAAGCAGGTCTGCCCTACAATCCGGATTACAACGGCGAGAGCCAGCGTGGTGTCTCCCCCGTTCAGGGCAATTATGCCGATGGGCGTCGCTGCAGCGCGGCCGATGCCTTCCTGCGCCCTGCACTCCGGTCCGGACGTGTGGAACTTCGCACCAGCGCAACTGTCACCCGCATCCTGATCGACAAGGGCCGTGCCATCGGCGTGGAATATGTGAGCCGGGGAAAGCGTCACAGGCTTTTCGCCGGGCAGGTTGTCGTCAGTTCGGGCGCGATCCATACGCCAAAGCTCCTGATGCTGTCAGGCATCGGTGCAGCCGACCAGCTCACGGGGCTCGGGGTGCAGATACGCCATGACTCACCGGAAGTCGGTCAAAATCTTGCGGACCACCCCATCGTGCCGCTGAAGGCTTTCTGCCGCGACGGTTTTGGTTATCAGCGTTCAGCCCAGGGACTGGGGGCCTTGGCAACAGGTCTGCGCTATCTCCTGACGAAAACCGGCCCGGCTGCGAGCAATGCGATCGATACCGTGTCCTATTTCGATCCGCAGGACCCGGCAGCAGAGCCGAGCATCCAGTGCTATCACGCGCCGATTATCTCAGAGGACGGGCTGAGTCCGTCAGGCAAGCAGGCGGGGGTGACCTTTGAACTTGTGGTGCTTCAGCCACAAAGCCGTGGGAGCATCACACTCGGCAGCCTTGATCCTCGTGCGATGCCACGTATCGATCCGAATTTTTTCGGTGAGACGCAAGATCTCGACCTTGCCGTCAAATCAGTGCGCTATATGCGCGACGTCATGACGCAGCCCTCGCTCCAGCGCATTCTCACGGCCGAGGTCGCGCCAGGAATCGAGCGTCAGAGCGACGCTGAACTGGCGCAGTGGGTCAGACGGGTGGCAACGACCATGTGGCACCCTGTAGGAACCTGTCGTATGGGCGCCGATGACCGTGCGGTGGTCGATAGCCGTTTGCGCGTGAACGGTATTGAGAACCTGCGTGTGATCGATGCCTCCATCATGCCCAATATCACGAGCGGCAATACCAACGCGCCGACCATGGCCCTTGCGCGCCACGGGACTGATATGATGATCGACGATCTCTGCCTTGCCTGAATCCGATCAGGCCGGGCGAGCGTCAGTATCCTCCGGCCTCACGGTCCAGCATGAACTGGTCTGCTTCTTCGTCGAAGTCGAAAAGCTCGGTATAGCGCGCCCAGTTTGTGGCGGTCATGAGGGTCTGTTCGGCATAGCCGGGGGACATCGTGGCCTCCAACTCCTCACGGAAGCGATCCGCGCCCGTGCGATGGCCCGAGCGCTCGTCCAGAACGGCGCGAATGGAGCGGATGAGCGGTATGTGATGAAGCAGGGCGGTGCGCATGATCTCGCGGCGTTCATCCTGATCGGCCTGAACGAAGCGAATGCCTGCCTCTGTCATGAGAATATCGCCGTCTTCGAGTTCGGCGAGTTCAAGCAGCTGCAAAGACTCTCCCAGCGGGAAGAGATCGTCGAGCGCCATCTGCAATCTTTCGGCGAGATGGGGCAGGTCGGCGCGCCCGTTGAGCGGGGCTGCAGCCAGGGTCTCGAGCAGGCCAACAAGCACATTGATCGGGATCGGCGGAAGCACCAGCGCCATGGGATGCGGCGCCGGGGCTGGTGCGCTGCTCTCCAGGCTGGCTTCGGAGACGATCGGCGCGCGGCGTGTCATGAGCGTGTAGATATGATCGACAAATTGCCTGAATTCGGCGTCGTCGCGGTTGCGCGGATGAGGGAAAGGCACGGTCAATTCATGCGACACCCGTCCCGGATTGGACGAAAACAGCAGAATGCGGTCGCACATTAGCACGGCCTCTTCGACGTCATGCGTGACCAGCATCATCGCCCGCGTAGGCAGGCGATTTTCGGACCAGAGTTCGATCAGATCCGTACGCAGGTTTTCTGCCGTCAGCATGTCGAGCGACGAGAAAGGCTCGTCCATGAGTAGCAGATCGGGCTCCATGACCAGCGCGCGTGCCAGCCCCACACGCTGCTGCATCGCGCCGGAAAGCTCTTTCGGCAACGCATTCTCGTAGCCGTTCAGTCCGATCAGGTCGATCAGGTCGTCACAGCGCCTTTCGCAGTCGATCCGTGGCAGACGTTTGGCTTCAAGGCCGAGCATGATGTTCTGCTGTACGGTCAGCCAGGGAAACAGCGCGAAGGACTGGAACACCATGGCGATATCGGGTGTCGGTCCGGCGAGAGGGGCGCCTTTCCAGATGATCTCGCCTGCGCTCGGCGGTATCAGTCCCGACGCAATGCGCAGTAGCGTACTCTTTCCTGAGCCGGAGCGCCCGACGAGGCCCACGATCTCGCCCGCGTGAAGGTCGAAGCTCACATCCTCAAGCACCGGCAGGTCGGTGCTGCTCTGCTTCTGATAGACCTGAAGACAATTGCGGATCGAGAGCAGGATTTCCTGCATGTCAGGCTCCATGGTCAGTTCTGAGGAGGGAGGATGCGTCGGCGGATTTGCACACGCAGGGGGTGCCAGACCAGAATCTCACCAAGGGCAATGCAGAGCGTGAGCACGGCGGCGCCCAGCACGACACGCGGCAGATCGCCTGTCTCGATGGCATGGGCGACATAGGCGCCGATGCCGCTGCCGTCGCGATTCTGCAGGGTCCATGACGAGCGTTCGGCGAGTATCAGGATTGTCCATCCGGTCATGGACGCCGTGCTGACAGCTTCGAGCAGGGCAGGCGCGAGGCCGGGCAGTAGCACACGGCTCCACCACAGCCAGCCCCTGATCTGCAGGTTCCGGGCCGCCTGCAGGAGGTCGACAGGATAGCTGCGCATGCCGCGCAGGATCTGGGCCAGAAGCAGGCCCTGCACGAAGAAGAAACAAAGGATCAGCGGCCAGACAAGCGGCGAGAAATTCAGCGTCGTCAGGGCGAGGCACAGAACGGGGAACAGAATGTTCTTTGGATAAAGCGTCAGAAACCGGGCCGTGACGCGGGCTATCGCGGCACGACGCGCAGACAGGCCGAGCCATACCCCAAGAGGCAGCCAGAGAGCGATCGCCAGCACCAGGGCGGCTGTCATGCGCAGCGCCGAAATGAGGCTCTGCTCGACAACGATCTCGAGATCGACAAGGGCGAGAGCATGATGACGATAGAAAAAGCCGACAACGATCAGGAGCAGAAAAAGACCTGAAGACAGGCCTATGAGCGGTGAGGGCGAGACGCTGTGAACGACAGGGCGAAAACCTGTTCCCCCCCATCTCATATCGCCGAGCCAGGCCAGTGCGCGGCGCAGTCTTTCGCCTGCGCGCTTGAGCAGACGCGTGCGTCGCCAGAATTTCAGCATCCAGGGATCGGGCGCGCCGTCGAAGAGAGGGTGCAGTCGATAGCGATCGGCCCAGATCTGCCAAGGGAAAACGAGGCAGGAATCATACAGAAAGGCCAGAATACCGATCAGGATCGCCGCGATAGCCGTTTGCCACAGCGAGCCGATGGCTGCTGCCTGCGCCGCATGGGCGCCCAGACCCGGACGCGATGACAATGCGCCATTGACCGGCAGCATTTCGGTGGCAATCAGAACGCACCAGGCCAGAGGCATGGCGCGGGCCAGAGCGGTCACTCCTGCGGGAATGGCGAAAGGCGCCTCCAGCCGCCAAAGGCGCTGCCAGCTGGTGAGCCCTAGGCCGCGTGTCGCCTCCTCGAGCGTGCGGGGTATCTGTGTCCAGGCTCCAAGTGCCGCAGTGGCAATGGGCGCGGCAAAACACAGGGACGTCGTCCCGATGGCCGCGACCTCGAAACCCAGAAGGCGCAGAAAAGGCAGAAGGCAGAGCAGGGGCACCATATGCATGCCACCCAGAGCCGTCCCGACCGCACCACGCAGCACAGGCAGCTTGGCTGCGAGCAGCGCCAGAACTGCCCCCAGAAGCGATCCGGTGAGCGTCGCACCGATCATGCGCAGAGCCGTATGCCCGAAATCGCCAAGCAGCACCTGCAACCCTGCCAGCGAGCGGAAATGCGGCGTGATCAACCCGCCATGATGGAAAGGGGTCAGCCGTGACGGCAGGAAGCGCGAGAACAGCGCCAGAGCAGCGACCACGATAAGCGTGCCAACGAGCGATGCCGTAAGCCCCGATTTTCGATCCGCTCCGCGTGTGCCGCGTCGCACCCGTAATGGCGACATGTGCTCCTTCCTTGTGTCTGGCTTTCGGCCAGGCTGTTCCTGAATCCTCACGGAAACAGATGAAAACCCGGCATCCTGCCACTCAGAGCCTGCACGCAACCAGTCGAGACCGGCTGGTTCAGGCTCAGAAACCTGGTATCAAAAAGCCCTGTATCGATCGGTCAGAATCTGCCGGTCGGCCACGGTATGAAAGAGGGCAGAGAGCCTCAGGAGGCGCGGGCGATACCCGTGCTGCCAAAGCCACCAGCGCCACGTGAGGTCTCATCCAGTTCAGAAACTTCAACCCATGTCAAACGAATGACGGGGGCGAGCACAGCCTGGGCGATGCGCATGCCGCGTGAGATCACGAAATCCTCCTTGCCGGTATTGAGCACGATGATACCGATCTCGCCGCGATAATCCTCATCGATTGTGCCCGGCGTGTTGGGAAGCGTGATGCCATGCTTGAGGGCGAGCCCCGAGCGCGGGCGTATCTGCAACTCATATCCCGCAGGCAGGCCGATTCTGAGCCCGGTCGGGATCAGGGCGCGTTCGCCCGATCTGATCACGACATCCTCGTTGATGGCAGCGAGAAGATCCATGCCTGCTGCACCGCTGCTGGCATAATGGGGAAGGTCCAGACCCTCTGCATGGGGAAGCCTGACGAGTTCAACGGGAAGCGGTGACATGAAGCCTTACCTTGGGGAAGAAGAAAAACGGGCCGCGATACGGGCGGCCAGAGATCTGGCGATGTCCGTCTTTGCCATTGCGGACCATGGCTCGATGGTATCGCCATCCAGAAAAAGAACGCGATTCTGATCGCCACCGAAAACATTGGTTCCGGTGCCGACATCATTGGCCAGCATCCAGTCACAGCCCTTGCGTCGCTTCTTGGCGATGGCATGAGCTTCCAGCGTTTCCGTTTCGGCCGCAAAGCCGATGACGAGCGATGGGCGAAGCGCACCCGGCTGCGAGAGCGTGGCAAGGATATCCGGGTTTTCGACCAGAGTGAGCTTCGGAGGCGCGCCGCCTTCTTTCTTGCGCTTCTGACTCGCCGTGTCCGCCACGCGCCAGTCGCCGACAGCCGCAGCGCAGATGGCGCAGTCCGCGGGCAGAGCGGCTTCGCAGGCCGCAAGCATCTCGACCGCCGTCGTAACATCGACGCGCGTGACGCCATCAGGGCAGGGCAGGGACGTTGGGCCGCTGACCAGCGTCACCTGTGCTCCGAGCTGCGCACAGGCAGCGGCAATGGCGTAGCCCTGCTTGCCGGAAGAATGATTGGCGATGAACCGCACAGGGTCGATAGGCTCATGGGTCGGGCCTGCCGTCACCAGAACATGCCGTCCCGAGAGGGGCTTATGTGGAAACAGGGCGTCTTCGATGGCGCTTGCGATGGCTTCCGGCTCGCTCAGGCGGCCAGGGCCGAATTCACCACAGGCCATTTCGCCCTCATCCGGACCGACGAACAGGCAGCCGCGTGTACGCAGGAGACGAAGGTTCTCCTGTGTTGCGGGGTGCTGCCACATCCGCACATTCATCGCCGGGGCGACCAGAACGGGCGTGTCAGTTGCGAGAAGAAGCGTCGTGGCCAGATCATCGGCAAAGCCATTGGCCATGCGCGCCACAAGATTGGCCGTTGCCGGGCAGATCACCAGCAGATCGGCACTGCGTGAGAGCGCGATATGGTCCATCTGGCTGTCTTCAGCCAGAGAGAGCAGTGCCGTATGGACCGGCGCGCCCGACAGCCCCTGCACAGAGAGCGGGGTCACGAAATGGGTGGCGGATTCGGTCAGCACGCATTCGACCGCAATGTCACGCTTGCGCAGCAGCCGGATCAGTTCCAGCGATTTATAGGCGGCAATACCACCGCCTATGATCAGAATGACCCGGGCGCGCATGAAAGATCAGAGCTTCCAGCCGGAATGGATCGCCGCGATCCCGCCGGAGAGATTCTGGTAGCTCACCTTTTCAAGCCCTGCCTCGCGCATCATTTCGGCCAGCACGTCCTGCTCGGGGAAGGTGCGGATGCTCTCTGCGAGGTAACGATAGCTCTCGGCGTCTTTTGCGATGATCTGGCCCATTTTTGGCAGAACGCCAAACGACCAGGCATCGTAGATCGGGGCGAGAGCTGCAACCTGCACGCGGGAGAATTCGAGGCAGCAGAACTTGCCACCTGGGCGCAGCACGCGGCGGGCTTCACGCAGAACCGCACTCTTGTCGGTGCAGTTACGCAGGCCAAAGGCAATGGATACGCGATCGACACTGCGATCGGGCAGCGGAATCGCTTCGGCATCGACAACCGAGAATTCGATGTTGCTCAGATAGCCCTTGGCAGCCGCGCGCGAACGCCCGACTTCGAGCATGGAGGCGTTGATGTCGGTCAGTAGCGCCGGACCGCCATTGTTCTTCAGCCAGCCAAAGCTGATATCGCCCGTGCCACCAGCCAGATCTAGCAGCTTGAGGTCGCGCCTCGGCGCGAGGGTGGTGATGAAGATACGCTTCCAGACGCGATGGATGCCGAGCGACATCACATCGTTCATCACATCGTAGCGGCCCGCTACGCTGTCGAAGACGGCGCGTACCAGCGGCTTCTTCTCGGCTTTCGGAACGGAGCGATATCCGAAATCGGTAGTCTCCTCCCTTTCGCCACTGGCTGATTCGGGACGGGGAAATGATGCGTTGTCGGTCATGGTTCTCTGGATATAGTGTCGGCACCCAAGATGCCAGAGCTACCAGAAGTTGAAACCATCCTCATCGGATTAAGGGCGGCCCTCGATGGCCGCCGTATCATCAGCACGGAGGTCAGAAGTGATCTGCGCTGGCCCGTGCCTGATGATCTTTCGATAAGGGCGGATGGCAAGAAAATCCGCGCGGCGACGCGTCTTGGCAAATACATGCTGATTGCGCTCATGCGTGGGCCGACGCTGCTCATTCATCTGGGCATGAGCGGGCGTATCCGTATCACCCAGTCTCGGCGCAAGGGGGCAGCCTATCTGCCGCTGCGTCACGAGCATGTCACCCTGACGCTCGATGACGGTACGCGGGTCGGTCTTGTCGATCCGAGGCGCTTCGGCTGTTTTCTGCTGCTGGATTCAGGGCGTGAGCGTGAGCATCCGCTTCTGGCGAAGCTCGGGGCTGACCCTTTTTTGCCGGGATTCGACGCCCCCTATCTCGTGGCAAGGCTGATGGGCAAACGTTCGCCCATCAAGACGATGCTGCTCGATCAGCATGTCGTCGCAGGGCTCGGCAATATATATGTGTCGGAAATTCTTTTTCGTGCACGGATCAACCCGGAGAGGCGGGCCGCATCGCTGGTTGTCGATGAGGTGACGCGCATTGCCGAAGTGACGCCAGCGGTGCTCAGGGAGGCGATAGGCGCTGGTGGCTCGACATTGCGCGATTATGTTGATTCCGAGGGAAAACCGGGCGCTTTTCAGGAATTGCATCAGGTATACGGTCGGGAGGGTGAGCCTTGCCCCGAATGCCCGGGCTATCCCGCCTGTCACGGAATTCGTCGCGTAGTGCAGGCGGGGCGCTCCAGTTTCTACTGCCCGCGCCTTCAACCGCCACTTTCTTTAGAGGACGCTTGACTGGCAGCGTCAAACTGGACTAAAGGCGAGCCCTCCGCTGGCTCTGCGTCTCTTTTAGAGATGATTGGCTGGCATGCTTTATTGTTGTCGCAAGGCAACCTAACAAGCCGAACAGAACAGGGCTGAAGAGTAGAAATGGCTAACACCGCCTCTGCGCGCAAGCGCATCCGTCAGAACGAGCGTCGCCGTGAGCGTAACGTTTCCCGTATGTCCCGCGTCCGCACCTTCGTGAAGAAGGTCGAAACGGCCATTCTTTCGGGTGACAAGAACGCTGCCAACGATGCCCTGCGCGCCGCGCAGCCGGAAATGCAGCGCGCTGTTGGCAAGGGCGTCCTTGCTGCCAACACCGTTAGCCGCAAGCTGTCGCGCCTTTCGGCTCGCATCAAGGCTCTGGCTTCGGCCTGATCAGGCATGTGGATATCCTTGGTTTCCAAGGATATCTGGTCTGAGACTACAAGAAAGAACGGGTGTGGCGACAGCGCCATGTCCGTTCTTTTTTTTCGCCGGTCATCCGCTTCCAGGCTGATCGGATAAGCTTGCCTCTCCCGGTCCGTTTGCCCTATCCTGTCTGCCCTCAACCGGGGGATCGAACGGGGCGTTTTGCGCGGTCGTGACGGCTCCTGTCGTTTCTTTTATTGCAACTCGGGGGAGTGATGGCAGACGAAGGGTCTCATACGGATCTTCCCGCAATGACGGAGACGGTATCCTGCACGACAGGCACAGAGCCTGTTCTGGCATCGCAATGGGTCAAAGTGCGCGAGCGTCTCAGGGTCGAAGTCGGCGATGTCGAATATCGTACTTGGTTGCAGCAGATCGTGCTCGGCCCCCTCGAAGAAGACGAAATCACGCTTTTTCTTCCCACGCGCTTTTTGCGTGACTGGGTGCGCGGCCAATATGGCGACCGCCTGCAGGAATTGTGGCGCAACGAAAATCGCGCTGTCCATCATGTAGAGTTGCAGGTGCAACGCGTCGGTGATGCGCTGGCGGCGCCGGTCGCAGTGGAAGCGGTCGTGCCTGCGGTCGAGATCGAGGCCCCTGTTGCCCAGGCAGCAAGCGTGCAGGACGCACGTCATGACCTGGCTGCGCCGCTCGATCCGCGGTTTACCTTCGACAGTTTCGTTGTCGGCAAGCCGAATGAGTTTGCCTATGCCTGTGCGCGCCGTGTGGCTGAAAAGCCATCTAGCCCCGGGTTCAATCCGCTCTTCCTGTATGGTGGGGTAGGGCTCGGCAAGACGCATCTGATGCATGCCATCGGCTCCGAACTGACCAGCGGTGGTCGCGTGTCCGTCGCCTACATGTCGGCTGAGAAGTTCATGTACCGGTTCATTGCGGCTATCCGCTCGCAATCGACCATGGAGTTCAAGGAGCAGCTGCGTTCGGTTGACGTGCTGATGATCGACGATCTTCAGTTCCTGATCGGCAAGGACAACACGCAGGAAGAGTTTTTTCATACCTTCAACGCCCTCGTCGATGCCGGTCGCCAGATCGTGGTCAGCGCCGATAAGTCACCTTCCGATCTGTCTGGTCTCGAAGACCGCCTGCGCACCCGTCTGGGTTGCGGCATGGTGGCTGATATCCATGCAACAACTTTCGAGTTGCGTATTTCCATTCTCGAGGCCAAGGCGCTCGCCTCTGGTGTCGCGGTTCCTGCCAAGGTGCTGGAGTTCCTCGCGCATAAGATCACATCGAATGTGCGCGAGCTCGAAGGGGCGCTGAATCGCCTTATTGCTCATGCCAATCTCTTCGGGCGCTCTGTGACGCTCGAAAGCACGCAGGATGTGCTGCATGACATCCTCAAGGCGCATGACCGTCGCGTGACGATCGAGGAAATCCAGCGCAAGGTTTCCGAACACTGGAATATCCGCCTGACGGATATGTCTTCTGCCCGTCGTGCGCGTGCTGTCGCCCGCCCGCGCCAGGTGGCGATGTATCTGGCTAAGCAGCTTACCAGCCGTTCCCTTCCCGAGATCGGGCGTAAATTCGGCAATCGTGACCATACGACGGTCATGCATGCCGTATCGCGTGTGCAGGAACTGATGGAGCGTGATGTCGCTTTCGCCGAGGATGTCGAGCTTCTGCGTCGCATGCTGGAAGGCTGATCTCTTTGCTGCTACTGGCGGCTCTGCTAGTATGATTTTTTGTTATTCGGGTGTTCGAGGGTCTACGATCATATGAAATTTCAGGCTGACCGCACTACGCTGATCCGTGCCCTTGCCCATATCCAGAGCGTCGCCGAGAAGCGGAACACCATTCCCATTCTCGCCAACGTCATGCTGTCGATCGAAGGCAATCTTCTGCGCTTGACAGCCACCGACATGGAAATTGCGGTAGTCGAGGAAGTGGCGGCAGAAGGGGCGCGTGATGGTGCGGTTACGGCACCGGCAAGCGTGCTTTACGAGATCGTGCGCAAACTGGCCGATGGCTCGATGGTCGAGCTCGATCATGGCGGTGGCGATGCGCCGCTGGCTCTGCGCGCCGGGCGCTATGCCACAAGCCTGAATGTTCTGCCCGTCGAGGATTTTCCGTCGATGGTGGCGGGTGATCTTCCGCATGAATTCTCGATCCCGGCCGCCGTTCTGCGTGGTCTGGTTGACCGCACACGTTTTGCCGTTTCCACCGAAGAGACACGTTACTACCTGAACGGTATCTATTTCCATGTTGCCAAGGATGGTGACGGCCCCAAGCTGCGCGCTGTCGCGACTGACGGTCATCGTCTGGCCCGTGTGGAAACCGATCTGCCGGCAGGCGCTGGCGACATGCCGGGCGTCATCATTCCGCGCAAGACCGTTGCCGAACTGCGCAAGCTGCTCGATGAGGGGGCAGGCACGGTGCAGGTGAGCCTGTCCGACACGCGTATCCAGTTTCGCGTCGGCGCAGTGATGCTGACCTCGAAGCTGATCGATGGCACTTTCCCGGAATATGAGCGCGTCATTCCCAAGAACAATGACCGTTTCCTGCGTGTGAACAAGCAGGCCTTCGCCGATGCTGTGGCGCGCGTTGCTGCGATCAGCCAGGAGCGGTCGCGCCCGGTCAAGCTGGCTGTGCAGACCAACCTGCTGACGCTTTCTGCAATCAGCCCCGATCAGGGTATGGCCAA
Organism: Asaia siamensis; assembly: GCF_014635085.1. GTDB lineage: Bacteria > Pseudomonadota > Alphaproteobacteria > Acetobacterales > Acetobacteraceae > Asaia > Asaia siamensis. Next base: position 37,755 of record NZ_BMCH01000004.1, read on the forward strand.
GGAAGAGCTGGATGAAACCAGCGTTTCCTACGACGGCCCGTCGCTCGAGATTGGTTTCCAGGCGCGCTATCTCAACGATATCACCGACCAGATCGACGTCGAGGCCGAGTTTGCCTTCGCCGATAGCGCAGCACCCACACTGGTGCGTGATACCAATCTGCCGACAGCGCTTTATGTGCTGATGCCGATGCGCGTCTGAATTTAGGGAATGGCGGGCCTGATTTGCGTATAGACAGGCTCGTCCTCACTGATTTTCGCAATTACGAGCGTCTGGCATGGGCGCCGCAAAGCCGCCTCGCTGTTCTCACTGGCGAAAATGGGGCGGGCAAGACCAATCTGCTTGAGGCGCTTTCGCTTCTGGCGCCTGGCCGAGGCCTGCGCGGTGCCACCAATGCGCTGATCCAGCGGCACCAGGGGCATTCATGGGGTGTCATGGCCCGTCTCGCACGCGATGGCGAGGATGCACTCGAATTGGCAACCGGTGCCGATCCTGCAAATTCCTCACGTCGCGTCTTTCGTCTCGATGGCGAGGTCGTGCGTAATCAGGGCCAGATTGCCCCGCATTTCTCGACGATCTGGCTGACGCCACAGATGGACCGCCTGTTCAGCGATCCGGCCTCCGGACGTCGTCGGTTTCTCGACCGGTTGGTTCTTGCTCTTGATCCGAATCATGCGCGTGAAAGTGCCGCTCACGAGCGCGCTCTGACGCAGCGTAACCGCCTGTTGGCGACCCGACCGGATCAGACGACCTGGCTCGATGGCCTTGAAGACAGCATTGCCCGCCATGCAGTCGCCCTGACCGCCTCCCGTATGGCGCTGGTCGAGTCGATGAACCGGGTTCCCGTGACGGATGATACGTCTTTTCCGGTCGCCCGTTTGCAGCTTGTCTGTGATGTGGAGAGGGATCTGGCATCGCAGCCGGCGCTTGCGGTTGAGGACAGTCTGCGGGCGGCGTTGAAACGTTCGCGAGTGGAGGATGCCCAGAAGGGCAGCACGTCATTCGGCGCCCATCGCGCCGATCTGTCATTGCGAGACGCGCTGACAGGGCGAGAGGCGGCGCTATCGAGTAGTGGTCAGCAGAAGGCCATGCTGGTGCATGTCATGCTGAATCATGCGGCATTGACTGCGGGAAAAGCGGGCAGGGCGCCTTTGATCTTGCTCGACGAACCGCTCAATCATCTCGACGCAGAAAGGCGCGACGCCTTGCTCTGTTTTCTGCGTGACCGTGAGATCACGGCTTTTATGACCGGGACCGACAGAGAGGCCTTCGGCATTCTGGGTGACCATGCCGAATATCGTGAGGTCAGTTCAGGGCGCTTCCTGGGGCAGTAGGGGGGGGGCTTGCATACTCCGTGCGATCGGCTGCTGTCAGAATCTTGTAACCATCAAGTTACAATGATCGCATCATTCAGCAACTTTGCTCAGGCGTCTTTCGATGCGGTGGCGTTCTACCGTCTGTCTTAAAAGTAATGAAACTCACATTTTCATCAAGAAAAGAGGCTTGGCGGTTTTGTATTGCGGGTTTTGGGTTGTGGGGGCGGGGGGGGGGAGACAAAGAGTTTACCTGTAATTATATGATGGGTAGAATATTTTAATGGTAATTCCTGATATGTGGGAAGTTATTCCCCTATAATTTTTATATATACCATAAAACGCCTTGCGGTGTTTATGTTGGATGCGGCCTTCGAAGGTCGAGCGGTCAAGCGCTGCATCTTATTGTTACTTATTGTCATAAATCTTCGACCTATAAAGGGGTGATATCAACTCGAGGGAAGAGGATAAGGCTCGTATGAAGATTGCGTTTCTTTACGTCGCAGAGCCTTATCAATGCTACCACGTCGCCGCCGTTTCATCGGCTCTGGCGCAATTCCCGAATGTGTCGGTCACCGAATTTGTCAGTTTCCCTGAAACGGCCCAGCATCTGGAGACCATCCGCCGTGATAACAATCTGGGCGGCAGGATCGAACGCGGTGTTCTGAAATTCCCCCTGAAGGCGGCTCTGCTCAGGCGTTTGCGTCGGCTCGACGCCGAGCGTGAAGTCGTCATGCGTGAAAACCTGGCGCAGCTGGAGCAGTTTGATGCTGTGGTGGCGACGGAATATTCAGCCGGCCTTCTGCGGGAGATGGGGCTGGTTCGCCCGGCGCTCATTCTGATCCAGCATGGTGCTGGCGATCGTGCCGTGAATGATGAGCATCTCATTCGTCATTTCGACCTTTCTCTCGTCTCCGGGCCCAAGATTGCCGAGAGTTTTCTGGCGAAGAAGTTGGCAACGGCAGCGCAAACCAGAATTGTCGGTTATCCGAAATTCGACGCGGTGAGCAAGGAGCGCTGTCAGGAGCCATCACTCGCTGCCAGAAAGCCGGTTGCTCTGTACAACCCGCATTACAAGAAGGGTCTGTCATCCTATGGCAGGTTTCTTCATCCGCTTGTCGATGCGGTGAACCAGCTTGATCGATACGATCTCCTGATTGCGCCGCATATCAAGATTTTCCACAAGGATTTCGGGGGGCGTCGCCGTCTGTTCGAAAGTGTCGTGGGCGGGCGCGTCAGTCTCGATGCCGCTTCCTCTGCGTTGCTCGACATGACCCATACGGCCCGGGCGTCGCTCTATATCGGTGATGTCAGCAGTCAGGTGTATGAATTCCTGATCCGACCGCGCCCCTGTGTCTTTCTCAATCCACATGGCGTTGCCTGGCGGGACGACCCTCATTTCCGTCACTGGACGCTCGGCGACGTGGTCGAGCGTGAGGAAGATATCCTTCCTGCATTGGCTCAGGCAGAGTCGCGTCATGTGCTGTACCGTGCGCGTCAGGAGCAGGTGATTCACGAAACTTTCGGCTCTCAGCCGCGGCGCGGCGCGTCTCATCGCGCAGCGCAGTCCATACGCGAATTCCTGCGGGGCGACTTCACGGTTGCGCCTCTTCCTGCTGTCGCCTGAAAAGACAGTCATTCAGCATTGGTCGCTCATGGTTTGTACGCCGGGTCATGAGCCGACCGTGCCCTGTCGCTTTTTTAGCGTGGCAAATCAATGAAATTGCAGGCGGTAACGCAATCTCCTGTTTTCAACACGGACTGGTTTGGTCTAAGAGGACGCGCCAACGGTAGGAAAGCCGCGGGCTTTCCTGATTGATTTGCGGGGAGGCAGCGGCAGATGACCACGACCAATGAAACACCGACCGGAATGGCTGGGGAACGTGTTGGTTCTTATGCGTCGCGCAGCGTGTCGCATGACCGCATCCGTGAAGCCCTCGCCTTTGATGACGTTCTGGTCGAGCCTGCGGCTTCGGAAGTGCTCCCTGCCCAGGCTTCGACGCGCACGCGTCTGACACGCTCTATTGAACTCAACATTCCGCTTCTCTCTTCGGCCATGGATACCGTGACCGAAGACGCGATGGCGATTGCCATGGCACAGCAGGGCGGCATGGGCGTCATTCACAAGAATCTTTCGGTTGAAGAGCAGGCCGAGCATGTGCGCCGCGTCAAGCGCTTCGAATCGGGCATGGTCGTCAATCCGGTAACGGTCGGACCTGATCAGACCCTGCGTGATGTGCATGCCATCATGGCGCAGCACGGTATCAGCGGTCTGCCCGTCGTCATGCCGGGCACGGGTGAACTCGTCGGCATTCTGACCAATCGTGACATGCGCTTCACCAGCGATCTCTCGACCCCTGTGCGCGACATGATGACACGCGACAAGCTCGTGACGGTGCGTCATGGTGCCGACGCTGCCACGGCGCAGGATTTGCTGCATCGCCATCGTATCGAGAAGCTTCTGGTGGTTGATGACCAGAATCGCTGCACGGGTCTGATTACCGTCAAGGACATGGACAAGGCCGAAGCGCATCCGCTCGCCATCAAGGACCAGTTCGGTCGCCTGCGTTGTGCTGCTGCGATCGGTGTCGGTGCCGATGGTCTGGCCCGCGCCGAGGCGCTTGTCTCGGCTGGCGTTGATATCGTCATTGTTGACACGGCCCATGGCCATTCCCGTGGTGTGCTCGACACGGTGGCAACGCTCAAGGCGCGCCATCCGGGAATTCAGGTCATCGCCGGTAATGTCGCAACGCCCGAAGCCGCCATTGCCCTTGCGGGCGTCGGCGCTGACTGCGTGAAGATCGGCATCGGACCGGGCTCGATCTGCACCACGCGTGTGGTGGCAGGCGTAGGCGTGCCGCAGTTTTCGGCGGTCATGGAAACCTCTGCAGCCTGCCATGAAGCGGGTATTTTCGGCATCGCCGATGGTGGCATTCGTACTTCGGGCGATATTGTCAAGGCCATTGGTGCTGGCGCCGATGTCGTGATGATCGGGTCCCTTCTCGCTGGATGTGAGGAAAGCCCCGGTGAGGTGTTCCTGCATCAGGGACGCTCCTACAAGGCCTATCGCGGCATGGGCTCGCTCGGCGCGATGGCGCGCGGTTCGGCCGATCGCTACTTCCAGGCCGAGGTCAAAGACTCGCTGAAGCTCGTGCCCGAGGGTATCGAAGGTCAGGTACCGTTCAAAGGCAGCATGGCGGCTGTCGTGCACCAGCTCGTGGGCGGTCTCAAGGCTGGTATGGGTTATACGGGCTCGGCCACGATTGCTGATCTTCAGGTTCGCACGCGCTTCCGCCGCATCACCAATGCGGGCCTGCGTGAAAGCCACGTTCACGACGTGACCATCACGCGTGAAGCACCTAACTATCGCCAGGACTGACAAAAACTTGTAAGCGCGGGGGCATGACTCCCGCCGCTCGACTCTCAGCCGCCATCGATCTGCTTTGCGCCATCGAGGCTGCCCCCCGCCGTCCCGCAGATGCGACGGCCAATGCGTATTTCCGTGATCGCCGCTATATTGGTGGCGGCGATCGACGGGTCATTTCGGCCCGTATCTGGGACGTGCTGCGTCAGTGGCGCCGTCTGCACTGGCATTTGCGCGATATTCCGGGTGGGGCTTCGCCTCGCACGCTTTGCGCAGCCTCGCTCATGCTTGGTGGCGAAGAGATCGGCACGGTGCGCAACCTGTTCAATGGTGAGCGTTTCGCGCAATCCCATCTGACATCGCGTGAAGACGCGGCGCTCTCGGCTCTAGGCGGAAAGGCGTTGAACGACCCGGATATGCCCGGGCCGGTGCGTCTGGAATATCCTGACTGGCTGCATCCTTATCTGGAGCGGGCTTTCGGCCCTGAGCTGGAAACGGAAATGGCGGCGCTCGACGGCGCAGCGCCGCTCGACCTGCGCGCCAATCTTCTCAAGGGTCATCGTGACGAGGCGATCCGCTCGCTGCGAAATGAGCAAATCACAGCCACACCCACACCGCTCTCACCCTGGGGGCTGCGTCTCCCGGGCCGTCAGCCGGTAACGGCGACCCAGAGCTTCCGTGAGGGCATTATCGAGATTCAGGATGAGGGCAGCCAGCTCATCGTCGGGGCGCTCGATGCAAAGCCGGGCGAGCGCGTGGTCGATTTCTGTGCCGGTGCAGGGGGCAAGACGCTTGCTATTGCCATGGGGATGGAAAACAAGGGGCAGATCGTGGCCTGCGACGTCTCGTCGCCGCGCCTTGAAGGGGCGGTCAAGCGCCTGCGTCGCGCCGGGGTTCATAATGTGGAGCGCCATCTGCTGGTGAGCGGTGATAAATGGGTCAAGCGCCGTGCCGGGGCCTTCGATCGCGTTCTGGTTGACGCTCCCTGCTCGGGAACCGGTACCTGGCGCCGCAACCCTGACGCCCGCATCCGTCTGGTCGAACAGGACGTCATCGAATTGCAGACCAAGCAGGCCGATATCCTTGATCGTGCCTCGACACTCGTGAAGCCGGGCGGTCGTCTGGTCTATGCGACCTGCTCGCTGCTGAACGAAGAAAACGAAGCGCAGGTTTCTGCGTTTCTCGCGCGCAATGACCGCTTCGAGCGCGTGGCAGCGGGCGGAGACATGCTGCCCGAACCGCTGCGCAGCCAGAGTGGGTTCGCGCTCACGCCGCATCGCAATGAGACCGATGGCTTCTTTGCCGCGGTTCTTCAGCGCAAGGCGCAGTGAGTACGTCATCAGGCGTGATTTTTTGACCGGGCAGGGGTGAGGGCAGGGTTATGGCGCTGACAATATTTATCGGGCTGCTGCTCACCCTCGGGGCGGGCATCGGCGCGCAGTGGGTTGCGTGGCGTTTTCGTCTTCCTGCCATCGTTCTGTTATTTGCGCTTGGCCTGATCTTCGGACCGGGCCTTGGCATTTTGCATCCGTCTGCCGCGCTGGGCTGGATCTTTCGACCGCTCGTCTCGCTTCTTGTCGCGATCATCGTGTTCGAAGGCGGGTTGCTTCTCGACTTTCGACAGTTGCGCGAAGCCGGCGAGGGGGTGACGCGTCTCACCATGCTGGCGCTACCCATTTCCTGGGGGCTTGGCTGGGTGGCGGCCCATTATATCGCTCATATGGAATGGGGCGTGGCCGCGCTTTTCGGTGCCATTATCACCGTGACCGGTCCAACTGTCGTGCTTCCTCTGCTGCGCCATAACAAGCTGCAGCCGCGTGTGGCGGCCTTCCTGCGTTGGGAAGCAATCATCAACGATCCGATAGGCGCCATTCTGGCCGCTGTGGTGCTTCAGGTCGTGGCGACCCGTGTGCCGATTGGCACAGATGTGTTTCTGACAACGGTTTTGCCCGATCTGCTGGCGTCGACCGCAGAGTCTCTGGCGGTAGGCATTCTTCCGGCCTATCTCGTGCGCTATCTGTTCGTGCGCGATCTCATGCCCGAGCCGCTCAAGACGCCTTTGCTGCTGACGCTGGCTCTGCTCATTTTCAGCGTGTGCAATATGAGCATGGAGGGTGCCGGGCTTGTCGGTGCCACCGTGTTCGGCATGGCCCTGACCAATCTGCATGTGCCGGGTCTTTCCGAATTGCGCCGCATGAAGGAATCGCTCGTCGTCCTGGTGGTCGCTGTCCTGTTCATCATGTTGACCGCTGACCTGCATCGCGAAGTGCTGGCCCATCTCTCGCTGCCGATCTGCCTGCTGACTGCGGCTGTCATGTTCGGCGTGCGGCCATTGGCGATTTTCCTGTCGACCATTGGCACCGGCCTGAAATGGCAGGAGCGTCTTTTTGTCGCCTGGATCGCGCCGCGCGGTATCGTTGCCGCCGCCGTGGCGGGTGCTGCTGGCTATCGCATGACCGATGCGGGCTATCACAGTGCCGATCTGATCATGCCTGCCGTCTTCGCCATTATTGGCGGCACGATGATCTTTCACGGGTTCTCTCTGCGCCCCATTGCGCGCTGGCTCAAGCTGACGCTTTCCAATGAGCCTGCTCTGGCCATTGTCGGGGCGTCTTCCTGGTCGATCGATTTTGCCAAATGCCTGAGCGCCTCAGGCATTCCCATTCTGCTGGTTGATAACCGGTCGAACACGCTTATCCCGGCCATGCGTCAGGGGGTACCGGTCCTGCGGGCGGAGCTGCTTTCTCAATATGGTGAAGAGGCGCTGGAAGAGCGCCCTGCCGATTATCTCATCTCGACGACGGCTGATGCCATCTATAACGGCCTCGTTTGCGCCCACATGGCGCCTCATATGGGGCGCCAGCGTGTTTTCCAGATCAGCCCCGGTGTTGCGCGGCTCGATTTCTATCACGGCCTCTCGCGCGATGCGCGTGGCAAGTTGCTCGGCGATCCGTCCTGGAACTTCACACTTATCGACATGCTTTTCGAAAAAGGCTGGCGCTTCGCTACCGCAATGGCAGACGAGGCCAGTGCTGCCTCTTTCGGCTCGGTGCCGAACCGCCTCGATTTCCTGTCGATCCGGCGCGGGCAATCCATCTCCATCCGGTCGGCAGAAGACCAGTTTCCCGTAACGCCTGCGCTTGGCGATCTGCTGGTCTATATGGCGCCCCCCGTCGAGCCTGCTGTGGAAGCTGGTGCGGAAGGCGAGGCGCCCTGAAACCCCCTGATGCCGCGCATTCTGTCGCGGCATCGGATACTCAGCCGGCGCGCACTTCTACGCCTGTTGCATCTGAGGCAATCAGCTCGCGAAGCAGGAGCTCTTCCAGCGCGATGCAGCCCTCCGTGACACCGCTCTCGGGCGGCAGATGAAGGAAGATGGCGGAACCCCGATTGCGTATGACCGGATCATCGTTCCAGCCGAGGACGACACAGAGGTCGTAGCAGTGGTCCTCGCGCCAAAGTCGCTCATGCCTGCCCTCATGCGGCAATGAGATGTGCCTGTTGTAATCGTGATGATCGGGGTCGTCGCACCAGCCATCATCAGGGCTGAGCGCTTCAATGCGGAGGCGTGTTTGAGGGCGCACAACACGATCGGCGCGATAGAAAACCTGACGGAACGGAAGAAACCCTGTGGGAGTGGCCTGGTCGCCTTCTGACTTGTCCGATCGGATCCCGCCGGCCCCAATCAGGGCCGGAAGGGGGCGATTATTGACGAAAAGTGTCCCGGTGCGCCCCTCACCATGTCTTAATATGACGAGCATGTCACAAACCTCACGCCTGAACATTAATTTAAGGGTAAATTACGTCTAAACGCCGGTATCCATCAGTGGATTGGCATCAGTCGCATTGGCGTTGTCACGATATCCGTGTAAGTCTCACGGTTAAAACAAGGCCCTTTCTTCACTATTGAAGGGTGTGGTCTTGGCTCAGGGGTATTACCCCAAAGATGGTGAGAGAAGGTTATACATGCCTGGTCCGCGTCCTGTCCTGATTGTTGACGATGATGATACGCTTCGCCAACTGCTGGTCGAACAACTCAAGCTCGAGGGTGAGTTCGAGCCCATTCAGGCTGCCTCCGTTGCCGAAGCGAAAGAGAAGCTCGGTGTTACCGATGTGCGTGTCGATGCCATTCTTCTCGACGTTACCCTGCCCGATGGCGATGGTCGCGATTTCTGCGCCGAGCTGCGTCGTCAGGGTATCCGCATGCCGATTATTATCCTGACCGGATCGGATGACGAAGCCGACGTGGTGCGAGGGCTGGATGCCGGGGCGAACGACTATGTCGCCAAGCCGTTCCGTATCGCCGAGCTTCTGGCCCGTCTGCGTGCCCAGCTGCGTCTGTTCGAAAACAGTGAAGATGCTGTTTTTCCGATCGGGCCGTATCTGTTCCGTCCTTCTTCCAAGATCCTGCAGGAACCGGCAAAGAACCGCCGTATCCGCCTGACGGAAAAGGAAGCGGCCATCCTGAAATATCTCTATCGTGCCGGGCACCGCCCGATTGCGCGTCAGGTGCTGCTGAACGAAGTCTGGGGCTATAACGCCGCCGTCACAACGCATACGCTTGAGACGCATATCTATCGTCTGCGCCAGAAGATTGAGCCCGATCCGGCAAATGCCTCCCTGCTTCTGACGGAAGGGGGCGGTTATCGCCTCAATCCGGAAGGTAGCGACGCCCTGATGGGCTGAGCAGCCAGCAAGGACTGAGTGACAGAAAACCCGGCTCCGCAAGGTGCCGGGTTTTTTCATATCAGGGCCTCAGGTGGAGTTGTCTGTCTGCGTCACCATGTTCGGGAGCGTCATGCTCCCTTGTTGGCCGGTTACTGGTCCCTGGTGAAGCGCAGCGCGTTTCAGGCGAAGGTCAGATCGAGATCAACCATTACGGGCACGTGGTCCGACGGGCTGGCCCAGTCGCGCACGTCCCGGAGTACTTCCATTCCCTTCAGGGCGGGCGCCAGATCCTGTGTCAGCCAGACATGGTCGAGGCGGCGGCCGCGATTGGAGAGTTTCCAGTCACGATTACGGTACGACCACCACGTATAGAGCTTTTCCTGCGCTGGTACGACGAGCCGCATGGCATCCACGAAGCCGGTGTCCTGCCAGGCTTGCAGCCTTTCGATCTCTGGTGGGGTGTGACTGACGACCGTAGCAAGCTGTTTGTGGCTCCAGACGTCATGTTCGAGCGGGGCGATGTTCAGGTCACCGACGACGATCGAACGCACTGGCACGTTCTCTTTAAACCACGAGGTTACTTCCTCGAGAAAAGCCAGCTTGTGAGCGAATTTGTCGTTCACGGCCGGGTCGGGAATGTCACCTCCGGCAGGGACGTAGAAATCATGCAGGATGACTGGCCCTGTGCTGGTCTCGAACAGAATACCGGCATGGCGCGTGTCGCTTTTGCCGCACCAGTCGGGCACGGCTTCAAGCGGGGTCATGGCGTGGCGTGAGAGAATGGCAACCCCGTTATAGCCCTTCATCCCGAGGAAATGCTGGTGTGGATAGCCCATTTCACGCAGCGCTTCGGCAGGAAACAGAGCGTCCGGCACTTTTGTTTCCTGCAGGCAGATGATGTCCGGGTTCTGTTCTTCTGCCAGGCGCTGGAGCAAAGGCAGTCTCAGCCGCAACGAATTGATATTCCACGTCATCAGTCGCATGGGACAGGGCCTTTCAAATTGGCAGGAGGAGGAGGAATACCCCTTGCGGGGGCGTTGCAACAGACCATTTAAGCAATCATGACACGCGATATTCATGACCGCCTTCTGACACTCGACTCCCATATCGATATCCCCTGGCCCGACCGGAACGATTTCGAAACCGGCTCAGCCGAACGCCAGGTCGATCTGCCCAAGCTTCGTGCTGGTGGCCTCAAGGCAGTCTGCCTTGCCGCCTATATTCCCCAGACCCGACTTGAAGACGCGCCGCGCCAGCAGGCCTGGGAGCGTGTTCAGGCGATGCTTGAGGTGATCAATGGCCTTGGCAGTGAGGCTGTGTCTGTCTGCGCGTCAGTCAAGGCAGTGCGTGAGGCGGTGGCTTCAGGGCGCGTGGCAGTCGTGCCTGCTGTCGAAAACGGCCATGCGCTGGGGGGCGATCTCTCCCGTGTCGACCGACTGGCCGCTTATGGCGTGCGATATATGACCCTGACCCATAATGGCCATAACGATCTGGCCGATGCCGCGATTCCTCTTCCTGCGCTTGGCAATGATCGCGCTCTGCATGGCGGGCTCTCGCCGCTGGGGCGGGCCGTTATTGCGCGTATGAACGAGACAGGCATCGTGGTCGATGTTTCCCACGCAGCGAAGACCACCATGATGCAGGCGGTTGCGCTGTCGTCGCGGCCGATCGTCGCCAGCCATTCCTGCGCGCGCGCCCTGTGTGATCACCCGCGGAATCTGGATGACGAACAGCTGCTCAGCCTTCGTGATGCGGGAGGCGTAATCCAGATCACGGCCATGTCGTCTTTCCTCAAGCCCAGCGCGCAGGGCAGGGCCTCTGTGGCGGATCTCGCCCGTCATGTGCGCTATGTGGCCGATCTGATCGGCGTGGCCCATGTGGGCGTGTCTTCCGATTTTGATGGTGGGGGGCAGATCGAGGGCTGGGCGGATGCATCGCAGACTGCGTCGGTCACGGAGGCGCTGCGCCGGGAGGGGTTCGCTGAAAGCGAGCTTGCAGCCATCTGGGGAGGCAATTTTCTGCGCGTGCTGGAGCAGGCGGAGGCACGCTGAACGGAACTTCGAACAAAACAGGATCGTTCTGTGTGGCGGGATGCAAAATTTGTCCACTTTCCGGCCCGTTCCGGTATTGACACCCTGTGATTCCAAGGTCTTGACGCGGTTTCTTCCATACGGATTGGCAAAATTGTTATTTTTCAGTGCCTTACCATTCGATGCCCAAAAATTAGGCAAAGCGTCGCAAAGCGCGCCAAACTGCGCCCGTCATCAATTTGTCACGCGATCCCCCACAGACTTATCCACATGTTCCGTGGATGAAGTTGGCGTCATCATGGCATCGGGCTCGCAGCCATGAACAAAGCGAATGAAGCGGGCGATATTGGCGCGGGCCTCTCTGACCAGACTGGCCCCAGACAGGGCCCAGACGCCATTCGTGAGGCGCTGAAGACCATTCCATTGTCGCCGGGCGTCTATCGTATGCTCGGCGCCAAGGGGGAGGTGCTCTATGTCGGCAAAGCCCTCAGTCTCAAGAAGCGCGTGTCATCCTATCTGCGTCTGAATCAGCTGCCGGAGCGCCTGCGCCGCATGGTCAGCCTCACATGCTCAATGGAGATTGTGACGACACGCACAGAGGCCGAGGCGCTGCTTCTCGAAGCCAATTACATCAAGAAGATGAAGCCGCGCTTCAATATCCTGTTGCGGGACGACAAATCCTACCCGTGGATCATGCTCACCGAGGGTCATGAGTTTCCGCAGATTACCAAGCAGCGTGGCAGGCCGATCAAGGATGCCACCTATTGGGGGCCTTTTGCGTCGGCCTGGGCAGTCAATCAGACGCTCAATCTCATCCAGCGCAGCTTTCTGCTGCGTTCGTGCAGCGATTCAGTGCTTTCGACGCGTACGCGCCCTTGTCTGCTGTTCCAGATCCGACGCTGCTCGGCGCCCTGTGTCGACCGCGTGACCCCGGGGGAGTACGGCGAACTGGTCGAGGAGACAAAGCAGTTTCTCTCCGGCAAGAGCACGGATGTTCAGAAGGCGCTCGTCGAGGAAATGGAGAAGGCCTCCGAAGCGCTCGAATTCGAACGGGCTGCAGCGATCCGAGACCGGATACGCGGTTTCTCCAGTATGCAGGAATCCGGCATCATCAATCCGGCTTCTATCGGTGACGCTGACATCATTGCCTTGTGGCAGCAGGCAGGAAAGACCTGTCTTCAGGTCTTTTTCATTCGCAACAGCCGCAACAATGGCAATCGGGCCTTTTATCCCGAACATGCGGATGACGATCAGGCAGCTGATATTCTCAGTGCGTTTCTGCTGCAATTCTACGACGACAAGCCGCCACCGCCGCAGATCCTGCTCAATTGCGATCCCGCTGAGCTCGATCTGGTCTCAGAGGCGCTCAGTCTCAGGCGGGGCCGAAAGGTCGAGTTGCTGCAACCACAGCGTGGTGAACGCCGCGATGTCGTGCGCCATGCCGAGACCAATGCGCGTGAGGCGCTCGAGCGCCGTCTTGCAGAGAGTGCCGGGGTCAGCAAGCTGCTTGACGGCGTGGCATCTGTCTTCGGGCTGGAGGCCCCTCCTGGGCGTATCGAGACTTACGACAACTCGCATATCATGGGACAGCACGCTTATGGCGTCATGGTGGTGGCAGGGCCGGAAGGCTTCACCAAGCGCGCCTATCGCAAATTCGCCATCAAGGGCCCTGTCACGCCCGGCGACGATTTCGGCATGATGCGAGAGGTCATGGAGCGGCGATTCGGCAAGCGGGATCCCGATGCCCCGGATGAGCGTCCGCAGGACTGGCCCGATCTGCTCCTGATTGATGGTGGTCTCGGCCAGTTCAACGCAGTCAGAGCCGTGCTGGAAGAGCTCAATGTCCGTGATATTCCGATCGTGGCCATTGCCAAGGGACCGGATCGCGATGCAGGGCGTGAGTGGTTCTTTCAGGAGGGACGGACGCCATTCCAGCTGCCGCCCAACGACCCGGTGCTGTATTACCTGCAACGGCTCCGCGACGAGGCGCATCGTTTTGCAATCACGACCCATCGTGCAGGGCGGAGCAAGGCCATCAAGACTTCCGAGCTCGACAGCGTGCCCGGAATTGGTGCGGTCAGGAAGCGCGCTCTCCTGAATCGCTTTGGCTCGGTGCGTGGTGTGCGTGGTGCGAGCGAGGAGGAACTCATCTCGGTGGCGGGTATCAATTCAGAAACCGCGCGTACGATTTATGCGTTTTTTCATCCGCAATGAAGCCAGAGTGACTATGATGGTGCGGTAACACCATCCTATCATGGGGCATGATTCCCATTTCGAGGCTCTGCAACGCCCCCGGCGGCTTCCCCAGCGGCTTCAGGAACGATTAATGCTGACAGATCTGCCCAATATCCTGACCTTGCTGCGTATCGCTTCGATACCGGTGCTGATTGCCCTGATTGCTTTCGCAAGTCCGGTTACGGATGGTCTGGCCTGCATTGTGTATATCGCGGCCTGCATTACCGACTATCTCGATGGCATGCTGGCGCGGCGCTGGAAGCAGGGGTCGGAGCTGGGGCGGATGATGGACCCCATCGCCGACAAGCTGCTGGTCGGTGCCCTGCTGCTCGCCCTGGCGGGCTATGGACGTCTGGTAGACGGGGCGCTTTTTGCAGCAATCATCATTCTGATACGTGAGATCATGGTCAGTGGCTTGCGCGAGTTTATGGCCAGTCAGCGCGCGACCCTGCCTTCGACGCGTCTAGCCAAGTGGAAGACCGGCATCCAGATGGTGGCGATCGGCTGTCTGCTGGCCGGCGATGCCATGCCGCGCCTGATCGGGTTGGATGGCATCTCATTCTCCACCCTGGGCGCCGTCCTGCTGTGGTTCTCGGTTATTCCGACTGTCCTGAGCGGCTGGGGCTACCTTGTGACGGGGTTGTCTCGGATGATGGGGAACCGTCCCGATGGCTCTTCTGCCAAGGTCAGTCATTGATCTGCTGAGCAGGGTACAGAGGGGTTCGGTCGGCCTTTGCGTCTTGGCCGTGCGTTGTGGTGATGTGTCTGCTGACAATGCTCCGAGTGGATGAATCCACAGGGGTTTGCCTCTCTGTCACCCGCAATATTGAGTGGCTTCTCCTGTATTTTGGTCTGCGGGGCGACCTACGTCCTGTCTAATAAGGCAGGTGGCTCTGCCTGGCGGGCCAAATGCGTAGGCACTCGCCTTGGCGGTCGTTGAAGCGCACTCCTCGAAGTTTATGGTCGCCTGACGGTGGCGTTCAAAAGGGAAATACCCCCGCTGATAGCGAGTAGAGCACGTTTCCTTCTCTGTGCATGGAAGAGCGCGTCAGACCCCGCCTTAATTAAGGTCGACCATTGGCGTCTCGGCGGATATGGCGGGTGAAGTCGTTCGGCGCTTCTGGTCTCTCAACGTCTTTTGGAGAGCTTGCAGGCACGGATATGCGTATGGAAAGCGAGATGACACATTGGATTTGCTGCAGGACAAAATTCTGCCAGCGGAAGAGCCCGCCTGTTGCTGTGAAACGCCGGTTTTCTGAGTGACGATCGTGTGTGTCGGTCGGTCCGGCACAAAACGCCGCCCATATCCCCAACCAACCGGATTGGGAGGATTTATTCGATCAACGGCTATCAATACTTTGGGTTGTCACATGTGTCTGGGTCTTCGGTGCGCCTGTGTTCATGGCGTTGTTACGCAGCCTCATGCGTTCTCTGACCTCGCGGCTCAAGGGTGGTAAGTTCCGGGCGATAAGGTCGGGCGAGCGGTTTGGCGCAGTTGAGTTACGCCTGAGACGGTAGATCCGGAGGTCAGTCGGCTCATGCGCAAACTACGACAGCTTCCGTTTCATCGAGCAGCCTCCGCTGCTGGGGGATTTCGCCTGACGAATTTCACGCAGACACAAACTCAAGATGAGAGAATTGTAAGGCTTTGAAGCAGGCAGGCAAGTATTCCGGTCTATACATGTTCTGTATCTGGCGTTGGACGATCTTAACGCTTAAAAGAGCAGGGCAGACATCTCTGGAGTAAATGATGCGAAAGGCCGCTCTTTTAGCGATCCCTCTTTTTTTGAGTGGCTGTTCCGGTTTTGGGAAATCTATTCAGGACACGGCGACCCTTCCTGGAGCCAATCCGAATATGCCTGAAGGCCAGTCGGAGAATCTGGAGAAAGTGAAGGGTCACGCCTATATCGCCATGCCGATCCTGCCGGAGAGTGGTAATATCTGGCCGGGCGCGCCTCAGCCTCTGCCCACCCTGCGCGACGTCGAAGGGTCACCCAACGGGCTGCGCGATGCGATGTCCGACACGAACAGTTATTTCGGTTCGATGACGAAAGGGCTGGACGCAAGCGGAACCCAGCTCGGCGATGGCGGATCGCTCGCCATCGGCGAGCATGACGGCGTGGTCAACGGGGTACGTGGGGCAGCACGTCCGTCGCTTTCGTCTTCTGTTGAAGATAACGCCCATAGATACATCTCGCCCAGTCGAAGCGGCACGATCATTATCCCCAATGGTGATGGCACCAGCACACAGATCGACCCTGACGGGACTGTGCGTGTGACGAAAGACAAGTCTGCGACTCATTGAAACCGATGAGGAGGGGGCGCGTCCGCCGGACTACGCCCTTTCCGTTTTCAGGCGGCGCGTCTCGCGCCAAAGACACAGAACAGAACGAGGCAGGTAACCCCGACTAGCAGGGGGGGAATGACCTCATGCAAAACGAACGCTGACAGTGCCAGCCCGCCGAAAGGCTGCAGGAGCTGCAACTGCCCGATACGGGCGATTCCGCCCTGAGCCAGGCCATGATACCAGAACACAAAGCCCAGCATCATGCTAAAGAAGGCGACATAGAACAGTGATACCCAGGCTGAGGGCGAGATCTGAACCCAGTTGACGGGATGGTTGGCGAATGCCAGCACGCTCATGAGCGGCAGGGCAAGGATCAGCGCCCAGGAGATCACCTGCCAGCCACCCAGTTGGCGCGACAAGGCGGCGCCTTCAGCATAGCCAAGCCCACAGACAAGGATCGAAGCCAGCATTAATCCGTCGCCGACAAGCGATCCGCCATGGGTCTGGGTCAGCGCGTAGAACAGCACAGCGGCAGCGCCGCAGAGCGAGAAGATCCAGAAACGGAGCGAGGGATGTTCGCCATTGCGCAGAACCGCAAACAGCGCCGTGCTCAGAGGCAAAAGCCCCGTCCACATCGCAGATCTCACGGCCTCGATATATTGCAAGGCACAGGCTGAAAGCAGGGGATAGCCGATGACCACGCCGAGGGCGACGATCGCAAGAGGCAGCAATGCATCGCGCCCCGGCTTTTTCTGGCGGAATACGGTGAGAAGAGCGATGGCGAGTAGGGCGGCTATGACGGCACGTGCTGCAGTCAAAAACAGGGGTGGGAAGCCAGTCTCTGCAAGCCTCGTTGCCGGCAGTGAGCCGCTGAAGATGGTTATGCCGATCATACCACTGACATAGCCACTCGATTGTTTCATGGGTCTTTTCCGCCTGTACCTGACGGGCGATTTACGCCCTGTTCCGAGCGGTCAGTGTGCTGTCGTCCTGCTCGAGAGACCATGGACAGTTCAGTACAGTTGGGCAAAACTGTATGGCATCCAGTAGGCATACAGTTTGCAGGCTCCCATGCGCGAAAAAAACCGGACCGAAACGGTCATTGCCGCTGTGCGCACACGTATCGCCTCAGGCAGTCTGGCGCGAGGTGAGCGCTTGCCCTCGATACGTCGGCTCGCCAGTCAGCATGGCTTTTCTCCTTCGACCATCGCCGAGGCCTATGACCGCCTCGTTGCGGAGGGGATGATTCATGCGCGACCCGGGTCAGGCTATTTTGTCGCGGGCGGCACGCTCGCGCGTTTCGTCCCGAACACGAAACGCGATCACGCGGTGGATCCGTTCTGGGTGTCGCGTCAGGCCCTTGAAGCCGATCCTTCGATCATGCAGCCCGGATGCGGCTGGTTGCCAGAGTCCTGGATGCCACTACCCGCTCTTCGCCATGCGCTTCGCGCGATATCGCGAGAGGAAGGCGTATTGCTGACCGGCTATGGGCCCGCCAGAGGCTCGTTGCCCTTGCGCCAGTTGCTGACGCGACGCTGGGCTGAAGATCAGCTGCATGTGGCACCAGAGCAGATCCTGCTGACAAGCTCCGGCACGCAGGCGGTCGACCTGGTCTGCCGCCTGATGCTTAGCCCCGGCGATACGGTTCTGGTCGATGATCCCTGCTACTTTAACTTTCGGGCGCTTCTGGCCGAGCACCGCGTAAGGGTTATAGGGGTTCCCTGCCTTGCTGATGGCCCTGACCTTGATGCTTTTGCCAGATTACTGAGGCAGGAAGCGCCGATGCTCTATCTGACCAATTCCGGATTGCAGAACCCGGTGGGCTGCACCATCACGTTGCACAAGGCGCATGAGATACTCTCATTGGCCAAGGCGCATGGCGTCACGATAATCGAAGACGACATCTTCGCCGATTTCGCGCCACGCCCCTTTGCGAGCCTTGCCCCATTAGACGGGCTTAACCGTGTGATCCGGATCGGCTCTTTCTCGAAGACCCTCTCGGCCTCACTACGCTGTGGCTACATCGCCGCCTCTTCAGAGATGATCGAGAGGCTCGGGGATCTGCTGATTGCGACTGGCTTTGCCGGTGTCAGTCCTGTTGCAGCCGAGATCGTGAAACACGTCCTGACTGGCGGCTCCTATCGCCGTCACATCGAGGCGCTTCATCGTCGTCTGGCTAAGGCGCGCAAGGACGGGGCTGGGCAGCTCGGATCGCTCGGGATCAAACCTGTCATCATGCCTGAAGGCGGCTTCAGTCTCTGGTGTGAAATGCCTGCTGGCTGCGATGTTACAGATCTGGCGCGAAACGCGCTGGAAGAGGGAATTGTGCTCGCCCCGGGGGCAGTCTTCAGCGCCTCTGGCGAGACGTCGCGCTTTATGCGCTTCAACGTTGCCCAGATGGCCGAGAACAATATCATCGGCCAACTGGCGGTTTTGCTGGGGCGTGGCGCCTCGTCAGGCTAGGTGCTTGTCAAAAGGCAGTTTGCCGCCATGAAACGTGCCGCCTCAGTTGTACTGACGATACAACCCGATCAGCACACCCTGGATACGCACGCGATTCTGCGGGAAGATCTGGGTCTCATAATTCGTGTTTGCGGGCTCAAGCGCGATTGACTTGCCCTTCTGACGCAGGCGCTTGAGCGTGACCTCTTGGTCATCGACCAGTGCCACAACGATCTGTCCGTTTTCTGCTGTCTCGCCCTGGCGGATGATCACTGTATCGCCATCCAAGATGCCGGCATCGATCATGGAATCGCCGGAGACGTGAAGCGCGTAATGCTGTCCATTGGTCAGCTGACCCGCCGGAATGTCGATCTGCTCGCCAGAATCACGAAAGGCCTCGATCGGAAGGCCCGCAGCAATGCGGCCATAAAGCGGCACGCCGACGACGGGCGTCTGGCTGGCTTCGACGGAAGTAGAAACAGCCCTTTCCTGACTATGGGCAAGGCGGGGGAAGCTGCCGCTCTCAGAGGCCGGGGTCTGAATGACGGATGTGGTCGGGGCCTCGGTAACCGGAAGGCGTACAATTTCTAGCGCGCGGGCGCGGTGATGATGACGACGAAGAAAGCCACGCTCCTCAAGGGCTGAGATCAGTCGATGAATTCCCGATTTCGACCGTAGATCAAGCGCTTCCTTCATTTCGTCGAAAGAGGGAGAAAACCCGGTCCGCTTCAGATAGGAGTCGATAAAAAGCAGGAGCTGGTGTTGCTTGCGCGTGAGCATGGGGTTCCTCTCTCCAGGGTCGGGGCAGCCTGAGACCGCGTCAGCCCGGAATCACTATGTTCTTATTAAGTTCTTGCTTCGATCTCTTCAAGATTTTTTCCCCGGAACATCAAAATTAATCCACCGTTTTACCGGAAACACTTGACCTGCGCGCGTAATCCACGCATTTAGGCCCCAGCTTGAAAACGCTGCCGTTCATGTCGCGCGCAGCGACAGATCAGTTTGCGAGGACCCCATGGCAAAGACCAACGTCATTCAGATCCGTCTCGTCTCGACCGCAGAGACCGGATATTTCTACGTCACCAAGAAGAACGCCCGTTCGGCTACCGGCAAGATGGAAGTGCGCAAGTACGACCCCGTCGTCCGCAAGCATGTTGCGTTCCGTGAAGCCAAGATCAAGTAAGATCGGGCTTCACCGATAAATGGAAAAAGCGGCTTTCGAGCCGCTTTTTTTATACCTGCTTCTCTGGATAAGCCCGTCAGGATAGCGCTGGTCTTCCTGGGCAAAGCTGCTGGTGACGGAAGTCAGTACAGCTTCTCGTGTGGGCCGTAGGGAATTACAGTGTCTCCGGTGCGGGCGAGGTTCAGCATAGCCCGCGAGCGTTCATCCAACATATCGGCATCGAGCGCGCGTTCGTTAAGGCTTGTGATGCGGCGTTTCCAGACAGCCTGCTCGTCGTCAGCATCTTTCTGTGCCTGAATAGCCTGATCCATAAGCTTGAGCTGCTGGTGATAGGCCTTGAGACCGTGATCGCCCTGCAGGGCGTTCCATCCGAAATAGGCCGTCAGCCCGAGAAACAGGGCAGGGGGTACGACGGCGCGCACGACGCGGCGGATGGCACGAACGATCTGCACGGAAACTCCACGGTTGCAAGCGGGCTGTTGGGACGTACCCTACCCTGAGGGCTGCGCCGCTTACAATCGGGGATTTGGGAAAGGGAGCGAAATTCGCTCCCCTTCATTGAGTCAGGCGCGCGGAAGGATCGAGCGGCCTGCGTAACGAGCTGCGGTAGCCAGCTCGTTTTCGATACGGATAAGCTGGTTGTACTTTGCCGTACGATCGGAACGCGACAGCGAGCCGGTCTTGATCTGGCCGCAATTCGTGGCGACTGCAAGATCAGCAATGATCGAATCTTCGGTTTCACCCGAACGATGGCTCATGACGCACTTATAGCCGGCGCGATGCGCGGTTTCCATGGCGCGGAGCGTTTCGGTCAGCGTGCCGATCTGGTTGACCTTCACGAGCAGCGCATTGGCCGTGTTGCTCTCGATGCCACGCACCAGACGCTCCGTGTTGGTCACGAACAGATCGTCACCGACGAGCTGCAGCTTGTGACCGAGCTTTGCAGTCAGTTCTGCCCAGCCTTCCCAGTCATCTTCTGCCAGACCGTCTTCGATGGAGACGATCGGGTAGCGTGCGGCGAGATCGGCCAGGTAGTCGATCATGCCGGATGAGTCGAGGTCGCGGCCTTCGCCGTCCATCTTGTAGCGGCCATCGCGATAGAATTCAGTGGCAGCACAATCGAGCGCGAAGGTCACGTCTTCACCAAGGCGGTAACCTGCGCCTTCAACCGACTTCGAGATGAAGCCAAGCGCTTCGTCTGCCGATTTCAGACCCGGTGCGAAACCGCCTTCATCGCCGACATTGGTGTTGTGGCCGGCTGCATGCAGGTTCTTCTTGAGATGGGCGAAAATTTCCGAACCCATACGCACGGCGTCCATGATCGTCGGTGCGCCGACCGGCTGGATCATGAATTCCTGGATGTCGATGGGGTTATCGGCATGCTGACCGCCATTGACGATGTTCATCATCGGCACGGGCAAGGTGTGCGCAAAGACGCCACCGACATAGCGATAGAGCGGAATGTCGAGTTCGAGCGCAGTCGCCTTGGCGGTCGCGAGCGACACGGCGAGGATGGAGTTAGCACCGAGGCGTGCCTTATTGGGCGTGCCGTCCAGCTCGATCATGGCTTCGTCGATCGCGATCTGATCAGACGATTCGGCGCCCTGAAGCGCATCGAGAATTTCGCCTTCAGCGAAAGCGGCAGCCTTCAGAACGCCCTTGCCGCCGTAGCGCGACTTGTCGCCGTCACGCAGCTCGACAGCTTCGTGGGCGCCGGTGGAGGCGCCTGACGGAACGGCTGCACGGCCCTTGGCGCCGGAGGACAGTTCGACCTCGACTTCTACAGTCGGGTTGCCGCGGCTATCCAGAATCTCGCGGGCAATGATATCAATAATGGCGCTCATTTGGGGGCTCCCTGTTTGAACGTTCGAACTTCGGGCATCACAAGGCGTCGAGACACCGGCGCTGTCAACTGGCGTTATGTGAAATGAGGATGGATATTCCGTGAGACCCCTGTCACCGCTCGTCATTTTCCTCGGCATAGCCGGTCTGGTACCGTTTCTATGCCTCGCCATGGCTGCTCTGTTCTGGGGCAGTCTCGGGCCGATCAGCCATATCGGCGTAGCCATGCTTGCCTATGGAGGCTGCATTCTCTCCTTTCTTGGGGCCGTGCATTGGGGCCTTGCGCTCGAACAGCCCGCCATCATGCCTGCGCAGGGCTTGGGCCCGATCAACCGGAGGCGCCTGTTTTTCGGGGTATTGCCTGCGCTGTGGAGCTGGGTCGCCATTTATGCAGGTGTAGTCTGGGCACCGCGTGGCGGCATTCTGATGGAAATGATCGGGTTTATTCTGGTCCTGCTGGCAGAGCGCGCTGCCTATCGCAAGGGCGCGCTGCCTGCCGGGTATTTCCCGTTCCGTGCCCTTCTGACGGCTGTTGTGGTGCTTTGCCTTGCCGCGTGCCTGAGTGCGCCGTTGCAGCCTTATACGATCTGAAAGACCGGCTCGCAGATCACCGGGAAATTGACCGATCGAGCGATGAAGCAATGCGCGTGGGCCTGATCGTGAAGGGCCTGCGCACGTGCCATAGAACTGCCGCTGGCAAGGGTGATGACGGGGCGCAGCGTCGCGCTTTCAAATTCGCCATCGCCTTGCGGGTTTTCCATCATCACCGCCTCGGCTGAATCGCGATAGCCGGTGACGACAATCCCGGCACCAGCGCAAAGGCCGAGATACCAGAGCTTGTGGCAGGCGCTTAGCGAGGCAAGCAGCAACTCGCCCGGATTCCACCCTGTGGGGTCTCCATGAAAGCTGGGATCAGCCGATCCATGGATGACGGGTTTGCCCTCAGCCGAAATATCGTGATTTCGGCCGTAGACATGCCAGGACTGCGTGCCCAGCCCGTGATTGCCTGTCCATTCGGTATCGACCGAATAGACGTGTCGCTTAGAACCCATTGGACTTGGAAAGCTTGTCGAAGGCCTGCAGGGTGGAGAGAAGACCACGCATCCCGGCAAGCGGCACCATGTTGGGGCCGTCGCTCGGCGCGTTATCCGGGTCTTCATGCGTCTCGATGAAAACCGCCGCAACGCCAATGGCTGCTGCGGCCCGCGCCAGGGTCGGAACGAACTGACGCTGGCCACCGGAAGAGCCACCGAGCCCGCCCGGCTGCTGCACGGAATGCGTGGCGTCGAACACGACCGGATAGCCGGTTTCTGCCATGATCGGCAGGCCGCGCATGTCACTTACGAGCGTATTGTAACCGAAGCTAGTGCCGCGGTCGCAAAGCATGATCCGGTCATTGCCGGTCGAGGCGATCTTGGCCGCAACATTCGCCATGTCCCAGGGCGCGAGAAACTGCCCTTTCTTGACATTGATCGCGCGCCCCGTTTCCCCGGCAGCCAGAAGCAGATCGGTCTGACGGCACAGAAAGGCCGGGATCTGCAGCACGTCGACCGCTTCGGCGGCAGGCTTGCACTGTGCGGCGTCATGAACGTCGGTCAGAACCGGACAGCCGAATTCCTCGCGGATGCCAGCCAGAATGTCGAGGCCTTCGGCGAGGCCGATGCCACGCTCGGCTTTGAGTGAGGTGCGATTGGCCTTGTCGAACGAGCTTTTATAGATCCAGCCAATACCGAGCCCGCCGCAAATTTCGGCAAGCCCTGCTGCCATCTCCCGCGCATGCGCCCGGGATTCGATCTGGCAGGGACCAGCGATAAGGGTGAAGGGCTGGCGATTGCCAATGGTCAGCGAGCCGAGAGTGATATCGGTCATGCGAGGCGTGCCTTCTTGACCGCAGCTTCGATGAAGCCCGCAAAGAGCGGATGCGGTGCAAAGGGTTTGGACATGTATTCCGGGTGATACTGCACGCCAACGAACCAGGGGTGGTCAGGATATTCCACCACTTCCGGCAGCACGTCGTCTGGCGACATGCCGGAGAAGACGAGTCCCGTCGCCTCAAGCTGCTGGCGATAATGCACGTTCACCTCATAGCGGTGACGATGACGCTCGCGCACTTCGGACGTGCCATAGATTTCGGCAGCGCGTGAGCCCTGCTTCAGCTTGGCAGGGTAGGCGCCAAGACGCATCGTGCCGCCCATCTCGCCATGTTCACGGCGCCGCAGCATTTCGTTGCCGCGTGCCCATTCGGTCATGAGGCCGACAAGCGGCTCGTCAGTCGGGCCGAACTCGGTCGAAGAAGCCTTTTCCAGACCAGCCAGTGAGCGCGCGCATTCGATGACGGCCATCTGCATGCCGAAGCAGATGCCCAGGAACGGAACACTATTTTCACGGGCATAGCGCACCGCTTCGATCTTGCCCTCTGATCCACGTTCGCCGAAGCCGCCCGGAACAAGAATGCCGTCGACGCGACCCAGCGCGGCAATGGAGTCGGGGTTCTTTTCGAAGGTTTCGGATTCCACCCATTCGAGGCGGACCTTCACCCGGTTGGCAATGCCGCCATGAAGCAGGGCTTCGATGAGCGATTTGTAGCTGTCGAGCAGAGCAGTATATTTGCCGACAACGGCAATGCGCACTTCGCCGTCGGGGTGGCGCAGTGTCTCGACGATTTTCGTCCAGCGGCTCAGATCGGGCTCGCCCTCGACGGGCAGGCCGAAATAGCGCAGCACTTCATCGTCCATGCCTTCCTTGTGATAGGAAATCGGGCAAGCATAGATGGTGTCGACATCGAGAGCCGCGATGACGGCCTCGGGGCGCACATTGCAGAAGCTCGCGATCTTGCGGCGCTCATTCGTTGGTATGGCGCGATCCGAACGGCAGATGAGCATCTGCGGCTGAATGCCGACATTCTGCAGTTCCTTGACGGAATGCTGTGTGGGCTTGGTCTTCAGCTCGCCCGCTGCCGGGATGTAGGGCAACAGCGTGAGATGCACGCACATGGTCTGGTTGTGGCCCAGATCGTTGCGCAGCTGACGGATCGATTCGAGGAAGGGCAGGCTCTCGATATCGCCTACCGTGCCGCCAATCTCGACAAGCACGAAATCATATCCATCGGTGCCGGCAACGACGGCTTCCTTGATGGCATCGGTGATATGGGGAATGACCTGCACGGTCGCGCCGAGATAATCGCCACGACGCTCACGGGCGATCACTTCAGAATAGATGCGGCCAGTCGTCGCATTATCGGCCTTGCGGGCATGAACCCCCGTAAAGCGCTCGTAATGGCCGAGGTCGAGATCGGTCTCGGCCCCGTCATCGGTCACGAAGACTTCGCCATGCTGATAGGGGCTCATCGTCCCTGGATCGACATTGAGATAGGGGTCCAGCTTGCGCATGCGGACCTTGTAGCCGCGCGCCTGGAGGAGAGCCGCAAGGGCAGCAGAAGCTATGCCCTTGCCGAGAGAGGAAACCACGCCACCGGTGATAAATACGAACCGAGTCATGGAAGGCTCTCCTACATTGGATCGCGTTGATAGGGAACGAGAAGATTGCCGTCAGAGCGCTTCTGACGGCAGAAATTTTACGCCCTGTTGCCTTACTGCTTCGTCGGCGCGGCCGGAGCGGGTGCCGGGCTGGTTGCCGGAGCGGGGGCTGCCGGTGTTGCGGGTGCGGCGGTCTGCGGTGCGGAGCTGGCCTGCGCCGGCTGGGCCAGAATGTCGCTGCCGGCATTGGTCGAGGCGCCGCGGTTGAGAACGGCGAGAAGCAGGCAGAGCACCATGAAGACGCCAGCCAGAACGGCCGTGGTGCGCGTCAGCAGGTTGGCCGTGCCACGACCGGTCATGAACGAACCCATTCCCTGGCTGCTGCCAATGCCAAGGCCGCCACCTTCACTCCGCTGGATGAGGATGACGCCGATAAGAGCAATGGTCACGAAGAAATTGAGAACGAGCAGAAGCGTGGTCATGTCCGGCTTTCAGGTAAACACGATAAATATGCCGTCAGGACGCCAGCGGAAGTCCAGCCCGTGCAATGCCGAGAAAGGATCTGGCAGACAGGCTGGCCCCGCCGACGAGCACGCCCCCCACACCGGGAACAGCGAGGATGGACGCGGCATCTTCGGGCTTGACTGAGCCGCCATACAGGACACGCATCGATTTGTCATCCGTTTCCAGATGGCGCGCGAGCGCGTCATGCAGGAAGGTCAGGCGCGATTCGATGTCCTGCTGCGTTGCGGCCTTCCCGGTACCGATGGCCCAGATCGGCTCATAGGCGACGATCCCGTCGAAATCGGGCGGCAGGCATTCGGTAATCTGTTTCCCGAGCCATTCCTCAGCGAGGTTTTCTTCCTTCTGGCGCCCGCTCTCACCGACGCACACAACGGGGCACAGGCCGAATTCCCTGGCACGCATGACCTTGCGTCTTATGAGAGCGTTATATTCGTGATGGTGTTCACGCCGCTCCGAATGCCCGAGGATCACATGGCTCACACCACTATCGGCCAGCATCCCGGCGGAAATATCACCTGTATAGGCACCCTCGATTTCGGCGTGGCAATCCTGTGCGCCGAGCCCCACGCCATGCTCGCTAAGCAGGGGGAAGAGGTGGTGGAGAAGGGTAAAGGGAGGGGCCAGAACAACGTCGCGTTCCTTGAGGATTGCGCCAATTTCTGTCGTGATCGCGCTTGCGAGATCGGTGCCCGCCTTGCGCAGGCCGTGCATCTTCCAGTTGCCGATAATCATCTGGCGCATGATCGTCTCTCCATATCCAGCGATGGACCTGCATAGCTCGGGTCTTTGTGAGCAGGACAGGGGATAACGCCCTAATACGCATCATCTTCCTGTCAGTTGTGTCACAACTTTTGTGATCCTTGTAGCTCAGAAAGGAGGCGTTGGCCTGTGATCAGGGGCGCAGACTGGTCAAGATGGGCGTCTGCTACTATGGTCCTGTGCTTCAATCCCTGGCGAATTGCGGATCTCAAGCGCGTATGATTTCGACTTTGCGGCATTTTGTTGTCGACTCCTGGATCGGGCGGCTCATCGCTCTCCTCATTTTTCTCGCCTTTGTGGGATGGGGTGTGGGCGACATGCTGGGCAAATATAATCAGGCCCAGGTCGACAGTGTCGTGACGGTCGCAACACGCAGGATCAGCGCAGAAGAACTCGAACGGAGCATTCGCAACCAGCTGCCAGCCGTTGCCCAGCAGATGGGGCTGACCGATCCGTCTCAGCTGACGCCCGCCATGCGCCGTGAAGTGGCGCAAGGTGTGTTGCAGCGTCTTCTGGCGCAGAAAGAAGTTTTGGCCCTTGCTGATCGCAATGGAATGAAGGTTCCCGATGCGTTGGTGCGGAACGAGATCTTCGGCTACCGGGTTTTTCAGGGAACGGATGGTCGTTTCGACCGCAAGATTTTCGATACCAAGCTCCGGCAGCTCGGGTTGCAGGAAAAGCCTTTTCTCGACTCGGTGCGTGACGATCTCGGCGCGCGCGACCTGCTGGAAGGCCTCGGCAAGACGATGGTCGTACCAGCTTCGGTGCTCGACCAGCTGCTAGCCTATAACACGCGTCAGTTCAGGACGGATCTGTTGCGCATAGACAGCGATGGCGTGACGGTTCCGACAGCGCCTGAAGAGGCCCAGTTGCGTCGTTTCTACGACAATCACCAGGCGCAATACCGCTCTGCCGAATATCGCCACGCCAAGATTGTTCTGCTCTCGGCAGAAAGTGTGGCGCGGGGTCTTACCGTGCCGGACACACAGCTTCGCCAGATCTATGATTTCGAGAGCGCGAAATACAACGTGCCCGAGACCCGTGATATCGAGGTTCTGACCGTTCAGAGCCGCGATGCTGCCGAGGCGCTGGCGACCACCTGGAAGGCGAATGCCGACTGGGAGGCAATTCAGAAGGCCAACCCATCTGCTGCTTCTGTCGCCTTCCCGCATGCACGCGAGATCGACATTCCCAGCCCCGAACTGGCAAAGGCAGCTTTTGCATCTGCTGCCAATTCGGTCATCGGGCCAATCCAGACGCCGACGGGCTGGGTCGTGTTTCGCGTGACAGCCATCACGCCGCCGCACAAGACAGATTTCGATCAGGCGAAAGCTGAAATCCGCGATGAGGTCGCCCGCTCACAGGCGCCTCAGCTCCTCGCTCAGCGTTTCGCCTCATTGCAGGATGCGATTGCAGGCAGCGCCGATCTCGAGCAGGTGCCAACCGATCTGGGGGCTGTCCCCGCTCAGGGGTCGCTCGATGCGCAGGGTCTGACCAAGGATGGCGAAGTGGCGCCTCTGCCGGGTGACGACGCGACACGCAAGGCGATCATCGCACGCATCTTTTCGCAAAAGCAGGGTGAGAAGCCGACCCTGATCAATGGTCCGTCCAATAGCGGCTTTGCCGTGCTCGTGGACTCGATCGAACCCGGCCATGTGAAGCCCTATGAAAGCGTGCGCGAGCAGGTTGGTCATGACTGGCTCAAGGCGCAGCAGATGCGTCTGGCCGATGAGCGCGCGACCACGATCATGCTCGCCGCCCGTAAATCCGGCGGTCTTGAAAAGGCCGTGGCAGGCACGACCGACGCCGCTGCCATGCAGAAGGATCTGCCGATTTCAAGAATGCAGAATGGCGGCCTGCCTTCCGCACTCCTTTCGGAGATTTTCGCGACCAAACCGGGCAAGACCGGCATGATCGCCGTCGGCGACGCGCTCTACGTCTTTACGGTTACCGGCACGGAAGCCGCGAGCCCGGAGAGCACCAAGGCATTGCGTGAGAATATGCAGGGGCAGCTCGAGCAGACGATCCAGGGCGATGTTCCGACCGTTTTCGTGCATAGCCTCGAGAGCGAATTCAAGCCGGTGCCGAATATGCCTGTGCTCCAGCAGGTCATGAGCAGTGTGGCAGGTCAGCAATGACAGCAGAGTTCCTCTACAGCATTGAGGCTGCCGATCTGCTGACGCCGGTCTCGGCGTTCATGAAGCTCTCTTCGCTCGTGCCTCAATCAGGGGAGGGGCGTCCCTATCGCCTGCTCTTTGAGAGCGTCGAGGGCGGGGCAACAAGAGGGCGTTATTCGGTTATCGCCATGCTGCCCGATCTGGTCTGGCGCTGCGCTCACGGTGTGGCTTCAGTCAATACTGCGCTGTTCGAGCCGGGTTCCGTGTTTGAGGAAAGTGCCGACAAGCCTCTCGTTTCGCTGCGTAAGCTTGTTGAAGAGAGCCGGGCAGAATTGCCTGAGGGTCTGCCGACAATGATCGGCGGGGTTTTCGGCTATCTCGGCTATGACATGGTGCGCCAGATGGAGGCTCTGCCTGACGCGCCACCGGATGATCTGCATCTGCCTGACGGCGTGATGATGCGTCCAAGCCTGTTTGCGGTTTTCGATTCGGTGCGTGACGAGCTTTATCTTGCTGTGCCGATGCGAGAAGGCGGGTTGTCGCGCGACGCTGCGCAGGCGCTGCTCGATCGTGCCCGCGCAGCGCTGGTCGAGGCGCCGCTCGATGCGGCCTGTACGCTTGCCAAAGGCACCGAGCTCGCCGCGCCAGTCTCGACCGTATCGGCGGAAGCGTTCATGGCGAAGGTTCGCAAGGCGCAGGACTATATTGCTGCGGGCGATGCCTTCCAGATTGTGCCCAGTCAGCGTTTCGAGACGGCGTTTCCGCTCCCGGCTCTGGCGCTTTACCGCTCCCTGCGTCGGGTCAATCCGGCGCCGTTCCTGTTTCTGGTCGAGATGGATGGTTTCTCGCTTGTGGGTTCGTCCCCCGAGATTCTTGTGCGTCTGCGCGAAGGGGCTGTCACCGTGCGTCCGCTGGCGGGAACGCGTCCGCGTGGCGTTGACCGCGAGGCTGATGAGCGTCTCGAGGCGGAGTTGCTTGCCGATCAGAAGGAGCGTGCCGAGCATCTGATGCTGATCGATCTGGGCCGTAACGATGTGGGCCGCGTCGCCCGCATGGGCTCCGTGACCGTTCCGTCGTCCTTCGTGGTCGAACGCTACAGCCATGTGATGCATATCTCATCGACCGTTCAGGGTGTCATCAGGCCGGAATGCGACGCGCTTGACGCGCTCTCTGCGGCATTTCCTGCCGGAACCCTGACGGGCGCCCCGAAGATTAGGGCTATGGAGATCATCGACGAACTGGAAGTGACCCGTCGTGGGCCCTATTCCGGATGCATCGGTTATATCGGGGCCGATGGTGACATGGATACCTGTATCGGGCTGCGTATGGCGATTCTAAACAAGGGGCGGATGTATGTGCAGGCTGGATGCGGTGTCGTTGCCGATAGCGACCCGGCTAGTGAGGAAATGGAGACGCGTCACAAGTCGCGCGCCATTTTCCGTGCCGCCGAACTCGCGGTTCAGCAGGCCAGCGACAGCGCCGGAATGTAACCGAATTTGACCTTCACCCGAGACGACGCCATCTTGATGCCATGATATTGCTGATCGACAACTACGACAGTTTCACGTTCAACCTCGTCCATCATTTCGGGGCGCTTGACGAGGCATGCGCGGTCTGGCGAAACGATGCGCTGAGTGTGGAAGAGGCTCTGGCCCTCAAGCCGGAGGCCATCGTGATCTCGCCCGGTCCATGCTCGCCCAACGAGGCCGGTATCTGCTGCGCTCTCATCGAGGCAGCGGCACCGACGATCCCGGTTCTGGGTGTCTGTCTTGGCCATCAGGCTATCGGTCAGGTATTCGGCGCGAGCGTCGTGCGCGCACCACGCCCGATGCACGGCAAGGTCGATGCGATCCTTCATGACGGCACTGGCGTGTTTCAGGGGCTTGCGAGCCCGACCCAGGCCACGCGTTATCACAGCCTGACGCTTGCGCCGGAAACGATTCCCGACACGCTTATCGTCAATGCCCGCTCGGCAGATGGCGTGGTGATGGGGGTGCGTCACCGCACGCTGGCCGTCCATGGGGTTCAGTTCCACCCTGAAAGCATCGCATCTGAAGATGGTCAGATGATGCTGGCGAATTTCCTCAACATCGCCCGGGCAGCGCGTCAGAAAAGGCAAGCGGCCTGAATGGATACCCATGCTGGCAGCCTGACCATGACGCTGCGTCATCTCGCCGAGGGCAGGCGGCTGACCCAAGAAGAGACCGAGGCCCTTTTCTCCCGTATCATGCAGGGCACCGTCCCCGCCGAGCAGCTTGCCGCCATCCTGATGGCGCTCAGGCTGCGGGGTGAAACGGTTGATGAACTGAGCGGGGCCGTGAGGGCCGTGCGGGCATGCATGACCAGCCTGCCTTTTGCTCCTGAAGATGCCATGGATGTCTGCGGTACAGGGGGCGATGGGCTGGGGACGCTCAACGTGTCGACAGCTGTTGCTTTCGTTCTCGCCGGGCTGGGTGTTCCGGTTGCCAAACATGGCAATCGTGCCCTTTCCTCGCGGGCGGGCGCCACTGACACGCTCATGGCGCTCGGCATCGCGCCCTGCGACGACCTTGAGGAGCAGGCAAGACGCCTGCGTGACGGGCATCTCGCTTTTCTGGCGGCGCCTTTGCATCACCCCGCCATGCGCTTTGCAGCGCCAGTACGCACGACGCTGGGCTTTCGCACCATTTTCAATCTCATCGGGCCGTTGTGCAATCCGGCGCAGGTGCGCCGTCAGATGATCGGTATCTATGACGATCGCTGGCTGCGCCCTGTGGTCGAAACCATGGCCTCTCTCGGTGCCGAGCGTGTCTGGGCCGTCCACGGCGAGACCGACCTTGGCGGGAGTGACGAGATCACGCTGGCTGGTGTCTCGCATATTCGTGCTTGGGATGATGAGCGCTTTCTCGAACTTGTTCTCACACCCGATATGGCCGGTCTGGCGCGCCGCCCGATTGCCGATATTGCCGGGGGCGACCCCACACATAATGCCGGCAAGCTGCTCGACATGCTCTCCGGGCAGGAGGGGGCCTATCGCGATACCGTCTTGCTGAATGCGGCTGTGGCGCTTCACGTCGCCGGTCGGTCGACCATTCTTGAAAACGGTACGATCGTCCCCACTCTCCTGCGCAGGAATGTCGAGATCGCAGCCAATGCCATCGATAGCGGGCTCGCGCTTTCTGCTCTCGTTCATGCCCAGCAGGGTAGCCACCGACCTGCCGAGCCGGTTCGCTCATCCTCTTTGATCCACACGTCAGGACTAACATGACCGATCAATCGTCCACACCTATTCATGACACGCCTTCCGGCTATCCGGATGTGCAGGTGCCGGGTACGATCGTGCAGGAAGACACGGCTCTTCCCGTATCCGGGCGTGACATGCCCGACGTGCTGGCCCGTATCTGTGCGCGAACCCGTATCGATGTCGAACAACGCGCCCTGATCATGCCGCTCAAGGAAATCACGGCACGTGCTCGTGAGGTCAATGTGCCGACGCGCGGCTTTGGTCAGGCGCTCAAGCAGATGGCAGCTGACCAGCGCGTTGGCCTGATTGCGGAAATCAAGAAGGCCTCGCCTTCAGCCGGTATCCTGCGGCCCGATTACGATCCGGTCGGTATTGCAAAATCCTATGAGGCAGCAGGGGCGATCTGCCTGTCCATTCTCACCGAAGGCTCGTGCTTCCACGGCTCGATCGAGGATCTCAAGGCGGTCAAGGAAGTCTGCCCGCTGCCCATCCTGCGCAAGGATTTCATTCTTGAACCCTGGCAGGTGCATGAGAGCCGTCTGATTGGTGCTGACTGCATCCTGATCATTCTCTCTGCCCTGACCGACGCCGAGGCAGCCGAGTTGATCGCCCTGGCGCGCGGGCTCGATCTCGATGTGCTCTGCGAGGTGCATGACGAGGCGGAACTCAACCGTGCCTTGGCGCTTGATACCTCGCTGATCGGCATCAATAACCGCAATCTGCGCAGTCTGGTTACCGATCTCGACACGACGGCCAGACTCGCACCGCTTGTACCCCCTGATCGCATCCTTGTTTCGGAGAGCGGCATTCGTACGCTCGAAGATGTGAAACGGGTCGGTGCGGTAGGGGCAAGTGGCATTCTTGTTGGCGAAAGTCTCCTGAGAGAAGAAGACCCGGGCCTTGCTGCCCGCCGCCTTCTCGGGACGCTCTAACGCACATATTAACAGCTTAGGTTGTGGACTTGCGCAACGGGACTGGTAAATACCGGTCCCTGAATTGCGCATGGCGCATCAGTCAGGCTCAGGAGATACTCAGCATGTCCGGCAAAGCCCATAAAGGGGCGGCTCAGCCGCTCGCGGATCACAACGGACCGATCCTGCCACTGGAGACCGTTCGTACGGCATATCGCGATATGCTGTTGCTCCGCCGTTTCGAGGAAAAGGCCGGACAGCTGTACGGCATGGGGCTCATCGGCGGGTTCTGCCATCTTTATATCGGGCAGGAAGCCGTGATCGTCGGCATGTCGCTGGCCATGAAGCCGGGCGACAAGATCGTTACCTCGTATCGTGACCACGCTCACATGCTCATGATGGGCATGAGCCCAGGGGGCGTGATGGCCGAGCTGACCGGACGCAAGGACGGCTATTCGCACGGCAAGGGCGGCTCGATGCACATGTTCTCCCGCGAGAAGAATTTCTACGGCGGCCATGGCATCGTGGGGGCCCAGGTAGCCATCGGTACGGGCCTTGCCTTCGCCAATAAATACCGCGGCACCGATGAAGTGGGCGTGGCCTATTTCGGCGAGGGTGCGGCCCAGCAGGGCCAGGTTTACGAGAGCTTCAATCTCGCCGCCCTGCATAAGCTGCCCTGCATCTATGTGATCGAGAACAATCGCTACGGCATGGGCACGAGCGTCGAGCGCTCCAGCGCCGCCGCCCATGATCTCTCGCAGATCGGCGCACCGTGGAAAATTCCCGGACGCAAGGTCGATGGCATGGACCTGTTTGCCGTGCATGAAGCCGCTCAGGAAGCTGTCGCCCATTGCCGCGCAGGCAAGGGACCCTTCCTGCTCGAAATGGAAACCTATCGCTATCGCGGTCACTCGATGTCCGATCCGGCGCGTTATCGCGACCGCTCGGAGGTCGAGGAAATGCGCCGCACGCGTGACCCGATCGAGGCGCTGCACAAGCTCCTGAGCGACAAGGGCACCAGCGATGAAGAGTTCAAGGCGATCGACGCCGAAGTGAAGCAGATTGTCAATGACGCTGCCGATTTCGCCCAGAACAGCCCTGAGCCCGATCTCTCCGAACTTTGGACCGATATTCTGGTGGAGGCGTAAGTTATGGCCGCTCCTGTTCTCATGCCGGCTCTTTCGCCTACCATGACCGAAGGCACGCTTTCCAAATGGACGGTAAAGCAGGGTGACAAGATCAACTCTGGCGATGTGATTGCCGAGATCGAGACCGACAAGGCCACCATGGAAGTCGAGGCTGTCGATAGCGGCATCCTCGCGAAGATCCTGGTGCCGGAAGGCTCGGAAAACGTTGCCGTAAACACGCAGATTGCCATCATTGCCGAAGAAGGCGAGGATATTTCGGCGCTCGAAAACGGCCCGGCAGCAGCCCAGACTCCGGCCGCGCAGACCGCAGTTGAAGAGAAGGCGCCCGAAAAGCCGAAGGACCTGGTGGCAACACCGGATCGCGAATGGGGCGAGACTTCTGTCATCACCGTGCGTGAAGCGCTGCGTGACGCCATGGCCGCCGAGCTGCGTCGTGACGAGGATGTCTTCCTGCTCGGTGAGGAAGTGGCCCAGTATCAGGGCGCCTACAAGGTCAGCCAGGGTCTGCTCGACGAGTTCGGCGAGAGGCGTATCATCGACACGCCGATCACCGAGCATGGCTTTACCGGCATGGCCGTTGGTGCAGCGCTGACCGGCCTCAAGCCCATTGTCGAATTCATGACTATGAACTTCGCGATGCAGGCCATCGATCATATCATCAACTCCGCAGCCAAGACGCTCTACATGTCGGGTGGCCAGATGGGCTGTCCGATCGTGTTCCGCGGCCCCAATGGCGCGGCTGCGCGCGTCGGTGCCCAGCATTCGCAGTGCTATGCAAGCTGGTATGCCCATGTGCCGGGCCTGAAAGTGGTTGCCCCCTGGTCGTCTGAAGATGCCAAGGGCCTGCTTCGTGCCGCCATTCGTGACCCGAACCCGGTAATCGTGCTCGAAAACGAAATTCTCTACGGGCAGAAATTCCCTTGCCCGGTCGATGAGGATTTCATCCTGCCGATCGGCAAGGCGAAGATCGAGCGTGAAGGCAAGGACGTGACCCTCGTCGCGTTCTCGATCATGGTTGGTGTGGCGCTTGAAGCCGCGGCCAAGCTGGCAGAGCAGGGGATTGAGGCTGAAGTCATCAATCTGCGTACAATCCGTCCGCTCGACACCGAGACCATCGTCAACAGTGTGAAGAAGACGAGCCGCATCGTCTCCGTCGAGGAAGGCTGGCCCGTGGCCGGTATCGGCGCCGAGATCTGCGCCGTAGCGTGTGAACAGGCCTTCGATTATCTCGATGCCCCGCCCGCGCGCGTCTGCGGTCTCGATATCCCGCTGCCTTATGCCGCCAATCTCGAAAAACATGCGCTTCCGCAGCCTGACTGGGTGGTGGACGCGGTTCGCAAACTGTTCTGAGGGGCTGCGACCATGGCTATCAATATTCTGATGCCCGCGCTTTCGCCGACCATGACCGAAGGAACGGTCTCGCGCTGGCTGAAGAAAGAGGGCGACACGGTGAAGTCCGGCGATCTGATCGCCGAGATCGAGACCGACAAGGCAACGATGGAAGTAGAAGCCGTCGATGAGGGCATTCTCGGCCGCATTGTCGTGCCGGAAGGGACCGAAGGGGTGAAGGTCAACTCGCCCATCGCCATCCTCGTCGAAGAGGGCGAAGCCGTGCCGGAAAAGGCTGAGGCGGCGCCTGCAAAGAAGGCCGAGCCTGCCCCGCAGACGGCAGCCCAGCCAGCTTCTGCCGAGGCCGCCTCTGCGCCGACTGTGCCCTCGCATGCTACGCCTGCCGCGGCATCATCGGGCAAGCGCGTGTTTGCGTCACCTCTCGCGCGTCGTATCGCTGCGAAGAAGGGGCTCGATCTGTCTGGCGTGAAGGGTACGGGCCCCAATGGCCGTATTCTGCGTCGCGATGTCGAGAATGCGCAGGTCGCGGCACCCGCCAAAGCCGAAGTGACAACATCGGCACCGGCAGAAGTGACACGTGTTGCCAACTCCACGATGCGCAAGGTCATCGCGCGTCGCCTGAGCGAGTCCAAGCAGAACGTCCCGCATTTCTATGTGGCTGTCGATATCGAACTCGACGCGCTGCTTGCGCTGCGCGCCCAGCTTAACGCCGCATCGCCGAATGAAGGCGAGGGGCAGTTCAAGATCTCGGTCAACGACATGATGATCAAGGCCGTGGCGCTTGCGCTGCGTGGCTGCCCTGGTCTGAACGTGCAGTTCACCGAAGCCGAGACACTGCATTTCCCCGATATCGATATCTCGATGGCTGTTTCCATCCCTGATGGTCTGATCACACCGATCATCCGTCAGGCCGATCGTAAATCCTTGCGTGAGATCAGTGCAGAAGCGCGCGATCTGGCCAAGCGTGCACGCGATGGCAAGCTGAAACCCGAAGAGTTTCAGGGTGGCACGTTCTCGATCTCGAACATGGGTATGTTCGGTGTGCGTGAGTTCTCCGCCATCATCAATCCGCCTCAGGCCGGTATTCTGGCTATTGCAGCGGGTGAGAAGCGCGCTGTTGTGCGTGGGGACCAGCTTGCGGTGGCGACCGTCATGACGGCCACGCTTTCCGTCGATCACCGTGCGGTCGATGGGGCGCTTGGCGCTCAATGGCTGAACGCGCTGCGTGACATCGTTCAAAACCCCTATCGTCTGGTGATCTGAGCCATGGACAAATTCGATCTGATCGTCGTTGGCGGCGGTCCGGGCGGGTATGTCGCCGCCCTGCGTGCCGCACAGCTTGGCAAGAATGTCGCGGTTGTCGAAAGCACCCATCTGGGCGGCATCTGCCTCAACTGGGGCTGCATCCCGACCAAGGCACTGCTGCGCGCTTCTGAACTGAACCATCAGCTGCATAACCTCGCCGAGTTCGGTTTCAGCGCCGAAAAGGTGAGCTTCGATCTCGAAAAGGTCGTCGCCCGGTCGCGGGCGGTATCGCGTCAGCTGTCACGTGGCGTCTCCGGCCTTCTCAAGAAGGCCAAGGTCAAGGTGTTCGACGGCCGTGCGAAACTGGCAGGTCGTGACGGCAATGCGCATGTGGTAGCGGTCAGCAAGGACGGCGCGGAAGTCACGCGCATTGCTGCTCCCGATGTCATTCTGGCGACTGGCGCCCGTGCTCGCCACTTCCCTGGGCTCGAGCCCGATGGCGAGCTGGTCTGGACCTATCGCGAGGCGATGGTCCCCAAGGAATTGCCCAAGCGTCTGCTGGTCATCGGCTCCGGAGCGATCGGGGTTGAATTCGCCTCCTTCTATCGGAATATGGGCGCGGAAGTGACCATTGCCGAAGTTGCCGACCGGATCATGATTGCCGAGGATGCCGAAATCAGCGCCATGGCGCAGAAGGCGTTCGAAAAGCAGGGGATCAAGGTGCTGACGGGCGCCAAGGTCGGCCCGCTGAACAAGAAGGACGGCACCGTCTCCACCCAGATCACCACGGCATCCGGATCGCATGATCTCGTTGTCGATAAAGTGATTCTGGCGGTTGGTATCGTTGGCAATGTCGAGGATCTCGGTCTGGAAAAGACCAAGGTGAAGATCGACAAGACACATATCATCGTCGATGAGTTCTGCCGTACCGGCGAGCCGGGTCTGTGGGCTATCGGTGACGTGGCTGGCGCGCCATGGCTTGCCCACAAGGCAAGCCATGAAGGTGTGATCTGCGTCGAGAAGATCGCAGGACACGACCCCGAGCCGTTGCATCCGCTCAATATTCCGGGTTGCACCTATAGCCGTCCGCAAGTGGCGTCTGTCGGTCTGACGGAAGAGAAGGCAAAGGCAACGGGCCGCAAGCTCAAGATCGGTCGGTTCCCGTTCATGGCCAATGGCAAGGCACTGGCCATGGGTGAGCCCGATGGCCTGACCAAGACCATTTTCGACGCAGAAACCGGCGAGTTGCTCGGCGCGCATATGATCGGTGCCGAAGTAACGGAAATGATCCAGGGCTACGTGATTGCGCGCACCTCCGAGCTGACCGAGGCGGAACTCAAGGAAACGGTGTTCCCGCATCCGACCATCTCGGAAACGATGCATGAATCGGTTCTTGCAGCCTGGGGTGGAGCACTCCACTTCTAGTCATGACCATGCAGCGTATCACCATCGATCACCGCAAGCCGGGCTCGCTCCGTCATCCCGAGAAGGCCAACCGGCCCGACAATCCGATCCAGCGCAAGCCGGACTGGATCAGGGTCAAGGCGCCGAACAGCCCAGTCTATCAGGAGACGCGCAAGCTCATGCGCGACAACAGGCTGGTTACGGTCTGTGAGGAAGCGGCTTGCCCGAATATCGGTGAGTGCTGGTCGCAGCGTCATGCGACCATGATGATCATGGGTGAGATCTGCACCCGAGCCTGCTCGTTCTGCAATGTCACTACCGGCATGCCCAAGGCACTGGATGGTGACGAGCCGCAGCGCGTGGCAGAGGCTGTTGCCAAACTGGGCTTGCGTCATGTGGTGATCACCTCGGTCGATCGCGATGATCTGGCCGATGGCGGGGCGCTGCACTTCGCCCAGACCATCGCCCGTGTTCGCGAAGCCTCGCCGACCACCACAATCGAGATCCTGACGCCGGATTTCCTGCGCAAGCCGGGTGCGCTCGAGGTGGTGGTCAAAGCCAGGCCCGATGTTTTCAATCACAACATCGAAACCGTACCCCGGCTTTATCCGTCTATCCGTCCAGGCGCGCGCTATTTCCAGTCTCTGCGCCTGCTGGATGATGTGAAGGCACTCGATCCCTCGATCTTCACCAAATCCGGCGTCATGCTTGGGCTTGGAGAAGAGAAGATGGAAGTGGCTCAGGTCATGGATGATTTCCGCGTTGCCGATGTCGATTTTATCACCATGGGCCAGTATCTCCAGCCCACGCCCAAACATGCGGGCGTCGCCAAATTCGTGACGCCGGATGAGTTTGCCGAATATGCCCGTATGGCGCGTGCCAAGGGCTTCCTGCAGGTGAGCGCCAGCCCGCTGACGCGATCCTCCTATCATGCCGATTCCGACTTCGCCGCGCTCAGAGAGGCGAGGCAAAACAGGCTGGGGCTCGATCCGCTCCAGTCGGAGAAACAGTAAATGCCCACCCATGCCGAGCAACGGCTGATCGCTTACAGTCCTGAACAGCTTTTCGATCTCGTGGCCGATGTGGGTGCCTATCCGCAATTCCTTCCGTGGTGCGTCAAGGCCACGGTCAAATCCAGGACCGAGCAGGAACTGGTTGCCGATCTTACCGTCGGGTTTGGCCCCTTTCGCGAGACCTTTACCAGCCGCGTTTCGCTCGAGCGCCCGAACCGCATTCGCGTGCGCTACGAGAAAGGGCCGTTCCGTTACCTGAACAATGTATGGACCTTCACCCCCGATGCCCGTGGGTGTCTGGTCGATTTCTTTGTCGATTTCGAGTTCAGGTCGCGCCTGCTGCAGAACGCGATCGGTGTCGTCTTCAATGAAGGCGTGCGTCTGATGGTATCGGCCTTTATAAAACGCGCCCGCGATATTTACGGCGTCTCTTCCCAGCCCGGTGCGGTTATTAGAGACTGATCACGCTCTCGTTTTTTCAAGACAGCGCAACCGCACCACTTCCGTTACGTTCTGTGGTCATCGAAAAGTTCCCTAGCGGCACTCTGCCTTTTCGGAACTTCCAGATTTCAGACTATCGGAAGGAAGAGACATGAAGTTTTCCAAGCTGGGCGCTACCCTGATGGCAGCCACCTTCGTTGTTGCAACCCCCGCTTTCGCCAAGCACGCGCCGCACAAGGCTCATGCCAGCAAGAGCGAAATGCACAAGAAGGGTGGTAAGGCTGCCAAGGCCGCCAAGGGTTCGGAAGCAACCGAAGACCTCAACGCGCGCAGCCTGCAGCAGGCACAGACCCCGGTTCCGGTGACGGCTCCGGCAGCAGCGCCTGCCGCCAGCGCAACGGCTCCGGCACCTGCTCCGATGCCGATGGACCCCTCGATGAAGATGCCGTCCTCCAGCATGCCGGCCAGCTCGGGCCAGTAAGAGGCGCAGTTTTCCTGAACTGCCTTTTCAGACGGTTCAGGGACGCAGGAAACCCCGTCGCATTGCGGCGGGGTTTTTTCGTTTCTGCACGGCCTGCATGGCCGGGCGCGCCATCAGATGCCGTAACAAAGACTCCCTATGTCATTCGTCCAACGAACTGCGCTGGGCGGGGCAGGAAAGTTCCGTAGGCCAATCTGAGGGCTGTCGGGGAAAGCTCACTCACAGGCATCGACTTTCCGGGCGGTGAGCACCGCAGGCTGTCTTAATGTTCTGCAATCTCTTTGGTGGAACTCTACCGTTTCGTGCCCGGATTGCCTATATCCCCCCATCATGAGCGGTGTAGATAAGAAACTGGTACGGGCCTGGGTCCGGCAGCAATCCGGCCCAGCCAGAAGGGCGGCATTGCCCGTAGTCGCTGTCGGGTGTCTCAACACGCTGATCGGTATCGGTCAGGCCTGGTGTCTGGCTTCCGTCATCGGGTCGCTGCTCCAGACCCGTGGAGCTCAGGTGCTAGGCCTGATCGCTTCTTTTACCGTGCTCTCGGCCTGTCGCGCCCTGTGCCTGTATTTCCAGGAAAATCTGGCCGCTCGCGCCGGTATCGCCGCCCGGGAACGTCTTCGCCGCTCGGTGCTGGATTCCGTGATCGGCATTGGGCCTGCTCTGCTGCGTCGCCAGCACTCCGCTGAAATCGCCGCCCTGCTGGTTGATCGTATCGAGGTGCTTGACGGGTATTTTGCCCGCTGGCTGCCCGCTTCCATGACCTGGATGGTGTTTCCTGCTTTCGTGCTGGTGGCTGTCTTTGTGGTCGATCCGCGCGCGGCGCTCATCCTGGCCGTTTGTGGCGCGCTTGTTCCGGTCTCCCAGGCGGTTTTCGGTATCGGGGCGGCTCTCGCCTCACGTAACCAGTTTCTGGCCATGGTGCGTTTGCAGGCGCGGTTCCTTGACAGGATCAGAGGTATCGCGACCATCGTCTTGTCAAACGCGACAGATCGCGAGGCCAAGGCGTTGTCGGGTGCGGCTGAAGATCTGCGCAAACGCACGATGAAGATTCTCCGTATCGCGTTTCTTTCTTCAGCCGCGATCGACATCGCCATGGTGATTGCCATCATCATGATCGTGCTGACACAGGGGCATTTCATTCATATCGATGCTTTCGCAGCGCCGAGCATCTATCCCGCGCCGCATTTTACAGAAACGCTCTTTGCGCTTTTCCTCGTGCCGGAGTTTTTTGCTCCCTTCCGGGGGCTTGCTCTGGCCTATCAGGATCGCGCCCATGCTGCGGGTGCCGCTGAGGCCATGGAAGCAATCGACAATGGTGAGTCCCTGCCGGGGACGGACGACCAATCCGCCCTCGCGCCTCCGGTTCTGGTCGTGACCGTCGAGGCAAAGGCACTCTCCTATCGCTGGAATGAGACAGCGCCTTACGTCTTCAAGGATCTCGATTTCTCGGTCTCGCCTGATGAAATACTCGTGCTCGACGGCCCCTCTGGCGCAGGCAAGTCAACCCTTATCGAGTTGCTGCTTGGTTTCATCAAGCCGAGTGCTGGGACCATCCGGTTCAATGATCGCGATATCGCAACGCTTCGAGGTCGCGACATTGCGCGTCATCTTGCCTGGATCGGTCAGAAACCGGTTCTGTTCGCGGGCACGCTGCGCGAGAACCTTTTATTTGCCCGCCCCGATGCCGACGAGATGCGTTTGCAGCGCGCGATCGAGGCCGCAGCGATAGACCATTTTCTGAAAGACCTGCCCCAGGGGCTCGATACAGTCATCGGTGAAGGGGGCTTCGGATTGTCGGGCGGCCAGGCCCAACGTGTGGCGATCGGACGGGCCTATCTCAAGGATGCGCCGCTGCTGCTGCTCGATGAGCCCACCGCCCATCTCGATCCGGAAACCGAGGCCGGGATTATCGAGGCACTGCGTCGTCTTTCCGAGGGGCGGACCGTGATCCTCAGTGCCCATTCGCAGGCGATGAAGGCGCTCGGCACGAAATCGCTGAAGCTTGACCTTTCCGCATCAGTGGAGCCATGCGCATGAGTGACAGCATGAAGGCAACGCCCTGCATGACGGCTCGCCGTCAGGCCGAGTTACACCACAGGCGCGGCGCGCTGCGACGCATATTGAGCATCTGGCGCCCATTCTACGGCAGGCTGGGCTTCGGTCTGCTGCTATCGGCTCTCGCATTGTTGAGCAGCCTCGCGCTGATGTGGAATGCGGGTCTCGGTGTTTCGGCTCTGGCTGTCGGGACGGCCCTTGCCCTTGGGGTGCTGCGCCTTTTCGGCGGGGCGCGTATCGTGTTGCGGTACGCCGAGAGGCTCTTCGCGCATGATGCGATGTTCCGTGCTCTTGCCGCCTTGCGTGTCTGGTTCTTCACTCATCTTGCCAGAGGCGCGGCAGCTGGGCTTGGCTTTCGTCGGGCTGGCGATCTGATGAACCGTCTGGTGGGCGATATCGAACTCCTCGATAATCTCTATCTGCGCATCGCCGTGCCTGTGCTGGGCATCCTGGTTTCGCTTCCTGTTCTCGCTCTTGTTGCAGGCAGGCAGGACTGGCATCTCGGTGTCCTGCTGGCCGGACTTTTCCTGATTGCAGCCGTGCTTGTTCCGCTTCTCGCAGCGCAACGAGCGGCGAAGCGAAGCGGCAAAATGCGCCATGCGGAATCATCGCTGCGTGTGGCAGCGCTCGATCTGGCAACCGGTCTGCGTGAGGCGCGCGCCTTTTCCGGTGAAGACCGCCTGGCGGAGCGTATCATCCGTGAGGAAGCCCGTTTGCATGACGCCCAGCGCGCGCAGCAACGGGCGATGGCAGGGGCAGGGGCATTTTCCTATCTCAGTGGGCAGATGGCTCTGGCGGTCATTTTATTGGCCCTTGCCGGTATCGCCGGGTTGGGAGTGAGCTTTCTGTCCGGTGTGGCGCTGGTCTTCCTCACGGGGACCGTCTTTGAGTCTGTCGCCACTCTGGCGCGCACCAGCGTCCTCGCCGGGCAGGTAAGCCAGGCGGCGCAGCGCGTGGTCGCGATTGCGGATCAGGAAAAACCCGCTGCCGCTGGTTGTCTGGCGCCTGAGGGAGGCGACATCGTTCTGCGCGATGTCCATTTCCGCTGGGGAGGCAGCCGTGCGGCGGTGCTGGATGGGCTCTCGATGACGATACATGCGGGCGAGCATGTGGCGTTGATCGGGCCTTCCGGAGCCGGAAAATCGAGCCTGGCTGCCTTGCTGCTCAAGGTGGCGGCGCCAGAGAGCGGCCAGATCCTGTTTGGAGGGCATACGCTCGACACGCTTGATACAGAGAGCCTGCGTTCTCGTATTGGCTGGCTGTCGCAGGCGACGCATCTTTTTGCGGATTCCATTCGCAACAACCTGCTGCTTGGCCGTGAGAATGTTGATGATGCGCGCCTGTGGGATGCGCTCGAACGGGCGGAAATTGCCGAAGCCGTGCAGGCTCTGCCTGACGGGCTGGACAGTTGGGTTGGCGAGAGTGGTACGAGGCTTTCTGGCGGGCAGGGCCGACGTATCGCCCTGGCGCGCACCCTGCTGCAGGATGCGCAGGTCATGGTGCTTGATGAGCCCGCAACCGGGCTCGATTCAGCAACCGAACGGGCCTTTCTGGAAACGCTCGGTCGCACGATGACGGGGCGTACGGTCATTCTCATCGCCCATCGACTGACCGGGGTAGAGAAACTTGATCACGCCTGGCGGCTTGAGGGTGGAAAGGCGCATCCCCTTCCGCTCTGAGGGGCGCAGGGTGGGTCTGCTTGACGGAAAGAGTGTCACACGGCAGTGACAGAAATACGGCTCCGTGGATGTCACGGCGATTCGAAAAGGAAATAATGATGCGTCGTCTGCCTGTGATGTTGTCGGTCTGCGCCCTCGCAGGTCTCGCGGCCTGTACAAACGGGGCCGATCGCGATCGCTATCCGGTATTTTTCGAACCCGCTTCGACAACGGTTTCGCCAACGGCACAGGCTATTATTGACAAGGCCGCCGCAGATGCGCGCGACAATCATGCCAAGACGGTCGAAGTGATCGGTCATGCGGGCGCCCGCGGCAATCTCTCTGCCGATGAGATGCTGTCTGTGGAACGTGCCAAGATTGTGGCCGCAGCCCTGACGAAGGCCGGCATCGGCAGTGCCCAGATCACGCAGATTGCTCATCCGCCGAAGAACAACGAAGATGCAAGCGTTGCCTCACGTCTGGTAACAATTGAAGTCGATCCCTCGACGCCCTGATCTTCCCACAACACGATACATTCTGCTCTTTGACCGGCACTGATCCCTCTGCTTCAGGCATTGACGAAACCCCGGATGCGGTACTCAAGCGCGTCTTTGGCTTCGACTCCTTTCGCGGACAGCAAGAGGATGTGATCAGTGCAGTCATGGCGGGCGAGGACGTTCTCGTCATCATGCCCACCGGCGGGGGTAAAAGCCTCTGCTATCAGGTGCCAGCCCTGTGCCGCCACGGTATGGGCATCGTCATCTCGCCGCTGATCGCGTTGATGGACGATCAGGTGGCTGCCTTGCGCCAGCTTGGTGTCAATGCCGCGGCGCTTCATTCCGAACTGCCTCCCGACCGGCTCGACCAGACACGCGCCGATCTGCGGGAAGGGCGTATCGATCTCCTCTATATCTCTCCCGAGCGGCTTGTCTCACCCGGTACGGCGCGCTGGCTGGCACGCAACCCCGTTTCGGTACTTGCGATCGACGAGGCGCATTGCGTCTCGGC
This sequence comes from Asaia siamensis, assembly GCF_014635085.1. GTDB lineage: Bacteria > Pseudomonadota > Alphaproteobacteria > Acetobacterales > Acetobacteraceae > Asaia > Asaia siamensis. Next base: position 81,931 of record NZ_BMCH01000004.1, read on the forward strand.
CTGGGGTCATGAATTTCGGCCCGAATATCGCGCTCTTGCCGATCTGCCGAGCGTGTTCCCCGGTGTGCCACGTATCGCCCTGACGGCAACCGCCGATTCACGCACGCAGGACGACATTCTGCTGGCGCTGGGTATGCCCGAGGCGAAGCGGCTGACGTCGAGCTTCCATCGACCCAATCTGTTTCTGGCAGCCTTGCCAAAAGGGTCTGAGACGAAGCAGGTTCAGGATGCGCTCGCGCCGCATCGTGAAGACGCGGCAATCGTCTATTGCGGCAGTCGTAACCGGACCGAGCGCATGGCCAAAAGCCTCAGAGAGCGCGATTTCAATGCCTTGCCTTATCACGCAGGCCTGTCATCCCAGGAGAAGCACGCGACGCTTATGCGGTTTCGCAGCGGTGAACCAATGGTGATCGTGGCGACGGTTGCCTTCGGCATGGGGATTGACCGCCCCGATGTGCGCTGCGTGGTTCATCTCGACATGCCTGCCTCGCCGGAGGCCTATTACCAGCAGATCGGTCGTGCCGGACGTGATGGCGAGCCTGCTGATACGCTCCTGCTCTATGGTGGCGAGGATATGGCGCGCGCGCGTCACTGGCTGGAGCAGTCGACAGCCCCCGATACCGAGAAGCGGGTCATGCACGCGCGTCTTGAGAGCATGATCGCGCTGACAGAAACTGTCGAGTGCCGAACGCAGGCACTTCTGGCCTGTTTCGGCGAGGCTCTGTCCGCGCCCTGCGGTCATTGTGACAACTGCCGAAACCCGGCCCAGACATTTGACGGGACCGAGGCCGCGCAAAAGGTGCTCTCGACGATCTATCGTACGGGCCAGCGTTTTGGCGCCGTACATCTGACAACCGTCCTGCGGGGCAAGCTGACCGAAGCCATCGAGCGCCATGCCCACCAGCATCTGACGGTTTTTGGTGTGGGCAAGGAGCATTCAGAGCAGTGGTGGCGCGGGGTCATTCGCCAGCTGATTGCGCGTGGCGCAATCAGGATGAGCGGCGAACACGGCGCGCTTGGCCTGGATGTGGAAGCGGCCCGCCCGCTTTTACGGGGCGAAGAGAGCCTGCGTCTGCGCGTCGATCCGCTAAAGCCTGTGGTGAGCGCTCAAAGAGGGGTGTCAACCTCGACGCTGGTCGACTCTCTGGATGAGCAGGAGCGTCATCGCTTCGATGCATTGCGTCAGTGGCGGCGTGATGAGGCGCGCGAGCAGGAAATCCCGCCTTATGTCATTTTTCATGACGCTGTCCTCACGGAGATTGCTCGTGAAAACCCCGAGACGGTTGAAGAGCTGGCCCTCATAAAGGGCGTCGGCTCATCGAAGCTGAAGCGCTACGGCGACGCCGTTATCGACGTTCTGTCTGATACCTAGCTTCTTAAGCTCCAGACCATCCATCATCTGAAACTGCACCGCCTCAATCAGAAAATGTCTCCTGCGGTGCTTTATTGTCGCGCTAGTCGGTATTTTGATCTGCAGCTGACTCAACTCGATATTTAGGGTGCAGGATCTTGCTGGAGTGGGCCGAACATCTTCGGCGCGGTGGTCAGGAAATGCAAAGCCACTCCCTGACCCCTGTTGTCAGAAGCCGATCATGGCATCGCCACCGAAGGTGAACATGCCTGTATTGCGGCCATCGTTGAACGGCGAGGTGCCGTTGAGCGAGCGGTCGAAGCGGATTTCGGGGCGCAGGGCGAAAACGCGCACGCCATGACCCAGATCAGGCCGGTAGGTAACGCCCAGCGTCAGCGCACCATAGGTGGTGGCTGGCGCCGTCTGCACCGGAGCATAGCCGCCAAGGAAGGCATTCATGTAAGCTTGGTTCGTCAGGAAGTTGACGACGAACATGCCGCTGTTATCGCGATAGAGCTCGCCGCGATAATTGAAGGTCAGGCTCGGGGTGATCTTGTAGGCGGCAAAAGTGACGACGCTCCAGGTTTCGGCGCGCAGGCCATCATCATGCAGGAAGTTGAATTCGCCCGTCAGGCTCAGCTTGTCATTGACCGTGTAGAAGGCGGCAATGTCATTCCACCAGCGCTGTGCCGTATTGGCACGCGGGCCAATGGCAGCAACCGCGTTTTCAGGTCCGACGCGGGAGAGTTCGGCGATGTTCAGCTTGCCATGGGCGAGGCCGTTCAGGTTGAATCCGAAATACCCGGCTGCGGCATTGTTGTTGTCATTGCGGCCCCATGTGGTCTGGTTGCCGGTATCGACGCCGAAATTGAAATCGAGCATCGGGGTGACATGCCAGTGGAACATGGCGCCGAGATGTTCGAAGGGCACGGAATACTGCGACGTATAGGCCAGTGAGTAGAAGGGACGCAGCGTCGGGTCGAGCACCTCGACGCCCATGGGGGCTGGCAGAATGCCAGCCTGCATGTCGATGCCGCCCTTTGAGAGGATCGGTGCGTGAACATCGACATGGGCCTGAGCCGGGAGAAGCTGGTACCGGTCGCTCGTCATTTTGTTCGACAGGCCGAGCAGGTGGTAATAACGGGCGTCAGAGCCGTAAAGCGCCTCGAGCATGAACCCGACCTGAAATTCGGATTTGGTCGGATCGATGGCCTTGGAGAGGGTGAGGCTGATCTGGTTCAGCTGCGCCTGATTGGCGTGATCGCCAAGAAAATTGCCGAAATTGATGCCGTTATCGGGGCGGGCCGGATTGGCCATGATGCCGCCTTCGATGAGGCCGGAGAGATTGATGCCCTGCAGCCAGGGGTTGGACGCCGTCTTGAACAGGGCGATCTCGGCATGGGCCGATTCCTGCATCGCAGTCGTGGCGGCAAGGATGACCGCCATTGTTGCTGTTGCCCTGCAGCGGTTCTGGATGAGCTGACCTATCAAATTCTTTACCCCTATTCAGAAGGGGTGTTTTCGCCCGTCAGGCCATAGTGAAAACAGAGGCAGGACTTTCCGTTTTTATAGGTATTTCATAGGGGAGAGAATGCGGCTGGTGGTGAGAGCGGGCACGCATTCTCGTATTCCCCATTACAATAGCGTTTCTGCCGAGACGGCATCGCAAGGCTAATCGTGAAGCTTGAAATTGGCCGTGGTGGTGGAGCCGCCGAGATATTTGAAGGTCAGGGGGACAGTGTCACCGATTTTGACCGTGTCCGGAAAATTTCGACAGATCAGGTGATAGCCACCTTCGGGAAACACCATGGTCATGTCACCCGGTATCGTGAAATGCGAGAACAGGCTTGCCGTATGGCTCGTGACTTCCTGCTCGCTGTGGAACGCTTCGATATCGGTGCAATCGGGCGACGTAACGCCAGAGATCAGATGAGCCTCGTGGCCCTTGTTGACGATTGTGAAATAGGCGGCGGCCAGACCGGGGTAATGCGGGGCACGCCGTATCCAGCCATCTATCGTGATGTCGCGATTGGCGTTTTTCTGCCCCGGAAGACTATTATCGTCCGTCTGTGCGCATGCTCCAGACGGGGCAAACGCCGCACCCGTCATGCAAACTGTCACGAGCGTTGCCAGAATAGCTTGCACTCTTTTCACCGATACGCTCCTTTCTGCCCCCGGTCCGTCAGGCCGGGTTCGTGCCATCATCTGCCCATCAGGGGGAAACTCTCATGAATTGTCCGTTCTGCGGCCATGAAGATACGCAGGTCAAGGATAGTCGTTCGACTGATGATGGCGCGGCAATCCGTCGTCGTCGTGTTTGTGCCGGCTGCGCACAGCGATTCACGACAATCGAACGGGTACAGCTGCGTGAACTCGTGGTGACAAAGATGGATGGGCGCCGCGTTCCCTTCGATCGGGACAAGCTGGCACGCTCGATCCGCATCGCGCTGCGCAAGCGCCCGGTCGAGGAAGAGCGGCAGGAGCGCATCGTGAACGGGCTGGTTCGCCAGCTCGAAGCATCGGGCGAGGCCGAAATTTCTTCGTCACGCATCGGCGAATTGGCAATGGATGCATTGCACAGTATCGACGGTGTCGCTTATGTGCGCTTTGCAAGTGTGTATCGTGATTTTCGCGAAGTAGAGGCTTTCTCGAAGCTCCTGACGGATATGCGTCCCGGCGAGGAGGGAGGGCTGCTGCCTGCTCCCGGTGAGCGTGAGAAAGACAAGGAAACAGGACAATGACCGACCAAGCCCAGACCAAGAACCCGCCCAAGCGTTCGCGCACCGTTGCCCGCGTTGCGGCCGTTCAGGCGCTGTTCCAGTGCGAGCAGGGTGGCGAGAATGCCGAGACGGTCATCAATCAGTTCCAGCGCCATCGTCTGGGGTCGAGCCAGGAAGACGGTTTTGAAGAGGGCTATGTGCCCGATGCCGATTTTCGCCTGTTCGGCCTGATCGTCAAGGGCGCGACCCTCGCTCAGGATCGTATCGACGAGGCTCTTGTTGGTGCGCTTCCGGCAAATTGGCCGCTTGCCCGTCTTGACCCCGTGCTGCGGGCTCTGCTGCGCGCAGCTCTGTGGGAGATGGGTGAGGACACACCGGCGCGCGTCGTGATCAATGAGTATCTTGATGTCGCCCATGGTTTCTTTGCAGGTGACGAGGCCCGTCTGGTGAATGGCGTTCTCGACGCTATCAGCAAGAACGGCAACGCCCCAAAAGAGACCGCCGCCCGGAACGAGCCTGACGCTGGCTGAAATGAGCGGCGGCGAGTTCGACTTCATCGAGCGTTTCTTCAAGCCGCTTGCGGGTGAGGGCGCGCTCGGGCTGAGTAACGATGCAGCCCTTTATGATGTGCCGTCAGACAGGCAGCTCATTCTCTCGACCGATACGCTGGTCGAGGCCGTGCATTTTCTGCCGGACGATCCGGCCGAGACGATCAGCCGCAAATTGCTGCGTGTCAGCCTGTCAGACTGCGCGGCGATGGGGGCCGTCCCGAAGGCCTATCTGCTCAATATCAGCCGTCCTGCATCCTTTGACGATTTGTGGTTTGCAAGTTTCAGCACCGGGCTTGCGCTCGATCAGGCCCGGTACGGCGTGCATCTGCTGGGCGGCGATACGACCAGTACACGCGGGCCGCTCGTGCTCGGTCTGACCATTCTCGGCGAGGTGGCGCGTGGCAGATCTGTCAGCCGGGCTGGCGCGGTGGCAGGAGACGATCTCTGGGTGACGGGGACGATCGGTGATGCAGCGCTCGGGTTGCAGGCTCTTCTTGGCGAGCTACCCGACCCGGATGAGTTCCTGACGGGGCGATATCGTCTGCCACAGCCGCGTGTCGGCTTCCCGCTGGGGGATTTTGCCAGTTCAGGCATGGATGTGTCTGACGGGCTGATTCAGGATGCCGGACATCTGGCGCATGAGAGCGGCGTTGCTATTGAGATCAATGCCGAGACCGTTCCCCTCTCGGCGCAGGCCCGCGCGGCGGGTCCTGCCTGGTTCGAGACCTGTCTGACCGGAGGCGATGATTATGAGCTCCTGTTTACAGCGTCCTCGCCACAAGCCGGGCTGATTGAGGAAGCGGGGAGGGCGAGGGGTATCCCGGTGACGCGTATTGGCCGCGTCACGCCCGGTCGAGGCGTGCGTCTGCTCGACGGCGCATATCGCGAGGTCAAGCTGTCACGCCAGGGATGGCAGCATTTCTGAACATTAAAAAAGGCCGCTCCGAAAGGGGCGGCCTTTTTTCTTTTCGAGAGACGACCTTCTTCTCAGGGCGTCGTCTGATCAATCTCTTTTTCGTAGATACGATGGATCTTGTTTGGTTCTGGCACCAGACGCTTGACCAGATTCAGCATCGGCGTGTTGGTGTCGAGGATCCATCCCAGTTCAACCGACTTGTAGGGAAGCGTTGCCCGACGACGGATCAGTTCGTCGATTGCGAGAGACGGCATGAGTGCCCCGAGCAAGGTACCGCGCACCTTATGGGACACGCCAAGCAAGATGACGCGTGCTGATTCGAAGCGATGCGAGAGCAGACGGACGCCGAGCTTTGCCCAGTTGAGGGGGCTTGGCGCGCCATCAATATCGCGCACAATGTCGAAGATATTGGGCACCATCAGCGCCATGGCAGCGGGCTCGCCAGCATGGTCGATCTGCACATAGTGCTCGGGACGCAGAACGAGCTTGAGCTGTTCAATCAGCCCCGTCATTTCGTAAGACTGAAGGGGCACGAAATTATAGGTGCCTGCCCAGGCATCGTTATAGAGTGAACGCAGAACCTCGCCCTGAGCCGTGATCTGCTTTTTCGAGAGATGCGACACCGTCACATCGCCCAGCTTGCCCTGGCCGGGTTTGAGCGCGCCCGGGACGATATGCTTGTCGTCGAGATCGTCTGTGAGGTCGAGCTTAAAGGTGAGCAGATCACGCCCTGTCTCGAAACCATGGGCCTCGATGAGGCTTTGCAATTCAGGCGGGTGCCAGGGGGTGCCAATCATCGGCGCTTCGGTCTGACCTTCGATCATCAGGCCGGATTCACCATGATAGCCAAGGGTCACGGGGCCACGCATACGGGCCATGCCCTGATCACTCAGCCAGAGCTCTGCCGCATCCAGCAGCGCGTTGACGATGGATTTTTCGGGTAGGGCATCGAATGCGCCGAACCAGCCGATTTTCTCATCCCAGGCTTCAAGCGCCTTGCCATCCACAACGGCAGAGATGCGGCCAACAGCCACGCCATTGCGCCATGCCATGAAATAACGAACCGAGGCATGGCGGAAGATGCCATTGCGCTTGGGATCGAGCAGATCATTCTGTTCCATGTCGAGCGGTGGCATGTAACCCGCGCACTCCTTATAGAGGAGGCGAGGGAGCCGGATGAAAAGCTTGAGTTCCTTGCGAGAGATAACCGGCCTTACGGTTATGTCGGAAGCAGAATGCGCAGGGTCAGCAGCGGGAAGCCCGGCGGGATTCATGCTGTCCTGCTCAGCCTCTCGCGGCCTGGCGACGGAGCGGGGAGTGACCACTCGGTCAGCGACAGGGTGGTCGGAGACGATCTGGCGGGAATCTGCTGCGTCCGGCAAGGTAAACTCTCTATTGCGATAGGCCGGTTGGACCTCAAGGCTTGACCGGAACACACCTTAATTGACGAAAGCGCGCTGAATGTCACGTCCAGAACGATTTGCAAAGGGACAGTTTGCACCCGATCATGCCCTTATCACCGGGGCGTCGGGCGGTCTGGGCCGGGCGCTGGCCCTTCATTACGCCCGGACGGGAACCCACCTCACGCTCTGGGGGCGCAACAGGCAGCGTCTCGAGGCCGTTGCATCAGCCTGCAGTCAGCGGGGTAGTACGGTCACTTGTCACGTTCTTGCTCTGGATGACCTCGATGCCGGAATTACCCAGTTCAGACAGGATGATGCCCGCAAGCCTGTCGACCTGCTCGTTCTGAACGCCGGTGTTTCCGATATCCGGCCTGAGGGCGCGTTGACCGAAACGCTTGAGGCGGTGAAAGAGGCCGCGCTCATCAATTATGCTTCCCCGGTCACACTGGCGACCGAGGCCGCCTCGGTCATGGCACCCAGGAAGAAGGGCCGTATCGTGATGATAGGGTCTGTCGCAGCGCATCACGATCTGCCTTTTGCCTCGGCTTATAGCAGCTCCAAAGCCGGTCTTGGGCGCTTTGCTACCTGCCTCCATGCTGCCATGGCGCCTCACAAGGTGGGCGTGACACTGATCGAACCCGGCTACATTGATACCGCGATGAGCCGCAGGCTGGATGGTGCGAGGCCCTTTTTGGTAACGGCCGAAAAGGCAGCGGCCCTCATTGCAGACGCAGCAGCACGGAAAAAGGCCGTGTTGATCTTCCCCCGGCTCTTCAGCCTTCTCAAGCTGGTCTCGATTCTGGTGCCCCGGCCGATTGCTCATCGCCTCCTGCGTCTGGCGCGCGTCAAACAGAAAGCGCTCTGACCGGAAATCATGGTGCCGGGAGTTGACGCAGGCTGGATTGCCTGCGACTGCTTGCCGCAAGAAACGCCTGATCGTCAGCCGGGGCTGGGTCGTATTCAGGCATCTCCTCGCGCAATGGAGCTAGTGATGCAGGATATTGTCACCGTCGATATTGGAGGCACGAACGCGCGTTTTGCGATCGCCAAGGTCGATCAGGGGCGTGTTGTCGAGCTTGGCGAGGCGACTACTCTCCGCACGGCAGATCATGCGAGCCTTGCCCTCGCCTGGGAGGCCTTTGGTCGAACGATTAATCGCGAATTGCCGCGTTATGCCGGTATCGCCATCGCCTGTCCGATTCAGGGCGAGACGCTGAAGATGACCAATAATCCCTGGATCATCCAGCCTGCAATGCTGGCAGAGCGTCTGCATCTCGAAGATTTCACCCTCGTCAATGACTTCGGTGCGGTCGGTCATGCCGTGGCCCAGATCGATGATCAGTATCTCGAGCATCTCTGTGGTCCTGATCGCCCTCTGCCGACCGAAGGGACGACCACCATTGTCGGGCCGGGTACGGGCCTTGGCGCTGCGTGTCTTCTGCGTCGCAAGGGGCAGTATTTCGTTATCGAGACCGAGGGCGGACATATCGACTTTGCCCCGCTCGACGAGTTTGAAGACAAGATCCTGCGCGCTTTGCGCCGTCGTTTCCGCCGTGTTTCGGCTGAGCGCATCGTCTCTGGCCCCGGCCTGACCAATCTCTACGAAATCATCGCCGAGATGCAGGGCCTGCCCATCACCATGCGCGACAACAAGGCGTTGTGGGAAATGGCCATGGAAGGCCGTGATTCGATGGCAGCTGCCGCCCTCGAGCGCTTCTTCCTGTCGCTTGGCGCTGTTGCTGGCGATCTCGCTCTTGCCCATCGTGCACAGGGCGTCGTGATTGCCGGTGGTCTCGGCCTGCGTGTCGCTGACAAGCTGCCGCATTCGGGCTTTGCCGAGCGCTTTGTCGCAAAGGGCCGGTTCGAAAGCATGATGGGGGATATGCCCGTCAAGATCATCACCCATCCGCAGCCGGGTCTCTTCGGCGCTGCTGCTGCCTTTGCCTCGGATCATCCCGAACTCTGAGACGTAACGCGGCAAGAAGGCACTTAACCGCGAGAGAGCGGTAGGGCGTTTTCGCTTCGCTCTCTTAAGTATGGCAGTAGTCATGCAAAGAAATATAAGCGGTTCCCCGTTGAAAGGCCCGGCCTCTGGTCGGGCCTTTTTCGTTGGTCGCTCTTTGGAAAGAACTATCGTTACTTTCCATCAGGAGCGCTTGCCTGTCGTCAAGAAAATGTGCTTTTGCGTCCTGACAGTCTTTGCTTATACCAAAAATAATTACAATAATGTAACCTGAGCGCGGCATTTCAGGCGTGATCGGACATAGAGGCCAGACATGAAAATCGTTCCGACCACAGAAGGGCATGAGCCCGTTCAGGCAGAGGCCAAACGCAAGCCGTTCTATAAGCATACCTATTTTCAGGTTCTGTTCGCAATCGTCGTCGGCTCCCTGATCGGCCATTTTGCCCCCGAAACTGGGCAGGCGCTTCACCCGTTCGGTGATGGCTTCATCCGCCTGGTGAAGATGATCATCCCGCCGGTGATCTTCCTGACGATCGTGACCGGGATTGCTGGCATGCGCGATCTGCGCGCTGTTGCGCGTGTGGCAGGGAAGACCTTTGGCTATTTCCTGTTCTTTTCCACGCTTGCTCTCATCGTTGGGCTGATCACTGCCAATGTCATCCGGCCTGGGGCGGGCATTCATGCCAAGATTGGCGCTGCTGGCGACTACAGCGCCAGTGTCGCAGGCTATATCGGCAAGGCACATGAGAGCAGCATCACCGAGTTCGTGCTGAACATCATCCCCGATACGTTTGTCTCGGCGCTGACGACAGGCAATATCCTGCAGGCCTTGTTCGTCGCCATTCTGACGGGGGTCGGTCTCGCCCTGATGGGCGAGCGTGGCGCGCGTGTTTATGACGTGCTTGAAGAAATTTCGGCGGTTGCGTTTCGTATCGTCGCCATTCTGATGAAGGCGGCCCCGATCGGCGCTTTCGGTGCCATGGCGTTTACTGTTGGCAAATATGGCGCAAGCAGCCTTGCCGATCTCGCCACACTGGTCGTCACCTTCTACCTGACTGCCATCATCTTTGTTGTGGTCATTCTGGGCCTTGTCGGTCGTCTGGCCGGGTTCTCCATCCTACGTCTGATCGCCTATCTCCGCGCCGAGCTGCTGCTGGTTCTGGGCACGTCATCCTCCGAGAGCGCGCTGCCGAGCCTCATGGCCAAGATGGAACAGGCTGGCTGCCCCAAGAGCATTGTCGGACTGGTCGTTCCGATGGGCTATTCGTTCAATCTCGATGGTACGAATATCTACATGACCCTTGCGGCGCTTTTCATCGCGCAGGCTTACGACATTCATCTCAGCTTCGGGCAACAGATCCTGCTGCTTGGCATGGCGATGCTTTCATCAAAGGGCGCAGCCGGTGTGACGGGGGCAGGTTTCATCACTCTGGCTGCCACGCTCTCGATTTTGCCGACCATACCGGTTGCCGGTATCGCGCTCATTCTGGGTGTCGATCGCTTCATGAGCGAATGCCGCAGCCTGACAAACTTCATCGGCAATGCCGTGGCGGCGATTGTCGTGGCGCGATGGGAGGGCGTACTCAATCGCAAGCAACTGGCCCAGGCTCTTGGCGGTCACGCCTCTGGCCTAGCGGCCCCACCTGTCATTCCCGAGTGAGAAACAGGGGCTGAGCCCATGGCAAATCATTATTCGCCTTTCACGCGCCTCCGGCTTCTCGGAGCGGCGACGACCGCTCTTTGCCTGTGGGGCGGGCTATCTTCTGCATTCGCGCAGCAAGGGCATAACCCTGCGCCAGATCCTGCGTCGCAGACGCGCGCGCCTGCTGAACCCGCCGTCAGTACCTATCCTGCGCCCGCAGCGGGCGATGGACTGACGACATCGGGTTATAATCTCTCACGCTGGGCCGAAGACTGGACGAAGATGCGCGACGCAAAGAACCGTCGTGATTTTCTGGATCGTCTGAAGTTCATCCCACTCAACAAGAAGCAGAATATCTATCTGACCTTTTCAGGTGAAATGCGCCTGCGCCTGAACCAGACGAGCAATCCCAATCTGAAGAAAGGGCCTGCCCAGCGTCAGGATATCATGCGCCTTGTCGGCGGTGCTGATCTGCATATCACACGCTATTTCCGCGCATTCGGCGAGCTTGCGCATGGCGGTGTCTCGGGGCCGAATATCGGTGTTCCTGCGGCTAGCATGCGCAACAAACTGCTGCTTCAGCAATATTTCGCCGAAGCTGATGCGCCGTTGCCTGATCTCAATGCAGGGGTGCGGTACGGTCGTCAGGAATTTACGGATGGCGCCAATCTCATGACTTCGCAGCGTGACAATAATACGCTGCGCTTCGTCCTGAACGGCACGCGGTTCTGGCTGCGGGGCAAGAAGCTTCGTGGTGATTTTTTCGATTTTCACTATACGCTGCTCGGGCGGGGGGGCGCGCGGGACGATGTGATCGATCGGGGGATACGCTTCTCCGGAGGTACGGCAGGGATCGTGATCCCCACAAGCTTCATGGGCAAATCCAAACTGTTTCTGGACCCATTTGTCTGGCGTCTTCGCAATCGGCGTGCCGTATGGGGGAGTGGCCCTGCGAGGGAAGACCGTCTGTATTACGGCATGCGTCTGTGGGGCGATGTCGATCGTCTGACTGTCGACTGGGTCGCGAATTACCAGGGTGGCCATTATGACGGTCGGCGCATCGAGGCATTTCAGGTGTTTCTCGCCCAGACCTATCGGCTAGGGTCATCGCGCACGGCACCGCGTATCGGCCTGCATGGCGACTACGCCAGTGGTGGCGGGGCGTTCGGCAAGGGAACGTTGCGCAACGCCCTCGCTCCCTTTGGTAACAATATCTACTACAGCTATCAGCTCTTTCTGACGCCGACCAATCTGATCGCCCTGGCGCCAAATATCACGGTCTCGCCCATCGAGAGTCTGCGTCTGACCGTCGAGCACCAGTTTGCTTGGCGGGCAAGCCTGACAGATGCTGTCTATCGTGCCAATGGCACGGCATTTTCCGGCACGCAAAAGACCCATGCGCGTCGTGTCGCGCAGGCCACCCGTGTGCAGGGTGTCTGGACCTGGACACCGCGATTGAGCTTCACCGGGCGATATGAGCATCTTCAGGCTGGCCCGGCACTGACGCGTGCTGGCTATACCAGCTCCGATTTTGTGGCGGGCTGGGCGAATTATCGCTTCTGAAAGGTACCTCGCCAGAGTTTGAATGCGCCAAAGGGCCTCCCTGACCGTTGACCTCAGGAAACGCCGTTATCAAGACGGCTGGTTTCCAAGCCTCGGAAAGAAGGTGCATGAAAAAGATTGTAAAAATCGCGGCAGGAGCGGGGTTTTCATCCGATCGCATCCTGCCGGCGCAGGATCTCGCAGAGCGCGCAGACATCCATTATCTCGTTTTCGAATGTCTGGCCGAGCGCACCATCGCGCTTGCCCAGCGTGAAAAGCAGAGCCATCCCGAACTTGGCTATAATGAGTGGCTGGAAGACAGGATGCTGGCCTGTCTTGCGCCTTGCCATCGGCGCGGCATTACCATCATCACCAATATGGGGGCGGCAAACCCGCAAGCGGCGGGAGCAAAGATCGCCGAGGTCGCACGGCGACTGGGTTTGCGCGGTCTGAAGATCGCCGTCGTTACAGGTGATGATGTTCTGGACGCGTGCAAAGCGGTCGATTACCCGCTGATGGAACGCAGTGCGACGCTCTCTTCACTGGGAGCGACAATCGTCTCGGCCAATGCCTATACCGGCTCCGAGGCTGTGGTGGCAGCGCTGCGCATGGGGGCCGATGTGATCGTGACCGGACGTATCGCCGACCCGTCGCTCTTTCTGGCGCCTCTGATTCACGAATTCGACTGGGACCCGGAAGACTGGGATCTGATCGGCAAGGGTATCCATATGGGGCATCTGCTCGAATGCAGTGCCCATGCAACCGGCGGATATTTTGCCGATCCGGGTTTCAAGGACGTGCCTGACCCGGCCCGCATCGGCTTTCCAATTGCAGAAGTCGAGGCCGATGGCAGTTTCATCGTGACCAAGCTGCCGGGGAGCGGAGGTATGGTGACGCCGCGGACGCTGAAAGAGCAGACGCTCTACGAGGTGCATGATCCGGCCCATTATCCAACAGCCGATTGCGTGGCTGATTTCAGTCAGGTGCAGTTCGAACAGATCGCTGCGGACAGGGTTCGCGTTACCGGGGCGCAGGGTCATCCAAGGCCCGAATGCTTCAAGGTTTCAGTCGGTTATGTCGACAGCTATATCGGCGAGGGGCAGATCGGCTATTGCGGCCCGAATGCTCTCGCAAGAGCGCAACTGGCTCTTGAAATGGTGCGTCAGCGTCTGATCGATGCCGGTGTCGAAGCGACGGAAGACCGTTTTGAGCTGATCGGCGTCAACGCAGTGCGCCGTGGGGTGCGTATCGCCCCTGTTTTCGAGCCGGAGGAGGTTCTCATTCGCGTGGCCTGTCGTACGGCCGACATGCGCATGGCCCGGCGCGTCGGGCATGAGGTCGAGGCGCTCTGGCTCAATGGTCCCGCAGGCGGGGGTGGCGCAAGGCGAAGCGCAAATGAGGTGCTGGCTATCGTCTCGGTCCTGATACCGCGTGAGCTTGTTCGTACCGTCGTCGATTATCTGGAGAGTTGAGCCATGATCCTGCATGACATCGCCCATGCCCGCGCGGGCGACAAGGGCAATATTTCCGACATCTCGGTGATCGCCTATGAGCCCGAAGATTACGAGTTTCTGCGTCTTTATGTGACGTCAGAGCGGGTGAGGGCCCATTTCGGAAGCATGGTGAAGGGACGCGTGGAGCGCTTCGAGGTACCCGCGCTGGCTGCCCTGAAATTCGTTCTGCACGATGCGCTTGAGGGTGGGGTCACGCGTACCCTGAATCTCGACATTCATGGCAAGAGCCTCAGCTCGTCGCTGCTTGCCATGACATTGCCGGATCGACACCGTTCAGATCTGCGCTGAGGAAATCAGCGCAGCCCGAGCCGGGTCTGATAGGTGACGGGAAAGAGCGACAGCGCCTTCAACCAGGGCGTCGTGTCGGCGTCGTCTTCGAGAAGGACACAATCGACACCGCATGTGCGCAGGAATTGCGCCTGATCGGGGATCAGATGGCCTTCAGCGCGTATCTCACCGGCGAAGCCATAATACTCGCGCAACGCACGCGCCTGGGTAAAGCCGCGCCCGTCACGGAAGATCGGGAAGCTGACGATAATCAGGTCGAGATGATCGAGCGCCGTACCAAGCGTCTCGACATCGAATTCCGGTGTCAGGCGAATGGCGCGTGTCGTCTCGGTCATCTCGGCAACCGGTATAATCTCGAGACTCGCCGGGGCCGGATGCCGGGCCGGAGCGAGATCAAACTGTTTCATAGGCTGCTTCCTTGAAGGGGGCGTCGCCGAGACGTGTCAGCGTATCGAGAAACTGCTCACCCTTTTCACGCACACTCAGATAACGATCGACGATGCGGGCGATGGCATCGACCATGTCGTCTTCGGGCAGAGCCGCCCCTAGAATATCGCCGGTGCGGGAGAGTGCGTCATCGCGCCCGCCCAGCGTGATCTGGAAGAATTCCTCGCCGCGCTTGTCGACCCCAAGCAGGCCGATATGCCCGACATGATGATGTCCACAGGCATTGATGCAGCCGGAGATATTGATGCGCAGCTTGCCAATTTCTTCCTGCAGCGCATTATCGCCAAAGCGCGCGCTCAGTTTCTGCGCAATCGGGATCGACCGGGCATTGGCCAGCGCGCAGTAATCAAGGCCGGGGCAGGCGACGATATCGCCAATCAGCTCATGATTTGCGTCACCGAGCCCGATGGCGTTGAGTGCCTGCCACAGCTTCAGCAGGCGATCCTGCGCCACATGGGCCAGAACCACATTCTGAAGATGGGTGATCCGGAGCTCGCCAAACGAAAACTGGTCTGCCAGATCGGCAAGGCGGTCGAGCTGGTCTGAGGTCGCATCGCCAGGAATGCCGCCGGCTGGCTTGATCGATACCGTCACCGCAATGCGACCCGGTGCGAAATGCGGATGGGTATTGCTGCGCACCCAGCGATCAAAGGCAATGTCGTTCTGACGGTCTGCCTTGAGGCGTGATTCGGCATCGGGGGATGCCGTCAGATCAGGTGCTGCGAAACGGGCCTTGATGGCGGCGACCGTCTCGGGGTCGAGGCGATAATGCTCAGGGTTCATCAGCGACAATTCATGCTCGACAGCCTTGCGATAGCCGTCGATGCCGAGCGCCTGAACGAGAATCTTGATGCGCGCCTTGTAGATGTTATCGCGGCGGCCATAGGCGTTGTAGACGCGCAGTGCCGCTTCGAGCGTCATCAGCAGGTCGGCTTCCGGCACGGAGTCGAAAAGCTCATGTCCCACCAGAGGTGTGCGTCCCAGACCACCCCCGACGAAGATGCGAAAGAGCGGTCCGTTTTCGCCCGGGCGCGCAAGAATGCCGATATCATGAAAGCGCGCGGCCACACGGTCATGCGGGCTGCCGGAAATGGCGATCTTGAATTTGCGCGGCAGGAACGTGAATTCGGGATGCAGCGTCGACCACTGGCGCAGGATCTCGGCATGGACGCGCGGGTCCATCAGCTCGTCTGCGGCGGCGCCGGCAAACTGGTCGCAGGTCACGTTGCGTATGCAATTGCCGCTGGTCTGGATGGCATGCATGTCGACATCAGCGAGCTGCCGCAGGATTTCGGGCGTTTCCTCGAGCTTGATCCAGTTGAACTGGATGTTCTGCCTGGTGGTGAAATGGCCGTAATCGCGGTCATAGCGCCGGGCGATATGGGCGAGTTTGCGCATCTGGCGCGAGTCGAGCACACCATAGGGTATGGCGACGCGCAGCATATAGGCGTGAAGCTGAAGATAGAGACCATTCATCAGCCGCAGGGGCTTGAATTCGTCTTCTGTCAGATCGCCGCTGAGGCGACGCTGAACCTGCCCCTCGAATTCGGCAATGCGCGAGGCGAGAAACTCACGATCTGCCGTCTGATACTGGTAGAGTCCGACTGGCGCATTCATGCGTTCAACTCCGTAGCAAATTGCGGATGAACTGTCGGGCCGAAAGCCCTGATCCGCTCCCTGACACTGACCGGTGCGGCTATTGCACCGGGCCTTACCACAACCTCATACACACCCACGACACCATCGTTCTGGGCCGATTTTGTGGCAGCATCGAGTGCCGATTCGTATTCCTCGGGCGAGAGAATGGCAGCATGGGCGATGGAGCGCTGCCAGCTGCCATTGGCATCGCGCCAGACGATCAGCCCATCGAGCAGTCTGTTGGCCGTCAGCACGAGTGCCTCGCCAGCGCCTATGCGTATCGCCCGTTTCATGATCGCTCCCGCCTTGTTTGAGCTTTTCACTGCGTGGTTTATAAACTATCCACGATGATCGTGTGTTTATATCACAGGAAACCGTGGCGGGAGCAAGGCGCTAATCCACGCTCCTGTTCAGGAAATTGCGCTTTCGCCTCTTGCGGCGGGGGAGAATTGCCGCATACCGGACCTGTTAACCCAGCGTGGAGCCGAGACGATGCCTGAACGTCCCCCCTTGTCGAAAGAAATTTTTCGCGATGCCATGGCGCGTCTTGCCAGCGCCGTCACGATCATCACCACGGATGGCGAAAACGGACGCCACGGTTTTACCGCCTCGGCCGTATGCAGTGTCTCGGATGATCCGGCGACCCTTCTGGTCTGCGTCAATCGTACGGCATCGACTCATGCGCATCTGGTGCGCCACGGCTTGCTGGCCATCAATATCCTGACCCACGATCAGGAATCGCTTTCCACCCTGTTCGGAAGCTCGCGCTACGACATGGAGACGCGTTTCGCTGCCGGACGGTGGCGCACCGGCGAGATCGGTATGCCGCTGCTTGAGGGGGCGCTTGTCTCACTTGAATGCCGCATCAGCCTCACGCAGGAAATCGGCACCCATAGTGTGTTCTTTGTCGAACCGCTCTGCGCGGAATTCACCCGTGAGGAAGCTTCCGGTCTGGTCTGGTTCGACCGCGCCTATCGCCGGGCCTGATCCGACGGCAGGCGCATAGCCTGTCAGATCTGATCGAGAAGTGCCTCGATTGTGTCGATCTGGAAGGCTTTCTGGATGAGAGAGCGCCCTGTCAGCAGGGCACGACGACGCGCCTCGATTTCGCTCTCACGGTCTGATCCGGCCTCGTAATCGGCGATCTGTGCAAAGCCGATCGTGCGTCTGATCAGTTCGAGCCCTGCAAAACCGGCGCAATCATGCAGGATCTGCTGGAAGAAGCGTGTCCGTTCGGCGGCGCAGGAGGCGGGTCTGGTCAGTGAGGCCATATCCCCGC
Source organism: Asaia siamensis (assembly GCF_014635085.1). Taxonomy (GTDB): domain Bacteria; phylum Pseudomonadota; class Alphaproteobacteria; order Acetobacterales; family Acetobacteraceae; genus Asaia; species Asaia siamensis. Next base: position 99,185 of record NZ_BMCH01000004.1, read on the forward strand.
GCTGTGCGCCTGCCTCCCAGCGCTCCAGATAGGCGCGCCGGAAACTCGACCAGAGCAGCGCGATTTCATCGCGCATCCAGTCATCATGCTCTGGCTGGGCGTAGGCGTTCATCGCCAGATTGGCAAGAAACATTCCCAGATCGAAGCCTATAGGCCCGTAAAGCGCAAATTCGCCGTCGATCACGCGCACATCATCGCCCGAAATCATAACTGAGCCGGTATGCAGATCGCCATGAAGCAGGGCCTGGCTGCTTGAGAGAAAGCGCTCCTGCATTCGCTCGACGGCTGCGTGAAGCGCGCTGTCTGTCTGGAGTGACTCGACCAGATCGTCGAGTTCGGGGCTGATCCACCGATTGCGAGGGCAGTCGGTGCGATAGGGGTCGGTCAGAACCAGATCGACGGTGATGCGTGTCAGCGCCAGATTGCGGGAAAACAGATCGCGCAGCGCATAGACGTCCTCGAAGGCGAGAGCCCGCCATGAGGTGGCATAGCTTGCATGGCCGACAAATTCGCCGATACGCGCGGCAAACCCGGCAGGCGCCACACCGGCGATCAGCGCATTGCGCAGGACATGATGGGTGGAAAGGTTCTCCATCACGATAAGGAAGAGTCCTTCATCGAGATGATAAAGCTCCGGGATCTGATGGCCCACAGCAGGGCTGAGTGCCTGCATCCAGCGTGCCTCGAACAGGGTGCGCTCAAGCGGCATGGCCCAGGCCGGGTCGACGCGGACATAGGGCAGCGATTGCTTGCAGCAGACGCTTCCCGCCGGGCCGGAGACAATGAAGACCGTGTTCAGATTGCCATCACTGACCTCGCGAGCGGTCCAGTCGGCCGCATTGCCGCCGAGCCGGGTTTGTATGGGGGCAAGGGAAGAGAGGTAGTCGATCAGTGTCGAGGCGGTGAGGGGGCGGTAGGCGCTCATGGGGCAAGACGCTCCAGCAGGGCGCGCGTCGTGGGAAGTACGCGCGATGTGAGAGGGGCGATCTCGTGCCAGGGGTGGCACTCGAGCGCGTCATATTCGTCATTGGCGCGGGCGCGCCAGGCGGTCTGTATGGCGGCGAAACCCAGACTGGTCCGGATGGCAAATCCGAGATCGACGATATGGGTGGTGTCGTGCTCGCAGGCGAGAAAAGGCCCGCTGATGCTTACGGCCTCGCCAAGGCCGATTTCCTCTTCCAGTTCCGCGAGAAGCTGCGCTTTCAGATCAATCGTTTTGTCACCGGGCCGCGCCTCGACACTGCCGGCGGGCACCCCCTGCCAGTAGCCGGGCAGATAGAGCGATTTAGGGTTCCGACGACCCAAAACGACACCTTCAGGGCAAATCAGCAGGGCGGTTACGGCCAGTGAGCGCAGGCGCAACTGTGCGGCAAGCTCGGGAGACCGCATCTGGGCGAGAACCCATCGATATTCGCACCAGAACCCTGATAGGGTGTTCTCAGTCAGATCCGAAAGGCAGAAAACACGTCCGTTATACAGCCCGGGGTGTTTCTGCCGCGTCTCCTGCCAGATGGCTTCTATGCCTTGCTCCAGTACCCGATCGCTCACTGTCGGCGGCTCGTGACAGGTGACAGCGATATCGGATGAGAGGGTGGTCAGGGTCCAGTTTTGCGTGATCGGGTTCATGACTGACCTTCATGGGCGGCAAGCAGGGCGTTGAGTTCAGCAAAAAGATCGTCGGAGAATTTGCCCGCGCAGGAGCGGGCGTTGTCCTGCATCTGTGCCACCGATGTAGCGCCTGCGATGATGCTGCCCACAGCCTCGTGCCGGAGCAGCCATCCGAAAGCCAGATCGACCAGACTGACTTCATGGCGCTGCGCGAGGGCCGCGAGTGCATCGAGCAGCTCCCATACCGGGGCGCCTTGATAGCGGTCCTGAAGATAGGTCCAGGCCGCCAGACGCGACCCTGAAGGCGGCGGCGTATCTTTTCGGTATTTCCCTGTGAGCATACCCGAGGCAAGCGGGAAATAGGGAAGCAGCCCGAGACCGAACTGTCTGAGCGCAGGCAGGAGATCGGTCTGTGCCTTGCGGTCGAGAAGGGATAGCTCATCCTGACAGGAGATGATCCCCGCCAACCTGTCACGTCGGGCAATATGGCAGGCATCGACCACCTGCCACGCAGGCAGGTTCGAGACGCCCGCATACCGTATCTTGCCTGCGCGAGTCAGATCATCGAACGCGTGGAGTGTCTCTTCCAGCGGCGTATGCGGATCGGGGCAGTGCAGCTGGTAAAGGTCGATCCAGTCGGTCCGCAGCCGCTTCAGACTCGCTTCGACTGCCCGCATGATGTAGCGGCGTGACGCCCCGGAGGCATGGCCAGACGGATCGGGACCCGAAACCATGCTCATGCCGAATTTCGTCGCAATGACAGCGTTGGTGCGTTTGCCTGCAAGCGCGGCGCCGAGCGCTTCTTCCGACGCTCCGGCATGGGCATCGCGACGTCCATACACATCGGCGACGTCGAAAAATGTTACCCCCAGATCGAGCGCGGCATCTACGAGATGGCAGGACTGGGCCTTGTCGATACGACCGCCCAGATTATTGCAGCCAAGGCCAAGTTCCGACACGATCAGGCCAGACTGCCCGAGAGAGCGATAGCGCACATCAGCCTCCTCAATTTCCGAACCAACTCTAGATCAGGCGAGGCCGCACGCAAAATCTCGCAGCGTCAAGGCTATCGAAAAGCCGGTTCAGGGCAGATCCAGCCGGACAGAAACAGGGCAGTGATCGGACAGGGTCAGACCGGATTCTTCCGGTCGGTAGGTAAGAACGCGCAGACTATCCCTGACGAGCCATTTCCTTGCCGGACCGCCAAGAAGGATATGATCGATAAAGTAATTGCCGCCCTCGCATGGATTGGCAAATCCGCTGGTCACCAGAACCGGGTCGATGCCCTGTATCATGTGCAGATAATAGGGATCATGCACGGTGAGGCGCCGATTGAAATCACCGAGAACGGCATAGGCCTCGCCTTCATCGTCGCGTTCGGTCATCCAGTTGGCGATCAGATCGATCTGTTCACGCAGGATCGGGCAGGCATGTCCATTTTCCTTCCATGTCCTGTCCCAGCATCCCGATTTGAGATGCACGACCAGCAGACGAAGGATTTGTGTCCCATTGGTGATGGTCACATCGAGGCCAGGGCGCAGGGCATGGCCGCCATGCGAGGGAGAGCGGTCGAAGTCACGCAGTTCCTCGTGGGCAACCATTCGCCAGGGCGGATGCAGGACGAGCCCGATATTCTGGGCAATTGGCGCCGTGGTGAGAAGCCGCGTGTCGTCAGGTGAGGGGAAGAGCCGCCTGAGTGCGGCTTCGTCACTGACTTCCTGAACCGCCACGATATCGGCGTTCAGGCGATGGGCAATATCCGAAAGGGCGGCCCAGTCACGGGTGCCACGATGAGGAATATTGGCTGGTAGTTGAGGGGCGGACGCGGGGAGAAGCGTCAGCCAGTCAAGATTCCATGTGGCAATCTTGACGGGGGCCGCTTCCGCCGCATGGGACAGAGCCCATACGGCGAAAAACAGGCAGTAACGAAGCTTAGACGGTGATGCCGAGATCGCCGAGAACATCGCGTACCGTGCGTTCCTTGCGCGACTGTTCATCGATCACGACAACCTGGCCGGTGCCGATGTCATAGAACCAGCCCTGAAGGGCGAGCTCGCCTGCAGCTAGACCACCGACAACGGCAGGATGGGTGCGCAGATGGGCGAGCTGGAGCAGGACGTTCTGCTGTGCGAGTTCGCGCACTGTCTCCGGACCGGCATCTTCTGCCTTGAACGGTCCGAGTGCGGCGCGCGCGGCTTCGGCATTGCGCAGCCAGCGCTGCACTGTCGGCATGGCATCGAATTTCGGATTATTCAGGTCGCACAGGGCACCCATCGCACCGCAATTGGAGTGACCGCAAACGACGATATGCTTCACCTTGAGCACCAGCACGGCATATTCGATGGCCGAGGATACGGCCCCGAGCATTTCGCCATGCGGAGGGACGATATTGCCGACATTGCGCACGATGAACAGGTCACCCGGAGCAGTCTGGGTGATCATGCTCGGGTTGATACGGCTGTCGGAGCAGGTGATGAACAGGGTGGAAGGCGACTGGCCTTCGGCAAGGCTCTCGAAGAGCTCACGGTGCTCTTCGTAAACCTCGTCGTCGAAATGCTGCACGCCCTTGAGCAGGGTGATCAAGCTGTTTTCGATTTCGCTTTTCATCGAGACCTCATCTGAAAAAGGGATGTGGCTTGCTGTGAGTTTTACGCCACACCTGGAACTCAGATAGCTTCGATGCCGTGGATTTGATGAGGTGTCCATGCCGGATCGGCATGGTTCACCCTTTGTCATGAAGCCTCAGGCAGAAAGCGTTTTTCTGAGTGAATCGAAAACTGCCTCGCTATTGGCCTGCGGCCCACCGGCCTGCGCCATGTCGGGACGGCCGCCGCCGCCCTTGCCGCCCATCTCGGCCGAGGCCAGACGCACCAGATCTACCGCGCTGAAACGGTCATTCAGATCCTTGGTGACGGCCACGACAACGCTGCCTTTGCCCTCGGCCGTCGAGATCAGCGCGACGACGCCGCTTCCGATCTGCTTGGTGATGGCTTCAGCAACGTTCTTCAGCTCGCGTGGGGCCACATCGCCAAGGTCACGCGGCACGAAGGTGATGCCATTGATGGTCTCGCTGGCCGAATCGGCCTGACCAGTGGCGAGGCGCTTCTGTAGCTCCGACACCTGACGCTCGAGCGCGCGGCGTTCCTCAACCAGCGCGGCCAGACGGTCGGGTGCCTCGGCCACAGTCGCCTTGAGCAGGTCAGCCATGCGACGCAACCGCTCGTCTGCCTCGATCGCCAGACGGTCAGCAGCGACGCCACAGACCGCCTCGATACGGCGCACACCAGCCGAAACGCCGCTCTCCGAAACAATGCGGAAGGGGCCGATCTCGCCTGTGCGACCCACATGGGTGCCGCCACAGAGCTCGATCGAATAGGCGCCACGCGATTCGTCGCCCAGCCCCATGGAGACTACGCGCACCTCATCGCCATATTTCTCGCCAAACAGTGCCATGGCGCCTTCTGCCACGGCGGTTTCGGGCGTCATGATGCGTGTCTCGACGGCGCTGTTCTCGCGAATGCGGGCATTCACCTCGCGCTCGACCAGTGCCAGCTCTTCTGCCGTGATGGGGCGGGGCTGCGACACGTCGAAGCGCAGGCGCTCCGGCGCATTGAGGCTGCCCTTCTGGGCGACATGATCGCCAAGCTGGCGACGCAGCGCCTCATGCAGCAGATGGGTGGCCGAGTGATGACCACGGACCGCCTGACGACGGGTATGGTCGATTTCTGCCGTTACCGACATGCCCGGGCGCAGCGTGCCCTCGACCACACGGCCGTAATGCACCAGCAGGTCGCCATTGCGCTTCATCGTGTCCGTAATCTCGACACGTACGCCTTCGCCCACCAGCACACCGTGATCGCCAACCTGACCACCGCTTTCGCCGTAGAAAGGCGTCTGGTTGAGCAGGACAGCAACCTCGTCACCCGAAGCGGCACTGTCGCTTTCGATGCCAGATTTTGCAATCAGAAGAACCTCGGCGTCGCTCTTTTCCGAGCTGTAACCAAGGAATTCCGAGGCGCCGAAACGTTCGCGGGCGTCGAACCAGATGGTCTCTGCGGCGGCATCGCCTGAGCCAACCCAGGCGGCGCGGGCGCGGGCGCGCTGTTCGGCCATGGCGGCTTCGAACCCGGCGACGTCGACCGTGCGGCCCTGTTCGCGCAGTGCATCCTGCGTGAGGTCAAGCGGGAAGCCGAATGTATCATAGAGCTTGAAGGCCACATCGCCCGGCAGGGCGCCGCCTTCGGCGACGCGCGCCGTCTCGTCTTCGAGCAGCGACATGCCGCGCTCGAGCAGGGCGGTAAAGCGTTCTTCCTCACCCTTCATGGTCTCGGCGATGAGCGACTGATGCTGCACCAATTCCGGATAGGCAGAGCCCATCTGGCGGATCAGCGCGGGGAGAAGGCGATAGAACACCGGCTCGGTGGCGCCCAGACGCTGCAGATGGCGCATGGCGCGGCGCATGATGCGACGCAGCACATAGCCGCGACCGTCCTTGGAGGGCATGACGCCATCGGCAATCAGGAAGGCTGTCGAGCGCAGATGGTCGGCCACCACGCGATGGCTGGCGCGCAGCGACCCATCAGGATCGGTGCTGAGCGCGTTGGCGGTCGCCTCGACAAGGCTGCGCAATACGTCTGTGTCATAGACATCGCGCTTGCCCTGCATGACGGCGGCAAAGCGTTCGAGACCCATGCCCGTATCGATCGAGGGTCGCGGCAGAGGCGCGCGCGTGCCTGGAGGCCCTTCGAGATACTGCATGAAGACGAGATTCCAGATCTCGACGAAACGATCACCGTCCTCTTCCGGCGAGCCCGGAGGGCCACCCCAGACATCGGGTCCGTGATCGAAGAAGATTTCCGAGCAGGGGCCGCAGGGGCCGGTATCGCCCATGCGCCAGAAATTATCGGCTGTCGGAATGCGGATGATCTTTTCTTCCGGCAGGCCGGCGATCTTGCGCCAAAGACCTGCGGCTTCCTCATCCTCGGCATAGACCGTGGCCAGCAGCTTTTCCTTGGGGAGGCCATAGCCCTTGGTCAGTAGGTTCCAGGCGAACTCGATCGCTTCGGCCTTGAAATAGTCGCCAAAGGAGAAATTGCCGAGCATTTCGAAAAAGGTCAGGTGGCGGGCGGTATAACCCACATTGTCCAGATCGTTATGCTTGCCGCCTGCGCGGACGACCTTCTGGGCGGTCGTGGCGCGGGAATACGGGCGGGTTTCCTGCCCGGTGAACACGTTCTTGAACGGCACCATGCCAGCATTGGTGAAGAGCAGGGTCGGGTCGTTCTGCGGCACCAGCGAGGCCGAGGGAACGATCTTGTGGCCATGGTCTCCGAAATACTTCAGAAACGCGCTGCGCAGCTCATTTGTTGTGGTGTTATGGATCGAAGTGGTCATGGCGCGAGCAGAAAATCCCGATTGCGGCGTGAAGATGGCATCTCCACTAGAGCAAAGAGACCGCAAAGGGAATGTTTTGCGCGCGGGCTCTCAGGATTCCAGATCGCGATCGGACGTATCGACATTCAGATCGACCGTCATCTCTGCCAGTTCCAGCGGTGTCTCAGGCACTTTGGCGCGGAAAACAAGCTTGCGTGACAGGTTGAAATTGGCCAGCAGCCCCATGAGCGCACCGGCGGCGAGCGGAACGGCGACGTGATGCAGGCAGAACGGAATGGTGAAACACAGCGTGTAGACCGTGCCTCTATTGAGCAGGAATCCGAAGCTGTTGGCCGCAAGAAAGCGGAGCCATTGCAGAATGGGATGATCGCGATGGGCGACGTTCCGGAAGGTCCAGAGCTGGTTCAGCATCCAGTTGATGCTGGCGCAGACGAAATAGGAAATGAGCGTCGCCGCTGTCAGCCCGAGTTCAGGGCGTAGCAGGGTGACGATAAGGATATCCCAGACCAGTCCCATGGCTCCGATGATACCAAAGCGCATGAACTGGCCGATAAGCTGTCTCGGGGCGCGCGGATAGAAAATCCGTTTCTTCTGCACTGGGAGCTCTGCCTTTCATGCGGGTGGGAGATCTGGCGACACGCTGGTAGGGCCATGATCTGCACGATGCAAGACGCGTTCGTTTGCGACCTTGATCGTGCAGGTCTTTGTCTCAACGCGCCGCGACGTTTTTCAGTGATTCTTTCCAGCTCATCCAGCCGAACCAGGCAATGGCGACAAGACCCGCATAGAGCCCGGCGCTCAGCCAGAGATCGCGCAGGATGAAGAGCCCGACATAGGCGCTGTCAACCAGGGTCCAGAGCAGCCAGCAGGCGAGGAAGCGCCTTGCTGTCCATATTTGCCCGATAATGCTCAGGACACTCAGCGTGGCATCCGTTATCGGCGCGGCATCGCCCGTCCATAGCCGCAGGGCCGTACCGAGAGCGACACTGCATACGACGCCGATCAGCAGATCACGTAGCAGCACCAGAGGCGGGGCTGCCTGTACGGCGATTTCCGGGGCTACCTGTCTGAAACGATGCCAGTCGTACCATCCCTTGGCGAGAAAGAGGCAGAAGACGATCTGCAGGGCGGAATCGGCATAGAGCCGGGCTTTTGCAAAGACCACCAGATAAAGCAGCGAGGCGAGCAGGGAGCATGGCCAGCCGATGACACGCCTGCGTGCCGTCAGCCAGATGCCCGCCATTGTGATGATCACGGCAAGAGCTTCGAGGGGCGACATCATCAGGGCTTCTTTGCTTCGGAGGCGATCAACCTGAGCACATCCTGCCCATGGGCACCTGAAAACCATGTGGCATGGTCGATGAGGTAGGTGCCACGTGTCGTTTTCGCGAGATCGGGCCTCTCAAGCAGGCAGTGATAGTACCAGATTTCCGAAAAGGCGAAGGTTACATGGGCGAGGGGAAGGAAGGCCGCGATCTCTCCGCGCTCTTGTGGGGAGAGAGATCGTACACTGTCATACCCGTCCAGAAACGCGGTAATCTGATCCGGCTCACTGGTGAAATCCGGTGGGCCGTCGTTCGACGCATGCTGCGGTTTCATCCAGCCGATCATGCTGCGTTCGAGAGCGACAGCAATGTCAAAGCCCCGCGTGGTCCTGTCAGCCATACTGAAATCGAACACCGCGCCAGTTTTTTCGTGCCCTGCCTTGCCATGCCAGGTCAGGTTCGAGCCGTGCCAGTCACCATGCCCCCATTGCAGGGCAGGGCGTTCCAGAAAAGGCTTGGCACGCTCGAAATGGGGCCGAAGCGCCACCAGTATGGAGGCCATTCCGCCAAGCGCCTCAATCGCGTCTCGCAGGGGTATGTTGCGGGCAATCCAGCGCTCAAGGCCGATTTCGGGGGCCTGCGTGTCGAGCAGTGGCGTCAGGGATGAGATGAGGGGGCGGTCAGGTCTGGCCGGAGCGTTATAGCTTTGTGCGGCCTGGTGGAACGCAGCGAGGCCACACCCGGCTTCCCATGCCTGATGGCGCGACAGATAGGGCTCCCATGAGAGGCGATCGCGATAGAGATCTCTCCCTTCCAGGGCGGGAAAGCATTCGTAGTTCCAGCATCCGAGAGTGAAGACACTGGTTCCATTTTCCGTTGTGAGGGGACGGACAACCGTCATTCCCTGTTCGGCAAGATGGGCAATCAGCCTGTGCTCTTCAGCCAGAGCCTCGCGATTACGCAAGGCGCTGTGATGTCGTTTGAGAAACCAGGCGCCGCCTGCCTTATCGCCCAAACGGGAGACAGCCGAAAAGGGGCGGGCACTGTGCCATTCGATTGGCGTGACATCGTGCAGGGCGAAAGCCGCCAGAGCATGGGCGGCTTCATCCTGCGTGATAAGCGGCCAGTCGCGTTTGCTCTCCTTACCCCAGAGCCCAAACTGCCCGGGTGATGTGCTTTCTGACATCAGAACCCGGCAGTGGCCGTAGCCAGCGCCGAAAATCCGCCGCCGATATAATAATCGGGTGACGACCCGGCGATGGTGGTGCCATAGCGACCCGTCGCATCGCGGGCATTCAGGGTTGGGTCTGCGATGCCTGAAAGGTAATGCTCATTGGTAATATTGATGAGGTTGAGCCGCAGGGACGGCGCCTTGAAGCGCGCCATATCAGCAAAGCGATAGCCAAGGGCGATATCGCCCGTCGTGTGGTCGCTGATGCGCTCGTCATTGAGGAAGGTCGCATATTGCCTGCCGGTATAATGAACCGAGGCAAAGCCGAAGACATGGCCATCATCATAAGTCAGCCCGGCAGAGGCCTGCAGGCTGGGGCTGCGCACGGCGGTCTTGCCTCGTGTTGGTAGCAGATCGCCATTGCTGGCGATGTCGTTATCGATGGTCGCGTGAAGATATTCGCCTGAGAGATAGGGCGCAAAATGATGCCATGGCTTCAGGCCGAGTTCGACATCAATGCCACGAGAGGTCTGGCCACCGGCATTGATCGTGGAGGAAATCGGCGTGTTGTTGATCTGGATTTGTGTGGCGATCTGACGATTGGTGAAATTGTAATTGAAGAAGGTCAGGCTGCCCGTCACGAGAGGGCCAGTATAGCGGTAACCCAGCTCTTCCGAGATCGAATATTCGTTGCGCAGAGTACTGGCGCCGTTGGTGGTGGCTTCACCGCTGGTTGGATCATAGACGTTGTAGAGCGCTGTAAATGAGGGCGCCCGGAAATTGGTCGTAGCGTTGAAAAAGACCTGATGCTGCGGCGTGATCTGAAAGCGCATGCCAAGGCGCGGCAACGGCACGGCGCTGTTGCTGCCCACGTGATATTGCGGCCCGGGAACAGCATTTGTGCCAGTGCGGCTGACCATGACTTCCTTGAAGCCGAGCTCGACCAGCAGACGATCGGCAAGAAAATTCATTCGGTCGCCAATGAACAGTGCATTGGTCATGCTGATCGTGTGATTATCGCCTGCAAGATACACCTTGCCATTGGCAAGTCTCACGAAATTGCCCGTGCCATTACCCCAGATATTGGCAGAAGCCCCGCTTTCACTGACGGGCGAGAACGATTGCACTTCGTGATCATCGCCGTAATCGAACCAGTAACCGAAGACCAGTTCGTTCCAGCCCTTCTTCCATGCCAGCTCGGAGGTGAAGCCCGAGCGCGTGCTGCGCTGGGTGTAATTGGCGCGCACGATTGCCTGACCGTCCTGCGAGCTGGGCAGAACGAGCGTGTCTGCAAGGGCCTGCGTGCCTGTATAGAGGCCACTCAAAGGTAGGGTGGAGCCACTCGGAACATTGCCATAGGCCCCCTGGGCATAGGGCGTGGCCCGCAAGGTCAGGTGATCTGTCAGGGAAAGGCTGACAGGTGCGCCCATATAGAGCGTGCGCTCGGGCGCGCGCCAGAGGCGTTGATAGAGCTGCGCTTCATCCGGGTTCTGCGGGTCGTACCCGCTTGCAAGCGCATTGCCAGATGACACGCCATATTGCCTGAACTGGTCTTTCGAGACCTGCGGATAATAGCTCGTGACGGTGCTGTTGAAGCTGCCAACCAGCCCGGCATGGGAACGCTCGCCAATGTCGCGTACAAGTTTGAAATCGATATGGTGGCGCATGTCATGGCCGGGGCCGCGCCAGTTTTCTGCGCTGGTATGCGAGTAGGAGACGAACCCGCGCAATCCGGTCTGGTCGATCAGTCCGGTATCGAGCCTGATGAACTCACGATTGCTGTTATAGGAGCCGTAGGACGCAGAAACCGTTCCTCCGGCCTTGCGGGCCGGGTCGCGAAAACTCAGGCTCATCAGCCCGCCCGCTGCATTGAGAACAGGGCTGTCGAGATCGGCTGCGCCTTGGCTCAGGGCAACCTGACGGTAGTTTTCACCATCGGCGAACTGGCTGGGATAGCCCGAATAGAAGGCGAGATCATTGAGCGGCATTCCCTCGAGCACGTAGCCTATGGAATCCGTATTCAGGCCGCGTACCGAAATCGTGGTCTGCGGGGAGAGGCCCATCGCATCAGAGGCGGCGACATTGGCGCCGGGAAGCAGCGAAACAAGCTGATAGGCGGTCGAAATCGGTGCCTGTCTGGCAATGAAGGCGCTGTCGACGCTGCTCACTGACCGGATTTCATGCTGAGGCTTGATGAGCCCTCCACCACGCTCGGCCTCGCGCTTTTCGGGTTCTGTGGCACGAACGACAATATGCTCGGCTTTGCGAGTTTTGGCCGGGTCATCGGTAGCTCGCGCAGAAAATGCTGGCGCTGCACACAGGGCGGAAACGGTGGAGAGAAGCCAGATCCGTTTGACCGACCTGCGCGGGGTTGTCAGTGCGTATGCCAATATCATGATCCAGCTGTGAAAAGGCGAGAGGGCACGGCCCTGCCTGAGAGCAGTTCTCATATCCTCGTTACAAGGACAATGAATTTCCCCTTCTTTTCACGAAGAAGCCGTGAATTCCGCGTTCGGTGATGGGCCGTTCATCCGTCGTAAAAGACCTGTGTAGAATGAAGAATGCCGGTGCAGGTCGCGATGTGATTGTATCGTATGATTTGATCAGCTTGTCCGCGGTTTGCAGCCGCGTCTTTTGAGGATAGTAAGCCCGGCAAGGTTGGGATGTCTGGCGTTTCGTGAAAACGGAGCTGAACGGGAAGTTCCGATGTCTGGCGGGTAAGCGAGGCGAGCCGCGTGAGTGGCGATCTGCCTCAACGTGATGGAGGGTTTGATGGCACTGGATCTCAATGTTGCGCCACATGTTGGCGGGTGGATCATCAAAGCCAGCGACGACCCCAAGCCACGTCGTATCAACGACAACGATATTTCATATCTCAATGAGCTGGTACGCAGTCAGTCCGGCGTTTCCCGTGAGGCTGCTCTGGAAGCCTTGGGCAAGGCATTGGCTGGCTGGATCGTGCAGCGTGCGAAGGGCGAAAAACCCTCAATGCTGAGCGAACCGGATTTCAGCGTCCTTCTGGACTTCTTGCCTCCTGTAGACCTCTCTGTGACGGTGCCCGAGACTGTTCCCGAGCCCGTGGCAGTCGAAATGACGGTGGTGGGGTCGGAGACTGTCAAAGAGTCCCCGGCGCCTGCAAGGGTAAGCGCCCCCGAGCTGACCTATCCACCGCAGATGGACATGGCCCTTTTCCATCTCAGACACGGCGTCTAGGCACTCAAGCTTGCGTCAGCACGCGTTCTGACAAAGGGGCTGCGTCATTTTGCGGGCAGGTTCGATGGCTGGCGGCGCATTGAGACGACCAGGCCAAGCCCGATCAGGGCGCAGGCGGTGCCCATGATGAAGATCGATTTATAGCCCAGATAGTCGGAGAGGGTGCCTGCTATAGGGCCGCTGACGGCATAAGAAAGATCCTGAAAGGCCGCGAAACCGCCAAGTGCCGTGGCGCGTATGGAGGCTGGCACGCGCTTGACGACCTCAACGCCCATTGAGGGGTAGATTAGCGAGCATCCGGCGCCTGTCAGCACCGCGCCCGCGAGCGCCAGAACGGGAAAGGGGGCGAGAGCAATGCAGGCCTGCCCGACCGCCTCGATGCTCAGAGAAAGCATCGCAACGTGTATTCCGCCCAGACGCTCGGGCAGATGACCGCAGAACACGCGTCCTGCCACGAAGGCAAGGCCGAAACAGGTCAGGCCCAGACTGCCATAGCGCCAGTGTTCGGCAAGAAAATAGACCGAGAGAAACGCACCAAGTACGGCAAACCCGACACCCTGTAACGCGACGACCGTGCCGTAGGGGCGGATAATGCCCAGAACCGGCCAGAAGGATTCACGCTCTCCTGCAAGGATCGGTGCCGCAGGAACACGCTGGACTATACCCAGACCGATCAGGGGAAGCGCGACGCAGACCGCCATCAGTGCGGAAAAACCTGCAAGATGGTAGATTTCCAGCCCCAGCGGACCGCCAAAGGCAAAAGCCCCATACATCGCAGCTCCCGTCCAGGTGAGCACCTTGCCAGCCCCGCTGGGTCCGGTCAGGCCGATGCCCCATCCATGCATGCCGACAAGCGTATAGCTCTCTCCAACACCGAGCAGAAGGCGCCCCGCGATCAGCAGGGCCAGAGAGGCTCCTCTCGGTAGCAGATCGAGAGCCGAGGTGAGGCAGATTGCACTGGCCGCCATATAGAGAACGAGACCCAGACGCATGGCGCTGCGCCCACCCTTGCGATCGGCAAATCCGCCAGCGAGCGTTCGGGTAAGAATGGTCGAGACGAAGGCGCAGCCAACAGCTATGCCCGCAATGCCGTTGCCATAACCCGGCCAGGAAGTGACGAAGGGGGGAATGACCGCAAGCGGCATGGCGACAGCCATGTAGGACAGAACAAGCGCCGCAGTCAGAAAGGGCAGATGGCTGAAAGCCCGGTTCGTCTCGGTCATGAAATTCCACCCGATATGCCGTGCGCGGACAGGCTTCACCAGCAAGAGAGAAAGAGCCCGGCACGCTACCCTCGGGGAGCGGCGGGCTCAAATAACGCTGCGGTGACGAACCTGTGGCATCGTCCCGACCTCAACCCCGGGTGGGTAATGCAGGGAACCTTGGTGTCAGGCCTTGAGGCGTCTTTCACAGCGACGTGCGATACGGGCAAGGGCGGCATCTTGACCGTGGCAGGCGGTCAGCATGAGCCCGGCAGCCAGACCCTTCCAGTAAAACGGAAGACTGAACGAGCAGCCATCGAGCAGATTGGCCAGTGAGGGGTTGCGAAGGATGAGGCGGTTGAGCCGTCCGTAAGCCGCTGCATCGCTGCAGGAATCGATCAGGGGTGGGAGAATGGGAGAGGTCGGACAGATCAGGGCATCGAACTCGCTCATATCTGCATTGAAGCGCGCGCAGAGCTTCTGTCGTTCGATATAGAGCTGCCGTAGCGTCTGGACGGTTGTGTTCTCTCCCGTCGCGATGCGCTCGCTGACACGCGGGTCGAAGCTTTCGGGGTGATGGATCAGGTCGTCGTGAAAATAATGATAGGCCTCTGCGGCGACAATCTGACCTTGCAGGTTCAGGTCCGCTATGTCCTGAAGAATGGGTAGTGGCTGACGCACGATCTCGATACCGCCTGCCTCGAGATGCTTCATCACGGTTTCAAAAACCGCGAGAACCTGGGAATCGCCATCGTTGCGAACGAACGATGTCGGCAGCAGAAGGCGGATCGGGCCTTCTGCTGCCTCGACGGGTGCCCAGTTTTCGGTACGTCTTGCCATGATATGATCGAGCAAGGCGCAGTCATCGACGGTCTGCGCGATACTGCCCACACTGTCGAAGCTGGGTGAGAGCGGAATCATGCCTTTGCGGCTGATATGGCCTGCCGTGGGTTTGAAACCGGTCAGGGCGTTCATGGCGGCAGGTATGCGACATGACCCCCCCGTATCGGAACCGATCGAGGCGAGGGCGGCGCCGGTCGCGACGGAAACGGCGCCCCCGGAACTCGACCCGCCCGGTATGGCGCGGCCTTCTTCCACAAGGGTGTTCCAGGGCTGCGGGTAATGCGGGTTGAGACCCAGACCCGAATAGGCGAATTCGGTCATCTGCGTACGGCCGAGCAGAATGAACCCGGCTGCGCGCAGCGGGATGATGGCATCGGCATCGCTGAGAGCGGCAGGGCGATCAGACAGAATGGTCGAGCCGGCGCGTGTGACCTGACCCTGTATGTCGAAAAGATCCTTTACCGAGATGGGCAATCCGGTCCAGGGCGAGGCTTCATAGCCCTTGGCGCGTATGCGATCGGCCGCATCGGCATATTGTCTGGCCCTGTCGGCTGAGAAGTCGCCTGTATAGGCGGCACGGGCGTTTTCACAGGCCTCAATCTTTTCGAGGCAGTGCTCGACGAGAGCCCGGCTGGTGATTTCTCCATTTGCAAGGCGCATGGCCGCACTGACCAGCGTGTCACGATAGGGGGTGTGGGTCGGGCGTATCGTTGGACTGCTCATTGGCTGCGCCTTCTTCTTGTTGGGAGGTGTGGCTTTGCTGTCGGGTTTATTCCGCGAATTGCTCCGCTATGATTCTTTCTGAAAGCCCGTGGTCGGGGTCGAACAGGATCGTTGCCGTAATCGAGCGGTCTTCGCTGACGATGACCTCTGCAATGTCGCGTACTTCGAGGAAATCAGCCACGGCGGCGCAGGGGCGTTTTTCCTGCTCGAGCAGGGTGAATCGCACAATGGCGTTGGAAGGCAGAAGGGCGCCGCGCCAGCGTCGTGGCCGGAAGGCCGAAATGGGGGTCAGAGGCAGGAGGTTGGCTGTCAGAGGGACAATTGGCCCGTGGGCTGACAGGTTATAGGCAGTCGATCCAGCCGGCGTTGCGACGATGACCCCGTCACAGATCAGTTCCGGCAGGCGCACGCGCTGATCGACCTCAATGCGGATCTTGACCGCCTGACGCGTCTGGCGGAACAGGAACACGTCATTGAAGGCGATACCTTCATGGCGTGTGCCGTCGCGCCCCACGGCCTTCATGCGTAGCGGATGCAGTTCCGACGCCTGAGCGCGTGTGAGCCTGGCGACCAGATCTTCATCTGACACCGTGTTGAGAAGAAAGCCGACAGAGCCGCAATTGAGCCCGTAAGCCGGTATCCCGTGTTCGGCGACCTTGTGCAGCACCTCGAGCAGAAAGCCGTCCCCCCCCAGACAGACCACGACTTCGGCCTCATCGAGGGGGGCATCGCCATAACTCTCGACCAGTTTTGCCCGAGCCTTCTGGGCGATTTCTGTGGGTGATGCGAGGAAGGCGATGCGTTCGGGAGGCCGGGAGAAGCGAGCCGAAGGCGCTGGGGGGATGCTCATATCGGGGCGCCGACCTCAAGGAACGGAGCCGGATCGGTAAAAGCAGGAAACACCGGGGAATTCACCTGTTCGCACACCTGAACTGGAATTAATCGGACTACCCTACCGGCGAGGCTCAATCCTCGCAACCATGCATCTTGCCTGACAATGTTGGGCTCTGATCGCCACTTTGCGTCTTGGTAAAACAGAACGGAAGCCTATACTTCCTTCTTTGAGGAAAGACTTCGATCATGACTGAAATCGACAACCAGGCTGAGTTCAAGCCCTGTCATTTTGCTGTGTTGACCATTTCCGATACGCGCACGCCGGAGACCGATCGTTCTGGCTCGCTTCTCGCAGAGCGCATCGAAAAAGCCGGACATCATCTCGCGGCGCGCGACCTTGTGCCGGACACGCTGGGGGAAATTGTCGAGCGCCTGCGCCTGTGGATCGACCGGGATGACATCGACGCAATCATCACGACGGGCGGCACCGGCATTACGGCCAGAGACGTGACGCCAGAGGCATTTTTCAGGGTGATCGAAAAGGAAATTCCTGGATTTGGTGAGCTTTTCCGGTGGCTATCCTATGCCAAGATCGGCACCTCGACCATCCAGTCGAGAGCTCTGGGCGGTCTCGCAAAAGGCAAGTTTCTTTTTGCGCTGCCCGGTTCGACCGGGGCGGTTGCCGATGGCTGGGATTCCATCCTCTGCCAGCAATTCGACAGCCGTCACCGCCCGTGCAATTTCGTCGATCTGATGCCACGGCTCAGTCAGGCCTAGGCATTCCTGCGGATCGAGAGCCGGAACGGGGGCAGCACCTGCCTGTTCCCGTTGCCTTCAGGGAGCGGGAAACTGTTTTTTGCGCGGCCTTGAGGTGAGGCCGAACTGCTTTTTCAGCAGCTCGCGATAGGAGCGTTGATCTCTCATCAAATCGAGGGGACGTCCCAGACGCTTGCTGATCAGATCATGCATCATGGCAATTTCGCCCAGATGAGACTTCTGATCGAGCGACCCGGTCACTGAGCGGTCGTGGCGTCTGTGAATGTTGAGAGGTTTGGCAAGATAGGCAACCTGACTGCCCGGGCGCATCAGTAATTCGATATAAAGACGCCAGTCACCAGCCAGGCGGATCTGGGTGAGGTCAACGCGACAGGCTTCCATTGCCACACTCAGGGCACGACGACGGAACAGGGCTGAGCTTACATTAAGAACCAGATTGCATTTGCCCAGATATTCGCGGGCGAAGCTTTCACCGTCGATCAGCATGTTCCGCTCGAGCCGATGGCCGACATGGCTGCGGTAATAGGTCTGATAATCGGCTGAGATCTCTGCGCCGGTTTCGTCGATGGCGCGACTGTCGCAGAAGGCCATCACCGCATCGGGCGACTGGCTGATCATGTTGCTCAAGGCGGAGAGAAATCCTGGCTCAGAGAGGTCATCGGCTTCGGCAATCCATATCCAGTCACCGGTTGCAAGGTCGACTGCCTTACGCCACTGGGCAAACACCGAACCGCTTCGCCTGGTTCCTGCGACTAGCTTGATCGTGCGACCGAATGACGTGGCGATACGCTCCGACAACTCGGCGCTTCCGTCGTTTGAGGCATCATCGAGAACGATGATCTCCCTGATCGGGCAATCCTGGGCAAAGATTGTTGCCAGACGCGCTGCCAGGTAGTGAGCGTAATTATAAGAGAGGACCACGACCGAAATGCTGGGCAGGTCTGGCATGGCGAGTGCAGCAAGGCGCGTGACATAGGGACCGAATGCGAAACGTTCTGCAAGCTCTGCGCCGCGCTTGATGCGGTTTGCGAGGCTGTCGGATCGATCATGCGTCTGACGCAGGATAACTGCGCCGATGGCAGGCAAATCACCAGGTTCGACGATATGATTGCGTGTATCTCCCTCCTGCTCGAGCTCTAACAGGAGGTCTGGGATCATTCCATTTCTGGCAAACGCGACACAAGGCAAGCCAGATGCGAGGGCTTCGAGCGCCACAGAGGGATATGGATCTTCTCGCGACATGAGGAGAAACAGATCCGATGCCGACAAGAAGGGGTTCACGTCTTCTACGCGACCCGGCAGGTGGAAGCGCCGTGTTGCCAATGCGCCTTCGATATCGGTCTGTAGGCTGCGCTTCATTTGCGCGTCGAGATTGCCAACCCACATGAAATGAATCGGGCGTGGTTTACGGTCGGGGTCAGCATGGTAATCATAGCCGTGAAAGCTTGAGCTTTGGAGCATTTGCCAAAGCTGCAGGAACAGGTCGAAGCCCTTGCGAGCGTCCCCATATCCGATGCCGATCATAAGCAGCGCGTCTGGGTCGATGCCATATGCCAGTCGCGCGCGTTTTCTGTCGTTGCTGGAAAATGCGATCTGATTGTAGAGCCCTTGAGGGGCGATGATTGCTTCAGGGCAAAGCCTCGTCAGCTGTGCGCCAGGCACGACCACAGCGCGTGCCTGTTTGCGTGCGAGAGTGAGCGGCTCTTCTAGACGATGCTGGCGAAGCATGCCCGGTAGCTCATGAATGAGCAGAATAAAAGGAAGCTCGGCAAGAGCAAGATCGGGGGCAAGTCTTGCCGAGACCGCGCTGTTCATGATGGCTGAGGCAAACCCCTCAGCCTTGAGCGACTGAAGGCGCTCGACGCAGGACGGTGTGCCCGGATTGAGAATCTCGACATTCGCCACATGTCGATAGCGCGAAAGCAGATCGCCTCCACAGAGAAGAACGAAGGTAATCTCAATACCATGATGGCGCTTCAATGCTGTGCCAAGCGCCAGAAGGAGCATCTGGGCGCCCGCAGGAAAGGCGTCGTGACCGATCAACAGGAGACGATGTGCGCCAAGTCTGCTCTGAAATCCGGTCACGGCCCGTGCGGTCGCATTCAGATAGGCTGAACCGAAGTGGATATCCGGCTCCAGATAGGCACCTTCGGCCCACTCATTCCATGCATTTACGCAGAGAAAGGGTTCCCCCATGAACGGGTTCAGTAGTGCCTTGGAAATGCTTTCCTTGAGCCAGTGCTCATACAGTCTCGGTGTGGAACCGTGCAGGACGAGGCCCGCTCCCTGGCGTCTCGGGTCATTGTCCCAAGACGGGGCTAGGGTACGGATCAGCGGAAAGTCAGGGGCAGGGTCCGCTAGAGCATTTTCGACGAGTTCGCCATAATCATAGATCCGGGCCGTCATATCTTCATCGAGAATTTGCACCTTGTCTTCGATAGGGGTGCAGCTGACCGACAATTTGTGTGGGGGAAACTCAATAGCACCGTCCATTCCGAAAGGACGTGGATCGTTGTCGTCAAAGGCTTGCGCCATGATGAAGATTGGGTCGATTTTTTCCTGTTCCCGGAACAGGGTGCGCCATTTTGCAATGCGTCTTGCTGCATCGGGAATGGCACCGGGTCTGTATAGCATGAAGAGGGGCCGCGATCCGATCCGGATGTACCGCCTATCTTTCATGTGCCGACCGAAATCGGCGATCAGCGCCTCGTCGTCTTCCTCTCGATAGTCTTGCGAGATCAGTACATCGCTGTCACCGCCATCCCATCGGCGGCTCCAGTTCTCGTTTGCCCACATCAGACAGAAGGGTAAGTCGATCTCCGGTGCCCCAAGCAGCAACTCCATGGGGCGATCGAGCAACCGGCGGCCATTGAACCAGTAGTGATAGAAAACGAAACCTTCAATGCCGCTCTCGCGTGCCATGCGTGCCTGAGCCTGAAGCGTGGCCAGGCTGTCGAGCCTGTAATGCCCAAGATCGCGCGGCGTACGTGGCTGGTAGTGATCGGCGAAGCGCGGCACGCCCCGGGCAAGATTGGTCCATTCCGTAAACCCGGTTCCCCACCAGCGATCATTGGCCTCGTTGGGGTGAAACTGGGGCAGGTAATAAGCGAGCAGGCGCACGCGGCGAATGGCGGCTTCCGGCAAGGGCTGGCGCTCCTCATAGAGGGGGCCAGGTTGCGTCCGCCGTCTGATTTCCCTGGCGATGGTGGTTTCGTGGTCTGGAAGGCAGGGAAAGACACCCGCCTCATGACGATGGGCGAGCCAGTGCAGGAAAGGATTGGCATCAGGCTGATGACGCAGGTAGCGCAGGCGGTAGAAGCCGGGATCGAATTTTTCGAAAGGGCGCCGGACCTCACGATAGCCCTGCACCATGTAATGCTCGACCGGGTCCATTCCGGAAGAGGCTACGTCGGGGTAGTTGCGTAGATAGAACTCCGGGTCGAATTCGGGCATAGGCCGGATGCCGGGTGTCTGCCTGTTTGCCAGATAATGAGCTAGGGCATTTGTGTTGGCAGAAACCTGATTGGCCTGACGATACCAGATCGGATCGAACCAGGGCACCGGGCGCCGTCCTTCATACTCGCCGCGTGTGATGTAATGGTGAAGAGGATCTTCGGTGACGTCTCTATAGGTGGAAAGGTACCAGAGCGGATCGAAAAATGGATTTGGTTTGCGCCCCTCGCGCCATCCCGCCGAGTGATAATGCAGGAGCGCACCGCTACCGATTTCGTGCAGATCGGGATTGCGGGACAGATAGAATGCCGTGTCGAAAAGACCGGAATGGCCAATCGTTTTGAGGATCGTGGGCATAATCGGTTTCTCCGGCGATTCGTTAATAAAACATTAAATGCTTTTACGAAGAACGACCAGATATTGCGTCGTCCGCCGGACGAGTTGGAGCTCAGTCCGCGAACACTCTTTCTGCTGGAGACGTTGTCGGCCAATTGCAGCCACGCGCGGCAAATGCCATATCTGCTTCCCCGCCTTGTCTCGGGCCGCCACCAGGCAGCCGCATGCAGGCATTGAGGGAGTCATGATGAGGCGTTCGAGTGATCCGGTCGCACCCTTCGGAGGGCGTCGGCGCTCATGCGAGTTGAGAGGCCATGCATAATCATTCTGACGCATCTGCGGTTGGGGCAGAGGGTGCCGGTGTGACCGAGGCCCCTTGTGGTAAGGACGGTGGTGGCGTTTCCACGTCGTTCAGCGTTACGCTTGCAGAGGGACTTACGCTCGAATGTGGGGCCCATATAGCGCCCCTCGATATTGCCTACTGCGCCTATGGCACGCTCTCGCCGAAACGCGATAACGTCATACTGGTCTGCCATGCCCTGACGGGCGATCAATATGTGGCCGAGACCCATCCGGTGACAGGCAAGCCGGGCTGGTGGAATCGGGCGGTCGGTCCCGGCAATGCGATCGACACGGATCGTTTCTACGTCATATGCGTCAATGTGCTCGGCGGCTGCATGGGGTCTTCAGGCCCCAAGACACTGCGTGGCAATGGCGAACCCTGGGGCACGGATTTCCCTCCCATCACAATAAGGGACATGGTGTTTGCCCAGGCCAGACTGCTCGATTATCTGGGTATCGGGCGCCTGTTTGCCGCAATCGGCGGCTCAATGGGTGGAATGCAGGTTCTGCAATGGGTAGCGAGCTTTCCCGAACGTGTCGGCGCTGCCATGCCCATTGCGACCGCACCGTTTCACTCAGCCCAGAATATCGCGTTCAACGAGGTCAGTCGTCAGGCGATCTGCGGCGATCCTGATTGGCGTGGCGGGCGGTATTGGGCGCATGGCACCATCCCGGCGAAGGGCCTCGCTGTGGCCCGCATGATGGCGCATATCACCTATCTTTCCGAAGAGGCGCTGACACAGAAATTCGGGCGTCGCACGAGGCGTGATGCCGTGCCGTCTCATGACGCGGCCTCGAAGGGCACGTCTCTTTTTGGCGAGATTTTCGAGGTTGAGAGCTATCTTCGTCATCAGGGGTCGAGCTTCGTGCGTCGCTTTGACGCCAACTCCTATCTCACCATCACACGGGCGCTCGATTATTTCGATCTGAGCGCTGATTACGATGGCGATCTCTCTGCGCCTTTCCGTAACTGCGCGACGCGGTTCTGCATCATCTCGTTCACGTCCGACTGGCTTTTTCCGACATCGCAATCGCGTCTTCTGGCGCGCGCGCTCAACAAGGCCGGGGTCAACGTGTCCTTTGTTGAGATCGAGAGCGACAGGGGGCATGACGCCTTTCTGCTGGACGAGCCCGATCTCGAGCGAACCATGCGCGGTTTCATCAACGGTGCGGCAGAGCAGGCCGGTCTCGGAGGGCGTCATGCGTCTTGATCAGCACCTGATTGCTGAAATGATCGAGCCGGGGACGCGCGTTCTGGATGTCGGCAGTGGCGATGGCGCGTTGATCGACCATCTTTTTCGCACGCGTCAGTGTGACGCCCGTGGTATCGAGATCGATATGGGCGAGGTGACGCGCTCTGTCGCGCATGGGCTGCCGGTGATGCATGGCGACGCCGATCATGATCTGGCACATTATTCCGACGATGCTTTCGATTATGTGGTGTTGCAGCGCACGTTGCAGGCGGTAGAGAAACCGCGCGAAGTGCTGCGCCAGATGCTGCGCATCGGCCGACACGCCATCGTTTCCTTTCCGAATTTTGGTCACTGGCGTCTGAGGTTGCAGATCCTGCTCAGCGGTCGGATGCCCATGAATGCCGTGTGGCACACGCCCTGGTACGAAACGCCGAATATCCACCCCTGTACCATTCAGGACTTCCTCGCCCTGTGCGAAGCAGAGGGCTATGTAATCGATCGCTGGCTCGCCATTGACGAGGCAGGCGAACGTGCGCCGTGGCGACGCTCGATCAGACTGGCCAATCTCTTTGGTGAGCAGGCCCTGTTTCTGCTGCGCCGCAAATAGCACCCTGCGCCCGAGTCTTATTTCGATTTTTGTCGAAATAAGACTTTACTCGCGCCACAGCCCATGGTTGCATGATTTCTTCCTTCAGGTTTTCCAACGCCCTGTGATGACAGGAGAGCGGAGTTTCCATGACCGATATTCTGACTGCGATTGCCGAGCGTCGCTCAGCCAAGCGCTTCGATCCCAATGTGACCATTTCCGAGGCGGAGCTTCGCTCTATCCTTGACGCCGGGCGCAAGGCTCCCACGGCGTTCAATATCCAGCATTGGCGTTTTGTCGTGGTCTCTGACCCTGCATTGAGAAAGCAGATACGCGAAGTTTCCTGGAACCAGCCTCAGGTCGAAGAGGCGAGTGCGCTGATCATTCTCTGTGCCGATTTCAAGGCATGGGAAAAGAACCCGGCGCGCTATTGGGCAGCGGCTCCTGACAAGATGCAGACGACCTATGAGGGCATGATCAACCAGTTCTATAGCGGCAATGAACAGCTGCAGCGTGACGAGGGCATTCGCTCCTGCGGCATGGCTGCTTATGCATTGATGCTCGCAGCGGCTGCCCATGGCTATCAGAGTTGCCCGATGGACGGGTTCGACTTCAAGGCGGTGGGCTCGCTCATCAACCTGCCCGAAGACCACGAAGTTGTCATGTTCGTTGCGATCGGGAAGAAGGCGGCGGAATATCCGCCCCATGGCGGGCATCTGCCGCTGAACGAGACGATTATTCATAACCGCTTCTCCTGACGAAAGCGCACCGCCGCGCCGATCTGCGCGGCGGCGGGACTTTTGTGAAGATCCTGACTGTTTTGTTAGGGGAACTGCTTGCGTCCGGGATGGGCTCTGCCTATATGGGGGCCTTCCCGGTCCAGATTTGACTCTGTCGGCACGGGCGTCTGGCAACGGGCGCCTTTTGCGTAGCCTGACCCGTCATTCCCGGATCTCATCTTTCCCTTGTGACGTCCGGGCCAAGAGGCGTCATCCCGTGAGCCGCGTGCAATTCGCATGGCTCGTGCCCGAGGAGGCGCCTCTTTTATGACCAGTTTTGCCGATCTTCAGCTTGCCATGCCCATCCAGCGCGCGCTGACCGAGGAAGGGTATACGACCCCGACCCCGATTCAGGCGGGCGCGATCCCCTATCTTCTGCAGGGCCGCGATCTTCTGGGTCTTGCCCAGACCGGAACCGGCAAGACGGCAGCGTTTGCGCTTCCCGCCCTGCATCGCCTGCTGACCCATCCGCGCCCGCTGACACCCAAGAGCGCGCGCGTTCTGGTGCTTGCGCCGACGCGCGAACTCGCAGCCCAGATCGACGACAGCTTCAAGAACTACGCCCGCCACATGAAGCTTCGCCATGCCGTGATTTTCGGCGGCGTAGGGCAGGGGCGTCAGGTCGAAGCCATGCGTCGCGGCGTGGACGTGCTGACAGCAGCACCGGGCCGACTGCTCGATCTGATCGGCCAGGGTCATATCGATCTGCACGACCTTGAGGTTCTGGTGCTCGATGAGGCTGACCGCATGCTCGACATGGGCTTTGTGCGCGACATCAAGCGTATCGTGGCGCTTCTGCCCAAGAGCCGCCAGACCGTTCTGTTTTCGGCTACCATGCCCAAGGCAATCGAGGATCTGGCCCATTCGCTCCTTCATGATCCTGCAAAGGTCGAGGTCACGCCGCCCTCTTCCACGGTCGATCGTATCCGCCAAGGTGTGATGTTCGTGAAGTCGGAAGACAAGCGCGCCGCGACCTTGCTTCTGGTCAAGAATCCCAAGGTACAGCGCGCTGTCGTGTTCACGCTGATGAAGCATGAAGCGAACAAGGTGGCCGATTTCCTCAATGCTGAGGGTATCCGTTCCGAGGCCATTCATGGCAACAAGTCGCAGGGCGCGCGCGAGCGTGCCATGGCGGGCTTCCGCGACGGTTCGGTCAAGGTGCTGGTCGCCACTGATATCGCGGCGCGCGGCATCGACGTGGACGATGTGAGCCATGTCTTCAATTACGATCTTCCCAACGTTGCCGAGAGCTATGTGCATCGTATTGGTCGTACAGCACGTGCAGGCCGTGACGGCTGGGCTGTATCGCTGTGCGATGCCGAACAGCGCGCATGGCTGCGTGATATTGAAAAGCTCATCGGCAAGGCCATTCCGGTTGTGACTGACCATGCCTATCATTCGGAAGAGGCGCAGAATTCAACCATGCGTCCGCCTGTTCTGGGTGGCGGTGGCCGCGGTCGCAACCAGCCTCGTGGCGGTGGTCAGCGCTCTGGCGGCGGTGGCCGTCCCGGCTCGGGTTCGCGCGGTGGCAATGAAGGCGGTCGCCCCTCAGGCGGGCGTCCGGGCGGCAATAACCGCCCGCAGGGTAGTCGTCCGTCACGCCCGCGTTCGAAGTAAAATAACGGCATGCGGTCTTCGGCGTATATGCCGGAGTGACCGGGTAGTCCGGCAAGACCTGCAGAATGGATGCAACGAAAGCCTCAGGCCTTAAAGGTCTGAGGCTTTTTATGTTTGAGGTATCCACAAGTCTTTGACTAAATGTTTCGACAAATTGTGAAGCAGGTATTTCAGCTCTGATCATATAGTGGGCTGTGGCGTTCCCATTTCTGACGAGCCATGATGCACTATTGTCACAACTCCGTGTAGAAAAATGCTAGATTTCCACTCTAACGCTCGGAAATACATGGGAAATTTGCGAATTGGGGTAAATCGGGTACCCTATTACGGACATGTTATGTTTGAACCGCCGATAGATCACGCGGTTTAACACTCGGATGTCGGCAATGGCGCCGGGTATTTCGAGGACGGTACGTGTCTCACAGCAGAACCATTCTTACGCTCAACTCGGGCTCATCGAGCATAAAGTTTGCTCTGTTCGACGAGGCGAGTGCGACTGAGCGATTGCTCTCGGGGTTGGTCGAATACCAGCCCGGGGGCGCCATCTTGACGTCGCGTACTCCGGATGGAGTCAGCAAGCGTATGGTGATCGAGTCTGGTGATAACCAGACCGATGCCCATGGTCAGATGATCCGACATGTCCTGAACTTCGTCGAAAATCATGATAGCGGTTCAAGCATTGCGGCTGTCGGCCACCGTGTGGTCCATGGTGGGCCCCATTTCGAGGGTCCGACCCGTGTCGATCGCGAGGTAATCGGGCAACTTGAGGCTCTCGTGCCTCTCGCCCCCCTTCATCAGCCTCCCAGCATTGCTCCGATGCGCCTGCTGATGGAGCAGAAGCCAGACCTGCTGCAGGTGGCGTGTTTCGATACGTCATTTCATCACACTATCCCGACAGTGCGCACGCGTCTTCCTCTCCCGGCAGAACTGCTCGACGGGGGCGCGCGCGTCTATGGATTTCACGGGCTTTCCTATGATTTCATAGCGAGTGAGCTTGAGGCGCGTTTCCCCACCATCGCGCATAAACGCGTTCTCGTTGCGCATATCGGCAACGGTGCCAGCCTTTGTGCCCTTGTTCATGGGCGCAGCACTGCGACGACCATGGGGCTGACGGTTCTGGATGGCCTGATGATGGGAACGCGCTGCGGAACCATTGATCCCGGCGCCATTCTCTATCTTCTGCAACAGAAAAACATGTCGCCGAAGGAGGTTCAGGACACTCTCTATTACAAGTCCGGACTGCGCGGTGTTTCCGGGCTTTCGAGCGATATGCGTGTCCTGCGCGAAAACGACGCCGACGAGAATGTGCAGCTTGCGCTCGATATGTTTGTCGAGCGTTTCGTGCAGCAGGCAGGTGGCCTGATCGCCCAGATGGGCGGGGTCGATGCCATCGTCTTCACGGGCGGTATCGGACAGCACGACGCCGCTTTCCGGCGCGCTGTGTGTCAGAGACTCAAATGGCTCGACGTTCAACTCTGCGAAGACGCGAACCTTGCAGGCCGTCCCACGATCAGCCAACGATCGGGACGGGTCATGGTGCTGGTTGTTCCTGCGGATGAGGAAACAACAATCTTTCGCCAAACAAAAAAAATAATGGAAGGAAGTCACAAGTCATGACCGAAAAAGGTCCGCTTTCAACAGCGCAGCTCGCTCTTTTCGACAAGTGGTGGCAGGCTGCAAATTACCTCTCGGTTGCCCAGATCTATCTTCTGGACAACCCGCTCCTGCGTGATCCGCTCAAGATCGAGCATGTGAAGCCACGCCTGCTCGGCCATTTCGGCACGACGCCTGGTCTGACGCTGCTTTATCTGCATCTCAACCGCATCATCAAGGAGCGCCAGAAGAGCGTGCTCTTCATCGCAGGTCCCGGCCACGGGGCTCCTGGCGTTGTTGCGGCAACCTATCTCGAAGGCACCTATAGCGAATACTTCCCGGAAGTTTCGCAGGATGTCGAGGGCCTTGGCCGTCTGGTCAAGCAGTTCTCGTTCCCCGGTGGTATTCCGAGCCATGTGGCGGCGACCACACCCGGTTCGATTCATGAGGGCGGTGAACTCGGCTATTCGGTTTCCCACGCCTATGGTGCGGTACTTGATAACCCTGATCTGGTCGTTGCCTGTGTCGTCGGCGATGGTGAAGCCGAGACGGGGCCGCTTGCGACCTCCTGGCACAGCAACAAGTTCCTTGATCCGCGCAATGACGGCGCCGTTCTGCCGATCCTGCATCTGAATGGCTACAAGATCGCCAATCCGACGGTTCTGGCACGTATCCCGGAAACCGAGCTGCTCGATCTGTTCCGTGGCTATGGCTACGAGCCGATCATCGTTAAGGGCAGCGATCCTGACGTCGTGCACCAGGCGATGGCGAAGGCCATGGACGAGTGCTTTGACAAGATTGCGGAAATCCAGAAGCGCGCACGTACCGAAAACTCGGGCGAGCGTCCTACTTGGCCGATGATCATCATGCGCACCCCCAAGGGCTGGACGGGTCCGAAGGAAGTCGACGGGCAGCGTTGCGAAGGCTACTGGCGCTCGCATCAGGTGCCGCTGACCGACATCGAGAAGCCGGGCCATCTGAAGATCCTCGAAGACTGGATGCGCAGCTACAAGCCTGAGACGCTTTTCGACGAGAATGGTCGTCTGCACGCTGAAATCGCAGCGCTTGCGCCTGAGGGCACACTGCGCATGAGCGACAATCCTCATGCCAATGGTGGCCAGCTGCGCCGTCCGTTGCGTATGCCGGATATCGAAGGTCACGCCCTGACAGTGCCGTCACCCGGCGCTGTTCAGGCTGAAAGCACCCGTATTCTCGGCTCGTGGCTGCGCGACGTGATGCGCATGAATCTCGAGAGCCGCAATTTCCGCGTGCTGTCGCCGGATGAGAACAATTCGAACCGTCTGAATGACGTGCTTGAAGTGACCAATCGCGCCTGGACCGCAGAGACGCGTTCTTACGACGATCATCTTGCTCCCGATGGTCTGGTCATGGAAATTCTCAGCGAGCACACCATTCAGGGCTGGCTCGAAGGCTATCTTCTGACCGGTCGCCATGGCTTTTTCTCGTGCTACGAGGCCTTCGTCCATCTGGTGGACTCCATGGTCAACCAGCATGCGAAATGGATCAAATCGGCGAAAGAAGTTCAGTGGCGCCGCCCGATTGCCTCGCTGAACTACCTGCTGACTTCACATGTCTGGCGTCAGGATCATAACGGCTTCAGCCATCAGGATCCGGGCTTCATGGATCATGTGGTGAACAAGAAGGCCGATATTGCCCGCGTGTATCTGCCGCCCGATGCAAACACCCTGCTGTATGTGGCCAAGCACTGCCTTGAAAGCTGGGATCGCATCAATGTCATCGTGGCCGGCAAGCAGCCCGAGCACCAGTGGCTCGATATGGACGCAGCCATCGCTCATTGCAGCCAGGGTATTGGTATCTGGCAGTGGGCGAGCAACGACAAGGGTTATGAGCCCGACCTCGTGATCGCCTCTGCTGGTGACGTCCCGACGGTTGAGGCGCTCGCAGCCATTCAGCTTCTGCGTGAACACACACCTGACCTCAAGGTGCGTTTTGTGAACGTGGTTGATCTGATGACCCTGCAGTCGCCCAGCGAGCATCCTCATGGCCTGGACGATGTCATGTTCGACAATCTGTTCACCAAGGACAAGCCGGTACTGTTCGCGTTCCACGGCTATCCGCAGCTTGTGCATCGCCTGATCTATCGTCGCAGCAACCGTGCAAACTTCCATGTGCATGGTTTCCGCGAGGAAGGCACTACAACCACGCCGTTTGACATGACTGTGCGTAACAACCTTGATCGTTACCACATCATCCTGAACGCCGTGCGCCGTGTGACGTCGCTCTCGGGTCATGCGGCCTATGTCACGCAGATGATCAACGACAAGCTCGTCGAGCATAAGCGTTATATCGCCCAGTATGGTCAGGACATGCCCGAAATCCTGAACTGGAAGTGGCAGGGGAACAGGGGCTGATGTCGGGACCGGTTCAACTCGTCCTCGCCGATGTGGACGGCACGCTGGTTACTCAGGACAAGATCCTGACGCCACGCGCCATCCGCGCCGTCCATGCCCTGAGAGATCGGGGCATAGGATTTGCCATTACGAGCGGCCGCCCCCCTCGTGGCATGGCGATGCTGATTGAACCCTTGGCGCTCGAATTGCCGATCGCCGGTTTCAATGGTGGCGTTCTGGTCCATCCGGACTGGAGCGTCATCGACACCAAGCGCCTGACCCATGCCCAGGTGGATACGGTTCTCAAGATCATTCGTGATCATGGGGCCGATCCCTGGATCTACACCAGTCATGACTGGTTCGTGAGCGACTGGGATGCCCCTCATGTGTCGCGTGAGGAGTGGACAGTGAAATTCGCCCCGCGCGTCGATGATGTCTCAAGGCATCTCGACGATGTGGTGAAAATCACCGGGGTCAGTGACGATCTCAAGCTGATGCAGAAACTCGAAAAGGACCTGCAGGAAGCTCTCGGAAAGACAGCCTCTGCGGCGTGTTCGCAGCCCTATTATGTGGATGTCACCAATCGTGACGCCAACAAGGGAGGGGTTGTTACCACTCTTGAAACCCTGCTCGACATTCCCGCATCAGCAATGGTGACGATGGGCGACCAGCCTAACGATATGCTGATGTTTGCAAAGAGCGGTATGTCGATCGCCATGGGGCAGGCCAATGACACGGTCAAGGCTGCAGCAACTCACGTCACCTTGTCCTGTGAGGATGAAGGATTTGCGATCGGCCTCGAACGCTATGTGCTTGGAAACGTTACCGCCTGATCTGCCTCACAGAACAGGATAGTGCCCAGTGATCGATCTCTATTATTGGCCGACCCCCAATGGCCACAAGATTACGCTGTTTCTTGAGGAGGCCGGTCTCGATTACCGGATTATCCCGGTGGATATCGGCAAGGGTGACCAGTTCAAGCCCGATTTTCTCAAGATCTCTCCTAACAACAAGATGCCGGCTATCGTCGATCATGAGCCGGCGGATGGCGGTGCGCCGCTGAGTGTCTTCGAGTCAGGTGAAATCCTGCTTTACCTTGCGGAAAAGACGGGGCGTTTCCTTTCGTCTGACCCTCGCAAGAAGATTGCGACGCTCGAATGGCTGTTCTGGCAGATGGGAGGTTTCGGACCGATGCTCGGCCAGAACCATCACTTCGCCCTCTATGCTCCAGAAAAAATCCCATACGTGATTAAGCGCTACCAGGATGAGACGAAACGCCTGTACGGGGTGCTCGAGACGCGACTGAAAGCGCAGCCATTCGTCAGTGGGGATGAATATGGCATTGCCGATATGGCGACTTATCCCTGGACGCGCACCTGGAAAGAGCAGGGCATCAATCTCAACTCTTTCCCCATGATCAAGGCATGGCGTGAGGCAATAGAAGGCCGTCCCCCAACGCAGCGTGCCCTTGCGAAAGCTGAGGAAGTGAAGCGCTAAGCCAAGATTACGGGCTGGGGGCCGTCACAGCTCCCAGTCTGTGATCGACACGCTTCCGGGCCCCATGACCGAATTGAGGCGTTCGATGCTTAGCCAATCAAATACAACGTTTCCCTCTTTGGCAGAGGGTAGCAAGCGAGTGACAGTCCTGGCTCATCGTCGGTCAGACCATTTTGCGTTGCAGCGATTACGGCGCGCGGCGACGATGCCTGCTCCATGCCTGCCGTAAGCCGACAACATGGAGCAGCCCAATATTGAAGCACATGGAAGAGCTCCAGAACCAGAAGTTCATAGTTCTACCGGGGAAGCAGATCTGCATCGGTGCGAAGGCTATCCCGCGCAAAAGATAGAAGGCGGTGATGCCGCAGAGTATGGTCCGCTGCAAAGGAAGTGATGGCAACACACTAGCACCGATCGCGCGATACAGGACAGGCCCAAACCAGATGCATGCTAGATGCAGCAGTGCCGCAGAGGAACTGCAACAGGGGGCGGAAATTAAGATCATATTTTAGCTATAATTCAGAATAATTTTTACATTAAAGTATTAAACTGCAAATACTTCTACGATATGGTGCAGAAAGGCTATGTCCTCATAGCCTTTCTTTAAAGCTTTTGATGTATGATTCAAGCTTTGGATCTGAACGTCAAAACAGGAATTCGCAGTGGCCAGGACTGCCCGAAAGACGAAGCGCTGTTCGTCCGACATGATAGGCGAGGAATAGGAGCGGTTCGCCCGCCCGATGCATGAAGCGGAGCATA
Organism: Asaia siamensis; assembly: GCF_014635085.1. Lineage (GTDB taxonomy): Bacteria > Pseudomonadota > Alphaproteobacteria > Acetobacterales > Acetobacteraceae > Asaia > Asaia siamensis. The sequence continues at coordinate 130,742 of NZ_BMCH01000004.1, forward strand.
TGGGTCGTCCGCCGGAAGTCGAATTCCGAGAGGTGTTCAAACTGGTACGCTATCTGGCCCGCTCGGGCTGCGGCTAACTCATGCTGCCGTTCCCTTTCCCTTTCGGCCACTGGTGCACGATCAATGGCAGGTTCCGCGAATTGACGCGAGGGTTTTTGCTTTAAGACCATCCATGACGGTGAACCTGTGCTCGACCAGAAGTGAACGGGGGAATAAACGAGCCCAACAGCCGGGCTAATCTACAGCCAAAGCATAGAGGACAAGCCCTCAAAAACAAAAGATTATGATGCTGGTGAGAAGATCGTGGGCTGTAAGCGCCATATCGCCATTGATCCTGGCGGGCGTCTTCTGATGATTATTTGCTTTCGACCGAAATCTCAGCCACTGCCGCCGCTGGGTCGATCCTAGATGCGATTCGCAAGCGCTGGCCATGGGTCTAAAGCATCTGCCTGCCGATGGTGCCTATGCCGGCGTCCAACTGGTGGATAACCCAGCCGACCGAATTTCATCGTCTAGATCATGGCCGCTGTGACGGAACGAAGGTCTTCAAGGTTCTGCCCCATCGATGGGCTGTGAAACGCACCCTTGACTGGATAACTCGCTCGCGGGGTCTCGAACGGGACTACGAGCGCCACATCAACGCCTTATAGCCAATGACCCTCGCAGCTAAGGGGGCTTACCGTAATCGCGGAAACGCTTATCCATATTGCCCTAAGCAGGCCTGAAAGTTGAGGTTTGATAAAGAACATTTAATGAAGTATTTTTTTGTATATTTATATCGAATTTATGTCACGGATAAGTAATTCGTATTGCCGCAAATGATGCTGATAGTTGATGAAAAAATGTATTACAATGAAGTCGAAATGGAAGAATCTGCAAGATAAGCGGTGTTTTCAGAAGGAACGCCAAACCTCGCTTCAGCATCTCTATATATCAACAGGAATGTCATGAATGTCTCTTTCGTTTTCAAATAGCCCCCAGACGAAATCGATATTGAGGCAATTGAGTTGATCGTGACTTATATTTTTTCCAATCTTTGGAGGTGGATCGGAAAAATCCAGACCGAGTGGAGTGTGTCGGGCGAGGTTCACCCAAAAGGGGGTGGAAAACAGATCTTTTGCCGTGATGCGTAGGCTTTAAACGAGGATCCATCGAAATATTTTCTGTTTTTTGGTGGAACTCTTATTGTTCGTTCGGTCGAACTTGGTTCGGCGAAAGCTTCGTCAAAGCACTCTCGCAGTTGCAAGCTCGGCTCACGATTGGGTCGGACGCAGCACAGCGTTTGGACGTAAATTTTGCTCAGCTTTCGACTGATGGACGCAGGCCGCAGCTCATACAGGATATTGGGTCGTGCGGATCTGTTGAGGTGAACGGTTAGATGGCACACTTCCACACGTCCAGTCGGAATGAGCCTCTTGCGAATCATAACGCGGACTCATATAGTCCGCGTTATGGCACTCTACGGCGCAAGCACTGAATATGTTCTTCACAGCCTGATCTGGCTTGTTGAAAACAACGAACCCGTCAGCAGTCTCGATCTGGCTGAGTTGCAAGACATACCTGCAGCATTCATGGCCAAGCTTCTCCCGAAGCTGGAAAAAGCTGGGCTGCTTGTTGCGTCCGAGGGAGTGCGGGGCGGGTATAGTCTTGCCCGGCCTGCCAGTGAGATCAGCATTCTGGCGGTGGTCGATGTGATTGAAGGGCGAAAAAGCCTCTTCAATTGTCAGGAAATCAGAGGCCGATGCGCCTTGTTTGCCGAAGACCCGCCGCGATGGGCAACCCAGGGCGTCTGCGGCATTCACGCCGCCATGCTGCGCGCCGAACAAGCGATGCGACATGAGCTGGCACAAATCACGCTGGCGGATCTGGCCGGGCAGGTGCGCGAAAAGGCCCCTCCGCATTTCATTGGCGACGCACAATCCTGGTTCGATTCCAGGATCAAGACACGTCGTCGTGGTGCCGCACGCAAAAACAAATCTCTGAGAAACAAAACGACGATAACGAGGTCATCATGAAGAAATATCTCTATACAGTTGCAGCCCTTCTACTCCTTGCTGGAGCTCAGGCACGGGCAGAGACGCGTGTAACGCCCCTGATAACGCACGATCTTTCCGGCATTCCAGGAAAGGAGGGAGCTATGCTTGTGGTGGATTACGCTCCTGGAGGCAGCGACCCGATCCATCGTCATAATGCCTCGGTTTTTGTGTATGTGCTTGAAGGGTCGGTTGTCATGCAGGTGCGCGGCCAGAAGGCGGTAACGCTGACGAAAGGCGAGACATTTTTCGAAGGGCCGAATGACGTCCATCTCGTTGGGCGAAACGCCAGTCAGACCAAACCCGCAAAATTTCTCGCCTTTTTCGTCAAGGATGCGAGCACGCCATTTGTCCTGCCGGAAAAACACTGAGGGTTATCTGCTATGAAAATATTCGTTGCAGGAGCCACAGGCGCTTTGGGGCGTCCTCTGATCAAACGTTTGCTCGCTGCCGGTGTCGAAACCTATGGATTGGCGAGCAAGCCGGCAAGTGCCGCCCTTATGGCTAGCATGGGTGCAACACCGATCAGCGGCAATGCCCTTGACCGGGAGAGTCTTTTTGATGCGTTGCGAGACGTGCGCCCTGATGTGGTTATCGATCAACTGACGTCCTTGCCCTCCGATCCTGCTGAGATGCCTGAGCGGTTACCTTTCGATCGGCAATTGAGGCTCGAAGGGGGGGGGAATCTTTTCGCCGCAGCAGAGGCTTTTGGTGTCAGGCGCTATATCCAGCAATCATCGGGTTTCTATCTCGACGGGGAGGGACAGCTTGCGACCGAAGCTTCGGCACTTCGTATTGCGGCCCCGGGGCACATAGGGCAAAGCGCGAAAATGTACGCAGAACTTGAGCGCCGGGTTCTGGGGGCGCGGTCGATGGAGGGGGTCGCCCTGCGCTATGGCTTCTTTTACGGTCCGGGCACGTGGTACTGGAACAAGGGTCCGCTTTGCGAGCGTATCAGGACGGCGCCCAGCCCGATCTTCGGGGCTGGGAGCAGTAAATTCTCGCTTGTCCATGTTGATGACGCAGCGATGGCTACCGTGTCTGCATTGTGCGCACCGTCTGGCGTTTACAACATTGTAGATGATTACCCGTTGGAGGTGACAAAATTCATTGCAGCTCTCTCAAAATGGCTCGGCGGGCCGCCGCCCCAAAGGATCGGTGCATCGGAAGCCCTGAAGACGATGGGCGCGGAGGCGCTTTATTATCATAATGAGCTTTCAGGAGCAGATAATCGAATGTCAAAAAAGGCTCTCTCTTGTGAGTTCCGGCACAATCCATGGCTTGCTTCCTGAGTATCCACCAGCTCATATTATGGCAGTTGCTTCAGTTGCCTTGCGGAACCTCGTTATGGGGCAATTACATTGTCCGAAGGGCGAGCGGGCTTCGCGTCTGGTCTAAACGTCTCTGAAAAAACGTCGTGTTGAGCGCCGGACATTCTCCCTGACCGTAGCGTCAGTTGCCTTCCAACAGGGCGCGGCAACTGCGCAGGGTTGCCTCACGGCTGCGAATACTCAGCTTGTTGTCTTACGAACTGCTGCGCTGGAAGACAGCTTGACGATAAGCAGTTTCTACGGGAAACCCCAATTGCAAGCCCGAGAACGATTTGGGGAATGCTGCGCCTTTGACCCCCTGCGTCCGTTTGGCTTAAGTGGTCAGGCTGTGGATTGCGCATGCAGATGATGTGTAGATTGTTGTCGATTGAGCATTTCCAACTTGCTGTGCGCCGCAAATTGCCCTGTTGGACCTGCCTTGCGGAAGGAAGGGGAAGGGAGCTGTCTATCATCTTCGCAAGCGCCAAGGGGGTTCGACCTTAGTGCACATGACTGTCGTAAGACTCGTTTCGGAATGTGATAACATCTCTGTCTAAATCAGGAACGAATATCTTTGGGAGGCTCTCCTAGGTTTCGTCCCACGAAGCGTCCATTATAGTGTGGATCTGCGTTTTCCGAGCCTCCCTATAAGGTACAGTCAGGGTCATGTCACAGTAGGAGCGAATACTGCACTGCGTTATGAGGTTATCTCGCAAGGCTTCAGGTATGTCCGCGACTTCGAACATCTTACCTCCACCAATCTCTTCGCAATAGCTTTCGAGACCTGTGACATGGCACTGCACGAGTTTCAGGCGTAGCTCGACGGGGTGTCTCGCCAAGCTGGTGCGACGAGAGGCAACGCCAGCTAAAGCCAATGCCGATAGGATGAGTGGCACAACGACGTAGTTTCTACGCATTTTACCTCAACAGGCTGCTGCCATTAGGTGAAATGTCAGTCGTTAAAAAAACGTGTCCGTGCTGCACTTTATCCCTTGCGAGGCGCCTCACTCATCAAGCCTTATTTTTTTTTGGTAGAACTAGCCTCGCCAGAAGGACGACAACGCAAGCGACGAGCATCACATTAGCGAGGAGTAACACTCTGTCCTGTATAAGGCAGGTTCCCTCGAGGTTGAGAACCTGCAGCAGGCACGAAGCAGCCCAAGCCAGACCAGTCGCGCAGAAGAGGATGATTGATTTCGTCATTGCCGGTTGCTTACGCTGTTTTTTACCATTCGGGAAGCGTATTATTGCGAATCCATTACAAAAAAAGGCATAAAAGACAGGAATATCAAACGATCCCTCTCTTAAATTTTGAGAACTTCCCGCATTTCGGTGGGATACGGTTCTGGTTATAGTGGATCGGGCCTCACATCGTCAGTTTCCACTCCATTCGAACGATCCGACAGATACCTTTTTTAATGCTGATATCTGACGGCACCGTGAGCACAACATCACAAGGGATAGTCGCCCCGCATTCCGTTAAAAATTGCTCCCGATATTCCTCGGGGATCTCCGCTATTTCGAAACCGTTGGCACCATATTTTTCTTCGCAAAGTCCCGTTTTATCGAGTGTGTGGCAATTCACATCTTTCAGATTTAATTCTGCTGTGTGCTCCTGCTTCTTGTGGCAGGAACAAAGGCACGAGGTAAAAATCATCGCCGTAGCCATGGTTGTGATGTGAGATTTCATAATGCGCCCTCGTGACAGTGAGGCGACATGAGCGCGGTTAAATGGTTAACGAAACGTTCTCTGTCGCAGAAAACTGTGAATGTTGCATTGTCTGGGAGCGATATTTTCACTTAGACGGCCTAGGCCGCGCCGTGATGATCACGGATGGCGACGACGAATTTTTCCCGAGGTTGCTGCCGCATTCTGTCAATTATTTTGCGCGGACCGGAACAGGCCCGAGAGGGAACGGGGGTGGCTTCCAGGTCAACATGCGCGGGTATCCCGGTTTTAGGGACGTTGCGAAAGCGCTCGGTTTCATGCCTATCCATATGGACCTTCGTATCGACGCGGCATCTCGCATCATACAGTGAACTGGCTCGAATCTTATCCTTGCTACGAATTTGATGGTTGCCGTCATCTCTTATTGCAGACCTCATCAGTCAAAATATCCTGATTTAGAGCATTTCGAGGGATTGGGGATGTCTCTTGCAAGCCGTATTTGCAAGGCATATCGGTTTTGTCCTGAGAACTGCAGTTTGCAAAAAGCTGCCGTCAAAAATGCGATGAGAGGCATCTCACAAGGTTAGGGGACTTTATAAAACTAGCCGAACACGCTCAGATTGCTTGACTACCGACTAAATCAGATCGCCCATCTGCGGCATTTTGGATGAATATGCATAAGCCTCGGGCTACCTCATCAGCTTATCCTGCGGGTGAGGGACCGCCGCAAATGGCCTTGGACACGCAAGAGACCTCGGTCACGTGATTGGCGATACAATGTGTGTGCAGAGGTCTGATGCTTGGCCTATGAGATATTGTAACGGCAAAGCAGATCATGGCCTAGAATTATATTTTTTAAATATTTAATGCGGGAAATACACAACCGTGTGGATTTTACTCGAATACTTAAATTAAAGAAAGGAATAGATTCTATTTTAATAAGTCATAATGATCTAGAAGGGAGTGCGAGATTGCCATAGATAATACCGTAGTGATTTGGCGTTAAATTAACGTATTTCATGACAAAAATGTGAAAAAATGATGTGCCAAAAAAGTTTCTTATTATCGCTAATTTAATTCATAACATGCAACATATTGTAATCAATGCATATTAATTATCATTAACCAATTGGAAATAGGACAAAACGTTAAAATATGTAACCGCCGTAACGATATTTTTGACGTGGTGGGCGGATTTGAGCGCTGTTGTGCACTCGAACCTCAACGCGGAAAACTCGAGAAGGGTGTGTTTGCGTGCGAAGAATACTTGAACCTCGTAGGGTCTTCGAAGGACAAAATCTTCATCACGAGCACGTTGTGGCACCAATCAGCGATCATCGCGCTGAAGGAATTCGTGTTTCTCTAGGCGTGGAGAGAGCTCCTGAAACCGCATCGCATTCAAGCCGATCTCTCGCCTTTATCGACACGGGGGTTGCCGACTGGAGGACGATCGCTGACGCGTTGCCTACGGGTACGCGGGTTGTGCAGATCGCCCCCGGATCAGATGCGCTGAAGCAGATCACGGACGTTATCAACCAGTCGCAAAATCTCGAAACCGTCAGTTTCATTTCGTACGGTAGTGAGGGAAAACTGTCTCTGGGCAGCGGCTTTGATCAGAAGACGCTGGAAGCGAACAGGGACGAGATAACCTCTTGGTCGTCACATTTCGCCAGTGACGGGCAGATCCTGCTATGGGCGTGCGACACGGGTGAGGGCGCCAACGGACAGAGCCTTGTCAATTCTCTTCACGATCTGACCCGGACCGATGTCGCCGCAAGTTCTAACGCCGTAGGCGTCAGCGCTGAAGGCGGCGACTGGACACTCGAAAGCAAAAGCCGCGAATTTATCGTGCATGACGTTTTCGGCGCGTCTGGCGTTGCAGGATATCACACCGTTCTGGACCAGGCCCAGCCCACGGTCACACTGTCGCATTCCGACAGCGTTGTTCCTGTAGGTGGGACGTTCACCGAAACAATCTCCTTTTCGAACACGGCGTCGAACGCGGTTGGCTACGGTCCATACATCGCGGTTCTGGAGCCGAAGACCGAAGGGAAGAGCGCGGCGTTGCAATCGCTCACCTATCTCGGCAATCCGATGACACTGCAGCGCGTTTCAGTAAGCGACACGATTTCCGGCCATGAGGGTCAGTTGGGGGTAAACAATCCCTATGTCCGCGATGCAAATGGCAAACAGATTTTCATAGAAGCGCCTTCAGGGGCTTCTGTTGGCGACAATATCGTTTTCAGTCAATTGCCCTTCGGAAGCTATTCTCCCGGCCAGCCCGCCGCTGCGATACAGGCAGTTTTCAAGGTTGATGCAACCGCATCTGTTGGGTCTGCAACCCTGCCGATTTCAGCGCTGGGGGGATTTTACCTCGGTCAGGACGCGCAGAACAACCCGTCCGTCGACGCGCCCATCTCAGGCACCGCCGTGACTGATCCGCTCGATACCTCGCTCGTGACAGTCAGGACGATATCTCAGACCACAACCGCCACAGATAACGCAGAGACAGCGACCGGTTCGGATTTCCCGATCACCTACACCACAACCATTACCCCGGCACCGGCCACCAAGGATAACAATGCACCGATCAAGAATTTTCAAACAGTCATTACCCTTCCGTCGAACACCGTTTACCTGCCAGGCTCCACGGCACCACAGGTTCTCTATGCCGACGGGACGGTGGTCCCTGACGCCCAGGTGACACTTGTCTCCAGCGATAACGGTTACGGCGCAAAGTTCAGTGTCACCATCCCGTCGCTCGACGCGAGCGCGACCAATGTCAGGGTCTCATTGCAGGCTTATGTGCCGCAGAATAATGCGGATGGCTCATCGGTTCTCGGCAATTCTGGCGCTTCTGCCAATGTTGCCGCACCCGACGTCACCTACTCGGCTGATGACTGGACTTCCGGTAATGGCACGCAGGTACCGGTATCGGGTAATGGCGACACGAGCAGTGCTGTTGTGACCGCCAAATCGGTTGCGCTGCAGAACAGTTCGCAGGATATAACGACCGGCAATACACCCGGTTATGTCCTGCCTACCGATACGATCAGATATACTGCGGCAATTCAGACCTCGGATTTCAATGCGCTTAGCAAACCGGTCATTACTCAGGACATCGACGATGGCCAGACCATCGATCCGGCTTCCAGTCCGGTCTTCACTTACTCGGTGAAAGGCGGCGCAAAGCAGACGCTGAATCTCGGCACGATAGATAATGCCAGCACCCAGACAATAAATGGTGATAACGTTTATGTCAGCGGTAGCAATAACCTTTGGTCCTTCGAAAGAGACAGTCAGACAGGCCATACAATCGCGCGTTTCGATATCGGCAAGGCCATCGCCGACGGCCTGCTTCCGGCCGGTGCGACAGGTAGCCTGACCTATCAGGCAAAAGCGCTCACCCATTATGCAAATGGCACCGCCACTACCGGTACGCTTCTTGCCGGGTCCGATGCGCTCAGGGGTACGGACAGTGTTCAGGGTGACTATGCCAATGCGGATGGGTCGTCTCCAACGGATACCTCACAGATTGGTGATGGGGGGCAGACAGGGCTGGTCGTTCCCAATGGTAACGCCACGATCAAGGTTGTGGCGGTCAATGGCGCAAGCGCCGACGCAAGCGCTATTCGCCCTGGCGATCAGGTCACCTATGCCCTGACTTATTCCATGCTTTCAGGCAATTACAACAACCTGCACCTGACTTCCTACCTCCCGCAGCAAGTCTATTCCGTTACAGATCCGACCCAGGCCGGTGGCAACGGTACGAGCTATAGCCAGTCAGATAGCAACTCGGGCTTTCCCCCCAGTGGACAATACGCTCTGGTCTCCGCGCCGAAAGGGGTGAGTATCAGCGGCGGCGCAACAGCCAGTGCCGGGTCCAACAGCCTCGATTTCGGCTTGTCGCAATCTTCGGAAACGCCAGGAAACTCCGCTGTCACCATCTATTTCACAACCACGGCCTCGAATGCGCCGATGGCGGATGGTCTACCCCTAACCAATATGGTGCAGGGCGCGCTTATCAATGGCGGCGGAAAAACGGTCGTCTCACAGCAGATTGCGGGCGCCAGACTGGCTGAACCTGCCCTGAATACGGTTACAGGAATCGTGTCTGTGGTGGATGATGGGGGCAATGCCAAATCGCTCCAATACACCAATCAGAAAGATGGCACGGTCGTAGATCCGTCCACCGTGTTCAGCAAGGCTGGGACAACAGGCAACCCTTTCGTCAAGGGCGCTCCTGATGCATCGTCAGCCATCGATAACCTCGATATGATTGCCATCAACGCCAATGCCTCAAAGCAGATCAATGGCGGCGATACGATACGTGTTGCAACAACTGTCAGCAACACGGGCGCCTATGCCGCTTATGACGTCTTTCTTGCAGGAGTCCTGCCGAGCGGGATCACGGTTGACGACGTCAGCAATTTCCAGGTTATAGGACGCGACTCTGACGGCAACCAGATCAACTACTCAACTGACAAGAGCGCCTATTTCAGCTCCGGCGGTGCGCGAATAATTGCGACCTCAGCAAACGATCCCGTCCTCTACGCAACGGGAGATGCAGATCATCGTGACCTGTTGACTGTCATTTACGACATCAAATTGCCGCAGGCGGTGGTTCTGGGCCAGACGCTTCAGAACACAGGTCTTGTCGCAGCATTCTCAAATCGCGCAGGTGGTGATAATTTTGTAGATGGTACAGGCTCCGATCCGGCGGGCGATACACTCACGGATAGCGCGCAAGCCGTACTTGCAAGTCCGACAATCACATTGAGTACGAAATACCCAGCGTATAACAGCCCGACCGGTGATGCCGGCACGAATGTCGTGCCAGGTGAAACGCGTGAAATTACCGCTGTCGTGTCGATACCAGAGGGACAAATCAGCAATAACGGGTCGAATGTGACCATCACGGTTCCTCTGCCCAAGGGTATGATCGTCCTGCCCGGCAGTAAGGTAACTGTCCAGATCGGTGATCCAAACTCGTCAGACAGTTCGTCCGCGAGTTATGACAGCAGCGCCGTAGCGAGCGCGGATGGCAAGACACTCACCGTCTCTCTGGGAACATCCGTCTCTAACACCTCCGATGACAGCAAAAGCACTTACAGCGCTAAGGCCGTCACGGTTGATTTCAAGGCCACTTTTCCCGATGGGCAGGACGACATAGGGGCCGCACCCGATACGACATACGATACTGTCTCACAGCTTATTTATAGTGGTGGCCCGGTAGGCTCTAATTCGCTGCGCTTCACGCAGATTGACCCTGATGTCGTTGGCACCCTCACGAGCGATGGTGGAACTGCGATGTATAGTGGTCAGACAGTGACCTATACATATTCACTGCAGAATAACGGCAAATCGATCGCTGAAGACCTCACGCAGATCCTGTCTCTGAGCAATCTGACCCTCGTCAGTGGCTCAGCGAGCGTTCAGTCGGGATCTGGCGTTTCCATCACTGAAAACAGCGATGGAACACTGACGATCGGCGGTGTAAACAACGCGCTGTCCGTTGGAGCAAAGACTGTCTTCACTTTTCAGGCGAAGGTAAAACCTGGCCAGGCGGCAGGGACGGCAGATACTGTCAGCACCCAGTCCGGCAGCTACAACAGCATGCCGAGTCAGAGCACTGTGGCTAATGCTAATTCGTCGACAGGGCATAAATTCAGCCTTGCGGCCAGCGTTTCAAATACGATCGATACCTATAAAAACCTGCAACTCACGATCGTGGGTGAGTCCAACGGCAACCAGGCCAGTGAATCGTCCCCGCAAACCAGCGTGACGACGCCAATCGGTGATATTGTCCGCCTCAAGGGCTCTGTCGATATCCCCAAAGGATCGAACCATATCGAGCTCTCTGTTTCGATCCCTGCAGGCGTCACAATTCCGACCAATGACGTCGATGCCCTGGTGGGGGATATGCGCGTCGCCTTTCTGAGCACAAGCGGTCAGATCACGTCGTCCACGCTCGACAAAGATGGCACCAATAGTCAGATCCAGGTCAAGGAGAACGGGTCACGCACTGACCCGGCCAATGTTACGCCCACCGCCAAAGTAAATGCCGATTTTGTCAAAAACTCTGTCAAGATATCCAATGGTTATCTGGTAATCGATTTCGGTACCGTCTCGAATGATGACAGCACCTCGGTCGCCAACCAGATCATTTTCGAGTTCAACGGGATTATCGCCAATACGAGCGCCAACACGGCCTCAGGCAAGACGGCCAACACCGAGGCCCTGTATATCGGCGACCGTGCGGATGCGCCCGGTATCGGGGGGGCGCCCTCTGCACCGGTTACGCAGACCGTCGTCGAACCCAGCATATCGATGACGCAGGTGCAGACCGGTTTCGATACCGCAACCGCTACTGCAACCTATACCGTAACCCTCACCAATAATGGCACCAGCCCGGCGTACCGTGTGCAGGTTAATGACCCCCTCGGCGACAATACGACCTATGTGTCTGGCAGCTATACTGGGTCTGCCGATAACACCGTTACGTCTGATACGTCCGGGCTTCATGTCTCGATCGGCAGCATCGGTAATGCCGCCGGCTCCAATAGCATCAGTTACACCTATCAGGTGCAACTGACCGACAAGACGAAGCCGTCGGCAACTCACAACTCGACCGTCACTTATGAAGGCCTTGTCAGCGCATCTCCTCAGACGCTGAACGATACGACCGGCGACAAGGCAAGCTCGGCGACAGGTGGACGTACGGGTGTAAGCCAGACCGATGTCAATAACTACGTCGACACAGAGAGTGTTGGCCTTTCGGTTGTTTCCGGGCAGCTCTTTCAGGCACTCGGCATCAAGGGGGCGGTGCCCAGTTACGACAGCCGCCTTGATACGCCACTGGCAAATGTCACTGTCACTGCAACGGCTGGCAAGATCACCGAGACGACACAGACCGATGCCAACGGCAACTTCACTTTCTATGGGCTGCCTAACGGTCAGGTAACGATCACCGCTCCGCAAACAGCGAACAGTGCTACGTCGAGCCAGAACCTGCCTGCCTATGAGACTAATATCTACGTTACCAGCGGCATCGCTGGTTCAGCCATCTCAAAGTCGACAGCTGCCGGCAATACCATGCCGGATGTCTCGATTGTCTATCGCCTTCCCGATCAGGCACCTGTCATCGCCAATGCCGACCAGAGCACGGTGCTTACGCAGAATGCGGGCGTGGCCGGCGCCATGTTCCACACGTCTTCGGGCGCAACCAGCGCGGTCACAGCATCAGACGCCGAACTGGACAAGCTGATTTCGGTCGACGCGAGCACTTACAGCTATTCAGGCAGTGTGCTGACGGTGCAGCGTTATCAGGCCAATAGGAAAACGCCAGCACCGAACGCAAACGATGTTTATGGCGGGCAGAATGGCCTTACCCTCTCGAACGGTAGTGCCATACTTGGGGGCGTCACTATCGGTACCTACACCGTCAAGAGCGGTGTTCTGGCTCTGACCTTCGGCTCCGGGACCACAAGCCAGACGGTCACTTCCGTACTGCAGAATCTGACGTATGCCAGCACCGCCACATCGACTGACCAGACCCTGACAACGCTGGGGGTCACGATTGATGATCACAACAATGCCAAGGACAACGCCCAAGGAACCGGCGGCATAAAAACGAGCACGCCCGTCTTCACGGTGTTCAATACGGTTGCCACCAAGGCGAACAACATCTCTTTCGACGAGCCGAATAACAGCGCTGCGTCAACTGCGGCGAGTCAGATCCCGCTTCCGGCACTTTCTGGCAATGCTTCAATCAGCAAGGTGTCGCTCTCACTTACAGGCGCTGCATCGGCAGGGGAGGATCATCTTGCCTTCACCGCCAGCGCCGCGACCGGCAATATAACCAGTGTCTATGACGCTGCGAGCGGCACTCTTACCCTCTCATCGGCCAATAACACCGCCACCCAGGTGCAGTGGAACAAGGCGCTCCAAGCGATCAGTTATTATGACAGCAGCGACACGCCCTCGACCGGCACGCGCATGCTGACTCGGACCGTTACGCTTTCGAATAGTAACGTCTTGACGCAGAGCAACGCCGTCACCATTGCCGTTGCCGCCCATGACGATTCACCTGTGCTCGACACGACAAAGCCCGTTGCGCTTGTTTCGGTGAGCGAAAATCAGTCTGGGGTGCCAGGCCTGCCCTCAGGCGCGGTAGGCACCCTTGTCTCGGCGCTGATAAACGCCCAGACTGTTATCGATCCCGATGCCAACAACATTCATGATGGATCAACCGGTTCTGTGCCGGGTATGGTGATTACGGGCGCGAGCACACAATTCGGCAGCTGGTATTACACTGTTGATAATGGCGCGCACTGGCTTGCTTTCAACGCAAGCGCGGCCGATACGGTCTCGAGCACCAACGGGTTGTTCCTGCTAGCTGATTCGCAGACACGTGTAGCCTTTGTGCCAACTGCGCAAAACTTCAATGGCAGCATTCCTAACGCGCTGACTTACCGTGCCTGGGATCAATATGACCCGCATGCAAACGGAAGCTTTGCATCCCTGCCTACTATCGGATCTTTCGGCTCTGGCACCGATGCGGCGGCCTCGTATTCCTCTGCTCTGCAGACGCTGCCGCAGACGGTCATTGCGCTGAACAACGCGCCTATCGCCAACGGCAAGGCATCGCTCGGAGATGGTACAGAAGGTCAGCCCGCTCCCGTGAAAAGTGTGGCGCAGCTGTTCGGTGCGCAGTTCAGTGACACGGCGGACGCCCAGAAAACCGCCGACAACCCGACAGGGTCGGAGGCTAACACCCTCGCGGGTATTGCTCTGGTCTCCAACCCCACGCCAGATGCCGAGGGTCATTGGTCCTATTCGACGGACGGTGGCAAGACCTGGATATTCATTCCGACGGATCTGAGTGAGACCAATGCGCTGGTTCTGGGCAGCAATACGCTGCTGACCTATCAGGCGCCGCCCGATTTCAATGGCGCACCGCAGCCGCTAAACGCGCACCTCATCGATTCTTCATCCCAGATCCCGGTCTATGGTGCGGTAACGGGAGAGGCGCTCGCGGGCACCAGCACGGCGCAAAGAAACGTAGATATCAGCAAAAATCAGGGTGGCGATAGCGCAGTTTCCCTGAATACCGTGCCTCTGGGCACAGCAGTGTCAGCGGTCAACGACGCCCCCATCGTCACCGGCAATGCTACTCTGGCCAATGGAACAGAAGATCAGGGTCCCGAAAGCACGGGACAGTCGATCGGCTCGCTATTCGACACGAAATTCAGCGATCGGGCCGATCAGCAACAGACCGCTGATAACCCCACCGGTTCGCAAGCCAACACCCTCGCAGGGATCGCCATCGTTTCGAACACGACCCCGGTGTCAGAGGGCCAGTGGGTGTACTCGACTGATAACGGCAAAACCTGGTTGCCCGTGGGAAGCGTTTCGGACAGCAACGCTCTGGTGCTTAGCCGGGACATCAAGCTGTCCTTCTCGCCCTCTGCCAATTTCAACGGTCAGCCCGCCCCGCTCGGCGAGCGTCTGATTGATAGTTCTGCAACTCAGGTGTTCGGGACCACCACCGGCGCAATGATCGCTCAGGGTGGTATTGTGCAGCAGGGTGTGGATGTGACCAGCAATGGTGGCACGACGGCTGTCTCTGCTGGCCAGTCATCTCTCGGCGTGACTGTGGCCTCGGTTAACGATGCCCCGGTCGTTTCGACAGATCAGGCTGGCCTGCCGGCTTCCATCGAGCACGGCCCTGTTGTTTCCGAGAGCGTGCTCACCCTGTTCGGTAACAATTTTGACGATACGGCCGACCAGCAGCAGAGCGAGGCCAATCCTGCCGGATCCACAGCCAATATATTGGCTGGTATTGCAATTACGGGCAACACCACCCCGTCTTCCGAGGGGGCGTGGCGCTATTCCATTGACGGGGGCAAGACGTGGGTAGCGGTAGGTACGGTTTCGCCACACTCCGCGCTCGTTCTCAACGCCAATGCGTTGCTCACCTTCACACCGGCGCCCAATTATAATGGCATCCCCATGCCGCTCAGCGCCCATCTGATCGATAGCTCCACGATGCCGGTCTTCGGGGCCACGACAGGGGCGTTCGTCGCACAAAATAATGTTGCCCAACCGGGGGTGGATGTAACCAGCAATGGCGGCATCACCGCCATCTCGTCGGCCAGTGTCGACCTCAGCACGTCTGTCACGGCTGTGCATTCATCACCACGAGCCACAAGCAACGTCGCATTCGGCACAGGGACTGAAGATGACGGTCCCGTTTCCGGCAAAAGCGTCGACGCGTTGTTCTCTTCGTCTTTCGACAGTTCGGCCGACCGTCAGAGAACGCCACAGAACCCGACCGGCTCGGTGGAATCCCACCTTGCGGGTATTATCGTAAGCGGTAATCCGACCCCGGTCTCCGAAGGTTTCTGGCGCTACTCCATTGATGGCGGCAAGACATGGACAGCGGTTGGTCAGGTTTCAGCAGCCAATGCCCTCGTCCTGAGCAAGAGTGCGCTGCTGGATTTTGCCCCAGCTTCCGACTTCAACGGTGCACCGATGTCACTGCAGGTGCATCTGGTAGATGACAGCACCGAACAGGCGACCACCTCGATGAGGGGCTCTGACATTGCGGCGCTGGCTACGGCGCGGCACGATTATGTGCCGCTGTTTGGTGGAGAGAGCGCAGTAAGTGCCGATATAATCGGAATCGAAACGATTATCGCGCCCGTCAATGACGCCCCAATAGCTACGGGCATGGCCACACTACCTGCTGGCATGGAAGATCAGACACCGGTTGCGCAAAGCGTCGCCACTCTCTTCGGTAGCAACTTCGACGATAGCACAGACCAACAGCTCAACGTGAACAATCCCGCGGGGTCGGAGGCCAACATTCTTGCGGGCATCGCCATAACGGCCAATACCACGCCGGTCTCCGAGGGAGTATGGCGTTACTCTACCGATGGCGGCAAAACCTGGACCGCTATCGGTACGGTCTCTGACGCCTCGGCTCTGGTGATGAGTGCCGACACGCTTTTGTCGTTCGTCCCGGCGCCGGACTTCAACGGCCAGCCGCCACCACTTACCGCGCATTTGATCGACAGCTCTACGGTTTCGGTTTTCGGCACCACGACAGGGGCCATGATTGCTCAGGGTGGCCTCGTTCAGTCTGGAGTGGATATTCGCGATAATGGCGGCACGACGCCGATTTCCGTTGCGAGTGTCGATCTCAACACAGCGATCGTGGCGGTAAATGATGCCCCTGTGGCTAAAGGCTCGGCAACACTTCCGACCGGGATGGAAGATATGGCGTCGCCAGCCCAGAACGTTGCCACCTTGTTCGGGGCCAGCTTCAATGATGCTGCGGACCAGCAGCAGAGCACAGCCAACCCGACGGGGTCGCTGGCCAACACCTTTGCCGGTATCGCCATCACGGCCAATCCGACCCCAGTTTCCGAAGGGGTATGGCGCTACTCTACTGACGGCGGGCAGACTTGGACCAGTATCGGAACCGTCTCAGATAGCTCAGCGCTGGTACTGAGTGCCGATGTACTGCTTTCGTTTGCCCCGGCCCCCGATTTCAATGGCGCCCCCCTGCCGCTCAGCGCCCACTTGATCGACAGCTCTGCAGTTCCGGTTTTCGGTAGAACGACAGGCCAAGTCATCGCCCAGGGTGGTGTCGCTCAATCCAATGTCGATGTAAGCCAGAATGGTGGTACGATGGCCGTGTCGGCCAGTACGGTCGATCTCAATACGAGTATTGCGGCCATACCTGATGCACCAACGGCTTCCGGTGTGGCCTTTCTGCCGGGCATAACGCAGGACGGAGTGCCGCAGGGGCAGACGGTCGAAACCCTGTTCGGACCCGGGTACGGAAATACTTCCGACCAGCAGCAAACCGCTATCAACCCGACAGGCTCCGTCTCGGTACCCATTGCTGGTGTAGCCATCGTCGGCAATCCGACACCGACCTCCGAGGGAAGTTGGGTCTATTCCACCGATGGTGGACAGCACTGGATCTCAATCCCGACATCGATCGATCCGGCGCATGCGCTGATCCTGCCGAAGGACGTGCTTATTGCCTTTGCGCCTGCGCCGGATTTCAACGGGGCGCCTCTGCCTCTCGATGGACGGCCGATCGCCACAAATAATGCACTCATCACCCCGGGCCTGGCGGGCAATGCGCTCAAGAACGTTGTACAGAATATTGATCTCTCCAACCCCGATCCCAACGGAGCCGTCGCCCTTGACGCCATTCCACTCAACACAACAGTCCAGGCCAACCTGCTGCGCCCGGAGGTTATGCCCGGTGATGGAAACATCAACGTGCCCAATGGGGGGGGCAACCTTCACGATCTGATTTCCGACCGATTTACGGATTTCAGGCGGAATCAGAAGACCGCGCTCAATCCGACAGGCAGTACAAGCGATGTGTTCGGCGGGATTGTCATCACGGCAAATCCGACTCAGCCCTCTGAAGGTTCCTGGCGCTATACTACCGATGGCGGCAAAAGCTGGGTTGTCATTCCGGTGGAGGTATCGCCGCAGCACGCTTTCGTAGTGCCTGCCAATGCCACGATCATGTTTCAGGGCTCTGGTACTTTTACTGGCAGTGCCACGCTGGAAGCACATCTCCTGCGGAACAATGTGGCCACTATCGGATTTCTCGACACTGGTACCGGACCATTTGGCCATACGTCGGCTCAAGCACTCTTCCTGACCGGCACCGCTGCTGCACAGGATGTTGGTGCACGCTTCGGTTTGCCGCGACTGACAACCGATACACTGCGCGAAGGCTTTTCGGCTTCGGCACTTGCGGAGCCGGTCGTACAGGCCTGGCTTGGCCCTTATGAAAAGACGGGACTGACAGACACACCCTCTGGCTGGCTGCGCGGTACCGACAGGCAGGCTTTCGTTCTCGTGCAGACGCAGGATGCGGTCTCAATTGCAGGCGTGTTCGACAGCAGCGGTCCGCTTGCTGCTCTCGAGATGCGAGCGACACAGAAAAACGGCGCACCCTTGCCAGACTGGATCATCTTCGACCCGTTGACAGGCTGCTTCACCGTTGTGGCCCCCATAGAGGCTCCGGACTTTGTAGATCTGAAAGTAGAGGCACGCGACACTGCGCTTCGCTTTGCCGAGAGCAGTATCCGTATAACGATCGGGCGGGACCCGATGCTGGAGCTTCTTGGTAATGTGCCGGAACTGGCATCCCCGACAACTTTGAATACCGCTACGAATGGTCATCGCCCGCTACGTCATCAGTTGCTGCGCGCTGCGCCCTCGGCGCAGCCCATACCTGGCGGACGTGCAGCGTTACGCGGACGGTCGTGATGCCAGACACTTCTGGAGCCCAGCATTGACGCTCCGCTTAAAGCGCGGGGGCCGTATTTTTTGCTCCCGGCGGTGCCGGGCGGCTCACAAACAAACTCTTTTCACTCCGAGGAAAACAATGCGTCTGAAAACCCTGTTCCGTAGCGGCACCGCTGTCATAGGGCTTGTATCCCTCACGGCCTGCGGCATCCGTCCGCAACCAATGACGATGAACGAAAATATCACGCGTGCGGTGAATGATCGTAGTGAAATACAGAAGCATTACGTGCCGCTTGCAACCCCCGAATTATCGTTGGAGCAAGCCATAGCCCGAGCTCTGGCCTATAATTATCAGATCGAGGTCGCGAAGCTCGAGATCACCCAGCAGGAAAAGCAGCTTGATCTCTCGCTGACGAACATGCTGCCGCAATTGGCCGCTGATGCAGGCTATACCACCCGAAACAACAACAATGCCGCAGAAAGTATAGATGAATTTACCAATCAGCGTTCGCTCGATTATTCTTATTCCGAAGTTCCCACCCATGGCACGGCAGATGTCCAGTTCTCATGGGATCTGACCGATATCGGAGTAAGCTATTTTCAGGCACGTCAGCAGGGATATCGTGCCCTGATTGCTGTGGAACGCCGCCGTCGCGCCATCAATACGCTCGTGCGCAATACCGCTGAAGTTTACTGGCGTGCTCGTGCAGCGCAGGCCATTCTGCCGAAAATCGATCCTATGATCGCTGATGCGCGTGTCATGCTCGATAATTCAAAACACGCTGCAGATGCGCATTTGCAGAACCCTTTGATCCTGCTCGATTACCAGCAGAACGTGATGCAGCTGTTACGTCAGCTGTATCAGATGCGCAATGATCTGGTATCTGCCCAGATCCAGTTGCGTTCTTTCATCAACGTTGCTCCAGGCACGCCTGTTACGCTGATCACATCGGATGAGGTGCTGACGGCGCGCCCCATACAGGACATGGCGAAACTGGAAGAAATTACACTGGTGATGCGGCCCGAGCTGCGCGAAGAAAGCTATCAGCAAAAAATCAGCCGGCAGGATATTTATGCTCAGATCGTGCGCATGTCGCCGGGCGTGGGGGCATTGGGCAGCGAGAATTACGATACCAACAAACTGCTCTACAATAATGTTTGGGGGCAGGTAGGCGTACGGGCGACCTTCAACCTGATGAATCTGATCAGGGGACCAAGAGCAATTGCAGTGGCACACAGCGCCATTGATGCCTCGCGTGCGCGTCAGATGGCGCTCTCGGTATCACTCATTGCCGAAACCAACCTGAGCGCGCAGCAATATCTCAATAGTCTGGATATGCTTGCTTCGGCGCGACAGACCGACGATATCGGCAAGCAGATGGAAACCGTCGCAACACGCGCCACACAGGCTGGTGCGCAATCGGGTGCGGACATGATCCGTCACGAAATGGCTGGTCTCATTGCTGAGGTCGATTATGCCCGTACTCTTGCCCAGACACACGGGGCTCTGGCCAACCTCTATAATTCCGTCGGTCTCGATATCGTGCCTGCCAATGCTGATCTGAGCCATATCGATCACCTCACAGCGCAGGTCGCGCGCTCTATCACTGCATGGAAGAGCGGCGTTCTTCCTGACATGACGCTTGCAAACAACTCAGCGGCTGGCTCGGCCACGCCTGCACAGATCATCCACGCACCGGCGGCGCCTCCGCCGATCGACAGCCATGACGCCGGAGCCCCCCAAAGTAATCCGCCCAGGCTGGCGCCTGTAACCGGTGGCCAAACCCTGTCTCAGATCACTGCTGCATCGCATGCCTGAAAAAGCGCCACTTTAAACACGCGAAAGATGATGGAAGATCATGCCGTATAAATCTCCCTGCACCTGCCTATTGCTGGCAGCGATAGTCCTTGGTCTGCCCAGCGCGGGGCAGGCTGACACGATGGCCCCGGCGTCAGGCAACGCGCCTGGCCTGCCCCAAGCGCCCCTGCCAGGGGTCGCGAGCTTACCGGTTGTTCCTGGCACAAGCGCCGGAGCGAGCACGTCTTTTTCCGGCGACACGCAGCACCACTATACGGTTCAGATTCTGGCCACAGAAAGTGCGAAGATTTCATCTCCGATGGCAGGTCGGGTTACCACGCTGCCGTTCAGGGATGGCGACAGCTTTCACAAGGGTGATTTGCTGGTCGGGTTTGATTGCCTGATGGCGCAGAGCCAGAATCTGCATGCGCAGGCGGAAGTGCAGAAATACCGTTCGCTCGTCGAAACACAGAACAATCTGCGCAAGCTGCAGAGCTGGTCCAACGCAGATTATCAGACGACCCGAGCCGATCTTGCCGCGGCACAGGCTGATCTGGGTGTAACCCAGGCGGCCCTATCCTATTGCTCGGTTGTGGCTCCCTTCGATGGCACGGTGTCAGAAATCGCCGTGCACCGCGATCAGTTTCTGACGCTTGGTGGACCGATGATCAGTATCGTTGATCCTTCGCATCTCGAAATCTCCTTTCTGATTCCGGCGCGTCTTTTGACCACACACAAGACCGGCACGGCGTTTCACGTGACGATCGACGAGACAGGCAAGACCTACGACGCGGTTCTTTCGCGTATCTCGGGTGCCGCTGATCCGGTCAGCAGGACCATCAGGGTGTATGCGGCGATCACATCGGAGCATCCCGGGCTACTTCCCGGAATGACAGGTGACGCCAATTTCTGAGCTTTTCACGCCACAGGATCGCCATCGGCAGGCAGAAACCCTCGCACGATTTATCGCTTTCTCAGACAGGCTCAGGTCGGCGCATGACAGGGAGACGTTGTCGTTCGTTATGGTCAACGAGACGCGTAATGTCGTGCAGTACTCACATGCAGCTTTCTTTGAGGATCGCACACGCGAGCTGCGCGCCGTATCTGGAACTCCCGATTTTGACCCTGATGGTACCTTTGCCCGCTGGCTCAAAGCGGTTTCCGGCAGTTTCTTGTCGAAGCAGCCTGAGAGCCATGAGCGTGATGCGTTGGCGGGTGGGGCCGACAATGCAGATATTCTGCCCCCGTTTTTCCTCTCCCTGCCTCTCGAATGGAATGGTCATGAGCTAGGAATACTACTCCTCGGCCGACATACGGCTTTTAGCGACGGCCACGAACTGGCCATTCTGCAGCGTATAGGCCCCGCCATCGGCCAGGCATTATTCTGCGTGCAGGCTCAGCCCCGCAAGGTGCCGCGGGTCAGGCGGTCGGTCATGATTGCCGGTATAGGTTTACTCGCCCTTGGTTGTTTTCCTGTCCACAGCTCCATGATTGGACGTGCCGAAATCATTCCTTCCGAGCCTGCTCAGCTTGTGGCCCCTTTCGAGAGCGTAGTGCTGGATCTCAAGGTCGACCCTAACCAGCCAGTGAAAAAAGGACAGGTGCTGATCGAGCTGGACCGGGCGCAGATCCAGAATGCACTTTCCGTGGCGCGGGAAAGCCTGGCCGTGGCCGAAACTCAGTATCAGGAAGCGCTGGAGTCCGGCGTTGACGACGTCAAGGCTCGCACTGAAATCGGCCCTCTTCAGGACAAAATCGAATCCGCGAAAGCCGATGTGACATATCAGGCCTCTCTCCTCGAAAAAACTGTCATCCGGGCCCCCATCGATGGCATAGCCCTGTTTGCCGACCGCCTTGCCTGGACTGGCAAGCCCGCCCAGACGGGTGAGAAAATACTGGTTGTCGCGCCACGCAGATCGAGGATGCTCAAGATCGCAATTGCGCCCGATGGGCTTTGGCATGTCGCGGATAGCGCTCCGGTGGTCTTTTACAACAACAGTCGGCCCGAGCATCCTGTACATGGGCAGCTAATCAGTCACGCGTATGCCCCCAAACAACTTGGCGATATGTCATCGGTCTACGAGTTCCGGGCTGATCTCGATAACGAGGCGCATCTGGGTGACGAGGGAACGGGTAAGATCGTTGGCCCACGTACGCTGCTGGCCCTATGGATCTTTCGTAGGCCGTGGCAGGTCATCCGCCCGTGGCTGTGATGTCTCCGACCACGCAATCTGCCTGGCCGTTGCTAAGGGAGGATTTGCAGCTTCTACCCGGCCAGCCTGAGAATGGTCATCCGACGTGGATCCTCTATGATCCCGTTGCCCATCGCTACATCAAACTGCCCTGGTACGATATCGAGGCGTTGAACCGCTGGCATCTCGCCGATGCCAGTCGCATCGCCGATGCCATGCGGTCTGAGACAGCGATCCGTGTTAGTCCGGATGATATAGAACGATTGCGAAAATTCCTGATAGGTGCGCGACTAACCCTGCCCAACACAGCAGACCACACGCGGCAGTTCGTCGAAATTCTGGCGCGTAAGCGCTCCAACCCGGTGAAATGGCTGATTCACCACTATCTCTTCATTTCAGTCACGCTGTGTAATCCAGATGCCTTACTCGGCAGGTGGGAGGCCAGGCTGCGCTTCATGACGGGCCGAAGGGTATGGTTGATAATCGCCGGACTCGGCATCAGCGCCCTCTGCGTTATCACGCAGCAATGGGATATGTTCGTTCATGATATTGGCGACCTTTGGTCGTGGCGCGGCTTTGCCCTCGTTGGCTGCGCATATTTCCTGTCAAAAATCATGCATGAGATCGGACACGGCCTTGCGGCCAAGCGCCTCGGTTGTCGTGTTCCGTCAATGGGCCTCGCGCTTTTGGTGCTTTGTCCGGTGCTCTGGACCAATACAACCAATGCGTGGCGTCTGACATCGCCGCGTGCGCGGATAGCCATCGATATTGCCGGAATGACCGCAGAGCTTTTTCTGGGCAGCTTGGCGGCGTGGTTGTGGATCGTCCTTCCGGATGGAACCGCGCGCGAAGCAGCGCTGGCTCTTGCCGCATCGAGCTGGGTAATGGCGCTGACCGTCAATCTCAATCCACTCATGCGGTTCGACGGCTATTATATTTTCTCAGATCTGATCGGAACTGAAAATCTACAGGAACGTGCCTTCGCTTATTCGCGATGGATACTGCGTCGCGCGGTATTCGGAGACGTAACAGCCGATCGTGAGCCGGGTGAGCTTCCGACGCATAAAAAACCGCTGGTCGCTTGCTGGGCTTTCAGTACATGGATTTATCGTTTCTTCCTGTTCTTCGGCATCGCTCTGCTCGTTTACCATGCCACTTTCGAGGCGCTTGGTCTCGTACTTATGGCGATTGAGATAGGGGTCTTCATCATCATGCCTATCATGCGTGAAGCCCACATCTGGGCGCGTTCGTTTACGCAGGCACCCCACCATGGGCGTGCCCGGTTTCTGGGGCTTTGCATGCTACTGCTGCTTGCCCTCTTTCTGCCTCTGCCGTCTGCAATCCATCTCCCCGCTGTCATGGAGGCTTTGGAAGAGACCGAATTGACAAGTCGCGAGCACGGCACCATAGCGTATGTCGGAACCGAAGGGATGCCCGTCGCCAAGGGAGAGCCGATCCTCGTGCTGCACGATGATGCAATTGCGAGAGATATCGTCCATGCCCGAGCTGAGCTGAGATACTGGTCTGACATTACCACGCAGCTCATGCGCAACTCCGTCGGTCTCCAATCCCTGAATGATAGTATCGCCCATAAAGCGGCTGCGCTCGCTGCCCTCGAAAAAGCGAATGAACGTGAAGCGAGCCTGACCTTGCGTGCGCCCTTTAGTGGCGTTCTGCGCGACGTTTCCGATTCGATACGAAAGGGCAACCTGATCGCGCGGCACCAGAAAATTGCCGTTCTGGTAGCCCCTGGTAAAAGCCGGATCACGGCCTATGCCACGCAAAGACAGCTTGATTATATACAGAAAGGAGAAGGTGCCAGCTTTGTTCCTTACGACCAGGATCGAAAGACGTCTTCGTCGATACAGATCGTACATGACTTCCCGGAAGAGAGCATAAAGAAAGCTGTTTTGTGGGATGCCGGCAGAGGGGCCATAAAAGCGAAAAATATCGTAGGCAATATCAAGCCCGATAGGGCGCTATACCGTGTAGAGTCCATTTCTATTGGGGAGTTTGCGAGAAAAATACAATCTCCAGGCGTTTTGGTGATAGACGGAAAAAGCATATATCTCTCCGTTTATTTGTATAATGCGATCGTTTCATCGGTGATGGATATATTTCTCGACTAGGCTCTAAAGCTATTGGCTCGGACGGTAAAACCGGAATTAGCCTCTGCGATGAGACTGAGGGCGAGCAATCTGTATTGGCTAAGGGCCGAGAAGATAGCTCGTCTGAAGCCGCTCTTTCAGAAGTACCATGGCAGATCACGCGTCGATGATCTGCGCGTGTTAACGGGGATCATTTTCGTGAACCGCAACAAGCTGCGTTGGCGTGACGCATCGCAGATATGGTCCGCCCAAGACGTTCTACGCTCGCAGGAAGCGCTGGGAGGCCGCCCGGTTTTCGTCGGCATGATGATCGGCCTGGCCGCTCGCTGGTCAGTCTATCAGACGACCGTGATCGATGCGACCTATCTGAAGACGCACCGCGCTGCGTCCAGCCTGCGGATCAGAAAAAGGATGTGGGCAGCCTGATCAGGCGTTTGAAAGTTGGCATAAACCCGAGGTAGTACGCGCTAACAGATAGCAATGGTCAGTTGGTTAACTTCTTCATGACGGCAGGGCCGATCAACGATTAAACGGAAGCGGTGGCCTGAATCGACAGTCTTCCTGCGTCGGAATGGCTTATATGTGATCGCAGCTATGACAGCGACTGTTTCAGAGGCGGACTGAAGGTGTAGGAGGGCATACCCTGCAATATGAGACGTAGATCCCGCACGATGCTCGTAAGTTATGACTAAGGCAAATACCGGTGCTACATTCGGATCGAGATCATATCAGGACGCTCCAGGGGCCGGAGCCCCGTCACTACGCGCGACGACAGATGCTAGACCGTGTCCTGATACGCTGAATGCCTCGCCGCATTCGTTATGTTCTGGCTATATGTTACAAACCTAGCGAAGACTCCCTCGCACTGACTCTCCTGTTGTCAGAGCGAGAGGCAAATGAACCGCATTTCACCCACGCCTGCTGAAACAGCGCTGCGCCCTTAATAACCGACGGTCAG
This sequence comes from Asaia siamensis, assembly GCF_014635085.1. Lineage (GTDB taxonomy): Bacteria > Pseudomonadota > Alphaproteobacteria > Acetobacterales > Acetobacteraceae > Asaia > Asaia siamensis. Next base: position 156,100 of record NZ_BMCH01000004.1, read on the forward strand.
CGACATGTTTCCGAAAGCGCCCTTGTTGCCGTAGAGGCTCTGCCGCAAGGAACCGGAAAGGCCACGCAAACGCCAGCCGACGTTGAAGGTGAGAGTGGCGTAGCGCCCCATCGCACTGTGCAGATCGAGACCGATGCTGGAAAGGTCGGTCTCATTGCTCAGATTGGGAATGGGTTTGACCTGGGTGACGTGGCCATAATCGTAGAACACGCCGATCTGCTCACTGTCACGCAGGGTCGAGCGTAGACCGAGCGGGTCGAGCAGGCTGAAGGCAGGCGAGCGGATTTCGTTGGTGACGCTCACGCCCTCACTTCCCAGAGCCGTGTCAGTATAATAACCGCGCGAGGTATAGAGCCCGCCAAGCGCAAGCTGGTTGCTGTACATCAGATTGGTGCTTGAAACCTGACCTGTGGCCTGAAGTATCCAGGAGAGCCCGCCCGGCAGCCATGTGGTGCGTGTCAGGCTTATCGCATCGAAAACGTAACGATCATTGGCGCTAGGCACGAGCACATTGAAATTCCTGCGACGATTGGCCCCTGTCATGCCGCCCGGGCTGGAGATCAGCTGGTTCTGGAAGGTGGTCTGCCCCCAGGGATCGTTCATGGCGGCGTTATAGACGATAGGGAACTGGGCCACCTCGGCCTGGCTGTCGAAAACGCTGATGCCGCCGAATTCGAGGGTGTTGTTGGTGGTCTTGAAGTCGAAACCGATCTGAATGTCCTGGATCAGACGCATCTTCCTGCCGAGCGACAGGGTGGGCAGATCATGGATATAGCGCAGGCTGGCCTGTCCGCTATGGCCGGTCTGTCCCATATCGCGGTTATCGGCCCCGAGATCGGGCTTCTGCCAGGCATAGGAGCCAAAGACCTGAAGCCTGTCCCGCCATGGCAGGGGGGCGGTCCATGTCAGGGCATGGCCGCTATAGCGATCGCTGGCGGCATGGGTGAACTGATAGGAAAGGGTCTGGTCCAGACCTGCAACATTGCCCCAGGTGCCGCCCAGCGCCCATTCGGATTGGCCGAGCACGGGCACGCCGGCATTGTCATAGGAGCCATAGACATGGAGCGGCAGACGATCCCTTGTCTGGAGAATGACGTCTGTGGTGCCCTGGGCCTGGCCCGGAGCAAACACGGCATCGGTACTGCGAAACGGATTGCTGTTGAGCCGGTCGAGATCGTCCTGCACCCCTGCCAGTGTCAGGGTCTGTTCCGGAACCAGACCGCTTTCCTGTCGGATAAGGTCGTCGGAAAACCAGCGATTACCCTGCGTCCTGACGGCGCCGAGGCGATATTCGGTGACCAGGATCTGGATGATTCCGTTACTGACATTCTGGGGCGGGATGGTGAGGGTAACGAATGGATGTCCCTTGCGGCGATAGAGCGTATCGACCTGGCGGGCGATGGTGTTGAGATCGTCGAACGTCACGGGCTTGCCCAGTCGGGCGTAGAGTGCGGCCTGCAGCGCTCTATCCGCAATCAGGGGCAGGCCGGAAGAGGTGATACCCGTTTTATCGACCGCAACCCCGGCCACCTGCACATCCTGGCTGCGGGAGACGAAGACCAGCCCCTTGAGGGAGGACGTCACGAGGGAGGCCGACTGGGGCAGGGGATTATTCTCCCGACCCGGCGGGATGACGCGGGGTGGCATGACCGGCGCCACGGGCTGTTTGGGCGCTAGGCGACTATAGGCCTGGGCGTGCGCGTCATGTGGCAGGGCCAGGAGCGGAAGAAGGACGAGCGCGCGGCCCGACAGAATGATCGGGCGCATTACTGTGCTTTCCGGAGCTGGTTGGTAACAGAGGTGGCGGGCAGGGTAATGCGATAGGCTGATCGACCGCCTGCAAGGATGATCTGTTCGGGGAAGGGGGTGGAACTTGCTAAACTGTTTGAAGATGAAACTGCGATCGGAATGCTGGCGCGGTTATTCGCCCCGCTGAAGCTGATATTGGCCTGTGCCGAAACCGGCGTGGGCCAGAAAATTCTGGCAAGCGCCACAACAGAAGCTGGAGGTGTTACGGGCGCGGGTGTGACGGGCTCAGGTACGGCAGGCGACGGGGTAACCGGCATTGGAATAATAGGCGCAGGTGTCACGGGCTCAGGCGCGACAGGCGCGACAGGCGCCGGGGTAACGGGGGTGGGCGTCACGGGCTCAGGCACAACAGGCGCTGGCGCAGAAATCGTCAGTAGGGCGGAGCGGTAAAGAATGGCATAATTGGCCAGTCCCGTTCCGACCGCATTCGATACAGCAATCGCATAGCTCCCCGCAGGGCTTGCACTAGTGGCGCCTGAGGTCAGCGTGGCGCCCGTCACAGTGTCACCATTGACGAGACCACTAGTCGCGAAGGCCGTGCTGCCGAGCATCGGCGTCTGGCCGTAGACGCCGTTCTGGTTGAGGGCCGTGATCGTGAGTGGGGCGGGCGTGATCGTATTTGTATTGATGCCATCAAAGGCTGGAGCGTAGGTGACCTGATAGCCATCAGCCGTCACACCCGTGCCATAGATAGCCCCTCTGGAGCCAGCATTGCTAGTTTTTGAGAGGACTGCATTTTGCCAAGTGATCGTGCCATTGATCCTGCCGTTAACGTCGGCGCCACTCTGGTCCGTATAGGTTATGCCGGAGGCGCTAATGACACTTGATCCATAGACCTGCGTCGCACCATTGGACTTGATCACAATATAAGGCAGAGCAGACAGCACAGGGTAAGGAGACCCGGAAATCCAGGCCGACAGATCCGTAAAGCCGTTTAAGTTTCCATTCGCCAACGGCCCCTTTGTCAGCCATTCATTCGTTGTCAGGCCTGTTGCGCCGCCTGCACTCCCGGCCCCTACACCCAGGGTCTGGCTAGTCGTCGTCGTGTCCCAATAGGCATTACTGATAGTGGTTTGCCCCCGCTGATAACCCGCCAGGCCGCCTATATAGCTGTTTGCGCCTGTGCTGGAGACGTTGCCAGTGCCGTAAACGTTAGTGATCAGACTGTCATTGTTCGCACCCAGCAAGCCGCCGATAGCGCTACCTTCTGCTGTGCCGGTGACACTGCCTGTAGCGTAGGCATTGATGATGGTGCCGCCGTCGTTCCAGCCCACCAGACCACCGATAGCGCTAATCTCGGCTGTACCTGTGACTTTGCCTGTAGCATATGCGTTGTCGATGGTGCCGCCGTCATTCCAGCCCACCAAACCGCCCACAGAGCTATCTGCGCTTGAGGCTGAGACGTTTCCGGTGGCGTAGGCGTGGCTGATCGAGCCGAGGTTAGCGCCGACCAGGCCACCGACACTCCTGCCTGTGCCTGAAATGCTCCCGCCAAGCATGCCGATATTTTTTATGACGCCGTTGGTATTTCCGACATTAGTATCAGTGCCGAGCTGTCCTATAAGACCGACACTATACGCGCCTGACGAGATGACGAGATTGTTTACTGTGTAACCTAGGCCGTCGAGCGTTCCGGTGAATGGGGAGTTGCCGGATCCGATAGGAGTAAATCCCGTATATCCTGAGGCGTCGACCGCGTTGCCAAGCACGTAGCGCCCGGCCAGATTATTCTGCATGGCCTGGAGCTGGGGGAGGTTGAGCACAACCGTGTAGAGATTCGCGGCAGTGTCGTTGACACTGAACACTTGGTTGCCACTCAGACCCAGAAGATACGGCGTCGTTCGGTTCCCTGCATTGCTCCATGTCAGAGCGCTGAACCCGACAGGAAGGGAGGATTGTAACTGTGCCGTCGTTAGGCCCGTCAGGCCAGATCCGCCACCCCCCCCCACGCCTCCGGGCATTCTGCTAGACGACACATCCCAGAAGTTTCCGCTAATTTCACCAAAATTATAACCAACAAATCCACCGCTGAAGGCGGCCACACTCGATACTGACCCAGTCGAGTACGCGTTGCTGATCGTTGTAAGATTATAACCGACGAGCCCGCCTGCATCGGAAGCGGTGCCGGAAACGATTGTAGTCGCGTAGGTGTTGTTGATCGTACCGTAATTTGTACCGACTAGCCCGCCGATGTTGCTACCATTGCCTGAGGCCGAGACCGATCCGGTTGAATATGCATTGCTGATCGTACCTTGATTGTAGCCTATTAGTCCGCCGATACTCGAGGAGGAGACGCCAGTATTGTCGGCTCCGGTCGCGTAGACATGACTTACCAAACCATAATTAGAGCCAGCTATTGTGCCAACATTAGAGTTTGAGGCTGATCCAGTCGCGCTTTCTTCGATCATACCAATATTTTCGATCGTGCCGCCTGAGGCGACCTGCCCGAACAGGCCCACATATTTTGCGTTCGAAGAGATGGTCAGATTGGAGATGGTATTGCCGAGGCCGTTGAAATCGCCGGCAAAGCCGTTCGATCCGCCGAGGGGGGTAAAGTTCGACACAGCGCTGGCATCGAGGGGATGGGCAAGGGCGTAATACCCGCTGGTCCCGATATCTTGCAGATCATTCGTGCTGGCGATCAGGGTATAGGCATTGCCATTGATGGTCACTGCGCCACCGGTATTGGCGGTGGTATTTCGGTTGGGAAACTGAATGGCACTGCCGTTCAGGGCCAGTGTACCGCCGCTGCTGGTGCCACCACTATTATTATTCGTGACCAAAGCCAGCGTGCCATTGCCGGTGACGGTAATCCCGGCATTGAGTGTGATGCTATGATACGCACTCAGGGTCAGCGTGCTGGCTGTGCTCCACGAGATCGGCGCATTGAGGATGATATCCCCGTTACTGCCAGAGCTTGTACCGTAGCCGCTAGCCGCGTTGGCGGTGGTCTGCTGGGTGACATTGTTGCCAGAGGCCAGCGTGTTGTTGATCGTGGCGGCCGCGTTGGCATCGATGGTCAGGTCAGTAGGATCGAGGAGCCACTGCCCGCCTGTGCCTGCATCGATCGTGGCGTTACCCAGCTCCATCGTATGCGCCGAGGTCTCGATGTCACCGCCCGCACCATTATCCTTGCCGCGGGCTTTGAGCGTCGCACCACTGGCAATGGTCGTGCGTGTGGCGAGATTGACCCCGCCCATGGCATCCGTGCCCACCAGAACATGGCCGCCCTGCTTACCCGACTTCGTGGCAGAGGCATCGAGTACGGCACGACTGCCGAGGCCAACCTCATGTCCATTGGCCCGGATCGTACCGCCTGCACCGTCCCGGGTAGTGGCAATGACAGTCGTATCCTCGACCGTCACCTTGCCCTGAGGGGCGGTGAGCCAGATCTGTCCATTGACCGTTCTGGTGCCGGTGGCCTGGATCAGCCGGTCGCGATTACCTGCCAGCGCATAGACATTGCCCCCCGCAGCTGCAAGCGTGGCCGCTGCTGCCTGGATGTGGCCCGTATTGGTCACATCGCCCTTGGCAGTGGCATCGGTCTCGACATAGATCCCGTCAGGGCCCTCTGCCTCGCTCAGGATCACCTTGTTGCCCGCAGCAAGCGCCACCGTGCCATTGGCCGCATTCACCGTGCCGCTATTGCTGACCGATTGCCCAACCAGCACGACATTGCCATTCGTGCTGGTGATCCTGCCCTCATTCCTGACCGTGCCCGACGAGTTGCCGGAGAAGGCGAGGCTGCCCCCCTTCATGAAAGCTCTGTCGGTTGTGTCACGGGTCGAGGCGACGAAGCTGCCACCTGTGGCGACTGTACCTTTGGGACCAATCACGATGCCATTGGGATTGATGAGATAGAGCGAGCCCGTGGCGCCAAGATGCCCCTGAAGCTCGGACATCTGTGCGCCCGTCACCCTGTTCAGGGTGGCACCGCTGCCATTCTCGAACTGCACCGAATGGCCAGAAGCGATGGAAAACCCCTGCCAGTTGATGACGCCGCGTGCCGTGCTCTGCGTTACCGTCATGGCAGTGCCAGCGCTCGCAATGCTGCCACTGCCTGCAGTAAAACTCCCCCCGCTCGGCAGGGCCTGCGCCAGAGCAAGGCCTGGCGTAAGCGCCGTAAAACCCAGCAAGAGAATACGCGCGGTCAGTGTCATGCTTGGATTCCGTTTTCGTGTCTGATGTCCGGCAGGCCATCTCTATTTTGTGAACGGAACGATATCTGTTACAAAAAATAATACTAGAGAAATATGAAAAAACTTTTATGACGCCTCGGTCACATTTGCGAGGAGCGCAACTAGGCTCAGGGCCAGAACATGGCGATTGCGGCGACGCATATGGCGGAGAAAGAAAGGGTTAGGTATCTGATGTAGCGTGTTACGTTCCGTCGCGAGTTCTTAACCCTGCCAAACGTGGTCTCAATGCGGTTGCGGCATTTGTATTTGCGGCTGTCGTACTTGACGGCCTTCCGTGGAGGCTTCGTCCTGGAATTCAGGGTTCTATGTGGAACATACTCTCGTGAAGCATCGTGTCAGCGCGGATCACTCCGGACGCTGTGGTCACTAACACGGTGCCTGCCGTGGCTCTTGGGAAAAAAGGGCCGCAGAGGATCATTTGCTCGTAAGTCAGCCAGTTCATGTCACTCATTTGCAGTCTCCTCACAGGGCCTGAAACAGGTCGCTGCCTAAGAAAATGGGTCCTGAGCCTAGAATCATGGCAAGGAGGATGAAATCGGAATCCTGCGTTATAGAAATTTTGATTATTTACTCGGAATATCATAATATTAAGCTATAATTACCATTTTATAGGTAACGGGAACCGCCATGAGAAAAAAAATTCTGTTGGTTGCAACATTGGAAATGTTGGTGGGACGATCCTTTGCCGAAGATGCAAAACCGATGAATTTTCAGTTATATTCGCAGAAAGATAACGGAAATTGGGGACAAATTGAATGTCGCGATTTTTACAAGAAAAAAGATGGGACTTGGTCAAGCAAAAGGCCTGTAAAAATCTTATCAGAAAAAACCCTTGTTGTTAAATATAATGGAGACAATATTACTTTTTCTGGAAAGAAAATAGAAAACGAAATCAATAAGATATGTAAAAGATAGTTTTAATGCTCAGGCTGGCGGTTCTTAGTCAGAACAGGTACTGTCACGTTAACTTGAGGAGGTGGACTGAAGCCCACGAGAGGGATATGCAGATGCTGAGAGCGGTCGCGCTACTCCGTCGAGCGAAAGCTCTGATACGATGAATGTGCAGCGAAAAAGCGGTGGTGATGAAGGCGGAGGGGACTAAGAGATTACGAATTGCCGAAAAGACAGAGACGAAGCGTTGACACCCGTCTGGTTAAGGAAAATTCTGCATGAACCGCTCATGTTTTTGCAGGTTTAAATGGCTGTTTTCTGACCCATTTTCAGACCCTTATGCGAAAGCGAGAGGCGCATTTTTCGTCTGGCTGCTTGGTAGGATTTCAACTTCTCGCCTTCTCAGTGCTCATGCGGCTGGGGCGCAAGCTCTGCTGTCTCGAAAGCTGTATCAGCAGACGTCTTGCTGCTTTGATGTTCCTACGGGTCAGCAGGATTTCATCGAGAACATACCCCTCGTGATCCACGGGCACCCACAGCCTGTGAAATTGGCCACGGATCATAATCGTACCTTGTTCAGACGCGGGATATCGCCAGGTCAGGCCTTCTTGCGTCGCAGGCAGTGGGCATAAGCCGTACCGAACTCCAGGTTCCACCGACGGATCATTTTATACCAGGCGACAACGCCCGCTCGAGCAACATTTCTTCAACGAGACAAAAGTTCCGTGAGAAACCGAAATAGAGCCAAACCGCATGCGCAATCAACTTTCTCGGAAATCGGTGCCGTTTGTTGCTCGAAGACGACACTCTCATCGTCAGCCTTTACTATTCCAGACTTAACGTGACATTACCGCTTAATCGAGCGCACGACTATGCTACTGAAATAGGAATTAACCTCAAATTATGGAAACTAAAATGAGCATTGTTGATAGACGGTATTGGGCAAATATAAAAATGACCGAGAAATTCATAAATGTAAAAACGCACTATGGATATAGAATATTTCAGTATGATCATTCCGGAGAAAATATTTATCTTTCTCCAGAAGTAAATAATATAGATTTTGGATTGGCAATATTGCCTGCCCTTGGCGCCAGCAGGTTTGTGGTTCCAGCGCCTCGCAATGATGTCGTAGTCCACCCTGACGTTGAATACGATGCACCCCTCCATAATTATATCCTGACGGAGGAGCGTTATAAAAAGTGGGTGACGGAGACTATGGAGAAATTTGGCTATAAGACAAAAAAAGCCATGTTCAAAAATATGAAAAATTGTGATGTGGTAAAGAGCGCTAAAGATATAAAAATAAGACCATGGTTCCATGATAAATTGGAGTCGTGGTCTTTAGATGGGATTTCTGAAGAGGATAACGTAGTTATTCCCGCCGATAGCAGCGCGGAAGAGATAGGCGTAGCGGCGCGTCTTGCTTTGAGTAGATGTATATGAGCCGAAGCAAGAGAGTTGCATGAAAATTTTCGTAGAGCGCACTTCTGAAGAAGCAGATCGAATTTAAAAACGACACGCAAACAGATATCACGGCTTGCAATATCTTGTGGATCGTCTGGGCAAGACACCGTCGGATTATACGTTCCTGGGTAATTCCTATTTTGACCAGCAATATGTGCAGCAGCAGATTGTGTCTGCGACGGGCCAGACCTTTCTCGGCGGCACGTTTGTCAACGCATCCTCTCAGATGCAGGCACTGGTCACGAACCGAGCGGATCAGGCGCAGCGCCTTGGGTTGACTTTCGGTCAGGCGCTGAGCGATGAACAGAAGGCGTCCCTGACGCAGAACATCGTCTGGTATGTGCCGGCGCAGGTGAATGGTGCGACGGTGCTGGCGCCGAAGCTTTATCTGGCGCCGGGCAATGTCGCGCTGAGCGGCGGCACGATTGCGGCGAGCGATGCGGCGTTGCTCTCGGCCAGCAATGACATTACCTTCAATGGCGGTCGCCTGAGTTCGGGTGGTGATTTGTCGATGCTGGCGGGCAACAGCCTGACGCTTGGGGCCGGGACAGTGCGTCAGGCCACGGCGGTGAAGGGCGCCAATGTCAGCAGCGCGTTCAGCCAGACGCAGAATTACACGAGCTCCATCAGTGCGGGTGGCAATGCGGTTCTGGCGGCCCTTGGGGGCGATCTGAAATCGGCGGGTGCGATAATCGACAGCACGGGCAATATGGTGCTGTCTTCTGATTTTGTCAGGCAATGTGAAAAAGTTTTCTTAGAAGGCTAGTAAACTCAGAATGAGCGTTATTGGGGAAATCGATGAATGAATTTGATAGAGAAATTGCCAGCCTAAGGGATGTGTGTCGATCTCATATAGACGGAGGTATTGACTTAATATTTTTGCAATCAAAAATAAGATTAACGGAGGATATCATATACTCTTTTGAAAATAGATTCATTACTAAATTTTTGAGTAAGATGGAAAATAAATTGGAGAGTATTATTTACACAATCGACGAGCGCGACCGAGGGAAAGCTGCAGATAATGTATGCTCCGAAATAATAGAATACTTCATTAAAAAACGACCGCGCACATGAGTTGTGTCTACCCCGCGGGATTAATACTCATAGCCAGAGCATAACCGTTGCAGCGAGATGGAAGACTGTGAAGGAAACGGTCGGTCATCTGTCATCATGTGCTGCAACCTGCCGCCAGTCCTTGAGCCTCCCGAACATGATCTCTAAACGGTTACACTTTTTGTATTCCCGCCGGTCATACCTTATCGGTTTTCCGCGGCATTTCTGTCATAGAATTGGTGGGGAAGTGATCTCTCTCTCCTCCAAGGCATCCCTGAAGGAGGCAGCGTCATAACCCCTGTCTGCCAGCGTTCACTATGCTATAGGAAGGCTGTCCAGCAGGACAGAGGCGCCAGCGAAATCTCTAGCCTGTTCGGTTGTCAAAAAGAAGCTCTGCGGTCGTCCGTTCTGGTCGTTGTCTGCATGCCAGGTGATGTCTATCCCGCCTTCGATGCAACCGATCAGATGCTCTGTATTCCCTCTTTTACCTCAGGCTTGGAGCCGTATGGAATGCCTTGTTGCAAAGTGTGTTCACCATGATGGTCCGAAGTTCAGATTTCGCAACAGGTAGGCCAACCATCATTCGCGTGAAAACACCCATGTTGTCCTCACGCTTTCAGCGTCTGTAAAGCGCCTCGCGCAGCCCGTTTTCCCGGGGCACATCACGCCAGCGAACACTATTGCGGTTTACAAAAAAAAGGATGTCTCCCGGCACGCGAAGGCCATCAACACGTAGTTTGCCGTGGTACTCGGGAACGAACGGTGGAATGCGCTTCAGCCGATTGCCCGTTAGAGAAAATTGGTCGCTCCTTCTCAGCCTTCTCGTAAAGCCTAGATCAGATCTCTGCCATCTGATCATTGAGGCCTGAGCCTGATTACACAGGGCCGTTGCAGGCACGCGTTAATCAAACGGATTTTAAAGAAATGCTATGAAACTTCTTATCACCCGTTCTGAGTATTCTCCACGTCAGTTATTTTACAGAGCCTCCACAATTCTTCCGACATCCGTTCGCTGCATCCAGTCAGGGGACACGTCGCGGAAGACGATCTGTTTTTTATGGTCCAATACGTATATCGCGGGTTTGGGGAGTTCCCACTTGTCCGTTCCGTTGAGGCTTCGAGGGTCGATGCCTTTTTCGATTGCGGCCTGACGGGATGGTTCGTCGTATTCGTAAGTGATGCCGAGCTTGCGCGACAGCTCGAGGCCTTCATCCGTCACGACGGCAAATGGCAATTGATGCGCCTCGCTGATCGCGCGGAGAAGCTGGGGCGGCTGGGGGGATATAGCGATCAGCTCAACGTCGAGGCGCCTGAGTTCCGGAAACAGATGATCGCGGTAATACGGCAAGGCGATATTACAGGCCGGGCATCCGGCAAAACGGAAAAATACCAGGACTGATGGCTTATCATCCGCCTGAGGATAGGTCAGTCGCGTGCCGTCCAGCCTGGTAAGCAAGGCGTCAGGAAACCGATCCCCAACGCCAGGTCCTGATGAAAGATCATGCTCGCGAACAAGAAGCGCGCGTTGGTTGCGATTAATCGCCAGAGCCTCTGCGGGCCAGGATCGTTCCCGCTCGCGTTCGAGGGCCTCGAACCGTTCTGACAGAGAGGGGGTCTTCCGGTCTTTTGCATTGAGGGCTGCGGGGAAATCGCCCATGAGATCATGCTCCTGAGATGGCTGATATTCCCCCCTACGGTGTCAGAGGCTTTGCGAAATCCCAACAGAGTTTCGCTCAACCTCCAGTTTGACGTTTCTCATGAGACCTTCATTCCTGATTATCCCGGGTTTCCTGCACCAGCAATTCGGCAAGGTCATCGGCTGCTTCCGAGATACCTCGCCGCTTGAACAATATTGTCGGAAGGTCCGGCAGGTTGGGCAGGCTGCCGGAGGCCATGACCGGCAACCCCGCAGCCGCAGCATAGCCGGTTGTCCGGGCACTGGCACCGAGCCCGCTCTTCAGGGCTGCTCTTAGGCCGGGAAGATGGGGCGTCTCGAGCAGGATGCGGTGCTCACGGCCTGCATTCTGCAACGTGGTGAGAACAGCGTTACGGAACTGGCAGGGCGGTTCGAGCAGGACCAGAGGCACTTCGCCGGAATCCGCATGCGTCTGATTGCCGAGCCAGATCATGCGGGTCTGGGCGACCTCGACCAGTTCAGCATCGCCACGTTCAGCATGGCGACCGAAGCCAAGCACGATATCGAGCTTGCTGCGGTCATACAGATCGAGCAGATCCATGGTGCCTCCGACATGCAGACGCAGCCGGGCTCGCGGATGAGCATGGTGAAATCGCGCGAGAGTCCCAGGGAGGATGGTGTCGGCGTAGTCCTGGGTCATGCCGAGATGGATCGGCTCCGGGTCAAAGCCCTGACCCATTGATTGAACGATCTGATCGTTCAAGGCGAGAAACTGTCGCGCCCTGACGAGAAGATCCTCTCCTGCGGCTGTCAGTGTCAGAGCCCGACCATCGCGACGAAAGAGTTTCTGCTGCAGCAGGTCTTCCAGACGTTTCATCTGAAGGCTGAGCGCTGACTGGGTCAGAAAAATCGCTTCCGTCGCCTGTGCCATGGAGCCGGCATCGACGATCGCCACGAAAGACCGGACGAGTTCTGTCGGCATATTGGTCGCCATGCGTCTTGGCTGACGCTGCGGGGGTGGGGAGGGAGCTTCTGACATGGAGCCTCGTTTAACGATATAAAACTGTCTATTTAATATTGTTGCGTTGAATGATCGGAAAACTCAATGTGAAATAGGATTACCACGACACAGATTTGGTAAATGGGAGAAGCAGGATGGCTGTCGAGTTCATAGGCTTTGTCGGCAATCGCAACGCGTCGGAAACCATCGCGCCCGCCGGCGCAAGTTTCGACCCGCTTTATGTCGAGACCGCAGCCAAGATCCACGAAAGCGCTGGTTTTGATCGTGCGCTTTTCGCGCTGCATTCGGACTCGCCCGACAGCTTCACGGTAGCGGCCCATGCCCAGGCTATCGCGCCAAAGCTTGGCTTGCTGATCGCCCACAGGCCAGGCTTTATTGCTCCCACTCTTGCGGCGCGTCAGTTCGCGACGCTCGACCATCTCTCGAATGGGCGTGTCGCCCCCCATATCATTACCGGGGCAAGCGATATCGAATTTCAGGCAGATGGCGATTTTACAACAAAATCGGAACGCTACGCGCGTACCCGCGAATATCTCGACATCATACGTCTCGAATGGGGCTCGGAAGAGCCGTTCGATTATGACGGCCGCTTTTATCGTGTTGCCGGCGGCCGCTCCCAGATAAGGCCCCGAAATCCCGCGGGAATACCGGTCTATTTCGGCGGCTCTTCTCCCGAGGCCATAGAAGTGGCGGGAAAGCACGCTGACGTCTATGCGCTTTGGGGAGAAAGCTATGCCCAGGTTGCCGAGACCGTTGCAAGGGTCAGGGCGGCAGCGGTACCCTATGGCCGCTCCCCAAGGTTTTCGCTCTCTCTCAGGCCCATACTAGCCGAGACCGAAGACGGCGCCTGGGCCAAGGCCGAGGGTATTCTGGCGCGAGCGCAGGCTCTGCTGAGCAGAACAGGCTTCGGCAGAGAGGCGCATATTCATGCAGAGGGTTCGCGCCGTCTTCTGGCCGCAGCAGGCAACAACCATCGCGCCGACAAGCGCCTGTGGACTGGCATCGCGGCCCTGACAGGGGCGAAGGGGAACTCAACATCGCTTGTGGGCACACCAGATCAAGTGGCTGATGCGCTGCTCGATTACCACCGTCTGGGCATTTCCACGTTCCTGATACGCGGCTTTGATCCTCTGCCCGATGCGCTTTCTTACGGCAGCGATCTCATACCGCGCGTCAAGGCGTTGATCGCCCGTGAAGAGGCCCAGACGGCACAGATTTCCGCCAGCAAGGCCGCGTGAGATGAGCCAGGTTCTGGAACGTGTTTCGCCAGGAGAGGCCCTTGAGGCGAGGACGATACGGGTTCTCAACCAGATCGGCCTCGATCTGACCGATGCCGTCGGCCTCCTTCCTCAAGCAGTGTTCCGTTCAGCGTCTCGGGAGGAAGCGCCCTGGCAGGTGGGTGATGCGACCATTCTCGTGACAGGCCCGTCATCTGCATGGCGTCAGGCGCCCGCTACGCCACCCGAAGGATGGCCATTCAATCTAGAATGGGTCCAGATCGCCTCATCAGGGGTCGACGGCTTTCCTGCCTGGCTTTTCGATGTTCCAGAAGTCACGACGGGTCGCGGTGTGACGGCCGAAGCGATTGCCGATTATGTTCTGGCAGCAATCCTTGATGACGTGAAAAATCTCTCTTCGCGCCATGCCCATGGACCCGAGGACTACGCGTCTGCGGATGCACTCAAACCGCTCGGCACGCTCGATGGGAAAACATTGGGGCTGGCCGGGTTCGGCGCCATAGGGGGTGCCGTCGCAAGGCGTGCGGAAGCCTTCGGCCTGGAATTGCGTGTCTGCCGAAAGTCACGTCAGGCTGAATTGCCCGGTATCGCCTCGGTGGACAGTCTGCCCGATCTGCTTGCTGCTAGCGACATCGTGGTGCTGGCCCTGCCGCTCGATGACGAAACGCGGCATTGCGTTGACCGGCGCGCCTTGTCCCATGCAAAGCCTGGCCTCCATCTGATCAATGTCGCCAGAGGGGGGCTGATTGATCAGGAAGCCCTTATCGAGGCGCTGTCGAGCGGAATCGTGCGTCTGGCAACACTGGATGTGACCGAACCCGAGCCACTCCCGGCCGGACATGCTTTCTACAGCCATCCCGCTATCCGTCTCACACCGCATATTGCCTGGTCTGGAGGGCAGGGGCGTGAACGGCTCGCAGCCCTGATTGCCGGAAATATCCGAAATTTTCTCGTCGGCGAGTCTCTTGTGAACCGTATCGAGAGCCCGTCGAAAATCGCAGATCCGTTACGCGTCTAATCTGAAAGTCCTGACTATGAGTGTTCTCGCACCCGAAAAGACAGCACCTGCCCGCGTTATCCGGCTCAGGCCTCGCCCTGAGCCACAGAGCTTTGAGGAGGAGCGGCTGCACCGCAAGCAACGGCTTGCAGCGACGTTCCGGCTATTTGGCCGATATGGTTTCGATCAGGGGCTGGCCGGGCATGTGACGGCGCGTGATCCCGAGTTTCCGGATCGGTTCTGGATTAATCCGCTTGCGGTTCATTTCTCGCAGATCAAGGTTTCGGACCTTCAGCTGGTCGATCGTGAAGGGAATATCCTGATCGGAGACAAACCGATCAATCAGGCGGGCTTTACCATTCACTCGGCCATTCACCGCGAACGGCCTGATGTGATCGCTGCCGCACATACCCACTCGACCTATGGCAAGGCATTTTCCACCCTCGGGATCGAAATTGCCCCACTGACACAGGATGCCTGCGCCTTTTATGAAGATCACGCGGTTTTCGACCCGTTTTCCGGCGTCGTTCTGAATGATGATGAGGGCGATCGTCTGGCGCGCACTCTCGGCCAGCGAAAGGCGCTCATTTTACAAAACCACGGCCTTTTGACTGTCGGACCAACTGTCGAAGCAGCCGCATGGTGGTTTCTCGCCATGGATAATGCCGCCCAGACACAACTGCTCGCTCAGGCGGCGGGGGAAACGCGACCTATCGCTCCCGATATCGCCCGTCTGACCGCGAGCCAGGTTGGTACGCATCAGGGTGGATACTATTCCTTCCAGCCTCTTTGGGACTGGATCACGGCGGCAGAGCCCGAACTTCTGGATTGAGCACTTCCATGGCAAGCATCACCCCTTTGCGGGAATTTGTGGAAGCGTTCACGGCCCTCATTGATCGCAATGAGGGACAGGAGCGTATTCTCGACCAGGGGGCAGTGCTTCTGCGCAGTCTGATCGCGCATGATCGCTGGTTGCCGGAGCAGTTCGCCCGTCCTGACCCCGAACGCTATAGCCAGTATCTGCTCCACGCTGATCCCTACGGTCGGTTTTCGGTGGTGAGTTTCGTCTGGGGGCCGGGTCAGACCACGCCCTTGCACGACCATCGTGTCTGGGGTCTGATCGGCATTCTCCGTGGTCGTGAGCGCGAGGAAAGCTACACCCGCACCGGGGCAGGTTTCGTGCTGGAAGCGGAAGAGATCCTCGAGCCCGGCCATGTCGGACTCCTGCGCCCAGGCGAGCGCGATTATCATCGCGTCTCCAACGCGCTTGCTGATGAGACCTCGCTCTCCATCCATGTTTACGGTGCCAATATCGGCGCTGTCGCGCGCGCCACCTATGACATCGAGACCGGGCAGGAGAAAATCTTCATCTCCGGCTACTCGTCCGATGTTGTGCCCAATCTATGGGATCTAACGAAATGACAAGAACCATATCGTCCGAGCTTGTGCGGGCATCCTTGCGCGAGGGGCGCGAAATCGCGCTGATCGATCTGCGTGAAGAGGGGCCGTTTTCACGCGCTCATCCGCTTTTTGCGGTCAGTATTCCACTCGGCAGGCTCGATCTTGATATCAATCGCCTCGTACCGAGGGGCGATGCGCCGATCGTGGTCTATGACGACGGAGAAGGCTATGTCGCCCGGGCTCTGCCGCTTCTTGCGGCGCTGGGCTATGGCAATGTTGCGTCGCTTGAAGGCGGCCTCGCTGGCTGGCGTGAGAGTGGCGGCGAGATCTTCATTGACGTGAACGTGCCGTCCAAGGCTTTTGGCGAGCTCGTCGAGCATGAACGTCAGACGCCCTCACTTCCTGCAGAAGAGCTGGAGAAGCGCATCGCAGAGGGCGAGAATATCGTAATTCTCGATGCGCGGCGTTTCAGCGAATATGAAGTCATGTCCATTCCCGGCGGACGCAGCGTTCCAGGCGGAGATCTTGCCTACAGGGCACGCGATAATGCGCCGTCTCCTGACACCACCATCGTGGTCAATTGTGCCGGGCGCACACGGTCGATCATAGGCGCGCAATCGCTCGTCAATGCGGCCCTGCCGAACCCCGTCTTTGCCTTGCGTAATGGAACGATCGGCTGGACTCTCGCCGGGTTCGACGTTGCGCGCGGCCAGCATGAAGCGGGCGCCCCGCCAAGCGCAGATCATGTGGCTCTGGCCCGGAAGCGGGCTGAAGAACTGGCTGAAGCGACCGGTGTCAGAACGCTCACGCCAGCAGAATTTCTTGCGTTGCAGGCGGACAGAACGCGCACGCTTTATCGTCTGGATGTGCGTTTGCCGGAAGAATATGCGGCGGGGCATCTTCAGGGTTTTGCCTCTGCGCCGGGTGGTCAGCTCATACAGGCGACGGATGAGTGGATTGCCGTGCGTCACGGCACGATCGTGTTGAGCGATGATGACGGCGTAAGGGCGCGCATGGCCGGACACTGGCTGCGTCAACTCGGATGGAACGAGGTCTATGTGCTGGCCGAATGGGGAGATCTCGAGCTGGCGACCAATACTGGTGCTAAGGATGTCTGGCCGGGCGCTTCGTCTCCCAGTATCCGCGTCGTTTCGCCGCAATCCTATGCCAATGAGGCGGAAAAATCTTTTCTCGTCGATCTGGCGACGACCCCAATCTATCGGAAAGGGCATATCCCAGGCGCGGTGTTCGGGACACGGGCGGAGCTTGCAACACAGCTCAAGGCACGGGAAATCGGGCGAATTGTCCTGACCTCTCCTGATGGTCGTCTGGCCGCGCTCACCGCGCCCGAACTTGCTGCGCTAGGGATCGATGTGCGTGTGTTGCAGGGCGGTACGGAGGCCTGGCGTGCCAAGGGCTTTGCCCTTGAGGCGGGACTTGATGAAGCACGCGCTCTGACATCAACCGACGATGTCTATAAGCGCCCTTATGAGGGAACAGATAACGGCGCTGCGGCGATGCAGGCCTATCTCGACTGGGAGTTCGGTCTTATCGCGCAGCTTGAGCGCGATGGAACACATAATTTCCGTGTTTTGGGTCCAATCTGACCCGATCGCGATAGACCTTGACAGACTGACGCCAGTGCGATCCATGTCGGACTGGCTATTCCTTCTCGTCGATCGGTGATGTTATGTCGGTTGGTGCAGTTCGATAGAGAACTGTGAAGAGTATTGAGGTGCGAAGAGCGGCCGGGGTGCTCTGATAGGTCGAATCCTTGGTCCGGTGGATAAGGACAAGCAGGTGCCCCTTGCAATTGACTGATAATAATTTCAGAATTACAAAACAATACTGTAATATAAATAAAAACTTTACATGAAAACAATCAATAGCATCGAAAGGAAAATAGAAATATTTGTAAAAGTGTATATTAATCAATAATCTTCCTGAATATACAGATAATATTTATTGAACTTAGAGTTGGAAGGTACTCGAATGCATAAGATTTTTCATCTCTATAGTATCGGTCCAGTGGGTTGCTCGTTCTTTTCAGAAACTCGTTATAACACGGTCCCCTCGAGAAATCCGGCTCCCCCAGGAGCGTTCTCACATCATTTCTGGACATTTCAAAACGCAGGTCAAAAGGCAATGTTCCGCCATACCGACCATAATCAGTTTCTGCATATTCCGCGTAGAGAAAGACAGATTGTATAGTGTTCTCTTTATCAAGATTCATCGAAATGCCAGCCGCAGGGAGGCCTATGGATTTATCACCCGATTCTTCGTCGAAATAATCGCAATAAAAAAGATCATGTATCGGAAATGCCGCTATATTCTCTCCGATATACTGCCATGGTGGCTTATGCATTGATCATCCTCTGATTGTGTCAAAGTCTTTGTGTTTTTTTATTTTTGGACAACCCTGGCCCGCGATAATGTTTTCCATAAGCCCTAAGACCTAGTGTTCTGGCAATGCCAAATCCACTGGGTTTTGATCAATGCGAGATGTACTACTCTTTCTCCTTTATGTGGTAAAAACTGTTGCGAGCCACTTGGCTAAACATAACGGAGGCTGCTCTATGAAGGATCAGAAGAGGTATGTTTTTAACGGTAACGTGCCGACCCGCCGGAGTATTCGAGCCGTGACACGCCTGCTGATCAGCTTTAGAAAGCGGAAAGATCTGTGGGTAGGCCGCATGATCACCGACAGGCCGAAGTGTCACGAAAAGGCCTGACGGCAGATTGGTCTTTTCGCACGTTATCTCCGGCGCAAGGGCCTGAACAATCATGCCGAAGGCAGCCGTCGGCCCTCGCAGAGACACGAGCGTATCATGCAGAAATTCTGCTCATCCGGTGGGTGTCAACGCTTCGCTTCTATCTTCTCCGTTATCGTGAGTTTCTTCTCTTTACCGGCTGGCAGCACTATCGCCATGACCCGTCACACCCTCCAGATCAGGGTTTCAGCCAAATCGAGCGATGCAACTGCTTTTAGCTTGCCAACAACCTTTCCGTGGGCTTCGGATAACCGGTTTCAGTTGACCTGGCATCACCGCTTCATCGCCTGTCAGCCGTTCAGGAGGGAGCTCAAGGCTGGCGTGAATACCGAGGCGAGGTTCGGGTTGGGGGGCAGGGCGCCAGCGCCGCCGAGGGTATGGGCGACCTCTGATGCTGTGGCGATATCAGATGGCTTCCATGGCCGCGTGTGATAGGCGCGGTTCATGTGATTGAGATAGGAGAGGACGAGCGGTTCGGGAACATGCACGTCTGGTGCGACGGCGCGCGCCCAGCGGGGTTTGTCGGCATTGAGCTGCGAATACGCCTTGCCTAGGCGATTGATGTAATCGGCCGAGGCGGTCTTGAAACCTGTATCGCCAAGATGCTGCGGATTGATGCCGATGAAGTAATGGCCAGACAGGATATCCTCTGCGCTTTCAAGGATACGGGCGCTGTTATCTGCCTCAAGAATTTCGATGGCATAGCCATAGGTGGCCCAGGCGTCGAGACTGCCGGATTTCAACGCCGTCAGACCCTCGCTCATGCCGAGGGCGACAGGAGTGATATCGGCCAGCGTCATATTATGCCGTGCCAGCATCTTGAGCAGAAAATACTGCGTGGTGGTCGAGCGGATGTAGCCCACGCGCTTGCCGCGCAGATCGCTGAAGCTTTTGAGCGGTGATCTGGTCGGAACCAGAACCGCCTGATTGGTGGTTGGCCCTTCGAGCGTTGCTGCCACTGCGACACGCGCACCGCTTGACGCCGCGAACACCATCGGGATCTCACTCCAGGCACCAAGATCGATCGCATCGGCATCTATCGCCCGGGCGATCAGATTGCCGGAATTGAATTCGCTGAAAACGACCTTGTATGGGAAGTCATCAAGCCCCGTCGTTCGCAGGAGCGTCTGATCGGCGCCACGAAACGTCGCAACGCGCAGTGTTACCTGCGACAGATCGTCGGCAAAGCTGCGCTGTGGCAGGAGTGTCGCGGCGGGAATGCTGGCCAGCAGGGCTCTTCTGGAGAGTTTCATACGGGTCTGTCCTGTTGCAGGGCCGCACGACCGGCGGCAGAGAGAGCGATATCGGCCTGGGGTGTATGGATACGGGCACACAGAACATTGCGGTAATGGCGCTCGAGCGGGTTATCCCTCGTGAGGGCGGGGTTGCCGATGGCGGCGATACAGCGCTCCACGGCCCTGATCGCATTTTCGGTCACGATATGTTTGGTGAGATTGGCCTCTGTCGCGGTCGCTTCGCGCCGCTCCTGACGGGCGATCTGATGGGCGATCAGGGCCTCGTTACTGAGCAGAAGGGCCTCGATTTCTCCCGCGATTTCATGAAAGCGCGGCAGCGTGGCGAGACTCTGGCCAAGATTGGCAGGTGTGCGATCGCGCAGGAAACCGTGAAACCACTCGACAGCGGCTCTCGCCACGCCGTCATAAAGGGCGGCAATCACCACGCCATGCCAGGCGGCCAGATCGTCTCCATGGCCTTTCCAGTCGTCGGGCGCGCGTAGCTCAAGCAGATGCTCATCAGGCACCGACACATTCGTGAAGGAGATCGTATGGCTGCCGGTGGCGCGCATGCCGAGATGGTTCCAGCTCGGCTCAATCGAGACGCCATCCTGGTCGAGCGGAACCAGAACATGGCCGACACGGGGATGGGCCTCGTCGGTGGCTGCCCAGACAATTCCCCAGCGCAGCGCGGTTGAGCCGGTCGAATAGATCTTGCTGCCCGTGAGCACCCATGATCCGTTCTGACGGCGCAGGACGGTTGCAGGGATACCGCCTCGCGCCGGGGTTCCAAGCGCTGGCTCGACACGCAGTGCATTGATGAGCGCCCCCGTTCTGACAGCTTCTTCAGAAATCAGCCGATGGGTCGCTTCAGGCCATTGCGCCGATGCGGCACCGGCATGTTGCAGATATTGCATCGAGAGAATCAAAGCCGTTGATGGGTCTCCTTTCGCGATGGCCGAGATCACACGCGTCACATCACGCAACCCTGCGCCTTTTCCACCAAATTCGGGTCGAACTGTCAGGGCCAGAAGCCCTGCCTCGCGCAGATCGGCCAGATTGGCAGTGCAGATTTCTCCCGACTGATCATGAGTGGCTGCGCGACGGGCAAAAGCCGACGCGAGCGTTTCGAGCAGGGGGGCGGAAACCGTCATCTGTTTTTCTTCCTCTGGGCCGGACCTCTGTATCGGGTCTTTTCTATGGACCGCTCCCCGGAAAACAAAATGAGGAACAGTCATGGGTCATATTTCACTATTGAATGTTGTTGTTTGTTGAAATATACAATCGTTGCACAATAAATACGAGGCCTATCATTTCGGAGAGCCTCGATGACCCCGCTTGCACGACACGTCGCCCCTGCTTCTGCGCGGAAAGGACAGACAGACCTGTTTCGTCTGCTGCTCTGCACGAGCACTTCTGCGGCACTTGTCTGCAGCCTTGTGGCCACGGCTCACGGAGCGACGCGAACCCAGTCCGGCAGTCAGGCTGGCCTGCCGTCATTCAATGACAAGCACCAGACCCGCAGGAAGACGGATACAGCGCTCAGGAAACCCGCTGCGGTAAAACCCCGGCAGCAGGGAAGTTACCTACCTGCGGGAAGTGAAACGCTGGTTGTAAGCGCGCCGTCACGTGCCGATCATCTGGTCGATCAGGCGCAGAAGACGGCGCAATCCATTTCCGTTCTGACAGGTGACAGGCTTCGCGCGCTGGGCGTGACCGATATGCGCCAGATCAGCAATCTGACCCCCAATCTCTACCAGCCGCGTGCCTCAGTCGGTTATTCGGCTACGAATTACTTCATTCGCGGCATCGGAGAACTGGACCCTCAGGGTGAGCCATCGGTCGGGACCTATATCGACGGCGTCTATCTGCCACGCACACTCGGCACGATGCAGGAATTGCTCGATATCGAGGCTATTGCCATCAGCCGTGGTCCGGTTGGTTTTACGGAAGGCCATCAGGCCGAAGGGGGCGCCGTGCGTATCACGACGGAAGTGCCAACCAACCGCACCCATGTTTCGGCGCTTGCGGGCTATGGTTCTTATAATGAATATCGCCTGAGCGTGGCTGCCAGCGGTGCGCTGCTCAAGGACAAGATTTATGCCAGTATCGCGCTGAACCATCATGGTCGTGGCAGCATCGACCACAATTACACGCTCAATCGTGGCGAGAATAATATCGATTACAGTCAGGGACGTGGCAAGTTACGATTTACGCCCAATGAACAGCTCGACATCACCCTGGCTTTCGATGGCACGATCGATAACAGCACCAATCGCGGTTATGGCAACCTGCTGAATCCCTATCGCTACGGTCTGTATTCGCGCATCTATCCGAAAAACAATTACAACGAGGCCGGATTTACAGGGAACATCAATTACATCCTCGACTCCCATCTGACGCTGCATGGCACCACCGGCATACGCGGCTATGACATGAAGGGAGATTACGATAATTTCGGTGACACCTATATCCGTGCTTCGCAGCTTCTGTCCTATCGTGACCGCGCCTACTCGCAGGATGTGCATCTCAAGGGCGATTATGGCCGCTTTTCCTTCACCACAGGCGCATTTTTCTTTTACGAAGACTGGTTTACGCAACGTCGGGCCAATAACGCCGCTGGGACACAGACCAATAATCCGGCGCTGATACGATATCAGCCTGTTTATGCCGTGATCGATCAGCTTACACGCAACTGGGCGGTTTACGGCGAGGCGCATTATCGCCTTACCCCGACGCTGACGGCCACGGCCGGGCTGCGCTTCAACTGGGAAAACCACTCGAACTCCGAGCAGCTTTCCTATCTCGTTGCAGCGTCTCCCTATACGCAAGGCGTCGCCAATAATCTGCAGACACTCTATTCCGCCACACCGGGCCAGCAGGCCTGGAGCGCCGGTGTGACCCGCAGCTGGACGCAGCTACTGCCGAAGGGGGCGTTGACCTGGCAGGCGACATCGCGGCTCATGCCCTACGTCTCTATATCCCAAGGGAGCAAATCCGGCGGCTTCGACTATCGGGCACAGACGCCCACCGCGCTCGGCAGGTTGCAGGCCCTCTTGCCCTACAAACCCGAAATTCTGACCACCTATGAAATCGGTGCGAAGACGAGACCGATACCCGGTATCCTGACCGCGAATGCCGATATCTTCTATAACGATTTCCAGAATATCCAGGTGACCACTCTGGACCCTGCCTCAGGCCTGACGAGACGCTACAATGCGGGCAAGGGTCACTCTGTCGGCGCTGAGTTCGAGACAACAGCGCAGGTCACGAAAGGCTGGGAGATTAACGGCACGGCATCCTGGCTGTTTGCCCAGCTCGACAGCTTCGCCGGTACTTTCAGCCAAACACGCCTGGCTAATGGGCAGACGCTCAACGGCACGCCGCGCGCGGGTGGCCCGCTGCCCTATTCGCCCCGTTTTCAAATGCATGCAGGCACGAGTTACAGCTTCGCGGTGCCTCGTCTGCCCGGTGCCTGGCGGGTCGGGGCAGATATTTCCTATCAGTCGAGCCTCTTCACCGATGCATTGACCAACGCCCAGACACGCCTGCCAGCCCAGACCTATGTCAACGCAATTGCCGCCTGGACGAGCGCCAACCACCGATGGACGGTGACAGTCAACGGCCGGAATCTTCTGGACCATCGCTACCCTCAAACCCTCAGTTTTGTGCAGGGGGGAGGCGTGCCGGTCTATTATGCGGCGGCATTCAACGATCCGCGCACAATTTACGGTTCCGTCGAATTCCGTCTTTGATGAGCAAGCACGGGTCAGAACGCGTACCCATTGGAAAAACTGAAGTCTCTCAACACCCGAACTCGTTTGTCCTCGTGCCGAATTGGCGCTCGGATGACGTCGCATGCTTTTGCGGAGTCAGGATCCATGTCGGTCAAATTCATCGGGTATATCGGGTTCAACAACAGTTCGGAGGTTGATCAGGGCACGCGTAACCGTGCCCTCGACCTCGATTACGTGCGTAATGCCCTGCGTGTGCAGGAAGAAGGGGGATTTGATCGGGTTCTCATCCCGTTCGGTTCCAACACGCCGGAGAGCCAGATTGTAGCGGCTTATGGCGCCGCCCTTACCACAAGGCTTGGTTTTCTCGTGGCTCATCGCCCCGGCTTCACGCAGCCTACACTGGCGGCGCGGCAACTCTCGACACTTGACCAACTCTCCAACGGGCGCATAGCCGTTCATATCATCACCGGTGGCGCGGATGAGGAAATGGCCCGTGACGGCGATGTCGGCACGACCAAAGCCGAACGTTATGCGCGCAGTGATGAATATCTCGATGTTCTTCGTCAGGAATGGCAGGCTGACGCGCCCTTCGATCATGACGGACGTTTTTATCGGATACGCAAGGCGCAGAGCGCCATAAAGCCAGAGCATCTACCGGTATTTTTTGGAGGAACGTCTCCCGAAGCCATCGAAGTGGCCGGGCGTCATGCCGATGTTTACGCTACCTGGGGGGAAACACTGTCTGCCACCCGGGAGACGATCAGGCGTGTGCGGGCCTCGGCAGCCCGTTATGGACGCTCGCCGGGGTTCTCGCTGTCGCTCAGGCCGGTCATTGCCGCCACCGAGGAAGAGGCCTGGCGCAAGGCCGCGTCTATTGTCGAGCGTGTGCGCGAGGCCCGCATTCGCCAAGGCCTGCCGATCCGCGATCATGCGCCGCCCAATGATGGCTCGCGCCGTCTTCTGGAAACGGCTTCTGCTCTGCGTCAGGATGAAAGGCTCTGGACTGGCGTCGCCCAATTGACGGGGGCGGCTGGCAATTCTACCGGGTTGGTCGGTACGCCTGAGCAGGTAGCTGAAGCCATGCTCGAATATTATCGTCTGGGCGTCGATCATTTCCTCATTCGAGGGTTTGACCCCCTCGGCGATGCGGAAATCTATGGGCGTGACCTTTTGCCAGTCGTCCGGGAGAAGATCGCGGCCTATGACGCGCTGCAGTCGGTGCAGGCCGGCTAGTTCAGGCTGCGCCGCGACGGCGCTTCTTGTTCGCTCTCTTTTTTCCTTCCCTGCCGTCAGATGATCGCAGGGAAGGGAACAAAATCAGAGTGCATTCTCTTCTTTTACAGCCTATGGCGTTGGCGCGCCGTGAACAGGGTCGGTGCCCTCAGAAATCAAGACGAGCGCTCAGCGTCGCGGTGCGTGGCGCGCCCGGGAAGAGGCCGCGATTGCCGCGACTCACCCAGTATTGCACATTCCCGATGTTCTGCGTGCCCGCTCTCAGCGTCAGCTTGTGCCGCCCAACGTGGGTCCAGTAACTCGCACCGACATTGCCGACGATATAGGAGGGCAGTCTGAACGTGTTGGCAGCATCGAGCCAGCTTGACGATACGTAATTGAACCCGACGCTGAAAACGAAATTTCTGATGAAAGGGGTAGCATAATCCGCGCTGAAGGCTGCCTGGAACGGTGCGACGGCCTCAAGCCTGTGCCCTTTATACCCCGCAGCCGCTTTTACATAGCGTGCGTCGAGATAAGTCAGGCTTCCGCCGATGGTCAGGTCGCGTGTCACCTGCCAGCCCGCTGATGCTTCGACACCCTGATAGCGCGACAGACCATCCTGCACGTAATAGTTCTGCGCATTGGTGTACGCAGCGCCCGTATCAAGCCGGTAAACCGCCAGGGTACCGCTCCAGCGTTTCCTCTGAAGTTTCAGTCCCAGTTCGTATTCCTGGCTGCGGATCGGCCCGAATACCTGCATGTAATTGACATTGGTCGTGCCTGCCTGACCGCCGCTTTGCATCGACTCAACATAGCTGAAATAGAGATTTACCCCGGCATCGGGCTTGTATGACAGAGAAACGATTGGTGTCACCGGGTTATTGCGGTGTGCAGCGCTGATACTGCCTGAGGGCAGGAAATCGTTCTCGTGATAGTCGGTATAACGCCCGCCCGCCATCAGCGACCAGCGATGCCAGCTGATCGTGTCGGTCCAGTAGGGTGCAAGCTGCATATAATCGACATAGCGATAGAGCTTCGGATCATAGGCGGTGGCGTTGGTCAGGGTCGGCCGGTCGATATGGATATTGCCATATTCCTTGACCGTTCCCGTGCCAGAGGCGGCATCAGCGTCAAAGATCTGTCGCAACCATGTGAGACCAAAACTGACGTCATGACGCAAGGGTCCGGTCATGAAATGTCCGTTCAGTCCGGCATTCACCTGATGGTAGGTGAGAACCCGTGTCTGCTGAAAGCTCTGATTGTAATAATCGCCAGTGGGGCTGGTAAACGTCACCTGATTTGACGGAAAACGCTCATCGAGATGGGTGTATCCGTAGACTACCGAGGCCCTCCAGTCTTGGGCGATATCCCAGTCAAATCCTGTACTAAATCTTTTGAGGTCGTTCGTTTTCCACGAATTGGCAGCACCAAAAGGGGCTCGACCGCTGATTGTCTCAAGCGATGTCAATGTATTGGAGACTGCAACACCGTTTACCATGCCTTTTTGCAAGGTGTTCATGTAAAAACTCTCAAAATGCCAGTGCAGACTGTCAGAAAGTCTGACGCGCGTCGTGAATGAGAGAGAAAGATTGCGCACAAAGCTCTGATTGTACTGGTCGCCCACTTCGCTGCCGAAAGAGAAACGTGTTTCTACGCGATGGGCATGGTCCAACGATCCGCCAATATCAAGCATTTGTCTGAATACAGCATCAGACCTGTATCCTGCCTCTGCGGCGATCTGACGATCTTCGACCGGGGCCTTGAGTTGGTAATCCAGCACGCCGCCTGGCGAGCCGAACCCATACATGAAGGCTGAGGCACCTTTGACCAGTTGTAGCCGGTCAATATTGGCGAGCGGTATATCAATATACCAGTAAGGAATTGCCAATCCATCAATCTTGTAGCCATTGGTCCAGTCGAGATTCAGTCCGCGAACGCGAAAACTCGACCCAGAAGCTGTCGACCCTCCATTGGAATTCTCCTGTATTCCCGGCTCGTAACGGAACACATCATTGATATCCGCAGCTTGCAGTTTCTGTATCTGGGCAGCAGAAGCAGAGGCGATTGAAAAGGGTGTATCGAGTTCTGACCGGGTCCCCAGGATGCCGAGTGAAACTTTTCCCGCCAGTCTGGGTGCGCGCGCGTTGGCGTGTACTGTCACGGTCTCGGGCGATTGTGCGGAAAGCGCAGGGGCCTTTCCTCGCGTCTGGCGACCGGCCCCTGCGGGGCGGTTCGTTCTGTGTAGGGGGCCGTTATGCGCCCCGGTCTTTTCCTTGCTTTTTCCGGCGGGAGTAGCCGCATGGGCAAGGGCTGTGGAGCAGAGCGCGAGGCCAATGGCAGACAGAGCCATGCGTGTATGAAGCGAGGATGCTGTGTAGACAGAGCGTTTAGCCATGAGACAGTGACGCCTCTTCTTTTGAGACGCGCTCCCTGACAAGCGGTATCAATTCCTTGCCGTAAATTTCTGCATCTGCCAGTGGATCGAAACCCCGTATCAGGAAGGTCCCGATGCCGAGGCGATAATAGGCAAGCAGAGACTCCACGACTTGTTCGGCGGTGCCCACGAGGGACGTCGAGTTCCATCGTCCGCCCGTGAGCCTGGCCACCCCGGTCCAGAGACGGGAATCATGGCGATCACCCTGCGAGGATAAAGCCTGGAGGCGGCGGGATCCGGCATTGCCGGGTAGGTCATCGCCAGTAATCGCGGTTCCGGCAGTATCGAGCCCACTTTGCGAGCCCTCAAGCGTAAGCTTCTGGCGTGCGATGATTTGCGCTTCGATATCATGCGCGCGCTCCCAAGCCTGCTGTTCCGTCGCACCAATGATGGGCCTGAAGGAGATTGAAAAACGGGGCTTGCGCCCGTGCCTCGCTGCACTGGCGGTTACACGATCAACGAGCTCTCTCGCCCCGGCCAAAGACTCTCCCCAGAGCGCATAGGCGTCGGCGTGGCGCCCTGCCACCGTAATGGCCTCTTCGGATGCGCCGCCGAAGTAGATAGGGATCGTTTCAGCGTTAAAGGGGCGTACTTCCGAAAAGGCGTCCTCGATATTGTAATAGCGACCCTTGACTGTGAATGGCACGGTTGACGTCCATTCACTTCTGAGAAGGGTCAGATATTCATCCGTACGGGCGTAACGTTCCGCCTTCGACAGATGGTCACCGTCTGCCTTGAGTTCCCGATCGTTGCCACCTGTGATGATATGCACAGCAACACGACCACAACTCAGATGATCAAGTGTCGCGAGCTGTCGGGCGGCAAGAGTAGGGGCCGTGAAGCCTGGACGGTGGGCGATAAGCAGACTTAGTCTTTTGGTCACTGAGGCCGCATGCTGCGCAATCAGCAAGCTGTCTGGTGCGCTGGAATGAAAGGCAACGAGCGCCCGGTCAAACCCCGCACGCTCATGGAGCCGTGCCGTGGTCTCGATATAGGCCGGATCGACATCTGGACCTTGGGGAGAAATGATTTCGCTCTGCTCTCGAGCAGAGACATAGCCGATAAATTCGACAGACATAGGCGTTCCGCTATCTATTTTCCGATAACGAACTATCCCCCACCGGCGCTGTAATCAGGAACGATTACTATTCAATCAATACATGAACATTGTTCAAGTGCGCGAGCGGGCCAGCGCAAACACATCTCCCATTCGCCAGTGTTCGTTGCGATACTGCGCGTCTTCTGCCCAGCTCCCCCAACCGGAATCACGCCGGTAATCACCCGTTGCGACGTCAATAGCGGTAAGGTCATGTGTGGCAGTGGCGTCGGGGTGCACGAAAAGTGCATCCGTCTCACAGTAAAGCTCGCATAGAAAGCAGGTCTGGCAGTCCTGTTGACGTGCGAGCACCGGCACACCGCCAGGACCGCCATCAAAAACATTGCTCGGACAGATCGTTACGCACTCGCCGCAAGCTGTGCATTGTGCCTCAAGAATGAGCTCGATCATGCGTGAACTGCCTCCCTCCGGGACTGCACGTGCTCCAGCCCACTACTGATGACATGATAGGCGGGAACATCCGACGCTTTGGTAATCGCATCTTCACGGCGGTGCATGCCGAGCGTCTCGGTACGCTCCAGAGCACTCGCTGTGCACCATCGCGCCACGGCGAGAAGGGCCTGCGTCTCGCGTCGCTGTTGCCGCTGCCGCCAGGAGCCTCCAGGCGCCGAATAGGTCAGACTGTCATGGCAATTCTCGAGTGCATTTCTCGCGGCTCTCAAATTCCCCGCATTGCGGGAAAGCTGGGTGGGGGCATCGAGCATCACTGCCTGGATCTGCTTGCGTATGGTTTTCTCTCGTGAGTCAGACCCGTTTTGTCCGTTGGAGCATGCCTCATTATCGGTGAAGGGTTCCAGCTCTCCGGTGCTGACGTGTCCTTCTGCCAGAGCAGCCTCTGCAGCGAGGCAACCCGAACTGAGCGCCCAGGCGGCATTGACGGCCCCACCGCCACTGATCGGACCGGTCACACTTTCACGCGAGGCAACATCACCTGTTGCATAGAGCCCCGGCACCCCTGTCTGCCAGTTTTCGCCTTTTAACCTGATACCGCCCACGCCCCTGATTGTCCCTTCGCCAACGAGATCGATCGGAAAACGCTCCTGGAAGGGGTCTATCCCCTGACGACGAAAGGGCAGCATGACGTTGGGTGAGATAAGAGGCAGTTGAGCGCGGACCGTCTCTGGAGCCGCCGAAAGATCGCAAAGAACCCTGCCTTGAGCGAGCGCCCGTGCCACGCCAAGAAAGCTCTGGCCTTCTGCATCCGGTGCAATTTCCTGCCCTGCATTGTCGAGATAGCGCGCAAAGCTGTAGATCATGGCGCGCGACATGGTGGTGTTATGGGGCACGATGCTGAAAATGGATGAAAACTCCATTCCTGAAAACTGCGCGCCAGCTTGCGCGGCCATCAGATGCCCATCGCCCGTATTATTCGCCGCGCCAAGCAGGCGAGACTGAAAGGCGCAGCCTCCTGTTGCGAGAATGACAGCACCAGCTTGTGCGCGGTAAGGCCCGAGCGCCCCTTGGAAATGGACGCCGTAAGCCCCTGCAACGCGCCCCGCCTTGTCACGCAAGAGACCGAAAACCGGGGAGTGATCGAGGATCTGGACACCCGCAGCGAGGCAATATGTACGAAGCGCCCTGAGATATTCCGGCCCTCTCAGGGCGTTGAGCCGGATCCGACCGCTGTCATCGGGCTCGTACTGATAATGACGGCCGATATCCGGCAGGGTCTGCCATGTGCGAGCCATGATGCGATGCATCCATGTCGCTTCGCCGAGCCCTTGCGCTTTATCGAGGCGGGCTTTTACTGCTTCTTCCCGAGCGCCGGGGAGAGGGGGAACCCACCAATGACCGGGGCCCGCCGGTGCGGCAACGCCAGAGGTGCCGCAATACCCCTTCTCAAGCAGCAGCACGCGTGCACCGGCACGTGCCGCCGTCAGAGCGGCCCAGCAACCCGATAATCCGCCGCCAATGACAAGGATATCTGACTGATGATGGTGGAGCCCGCCCTCGTTCACGGGACAAAGCTGCGGTCAAAAGCGTCGTCCAGCTTTCGCGACGGGTTGACAAGTTGCGCCTTGCGGTAGGTTGCGATCACACGGGCTTCTTCATTGACCGTTTCATTGGTGATCGGCCCGGGCGCGGTGATCTGTTCCTGCGCCACTTTATTGGCGACATCGGGGGGCAGACCAGTTTGATGTGAAAGCAGCGCAGCGAATTCCTGCGGGTGGGCGCGCCCCCAACCATAGGCCTGCGTGATGCGCTTAAGGAAAACCGCAATCTGCGGATGCTTGTCAGTTATCGCCCGCGTGCTTGCGACCATGAAGCCATTATTGGGCATGACATTCTGACCGTCAGCCACGACGCGCGCGCCGGTTTGGGCGGCGGCGAGCGTCACATAGGGCTCCCAGGTTGCCCAGGCGTCGACTGCACCGGAGTCGAGCGCCGACTTGGCCTGTGACGGTGGCAGAAAGACATAATCAGGGTGCTTTCCTGATGCGCTGTCGAAAAGACTGAGCGCCAGCAGGTGACCGATCGAGCCGCGCCCTGTCGCGATTTTCCGCCCTGCCAGATTGCTGAGGCTGTGCACCGGGCTTTGGGCTGGCACAATGATGGCGGTCATATGCCCACCGCCGCGTGGCGGCAGAAGCAGGACAGCGCGGGCCGGAATGCCCGCAGCCCAGGCGAAGAGATAGGGCCCGTCACCTGCAATGCCCAGATCGACAGCCCCGGCACCCAGCGCCTGAAGGAGCGGGGCCGCGGCATCGAATTCTACCCAGCGGATGTCAAACCCGAGATCCTTGTCAGCATGCGCCGCCTGAAGCAGGGCGCGTTGCATGCCGCGCTGATCGGCCACCACCAGCGTCTCGGCTTGCGCCGCGCATGTTGTTGCCCCCACGACGAGGGCAGCGAGCGCAGCCACGCGATGCGCAAGGCGCGGGTATGGACGCGCCAGGAAAGGGCGAAGGGAAGGTCTTGCGACCCGTTGTTTGAAGATCATGGGTCAGTCGTAGCGAGGCCCGGGCGGCGAGAGGAAGCCAAAATACGCTCAAGAGTGACATATGAAAAATTTAACTGACTGAGATGATATTAAAGTCTAGCATATCCATAAATCACATATAAGGAATGTGGAATGGTCGAGCTGGTCATGAACCTGTTTCCCGCGCGCACTGCCTCGCATCAGCGAAGCCTGAGTACTGGCGGGCTGCTTCGGTTCTGCCGGCGCTACCTGTCGGTGGCCCTGCTTCTGGTGCTCTGGCAGGCAGGAGCGCAGGCGGGGCTTATCCCGTCGCGCCTGCTCGCCTCTCCAGTCCAGATTGTGCATACAGCATGGTCGCTCACTCTGGACCGTACACTTCCGCAGAATCTGCTCGTCTCTCTCGGGCGGGCAGGGGCTGGACTTGTATTGGGCATTGCCGTTGGCGTTGCGCTCGCCCTTGTTGCCGGGTTGTCCCGGGTTGGTGAAGACATTGTCGACGCGCCCATGCAGATGGCGCGTACCTTGCCCGCTCTGGCGCTGGTGCCGCTTTTCATTCTGTGGTTCGGCATCGGCGAGCTTCCGAAGATACTGCTCGTAGCTCTGGGCGTGAAATTTCCCGTCTATCTTAATCTGTACAAAGGTATACGCAGCATCGACCCGAAGCTGATCGAACTTGCCAAGACTCTCGGCTTGTCGCGGTGGAAGATCATTCGCGATATCATCATACCCGGAGCGCTGCCCGATCTTCTGGTTGGTATCCGCTTTGCCGTGGGTATCTCGTGGCTGATGCTTGTTGTTGCTGAACAGGTGAACGCTGATAGCGGCATTGGCCATATGATGATGGACGCCGAAGATTTCTTGCGGACTGATATCATCCTTGTCGGGCTGGCAGTCTACGCCGTGCTCGGTCTCCTATCCGATCAGATCGTGCGCCTGGCCGAAGGACGCCTCCTTACATGGCGTGGGCGGACGGCAGTGCAGGGAGGCACACGCTGATGAGCGCGAACTCCCTGACAAAGGCCGAATTCGAGCTTGCCGGGAATGCGGTAAGCATACGCCATTTCACGCGACGCTTTGGTGAAACAACCATCCTGCGCAATCTCAATCTTGATATTGCACCGGGCGAGTTTGTCGCGCTTCTTGGGCATAGCGGCTCAGGCAAATCCACCCTGCTACGTGCCCTGGCCGGACTTGATACGGTGGAGGAGGGGCAGATCGACCGGCCTTCAGCCGTTTCGGTCGTTTTTCAGGAGCACCGGCTCCTGCCTTGGAAAAACGTGACCGATAATGTCACGCTGGGTTTCGATGGCAAAGAATGGAACGCTCAAGCCGAGGCGATACTGCACGAAGTCGGGTTGGGACATCGTCTTGATGCATGGCCGCTTACCCTGTCTGGTGGCGAAGCCCAGCGTGCCGCGTTGGCCCGCGCCCTCATTCGTGAGCCGAAGCTGTTGATGCTCGATGAGCCCTTTGCGGCACTTGATGCGCTCACGCGACTGCGCATGCAGAAGCTGGTTCTCGACCTGTGGAAGCGTCATGACTGCGCCGTCCTTCTGGTCACGCATGATGTCGATGAGGCGCTCGCTCTTGCAGACCGAGCCCTTGTTCTCGAGCGTGGCGAAATCCGCACAGAGGTCGAAATTCCTCTCGCCCGCCCGAGGCGTCATGCCGATCCGGCGTTCGAAGCCTTGCGCGAGCGCTTGCTGCACGCGCTGGGGGTCACATCGTGACCCCGCAATAGGCTCAGCGATAAGGAGTTATCGCAGGCAGCGACGGAATGACCCCGGAGTCCTTGAGGCCTCTGGCGACATTCATCTGCTCGTCAATCATCGACTGGTCCATGCTGTGGAAACCGAAAGACCGGGTTGAGAGCGCATGGCTTACGGCATCCAGCGCAAGCCCGGTCTCCTTTGCGAACAGGGTCGCAACCTGCGCCTTGTTCGCCATAGCCCATTCATCTGTTTGAGCGATGGCACTCGAGACCGCAGCCACGATATCATGGGGCTGCTGCGCAAAAGCTTTGCTGATCAGGAAAAACTCGCGGTTATTGACTATGCCCTCAGCGGTGGTCAAAATTGACGTCTGATCGTTGAGCGCGCTTGAGAGATACGGGTCCCATATTGCCCAAGCGTCAATGTGACCATTTTCGAAAGCCGCCCGGGCAGCGGGCGGGGTCAGATAGCTGACATGCACATCGTGAAAGCCCAGCCCGGCGCGCCTCAAGGCCTCCAGCAGAAACCAGTGAACATTGGACCCACGATTGAGTGCGATACGCTTGCCCCGCAGATCGGCCACCTGCCGTATGGCGCTGTCTTTGCGCACCAGAATGGCTGCGGCATCTGGTGCCGGGGGTTCGTAGCCGAGATAAACCAGCCCGCCGGGCTGTGCGGCCTCAGCAAAGACGGGCGGGGCATCACCCGTCTGACCCAGATCTATCGCGCCTGCCGCCAGAGCCTGCAGCAATTGGGGGCCAGCCACGAATTCCGCCCAGCTGACATTTATGCCGTGGGGAGCCAGCGCCTTTTCCATCAGACCGAGATGCTTGGTGACGATCAGTGTGCTGTAACGCTGATAGCCGATACGGAGAGTAGGGGCCGCCTTCGCAGCAAATGGAAAGAGTGCGGCAGCGCCCGCTGCGATCAGGGTGGCTCGTCTTGTCACTGTCATCGCGCAAATCCGATCGTAAAAACCAAAACAACGATAGTTTGTGGTTGTTAAAAAAATCTACAATTCGATCTAGATAATTTTTACCTGATCGTGAAGAGATGTTGCCACGATCAGGGGCGACATCCGGCGAGCGATCTCAATGCCTAAGAGCCTGTTTGGAAAGTTGGAGCAGATGTGATTCAAGCTCTGGATGTGGACACCAGAGCAGAGGGCCCGAATGTCCGGGATTGCCCGCAAGACGAAGCGTTATCCGTCGGACATGACGGACGAGGAATGGGCGCGGATCGCGCCGCTGATGCCCGAACCGGGGCGCATGGGCCGTCCACGCGAGATCGAATTTCGTGAGGTGATTAACGCGGTGCGCTACCTGGTCCGCTCGGGCTGCGGCTGGCGGATGTTGCCGATCCATTTCGGCCACTGGCGCACGGTCTATGGCTGGTTTCGGGAGCTGGCCCGGCGGTTTCTGTTTCAGACTATTCGTGACGTCGAACTGATGCTCGATCGGGAGCGGTCAGGTCGCGAGACGAGCCCGACCGCCGGGGTGGTCGACAGCCAGAGCATCAAGGCACCGCATGCGCAAACAAGAGGTTATGACGCCGGCAAGAAGGTCGTCGGGCGCAAGCGGCATATTGCCGTGGATACAGACGGACGTCTGCTGATGGTCAATCTGACCCCGGCCGACATCTCCGACAGCGCGGGCGCGCAGATGATCCTGGATGCGATCCGCAAGCGCTGGCCCTGGGTGAAGCACCTGTTCGCCGACGGGGCTTACGACCGGCTCCAGTTGATGGACAAGGCGGCCTATCTGGACTTCGTCGTCGAGGTCATCCGACGCAGGGACGGAGCGAAGGGCTTCGAGATTCTGCCCCGTCGATGGGTCGTGGAGCGGACCTTTGGCTGGATGACCCGCTGGCGACGTCTAGTGCGTGACTATGAGCGTCGTATTGACGTCTCACAAGCCATGATCCTCGTCGCCATGGGCGCCAATCTCACCCGCAGAAATGCCCATCCGTGAGTTTCCAAACAGGCTCTGAGACGGATTTACACATCCAAATCAATGGGTCCTAAACCTAGCCAATAGAGAGGTTGAGATAGGTGAAAGAGGGACATTTGTTGTTTTGATAGAGTGTCGCTCATGAGGCGTAAATCCCCCGAGACATCAATACACGGCGATAAAGGGGCATATTTATACTGAAATATTGAGGAGATTGTTTTCGATAAACGCGAGGACCGAAAACTGAATGCGACACGCTATCATAGATCTTTGAGGATTTCGCTTACACTATCTCGTTAGCCGCTCACGTCTCATTCTGGCTGGACGGCCCGCGTCTGGTCAGAATGTATTCATCGCGATGGTGCGCGATAGCGGTCTGCTACCGCGATCGCGCCAGACTGACCCAAATATCTTCCAGATGCAGAAAATTCGCTCAGGACGATTGTCCCATCCGAAGAGCTACCCTCTCAGGCATCCGTGAAGTCGAGGTTGGCGATATCGCTGAGCAGGTCGGGCCCCTGTGGTGTCCATCCTAGCCGTGCCTGAGTTTTCGCGCTTGAGGCGGTCATGTTTTTGGAGACGAACCCGTGCAGCCAGCCAAAATGTGATGATGCGTCTTTTTCGGACAAGGCCACGACCGGCATGCCAAGCCGTTTCCCGATGGCGTCCGCTATTTCGCGAACGGGCACCCCTTCTTCTGCAGTTGCGTGAAATCGCGCACCTGCAGCGCCTTTTTCCACCGCGAGACGAAACAATTGCGCTGTATCGATCAGATGGGCGGCAGACCATTGGCATATAGTGTCGTCGATATAGGCCGATCGACCTGTCTGCAGAGCAAGTTGCACGAGGAAGGTGACGAGACCCTGACGCGTTCTATCGTGGATTTGCGACAGACGTACCAGCGAGACATTCATACCCCGCTCAATCATTTCCTGGGCCGCTATTTCGGAGAGGATGCGGGGGTTGGTATGAAGTGTGTTGAAAACATCTTCATCCGCAGTGCGCCCAAGCGTCGCCTCTCCAAACAAGGTCGTCGATGTGATGACAAATGGTCGATGTGACCCACGCAGTGCCGCGCCCAAAGCCTCAATGACGCGCCGATCCTGCTCGCAATTGGCAACGTAATTTGTGAAATCATGGTCGAAAGCTGTGTGAATGACGCCATCGCAGTTTTCTGCGCCGGCCCGCAGGCTATGAAGATCCTTCAGATCTCCCCGATGAACTTCGGCACCCAAAGCGATCAGCTTCCGAGCACCTGCGTCCGAACGCGACAGACCCAGAACCTGATGCCCTGCGTTAATAAGCTCAGAGACCAGTTGGGATCCGATGAACCCGTTGGCCCCTGTCAGAAAAATTTTCATGGTCAAACCCTTCGATTGTCTGACCTTGCTCATGATCCTAATATCTATCCCGTTACAGTAGTGACGTTATCCCGGTATAGAAACCAACAGGCTCGCCTTGACCTCTTCAGCATCTTTCGGCGCTTATCTCAGAGACCGTCGCGCGCGGCTTGACCCTGTGACGCTTGGTTTCTCCGCCAAGCGGCGGCGCACGCCGGGGCTTCGTCGGGAGGAAGTGGCCCAGCGTTCCAATATCAGTCCGACCTGGTATACCTGGCTTGAGCAGGGGCGAGGCGGCGCGCCTTCCTCTGATGTACTTGATCGCCTGGCCAAGGGTTTGCTTCTAACAGAGCCCGAGCGTGACCATTTGTATATGCTTGCGCTCGGTCATCCCCCTGAGGTGAAATACCGGGTGTCGGAGGGTATTACGCCGCGTTTGCAACGTGTGCTCGATGCTTTCGAATATAGCCCTGCGATTGTCAAAACGCCCCTATGGGATATAGTGGCCTGGAACAAAGCCGCCGCGGCAGTTCTGACCAATTACGGTGAACTGGCACCAGACCAGCGTAATATTCTCAAAATCGTTTTCTGCACGCCTCATATACGCCAGATGCAGGTAGACTGGACGCTGCTTGCAAGATCGGTTGTCGCCGCTTTCCGTGCCGACGTCAGTCGTGCAGGGGCATCCGCCGAAATCCATCAATTCGTGACGGAACTCGGCGCGCGCAGTCCTGAATTCCTGGCGCTATGGCAGAGCAACGATATCCAGCAACAGGGTGAGGGAACAAAACGTCTGAAGCACCCGGCAGTAGGTCTGATCGAGCTGGAATACTCTAGATTTAGCGTAGAGGGCAGGTCCGACCTAGGGCTCATCGTCTATAACCCCTCTACAGATCGAGACCTTCAACGTATCAGAAAGCTGATGGCGATACCCTATTCGGATGCGAATGACTGAATCTCAATGTGAAATGATGTGTGGATATTCTGTAATGTAAAGAAATCGGTGGTAATCTGCTTTGAGGTGATAGGGTAATGTCACGTCAAATGCCTCAAATGGGTCGCGCCTGGCAATTTTGGTTGCCGCGATCCGCTACGTAAACTAGCAAATCATGAAGCGTACATAAAACCGCGTATTCGGATGTGCATTTAACGACGCCTGTTATTCCTATAGTTTTCCAAAAGTATACTATGTTTGCGGGTTTCCAATTTTGTAAAGCGGTCGGGCGGCGATGAGCAATGCGAGTCCAATGGCCATAATGGCTGTGTGAAGCAGCCAGAAACGCGTCGAGCCCCAACTTGGCAGGTTCTGGCCGATCTGACCGGCCATAATGTCTGCCAAACGCGCTACTAAAGCGTAGGCAGCGGCTGCCATGCTTTTGGCGCTGACAGGTGCAAGCTTGATGAACAGGGCGAGGCTTATCGGCATGATCGTCGCCATGGCAAGGTCATTGACGACATGGAACATGAGCCCCCATGACATACTGATCTGACCACCACCAGAGTGTAGTACGGAGGCATAGGCCAGTACGAGAGGTGCCACCAGCCCGATCATGCCAAAGCTGACGATCTGGCCCCATTCTCCGGGCATTCCGCGACGACGCATGTAAAAACGCCAGAAGGCGATCGCCATGATCTGAGTGATGAAGCTTACGCCTGCGTCCAGCGACATGAGCCAGCTCGCCGGGAAGACCCACCCGAAGAGATGGCGGTCGTAGTGTTGTTCGCCCCAGATCAGATAGGTGTCGTATATCTGCTCGTTACAGATGAAGATCATGGCGAGCATCGGGATCAGAAGCGCGATACGCATACCAAGCCTGAGCAGCGCGAGGGGTGACGCCCCCTGGGGTCGTGCTCCATCGCGCGATGGAGCAGGCGAAGGCAGATGGCGCCAGCCCATGCCATACGCAAGAGTGCCGGCAAGCATGACGCTCCCCGCCGCAGCAAAACCGTAATGCCAGCCATACCGCGCCGCCAGCCAGCCGCAGAACGTCGGACCGATGATGACGGCAGCCTCCTGCACCAGCGACATGATCTGATAGGCATCCGGGCGGCGAGGATCGTCATCGGCATACAGATCTCCCACCTGTGCAAAAAGATTCACTGCAAACGAGAGACCTAGAACAAAGCAGGGCAGCGCAAGAATGAAGCTTGTATCAAACGCCCAGAAGACCGGGGCCAGCGTCAGGAAGACCAACCCGGTCATGGCACCGTAGCGTCGTCCAAGGAAGCGATCTGACAGAAAGCCGCCGAAAATCTGTGTCGGAATCATGCACAGGGCCAGCAATCCGATCGTCGTCGAGGCCAGTGCTTGAGGATTAGCGGTCTGTGCCTCCCATGAGAGGAGGCGGCGCAAAGTATCAACCCCGGGGAAGGCGCCGCCCTGTGGCGCGGCGTACACGACATGGGCGAGATAGAGCACCAGTATCGCCTGGGTACTGTAGCGGGAAAAATACCAGGCACCCTGGGCGGCAGCGATGAAATACAGGCCCGCTGGGTGTGCCTTGAGAGGGCGGGGCGCGGGATCAGACATGCAGCAGCACTTTCATAGGGCAGTGCGTGCCGCCCATTCGTGAATGACGAGGCTCAGGACCCCCACGCCCAGATCAGTAGTGAGGGTATCGAGCACAGCACGGCCACCGAAGGGACCAAGCCAGGAAAAAACGAGCAGACCAATGAGATAACTTGGCATCCAGAGCACTGACTGGACCGCGTTATCGTTGCGTTTACAGAACAGCATGAAAGCGCTTGCGATGACAATGACGAAAGGCAGAAGCCAGCTCAGTGTGGCCCAACCTGTCCAGACAACGATGAGACTTGCGATCATAAAGGAGACAGGAGAAAAAAAGCCAAAGCCGCGCAGCCGGAACGGGCGTGGCAAGGCAGGTTGGCTACGACGCAATGCGGCTGCACAGAGCGGTGCAAACGCGTAGCTAAGCATCAGGGCCGACGAAACAACCGAGATCAGAGCCTGCCATGAGGGAAAAGGGAGTGTCCAGAATAGGGCGAGGCCGAAGGTAAGCGCGAGAGCCGGATCGGGCACACCGGTCTTCGCATTGACACGTTTGAATACTGGAAAAAAAACGCCTGCTCTGGACCAGGCATAGATCACCCTTGGCGCCGCCGACATATAAACATTGCCGGTTCCGGTTGGAGAGAGGATCGCGTCGAGGACGACCACAATCGCGAGGCCGCCCAGACCCAGCAACAGCGCGATGTCATGAAAGGGCAATGGCAGATGGTTACCGATTGCCCCCCAGCCATCATGCATCAGTGCGGCAGGAAGACTTCCGATAAAGGCTGTCTGAAGCAGCACATAGACCAGGGTGGACAGAACAACCGAGGCGATAAGGGCTATCGGGATGGTGCGCTGTGGGTTTTTTACCTCGCTGGCCACCGACAGGATGGGTGTCAGGCCCAGATAGGCAAAGATTATCCCGCCGGTTGAGACTGCCGTTTCGATTCCCTGTGCGCCAAACGGAGTAAAGCCCTGCGCCGTGAAATTGTCAGCGTCGAAATGCATGAAGAGAAGGATGATGACAGCTAGCGGAACAAGGAATTTAAACAGGGTGATCACATTATTTGCCAATGCGAAGCGTGACATGCCACTCCGGTTAAGGGCAAAGAGCCCGAGCAGCACTACAGCCTGCATCCCCCAGCCGAGCCATGTCGGATCGCCCGCTGCGTTGCGGTTGAGCCCGGTAATCCAGGCCCCCGCATATTGCCGCGCTGCCACAATCTCGATGGCTATAAGGCTCGTGAAGGCAATGGTTGTGATCAGCCCCATCACGAAGGCAGCGGCCGGTCCATGAGAGCGCTCGGGATAGTGAACCACACCGCCAGCTTTGGGCAAGGATGCACCGAGCTCGCAATAGACGAGCCCGATCAGAAGTACGGCCACGCCGCCGGTAAACCAACTGACGATGCTGGCCGGGCCGGCTATATCCGCCACATGAGGCGCTGCGAAAAGCCAACCCGAGCCGAAAATCGAGCCGAAGCCGATCATAGTGAGGTCGAGCAGGCCTAGCGATTTGCGAAAACCTTCGCTGTCATCCTGTAACATCGGTCATCCTCCGATGGGTGTGCGCATGGTGAGGGAGATCACACTGTGAAGGTGTTACATCGCGGGATCGACCCGACGTGGCAGGGCGAGAGGATTGGCATCCTGAAGCCCGTCGGGAAGGAGCTCATCGGGGATATCCTGATAGCAGACAGGTCTGAGGAAGCGTTCGATTGCCCCGGTGCCGACAGAAGTGCTGCGTGGATCGGATGTCGCGGGAAAGGGGCCGCCATGGACCATCGCAGCCGAAACTTCGACCCCCGTTGGCCAGCTATTGGCAAGAATACGTCCGACCTTGCGTTCGAGAATTGGCAACAGATGTCGTGCGACCGGCAGATCCTCCGCGGTCATCTGAAGCGTGGCTGTCAGTTGCCCCTCAAGGCTGCGGGTCACATCCAGCATGGTGTCGATCGTGTCGCAGGCGATGATGAGCGAACAGGCGCCGAAGATCTCGTGGCTCATGACGCGATCGGCCACGAATGCCTGTGCGTCGCTTCGGAACAGCGCCGCGCGGCATCCGGCCTCGTGGTCGAGAGGCCCTTGAGCCACAATCACGGCACCCGGGCGGGAAGCCAGCATCTCGACACCTTCGTCATAGGCATGACGTATACCCTGCGTCAGCATGGTCGCCGACACTGCTTTGGCGATCGCGCCTCGCGCGCGCTCGACGAAGCGTTCCAGA
This sequence comes from Asaia siamensis, assembly GCF_014635085.1. Lineage (GTDB taxonomy): Bacteria > Pseudomonadota > Alphaproteobacteria > Acetobacterales > Acetobacteraceae > Asaia > Asaia siamensis. Next base: position 196,984 of record NZ_BMCH01000004.1, read on the forward strand.
TCGGGGCCGGCCAGGGCAAGAACGAGGCCCGGATTGGTGCAGAACTGACCCGCTCCCATGGTCAGAGATGCCACGAAACCCTCCGCAAGGGCCTCAGCCTTTTCACGCAGGGCCCCCCCCAAGAGATAGACCGGGTTGATGCTGCTCATTTCGGCATAAACGGGAATGGGAACAAGGCGTGCCGCTGCGAGGCGGGATAGCGCTAGCCCACCCTGACGTGACCCTGTGAACCCGACCGCCTGAATGGCGGGATGCTGCACCAGCGAGGCACCGATCTCATGGCCTTCGCCGCCGATAAGGGAGAACACCCCTTCATGCAGTCCACAGTGCTGACGCGCCAGGATGATAGCATTGCCGATGAGTTCGCTCGTGCCGGGATGAGCGGAATGGGCGCGTGCCACGACCGGACAGCCTGCGGCAAGCGCCGAGGCTGTGTCGCCGCCTGCGACCGAGAAGGCCAGAGGGAAATTGCTTGCGCCGAATACGGCGACAGGGCCCACCCCTATGCGGATCTGCCTCAGATCAGCCCGGGGGAGCGGCTTTCTGTCAGGCAGGGCCGTGTCGATACGGGCGTCGAAACAGCTTCCATCTCGCAGGAGAGAGGCGAACATCCGTAGCTGGCCCATGGTGCGTCCACGCTCGCCTCTGATCCGTGCCTCTGGCAGACCGCTCTCGGCGCAGGCCCGGACAATGAGCGCGTCGCCGAGCGCCTCGATCTCGTCAGCAATTGCATCGAGAAACTTGGCGCGCATCTCGGGTGAGGTCGCGCGATAGGAGTCAAAAGCGGCATCGGCAAGCTGGCAGGCCTGGTCGACATCCTGGGCAATGGCGTTCGTGAACTGGCCGTCGAGCGTCGCGCCGCTGCGGGCATTTCGCGCGCGGAAACCATTGGCGCGCGTGATACGCTGGTCGCCAATCAGGAGGGCACCTGTAAGGGTCATGAGCATTGTTTCCTCATTTTGCGAAAGAGCGGGCGGCCGAAGCGATCAGGACTGAAAGCCCGCATGGGGGCGCGGCCTGCAACGCTGTCCGCAAGCATCTCTGCCGTGATGGCTGCCAGCGTCAGACCGAGATGGTTATGGCCATAGGCAACATGCAGCCCTGGCATGGTGCGGGAGGGACCGATTGCAGGGAGATAATCCGGCAGGGTCGGTCTGGCGCCGTGCCAGCGGGTGAAAGGAGACGCGACCGGCAGACCCAGCCTGCGTACCTGGTCTTCGAGCCAAAGCCATTTCCGTGGGTCGGGCAGGCTGTCCGGACTGGTAAATTCGACAAACGATGTCGCGCGTAACTGCGTGCCGAAGCGGGTCACCACGAGCGCCCGATTTTCGAAGATCAGATTAGGGAGTGCCCAGTTCCCCCCATGCGCCCATTGGATATGATACCCCCTCTCGGCGATGAGGGGCACGCGCAGGAACGGGACCAGCTTGGCGGAACGCACGCCGCAGGCCAGAACAACATGATCGGCCTCCTGCGCGCCGCGCGTGGTCTCGACGCATATCACGCTGTCACGACGCTGAAGGGAAAGGGCCTCTGCCTCGATCGACCTTCCTCCCGCGTGCAGAAACGCCTCGAGAAGGGTATCAAGAACGCGGCGTGGATCGGTGACATGCGCCGTGCCCTGATATCGAAGCCCCGCATCGAGCGGTACCGCGATGCGGTCACGTATGGCGGAGAATTCGGCTTCAAAGAGGGGCATCACCCTCGCTGTGCCGTGATCGGCGGATTGCGCAGCCAGTTGAACGTCCCGCGCCCGGGGGCCTTCCCATAATTTGACGACCCCATGCCGGTCGAGAAGATCGGGAGCGCCTAGATCCGTTACCAGCCGTTCCCATGCGGGCAAAGCATGCCTCATCAATCGGCCGAGCGCTGCATCGCCACGGGCAGTCTGGTCGGGCAGACAGGCACGCATGAAGCGGAGGGACCAGGGTAGAAGGGTTGCAGGGCGTTGCCAGTCGATGGCGACCGGCCCGGCCGGAAAACGCTCAGTGAGGGCGCGGCGCATGGTTGAGAAGTGGGCGAGAGGGGTGATCTGTTCGGTGGCGATATGACCGGCATTGCCCCATGATGCCGGCTGCAGGTCCGGGATGGCCGCAAGGGTCACGGCATGACCGGATTTCTGCAGCCTGTAAGCTGCGGCGCGACCGATGATTCCCCCACCGATGATGACGATGCGGCTCATAGCGGCTGGCAGACGTGATTGAGCCAGGCGGATTCATCATCACCGAGATAGGGCGACAGCATCCGGAAGACACGCGCATGATAATGATCGAGCCAGTCGATCTCGGTTTGCGTGAGGAGTGTCACGTCGATGCCCCGGCGATCGATTGGTGCAAGGGTCAGGGTTTCGAAGCGCAGATATCGCCCCGCCTCGCCGATAGTGTCCAGCGTGGCCAGCATGGCGTTCTCCAAACGCATGCCATGCGATCCGGGGGCGTAATAGCCCGGTTCGTTTGTCAGAACCATGTGCTCGTGAACAGGGTCGAGCACCGGACGACGTGTGAAGCCAAGCGGCCATTCATGCACGCTCAGATAGCTGCCGAGCCCGTGACCCGCGCCGTGATCAAAGTCCAGCCCTGCCTCCCAGAGTGCGTGGCGCGCAAGAGGATCGAGCCGATAGCCGGGAGTAGCTTCGGGAAAGACAGCGCGGCTCAGCGCGATAAGCCCCTTGAGGACCCTCGTGTACTGATCGCACCATGAGGCCGGCGGCCGATCGCCTGTCCAGATCGTGCGGGTCACATCCGTGGTCCCGCTGCGATACTGGCCCCCACTATCGATCAGGAAAAACATCTCCCGACCGATGACAGCGTCCTCGCCGCGGTGCGGCATGTAATGCATCATAGCGGCGTTCGGCCCGGCGCAGGCGATGCTGTCGAAACTCGCTCCAAGACAGGAATCGGCCTCGAGACGGAAGGCGAGAAGACGCCCGGCCAGGTCGGTCTCGCTCAGCCCGATCCCGTTTTTCTCGAACCAGCAGAGAAATCGGGTGAGCGCGATCCCGTCGAGAAGATGCGCTTCGCGCATACCGTCACGCTCAGCTGCCGTCTTGCAGGCTCTTGGAAGCAGGCAGGGATCGACCCCGTCGAGGATGGTTGCGCCTGCTTCCCGCAGCGTCTGCGCGAACCAGACAGGACATCTCGCCTGATCGATGCGTATGGTTTTTCCGCCAAGAGCGATCAGGGCCCCCTGAAGGGCATCTGGGGTGTGGATCTGCGTTGTGGTGCCCAGATGAGCCCTTACCGGATCGGCAAGGCGACCGGGATCGATGAAAAGATCCACGGTGCCTTCCGCATGCAGAATGGCAAAACAGAGTGCTACGGGAAGATAGGGCAGATCTGATCCGCGGATGTTCAATAGCCAGGCAATACAGCCGGGATCGGGAAGGATGACCGCATTCTGCCCTTCATCCCGCAGCGTCTCTGCCAGTGTCGCGACCTTGTCTTCCGCGCTGCGTCCGGTCCAGCGATCGGGTTGTATTGTGACCTGCGAGGCAGGCACTGCAGGGCGATCCCTCCAGATCGCATCGACCGGGTTTCGCCCGAGAGGGATCATGAGGCAGCCCGCGGCTATGAAGGGACGAAGTTCGACCTCGCTGATGATTTTCGGGTCGTAGCCGATACGGGCCAGACCACCATGGCGTGCAAGCCAGTTCTGTGGAGGCGTCTCATAGAGATGCCCGTATTGCCAGAGAGCGGGATCGATCTGCTGTGCAAGCTGAAGCTGGTAGCGCCCGTCTGAAAATATTATCGCCCGGTCGGGGAGGATGAGCGCGCATCCTGCCGAGCCGGTAAACCCCGTCAGCCAGGCAAGGCGGGCGGCACTATCTGGAACATATTCACCTAGATGCTCGTCACCCCGAGGGAGAAGAAAACCGTCGACGTCCAGTGAAGAGAGTTCGGCCCGGAGGGCAGCGAGGCGCGTCGCATGAGACATCATGGCCAGGCAATCTCCTGTGAAGGGTTCGTAAGGGGCGGCAAATTCGCGGCCGCCAGTAGGGCCAGGCCGAAGACAGGTCCGGCGCTGAAATCCAGCTCGGGGCGGAAGGTTACCGTGATGCGGCGCTTGTCACGTGTGAGGGCAAGTGGAACAGGGTAGCGACGGTTGAAGAAGCTGTCGGGTGCATCGTTTTCGAGACGTTCACGGGCAATCTCGATCCCATCCACCAGAACCGAGAAATGGCGTCGACGCTCCCCCCCCCAGTAGGTGGTTTGCAGCAGAAGCGGATCGTGCGATCCGCACCCCATCTGACAGGAGAACCAGCCCCCAGAGCGTGCGTCACGCCCGTTACGACCGCGATAAATGACGGGGAACGAGAAGGCGCTCGTGACGGCGTGATCACGCTCGGATTGCATCTCGCCGGGGTGGACAACGTCGATGGCATGGGACGCAATCAGATGACGGCGTTTCTCCTGCTCGGCATAGAGCACGCTCTTCTGTCGCCATTCCGCCTCGGTGAATACCGGGAAATAGACAGCGGCCCGGCGATCATGCAGCGCATGAAAGGGGCGCAGGACCAGATCTTGTGGACGACCGATATGACTTGTCTTCCAGCTCCCGGGCATGGTGGGGTCGGGAATGAGGGCGTCCAGAATCGATGTCCCGACGAGCACAGGCGCCATTTCGTCCCATGCCGCTGCTGCAGGGGCGAGATCGGCGGCCAGCACGGTAGGACCGTGCAGGAGGGCGATGACGGACTTGCTATCCGGGGTCGTCTCACTGCGCAGCGGCAAGGCCAGGGTGAAGGACAAAACATCTTCTGGTTGCCAGATACGCTCGATCCGCAGCATGCCGGCAGCGGCCTGCACGTCGAACGCCTCCCCATTCAGCAAAACGGCTTCCAGATGGCTCCAGTGCGGGATGCGGAAACTCAGGGTGCGCGCCTGTGAGGGCGCTTGCTCGATCACAAGCCGGATGTGACCGTCATCTGGGTACCTAGTATCCAGGCGCAGGGTGATGCCGCCCGCGCTCCAGAAGACGCGTGAGGGGATATAGAGCATGACGCGCAGTGCCCGCTCATTCTCCTGCCAGTAGATTGAATCCCCATGCTTGGCATGGCTCTCCATGCCCGTACCGACGCAGCACCAGAAATCATCGAAAGGCGTGGAATAGTCGCGCTTCGCCCCCGACATCAGTGGCGTCATATAGCAGAACATGCCGGTGCCCGGATGCTGCTGCGCGCGGATATGGTTGAGCTGAGTGCGCTCATAGTAATCGAAGAACGTGTTGTCCTGTTGCCGGGCATAAAGCTGCCGCGTGAGTTTGAGCATATTATAGCTGGCACAGGTCTCGCAGGTCTGTTCTGTAATATGACGCGATATCGTATCCGGCGGAGGGAAATACTCCCTGTCTCCGTTGCCGCCGATGACATAGCTGTATCGTTGCGTCACGGCGTGCCAGAATGTCTCCGATGCAACAGCGTCGCCTGCCGCTCCAGAAATCTCATACAGACGTTCCAGCCCGATGACTTTTGGTATCTGTGTATTGGCATGGAGATTGGCCAGATTGTCCTGCCCCTCGATCAGGGGCGAGAGGGTGCGGCGGTCCTGGAGGAGCCGGGCGAGCCGAAGCCATCTGGGATCGCCGCTGCGTGCATGCAGTTCTGCGAAACTCTCATTCAGCCCCCCGTATTCGCAGGCAAGGACCTGCTGGATCTGCGCGTCGGAGAGCGGATTGAACACGCCCTCGATATAGGTTCCCAGCCTCGTCATGAGACCGCGCGCGCGCGGATCGGCGCAATGGAGCTCCGCATCCAGCAGGCCCGCGAAGAGCTTGTGCCAGTTATAGAGTGGCGACCAGGCGCCATTCAGATCGAAACCAGTCGAATGGATCTGACCGAGCCGGATCTGCTCGAAAACAATCTTGCCCGGCAGGATCTTGTTCTGCTGACGACTGGTGAAGCCGCCGATGTAACCCGATGGATCGCGAGCCTGACAGAGTGCAAGCTCGGCGGTGATATAGGCAACGCGCGCTCGGAACGCAGCATCACCGGTCTGGGCATGATGCAGACTGAGGGCGCTCAGATAATGGCCGAGCGTATGGCCTGCAATCGTGTCGGATTCCCATCCGCCATAAGCAGCGCCTTTGGGCGCCAGTCCGGCCTGACTGCGATAATGATGGAGGAGCCTGTCAGGCTCGAGACGCATTAGATAAGCAGCATTCACGGTCTGCGCCTGCTGCCAGGGTGAAGGCAGCAACCGCACCTGGTGCATGGGGAGGGCGGTGAGACGTGGGCCGCCCTTCATTGCGTCGGCCTCAACATTTCCGGCGTCGAAGGGGGGCGTGTTGGCCATGGCTGGGCAGGTGAGAGCAGCCACTCCGCTCAGAAGGGCTCTGCGCGTGAGGGCCGGGCTCATCCGAAAGGGTGCCTGACGTCATGGGCAGGGCGTGTGAACCACTCCGGTCCCTGTTCGGTCATGTAGAAGTGGTCCTCCAGTCGGATACCGAAGGCATTCGGAACAACGATCATCGGTTCGATCGACCCGCAATGTCCGGCACGCAGAGGAGTCTTATTGCCGCGCACAAGATAGGGTGCTTCATGAATGGCCAGCCCGACGCCGTGGCCCGTGCGATGCGGTAGCCCCGGCAGCGCATAGTCTGGTCCGAGGCCACGCGCCTCGAGCACCGCGCGCGCGGCATCGTCGACGGCATGGCAGGGCGCTCCTGGCTCTGCCGCAGAAAAGGCAGCAAGTTGCGCCTCTTTTTCGATCGCCCATATTTCTGCCTGCAAGTCGGGAATGCTGCCGAAGGCATAGGTCCGAGTGATATCGGAGTGATAACCGGCGATGCGGCAGCCTGTATCGATCAGAACGAGACTGTCCCTTTCCAGAATCTGGTCGCCTGCGAGACCATGGGGAAAAGCTGTCGCCACGCCAAATTGCACGGCGCAGAAATAGGAACCTTGCGGCGCACCGAAGGCAACATGCTGTTCGTCAATCATCCTGCAGATGGCACTGGCCGTGAGGCCTGGCTTCAAGGCGTGGAAAACGGCCTCATGGACACGCAGCGTCAGGGACATTGCATGCTGGATGAGGGAAATCTCGGAGGACGATTTCTGAGCCCGCATCGGATCGATCACCGATTCCGCGCTGCCGAAGCGCAGATCAGGACGAGCGTCTTTGAAACCGCTAACGAAACGAAAGCTGAATTCGGGATCGAGCCCGACCTTGGCTCCAGCGAGGAATGCATCCAGAGCGACGATACAGGGTGGTACATCTTCCTCCCATGTGAGCAGATCGACATCGATCATGATGCAGTCACGCAACGATCCGACCTCGAAATGTGGGCAGACCATGCGCGGTCGTCCTGAGGCGGGAATAACGAGGGCTACGAGTCGCTCTGTCGGCGTCCAGGGTATGCCCGCGAAATAGTGAAGACTGGCACCCGCATTGACGATGACGGCATCGAGACCCTGCTCTGCAAGCATTGCACGGCAGGCGGAAACGCGCTGTTCGAACTCCGATTTTTCAATGCGAAGAGGGGGTGTCCCCGAGTGGTTCATCAGCCTGCCCTCAAAATTCATGTTGATTATGTTACGTATACGATAGACGATAATGAGGTGAGGGAGCAAGTCGCTCCGCTATCGTAAGAGGTAAAGAAATCATGAAATGGTCAGGCGTTTTCCCCGCAGCAACGACGCAGTTCTCGCAGGATCTTTCGGTCGATCTCGGCGCGACGCAGCAGGTTCTCGATAACCTGATCAATGACGGCGTCCATGGGCTCGTGATCATGGGAACATGCGGTGAGAACAACTCGCTCGAACCAGATGAGAAGATCCGTGTGCTCGAAGCCGCCCACGAAGTTATTGCAGGGCGCGTCCCCTACTTTGTCGGCGTGTCAGAGCTCACGACGCCACGCGCGGTCGCATTCGCCCGTCAGGCGGCACGTGTGGGCGCAGATGCGCTGATGGTGCTTCCTGCCATGGTCTATGTCCCCAAACCCCATGAACTGGAGCATCATTTCAAGCAGGTCGCTGCGGCCTCGGATCTGCCGATCATGCTTTACAACAACCCGACCGCCTACCGCGTGAATATCGAAATGGACGTTCTTGCGCGTCTGGCCGAATGCCCGACGATTCAGGCCATCAAGGAAAGTTCTGCCGATACACGTCGCTACACCGATGTCGCCAATGAGTTCGGCGATCGCTTCGTCATCATGGCAGGGCTCGACGACGTAGCCTTCGAAGGCTTGTTGCTGGGCGCAGAGGGCTGGATTTCCGGTCTGACCAGCGCTTTTCCCAAGGAATCCGTCGCCCTCGTCGAGGCGCTGCAGCGTAAGGATCTTGAAATGGCGCTGCGTATCTATCGCTGGTTCATGCCCTTGCTCCATCTGGATGCGGATCATGACCTTGTCCAGTCCATCAAGCTGGCAGAGCAGATCATGGGGCGTGGCTCCGAGCGCGTGCGTCTGCCGCGTCTGCCTCTAGAGGGCGCGCGACGGGACGCGGTGACCCGTATGGTCGAGACCGCCGCCGCCAGTCGTCCGTTCTGATCTCAGGCAAACCGGGGATATCCATGCGTCACACTTTTTTCTGTATCGACGGCCACACGGCCGGTAACCCTGTGCGGCTCGTTGCTGGAGGCACGCCCCTGCTGCGTGGTGCGACGATGGGAGAGAGGCGGCTGGACTTTCTCGAACGCTTCGATTGGATCAGAACCGGGCTTTGTTATGAACCGCGTGGTCACAGCATGATGTCCGGAGGGTTCCTGTATCCTCCGAGCCGGCAGGATACCGACGGCGGTATCCTTTTCATCGAGACGAGCGGCTGCTTACCCATGTGTGGCCATGGCACGATCGGTCTGGTCACATTCGCCCTCGAGCATGGGCTGCTTGTGCCTCGCGAGCCGGGTACGCTGAAGCTCGAAGTCCCGGCCGGATTGATCGATATCTCATACACCGAAGAGGCAGGGCGGGTTACGAAGGTGCGTATTCGCAATGTGCCTTCTTATGTCGCCGCCACCGGTATCAACATCGACGTACCTGGCATCGGCCCTCTTGTAGTCGACGTGGCGTATGGCGGTAACTACTATGCAATCATTGAGCCCCAACCTGGATATGAAGGGCTGGACGCGCTGGGGGCACAACGCATTTTGGACCTGAGCCCGCGAGTCAGGCTGGCTGTGCAGGCGAAGTGTCACCCGGTCCATCCACTCGACCCTGCCATCAACGGCGTCTCACATGTCCTCTGGGCGGATAAGGGGCTTTCACCTACTCAAGGGCGCAATGCCGTATTTTACGGCGATCATGCGATTGATCGCAGCCCATGCGGCACCGGAACCTCGGCACGCCTCGCCCACCTCCATCACAAAGGGCTTTTGCAGCCGGGCCACCCTTTCATACATGAGAGTTATATCCACAGCCGGTTCATCGGTACGATCGAATCGCTCACTTCGCTCCCCGGGCCGAACGGGACCGTTCCGGCAATCATACCGCTGATCGAAGGCCGTGCGGTGTCAACCGGTTTCAATACTCTCTGGATCGATCCGGAGGATGTCTTCTGCCACGGATTCCAGGTCTCATGAGGGGACTCGTCTCAGCCTGCGCGGCTGCGCTTCTTTTCGGGTGCTCGGCGGCATTTGGTGGTGTCACGCCGATGCCCTGCATGAAGGGACATGACGGGCATTTCCACATGGAGGTCGATGGCAGACCCTTCTTTGTTCTCGCGGCCCAGATGCATAATTCAAGCGCCTGGCCAGAGTACCTTCCAGTTTTCTGGAAGGCGGCAGATGCCCTCTCTGTCAATACGGTGCAGGCTCCGGTCTACTGGGAAATTATGGAGCCTGCTGAGGGGCATTATGATTTTTCGATGGTCGACACCCTCATCACCCAGGCACGTACGCATCGCAAACGCCTTGCTTTGCTCTGGTTCGGCACCTGGAAGAACGGCGCAGGACATTACGTGCCGCTCTGGATGAAACGCGACACAAAACGTTTTCCTCGCCTGCGCGATGCCGATGGCCGCCAGCTGGATGGTATGTCGCCCTTCGGTAGCCAGACACTCGAGAAGGACAAGCAGGCTTTCAGCGCGTTGATGAAGCATCTGCGTGAGCGCGATTCTGTCGAACATACGGTGATCATGGTTCAGGTGGAGAACGAGCCCGGACTGCTCGGCACTGTACGCGACCATAGCCCCGAGGCTGAGGTTGCCTTTCACGCGCTGGTCCCGGCCGATCTTGCAAACGGTGCGCGGGGAACCGACTGGATGGGGCGTTTCGGTAGTGATGCCGCCGAGTATTTCGCGGCCTGGTCTGTATCACGTTACGTGAATGGTGTCGCCGCGGCAGGAAAGGCAGAGTATCCGCTGCCGCTCTACGTTAATGTCTGGTTGCGCTATCGAGGCCTGACGCAACCAGGGGTCGAATATCCGAGTGGTGGCGCCACCGTAAATATGCTCGATCTCTGGAAGCGGGAGACCCCGGCAATCGACGTGATTGGCACTGATACCTATACGGGTAATTTCGCGGAATATCAGGCGGGGGTGCTGCCCTATCAGCGGGCAGATAACGCGCCCTTCCTGTCTGAGAGCGGCATAACGGAAGAAAATGCGCGATGGACGTGGGACATGCTGTCACGCGGCGCGCTCGGCGCCTCCGTCTTCGGTGTCGATGATCCGGATCTGCACGATGCGGCCATTCGACTTCATGGGGCCGATAACCGCCTCCTCGCGCAAACGGCTCCTGTACTGGTGCCTCTCGCAGCACGCGGTGACGTGGTCTCGCTCATTGAGGAACCCGGGGCGCCGTCGCCCACGCATCGCCTGGGTCACTGGATCGTCAAGGCGAGTTATGGTGCGCAATGGGGACAGCCCGACCCTTCATCGGCGCCGATCCGTGACAAGCCAATGGGTCGCGCAGTCGTCGCGCGCCTAGACGAGACACATTTCCTCGTTATCGGCGCCGCGTCGCGCATCGGTCTGACAGCGGCGCTACACGACACCAGCCTTCACGAAGTCAGGCGTGTCGAGCAGGGGGAGATCGACGCCAAAGGGGCGTGGCATGGAACGCGTATCTGGAACGGTGACGAGACCGATAGCGGGCTTAATCTGCCGCCTGAGGGTGTCATGCTTCGGGTTGAAGTGTCGCCTTGATGGGCTGTTTGATGTCCAGTTCGGTGCGTAGATCCTCCAGCGTGTCCTGAAGATGTTCGACGAGTAAGGTCTCGACAGTCAGGGCATCGCGCTCGAGCCAGGCGGCGAGGATTTCCCGATGCTCAGTATTGGCGCGCGTATCACGCCCCAGGGGATGGAGGTGGAAGCGGACATAACGCTCGGCAATCACGCTCAACGTCTCGATCACGTGAAGTGTCAGACGCCCGGCGCCCGGTCGCACGAGAGATAGGTGGAACACGCGGTTAAAGTTGCTCAGATCGGTACGATGTTGCTTTGCGGCAGTCTCCAATTCCTTGAGCGCCTTCTGGGCTGTTTTCTGATCTGCGGCCGTAGCCAGAAGGGCAGCCTCTGCCGCAGCGCTGGGCTCGAGCCTCAGACGCAGCTTGAACACGTCCTCTGCCTCTCGTGAGGTAAGCTCACAAACGGTATAGCCGCGCTTGGGCTGCGCCTTGACCAGACCATCCTGCTCCAGACGCGCCAAAGTTTCGCGCAGAGGGATTTTGCTGATGTTGAACTCGGCTGCCAACGTATCCTGGCGGATCGGCTGACCGGCGGGAAGTGCCCCGGAGAGGATCTGTTCACGCAACACGCCATAGAGCTGGTCCGTAATGGACCTGACGATAAGAGGCTGCATCTTGCGCGCGGCGAGGGTCATGAAACGGCGTTACCTTTTCGTTGCGGTCTTGTCACGATCCGCGGGGGATGACACAATCATATATCGTATACAAAACGAGGCCACCAGCCATTTCGAGGTGCGCAATATGACTGGCGTGGCCGACAGGAGAGGTTGTGCCGCGTCCGCATGCGTCCTGCAAAGAGGATTTTGGGACGGCCCTTGGTCTAATCGCGGCGGAGCGAATGATGATGAAGAGAAGGATGATCCTGTTGGGCGGCGTATTCTCTGCCGCCAGCCTTGCGATGCGCGGCATTGCGCTGGGGCAGGGGGAAGCTGTCCGGCCTGTATTGTCTGGCAGGGGGCAGGCATGGAAGATCGTGGAGGACAGGGCGACACCCGACGGAGCACTCACGCTCCATTCATCGACAGGTGAGACGATCAAGCTCAGTCGCTTTCTCGAAAGTTACGAGGCCCCCGCCGGAGTGCCCTATTGCGGCCTTTCCTTTCCCCGTCTTGCCCTCGCCGAGGCCGATCTGCTGGCCGATACATTGCTGCGTGGGGAAGACGACCCCGACGAGATGGCGGTGCGCGATGCCGCACCATCGGTAGATAGTCATTTCGAAAGCGAGCAGGTTGGCCGCATCGTCTGGACCAGTTTCATTGGCACGCCTCAGGCTGATGATGTCATGCCGCTCACGCCAGCAGGCAACACGCGCAACTGGCATGTTGATCGTATCGCCCCGGAACTTCATGCCGGAGCACCGTTGGTAGCCCATCGTCGGGAGGGGCTCCTTGGTGGGGATCTGCCGATCATTGTCAAACAGTTCCAGACAGGTCCAGGTCGCTACTGGGAGGTCATGGTTTTCGCCGAGACAGACACTACGGAAATCCATCAGGTGCCAAGCTGGCAGCGGGTCACGCTTGTTTCGAACGGGAAAGTCGAACGGGTGGTCTATGGGACGAGCTATCCGCCTTTCGGACCTTTCCGACCCGATCCAGATGAGAGCCAGTTCAACGCGGCGCTGCTGCGCTGTGTATTTTTCTGGCGCAAGACCCAGATTGGTCAAATGCAAATTCACCTTCCGCGGGCAGACTGGAGCGATATTGCCACCCATGGTTTCGTGAAGGAACTCATTGTGCGTCGCGGAGGGACGGGCGCGCGTTACGGTGTGGTCGACAGGGATTATGCCGGTCCGGAATATGACGGGTTCCAGGACATATTTACGGCCTCGCTCTATGCCAATCTGGTTTGGGGTCGCTTCGATCAGGCGAAGGCGATCCTGATCGACCAGTTCGAGCATTTTGTGACGCCGGATGGGCTGGTCGCAATGCGCGGCCCTGAAGTGGGGCAAACAGGGCTGACGCTGTCTCTGCTCGCGCTTTATGCGCGGCTGAGCGGCGATCTTGCTGTGCTGCAACGCTACCAGTTGAAGATAGGCGCCATGGCTCAGGTGCTGGTGGCGCTCCATGACAAGGCCCTTGGGTTACCCGATGCGGACCCGGCCCACGGGCTTATCGCGGGCTGGAGCGAGAGCGACGCGTGCCTGTTTCCCGATCCATCGATCTGGTGGAAGCCCTATTTCAGTAATTCCGGTCTCGCCGCGCGTGGCCTGGAGGATGGCGCCATTCTCTGGAGGGCCCTCGCCCCCGGCGAGACAGCCCTTAGCGAGGATTGGCTGAAACGGGCGAAACAGCTGCGCGCTCGCGTGAATGAAGCGCTGTCGTCCTCGATCCAGCACGACCAGTCGCCTCCCTATGTCCCCATCCTCCCTGGTGTGTCCGAGAGCTTTCGCAAGTCTCTGCTCACGCATCGATACAGTGAGCAGCAATGGGCGCATCGGGTTTATGCCGAGTTGCTTCAGTCCGGGGTGCTCACGCCAGATCTGGAAAATCAGCTTATCAATTCGATGCGTGCCCATGGCGCGACGGTCATGGGCGTTGTCGGCAATCTGGCTCCCCCAAGTGCTGAAAGCCGAGACATGCTTGGATTCATTTCCTACGGCTATGCGCTGGCTCTTCTGCGTCAGGATCGTATCAGGGAATTCATCTTGTTCCTCTATGCCCACCGCTATCACATCCATACGCGTGGAAGCTGGACGGCGTCCGAGGTGGCAGGGCTGAGAGGGGAGCTCGCCCTGTTCTGTCTCCCTGCACAAATGACCCTGCCCATCCTCCTCAGGGAGGCGCTTGTGCATGAGGATGAAAATGGCACCACTCTTCATCTTGCTCGCGGCGTTCCACGCAGTTGGGTGTGGTCGGAAAGTGGCATTGCCGTGTCGGACGCGCCGACACGATGGGGTAAGATCAGCTTCACTCTGAGGCGGCGATCGGACGGATCGCGCCTCGATATGTGGGTTACCGCTGAGCGTGCTTTGCCCGACACGATAAGGCTCGCCCTGCGTTTGCCGAAATCCAGGATCCCCCGGTCGGTGACGGGTAGTCTGCCGCCTCATGCTCTCGTCCTGTCAGGGGCGGCACTCGTCATACACCCGGGTGACGTGCGAGACTCTCGGATCGAGATCATTCTGAAATCGACCTGAGGTAGGGTGTATCATATCTTAAATGGAACGTTGCAGAATCGTAGCGTATACGATATCTGGTATCTCATCGGTGGCGGTGTTGCCACGTTGTGGCCAGAGAAGGACATGAAGTTCCATGAGACAGTCCCATCGCCTCATGCTCTGCGTCGGAGCGTCATTCCTTGCAATGACGGCATCCGCACAGGCAGCAGGACTCACGCAGGATAGCAAAAGCAGGAAAGCCATGTCTGCCAGCGTCGCCCGGACCAAGGCGGGTACGATGTCAAAGCGAAGCGTGTTGTCGAACGCAGCGTCTGACGGTGGCAGGATCGAGACGGTCACGGTGACCGGTTCGGCGCTGAGCCAGAACAAGGACCAGAACGCCAACCCGGTTCAGATCATCACGGCTCGTGAAATTCAGAAGACATCGGCCGTCACGATCGGTGATTATTTGCAGCGCCTGCCGTCCATCGGTACCGGTGGAGCAAGCGGCACCTCGACCAATACCCAGTCTAATGGTGGTCTGGGTATGTCCTGTGCCGATCTGCGCAATCTTGGTCCTAACCGCGTTCTGGTTCTGGTGGATGGTAAGCGTCAGGTCCAGACAATGGGGCAGGGCTCCTCATGCGTTGATCTGAACGCCTTGCCGGTGGATCAGATCGCTTCGGTCGAGATTCTCAAGGATGGTGGCTCCGAGCTTTATGGTGCCGATGCGGTATCGGGTGTCATTAATATCAAGCTCAAGCACGACCTCACCACAGGCGGGATCACGGTACGCGGCGGCATCACCGACGTGGGCGATGGCGCGACAGGTAAGATTTCCGGCTACAAGGGTTTCAATTTTAACCACGGTCGCGGCAATATCTCCGTTTTTGGCCAGTATCTGACCACCAGCGGCGTCATGCAGCGTAACCGCGACTGGTCGGCTCTGCCGTGGAACGCGAATGTCGCTCCAGGGGCGACCATCCCTTATGGCAGTTCCATTACCGCAAACACGCGCGTGTTTGTCGGCGATAACAGCTATGTTTCGAATGGTTCCGGCACGGCAGCCGGCTATCACAGTTTCACGAACGCCGACCGCTACAATTTCGCGTCGGCGCAGAACCTGTCGAACAGCCTGCAATCGTCCAATTTGAGCGGTGACGCCCATTACGACGTCAATGATCATCTCCAGCTCTACGCGAATGTGCGTTACTCGCACAAAACCGCTAATAATTTTCTGGCCGGATGGCCCACCACGGGAGCGTCCTACCCGTCGACTCTGGAGTCCTCAATCATCCTGCCCAGCGGCAGCCCCTATAATTACTGGGGTCAGGATGTCTCGCTCTATCGCCGTTTCACGGATCTCGGGTCCCGGCGCTATGAGGAGGCGGTAGACACGACTCAGGTTATGGGCGGGGCCAAGGGACGTATCGTTGCCAACTGGTTCTATGATGCGTCTATGACCTACGGCACCTCTCAGGCCATGCTGAACGCAGAGAACTCGCTGAATTATGCGCATTATCTGCAGGCACTCGGCTCACGTCAGGTCGATCCCACGAATGCGGCCAGTGCGGTCGTCTATGACCCGTCGATCTGTGTTGCCTCTACCGGGTGCTCGCTGATCAATCCCGGGACATCCCTGACGACCGCCCAGGCGGCCTATCTGCGCCACACGCAGATCGACCATGCCTATTACCAGATGCGTGATTTCAATCTGCGTGTGCACAATAACGACGTGGTCAAGCTGCCCTATCAGCATGGCGGCGCCGTCGGTATCGCGCTTGGCATGGAGCATCGTAGCGAGCAGGGTAGTTATTCTCCCGATCCTTTGGCGGCAAATGGCGATCTGGGTGGTGGCTCCACTTATACCGGTGGCGGATATAATGCGACCGAAGCCTATCTTGAGGGTAAAATTCCGCTGCTGCAGGACGCGTTTCTGGCCAAGGATCTGACTATTGATGGTCAGGGGCGCTGGTCGCATTACAATACGTTCGGCGACGCCTATAACTGGAAGGTCGGAATCAACTGGGCACCGGTACGCGATATCCGCTTCCGTGCAACACTCGGCACATCTTTCCGCGCCCCGACCATCACTGAACTCTATGGAGGCCATGCGATCGGTTATTATTCGGGCAATGATCCCTGCGCACAGGCCAGCAGCTATGGGGCACTTTCGCCCATGGTCGTGGCGAATTGTGCCAAGCAAGGGGTCAACACGGCTACCTTCGTCAACGCCAACTCAGGACAGCTCCCTCAGCTTTCAGGCGGCAATGCCGCGCTTAAGCCCGAGGAGGGGCGTACCTATACGGTCGGGACGGTCATCACGCCGCGCTGGATTCCCAATCTACAGGCCTCCGTCGAGTATTGGCATTACACGCTCAAAAACATGATCGGCACCTTGCCCGGTCAGTATATCGCCGATGAATGCTACACCGGTGCCAACCCGTCTTATTGCAGCTATATCTCTGCACGAAACGCCTCCGGACAGATTACGCAGATCAACGATACCTATCAGAACCTAGGCGGACTGAGGACGAGCGGTATCGATTTTGACCTGAGCTACACACTGCGTGTCACGCGATATGACAGTCTCACGGTGAGCAACAACTTCCAGCAGTTGGTCAGCTATCTGCAGCAAAACACGCCCGGCGGTTCATGGTACAACTATGCGGGCAGGCTTTTTTATCAGGCAGGTGGCGGTCAGCCGCGCGTGCGCGATTACGCGACGGTAACATGGCGCCATAACAACATCTCCCTGACCTACATGATGAATTATATAGGAGGAATGCACTTCAACGATGGCTCGACCGATCTTTCCTGCAAGTCGTTCGTTTATTGCAAGGTTCCGGGCATCTTTTCGCACGACGTGACCGTCGATTATCGCACAGGGCGGTGGAATTTCGAGGGTGGCGTCCAGAACATCCTGGACAAGAAACCGCCCTTCGTGCCTGATGGTGCAACCAATACAGCCCTTTCGATGTACCCTCAGCAGATTATCGGTCGATATGTTTTTCTTCAGGCGGGCGTCAGCTTCTGAAGGTTATAATATCTCTCTGTGATGTGCATTGGCTCTAATGTACATCACAAAGAGGAAAAAAGATCGGAGTTTTCACCACGTGAAGGCTGTCCTAAAATTCTTCGAAGGTAGCCAAAGGCTTTTGAGGAAGACGCGGTGATCTTACATCCATTTATCACAGTGCTGTGCAGGTTCGTTGCGTTGGGGCAGAGTTGCCGGACAGGGGTTTTCCGTTCTTTTTGACCAACGGCCCTTCCGCGCTAGCTGCGAGCTTTCCGAGTATCGTCGCCACCTCTAACGCTCAGCCTGCACGATCCGTCTTTGCCCGGACATAAACGTCGAGCTATCACATAGGCATTCGGTGCTGCCCTGATGGAGCTCTCTATGCGCCTGCTTCTACCGATTGCCTTAAGTCTGCTGCCCTCAACTTCATCTGCAGCCGCCTCGTTTGATCGCAAAGCGTGGCAACAGGATTATTCACAGCTCAAAACCGAGTTGGTGAACCGTTACGCTAATCTCGCATGGAAAGCCTCCGACGCCGGCGGGGTCGACTTACCGGCGCTTGATCGCAAGACCGCGGTTGCAGTGGCGTCGGCGAACGATGACACCCAGGCAGCCGACGCCATTCGCGCTTTTATTGCGGGCTTTCATGATGGACATCTTTCCGAGTTGCCGTACCTAGCTGTAGCGACGACACCTCCGATCGAGCCCAGCCAGCCTGCGCTTGATCCGGCGGCGCCGATCGAAGGTTGCGCAGCGCTGGGATACGCCTCGACCGGATCAGTCGCTTTTTCTTTGCCATTGGAGGGGCTACCTGGCTTCAAGTTGATATTGGACGGGCTTGGCTCGACGTTCCGGGCCGGCACCATCACGCGATCGGGCGTGATGCTTGGTATCATCCGCATCCAGAACTTCCGTGCCCGCGCCTTTCCTGCCGCCTGTTTGCATGCGTGGGCGGACCTGCGGCAGGCTGGCAGGGCAATCACTCGCGATTCAATGCACGGCGCGGCGGAGCTACGCTGGTTTCAGGATATGGCGGCTGAGATCAGAACGCTGCGTCACACCGGTGCCACGGCCCTTGTCGTTGATATTGGCAATGACAGCGGAGGCGACGATAGCGGAGACTGGACGCCCCGTCTCTTTACTGACAGGCCGGTACGATCCGCACGGCTTCTAATGGCAGATGCATCCGATGCAGGTCGCTACTTTGCTGACGAGATAAGAGATATTGACGAAGCGCTCGCCGTCACTCAATCGCATGACGCCAAGGCTGCGCTCTTAGACGCACGATCCTTTTTCTCCCAGCGGGCCGCGGCGATCGGTGAGAATCGTTGCGACCTGTCATGGGTATGGCGCGAACAACGCGTCTGGTCGCCGACGCATTGCAATCGGCTACTCTTTGCGGGCTATGCTGGAGGCTATTCCGCTGGCCTGGCCCAAAATGCCCTGGGCGACAGCAAAGCTGCAGCCGCTCTTTCTTCTGCATCCACAGTTCAGTCATACTTTGGCAGCTGGACTGGGCCGATTTATGTCCTTGCTGACCAGCGCTCCTACTCGTCGGCTGAAATGTTTGCAGCCGTTATGCAAGACAACCGGATCGCGAAGCTTGTTGGCAATCGCACAGGTGGAGATGGGTGCGGCTTCATGACGAAGAGCGACCCCATCATCCTTCGACACTCGCATCTTCGTATCCGAGTGCCGAATTGTATGAGATTACGCGCGAGGGGTACAAACGAGGAAGCTGGCATTGTGCCCGACATTCCCGTGCTGCCAACCGAAGGCGAAAGCGAGCGGGCACGGGCCGAACGCGCTTTGCAAGCCATCGCAAACGACCTGACTGGTGATTCTCGAAAGCGCCACTAGGCGCAAATATTAGCGAGAATTAGCTCACATGCCTGTCGAGCCCGACTGGAAAACTTATGGCAGCCAGCCAACCGCTACTTACCGGTTAGCAATTACGCTAGTCTGTCCTGCATGCCGCTCCCTCGGTCGCTTTCCAGATATTCCATCGCGATTTTCTGCGCATTGCATCTACTTCCGATAATGGAAGGAAATGGAAGTGTTCATTTTCAGTCTTAATCCGATTGAGCGTTATGCCGGGCAATCGCCGACGGCCTTCCTGATTTTTACTCGAGCTCCAGTCATGCGAGTCTACCGTTAAAGAGTTAATTAATGTCGATTAATATTCAATAATATCGTCAATTATCAATTATGTTTGATATCTAAGGGAGTTTTAATACTGTTTTTATAATGGAAAAGGCGTAATGCGCCGGGCAACAGGAATGTTGCAGGTGTATCTACAATGAAACGCAGTATTGCGCGTCTTTCTCTCCTTTCCGTGATTGCTGGTGCATTCATGGCGGCTCCGGGATTTGCCGCCGCTGAACAAGCGCCACTTCCGACTACCCCGACAGCATCTCCCGCAACTGTCTCCGGGTCGGTGGGGGACTGGACCTATCGTTGCATCTATCCCGCCGGTTCACTGAATGGTGCGCCGAATATTTGTACGGTTGAGCAACGACTCTCCAAGCAAGAAGCCGACAAGAAAGACGTTCCGATCGGTGGAGTGATTCTGGCAAAGGCGACGCCGGATACGGTCAAGATGCCTATAGCAAGCCGTCCATGGCGTCTGACGCTCATGACACCTCTTGGGCTATCGCTGGTCAAACCGGCTCATCTGGTTGCAGACGCCAATGCTCCCCTCACCCTTGCCTGGCAAAGCTGCATTCCGACCGGCTGTTTGTCGGTTCTGGAACTGACGGAGCAGCAGTCCCGCGCCCTTAGGCATGGCAAGCAGGGGCATATGCAAATCAACAAGCTCCTAGACGGCGTGCTGACGATCAATTTTGCGCTCGACGGCCTTGATGGTGCCTTGGCAGCCGCCGAGCAGTTGATGGCTCGCCCTGCTTCACACTGACGTCATCTTCAAGCGCATCTCTTAAACCGGGCCTGTTTCAATGTCTGCGTCACGCGTTATCTGCCTTGCCCTGACAGGTGGATTCTCCCTTTTTTACTACGCTACAGCACACGCCCAGGCTCAGATGCGGGCTGATCCGCCTGCATTGATGCCAGCAGGCCCAGGGTCGTCACAGGATCAGTTCCAGCGTTTCAGGCAGCGTCAGCAGCAGCTGGATATGCTGCCTCCACCAGACAGCGACACCCAATTTCATAATCCGTCCCCGATAAAAGGCGGGGGAAGCTGCGTCAGGGTCTGGTCTCTTTCGATCGAGAATGCGCCGCATCTGAGCGAACCCGCCAGGAACGGGGTGATCCAGCGCTACGGGGGACGCTGTCTCGGTGTCAGTGACTTCAATCACGCGCTCGACGATATTAACCGTGCCTATGTGCAGCAGGGTAATGTCACGTCCCGTGCCTATCTGCCCGAGCAGTCCCTGCAGTCCGGCAGACTGCGCATCGTGGTGATAGAAGGTACGCTCTCTTCGATCCAGTTCGCCGGCATCTCCGCGCGGCATCATGAACTCATGGGGTTCCCTGGGCTGCGCGACCATCTCCTGAACTTGCGCGATCTTGAGCAGGGTCTGGACCAGATGAACCGTATGCCTAACTGGTCGGCAAAAATGCAGATCGTTCCAGGTGACAAGCCAGGAAGCTCCTCGGTTGTCATCCAGGAGCAAAATCCTGGCATCCTGCATGGGCAAGTCTGGGCAGATAATAATGGACAATACCAGACCGGCCATGAGACGGGCCATGCACTTCTGACGGCTCAGGATGCGCTGGGCCTGCTGGATATGTGGTCAGTCGAATATGACCACTCTCTGGTCGGATCGGCAGGTCACCGGGGCACGCAGTATTTTTCAGCCGATGGTTCGATCCCCTACGGCAAATGGTCGGTCTTTAGCGGGTTCTGGATGTCTGATGATGTCTATCACCTCCAGACATTGGGTGAGGATTATCGTCTCGGCGGGCGTCGCCGTGATTTCCGTTTCGGCGTCTCACGCGTTGTCGCGCGCAACAGTGTCGGGGTAACGACCCTGCAAGCGCTTTACGAACTTAAATCATTCAACTCCACTCTCAACCATGTCCGGCTGAATACGCAAAGTGCACGCCAGGCCTCGGTCGTGACCCAGGCCAGTGAGTCTCTTAAGGCACTCGGCGGGCTTTGGTATATGACGCTCGGTGTTCGTTTCGGCACAGACGGCGCAGGCACAAGGTCAAGTTTCGCGCATCCGATAGAGAGCGAGCCGCACACAAGATACGTCAAGCCTGCACTGGATATTGATGGCTACGAGCCTCTTCCATTCGGGTTGTCCTGGCACGTCTCCTTTCATGGTGAACTCAGTTCACGCAATCAATTCGCGACGGAGCAGCTGCAGCTCGGCGGCCCCTACACGGTACGCGGCTTCCTGAGCCAGATGCTGGTGGGGAACAAGGGGCTCTATGTCCGCGACGATATCTCCTATCGCCTGGCCCCGCTCGATCTTCACGAACGCTGTGGCGTGTACCGGGGCCTCTGTCGCCTGTTTGTCGACGGCACAGAGTTCTACGGGATCATTGATAGCGGGTTCGTGAAGCTCGGATACCGAGCGGACAATCTGCCGCCAGCACTGCGGGGGGGCTCCATTGCCGGTGCCGGCTTCGGGCTGCGCAAGGTCAGCGGCCCGGTGTTCTGGGGTGCTTCTGCAACCCATGCCATTGCTCATGGCCCTCTCCCTGACGAGGGCTGGATTGCTGCATTCCAGACAGGAGTGCGCTTCTGATGAATGACACTCTCATGAAGAAAAACCTTCGCAAACTCCTGGCGGTTTTTCTTTCCGCAGATATGGCCCTGTTTCCCGCCATAGCGAGTGCCCAACAGGCCGCGCCGTCAATCGTGATTGATAATCACACGATGCCGAGCGCCCCTGCGCCCAATCTGGACCGAGCCGCCAATGGCGTGCAGCAGCTTAACATCGCCACGCCCAACGGCGCAGGTCTGTCGCATAACATGTTCACGGAATATGGGGTCGAGCAGAAGGGGCTTATCCTCAACAACGCGACAAAGGCGGCCCAGACCCAGTTGGGTGGGTATGTTTATGGCAATGCCAATCTGAATGGGACTAGTGCAAAGGTCATCCTCAATGAGGTGACAGGCCCCCATGCCAGTCAGATGCTGGGGACAACGGAAGTCGCCGGGCAAAGTGCCAATGTCGTTATTGCCAACCCCAATGGCATCACGTGTAACGGATGCGGCTTCGTCAATACGAGCCGGGTTACGCTCGCTTCAGGTCATTCCGAGATCGACACAACTGGAAAGCTGGCTGCGCTTAAGGTGCAGGATGGTTATGTTGCATTTGAAGGGCAGGGGGGTAATTTTACCGCGGTCCCGGTTCTCGACATCCTCAGCCGTCGCGTCACGTTCAGTGCCCAGGTCAATGCCCAGAACGCGCGTCTTGTCGTTGGGCAGAACCGTATCGATTACGAAACTGGTCAGGTTCATCCGCTCGACAAGGATGGAAGCCCGGCACCGGCTTTTGCGATAGACAGTACCGCGTTGGGCGGGCTCTATGCCGGGCAGATCTCCATGCTCGTCAGTGAGGCAGGTGCGGGTGTTCGTGTCAACGGCACAATGGCTGCCAATGCCGGTGACATGACTCTTACAACGGATGGGCAACTCGTCCTGAATGGTAAGATGAGCGCATCCGGCCGGGTCGAAATGGCGGCTGGAGAGACGCAGCAGGCAGGATCGATCCAGTCGGGCGCCTCAACGCAACTGACATCGACCGGGGCCATCACCCAGTCAGGTCAGATCGACTCACAGCAGGGGATCGTGCTCTCGGCTACAACTGTGCGCAATACGGGCTCCCTGAAAGCGGCTGGGGGTGCCGGCATTCGTATCGCGGCACGTAACGACGTTCGCAACAGCGGTACGCTCGCAGCGAGCGGCGGCGCTCTCTCTGCATCCGCGCAGTCTATCGGTAATGAGACCGGCGGCGTTCTGGCTGCACAGGGACAACTCGACCTGCAAAGCGCAGGAGATATCGCCAATAGTGGACAGATTGCGTCACAGGGCAGTTCGGTCGCACTCCGGGCAAACGGCAAATTTTCACAGAGCGGGGGTGAACTTGCGGCCCAGGGCGGGGCTCTTTCGATCACCGCCAACGCGATCGCTAACGACGAAACAAGTCGTATAGCCTCGCATGACGCCATGCACTTTACGGCGACGCAATTTGGTAATGCCGGGAGCATTATCGCAGGGCAGGATCTGTCTTTTGAAAACAGTCCATCCCTAGCCAATTCGGGCAATATTCAGGCTTACAGTTTGTCGGGAGCGGCTCTTCAGTCTCTGAGCAATTCTGGCACGATCCAGGCTGTATCCGGCGCCATGTCTTTCTCAGTGCAGACAGCGTTGCGTAACAGCGGCACGCTTTATGGCGCCACGGGTGCGACGATCAGGGCTGGTGGTGCGCTTGATAATAGTGATGGCCAGATTGGTTCG
Organism: Asaia siamensis; assembly: GCF_014635085.1. Taxonomy (GTDB): domain Bacteria; phylum Pseudomonadota; class Alphaproteobacteria; order Acetobacterales; family Acetobacteraceae; genus Asaia; species Asaia siamensis. Next base: position 220,657 of record NZ_BMCH01000004.1, read on the forward strand.
GGGAATGGTGCGGTCTCTGTCACGGCAGGTTCTGTTGCCAATAACCGGGGCAGGATCATCGCCTCTTCTGGTGCGCTCGGTCTGACCGTATCGGGCGATATCGACAATAGTGACGGCACGCTTTCAGCCAGGGGCGGCGTCTTGTCTGTGTCGGCACAGGCGCTGACCAATAACGGTTCGGGTGTCATTTATGCGTCCGGGCCTCTGACAGCGACACTGGCACAATATAACGCCGTACAGGGGGCGTCTGTAGCATCAGATGCCACGCTCGACCTCACCGCTTCGGGTACTGTTCAGAATGACGGCCAGATCCTGTCCGCGCAAGGTATGAGGCTTAGCGCGCAGGGCGGACTGGGTAACGGTGCGAATGGCCAGATCGTTGCGACGACTGACGGCCTGTCGATCACGGCACAGGGCGCAGGTCTGACCAATAACGGTCAGCTCGGTACGCTGAACGCTGGTGCCGTTTCTCTGAATGGCGCGAGCTATGCCGGGTCTGGCCTCGTGCAGTCTGCGGACAGTTTGACGCTGCGTATGGACGGACTGGCTTCGGTCGGTGGGTCGCTGCTGGCAGGCAAGGGGGATTTGTCACTGACGGCGGGAGCGCTGTCATCAACCGGGCAGATCGGTGCGCAAAACGGCTTGCTGAGCGTGTCCGTTCAGGATGCCCTGCGCAACAGCGGCACACTTTATGGCGCGACGGGTGCGGCGATCGGTGCGGGTGGCGCGCTCGATAACAGTGACGGCCAGATCGGTGCGGGGAATGGTGCGGTCTCTGTCACGGCAGGCTCTGTCGCCAATAACCGGGGCAGGATCATCGCCTCTTCTGGTGCGCTCGGTGTGACCGTATCGGGCGATATCGACAATAGTGACGGCACGCTTTCGGCCAAGGGCGGCGCCTTGTCTGTTTTGGGGCAGGCGCTGAAGAATAACGGGTCGGGTGTCATTTATGCGTCCGGGCCTCTGACAGCGACACTGGCACAATATAACGCCACACAGGGGGCGTCTCTTGCGTCAGATACGACACTGGATCTCTCCACCTCGGGTAGTGTTCAGAATGACGGGCTGGTGCAATCTGCAAGCGCCATGTCGGTCAAGGCTGAGGGTGGTCTCGACAACGGGTCTGAGGGGCGGATCATCGCTTCAGACGGTAATCTTGACATATCTGCTCAGGGATCAGGCCTTAATAATGATGGCAAGATAGGTACGGTCAACACAGGCACTGTGCAGGTTCGCGCAGCAGAAATGACCGGCGCTGGCCTGATTCAATCTGCCGATGGGCTGGATATCGCGGCGGTCGGCAATGTTGCGATGACAGGCTCGCTTTTGGCTGGGCGTGGCGATTTGACCCTGTCATTTGATGATTTCTCGTCTTCCGGGGAGATCGGTGCGCAGGCAGGAGCACTCAGACTTTCGTCGCGCAATACCCTGCGTAACAGCGGCACGCTTTATGGCGCGACGGGTACGACGATTAAGGCGGGTAGCGCGCTCGATAACAGTGATGGCCAGATTGGTTCGGGGAATGGTGCGGTCTCTGTCACGGCAGGTTCTGTTGCCAATAACCGGGGCAGGATCATCGCCTCTTCTGGTGCGCTCGGTCTGACCGTATCGGGCGATATCGACAATAGTGACGGCACGCTTTCAGCCAAGGGCGGCGTCTTGTCTGTCTCGGCACAGGCGCTGACGAATAACGGGGCGGGTGTCATTTATGCGTCCGGGCCTCTGACAGCGACACTGGCACAATATAACGCCGCCCAAGGTGCGTCTCTGGCATCAGATGCCACTCTGGATCTTACGGCCTCGGGCGGCGTGCAGAATGACGGCCAGATCCTGTCGGCGCAGGGCATGACGCTCAGCGCCCAGGGTGGTCTGGTCAATGATGCCCACGGGCAGATGGTTGCAACAACAGGCGGTCTGTCAATCACAGCACAAGGCGCAGGTCTTACCAATAACGGCCAGCTGGGCACGCTGAATGCTGGTGCCGTTTCTCTGAATGGCGCGCGCTATGCCGGGTCTGGCCTTGTGCAGTCTGCGGACAGCTTGACCTTGCGCATGGATGGATTGGCTTCGGTCGGTGGGTCACTGCTGGCGGGCAAGGGCGATCTGTCACTGACGGCGGGAGCGCTGTCATCAACCGGGCAGATCGGTGCGCAAAACGGCTTGCTGAGCGTGTCCGTTCAGGATGCCCTGCGCAACAGCGGCACGCTCTATGGCGCGACGGGTACGACGATCAGGGCGGGTGGCGCACTCGATAATAGTGATGGCCAGATCGGCAATGGCAACGGATCCATCATGATCACCTCTGCCACACTGCTCAATCACCAAGGCAAAATCATCTCTCCGAAGGGCAGCGTGTCTCTGATTTCGGGAGATGTCGATAACCGGGCTGGCACCATACAGGGGCAGGACAAGGTTACGGGCACCGTCAGTGCGCTCGATAATCGCAACGGCGGAGCTGTGCTCTCCTTGGGATCGGATCTGATCCTGCAAAACGGGGAAAACCCGTTATCCTCCATACTCAACCAGGGAGGGACCATCGGTGCGACCGGCGTACTCTCAATCGCCACAAAGCATTATGAGTCTGACGCAGGCAGCTCCCTTCTCGGGAACGCCGGTATGGCGCTCTCGGTCTCAGGCGATCTCGATAATCAGGGCATCATCTCCAGCGGTACCGATCTTGCCCTGACCGTTGACAGGCTGATCAACGGTGCGGGAGGCCTGATTGCTGCGAAAAATGGCGATCTGACGCTCACGACTAATGCGCATAGCGCAGATGCGCTTTCCAATAGCGGTATCATACAGAGCTCGGCAGCCGGAAAAACACTCACGATTGTTACGGCGGGGCTGACGAATACCGGGAATATCCTCGGTAATGGAGACGTCACTGTCTCGGTCAGCGATGCCGTGATTAACACCGGCAAGCTTAGTGCCCTCGGCGGCAGTCTCACCCTCAATGCGTCGTCGCTGCAAAACGGCGGTACTATGGCAGCGTCGGATCTGCTGTCGCTGCAGCTTTCCAGTTCAGTGCTCAATGAGGGCACCTTCTATGGAGCGCAGGGCGTTACGTTGGCCGCCGGCACTTTGGCAAATCGTGGTGAGGGCCAGATTGGGGCCGATACAGGCACGGTTTCGATTGATACCGGTAGTCTGACGAATGTGGGTGGAACCATTCTCTCGACCCGCAGAGACCTGCAGATAAAGACGGACACGCTTCTTAATGAGGGTGGCATCCTGCAGGGCCAGACGGGCCAGACCATTGAGACTGCCAATTTGACCAATCGGGCAGGCGGGCAGATCCTGACCCGTGACGGCGCACTCGATATTGCAGGCAGACAGGGCATGCCGAGTACGGCAGTTGTGAACGATGCCTCGACCCTGCAAGCGACTTCAACGCTGTCGCTCAAGGCGAATTCTCTGACAAACAGCAATGGCACGATCCTGACCACCGCAGGCGGGATGGATCTTGCGCTTTCTGGTGATGGTGCGCTCGATAACACGGGCGGGATCATCCAGAGCGCCGGAAATCTGCGCCTTGGTGCGGGCGCCTATACTGGTTCCATCGCCTCGATGCTGACTTCCAGCGGCGATATGGGCCTGCTTTTGAGTGGCGATGTCGTCAATGCGGGTCATATCGATGCCGGGGGTAATCTCGCCCTTGCAGCCCATAGTATTACCAACCTCGTCGGTCAAAGCGCTGACTCGCCTGCGGTCATTTCGGCAAAAGGCCAGACTCTCGCACTGACGGCCCAGGCCATTGCCAATGCGGGCGCCGTCCAGGCCTCTGGCGATCTGAGCACCCTGACGCTTGAGGCATCGGACCTCCAGAATAGCGGCACGATTGCCGCGCAACGCGACATTGGCGCTTCGATCACAGGCAGTCTGGGCAATACGGGCACATTCGTCTCGCGTCAGGGTGCGCTGATACTCGCTGCGCAGGACGCTACAAATTCAGGTTTCCTCGGAAGCGTTGCCCAGACCCGGCTTACCGTTCAGAACGGCGCGACAAATAGCGGGGTGATTTACGCTGACGCAGGCGTCGTGGCGCGCATGGCTGGTCAGTTTGACAACACTGACGGGCAGATAGGTACGGCAAACGGTGATATCACGCTTGACGCTGCGCGTATCATCAACGGGTCGGGACGGATCATTGCACAGGGTGGCCTGCTTACGCTGACCGGTACGGCCATAGCCAATAAAAGCGGTGTCCTTCAGGCGGACGGCTCTGTGGCGCTGGCTGCGCCACAATTTGACAATACGCTGGGGCTTGTCCTCTCAAAATCGGCTTCTGTGTCTATCGGGGTGGCCAATGCGATCGACAGTGTGACCAATACCCAGGGGATTATCCAGGGTAACGGGCCTGTCAGTATCGGCTTTACCGACCTTGCCAATGACAATGGTCAGATACTGGCTCAGGCGGGCGATCTGGTTCTTCGTGGGTCAGGCAACGGCAGCGTGACCAATACGAATGGCGCGATCCAGGCGACAGGAGCGGTCACGCTCGATGCGGGCTCCTATCAAGGCGGTGAAAACAGTCAGGTCACCAGTGGTCAGTCCATGGGGCTGATGGTGACCAACGGGTTCATCAACGCAGGAAAGATCGCCTCGGTGGGCGACCTGACAGTGCAGGCTGGCAGCGTCTCGAATGACCAGCACGGCATCATGGCCAGCACGCAGGGTAATCTTGCCCTCACAAGCGGTGCTGCCCTGATCAATCGAGGCGTGATCCAGACTGAAGCAACCCAGGGGTTGCTGTCTATTCAGTCTGGCTCACTGGAGAATGCGGCTCAGGCCGGGATTGTTGCCAATGGCAATGCAACACTTGTTTTGCAGGGTGCGCTCGATAATGCAGGCGAAATCACCGCCCGTGGAAACCAGCTGACGCTGAACGCCACGCAGCTGACCAACAGCAATCTCATGCTTTCGGGCGGCGCACTCTCACTGTCACTGCCCGGAGACCTGACGAATAACGGCCTGATTTATGGTCTGGCCGATGTGACGCTGAATACGGCCAACACTGATAATCGCGGCGGGCAGATTGGCTCCGGTCAGGGGCTGGTGTCACTCACGGCCTCGTCCCTGCGCAATGATCAGGGCGGGCGCATCATTGGCACAGACGGGTCGGTGCGCATTGCGACGGGATCTATCGCCAATGACAATGGCCTGTTGCAGGCGGGGCGCGACATTACGCTTCAGACCGGTCGTCTATCGAATGATGCGGGCCAGGTTCTTGCTGTCGGTGGCGCGCTGTCCATCGCCAGAGATGGGGCAGGCCATGCGCTTGACGACCTGATCAATAACGGGGGGCGCCTGCAGGCCGGGTCGGACCTTGCTGTTGCTGCGCAGCAGATTGAGAGCTCCCAGGGCACGATCCTGACGCAAGGAGGCGACCTGTCCCTCACTGCCGGGCAGGGCGCACGTATGCGCCAGCTCGATCTCACCGGGGGTACGCTTCAGGCCGGACGGGATCTGACGCTCTATACCAGCGCGCTCACGGGAACCAGCGCGGTCCAGACCACGCGTAACCTCGATTTCTCCACGGCGCAGGATGTCGGGAGCTTTTTGTTCTCTGCCGGAGGCGACGCGCGCCTCACCCTGGATTCCGGCTGGCACATCAATGCCGGGGCTGGCGTCATTGCGGGTGGCGGGATCACCGCCATGGCGCCTGATATTGCCAATAACGGCGCTCTTATCGCAGGCGCTGCCCTGTCTCTCTCGACACCCGGCAGTCTGACAAATACAGGGCTGATCAGCGGTACGCAGGGCGTGCAGATCGCGCTGGATGGCAATCTGACCAACCGTCAGGGCGCTATCCTTTCCGATGCAGGCGATCTGACGATTGGAGGCAGGTCGGGCCAGTTTGCCGGGGATATCACGAACAGTTCTGGCCAGATTCTGACAGGCAGCGCTCAGGGTGATGTCGTCATCAGCGCGCGGTCCCTGACCAATGATATCATTGGCGGTGTCACCTATCAGCAGGGTCAGGTTGTTTATAGCCAAACCTACGATCAGGCTTTGGCAAACCCGCCGACACCTTCGAATCTCGGCAATACGGGGCAGTATTACTGGGGTCAGAAGATCCTGGCCATCCAGACTCCTGACGGTTTGCTGACGCCGGATGGTAAACCGGGATCGGGCTACGTGCTCGCTGCGCTTTATGGCGGCACTGCCGCCTCGAAGGTTGTCGTAACCGGCGTCGGGTCTCTGGCCACAGCCTCGAACGCACCCTCCGTCATTTCAGCAGGGCATGATCTGAACGTTACGACCAGTGGCGCCATTACCAATGATGCCAGCCATCTGGCTGCTGGCAACAACATGTCGCTTAAGGGCGGCTCGCTGAACAATGTCGGGTACGACACGAGCGTTACCTATACGCTGACCTGCTATAACGGAAATTCCTGCCGTTGGTACATGCCCCCCGGTGAGGCGGCCAATCCTTGGTTTCCCGGTGGCTGGCAGGTTGGATCGGGTGGTGGCTGGCCTTGGCCAAGCCAGATCTGGGGCAGCAGCCGCTCAAACGGGTTGTCTGGCACGATTGTGGCCGCCAACAGCCTGATCGGCGATTTTGCAGGGCAGATCAACAACAGCACGATTATCCAGCATGCGACCGCCGCACAGCTTGCCGCCGCCTCGCAATACCAAGGCGGCACGCCGGGTGGTGTGACAGCGCCTGGCCTGAACGGTCAGGCAGTAGGCGGCGGTTCCCTGACGCTGCCCGGTGCCGATCGCCCGACAGGGAATATCGATACGGGCGTTTCCGGTGGCGCCGGGGCGCAGGGAGGCATATCGGGCACTGGGCTAGATGGCGGGTTCTTGACTGGCTCCGGGCAACAGGCGACAGCCCAGTCAGGGCATGACGGGCTTGGCGCGTTCGATACGGGTGCTCTCGCCGGCGGTGGTAACACCGATCTTGCGCACAACGGTGGTGGATCGCTGACTGCGCCAGGTCAGGGCAATGGACTGGCGGGCGGACGACCCGAAACAGGGGGCAGCATCACACCCGAAGGGCTCCAGCCGGGCCAGGGCGGCAACGGGCTTTCCGGCGGTCGTCCGCCATCCGGTGGGTCAGCGCCCTCTCTTGCCGGTGGAGGTGTGCTTCCACAGGAAGGCGTCCAGACGGCAGCGGATGCAGCGCAGCATTTGCGTCTCCCGGGTTTTCTGAACAGCTCTGATCCGTCGGTAATGCAGGTGATTACCTCCATTCCGGCAGGCAGCGCGCTCTATGTGCCCAACCCGTCGCCCCAGGCGCATTATCTGGTCGAGACGAACCCGGCCTATACGAGCCTGACAGCGTTTCACGGCTCGCAATATCTTGTGGATCGTCTGGGCAAGACACCGTCGGATTATACGTTTCTGGGTGATTCCTATTTCGACCAGCAATATGTGCAGCAGCAGATTGTTTCGGCGACGGGCCAGACCTTCCTGGGCGGCACGTTTGTCAACGCATCTTCCCAGATGCAGGCACTGGTCACGAACGGAGCAGATCAGGCGCAGCGCCTTGGTCTGACTTTTGGTCAGGCGCTGAGCGATGAGCAAAAAGCGTCCCTGACGCAGAATATCGTCTGGTATGTGCCGGTGCAGGTGAATGGTGCGACGGTGCTGGCGCCGAAGCTCTATCTGGCCCCAGGCAATGTAGCGCTGAGCGGTGGCACGATTGCGGCGAAAGACGTGTCGCTTGCGGGATCGAGCGTCACGAATAGCGGGACGATCTCGGGCAGCAACAGCCTGAGCATTCTGGCGCGCAATGGCGACATCACCAATACGGGCACGCTGGCAGGCGGCTCGGTGAGCCTGGTGGCGCAGAACGGCTCGATCATCAACAGCGCGACGCTGAACGATTATCTGGTCAATGGCGGCAATCAGGGCCAGCTGGGCTCGGTCGGCACGATCACGGCGAGTGGTGCGGCGTCACTCTCGGCCAGCAATGACATCACCTTCAATGGCGGTCGCCTGAGTTCGGGTGGCGACCTGTCGATGCTGGCGGGCAACAGCCTGACGCTTGGGGCCGCGACGGTGCGTCAGGCCACGGCGGTGAAGGGCGCCAATGTCAGCAGCGCGTTCAGCCAGACGCAGAATTACACGAGCTCCATCAGAGCGGGTGGCAATGCGGTTCTGGCGGCCCTTGGGGGCGATCTGAAATCGGCGGGTGCGACGATCGACAGCACAGGCAATATGGTGCTGTCTGCGGCCAAATCGCTCGATCTTGGGTCTGTCACGGACAGCAGCAGCCATGACATCTCTGGCAGCAAGTCGGGCTTCCTGACGCATAGCAGCTTCACCGACAAGGGCAGTCTGTCGGTCGAGCGCGGCTCGAACGTGACGTCCGGTGGCACGCTGACGGGTCTGTCGGGCGGGGATATGAGCCTCAAGGGTCTGATAGGCGCGCAGGGCGATGTCTCGCTTTCTGCGGGGGGCAATCTGACGCTGGAGGCCACGAAGACGCAGAGCGAGGCGAGTGCGTCGCATCACGTGGCGGGTATATCGCTGAGCAGCCAGGGCGCGCAGGGGACGCTGGGCTATGGCATGCGCGACGACAAATCATCGTCCTCGAGCACGGTCTGGACTCCGTCGGTTCTGGCCTCGCTGGGCGGCAGCGTTGCGCTCAATGCGGGCAAGGCACTCACGATAGACGGCTCGGCATTGTCGGCGGCGAACGATCTGACGCTCTCGGGCTCGTCCGTCTCGTTGCTGGCCAAGGAGAACAGCCAGACACAGAGCACGGCGCATAAGGAGAAATCCATCGGCGCCAGCATCGGGCTCTCACCGGGCTCTATGATTGGGCAGGCGGTCAATGGCGCGCTTGCGGCATCGAAGCAGGAAAACGGTGTGCTCGGGGTGCTTGGCGGCCTTCAGACGGCGGTGGGTGAGGCAGGAGCCTATCCGAGTGGCGCATGGAAAGACGATATCATCGGCGTGCAGGCGAGTGTGGGTTTCTCGACCAGCAAGACGGCCTCGAGTCAGAGCCAGACGACGTTGCAGGGCTCGTCTGCCAGCGCGGGTGGCACGCTTGCCATGGTGGCGCGTGGTGACAATGCTGCGGATGCGCAGAACGGTGCGATCAGTGTCACGGCGGGTCAGCTATCGGGCAAGGATGTGGTTCTTGCTGCCAGCAAGGACATCATGCTGCAATCAGGCGTTGAAAAAGGCGAGACGGAAGGGTCAAGCAGTTCCTTTGGCGTCTCGGTCGGGGTGAAGGCGAGTATTGGTGCAGGGCCTAAAGGGGCTCGTGCCGGCGTGAGTGTTACGGGTTCTGTTGGTGGTTCGACACAGCATAGCCAGTCTGACAGCACGACGCATGTTGTGACGACGGTGACTGGCACGAATAGTGTCACACTGACCACGCCCGGCACGACGACGCTTGATGGTGCGGTGGTCTCTGGCGGTCATATCGGTGTGCAGACGGGTAATCTGGTCATCAAGAGCCCGCAAGATACGGCGCATTACGAAAGCCATTCGACATCGGGTGGTGCGAGTATTTCCGTCCCCGTTACGGGCGTCGGTCAGACGGGTGGTGGCGCGAGCATGGCCCACACGTCGATCACGGACGAATACCGTTCGACCGGAAAGGACCAATCGGGTCTTTATGCGGGTAAAGATGGTCTTGATGTCGAGGTGTCCGGCAACACGCATCTGACCGGCGGCGTAATCAGCAGCACGGCTGAGGCGGAGCGCAACCATTTCAGCACCGGCAGTCTGACGGCGGAGAGCCTGGAGAACATCTCGCGCTGGAGCGGCACGAGCGTCTCGGCGGGTGGCGGGTATTCGAAAGACGAGGCGCCGGAAGATGTGCTCAAGACCAGCACGTTTGCGGTAGGTCACGAGGACCACAGCGAGAGCAGCATCACGCAATCGGTCATCACGGGCACTATCGATGTGCAGAGCGGCAGCACGACGGGGCATTACAGCACCGATCTCGCTGGCGCGAACGGGCATCTGGACAATGATTTCAACGCGAAGAAGCTGAACACGACGCTCCAGATCCAGACCGCCGCACAGACACTCGCAGAAAGCGCCGTAGAGGTTGGCAAGCAGGTATATGATAAATTCCAGGCGGATCGGGGTGCCTCTGGAGGTAGTGGCCGCAATATCAGCGGTAACAATGCAACTCAGGGTGTGGGATCGCACAACTTTAGTGACGGCCAAGCTCAACCAACGGACGGATCTGGTCGGGCGAATGTGGCCACCGGAGATCTGGCTGCTTCTTCTGGGGGCTTACCACTGGGGGACGCTCAGGCGTCAGATAGCAATTCGGGTCATGGGGCTCTTCTGGAGAGGCCCTCAGAGGAAATTACAGTCAGGCCGCCTAAAAAATTCTGGAGCGACGCCCAGCTGACTACGCAGTTGGAAGGATATGAGAACTGGGAGGTGAGGGGTGGAAGAAACAAGCCTTACTCGGGAGGGATGGGAAGCTCAGCCGAAGCACAGGCTCTCTGGAATGCGAGCGAAAACCGCCTCAGTCAGATCAGCAATCTTCCCGATGGTTGGGGTCTTATCGGCTCTTTGCCTCTGGCTGGCATGCAGGCCATGGATGGAAAGGGCATGGCAGCCCTCGGCACTCTGGCACTTGCTGGTCCAAACTTGGTCGGGCTGGGCTCGCAATTTCGCGTTGTCGCGCTTGGCGCAGGTGGATTGCGTGCAGGCGCAGTGTCTGGGGAAATAGGCTCCGGCGTTCTGGCACTTGTCCAGGGAGGCCGCGGCGTTGTTACCGTTGGGGATATCGCAAAAGCGCTGAAATCGCCACTCGCCTTGGAAGAGGCAAAAAACGCATTCAATACCGCTCTGAAAGCCTACCAGTCACACCAGAATGTGAGCGCCACTACGGGAGAGCAGCAATCTTCGGATCATACCGGTAAAAACGATGCGCAGGCTCAGCCAAACAAACAAGCAGCGTCAGCAGAGAAAGTGGGCGCTGATTCATTGCCCCCTAATAATGACGATCCCGACGATGAGGAGAAAAAAGACAATTTTTCCACCGATCCTAATCAACAGGAGTCACAACCCTCGCCTGGTGGCTTACGCAAAACGCTCGGCGAAGTGCGGGAGCAGCAAGTGGCAGATATCGTAGGTGGGCGGGTAAGTCGTGATGAAATCCAGCACGGGTCGATGGGAAAGACGGATATCGATGTGATCGCAGGAAATGGTGATCTTGTCGCAGTAGGAGGCCCGGCGAAGGCGAAAAATTTAGGTCGTCTCGGCGAAGTATTGAGGACATATGCAGCAGAGGCTAGTAAAAGAGGGGTGCAAGCATGGGCATATTTTGAGGAATCTACACCAGAAAGTGTTTTAAGTCTGGCACGAAGAATTCTGGGGGATCATGTAAAGACTTTCAAGGACAAATAAAATGCAAATGATGGCCAATGTAATTATCAACTGCAATAGAGTATATACGCTAATATACTTAGTAAATATAATGCGTGACGCAAAATTCTATTTATCTAATAAAGAAAAAGAAATATTTGGTTTTAAGAAAGAGTTTAAAGTAAGATACTCGTCAGAAGGAGAAATTTTTCATGATTTCGAAAACTGTGATTTAGATACAGTCGTATTTTGGAACAGCAGCAATGAAGCTTTATTCGCGTGGTGGGACCTTGAGGGGGAAGTTATGAAGATAACGCTTTCTTTCGATGGATGGTCGGAGGAAAAATCTATTATTATAATACAAGATATAATTTCTTCTCTTCTACAAAGAAATTTTCATAGAGGGGACGGTGTTTTCTTTTCTCTTGAAGCAGGGTGATGAGAACGTCATCTGTGAGCTACAAACGGCACCATTTTCCGTGTGAACTGATAGCGCATGCGGTATGGCTATATTTCCGCTTCCCTTAGAGCTTTCGTCTTATGGAGGAAATGCTGCTCGAGCGGGGTATAGTCGTCTCATACGAGACGATCCGTCGGTGGAGCCTGAAGTTTGGCGCGGCCTTTGCCCGCTCCCTGCGTCGCAAGGCTGCAAGACCGGATGATCTCTGGCACCTGGACGAGGTGCGGATCGCGATCCGTGGCAAGCCCCATTGGCTGTAGCGGGCTGTCGACCATGAGGGCATTATTCTCGATGAGATCCTGCAGACCCGCCGGAACATCAAAGCAGCCAGACGTCTGTTGACCTGGCTTTTGAAACGGCAGGGGGTACGCCCCTGTTACATGATAACTGACATGCTGAAATCCTATGGAGCAGCAAGACGCAGACTTGGTCTCGCGATCCGGCATTTCTCGCTTAAGGGCTGAACAGCCGGGCGCAGAACAGTCATCTTCCCTTGCGAAAACACGATCGCATCATGCAGAAGTTCCGTTCACCGGGCGGGTGTCAGCGCTTCGTTTCTGTCTTTTCAGCCATCCGAAATCTCTTCGTCCCATCCGCCTCCATCACCACTGCCCTTTCCCGGCACATCCATTGTATCCGGGCCTTCGCTCAGTGGGGCAGCGCGACCGCCCTCAGCCCCTGAAGATCTCTTTCTCGGGCGTCGCCTACATCACATCAGTTAACGTGACAGCACCTATTGAAAAGCAGACTCAGATTGATACGGTTCAACCTCACTGTCCTACCTGTTCGAGGATCCAAGGTGGACATTTGAGCGTCTTTTCACGCCAGATGAAAGAAAATTAGGGTTAAAATGACGCTAGATATGATACAGCGGAATATATGTAAAAAATACAATTCCGGTTTCTTCCCGATATTGGAAAATGACAAGATGGGAGTAAGTAAAAATATTAGAGAAGGGGCTAGGCCCTTAAATGGACTACGGATAAAACCTGACGGAGATACTTCAGGATGGTATGTTTGGGGTGGAGTGGAAATGTTGGATGATGATGATTTTTTTCTTCCTCTGCATTATTCCCATATTCCGTCATGGGAAAAGCTAATCATTCCATACCTCGCCTTGGCTCCTGGATGGAGATTTTTAATAACGGAAACTTACGAAGATGTATGGTTCGATTCCGATACATTTCAAAGTGTTTTACGCTAAACGCGATAGTTTCATGGGGTAAAGTAGATAGTTTCTCTGTATGCACTGCACTTGAACAGAAGGCGTCTCTGACGCAGAACATTGTCTGTTATGTGCCGCTACAGGTGAATGGTGCGACGGTACTGGCGCCGAAGCTCTATCTAGCACCGGGCAATGTGGCACTGAGCGGCGGCACGATTGCGGCGAAAGACGTGTCGCTTGCGGGCTCGAGCGTCACGAACATCGGGACGATTTCGGGCAGCAACAGCCTGAGTATTCTGGCGCGCAATGGCGACATCATCAATACGGGCACACTGGGCTATGGCATGCGCGACGACAAATCATCGTCCTCGAGCACGGTCTGAACTCCGTCGGTTCTGGCTTCGCTGGGCGGCAGCGTTGCGCTCAATGCGGGCAAGGCACTCACGATAGACGGCTCGGCATTGTCGGCGGCGAACGATCTGACGCTCTCGGGCTCGTCCGTCTCGTTGCTGGCCAAGGAGAACAGC
>NZ_BMCH01000004.1:234268-348364 GCF_014635085.1 Asaia siamensis
CCTCACCGGGCTCTATGATTGGGCAGGCGGTCAATGGCGCGCTTGCGGCATCGAAGCAGGAAAACGGTGTGCTCGGGGTGCTTGGCGGCCTTCAGACGGCGGTGGGTGAGGCAGGAGCCTATCCGAGTGGCGCGTGGAAGAACGACATCATCGGCGTGCAGGCGAGTGTGGGTTTCTCGACCAGCAAGACGGCCTCCAGTCAGAGCCAGACGACACTGCAGGGCTCGTCTGCCAGCGCAGGCGGCACGCTTGCCATGGTGGCGCGTGGTGACAATGCTGCGGATGCGCAGAACGGTGCGATCAGTGTCACGGCGGGTCAGCTATCGGGCAAGGATGTGGTGCTGGCTGCCAGCAAGGACATCATGCTGCAATTGGGCGTCGAGAAAGGCGAGACGGAAGGATCGAGCAGTTCCTTTGGCATCTCGGTCGGGGTGCGTGGCAGTGTCGGCATGAAAGGCACGGGTGCCAGCGTGTCGGCGTCAGCGGGTGGTTCGACGCAGCACAGCCAGTCTGACAGCACGATACATGTTGTGACGACAGTGACTGGCATGAACAGTGTCACCATAGTCACGCCGGGCACGACGACGCTTGATGGGGCTTTGGTCTCTGGCGGTCATATCGGTGTGCAGACGGGTAATCTGGTCATCAAGAGCCCGCAGGACGAGGCGCATTACAAGAGCAACGCGACATCGGGCGGGGCAAGTATCACGGTTCTCATACCGGGAGCGGGGCTTGGCCCTGCGGACGGTGGCGCGAGCATGGCGCACACGTCGATCACGGACGAATACCGTTCGACCGGAAAGGACCAGTCGGGCCTTTATGCGGGTGACGACGGTCTTGATGTCGAGGTGTCCGGCAACACGCATCTGACCGGCGGCGTAATCAGCAGCACGGCTGAGGCGGCGCGCAACCATTTCAGCACAGGCAGCCTGACGGCGGAGAGCCCGGAGAACATTTCGCGCTGAAGCGGCACGAGCGTCTCGGCAGGAGACGGATATTCGAAAGACGAGGCGCCGGAAGATGTGCTCAAGACGGGCACGTTTGCGGTGGGCCATGAGGACCACAGCGAGAGCAGCGTCACGCAATCGGTCATCACAGGTAATATCGATGTGCAGAGCGGCAGCACGACGGGGCATTACAGCACCGATCTTGCTGGCGCGAATGGACATCTGGATAATGATTTTGACGCTAAGAAGCTGAACACGACGCTTCAGATCCAGACTGCAGGCCAGACGCTAGCAGAAAGCGCAGTCGAAATCGGCGCCGCCGCTTACGACAAATATCAGGCAGATCAGGCTTCGGCTGCGGTGCATAAAAGCATTGCGGATACCAAAGCAGCGCAGGCTAATTCTGCTGTCGCAGCGAAACGGGGCCAAGACGGAAACGCGAATACGTCATCCGGAAATGCCGGATCCAGCCTCTCGGGTGATCAAACTCTGACGGGCGAACATTACTATGCCCATGGGCTCGCCTCTTATGATCTCACAGACCCCGATCAGAGTGGCACACGGACAGACGGTCAGAAGATTAGCGCCTATAGTGATAATCATGGCAATGACACTCTTACAGTTACTGCCCCCCGGCATCACATGGCTCCTGGCCTTGATTTCCGCTACGGCATAACCGCCTCAGAAGTTGGTAACGCACTACTAACTGGTGGCAGTAACCTGCCGACCATTCTTGGTGCGGGATTTGGAACTGGGCTAGCTGCCAAGCAGTACATGGATGGAGATAAAAAAGAGGCGGCACTTACTCTGGGTTTTGCGGGAGCAACGGTCATTGACGGTTTCAACCCAAAAGTTCTTTTAGCCCTTTCCCGCCTGAGGAAAATGAGAGAGGCCACGAGAGATGAGGGCGAAGGAGGCGGTGAAACGTCTGGGGAGCGTAAGCCGGACACAGATGATAGAGATGAAGAAAACCCACCACCTGACGACGAAAACGACGTTCCGCCGCCTAACAACGAGGGAAAACCATCTTATCCAGAGCCTAGAAACGAGAGAGATTTGCGAGGAGGTCCGCTCGAAAACGCAATCAAATGGCGAGGTGACGTGCCAACGGAGGGCGGACCCAAAAACGGGACTGTTTATAGAGCGGATAACCAAGGAAATATCACTGTTTACGCGACATATGATAAGGACGGAATCATCTTGAAAAGAGTTGACGTTAGAGGGAGAGCCCATGCCGGGGTAGAAACCCCGCATGTGCTTGAATATGGTAGGAATACTCTGCCAGATGGTTCCATTAAAGCGCAGAAGCCTAAAGGATCAAAGCCCAGAGAAGCAAGAGTGGATGAAATACCTTGAAAAAAATAGATACAATACCCAACATTAAAGATCCAATCAAATATACCAATTGGCTTGGTCCTTGCATAAATGATTCTGAATCTCCGTTAGTTTTTTACATGAGTTATAATTGCAATCCTTCTGACTGCATTGTGTTCTCTAAAGTTCTTTTCCCTGAATTTTTCTTATTAAACGATTATGTATTTGCGCGAGTTGCCATTAGTCCAGAAGCTGCAAAAAAAGGAATGGAAGACAGTAAAAATAAAAAATTCGACGAAGAAAGTTTTAACCAAATTTATATATTTGAATTATTTGATGGAAACAAAATTCGTGTAGATGATGATATTGCTAAAGATATTGGTAAAATAATTGCATTTTCTTGGGATTTGTCCTTGAAAAAAACATTCCCAGACCGAAATTTCGTTGTTAATTATATAGATGATGAGAGTAATTATGGACCGATAGTAAATTTCTACGAAATTCGCGGTTAGGTCACGTTGACAAAGATTTATAGGATCTGAGGACATCGCGTGTATGGTACGCTAAACAACGTCATGTGAGAACATTGTCGTGACGCTGGTTACCGGCGGAGTTCGATTAGCCCCAGTTTGTGCCACATCCACGTAAAATCATAGGTGGTTATTGAGTCATCCGGACCGGTTTTTTTGACCCGTTCTGTATATATTGAGTGGTGATCTCACGTTAAGTGGCGTGAGATAAGCGAGTCCCGGGGAACAGGTGTCCAGATTCTGAGAGCGGTCACGTTGCTCCATTGGGCGAGAGCCCTGAGGCGATGGATATGCCGGTAAAGAGCGGTGGTGATGGAGGCGGGTGGGACGAAGAGATTTCGGATGGCTGAAAAGACAGAGACGAAGCGCGGACATCCGCCCGGCGAGCGGAATTTCTGCATAATGCGTTCGCGTTTTCGCAAGGGAAGATGACTGTTCTGCGCCCTGCTGTTCAGCCCTTAAGCGAGAGATGCCGGATCGCGAGACCAAGTCTGCGTCTTGCTGCTCCATAGGATTTCAGCATGTCAGTTATCATGTAACAGGGGCGTACTTCCTACCGTTTCAAAAGCCAGGTTAACAGACGTCTGGCTGCTTTGATGTTCCGGCGGGTCTGCAGGATCTCATCGAGAATAATGCCCTCATGATCGACAGCCCGCTACAGCCAATGGGGCTTGCCACGGATCGCGATCCGCACCTCGTCCAGACGCCAGAGATCACCAGGCCGGGCCTTCGTGCGTTGCAGAGAGCGGGCATAGGCCACACCAAATTTCAGGCTCTATCGTCGGATCGTCTCATACGGGACCCCGATCCCCCGCTCGTGCAGCATCTCTTCCACAAGATGAAAGCTCGGTGGGAAGCGGAAGTATGGCCACACCGCATGCGCTATCAACTCACCCAGAAAACGGTGCTGTTTGTAGCTCACAGATGACGCTCTCATCATCAGCACTTATTATGCCGCAGTCAACGTGACATCACCGGCGCCGGTTCCTCTGGAGGATGTAAAAAGCCGGGAGCTGTATTTAGCCATTTCGTACGACACTGGTGCAGCTCAGATGGAGCAGATCAAGAGAGCGTATGACTAGGCTCAGGACCCGTTGATTTTTGAAGGGAATTTTGATTCAGGCTCCTTGAGGAGACTGAAGATGAGCGATCTGTTTTGGCTGACGGACGAACAAATGGAGCGTCTGCGGCCATTCTTTCCCAAGAGCCATGGCAAACCTCGCGTTGATGACCGTCGTGTGCTGAGCGGGATCATTTTTGTGAACCGCAATGGTCTGCGCTGGCGCGATGCGCCGCGGGAATATTGTCCACACAAGACGCTGTACAATCGCTGGAAGCGTTGGGGCGACATGGGCATTTTCATGCGGATGATGGATGGCATGTCTGCTACGCAAGCCAAGCTTCAGACGATTATGATTGATGCGACGTATCTCAAGGCGCACCGCACGGCTTCGAGCCTGCGGCTGAAAAAGGGGACCCAGGCCGCCTGATCGGACGGACAAAAGGTGGCATGAATACGAAGCTGCATGCGGTCACCGATCATAACGGACGACCGCTGAGCTTCTTCATGACGGCGGGGCAGATCAGCGATTATACCGGTGCCGCTGCTCTGCTGGACAGTCTTCCTATGGCACAGTGGATGCTGGCAGACCGAGGTTATGATGCTGACTGGTTTCGGGATGCGTTGGAGGGAAAAGGGATCAAACCCTGCATTCCAGGACGAAAATCCCGCGGGAAACCCGTCAGATATGACAAACGAAAATACAAAAGACGCAACCGCATCGAGATCATGTTCGGCCGTCTCAAGGGCTGGCGGCGGGTCGCAACCCGCTACGACAGATGCCCGACCTTCTTCTTCTCAGCCATATGCCTCGCCGCAACCGTCATGTTCTGGCTATGAGTCCTGAGCCTAGGACCAGAACTCGATTACGCCCCAAAGGGACGACCTGTGGCTTTTGGCCACAGGCGTCTGGCCCTTAGTTCGGCTTTGCCATGTCGCCTTTCGAATCATTGCTCATCGCGTCATGTTCCATCGGGTCGTGTTTCATCGCATTGCCCATTTTGTTCTTCTTTTCCATACCCTCTGACTTCATCATGCTGCCATGCTTGCTCATGGACTGCTTCGACACCCCGTGGGGCGCCATTTCGTCCTTCGTCATGGCATGCTTCTTCATGCTGTCGGAGGACATGTCACCGTGGGACATGCTGTCATGGGCCATAGCGCCCTGCGACATCGTCCCATGTGACATGGTGTCCTGAGCGAAGGCAGGGGCTCCCAGCAGCATTGTCGAAGAAAAGGCACAGGCAAGTGCGAGTGTACGAAAAGACATGATTACATTCCTGGATCGGTTCAAAGGATCGGAAAATGGACGCGCCAGCTTCCGATATCTTTTCTTTCGCCTCAGCCTTGCCGCAGGTTACATGCCTGTGTGCTTTTTTATGAACCGCCGAACCAGTCATACCCCTGGTCTTCCCAATATCCGCCCGGGAAATGGTTTGTGACCTCGATAGAGGCGAGATATTTCGGGTTTTTGTAGCCGAGTTTTGTAGGGATGCGGATCTTCATCGGGGCGCCATAGGCGGGTGGGAGAGGGTTCCCGCCGAAATCCAGCGCCATGATTGTCTGCGGATGAAGTGCCGTCGCCATATCTATACTCGTGCTGTAATCATCAAAACAGCGGAAATTCACATATCTTGCCCGCAGATCGGCCCCGACATGTTGCAGGAATACAGAGAGCGGAACCCCGGACCAATCTCCGATAGCGCTCCACCCCTCCACGCAGATATGTCGCGTGATCTGCCTTTTCTGCGGCAGGGTACGAAACCGGGCGACCGACCAAGGGCTCTTGTCTGAAACAAGCCCGCTCACCTCCAGCCGCCAGGATGAAGTCTCGACGAGCCTTACGTCGCTCTCGTCATAATAGGCATTGAATGGAAAGGGATGTGTGATGCGTGACGGGTCAAATTCCCTTGCGAGGCGCTGACGGCTGAAAAGAAGCGCCTGCATCCGGTCGGTGAAACGTGACATCAGGCTGAGTGCGTGTTCCACCGACGCGTTATCGTCCAGTGCGCAGCCTGACAGCAGGGAAAGCCCACCAAGCGAAAGGCTGCTCCGCAGGAAGAGCCTGCGTTCGAGCTTGCGCAATTCGGGCGCGACACCGGCGCGGTCTATTTTCGGCGGGCTCATGATGCGCTCTCCTTGTCGCTATCTGGCATGCGTCGCCCGAACACCATGCCCCACAAGGTGGCAGGCACCATCAGGGCAAGCGCGACATGAAGTAGAAGAAAGCCCACAATCAGGCTCATCATGGCAAAATGGATGCACCGGGCAATGTCGTACCCTCCGAACGACCAGGTCAGCCATCCAAGTTGCACGGGTTTCCAGATCGAGAGGCCCGTCGTGACCGTCAGCACAGCCACCACAAGCACGCCCGTGTAGAGCGCACGTTGCACGGCGTTGTAGTGACCGGCCTTGTGGGAGAGCTTCAGGCGCACGGCCTGCCCTATATCCCTCATCACAGATCGCGGTCCTGCAGGGCGCAGGTCATTGCGAAAATGCCCGCTTGCGACGCCATACACGACGTAAACCAGCCCCGCCCCCATCAGCACCCACATGGCAGCAAAATGCCAGGCAATGCCGCCGCCAAGCCAGCCTCCAAGAGTGATGGCAGCGGGGAATTCGAAAGGCAGGATAGGGGAGGCGTTGTAGATCTGCCAGCCACTACCGATCATGACGAGCATGGCAAGCGCGCCTGCCCAATGGGTGAGGCGTATGATCGGTGCGGGCGCGCGTCGCGATCGTGACATGGCAGTTCGTTCCCTGAGTCTTCTGGAGGCTGGCAGAGCTTCCTTCGTGCGCAGGCCCCTAAAAGTTACGGCACGGAACGAAAAAAAACAGTGTGGCTGCCCGTAACCTCTGCACGGTGCAGCACGAAGGATGGAGTGAAATTCAGCAAAAGGGCGAAGTTCATGACATCGCGTCGACAATTCTGCCTTGCTTCAGTCTGTCTGGCTCTGACGGGCCGCGCCTGGGGCGCAGAACCTTATCCCGTGACGCATAGTGCTGCTGAATGGCGGCACCTGCTCACACCGGAGCAATTCGAGATTCTGCGCGAGGCTGGCACAGAGGCACCCTGGTCCAGCCCGCTCGTGAACGAACACCGACAGGGGCGTTTTGCCTGCGCAGGCTGCGCAACACCGGCATTTGACTCACGCAGCAAGTTCGAAAGCGGGACGGGCTGGCCAAGTTTCACGGCAGCGCTGCCCCATGCTGTTCAGGAGCGTGGGGATGACAGTCTTGGCATGGAGCGCACGGAGGTACGGTGCGCGACATGCGGTGGTCATCTTGGCCATGTCTTTGATGACGGTCCCCAACCGACCGGATTGCGCTACTGCATGAACGGTGCAGCCTTTACCTTCAGGCCAGTCTGAAAGTTCGCATGATGATCAGAAAAAACGTGCTTGGCGTCGCGCTCGCCACATTCAGCCTTTATGGCATTCTGCACCAGGTCACCTCAAGGGCGTCTGCCTATCCGACCTTGCCTGAGCCCGTTATCGTGGCAAAGACTGGTAACGACAAACCCATCGGGCAGATGACGGCACCCCCCGATGATTCCCGTCCGGGGATGACCCCATCCAGCGTCGTTTTTGCGGGAGGGTGTTTCTGGGGGGTGCAGAGCATATTCCAGCATGTGCGAGGCGTCACAGCTACCCGAGCCGGATATGACGGTGGAGCGCGCGACACGGCCCAGTATGAACGCGTCAGCGAAGGCGATACCGGTCATGCGGAATCGGTCGAGGTTGAGTATGATCCTACCCTCGTCAGCTTTGGCACGCTGATGCGGATATTCTTCACCGTGGCACTGGACCCGACGCAGATCGACCAGCAATTCCCCGATACGGGGCCACAATACCGTTCCGTCATCTTCACGCGCACAGCGCAACAGGCGCGCGTGGCAGAGGCCTATATCGCGCAACTCGATGCCGCCCACATCTTTGCCCAGCCCATTGCAACGCATGTTCAGCCTGACAAGGCGTTTAGCGGGGCGGAAAGAGAGCATCAGAATTTTGCGGCGCGTTATCCGCATAATATCTACATCGAGACCTATGATGCCCCGCGACTGGACGCACTGCGTGCCAGCTTCCCGGCAAGCTGGCGGACAGAGCCAGTCCTCGCACTTTCTACGGCGCCCGGGTCTTTACGTATGTCAAATGATAGCGGTAGGAAATGATCTCCGGTCACGCATGAAGGCAGCAGATTTTTGACAGAAGCGGATTGGAGCCGTTGGATGGAGGCCGCGCAGGCAGGAGATGCACAGGCTTATCGCCTGGTGCTGGGCGAGGCACAGGCATGGTTGCGCCGTTTTTTCCTCAAACGCCTGCCGCCCTCAATGGTCGATGACGCCGTGCAGGACACCCTTATGGCGGTGCATGAGAAGCGTCACACCTTCGATCCTTCCCAGAAATTCGGCCCGTGGATTGCGGCGATTGCGCGTTACAAATGGATTGATCGCCTCCGGGCCGCCAGGCGTACACAAACGACCCTGCTTGATGAGACGGTGGCTGTGGGCGATCACGAGGAACAGGTGACCACGGCTCATGCACTGGAAAAGCTTCTGGCGCAGTTGAAGCCGGGGCCAGCAGAAGCGATCAGGTTGGTGAAGTTGCAGGGTTTGAGCATAGAGGAGGCTGCACGTCGCACAGGGCAATCCGCGACGCTGGTGAAGGTCAATATCCATCGTGGGTTGAGTCGCATGAGCACTCTGGTGATGGGAGGCAATGATGGTGAATGATCCCCTGATCGAGCAATTTGTAACCGATCTTCGCCCCGTCCGGAGGCGCTCGCTCTGGCGCGATGCCTTGACCCTCGCGGTTCTCGCCGGGGTCGAGATTGGTGCAGTGCTCGGGTTTGGCCTGATGCGCCCTGACATGCCCCATGCCATGCACATGATGAGCTTCTGGTGGAAGGCAATCGGACTGCTGCTGATCGTCGGGCTGGGCGGCGCTTCGGCGCTGGTCTCGCTCGACCCGACGCGTTCGCCCCGGCAGGGGCTGCGTTGGCTGGGCGTGACCGCTCTTGTTCTTTTTGCCCTTGGCTGGCTTGTGGATGCGCTTCAGGCTGGGCCAGAGGTTTTATGGCTCAGGCTTGATCCGGCGCACGGCATGGTCTGTGCACGCAAGATCGTAGAGCTTGCTCTGCCCGCTGTCCTCGCGCTGGGTGTTATCGTGCGCCGCGGCGCACCGGTTGATGTGCGCGGAACGGCGTGGGTCACTGGCATTGCCGGCGCGGCTTTTGGTGCGCTCGTCTTTACTTTGGCCTGCCCCTTTGATGACCCGCTTTATCTCGTCGTCTGGTATTCATTGGCCTGTGCACTGGTGGCCTGCAGCACGCGTCTGGTATTGCCGTGGTTGATACGCTGGTAGTTCCGGGCGATGCGGGGTGCATCGCCCGATGCGGCGGGGTGGAAGCGATCAGATCGCGCTGTCTTTCGGCAATTTGTCCTGCGTTCTAAGCTCGAAATCCGAGCTGTCATGGCGTTCGCGAAGCTGGGAAGAGAGCGGGCCTGAGAGCCTGTTCACCATCCGGCCCCGCTGGACAGCAGGGCGTTCGAGCAACCGGGCTGACCACGCCTGCACATGGGAATACTCCTGAACGCTCAGAAACTGTGCAGCATCATTATAGAGCCAGCCTTCAACAAGGCCGCCATACCAGGGAAAGATCGCCATATCGGCAATTGTATAGGCGTCGCCTGCTATATATTCATGCCTGGCAAGCTGCCGGTCGAGAACGTCCAGCTGGCGTTTGGTCTCCATGGCAAACCGGTTGATTGCATATTCGATCTTCTCAGGGGCGTAGGCATAGAAATGGCCAAAGCCGCCGCCGAGATAGGGTGCGCTGCCGACCTGCCAGAGAAGCCAGTTCAGACAGGCCGTACGCGATGGAACATCCCGAGGCAGAAAAGCCGCGAATTTCTCGGCGAGATAAAGCAGGATCGATCCTGATTCGAAGACGGGCAGGGGGGTGCCCCCGCTTTGGTCAACCAGCGCCGGGATCTTGGAATTCGGGTTGATGGCTGTAAAGCCCGATCCGAACTGATCGCCATCCCCTATATTGATCAGCCAGGCATCATATTCCGCCCCCTCATGTCCCAGGGCCAGGAGTTCCTCCAGCATGATCGTCACCTTTACCCCATTGGGCGTACCCAGTGAGTACAGCTGGAGCGGGTGACGCCCTACGGGGAGGTTCTTTTCATGCGTCGGCCCGGCGACAGGGCGATTGGTGCTGGCAAATTTGCCACCATTCTGTTTGTCCCATGTCCAGACGCTGGGCGGTGTATAGTTTTCCGAAGCGGTCATGAGCGCTGCTCCCGACTGTGGATAGGGAAATTGGATGGGAAGAGGGCCCGTTGTGCCTGATCGTCCATATCTGTCTTGAATGCGTGCCTCTTCATGAGCGCCTGCACGCGCGACACGGCCGGGCGGGCGTTGATGTCGTGCATGAAGCGAGCAAGTGCAGGCCAGCGCTCGAGCGGATAATCTTCCTTGAGCACACGGGGCGCACGCTCCAGCCAACCCCAGGCAGACATATCGGCAATCGTGAAAGTATCGCCCACGATGTAACGGCGGTCCGTGAGGTGCTGGTCGAGAACTGTGTAATGTCGTTCGACCTCGCGCCTGTACCGATTGACGGCGTAGTCCAGCCCGGCGGGCGCTGCATGCTGAAAATGCACGGCCTGACCGGAAAAAGGCCCGAGTCCGGATGCGATAAACATCAACCATGACAGCAATTCAGGCCGGTCCGCGGGGGTCCCAAGATATTGCCCGGTCTTTTCAGCAAGATAGAGCAGTATTGCATTGGAATCGAACACGCGTGTTGCCGGGCCCGCAGGACCTTCGGTGTCGATAATGGCAGGCACTTTGCCATTGGGGTTGATCGCGAGAAACGCCGGGTCATGCTGATCACCCTTGCGGGTATCGACCGGTATGGCCTCATAGGGCAAACCGGTTTCCTCGAGCATGAGGGCGATTTTCGCCGGGTTGGGCGTGGGATGGAAATAAAAACGGATCATGATAGCTCACCCTTGCGAAACCATGTCAGTCTGATTGGCAGTATGGGCGGGTCCTGCTGACGCTCCACCGTACTGGTGATCGCAATCCTGTGGTGATCACGGAGCCCTAGACCGCGGCCGCACCACCGTCGACAATGAGGTCAATGCCTGCAACATAACTGCTTTCATCAGAAGCCAGAAAGAGCGCGGCCGCAGCAAGTTCCTCTGGCTG
The DNA here is from genome assembly GCF_014635085.1 of Asaia siamensis. Classification (GTDB taxonomy): domain Bacteria; phylum Pseudomonadota; class Alphaproteobacteria; order Acetobacterales; family Acetobacteraceae; genus Asaia; species Asaia siamensis. The sequence goes on from NZ_BMCH01000004.1 coordinate 245,340, forward strand.
CCCCAATCGCTTCATGGGCTCGGCTGCAGCCCATTGACGCTTGACGGCTTCGGCACCTTCCGGCGTATCGGCCTGACTGTCCATGATTGGTGTGTCGAACGGTCCGGGGCTGAGGGTATTGATCCCTATGCCGCGTTCGATCAGTTCGGCCGTCCAGGTTCTGGACAGGCTGCGTATTGCAGCCTTGCTTGAGCTGTATGTGCCATAGCCAGGCACACCCTTATTGGCAGCGATGGATGAGACAAGGATGACTGAGCTGCCAGACCGCAACAGGCCAAGTGCCTTGCTGATCGTGAAAGACAGGCCTTTCACGTTGATATCGAACGTCCGATCGTAATTGGCTTGTGTTGCCTGTTCGAGTGTTTGAGGCAGAACGATACCGGCATTGGCGACCAGGATATCGATAGCCCAACGTTCACGCCGTATCGTTTCCACCATGCGTTCGATATCGCCGGGGAGACTGACATCGGCCTGTATAGAGGCGGCCTGACTGTCCAATGCCGCTACAGCCCGCTCAAGCTCGGCCTGTCGCCGACCGGTGATATAGACAAATGCGCCTTCAGCGATGAAACGCGTTGCGATTGCAAGCCCGAGCCCGCTGCTTCCTCCGGTCACAAGGGCCGTTTTTCGATGCAGTTTCGTCATAACTGTTCCTTTTCGAAGGCAGATTGCCGTGAAGTACTCACGAAGCGCGAGAGGGGCGCAGAGAGATTCGTGAACGCCGCAGGCTGGATGTCATCGGGAGCGCGAGACGAGGCCCGTTCTACCGGCAGGGTACAGTACTTGGGTGAGGGCTCAGAGCAGACCGCGATGGCCTTCATACTCTTCGCTTTTGTCGAGTCCACGCTCAGCAATGATCTTCGCAGCGACAGGCATGACACCGGAAATGGCGGGGAAGCCGACATAAGGGAGCATCTGTATCAGAGCCTCCTCTATTTCCTTCAGCTTCATACCGTGATCGAGCGCAAAACCCATATGGAGGCCGAATTCATGAGGCTGGCGCAGCGCAACCATGACGGTCATGGTGATGAGACTTCGACGCGCCTGATCGAGCCCTTCACGTGTCCAGATGTCCTCGAAAACATGATCGACTGCATACCCGGCTATGGCTGCGCCAAATGTGCCTGACTGTGATGCCGCGATGAGCTTGGCGGACTGTTCGTCACCCATCAAATGGCGAGTGAAGCTATTGCCCATGTCATTGGAGCGCATATTTCTCTCCGTATCCTTAGTGAAAAATTCCGCCCCTGCGCGAGCCGGGGCGGTATGGATGGAGTAATCAGTCGGCCGACTGGGTCGCGTGGCGCAGGGCAGGAAGCATGTCGGCAGGTTCCGGGCGACGCGTATAATCCGGATTGACCTCGGCATAGAGAATGACGCCGTCCTGACCAATGACGAAGCGGCCAGGCATAGGCAGCGTCCAGCTGTCGTCACCATTGAAACCGGGCAGATCGTTCTTGAGATTCTTGTAAAGCTCAATCAGATAATCAGGCAGGGTGAAGCGAAGGCCAAACTGCGCGGCGACGTCATTATGCGTGTCAGACAGGATCGGAAATTGCAGTTCATTCTGGCGGACTGATTTTCGGCTGTTTACCGCAGTTTGCGGGGAGATCGCGATCAGATGGGCGCCAAGCTCACGAAATGAGGGAAGTGCCGCTTCGAGAGCCTGCAATTCCATGTTGCAGTAAGGGCACCACACACCGCGATAAAAGCTGATGACCAAAGGCCCCTTGGCCAGAAGATCAGCAGAAGAGACAGTGTTACCCTCGGGGTCGTTCAGCGTAAAAACGGGTGCCTTGTCTCCGGCTTTGAGGGCTTTTTCCGCAGCGCCGGACGCAACCAGCTCGGCGGTGGCACGGTGCATGGTTTCGATGACGCTATGCGGAACGTTATAGGGGGGCTTTCCGGCTTCGAAATCGGTCTTGAAGGCGTCGAGCTTTGCCTGAAGTGTCATGGGTTCGTTTCCTTGAAATCTGGTGACGGATCTGACGATAGGAGGTCGCCGTACCGGAGGGATGATGGCAGGTACGACTAATGGTCATTCCCTGGTGGAATAACCGCGGTGGTTATTGCTCTGGTGTCGAGGCGTCGAAGAAGGGATAATCGGTGTAGCCACGAGCATCGCCGCCGTAGAAGGTCGAGCGGTCGTAATTTGTCAGAGCAAGGTCCCCGCGCAGGCGCTCAGGCAGATCGGGATTGCTGATGAAATGCCGGCCGAAGGCGACGGCATCGGCATCACTGGATGCGAGCACGGCTGCGGCACTGTTTTTGTCGAACCCACCTGCCGCGATCAGCGTGCCCCGAAATCTTTCGCGCAGATCACGCGCGGCCACAGGTTCGCTCTCGGCGATGAGTTCCGTGCCCTTGATGCGGGGTTCAACCACATGCAGATAGGCGATGCCGAGCCTGTCCAGCTGCTCCGCCACATAACCGAAGGTTTCTTGGGGGTTGCTGTCTGACATCGAGCCGTAGGTGCCACTTGGGCTCAGGCGAACACCCACGCGGTCTGCCCCCCAGACGGATATGACTGCCTGGGTCACTTCCAACAGAAAGCGGGCGCGGTTCTCGATCTGGCCGCCATACTCATCGGTGCGGTGGTTCGTACCGTCCTGCAGGAACTGGTCTGGCAGATAGCCATTGGCGCCATGAATTTCCACGCCATCAAAACCTGCCTGCTTTGCCCTTGCGGCACCTTCCCTGAACTGCTCGATCACCGCGGGAATTTCCTCCAGCGAGAGGGCACGCGGCATGGAAAACGGGACAGGGCCATTGGGCGTATAGGCGTCACCTTCTGCCTGGATAGCAGAGGGCGCGACCGGGGCTGCACCACCTGGCTGCAGATCAGGATGCGACTGTCGCCCTACGTGCCACAACTGCATGACAATTTTGCCACCGCGTGCATGAACAGCCCCGGTCACCTTGCGCCACCCGTCTATCTGGGAGTCGTCATAGATGCCCGGCGCGCCGGCATAGCCGTATCCTTCGAGCGCGACGGGTGTTGCCTCTGAGATGATAAGACCGCCGGGTGAGCTGCGCTGGCTGTAATACAGCGCCATGAGGGCATTGGCCTTGCCAGTATGGTCCGACCGCATGCGCGTAAGGGGTGCCATGACGATTCTGTGGCCGAGCGACAGCGCCCCGGCATTGAAGGGCGTAAAAAGTTTGTTCATGAGAATAACCTCGGAGCGATCAGAAAAGGATCAGTTTGGGGCGGCGAGCGTCTCAACCCGGGCGATACCGCGCTGAACGCCAGGTCTGGCCGCAATCCGCTCGTACCAGCGGGCGATATGAGGGGTGTCATCGAGGGTGAGGCCGGGGAAACTGCGCCGCCAGAGCCAACCGAAATGGGCAATATCGGCGATAGTAAAATGATCGCCTGCCACGAAATCCCGGTGCGCCAGCAAGGTGTCGAGCACATGCAGGACGCGTTTTGCCTCTTTGTCGAAGCGCTCGATCGCGAGAGGCAGTTTCTCGCTGGCGAAACGCTGGAAGAAACCCGATTGGCCGAAGGCGGGGCTCAGGGCAGAGGCGTGAAAGAAAAGCTGTTCGAAAACGCGCGCCCGTTCGGCCCCGGTTGCAGGGAGGAGGCGGCCGGTTTTTTCAGCCAGGTACACGAGTATGGCTGCAGACTCTGTGAGGACGAGCTTCTCATCCCTCGCGTCGTGATCAACCAGTACCGGAACCTTCTGGTTGGGATTGAGCGTCGTAAAGGCCGTGGTACCCTGTTCGCCTTGCCGGATATTGATGCCGTGTAGCGCATAGGCGAGATCGAGCTCTTCCAGCGCGATGGTGACCTTGACGCTGTTGGGCGTCGCGAAAGCGTAGACCTCAATCATGAGCGGTTCCTCCATCAGGTTTTGCAAGGAGAGCGGAGAGCGCCGGGAGAAGGGCAGCGACCATGGCTTGTGGCAGGTCACCCGTGAGCTGATAGGCCGAGATGAAATGCGACACCGGTCGTGTTGACACGGCGTTGGTGAAATGAACGATCATCCTGAAGCCTGCTCCATCCTTCCCCGACGCTGACCGGGTTGCAGGTCTGGTTTGCCTCTGTTTCACTGGGCATGGCAGATGGCTCGATGCGATAAGCATCATTCCCCGGAGGAATAGGATGGACCGATATCAGGCGATGACCACGTTCGTGCGTGTGGTCGAAACGGGTTCATTCTCAGCAGCGGCACGGCAGCTTCATGTTGGTCAGCCCGCTGTGTCGAAAATCGTGGCACAGCTCGAAGCGAGGCTACAGGTCAGCCTGCTCATACGCTCCACTCATGGCCTTACACCTACCGAAGCGGGGCAGGCATATTATGAACGCGCACGCAATGCGCTTCAGGAGGCCGACGAAGCGGAGCTGGCCGCGCGTGGTGCGGGGAGCGGCCTGTCCGGGCGCCTGCGTGTATCGGCGGCGACAACATTTGCGCGACTGCACATCATACCGCGGCTGCCAGCATTTCTCGATGCGCATCCGCAGCTCGATGTGGATATTCTGCTTGATGACCGGATGATCGATCTCGTGGCCGAGGGGGTTGATATCTCGTTGCGTATGGGGGCTTTGGCCGACTCTTCGGCGGTCGCACGCAAGCTGGCGACAGGAAAACGTTCGGTGCTGGCCACACCAGCCTATCTGGCGCGTGCGGGCATGCCGTTGGTCCCTGCTGATCTGGCTGATCACAACGCGATCGTTTACAGTCAGCTCCCCAATGTCTGGTCATTTCACAGGGATGGCTCGGCTGTCTCGGTGTCCGTTGCGGGGCGTCTCAGGGTCAGCGCTGCCGAAGGCCTGCGGGCAGCCATACTCGCTGATATGGGCCTGACCATCACCTCGGACTGGATGTTTGCCCCTGAACTGGAGAGCGGCGCCGTAACGCACCTGCTTCCGGCATGGTCTTTGCCTGATATCGACCTGTGGGCTGTCTTCCCTACGGGGAGAATGATGACCGCAAAGGCAAGGCAATTTGCAGATTTTGTTCAGGGCTTGATGGAATGAAGGCAGGGTGCCGCCGCTTGGTGCGCATACGGCCTATTGCGATATTCAGAAAGACATGGGTTGGCATTGCGATCGCCTTGGATAAGCTATGCTAGCAAAGCAGGCTTCTGATGAATCTCCGGGGGCGGCTCTGCCTCTGATCGATTTGGTTTTCCGTCTGCGACATGCGACGCGCTCAGCAAAGCAGCCTTTCGAAAAGTAGGAAGACTACGAGAGATAACTGTATCTTATGCACTTATTGCAGTCATCCATACGCGAAGAATACCGCTGTCCCGACATTCCCCATTTGTCGAAGCGGCCTTGAGATCTCACCCAACCATTCCCCACCGATGTTTACCTCCAGTCGAAGTCTCTGGTTTTGGCGGCCGCGCAGCGTTCGGTGTTACGGGCCATACTCTGACAATCTGCGAAGCAAAATCACTCTCGTGAGACCCATAAGTATACTGAAATAACTGGACGGATCAGTGTGGAGATGAGCACGCAGCCCTGAAAGTGTGCCAGCTGTGCTGAGACGTTGAGGCGGAGTTCGACATCGACAGGTCAATGACGGGTGGCACCTGACTTGATATATTGCTCTCATCGATCCACTACGATCGGGCCCGGCCATTCCATTCAAGAACAAGCGTTATTGCTGTTACCCCGCTCCCCAAGCGAGAGGAAAATACGAAATCTCCGTTTCCTGATTGTCATATTGGCAAGCAAGGATACAGGAGTTTTCATGATGACGACCAATGCGTTCAAGCTGCATGATATCGAAAATGCACCGAAGGCATCAGCAGACATTCTCAACGGGGTACAGCAGGCCTGGGGCTTTATCCCCAACTTGCATCGCGTTCTAGCCGAGAGCCCTGCGGCGCTTGAGGCATACGCTGCCTTGTGGGGGATTGCTGAAAAAACGAGCTTCTCTCCCGTCGAGCGGAATATTGCCTATCTGTCGATCATCTATGAAAACGAGTGCACCTATTGCATGGCAGGTCACACCAACCTTTCGCGCATGGCAAAAGTCGACGATGCGTCAATCGGGGCGATCCGTGAGGGGAAGGCCCTTGCCGACCCCAAGCTTGAAGCCTTGCGCAAATTCGCGGCGCTGGTGACACGCAGTCGTGGCGTCCTGAGCGAAGCTGATGTCGACGCATTCAAGGCTGCTGGCTACACTAATCAGTCCGTACTCGACGTACTGGTACTTGCAGCCACCAAGCTGATCTCGAATTATACCAACCACCTCGCCCATACACCTTTGGACAGCTTCATGGCGGGTGCCGAATGGACCGCCCCGGGCAAACTGCGTGTAGCAGACTGAACACAGCACATTTTGGCAAACGGTCGAGGGAAGTTCCTCGGTCGAGGTGTCGTGGGGTGTCTTGATACGCCCCCGCGCTCATCGGCTGAACCTCAAATTTGTTTATCGGGGGGGGCTTCCATTGGATAAGTCCATTCTCATCACAAGCGCGTCGAAAGGCATCGGGCGGGCGGGCGGCAGCGCAGGCGCTTGCTGACGCGAGCTGGCATGTTATCGGCGTAGCCCGTTCGATTGCGGGAAAATTTCCGGGCGAGTTCATCTCGTGTGATCTGACTGATAGCAACGCGATCCGGAAGCTGGCCAGAAATATCGCCAGCCGCAGTAACGTGCTGGGCGTCGTCAATAATTTCGGTATTGCGAGACATGAGCGCTTTGAGGGCGTCACGGACGTAGACTTCATGGCGCTGCTTGGGTCCAACCTCCGTCCGGCGTTACAGATTACGCAGGCTTTGCTTCCAGGCATGCGCGATGCCAAGTTTGAACGCGTGGTAAATGTTGGCAGTCTCACAACTCGCGGATTGCCGTATCGTGCCGGATATGCGGCTGCAAAGTCTGCACTCGAGAGCCTCACGCGGACAATCGCGATTGAATACGCTGCATATGGCATCACGGCGAACGTCGTCGCCCCGGACCCAACGGAGACGGAGCTCTTTCGCGCAAATAATCAGCCTGGTAGCGACGGCGGGGCGCGATATCTTGCAGGTGTGCCTGTTGGACGGTTTGGCCGCCCCGAAGAAATCGCAGCAGCGATTTCTTTCTTCTGCTCAGACCTTGCCAGCTTCATCACAGGCCAGTCGCTTTTCATCGACGGCGGTAGCAGTCTGGGAAAAGGATGATCGATATCGGAAGCGGCTCCGCGAACATACTGAATCGTAGCAGGCGTGAACCAAAATCCGCATAGCTTAGTCTTATATCGTCTTCCCCTGATAGAGTCACTCGTCGGCACGCGTAGTTGAGCGTGGCTCGCCTCACGACGCGTAATAATACTATGTCGGCAAAATTCTGACGGTTACGCACCAGGGTGGAGACATGCCTCTGAGGAGGGGATCTTAGGCCTTATAACCCCCTCGCCCCCCCTACTTCCGATAATAAGAATTATCGGAAGTAGGGAAATTTAGTCGACTATTTCATAGGCGTTGACTCATTAGCCTCAATCTTGTCCGCGAGTTCCTGCATGATGGGCTGGTAGTATCGATCGAGCGATTTCAGATCGCGATGTCCGGTGACCCGCATCAGATCTAGGGGGTTTGCAAGATAGCGCGCGAGACGCGACGTCGCCTCATGACGAAGATCATGAAAGGTGAGATTGGTCAGGCCCGCGCGTTTTGTCATCCGGCCAAAGCGGACAGAGAACGCCTTCTCATTGCCGATATCGAAAATCTTATCATGCGGCTCTGGCCTGCGCGGCATCTGCTCGAGAGGTGTCAGCGGGCGTTTCTCAGGGCCGAGCTCCTCCCTGTGTCGCGCGCTTTTCACTCGGGCAAGCGAAAGCGTGCGACTGCGGAAGTCGATGTCTTTCCAGCAGAGGGAGACGGACTCCGATAAACGGCAGGCTTGTTCGATTGACCATTTGACGAGCCATACATCATCCGCATGCTCAGAGGCTGAAACAACATCTACCAGGCGGTCATATTCACTCTGGTAAGTGTCGTCATTGTCGAGCATGGCCAATCGCCTGTTACGCTTCCTGTCAGCACCTTGCGGCCGTTTAACAACCCTGCCCGAAGCATGATTGACCGTGTGGATATCCCATTCACTGATCGCGTGCTGGACGATGCTGGCGAGGAGATTGAGCCGCTTGACCACGGTTGCTGGCGCATAGCCATCCGCAAGCATACGATCACGAAAAGCCCGGACGTCAGCGGGCTGCCATCTACTCACCATGGCATTGACGACAGGGTCATCAAGCAGGGCAGGGATGTGGCCAGTGCGGTCCGCCTGGCGATGAGCCATGCATTCGTCGCGGTAGCGTTCCACCAGTCGTCTGAGAGGCGTCCTGTCGAGGGACGATGTGTCCTTGAACTGACGCAGATCGACTTCAGCGCGTTTTTCAGTGAGCCAGCGACGAGCCAGTGCTGAGGATGCGAAGGTCTTTCTCAGGCGTTGGCCATCGACCATCTTGCGGGCCTGATACTGACCTGCGCCGCGGAACCATACGCCCTTGGGGAGTGGTTTACCTGTGGCCGGATCGATGCCTGATCTTTCTGATTCGCTCATGCGAAGCCCCTGATACCAAAGAGCCATAATTTCCTGATTGGCTCAGGAATGGCTCAAAATCAACGATATGGTAAATCAGGATTTTGCTCTTTAACCATAAGAACCCGCAGAAAACTGCGGAAAATCAAATGGCGTCCCATAGGGGATTCGAACCCCTGTTGCCGCCGTGAGAGGGCGGTGTCCTAGGCCTCTAGACGAATGGGACGAGGCGAGGTGCGTTCTATGACATTTATACGCACCCGGCAAGGGGTTATTCGGAAGTTTTTTTAATCAGTTTTGCGCTGAGCTTCGCGCCAGCGAGGAGGTGCACGTGATAATGCGGCACTTCCTGGCCAGCATCGGGGCCGGTGTTGGAAATCAGGCGATATCCGGAATGCGACAGCCCGAGGTTTTCAGCGACTTTCGTGATAGCGCGTGCCAGACCGGCAATCTCTGCATCGCTTGCAGACGCGCCGAAATCGGCTGAGGACACATAGGCGCCTTTAGGGATGATCAAGACGTGGATGGGCGCCTGAGGCGCGATATCAGGGAAGGCGAGGGCATAATCGTCTTCATAGATAATCTCGACAGGGATCTCGCGGCGCAGAATCCTGGCGAAAATATTGTTCACATCATAAGGCGCTTGCAGGTCGACCGTCATGGATCAGGCTCCTTCCTGCGTTGGGCGCGAGGCTTTCTCCTCAACACCGCTCATCGCTTCACGGCGGCGCAGTTCCTGCCATACTTCCTGTGGCGTCACGCCTGCATCGACCCACATGACGATCAGGTGATACAGCACATCCGCACTTTCACTGATGAACTCGGACTGCTTTCCCGCAACGGCCTCAATCAGGCATTCGACCGCTTCTTCTCCAAATTTCTGCGCGATCTTCTTTCTTCCGCGAGAGAGAAGGCGGGCGGAGTGGCTCAGAGCTGGATTGGTGCCACGACGTGACTCCACAGTCTCGAAAAGACGATCTAGCACATGGGCATCTACCGTTGTGCTTTCGACGGCATCAAGCTTGATGGCGTCTTTCTTGCCAGACGATTTTTTGGCGGGTGACTTTTTTGCCGCAGCCTTGGTTTCCGACCGCTTTGCGCCGCTCTTTTTGCCTGCGCTTTCGTCAGTCTTGCGTGTCGTGCGTTTTGTTGCCAGCGCCATGATCGTGATCCGTCTCTTGTTCCGAATGATATGCTTGTGTCGTCAGTTGCTCGGTCGCACTGGCAGGCCTGCGTTCTCGAGCGCTGCCTTGACGCCTGCTATGCCAAACGTGCCGAAATGAAAAACGCTGGCGGCAAGAAGGCCGCTGGCACCCGCCTTTGCACCTGCGACGAAATGATCGAGGGCGCCGACGCCACCTGAAGCGACGACGGGAATGGTGATTTCACCGCAGACGCGTCGCAGCAGATCCAGATCAAACCCCTTGCCGGTGCCGTCGCGATCCATGCTCGTCAGCAGGATTTCACCTGCGCCACGCGCCTGAGCGTCCTTGGCCCAAGCAACGGCATCGATTCCGGTCGGCTGCCTGCCACCTTTCGTGTAGACCTCCCAGCCGCCCTTGCCGTCAGAGCGCGCATCAATGGCCACGACCACACATTGACTGCCGAAGCGATTGGCAGACTCATTAATCAGATCGGGATTAACAACAGCTGCGGAATTGACTGCACATTTATCGGCTCCAGCAAGCAGAAGGCGCCGCATATCTTCGGGTGCTCGAACGCCGCCCCCCACCGTCAGGGGAAGAAAAACCCGTTCTGCCGTGCGCCGCACGACATCATAGATGGTATCGCGATTTTCGACGCTTGCGGTGATATCGAGAAAGGTCAGTTCGTCTGCGCCTGCGGCATCATAAACGATAGCCTGTTCGACCGGATCGCCTGCGTCCCGCAAAGAGACGAAATTCACCCCTTTGACGACGCGTCCGTCCTTCACATCGAGGCAGGGGATTACTCTCAGCTTGAGCATCAGACCCCCTCGAGAATGCTGAGCGCCTCAGCCAGAGAAACCCGCCCGTCATAGAGGGCACGACCAACGATAACGCCTTCAAGGCCAGGTACATCCTGAGCGACCTGGCGGAAATCGCGCAGATGCTGCGCCGAGCCAACGCCACCGCTCGCGATAACAGGGATGGAGAGCCTGCGCGCCAGATCGGCCGTCTGCTCGAGGTCGAGTCCTTCAAGCATGCCGTCGCGTGTGATCTCGGTAAAGATCACCGCAGCGACACCGACATCCTGCATACGCAACGCGAGATCACGTGCGTTAAGCTCGGACACTTCTGCCCAGCCTTCCGTTGCGACACGGCCTTGTCTTGCGTCGATGCCAGCCACGATCCGACCCGGGAAAGCCTTGCAAGCCTCGCGCACCAGTTCGGGGTTCTTGACGGCTACCGAGCCAAGAATGACACGGTCGAGCCCCGCCTCGAGCCAGCGCGTGATGCCGGCCATATCGCGAATGCCGCCGCCCAGCTGAACCGGTAGATCAGTCGCTGCAATGATCGCCTCGACCGCCGCCCCATTAGCGGAGCGCCCGGCAAAGGCACCGTTGAGATCGACCACATGCAGGCGCGAGCATCCGGCGCGGGCGAATTCGAGGGCCTGCGCCGCCGGATTGTCAGAATAGACGGTCGCGTCATCCATCTCGCCGCGCCGCAGTCTAACGCAGGCACCGTCCTTGAGGTCGATGGCGGGATACAGGGTCAGGTGACGGTTCGGTTTCGCGTCGGTGGTCGCCACGCTGCTTTCCTTCTCAGTGGGTGTCTTGTGTCTCGCCGCCGCGCCGACCCGATCGAGGATCTTGGTCATGAACAGGCCCTTGATCGTGCCTTCATGGCTTCGCGCGTAATAAGGGTGGGTGCCCCAATGCTCGAACCCCAGCGAGCGAAACATGGCCAGAGCAGAGGACTGGGTTTCGGGCACTTCGCAGTTCAGAACACGACAGCCCATGGCGCGTGCCGCTGCGATCACAGCATCAGCCAGAACGAAGCCAAGTCCGCGGCCGCGCATATAGGGGGCGACGAAATAGCCCCTTATCTGGGCCGTCTGGGCCTGCGCCTCATTGTTGCGCGAGGGGCGCAGAAGCTGGGCGCAGCCCTGTATCTGCCCGCTCTCGTCACGAACGACAAAAAAACGGGTTTCCGGCACGAGCAGAAGTCCGTTGAAATAGCGTTCCAGCACAGCGCGACCTGGCGGTGTCAGCCAGCCAAGGCCGCCCCCGTCGATGATGGCCGCCGTTGTGATTTCGCACAACGCTGCCATATCGGTGTCATCGATGCGCGAGAGGCGTTCTGCGATGCGTGTCACGGGGTCCAGCTCAGAAAATTGGCCATGATCGTTAGCCCGGTCTTCTGGCTCTTCTCGACATGGAACTGTGTGCCGCAGCGATTGCCGCGCGCCACGATGGCAGGAACGGAGCCGCCATAGTCTGCTGTCGCCACGATATCGGACTCGTCCCAACCTGTAAGCGCATAGGAATGGACGAAATAGCCGTGGTCACCCTTTTCCAGCCCAGCCGTGAGATGGTGGGCGCCCGGCTCGAACTCGAGCACATTCCAGCCCATATGCGGCAGGCGCAGCCCGGCTTCCAGCGCGAAATCCATTCTCGAAATCTCGCCCTTGATCCAGCCGAGCCCGGCGGTGCGGCCATGCTCTAGCCCCCACTCCGCCATGAGCTGCATGCCCACGCAGATACCCAGGAAGGGCGTTCCACGGTCCGTCGCTTCGACAAGCGCCTCTCGCAAGCCGCCTTGCAGGCCGGAGGCGCAATGAGCAAAGGCACCCTGACCGGGCAGGATGATATGATCGGCGCTCAGTACCGTCTCAGGATTGCCGGTGATGATGACCTCGGCTGAGAGGCCTTTTTCCGTGACGACGTGACGGGCGGTTTGTGCTGCCGAGGCCAGATTGCCCCCGTCATAATCGATGACGACTATTTTTCTCATGATGACGCCTGCATCTTGTCTGCGAAGCGCAGTTGCGCGTCAGCCTCAGACCGACCGAGCCAGAGTCCAGCCGAGGCGCTGCCTTTGAGGCGTTTTTCCCAGCCGATCAGTTCTGCACCGAAAAGCGCCAGAGCGAGATTAACACCTATGGCTGCAGGCCAGCCATAGGGGCCGCCAAAATGGACGAGAAGCACATTGAGGCAGGCTGTCAGCGCAAACGAGATCCAGCATCTCGAAAAAAGCAGCCCCACAGGCCCCAGGATCATGAGCCGCCAGTAGAAGCCCTGACGTACCATGGACGGAACAGCCTCATTCTGTGCGCGATAGGCCTGATAATAATTCACAAGACCCCCTTGGTTGAAGGCACGCTTCCGGCGACACGCGGATCAAGTGCGACAGCCATGCGCAGGGCACGGGCAAAGGCCTTAAATCCACTCTCGGCGATGTGATGCGCATTGCGCCCAGCCTTGCAGGTGACATGCAGGGCGATGGACGCTGCCATGGCAAAGGCGCGGTAGAATTCCTCGAAGAGATCTGTATCCATCTCGCCGATACGCTCGCGCACGAAACTGACGTTCCATGCCAGATAGGGACGTCCGGAAATATCGACCACGACTTCGCAAAGTGCTTCATCGAGTGGCACAAGAGCATGGCCAAAACGGGTGATGCCACGCTTGTCGCCAAGGGCCTGAGCAAAGGCCTTGCCAAGCGCAATGCCGATATCTTCCACCGTATGATGACCATCGACATGCAGGTCGCCATGGCAGCGCACTTCGAGATCGAAGCCGCCATGCTTGGCCAGTGCCGTCAGCATGTGATCGAAAAAGCCTATCCCGCTATCGAGCTCGGCCTGGCCGCTGCCATCCAGATTGATGGAAACGGAGATATCGGTCTCACCGGTCTTGCGGTGAATGCGGGACTGTCTGGCGTCTGTCATGATCTCTTCCATAAACTATTCGAAGCGAATACGCGATGGCCTCTTGGCGAGAGGAGGGGAACTTGCCATCTATCGCCCATGAGCAGCGCGCACGCATCCCCCTCCGCCCTTGACGTCCTGCTGAGCAGGGCCTCGACTGATCATCTCAGCGCGCCTGCGCCAGACAAGGCGCAGATTGCTCGCATTCTCTCGGCGGGACTGAGGGCACCCGATCACGGCAAGATAAGGCCGTGGCGCTACATCGTGATCAAGGGCAAACATCGCGTCGAATTTGCCGAGCAGGTGATCAAGGCCATGATCTCCGCCGATCCCAAGGTGCCTGAGAAGAAGATCGCCAAACGTCGCCAGCGTTTTTCCGAGATGCCCATGACGATTGGCCTCGTGATGGCGCTTGATCCCGAGAGCAAGATCCCGCTCCAGGAGCAGGAATTGTCCGTTGGCGCGGGCGTGATGAATGTCCTCAATGCGCTCCATATGGAGGGTTTTGGCGGATTCTGGGTGTCGAGCGATTTCGCCGGTCAGCCCTGCTTCCGTGAGGCCCTTGGGCTGACGGACTCCCAGCGTCTTGCCGGCTTCCTGTTCGTTGGTACGCCAGACAAGCCGGTACAGGGCAGCAAGCGACCGGATATCGAGGATTATATGGGCTTCTATAAGGGTGAGCCGGTTAAATTCGGGGCAGATCAGTGACAGAGAAATACGACGTTACCGTCGCCGGTGCAGGGCCGGCGGGTCTTGCCTGCGCTCTCTCCCTTGCCAAGGCTGGCTGGCGCGTAGCCGTTATCGATCCGGCGCCTGAAACCGTTCTTGCTTCCCCCTCCTTCGATGGGCGCGAAATCGCCCTTACGCATCATTCACGCGACTGGCTGGAACAGAATGCCGTATGGGACCGCATCCCCTCAGGGTCCGTTTCTCCGCTCATAACCGCACGGATCGAAACCGGGCAGGAAGCCCCCGCTAACAACTCGGCGGCCCTGCTTTTCAGGGCACCGCAGGAGAAGTCTGACGCGCTCGGTTATCTCGTGCCCAATCACCTTATCCGCACGGCATTGTATGAAACCGTGCGCGAAGAAAACCGGATCACGATTCTTTCGGGCAAGGGCGTCGTCGCGAGTTCAGGCAACAGGGATGAGGCGATCACTCTTCTGGATGACGGCAGGCTGATCAGTTCAAGCCTGCTTGTTGCTGCTGATGGTCGTTTCTCCCGTATCAGGCAGATGCGTGGTATCGGGGCAATCGTGCATGATTTTGGCAAGGAGATCCTTGTCTGCCGCATGCGTCATCCAGAGCCACATGACGGCGTCGCCCTGCAATGGTTCGACGAAGGTCAGACAATCGCGTTGCTTCCGGTAGCCGATGACGGATTGCCAGGGCACCTTTCCTCTCTCGTGCTGACGCTCGACCCCGAAGAAATCGGGATACTCAAGGCGATGGGTAAAGAGGCGTTCGATGCAGACATCACGCGCCGGACGCAGAGCCGTCTGGGCAGCATGAACCTCGAGAGCGCACGGTGCACCTATCCTCTCAAGACGGTTTTCGCCCATCGCTTCGAGACTACCCGTCTGGCTTTGATTGGCGATGCGGCTGTCGGGATGCACCCGATCACGGCGCACGGCTTCAACCTTGGGCTGAGAGGGCAGGAAATACTCTGTGAGGAGATCGCCAGAGGTGAGGGCGATCCCGGTGCTGCGAGCGTGCTGCGCGGCTTCGAAAAGCGTCATCGGCGCGCAACGGCACCCCTTTTCGCTGCGACTAACGGTATCGCGTCGCTCTATACCCATGACGCAAAGCCTTCCCTGGCGCTGCGCAAGGCAGGGCTGGCAATTGCCGAAAAGCTGACGCCGCTCAAATCACTGGTGACCGGCTTCCTGATGGATCGCGACCACGCCGCCTGATAGTGTTTTCATATCCTGTGGTTTAGTCAAAAAAAGGGGGAGGAGCCGGAGCTCCTCCCCCTTTTTTATCGCCTAACGCTTCAGGACGGTTTCCCGAGTTCGAGCCCGGCTTCCTGCAGAACGCGGTAGGCATCCAGCATGATGGCATTTGTGACGCCACCCACATCACGAACAGACGAAACCTTGGCCGACAGGGCAAGCGTAATACCCGTTTCGGTGATCGCGGAAATGGCCACCCCCGGCGGCGGATTCTGCAGAATGTCCTGTCGCTTGGTCATCATGTCCATGAGAGCAAGCTGAGCCTTCGTGGCATCGGCGCGCGGCGAAATGGTGACGGTTGCCGAGGCAGCACTCAGCGAGGTGCCCAGCGTGGCGTTACGCACCGCCGAAGTGATGAACTGCGAGTTCGGCACGATCATCGTCGAGCCGTCACCGAGACCGATCTCTGTAGAGCGCACACTGATGCGCTTTACGTCGCCCTTGATGCCACCCAGTTCGATCAGATCACCGACACGTATGGGGCGCTCTGCAAGCAGGATCACGCCGGACACGAAGTTCTGAACAATTGCCTGGAGACCAAAACCGATACCGACCGAGAGCGCACTGACAACCCAGGTCAGGTTCTTGACCGTCACACCTGCTTCCGACAGCACCAGAAGGAGAACGGCAATCCAGGCAACATAGTTGAAGATATTCAGGATTGAGGTGCGGGCGCCGATATCGAGATTTGTCGTCGGGAAGAGGCGCCTCTCAAGCCACTGGGTAAACGCACCGATCGCGTAATAAGCGATGATGAGAATGATGATGCAGTAGACAGCCGTATTGAGCGAAAACTGCACACCGTTAATGGTCTGACCGACGAACAGGCTCTGGACGCGGTCCGCGACAACCGGAATGCACAGGCTGCCATCCGAAAGACAGATGGCCGCAAAAATGATGATCAGCCCGATATTCACGATGCCGGAAAGCAGCACGCCGAATTGTGCGACACGATTGGAATGCACGCCCAGATGGGAGAGGCGTCGCGAGATCAGTGATCCCACCGAGAAGGTACGCGACGTAAATTCCTTCATCGCGATCGACAGAAGCATCAGAGAGGCGAAGCTGACCGACAGCGCAATGGCCCATACGGCCAAGGCGAAGGCAAAGGCGAGATACCCAAGCGCTATCGCTGCCGAACTGATGACCAGAAGAAGCCAGCCGATGCCATAAATGGCCGGGGCCAGGCGCGCATCGGTCCGTTGTGTCAGGCGCTTGCACATCCAGACGAAGAGAATTTCCACCAGAAGGGTGAAGATAGCCTCAATCAGACGGCGCGCCGTGACAGGAAATGCGTTCTCGAAGCCGACAATGACGAACAGAGTCTGCAGCAGAACAAAAATCGAAACGCACCAGTCGACACCCCACAGGGCACGCGCTGAGCGTTGAGCAGCACCGTCAACAGCCGTGGCGCGGCTCAGGGCGGGCAGACCGGCCCCGAGAATGAACCCGCAAAGAGGCATGATCCCGGCAATGCCATGGGCGAATACGGGGCTGCGACCGACATCGAGCGAAAAGACGTTCGAGATGATCTCCCAGACCACGAACATGATGATGCCACAGATCAGACCGCTGAGCGCGACCGGAATAAACGAAATGTGGTTCTCAGGAAGCACGTCGCCCGTAAAGCGTCGTACGATATTGCCCTCAGCCTGCCGGAACAGCCAGAAGGTAGGGCGCGCCAGCAATGCGGTGAGGACGAAAACGCCGATCAGGGAAAACAGCGTGGCAGGCCAGTTGTAGAGAACTCCCGCATATCCGTTATTCACTGGCGGGGCGAAGGTAAGCGCCAGATCGGGGCCTTCATCCGCAAGGTCGCGCCAGAAACCGAGAGAAAGCGGTGAGGCAATGCGCTCGGAGAGAAGGGCCTGCTGGCTGACGGTGCCGCGACGCTGCACTTCAAGCTGTACCTGCTTGGCCTGAAGTCCGAGCAGCTTGCCCTGGGTCACTGTGGATTTGATATCCTGAAGCACGGCCTCAAGGCGGCTGCGCTGGGAGACGATCGTTGCGCTCTCTCCGTCGACCTTTGCCCCTATAATTTCGAGATAGCTTTGATAGACGGTCTGATAGGACGCCGCCTGGGTCTGTATCGACTGGGCGATGCCGCTGATCTCATCGATCTGATCGGACAGGGAAGACAATGTTTCATTGCCCAGCGCGATGTCCGTTCTGTTGAGCTGACCGTAGATATATTTCAGGCGGTTCTGGGCCGAAGTGATCTGCCGGTTGAGCGTTGCAGAGACGGTCGTCCAGCCATAGCCATCGGCGGCAGTCGGAACGAGGGTGTTACTGCCCGCGCTGCCGGGTGGCGCCGCGAGAGAGGGTTTTGACGATATCGAAAGGGCGAGGATAAGGAAGAGCCCGTAGATGAGAGTGAGGGCTGGCTGCCTCTTCAAAGCTGACATTCCGATGATCGCCTCTCTTTGTAATTCTGGTTCTGGGAATGGAAACGGTGTTTCCGCCCCATGGTTTTCCAACACGCCGTGCAGTCGCTCAGTGCCTGGCAGATTTCAGGTCGTCGACGGAGTCAAAACCGGCCTTGTAGATTTCCTGCAGCAGCTCGGCCTTGATGCGCGTGACCAGCGCCGGGCCGTGATAGATGAGCGCGGTATAGATCTGCACCATATCCGCACCTGACCGCAGCCGCTCGAAGACATCAAAGCCCGTCTCGATCCCCCCACAGGAAATGACGGCCAGCCGTCCCTGAACCAGCGGGACGACGCGCTTGAGCGTCTGGAGTGAAAGCTGGGCGAGGGGACGCCCGGAAAGGCCTCCGGTCTCGGTTGCCAGGGGTGAACGCAACGAGTGAGGGCGGCTGATGGTCGTGTTGTTGACAATCAGCCCGGCAGCTCCACCCTCGACGGCAGCTTCAACGATCTCAGGCAGCGCATCGGGGTCGAGATCCGGCGCCAGCTTGACCAGAAGCGGGGGCAGACTGGCATTGGCACGTGTGATCGCCTGCAGGATGTCCCTCAGCGTTGATGCGCTTTGCAGGTCTCGCAGGCCGGGCGTGTTGGGCGAGGAAAGATTGATGGTGATGTAGTCGGCCAGAGGGGCGACGCGTGACGCCAGATACGGGTAATCTTCCAGCGGGCGGGCGCCGATCTTGTTGATGCCGAGATTGGCACCGACCGGCACGCTGCGAAGCGCCGCGTTACGCCCGGCCTGAAGCGTTCTGAAACGCTCCATACGCCGGGTGAAACTTTCGATACCGCAGCCATTGAACCCCATACGGTTGATGATGGCGGCATCTTCCGTCAGGCGGAACAGACGGGGCTTGGGGTTACCCTCCTGCGGGCGCGGGGTGACGGTTCCGCATTCTACATGGCCAAATCCCATGCGGGCCAGTCCCATCGGCGCGCGCGCGTTCTTGTCAAACCCGGCGGCAAGGCCGACAGGATTGGGAAAGCGCAGCCCCATGCAGCGTGTGCTGAGCGCAGGGACGTCCTTTGGCGCAGTCGGACCCAGACCCAAAGCGAGTGTCTCGATTGCCGCCTCATGGGCAGCCTCCGGGTCAAGACCATGAAAGAGCTTCGTCGCAAGGCGCGAAAAAGGTGAGGGGGCCATGTGTCATCCTGAGCTTGAGAGCGTCGTGGCTGTTCTATAGCCCGCCAGGGCGCCGGGGCTAACCCCTGAACATGCGTCGTTCAACAATAAGCCCTGATGCGGTGTCTGGCTTCAAACCTCCGCCTGTCATGCGCAAAGCAGTTGCGGGGCGGGGGCATTCATGGAAAGAGGTCACCCGGTCGTGAAGACACCGCCTTGCTGTCTGTCGTGGAGATGCCATCATGTGGGATGAACCCTATCTGGAGACCTGCTGTCGCTCGACACTGCATCGTGCGCTGCTTTGCGAAGGCATAGGTCGTCCCCAGGCGTTGCGAGATCAGCCCTGCCTCGAGCGGCTTCAGGCGATGGGATTCGTGACCTTGGGCGCAGATGGTCGCTTCTACATCACACCCGCCGGTCTCAGTCGCCATGACCAGGAAATCGGTCAGCTCAAACCCATGAGCGCGCGTGCGTCTCGCGTGCGTGCCTGAAAAAACGCCTTCTGCCGGGTTTCGGCAGGCAGGTCACGCCTTTCCTTACGGTCAGGCAATCTAATTCGGTTGACAGAACCCTGCGGACAACGTCACACTCCGCGCCATACCAGGGGGTGCCTCGACAAGAGGCTGAGAGGCTGCTGGCGGTTTACCGCAGCGCAGCGACCCTTTCGCTCCGGCATGTGAGCGAAGAACCTGATCCGGTTCGTACCGGCGTAGGGATTGGTGTGAGCGGCCAGTCTCGTCTTGCGACCCCGTTCATCCTGCTCTTGCGCTGTCGGACATAACCCCACACCGCAAGGGGACAGAAAATGGACGACTCAACGCTTCCCACCCAGAACAAGGTCGCTGCGCGCGATCAGGCGCCTGCTCATGGCAAGGTGACGACAGGCCCGATTTCCGGCTCGCGCAAGATTTTCTCGAGTCCGGATGGCCGATCGGACATCACCGTGCCGTTTCGCGAGATCGATCTCGACCCGAGCGCCAACGAGGCGCCTGTACGCGTTTATGACACGTCCGGCCCCTATACCAACCCGGCCTATCACGCCGATGTCGCGCTCGGGCTCCCTGCCTTGCGCGCACCCTGGCTCACCAGGCGCGGCCTGACCGCCGTGACGGAAACACGGGCGATCAAGCCAGAGGATAATGGCTTTGCCAATGGCGCCCAGGCTGTGCCTCATTGTCCCGCCGCCCATAAGGTATTCGATGGCGTCGATGCGCCTTATGTCACGCAATACGAGTTTGCCCGCGCCGGAATCATCACCGAAGAGATGATCTTTGTCGCCCATCGTGAAAATTTGGGCCGTGCCAGCATGGTTGAGGGGGCGGAAGAGCGACGGGCCGATGGCGAGGATTTCGGGGCCGAGATTCCGGCTTTCATCACGCCGGAATTCGTGCGCTCCGAGATTGCTGCCGGTCGCGCCATCATTCCGGCCAATATCAATCATCCGGAACTCGAACCGATGATCATCGGGCGTAATTTTCTGGTCAAGATCAATGCCAATATCGGTAATTCTGCCGTGACCTCTTCGGCCGCGGAAGAGGTGGAGAAAATGGTGTGGTCGATCCGCTGGGGGGCAGATACGGTCATGGATCTCTCGACTGGGCGTAATATTCACAACATCCGCGACTGGATCCTGCGCAATTCGCCTGTGCCGATTGGGACGGTGCCTCTTTATCAGGCGCTGGAAAAAGTGGGCGGTATCGCCGAGGATCTCACCTGGGAGATCTATCGCGATACCCTCATCGAGCAGGCAGAGCAGGGGGTGGATTACTTCACCATCCACGCAGGCGTGCGCATTGCCCATGTGCCACTGACAGCGGGACGCACCACTGGCATCGTTTCGCGTGGCGGGTCGATCATGGCAGCCTGGTGCCTTGCCCATCACCGCGAGAATTTCCTCTACGAGCATTTCGATGAGATCTGCGACATCATGCGTCGCTATGACATCTCGTTTTCGCTTGGCGACGGGCTGCGGCCTGGCTCGATTGCTGATGCCAATGACGCCGCGCAATTTGCTGAGCTCGAAACGCTTGGCGAACTTGCCCGCATCGCCTGGGCTAAGGGATGTCAGGTCATGATCGAAGGACCGGGCCATGTGCCCATGCACAAGATCAAGATCAATATGACCAAGCAGCTGCGCGAGTGCGGTGAGGCCCCGTTCTATACGCTCGGTCCGCTGACCACCGATATCGCGCCGGGTTATGATCATATCACGTCAGGCATCGGGGCCGCGATGATCGGCTGGTATGGCTGTGCCATGCTTTGCTATGTGACACCCAAGGAGCATCTCGGCCTGCCCGACCGCTCCGACGTCAAGGTCGGTGTGATCACCTACAAGATCGCAGCCCATGCCGCAGATCTTGCCAAGGGCCATCCGGCAGCGCAGATCCGCGACGACGCCATCTCGCGCGCGCGCTTCGAATTCCGCTGGCAGGACCAGTTCAATCTCGCCCTGGACCCTGATACGGCACGCTGCTTCCATGACGAGACTTTGCCCAAGGAAGCGCATAAGACAGCTCACTTCTGCTCGATGTGCGGGCCGAAATTCTGCTCGATGAAGATCAGCCATGACATACGGCGCAACGCCGAGCGTGAGCAGGGCATGGAACAGATGAAGGAAGCGTTCAGAAGCGGGGGCAACAAGCTTTACGTCGCCACAGAGGAAGCCGAAAAAGTCTGAGACAAGGACCATCTGGCCTGGCGGCACGACATCCCGCCAGGCCGTACTCGATTGCTCATGCGGGGAGGCACTATCGCTCGGCGTGCGCGTTTTCTTCCTGCGTGACAGGGAAAGGGGGGGTTGTTAGAGAAAGTGCCGGATCAGACAAAACCGAATTGAGGTGTCCGTTCCCTCGGTAACCGTCACCCTGGCCCTGACGAGACACATCATGACCTATCTCTTTCTTTTCGTCGCCATTTGCTCCGAAGTTTTCGCGACGACCATGCTGAAACTTTCGGATAGTTTTGTCCGCCCCCTGCCGGGAATGCTGAGCGTCTTCGGTTATTGCATCTCGTTCTACGCGCTTTCGTTCACGCTTCGTACCATGCCTACCGGTATCGCCTATGCCATCTGGTCGGGTGTGGGAATTGTGCTGATCTCGGCCATCAGCTGGGTCAAGTTCAAGCAGGCGCTCGATGCACCTGCGATGATAGGGCTTGGCCTTATCATCGTCGGCGTGGTGGTCGTTAACGTGTTTTCAAAATCTGTGGGGCACTAAGGATTAATCCGCGTGATTTTTGCGGCGCAAACATTCATTTGATTGACGCTGGCCATGGCGAATTCATATGGCTGGTGTATGAAGGCGCGCATGGTTCCCCCCCATATTCTCGACAGGCTGGTAGAAGCGCATCGCATTCCGACAGGAGATGCGACGGTGAAAGCTGCCGCCCAGCAGAAGGGCAAGGGGCGCAAGAAGCGGGAGACGCAACGCCCAGACGTCATCACGCTGCCTGATGAAGCCTTGCGACGTGATCTGGCGCATTCGATCGTCAGATGCACGAGCTTCTATATGCTGGAGCAACCGGAGGAGCTGGTGGCCCACAGCGCTGCCTTTCTTGAAGCCGTGATGCGTCTATGGGGAGAGCGCAATATTGACGCGACAGAAGTCTGGCGTGAAATAGATCACCGGCTTCAGCTGGGCAATCTTCTGACGCAGATCAACAGCGATATCCCCCACAGCCCCGAGACCGCCCGCAAATTCTGGCGTCCCTCATCAACCAAGCTGCCCTGATGGATAATACTACAGATATCGTCTGCCTCGTCATTCTGGGGCTTTCGGCGCTCTGGGGATTCACGCGTGGTTTCGCGCGCGAGATCTTCAGCCTTGCCGCATGGGGGGGCGCGTTCGTGCTGGCAGGCCAGACTGCACCGCTCATTCTGCCCTGGCTGTCCGAGAAGATCAGTGATGGCATGGCCGCAGGCGCGCTGGCCTATGTCATTTCTTTCATCGTGCTGGTTCTGGTGCTCTCGACCATTGCCCAGCGTTTTGCCACAGGGCTGCGCAGTGTCCTCGTCGGCGGCACCGATCGCCTGCTTGGCTGCGGCTTCGGGCTGGTTCGCGGCGCCCTTATCCTTGTGGTGTTGTATCTCGGGGTTGTCTCCTTTGTGGGTGAAATTACTGCCCGTTCCCTCGTTGCAGGCACCTGCTCGGGTCCCTACATCCTGAGTGGCGTGAAGGTGCTGCAAGAGCTGACGCCATATTTCCCGCAACTTCATCTTGCCTTGCCGTCCGCAAAAGGCCATGACGCAGCCTTCTGATCGACCCAGCCTCGACCGCCAATGCGTGACCGTGCAAAGGAGCGCCGCCAGATTATGATTCCTGACACACTCGAAACTTCGAACCGTCCCTATGAGGAATGCGGCGTCGTAGGTATCTGGGGTGCCCCCGATGCGGCCGCGCTCGCAGCACTCGGTCTGCATGCGCTTCAGCATCGTGGTCAGGAAGCCGCTGGCATTGTCAGCCATGACAGCGAGCGCTTCTGCCAGCACAAGGGGCTTGGTCTCGTTGGTGACGTATTCAGCGATGCCCGTGTCATGGCGACGCTCAAGGGCAAAAGCGCCATCGGGCATAACCGCTATGCCACGACGGGCGGTACGCTGCTGCGCAATGTCCAGCCGCTCTACGCCGATTTTGAGTTCGGTGGCCTTGCCGTGGCGCATAACGGCAATCTGACCAATGCGGCTACGCTGAGGCGAGCGCTTGTGAAGCGCGGCTGCCTGTTCCAGTCCACGACAGACACCGAAGTCTTTGTTCATCTGATCGCTATCTCGCTTTACGCCACTGTGCTCGAGCGGCTCGTCGACGCGGCAAAGCAGGTGAAGGGTGCCTATTCGGTCCTTGCTTTGGCACCGGAATTCCTCGTCGGGCTTCGTGACCCGCTTGGCGTCCGCCCGCTGATCCTCGGTCGTACGGCAGATGGCGGCTGGATGCTGGCAAGCGAGACCTGTGCGCTCGATATCGTTGGGGCCGAGTTCGTGCGCAATGTCGAGCCGGGCGAAATGGTCATTATCGATAATGACGGCGTGCGCTCCATGCGCCCCTTCGCCCAGACCAGCCCGCGCTTTTGCGTGTTCGAATACATCTATTTCGCGCGGCCCGATTCCATCCTTGAAAACCACTCGGTTTACGAGGCACGCAAGCAGATTGGCGTTGAGCTTGCTCGTGAAAGCGGTGTCGAAGCCGATGTGATCGTGCCTGTTCCCGATTCAGGCGTGCCGTCAGCCATGGGCTTTGCCGCAGAAAGCGGCATTCCCTTCGAGATGGGTATCATCCGCAACCATTATGTCGGACGAACCTTCATTGAGCCGACCGATCAGATCCGTAATCTGGGCGTGCGCATGAAGCATTCGGCCAATACGCCGGTGCTGCAGGGCAAGCGCGTGGTCCTGGTGGATGATTCGATCGTGCGCGGCACGACGTCGCGCAAGATTGTCGACATGGTGCGCGCCGCAGGGGCTACAGAGGTGCATATGCGCATCAGCAGCCCACCGACAAAGCATCCCTGCTTTTATGGCATCGACACGCCCGAAGAGAGCCAGCTCCTGGCTGCAACGCACAGCATAGAGGAAATGGCGGAGGCTATCGGCGTCGACAGCCTTGCCTTCATCTCGTTCGATGGTCTGTACCGCGCCCTCGGTCACGATGACCGCACCGGGGCTGAAGGCCGTTATTGCGACGCCTGCTTTACTGGCGACTATCCCATCGAGCTGGTCGACAAGGAAGGGCGTCTGGTCGCCTGACCTGAAACGCCCTCATTTTTCGAAGTGCATAAAAAAACGGGGCTCAGGCCCCGTTTTTGTTGTCTAGTCCCTTGAGAAACATGGCTACCACACGGTGGAGATAATCCGGGTTGTCCCGCCAGTACTGTTTCGGGCGGCAATGGCTCAATTCGCAGAGTATGAATGTGGCCAGCGCGCTGCCAAACAGCATGTCTGATGCTTCTTCGACATCATCGATCTTCAGCAGTCCACGATCACAGAGGCGCTCAAGCCAGAGTCTGAGCGGAAAGGGGCCGTTCTGGCTCGAAAAAAACTCACGAACAAAGCGGCTGGCTTCCGGATTGCGGGAGACCTCCGAAATCACGACCCTGATCAGATTGAGCCGCTTCTCTTCCATCATCGTGGCGCCAAGGGCCTGCAGACCATAGACGAGTTGGTCCTCGACCGTTTCACCTTTGAGTTCCAGATCGCGCAGACCTGACAGGAGAAGGCGATCGTGCAGAAGCTGCTCAACCATCTCCTGTTTGGAGCTGAACATGTGGTAGAGCGTCTTTTTCGACATATTCGAGCACTGGGCGATCCGGTCCATCGACGCACCGGAATAGCCGTGCTCCTGCAGGACCTGCTCGGCAGCATCAAGGATTCGATCGCGCCTTTCCGTTTCGCACAGGACGGGTGGACGCCCGCACTGACGCCTTCCCTGAAGAGAGTTTTCATCACGCAGGGCGGTGGAAGAGGGTGAGGCCAGATCTGACATAATGCTGTGAAAAACCACTCCAGGGCAGCGTCCGGTCCGTTGACCGGGGTTCGGAAACCGTATAGTTCCCTATGCATGAGAAACTCAAGGGTTTCCGAAAACCTTTTTTGGCGCAAGCGCGAGGTTGGCGGCAACTCTTGGGGCCATCGTTATTTCTGGATAGCGCCACTATGCGAGTATTATCGTCTCTCTCTCCACGTTCGCCGTGGACCCTGAAGACCACAACAAGCCTTTCCCTGCGCCTTATTCCCCTGGCTCTTTTGACGCTCGATCTTTCAGGCTGCAAACACAAGGCTGCAGCTCCCAAGCCGCCGCCGCAGACAGTTGGCATTTACACGGTTCATCCGCACCCCCTCAAGACGAGCACGTCCCTGCCGGGCCGCGTCGAGGCCTTTGAACAGGCGCAGGTGCGTCCTCAGGTCGGTGGTGTGATTCTAAAGCGGACCTTCGAACAGGGAACAGACGTCAAGGCAGGGCAACTGCTTTATGTCATCAATCCTGCACCGTTCAAAGCAAGCTATGACCAAGCCAAGGCGCAGCTCCTGCACGCCGAAGCTGCCGCCCTTAGCATTCGCGCCCAGCTCGACCGTTATCGCCCTCTTGCTGCGGCCCATGCTGTCAGTAAACAGGACTACGACAATACACTTTCCTCGGCACGCCAGGCAGAAGCCGATATTGCGCAGGCCAAGGCCAATGTTGATAGTGCCGCCGTCAATCTGGATTGGACACAGGTGCGATCCCCCATCGATGGGCGCATCGGACGTATGCTCGTGACCCCCGGCACACTCGTCACCGCTGGCCAGACCACGGCCATTGCCACGGTCACGCGCATGGACCCGATCTATGTGGACGTCAACCTTGCCACTTCTGACATGCTGCGCCTGCGACGCGAATTCGCCAGCGGCAAGCTGGAAAAGGTCTCGGGCAATGCCGCGGCCGTAGAGCTTACGCTTGAAGATGGCAGCCATTACGACAAGGCGGGTCAACTGCGTCTGACCGAAGTCACAGTCGATCCGGCCACCGGCACCATGATCGTGCGCGCGGAGTTCCCGAACCCTGACCGTCTGCTGATGCCTGGTATGTATGTTCATGCTGAAGTTGCTGAGGGTGTCGATCCCAAGGCGATCACCATTCCTCAGCCGGCGTTGCAGCGTGACTCCAAGGGCGATCCCTTCGTTTATGCGCTCGATGGCGACAACAAGGTGACCATGCGCTTTGTTCAGCTCGACCGTGCCCTCGATGGCGACTGGGTCGTGATGGGTGGCCTGAACGATGGCGACCGCATCATCGTCGAAGGATTGCAAAAGGCCCATCCAGGTGCCGTCGTAAAGCCGATCGAAAAATCAGCTGACGATAAGGCCAAGGAAGGCAAGCCAGCCGACGCCCAGCCCGCGCACGCAGGATAAGAGTAGTCCATGTCTCGTTTCTTTATCGACAGACCGATCTTCGCCTGGGTTATAGGGCTGATCATCATGCTGGTGGGCGGCGTTGCCATTTTCAGCATGCCGATTGCCCAGTACCCCTCCATTGCTCCGCCACAGATCGCGATCACGGTTGACTATCCCGGGGCATCCGCCGAGACGGTGAACAACACCACCGTCCGGCCGATCCTGCAGCAGATGTTCGGCCTCGATCACCTCGAATATCTTTCAGCATCGTCCTATGGCTCTGGCCATATGGAAATCGACCTGACCTTTGCTCAGGGAACAAATCCTGACATCGCGCAGGTGCAGGTGCAGAACAAACTGCAGCTGGCGCAGCCGCGCCTGCCGACAGAAGTTGTCAATCAGGGCCTGAGCGTCACCAAGGCCGTGAAGAACTTCATGCTCGTGCTCGCCTTTATCTCGACCGACAGCAGTATGTCGGGTCAGGATATTGCCGACTATGTGGCTTCGAACGTATCCGATCCGCTTTCACGCGTTTCCGGTGTAGGTGACCATACGCTGTTCGGTTCTGAATACGCTATGCGCGTGTGGATGGACCCAAACAAGCTTTATAAATACTCGCTTAATGTCAGCGATGTTCAGACAGCCATCCAGCAGCAGAACATCCAGGTTTCATCGGGTGAACTCGGCGGTCTGCCTTCCACCAAGGAGATCGGCTTTGACGCCACCATCATTGGGCCGACCCGCCTCAGTGAGCCTGAGCAGTTCAAGAAGATCGTGCTCAAGGTGCAGCAGGATGGATCACAGGTTCTGCTCAGCGATGTCGCCCGTGTCGAACTGGGCGCTCAGAACTATAACCTGACCTCGTTCTACAACAACCTTCCGACGGTCGGTATGGCTCTCAAGCTCGCGCCGGGTGCGAACCAGCTGACAACCGAGACGGCGGTGCGCGCCAAGGTTGCAGAGCTGGAGAAATTCTATCCGCAGGGCCTCAAGACGGTTTACCCACTCGATACCGAGCCGTTCATCACCCTGTCGATCCAGGACGTTGTCATCACGCTGCTCGAGGCCATCGCGCTCGTCTTTGTCGTGATGCTGATCTTCCTGCAGAATTTCCGTGCCACGCTTATCCCGACAATCGCCGTGCCGGTCGTGCTGCTGGGTACATTCGGTGTGCTCGCAGCGCTGGGCTTTTCCATCAATACACTGACCATGCTGGCCATGGTGCTCGCCGTCGGTCTCCTCGTCGATGACGCGATCGTGGTGGTTGAGAACGTCGAGCGTGTGATGAGCGAGAGGGGCTTGTCCCCCAAGGAGGCCTCGCGTCAGTCGATGGACGAAATCACGGGTGCCCTCGTAGGTATCGTGCTCGTTCTGACGGCGGTGTTCCTGCCCATGGCCGCCTTCAGCGGTTCGACCGGTGTGATCTACCGTCAGTTCTCGATCACCATCGTAGCGGCCATGTGGCTCTCGGTACTGGTTGCAACGGTCATGACGCCCGCATTGTGCGGCTCAATGCTCAAGCCTACCCACAAGGAGCACAAAACCGGACCGATCGCCTGGTTCAACCGCAACTTTGATCGCATGACTAACGGCTACCTGAAGGGCGTGCGACGCTTGGTGCGCAGCCGTCTGGTGAGCATGCTCATCTTCGCGGTTTTTGCTGCCGGTGCTGTTTTCCTGTTCCTTCGCGTTCCGGGCGGCTTCCTGCCGGAAGAAGATCAGGGCATTATCTTCGGTCAGGTCACGATGCGTCCGGGTGCCAATAATGCCCAGACGGCGGCGGTCAACCGCAAGATCACCGATTACGTGATGCACAAATACGGTGATATCGCGCAGTCGGTCTTTGCCATGAACGGCTTCAATTTTGCCGGTCAGGGCCAGAGCGCTGGTGCCTTCTTCATTCGTCTCAAGCCGTGGGATGAGCGCCCGGGTTACAAGAACACCACTATGTCGGTGGCTGGCGAAATCATGAAGCACTTCTGGATGGATCCGGAAGCGATCATCTTCGCCATCAATCCACCTGCTGTCATGGAGCTCGGCAACGCGGCAGGTTTCGATCTTGAGCTTGAGGATAACGGGCATCTGGGTCACAAGGCCCTCCTTGCCGCCCGAAACCAGGTTCTGGCCGAGGCTGCCAAAAACCCGCGCCTGATGGCTGTGCGCCCGATGGGGCTCGAGGACCAGCCCCAGTTCCATCTGGATATCGACCGTGAGCGTGCCAACGCACAGGGCGTGACGAATGCCGAGATCAATACCACCATCCAGGGGGCGTTTGGCTCGATCTACGTCAACCAGTTCATGCGCAGCGACCGTGTCAAACAGGTCTATATCGAAGGTGAAGCCTGGGCGCGCATGACGCCTGAGGACCTCAATAAATGGTATGTGCGCAATACTGCCGGCAATATGGTGCCGTTCAACTCCTTTGCCACGGGCAACTGGATTGTCGGCCCACAGAAGGTGGAAGACTATAATGGTCTGAACTCCTTCGAATTGCAGGGGCAGGGCGCACCAGGCACAAGCTCGGGCGATGCCATGAAGGAGATGGAAAAGATCCTGACTCATCTGCCCAAGGGTATCGGGTATGAGTGGACCGGCATTTCCTATGAACAGGTCGCATCCAGCGGTTCGACTGGCCCGCTCTACGCACTCGCAGCGATCGTCATTCTGCTTTGCCTTGCGGCGCTTTATGAAAGCTGGGCCATTCCGCTTGCAGTGCTGATGGTGTTGCCGCTTGGTGTGCTCGGCGCGATTGGTGCCACGCTCTGGCGTGGTCTGGACAACGACGTGTATTTTCAGGTGGGCCTGCTGACCACAGTCGGCCTTTCGGTCAAGAACGCCATTTTGATTGTCGAATTCGCGAAAGAGTTTTTCGAGCAGGGTGACTCTCTTGAAGATGCCGTGCTCAAGGCCGGTCGCGAGCGTCTTCGCCCGATCCTGATGACGTCCATCGCTTTCGTCTGCGGCGTTTTCCCGCTTGCCATTGCGACGGGCGCCGGCTCGGCAGCACGTGTGGCCATCGGTACCTGCGTGGTTGGCGGCATGTTGTCCGCAACCCTGCTGGCCGTGTATTTCGTTCCGGTTTTCTTTGTAGTGATCCTGCGTCTGTTCAAGGTGACACGCATGAAAGATCGCGTTGACCCGTACGAACACCGCAATGAAGCCGCTCGAGGAGAGGGCGCATGAGCCAGTTTTCGAAACTCAAGACGGTGAGCGTCCTGATGGCGTTCACCATGCTCGCCTCCTGCGATCTGGCGCCGAAATATCAGCGCCCGACGCAACCGGTGCAGAACGCTTTCCCGAGTGATTCCGGCAAGACGCAGCCGCTTGTCGGCCAGGCTGCCTCCGATATCGGCTGGAAGCACTTCTTTACCGATCCGCGCCTGCGCGCGCTGATCGAGCTGGCATTGAAGAACAACCGTGATCTGCGCAGCCAGGCTGCGGCGATCATGGAGGCGCAGGGCAGCTACGAAGTGCAGCATGCCTCGCTCTTCCCGCCGATCGGCGTGACAGGGCAGGGGCAGTATTTTGCACCGTCCGAGACTGCGGGCTTCTCTTTTGCGCCGGGCCTTGGTCGTGGCACTTCAATGCTACGCTATTACGGTATGGGGATCGGGTTTTCGTCCTACGAAATCGATCTTTTCGGTCGTATCCGCAACCTGTCCAGACAGCAGGCTGAAGAAGTGCTCGGCTCGCGCATGAGTGCGCAATCGGTGCTCATCAGCACTGTGTCGCAGGTGGCCAATACCTATCTGTCCTGGCTGGCGGACAGGGAGCTCGTGCGTGTCACGAACGAGACCCTGACCTCGCAGACCAACACGTTCAACCTTACCAAGCTCAAATACGATCATGGTGAGGCCGACGCTCTGACACTG
Organism: Asaia siamensis; assembly: GCF_014635085.1. Lineage (GTDB taxonomy): Bacteria > Pseudomonadota > Alphaproteobacteria > Acetobacterales > Acetobacteraceae > Asaia > Asaia siamensis. The sequence continues at coordinate 275,905 of NZ_BMCH01000004.1, forward strand.
GCCCAGACCCAGACCCAGGTAGAACAGGCCGCGAGCAACAAGGCGCAATATGAGCGCCAGATGGCGCAGGACGAGCATCAGCTTCAGTTGCTGGTTGGTGTGCCTTTGCCTGACACGCTTCCGGCGCCGCAGCCTTTCGGTGCGCAGACCCTGCTCACCGATCTGCCCGCAGGTCTGCCTTCAGACCTGATTGCCCAGCGTCCCGACATTCAGGCGGCGGAACATAATCTGATCGGCGCCAATGCGAATATCGGTGCGGCACGCGCGGCCTTCTTCCCGAAGGTCACCCTGACCGCACAGGAAGGTGTCAGCTCGCTTCAGTTCAGGCATCTCTTCACGCCCGGCGCCCAGACCTGGTCTGTTTCGCCCAATATCGAGCTGCCCATTTTCACTTGGGGTCAGAACGAAGGTAATCTTAAGGTCTCGAAGGCACGTCGCCTGTCCCAGATCGCGACCTATGAGAAAACTGTCCAGACGGCGTTCAAGGAAGTGTCTGACGCTCTGACGGCGCGTGAGACCTATCTTGCCCAGGACACGCATCTCAAGGCGCTTGTCGGCTCATCGCAGCAGGCCTTTGATCTTGCCATGATGCGCTACAACACCGGTATCGACCCGTACCTCACGACCCTGACCCAGCAGCGCAGCCTTTACGATGCGCAGCAGAATCTCATAGTCGTGCAACTCGCGCGTTACCAGAATCTGGTAACGTTGTACCGGGCCCTTGGCGGCGGCTGGAGTGCGGCAGATGTTGCTGCTGCCAGCGCCCAGCCGGGTGCACCGCGTAAAGGTTGAGACAGGAAACCAGAATGAAACAGGGAAAACTGTTCGGCGCTGTTCTGGGTATGATGACGGCCGGGGCGTTTATTCTCCCCGGTCTGGCACAGGCCCAGGATGACGATGACAGCAAGAAGAAGCCTGACATGCACCAGCTCGCCCGGTCTTCGGCTCTGCCGAAAGCCGAGGCCGATTTCAGCATGTTCAAGTTCCGCCCCAAGGGTGACAAGGTAATCGAACAGCCGGATGCCAATCGCATCCTGTTCAAGCGTCCGGACGGGACACCTGATGGTTACGCTCAGCGCCGTGGCAATGCGGTGATCTATTATGATCGCTTCGGCAAGGTCTCTCACGTCCAGACGCTGGATAACTGACACAAGCTGCATCATGAGCGCATCGTGGAAACGTTCGGAATACGGCCCGGATTTCACCTGATGCGCTCGTGCCGCCACCGGAATTCCCGGTTACCGCAGATTTTATTATTTAATTTATCATTCAGCCAAGTTTTGTCGCGGATTACGCGCGGTTAATGCGTAAGATCGGGAATCATGTCAGTGATTTCCAGGTCGCACAGGCAGCGCATCAAGGCGCGGGCTCATTCCTTCTCTTTCAGGAGCTCCCGACTGAGGGGGGCACTCTTCGTCGTGGGTGCCTTTGCGATGGCGCCACCATGCCTGGCCGAGAGCTTTCACGAAGCCATCCAGTCGGCATGGGACAGAGATCCGGCCAATCAATCCTTCGCCGTTGATGCGAAGGCTTCCGCCAAAAACGCTCGTGCTGCGCAATCCTGGTTTCCCGATGGGCCGATCGTTGCCGGGCAATATCTCGATGACCATTTCATCGGCTCCAATCTCGGTTACACGACCTATCAGGGCAGCATCAGCGTGCCACTCTGGCTTCCGGGGCAAGGCACAGCCACCATGCGTACCGCCTTGGCCGACGAGGCCGTCGCCAAGGCACGTATCAAGGTGCAGCATTTGCTGAGCGCGGTTCGCGTACTCGATCTCGCCAGCAACGCGACCCTGCTCCAGAAGAAAATCGGTAATCTGCGCGCCACCAGTGCCTTGTTGAGCCGTGTGGCTCAAAGTTCGCATCAGGGTCTCCGAGCCGGTGAAATTGCTGCGGCCGATTTCGATGCTGTCATCGGTGAACAAGGCGATATCGACGCCCAGATTGCCCAGTCGGAGCAGGCGCTCGAAAGCGCCCGTGCCGAGCTCGAGTCCCTGACGGGCACAGATGATATTCCTGATATTCTTTCGCTGGACGGGCGTATTCTGGGCAACCAGACGCTGACGCTCGATCCGTCTCAGGACCCGCGTATCCAGATGGCGCAAGCTGTCAGCAAAAGCGCTAAGGCCTCTTATGCGCTGGCACGCCATTCCTACATGCCCGCACCGCAGGTTGGGGTGCAGGTGGTCAAACAGGGACAGTTTGGCAGCCCCTGGGATACGCAGGTCGGCGTGCAGTTTTCGATGGCCCTGCCAAGCGAGGCACGCAACACCCCCATGATCATGAAGGAAGTCAAGGCCATGGGGGCCGCCGAGCGCGATGCAGTGCTGGCGCAGCGTCAGGTCACGACCGAATACCGGCGCACTCGGGCAAGTCTCGGCTCTGCGCTGAGCATGATGCGCCATACGAATTCCGCGCGACAGGCGCTCGATGCGCGCGCGCAGGATCTCGAACATGCCTGGAGTGTCGGTGAGACCCCGGTCATCGAATATCTGCGTGCGCGCCGTGCTGCGCTCGATGCAGGACAAAGAAGTGCTGAGGCCGATGTCATCTGGCATGCGGCGATGATCAGAATGAGCCTGATGGCGGGGCGTTATCCATGAAATATTCCTGTCTGCGGCTTTTGGTCGCGCTTCCACTTTGCGCCCCCGCCGCCTGGGCCCAGACCGATAGTGACTGGCCAAGCCGCCCGATTGCCATCACGAAGGAAGCCCTCAAAAGCGAAAGTATTCATACGGCAAAAGCCCAGAGCGGCGGGCTGCCGCCGCATATCGATGTGCCTGCCTATATCGATCAGGATGACAGGCGCAGCGCGCGCATTCATCCGGTCGGGCAGGGGCGGGTACAGAGCATTCTGGTCACGCCTGGGGAGCAGGTCAAAAAGGGCCAGGTGCTGTTCACCTATGACGACTTCAGCCTGAGTGATGCGCATCAGCGCCTGCTTTCCGCCGAGGCCTCGCTTCAGCAGGCTCAGGCGCTGCGCGACGATGCGCGGTTATCCTATGACCGGGGTCGGGCGCTGCAAGGCGGTGCGGTATCGCAAGGTGAAGCACAGCGGCGCTATTCGCGTCTGAAAGAGGCCGAGGGCACGGTACAACGCAGCCGGGCCATTGTGCAGAACGAGCGCGAGCGGCTTGCCCGGTTCAGCTCTTCTTCAGAGCGTACCGAGGGGCTCCATTCCGCGGTGATCTCTCCGATTGATGGTATCGTCGACAAGATCACCGTCGGGGTGGGCGAAGAGGTTTCCAATCGCACCGCCCCTGCTGTCGAAGTCGATGACCTGAGCAGGGTCTGGGTTGTGTCGCAGGTAGGAGAACAGCAGGCTGTCCAGTTGAGCCGGGGCGGGCGTCAGCTCACCTGGCCGACACCGGACACAAAACCCATCGTCTCGCATATCGATCTGATCGAGGGCAGCGTCGACCCGATGACGCGCCATGTTCTGGTGCGCAGTCTGGTCGAGAACACGAAACGCCTCCTGAGGCCCGAGATGCTGGTCAAGACACGCCTTTTCGCATCGGAAACTGTAAAGGGCACGCTCATTCCCGAGGCGGCGATCCAGACTATCGGCAGTCAGAGTTGTGTGTTCGTCAGACTGGACGATACGCATTATGAGGCGCGTAAGGTCAGCACCGGCCCCGATCTCGACGGCATGATCGTGGTGACGAAAGGCCTCAAGCCCGGCGAGATCGTCGTGACCGCTGGCAGTTTCGTCCTGAAATCGCAGGCACTTCTGGCGCCAGAACCCAATCACGGAGAGGGCGGGCGCTGATCATGCGATTCATGCTTTCCCTGCTGCGGGGCCGCGCTGCCATTCTGGGTGCGGTCGTGCTGCTCATGATCGCTGGCATTGCCGATCTCAGATCGCTGTCGGTCGAGCCGGTACCCGATATCTCGCCCAAACAGGTTCTGATCTCTGTCCGCGCGCCCGGCTTACCAACGGAAGAGGTGGAACGTCTCGTTACGTTCCCGATCGAGACGGTGATGTCGGGCGTGGTTGGCGTCAACTCCATGCGCTCTGTCTCGCGCACGGGTGTGTCCGTCCTCTATCTCCAATTCGACGACGGCACCGATATTTATCGAGCCCGCCAGCTTATCGCCGAGCGCCTGCCGCAGGCACGCGCTGCCGTGTCGGTGCGCGGGTTGTCGATCACGATGGGCCCAATGGCCACGGGGATGGGAGAGATCCTGCAGCTCCAGATCCACGGCGAGGGGCGCTCTCTGGCTGCTCTGAACCGGATCATGACGTGGAATGTGGTGCCAAAGCTTCGCCTCATCCCGGGTGTCATTGACGTCAACATCAATGGCGGCGCCTCACAAACCTATGAGGTGGCGCTCAACCCGATGGCGCTGCGACAGTTCCAGGTCTCGGTTTCCGATGTTTTCAACGCGGTCGATCGCGATAACGAGGCGGCCGGTGGCGCCTGGATCGAGCATAATGACGAGCAACATATCATTGTCGGACGCTCCCTGATCGACAGCCTGCATGAGCTGGGTGAGGTGCAGGTGCGCTCCATGCCCAATGGTGGCGTGGTGCATGTGCGTGATGTCGGCACGGTCCAGGAGGGCACGCTTCCTCGTCTGGGAGGTGTCACGCGCGACGGTGAGGGCGAGATCGTTAATGCCGTCATCCTGCTGCAACAAGGTGCCAATGCCAAGGCCACGCTCGCGCGTATCGACGCGGCCTTGCCCAAAATCGTCTCGACCCTGCCGCAGGGCGTCACGCTCGAACCCTATTACAGCCGGGCCACCCTGACCGATGTGACCATCCACACCGTCAAGGAAAACCTCCTTCTCGGGGCCCTGCTCGTTCTGATTGTCCTTCTGATCGTGATCGGTGACTGGCGCGCTTCGGTCGTGATCATTTCGGTCATTCCCTTTTCGCTCGTTGCAGCCATGGTTGGTATGCGGCATCTGGGTATCTCGGCCAATCTGCTCAGTCTGGGTGCCATCGATTTCGGCATGGTTGTCGATAGTGCGCTCGTTATTGTCGAGAGTGTGCTCTCCAGCCAGGCACCCGGTGATGTGCCATTGACGCGACGCATCGCCGAGACGGTTGCCTCGGTGGCAAGACCGGTGATCTTCGCCATTCTGATCATCATTCTTGTCTATCTGCCGGTCCTCACGCTCGAAGGGGTTGAGGGGCGTATGTTCCGCCCGATGGCCCAAACGGTCATTCTCGCCCTGATCGCATCGCTGCTTTATGCGCTGATAGCTGTGCCTGCCTTTGCGGCACTGCTCATGCGGATCAAGCCCGGTCACGGACCCGGCCACCATGCCGACAGTAATGGTGGGGTTGAGGAAGCAACACGCGGAACTGAGCACGACACGTTCTTCATCCGCTTTCTGCGGCGCGGTTTTGCCCCCGCCTCGCAATGGTGCATGGCCCACGGCAAAATGGTGATGGGTATCGCGATGGTCATCCTGATCTTGTCCGTCGGGTTGACCACGCGGCTTGGTGGCGAATTCATTCCGCAGCTGCAGGAGGGCGATCTTATCGTCACCTCCACACGCCTGCCGGGCATATCGCTCGATGCCTCCTTGCGATCGATTCAGCAGATCGAGCGCACGCTCAAGCAGTTTCCCGATATTCGTATGCTCGTGAGCAATAGCGGCACCTCGGCCATTCCGACCGACCCGCAGGGCGGCGAGCAATCAGACACCTATGTGCTGCTCAAGCCGCGCTCCGAATGGAAGACAGCCGACACGCAGGAAGGGCTCATCCGCGCCTTCGACGCAGCGCTGCGAAAGAACAATCCGGGGTCTCTCTACTCCTGGAGCCAGCCCATCCAGATGCGTATGGATGATCTGCAATCCGGCGTGCGGTCACAGATTGCGATTGGCATCTATGGCCCCGATATCGACAAGCTCATGAAGCTGGCTGCCCAGATAGCCAAGGTAGTCGACAACGTGCCGGGTGCCGCAGACGTGGCGCCGCAGGATGTAGGCACCATTCCCTATCTGCATATCGATGCCGATCGTACGGCCGCAGCACGCCTGAATGTCGATACGTCAGAAGTGCTCGACGTGGTTGAGTCCATCGGCGGTCATGTCGGCCCGCCCGTCTCCTTGCAGGATGCGCTGATTCCGACCGAGGTCCGTATCATGCCGCAGGCACGCGACAGCCTTGACGACATCAAGCTTCTGCCGGTGCTGACACGCGACGATCATACGGTGCGTCTCGACCAGGTTGCCGATATCACCTTGCGTGACGGCCCCGCTGCTATCAGACGCAATCAGGGTGAGCGACGCATGATGGTGCAGGCCAATGTGCGCGGGCGCGATCTGAGTTCCTTCGTCCAGGAGGCGCAGAAGGCGGTCAAAACCCAGATTAAGCTGCCGCCGGGCTATCGCGTCGAATGGAGCGGGCAGTTTCGTAATCTCCAGACCGCTGTTGCCCGTCTCGAAATCGTTGTACCGATCACCCTCGTGCTGATTTTCTGCCTGCTCATTTTGGCCCTTGGCGATGTCTGGCTTGCCGGTCTGGTGTTCGTGAACCTGCCTTTTGCCGCAACAGGTGGCATTATCGCTCTCTGGCTGCGTGCCATGCCGTTCAGCATCTCGGCGGGCATAGGCTTCATCGCCCTTTTCGGTGTCGCCACGCTCAACGGCGTAGTGCTGATTTCCTACATACGTGACAAGAGACTGGCCGGGTTCGATGCCGTATCTGCCGCCGTCAGTTCGGCGCGTGAGCGGTTTCGTCCTGTCATGGCGACAGCGACCGTCGCCTGTCTCGGGTTCTTTCCGATGGCTTTCTCTATGAGTGAGGGCGCAGAGGTAGAAAAACCACTGGCGACCGTGGTCATTGGCGGGCTGATCTCCTGTACCGCTCTGACCCTGCTGGTCTTGCCGACGCTCTATATCAAGCTCTCACGATTTCGTGAAAACAGAAAAGAAAACCGAATAGTTTCGTAAATCGAACCCCGAGGGGCTGGCAGCGTTAGGACGATATGTTACGGAAGACGCAGGCGCGTACCCCAAGGGGTCCAAGCGCCTTTTTCCGTAATATTCAGAATAACGAAACCGGAGAGAGCCCATGCTGTCCTGCATTGGATATGGCGCACAGAAAGCGTCAGACCGTCTCGCCCCCTTCAAGTTCGATCGTCGCGACACGGGGCCTGAAGATGTGCGTATCGACATTCTCTATTGCGGTGTCTGCCACTCCGACATTCATCAGGCGCGCAATGAGTGGCACAACACTGTCTATCCCTGCGTTCCCGGTCATGAAATTGTCGGCCGCGTAAGCGAAGTTGGCGCATCGGTCACCAAGTTCAAGGTGGGTGACCTTGCTGGCGTTGGCTGCATGGTCGATTCCTGTCGCGAATGCCCGAGCTGCAAGGAAGGTCTGGAGCAGTATTGCGAAAACGGCTTCGTCGGCACCTATAACGGTGAAGACCGTCAGGGTCGTGGCAACACCTATGGTGGCTACTCCAAGGCTATCGTGGTTGATCAGGCTTTTGTGCTGAAAGTCCCCGAGAACCTCGATCTCGCGGCTGTCGCGCCGCTGCTTTGCGCAGGCATCACAACCTACTCGCCGCTGCGTCACTGGAAGGTTGGCCCCGGTCAGCGTGTTGGTGTGGTGGGTCTGGGTGGCCTCGGCCATATGGCTGTTAAGTTCGCCCGCGCCTTCGGTGCCCAGGTGGTGCTTTTCACCACTTCACAGAGCAAGGTGGAAGACGGTCTTCGTCTCGGTGCCCATGAAGTCGTGCTGTCGAAAGACCCGGAAGCCATGGCGAAGGAGACTGCCAGCTTCGATTTCATTCTGGATGCGGTTGCGGCCGACCATGACATCAATGCCTATCTCAACCTGCTGAAGCGTGAAGGCACACTGGTTCAGGTTGGTGCTCCGGAAAAGCCGCTGCCTGTTTCTGTGTTCAGCCTCATCATGAAGCGTCGCAACTTCGCCGGCTCGCTGATTGGCGGTATCGCCGAAACGCAGGAAATGCTCGATTTCTGCGGTGAGCATGGCATCACGTCAGATATCGAGATGATCGCCATGGACGAGATCGAGACGGCATATTCACGTATGATGAAATCCGACGTGAAATACCGCTTCGTAATCGATATGGCGACGCTCGAAAACGCCGCCTGATCGAGGTATGAGCCTTTTCACTCCCGGCTTTTACCGGGGGTGAAAACTCAGCAGATCTCGATCGGAATACCGGCCGTTTCAAGCTCGGACAATGTCTCAGGCTTGATCTGGTTGTCGGTCAGGATGCGTGAGAATTCCGAGAGGGAGGTGAGGCGATGCAGCCCGCCCTGACGGAATTTCGTGCTGTCGACCAGCAAAACGCTGTCATCGGCAATGGCCATGAGCGCGCGCTTTACCTTCACCACGTCCTGGTCATTCTGGAATGCCGTGTCACCCGAAATCACCGAGGTGGACATGAACATGACATTGGCCCGCAGCGATCGCGCTGCCTGCTCGCAGACAAGCCCGAAAAACGCGTTGCGTGAATTGCTGTAATCTCCACCAAGGCAGATGATCTTGATGCCGGGGAAGGGCGCAAGAGCCTGTACTACACCAACCGCATTGGTGATGACGGTAAGAGGCGCTCTGGCAGGCAGAAGCGGCAGCATTTCAGCAACGGTCGTCGAATCATCAAGAATGATGACCTGACCGGGTTCGATCATCGAGACGGCACGCTGGATGATCGTCTTTTTCAGATTGGCTGCACGGTGCTGACGATAGGCAACGTTCTTTTCCGTACGTGCGCGGTTCTTGAGAGTGATGCCGCCATGAATCTTGTCAATCAGCCCCTGGCTGGCCAGCGCATGTGCATCGCGATGGATCGTCATACGGCTTACATCGAAATGTTCAGCCAGAAATTCGATGCTCGCATTGCCCTGCTCAAAGAGCAGATCAAGAATTTGCTGCTGACGTGATTTGAGATTCTGACGTTTGATCCCTGAAAAACCATCCAGGGAGGGCGCTGACTTGATGTCATCACTCATGGTCTGAAACTGCCTTTGACAGATATGCTTGCTTTTGTTGGGACCAAGCGTAGCAGAAAATAAGATAACAAAAATATCACAAAGATATCATCCTCACAAGCCGTCCTTATCAAGGTTTTGTCATCAGGCGTAAGCACTCGGGCTTACCTTATGCAGGATGCTCTTCTCCGCGGAACTGCCCATATATATCATATATAGCACCAATTTGTGATTTTGTTAACACAACAACCAACTTTAGAACATCAAGCACCGATAGCGAGCCGAAAGAGCGAAGAGGCGATCATGGGTGCAGGTTATGTCTTGGGCGTTGATTGCGGCTCGACCACTGCGAAATCTGTCGTCTTCACACCTGGCGGGCGCATTGTCGGTATAGGGCAGGCGCGTGTTCCCCAAGTGACGAGCACACCTCGGGAGGTTGAGCGCGATATGAAGGCGACGTGGCTCCTCGTTGCCGAAACCATCCGTGATGCGCTGGCTGATGCTGGCTGCACGGGGGCAGATATCGCAGGCATAGGCATGACCGCCCATGGCGATGGTGTTTTCCTGCTCGACCACCACGCCGAACCACTTGGCAGAGGTATCATGTCCCTCGATAGCCGCGCCTTTGGTGTGCACGAGGGGTGGAAAGAGGCGGGGCTTCTCGACCACCTCCTGCCCGTTGCCGGCCAGAGGCCCTATCCTTACTCAGCAACCACGTTACTGGCCTGGATAAAGCGTTTCGAGCCTGAGCGTTACGGGGCCATCGGCACCGTCTTTTTCGCCAAGGACTGGCTTCGCTTCTGCCTGACAGGCCGGATTGCGACCGATCTGACCGAAGCGAGCACGGCGTTCACCGATCTTCATACGCAGAGTTACAGTCAGAAAATCCTTCAGACGCTCGATCTGCAGGAAATTGCGAGCGCGCTGCCGCCAATGCTGAACTCCTGCGACCGGGCAGGCCATGTCAGCGCTGAAGCGGCACTCATGACAGGTCTGCTGCAGGGCACACCTGTCTCCGCAGGGCTGCATGATGTCATCGCCGCCTCTGTCGGGTTGGGTCAGGTGCGGGCGGGCGACATGACCGTGACAGCCGGAACGTTCTCGATCAATGAGGTGCTGCGTGATCGACCGGTGACTGGTGCAGAGTGGGCCTGTCGCGCCGGTTATCGAAAAGGCCTGTGGAATTGCATGGCAATTTCACCGGCCTCTGCAAGCAATCTCGAGTGGATGGCGCGTTATATCGCGCCCGACGACCCCGACGCGGCTGCCCATCTCATTGAGGCCTCCATAGCAAGGTTCGAGCAGGGGCGTGTTGAACGGCAGATCCCGCTTTATCATCCGTATCTGTTCGGCTCGCCTTTCGAGACACCGGCCACGGCCTCTTTTCTGGGGCTGCAATCCTGGCATGACCGCGCCGATCTGTTTCAGGCGATGATAGAGGGCACGATCTTCAACCACCGTCATCATGTCGAAGATCTGATGCGCACGGGGCCGGTCAACAGCATCGGCGTTTCAGGCGGCGGAAGTCGCCGCCCTGAGATAGGCCAGCTCTTTGCAGATATCTTCGGCAGACCTGTCATGACGTCGCCGGTGCGTGAGGCAGGGGCTCTCGGGGCCGCACTGACGGCCAGCGTTGCCTGTGGCAATCATCCAACACTCGAGGACGCCGTTGCCGGGCTCGATATGCAGCATACACGCTTCGCCCCCGACCCGGCGCTCTCACGTTATTACGACGCCATATACACGCGTTACACGACGCTGGCTCAGATTCTCGAGCCCTTCTGGCCATCCCTGCACAGCGCACCTGTCCCTCATGAACAGTCTTTGCGCGCCGCCACGGCCTGAGGCCTGCGCGGTCGCTAACCCGTTTCAGAACCGCTTCACAAATCGAGATACCCGATGACCTACTCCGCCAAACAAATCGACTCTGCCCATTTCGATGTCACGATCATCGGGGCAGGCATCAATGGTGTGGGTCTCTTTCGTGAACTGGCGCTTCAGGGGCTCAATGTTCTCCTGATCGACAAGGGTGATATCTGCACTGGTGCTTCAGCGGCCCCATCCAGACTGATCCATGGCGGCATCAAATATCTCGAGACCGGCGAGTTTCGTCTGGTTGCGCAGTCGACCCTCGAGCGCAATCTGCTGCTGCGCAACGCACCGCACGTGGTCAAGCCGCTTCCGACAATCATACCGATCCATTCCTGGTTTGGCGGGATTCTGCCTTCGATCAAGCGGTTCTGCGGTCTAAAGACAAAGCTTGCCGATCGGGGAGTCGCGATTACCGAAGTCGGCATGCAGATCTACGATTATCTCGGCCGCCGCGCACGCGTGATGCCTCGCCACACCTTTTCTTTCGGGCACTCTGTCAGGCGCGATTGGCCGCATATGACACGAAAGGTCATCGCGACCGGACGATATTATGATGCTGCCATCACCCAACCTGAAAGACTGGGTTTCGAATGCGTCGAGGATGCGCTTCGCCTGTCTTTGGGCTGCGCAGTGAGAACCTATTCGAGAGTGACGTCATTCCATGAGGGGGCCGTGACCCTGCGTGATGATATCACCGGTCAGGTTGAGCATGTCCACACCGATCTGGTCGTCAATGCCGGTGGAGCATGGATCGATCAGGTCAATGCCGGGATTGGCCTTTCCACACGCTATATTGGTGGCACGAAAGGATCGCATCTCGTTATGCGCCATCCCGAATTGCTGCGCGAACTCAACGGGCAGATGGTCTATTTCGGCACGGCAGACGGTCGCATCTGCCTTGCCTATCCGTTCATGAACCATGTTCTGATCGGCTCGACCGATATCCCATGCAAGGACGCCGACAAGGCAATCTGTTCACAGGAAGAACAGAGCTACATGCTGGCCATGCTTCAGGAGCTGTTTCCCGGTTTCCATTTCAGCGACAGCGATGTCGTCTATCGCTATTGCGGCGTAAGACCGCTTCCTGCCACGCGCACGGACGACCCTGGCGAGATCAGCAGAGACCACATCATCCACACCGATTATGCCGGGACGACCCCAGTCCTGTCTCTGGTTGGCGGTAAGTGGACCACATTCCGTGGCCTCGCGGAAGAAACTGCCGATAAGGTGCTGGGGCTTCTCCACCGTAAACGGACGCGCTCTTCGCGGGAGAGGGCGATCGGGGGCGGGGTCGGTTACCCGGGGCAGAAATCACGAAACGCCTATATCCGGCACCTTGCCGAGATGCAGGATCTGTCATTGGCACGTGCGACCCTGTTATTCGAGCGCTATGGCACTACTGCAGAGCGCGTTGCTGCTTTCTGTGCACGCACACCCGATCAAGAACTCACGTCTCTTCCCGGTTATACGAGGAACGAGATCCAGTATCTCACGAAGGAAGAACTCGTGCGCAAAGCTGCCGATCTTCTTTTCCGGCGCACACCGATCGCGCTCTCGGGCAAGATCAGCCGTGCTGTGGTCGAAGAGGTTTGCGCGATCATGGCGCCAGCCCTTGGCTGGACAGAGGCCATTTGCGCATCCGAAATCGACAGCGTCTGGAAAATTGCGGTTGAGCAACATGGTGTTTCTGACAGCACTGCAGGCAACGCGGCAAGCTGAAACGCGGGCGCGAGAGTCCTGACAAAGCAGGATAATGCGCAGACCAGTCACAAGGGCCTCAGCGCTTGTAAGGCGCTGGGGGTGGGCTACACGACGGTGCTCGGCAAGGTCTGCTGATCACAGGATTTAGTGATCGCCCGATAACAAAATCGCACAAAATCCAGAACTTTGCTTTTGTTCGGTTTTTCTGAAAAACCAAGCTTCTCCTAGCGCTAAATCATATCAATGTGAACGCTATAGGTGATATTTTATCTACCCTAATGTTATTTAAATCCCTATCACAACATCAGGACGTTACACTTATCGTCACTGCGTCACAGAGAGAGAACATGATGCCCTTAAAGTCGCTCTGGATCGGAACAAGCTGGAAGATGAACAAGGGGCCAGCCGCCGCCCGGGAAGCGGCCGAGCAGATCGCGTCCATAGCCGTACCCTCCTCCGTGACGCCATTCGTCATTCCGCCTTTCACATCGCTCGAAATGGTTGCGTCCCGCCTCGCAGATACGCGCTGGAGCGTGGGTGCGCAGAACATGCACTGGGAAGACGAGGGCGCTTGGACCGGGGAAATCTCGCCCCATATGGTACGCGAATGCGGTGCCGATATTGTCGAACTCGGCCATTCAGAGCGTCGCGAGCATTTCGGCGAGTCAGACATCACCGTCAATCTCAAGGTCAAGGCCGCCATACGCTACGCTTTGCGCCCGCTCATCTGCATCGGCGACAGCGCTGAGGAATATGAGTTCGGCGTGACGCATGAGACACTTGCCCGTCAGACCAAGATGGCCCTCCATGGGCTGACGTCGGATCAGATTGAAACTGTTCTGCTGGCCTATGAACCCGTATGGGCCATTGGCGCCAAGGGAAGGGCCGCCGAGCCCGCTTTCGTCGGAACCGCGCATACACGCCTGCGCCACGTCCTGGCCGACTTGGTCGGGGAAACGACTGCGCGCCGTGTGCCTATCCTCTATGGCGGCAGCGTCTCGCTTGAAAACGCAGCACGCTATACAGCGCTGGCCGATGTCGACGGCGTGTTCATCGGTCGTTCCGCCTGGGATCCTTCGGGTCTTGCCGCCATCATCCAGTCGGTTGTGTCATGAGCGGCGCGACCGGCGTAGAGAGCAAGGCCGTCTCGGCACGGCGTCGCGAAATTCTCGATTACGTGCTCGAAAACGGGGGTGCCCAGATCGAGGAGCTCGTCGATCGTTTCTCGACCAGTCGCATGACGATCCATCGCGATCTGCACGCGCTGTCCGAGCAGGGACTGGTACGCAAGGTTCATGGTGGCGTGACCATGCTGGCCAGCGGCGTGATGGAAACAAGCGTCGTCCATCGCCTGCGTCGTGCCTCTCGTGAGAAACAGGCCATTGCGCGTGTCGCGACGAGCTTCATCAAGGCGGGCGATATCATCGCCCTCGATGATTCCACCACGTCACGCATTCTGTCGGAAAACCTTCCCTCGGGTATGCCTCTGACAGTGCTGACCAACAGCATGGGTATTGCTACCCAGCTTGCAGGCATGCGCGATATCAGTCTGATCTGCCTCGGTGGTAAATATCACCCGCGGTTCGACGCGTTTCTCGGCATTCTCTGCGAACAGGGCACGAAGTCGCTTCGGGCAAACACGCTGTTCATGTCTGTCTCTGCGGTACGCGATCTCGGTGCCTATCATCAGGAGCAGGAGATCGTGAAGTGCAAGATGGCACTCATGGAAATTGTCGACCGTCGTATCCTGATGATCGATAGTCAGAAATTTGACGTCACCGCGTTGAACCGTCTGGCCAATCTCTCTGATTTTGACGTTGTGATTACCGATTCAGGCGTCTCTGAAAGTCAGAAGAACCGCATGCTCGATGCGGGCATCAATCTGCATGTCGCTCCACTTGACGACACGCCGCCCGCCTCGCGCACCGTCCCTCTCTAGAACACCATAAAAGGAAGACGATCATGAAAATTGCAGTTGGTGGCGATAGCGCCGGTGAGGGTCTGGCCCAGCAGATCGTGGCGCATCTCAAGGCAAAAGGGCTCGATGCAGTCGACCTCTCACGCCCTGCAGATGACAAGAGCGAGCTCTACTCCGAGCTGAGCGAACGCGTCGGCCTTGCTATTCTTTCCGGAGAGTATGAGCGCGGCATTCTGTGCTGCGGCACGGGCATCGGGGTTGCGATTTCGGCCAACAAGATCCCCGGCATCCGCGCAGCACAGGTGCACGACAGCTACTCTGCGGAACGTGCAGCGCTGTCCAACAACGCCCATATCATCACACTGGGTGCGCGCGTTGTCGGTGCTGAACTCGCCAAGACCATTGTTGATTCGTTCCTTTCCAAAAAATTCGACCCGGCCAGCGCCTCGGCGCGCAATGTCGATGGTATCGATGCGCTCGATCGTAAATATTCACCAAATTCCTGCAAATAATGGGTCAACGCGACCATAAGGTCTGATCTCATGAAAAAAGCACTGCTCGCCACCGCAACCCTGCTCTTCGCCCCGCTCGCCGCCCATGCGGCGGCGGACAATGCGCCGATGCGGTTTGTCATGATACCGAAAGCCGTTCATCCTTGGTTCGACAAGGCCAATAACGGCGCGCAAGCCGCCGCGGCCCTGCTGAGCAAGTCCACGGGACGCACCATCACGGTTGAATATCGCGCGCCGCAAACCGCCGATGTCTCGACCCAGAACGACATCATCGAACGCGCCATCGCGACACATCCCGATGGTCTGATCCTCGACCTTCTCGACGAAAAGGGAAACCGGTCGACCATGCAGGAAGCGGTCGATGAGAAGATTCCGATGACTGTTTTCGACTCCCTCCCACCTGAGGGCATGGACATCACGGCGGTCGGTGCGGATTTTTGCGAGCAGGGCACGCTAGCGGCGGAGCGGCTCGCTAGGCTGATCAATCACAAGGGTGAGGTTGCAGTGATGATGGGCGTGCCCACTGCGCCCAACCATGCCCTTCGCGCGCGCTGCGAGCTGAAGGTGTTTGCCAAATATCCCGATATCAAGGTCGTGGCGACGGGTATCGATAACGACAGCATCGAAACCGCGCAAAAACAGGCCTCTGCCATCATGCAGGCCCATCCCAACCTTGAAGGCTGGGTAGCCTGTGATGCAGCAGGCCCTGTGGGCATCGGTCAGGCCATTCGCGAAAGCGACAAGATCGGCAAGGTTCAGGAGGTCGGTCTGGATAATCTGAACGACATGCTTCAGCTGATCAAGGATGGCGTGGTCGATTCCTCTGCCTCAAGCCGCCCTGAAATGCAGGGCTACTGGGCCGTTATCGCCGCCTGGCAGAAAGCGCTGGGGCAGCAGACGCCTAAAAACATCGATACAGGCATCGATATCATCACCAAATCAACGCTCTCCAAATAACCGATCGGGAGGGGGCTATGGTCCTTCTCAAGGCTTCGGGCATACGAAAGACCTATCCAGGGGTCGTAGCCCTCGATCACATTGATCTGACTCTCGAACCCGGCAAGGTGCATATCCTTGCCGGTGAGAACGGCGCAGGGAAATCCACGCTTATCAAGACCCTGTCCGGTCTGGTCAAACCGGATACTGGCACACTTGTCATTGACGACGCCGATGCACTGCGTGACCAAAAGCTTTTCGTGCGCGTGTCTTATGTGCCCCAGGAACTCAATCTCTTTCCCTACCTCACCGTCGCAGAAAACATGTTCATGCCATTTGCCCGCTCAGGCTTCGGCAGGTTCACCGTATCGGAAAAGGCAATGGAGGTGGAGGCCGCGAAATTCATTGCGCGTTTTGGTATTCACGCACGGCCGGATCAGAAAGTCGCTGAAATCAGTGTCCCCGATCAACAGCTTCTGCAGATTGCCCGCGCGGCAACCCAGGAAAATTTTGGCGTCATGATTCTCGACGAGCCCACCTCGTCTCTCACGGCCAAGGAGACGGAGCGTCTCTTTCGTATTGTCAATGACCTGCGCGAACAAGGCGTTGCCATTGTCTTCGTCTCTCACAAGATGGAAGAAATCTTCGCGCTAGGCGATACGGTGACCGTCCTGCGTAACGGTCGCAGCGTCGGTACTTTCCCGATGGACGGTATGACCGAGGGCGAGCTGATCCGTCTCATGTCCGGCAGTACCGTCAAGCTGGACGAGCAGTTTCAGCCGGCATCCTCTGCGCGTACCGGCGAAACTATTCTCTCGGTTGAAAATCTGACCGGTCCGGGGTTTGAAGATATCTCGTTCGACCTGAAGCGTGGAGAAATTCTCGGCTTTGCGGGCTTGGTCGGGGCAGGGCGCTCCGAAATCATGCAGGCCATGTTCGGATTTCGCAAAATCCAGAGCGGCCGCGTCATTCTCGACGGCAAGCCGATTGCGCCTAACCGACCGGACAGGGCGGTGCAGGCCGGAATGGTGTATCTCTCCGAAGAACGCAAGCATCACGGTATTTTTCCGATGCTGAGCCTGCGCGAAAATATCTCGCTTGCTGTAACAGGAAACATCACTAAAGCCGGGCTGATTTCGCGTTACCGCGAAAACGCACTGGTGAAAGAGATCATCGAGCAGTTCGATGTTCGCACCTCGTCATCTGCCAAGAAGATCATGTTCCTTTCAGGCGGCAACCAGCAGAAGGCCATTATCGGTCGGGCGATGGCCCGCAGGCCACGTCTGCTAATTTTCGACGAGCCTACGAAGGGCATCGATATAGGCACCAAGTTCCAGATCTACCGCATCATGCAGCGCCTAGCCGAAGAGGGCGTGGGGATTATCCTTGTCTCATCTGAGATGAGCGAGCTGCAGCGCTGCGCTACCCGTATTGTCACGCTCTATTCGGGCCGGATCAACGGCTCATTCGAGCACGAAACAACCGAAATCAGCACATTGGTCGCCTCGATCATCGGCTCACCGGAGACAAGCCATGTCGCATGAGACGCCTGCGCCGCATGATGGCGCTGCCAGACCACACCAGCCCGATATCATGACCCGCTTCAAGGCTGTGGCATCCAATCCCCTCTTTGGGGTGGTGATTGCGCTCGCGGTCATCTTCATTCTTTCCTGCACGCTTTCGTCGAATTTTTTGACAGCGTTCAACATGAAGATCATCGCGCGCTCGCTCGCCTTCGTCGGCTTGGTCACGATCGGCCAGGCCATTCTGATGATTCTCGGCGAACTCGATCTCTCCGTCGGTGCCATAGGCGGTCTCGCTGGCGTTGCGGGTGGCATTTTTATGGTGCAGGCAGGGCTCGATCCCTGGCTCTCTCTTGTGCTCTGCCTCGCGCTTGGCACGGGATGCGGGCTGCTGAACGGTCTGTTAATCACGAAGCTGAAGTTGCACTCCCTCGTGCTTACCATCGGCATGGCAGGAGTCTATGGCGGCGCCAATCTGGTGCTTACAAAGGGCGTCGCTATCACGGGTATTCCGAGCAATATCTCGTTTCTGGGGCGCGGGATGCTGTTCGGTCTCCCGGTTCCTTTCGTGATCCTGCTTCTTTGCCTCGTGATCGTCTCCTTCGTCATGATCCGCACACCGCTAGGCCGTTACGTCTATGCGATTGGCAGCAATAACGCGGCAGCGCGTATGCTTGGTATTAGGGTAGATGCCATCAGGATCTGTGCCTTCTCTGCTGCTGGCTTTTTTTCGGCGCTGGCAGGCATCCTGATGGTTGCTCGGCTGGGCACTGCTCAGCCCTCCATCGGTGATACCTGGGTGCTGGCCCCCATCGCAGCTGCCGTCATCGGTGGCGTTGCGACCACCGGCGGTCTGGGGAGCCCGTTTGGAGCGGTGCTCGGCGCTGTCATCATCGGCATCATTGAGAACGTCATCGTCCTGTTCGGCATCTCGCCTTACTGGCAGTCGATCGTTAGTGGCGGGATCGTAGTCGCCGCAATCTCCTTCGACTCTCTTGCCCGACGCTATTTCAACCGGGAAGCCTGACCCACGCTCGTTTTCCACTTCTCCGCTTATCTGTACTGAGGACGACTATCCCATGACAAAAATCTGTGGCGACGCCGAGAATTTCGCGACATCCGCCCTTCGCGGCTTTGCGAGCATCTATCGCGATATCGTCCAGCCCGTGCGGGGCGGTGTGGTCAGAACGACGCCGGGTAAACAGGGCAAGGTTGCTCTTGTCGTGGGCGGCGGTTCTGGTCATTTTCCGGCATTCAACGGCTATGTCGGCGAGGGCTTTGCCGATGCAGCCGTTGCGGGTGACGTCTTTGCCTCGCCCTCGACCCAGGCCATCCTGCGTATCGCCCGAGAGGCCAATCTTGGCGGCGGCGTTGTTCTCGGTTACGGCAACTACGCGGGTGATGTCCTCAATTTCAGCATTGCGGCCGAGCGTCTGCGTGCCGAGGGCATCGATACACGCATGATCGCGACGACAGACGATATTGCGAGCGCCCCGGCCAGCGAGGAGAGCAGGCGGCGCGGCACAGCAGGCGATCTGCCTGTTTTCAAGATTATTGGGGCCGCCGCCGAAGCCGGGTTGAGCCTTGACGAGGTCGAAGCGGTAGGACGCCGCGCCAATGCGCAGACGCGCTCGTTCGGCGTGGCTTTCGATGGCTGCACCCTGCCAGGAGAACGCGAAAAGCTGTTTCAGGTGCCGAAGGGGCGTCTGGCGCTCGGGCTTGGGGTGCATGGTGAACAGGGCATCGATGAACTCGATCTGATGCGACCATCCGAGCTGGCCGCCATCCTGTGCGACCGCCTGCTGAAGGAAGCCCCCGCCAATGCAGGCTCGCGCATCACGGCCCTGTTGAACGGGCTTGGCAGCACGAAATACGAAGAGCTTTTCGTGTTGTGGGAGGCCATTATCCCCCATCTCGAAAACGCGGGTTATACGGTCATTGCGCCTCTGGCGGGTGAATATATCACCAGCCTCGACATGGCTGGTTGTTCGTTGACGCTCACCTGGCTGGACGAGGAGCTGGAGAAATTCTGGCGCGCGCCCGTCAACAGCGCGGCCCTGAAGCGTGATGAAATGGCAGGAGATTATCGCGACTCCCTGCCGGTTCTGACCGAAGCGCCTGCGGTTTACATGAAGTCGCTCACTGAAGAGGGCAGAAAGGGCGGGCGTTGTGTCGCCTCCATGATGATCAGGCTGTCGGCAGCTCTTACGGAGGCTGAACCTGCGCTTGGCCAGATCGATGCCCATGCGGGTGACGGCGATCATGGTCAGGGCATGGCACGCGGTGCAGCCGCAGCGGCGAAAGCTGCACGCGCCGCAGTCGAGGCCGGGTCCGGTCCGTCGACGGTGCTTGCCGCTGCTGCCGATGCCTGGGCTGATCGGGCAGGAGGCACATCAGGTGCACTATGGGGGGCAGGGCTATTTGCTTTCAGCACGGCTTTCGATGAGTCCGCCGTGCCGGATGCACAAAGTCTTTCGCTAGGGCTCCGTCGCGCCATGGAAAAAATCACAGCCCTCGGGAAAGCCAAAAAGGGCGACAAGACCCTTATGGATGCGCTCGAGCCGCTGGTCGAGGGGTTCGAAGGCGGTCTGAGAAAGGGTTATTCCATTGCAAAAGCCTGGACTGAGGCCGCTGAAGCCTCGACGTTGGCCGCTGAGGCCACGAAGGATCTGCTTCCTCGTCTGGGCCGGGCTCGCACTCATGGGGAACGTAGCAAGGGCCACCCCGATGCAGGCGCCATTTCCATGGCGCTTTGCGCCCGTGTGATCGCGCATGAGCTTTCGGAGCAGGCGGTCAAGTAAGCCTGCTTTCTGGGTCTGCAAAAAAGGGGGGAGCCGAACGCCCCCCCTTTCTGATTCTTGTGCGACCCTTATCCACAGCCTTACCCACGAACACATCCACGAAATCTGTGGGTAATTTGGGGAGACCGCTTCACACTCTGTCTCAGTCAGCGCTCTTCTTCGCGAAGCTGGAGTTATGACGGGAATAGTACCAGTAGGTGACAAAGCCGAGACCAGCATAGGCGAGCAGAAGCAGGGCGGGCACCGGGTTACCATGCAAGAGGGCCCGCGCCATGTCTGCGAAAAGCGGGGCAATCATCACAATACAGAAGAGTATGCCCAGTAGCGGGGTAAAGCCGATCCACCAGCCTTTGACCCTGAAACCGCCCAGTGGCACGCTGAAGCTGCGCGGCATGTCGGGATGCATGTTGCGCTGCCAGATTACCGTAAAGCAGACGATGCCGAACGCGGCCGCTGTACCAATGCTGACGAGATCGCTGATCACGTCGATCGGCAGGGTTGCGGTCGCAAGAGCCACGATGATTCCCAGCAGTATCGTACCCGTCCACGGGGTATGATAGCGCTTGTGGACGTAAGAAAAGATCGGGGGTAGCAAGCCGTCGCGGCTCATGGCGAAGAAAATGCGCGTCTGACCATAAAGCAGGCCAAGAAGTACCGAACAAAGGCCGATGGTCGCTCCGAGATTGACGAAGAGCGCGAGCCAGGGCTGGTGCATCGCGCGCACCGCAATTGAGAGCGGGTCTGCGACGTTGAGCTGCTGATACGGCACGATACCAATCAGGATGGACGCCACGCATACATAGACAAAAGTGCAGATTACCAGACTGCCGATAATGCCTATCGGCACGTCACGACGCGGGTTACGGGCTTCTGCCGAAGCCGTAGAAACTGCCTCGAACCCGACATAGGCAAAGAAGATGATCGAGGCCGCGCGGAACATGCCGGGTATGCCGTACTGGAATCCCCCGCGATATTCAGGAATGAACGGGTGCCAGTAGGATGGATGCAGCGCGAACAGGCCGCAGGCGACAAAGAGGAACAGGACGCCGACCTTGATGAACACGATAATCGTGTTGACCCGTGCAGATTCCTGCACGCCGCGCACCAGACAGGCAGTGACGACAGCAATGGCAATGGTCGCAACCAGATCGAAACGCCAGCCTGAGGTGATAGCCATGCCACCACTGCCAGGAACGGTCTGAAACGTGGCCTGACTCAGGGCCGCCGGTATATGGACACCAAAGCTCGACAGCAGGCTCGTGGCGTAGCCAGAGAGGCCGGAAGCAACTGCCGCGCAGGAGATGCCGTATTCGAGCAGAAGCAGCCAGCCCACTGTCCAGGCAGCGCGCTCGCCCATGGAAACATAGGCATAGGAATAGGCCGATCCCGATACCGGCAGGCTGGAAGACAGCTCGCCGTAGGAAAACGCCGTGAAGAGACAGGCGAGAGCGGCAATGACGAATGACACGAGAATGGATGGCCCGGCATATTCCGCTGCCGCCGTTCCGGTCATGACATAGATACCGGCGCCAATGGTCGAGCCGACACCCAGCATGACCAGCTGGGTTGCCGTCAGAGAGCGTTTCAGCCCGTTCGTCTCATAATCAGCCGTGACCTGTTCGAGCGTCTTGCGACGGCTCCCGGCAGGAGAAGGTGAGAGTGGAGGTGTAGCCAGGTCAGGAATGGTGAAAATCGCCCATGTTCGAAAAAGCCGATCATGACGGATCGGCCGTCAAAGTGGAAATTATTTCGTTATCAGAAGAGAACGAGTGCCAGCAGCGAGAACAGGCCGGCCCCCATGCAGTAGAAGGCAAAAGGCGACAGCGCCCAGCGGTCGTGATTGCGGAAGTATTTCAGCAATACGGCAGTGCTGATCAGCGCGGTAACGCCTGCGGCGATCGCCGCCATCACCGAGATCTGCGCCATCTCGTGGCTGACGGTCATGTGGCGCAGCTGCCAGGCCTCGTGCACCGTTGCTGCCAGCACGGCAGGCTGAGCCATCAGAAGCGAGAAGCGTGCCGCTGTCTCATGATTGAGTCCGCGAACCAGGCCGGCATTGATGGTCGAGCCAGAGCGCGAGATGCCGGGGAACAGGGCAAGACACTGCCAGCAGCCGATCACCAGTGCGTCCTTGGCCGACATATCGGCAATGGCACGCTGTGGGCGACGGCCTTTATAGGAACGCATCCACTCGGTCACGAGCAGGATAAGCCCGTTGAGGAACAGGAACAGCGCCACGGCGACCGGCGTGCCGAAGATCACCTTGAGTCGATGTTCGAAAGCGGCACCGAAGATCACGACCGGGATGGTTGCAACGACGAGCAGAACCAGAATACGGATGGACTCTTCGCGACGCGTCGGGCCGTGGCGTCCGATAGCCCCGGTGAAGATGGCCAGCCAGTCACGCCAGAAAAAACAGAACAGCGCGACCAGCGTGCCGAAATGAAGCATGGTCAGAAACGGCAGGAATAATTCGCTGCGCTCGTCCAGGTTCCAGTGAAGCAGAGCCGGGAGCAGCACCGCGTGACCGAGACTGCTCACGGGAAAAAGTTCGGTCAGTCCCTGGACGATCGCCAGAACCAGTGCTTGTAGCAGCGTCATATCAGCTCAGTATGAAAGAAATGTTTCTACCTCCTGCCTCAGCGCGGCCCGGATCGCAAGCCCGCGCTTGACCATGATCGCAACTCAGGCGAAGAGTTCCGCTGTTATAACAGGCAGGTGAACCGAAGATGGCGGCAAAAAACAGGGGCGGCGCGATTCTGGCGAGCGCTATGGTGCTTGCCCTCGCGTCAGGCTTTGCCCTCTATGCCGTCGCTCAGCGTCATGGGCCTTCTGGCGATACACAGCGCTTTCACGCCCGCTTCGTTTCAGCCAACGGGCTGAACCCGGGCGCTGTCGTGGTTCTGGCAGGTGTCCGCGTCGGCACGGTCTCTCATGTCGGCCTCGATCCGCAGACGCAGATGGCACAGGTCGATTTTTCGATCGACCGCCATTTGTCTCTGCCGCAGGATACGATCCTCTCGATTGCGGCCCCGAGCATGACGTCCGACAACGCCCTGGTCATTGCGCCAGGCACGTCGCGTGAGCGCCTTCCGAGCGACGGCACCATTACAAACACCCAGGCGCCGAGTTCGCTGGAACAGCAGGTCAGCAATTATATCTTCGGCTCCGGGATTCAGTAGGAAAAAGGCCGAGGCCAAGACCTCGGCCTGCCTGCACCTGGCGCAGTCTGCTCAATCGTTGAGCGGATAAAGCGCCAGCAGGCGGCGCTGCTTGCGCCAATAACGCAGCATCGTATAGGCGCCACATGTCTTGCGGCCACGGGCACGGTTCATCGCCCCGATACGGAACGCCTCACGATAATGAAAGAACTGCGCGCGATAGGCCTCCCAGAGGGTGGTTCTGGAATCCCAGATATGGGTTGCCTCCGACCCGACACCATTCAGCTCGATGATCTCGAAATCCTCGCCCCGGCGCAGGGCGTCGATGGAGGCAGCCTTGACGTCGATCCGACCGAAATGAAACTCGGTGATGTCGCCGATAATTTCGTCAAGACGTCGGGTCAGGGCAGGGGTCGCATCCTTGCACCCATTGCGGAAGATAGAGCCCTTGCAGTGATTGCCAGTAAAGACGAGCTGCACCGGCTCGCCACATGCCGGAACATCGTCGAGCCGCCCTTCGAGGCGTGGCAGATAGATGTCTGACAGAAGACTGGTGCGGGTGTCGCGCATGATCAATTCGCGGATGGTGGCGACACCATCGCCCTCAAGCACCGGAGATTCCTTGTAGGTGATCGAGGTAATGCGCCCTGAAGTCGCTCCCGGCTCACGAATATAGAACAGCCCCGCCTCGACTGGTCCCGTGGCCAGCGCCTGGGCGAGAATGCGCACACCTGACGGGAATTGCCTCAGCACCGGCAGCAGGTCCGACGGACGCTGTACCAGCTTTACGCCCGTGCCATTGCAGCCGATATCGGGCTTGACCACCACGGGGAAGGCAATGCCCTTTTTGCTCAATGCGACGGTGATCGCCTTGGCGTCTTCCTCTCGCAGTCCCTTACGCAACATCTGCGTCACATAAGGCGCTATCCATCTATTGGCGACGGGACCGGCAAGATCGAGAATACCGCTCTTGCTCTCGCCGCAGAGACCGCCGGTCTCGATGCTGGGATTGGCCGCACTGGGGACACTGAAATCGCCATAGCGCAGCCCGAGTGCGATCCAGTAGAGCACGATGGGCGTGTAGAAGATCGACCCCGGCCAGAACTCGAACAGGGAAAGCGGATGAGGTGCCTTGCCATCCTCGTCGGGAGTCCCGGTCTGCGAGGACAAATCAGGCAAATTCTGGAGCATTGATCGATCAGTCACTGAAGGTCTGGAAACGTGCAATGAGGCGTCCGACAAAAAGAATGGTCAGGATGAAGCCCGCTATGCCGAACCAGCGCCAGCTGGCCATATGGGCTGACAGCCACCCCCCGACATGCAGGGAAACGCTGAAAAGGAGCGACGTCCAGATCAGTGTAGCGACAACCGCGCTCGCTGCAAAAGAGCCGAATGGCGCCCGAAAGAATCCGCAGGCCGTATAGAGCGGCAGACGCGCACCGGGAATGAAGCGGCTGATCACCACCGTACGGACTACATTGCGGTGAAACCAGCTCCGTCCCTTGTCATGACGAGGCAATGTCAGCCAGCGCCGTGCTGGCGGCCATTTCGCACCTATCGCGCCGAGACCGTAGAGGCCGAGATCGCCCACCGCGACGCCGATATAAAGCGAAATCAAAGCGAGGGTTACGGTGATGCGCCCCTCATCGACCGCCATGGCCGCAATCATGGTGGTGGCATCTTCAAGAATGAACGTGCCCAAAATGACCGCAAGCCCTTTCGACCACCACGCCGCTCCCGCAACCGATAGAAGATGATAGAGCGAACTGCTGCGAAAGGGGGCACCGTGGGACATGGCGCTTCATGTGCCACGCCCGACGGAAAAACGCCAACCCGATGCAACCGACTCGCAACCCGGTTCTCATCTCCCGACCGTGCCTCTGAGGGTGGGCGGTCAGCGTACTAAGGCTCGTCTATTGCAGGTTGACGAAGCAGCCGCCATCGACCAGCAGCGACGCCCCCGTGACATAGCTTGCCATGGAAGAGCCCAGAAACACGATTGGGCCTGCCAGATCTTCCGGCGCACCCAATCGACCGAGGGGAATGCGACCGATCATGGCCTCTTCCTTCGTCTTGTCTGACAGATCCTCTTTATTGATCGCGGTGCGTATCGTGCCGGGCAGAACCGAATTGCATCTTATGCCGAATTTTCCGAGAGCAACGGCACTGGACTGCATGAGGGAGTGAATGCCAGCCTTGGTCGGGGTGTAATGCGTCTGGTACGCGCCGCCGACCAGAGCCGAAATCGAGGATACGGCGATGATTGCGCCGCCGCGGCCCTGACTGACCATCTGGTTGGCCGCAGCCTGCACCATGAAATACGCGCCGAGCAGATTGACCCCGACGGTCTTTATGAGCGTCTCGGGTGGTAGGTCGAGAAAGGCATGAAACGGGCAGATACCCGCATTGCTCACGAAGATATCGAGCCCACCGAGCTCCTCGATTATCGCGGTGATGAAACGCGTCGCGGTCTCGTGCGCGGAAACATCGCCCTGAAGATAGAGGGCTCGCCGCCCTTCGGCCCGTATGGCGTCAAGAATGGGCTGGACGCTTTCTTCCGGCACAATATCGGTGATGGCGACATCGGCGCCCTGACGGGCTGCTTCAAGCGCTGCGGCACGGCCGATACCCGCCGCACCGCCAGTGATCGCGAAAACCTTGTCTTTCAGAAGCATGTGGAATTCCTGACCTGTCATATTCAGGCGCGTCTGCCATCCATCCTCTTCGACGACCGGGCATGGCCGCCGTGAAGGGGCACGGTGACAGGCGTCCTGCTGGCGCAACTCCCGAGCGATGATAACGGTCATCGCCCAACCCGAGACCTGAACTCGTGGCGAGGTCGCTTTACGGCTGCCTGTTCGGCTGGGTGCGCCTCAGCTGAGTTCCTGGACCAGAGGAGTGAGCACCTGCATCGCCAGGGCGAAAGACAGCGCCCCTGGATCGGGATATCCCTTGCTGTGATCGCCATGCGTCTTGGCGCGTCCCTTTCTGGCCGCAAAATTCTTCGTTGCTTCTGCGCCACGATGGGCCTCGTCCACGGCACGGGACCAGCTTTGCGCCAGTCCATGCCCGGCGAGACTCTGCTCCTCAAGTGTTGCAATAAAGGGGGCGAGCGCATCGACCATGGTTTTGTCGCCAATCTCGGCCTTGCCGATCGCCATGATTCGCTGGCCGCCTCTGATAACTCCCTGGACCAGCCGCGACCTGTCGAAAGCGCTGCTGTCATCCAGAACGGTCGAAAAGGCGAACAAGGCCTCTCCCCAAAGAGCACCTGACGTGCCGCCCGCCCGGTCTCCCCAGGCATCGGCGGCAGCTTCCATCACCGTTCGGGCACCGGCACCTGCTTCGGATGCCGCCTTAGCTGCCCGAGAGGCAGCCCGCGCACCACGCGCCATGCCCTGCCCATGATCACCGTCACCCGCAATGGCGTCGATGCGCCCGAGCATGGCCTCTTCATCCTGCATCGTTTTCGCAAGGCACGCCATGGCTCTGGCAACGCAGGCACCGGCGCTTTTCCCTGCTGTGCTTGATGCGGCCTCATAGTGCACAGGCAATTCGGCAATGGCCTGTCGGGAGGCTGCAACCCAGTCTCCCGTCACTTCATGACGACACAGGGCAGGTGAGGTGACAGGGGCACGCCAGAAACGCTCGAGTTCGTCATCAAGCCAGGTGATGGTCAGCGAACAGCCATACATATCGAGGCTCGTCGCATAGGAACCAAGCAGCGGTGCGATGAGGGTCAGGCCATCACGCTCGAACAAGGCTTCGAGCTCATTCCACAACACGAAAAGCTCTTCGGTTGTCGTCGCGCCTGCGCCATTGAGCAGCACGGCAAGCCGTCTGGCCTCTGGCGGTTTTTCCGCCATGACCCGCGCATAGAGTTCCGCTGCGATTTCTTCTGGCGCAGCCAGGATGCGCTCTTCAATTCCGGGTTCGCCATGGATGCCCAGACCGAGTGCCATCCGGCCCTCGGGTATGGTGAAGATTTTTTCGGGCACACCGGGCAGGGCACAGCCATCAAAGGCAATGCCGAAGGAGCGCGTCTGGGCATTGGCCTTGCGAGAGACCGCCTCAACGGCGTCGATATCATATCCGGCATCCGCTGATGCGCCCATGATCTTGAAGACGATGATATCACCCGCCACGCCGCGCCTGCGTTCGGGCGTTTCAGCAGGAGCGCTCGCTACATCATCGGTCGTCACTACAATACGCGTGTCGATGCCTTCGGCACGCAGGCGTTCGGCAGCGATGCCGAAGTTGAGATTGTCGCCTGCGTAATTGCCAAACCCCATGACAATGCCGCCCCCACGATGCGCCAGACGCCCGATATTGGCTACGGCCTGAATGGAGGGAGAGGCAAAGATGCCTCCCATCACCACCGCATCGGCAAAGCCCGGCCCGACAAAGCCACAGAACGTCGGATAATGGCCCGATCCGCCCCCGACGAGAACCGTCACCTTGCCTTCGGGGCCAGGCTGCGCGCGCAGGGCACCACTTCGTACGGGGCGCACGATGTCCTGAAAGACGTGATTATAGGCGCGAAGACCATGCGTGGCGAAATCGTCTTCATTACCGCAGATATCGACCATATTTTCATGTTCCGTTTATTGGCCCGCATGAGCCTATTGCAGCAGGGAGTCCGTGATCTGAAGATCGGCTTCAAGCAGGCGCCTTGGCGTCATGCCGCGTGACAGGAGCTCTTCGTGATAGACGCCAACGGCTTCTGACGGGGTGAGGCGTCGCTCGACCACCGCACGCATCATGGCCACCATCGCAGGTGGATGTTCCGCATCGAGGATCTTGCGCCCGAAAAGCGCTGCACGGGCACCGCATAGCTGTGCCTGATGCAGAAGTTCGAGACAGTCGCGGGTCGTACCGCTGCCTCCGCCCATGATGCCGACCACAAGTGACGGGTCGTAGCGGCAGAACGCCTCGAGCGCATAAGCCCCATTGAATGCCAGCTTGAGGAAAACCGGGCGCTCGCTCTCATGCATACCCGCCAGGGCACGGCTGACCATATCATTGAGAAAGCTGCCGTAATCGATCTTGTCGAGCAGCGGATGCGTCGGGTTGAACACTTCCAGGAAATGGGAAATGCCCGCCGCCTGGGCCTCGGCCCTGAAATCACGATAGCGGAAAAGGGCGTCGGCATCCTCGCGCGCATCGCCGCTGAATGTCATGGAATAAAGACCGAATTTCACCGGAAGCAGATCGAGGCGAGCCGTCCTGAAAGGAATGGAAGGCTGCCTGCCATAATCACCACCGCGAATGCGCCACAGATCTGTCGTGTCATTTAGCCTGACGGCCTGCCGGATCGTGCTCCTTTCGAATACGCCCTGTTTGTTGAGGCGCCCCAGCGTCGACACCGACGCCAGCACGATGTCCACCAGGTCCTGCCGCACGATTTCGCCAATCGCCGCGTCGAATTCGGGCAGTGTTGCCGGGCACTGGGTAACCGGATTGGTGCCAAGCGCCGAAAGGCCGCCCGCCATATCGGCATCTTTGGCATCGGCGATGATGAAATCCGCCGGGCCGTCCGTACCCGCTTTCATACGGTTCAGCTTCTGGTCGAAACGCATTAAGGCGGGCGGTTCGTGATAGGGTTGATAAGTCATAGCGGCAGGATCCTGCGGATATAGTCCCGGTTGAGCGCAGCAACACTCAGACCATCGCCACCGTAGTGCTCGACCAGAAACGGGCTCGCATAACCATGTTCGAGCGCCATCGCGATGGCTGCGCGGTAACTGATCACCCCCTGTTCCATGGGGGCTGGTGCAGTCACGATCATGCCGGTCGTGGCATCCTCGGTGCGCAGATAGTTCTTTACGTGCCAGTAGCGCAGATAGGGGGCGAGCTTGACCATCATGTCACGCCAGTGCTCCATCGGGCGGTGCAGCCGCACCAGATTGCCGATATCGGCATTGATGCCACAGGCCGGGTGATCGACGTCATGTATGAAGCGTACTGCTGAGTCGGCAGAGCCGAGATAAGTGTCTTCATACATTTCGAGTGACAGCACCACCCCGACGCTTTGGGCATGATCGGCAAGCTCGCGTATGCGCGAGACCGCCTTTTTCCAGACCTGCGGGTCTGCCGGGTCGCAATGGCCGGGCGCCGTCCAGAACCAGAGGGCTTTTCTCTGCGCCTCACTCAGTGCTGCCGCAAAACCGACGGCAATTTCGCGAGCGCCGATTTCCGCTGCGGTATCGATCACGCGATGGATATAGGCGAGTGATGCGTCTGCCTTCTCCGGATCAGGGTCGATCACCGAGCGGCGTGACGTCGAAATAGCCGGGATACTCAGCCCCAGCTCGGCGCAGACCGACAGAAATTCGAGCCGTCTTGAGGCAGAGAGATCGGCCACACGCAGCCAGCAATCGGTCGGATCGAGTTCGGTGAACCCGGCGCGCCGTACTTCGGCAAGCGTGGCAGCCCAGCCTTCGGCCTTCTGATCCTGGACGGAGCTGCCATCGGGCAGGATCGCCGGATACTGGATCATGGCCGCTGCGATCGGCCAGTTCCTGGCTGTCCAGGGCCTCACATGGGGGAAAACATCGTCATGACAGGGGGGGCATTCTGGAGCTGCCGGTGCCGTCCAGAGCCGGCTGGAAGTCGTGGGTGCCAGCGGCGCATCATGAAGCTTGCCGCCCAGATCGTCGTCGATATGGGCTCTTATGATGTCCTCGAACGTCTCATCAGCGGTGAAGCCGAGGCTCAATGCCCAATGTGTGTCGAACGCCTTGGGCCAGCTTGAGACGAAATGCTGAATGAAGGGGTCTGGCTCGTCCCGTATAAGAGAAACAGCCTGGTTGCCTGCCACATGGCGCAGGGCGTCGATCTGCTCTTCTATCGTCACGCTCAGGGCGGGAAGCGTAAAGACAGGACGATGGCGGATGGTCTCGTAATCGATCTCTGAGGCATGCCTGAGGGCTTTTACCGCCGCACGCGGGCTGGCCAGCCAGTGGCGCGTCTCTCTTGGGACGGGCAACACGGCTTCTTGGCCAATCAGCGGTTCTCTGATGATGCTCGAGAAAAAGCCCGAGACTGCGGCATTGGACGTGCCAGGTCGCACACAGATCGTGGGCATGCGCGGCGCCACACCATCGAAAATGCCGCGACGCGCGTAATCACTGAGCAGCAGCTCGACCATTGCCTTCTGCACGCCATAGCTGCTCTCGGGTGTCGGTATCTGGCTGTCGCTGATCAGATCAGGCAAAGGACGTCCGAACACGCCAATGGATGAGGCAAAGACCAGACGCGGCTTGTAGCCCTCGCTCTCATGAAGAACGCGTATCGCTTCAAAAAGCGTGCGCGTGGCATCGAGGTTGACCCGATAACCGAGCTGCATGTCCCCCTCGGCGGCACCCGATACGATAGCGGCAAGGTGGAAAATGACATCGGGCCGCTCGGCCAGCAGCGTTTCAGCAGTGCCTGGAACGGTAAGGTCGGCAGCCACGCAATCGACGACACCCCGGAAACCCTGCGGCATAGGGGGCGCCACAAGATCGGCAAGAATAAGCTGTGAAGGTCCGGGGAATAAACCGTTCGGCTTATCTACAAAACTCTCTGTAAGCTTTCGGCCCAGCATGCCTGCTGCGCCAAGGATGAGAACACGCATGATTTCTCTTCCCCCTTATCGTTACATCATCAATGCATCGAGGAAGGACGAGCCTGGGAGTAAAGTCGACGAGACTTACTTGATGACGCTATCGGATAATCCGATAGCCCGACATTTTATCTCGTCGTAGAGATAGGCCATTGCAGGCGTAAAAGGCCGATCACGGAGACGAACCAGAGAGTAGGGCGAAAGAAGATCCGGCATGACGACCGGCAATTCCCGCAATATTTCTGTCTGTTCGAACAGATTGAAGACTGCTCTCGGCAATACTGCCAGAAGCGTCGACTGCTGAAGAAGGTCGATCGTTGCATAGATCGACGTCAATTCGACCGGAAAGAGTGGCAGAGGCAATCGCGCCATCGTGAATGCTGATTCGATCGCCTGACGCATCGGACTTGGCGCAGTATGGACGATCCAGCGTGCATCAACGAGTTCCGCAAGACTTGTTGGTGGATTCTGCAGGATCGGATTTCTTGCACCAGCAACGACGACAAGACGCTCGGGGGCGAGTTCCTCGACCGTCAGCAATCCCGCCGAAAGATTGTCAACTGGTCTGCAGACTGCCAGATCGATGCGCCCTGCCTGCATCATCTCCATCAGATCATGGCTGGTATTGACGTGCAGCGTTACGCTTATATCTGGCTGAGCCTCTGCTAGGTCGGCGAGTATGGGCAAAATGATCTCATGCAGGGGGGCGCTGATCGCACCGATCGAGACCGTTCCCGACAACCCATGCTGAACAGCCTTGAGGTCGTGTCGCAAGCGGCCGAGATCGGCCAGTATCTGTCTTGCGTGGCGAATGGCGACAGCCCCGGCACGCGTAGGGGTCAGGCCATGGGCGTGGCGTTCGAAAAGCTGCACATCAAGATCGGTTTCCATATCCTGCAGCAGTTTCGATGCAGTCGGCTGCGAGAGATTGAGCGACCGCGCCGCCCTGTTGAGGGCGGGTTCCAGGTCGATCTGGCGCAGCAGCAGCAACTGCCTGAACTTGAGGCGAAATATCAGATTGTCGGTCATGCCCCGATGGTGGCGTTGATCGATGGTTCTGTCACTTCACGTCTGTCAAAGCACCGCATGAATCTTGAGGCCGATGGCATCGACCTGCGGCTTGTTGGCCTGGAGATTGGTACGCCAGATATGCTGATAATCCGGCTGAATGGAGATGCCGCGAAAGGCGTGAAAATTATAGGTCACTTCGAAAGTCATGAGATGGCTTTGCGGATAGGTGGCGCTGCCAGGCAGGGAAAGGTTTTTTCGATAACGTATCCATTGCGAGGCGACGAGGTCACGGCTGGCAAAGGTCTCAGACCATTCGACGCCGAATGTATCCTTCGGTCGCGCCTTGATCAGTCCACGATCCACGATGCCAGCATAGACCTGCCAGTCATAAGGGCTGTTTTCACCCTGGCTTTTCGTCATCCCGGCCAGGGCATAGAGCCCTTGCAACGGCCCTGACCCATTGCGCACGAGCATC
Organism: Asaia siamensis; assembly: GCF_014635085.1. Taxonomy (GTDB): domain Bacteria; phylum Pseudomonadota; class Alphaproteobacteria; order Acetobacterales; family Acetobacteraceae; genus Asaia; species Asaia siamensis. The sequence continues at coordinate 308,355 of NZ_BMCH01000004.1, forward strand.
TGGTCACCCTGAAGCCAGATCTGCGTCTTGCCGTTGGTCCAGCCATAGGGCAGGCCTGTCGCTGCTGCCGGGTTACCGTTCACGTCCCGATAAAGGTCACGGTAATTCGACGAGTCATAGGCGACACCGAATTTGTAGTGCCCGACGAGATTATGTCTGCCGAATGAGGGGATAAGCCCGATTTCTGTCGGAATATACACGCCGGTATAGAGTTCCGTACCCATGCGAAAGCCGGTGCGATCGTATTGGTTGGTGTTGAGATAGGGATTGACGCCATAAAGCCCGGTCTGGACATAAACGCCGTGGAGCGGCCAGTAGCGCAGTCTCGTCCCCCAGGTGGAACCGGGATAGGTGCCATAGCCTGCCGCCGTACGTGTGAGCGATTTCGGAATGCCGCAATTCGACTTGTTCATGAAGGTGCAGAACAGTGGCGAATTGGCGAAATCGATGTTCACCGGCATTTTGCCAAGTGCGATCTGCACACGGTTCCTGAACAGATCCTGCGTGCCGTAGACATAAACCAGATGCACGCCGACATTGCCCCCACCGCCGTAGATCTCCTGAAATCCGTTCAGGGAGCGTTCACCCAGATCGGCCGCGAGATTATGCCCGGCACGATTGACGATCACGGCGTGGGTGATGAAGCCGCGCCAGCCAATTAGTCTGGACCAGTCAAGATCGAGTTCCACGCCGATCTGATGGGCATAGCCCGCGTCGCCCGCATGACCGGCGTTCAGCACCATGGCGCTTTCGCTGGTATAGTCGACAACGATGCCGACGCCCTTGCGATTGAGCTTCTTTACCAGACGATCCCAGGCGGGGATCATGCTCTCCACCGGCGGCGTGAAAGGCGTATTGGCATAGGAAGTTGGGGTATCGAGCGCGAAAAGCGGCGCCGTCTCTGAAATCGGACCTCGATACTGAGCCCGTGCTGCAGGCGCGAAGGCGCATAGGGCGCCCAAAATGGTCAGGGCCCGGGTGGAAAGCCTGTTTGGCATTGTCTGAAAACCCTGAAATGCAATTCTTGCGTCAGGGCGTCTGGCCGAATGGCCAGAACACCGGGGTCAATTCCCCATAATAAGCTAGAGCGCTACGGGTGTGAGCAGCGGACGGCCTGCGAAATGTGCCGCGAGGTTATCAACCACGAGCCTGCCCATGGCCTGGCGCGTCTCAAGTGTGGCCGAAGCGCGATGGGGCTGTAAGACGACATTGCCCATCGTCTTGAGCGCGTCGGGCACGTTAGGCTCATCGACGAAAACATCGAGTGCTGCGCGGCCAAGCCGCCCTTCCTGCAGCGCTGCGACAAGCGCCTGCTCATCGACCACGGTGCCACGGGCCACATTGACCAGGAGACCGTTCGGCCCCAGCGCCTCGATCACCTCGCGATTGACCAGATTGCGCGATTGCGGGCCGCCCGAGGCTGCCACCACAAGGACATCGCTCTGTGCCGCCAGTGCCACGAGGTTGTTCACGAACGGGGTGAAGGGCAGGTCCAGATTGCGTCGGCTGAAATAGGATACCTGCATGGAAAATGCCTGAGCACGACGCGCAATTGCCTGACCGACCTGACCCATGCCCACGATACCAAGTCTTGACCCCGAGACCTTGCGTGCAAGAGGAAGCCCTTGCTTGCCCCACAAGCCGTCACGCACCAGGCGGTCTCCTGGCAGCAGGTCACGCAGGGAGGCGAGCATGAGCGCCATGGCAAGATCGGCTACATCGTCGGTCAGCACGTCACGCGTCACGGTGACGGCGATACCGCGCCTTGCAGCTTCGACAAGATCAACGGCATCGGTTCCGATACCATTGATGGCAATCACCTCCAGCGCAGGCAGGGCATCCATTATCGCGCGTGGCACGCCGGTGCCGCCGCCAGTCGCGATGGCGCGTATCGGCACATCACTCGGTAGCGTGTCTTTTTGCCAGCGGTGCACGGTATAAGCCGCATCCAGCGCAGCCTCGATTTCGGGCATCATGGGTTCGATCAGGAGAAGATGAGGCTTCATGACATGGTCCTTTTACTGGTCAGGCAGGTTTCAGGGCAGAATGACAGTGACAGGGGCGAGAGAGGCAATCTGCGCTGTGGCCGTGGTGCCGGGCGGCACAAAAATAGTATCGGTCATCGACCCGGTCGTAACGATGGTGCCTGCCTTCAACGGCAGGCCGCGCGCACTCGCATGATTGGCCAGCCAGACGAGCAGACGTCTCGGGTCCCCTGCGGAATTACCTCCGATATGCTCAATCACGCGGCCGTCACTCAGGGCGAGATGAACAGTCTCCGAGACGGGGCTCAGGCGACGCCAGGCCGTTTGCCCTTCGCCGACAACCAGCGCGCCATGGCTACCCTGATCGGCAAGATGCGCCAGACGCGGCTGTGAATTGGGCCGTTCGAACCGTGTGTCGATAATCTCGATGGCGGTATGGACCGAACCCACAGCGTCGAGCACCTCATCGAGCGACCAGGCACGCTCACGTGGCAGAAGGTCACGAGCGAAATGGTAAGCAATTTCTGCTTCGACGCCATAATGACGCAGGCTGTTCTCAGGCAGCCGGGTATCACCCCAGAACAATGTCGCGTCATGCAGCGGTGCGGCGAAGGGAAGCCCCTCATGGGAGGGTGCCCCGACTTTCCAGCCCGTTACTTCCCCAAGCATGGGTCGCAGGGCATGAACCATCTCGTTCTGCACGCCATATGCGGCATCCTCATGTTGCGGAACAAGCCCTGCCTCCAGCGCTGCGAGAGGCGCGGCGCCCCGACGCACGGCCAGAAGGCGGTCGGCGAGGGAAGAGAAGCCAGCAGAGGCGTCACCTGTCGAATTGGGGCAATCGAGATAGCTCATGACGGCAACGCCTTTTACACGAAGGAGAAAACTATGCCCTGACAACGCCATGTCAGGGCTGACGAGGGAGGCAGGACTCAAAGCGCATCTTCCTGGGCCATGAGATCGCGTCCCTTCGTTTCGGGAATGGCGAAGGTCGCTGCGATGGCGAGGCAGGCGAGAAACACCACGTAGGTTGCCAGCGGAATCCAGGCATATTTGCCGCTGCTCACTCCACCGATATGGAAACGGGCAAACATCGCGATCAGGAACTGGCCGACCATGGGAGAAACGCCCCCTGCGATGACAGAAGAGAATTCACGGGTGAACGACACAGCCGTGTAACGATGGCGCAAGCCGAACATCTCCGGCAGGAGGGCGCCCTGGGTGCCGAACATTCCCCATGTCGCAACGCCCAGGGCGAAGGAAAGGGCGATGGAGGATGCCAGGGGATTTCCCTGGCTGAACACGTACCAGACCGGCAGCGCGCTCACAGCCTGCAGAATGGCGAAACCGCGATAGACGCGGACACGCCCGAAGCGATCGCTCAACAAGCCGGCAACCGGGATGGTAACCCCACCCACAACAGCAGCCCCGATCAGCACGAGTGTGCCCCACTGGCTGCTCATGCCCACGGTGTGAACCAGATAGCTGATGGCCAGAACCTGATAGATGGACGAGCCCCCATTTTCTGCCATGCGCAGCCCAAGCCCAGCGAGGATCGGCCGCCAGGAAGTTGTCAGCGTCTCACGAATGGACATCACCTCTTCATGACGCTCATCGTCCTGGATCTTCGCAAATGTCGGCGACTCTTTCAGGCGGAGGCGCATGTAAAGCGCAATGACCAGCAGCAGGGCGCTTCCAATGAAAGGCACGCGCCACAGCATGGTCTGGGTGATGTCAGGCACACCGGTCAGCATCGAATAGTAGATCAGCCCTGCGGCGACCGTACCGATCTGGATGCCCAGAAAGGGCAGGGCGGCATAATAACCGCGGCGCTTTCTGGGTGCTGATTCGGTCATCATCACAGCAGCACCAGCCTGTTCGGCGCCAGCGCCAAAACCCTGAGCCATACGCAGGAAGACCAGAAGCAGCGGTGCGGCGATACCGATGCTGGCATAGGAAGGAATGAGCCCGATCAGCGCGCTGGCAAGCCCCATCAGGGTGACTGTCAGCAGAAGAACTCTCTTTCGACCGTAGCGATCCCCCATGCGACCGAAAAAGATGCCGCCGACCGGTCGCACGGCAAAGCCTATGAAATAGGTTGCAAAGCTCGCGACAAGGCCAAGGCCCGGTATATTGCTCGGAAAGAAGAGCGGGCCGAAAACAAGCGCGGAGGCGAGGCTGTAGAGCGCAAAATCGTAATACTCCATCGCGCTGCCAATGGAGCAGGTCCAGGCGGCACGACGCAGCTCGGAGACCGGCATTTCGGGGCGTGATGCGGCGTCGGCGGCTTCTCTGGAAGGGGCATTTGCAACAGAGGATTTCGGGCTACGCGGAGCGTTCTGCTCCTCATTCATGACGAGTGAGATCATGAGTGCATCTCCGATACAGGAAGAGCAGGGACGCGTTGCTGCAGGACGTCGAGTGAACGACGGGCCAAGCGCCGGACCGCCGTGAGAACCGTATCAACCATCATCACAAACCGCCTTGAACCCGAGGAACTCAGGTTCTGCTTGAGTAATTAGATCGATCTAAAAGCTATCTGCACGAACACGCCGATGAAGGAAGCGGCTTGACGGAGCAAGGAAGCGAAGAGAGCTGTCGAAAGGATCTAAACAAACTGTAATGACAACAAAACGCTCATTTGAAACAAAAGTCACACATTTTATGTGAAACGAATGTCACTCTTATGTGATGCCCTTATCTTCCCGCGCCCGGAGAGCGTCGCGTGCTGTCACGCAATATCAGCTCGGGTGTGATGACGTGGCGTTCCGATGCCCGCTCGGGACGGGCCAGGCGCAACTGCAATAGCCCCGCCGCGACAGTGCCGATCCTGTGCGGCATGGTGGCGATTGTCGTCAGGGAAGGGAAAGCGGCTGCGGCCTGAGGGAGGTCGTCCATGCCAATCACGGCGAAATCGCTCCCGACGACCATGCCTCGACGCCCGAGATAGTGAAAAAGCGATAAGGCGATCATATCATTATAACAGATCGCCGCATCAGGCGGGTCGCCCGAAGAAAAGAGACGATCGAGCGCTTCCTCGTCATAGCGATTATCGCGCGTCCCTGCGATTACCGGCATGGGCTTCAGCCCAAGCCTCTCCAGTGCCGTCGCATAGCCATTGAGACGCGCGAGAGCTGCCGAGTGCATCTCCATCGAGCCGATAAAGACGATACGCCTGCGACCGGTTTCGACTAGATGCGCCATGGCTTGTTCAATGCCGGATGCATAATCGGCTGTCACGACATCGCCACGACCATCGGCAATTTCACGAAGCACCTGTACGTAAGGGAGGCCGAGCCGCGCAAGCTCATCCAGCAGTCTGTGATCGCTGCCTATGGCCGGGCAGATGATCAGCCCATCGACATTGTGCTCACGCAGGCGTCGTATCTGCCGGCTCTGCTTCTCCGGTGATTCCTCCGTATTCGCAATCAGGCAGATCGATTCAGACATATCGTTGGCCTGCTCCACCCCGGCTGTCAGTGCGCTGAAAAACGGATTGGCAATGTTCGACAGCACGAGGCCGATAGTGCCTGTGCGGTTCTGTCTCAGATTGGCTGCGCCACGGTTGTAAATATAGCCGAGCCGCTCCATGGCCTCCTTGACCCGTTCCCTTGTAGGTTCGGCCACAAGAGGGCTGTTTCGCAGAACGAGAGAAGCCGTTGCGCGAGAGACGCCTGCTTCTTGCGCCACCGCGAGTAGACTGACCGTGGAAGGGGGGGCGGGTTTTTTCATGGACTCACGGTATTCTGGTTGGATTAACGATTAAAGCACAGGGCAGAGACGTGTCTGTAACATTACAGACAGATGCACAATGGGACAGAAATCCTTCGAACAGGAGCAGTCATGAAAATGTGAAAACGCAACCATTTTGTGACATAACGCACTTCCGACGCCGATTTCCGTTATTGCATCACGAAATATGCGTTAATCTCCTACCGTGAGTATAGTTTGTCACTGGACGATTTTCTTCGGTAGACGTAGAAACCTATCAGAGAACCAGTCCCGAATAGCTCTTAACATTACATAATCATGTTGCGAAGTGACCAGGAATAGCGTTCCTAAAGTAGTAACCATGGCTTGGCGGCATCTATTGCGCATCGAGCTACACAAATTAGTCAACGTCGATAGGTTTTGCGGCGAACTTCTCCCCTGAGTGGTCAGGGGGCCGTAGGGCTTTTCATCGTATCTAGGGAATTCACTCTTGGCGAAACCAGTCCGAACCCGAGCAAGCTCCGCGAGAAAGAAGCAGGCCACTGCCACGCAGCCCAGCTCGCAGGCCGAAGTGCTCCCCCTCGCTCCCGAAGAAAACGTCCATACGCCGAGCGACGTACCGCCACCTGAGGAGCAGGCCACACCGCAAAGCGCGCCGTCCGCAGCGAGCGGTTATCCCGCCGAGGCGCTCTATTTCGACGCGGCGTGGTATCTGGAAACCTATCCAGACGTCAGTGCCTGTGGGATCGATGCTGTCGAGCATTTCATGACCCATGGTTATCTTGAGGGACGTAACCCGAACGGCTCTTTCAGCGTCGCGGAATATATTGCGGCAAATCCGGACATTCCCTTGACGATCAACCCATTCCTGCACTTCATCATGCATGGTGCCGCTGAAGGCCGCCCGCTTCGTCGCTGAGCCGGGCCTTTGTCCGGCATAAGGACCGAACAGGCAAGGATGACATTGTGCTGACTCGACGCTCGTTAATGGCCGCTGCTGCTGCGGCCACTCCTGCTCTTTGTGGGAGCGGTGTTGCGCGCACGCTCAGTAGTTCGGCGAAGCCGTTGGCCCATGGCAGCTATGCCGCGTTTCTGCGTACATTGCGTGCAGAGGCCCTGAGCAAGGGCATTTCTGCCAGCACGCTGTCGCGCGCCTTTGCGCTCACGACAGAGCCTAATGCAAAAGTCATCAAGCTCGACAGGCATCAACCGGAGTTCACCCTGACCTGGGCGCAGTATCGCGAGCGTGTCATCAGTGGCACGCGCATCAGCCAGGGTCAGGCAGCCCTTCAGCAATATGGCAAACTTCTTGATGCTGCTGGCGCACAATATGGCGTCGATCCGCGGACAATCATGGGTATCTGGGGACTTGAGTCTGGCTTCGGCCGCAAGATCGGCACGTTTTCAGTAATCGATTCACTCTCGACCCTAGCTTATGATGGACGGCGCGCCAGTTTCTTTCGGGGAGAGTTGTTCAAGGCGCTGCAGATCCTGGACCATGGCGATATCGCGCCTGAAGCAATGCTGGGGTCCTATGCCGGGGCGATGGGACAGCCGCAATTCATGCCCAGCGCCTATCTGCGTTATGCGGTTGATGCGGATGGTGACGGCAGGCGCAATATTTGGTCGAGCGAGCAGGATGTTTTCGCTTCGGTCGCCAATTATCTGCATGGCTCCGGCTGGAAGGCCGATGAGCCTTGGGGGCAGCCGGTCAAGCTGACCCAGGACCTGCCGCAGACCCAACTGGGGCGCGGTAACAAGCAAAGCCTCGCCGCATGGTCGGCGCTCGGCGTGCGACGCGAAGACGGCTCGACCTTCTCGCGTCAGGATGTGTCGGGTGCTGTGTTGCGCCCTGACGGACCCGGCACCGAAGCCTTTATGGTTTATCGTAACTTCGATGTGATTCGACGCTATAATCCGTCTGATTTTTATGCGCTCGGTGTGGGATTGCTCGGTTATGAAATCGGTTAAGGCGTTCGTTTCATTCATTGCATCAGGGGTCGGGCTTGCCGGGTGTCATCATCAGGAAGCAGCAAAGCAAGCCAGCCCGCACTATGTGGTCGGGCAGGCCTGGCAGGGCAGCGAAACATGGTTCTATCCTGCAGAACGCTTCGGCCTGACAGAAACAGGTCTGGCGGTCGTCCAGACCGCACCAAAGGGCGGTGTTACGGCAGATGGCGAGCTATGGTCGCCGCAGGCCATGACGGGCGCGCATCAGACACTGCAACTTCCATCGATCGTGAGCGTGCGCAATCTGGCCAATGGCCGCATCGTGAAAATACGGCTCAATGACCGGGGCCCTGTATCGTCTGGGCGCATGTTGGCGGTCACACCGCGGGTGGCCGCCCTTCTGGGCATGGGTGACGCGCCAACCCCGGTCGAGATCATTGAGGATGAAACACTCAGCCGGCAGATTGCCGAGTCCAATCCCGATGCACCAAAACTTGACATCGCAGCGGCCCCCCGTGAGGCCATTGTCGCGCAATCGCTCAATGACGGCAGCACGCATACGCTCGGCATGAAAGCCGACGATACCCAGACAAGTGCGAGAACGCTGCTACTTCCCGAAATGCCCCAAACCGTCATGCAAGGTGTGGCTCAGGCACAGTTCTATCGCATCGAACTCGGCAGTTTTGCAGGTCATGCCGCCGCTGCTCGCGTTGCTGCGCAATGCGAGGCGGAGATCACCCAGCAGGATGGCGGCGCGGGCACATTGCCATGGCTCGTTTCACTCGGCCCCTTCACAACAGTGGCTGAGGCGGATAGGGCATTAGCACAGGCGCGCCAGTGCGGTGGCACGGGTGCGCATATCGTGGCCAAATAAGGTGTTGACGTGCGGACAAGACGTTTTCTGCTCTCAGGTGCGGCTGGGTTAGCCGTTTCAACTCAGTTCGCTTTCGCGCGCCCGCGACGCGGAAAGGCTGCGGCAAGTGCTGCCGCGGCGGCACCGGCGAACACGGCCAGCATGCCGAGCGCATCGCCTGCCACGACCCCGATTGGCCCGCTCGACACGGTTGCCCGCTGGGCCTGCATCATCGATTTCGATACCGGCGCGACCCTGCTCGAAAAAGCAGCCGATGAGCATATGCCGCCTTCGTCTCTGACGAAGATGATGACCGCCTATGTGACGTTTGGCATGCTGCGCGCCGGGCATCTGACCCTGACACAATCCCTGCCTGTCAGTGAAAAGGCCTGGCGGACACAGGGCTCGAAGATGTTCGTGCCGCTCGGTCAGAGCGTGACCGTCTCCGACCTGATCGAGGGTATGGTCATCCAGTCGGGTAACGATGCCTGTATCGTTCTTGCCGAAGGCATTGCCGGATCTGAAGAGCAGTTCGTCAATCTGATGAACCAGACCGCTGCCAAGCTCGGCATGACGAACACGCATTTCATGAACTGCACCGGCCTGCCGGATGAATCGCAGTATATGAGCGCACGTGATGTCAGCCGCGTTGCCATGCATCTTATCCGCGATTACCCCGAATACTATCACCTCTTCTCGGCCACCGAATTCACCTACAACAATATCAAGCAGGGCAATCGTAACGTTCTGGTCGACAAAGGCTTGGCTGATGGCCTCAAGACCGGTCATACCGATGCCGGTGGTTTCGGTCTCTGCGCCAGCTCCAAACGTGATGGTCGACGCATCATCATGACCATAAACGGTACAAGCTCGATGAATGAGCGCGCCCATGAAGGCGAGCGCCTGCTCGGTTGGGCCTTCGCCAATTTCGAGAATGTCACCCTGTTCCATCACGGGCAGGTGGTCGATCACATGCCGGTCTATATGGGTGAGGCCGCCGAGGTTGCCCTGGTCGGCACGCGCGACATCGTGCTGACCCTACCGCATGGCTGGCAGCAACGCAGCAGGATCAGCGTCGAATATCCGTCTCCTGCCATTGCGCCTGTCATGGCGGGGCAGACGATAGGCGCGCTCGTGCTACAGAATCAGGGTATGCCCGATATCCGTCTCGACCTGGTTGCCGCCAATGCCGTGCCACGTCTTGGTCTGGTCGGACGCGCTCTGGCCCGCCTTGGTCATGGCCCCAAACCCGTGCCGCATAGCTAAGGCGTGAGCGGGTTATTCATTACCTTCGAGGGCGGTGAAGGGGCCGGGAAATCGACCCAGACCCGCCTGCTTCATGCGACTCTCGTCGGGATGGGCCACAAGGTGCATCTCACCCGAGAGCCCGGCGGGTCGCCTGGCGCCGAGGCGCTTCGCGAGCTGATCCTGTTCAGCGAGGCGCCGCTCTCGCAACGGGCACAGGCTCTCGCGCATATGGCGGCGCGCGCTGACCATCTCGACAGCCTTATCCTGCCGGCGCTTGCTCGGGGCGAGATCGTGATCTGCGACCGGTTCCATGACTCGACGCTCGTCTATCAGGGCTACGGTCTGGCCCGTGGCGATGCCGCGAGCCTCGATTTCATCCAATCGCTTCGCGGGTTGCTGGATTGCGAGCCGGATCTGACACTGATGCTGGACGTACCGCCCGCACTCGGCGCCGCGCGTGTGGCGGCACGTGGAGGCAGGCTCGATCGCTACGAGCAGGAAGAAACGGCCTTTCACGAGCGTATCGCCGAGGGCTTCGACAAGGTGGCGCGCGAGGCGCCGCAGCGGGTCAAACGCATCGATGCGCGCCGCGCAGCTGACGACGTTGCCGCCGATATTTTTTCGATCGTTACACCCTATCTGCCGTCATGACGGCATCGGATCATCCCGCCGCCCTCCCGCTCTTTGGTCATGATCAAGAGCTGGCCCTGTTCAGAAAGGCTCTTGAATCAGGCAGGCTTCATCATGGCTGGATGATCCATGGAGAGGCAGGCATCGGCAAGACGCGTTTCGCCTTTGCCTGTGCGCGGCTTCTTCTGAACGGTGTCGATCTTCAAAGTCGGGCAGGACGCCAGATCAGCGCTGGTACCCATCCCAATCTGCTGCTGATCACACGGCGCATGGATGAAAAGCGCAAGCGCATGCGTCAGGAGATCGTCATAGACGATGTGCGCCCGGTGCAGGATTTCCTCCACCATACGGCGGCAGATGGCGCCTGGCGTGTGGTGATTGTCGATGCTGCCGAAACGCTCAATCGCAACGCCGCAAATGCTCTGCTGAAACTTCTGGAAGAGCCCCCCAACCAGACCGTCTTTTTTCTGACCTGCCCGACCCCCTCGGCATTGCTGCCCACAATCAGAAGCCGCTGCCGCCTTCTGGCGCTTGATACGCTTTCACTGGAGCAGACGAGGCAGGTGCTCAGGCATCATGGCAGGAATGGCGCCGAACTCGACACGCTTGCCGGGCAGGCTCAGGGCGCACCGGGGCGTGTGTTGGCAACCGACCAGGGAACGGACAGAACGGCACGCCATCTGGCTGATGCGTTGCTGGAAACCGGTGAGAATGCCGACTCTGACGCTCTGGCAAGCCTGTTGCGTCACGATGATGGTTTTGCCGTGCTTTGTTCTTTGCTAGGAGAAGGCCTTGCGAACCGGGCCAGAGATCTGGCCGGGCAGGGAAAGCTGATCGAGGCCAGCAAGGCGGCGGAGGCTTTCTCGTCTCTTCAGGCGCTTCAGCGCGAGACCGAGCGGTTCAATCTGGACAAGAATCAGGCTGTCAGACAGGCAGCCGCCATAGCGAGTGCCTCATGACTTCACGGTATTATGTCACCACACCCATCTATTACGTGAATGGCGCACCGCATATCGGCCATGCCTACACCTCTGTCGCCGCCGATGTTCTGGCGCGCTTCAACCGTCTGGATGGCAAGGACGTGTTCTTCCTGACAGGCACGGACGAACACGGCCAGAAAGTCGAGCAGGCCGCACAGAGTGCGGGCGTCGACACGCAGAGCTTTACGGATGGTATCGCAGCCGATTTTCGCAGCATGGCCGATGCCATGGATATCTCCTACGACGATTTCATCCGCACGACCGAGCCGCGCCACCAGCAGGCAGCCCAGGCGCTGTGGGAAAAAGTCGCGGCCAATGGCCATATCTATCTCGACGCCTATGAGGGCTGGTATGCGCTTCGGGACGAGTGCTTCTACTCCGAAGACGAGCTGACCACCCACGATGATGGCCGCAAGACAGCGCCTACCGGCGCACCGGTGGAATGGGTGCGTGAGCCTTCCTATTTCTTTCGTCTGTCAGCGTTTGAAGATCGTCTGCTGGCGCTTTACGAGCAGCATCCCGAGTTTCTTGGCCCGTCCGGTCGTCGCAACGAGATCGTCAGCTTCGTCAGGCAGGGGCTGAAGGATCTCTCCATCAGCCGCACAAGCTTCAAATGGGGTATCCCGGTCCCGAATGATCCGGGTCATGTGATGTATGTGTGGTTCGACGCGCTGACCAATTATCTCTCGGCGCTGGGTTACCCCGATGAAAACGCCGAGCGTATGAAATACTGGCCCGCCTCGGCCCATATCGTCGGCAAGGACATCATCCGCTTTCACGCCGTTTTCTGGCCCGCTTTTTTGATGGCAGCCGAAATCGAGCTGCCGCAATCGGTCTATGCCAATGGATGGTGGACGATCGAAGGCGAGAAAATGAGCAAGTCGGTCGGCAATGTGATCGACCCCCGTGATCTGGTGCAGAGCTTCGGGCTGGACCCGGTGCGCTTCTTCCTGCTGCGTGAAGTCCCGTTTGGCGGAGATTCCGACCTGAGCCGACGGTCTCTGATCAACCGTCTGAATGTCGAGCTTGCCAATGATCTTGGCAATCTGGCGCAGCGTACGCTCAGCCTTATTGCGCGCAATTGCGATGCCAGCCTTCCGGCCTTTGCCGAACTCAGCGAAGACGATACGGCTCTGCTTGCCAGTGCCTCGCTCCTGCCTGACCTGATGCGCGGCCAGCTGGCCCGTTTCGCCCTGACGGATGCTTTGGAAGAGGTGTGGAAGCTCATTCGCGCCTGCAACTCCTATATCGATCGTCAGGCCCCTTGGGCGTTGAAGAAGACCGATCTGGTGCGCATGGCAACAGTACTGCGCGTTCTGCACGAGGCCCTGCGCCACATCGCAATACTGCTCCAGCCCTACATGCCCGGCACAATGGATAAGCTGCTGACACAGCTCGGCGTAGCCCAGGACAAGCGCGATTTCGCCAGCCTCACCGAAAGCCTCGAAGCCGGTATTACCCTGCCGGCGCCTCAGGGCCTGTTCCCGCGTTATGTCGAGCCTGAGAGCGCTGCGTGAGGGAGCACCGCATGACGGGTCTGATCGACACCCATTGCCATCTCGACCGTCTGGATGACGTGCCTGCGGCCCTTGCTCTGGCAAAAGAGCACGGGCTATCGGGCATGACCACCATCGGCACGCGGCTGTCACGGGCACAGACCCAGATCGACCTGACGCGCTTCGATACGCCTGATCTGCGTGTCTGGTGCGCTATTGGCACGCACCCCGATCATGTCGATGAAGAGACCCTGCCGGAGGTCGCGACAATCGAGCGGTTGGCGGAGCCTGAAGGCGTCATCGGCATCGGGGAATCTGGCCTCGACTATCTGCATGGCGCGCTGCCGGTACGTGCAGCGCAGGCAGAAAGCTTTCGCGTGCATATCGCGGCGGCACGCAAGACCGGACTGCCTCTCGTCATCCATGCACGGGAAGCTGATGACGATGTTGCGGCCATCCTGCGCGATGAGCATGGGAAGGGCGCGTTTCCCTTCCTGCTGCATTGCTTCGCCTCTGGCATGGATCTGGCGCAGGCAGCCATCGAACTGGGAGGGTATATCAGCTTCTCGGGACTGCTGACCTTTCCCAAATGCGAGACCATCCGTGAAGTCGCGCGCGCCATGCCTCAGGATCGTTTTCTGGTCGAGACGGACAGCCCGTTTCTTGCGCCAGTACCGAAGCGCGGCAAGCCAAATACACCCGGCTATGTTGCCTACACCGCAGCCCGTCTGGCGCAGGAGCGGGGCCTGGAACTTGAGGCGCTGACCGACCTTACCACAGCCAATTTCTACACGCTGTTCAGGCGCGCCGCATGAAGGTCACGATCCTCGGCTGCGGTGGGTCTGGTGGAGTGCCTATGGTAGGGGGCGCGGATGGGGCAGGGATCTGGGGTGCCTGCGACCCGGCCGAACCGCGCAACCAGCGCACCCGCTCATCCATCGTGATCGAGGCTGACAGCGGCAAGCGGCTTCTGGTCGATTCAGGGCCCGACCTTCGCGCCCAGTTGCTGCGCGCGAAGATCGGTGTCGTTCATTCGGTACTTTACACCCATGAGCATGCCGATCACGTCGCCGGGCTTGATGAATTGCGCGCCATCAACCGAATGCTTGATGCGCCACTGCCGCTTTATGCCACCGAGACGGTGATGCAGGAGCTCGAGGCACGCTACAGCTATGCTTTCCGACCCTGGAGCGGAACGGGCTTCTTTCGACCAGTGCCAGATCCGCATCTTATTTCTCTGGCAGACCGGCTGGATATCTGCGATCTCGACATCCAGCTTTTCGAGCAGAGGCATTATCGCATCCCGACAGCAGGCATCCGCTGCGGCGACTTCGCCTATTCTACCGATGTGGAATATCTGAGCGAGGAATCGCTGAATGCGCTTGCAGGCATCAAGACATGGATTGTCGGCTGCTTTCAATACGAGCCGCATGTTGCCCATGCCTGGGTCGATCTGGTGATCGAGTGGTGCGCTCGTCTCAAGCCGGAACGAACGATCCTTACCCATATGGGGCCTGGCCTGGACTATCAGACGTTGTGCAGCAGGCTGCCTGAGGGGATCGAGCCTGGCTATGATGGCATGGTTATCAGCCTCTAAATATTTCTTCGATTAACCAGTTTTTTGTTGAAGCGCGGTTCTACATCGCGATAGCGTCAGCTTATCGGGTCGGTCCGGTCCTTTTTTCAGAAGCATGAAATCCCTCAAATTCCGGTATTACCGGTTCAATTCAAGTGAATGTCGGAGCATCCTGCGGCTCCGCACCCATTGTCGTCTCCCATAGCCTGACTTCCCGACTTATCGCCTGCATGTCTCTCGGTGGGTGTGACCGTTTCGCCCCCCGGCCCAGTGGCAGGCTTCCATCGGAGCATACGAGTCATGAGTTCATTCTCGGACGTCTTTACGCTGGCTTCTTCCTTCCGCGAGGAACGTCGGGAAACAGAGATGTCGCTGGCTTCCTATCTGTCTCTCTGCCGCGAAGACCCCGGCAGCTATGCGAGCGCTGCCGAGCGCATGCTCAAGGCCATTGGCGAGCCTGTCATGCTGGACTCCTCGCGCGATCCGCGCCTCAGCCGCATCTTCATGAATCGCACTGTGCGTACCTATCCGGCCTTTGCCGATTTCTACGGCATGGAAGATGCTGTCGAGCAGATCGTCGGCTTCTTCCGCCACGCGGCTCAGGGGCTGGAAGAGCGCAAACAGATTCTCTATCTGCTCGGCCCCGTCGGAGGAGGAAAGTCCTCGCTCGGCGAACGTCTCAAGACATTGATGGAACGCGAACCGATCTATGTGCTCAAGGCGGGCAAAGAAATCAGCCCCGTATTCGAAAGCCCGCTAGGCCTGTTTGATCCAGAGCGCTTCGGTGCGTCGCTGCTGGAGCAATATAATATTCCCCGTCGTGTTCTGACCGGCATTGCGAGCCCCTGGGCCCTGAAACGGCTTGAGGATTTTGACGGCGATATCTCGCGATTCACGGTCGTGCGGCTTAACCCGTCCAAGCTCCGGCAGGTCGCGATTGCCAAGACAGAGCCAGGTGATGACAATAATCAGGACGTGTCAGCGCTGGTTGGCAAGGTCGATATCCGCCAGCTCGAGAATTTCAGCCAGAACGATCCCGATGCCTATAGCTTCTCTGGCGGCCTGAACCGGGCCAATCAGGGGTTGCTCGAATTTGTCGAGATGTTCAAGGCGCCGATCAAGATGCTGCATCCTCTCCTGACAGCCACGCAGGAAGGAAATTATGTCGGCACAGAAAATATCGGGGCCATTCCCTTTACTGGCGTCATTCTGGCACATTCGAACGAAGCCGAATGGCAGTCATTCCGCAATAATCGCACCAATGAGGCGTTCCTCGACCGCGTGTGCGTCATCAAGGTGCCGTACTGCCTGCGCGTGACCGAAGAGTCCAAGATCTATGAGAAGCTGATCCAGTCTTCTGCGCTCGGTGACGCCCCCTGCGCACCGCATACGCTTGAAATGCTGGCGCAATTTGCTGTTCTGTCGCGCCTGAAGGCGCACACCAACTCGACGCAGTTTGCCAAGATGCGTGTGTATGACGGCGAGAACATTCGCGAGACTGACCCCAAGGCGCGGGCGATGCAGGAATACAAGGACAGCGCCGGCGTCGATGAAGGGATGGAAGGCATCTCGACGCGCTTTGCCTATAAGGTGCTCTCTGCCACGTTCAACCATGATCCATCCGAGATTTCAGCCGACCCTGTGCATCTGATGTACGTGCTCGAACAGGCTGTGCGTCGGGAGCAGTTCCCCGCAGAGGTCGAGGCCGCCTATCTGGCGTCACTCAAATCGGATCTGGCGCGGCGCTATGCCGAGTTCCTGGGCAACGAAATCCAGAAAGCCTATCTGGAAAGCTATAATGATTACGGTCAGAACCTCTTTGATCGTTATCTCGATTATGCCGATGCATGGATCGAAGACCAGGATTTCAAGGATCCGGATACAGGTCAGTTGATGAATCGCGACCTGCTCAATGCCGAATTGAGCAAGACCGAGAAAGCCGCGGGCATTGCCAACCCGAAGGATTTCCGCAACGAGGTCGTCAAGTTCTCGCTGCGGTCCCGCGCGTCGAATGGCGGGCGCAACCCTTCATGGACGAGCTATGAGAAGATCCGCGACGTCATCGAGAAACGCATGTTCAGCCAGGTCGAGGATCTGCTGCCCGTCATAAGCTTCGGCTCCAAGAAAGACAGCACGAGCGAGCGCAAGCATGACGAATTCGTCAGCCGTATGGCAGCGCGTGGCTATACCGAGCGTCAGGTGAGGCGTCTGGTCGAATGGTACATGCGCGTCAAGCAGTCCGCCTGACCTCGATAACGGAGCGTTTCATGGAAATCATAGACAGGCGCCCGAACCCTCATGGCAAGAACACCGAAAACCGGCAGCGCGTCCTGACACGGGCGCGCCAAGCCATTCAGACCGCGGTGCGTGACGCCGCAGCGCAGGGGCGTATTCGCGAAATCGGCCAGGACAGCGCGGTGTCCATTCCGGCAGACGTGCTGCACGAGCCCAGTTTTCACAGGCATTTCAATGCCGGAACGCGCCATTTCGTGCTGCCCGGCAACAAGGAGTTCGTCAAGGGTGACCGTCTGCGCCGCCCGCCGGGTGGCGAGGGAGAAGGGGCGGGTGAGGGAAGCGGCGCGGGTGATCAGGGCGGTGGCGAAGATTCCTATCGCTTTGTTCTCTCACGCGAGGAGTTTCTTGACCTCTTTTTTGACGATCTCGAACTGCCCGATCTGATCAAGCGCGAGGTCGCTTCGATAACGTCGCTTGCGACCAGTCGCTCGGGGCTCACGAGTGACGGCTCTCCTTCGCAGATCGATCTGGGGCGTACCATGCGTCGCTCAATGGGGCGGCGCATCGGGCTCAAGCGCCCGAAACCTCAGGAGTTGATCGCGGTAGAAGCCGAAATCGATGCGCTGGAAGAGCAACGTCCGCTTACGGACACTCAGTTTCTGCGCCTGCAGGAACTGAGAGACGAAAGAACATTGCTGCGCCAGAGGCTGGCACGGATCCCGTGGGTCGATCCGGTCGATCTGCGATATCGCCGCTTTACCCCGGTGCCCAAGCCAACCACCCAAGCCGTGATTTTCTGCATCATGGATGTTTCAGGCTCCATGACCGAGAAAATGAAGGAGCTGGGCAAGCAGTTTTTCATGCTTCTGCATGTCTTTCTCGAAAAGCGGTATGAAAAGCTGGAAATCGTCTTCATTCGTCATGCCGAGACGGCGGAAGAAGTCGATGAGGATGTCTTCTTTACCGATCCACGCACGGGCGGCACCGTTGTATCGACTGCGCTCGACCTCATGCATGACGTACAGCGGGATCGCTTTCCTGCTGACAAATGGAATATCTACGCCGCCCAAATATCGGATGGCGACAATATTTCGTCGGATATGATCAAGGTAAAGCATCTCATGACGGAAGCTATACTTCCTGTCGTACAGTATTTTGCCTATGTCGAGGTCAGTCTGGGCGGCGCGTTGCTGCGAAGTGAAACCGATCTGTGGCGCGGCTACAAGATAATCGCCGACAGCGCGCCACAGCTTGCCATGCGTCAGGTGCAGGACCGACGCGATATTTTCCCGGTCTTCAGAGATCTTTTTGCCAGACGCGCGACCGAGCGGGCTGGGGAGTGACCATGCTTTATTCAGGCACAGACTGGAGTTTCCCGATCCTGCGTGACTGCTATGGCGAGATCGATCGCATAGCGAGCGAGGAACTCAAGCTCGACACCTATCCCAATCGCATAGAGATCATCACCTCGGAACAGATGCTCGATGTCTATACGTCGCACGGGATGCCAATCAGCTATCCACACTGGTCGGCGGGAAAACGCTTCGTTTCGCATGAAAACGCCTATAAGCGCGGCCTGATGGGGCTGGCCTATGAAGTAGTCATCAACTCGAGCCCCTGCATCAGCTATCTGATGGAAGAAAATTCGGCCACCATGCAGGCGCTCGTCATTGCGCATGCGGCGTTCGGACATAATCATTTCTTCAAAAACAACCGTCTGTTTCGCGAATGGACAGACTCAACGCAGATTCTGGACTATCTCGAATTCGCTCGTGGGTATGTGGCGCGTTGTGAAGAGCGCTATGGTGTCAAAGCCGTTGAACGCATTCTCGATGCCGCTCATGCCCTGCAGAACCAGGGGGTAGATCGCCATACGGGCAGCAAACGGCTCGACCTGCGTCAGGAGCAGGAGCGCGCGCGCGAAAGACGGGCTTATGAAGATGAGCAGTTCAACGATCTGTGGCGAACACTACCGGAAGGTCAGAAACCGGCGAACGGCAAGACAGAGTCAGGTGAGCCACTGGCGACGCTCGGCCTTCCAGAAGAAAACATCCTTTATTTTCTCGAAAAGAATGCACCCCGACTGGCAAACTGGGAGCGTGAGATTATTCGTATCGTTCGACTGATCGCGCAGTATTTCTATCCTCAGCCTCAGGCCAAGCTGATGAATGAGGGCTGCGCCACTTGGGTGCATAACTTCATCATGCATCGCCTGCATGACAAGAAGCTGATTGATGATTCAGCAATACTTGAGGTCATCCACTCGACGAGCAATGTCATCACGCAGCGCGGCTTTGATGAAGGGGGAGGGCCGAATTTCAATCCTTATGCGCTCGGCTTTGCCATGATGACCGATATCGCGCGGGTCTGCACCGATCCTACCGCAGAAGACCGTCTGTGGTTTCCCGACCATGCAGGCAATCATGACCCGATTGGCACATTGCATCATGCATGGGCCGAATATCGCGACGAGAGCTTCGTGCAGCAATTTCTGTCACCCAAGGTCATACGCGATTTTCGTCTGTTCCGTCTCGAAGACGATCTGTCTCAGCCGTATCTGCTGGTTGACGCCATTCACGATGATGCAGGTTATCGTGAAATCCGGCGCTCTGTAGCGGCGTCCTATGATCCGGGTCTGCTCGCTGAAGAGATAGAGATTGTCGGGGCCGATCTGACCGGTGATCGTATACTGCGCCTCGAGCATCGCACGCGGCCAGGCAAGCTTTTACAACCTACGGATGCAAGACTGACCCTTGAGCATCTCGGTGCGCTTTGGGGTTATGGCGTGATCCTCAAGGAAGTCGACAGCCAGACTGGCGCTGAGCTTGGCAGCTACGCGCTGGCTTGACCGCGACGGCCAAAACCGGGCCGCGGTGACGGGATTGCCTTTACGCAATCCCTGATCCGAATATATCAGTTGGCATAATATATCTTATCGAACTTTTAGAATGGCCGTTTAAGGGGTGGTCGGAGCAGCTTCCGAGCCAGGATCGTAAGGATGCGTTGTCGTCCATGAACCGGACAATCCCGACTGTCGCCGCTGCGGCCTGTCAGATAAAATCACTGACGCGTATCGTGACTTAGATGCTGGTCCCCTCTGCGCATCTCGCCGCTCCATTGGGCGCGTTTCCCATGCAGAGCCAGGAACCGACGCTTTTGTTAGTGCCCGCGTTGAGGCTGCGTCAGTCGGATGGGCCCTGTCCCAGTTAAGCCGGCCGAACCGTCACTTTTGGACGGCGATCTTTCCTTCTCCGTTCTAAGGAAATGAAACCGTCAGACTGATCGTCACAGATATGCGCGGGAGGTCTTTAAGCGTACGAAAGACCACTGGACCAACCCAATTGGCCCAGCATTCCTGATCATAACGGGGCCCTTACTCGGGCTTTATGTCGTTCTCGCCTGACCTGATGAGTTCGCGTGCCGGTATGAAGGGCTCCTTGTTTCCTCCCAGCACCAGAGAGAGTTTGTGCCCCTCCACCAGACGCGCTTCTGCCCGTTCGTCGATGGTGCGGCGCACGATCGGATATTCCTCGACCAGACGCATGAACAGATTCGACGGTATGGCGAGAAGATGACAGAACTGCATCGTCCGCACCGTGCCCCGTGAATAGGTCTGATTGATCAGTGGCGCGGCCCCTATCAGATCCCCTGCCCCGAATTGTACGTCCTGCTCGGCGATATGCACCTCAGCCAGACCGGCCACCACGGCATAGACCATCCTGATCTTGCCGTTGCGCCGGAGAAGTATCTCACCCGGCGAGGCAAAGCGCAGGGATATATTCATCGCCAGATCGTGCAGGACCCCATCGGGCACGCCACGAAAGGCGGGAAAAGAACGCAGGCGCTGCTCGATACCGCTCTTGATGTTGAAACGCAGTGGCTTTTCGAGGCGCTCCTGACGCTTCTCGACATCTTTGAGCAATTCGCGATGCAGCTCTTCACTGACAAGGTTATCGGAGAGAAGCTCGTCGTATTCCTCTTCCTCAAGCCGCAAGGCGATCTGATGCAGAATGCGGCTCTCGAGCGCCTCTGAATAACCCTGATAATGCAGGCGTAGCATCTCGAGGGCGTCATCGAGCATGCGACGTTGACGCCCCAGAACTTCAGAGACGATCTCACCGATACGGTTGCCCAGTGTCGGCTCGAGACGCTCATGCATGAAGCGCATGAGCGATAGCGAGACGAGATGGGCGATAACGAGCATCTCGAAGCGTTCCGACATGCAATACATGAGCGGCTTGTCGATATGGAACCGACGATGCAGCATCTGGGCTACGCGGAAACGCAGTGTCGGGCGCAGCCGCCGACGCAGCGCGCGCACATAGCCGTAACGCCCTTCTAGCCTTGCTCCGTCGACCATAGCTTCAGAGGATCGCAGCAGCGTTTCCATGACGCGGCGTGACAGACCGCGAATACGGAACAGATCGAGCAGGAGCGATCGCTCGCGGTTGGCGATGGTAATCAGGGCAAGCGTCACGCGCTGCCTGTCGCCGAGCGCGGTGTCAAAGGTGTTGGCCTCGCTCTCTTCCTGCGCCCGTCTTTCGATCTGCCCGATAATGGTCTGCTGCGTTCCAGAGCCGAAGCCGAGCTCATCTGCGAGCGTATGCGTGCGTTCCGCCACTTGGGCCAGGCCACTGCTCAGCACCTGATGGCGCATGGCCTGGTCGATGGTGGGAAGCTGGTCAAGCTTGAGAAACACCACGAGGTAGCGCAGCGTCGTGCCATTGACGAGCAATGTGATCAGCACGAAGCCGGTCGCGATAATACCGATAAAATGAGCCGTTGAGGTCGATACGCGTTGGTTCTCTGTCACGGCAAGTGCGAGCGCAAGGGTAATGGCGCCACGAAGCCCGCCCCAGACCATGGTCGTCTTGAACGGCGCCGGCACAGGGGGGGACAATTTGGCCGCCGCCAGGATCGGCAGCAGACCGAATACTACTGCACCGCGGGCAAAAAGACCTGCAACTGTAGCGATCAGAATCAGCACACAATCCCAACGCGTCATACCGATCAGGAGGCGCGGCACAAGCATCGAAGCCAGAACGAACACGAGCGACCCCGCCCAGAAGACGAGCTGCACCCAGAGTTCGTTGAGAAAGCGCCAGACCTGCGGCCTAAAGGTCGAGGGACCATAGACCGAAAGAGTCAGGCCCGAGGCGGCAGTAGCGACCACACCTGAGAAGCCGAGGAACTCGTCGCAGATGATATAGACGATGTAGGGCAAGGCGAGCGTCAGGGTGATTTCGGCTGCCACCGCCCCCCCCAGCCCTGCAATCATGAGCAGGGTCAGCCGTCCAATTGCCACGCCGACGACGATCGCCCCACCGAAGGAGGCCAGAAAGTCAATGATCGTCTCGCCCAACTCGATATGGCGGTGCGAGGTGACGGAAGCCAGAAGGATGGAGAAAATGGCGATAGCCGCAGCATCGTTGAGCAAGGCCTCGCCTTCGACGAGCCGTGTCAGACGTGACGCCGCACCAATCTCGCGAAAGATCCCGGCAACTGCTGACGGGTCGGTCGTAGCGACAATTGAACCGAGGAGCAGACAGACCACCATGGACTGACCGGCGAACGGATAAAGCGCCCCGCCAATGGTAAGGGTCGAGACGAGCACGGCCACAACGGCCAGCAGAAGCACGGTTGCCGTCTCATGCGCCAGACGTCGCACATCGATTGCCAGCGCGCCCTGAAAAACCAGAATGGGAAGGAAGATCAGCAGAAAGGCTTCGCTGTTGATCGGGAAATAGAGCAGCGTCTCGGCAGCGCCGTCAAAAATCTCGGTCAGGGAAGAGCGCAGCAGTAGGTCGGCCGCCGCACCGATGCCGATGCCAGCAAGAGCGAGGAGAACGGTCTCCGATACCTCAAGCCGACGGGCCAAAGGCTGCACCGCGCTGATGAGTACCATCAAAAGCGCCAGCGCCAGAATAATGGCAGCCAGTCCCGTCACCATCATGCGCGCGTGTTCTCCCCTCTTTTTTGCAAGATGGAAATTCTATACGCGAATCGTCACGACTCCGCGAGGGCGACTCCCCGATTTGATGGAAATATTACTGATTTTCAGCCCGAACATGCTTTCAGCCAGGCCTCAACCTGCTGCTCCGGGTCGGGGGATGCGATAAAATCGGAGACCGCGGCGACGCTGTCAGCCCCTGCCGCAAGGCAGGATGGAGCACGCTCCTTCGTAATGCCGCCGAT
The DNA here is from genome assembly GCF_014635085.1 of Asaia siamensis. GTDB lineage: Bacteria > Pseudomonadota > Alphaproteobacteria > Acetobacterales > Acetobacteraceae > Asaia > Asaia siamensis. Next base: position 331,214 of record NZ_BMCH01000004.1, read on the forward strand.
CGCAACCAGCGGCATTTCCGGCCCGATGATGCGGCGCCATTCCGTCAGTTTTTCGACACCCTGAGGCTCCCAGATCATTTTCTTGAGCTTCGTCTCCCAGATCGGGCCGAGTGCCACGTAATCCGGCTGTACAGACAGGGCCCGCTCGAGCTCTTCATGGGAATGGGTCGAAATGCCGAACGCGATGCGTGCCGCCCGGATCTGTTCGAGGTCAGCCGTATCGAGGTCTTCCTGACCGATGTGGATGTAATCGATGCCCAGCTCGAGGGCGAGCTGCCAGTAATCGTTGAGAACGAGGCGCACATTATGGCGCGCTGCCGCCTCCTGTCCTTCGATCACCTGCGCCCGCAGGACTTCAGGGGACAGGTCCTTGAGGCGAAGCTGGATGAATCGGGCTCCTGCAGAACCCAGACGTTCTATCCAGCGTGGGTGATCGACGACGGGATAGATCGGGGATGGAAGCCGTGAATTCATGATGCGAAACTTGCCTTGCCTAGAGTGGGCGTCGAGGGAACAGCCATGTCGCGCTCGTCCATCGGGTCTGCGGTCTTCGCCAGTTGCCCAACATCACAGGCGAGACGAAAAGCCTCTGCCATGGCTGCTGGGTCACCTGCTTTTGCCACGGCCGTGTTGATCAGGATGGCGTCAAAGCCCAGCTCAAAGGCGGTGACGGCATGCGAGGGGCGCCCGATACCGGCATCGATCACCATAGGCACTTCCGGAAAATGGGCACGCAGGGCGCGCAGTCCAAACAGGTTGTTCAGCCCCCTGCCCGACCCTATCGGGGCTCCCCACGGCATGAGCACCTCGCATCCGGCGCGCAGCAGACGCTCCGCCACCACGAGGTCCTCCGTCATATAGGGAAAGACCTTGAAGCCCTCTTCGTTCAGGATGCGTGCGGCCTCGACGAGAGCAAAGACGTCCGGTTGCAGCAGATCGCCCTGCCCGATGACTTCCAGTTTGATCCAGTCGGTTTCGAACACTTCGCGTGCCATCTGCGCGGTTGTAACGGCCTCCCGCACCGTATGACAGCCAGCGGTATTGGGCAGTACCGGCACATCAAAACCGCGCACGAGCTCCCAGAAGGCCTGACCCGCCTGAAGACCCGCAGATTCCCGCCTCAGCGAGACTGTCACCGCACCGGGGCGACCACGCCGCACTGAATCCGCCAGAATGGCCGGGCTGTCATAAAGGGCAGTGCCCAGCATCAGAGGCGAAGAAAGATCGATACCATAGGCGCGCATGGGTCAGCCCCCCTGCATCGGCGCGAGAATTTCGAGCCTCGCGCCTTCCTCTAATGCCTTCGCTCCGCGTGCCGAGCGGGGCACGAACACACCGTCTACGGCTGTTGCCACTTTCGTCTCGCCATAGCCGAGCTCGATCAGCGCTTCGGAGAGGAAGCGGCTCGCGATGAGCTTCGTCTCGTCATTCACCATGATCTGCATGGCAGTTCTCTCCCATTCCTGACTGCGCGAAACGCCCGGCTCTGACAGACCGGGTTTTCACGCCCGCTATGAAACGCCACCATGGCCCTGTAGATCAGGCGGCTTGCGTAAAGATGATATCGGCCACTTCTGCCGCTCTTGCGGGGGACAGCAGAAAACCATGGCGATACATGCCATTGACCGAAAGGCGATGTCCGTCGCGATGCACCCGAGGCACGTTGTCGGGGTAGGACGGCCTGATCCCTGCATTGGCTTCTATGATCTCGGCCTCGGCAAAGGCTGGATGCAAGGTATAGAGCGCGTTCAGCAACTCGCTCATGGCCCGGACCGTAATTTCACGTCCGTCATCGCTCTCGACCATGGTGGCACCCACCATGAATACGCCATGCTCGCGCGGCACGATATAGATCGGGATGCGTGGATGCAGCATTCGAACGGGGCGATGGAGCACAACGTCAGGGCATCGAACGAGGATCATCTCGCCGCGCACGCCACGCAGATCGGGCTCGCTCTCCCGCGCCTGTATGCCAGTGCAATCGACTACCCAGTCGAACTGGCCGTCGACAACAGAGGTATCGAGCCTGATATGCCCCCCCAGGATCAGCAGGCGCTCCTTGAGACGGCCCAGGGCAATGCGCGGGTCGACATGACCCTCTTCAGCAAAGAACAGCGCACGGTCGAAGCGACCTGCCAGATCAGGTTCAAGTTCGGCGATCGCCTCTGAACCCAGCGTTTCGAAATGGCTTGTACGCCTTCCAAAACGGTTGAGCTCGACCTGATCGCGCGGGGGGGCAACCACGAGGCTGCCGTTACGGATGACATCCGGCACGTGGCTGGCCCACCATGCGAGCGAGTTGAGCGAGTCACGGGTCACCTCTTCCGGGGCCGCTTCGGCCTCGCACCATGGTGCGAGCATGCCACCGGCAAACCATGACGCGCCGCTGCCGATGCGCGGCCCAGATTCATGGAGCGTCACCCGCGCCCCGCGTTCGGCAAGGGTCACGGCAGTCACGAGCCCGGCCACTCCAGCACCTTGGATGAGTATCGTCGGTCCCGATCCCGCCATGTCAGTCGTCCTCGCGCTGTTTCGCCCTCAGGTTACTCCACAGTCACCGATTTGGCGAGGTTGCGCGGCTGGTCAACATCCGTCCCCCGACGCAGGGCCACTTCATAAGCGAGCATCTGCACAGGAATCGTGTAGAGGATGGGCGCCACGAAAGGATCGACATCCGGCAGAATGACCATGTGTTCGGCGATACCGCTCAGGCGCTGGGCGCCCTTCTCGTCAGTGAAAGCCATGATTCTCCCACCACGGGCCTTGGCCTCCTGGATGTTCGACAGCGTCTTGTCGAACAGGATGGTTGACGGGGCAATCACGACGATCGGCACATCCTTGTCGATGAGCGAAATCGGACCGTGCTTCATCTCGCCGGCCGCATAGGCTTCGGCATGGATGTAGGAGATTTCCTTGAGCTTGAGCGCCCCTTCAAGAGCCACGGGAAAACAGATGCCCCGCCCGAGATAAAGCACGTCCCGCGCCTCGGCGACGGAGGCCGCCATGGCCTGGATCGCGCCCGCCCGTGAAAAGACTTCGGCAGCGCGTGACGGCAGGTCGAGCAGATTGGCCAGCAACTCACCCTCGCGTCTGGCCGACATCGTGTTGCGGGCACGCGCCATGGCAATGGTCAGAACGGCAAGAACCGAAAGCTGTGCCGTGAATGCCTTCGTGCTGGCAACTGAGATCTCCGGCCCGGCGACCATGCCAAGCACCACGTCGCTTTCGCGCCCCATGGTGCTGCCCTCTACATTGAGGATCGACACGATATGCTGCTCGCGTTCGCGCAGGCTACGCATGGCGGCCAGCGTGTCTGCTGTCTCGCCCGATTGCGAGATCATCAGCGCCATGCCTTTGGGTGTCAGCGGCGGATTGCGGTAGCGCAGTTCTGACGCGACATCGATATCCACCGGGAGGCGCGCTTCAGCCTCGAGCCAGTACCGCGCGACCAGACCGGCATAGAAGGCCGATCCACAAGCGGTGATGACGGCACGCGGCAGTTCGGCGAGGTCAAACGGGAACTCCGGCAGGTTGATCGCGCGTGTCACCGGGTCAATGATGCGCTGCAATGTCTGTCCGATCACCACAGGGTGCTCGTGAAGCTCCTTCTCCATGTAATGGCGATAGCCATCCTTGCCGACCGTTCCTGCCATCAGGGCGATCGTCTGGACAGGACGCTGAACTCTCAGATTGGCTGAATCGAAAAATTCGACAGCATCAGGCTGGAGGACGCACCAGTCACCGTCGTCGAGATAGGCGATCTTCCGGGCAAGCGGTGCCAGAGCCAGGCTGTCAGAACCGAGGAACATCTCGCCCTCCCCGAAGCCAACAGCAAGGGGCGCACCGTGCCGTGCGCCTATCATCAGCCCTTCATGGCCGGCGAAAATCATTGCGATGGCATAAGCCCCTTGCAGCCGTCCAAGCGTCTTGCTGGCAGCGTCTCGTGGCGACAGGCCCTGATCGAGATAGAAATCGACGAGTTGTGCGACGCACTCGGTATCGGTGTCAGAGGTGAATTGCCGACCCACGGCCTGCATCTCGGCCTTGAGTTCCTCATAATTCTCGATGATGCCGTTATGAACAATCGCGACACGATCGGTTGCGTGGGGATGGGCATTGGTTTCATTCGGCAGGCCATGCGTTGCCCAGCGCGTGTGACCGATTGCGGTCACGCCGGCAAGGGGCTGCACATCCAGGACGGCCTGAAGATGATCCAGCTTGCCAGCCGCACGACGACGGGAAATCTGCCCATCGACGAGGCTGGCGATACCAGCTGAGTCATAACCACGATATTCGAGACGACGCAGCGCCTCGACGATAAGCGGAGTGGCATTCCGATGCCCGACGACGCCGCAAATTCCGCACATCAGCCCTGTTCCTTCTTTGCGCGCAGCGACTCACTGATCATGCGGCCGCGCTCCTGCTTGTTCGTCTGTCTGGATCGACCCAAGGCAAGGGCGCCGGGTTCCACATCCTCGGTAATCACGCTGCCCGCCGCGATAAGGGCATTGTCGCCAATGGTCACGGGTGCCACCAGAATGGCGTCGGAACCCACGAAGACATTTTCACCAATCGTGGTGCGGTGCTTGAAGAACCCGTCATAATTGCAGGTGATGGTTCCTGCGCCGACATTGGTGCGGGCCCCGATGCTGCTATCGCCCAGATAGGACAGGTGATTGGCCTTGGCCCCATCACCAAGCTGCGTCGCCTTGAGCTCGACGAAATTACCGACATGCGTGCCCTTGCCACAGATTGTCCCGGGGCGCAGGCGGGCATAGGGACCGATCAGGGCCTCGCCGCCGACAACACAGCCTTCCAGATGGCTGAAAGCCCGTATCCGCGCGCCGCTGTGCACTGTTACTCCGGGACCGAAAACCACATTGGGTTCAACCACGACGTCGGGCGCAAGGACCGTATCAACGCTGAAGAACACGGTCTCCGGCGCCACCAGCGTCACGCCGGCTTCCATCGCTGCCAGACGCAGGCGCTTTTGCAGGCTTGCCTCCGCCACGGCGAGTTCGGCACGCGAATTGATGCCTGCCAGTTCTTCCGCAGGGGCCTCGACATGATGCACATCTGCTTCGGCGGCAGCCTGTGCCACGACGTCGGTCAGGTAATATTCGCCCTGGGCATTTTCGTTGCGCAGGGCGCCAAGCCAGCGTCGCAGGTCGGCAGCATCTGCGCACAGCACACCCGCATTACACAGGGTCACTGCACGCTGTGCTTCGGTGGCATCCTTCCATTCCACGATTTCCTGCACGCAGCCATTACGCTCGATCACCCGTCCATAGCGGCCCGGATCGGCCGGGCGCATGGCCAGAAGCGTCAGAGACGTGCCCTCTTGGCGTCGTGCGGCCAGCAGGGCACGCATCGTTCCTGCAGTTATCAGCGGGTTATCGGCATAGAGGATTGCGACATCGCCCTCGCCGAAGAGATCTTCCGCCATACGTGCCGCGTGGCCCGTGCCGAGGCGCTCGGACTGCACGACGCAAGGCCAGGGAGCGACCGCTTTCTCAAGCGCCTGCATATCGGGGCCGACCACCACAACGAGTCGATCAAAGACCGATCCGGCTGTTTCGATCAGATGGGCAATCATCGGCCTTCCGCCAAGCGGATGAAGCGCCTTGGGAAGCGATGAGCGCATGCGCGTTCCGAGGCCGGCAGCCAGGATCACGGCAGTCGTGGGTTTGTGATGGCGGACGGTCTGGCCGTCGGAAAAAGAAAGTGATGTCATATTGTTCAGTGGCGTAGCCAACCCAGCCGAGCCCTGTCAAACCCGCGTTCTGTCACTTCGGGTTGCCGATTATTGCATCCGTCTCCGATCAAAGGAAAACTCCGTTGAGCACCGAAATCAAAACCGCTGTTTTCGATCTGGATGGGACGCTTGTCGACAGCCTGCCCGACCTTGCAGGGAGCGGCATGGAGTTGATGAAATCCTATGATCTGCATCTTCCCAGTGAGGAAGCCGTCAGAGCGATGATAGGCGATGGAGCGCGGGCGCTCGTGGATCGTTTGCTGACTTATGGCGGCGATGAAAATCGGATCGACCGTGATGAGGCGACCAGGCGTTTTCTTGATATCTACGAACCTCGCGCCACGCAGAAGACACAGCTCTTCCCTGATACGGAGAAGACACTCGCCACACTGCAAGAGCGAGGTATTTGCTGCGTGATCTGCACCAACAAGCCCGTCAAGGCGGCACAGGCTATTATCGAACAGCTCGGGATCGCCTCACTGATCAATGCCATCGGTGGAGGCGACAGCTTCCCTATGCGTAAACCGGACCCCGATCATATTCGCAAGACAGTGCGCATGATCAATGCAGAACCGACTCGCGCAATCATGATCGGAGATCATCAGAACGATATCAGAGCGGCCATGGGTGTCCCGATGCCGTCGCTTTTCGCAAGCTGGGGCTATGGCGACCGCAGCATGTCAGCCCATGCGACCGCCATAGCCGGGTGCGTCGCCGAACTGCCGCGTCTGATCTACGATCTTTCACGCCCTAACTGAGCGTTTCCCCCTGCTATCCAACGCGATAGCAGGGATGAGTGCCCGCAATGACGGCTTATTGCTGCGTCGTGGGTTGCCGGTCGAGAACGGCGATCATCGGACCAAGCTTGGGATGCTCGAACTCGATCCTTACCGCCGTAAGGCCCACGCCAGGCAGGTTCTGAAACCAGGCAGCGCCGGGATGCGGGGCTTTCATGACATCCAGATGGGAGGAATCCTTGATAAATCCCGCCTCCTGCTGTCCCACAAAGTCGCACCGTAGGGCCTCGCCGGTGAATTTCTGACCGAATGACGAAGGGACAGTCGCCTTGAAGGGGCCGTGCGATGTCATGGCGCTCAGCCTGAGCCCATCGAAAACCTGCGCGCTACCATCACATTTTCCGGTGTGACGCACATTTTCGAGCAGATAGGCCATGGCGCTCAGCGTATCCATGGCGTGGGAAAGATCGCTCTCCGGCACGGCCTGGCGATCGCTTTCCTTCGGATCAAGCGCGACGATCTGCGGTGTGTCATTGGCGTAATTCAGCACCACGTTGCGATGCTTGCCACGGGAGTAGCCTGCGCTTTCATACCCGGTGGGCTGCACATGGTCATGATCAAAATGCCCCTGCGCAGTGCTCTGGATATCCATGCGCAGAAACATACTGAGCAGGCCGCCCGCATGGATGGTCGTGCGGATGCCATAGCCACCATCGGTCAGCCTGTAATCGGCAGTCGCATCAACGACATGCAGCCCATGATTATAGACACGATAGACAGCGGTCGTCTGGCGAGCGCTCTCTGCCGTTGCCGCCGCACTACCTTCACCAATATCAGCAGCGTGGACTGACGCAGCTGTCAGCACCGTTCCTGCAAGAAACAGGGCGGTGCCGATTGCCTTAAACGTCAAGATTGGCGACCTTCTGGGCATTGCCAACAATGAAGTCGCGACGGGGCTCGACCACATCGCCCATGAGCGTCGAGAAGACCTGTCCGGCATCTTCAACATCTCCCACCTTGACCTGAAGCAGAATGCGCGTGGCCGGGTCGAGCGTCGTGTCCCAAAGCTGCTCATTGTTCATTTCGCCCAGACCTTTGAACCGGTTGATGGCAAGGCCCTTGCGACCCTGCTGCACCACCCGATCAAAAACCATTGCCGGGCCTGCAAGTTCCGTCGACTGGCTATCGAGAGCGAGCGTTACAGCCCCAGCGAAATCATCGGCAACGCGGCTGCCTTCGCCTGCCAGCCAGCGTGCCTCTGCCGAGCGCAGCAACGCGGCATCAAGCGTGTAGACCTCACCGACACCACGAACGGTGCGGGCAAGGCGCAGCCCGCCTTCTTCTGTAGGTCCGACTATCCAGCCACGCTCATTGACCGGCGAAGCCGCATCAAGGCGAGCCTGCAGAACAGGGGCCCGCTCCTGCGCGTTATCATGACCGAGTGACATGGCCTTGGCGACATAGGCCTGTTCGAGCACCCAGACAGGGATCTTGGATGCAAGCGCCGTGAGCGTCTTGGCCACCTGCCCCATTGCCTTGACGCGCTCCATCAGCGCGTCTCCAGCCAGAATCTGACCATCGGCCAGCGTCAGCGACGCATTGGCCAGCGCCTTGTCGAGCAGGTATTGCTCAAGAGCAGCATCGTCTTTCAGGTAGCGTTCTTCGTTACCACGCTTCGCACGATAGAGTGGCGGCTGGGCGATGTAGAGATAGCCCTTCTCGATCAGTTCGGGCATCTGACGGAAGAAGAAGGTCAGTAGCAGCGTTCGGATATGAGAGCCGTCCACGTCGGCGTCTGTCATGATGACGATCTTGTGGTAGCGCAGTTTCTCGACCGAAAAACCGCCCTGCTCCACATCGCCGCGCCCGATACCCGTGCCGAGAGCGGTGATCAGCGTACCGACTTCGGCCGAGCCAAGCATACGGTCGAAACGCGCGCGCTCGACGTTCAGGATCTTGCCTTTGAGCGGGAGAATGGCCTGGAAGCGGCGATCGCGCCCCTGCTTGGCCGTTCCGCCTGCGGAGTCACCCTCGACGATGAAGATTTCAGCCTTGCTCGCATCGCGCTCCTGACAATCTGCCAGCTTGCCCGGCAGCGAGGAAACATCGAGCACGCCCTTGCGTCGCGTCAGTTCGCGCGCACGACGGGCGGCGTCACGGGCGGCTGCGGCTTCGTTGACCTTCGCGATGATGGCCTTGGCCTCACGCGGGTGGGTTTCGAACCAGTGGCCAATCGAGTCAGCTGCCGTCACATGCACCACAGGCTGCACTTCAGACGAAACCAGCTTATCCTTTGTCTGCGACGAGAATTTCGGGTCCGGCACCTTGACCGAGAGAACGGCCGTCATGCCTTCGCGCATGTCCTCACCGGTCAGGGCAGCGGAGTTCTTCGACGATCCTGTCTCGGCATATTTACCTACGATGCGGGTCAGAGCCTGGCGGAAACCAGCCAGATGCGTGCCGCCATCGCGCTGCGGGATATTGTTGGTGAAGCACAGCATCGTTTCATGGAAGCTGTCATTCCAGGTGAGCGCGAACTCGACCTTGATACCGCTTTCGGCGTGATCGATGGCCCCCACGATCGGTGGCGTGACAATCGATGTCTTGCTTGCATCGAGATACTCGACGAAGGCGCTCAGGCCGCCTTCATAGCAGAAGACAACCTCCTTGTTTTCGGCATGGCGCTCGTCACGCAGCACGATCTCGAGGCCGGAATTCAGGAAGGCCAGCTCGCGCATACGACGCTCGAGGATGCCGAACTCGAAATCGACCTTGGTGAAGGTCTGCTTGCTCGGCTTGAACGTCACGAGCGTGCCGCGCGGTTCGTCACTGGCACCGACCACGGTAAGGGCGTCGTCGCGCTCGCCATGCTGGAAGCGAATGAAATGTTCGAGCCCGTTGCGCCAAATGCGCACTTCCATCCATTCGGAAAGTGCGTTGACCACAGCGGCACCCACGCCGTGCAGACCGCCCGATACCTTATAGGAATTCTGGTTAAACTTGCCGCCCGCGTGAAGCTTGGTCAGAACGACCTCTGCGGCGCTGACGCCTTCTTCCTCGTGCAGATCAGTCGGAATGCCACGACCGTTATCGCGCACACTGATCGAGCCATCGCCATTCATGGTGAGCACGCAGCGTGTGGCATGACCAGCCTGCGCTTCGTCCACTGCATTGTCGATGATCTCGAAGACCATGTGATGCAGGCCAGACCCGTCATCCGTGTCGCCGATATACATGCCGGGGCGTTTGCGTACCGCATCGAGCCCCTTGAGAACCGAGATGGATGAGGCGCCATAATCGGCTTCGTCATCGAGGTTCTCTGGCAACTCGGTCGGACGGATCTGTTCGGACATGCTGGCGTGACGCTCCTACTCGCAACAAGCGCCCAATATAACCCGTCTGCCCCTCTCCCGCTAGGGCGTTACGACGCAAGCGTTTTAGTGAACAGTCTCCCAAGCCTGCGAGCTTTCGCGACCCGGATATGGTTGGCATTCAGAGCGTGGATAGAGAGTTGTGAGGCGGCAAACCATCTTGGGTAGGACAGCTGCTGATGCCGGGAGCGTGCCAAGGAAGACCACTTTCCTGAAAGCGCGCCCTGTCACTGAACAATTTCTCAGCGAGACCTGACGCGCCACTCCACACCGATGGCATTGCATCAATCATTGGCACATTCCTCGTGCCACTGCGCATTGGGCGCCTCGCATCCGCGGACTTGCCACGGGGAGTGACGATGCGGATCATAAGAGGCATATTTTGCCGGACGCCTGTCTTGCCGAGTGCTTGGAGAGCGCACGGCCCTTTAGAAACTGGGGTTCATACGCGGTTAGGTGCCAACCAAAAAAAAGCGTGAGACCCGAAGATCTCACGCCTTTCTGCTGATGCTGACACCCTAGGCAGGCATCACAGGGCAATAGCGGTTATCAGTCGAACTCGGCCTGCTGGCCATTGGTGACCAGCCCCTTGTCATTGGCCGAAACATGCACAGTCTGGCCATCGAAGATCGAGCCATCAAGGATAAGCCCGGCCAGCGTGTTCTGCAGACTGCGCTGAATGACCCTCTTGAGCGGACGAGCCCCGTAGACCGGGTCGTAACCGGACTCTGCCAGCCAGTCATTTGCGGCCTGATCCAGATCGAGCGTGATCTTGCGCTCTTCAAGAAGGCCACGGAGCCTCTTGAGCTGGATGGCGACGATGCGGCTCATATCTGCGCGCTGCAGACGCGAGAAGAGAACGATCTCATCCAGTCGGTTCAGGAACTCCGGACGGAAGTGATTGCGCACCACGGCCATGACCTGCGCCTGGACCAGATCGGCGCTTTCACCATCCGGCTGATTGGCAAGAATATCCGAACCCAGATTTGACGTCAGAATGATGATCGTGTTGCGGAAATCCACCACACGACCCTGCCCATCGGTCAACCGCCCGTCATCAAGCACCTGAAGCAGGATGTTGAAGACATCCTCATGTGCTTTCTCAACTTCGTCGAACAAGATGACCTGATAGGGTCTGCGACGCACGGCTTCAGTCAGCACACCCCCTTCCTCATAGCCGACATAGCCCGGGGGCGCGCCGACGAGACGGGACACGGCGTGTTTCTCCATGAATTCGCTCATATCGACGCGAAGCATGGCGCGATCATCGTCAAAGAGGAACTGGGCCAGCGCCTTCGCAAGCTCGGTCTTGCCTACACCGGTCGGCCCGAGAAACAGGAAGGACCCGATCGGACGGTTGGGATCCTGCAGCCCGGCGCGCGCGCGGCGCACAGCATTCGACACAGCCTTGAGAGCGGCTTCCTGACCCACCACACGCTCGCGCAGGGAGTCCTCCATTCGGACCAGCTTGGCGCGCTCGCCTTCGAGCATGCGATCGACCGGGACGCCCGTCCAGCGCGACACAACGGCGGCGATGCCCTGATCAGTCACGGCTTCGCTGAACAGACCGGCCTGATCGGCATCCTTCTGCTCGCGCTGCTGGGATTCCTCGATCTGACGCTCAAGACCAGGAATGGTCGCGTACATCAGTTCCGATGCCTTGCCGAGATCACCCTTGCGCTGGGCCACATCGACTTCCGAACGCGCCTGGTCGAGCTGTTCCTTGAGCTTCTGGATTGCGTTGACGCGATCCTTCTCGGCATGCCAGGCCGCGCCCAGTGTATCGGACTGCTCCTGCAGATCGGCCAGTTCGACCTCGAGCTTCACCAGACGCTCGCGGCTTGCACTGTCTTCTTCCTTGCGGATTGCCTCACGCTCGATCTTGAGCTGGATGATACGCCTGTCGAGTTCATCCAGTGCTTCAGGCTTGCTGTCGATCTGCATACGCAGACGACTTGCCGCCTCATCGACGAGATCGATTGCCTTGTCGGGCAGGAACCGGTCTGTGATGTAGCGATTGGACAGGGTTGCTGCCGCTACGAGCGCGCCATCGGTGATACGCACACCGTGATGCAGCTCGTATTTCTCCTTGATCCCACGCAGGATCGAGATCGTATCGGCAACCGAAGGTTCACCTACGAAGACCGGCTGGAAGCGACGGGCAAGAGCTGCGTCCTTCTCGATATATTTGCGATATTCGTCCAGGGTTGTCGCACCGATGCAGTGCAGCACGCCACGGGCGAGTTCCGGCTTGATCAGGTTGGAGGCATCCATGGCGCCATCAGAGCGCCCCGCACCGACCAGCGTATGCATCTCGTCGATGAACAGGATGACCTGACCTTCAGCGCTCTCGATCTCCTTGAGAACGGCCTTCAGGCGCTCTTCGAATTCACCCCGGTATTTTGCACCAGCAACGAGTGCGCCCATGTCAAGCGAGAGCAGCTTCTTGTTGCGCAGAGCTTCCGGCACGTCGCCATTGACGATGCGCAGGGCCAGCCCCTCGACGATAGCCGTTTTGCCGACGCCAGGCTCACCAATGAGCACGGGATTGTTCTTCGTGCGGCGAGCAAGGACCTGAATAGCGCGCCGAATTTCCTCATCACGCCCGATCACCGGATCGAGCTTCCCCGACTGCGCCACCGCCGTGACGTCACGGGCATATTTCTTGAGCGCGTCAAAACCGGCCTCTGCATTGGCGCTATCAACCACGCGGCCCTTGCGCAGCTGGGCGACGGCACGCTCCAGCGCCTTGGCATCGGCCTTGCCTTCTGCAAGTGCCTGGCCTGCTGCCGATTTCGTGCCAGCAAGAGCTACGAGAACCCTGTCTTGCGCGACAAAGCTGTCGCCTGCGCGCTGGGCGTCCTGCTCGGCAGTGTCAAGCGCGCGCACGAGGTCCGGGGTAGCCTGAGGCTGGCCTGCGCCGCCGCCCTGAACTTTTGGCAGGCGGGCAAGCGCGGCGTCATTGGCTTTGCGAACGATCTCGGGGTCGCCGCCCGCAGCACGTATGAGACCCGAGGCAGCGCCTTCAGGGTCGTCAAGCAGGGCCTTAAGCAGATGCTCAGGCGTCAGCTGCTGATGATAGTCGCGAAGGGCGATCGTCGACGCAGCCTGAAGAAATCCGCGGCTACGTTCGGTAAATTTCTCAATATTCATAATTTCTCAATGCTCCCATGCCCCATGAAGGCGGCCAGTTGCGACGACGCGAACCCCATTATGGCAGTTCTCGTTCTGTCATGATTTGAACATGGGAGCATTATTTCAAATGCCAAGGGCGGGCATACGAAATAATGAGCAGAAACCGACCTGGCTATTGGCAGGCGGTCATGGCGTACCCCCTTCGGGAAGGGAATACGCCATGGCTTCTGGAATATCAGGCCGAGGCCGCGTTGCGATTTTGTTCGAACTCCGCAAGCGAGAACGGTCGTCCGTAGATCTCGATCTGATCGGTTTGCAGATAGACCTGCGTTCCCGGCACCGTGACCCTCACAAAGCGCCCGAGAACACCAGCGTCATTGCGCCAGTCGAACGGGGTGCCATCGAGACCACCGAAGAGCGGCCCGTTCTGGCGATCGATGATCGTGTTCCAGAAGAAACGGTCATGAGAGACTTCGACCTTGAAGCTTCCCAACCGCTCCATCGCGCCATCAAGGCGGTTGAAGATCATGATCTCATGAATATGGCTGAGTTCGCCCAGATCGACCATCCACCAGGGATTATCCTGCAGCGCCGTATGGTGCTGCGGGTGACCTGTCAGGCGTCCCGAGACAGCGCGACAGGCGTCTTCGTCGCGTGAGCCGTCATGAAGCGTGGAACTCTGCGTCGCGCGCTTGCCGACCGAAAGCAGTGGCCATACCGAACCCGGGATGAGGGTTGTTTTCAAACCCTTATCGATGAGCGACTTCCAGTAATTGCTCAGATAGAGATCGGTCACCGCATTTGTGTCGGCATGATAGGCCAGGCGCTCATCGGCATTCCGGTCACGCCAATGGGTCTGGGCGCTGAAATCCCCCTTGCATCCACGCTCTATCCTGCGCGCAAAATCCTCCTCGGAGCGAATGTTAAAGTGGGCGATATAGCCGACCTCGACCAGCCGCACACGTCGGTTATCGGCATTCAGAAACGCCCAGGCATTCTCGGGAAAATTATCATAATATCCCTCCATCGATTCACCGAGCATGTTGCAGGCACGCAGAGGTGCGCCCAGAGCAAACAGATCGTGATGGATGCCCACAAGCGGGTTATCATAAGACAGCCGGTAGGAAACGGCCCCCGTCTTTGCGAGGATCTTTGTGAGAGGCGACGCACCGACTTCGCGCTTCGTGTAGTTGCGCAGGATACCATCTGCGGGCCGCTGGCTATGGCCAGAATGGCCGTAGCCGCACCAGTTCAGATAAATGGCATCGTGGTCCGCCCCGAAGCGGGCGCTGACACCGGCGATATCATCACTGCCGGGCAGACACACGAATTCGTCCAGATCGAGGAACATCAGCCATTTTGTCTCTTGGGCATAATGCCTGAGAAAATGGCGGTACATCTGCAGTTGCTCGCCCTGATAACGATAATGATGAAAAGTCACGAAAGGCGTCTCTCCCTGCAGGAAGGGAAGCACAGCCTCATAAAGCCCCGAGGGGTCATCATCGTTGCAATAGAGATAGACGTGATCAAAACCGATCGAGCGATGATAACTCAGCCACTCGACGACGCTATCGTTCTCCCAGCGCGCGCATGCGACCAGAACATGCTGATAACGCGCTGGCGGCCAGATTCCCTTGTTTCGGGCAACAGCGAGGGGGAGCTTGCCGAAACTTGAGAGGTCCTGAGCATTGGGAGTTCTTGATTGCGACATATTTCTTCTTATCGTCCTGCTCGATAGTCTCTAATCGCCGTCATCGCCCGATACTCTGGCGCCGACAGTTGCTGACAAGGCCCGTTAGTCCTTGATGCTGCCGGGGAATAGCATAGCTCGTTGCGATGAGCATGATTCAAAGTGTGATATCCGTTCACGCGCGATGGGTTCGGCACCGTCGATTGCGTCGATGGACTTCCTGGGCGGCACACCGCCTCGTGCGCCGTTGGGGGGCTACGCTGCCGGTTTCCTTTGCTGCAAGAATGGCCCGACGCAGCTGGCAATTGCAGCGGAACCCGTGCCCTGGTGGAGCACTGCTCAACCGGCCATCCGAGAGGCAAAGCCCCCGCATTTTGAAAACCCGTCATGCAGGTGAAAGACCAGGATTCCAACGGCGGGAAGTGCCTTTCTCGACGGCACGACTATGAGGGCGCATCCTTCGGCGCGTTACCCCTCGTTCATCTCACGAATGGTCAATAAAATCGTATGGAACTCTTCCTCCGTCATCTCAAACTCTGGCCCCTCTATCATCGCGATCAGTGTCAGCAATACGTGATCCAAATCACTTTGGTGGCACAAATCCGGATCCTGAAAATTTTGAATGCTTCATTTGATATTTTGAAAATATCAAACCCTGCGGATATTGACGCAGAAAGCCTATCACTTACCAGCACTCCAAATTCGCATTGCGCAGTTTTCGATTCAATCAGGATTTCAATACTCCATAGTGTCTCCCTGATGGTTACATTATTCATTTTCTGCAATTTCGTTACCGGAACAATCCTGCCTGTCACATAACGCCCTACATTTCCTCTTTTTGAATGGCACTCAGCATCGAGGAAGCCCTCCTTCCTCCGTGTTGGAGAAGAGACACGGGTTCTGGGAGTGGAGAAGCTGGTAATGATTGTTGGATATGTTAGAGCACGATGCAATCAAATTAGGCATGGTCATCTCGTTAACGCTGTCATGAGGGCTTGCTCGAATGGATGTTATCAAGTTGATGCCGGAGTATGAATGCTGGCCGCTATGGCATAGTGGGCCAAACAACTATGACAACATCGATCCTCGATTTCTCGGCCTATCCGATAAGCTTGTCGAGGAGATTGAAAACTGGGCTGCGGTATATGATGCCACTCTTGATCAGGATTACCCACCAAACTCTGCATTCAAGAGTAGCAGAGACGAGAGATTATTCGCCGATGATGGATTTTCATTAGCAGAAAAAATTTACCTAAAATTAACACGTAGATATCAAGTAATTTTCAAGTAATATGTCGATACAAATCGGCTCTGCAGAAATTTACCCAGAAAAGCCGTAGACTCTAGACCTATTGACCCAAGCTTGAAATGCTGAAGCGAGCCCATACATAAAGCTTGGCCCCACCAACGGCTCGTATCGAGTGATAGCTCGTTTCACTGTTTGAGCAGCCTATATCCCGTGAAACGGAAACGCATCATCAAGCGATGAAATAAATCTGCTACATGAACAACTGTGTCATACGCCTGGCATCGCCGCTTATCGCTTGAAGAGTAAACCCTTATTTCCAGCTAGCCACGGCGACTAATCATCGCGCTGACGAGGTGCACTTTCTTCGACCGTTCATGCAGCTCAACCCCGTTTTTCGCGTCTGCGTGTTGACGAACCACAGGGACCAGAAGGCGTTTCTGGAAACGCCACTTGCTTCCTTTTGTCAGAGTGGCGTTTCCAGTATCCCTCTATTGTCTTTGATGGTGACAGTTCCGGTCTGTATTCGAACATTAAGGTTGTCGCCAAGCTCAAGTCCAATGGCGAAGTTGTCTATAAAGCGTAACTGCCTTCAGGACATTTGATGCATCAAGACCCGAATAGCTGGGCACCAGGCAGGGCTCTTATATTTCTGATCATTTAACGTCGCGCCCTCGTCGCAGGAGTTCTCCATCTTTCGAAACTCTCAAGTGATCATGCGTGAGGAATTCCTCAACATCATATACGTTACCGGTAAGGCAAAATTATTCCTTTTTGAACATGGCGACACACCCTTCATCAAATATAAATATTCCGTATGAGGACATGCTACCGAAATCATCTTCACTCAAGCAAGATATGTATCCGATTTGTCCTTTAGCTTATCATCGTACGGACATTTCGTTATTATGACTTCACGACCCAGCATCATCTGTCCTGACATTTATGGTAATTTTATAATTTTGATATCGATTACCATTATCACGACCTTGAGGTGCGACACAATAAGTAATAAAATTCGCGGGATATCTAGCATATGCTCTACTTCTCCGGGCAAAGGCCAGTAAATCATAGAAGCAACCAGAGATGGTTAAGAGCCCTTTTGGAAATTCACGGATGAGCGTTTCGGCGTAGCATTAGGCTTCCCATGGCGATGTGGATCATGGCCTCTGCCACGTCGATACGCTGTTCGTAATCCCTCACCAGTCGGCGCCAGC
>NZ_BMCH01000005.1 GCF_014635085.1 Asaia siamensis
AGTCGGTCGCCGCCAGGTCCCCTGATCCACCCCACAAAAACACCACCCCCGCGGGGTGGAGCAGCCCGGTAGCTCGTCAGGCTCATAACCTGAAGGCCGCAGGTTCAAATCCTGCCCCCGCAACCATGAATTCCGTTTTAAAACAAACGCTTAGGCCGCCTCATGGGCGGCCTTTTGCGTTTCCACACCCACAACTGGAATCATATAGGAATCAGCAGGAAACGAAATCCCGCGTAGCAACGCTGCGTGAGAGGCGCGCCAGAAGAGGGACGGGAAGGGCGCGAATCGGTCATGTTGCCTTCAGGTCGCGATCTGGGCGACGCCATTGTGATGTGTGTACGGCCCTATAAAAGGCCCGGAGATGCCCACAAAAGCACGCATCCTTACCTTATGACTTCAATGATCGGATGAAACAGGCGACAACAAAGGCTGTGCCGACGGGTTTGGCCGTCGCGATGGGTAAGTCAGCCTTATGTCCAAAGCCGATCTGAACCTCTTACACGTTCTGGATATCCTGATCGAAGTCCAGAGTGTGACACTCGCCGCCGAACGTCTGGGGACAAGCCCGCCTTCGGTCAGTCGCTTGTTGGCCCGAGCCCGCGACATGCTGGACGACCAGATTCTGGTGCGGGCTGGACGCGGGCTGGTTGCGACGGAACGCGCCAAGGAGCTTCAGTCCGGCATTCGTCATCTTCTTGCTGAGGCGGATACCCTGCTGAATGCTCATGCGGCGTTCGATCCCGGCGAGCTTGAGCGTCGTTTCACGATCCGGGCCAATGATGGCTTCACGGGGGCGTTCGCCTCCGGTCTATACAATATTCTTGCCGATCAGGCCCCCCGCGCGACTCTGCGTTTCGCGCAGGAACATGAGTTCGATGATGAGGCGCTTCGCGAAGGGCGGATCGATCTGGACATCGGCGCAAGCCGCGCGATGGGACCAGAAGTTCGGCTTCAAACCATTTTTCGCGATCATCATATCGCGCTTGCCCGTGACGATCACTCGATCTTCTCCACGGATATTTCTCCCGAAACCTTCGCGGCTTTTCCGCATATCAGCGTCTCGCGCCGTGGTCGGTCCACCGGGCCGGTCGATGAGGCGCTTCAGAAACTCGACCTGACGCGACATGTCCCGTTGATCGTGCCCTCGTTTCTGATCGCCCTTTCGGCTCTGGCCGGCACGCAACTGATCGCACTGGTGCCACGGCATGTCCTGCCGGTCGTCCGCAACCTCGGCATGGCGCTACGCTGGTTCGATATTCCGCTGGAGCTTGAGAGCGTCGTTCTGGCGCAGGCATGGCATCCCCGCTTCGACGCCGATCCCGCCCATCGGTTTCTACGTCAGTGCGTTCGGACGGTCTGCCAGTCCTTTCCCAATGGATTTCATTTTATGAAATGACTCTTTGCCGCCTTTGTCATGTTTTCCCGGTCCCGCCGCAGTCAGAACAGGGAGCAGAAACAGACAAGGTTATCTCCCGATGTTGGGAATAAAAAGAAAAGAGCGGCAGAAATTTCCAGTTACGGTCGAGAGTGTATCGGACATAACGCCTCACATGCGACGTTTTCGCGTTGCGGGGGATGCGTTACGCACACTTGAACTCGACGAACCCGCACAATGGATGAAGGTATTCGTTCCTCGCGCAGGTGATCAGCCCACTGTCGGACGGGCCTATACCGTCCGTAACTTCGATCCTTCTCACGGACGTATGGATCTGGATTTCGTGCTGCATGGCGACACAGGGCCTGCGTCGCGCTGGGCGGCGCATGCGTGGCCCGGCGAGCAGATCATCATCGCCGGACCAGGCAGGGGCTATCCGGTCGATCCAACAATGCGGAATCATCTCCTGATCGGTGACGCGACCTCTCTGCCTGCGATCGCGGCAATTCTGGAGGTCCTGCCCAAGACGGCGGAAGCGGTCGTTTTCGTGGAAGTGGCCACCCCCGAAGAAGAACAGCCGCTCATGTCCTGCGCGTCGGTCGAACGCACATGGCTGCATTCCGGCAAGGAGTGGCCGGGTACAACAGGCAGGCTGGAGCTTGCGGTCCAGAACGTTGCGCTACCACTTGACGACTGCTCGGTCTGGGTCGCGGGAGAATCTCTCATGGTGCGATCGCTGCGGAGTTGGTTTCTTGCCGACCAGCGGCTGAGCCGCTCCCGGCTGCATGCGAAAGGTTACTGGAAACTCGGTGTCGCGGATCATCGCGACCGTGACTGACCAGATCGATATTCTCTCCGACAGAGATCCGAAAATGCTGAAAGCGTCGCCATTTCGACGGCGGATTCTTCTCATGCTGGGCACAGGACTGATTGCGTTATCAGGATGTGCGCCGGGCCGTGACGAGAAAGCTGCCCGAGCACCTGATGATCTTTCGTCGCTCCGCGCGGGGCAGGAGATCACGTCGGCGCAACATCGTGCCAGCCCGCTCGCGGCATGGTGGTCTGTCTATGCCGATCCGCAACTTGACGCGCTCGTCGCTCAGGCCCAACAGGATGCGCCGTCCCTCCAGATCGCGCAGGCGCGCCTTCGCGACGCGGAAGCGGTCGAGGGTGCGGCGCGGGCAAATCAACTGCCCCATGTTGATGGCTATGGCTGGATCGCGGGCGAGCAGTTTCCCGGTCATTCATATTATCCGGCCCCGTATAAGGGGAATTTCGGTAGTGAAGGCCAGTTTCAGCTCGACGTGCAATACCATGTCGATTTCTGGGGACGGTGGCGAAAGACAACCCGAGCGGCGGCATACTGGCAGATCGTCGCCGAGCAGGAAGCCGCCGATGCGCGGCTATTGATCGAGACGGCGGTCGTCAACGCCTATGTGCGGCTCGACGCGGCCTACAAGATGCAGGACGTGGCCAGAGCCGGGTTGTCGCGGCGTGAGGGCGTCGTTGCGATGCTGACCTTGCGTGCAAAAGCCGGTCTTTCAACCGACATCGATGCCGTAGCAGCCCGTGAGGCCCTGACCGATACACGCAGCCAGATCGATCTTCTGGACGGTGAAATCAGCGCGCGTCGTCACGAAATCGCGGCTCTGCTCGGCAAGACACCTGCCTTCGCAGACGGATTAAACAGGCCGCGCTTGCCATCCATTGCCGATCCTGCGCCCCTGTCCTCCGTACCAGCCGTGTTGCTGGGCTACCGGCCGGACGTTTCCGCCAAGCGTGCTGCCGTCGAAGCGGCGGCCAACGCGGTTGGAGCCGCACGGGCCGCATTCTATCCCGACGTGGATCTCGTGGCGTTCGCCGGTTTTCGGGCACTCGATATAGGCCATATTTTCCGCCCCGGCAGTGTGGCGTCGCAGTTCGGACCGGCGGTCACACTCCCGATTTTCCAGGGCGGCCAGCTTCGTGCGGCGCTCAAGAACCGTCTCGGTGAATATGATGCGGCGGTCAGCGACTATAATGCGACCCTCTCTCGCGCATTGCAGCAGGTGGCGGACGGTATTGCCAACTTGAAGGCCGGACAGGCGGCTAAAGGTGAAGCCGACCGTGCTGTCAGCTATTGGACGCATGTCGTCGAACTCCAGAACCTACGCCAGAAAAACGGCATTTCCGACACGAACGACCGGCTGGACGCGGAAACCGCGCTGCTCTTGAGCAGGCGACGTGCCGTGGAGGCTGACGCGCGTATCGCCGTCGCCCAGATCACACTAATCCGCGCCCTTGGTGGCGCCTGGTCCCCGACTTTCACTTTTACCTCAGGGCAGACATCCCATGGCTGACACACAACCTCCGGCCGGGACTGACCCCGGCACGACACGCCGCAAGCGCCTCCTTGTCATCGGGAGCGCTCTTGCGCTCATCGGCATTGGGTGGGGAGCCTATAAATTTCTGTCCAACGGCGCGTTGGTGTCCACCGACGATGCGTATGTCAACGGCCATGTGGTCGCGGTGACACCGCAGGTGGCCGGAACGGTGCGGGCCATCCTCGCCGACGATACCGATCGCATCCAGTCCGGGACGACTCTCGTCGCCCTTGATCCGAGTGAAATGCGTATTCGGTTGGAAGCAGCGAACGCGGCGCTCGGGCAGGCCGTTCGGCATGTACGTCAGCTATTCGCCGATGTTCAGGAAGCCCAGGCTGTCGTCGCAGTTCGTCAGACGGAACTGGATCGTGCGACCGCCGACCTCAGGGCACGGCGTATGATCGTAGGGCAAGGCGCGGTGACCGCCGAGGAAGCGCGCCATGCGGCCGATACCGTCAACACCGCCACCGCCGCGCTGAAGGCCGCGCGGGATCGCTATGCGGTTGCCCTGTCCCAGACCGCAGGAGTAACGCCCGCGACTCATCCTGATATTCTGGCCGCCCAGGCGCGGCTCCGAGCGGCTGCGCTGGATCTGGAGCGCGCCACGATCCGCGCGCCAGTCGGCGGCATGATCGCCCTGCGCGACGTGCAACTGGGGCGCAGGTTGGCGGTGGGCGAGCGGCTGATGGCCATCGTGCCTTTCGATCAGTTCTGGATCGATGCCAATTTCAAGGAGGGTCAGCTTGCGCATGTCTGCGCCGGGCAGCCTGCGACGATGACAGCCGATATCTATGGAAGCGGTGTCACCTATCATGGCCGTGTTGCGGATGTGAACGCGGGCAGTGGCTCAGCCTTTGCACTGCTTCCAGCGCAGAACGCGACGGGGAACTGGATCAAAGTGGTGCAGCGCGTGCCTGTTCGCATCGTTTTCGACCCGTCCGAGCTTGAACGTCATCCTCTGCGTATCGGTATGTCCACCGATGTCACGATCGATACGTCGCGTTGTGAGACGGTCAAGAAGCCGCGAGAGCCTTCGGCGGCGGAAACCTCGCTCTACACGGCACAGAGCCACACGGCGGACGAGCAGGTCGCAGCGGCGATGAAAAAAGCGCTGGGGGACACGGAATGAGCCGCCCCGCACCCCAGCCGATCACGCCGCTATCCGGTGCGACACTGGCCTTCGCTGCGGTGACGATCGGGCTGGCTTCCTTCATGTCAGTCACGGATATCACCATAGCCAATGTGTCGGTGCCGACTATTTCGGGCAATCTCGGCGTCAGTTCCGAAATCGGCGAATGGACGATTACGTCCTTCGGAATCGCCAATGCGATCTTCATCCCCCTGACCGGCTGGCTGTCGCGCCGTTTCGGACAGGTGCGTCTCTTCGTCGGTACGGTCGCGGCCTTTACTCTCGCCTCGGTTCTATGCGGTATGGCGCGGTCATTTCCGTTGCTGCTTGGTTTCCGCGTGCTTCAGGGCATGGTGTCCGGCCCGATCGTGCCGCTCAGTCAGGCATTGCTCGTCGCGGTCTTTCCGCCGCAGAAACGCACGCTCGCCGTCGCCATGTGGGCGATGACCAATATGGCCGGTCCTGTCGCTGGGCCGGTTCTCGGGGGTTGGATCACGGATACGTACACATGGCCGTGGATCTTTCTGGTCAATGCGCCAGTGGGCGTTTTCGTGGTGATCGCAACTTCTTCGCTGCTGCGCGGGCGCGATACGCCCACGGTGAAATTGCCGGTGGATGTGCGTGGATTATGCTTTCTGGCTCTCGCGGTCGGATGTTTGCAGGTAGCGCTTGATCGCGGTCGGATACTGGACTGGTTTTCGTCGCCATTCATCTGCGCGATGTCGATACTGTCCGTTCTGGGCTTCATCTTTCTTGTCGTCTGGGAGTTGGGCGAAAAACACCCGATTGTTGACCTGCACTTTTTTGCCTATCGCAATTTCGCGGTGGGGACGGTCGCCGTTGCAGTCGGGTTCGGATTGTATTTCGCCGCCCTGGTGGTGCTGCCGCTCTGGCTTCAGGAGGATATGGGCTACAACGCTACCTGGGCCGGGCTCGTGACCGCGCCGATGGGCGTATTCGGCATCCTGCTGGCTCCCTTTCTGGGAAGCTGGGTGCGCAAGGGGGATGCGCGGCTGTATGCTACCGTCGCCTTCATCGCCTGGGCGCTGGTCGCGTTGTGGCGATCGAACTTTACCACGGATATCGATGCGCGATCGATCGCTCTGACCTGTCTTGCCCAAGGCATCGGGATCGGCTTTTTCCTTACACCGCTGACGGCGCTCTCCCTGCTCGGCATTCCGCCCGAAAGGGTCGCGGCGGCTTCGGGCTTGCAGACGTCCGTGCGTATGACGTCGGGCAATCTTCTCGCATCACTGGCGCAGACGTTTTGGGATCGTCGGTCACGCTATCATCAGGCGCATCTCGTCGAGACGCTGACACCTTATCACGATCGGGCAACCGACGCTGTATCTGCGCTCGGAAGTGGCGGCCTGACGACAAATCAGGCGTGGGGCGAGATCTATCATAACGTGCTCGTGCAGGCCGATATGATCGCGATGAACGAATTTTACATGCTTTCGGCGGCAGCCTTCACGATCGCCATTGGCATCATCTGGATCGCCAAATCACCCCAAAAGCCGGGTTGAGACGGTGTTTTCCGGTAATCATCTGGGGAGCACTTATAGTATTCGCGATCTTCGTCGTGTGATTCTGCTTGCCGAATATCGCAGCATGCATCGCGCCGCGTTGCAGCTTGGACTGGATCAGACGACGCTGAGCCGGAGTGTGATAGCAGTGGAGCACGCGATGGGGATCAAGCTGTTCGAGCGTTCTCGGACAGGCTCCCAAGCGACGCGGGATGGTGCGGAGTTCCTGAGTGTAGCGTCCGGCGTTCTGGCGGAGATGGACCGGGCGGTAATTCGATTGCGGCTGCGTCGCCGGGGGCGCGTCGGAACATTGAGGCTGGGCGTGCAGACGTCGTTCGCGTCCGGTCCCGTCGGGGACATGCTTGATCGCTACGAGAAAGCGTATCCTGAGGTCGAGACGCAGATCACGGACGACACGCGCGAGGGGGTGCTGCGGGAGCTGGCGGCGACGCGACTGGATGCGGCGATCGTCCTGTCTCGTGACGGCGTATGGTCCAACTCCTGCGCTCTACTGGGACATGAGCGCCTGATGGTCGCCATGGGGAAGTCTCATCCTTTGGCCTTCCGGACAAACCTGCCCTGGCCGGACCTATCGCCTTATGTGATCATGATCCCTCGCAAGGGCGCGGGAGCCGAAGTCCTGCGTTTGGTGTCACAACATGGCGCAGAGACCCAGCAGGTTGACTGGCAAGATGCCAGCATCGACCGGCTTTTGGCGATGCTGACACGCCGGGAGCGGGTGTCGATTGTTACGGCCGGGGCGGTTGGCTTGGGCATGGAAGACATCGTGTTCCGCCCGCTCGTGTCGGACGGGGAGCCTGTGCTGGTTCGTCACATGCTGTGCTGGCGTGGAGAGGATGAAGACTCCGTTGTCGGGCGCTTCGTCGAACTGGCACAGGATTACGACTGGGGCGGTGGCTCGTCGGCTCTATCAGTGGGCCTCTGACGCATGGCGGGAATATCGAGCGGGATATCGTCTCGGAACGACCGCCCTTGAGACAGTCGTCGTCCCAGCGTGTCCAAAAACCGGGCGAAGCGTTCCTGCCCTAGCGCATTGGCTGCGGCCTGCGCCTCGGCGGGGAGGGGCGGCATCTGTCCCAGCCAGAAGCGGATAAACAGGGCATGCGTTTCCAGCGCGATCATCAGGTCGCGCTCCTGGCGCTGCATCTGACGTGTCAGCCGGTCCAGCCGTCGTGTAAGGGCGGCTTCCGTTTTCTCCGTGCTGTCGGGTGACAGGAGCGAAGCAACTGCTGCTTCCACCACGGCGGAGCGTGTCACTTTCCGGCGCGCCGCAAGATCGCCGATCTGCGAGATCATGGCGACGGGCAGGGAGACGTTCAGGCGGTCACGCATGGAAACCCTCCATGAAAAGCCATGATGTGACCGGAAGATTTTTCTGGAAACAAGACTTAAACCCCATCCGGCGTATCGGGGCGGGTTATGACGTAAAAGGAACCGGGGCGTGGATCACATGCTGATCCCGAGATCGCGCTTGCGGTCATGCCGCCAGTCGACTCCCCCTTCATCATGGGCGACCCCATCGACATAGCGGTCGTGCTGTTTCTCCAGCGACGGTGCCCAGGGCACAAGCTGGAATCCCAGGCCGTTGTCGATCATGGCGAAGCGTCCAGAGGATAGGTTAAGGCGTTTCACATACTGGCCGGTGACGAAGTGGCCCGGAATGCTGCGTTCATAGGTCAGCCCGTTCTCCTTCGCGAGTTTCGCGCCCGCTTGATCGAGTTCCTGCTGACGCAGCGTTGCCAGAAGGTTGCGCTGATAGCGTGCCGATCCATCGTGCTGGAATGACGCCAACCCGCGATCCGCGAGATGCCGGGTGCGCTCCTGCATGGCCTGCCGCACCTCGGCCCCGAAGCCGGTGCGGGCGAGGTCCATGGGCTGGCGTTCTACCAGTCGATGATCCAGCCATGTCGCGCCCGGCGCTTTGACCTGGGCGGCAAGGTCCAGATCGGAGCGGGCGGACAGCACCAGATAATCCCTGCCGCTTGTTCTGCCGGTCGCGGTGCGGATTTCCACGATGCCGCCATCGGGTGGCGCGTCGCGGAAGGCGTCCACGCCGGGGAAGCGGACATGATGCACGCGCCCGTCCGTGGCGTCGATCACGGCATAGGCTTCGCCGGTCAGTTCGTTGTGCAGCCCGCGCTCCAGCAGGCGGCCCTTCAGCGCGGTCGGATGATCGCGATCGGCGATCACATAATCACCGGCGGAGATCGCCCGCTCATGGTCGCGCCCTGTCATGGCGCGGTGCATGGTTTTGATGATGTCGCCGCGCACGCCCATTTCGCGTAGCGTGTCCGCCATGCCGGGGGCAAGCGACCATCTTCCCGGTCCTTCTGGTATGGCCAGCCCCATGCGTTCCAGCGTCTGTGCCCTGCCGGTCAGCAGCGCGCGATGCGCTGCATTTTGCCCGAGGTCGTGAACACCGCCAGCGTCGGGCCGCAGGTCCACGATGCCCAGGTCATCGGCGTGTCGCTGCAAGTCAGCGTCGAGCCGGGTCCAGCGTTCCGCTGTCACATCCCGATGCAACGCGGCTTGGATATCATGCTCGGCGCGTGGCCCCAGTTCGAGAGACACCAGATCCTCCGCCCGCGAGCGCAGCCCGTGGCTGATATAGTCGGGGGCGATCACCAGATCGGCCCCAGTCTGATCCACACCCCGCACGATCAGATGCACATGCGGATTGTCGGTGTTCCAGTGCGACACGGCGGCCCAGTCCAGGCGCGTGCCAAGATCGGCTTCCATCTGTCGCACGAGGTCGCGGGTGAAGCCGTCGAGGTCCGCCATCTCCGGCGCGTCCTCGGGCGAGACGATGAAGCGGAAATGATGCCGGTCGTCTTTGCAGCGCGCGGCAAAATCCTGTGCGTCCACCTCCTGACCATCCGGGCCGAACAGATGCGCCTTTTCGCCGTTGCGGGCGACGCCATCGCGGCGCAGATAGGCGAGATGATCGGCCAGCGATCCGGGACGCGCACCGCGCCCGGATTGTCGTACCACGCGAGCCTTGACGGTGACGCGGCGATGGGCGTCGAACAGACGGCTCTTGCCAAACCGGGAATGGCCCCGCCCGAAGGTCGAGGGGCCGGAGCGCGGACGGCCTCCTTTTCCCTTTCCGGGGCTGCTGCCAGCCCCTCCGCCTGCACGTCGGGAGGCATGAAGCACCTGCGCCAGAAAGGTTCGAGGCCGGGCGCTGCTTCCCTTGCTCTGGATGCGCCCCGGACGGACGCGGAAATCCTCTTTGCGGGCCATCAGAACCCCACTGTGCAGGAAAACCCCTTAGGAAACGGGCACAAAACCAAAAAACCTGCACACGACCGACCCAGTCTGCACACCAGAAGGCGAGGCGCGACCGCACCTCGTCGCCCGACGTGGCAGGCCGTTTTATCTTGCCCTCTTAATTCTTTACGTTTCCCGATCCCCTCAACTCCCAAGGCACACCCGAAACGCTCCCGATGGGATGACAGGTTTTCCCGTTCATGCCGTAAATCCTTTGTCACGGTGCGCCCCTTTGCGAAAGCGGGACGAATAGGCCATGAGGTGAGGCCTCAAATCGCATCACCTGACCAGAAACCGACATCACTTCCGGCGCATCACGGGCCGCATCTCGGGATGCAAACGCTCCCACAAAAAGTGGATTTCCAGGCGGCATTTGTTCGTGCGGTCGATCGACAACACCCACGCCGGAAATCGTGCCACCAATCGACTCCCCACGCAGCAGGCGGATGACTCTGGAGGCGTATTTTTTCGTCTCGTCGGGAAGCGCGCGACTACCTCTCAGTAGTTCTTCATACCGTCCGGGACCAGCATTGTAGGCAGCCAGAAAACCCGCATCGCCATAGCGGTCATGCAGCCATCGGAGATAAGCCGCTCCTGCGACGATATTGTCATGCGGATCGTAGGGATCGGCTCCAAGCTTCAATGCCGCGCGCAGTTCCCGCCACGTGTCGGGCATGATCTGCATGAGGCCCATCGCCCCCTTTGGTGATACCGCAGAAGCATCACCCTGACTCTCGGCGCGCATCACCGCCGTGATCCACGCGGGCGGGATGTGTGCCCGCGTGGCGGCCTCAGTGACATAGGCATCGAACGGCGCGGCGCTGGCCGTCTGCATGGAGATGGCAAGCCCGGTGCAGACCACCAGCAGACCGGGCATTGTTTTAACGCGGATCATGACGGCGTTCGGGGACGGTTCCAGACCAGATGGAACGTGTCATGTTCGTCCCGGTCCGGCAGCAGCCGGGCACGCAGGGGGCGGGCGAAAAGCGGGTCATCAATCATCACGGCCAGCCACAACCCGATGCGTTCCCCCTGACGCGCCCAGGCGCAGCCCACCTGTATTGCGTCATCTTCCAGACCGCGCAGGACGCGATAATCCGGGGCGTTTTCTGTGGTGGGGTCTGCGATGGGGAGGATCGACAGATCGTCCTCCATCAGAAAGGTGGTGATCTGGCCGAAAAAGCCGTTTGTGGTGCGCGTGAACGTGCCAAGACGGATCATGATACGTCTCTCCTGATCTGCGGATCGCAGGACAAAGAATTGAAAACTGGGGGCAGGGCGGTTTGTGCTTACTGAAGCGGATGCGGTCTTTCGTCATGGCCCGATGCAGTCCGCCCGGTCGTGACCCAGATCGGGATTGCGCGGCCCATCATCGTGCTGGCGGGAAGCGGACCAAAATAGCGCCCGTCCAGACTGCGCGGTTCTGCCGGGTTCATGACGAAAATCTCGTCACGTCCCAGACGACGACATCCCTGCCAGACGGGCAGAGAACGGCCCCGATGATCACGGGTCAGCGCTTCGCCAGCATGCGCGCCGTCGATGCTGATGGCGCTTTTCGTGCGACACACACTTTGTCCCGGCAAGGCCGCCACGGGTTTCAGCAAGGGCACACCGAATGGCAGATAGCCGCGTTGTGACAGCAGCAGGGCCAGCCGGTCGGGCAGACGCAGGGCGGCAAGATCCCCGACATGCAGGTCGCCGTTGGTATGCAGCCGATACAGCCCCACCGGGACGCTGGCCGTGCTGTTCCAGAGCAACCGGGGGGCGACGGGTACGGCAGCGGACACACTTATCGCCAGCACGACGAAATAGGTGCCGAAGAACCAGGCGCGCCGGGTCATGACACCAGCCTCGCACGCTTCAGCCATGCCGCGTGCAGGGTGTGCGTGTAGGGCCGAGGTTCCTGCCCGGCGATGATACGGTTATGGACATGCCGCCAGTGATCGGGGGAGACCGCACACGGATCGAAGCCGAAGCGTTCGATCTGGTCGATCACCTCCAGAACATGCTTCACCTGCGGCCATCCTGATACGTCGAGCAGCAGGTCGCCGCCGGGCCAGACAAAGGGCACGGTCTGAAAGGCGGTGCCCCGTTCCACGGTGCGCACGATGGCGAGGCAGGAGACGACCGTGCCGTAATCATTGGCAGCCCAGCGGATGAAGCCGAAGGTGCTGCCGGGCGTGAAACTCAGCAGGCGGCGGCGTTTGTCGAGCACGCGGTCGGAGACCGGCCTGCCGAACCTGATCCAGTGTTCGATGCGCTTTTCGATGAAGGTCAGTTCGACCGTGGTCAGATTGGGATCATCCGCCCTCATGACCTGTTCCTCCGCGAGGGCATTTCACGCAAGGCGGCAACATAGTTATCGTCTGACGTGTTTTGGCAGCGATGGCGCTGAAGCCATGCTTCCACGTCCTCGCGGAGATAGAGGACGCGAAAGCCCACCTTTAGGAATGGTGGACCACCACCGGTGCAGCGGTATTTCTCCAGCGTGCGAATGGAGACCCCGATCAGTTCGGCGGCTTCGCCTCCGCGTAGATAGGGGCGCAGAATACGGGCCGGGGCCGTGAGCGGGCGGGCTGGTACAGCGATCTCGGGCGAGAGCTGCACTGATGCGCCCGTTTTGGGTTTCGCGATGTCGGTCATGAAAACCTCCCTGTCGATGCGGCGTGCTCCTAAGATGAAGCTGAACCGGTAAGGGGAGGCTGACGGGAAAGAAGCGGTCTGAGAGTGGAGGAAATGATGTGCGCGAATTCCTCCACCCCAAAAGCGTGATGGAGCGCAGAATAAGGCCGGAAAGGAGAGTGGTCAGAGTCCGTCCAGCAGAGAGAGATATCCGCCATGAACGAGTGCGCTGCCTTCGTCGCGCAGGGCGCGGGCCATGGTACGCAAGGCGGAATCGCGCCAGATGTCGTCGGGCATGGTCCGGGCGTCCGGGTCGAGCAGTTTCGCCGCAATGTCGCGCAGGCTGGTGCCCGCCGCATCCAGATCGAAGGCATGTAGACGCAGGGCAAGCTGCCGCCAGCGTGTCGGGGTAATTCGGCGGGGATGGCGTGCGGGCAGCCGATAGCCCAGCACATGGGCGCAGAAGCGTGCCGCTTCGTCACTTCGCCGCCGGTAGGACGGATCAATAGGGATATGGACTGCCGGGCAGGCGGCGGCTTCGCCATGAAGAGAAAGGCTGAACGTGGCGGAACGCGTCGCTACCACGATGGCACGGCCCAGTTGGTCGGTCTGATCGAACAAGGAACGACCCAGTGAGCGCCAGGAGGGAAGGGCAGGCGGAGTGACGCCGTCAACAGCGTGTGTCAGGCTGATGATGCTGGATGTGACGCCCGGTCGCCAGATTACGGGCACGCGGGTGACGGGTGTCTCCGGATTATGTGGGAAAACGTATCCTCCAGCGCTGGCAGAAGGTCTCCCATTCCGCGTTGGGATTGGGTGCACCTGCTGCGATCAGGCGTGCCGTCTCGGCGTGATCCTTGCGATAGGTCGTCCAGCGCCGCATGAAGGCCCCGGCGAAACCGGCTTCATCTAGGCGTTTGAGGGCGGCACGGTCGGTCTCTGACTGCCAGACGTCGAGCGGCATGGGGCGGCCTCCCGGATCAGGTCCGTTTGTCGCTGATTTTGTGAGAAGCCGAGGATTTCAGAAACGGAACGAGCCTGCATAGAGCGAAGGTCGCATCACGTAACCGCATGATTCACTTCATGAAAGTGATAACAGGCTCATGATCTACGGAAGAGGAAGGCTGTCGGCACCGCTCACCTCAGGGTCCGCTTAGAAATGTAGAGAATACTCCGTGGTTAAATACTCTGCAAGAGGCTGCCCTGTTCCGTATGAACATACGGGAGATTCTGGCAGCAAACCTCAAACGATACCGGCGTGAACGCGGGGTATCGCAGGAGGAGCTTGCCCATCTCGCGGAGATCGACCGGACCTATATCAGTTCGTTGGAGCGTTGCCAGTATGCAGCCTCTATTGAGGTTGTGGATCGACTGGCGCGAGCGCTCGGAATAGAAGCATTTATGTTGCTCGTGGGTTAGGCAGCATCTCTCGTTATTGTAATATTAGAATCTTTATTTTCCTCGTCAGGTAAGCATACGCAGTCGCTAACATAAATGACTTCTTTCCCTTTCGTTTTGTTTCCTGCGCTATAGTTTAAATAGTAAGTCGTGGGAATGAAATCATGATACAAATCACGAATTTGCGGAACATCATCGTAAGACAAAATCCACTTTCGGTTTTTACTTTTGCGCAAAAGCAAAGATATATTTTTATGATCTTCATGATTGTAGAAGTTTTTATATAATTTTGATCCTTTTACATAATAAGGGGGATCTAGGTAAGTAAGAGTTTCCTGTTTTGAGAGCTTATTTTTTATATATTTTAGAGCATCCTCGTTACTGATCGAGATCTGTTCTCTGAAATTTGATAGTAATTTTATATTTTCTATTTGACGGTCCTTTATTAAGCGAACGTCTATTTTCCATTTTCCATCTTGCTTGTACCCACCAATTGGACCCGCACCTTCTATAATTCCTGACCTGCTAGTTCTATTTAGAAAATAAGTCGAAAATCCCAGCTGTAACTGATTGGCCGCATCGACATTTTTCCATATGGCTTTTTGTCGAAGCCATTCTTCGATAGTTATAGGAGTATTTTCTATCATTTCACAAAAATTATCTGTGTCATAAATTACAGATGCCCAAAACGCATAAATCCCCGGATCAATATCATTGAGAGATATTTCTTTAACAAATCCATTGACCAATAGTTTTATAGCTAGACCTGCGCCTCCTGCGTAAGGCTCACAATAGCTACAATTATATAGATCATTAGCTTTAATGATATCGCAAAAGAATTTGAATAATTTTGACTTTCCGCCTGGATATCTTAGAGGAGAACTAACCATTTTATATATGCTTTCTTACAAACACATCGATGCAGTCTCGTGCAGAAAAAAGACGGTCTGGATTGGGAATAACATTTCCATGTGCGCCAAGATTCAAATATTGCAAATGATGATTCTTAAACTCTTTCAATATTTTTTTGTCATCTTGGGGAAGTTTGACGATGTTGTTTAAACATAGATTTATAGAACCTTCTAAGTCCAAAGGTTTTCCATCTGGGTTCGCATTTTGGGTGTGAATGATTTCTTTTAATAAAGATTCTATTATATTCCGCAAAAGGAAAGTGCCAGAAGCCGGATAAGTTTTCACATTGAGAGTTTTGGCTTCTTTTAAGAGTTGTTTCAGAAGAGAGTTTGTTTTTGTTACAGGATAGGCAAATAAAGTGCCGGCTTTAGGTTTGGGAGAGCTAGGATCAGGTGAAGAAGGCGCTTGTTCATCGTCATTTGATGATGGTGGAGAGGGGTTATCTTTGGAAGAACTCCCTTCCTTATTATTGCCGTTATCTTTTGGATCCTCTTTATCTGGTGAGGATGAAACGCTTTCGACAAAATCTGCAAAAACTTCTTCATATGTTGAAGTTGCTTTAAGTCCATTTCCGTTATTTATAACGAGTTTTTTTATGAGGTGTTTATATTTTTCTTTTGCTAGCTCATCTTTGAATTGTATGTCAAAGTTATCTTTATCGAAAGAAATGCCAACTTTCTCTTTATGACCTTGCGTCTGAAGAAAGCGAACTGGCGGATTGAATTTGATAGCGGGGTCAGTAAGCTTTACTCTCTCTCGTTTTGTCCAAGAGAAATCCAAAGACTTTTGGTATAAATTATATTCTATAATATAGTCACCAAGTGAAGATTTGCTTTGTCCAAATATTTTTGACAATTGTTCGATTGTTTTTCCAGATTTCCATTCGTCAAATACAGCTTTCCTGCTGCCGAGATAACCCCATTTTGACTTGTCACCCAAACCAAAGTGAGCGCTTGCCATAATAGGAAAAAGAGTATCTCTGTCTGGAGCTATGCTGCAATCTACAGAAAGCAAATTTTCTTTCATGTCAGGAGAAATATGTGGGACACTCGTTGAGAAGTGCACAGGGGGTTTTAGTATCCCTGTTAGAAGTTTATAGGCGGCAATACGAGTGTTGCCTTCTATTACAGTATAATGCTTTCCTGATTTTATAATATAAGGTCGTTCTGCACCCTTATTTTTCCCGTCTTGTGCTATTTTCCTTATAAAATCAGATAATCCTTCATGCTCGAACATATAGGATACAATTTCATCTTGTGTCTTAAGCGGGGACTGCGTAACAAGACGCGGGTTTTGATAATCCAATAGGATATTTTTTAGATCAATAGATTTATATTCAAAGTCCGAATACAAAGTTTCGCCTCCCGCTCACGACTTAGTCATCTAAGAGATGTTTTCCTTCACATGGCTTCAGTCATATAAGATGTAGCTCCTTCTCACAACTGGAAGGCAGAAAATCAGGAAGCGTTTAGATAATCCCTGTGGATACAATTTTTATTTATAAAAAAATGGAAACAGGCGATTTTATAGTAATTAGTTGCTTTGCGTTTATAGTAATTAGTTGCTTTGCGATAGAAATTTTTCAATGGCATTTGATACATCGTCTGCTGTTTTGCGGATGGAATTGGTCTTGAGATGGGCATACCGAGCGGTGGTCTGCACCTGGGTATGCCCCAGTAGCCGCCCGATCATGGTCAGGTCCGCGCCAAGCTGGAGCGCGTCGGATGCGAAGGAATGGCGCAGGTCGTGGATGCGTAGCGTGTCCAGTCCGGCTCTTGCGCGCAGCCGCCGCCACGGTTTCTGGATGTCGGTCAGATACTGGCCCTCCACCTTCCCGGTGATGACATAGGGATTGCCCTCAATCCGGGGGATCTCTGCCAGCGTGTCCAGCGCCGCCTTGCCGATGGGTACGACCTTGGCCCCGGTCTTGGAATCCGGCAGCCGCAGGACACCCGCGCGGACATCCATATAGTCCCATTTTAGGGTTTGGATTTCCCCAAGGCGGCATCCGGTTAGCAGCAGTAGCCGGATGCAGGTCGCGGCTTCCGGCTCGCCGTCTGCCTTGCGGAGCACCTTGCCCAGTCGAGCCAGTTCCTCCGGCGTCAGGTAACGCTCGCGCTTCACTTCCTTGTAGCGTTTAACCTTCCTGCACGGATTGATCCCGTCCGTCCGTACGCCCCAGGTGTCGGCCAGGGTAAACATGATGGATAGAACGCCGAGCACCCGGTTGGCCTGATATGGCGTCTCTTTCAATCCTTGGTGCAGTTCGACGACATCGGCACGGGTGACGTCGATGATTTTGAGCGTTCCGAGCTTCGGGACGATAAACAGGTCTACGCAGCGGCGATATTCGTACTGGGTCGAGGGCTTGCAGTGCGAGGCGACGTGTTCGTCGAGGAATCGCTTTCCAAACTCCTTTATGGTCGCGGTAGCGCGCAGGCGGTCACGCTGCGCGCCGGGATCGCTGCCCAGCCGGACATTAGACAGATGTTTCATTGCCTCTGTGCGGGCCTGATCCGGGGTGATCGGGCCGTGCGGGCCGATATTGACCCGGCGGATGCGCCCGCCCGCGCGAAACTGGGCGAGATAGATTTTCCGGCCAGAAGGATGGACCCTCAAACCAAAGCCCCGAAGCTCGTCATCCCAGAGAAAATATTCCTTGCCGGTTCTGGCGGCGGCCTCGACGGAACGTTTCGTGATCTTGACCATGCTCTTGCCTCCAGCAGCCGGAATCACTGGAATCAAATAGGAATCATTTGGGGGCGAAATCAGGCGATCCCGGTCAGGACGAAGTGTACCCTATCCAGAGTAAAAACTTAAGAAAAACCGTCATTTGTCGTGAAAAAACTGGCGGCGCGCGGAAAAAGTGTAAGTATTCGACTGGAACTCATAACCTGAAGGCCGCAGGTTCAAATCCTGCCCCCGCAACCAAAATCCCCATACAATACACAATACCGCAACGCGCTCAGCTAAACGCTCAGCGCGTATTCGTCGTTCGATCAGAAAAATAGCGCGACCATCACAAGCCTGCTCCCGTAAAACCAATGCCGACGCAGCAAAAAAAAGCCTCAGCAGTCAGCTCAATCAAAGCTCACGGGTCCAGCTCGCAGCGGGACTTGCGCAGAACGAGAGAGGCGGCGCGGTGACAGCGCACTAACGGATGTCAGAAAACCTCGTTGGGGGGGGGCGCTCGCTGGCACCACGATAACAAGACGGCTCTCATGAAGCAGATACTGACGCTCAGCCATCAGCATTGGCGATAGTCAATTCAATCAAAGCGCATGGGCCTCGCTCGCAACGGGACTTGCGCAGAAAAAGAGAGGCGGCGTATCACATCATTGCCAGCACAGAATTCCTCTCTTGTTTATGACCATTATGTAATGAGAGAATGAATTCCTCAGGTCAGCGGGGAGTTCTTGTCTTGCTGCGTCGTGAAATTCTGACTGTGCTTCCCCTGGCAACTACCTTGGGGAAGGTTTCAATGGCCATGGGGGCGCCGATGCGATCGCCAATCGTGCTGATTCATGGTCTGCATGGCGGTGGCTGGGTCTGGCATCATGTTGCGCCGCTTTTGACGGCTCAGGGCTTTGAGGTCGTGACGCCGACGCTGACGGGTACGGGTGACAGGGCTCATCTGCTGTCGCGTGAGATCACGCTCGAGACTCATATCCAGGACATTATCGCGACCATTGAGATGCGCGATCTTCAGAATGTTCTTCTCGTCGGCCATTCATATGGTGGTCTGGTCGCGACTTGTGTGGCCGATCGGCTGGGGTCGCGTATGCGTCGCCTGCTTTATCTGGATGCGCTTATTGCTCAGGATGGCAGGACAGGTTTTGATATTCTGCCTCCGGCCATGGCGCAGACCCGACGGGAGCGTGTGCGGGTCAATGGGGCTGACATTGCTTTCCCGGTCCCGCCCAGTGCGGCCATTACCTTTCCCGACCCGGTGCGAAAAGAGTGGTTTGTCGCGCATCTGCGCCCGCATCCTGTTGGCACTTACGAGACGCCAGTGCGCTTGAGCAAGCCTGCCGGATCAGGGCTGCCGGTGACCTATATCGCCTATGAAAATCCCGCTCTGGCTTCGATTGAACCGAGCCGCGCCTATGCCCGGGCGCAGAAGGGATGGCATTACCGCTCGGAGGCTTTGCCGCATGATGCGGAGGTTGTTTATCCTGAGCGGGTCGCGTCCTTCATCGCCGAACTGGCGTGAAAGCCTGACCGGAGCAGGTTACTGCTCCGGTCGGCAGGCTTCTCAGACCTTGGCCATGAGGGCGGCGTTGCCGCCTGCGGCGGTCGTATTGGTGCTGCAGGCATATTCGAGAACGAGGAATTCGAGCGGATAATTTCCCTGTTCGTCAGGAACGTGAAGGGCGACGATCTGCCCGTCGCGGGCAGCAAGGTCGGTCCCGAGTGATGTGCGGAAGGCTTCGTCACCGTTAGCCAAGGCAACATCGATGGTCGCACAGTCTTCGGCTGTGACGAGATGGTCACCGAGCCCAGGTGGACGTTCCGGCAGGCTGACAAGGAGTGCGCGCGGTATCGCGCAGCGATTGCCCGTGGCCGTCGCTGCCAGAATCTGGGTGCAGAGATCCTGCCTTGTCGGGCCAGCACAGAGAACCGTGCCACGTGGGGAGAGTGTATAGAGGTTTGTCTCGCCAACTGGGCCGGCAAGTAACAGCGATGTGCCAAGCGGCGTCTTGTCGCATGTTTTGGCCGTCACTCCAGGCAGGGCGGTGGCGACCCAGTCGGCGAAAAGCGTCGAAAGAGGAGCCACCGGGTGCGACAGCGCTGCTTCCATCGGTGCCTTTCGGCTCAGCAGGCGTCGAAGATAGAGAGGGCCGCCTGCCTTGGGGCCGGTGCCTGAAAGACCGTGACCGCCGAAGGGCTGGACACCGACAACGGCGCCGACGAGATTGCGGTTGATATAGACATTTCCGGCGTAACTTTGTTTTTTGAGCGTCTCGATCGTTTCGTCTATGCGCGAGTGAATGCCGAAAGTCAGGGCGTAGCCCGTGGCATTGATGGCTTTCATGACATCGCTGACCGCCTCACGCTTGTAACGCAGCACATGCAGAACCGGACCAAAGACCTCCTTTTTGAGGTCCGAAACCGATCCGATTTCGATCAGGGTCGGCGGAAAGAACGTGCCGGATGCAGCTTCGGGTGCGAGATCGGTCTGGAATACGCGATGTCCCTGACTGGCCAGCGCGTCGACATGCGCCTGCATCATGTCTCGCGCCTCTGCTGTGATGACGGGGCCGACATCCGTATCCGGTCGCTCGGGTGTGCCGGTGCGCAGTTCCTGCATCGCGCCCTTGAGCATGGTCAGAACGCGGTCGGCACTGTCTTCCTGCAGGCAGAGAAGACGCAAGGCGCTGCATCGCTGTCCGGCGCTGTCGAACGCTGAAGCAAGGACATCGGCAACCACCTGTTCGGTCAGGGCAGAGCTATCGACGATCAGGGCATTCTGGCCGCCGGTTTCGGCAATGAATGGCACTGGTGTGCCGTCGCTGTTGAGACGACCGGCGAGTTGTTTCTGGATGAGGCGTGCCACATCCGTCGAGCCGGTAAATAGCACGGCTGTGATGCGCGTATCGCCGACCAGCTGTGCTCCTGCCCGGCCATCGCCGGGGACGAGCTGGATGACGTGCTTTGGAATGCCGGCTTCGTGTAACAGACGCACGGCTTCAAGTGCGATCAGAGGTGTTTCCTCAGCAGGCTTGGCCAGCACTGTGTTGCCTGCGGCGAGGGCAGCAGAGACCTGGCCGAGGAAAATGGCGAGCGGGAAATTCCACGGGCTGATGCAGGCGACTGGTCCGAGCGGACGCGTTTGGGTGCCCTGTTCGCGGATGCGCACGGCATAATAGCGTAGGAAATCGACTGCCTCGCGGATTTCGGCCACGGCATTCGCCAGCGTCTTGCCTGCCTCGCGGATGATGAGCGCCATGAGCGAAGCCGTTTCGGCTTCGAGCGCGTCGGCTGCTCTCTCGAGCAGCAAGGCACGCTGATCGGCCGTCTTGCGGGACCAGTCCTCGAAGGCAGTGTCAGCGCGGGCAATGGCGGTATCCGTCTCTTCGGAAGAGAGAAAGCGGATATGGCCGACAATGTCGTTCGTATCGGCCGGATTGGTGATGCGTTCGCCCTGTGTGTCTGCGGATGCGGGAGCCTGCTTGAGGAAGGCGTCGGCAAGATGCCGCAGCGTATTCTCGTCGCTGAGATCCAGCCCTGCAGAATTGCGTCGTTCCGGTGCATAAAGTGCGGAGGGCAAGGGGATGGCGTAGCCCGGCGTCTCGCGCCCAGCGAGGGTGACCGGATCGGTAATCAGTTCGTCAACCGAGATCGATTCATCCTGGATGCGGTTGATGAAGGAGGAATTGGCGCCATTTTCGAGCAGGCGTCGGACGAGATAGGCCAGCAGGGTCTCATGCGTTCCGACAGGAGCATAGATGCGCACCGGCCGATCGAGTTTTTTCGGGCCAACGACCTCGTTGTAAAGCCCTTCCCCCATACCATGCAGGCACTGGAATTCGTATTTCTCAATGGAGAATTCGGGACCGGCATAGGCGTAGATGCTGGCAAGGGTCTGGGCATTATGTGTGGCGAATTGCGGGAAGATCGCATCCGGTGCATCGAGCAGCTTTTTCGCACAGGCGACATAGGCGATGTCTGTATGAAGTTTGCGCGTATAGACCGGAAAATCGCTCTGTCCGTCTGTCTGAGCGCGCTTGATCTCGCTGTCCCAATACGCGCCCTTGACCAGTCGAACCATGATCCGGTGTTCGCTGCGACGGGCAAGATCGATGATCCAGTCCAGCACGAAAGGCGCGCGCTTCTGGTAGGCCTGAACGACGAAGCCGATTCCCTTCCAGTTTCTGAGCGCTTCGTCCAAGCAGAGGGCCTCAAGAAGATCGAGGGAGAGTTCGAGACGGTCGGCCTCTTCTGCGTCGATATTGAAGCCGATATCGTATGAGCAGGCGAGTCTGGCCAGGGTGGTCACGCGGGGCAGCAGCTCGGCCATGACGCGTTCGCGTTGCAGGCGGGCATAGCGCGGGTGGAGGGCTGACAGCTTGATGGAAATGCCGGGACCGCTATAGACGCCGAGCTTGTTGGCGGCCTTGCCTATGGCGTGGATGGCTTTTTCGTAGTCACGATAATAGCGCTCGGCATCCTCTGCGGTCATCGCCGCCTCGCCGAGCATGTCGTAGGAATAGCGGAAGCCTTTTTCCTCGAGCTTGCGACCATTTTTCAGGGCCTCGTCGATAGTCTGGCCGGTAACGAACTGCTCGCCCATCAGGCGCATGGCCATGTCGACACCGCGACGGATAACCGGCTCGCCACAACGCTTGAGCAGGGAAACGAGTGTTTTCGGCAGGCGGTTCGTCTGGGTCGTGGTCAGGAAACCGCCTGAAACGATCAGCCCCCAGGTGGCAGCGTTCACGAAAAGCGGGGTATTTTTGCTGATATGGCCGTGCCAGTTGCCTGTCGCGATCTTGTCGCGGATGAGGGCGTCGCGTGTGGCCGTATCGGGAATACGCAACAGCGCCTCGGCGAGGCACATCAGGGCGACGCCTTCCTGCGAGGACAGATCATATTCCTGGATCAGCCCCTGAACCAGGCCGGGTGTGCCGTTACGACGCAGCGCCTCGACCAGCTGGCGGGCTGTCTCACGCGCCCGGTCATTCTGTTCAGGTGTCAGGCTCGCTTCGGTGGCGAGCGCCGCAACGCGCTCTGCTTCTGCCGTGCGTGTGTGATCGGTGATCGTTTGACGCAGGGCGGAACGCTCGGGGAGGATCGAGCGAAAGGCAGAGAAGGAGGAGGCGTTCATGCAGATCCATATCGTTTCAGGTTATTTATGATTTAATACGAGCGAGAACACCAAATGAGCTATGGAAAAATTAGATGTGGGGCGAATATTATTTTGTGTGCTAGCTATGTAAAAAACCATATTCAGGGTAAATCATGAATCTTGATGAAATTGACCGTAGAATTCTCAGGATTCTCCAAAAGGACGGTCGTATCACAAATGTTGAGCTGTCCCGGCTGGTGAATCTGAGCCCCGCAGCGACTCTCGAGCGTGTGCGCAAACTTGAACACGCGGCCGTGATCAGCGGCTATACGGCGCGGCTTGACCCGGAGACTGTCAATCTGGGGCTACTGGTATTTGTGCAGGTGACGCTGGACCGTACCAGCGCGGATATCTTTGACTCTTTCGCCAAGGCTGTGCGGGCGATTCCCCAGGTGAGCGAATGCTACATGGTCGCAGGGGGCTTTGATTATCTGGTCAAGGCACGTGTGCGCGACATGAGTGCCTATCGTGCCTTTCTGGGCAAGACGCTGACCCGTCTGCCCGGCGTGCGGCAGACGCATACCTATACGGTGATGGAAGAGGTGAAGTCGGACCTCGAACTGCCGCTCTGAGGGCCGCGCCCTCAGTCGAGGCAGGCAACGCCTTGATGCAGGTCGATGGAGAGACTGGCGTTTTCCAGAGCCGACATGCTCAGGATCGGGGGCTTGGCAGGATCGCCGACCCGGTAGCGGATCCTGGCTTGTATAGTGTGTTTGTCCAGGCGCAGATTGGTGCGGTTCAGGATGGCGTTCTCGTGGACCATGCCGGTTCCGGTCTCGAATTCCTGACCGGTTTCGGTTCTGTGTAGCGAGGTCAGAGAGCGGCGCTCTATCACCAGAGGTTCGGGGGAGTTGTCGCCAGTTACCAGCGCAGCCATGCGGTGCTGACCGCCATAGGAAACGGGCAGAAGAAGCGAGGCCTGAAGGCCGCCGATCTGGGATTCCAGCATTGCTCGACGAGTGCAGGAGAAAGGCGCATCCGGGCCAAAACTCATGCCATGATCTGTCATGACAATATGGGGCAGCATGCCCAGCGACTGCAGGCCAATGACGGTATGGTTGATATTGGCCACCAGCATGATCTGGTTGCGGAAGACCGTATGGCCGAGCGTCAGGCTTGGAACCTGAACGAGATCGTTTTTCTCAGACTGGATCGTGTCATTGCGCAGGGGGGAGAGCGTGCCGATGATTTGTTAAGAGTGTCTGCGCCGTATCGTTTGATCCGGACGGGTAAGCTGCTTTTCAGGACGCATTTTTCCCGTGCCTTTTTTGGTAAGGGCACTGCAGGCAAAACAGATTTTTAGGGAAAGTGGTGAACCGGGTGGGATTGGGACTAGCCATAGAAAACAGTCACTTAGCGTGTAAACCGAGGCTGCTGATTGATGCAATCATCAGTGGGTTACAACGAAATTGTAAAGCGAATTAGTTTGGTTTGACGCTTCTATCGCCCCGCCAGGCTACGACATCCCATGTGGGTAGCGCTAAGGCAGAAGGCTCTTATCTGTCATGTCTCAAAGCCCAGCGGCAGCAATCGCCCTGTATAGCGAGATAAGGGGTGACCTATGTTGCTATACGTGTCACTCTGTGTTTGATGGCAACGAACGGTAATCCCAGCATATCGGGACCACCTTTTGTGAAGGCGGCATTCCCGCCGCATGACTAGACGGCAGTTGGTGGATGAAGAAGAACATAGAAATTCAATATCTCCGCGTTGTCGCAATAGTCATGGTTGCCCTTACTCACAGGGGATTTCTTGCAACCCCCAAGGGGCATGATCCCTTTGCGGGAATAGAGCGTTATTTCTCCA
Organism: Asaia siamensis; assembly: GCF_014635085.1. Classification (GTDB taxonomy): domain Bacteria; phylum Pseudomonadota; class Alphaproteobacteria; order Acetobacterales; family Acetobacteraceae; genus Asaia; species Asaia siamensis. Next base: position 24,272 of record NZ_BMCH01000005.1, read on the forward strand.
CTTGGGCCGGTGTAGATATCTTTTTCGTGATTTCGGGATATCTTATGGGCCAGATCCTGCTTGGAAGGACGGATAGCTGTGTCAGTCCACAGGAAAAGATGGATGTCACAATCAGATTTTACCGAAAGAGATTTCTCAGGCTTTTCCCTGCATCATTCTTTTGGGTCACGGTTATGTTTGTTGCCGGGACGGTCTCGGGGGACGTCACTATCTGGTCGAGTAACCCAGACTTATTTCATAAATGGGTGGCATCAATATTCCAGATAAGAAATTTTGAAAATGACGTTCACATCTCTCATCTGGGCTGGTACTGGTCTCTTTCTTTAGAGAACCAGTTTTATTTCATACTGCCTGTCTTATGGTTCTCCTTAGGCAGAAAAATATTTTGGTATTTGCTCGCTGCATCGGCTGTTGCGATGATGTTTTGGCTTCCAGGCGGGACAGGATGGTTCTGGTTTAGGCCGACTGGATTCATCTGGGGGCTGCTTGTCTATAGGGTTGTCTCAAACGAACAGACTGATCGGATATTACGGGCGCAGATTCCGAAGTGGAACGCAGGGGTTTCCCTAACTATAGTTACATGCGTCCTGCTTTTGTCGACCAGCGTTCCGGTATTTTTGGGGCAGAAGTATTTGCCGCTCTCAATGTCTTTCGTATGTATGGTTTCCGCGATAGTTCTTTCTTTTTCATCTCTGAACTGTGAATTTGTAAAAATACCTGCGTTATTGCAACCCGCTGTATTTTGGGCGGCAGAAATATCTTATTCTTTTTATCTTTGCCACATAGTTGTTTGGAGCCTTCTAAAGGATGTCCTGAAGAGACATAATATTGTTATGGGCACAGCAATTACGATGGAGGTTGGCTTGCTTCTAGCGTGCATATGCGCGGCCTGCTCGTATTTTTTCATCGAACGGAGATTCTATCGCCCCCGCGATTTCATTGCGACCCCCATACAAGGCAAGTAGGCGAGAGGCTGATTGACTCTCCTAGGTTGTTCGTGTTCCGTTCTCTCCCATGACAGACCTGACCCCAGCCACCGAAGAAGACGTGACCTTTGCAATCCGCATGTCGATATCGCTCGACTACCGGGGCAAGCCACGGCGCGTGAACGCAAAGATGACCGGGGCCGAGATCGAGGCACTGGCCCAGAAGATCACCGAGCAACTGAAGCGGTCGAACCTCTGGCCGCATAAAGGGCCACCTCTACCGCCACATGAGACGATCGATTACTCGATTGCGTGGCGGGAGAAGGGTGAGGCGTAAAGCCGTCACTTCTGACAAGCTCGCACCTGGTCCCGAAGCCCGATATAATCGCCAATCCAGCGCACTGTTTCTGGTTTCGGGCTCGCCTTGATCTCAGAGGCAAGCGCCGCCTGATCGTCTTTGCTGTAGGTCACGAGGGTAGGGCAGGGCACATACTGTACCGACGAACAAGCGGAGAGCCCGAGCAGAGCCCCGAGAGCGATCCACCTCATGCCGTGCCATCCCCGAGCCGCTGCAATACGGCACCTTCCGTTGCTGGCTTGTCGGCCTGAGCCTGGGCCATGGATTGCGCCTTGAGCGTCGTCGCATCGGCAGAGGTCTTTGCGGCCTCGGAGGTGCTGACAGACGCCGCATTCTTCCCCGCCCGGTTGGCGTACCAGATCAGGGCACCGAGAGCCGCGACGATCAACGCCACGGCCCCGGCAATGAGGTCAGCCGTCACGCCGGCTGCGCGACAGTGCTGCTCGTGCCCTTGAAGGCGGCAACGAGCGTCTTGATATCGGTGTCGAGCTTGTCGGCATCGTCCTCGATCGCGCTGATCGCATCGAGAATGGCCGCCAGATCCTTGTTCGAGGTCTCGAGCGACGGAATGATCAGATCACCGACCTCGCCGATGATGGCTGCGGCTGCCGTCAGCTTGGCCGTAGTGGCGGTGCTGACGGAACTGCCAGCCGCATCGGTGATCAGCTTGACGAGCTTGGTGACGAGCGTGTTCGCGCTGGTGGTCATGGTCTTTTCCTTCTGGATGATAATGACTGATCCCGGCCCGACTGCCGGTGTCGTCAGTCAGGATTTCGCGTCGTCTGCGTTGGTGGCGTGCTTGCCGTTCATCGCGACGGTGTTGACGAGCAGGTAGAGGGGGAGCCACTTCGAGCTATCGGCGGGGCGCGGCCAGAAGCGGGCGATCACGGCGGCCAGGGAGATCAGAAATGTTCCGATCAGCGTAATGTCCGCGCTAATCTGCGTAGGCAAAAAGGGAAAGACGGTCTGGTAGATCGTCTGCCAGTCGAAATTCATGCGGATACTCCGGTTGTGGGGATGCCGCGCCCGAGAAAGACCTCACTCTCGATCTTGCGGCGGCGCTGAAGGCCGCGCAGGACGATGAGCTGCCCGTTGACCGTGGCCTTGTCCCAGACGAGGAATTGTTGTGCGGCGGCAGCGTACAGACGCTGGTTGAGGCGCCGGATAAGGGTCGAGCCCTGCGCTGCGTTGCTCCCGACATTGAACTGCCACGAGAGCAGAGCGCCCTCCTGATAGTCAGTCAGGGGTACGGCCACGAAGGACCGCAGCCTGGCTTGCAACGTCATTACTGTCTGTCGCAGCAGAGCAAGGGCCTGGGCTTTGGTGATCGGCTTAGTCTGCGCCGTGACTGGCGATCCGTCCGCCAGAAATCGGTTGCCGTAGCCGATCGTCCAGTAACTGGCGGGGCAGAGGTAAGGCTTGAGGCTCAGCCCCTCGAAATCGTCGCGCGAGATCAGCGCGATCGCAATGTCGATCCCGGTCATTGCACCCACCCTGAGAAATGAGCATTCGCATAGGCGAAGGCCACCCCCGTGATGATAAGCGCCCACTTGGCCCATCCCTTGAGGTCTCCAAGCTTGTCGACCTTGGCCGCTACAGCGCCGATCGCACTCAGGGTTGCCTTCTCTCGCGCCTCGGCACTGGCCTTGTTCTCGCCGTGCATCTGCATCAGCTTGTCGGAGAGCGAGCGATGTTCGAGACGGATCTCGACAATGGCCCCCTCGACCGCGCTTAGGCGGCGTCCGTGATCGGCCAGAGTATCGATAGGAACGACATCAGATACGGCGCTCATGTCGCCTCCAATAAAAAAACCGTCCGGTGAGGGGCGGCGAAACAAGACAAAGGCGGGTGAGAGCGCTTACCGGCAGGGTTGCGTGGCCGGATAGAGATAGCCGCTATAGCCATCTGCGCAGACGAAGTAGGAGTGATCATTCGGCTCGACCGGCGCATAGCCGACCGCATAGATTTTGCCGCCGATCTTTAGATCCCCACCAATTTGCAAAGCACCGGCTACCGTGCCACCTGCGAGAGGCAGATAAGCGGCGAGCGCGGTCTGCAAGCCTCCCTGCGTGACTCCGTTCGCCTCAAGGCTGCTTAGCGAGGTGTCGTGCTGCGCGAGGCGATCCTGCATCGAGCCCAGCGTGACTACGGCACTGCCGTCAGGGTTGCGGGTGGGGCCAATCGGCGTCTCGAGAGGCAGGCCCCGAGGGGGAACAAATTGTGCTGGACCGGTCTGAGCCATGGCTACGCAGGGCATGACTGACAGTATAACCGCCATTCGCCTCATGATTTTGGTTCCTCGTAGGTGGGGATATTGGCATTATTCCACCAGCCGCCATTCAGCGGTGCCGTGGTGGGCAGGGACGCCAGCCAAGCCGTCATCGTGGCGCTGTTGACTGCACTGATATCGGCGCCGGGCGCAGTCGGTGGCGAGGCGGCAATCAGTGCCGGTGTTGCGCTAATCGAGATCGACACCGTGACCTGATAGGTGGCGCCTGAACTGCCAAGCACGCAGACATTGACTGCTATGCTGCCAGCCTGCGCCCATGAGAGCCATGCCGTCACCGTCTCGCCGCTCAGATAGGTCCATGCCTGCGTGCCGCCGGAACCCGCATCGAAGGCGAACGCGGTTATGGTCTCGCCAGGGGCAAGAACCCCTGAGAAATCGACGCTGTAATCAGCGCCGCCATTGAGGTTGCTGTCAGGCCATGCAAGCAGAGGTTGCAAGGCCATGCCACGCAGTTGTGCGGTCGCACACCCGCCAGGGCGCACGATCCGCGCTGATGGGCGCCATGTCATGGGGTTGGTCTTTCGCTTTGTGGATCGGCTCGGTCGTTACGACATGATGTCTGTCGGTCGATCGGGGAGCGCCGTGCTTGTCGTGTCGGTGCCGTTGGCTATGGCCTGCACGGCTTTGACGTAGCTTTTCATGTCCGCCGTAAACGTCTCGCCCATCGCGCTGGCCATGGACGCCTGAGAGGCGATCCACGTCAGGGCATCGTTTGCCTGCGTCTTGAGCGGCACAGGAGGGATAGGCGTTACGTAATCCCCCCATACCCCGTCAACAACGGCTTTTGACAGTACGCTCATGCCGTCCATGCGCGCAGCCCACTGATCGGCGGTAAGAGCAAAAAGATCGGATTCAGGCGGTACATTTTCGAGCGAAGTGAATACCGACAGATCGTAGTAACCGCAGGGCTTATCCAGTGTGGCGTAATATTGGCTGGCCCACGTGTTGGACCCATAGCTGTAGGGTGCGGTCATCAGTAATATCCAAATGCCAAGATGGTTACGACTACAGGGCCGGATAGTGCGCCGGACTGATGCGCACCGCTGGACACCCATATCTTGACGCGGGCATTATCCTGCGGAGAGGCTGATACCGTGAAAACGGTCGTGCCGTTGTCACCCCCCGTTGCGTAGGAAAAGGTCGAAAAGGCCTGCGGCAGCGTGGCAATATACGGGCTGTCGTTGATTCCTGCGCTCGTCCCTTGCGGGATCGTGACGTAGAAAGGCTGACACTTCATGCCGACAGGCAGCGGAAGCTGGCTTTGCCAGGCGACTTGGCCTTTCGAGGACTGGTTTATGCTGCCGTCTGATAGAAACCACCAGTATTGCTGATCGACCCCGTTCCAGTCGTAAACAAATACGCCGCCTGCGGTGCCGCTGACGTTCACCTGGTCCTGCGAAAAGCTCCGGAACCCTGCCCGCGAGTTGGTATATGACCGAAAGGCGGGAGAGTAGTTCCAGGCATTTGCCGTCAGATTCGGGGCGATGGATGATGACAGCGGCCCGGTCATGGCATCGCCAGCTTTTGCAACGCGTCCGTTTGCGTTGGTATTGGCCGCCGCAGCGGCGGAACTCGCTTGGGCTGCAGCGGTAGCGTTTGCCGTCTCCGCCTGCTGTGCGCGCAGGCTCTCGCTTTTGAGAGACGTGTTGGTCGCATAATCTCCAGCAGGCTGATAGCGTACGTCAGATTGCACGCCGGTATAGTACCCGGCAAACAGTGACTGCCATGCCGCCCCCGATGCTCCTGGCGCAGTCAGGTTGTTGTCCCTGGTCGAGACCCAGTAGACGCCGGTGGTGGTGGGGTCTGCGACAATAGCTCCAATGGAGTACCCCCCCACCTTTTTTGCGAACGCGGCGTCATAACGTGCGGTCAGCGCCAACTTGCGAATGGCCGCAGTAAGCTGGGCATCGTCCTGCGCGTTCAAGATCTGCCCTGTTGCTTCGATCGGGTTGGCGATGACTTCCTGTATTCCGTTAAGAAAGTCATCGTCGACAACCGTGCCGGGCAGGCCTGTGGCAGCATTTCCGTCCGTAAAATATCCGGGCGTACCACCTGTTGACGCGGCAGGCCGAGTGGCCACTGCCGTACTCGTACTAATCCTCTGCATGGATCATGCCCTCCTTTTTGAATGAATTCATGCTGCTGTCGGGCCGTCTAAAAACTGTGCAAATCTCAGTATGAGGTGAGTAGGGTTGCGGGCCTCGATCTCACATTTGAGCGGCCCGTTGCTCCAGGTCATAAGGGCTTCGCCCGAGGCAAATAGCCCAGCTCGCGCCAATATCTCGGTGACACCCGGCCCGGTAACGAGCCAGCAATAGGCCCAATCCTCATTAAGCAGAGCCTGCCCACTTCTCATGATGCCACTGCGCGAAGGGGCGTATTCTGTCACCGTGATGGCGTAACCGAGCGCAGCAGCAAAAGCCGTGAAATAGGCAATCGATGACCCGCCGTTATCGCTTAGCCTCGCCACCACCTGCGAGCGTCGCTGCCCGAGCGTTGCCCCCTCCCCAGCGCAGGGATCAGGGAGACCCAAAGAGGCTTCCCACTCTGGCAGCAGCTCTGTAGTGCTCGACGGGAACGCATCGATCAGAAGGTTCTCAGCGCGTGCGGCATTGCGTGCAAAACCTGATGCCCAGGCCGCAGCGAGCAGGCTGGTCAAACTATCCGGCGAGCGCGGCCATGCAGGGCCTTGGGGCATAAGCTGCAATATGGCCTTGCGAAAGTCATCGGCGGAAAACATTGCTCTGCCTCCGCGTCATGATGCAAAGCTCACTGTGCCAAGGGTAGGCATGGAGCCCACGCTATTGCCGACGACCGGCGATGATGGCGATGAGATGTTGAATTGCGACAGCCCGAGCGCGCCCACCGCCTCGTTCCATTGATTGGGGTAAATCGTGCCGCCAGGCGCCGAAAGCCGCGTGAACATGTCCTGCAGCGCCTGAATAATCAGGGCCTGATTTGCGGCTGTGTTGTTTGTCCCAAGGCTTTCGATTGAAAAATCGACGGGCTGCTTGACTGGAGAGCAGACGATAACGAGCGCGGTAACTGGGCGCAGCGGATAGACAGCATTTGCAACCGTCAGCTGATCGCCCGAGGCAACCGGATAACGGCTTTCGCCCGATGCAGCGCCATCTGTGCCCACCGGGAAACCCGCATTGGCAGCGTTGGCGTCGTCGAGCATGATGTAGATGACGACTGTTCCAACGCCAAACCCCAGAGGATTGACCCAGGCGCGGGTCACGCCCGGTACGGCCTCTGCCCAGCCCTGGTAATCTTCGCTATTCCCGTTTTCGCCGCCGCGCTCAAACGCGGCAAGCACCCGGTCGCGCAAGGCATCATCCTGCTCGGCATCGGCGCCCCCCGTAAAGGCGACAGTCACTGTGCCGGTAGACTGAACACCCTCTAGCGGAGAGCCCAGCGTTGCAATTGCGCCCGCAGTGACGTTTCCCGCCGCACCAGCCTGCGGAATCGTGCATGCAGCCACTGTGGTGCCGTTGGTGGTTACGCTGTCCGCAGTCGTAACAGCCGTTATGCCGCCTGAGATCTGTATCGATGTGCCCGATGGGATGATCTGCGCAGAGCTAACCGAAAAGGTGACCTGCCCTGTCGCCGAACTTGCTGCCTTGCGGAAGATATTCTTGAAGGCGCCCCAGGCTTCGAGATATTCATCCGTTGCCGTCCAGGGCACTGCCTGGCGAGCAATCCAGTCGAGATAACCATAATGCAGCCATGATAGCCCGGCCATGACGGTTGCAAGCACGTTGAGAACGGAATAGCGCAGCAGCGCTGTGACGCCAGGGATGCCTCCATTAAGGATATCCTGCCGGGCCTGCTGGCGCAGATCGTCAAGCGTTGGTCTTTGATAAGGCATTCAGAAAAGACCCTTCCACGCCCAGGAAAAAAGAAAGGTTTCAGAAGATGAGATCGAGGGGCGCCTGACCGTGACCTCGAATTCCAGAGCCGAAGCGTTGACGGCGCTCCACCGTGCAGAAACGGCAACATTCTCGGCAATCCCGTCTGCAATCAGCCACTGGAGTGCTTCGCGGCACATGGCCTGAGCTTCGGCGGGAATTGCTGTGTCACCCACCTTGATTGCGTGGCGAAGCTGGCGAAGGCGAGAGCCGATCGGTTCTTCTTCGAGTGCGTCGCCCCACCATCCACCCAGATCTGCCTCGACAGAACCTGCCGCCCCCTTCATCGCGACGATGCCGATAGCAGCATCGAGACTATCGGGCTGCTTCGGCAGGACGCGATCGGTAAACAGGCTGATGATGATGGCTGAATGCAGAGGGTTATCGAGTGCCAGATCACCGGACGCGATGGACCACTCGCCGCACGCTGCGCGAACGTCCCAATTGATGCCGATATCCATTATTTATCCGATCAGCTGGCTTTGGGCGGCCCTGACTGGTCCGAGCCCTTCTGCACACCCGTATGCAGATGGTTGACGAGAGAGACCCCGTTCGCCACGACATCTTCCGTGACCGTCAGGGTTCCGGCCATGGTGACTTTGCCATTCGCCGGAGATAATTCGATCGACCCATCTGCCTTGAGCCAGATCCGGCTTTTGGTCCGGGGATGATAGAGGCAGACATCGCCCGGCTGCAGATCAGCAGGCCTGTTTCGCTGGTCTCCTGTCGCTACGACAACTCCGCGAGATCGGTCCCCGCCCTGAAAGACGACGACCGCATCCGAGCCAGGCACCGGGCGGCTTGCAAAGCCGTATTGCTCCAAGAGGGGCAGATCTGAGCGAAGATTCGAGCCGGGCAGGGCAACCTGCACGGTTGGGGTTGCTGGATCTTGATTCGTATCGCTCGTTATTCTGCCGATGCCCGTCATGTTCGCGAGACTGCGCCCCATGCGCTCCAGGATATCACGCATCAGTCATTTCCGTTTACTACAGCCTGCACACCTTCGTTATTTGCCATTGGGGCGAGCATGGGTTCCGGCTGAAACGCTTCAGAGGGCATCAGAACGAGATCGGCATGGGTGCCATCCTGACCGGCCCGAAGGGTGACTTCGCCGATAACCAGATCGCGCGAGTTACCGTCATAGTCAGTAAAAGGCGCGACCGTGTTCGGCTGCCAGAGACTTCCGGCACTATCTCGCCAGCTGTCGCAGGTCAGAGTGATTGCCTGAGATCGTCCATAACGCCGATTGATCTCCCATTGAGCGCGGCGTTCAGCGATCTTATGATCGGCATCCCCCGCCTCAATAAGGATGAGCATCGGACGGTCACGCGGCACATGTGGATCGATTGCAGGGGGCCCAACGGTAAGCGAGGCCATTTGATCGGCCAGCCGGTCATTCGAAGGCGCAGTTTGCAGGACGTCGGCCGTCTGCAGCACAGGGATGACCTGCGAATACCGCGCCGCCAGGCTTCGCATTTGCGAGACCTGCTCGACGTTGCCGCCCACCACAAATCCGCTTGCTGCGCGCTGCGTGCCGACGCCGGAAAAAACGATGTTGCCATCAGGCTGATCGTAAAACAGTACGCCCGCCAGACGGCAGACACGCTCGATAACCTGATAGCCCGTTTCGCTCAGGATGACCGAGAAGAGCTGGATATTGGCGTTACCGGCGCCATTGATCGATGACACCGTGATCTGCGATCGCTCACAAACGGCTCGCGCAATGGCGAGCGCATTGGTGCTCGACATCTGATAGGATGATAGCAGGGCGGAGCATTCGACCAGATCGGTGCTCTTCGAAGCGACTGCAATGCGCAGCATATGATCGCCCGGCCCCGCCAGTTCTGCCACGGTGATGACGTATCCGGTTATGACTTTCTGCGTGCCGATAAGGACCTCGCAGATATCACCGGGATTGATAAGGTTTATCAGTGCGGTTTGCGGGTCCTCGGTCGTAAGGCCCAGCTCTGCAGTCCAGGGCATGATTTCCAGACCCATGACGACCGCAACCTCGGTCCAGCCCGTGATCAGATGACCGTTGACCTGTATCGTGACCTCGCTTGATGTCGCAGCGTCCACACCGAGGATCTGCTCAATCTGCGAGATGATTGTCATGATGAGAGCGCCTCAAAGCTGGTCGGCATGAAGGCCGGGTGAATCGGATTGGCACGACGGATCAGATCGGATGCACGCGATCCGTCAGAATAAATCTGTTGCGCCAGAGCCAGTGCTGGCATGGGTGCATTGCGTTCGACTGTGATGACATCGGGCAGGCGAGCAGCCCGTTCTCCAAGGTCACGGGTGACCTGCGTCCTGAGTGCGTTGAGGCTCTGCCATGTACCGTCCCATCCCGCATCGGCCGCACTGGTTGCCTCTGCATCGATTAGGTCGGCCAGACCTTGCCGCATAGCCTCAGCTTCATCGGATGACGCAGCCGACCAGTCAGCACTGGCCTGAGCCAGAGAAAACAGGGCGGCAATCCGGCAGACGCGCGCAGTCGCAGTTTCGACAGTGGCCATGCCGCCCCCGATCGGTGCGTCGCTATCTATCGTTGCAACGTTGTAGGATGAGAGCCCCTTGAGCAGGGTTATCTGCACTCCAGGGTCATAGATGGCGCCCCGAAGATCCTCGGTCAGGGCAAAGCAGCCAGTTGCAAGAGTATCGCCGCTATTCGCCGCTAATAGCGCTTGCGAAGCAGAGGCGATGGACGCCCGGCTTGCTGTTAATGCCGTGAGGATCGTCTGTGTTGTGGCGCTTGCTACCGTTGCGCCCGCGTTGCCCTGATTATACCTCCCATATTCGCCGGGAAGCGCCGCGAGTGCCGATGACATGATTTGAGGGGATTGAATCGCCGCCGTTGCGCCGTCTCCCCACCCGTATGCAGACGCCCGCGCCCGCGCCAGTACCGAGCCCCCGCGTGCGAAAGCCGCGCTTGTCGTGGCGCGATAGTCAGACAGGCAGGAGGACTGCAAGGCAAGGGCAGCGACACCTATTGCTGCGTGCAACGCTGTTGTGACGAGCGTGCCCAGAAGATCTGTCTTTTCGATAAACTCGAAAGACAGATCGATGACGTTCATCATCCCGTCGCGCTCACGCCACTCAAAGCGCATAAGGCTTGCCTGAAACATACCCACAGAAGGATGAATCAGGAGGCCAGGCCCCGATATTTCAGATGCACGAACGAGCAGATCGCGCTGTGCATAGCAGGCTGGGCCGACGAGAAGGCCCGTGATGTGATATTGCCGACCTTGGCGCCCCATATCTTCGACCCATACCCCGTCGCGCCAAGGATAGGCATGCACAGCCGTATTGCGCCCTGACTGCCCCCCGCTACCCAGGACGGCAAAAGGGATGCCGCGAAAGGAACACTGGAGATACTGGGCAGCAAGGCGCGTAAGCGTGCCTGACATTTCAATTCCCTGTTGCGGTCGAGGTTGGGTCCATGGCCCGCGATGTGCGGACACTGGCTATCTGTACGGATGGCGAAGAGCTTGAGGCTTTGACCTTGGCGCCTGGCAAGGCGTTCTTGTTGTCGATCTCGATCTTGACGATGGATGGCTCAGATGAGGGGAGCTTGAGACCGCTGATGAGATCTTTCCCCCAATCCGCAGGTCCGGGGCCAGGCGCCGATCCCGGTTCCTTGGTATCGGGATTGCCAAGCATCCGAGCTGCAAGTCCCCGGCCCCACCGGCCCCAGTCAGGTTGCAGCGCCACCTCGGGCGCAGCGAAAGCGCCTGCGATGCGATTGCGCACGTCATGTGCCCAGCCCGCGAACCCGTTAGCTCCATACCGGTCGCGTTCTTCGAGCCGACGCTGCCAAGCTACTGCGCCTGCCGCTGTGGCGCCGGCCTCGCCAACCAGATCTTTGGGGCGGGCATAATAGAGTGAGGCGATTGCTCCAGCCTGCGAAGCAGAACCTGCCTCGTGAAGCCTGTCGCCCGCCTTTTTTTCGGTATTGCTCAGCTCCCAATCCGAAAACTGAAGCTGCTCAGAAAAGGTCGAATTGCGAATGTCATGCCCGAATTGCTTTTTGAAATTTGCCTGCCGGTCTGGATGCCATTGCAGGATTCCGTAAGCTTGGCCGCTATCGCCTTCGGCCCCCGCGTTAAAGCCACTCTCGCGATCGATGCGCGAGACAAGCCCCGAGGCCTCCGCCGAACTGCGTCCGTGTGACGTGTAATATTTATACGCTTGATATGCGTATGGCAGGTTGGTGCCGAGTCTGCGGTCAATGCTAGCACTGATCTGTGCAGATTTATTCTGCCACCCCAGCGCATCGGCGCCCTGCTGTGCCGCTTCCATCACCGCTAAGATGCCAACACCGCGGGCGAAGGTCCGGACTACTGCGCCCTTTCCGATCTTTTTGGGTACGCCAGCGGCACCATTCGCAGCTTCCGCCGATACCTTCATGGCATCGAAAGCTTTTGAGATGGCCATGACTTGAAGCGCAAAGCTGGCCATGCCCATAAGCACCGGTGCGGCGTAAAGCGCTCCAACCGCGATGACTGCTTCGGCGGCTACACCTTTCCACCCTCCCAAGGCATTCACGACACTGCGTATCTTCCCGGTGATTTCGTCCCAGCCACCATCCTGCAGCCACTTGACGACACGACTTACCGCGTCGGCCACCTCGCCGAAGATCTTGCCGATGCGAAGGGCAATCCATTCCCGGTTTTCTGCGATCCAATCCGACATACGATCGATAACGGCGCGCACATTGGGCTCGATCGCCTGGGCGATACTATAAGCCAGCCCTTCACCGGCGAGGGTGAGTCCATTAAGCGAGTGCTGCAGCCTGGCTGCGGCATCCGCGCCTTTCTGGTTATTAACGCCATAGCGTTCAGCCAGCCGGATATTGGCCTGATATTCTTTTTCGGTTTGCTGCAGGATCGGCAGCAGGCCAGCCGCAGCGCCACCAAAGAGCTTTTGGGCAGCAATGGCTTGGGCTGCAGGGTTCTTGATACCGCGCAGGCGCTTGATGAGCCGGTCAAACAGCTCATCGGGCTTCATCTGCTCGATTTGCTTTATGCTTGTGCCCGTGCCGTTGAATAGCGCCTGAAAGGTGGCCTGCGCTTCGGGTGCAAAGCCATGGGCCATTTCCCACTGCGTTTGCGAGAGCGACTGTAGCGCGCCCGTGACCGCCTCTCCCGAGCCGCCTGACAATCGGGCTGCATTCTGCAGCTTGGCGAGGCGTTCGGGCGCTATGCCGATTGCGTGCGACGTTGTACGGATCTCGGTGCCCATCTTCGCCCAGGCACTGGCCAGGCGATAGATACCTGCAACCGAAGTCGCGCCGGTAACGGTGCCGAGAACCGGCGCGATCTGACCGATCGAGCGAAAGGCAGAGACACCCTCGCGTGCAACGCTCGATAGCCCACCGCGCAGGCGGGTGAGGCCCGTTACCTGCGAAAAGCGCTGCAGCGCCCCGAAGGTGCGACGCGCCGGAAGCTGCATGCGTGCAAGGCGGCTGTTGATCCGCTCAAGGGTTGAGCTGGCGCGATCCTGAGCGGTGATGGCTACGCTTACGCCGTTACCTGCCACGTTTGGCCTCCTTGGCCCTGCGTTCGCAGATCCGGCGCGCGTCTTCAGCAGCGCGCCACAGATCCGTTCCGGTCAGGCTTTCGCATTCGGTGCGTGTCCAGCCCGGAAATACCTCGGTCAGGTCGGTGCCGAGCTGCTCCCAGTTTGCGGGCCAGGTATAAAAAAACCCGCGCAGTAATCCGCCGCGCGGGCAAACATGCTGATCGGCATCTTAAGGATGGCCGCATCGGGCCAGCCGCTGATGCTCGAGACGAGCTGCAATTCGCCGCGCATATAGGCATAGGCGCTGCCTTTGGCCTGCGCCGCCTTGAACGCGCGGCGTTCTGCGACATTGGGTTCGCGCAGCGTCATTTCGCGCCACAGGCTTTTGACGGCTTCGATTTCGCGGTCAGTGACGAGCACGAGTTGATCCTCGTGGCTGGGCGGCTCATCGGGTTGACGACGCGCGCTTTCCTCGAAATCGGTCACAAACACGATTGCCTCATCGAGCTTGCGCGAGGGAAGCGCGTAGAGCGCCGTCAGGGGCCAGCCTGACACGCGCGCGACCAGATCGATCTGCGAGTCATAGACCGTTTCCTGATCAGGACGCGGGCCGATCTTCTTCGAGGCTTCGAGCACATGGAAGACGCAGGGCTCGAACAGTTCGAGCCGGGCGTATTCGCCTGCCTTGACCTTGATCAGCTCATCGAGCGTGAGTATCAGACGCCCCTTATCGGGCGCCACGTCATCAGGCACCTCGCCAGCGAGCGCGCCCATGACTTCAGCGTCAGTGATCTGGTTCATCCAACCGTATCCTCAGTCACGGTGTCACTCTCGACATGCAGTTCGAACGTGCCTTCCTGCGTGTTGAGATTGATCTCACCGGTCTGCCAACCATTGACCACGGTGATGACTTTCCCGTTTGCCTGGACCAGCACGATGTTGAGGCCCGATGCTCCCTGGAAATCAGAGATTGATCGGTCGCGACGATCACGAATGGTGGCCTGGAAAAAGCCCTGCTGGGGCATCGCGCCGAAGCCCTCGACAGCCGTTTGACCTTTGAGGGTTTCGTTGACGAGGCCCGAGGCCTGCCACTGGGCATCCCCAACGATGTTCCACGGCTCGCCGTTGATGTTGAGGGTTGCGAGACCCGCAAGGGGGCCGCGATAGGCGGTTTCAGACATCTGACCTCCTTACGATTTCACGAATTGGGCAGTGCCCGCGATGATCCAGAGCTGACCGGCGAAGTCATAGGGCATCGAGAGCTTGACCACGCCATTGCCGACATTCTGCGCCACGATATTGGCGGCGAAATTATCGGGGTTCTGGACCCAGAATTGAGCCGCCTGCCAGCGGTAGCGGGCCACGCATTGCTTGCCGACCAGCTGGGCTGTCATAACCTTTGTGCCCGCGCTGATTTTTGCCCCGTCTGCGACCAGAATAGCGCCAAGGCAGGTCTGGGCGAGATAGGCGGCCATATCCTGCAGGCAGACCGTTGCCTGCATCATGGTCTCGATGCCGAGATAGCTGTTATCGGGCTGACCAGCGGCGTTCTTCTGATAGGTGGTAATCAGACGCTCGATGGTGACGGTGCCATCATCGCCGATACGATGCGTCGACAGACCATCATGCAGCAGGCTGTTGCGCTCATCGAATGTGAAACGCCCTGCATCGCTGGGCGGCATGACGTTGAGCGCAAGCGCCGTGATGGGTATGGCCGGATTGGCACGCATCGAGAGGGCGACCTGCGCACCGATCTCCGCAGCCCAGCGCAGCGGATCAGAGGCGCTGTCAGAGATCGGCATGATCGTCGCATGCGGGTCATTCTGCGTCAGCCCAAAAGCTGTCGCCTGGCCGTATGTGCCGCGATAGGCTGTGATGGCATGGCCATAAAGCTGCGACATCGCCGACCAGCGAGAGGCGAGGGCCGTTTTCAGGGCTGTGAGGCTACCACTATCGGTATAGGGGTGAATCACCAGATCATAGACGCGCTCACCCATCGAGGCGAGGGCGCCAGCAAGCGCGGTCGGGTTTGCCGTGCCGCCTGCCATCTGCGCAATCGCCACCGACAGACCGGCAGGCACGCTCTGACCGCCCGCCGTGCCCAAAAGCGAGACAGAAAGCAGCGTATCGTTACCGGCAAGCCCCTTGTTCAGCGCGGTGACGTTGACCTTACCCGCATTTGTCCCATCGACCGCCATTGTGACTGCAAGGCCCGAAATTGCCTGCGCAGAGGCGACAACATTGCCTGCAACCGTGGCCGCTGTATCGCCCGCCGTCACCAGCGTGCTGACGAGCTGATCACCGATATAGAGCGAAAGCGTGCCGGATGCCGATGCCGTGCCAGCGATCGTGAAAGACCCGGTGGCTGCGACTGCCGAGGGGTCATCGGACAGGCCCATGACCCAGACCTCGCCCTGTGTATCGATTGCCCGATACCAGGAGACGGCACGCGCTGCCTGAGAGCCGACGCCATACTTGCTGGCGGCATCGGTTGCCCCTAGCGACAATTCCGCAATGCCCGAGGCGGCTGTGCCGGAGGCCAGCATGCCCGCAATGATCAGGACACGTCGCGCAGCCGTTGCCGTGTTGGCCTTCGAGTTATCGAGAGCGAAATAGACGCCGGGATTGCGGTTATCGGCAGAGTAGCCGGGAATGGTGATCGTATCGCTCATTCTTTCGCTCCCGCGACAAGGGCACGGCCCGGCACCGGCTCATCACCCGCAGACGAGGCGCCTACCTCAGCAACATCGTCTTTGGCCTCGACAACATCGCCCTTGGCTTGGGCGCGCAGCCAGAAGGCGGTTTCCGGCACGTCTTCGCCTGAGTATTTCAGCAGGCGCAGCGTGCCCGGCCAGCGCATTGCGCGGCCAGGTGCGGGTTTCACGCGCATGGGGTGTGACCTCATTGATTTGGGAAGGTGACGCGCAGATCGGCAAAATCGTCATTGCCGTTTGCGCTCATTTTGCCGCCGATCTCTGCCAGTGGCAGACCCGTCAGCTCGAAATATTCGCTGTATTCCAGCCCCAGACGCACCGTGACCATGCCGAGAAAGGTCTCGCCGGAAGCGTCAATCTGCACGCGCAGATCGATCTCGGTCACTTGCTGGATCATGCCTTGCAGGGCGGGGCTCTGCATAAGGGCATATTCGATCTGGCTGCCCAGCCGGTCGAGCGCCAGCTCGGTTTTCTCTGCCGAGCTATGCGAGACCTTGCCGACCGCCACGAGATAAGCCACCCGCCGAAAGCCAGGGGCCGACCGCCCAAAGCTCTCGCCCCGGTCGATCGGCACCTGAAGCGCGATCTGCGGGAGTTGTTTGGCCTCGGAGGGCATGCTGCGCGCCGTGAAGACCTTCTCCCCCGCATCCGTGCCAGAGGCCAGCAGGACACGGCAGGCCGTTTCACGCAGTAAAAGGCGGTACGGTATCGTCATCATCGTCTCTGAAGTTGAGCATGAGCAGCATGCCGCCCCGGCTATCGGCACGGGCCTCACGCACGGTGAAGGCCGCGCCACGCACTGTCAGATTGTCGCCCTGCACTGGCAGGGCGCGCATCTGGGCGAGCTGCACGCCAAGAACGGCGGCGTAATTGACGATATGCGTCGGGCCCAGATCGGTGCCGTCATCAGGGAAAGTCGGGACAAAGGCATCATCGAAGATCCCTGCCGTCGCATAGCCGGGTCCGTCGATCGGCTCATAGAAGACGGCCTCACCAAAGGCCTGCATGCACGGGCCAAGGGCGAGGCCATCAAAGTCGATCATTTTTGAGGATCTTTCGTCGGTTCGTGTCCACTACCGGAGGGCACGACACCTGAGGCCTGCGCGTCGACTTCGACGCGCTCAATATGGCCAGCAGCGAGCAGTGCCTGTGCCTGCGCCTCGGGGAGGTCAAATACCTTGCCCGCTTCGAGACGCTTGCCATCATGGGTGAGGGCGCGACCGGGGAGCACCCGGACGCTGATCGTATCTGTCTTGGCCATGGCTCAGCTCGCCGGGTTGGTGACGGTTGCGGCAAAGCAGGCATTCACTCGGCTCGGAATGACGATCGGCGCCGATTGAAGCATCAGGAAACGCTGCGCCGGATCTTCCTGCATCCAGCTCTTGGGCGCATAGGCCATGGCCCCATAAGCAAAGGCCGGATCCTTGATCGCACCATAGGCTCGGGTGCCGTTGAGCTGATCGGAGATACCGAGAACGGTACCGTCAGGAATCATCGGCTGTTCGACGTTGTTCTCGTCGACATACCAATCGTTGTAGAGCCAGACGCGGATATTACCCCAGTAACCCTTGAGGATCGCACCCGGCGCGACCTTGGGGCCGAACTGGAAATTGGCGTCATCATTCTGTCGGAAAGCAGAATTCAGAATGGCCGTCTTGATCGTCTCGTCCTTGAGCAGCGCATTGTACGGGCTGTTCGTGAAGACGAGATCGGTCAGCTGGGCGCCACTGGCCTTGAGCATGGCTGCAGACCAGGCATTGAGATCGGCGGTGGGGCTGGCCGTTGAATTGGTAGCATCCCACATGCTTGAGCCCGAGCGTACGATCGTGAGCGACGGATCGCGCATGAAATCGATTGTCGAGGTCGGGAAACCATCACCGGAAACCGTCAGCTTGCCTGTGAGGAGCGCCTGAGCTGCCATCCATTCCTGGCGACGCTTGAGCATGTCGACCTGATCGTTCAGCTCAAACATGAGATTGGCTTCCATGCGCTCAGGAGCACTCATGGGCCCGCCACCGATACGCTCGCCCAGCATGCGGCGGACAGGTCGCATCAGATCGGGAGCGCGCTTGTCCTTGATGTAGGGCGGCTCGAAAACGTTGGTCTGAATGCGGCGCTGCTCGACCAGCTTGCCTTCGACGAGCGGGCTTACGAATGGCGACATACGGCGCTTGCCGACATCGATATCGATCGAGACATACTGTGAATCGCTCTCGATGATGTTGCCGAAGAAACCATCGAGAAAGAAGGTCTGCGCAGTCTTCAGGTTGGCGACGACCTGAACCAAAACGTTCGTGTCATAGATCGAAATAGGATTAACCACGGGTCAGGCTCCTCAGGAAGGATCGGCGGCGCTGACCGCAGATTTCAGAAAGATAGAAAGGGGGCGAAGCGCAGTCGTTGCAGCAGCAGCCGTGAGGCCAGAGCCGAGCGTGACCGCGCTCACATTGAATTCGCCCGTCAGATAGACGCCTGCGCCTACGACATCGCCGGAAGTGGTGTCATAGGTGTCGGCGAGGATTGCGACAGGGTTCTGGCTGCCATCCGTTGCCGCCGAGACAGCAGGGATATATTTGCCCGAAGCGGTCACAGCGCCGAGCACGGTACCGCGCAGGAGCACGCCGTTACTGCCAGCGAGCGTGACATTGCCGGTCACGCGCTGGAAAGGGCCTGCAATCAGTTGATCGGGCAGGAAGGTGGCGTCGAACGTGCCGGGCGTCTGGGAATAGATGCCGTTGGTGATGCTATCGCTCATGGGCTTATCGTCCGGTCATGGCGCTGTGGCGCGCGGTCAGGCGGGCTGCGACACCCGCAACAGAGTTTCCATCGGGCCGGTTGTGGCCGTCTTCGGAGAGGACAGGCGCCGTGCGCTCACGGCCCATGCGGGCGTCAAGCTGGCTGATGGGCGCTGCTGCCAGAGAGGGGGCAACACCCATCGACCCGCCAGTGCGCTTGAGGGTCCCGATCACCTGATTGCGCGTCATGCGCGTATTCAGCGCGAGATCCAGAGCGAGGATCGGATTGCCCGCAGCAGCGTTGCTGCTCATGATGGCGGCGATGCGTCCGCGCTCACGCGCGCGGGCCTTGGCCGTTTCATCATCGTCCTGATCTTCGGCGTCGGTGTCGTCGTCGCCTTCCTCGGCGTCGGTGCCGCCCTCGTCGTCGTTATCGTCTTCTGCACGACGGGCCTTCTTTGCCTTCTTCCCGCGCTTGCCGGTTTCAGGCTTGGGGTTTTCTTTCTCGTCGTCGTTGCCGCCTTCGCCGTCGTTTTCTTCTTCCTCTTCGGCGCGGGACTTGGCACCGGGGCGGGTGAGGGCAGGGTCGATGCGTGTCGGGGCAGCACGTCGGGCCGCGCCACCGAACAGAGGTGAGAAGTCGATCTTTTTCGACATCAAGAGTCTCCAGGGCATAAAAAAAGGCCCCGGAAAGGGGCCTTGCGTGCAAGCGAGGTTTGGTGGGGTCAGGCCCTCAGCAAAGCGCTGATGGCTTCCTGCGGCGTGGCGATCTGGTCGGCGAGACCGAGCGCTATGCCATGCTCACCCATGAAGGTTGCGGCCTGAGTATTCCGCACGATCTCGGGCGAGATATTCCGGTTGCGGGCGACGAGCGCCACGAACATTTCCCCCATCTCATCGATATCGGCCTGCATGCGCTCGCGCGCCGGATCGGTGAGGGGCGTGGTGGGGTATGAATCGGTCTTGCGGGCGCCATACTGGAATGTCGTGACCTTGATGCCCGCATCGGCGAGCGAGGCCGTGACATCGACATGCATACCGACGACGCCGATCGAGCCTGTGCCGCCCGTGCGGGGCACGGTGATGAAATCGGCAGCCGAGGCAATGGCATAGGCGGCGGAATAGGCCACGTCATCCAGAATGGCCCAGATCGGCTTGTCGCCACGCGCCTGATAGATGAGATCCGCCGTGTCGAAACACTCACTGACCGTGCCACCGGGAGAATTGACGATGAGCGCGATGCTGTTGACGGCGGGGTCTTGCAGAGCCGCAGCGAGCGAACACCGGATATCCTGATAATAGGTCGCCCCGGACCAGGACCAGCCAGAGCCCGGCAGGAGCACGCCCGAGACCGGGATGATGGCGATGCCCTCGATCACCTCATAGGGAGCATCCGGCGCCGCCATGCGTTCGCCGAGGAAGGCTTCGGCATTGCCGCCACCCTGAAAGCCGACGCGCAGAAGGGCGAGGCTGGCCTCAGTGAGGGCGATCGGGCGGTTCAGGAAAAGGGAAGCCACCTCCATCATTTTGCGTCCTGCTCCTTAGGCTGCGACGCCCGATCGGCATCCAGTTCGTTGATGGCCCACTCTGGCAGTGGTAAGCCCAGCTCTCGATACCGCCTGACTTCGACCGCACGCTGATCGGCGGTTTCTTCCCAATCAGCACCGCTGTTTTCGGCGATCTCTTCTTCCAGCGTCGTGAGACCGGCATCGA
Organism: Asaia siamensis; assembly: GCF_014635085.1. GTDB lineage: Bacteria > Pseudomonadota > Alphaproteobacteria > Acetobacterales > Acetobacteraceae > Asaia > Asaia siamensis. The sequence goes on from NZ_BMCH01000005.1 coordinate 44,442, forward strand.
GCCCCATAATCGAGCCTTTGCGCTCTGCCACGGGGTCGATATAGCCGCGCCCCGGCCCGAGCCATTTGCAGCGCGAGAGCGGCGTCTTCAGATCGGGGAAGTGCCGGGCGAGGAAGTCTTTCGGCACGCCTGCAGGCATGGGTAAATCATGCAGGGTCACGCATTCTTCCAGCCAAGAGGACCGGAGAGGGGAGGCGAAGCCCTGGGCGAAGTTTTGACGCCGGCGCGACATGGTTTTCCATGCCTCGATCAGCGCAGCGCGTGCCGAGCTGTAGTTTACGTCAGACCAGTCATTGCTGACCTGCATGGCCGAGACACCGGCACCCGAGGCGACGTTGCGCAGGATTGCCCCTTCGAAATCGCGGAAATTCGAAGCAGGCCGGGCGGCGCTGACTGTGTTGATCTTCTCACCCGGCGCCAGCATGGGCATGCGAACATCGCCCAGCATGACGCGATTGCCGCCATGGAATTCGCTGCGCATGTCCTGATAGGCCGAACCAGCCTCACCGCCGCCGAGCGCATCCGCCACCATTTCCTGATCGAACGGGCTTTCGACATAGGCGCCGAAGATTGCATTGACGATCGCAGCATCGAGTTCGGTCCCGTCATATTTGATCAGCATCTTGAGGCGCTGCACCACGGGGGCGAGGATGCCTGCGCCGCCACGATGCTGACCGGCGCGCTCGGTCTGGAAGTGATGCACGACATTGGGTCTGCCCCATGCCGTCTCGCGGGCGATGAAGTTCCATTGCTGCGATTTGGCCGCCGCAAACCAGTCGCCCTGATGGGCAGCGCGGATGTGATAGCCAACCGGCGCGCCCCATTCATCGATCTGCACTCCGCCACGGCAGAATTCCATGTCCCAGTTGTTCTGGGGCACGGAGAGCCGGTCAGGGTCGATCAGGTTGAAGGTCGTGGCATATTCGGCCCGCCCGCGCCCGATGCGTTCAGGCAGCCAGCACACCTGCGCCAGGGCATCGCCATCCACCAGATCATGGCGCATGGCAGACCAGCAGATCTGCGTGAAGGTGAGGCGACGCCCGACATCGCAGTAGCGGTTTTCGTCTTCGGCGAAAGACCGCCAGTGGCTGTCGACCACGCGGCCCCATTCATCGGCCCAGGCGGCATCGAAGGCAAAGCCGGTCTTGACGCGCAGGGCGCGATAATCGGGCTTGCTGATGGCACGGAAAGAGCCGCCGATTGCGTTATCGAGCACGCGGGTGATGGTGCCCGAGGCCCAGCCATCATTGCGCACCAGGTCGCGCACACGCGAAACGATGCGGTCGCGATAAATGTTGAGCTCGACATCAGGCGACCAGAGAAGCGGGTTCCAGGCCGACATATGGGCGCCGGTGATATCGGCGGCATCATAGGGCGTGTTTCCCCAGCCGCCATTGAGCGCCAGAGAGCGACGACGCGGGGCCGCAGGCGCGGGCGCACGGCGCATCGGATGACCATCCGGGCCGAGGATCAGCGCGCTGCGATCATTCATCTAAAAGCAATCCTCAAAGGTCTGCGCCGGGTGATCCCGAGCTGTGCCTGCAGAAGCTGAATGTAGTTCAGCAGGTCGGTTTTGTTGGTGGCGGTATAGGTGACGGATCGCGCGCCATTGACCTGAGAATAGGAGACCGAGACCGGCTTTCCGCCCGTCATGAGATCGGCGTAAGCCTGTTGCGCGGCGGCGAGATTGGCTTGCAACTGCTCATTGGTCAGGCCGGAAAGGATCGTTTGCCGAGGCTTGATCGGGGGGTATCGGGTGAAACTCATTCCAGCCTCTTTTTCAGGGTGTAGCGCACCGCCTGGCCGATCATGCGATCGGTCTCGCGGGCGACGACATCGGCGACGATCTTCTCGAAGGATATGCGCGGTTTGTAGTTCGGGGCGGCAGGGGTGAAGATCAGGATCTGCGCCACCTGGCCGGGGCCGACATATTTGTAGATCCCGCTGGGCCGCCCGTTGCCGCGCTCGCGGGCAACGAAATATTCCGAGCGCTGACCGCGTGCGTTCATGCCCTTTTTGGCGAGGCGCTTGGCACTATTGGCCGTCATGTTGGCCTTGAAGCCGTTTTCCTCGAACTGGCCGAGGCGGCTCAGAATGCGCGTGATCTCGCCTGACTGGATATTGCCATTGGCGTCAAGCGGAGCATCCTTGCCCGGCACCCAGTATTGGCCTTCGGAAATGCCGCGCATCAGATATTCGGAGCGCTTCATGCGGCGTCGACCGCCCGTGTCCTGAATGTTGAGATAGCGGTAGGCGTTGGGATGTTTCTCGCCGGTCCCGTCTTTCGTGATCACCTTCGCTTCAAGGTGGTCGCGCGTGGCAGGCAGGACCGCGAAAGCGCCGAGGGTCCAGTTGTTCGGATTGTCGAACACCTCTTCCATTTCCGACACGATCGCGCGTTTTGCGGCGCCCGCCACTTTATTCATTGACATGGCAATGGCGGCAGGCACTTCCTTCGACGAGAGCTGATCGAACGCCGCTATGGTGTGGCGGACATCGATCTTCACTCTGAAATCTATGCCTGCCATGCCGGATTACCTTGCCATACGTGAGACCATGCGGCGCATCCGCTCTTTGCGTGCCTCATCGCCGGTGGTGGGGGAGGGCGCTGACTGAGTGACGACGCTGGGCGCTACCCTCGCGCCCGATCCGGCATCGTCTGATGGCACCACCGGCACCATGACGAGGCTGTTCTGATCCCATGGCGCGGCCCAGGCGGGCGGTGACTCCCATTTGATGCGGGCAACGCCGAAGAGATAGGCCACGACATTGTTCATCACCATGAGATCGAGGCGCTCATTGCGGGCCGAGCTTGTCGCCTTCTCCCACCGCCCATCGGGGCGGCGCTGTTCGGCAACGAGCTGCTCGAAAAACGGGTGAGGCGGCTCGGCTGCCAGCAGCGCGGCGGGGAAATGCACATACCATGGCCCCGGTTCGCCCTTCTGCAGCTGCGTCGAGAGATCGTCCTTGAAGCGATTGGGGTTGAAGAAGCCGACCGGCACCTCGCCCCGCGCATGGGCCATGCGGTCCTTGCGCTGTGAGTCGGGATAAGTGACGACAAGGGTAGGGGCGTTGAACGAGCTGGCGCCCTTCAGCGGCAGAATGGTCCACCCGTCCCGACCGTCGAATTTACCCAGACGCCGCGCACCACGTCGCTTGCGCGACCGGCGCCAGGCACCATAGGCTTGCAGGGTGACGCCATCCTGACCACCGCTGTCATAGCCGACGCCGAGGATTTTCATGCACCGGCCTGAGCCGTCCGCAAGAGGGTATCGCGCCTCTTCCAGCGAGATCAGGAGGTTGTCCCAGTCATTCGGGCTTGTGGCCGGGTCAGCAGCGATAACGCGGTCATCGATGACCCAGCTTTCGCCGTTGACGCCCCAGCCCCTGACAAGAAGCTCGAAGCGATTGGCCTGAATATCCGCCGCAGCGGTCAGGAAGCGCACGCCTTCCGGCACGAAGCCAAGGCGCAGCCCGGCCTCTGCACGCGCTGCAAGCGCCCCGGCATCGAGAGACCCCGCCACCCGCTTGGCCTGATAGGGCAGGCCCCAGCGCTTGACGGTGACGGCGCGCAGATCCTTGTCATCGCCGGTTGCCTCGAATGCGCGTTGCGCCTTCGCCATGTCATAGGCGAGCGATCCCACGCCGCCGATGATGAAAGGCGACATCAGGCCGGTGATCCAGAAACCCGCCGTGCGGCTTCTGACCAGATCGCCAGTGACCTCGCCCTCGGTCGAAATCTCCTGCCCGTGGCCAACCCACATGCCGTCGCGGTTCATGGCGCGTCGCCATTTATCCTCAATCAGCGTTCCGCAATGGGGACAGAGAAGGGCCGCACTTTCTGCGATCTCATTGAGCGGCGCTTCTGCTTCCCAGTGCAATGTCATCGGGACGGAAGCGGTCGGGTTCGGGCTCGAATAACCGTTGCAATGCGGGCAGGGCCACCACCAGAGGCGGCGGTCGCTATCCGCATATTGCTTCATGATGCCATCCGTCCAGAGCGACGGGTCGAGCCCGTTGGCACGGTCTGGATGGCTTTCTGCCAGCAGCATGCTTTCCTGCCCGAATGTCTCGCGGCGGATCGAGGCCAGGGCGCAGGGGTCGCCGAGACTGGCCGGATAGGCGTCGATCTCGGTCATGATAATGCGCGGGGCAGATTTGTTGATCAGGTTGTTATAGGCCGCCGCGAGGAATTCGATCCACATTGCGCGGAAGCGCTTGAATTTGAGCGAGTTATCGACCGGGCGCAGGCCGAGCTTCTCTTTCGCCTGCGGGTGCAGGTCGATCATGGGCGCGATCTCGCGCTTGACGTAGCTCTCGATCACATCGTCGGTCTGGGCATAGACCAGGAAGTCAGCCGGATCGACATCGACCGATTTGAGCAGCCAGTTCTGGCCGATCGTCGTCTTGCCCGACCGGGCAGGGCCGACGACAGCCACGTTCAGGAAGCGCAGCTCATCGAGCGCTTCCATGGGGCCGACAAGGAATGGGGCCTCATCGTGGTTCCAGCGCCCGACATAGCCACCGCCACGGTTGTCTAGAATGCGGTGCTTGGCCGCATAATCGGCGGTGTTGATCCGCTCAGGCGGCAGATAAGTCTTGATGGCCTCGGCAAGGATCAGGCGCGGGTCGGCAAACAGCACATCGTCAGGCGAGGTGTAGCTGTCGCTCATGATTGGTGTCGGCTTCCTGTTTCAACGTGTCGAGAACGGCGGTAACTGACTTGCGCTGCGTGTCCGCCAGATCGGCCTCGGCTTTGCGCAATACGGCCTCAGGCCAGTCCTGTTCACGCGCCAGTCGGCGCAAAAACATGCCGATGTCACGCGAGAGCGTGGCGAAGGCCGATGAGAACATGTCCTGCAGCTGCTCAGCGACCACGAGCTTTCCGCAGCGCTCGGCTTCCTTGCGCTTGAGTTCGCGCAGTCGCCAGATATCGATCTGCTCTTTGGCCGACACCGTGCCCAACGAACGCGGCTGTTCCTCGGGTTCGAAAAGCTCATCGAACTGGAGCTGTAGCCGTTCAAGCTGCTCATCACGCCCGGCGCTTTTGCGCTGCTCCTCCTCCTGGCGTTCTGCGAGGAAGTCGAACACGGCATGAGGGTCGAAGCGCCAGCTCTTGCCGTTGGTGCCACGATCGACGAAGGGGAAATCAGGCCAGCGGTCGAGCCAGTTGGTGAGTGTCGGCAGTGAGACCTTGAGACGCTTGGCCATTTCAGCCTTGTTGAGCGTCACGCCGGGCGATGCTTCCATGCTTTCCCCCTCGGACAACAACAACAACAACACCAACCCTGATTTGATTTTACTGAAAAACTGCCTCTGACCGGGGTGCGAACAATCCCCGGCAGGGGACCTTGCCAGGAGGGACCCAAAAATTCTGGGCTACCCCGGTCATCGGAGGGGGTAAGGGGCGCATGATCCGGTCATATGACACCCTCCGCATCCCAAGTCGCAGGCACAAAAAAAAGACGCCTGCCCGAATGGGTAAGCGTCTCGCGAGTATGGTTCTCACATATCTGCAAATTGAGGAGTTTGAGAAGTAAAAAATGCACCCGGTCGAATTTTTTTTGCGATGTCTGCACAAGCCTTCTGATGCCATGCCTGCGCCGTCTTGTAATCGACCCCCATTTTTGCGCCGATCTTCCGCCACTCCCACTTATGCCGCCCCGAGATCCGGTGAACGATCAGGCGCATATTGACCACGATGCGCAGCTTGCGGTCCTCGATCATCGGCACCCAGGTCAGAACGATATCGAGCCGTTCAACCTGGTCGGCGGTAGGCCGAGGCAGGAAGTCGTCGCTTTCACGATCCCAGCCGAGATCTTCCAGATCACGCACATAGTCGGGCCATGTGCTACCAGCCCCGGCGGGACGCAACCCGGTGGCTGGAAGAGCCGCAAGCGTCAGGGCAGCCTCATCCAGCCATTCGCTCACCTGCTCGGGCAGGCTGCGGTCAGGATCGAAACGCAGTGGCATCTTGCTCATGCGGCCTTCCTTGCGCGGTCGAGGTAATCCGCACGGTTCGGGATGGGGTCATTGCCGGCACCCGCCACACCAGAGGCCACACGCTCGCGCCATGTGTCTATGTCCCGCTTCCAGGCACGATCGGCCTCGATTTCACACTCGCTCAACGGCGCTTCAGGCACATCGCGGTTTGCAATGGCCGTGCCGATCGCTTTGCCGAAATAGCCCAGATGGCTGATTGCTGCCCCCTTGCTGCGCTGGCGTTCGGCAACGCTGCCAACCACGCCAAGGATCAGCCGTTCAGTTTCGTCCGCGCTCAACCCGGATCGCATCGCATCGGCGGCCCATTGGCGCACGATGCGGTAATTGCCCATATCCCGCGCCGGGTCGAACCCGGCAGCCTCGAACGCCATGGGGCCGATGCGCTGATAGGCGGTGTCGATCTGCGCATCATCCACCTGCGCCCCAAGCTTAGCTTTATCTTCTAAGCTTATATTATCAGCTAAGCTTAGCTTAGCGCGCGCGTGAGAAGGCTGGGTTTTGCATTGGGTCTCCTGCGACACGGTTTTTCCTCCTGAGATCGGCATCATGGCCGTGCGTTGGCGCGGATCGTGCTGCGGCGCCGGATTGGCATTTTTCGGCGGTCTTCCGCCCTTTTTGCCGTTCAATCGTGAGGCAATGGCGCGCCGCGTCGGCTGCAGTGTTTCAGGCAATCCGACCAGCCCGCTTGCCGCGTCATAGGTTATCAGCCGGGTTCTGGCGTAGGTTTCCATGTAGGTTTCGAGTTGGGTTTCCGACACATGAAATCTAAAGCGCGCAAGCGTTGCGAGATCGGGGGCGCCATCCTTGCCAGCATGCAGAATGCCGTCTGCGCCGTATTCGAGGATGGCGGAGATCAGACGCACCCACACCACCACAGCCTCAGCTGCGAGCGTGAACAGGCGCAGATCACTGGCGACCATGGCGAGCGCCCGGCTCTCGATCGATGATTTGGACATCTCAATAAGCTTTCAGGCGATACCCGTCTGACACGGGCTCGATAATGTCTCGATTGACCAGATGCGAAATGGCGCGAATGACCTCATTCGGCTCAGCAGCAAGCAGGCGCGCGAGATCCGGCACCTTCACGGCCTGGCCGCGCACCGGGGCGCGCAGCTCGGGCATCACATCGGCAATATCGGTCAGATGCAGCCACATGCCGCGAGCGGCGAGCGGCAGCACAGACCAGCGCGGATCGGCCATGACAGAGCGCGCATGCACGCCATAGCGGCGGCGCTGTCTTGCACGCGGCACAGGAGATGCGCTCATGCATACCTCCTATTCGCGAGGCTTACGATTTCGGCGTTGCGCGCAAGATCATGAACCGCAGGAGTTACGAGATTGATGAGGATCTCATGGACCGGCATATCTCCGCCGAAGGCGAATGCAACACGCCAGTAGAGCGGCAAATCAACCACTTTTTCGACAATGATGCCGGGGCAATCTCGCCCATTGGATTTCACCGTTACCGCATCACCAGCCTGAAAGACGCGACACTGGCGGAAATTCAGGGGATTGCGCACCCAACGACGGATGGAGAGCTCGCAACCACTACAGAGCACGACACCATTGTTTGATCCTGTATGAGTGGCGCGCCCACTGCAGCCGCAAGGGCATTTCCTCCGCGATCTCGCCTTCGGCAGCGCCTCGCAATACCGTATGCCAGCATCGTTTCCGACCTGGCCCCATGAAGACGTACCTCCGCGCACAGCAGCCTTCAGCGCTTCGGGCGATAATGTGTTGAGGTCAACCATGGCCGCTCCCCTTCGTCACCCACGCCGGGCTGCGCGGATCTTCGCACTCATCGCGAAACCAGGTGCTGTCATCATCAAAGCGCATGCGCACCGATCCAGTGCCGCCATGACGGTTCTTGCGGATCAACACCTGCGCCTTGCCGACCGATTCACGCAGGCGGAACTGGAAATCGGAGCAGCGATTGGCGAACTGCTCGTTCGTTTCCTTGTCGCGCTTCTGCAGCCCGTCGCCACTGGCCTCTTTCTTGAGATAGTAGTGATCGCGGTAAAGGAACGCGACGAGATCGGCGTCCTGCTCCAACCCGCCGCTATCGCGTAGATCGGCCTCGGTTGGGCGCTTGTCTTCGCGCTTTTCCACTTCGCGGTTGAGCTGGGCGAGCGCGATGATGGGAATGCCGAGTTCCTTGGCGAGGGATTTGAGCCCCGCGCTGATTTCCGACATTTCCTCATAGCGCCCGCGACGACGCGCAGCATCGCTGCCATGCATCAGCCCGACATAATCGAGCACGATCAGGCCCAGCCCGCGCTTGCTGCGCTTCATGCGGCGCGCGCGTGAACGTAGCCCGGCAACGGTCAGGCCGGAACGCACATCCAGTTCGAGCGCGACCTCTTCGGCAGCCCTCTCACCCTCATGCAGGGCCTGCCACTGCCATTCTTCCAGTTCGGCGCGCAGGCCGGTCGCCACGTCTTCGGGGATATCATACCGCCGCCCGGCAAAGACCGAGAGTGTCGAGAGCCCGGCATAGGCCGCACCGGCACGCGCGCCGATCTGTCGCGCAGCCATTTCGCCTGACCAGAACAGAACGCGCTGCCCATTGGCGGCAACACGCATGGCCACGCCCAGCGCCCAGGCCGTCTTGCCCATGGCCGGGCGCGCGCCGATCACATAAAGCGCCTCATCAAGCAGCCCGCCCGTCATGCGGTCCATGGCAGGATAACCCCATGACAGACCAGCCAGCGCCGAGCCACGCGCCACATTCTCGCGCCCGCAGGCAATTGCTTCGCGGATGGCTTCGGATATCGTGACGTTCGGCAGGCTCTCACGCATGTTCTGGGCGATATCGAGCAATCCGGCTTCCATCTGCTCGACAATCTGCTCGCCCGACTGGCCACCAGGCGTGAGGCAGAGCCGCGAGACATCGATGCAGACATTGCGGAGCTGGCGACGTGTCCAGGCGTCGAAAATCGCCCGCCCGTAATCGCCAGCATTGAGGATGCCGACCGTGGCCATCATGATCTGGCCGAGATACTCCGCCACATCACGGCCCATCAGCACTTCGGAAGCACCGATCTGATTGCGAATCAGGATAACATTCGGCTCGACACCCGCCGCATGCATGCGCAGGGCGGCAGCGTAGATCACGCCATTGAGCGGCTCGTAGAAATGCTCGGGGCGCAGATATTCCTCGACCATGGGCAGCGCGCGGCGCCCGTTGGTCAGGATCGCGCCGAGCAATGCCGATTCAGCATCTAGATTTTCGGGCTCATTAAGCGTGGTGAGACGCCCGAGCGTCTGAATATCACCCATGACGCATCTCCAGAGTATGAGTGACCGCAGGCCGGGGCGAGGTCAGCCCCAGATCCTTGAGCATCCCGCGCGTGCTGCGTTCGGAAATGCCAAGCCGACTGGCGATAAGCCGCGCCGGGAAGCCCCTGCGATGATAGCCCTGCACAGCAGGAGCAAGACGGACGCGATCGAGTGCAGGACGAGCCATCAGCCTTGCCCCCTATGCGCTTCGCATCGCCGGATGAACGGAGAATCAATCGAGAAAGCAGCGCCACAAAAGAGGCAGTTCCGGTGCCAGACGCCCGAGACACGCGCCGTACTGGCAGAGACCTTCACGGGTGGCCTTTCGATGCTGCGCTCTGCCTGCGTCTGCACACTGCCGAACTGCTTCAGCAGTGCTGGAATATGCCGCTCAGGCACGTCATCCCATGTCTTGACGCTGCTTTCCGCAACGTTGAGGGCGCTGGCCAGAGCCTTGCCGCCGCCCGCCTGGGCGCGAACCTTGCGCGTGATATCGCGGGCACGCTCGCGTTCGGCGGGGGCGATAACCGGCGCGATGTTCTGAATGGCCCGTTCAAGCGCACCACTTTCGTGCGCGCGCAGGAAAGGCCGCACATAGGCAGAGGGAATATGATGCCAGCCGGTAATTGTCTTCGGCGCGCGATCGAGAATGACAGCCAGCGCAAGCCTTGCGCCCTTGCGCCCGCGAAGCTCTTTGAACAGCACGTTTGCATGCACCTGCTCAGCAGACGTCGCCAGCTGCGAGCGCACCATTTTGGGCGCTGGGTCGGAATGAACGGCGCTCATGCCACACCTCGCAGCGCAACAGGGGCAGGTTTCTCATCCGTCGCCCGCAGATTATGCAGGGCCTGCCCGACCGCATGATGCAGGCTCGATAGCGTGGCGCGCATCGCCACAACTTCATGCGCCTCGACAACGCCATCAGCCAGCACGCGCAGCGTGGTAGAAATCGTCTCGTTAAAGCTGTGCGACACCTTTTCGATATCGGTCGCGAGATCGCCCTGGCCGACCTTGAGTGGCGTCAGAATGTAGCCTTCGGCAAGCGCCATGGCCGCCAGAATGACTGGTTCTTGCGCGCAGCGATCCATCTCGATCGCGACATCGACCGGAACAACCGACGGTGAATGGCGGTTTTGGTAATCGGAAAGCTGTGAGCGACCGACGCGGACGAAACTCGCCGCCGCATCGACACCGCCCACAGCACGAATGACAGCCTGCGTGGCCGTCTTGATGGCGTGCGTGGTCATGGCAGGGTCCTGCAAAGAGAGGGAGAGGCGCACGCGCCAGAGCGCGGCGAAGAGGCCGGGGCAGGGCGCGCATCATGCGGTGGCGCTTCCGGCGTTGTTTCGGGGGCGAGGGCAGGCGCGAGATCGCGCAGCACATTGGCCAGCACGTCGCTGATATGACGCAGGGCAGCGAGGATCAGCGACCGGACGCGCTTCGGATGACGGGCCATTGTTCGCGGGGTAGTCAGCAAATCATGAAAAAGCCTCATGCCGACGTCTCAAGCACCAACTGCTCGCCATGACGCTCGCGATAAGTCGCAACAAAATCGTCGGCGGTGACCTTCCCTTGGGTAGCCGACTTGATTCGATCCAGAGCCGCCGCAGAAGGGAAGCGCAAACCGTTGAGGTAACGATAGACCGTTGCCTTGTGCTTGATTCCGATCGACAGACCGAAATCGCGCGGACTGATCTGATTGGTTTTGAGATAATCGCCGAGCTTCATGCTGCATTGGTATCCTAATGGGACACTTGCTGCAATCGGAATATCCATTTAGGAAACCGACAAGAGTTTCCAAATCGGCGACAATGTGCCTCATGAGTAACGAAGCTACACTGCCGCCGTATCCTAATTATCTTGGCGCCTATCTTAAGGCATTTGATATGACGCAAGAGCAGGCCGGACAGGTAATCAACCTACAAAAGGCAGCGGTTAATAAGATCGTCAAAGGAAGTAGGGGCCTCAGACCAGATTACGCAAGAAAGCTCTGGTCGCACCTTGGGCTGCCTAAGGAAGACTGGCGCCTCTTGTATGACACGCCCCCGAACGCCGAATACCTTGCCCAGCACAAAAGTGCTGGCGGGGTATTGCCTAGAGGCGCCACAGCGGCAGAACCTATAAGTGTTGAGAAGATCTATGTTGTCGGAAGCGTGCAGGCTGGGCTTTGGCGCGAGGCACTGCAATGGGACGAGGCGAACTGGTACGCGATCACGGGGCCGATTGATACTAGGTATCCCGGACTTAAGAGGTATGGCTTAGTGGTTCACGGAAACTCGATGAACCGAGTGTTTCCTGATGGCACAATTGTTGTGGTCATCAATTTTGATGATCTCGCGCGACACCCTCAAAATGGAGAATATGTCGTCGCTATACAGCGTTCAGAAGATACTCAGGAATTCGAAGCTACTATAAAAGCTTTTCAGATCACCGATGACGGAAAAATGATACTTTGGCCGCAAAGTACGGACCCTTTGTTTCAGTCTCCTATCGTATTGCCTGATAATTTAGAGGAGTGTTACGGAAACGGACATGACGGACACTCCAACGGAATGCCTAATATTTTCGTTCAAGGCTTGGTGGTCGCACATTACACCCCCACGCTGAAGGCAACTTTTTAGGTATCCCATAAGGAAACTTTTCCTTGCGCTAGGTTTCCAAAGAGGATACCAAACTTCATCGTTCACCCACGATGGAGTGCCAGCCGATGTCGGCAACGCCGGTTCAGACCGTCTTCCTTCCTAACAGATCACCCACGCCCCCCCTGGCCGGGCGCGACGCCATCAAGGCCATGCGTGCCATGGCTTCATACATGGACGCCCTCGCCGAGCAGGCTGGCTTTGCCCTGCGCCGCGATGCCGAACGCCTCTGGCAGAACGCTGCTGCGGATAAGCGCCGCGAGGCCGACCAGATGGAACGCGCCGCCAAAGGGCGCACCGTCATTCCCGAGATACCGCAAACCAATCCCGTTCTGACCATACTCGCCCGACACGGGCGCGTTGGGAGCGCACGGGCATGAGCGCAGACCCGTCGAATCATCAGCCGTCAGAGGTGCCGGAAGCGCTGAACCTCGAAGCCTGCCACGCAGCGAGCCTCGAATTTCAATCCGTCTGCGACCGCTATGACCTTTCCGTGTCGCAGCGCCTCGACTTGCTTGCCGATATGACCGCACGCGCCGCCCACGAGATCGCTGGTCGCGATCCGGGTTGGCAACACGCGGCGCGCATCGTGCTGGAAACCATGCAGCGCCACGCTCGCACCCGCCTGCAGCATCTGACCGGCATGGCGTGATGAACGCCCCTATTTTTATTCCTCATTGGAGCGGCCCGGCCATGCCGACCGTAGGAAGACCGACCATGAATCACGTCCATATTTCCGGTAACGGCACTAACGGACACATTCCCGCCATGCCACGCCTCGACACTTTCGCGACAGACGCCGCCGCAGCCAGTCGCGCCCGCCAGGCCGCAGATCCTGAATCGAACGTTGGCGGTATTGCCGTTGACCGTCTGCGTAGCGTGATCGAGCGCGTCGAACGGCTTGAAGAAGAGCGATCGGCTCTTGCGGGCGATATCAAGGATATTTTCAGCGAGGCGAAATCAGCCGGGTTCGATGTCGCCACCATCAAGAACATCATCAGGCTGCGCAAGAAAGAGCCGAACGAGATCGAAGAGCAGGAAACGCTGCTCGATATCTATCGTCACGCGCTTGGAATGTGAGCCATGGCAGCACTTCCCAAAAACGCAGGCGCCGCAAAGCCGGAAAAGCCTTATTCGATCCATGATGGCCAGGGCGTGCGCGTGCAGCGTTTCGCCTCCTATGGCGAGGCTGAGAGAGCCGCAACGGCATGGTGCCGCGAAAAACAGGCACCCGTCGATGTGCGTCGACGCCGCACACACCTAGCAACCGCGCTGCCCCAGAGCGGACGCGCGCCGCTGGTTGAGATGACATGGGCGGGGAGCGCCTACGCATGAGCGCCCGCGCCTATACTCCTGCCGATTGGGTCGACCCGCGCAGCGAAGCACGCGAGCGTCGTTACCAGGCTGCGCAGCCCTCGCTGGGGCTTGTATCCGGCAACCGCACGGCCTCATTTTCCCCTAGGATCGAGCCCGCCATTATGGCGCTGCTCCCCATGCGCTCGAATGAGTGGATGAAACTTGCGCGCCGCGTCGCGCCGGAAGACGTGCAGATATGGGTGCCGCTCACCTGGACGCGCCGCATCCTCGAATTTGTCAGCGCGTCCGAACACTGGGCCTGTCTCTGGCCCTGCGGCGCGATCGAGACTTTTGCGCCCGATGACAGACGCAAGCGCGTCGTCATCATGCAGCCGCATGAGGCCTTTGCGGTGCATCAGGCTCATCCGCTGGTCGATATCTCGCTGCATGAAAAAACACTGACCCTGCGCTTTCGCCGCCCGAGCGAGACACGCGGCACAATCAACGCCGAGCCCGCCTTGCGTCAGGCCTGTCACCTGCCGCCACGCGCGCGCCAGGCTGGAGAAGCAACATGAGTGACAGCGATTGGCATGGCCTCATCATCCTGGGCATCGCAGCGCTTCTGGTCATCTGGATCGCGGTCAGTGAGATCCGAAGCTACCTGCGTTGCCGCGACCTGCGTGCCCAGATCAGGATGCTAGAGCATCTGGAGGCATTCAGCGCCCAGACGCATCACCGCGATCAGGGCACAAACCCATGACCAGCGCCGAAGCCTGGGACGCAGGCGATTACGAACTGGCCGACAAACTGCGCCACGAGCAGGACATGCAGGACGCAATCCGCGCCGAGATCGAGACACAGGAAAGACGAGCACAGGAGGCTGCAAAGCCCCGATGCTTGAGGGAGAGACGGGGATGATCGTAAATAAGAAATACGAAATACTTGATAGCGATACGGTCAAATCTTCTGATGGGCGCACCCTCAAGCGCATCAGAGCGATCGTAGCGATAGCCGCTATCCGAGTGCAGCCGGGCGATCTCGGAGGTTATATCGAGGTCGAAAGTAATCTTCAGGTCTCCGGCGATGCGTGGGTCTCCGGCAATGCGTGGGTCTACGGCGATGCGTGGGTCTACGGCGATGCGCAGGTCTCCGGCGATGCGTGGGTCTACGGCGATGCGCAGGTCTCCGGCGATGCGCAGGTCTCCGGCGATGCGCAGGTCTCCGGCGATGCGCAGGTCTACGGCGATGCGCAGGTCTCCGGCGATGCGTGGGTCTACGGCAATGCGCAGGTCTACGGCGATGCGCAGGTCTCCGGCGATGCGCAGGTCTCCGGCGATGCGCAGGTCTCCGGCGATGCGCAGGTCTCCGGTAATGCGTGGGTCTACGGCAATGCGCAGGTCTCCGGCAATGCGCAGGTCGAACTCAGAACGCATATCGGCTGGTTGAGCATTGTGGGTTCCGAAAACGGAACCCTGACATGGTTTCGATCAAAAAGCGGCATCAGGGTAAACAGAGGATGCTTCAATGGGACGCTCGCTGAATTTGAGGAGGCAGTATCGAAAACACATTCCGACAATCAGACGGCGCGTGAATACCGCTGCTTGATCGATTTTATTCGTTTGCGATCGGCTGGGTTCTCTTATGAGGGAGCTGACACATGACCCACGAACAGAAGCCGGAGAGCGCGGAGTTTCGGACGCGGGAGGCGCAGAGGCGGACGCGCGGCTTATCGGCGCGCCCTATACGGCAAAGCGTCGCGTTCGAATTTATAGACGCCCTGCACAGGCATCATGACCGACCTACCGGATGGCTTTTCGGAATATCAGCCGTAGATATGACCGACGCAATATGTGGAGTTTGTGTAGTAGGCCGCCCGTCGTCCCGGAAGAAAGACGATGGTCTAACGGTAGAGATCACGCGCCTATGTACGGACGGAACATTCAACGCATGTTCGTTTTTGTATGGCGCAGCTTGGCGGGCAGCCCGTGCGATTGGTTATAGGCGAGGTTTCACATTCACCGATCCAGAAGAAAGCGGTGCCAGCCTTCGCGCCTCTGGATGGGTCCAAGACGGCGAAACTCCGGGGCGCAGTTGGAGCGTCCCATCACGCGAGAGGAGCGACAAACATCCTCTCGGCAGGAAAATTCGCTGGCGCATAGAGGTACAGCCATGACCCACGAACAGAAGCCGGAGAGCGCGGAGTTTCGGACGCGAGAAGAAATCGAGATGGAAATGGCGCGTCTCTTTACGCATGGAGTGCGCGGTCCAAACGCGGCCACACAGGTCGTTCACCGCATCTTCGATGAGGTGCGAGCGTTTGGGCATTCCGAGGCAGCGCTCGCATTTGCGTATCGAAACGAAGAAGCAATGGCACGAGATGCTGAAAAGGGCATCAAAGGCGAGCCTTATTGGCGCCGATATATGCAAGCTGTGTTCGAAGATCCTTCAATAGCCTCCGAGGAAGAAGCCCTCGAGTGTGTGGAGACTATCATTCGTGAGTTCAAGCAGATCGGCGCGGCAGAGCAGCGTCGGAAGGATGCGGAGGGGGCGGAGCTGGTCGCATGGTGCCTGATGACGGCAGATGGGCAGATCATCAACGGCATTCACGAGGAAAAGCACCAAGCCGAAACCTACCGGCACCGGAAAGCCTCAGACACGCTGACACCTCTATACACCCGCCCCGCCAGCGTCACCGCGCTTGAGGATCGGGTGAAGGAGTTGGAGGGGGTGAATAAGGCGTGGAGTGACGCCGCAGCTAACGCGCTGACGTGGCTTGAAAACGGGCGCCAAGCGAATGCGCGGGATGAACTGAAGGCGGCTCAGCGCCGTG
Source organism: Asaia siamensis (assembly GCF_014635085.1). GTDB lineage: Bacteria > Pseudomonadota > Alphaproteobacteria > Acetobacterales > Acetobacteraceae > Asaia > Asaia siamensis. Next base: position 60,489 of record NZ_BMCH01000005.1, read on the forward strand.
CCGCAGCCATCCGCGAGGGAGGCGAGCATGGGTGAGACCACGCCAACCGTCCTTGATCCGTGCTGCGGCAGTCGGATGTTCTGGTTTGACAGGGCAGACTCCCGAGCGGTGTTCGGAGACATACGCTCGGAGGCTCATGAGCTTCGCGACAAATCGAGCGCAGGCGGGGCAAGGAAGCTAGTCATTGCGCCAGATGCAGAGATGGATTTTCGCGATCTGCCCTTCGCTGACGGTTCGTTCAATCTGGTTGTATTCGACCCTCCGCATCTCGTGAGGAACGGTAAGACCGGCTGGCTTGCAAAGAAATATGGGAAGCTTGGGCAAACCTGGCAGAACGACTTGCGCGCCGGGTTTCGAGAGTGTTTCCGAGTGCTGCGTGAGGGAGGCACGATGGTTTTTAAATGGAATGAACACGAGATTCCCGTGGGACGCATCCTCGAGCTGACGCCAGAGCGGCCCTTATTCGGCAATCGATGCGGCAAGACAGCCAAATCACATTGGCTCGTCTTCATGAAAGGGGCGCCCCATGACTGACCCCACCCCCTTCAACCGCCTACTGGGCGAGCGGGTGCGGCGGATGATCGTCGCACAAGGCCGGTCGCAGGAGAGCGTGGCCGTCGAGGCCGGAATTTCCACGAGCACGCTCGGCTGCCTGATCAAGGGCCAGAACAGCACCATCAACACGGTCATGAGCGTCATGGTTGTGCTCAAGGCCCCGCCCGAGGTCATGGTCGCGGTCTATGCCGACTTTGTGGAGCATTGGAAGGAGAGGGCGGATGGGTGACGTAACGCCGAGACTGCTGACCACGAACGCCGCAATCGACTATCTCGGCGGTCAGATCAGCCAAAACACTTTCCGTGAGGTCGTCGCGCCCCATCTGCGCCGAGTGACGATCACGCCGCGAAACTTTGGATATCTGCGCGAGGATCTCGATAGCTACCTTGACCGCCTGGCTGGGATCGAGCGAAGGAACGAAGTGATCGCGCCTCGACCATTCCTCGATTCAGTACTCTCGCCGTGATCCTGAGACTCAAATATATCCACAAGGTCAAAGGCAGAAACGGCGCGGTTCACTACTACCTCAGACGGAAAGGCTTCCGGGCCGTCTCGCTGCCAGACATGCGAGATCTCGGGTTCCTCGCCGCATATCAAGCTGCCCTTGCTGAGACACAACGAAAGCCCGTCCTAGCGCTACCTCATACCTTGGAAGGCTTGATCGAGGCATGGAGCCGATCGGCGCACTTTGCGAGCCTCTCACCCGCCACACAGACGACATATCGCCGAATCATGTTCGACCTGCAAAAGCAGGATTACGCGGCCGGCATGGTTGCGGAGTTTGAGCCGGTGCATATCCGACGAATCATGGCGCGGCATGCCGACACACCCGCCGCAGCCAACAATCGGCTCAAGATACTGCGCCTCGCCTTTGATCACGCGGTCGATGACGGGTGGAGGCAGGACAACCCAGCAAAGACGGTGAAGAAGTATCGGGAGAAGGCAGAGGGTGCGACGCCGTGGAAGGAGGAGCAGATCACGCAATTCCTCGATCACTGGCCTGTTGGCACTGCGCCACGGCTAGCTCTGTTGTTGCTTCTCTACTCCGGACAACGGCGCAGTGATGTGGTTCGTATGGGACGCCAGCATGTGCGCGGCGATCTGCTAGAGGTAACACAGCAAAAGACCGGAGCGTCTTTGATGATCCCGCTTCACTCGGTCCTGGCGTATGAGCTGGAGCATGCACCCCAAGAAGGGACGTTTCTGCAAACCGGGAAGGGCGAGGCCTTCACAGCGAACGGATTCTATATGCGGTTCAAATCGTGGCGCGCTGCAGCAGGCTTGCCAGACGGCCTCAGTCCGCACGGTTTGCGAAAGGCAGCCGCCCGACGACTCGCAGAAGCGGGATGTAGTGCGCACCAGATCGCGGCGATTACAGGGCACGCCACTCTGTCAGAAGTCGAGCGGTATACCCGCGCAGCCGATCAGGAGATGCTTGCTCGCGCTGCTATGGCTAAAATACGATAAATTTTTAAGCGTTCCAGACGGATGTATCCTCTCCAAGGGTGCGCCCTCAAGGGGGAGAACTTGTCGCCGAAGAGGATGCGACTGAAAGGCTACATTGGCGTGTCTCATAAATTTTGCTGAGGTGATCGCTCCTGCTGTCATGATCGTACATGCAGTAGAGCAGCCAAATCCGCTGCCAAAGATCGTTTTCCGGCGGGAGGTACTCGACGACAAGGCCTAGCTCTGAAGCTTCCTTGTGAGAGACGACGGATCCATGAGCCGGGAAGGTGTTGCGACTGGCTAGTGCTTCGATTGCCTGCTCGACTTTCACAAGCTCGTGTGAGCGCATCATTCCACTCTGAAGAAGCTTCTTAGCAAGAGTCTTCGTCTGAGCGAGCGCGTATAGTCCGAGCTTGTGCAGTGGAAAGTTCGTATGAGCGATCTGAGGATCGCTTAGAACGGAGCAAGGAATCCCATTCAATGATGGTTCGATAGGGCCTAGCTCAGACGTAGCCCCCATTACTATAGATTTAGCGCTCAAAGCGAGGAGTGTGCCGTTGCTTTTAGCTGCGTTCGCCACAATTACCCGAAGATCGTTGACCGAGTTTTCCAGCAGAGAAAGGATGCCTTCTGTCGCATCGGTTTGCCCTCCAACCGTCTCTAGGAAAAGATCAACCGGCTGGCCGCGAACATTGCCTAGTATCTCTTGCATGTAGGCTAGGTCAGGTGGCGCTATCTCAGGCTCAGCCGAGTAGCGGTTTGCAAAATAGACGATCAATCTGCGCTTCGTGATCTGCTCAATGTCGCCAATCAAGAGCTGCCGCAGATATCGGTTTTTTTGTCCCACCCAAAACAAGGGGGACTGCGCAGGTAGCGCAGTCCCCCTTGGAAACGACAAAGGTTTCAGGGGTGTATCACCCGAATCTGAATTGGCGGCTGGGCTTTCGGTCATCATGGAGCAAATGCTGCCTCAAATCATCGCCGCTCGCAAGACGACGCATGGCTTCGTAATCTGGCTTTCGCTCGCGGGGTTGCTCCTGCACCGTGGTGTCAACCTGACGCCCCGGGGCTTTAGGCTTCAGAACATCGCACAAATCAATTGAAGCGATAGCTGAATAGTCATGGCGGTTGAACATAGGTTTGCTCCTTCGTGCCCTCGAACGCGCAAACGAACCGAATGATAGAATGGTTACATCTGAACAGGCCGGATTTGAAAAATTTGGCCCTGAAAAGCGGTATTTGAGTTTATGCCGCTCGCGTTCGTATCACCGATATAAGAGGCAAATGAAAAAATAGGTATTGAAAATATGCGACAAACGGTTTTTTCCGGGTAAATCCTGTGGATAACTCTTGGGTGGAATTCAACAAGGAACTACCTAATTGCTCAACTACGGCGATGATCGAAGTGGAAAGCAAAGCCGGACAAATGTAAAACACCGTCCCAAAATGGCGGTTTTCTGCGGTTTTTTGGGGAGAGTGGTGAACCGGGTGGGACTCGAACCCACGACCATTCGATTAAAAGTCGAATGCTCTACCGGCTGAGCTACCGGTTCACATGAGGCGTCTGGCTACAATATGCGCCAGAAGCCGTCAACCGACTGAATCAGGTTCAGCCGGTTTTCATGCGGCTTTTAAGGCCGTGATGCCTGGGATCAGGCTTCGGGACGCATGGAGATGATGGTGTCGGGGTCTTTCACCATGCCCGACGACCCTGCGCCACGCTTGATCTGGTCGATATGCTCCATGCCGGAAACGACCTGACCGGCGATGGTGTACTGGCCATCCAGCGAGGGGGTGGGCTGGAACATGATGAAGAACTGGCTGTTGGCCGAGTTCGGGTTCATCGTGCGGGCCATGCCCAGCGTGCCGCGCTCGAACTTGGCTTCACGCGTGAATTCGGCCTTCAGATCGGGCAGATCGCTGCCGCCCGAACCGGTGCCGGTCGGGTCGCCGCCCTGTGCCATGAAGCCTTCGATGACACGATGAAACTTCACGCCGTCATAAAAGCCCTGCTCGGAAAGGGTGCGCAGGCGTTCGGCTGCAAGCGGGGCGATATCGGGACGCAGTTCGATCACGACGTCACCGGTCTTGAGCTTCATGACGAGGCGGTTATTGGTTTCGGACATTGACTTCTATCCTTGTGTTGGCGGAGCCCTGAAAGGCTACGCGGCCTATGTCGGCTTCTCTGCCGCGTTGGGCAAGAGACGCCGGGTGATATTCTCCGGCAGATAGGGGGCTATATCGCCCCCATAGGCAAGGAGTTCGCGCACGAGACTTGAAGAGATCAGGCGGTGCTCTTCACGCGCTGTGAGAAACAGGGTTTCGAGTTCGGGAGCAAGCGTGCGATTGACGGCTGCCATGGGCATTTCGCTGGTCAGGTCCGACTCCGAACGCAGCCCCCTGACGATGAAGCGCGCACCATGGGCGCGAGCTGCCTCGACCATGAGGGTTTCGAACGGGGCAACGCTGACCTGAGCGAGGCCTGCAAGTGCAAAGGTCTCGGTGATGGCGGCGCAACGCTCGTCTATGGCGATGCGCGGGGCCTTGCGGGGGTTGAGGGCGACCCCAATCACGAGACGGTCGAGGATGCCCAATGCGCGGCGGGCTATATCGAGATGGCCCAGGGTGAACGGATCGAACGTGCCGGGATAGAACCCGACACGTTCGCGGCTCAGGGAGGCGTCAGTTTGCACTGTCATCCGGTGTTGAGTCGCCGGAAGAGGGCGTTTCCGAAGAGGCCGTCTCCTGTGCGCCGGAAACAGCGGCATCCGATTCCTCGAGCGACGTTTCGGCGTCGTCTGCTTCCGTGCCTTCCGATTCTGCGACGGGGAAGATGCTGGTCACGCGTTCTTCTGCGCCGACGCGGAACAGGGTGACGCCGCTGGCCTGACGGGCCATGACGCGCACCTGCGAGACGGGAACGCGGATCAGGCGACCGACATCGGTGACCATCATCACGTCAGTGCCGTCGAGGGTGGGGAGGGTCGCAACAACCTCACGACCGCGCTTCGGGTTGGTTAGCGTCATATTGGCAATACCCTGACCGCCGCGACCGCTGACGCGATATTCATACGCTGACGAGCGGCGCCCGAAGCCGGCATCGGTAACGGTGAGCAGGATTTCTTCCTGAGCGGCGAGCTCGTCGAAACGCTCCTGCGTCAGATCGCCGGCATCGATGGCCTCATCGGCATCGTCAGAGGCGATCTCTTCGATTTCTTCCTCTGTGCCTGCGGCGTTTGCAGCAGCTTCTGCGCGGCGCCTGGCGTTGGCTGCGCGCAGATAGGCAGAGCGTTCCTCGACGCTGGCATCGACATGGTTGAGGATGCAGAGCGAATTGACTTCGTCGCCTGTAGCGAGACGGATGCCGCGTACGCCCGAACTGTCGCGCCCGGCGAAGACGCGCAGCGTGTCATCGGTGATCTGGAAGCGGATGGAGCGGGCCTTGCGTGTGGCCAGGAAAACGTCCTGACCTTCGCGGCAGGTGGCAACACCCACGAGGCTATCGCCTTCATCGAGCTTCATGGCGATCAGGCCTGAAGCTCGGATATTCTTGAAATCACTCAGGCGATTGCGTCGGACATTGCCGCTGGCCGTTGCGAAGACGAGGTGCAGATCTTCCCACTGCTCCTCTTCCTGCGGGAGGGCGAGAATGGCCGTGATGGAATCTGTGCCCAGATCGGGCAGGAGATTGACGAGGGCGCGCCCCTTGGCCGTGGGAGAGGCCTCTGGCAGGCGCCAGATCTTCTCACGATAGGCCTTGCCGCCCGAAGAGAAGAACATGACCCATTGATGGGTATGGGCATTGAAGCTGTTGACGATGACATCATCGCCGCGACGCCCTGCTGCCGTACGACCGCGACCGCCGCGGTTCTGGGCGCGGAAGATCTCGAGCGGAGTGCGCTTGATGAAGCCGTCACGGGTGATGGTGACGACCATCTGGCCGGGCTCGATCAGGCTTTCATCCGACTGGTCGCCCAGCGCATCCGAAATTTCGGTCATGCGCGGCGTGGCGATTTCGGCACGGGCCAGAAGCAGCTCGTGACGCATCACTTCCATACGGCGGATATGGCTGCCGATGATGTCGAGCAATTCGTTGATCTTGGTGGCGACCTCGCTCAGTTCGCCCTGGATCTTGTCGCGCTCCAGACCGGTCAGGCGCTGCAGGCGCAGTTCGAGAATGCCGCGTGCCTGAACCTCGGTGAGGTGCACCTTGCCATCGACGATGACATTGCCCTCGTCATGGATCAGTTCGATGAGCGGCTGCACATCGGCAGCATTCCAGGCGCGGGCCATGAGCGATTCACGCGCAGTGGCGGCATCGGGGGCACTGCGGATAAGCGCGATGACCTCATCGATATTGGCCACGGCGATGACGAGGCCGACCAGCAGATGGCCACGGTCACGCACCTTGTTCAGATCAAAGCGCGAGCGGCGCAGAATGACGTCTTCGCGGAAGCGGATGAAGGCTTCCAGAACGTCCTTGAGGCCCATTGTACGGGGCTTGCCGTCATCGAGCGCGAGGCAGTTGACGCTGAACGAGGTCTGAAGCTGGGTGAAGCGGTAAAGCTGGTTCAGCACCACCTCGGGGGTCGCGTCGCGCTTGAGCTCGATCACGATACGCATGCCGGAGCGATCGCTTTCGTCGCGGATGTCGGAAATACCCTCGATTTCCTTGGCGCGAACGAGATCGGCGATCTTTTCCTGCAGCGTTGCCTTGTTCACCTGATACGGGATTTCGGTGACGACAATCGCCTGACGGTCCTTGCGGATATCCTCGATTTCGGCGCGGGCGCGCATCGGCACGGAGCCACGACCCGTCTCAAAAGCCTGGCGGATGCCGCGGCGACCCATGATGATGCCGCCCGTCGGGAAGTCAGGGCCGGGGATGATCTTCATCAGATCGTCGAGCGTGGCTTCCGGATTTTCAATCAGGGCAAGCGTTGCGTCGATGACTTCGCCGGGGTTATGCGTCGGGATATTGGTTGCCATGCCGACGGCGATGCCGGAGGCGCCATTGACCAGCAGATTGGGGAAGGCGGCCGGCAGAACCTTGGGTTCGCTCTCGCTTTCGTCGTAGTTCGGCTGGAAATCGACCGTGTCGCGGTCGATATCGTCGAGCAGGAAGGACGCCGATTTGGCCAGGCGCGCTTCTGTGTAACGCATGGCGGCCGGACTATCGCCGTCAACCGAGCCAAAATTGCCCTGACCGTCGATGAGACGGACGCGCATGGACCAGGACTGGGCCATACGCACCATGGCGTCATAGATCGAGCTGTCGCCATGGGGATGGTATTTACCCATGACATCACCGACCGCGCGGGCCGATTTGCGATAGGGCTTGTCGGAGGTAAAGCCGCTCTCACGCATGGCGTAGAGAATGCGGCGATGGACCGGTTTGAGACCGTCACGCACATCCGGCAGCGCACGCGACACAATGACCGACATGGCATAGGCGAGATAGGAGGAGCGCATTTCCTCCTCAATGGTCACCGGGATCTGGTCAGTCGGGGCGGCGGGCGGCGTCAGGTCGGTCAAGGCAGGTCCGTCTTGTTGTCTTTGAGGTCAGGGCGGGGCGGTCAGGCTTACGCGATCAGAACGGGATCTCGTCGTCCAGATCACCACCCGGTGCGTCCCAGCCGCCGCCGTTGTTGCCGCCACCATTGCGAGCGGGCTGCTGGTTCATGCCGCCATTATTGCGCGCAGGCGAATTGCCGCCGCCATAGGAGCGCGACGGGCCGCTTTCGTAGCCGCCACCGCCACCCATGCCGCCACCGGAATCGCCATCGCGGTTGTTGTCGAGCAGGGTGAGCTCGCCGCGGAAGCGATCCAGAACGATTTCGGTGGTGTAGCGCTCCTGGCCGGACTGATCAGTCCATTTGCGTGTCTGGAGCTGGCCTTCGACATAGACCTTGCGGCCCTTGCGCAGGAAGCGTTCGGCGACATCGGCCAGACGTTCGTTGAAAATCACGACGCGATGCCACTCGGTGCGCTCCTTGCGCTCGCCAGAGGCGCGGTCGTTCCAGCTTTCGGATGTGGCAATGGTCAGGTTGACGATCTTGGAGCCAGACTGGGCATTCCGTGTTTCCGGGTCGCGACCCAGATTACCCACGAGAATGACCTTGTTCACACTTCCTGCCATGGCGACCGACCCTACATCCTGAAAATATAGACCATCTTAGCCCAGCAGAACGCTGCCGTCACGCCTGTGACCGAACGACGCTCGACTTTAATCCTGCGAGCAGCAATCTTACATGGGTCTCGAAACGTTCTCGTTTTCCGACCCCCCTTTCGATTCTTCCTCGCGTGGTGCTGATGTCTGATCTGCCGTACAACCAGTCCATTCGTGTGCGCGGCGCCCGTGTGCACAATCTGAAGAATATCGACGCCGATATTCCCAGGGACCAGCTGACGGTCATCACGGGGCTTTCGGGCTCCGGCAAATCCTCCCTGGCTTTCGATACGATCTATGCCGAGGGGCAGAGGCGTTATGTCGAGAGCCTGTCGGCTTATGCGCGCCAGTTTCTGGAACTGATGGGCAAGCCGGATGTGGATTCGATCGAGGGCCTCTCACCGGCCATTTCGATCGAGCAGAAAACCACCTCGAAAAATCCGCGCTCGACTGTGGGGACCATTACCGAGATTCATGATTACATGCGCCTGCTCTGGGCGCGTGCGGGTGTTCCCTATTCACCGGCAACCGGACTGCCGATCGAGGCGCAGACGGTCAGCCAGATGGTGGACCGGGTGATGGCGCTGCCTGAAGGCACGCGCCTGCTGCTGCTTGCACCGGTGATTCGTGATCGCAAGGGAGAGTATCGAAAGGAGCTTGCAGAGCTTCAGCGCAAGGGCTTCACGCGGGTCAAGGTTGATGGCGAGACCTACGAAATTGCCGAGGCGCCTCATCTCAACCGCAAGCTGCGTCATACGGTCGAAGTGGTTGTCGATCGTGTTGTGGTGAAGGCTGGAATCGAGACGCGACTGGCAGATAGTTTCGAGACGGCGCTGGGTCTGGCGGATGGCGTGGCCTATGCCGAGCCTGTGCTGCGCGAGGGAGAGAAGGCCACAATCGAGCATATGGTCTTCTCTGCCAAATTTGCGTGTCCTGTCAGCGGGTTTACGCTTGAGGAAATCGAGCCGCGTCTGTTTTCGTTCAATGCTCCGATGGGTGCCTGTCCGGTCTGTGACGGCATCGGGACGGAAACGCATTTCGATGCGCGTCTGGTCGTGCCGGATGAGACGCTGTCTCTGGCAGAGGGAGCAATCGCGCCCTGGCGGGATGCCAAGACGCCTTGGTATGACCAGACGCTTGAGGCGCTGGCGCGTCACTTCAGGGAGAAGATGACGACGCCCTGGAAAAACCTCGGCGAGGGGTTCCGCAAGGTTCTTCTGGAAGGGGGCGAGGACTCTGTTCTGTTCACCTATAAGGATGGCAAGCGCGCCTATGAGCTGAGCAAGCCTTTTGAAGGGGTGATGCGCAATCTGCAGCGCCGTCTGGCAGAGACGGACAGCATGTGGGTGCGTGAAGAGATGTCGCGCTATCAGTCCGATGTGCCGTGTCATGCCTGTCACGGGGCGCGACTGCGACCTGAGGCGCTTTGCGTACGGGTGAACCATCTTAATGTGGCTCAGGCCTCCGATCTGACCATTCGCCGGGCGCTTGACTGGTTTGGTGGGGTTGAGGCTTCCCTGACGTCACAGCGGGCCGAGATTGCGCGTCGTATTCTGCGCGAGATTCTGGATCGATTGCGCTTTCTGGATGATGTCGGTCTCGACTACCTGACGCTGTCACGCGGATCTGCCACGCTTTCGGGCGGAGAGAGCCAGCGTATTCGCCTGGCAAGCCAGATTGGCTCGGGGCTGACCGGGGTGCTCTACGTGCTGGATGAGCCCTCTATCGGATTGCACCAGCGCGACAACGAGCGGCTTCTGGGCACGCTCGACCGTCTCAAGAAGCTCGGTAATACGGTAATCGTTGTCGAGCATGACGAGGATGCAATCAGGGCTGCTGACTGGCTGATCGATATGGGCCCCGGAGCCGGTGCGCTTGGTGGCACGGTGGTGGCAAGCGGCACGCCGGATGAGGTCGCGAAAAACACGGCCAGTATCACGGGCGATTATCTCTCGGGCAGGCGGATGGTGCCCGTGCCGGAGAAGAGGCGTCCCTACGATGAAAAGCGTATGCTCAGCGTTGTCGGGGCCACGGGTAACAACCTTCATGACGTGACGGCACGTATCCCGCTCGGGTGTTTCGTGGCGGTGACGGGTGTGTCCGGTGGTGGCAAATCCACCCTTGTGGTCGACACGCTCTACAAGGCGCTGTCGCGCGAGCTGATGGGCTCAAGCCAGTCTCCCCTGCCTTATCGGGCGCTTGAGGGTGTGGAGCATCTCGACAAGATCATTGATATCGATCAGTCGCCGATCGGGCGCACCCCGCGTTCGAACCCCGCGACCTATACGGATCTCTTCACACCGATACGCGACTGGTTCGCAGAGCTGCCAGAGGCCAAGGCGCGCGGCTACAAGCCGGGCCGGTTCTCATTCAACGTCAAGGGCGGTCGCTGCGAGGCCTGCCAGGGCGATGGCGTTCTCAAGATCGAGATGCATTTTCTGCCCGATGTTTTCGTGACCTGCGATACCTGCAAGGGGCAGCGCTATAATCGCGAGACGCTCGATGTGAAATTCCGCGGCAAGTCGATTGCCGATGTGCTGGCAATGACGGTCGATGAGGCGCTGCCTTTCTTCCACGCCGTACCGCGTATTCGTGACAGGCTGGCGATACTGCAGCAGGTGGGTCTTGGCTATGTCACGCTCGGGCAGCAGGCGACGACCCTCTCGGGCGGTGAGGCGCAGCGCGTCAAACTGTCGAAGGAACTGGCAAAGCGGGCGACAGGGCGAACGCTTTATATCCTGGATGAACCGACAACCGGGCTTCATACCGAAGACGTTCGCAAGCTGCTCGATGTGCTGCACGCGCTTGTCGATCAGGGTAATACCGTTCTTGTGATCGAGCATAATCTGGATGTGATCAAAACGGCGGATTGGCTGATTGATATCGGACCGGAAGGCGGCGACGGTGGGGGCAGGATTGTGGCGGAAGGGCCGCCTGAGGTCATCGCGGCAACGCCCGAGAGCCATACAGGGCGGTTTCTGGCGCCGCTGCTGCCTGCACGATCCAGCCCGGTCGTAACACCTGTCAAAAAGAAGAAGGCCACTACAGTGGCCCGTCGAAAGGTGCGTGCTTCATGACGATTGTTGTTCCCTTCTGCGGGCGGATTACCCCCAGAGAGCGTCAGGAAAGCCTTGATGCGATCAATGCGGCGCTCAACAATATCAGGGTAATTCCTTTCGAGGATCTGACCGACGGGGAGCGGCGCACGGCGCGCATGGCGGTAGTGGCCAATCCCGACCCGGAAGATCTGCGCGATCTGCCCATGCTTGAATGGGTGCAGAGCCTCTGGGCCGGCGTTGAGCGCCTGGTTGAGGAGATGCCGCATAACGCGGTGCGTATTGTCAGGATGACCGACCCCCAGCTGGCCCAGACGATGTCTGAAGCGGTGTTGGCATGGACGCTTTATATTCATCGTGACATGCCGGTTTATCGGGAGCAGCAGGAGGCGAAGCGCTGGCTGCAGCACAAGCTTCTCATGCCTGAGGATCGCCCGGTTGGCATATTGGGTATGGGCAATCTGGGACGGGTTGCGGCCCAGAGGTTGCAGGCGAATGGCTTTCCTGTGACGGGGTGGACCCGAACGCCCTGGACGAAAGCCGATATTCCGATGATGTACGGGCCGTCCGGGCTGGAGACCATACTGCGCAAAAGCAGCATCGTGGTCGTTCTGCTGCCTCTGACGCCCCAGACACGGGGGTTGCTGGACGACTGGCGGCTGGGGCAGATGCAGGAGGGTGCGGCCCTGCTGAATTTTGCCAGAGGGCCGATTGTCGATCAGGCCGCATTGATACGGGCGCTTGACCGGGGCCATCTTGACCATGCGGTACTCGATGTGTTCGAGCGGGAGCCCCTCAAGAAGGATGATCCGCTCTGGGCGAACCCCAGGGTGACCATCCTGCCGCATATCACGGCCCCGACCCAGACAGGGACTGCGTCACTTCTGGCAGCCGGGAATATCCAGGAGTTTTTCGATCACGGTCGGATACCTGAGGCCGTCAATCGTGAGCTTGGGTACTGACGGTTTGATGTTCCCGGTGGGAGAATAGACAGGTCTTTCCCCGCCCTTGTGAGAGCCGTTCTGGCTCTACAAGGGCGGGAAACCCTGATCAGTGTTCGGCCTGATCGTAGATCGGGCGAAGCGTCTTGCCTGTTGCAGCGGCCGGAGCCGACGGGGCAGCGCTGGAGAGGTTTTCAAACGCCTCGGGATGCTGGGAAATATCGACGCCACCGACGGGCTGCGGATGATGCAGATCGTCGTATTGCAGTGGGGTGATGGAAAGCGCCTGGTCCATGGTGGGCAGAAGCTTCACATTCCATCCGCCGCCAAGGGCGCGGATCAGCCCGATATCAGCCTGATAGAGACGTGTGGCGACCTCGATCTGATGGATGCGGGTGTCGAGTGTCTGCACCTGAGCGAAGATGGCCTCGAGATAGGTGCCTACGCCGCCCTGATAGAGCGTCATTGTCATGTTCTGGGTGGCCAGGGTAGCATCCACGGCCTTCTTGAGGGCATGGTTCTCCTGGTCGAGGCGGTTGGTACGGGAGAGACCGTCCTCAACTTCGCGGAACGAGTCGAGCACCTTGCTGCGATAGGTGTCGCGCGTCTCGCGATAGGCCGACCAAGCATGCTGCAGTTCGGCGCGTCTCAGCCCGCCCTCGAAGATGGGCAGCTCGAACGAGGCGCCATAGGACCAGAGCGAATTGGCCAGATTGGCGAGATCGAAACCGTTCTGGGCGAAGCCGCCGCCAGCCTGAAGCGAGACATGCGGGTAGAAGGCCGCGCGCGCGATACCGATTTCGCGATTGGCCTGGGCCATCTCGCGCTCGGCGCTGGCGACGTCAGGACGGCGCTGGAGCAGCTCTGACGGCACGCCAGCGGGAACGCTCGGCTGGTTGAAGCCCATGACCTGCGTGGGGGCGATATGGAAGGAGGATGGCGAGGCATTGGTCAGGATGGCGAGGGCATGCTCGGTGACCTCACGCGCTGCCTGCACATCAAGCTCGGCGGCCTGAGTCGAATAAAGCTGAGCCTGGGCGCGGGCGACGTCGAGACGTGGCGCTGCCTGATGCTCCAGCTGGTTCTGCGTGATCTGCAGTGCCTTCTGATAATAGCCGATCGACTGGTTATAGATGGCGATCTGGGCGTCATAACCGCGCAGTTGGACGTAGTCTGATGCCAGTTCGGCCTGCAGACTGAGGCGCGACATGGCGAAATCAGCCGCTTTTTCCTGCGCAAACTGCTTTTGCGCGCGGACATGGTTGCGTATGGCCGACCAGAAATCGGGCTCCCAGGAGGCGAGGCCGTGATATTCCTCATCAGTCTCGGTGATATTGCCCTTGTAACGGAACAGGCGGTCGGATGACTGCTTGTTGTCGAACGCCCCCGCGCCCATGGCCAGATGGGGCAGAAGTTCGGAGCGGGCCTGTACCACAAGGGCGCGGGCCTGGATGAAGCGTTCAGCCGCTGCCTGCAGATCCGGATTGGCCTTTGTCAGCGTGGCTTCCATCTCGTTCAGGAGCGGATCGTTGAGCAGTTTCCACCAGTCGGTCGGCAGGGTGGTATCGGCGGGAGTAGCCGTCGCGAAGGGGCCCTGACCGTGCCAGTTGGCTGGCACGACGAAGGTGGGCGGCTTGTAGGTTGGCGCGAGGTCACAGGCTGACAGACCGAAGGCTGTCAGAACCGTGCCGCAGGCCAGAGCCAGTTTCTTGAAGCGATGTGTGCTCATTCCGAAGCCCCGAATCCGGACTGGTTGTAGCCGCGCTCTGGCTGGGTGACGTTGACCTTGTCGCCTTCGAGCAGATCGGCTGGCGGGTTGGCAATAATGCGGTCCTTGGGCGAGATTCCGGCCTGGATCTCGGTCGAGGTGTCGGCCATGCGTCCAACGACGACCTTCTTGTAATGAACCGTGTTGTCGTCATTAACGACTACGACCTGCATGCCCTTTTCCTCGAAGACGAGTGCCGAGGTCGGGACCTCGTAGAGATGGGCCGTCTCGTTATGCGCCTTGAGCTGAACCGAGGCGAAGGTACCCGGCCACAGAACCTCGTTCGGATTTTCCATGGTGAATTCCGATGTCACCGTGCGCGTGTTCGGGTCGTAACCGCGCGCCGTGGTCAGGAAGCTCGCATGGAACTTCTTTTCCTTGAACTGGGGCACGCTGACATCGGCAGTGACGTCGGGTTGCAGAATATAGGAGAAGACTTCTGGCACGGAGACAAAGAGACGCAGCTTGTGGACATCGGCGACCGTAAAGAGCTCGGAGGCGCTGCCGGTGCTGTTGAGATTGCCGCCGCCGTCATGGACGTAATCGCCCACATTGATGCTGCGCGAGGTCACGATGCCGTCGAACGGGGCCACGATGGTCTTGAATTTCTCAAGGGCTGCAAAATGGTCGACATTGCGTTGTGCCGCGTCGACTTCAGCCTTGGCTGATTGCTCGTTGGCATTCGAGACCGAAACCGACTGACCGGAAACCGACTGCGACTGGCCCATGGCGCGCCAGCGTTCTGCTGTCACCGCGGCGAGATGGTACTTGGCGAGAACGGCGTTCAGATCGGCCTGGGCCTGTGCATATTGCGCGTCGAGTGCGGGAGCGTTGATTTCCGCCAGCGCGTCGCCTGCCTTCACATGGGCGCCGTAATCCTTGAACCACATCTTCACGTAGCCCGAGACCTGCGGATAGATCGGAGCCTGATACCAGGCGTCGATATTGCCGGGCAGGGTGAGGGCGACCTTGTCTGGCGACTGGATGGGGTTGAGCACGGCCACGTTCGGAATGGCGTTGGCCGAGGTCTCGGTAGCCAGGGCGCTGCTATGGTGAACGCGACCGACGACGAGAGCGCCGACCCAGAGCGCGAGGACGCATCCTCCCGCAATGGCGATGATCTTGGGGGAGGTGGCCATTAGACGATTTCCTTCTGGCGGGCAGAGCGGTTGTGCAGGATCGCGTAGACGCAGGGAACGAAGAGCAGGGTAGAAATGGTGGCGACGATCAGCCCGCCGATGACGGCGCGGCCCAGTGGCGCATTGGTCGAGTTGGACGTTGCCATCGGGATCATACCGACGATCATGGCGAGCGCCGTCATGAGAACCGGACGGATACGGCCATAGCCGGCCTCGATGGCAGCGCGCAGCGCGTCGCCATGCACCTCGAGACGTTCACGGGCGAAGGAGACAACCAGGATGGAGTTGGCTGTTGCCGTGCCCATGCACATGATGGCGCCGGTAAGAGCCGGGACCGAGAGGCGGGTGCCGGTCAGGAAGAGGGCCCAGGCAATGCCACCCAGCGCGCCGGGAAGGGCGGTGATGATGATGAACGGATCCAGCCAGGACTGGAAGTTCACGACGATCAGCAGATAGATCAGCACCACGGAAACGCAGAGGCCGAAGACCAGCTGGACATAGGCACCATGCATCGTGGTGGCCTGACCATGCACATCGACAGCGGTCGTACGCGGCAGGTTGGAGGCGTCATTGGCGATGGTCTTGTTGACCTCGTCGAGGACGGCGCCGAGATCGGTGCCTTCGACGTTCACGTAGATGTCGATCTCGGACATCGAGTTGTAATGCGAGACCTCGCCCGGCGTGCCCGTGGGAACGACATCGGCAATAGCGCCCAGAAGCTGTGTCTGGTCGTTGGGATTGCCGTCACCCTTATCGATGGGAACCGTCAGCAGGTCGTTCAGATGCGTCAGCTGGTCCTGAGACGTGTAGACGTTGAGCGGGAAGGTGACGTTATCGACAGGATCGAGCCAGAACTGGGGATCGACGACGCCTGAACCGGCGAGGGTGAGCAGTTCGTTGGTTGCCAGATCGTTTTCGCTGAGGCCGGTGGCCTGGCTGAAGGTACGGTTGCCGTTGACCATGAGGGTTGGTGTGGACATGGTCTGCTGGATGACGACGTCAGCCGTTCCCGGGATCTGGCGGATCTTGCCGATCAGATGCCTGGCATAGTTGTAGTTGTCGTCAACGCTCGGGCCGGAAAGCTGGATGTCGATGGGCGCAGCCGAGCCGAAATTCAGAATCTTGTCGGTCAGGTCGGCGGGCTGGAAGGTGAAGACCGTACCGGGGAAGCGCTGTGAGAGATCCTTGCGGAGCAGGGCGCGATAATCCCAGACAGGGGATTCCTCATTCTTCAGGGCAATCGTCAGGTCGCAATCCTGCGTGCCGACTGTCGGGGTCGGGATGAAGGCCTGGTTATGAGGGCCTTCGGGCAGGCCGCAATTCGAGATGATGTTTTCGACCTTGCCCGGCAGAAGCTGGTTGATGCGGTCATCGACCAGGGCGGCAATGCGGCCAGCCACTTCGATGCGGGTACCAAGCGGCGCACGCATGTGCATCTGCAACGTGCCGGATTTCACTTCGGGGAAGAAGTCGCGGCCAGCAACGCTGTAGAGGCCCATCGAGGCGATGGAGATGACCATGAACACGCCCACGAAGGCACCGCGACGGGCGACGCAGCGCGTCAACAGGGTATTGTAGCCTTCGCGGAAGTTGTTGAAGCGATGTTCAAACCCGCGCTGGAAGCGACCGAAGAAACCCTTCGGAGCCGGAGCGTGATCGTCATGCCCATGAGCATGATGCACCTGACCGGCCAGCAGGAACTTGGCCATGGTCGGGACCAGGGTACGCGACAGGATGAACGACGCGATCATGGCGAAGATGATGGCGAGTGCCATCGGCATGAACAGGTAACCGGCAACACCTGACAGCTCGAAAAGCGGCAGCCAGACGATGCAGATGCAGGTGGTCGAGACGAAGGTCGGGATCACGATCTGGTTGGCGGCATCGATGATGGCGAGTTCGAGATCCTTGCCCATTTCGAGATGGGTATCGATGTTCTCGATCATGACGGTGGCGTCATCAACTAGGATGCCGACCGCAAGGGCGAGACCGCCTAGGGTCATGATGTTGATGGATTGCCCGGCCCAGCCCAGCCCGATGATGGAGCAGAGAATGGCAAGGGGAATCGAGGTCGCGATGATGACCGTCGAGCGCCATGAGCCGAGGAAGAGCAGGACCACGATGCCGGTGAGGAAGGAGGCTGTGATCATTTCACGGACCACGTCCATGATCTGCTCTTTCACCATGACCGAGGCATCGGCAAGGATCGAGACCTTGACGTCAGGCGGCAGGATGGCGCGCAGGCGGGGAAGCAGGGCCTTGGTCGCAGAGACCACGTCCAGAGTGGAGGCGGTGCCGCCCTTCTGGGTGATCATCTCAACGGCCTGACGGCCCTTGACGAGAACGAGGTTGGTCTGCGGATGGCCGCCGCGATATACGTCAGCGACATCACGGATATAAATGACGGCATTGCCGACGCGCTTGACCGGGATATTGGCGATGTCTTCCATCGATTCCGGTGCGGCGTTGGTCTGAACCATCCAGTCCATGGCGTCGATCTTCTGATCGCCGGCCGGCAGGACGATGTTCTGGGCGGTAAGGGCCGCCTGAACGTCAGCCGCGGAGAGATGATGCGCGCGCAGCTGCTCCTGGTTGAGAGACACCATCACGAAGCTGTCCATGCCGCCATAGGGATGGGCGACAACAGCACCGGGAACGGTGGCGAGAAGAGGACGCACGCGAATGACGCCGAGCTTGAAGAGGTCAGACGGCGTCTGCTTTTCGGACGTGATCTGGAGCGCGATGACAGGAACCTGGGACGGGTCGAGCGCCACGATCATCGGGGCCGGAACCTTGGGAGGCAGGCCGAGGAGAATCGTCTGGGAAATAGCCGTCACTTCTGCCTCAGCCGTGCCGACAGGCGTGCCGGGCTGGAAGTAGATGTTGACGATCGAACGCCCGTAATAGGAATTCGATTCCATATGCTCGATGTTCTGGACCGTCGTCGTGACGGCCAGCTCGAAATTATAGGTGATTCGTCCGGCGAACTCATTCGGGAGCAGCCCCGGATAGGTCCAGATGACCGAAACGACAGGCACCTTGATTTCGGGGAAAACGTCGGTCGGCGTCTTGAAGATCGACATGATCCCGAACATCAGAATCAGGATCGAAAAGACGACGAAGGTCAGGGGCCGCCTTAGGGCAGTTACGACGATGGCGTTCATGAACTCATGCGCTCTCTTCTCGTGCGAAGGGAAGATGCCTTACGGCAGTTTGTTCTGTTTCATTAATCTGAATTAATATTAAGAAAATGAAATCAGCGGGTTTATGCTGTCCATTACTTATCCAGATCACTCATCTTCGGATCGTAGAGACGCAGACATAAAATGTCGCATAAATGTTGTTTTACAAACTCGTGACAAGCGCGTCGGAAATCATGGTCTATGGCAATTCGCCATAATCTATTCTTGACATTATGGCTCAATGCCATTAATAAATGGTTAATCGTCCAGAAGTCGGGTGGACTTCAAGGTGCAGCTGGTCGGTTGAAGCTGATCATAACGCGACGGCGTGAGGCGCAGGGAACGGGTGAAGACGTGCTTGTTCACGTCTTGTTCTTGCTGTGCCCAGCTTCAAGCGCTCTGTCTGCGAATGAAGAAGGCTGTTTTCTGGATGTGCGATGAAAACAAGGACGTCAAGAATGGTCCCCCTCTGGTCTCCTGGGCGGCTCTGGCATGTCGCAAGGCGTGTTTTTGCCCATGTGAAACGCCGTGTCCTGCTGCTGGAGCACCAACTCTGGGTGCAGAGCTGCAAGACGAAGCGCCATCTCGCCGTCGGTGCGGCCATTCAGAACCCCTTTCAGGAGAAAGTCGGTCGAGACGCGCAGACGATTGGAAAGAGACAAGATGAGGAAAACACTTGGCGCGCGATCGCCTTTCTCAATCTTGTTGAGGGTCGAGGCGTCGACGCCTAGCAGGCGTGCGCATTCGCTCTGATTGGGGAAGACCAGCTCTCTTGCCCAGGTGATGCGTCTCCCGATGGCGCGCTGAACGATTGCGAGTGAATCGGGGCGTTTGTGTTTGGCCATGGGGCATTCATAGCAATGGCTCATTGCCAAATCCAGTAGGTAATTTCCGGAATGGTCTATGTGCCCTGCAATGGCATTTAGCCACTCTTGTTGCAAAGGTCGGGTTGGATGAGGATCGCAAAAGAACGTGGCAGGCGTGCTGCGACAGGGGAGGCGCTTGCCAGAGCACTGGCGGCACTGAATGGCGCAGCACCGCTGCGTCAGCCGCCCAAAGCAATGCCGGGCACTGATGAGCGTGATGAGTCTGGGGCCTTGCCTGCAGGGCATCCGGTCACATGGCTGGCACTTTGGGAAGAGAGGGAGCCGCCCTCTTATTTTGACGCCATGCGCGCGACGTCGCGCCTTTAGTGTGCCAGCGCGAACGGCGTGGTTTGTGGGCAGGGCATTTGTGTGTGGAAAGGCGTTCTGGCGCCTGATTATCCGGAGATTTCCCGTATGAGAGAAGGCGCCAACGAAGACAGGTTGACCCTGTCGGACGCACAATCCTGTTTGCCGACGCCAGAGCGTATGAAACGCAGTCGTTTCCGCAAGGACGGCGATGCAGTCAGGGTTCTGTCGACCGTAGCCTGGCTGTATCGAGCTGGCGATATCGGTGATGATGAAGTGGCGGCCAGCGAGCGCTGGCGAATGGAATATGACTACGCGACGCTGGGTGTCGTTGACGCCGAAGGGCCGAAACGGAGCGGTGAAGCGGGAGATATCCATACCTGGATGCTCGGACGTGGGAAATGTTCCGAGAGATTGCGAAAGCTCGCCCAGCTTCTGGGGCAGAGCCTTCATACGCGTATAGAGATGATGCTTGTGCGGGAGATGAGCTTTCCCGACATGGCGGCGATGATTTTCCCCGAGGGGCCTCGTGCTTCGGCGCGTACCAAGACCGCGGCACAATGTGCATTGGCGCTTGAGAGATTGAGTGAGTATTATAGTAATAATAACTTGAAAAAATAATAATATTATAGTATATATAAATCATAATGAAATAGATGCGGATTGCCGCCGTGGCCGACATTCTGGTCGGAGACGTGGTTTCGTGCCGAAGAAGTTTTCTTCTCGTCGTGAAGATAATGCCAGGCGAAGCCGTTCTATGTCCGTTCATAAGCATGTCAGAGTTGCGGCACCGGGCTGATCTCGATCTGTGCTGGGTCGATCTGGCTGACGCGAATTTGCCGATACCCGATATGCGTCTGCGCGGGGTGCCCTGTCGAAAGCAACTGGAGAGTCTTACCCGGATCGGACGTATGCAAGCTGATGTGCATTCGCTGATCATGCGGAAGATTACTGAGGAAATGCGTCAGATCGACAGGATGTGCTTCAAAGGAACCGGATGTGAAACGATCGGTGCAAGAAGAAGAATTCTCAGGGACTGCTGACGTCTCCACAAAAACAAATTGGAGCCAAGATGGAACAGAGGCTCGGAAAACGAGACCGCCTTCAGGGCGACGCCCTCAAAATCCTCTTCCTTGATCATCTGAAGAAGACGGGAAATGTGTCTGAGGCTGCGCGTGCCGCCGGGATTGATCGCAAGACGGCTTATAACTGGCGGCGCGGCGATGAGATATTCAGCGACCACTGGAAGCAGGCCCTTGAGGAAGCGACCGATCTGCTCGAAGCCGAGGCCCGTCGTCGGGCGCTCGAGGGCTATGAGGAGCCGCTGCTTTATGGTGGGCGTCTGATTTGCGACTCCGATGGCAAACCGGTAACGCGAAAGCGATATAGCGACGGGCTCTTGCGCATGTTGCTGCGGGCTCATCGTCCGGCCAGCTTTCGCGACGTGCGTGTGAATGTCGATGAATGCGAAGTGGAATTATCTCTGACCGAGGGCGATGAAGCGCTCTAGGTCGGCGTTTGCCCTGACGCCTGTGCAGGAGCAGGCTAATCGTTTGCTCGGTGGCGAGGCACGTCACATTTTTCTGCGGGGTGGTTCGCGATCAGGTAAAACATTCATTCTGATCAGGGCGCTTGTGGTCAGGGCGTTGCGCGTGCCGCAGTCGCGTCATGGTGTGTTTCGGTATCGTCAGGTCGCTCTGCGGGCGAGCATCATTCAGGACACGTTTCCGAAGGTCATGCGCTGCTGCTTTGCGCATATACGCTATAAATGGGACGGCCAGAGTAATCGTGTAATTTTTCCGAACGGATCGTCGATTTTTTTTGGCGGGCTGGATGACTCCACACGTACCGAGAAAATTCTCGGACTTGAATTTGCAACCATCTATCTGAATGAGGCGAGTCAGATCAGCTATGGTGCGCGTAACATGCTGCTGACGCGGCTTGCGCAGCGTTGCGCCTTGACGGTTCGCGAATATATCGACGCAAACCCGCCGACGACCGATCACTGGCTCTATGCGCTTTTTGAGAGCGGTATCGAACCGCGATCGGGTCTGCGCCATGGAACACCGAAGCTTTATGCGTCGATGGTGATGAATCCGGATCAGAACCGCGCCAATCTGAGTGACGCCTATCTACAGCAGCTGGAAGCTCTGCCGGAGCGTGAGCGCAGGCGTTTTCTGCTTGGTGAGTATCAGACGGTGATCGAGGACGCGCTCTGGCGCGTGGA
Organism: Asaia siamensis; assembly: GCF_014635085.1. Classification (GTDB taxonomy): domain Bacteria; phylum Pseudomonadota; class Alphaproteobacteria; order Acetobacterales; family Acetobacteraceae; genus Asaia; species Asaia siamensis. The sequence continues at coordinate 82,145 of NZ_BMCH01000005.1, forward strand.
TATGTTCAGGAGATGTCAGGCGTGTGAGGAACAGGACCGTGAAGTACTGATCGGGCAGTTGCGGCGTATCGTGGTGGCAGTCGATCCGTCCGGGGCTTCTGGCCCTTCTGATCTGAAGGCCGACGAAATCGGCATTGTCGTGGCGGGCGTTGATCATGACGGGGTCGGGCATGTTCTCGAAGACTGTTCCCTGCGCGATACGCCGATGGCCTGGGCCCGTCGTGTCATGCAGAGCGTGGCGCTCTGGCGGGCCGACAGGGTCATTGCCGAACGTAATTTTGGGGGGGCGCTGGTGGAAGCAACCCTGCGCAGTATCGATCCGGCGGCGTCATTGAAAATGGTTGTGGCCTCGCGCGGGAAAGCAGCGCGCGCCGAGCCGATTGCTGCGCTCTACGAGCAGGGGCGGGTGGTGCATCACGGGCGGTTTCCGGAGCTTGAATCCCAGCTTTGTCTGTTTTCCATTCGGGGGTTTGGCGGTGCGTCGTCACCCGACAGGGCTGATGCGCTGATCTGGGCGCTGAGCGAATTGATGATTGAGCCGCAGCCAGCGCGAGGCCGCTGGCAGGACCAGGGATGGTTCAGCCTTTCACGGTGAAGGAATTTTCATGGATTGGATGGCGTTGCAGGGGCGTTATGCCATGCCGCCCGGCGCGTCTGCGCGCACGAGGCGGTTGCTGGCCCTGCAGAAAGTGCTCGCAGGGACGCAGTATGATTCGCTGCCCTATCCTTTTGCGAGCGAGCGTAGCGTTTCGGGAGAGTATATTCCGCTTTCGCAGAGACGGCCTTCCGTGCGGACCAATCTGTGCCGTACCGTTGTTGATGAGGCAGTCTCGCTTTTATTCGGCAATACTCATTGGCCGATGGCCGTTGCGTCGCATGAGTCGACATCAAAAGCGATGAACGCTTTTGCTTTCGAGACTGGTCTGCCTGCTTTCATGATGCAGGTAGCGACATGCGGGTCTGTCGGATCGGTCGCAATATGGGTTGAAGTTATGGGGAGCAGTCCGCGTTTTTCGCTTCTGGAAACCGCCTATCTGACACCTGACTGGGACCAGTATGGCGCGCTTTTGACTGTGACCGAGCGCTATATGGTTTCAGGGGCTGATCTGAAGGCAAGCGGATACGCCGTGTCGTCTGACGCCTTGTCGTCCCGTTTCTGGTGGCAGCGTCGCTGGACCCGTACCGGAATGGACGTTTTCGTGCCGGTTCCTGCAGGAGAGGAAGGTGGTGACGTTCTTGATGAGAAACGATCCAGCATTCATGATCTTGGTTTCGTCCCTGTGGTCTGGATCCGCAATCCGGGCGCTGTGTCAGCGACGGAGCCGGATGGAGAGTGCAGTTTCGAAAAGGCCATCGATACGGTGATCGAGGCGGATTATCTACTTTCGCAGGCGGGACGGGGGCTGAAATACGGTTCCGATCCGACGCTTGTGCTGAAGACACCTGAGATTCTGGAGGGCGTGGCACGTCAAGGCGGCGCTGCCTCGGCTTTGACCTTGCCGCCCGAAGGTGATGCGAAGCTTCTCGAAATCAATGGTGCGGCTGCGGGAGCTGTCCTGGCCCATTATCGGGAATTGCGTCAGCTCGTGCTGGAGCAGCTTCATGGAAACAGAACCCATGGTGATCGCCTGGGCGCGCCTCAATCGGGACGCGCGATGGAGCTTATGTGTCAGCCTTTGATCTGGATGGCAGACCGCCTGCGCGGGACTTACGGCGATGGCGGTATTCTGCCGCTTTACCGGATGCTGTGTCGCTTTTCAGCAGTGCTGTCTGACGGATTGATAATCGGGGGGCAGGTTCTCAGGGATCTGGATCCTGCAGGTCTCTCTCTGCACTGGCCTGCCTGGTTTGCTGCTGATGAAGCCGAGCTTCTGCCTATGGCAAAGGGACTGGGAGAGGCTGTGAATGCTGGCCTGCTGAGCCAGGAAACCGCAGCCCGGCTTTATGCCTGCGCTGCCGGCGTTGCGGACCCCGCTGCGGAATGGACCAAAATCATGGCTGCGCGTGCAGCCTGAAGAGAACCCTTTTAGGGGAAATGGAAATGCCAGATGACATTGATGCGCTTCGTCGTTCTCTTGCTGAACTTGCTGCAGAGCGGGAAGGCCTCGTTCGGGCGCACCAGGAAGAGATGGCTCGGGTGACACAAGCTGCACGCGAAACCGTGCTTGCCAATGCCCTGCGCGCTGAGGCGATGCGCCTTGGAGCCCATGACCCCGATGCTGTGATGCTGCTGATGGATCGTTCCGGGGTTGGATGGTCGGAACAGGGTGAAATAACGGGCGTGGAAGACGCCATGGCGCAGGCGCGTCAGGCGCGCGGCTTTCTGTTTCGGGATCCGCATGGGACGGCCGCTGCTCAAGGCTGGGAAGGCGCCGTGCCGAAACCGGCTTCTGTGCAGGTGCAGGATGCGCGTGGTCTGGCTGCTGCGGAATATGCCGCACGCAAACGTCAGTTTCTCGCAGGCATTATCTGAAAATTACGGGTCAGGGATGAAAAAATGGGTATTGAGAATTTTCCTGAACAGTTGCGTGCAGCCATTCAGCAGGGCTTTCTGGCGCGCGAATTTGAAACGGGGCTGAATGCGCGGCTCGGGTTTCGTGCCGTTGCCGATCGCGAGATTTTTCCCAATGCGATCGGTGAAACGCTGACAAAGACGCGCAAGAGCCTCAAGGCGCCGGTTGTCGAGCCGCTTCTGCCTTCAGGGAATACGAATTTCGATAATGGCCTGTCGCCCAGCGGATGGTCCGTCGAGCAATATACGCTCAGTATCAACCAGTATGGCGATACCATCGACCTCAATATGGTGACGACCGGAGTGGGCATTGCTTCGCAATTTCTGGCGAATGCGCAAACCAATGGCTTTCAGGCCATGCAGTCTCTGGATCGCCTGGCGCGCAATGCCTTGTTTGCCGGTGTGCCAGGCGGTGTTGGGGGGTATCTGGGCGGTAATACCCGTGTGACAGCGACGGCTACTGCGAAGACAACGACGATTGCAGTCGATGATATTCGCGGTTTCCAGTTCGTGATCGTCTCCGGGCTGGTGAGGCCAGTCAATGCCAGTCCCGGTATGACGGTGACGGTTGGCAGTGGTGTCTATACGCTTATTGCCGCGACGGCTGATCAGAGCAATGTCTCGACGGCGCCGGGTGGCATTTCGGGGCAATTGCAGTTCTCGACAGGTGTTTCTGTTGCAGATGCGACGACGGGTAATGCCGTTGTGGCCGCGACCGCGCCTCTCGTCTTGCGACCTAACGGTAAACGAAGCACAGCCGATCTGCGCCATGCGGATGGCGATACGCTTGGTATTCAGCATGTTCTGGCGGGTGTGGCGTCATTGCGCCGCAATAACGTGCCGATGATCAATGGGGCGTATAACTGCTATCTTGATGATCTCCAGCTTCTTTCGCTGTTTCGCGATGCAGATTTCAAATATCTTTATCGCGGTGCCTATGGCTCGGAAGAGTATCGCTCGGGCCAGATCATCGAGTTGCTCGGTGTCCGGTTCGTGCCGACGACGGAGGCGCCCCAACAGGCTTCTCTTGGAGGTGGGCCGATCCATCGTGCGTTGCTTTTGGGGCAGGGGGCGCTGGTGGAGGGAGACTGTGCCTGCATTGGACATACCGACATTCCTGATGCCGAACGGGCCCTGATCGAGATGGTGGACCGTGTGGCCATGGTCACGCGCGAGCCGCTCGACCGGCTGAAGCAGATCATTGCGCAGTCATGGTACTGGATCGGCGGGTTTGCCCTACCGACTGATGTGACCGCCGATGTGTCGATCATTCCGACAGCGACCAATGCCTATCTCAAGCGTGGCGTTGTGATCGAGAGTCTTGGGACGGATGCAGCCGGTTTCGGTCTGTGAACGAGGCCGATTCAGTTTCTTGTGGCGCCGTTCCTGGGGTGGAGATGACAGGCGGGGCGCTGACCGAGGACGAAAAGACCGAAATCAGACGGTTCTGCGGTTATGCGGCGCTTGGTGACGTGGCAAGCGGCGAAAGTTCGTGGCGGTTTTTTCAGAACGCGGGAACACTCGAGTGGCGTCTGAACACGCTTGCCGGGTCTGAGAGAAAAAGGCTGCGGTATTTTCTCGCGACCCTGATCCAGATGGAGCGTGCCGTGCAGTCTGTCTCGGAAAATCTGGATACTCAGGCTGTTTCCGCCTGGACGCGTAATACGCGCGAGCTGTCCGAGCGCGTGCGTCTTTTCGATTGGTGGCGCCGTCGTGTGTGCGGATTTCTCGGGATCATGCCCGGGCCGGACTTGCGGGATTACGCTTCTGTCGTCGTGTAAATAAAGAGCGGGAGGGAAGCCGATGCGAGCCATGCAGCAGCGTGTGGATGCAGGCTTTGCCAGAGCGGCGCGTCGCCTTGGGACGATAGGACGACATTATCGCGTGGTCGATCCGTTGAAGCCACTATCAACACTCATGGGCACGCCTTTTCTGTGCTTTGATGCCGATGCTGGTTTTCAGATGCGCAAACCTCGCATGTGGGCGCGACCGATGGTCTATGCGTTGAGCGATGCCCCGTCGTTGTGCATCGGCGATATTCTGCAGCAGGAAGAGCGTTTCTATTTCGTTGCCGAAATTGAAGCATTTCGTCCGCCGCTCTGTGTCGCCTGCAACAAGTGTATCTCGATTTTCGGGATGCGCGGCGTTACGCAGCTTCATGTCGGGCAATGTCCTGCGAGCATCGTGCTGACCGGAAAAGGGGAGGATAGCCACAGTGGCATGCCGGGCGCGCTGCGCTCGGGAAGTTACATGCTGTCTCTGCCGGTTCTGCCTGGTTTTTATCTAGTGCCGTATATGCAGATCATCGACGAACTGGGGCTGCGTTATACAGTTGATTCGGTGGAATTGTCGCGGAACGGAACGCGCGCCATTGTGTCGTTGCAGCAGATCTGATCATGACAGATCTTTCCTCCGTCACGCGTGGGTTGGCCCTTTGCTGTGCCAGCCGTTTTGCCGATATCGCGGCGGCTTCGTCATTCTGGAGCGCGCAGAAAGTCTTTTTTCGGGTCGGGCCTCTGATGCCTTCTGATCTGTTCACCTCTCCCTCGCTGCGTGAAGCGGTGAGCTATGTGACCATCGCGCCCCTGTCCGGCGGGTATGAAGGCCTGTCTACTCCACTGGGGCAGGAATGGGTGGAGACATTGCGTATTCCTCCTGTCCTTTCAGTCGAGACCAGGGGCGGGACAGCGCAGTTCCGGCTGACCTCTCGCAGGGCGGCGCCCGGCATTATCGCCTTGATATGGACGCCGCCGGGTGGTGAGCCGCGTGTGGCGCGTCATGTCGCAGATGCGCAGGAGACAGAGGCGCAGATGGCGCAGAACCTGGCGTCGCAGTTCGAAGGGGCTGTGGCTGATGAGGACAGGCTGAGCGTCTCCGCAGGGAGTCTGAAAGCTGTTACTGGCGGCTATGGTCGGTCGAGCTGTCTCATCAGGCGTCAGAGCCAGATTTTCAGACTTTCTCTGTGGACCAGCGCCTGCGAGATGCGACCGGCGCTGGGCGATCTGCTGGTTTCGCGCCTTTTGCCGCAGGACTGGCTTGCGCTGACCGATGGACGGCAGGCGCAGATTTTCTTCGAGGGTGAAGACGATCAGGACGCGATGCAGACCCAGTCTTTGTTTCGTCGGGATGTTCGGGTGCGCGTTATTTTTGACAGATATGACTCTGTCTGGTCGCCACAGATGGTGGCTGGTGGAGGCTGGTTTCATGCGAATGGTCTCCCTTTTTCTTTTGATACCGCCCCCGACCAACTGCGCGCCGAGATACCAGAAGAGGCGCTCGATGCCTTGGCTGCGGCGCAGGAAATGCCAGCCGCTTATCGGAACTGGGACACGGATTGCGATGGGACCGTCCGGCCAATGCCCTGATCAGTTTAGGTCACTTCCAGAAAAGAAGGATCATTCATGCCACAACTCATACAGAGCGGCGCCCTGAATACAGCGGCCCTGCCTGTGCCTGATCTGTATATCCAGATCGCCCAGCCTGAAACCCTGTTGATATCCGGAGTTTCTTCCGGGTTGCTTGGAATTGTCGGTACGGCCTCATGGGGCCCGGTTGATGTATCAACGCTTGTTGGCAGTGTCGGTCAGTGCCGGGAGTTTTTTGCCGGAAAACGCGGCTGGGCGTCCAATCTCAATGTCGCTGTCGACGTGGCCGTGCATCAGGGGGCGAGCCAGTTCTGCCTTGTGCGGGTAACCGACGGGGCTGACAAGGCAGCGCAGGCCAGTCTGGGGGCGGCCCAGATCAGGGCACGTTATACCGGTAGCGCGGGCAATGCAGTCGTCGTGAATGTGACGCGCCAGAGTTACCGTGACGGGCAGTTCGTTCTGAGTGTCTCTCATGAAGAACTGGGAGCGACGGCCTATACCGGAGCGGACTGGACGGCGCTTGCGCAGGCTCTCGCTGCAGATACCCAGGCGCTTGTGCTGGTCGAAGTTGCCGGCGACGCCGCGATTACGGAAACCGGATCCGTGCAGCTCGCCGGGGGCGCCGATGGAGGAGAGCCTGCGCCGGGGCGTTTTGTCGGTGTCGCGGAGGCGAGAACCGGGCTTTATGCCCTGACCAACCAGGGATGCAGTGTGGCAACCCTCGCAGGTGTGGGGGATACAGCGACGATGGTGCCGATGCTCGCTTTCGGGCGTGACGAGGGCATCTACATGATCGCAGCCGGGCCGAAAGGCGAAACACTGGCTCAGGCCATACAAAGCAAGACAGCTTATGGTCTGTGGTCGCATGCATTGAAATACATGCATGGCGACTGGCTGTGGTGGAATGACGATACGCTCGGTTTGCAGCTGGTCAGTCCTGCGGTTTTTGCTGCCGGAAAACTGGCTGCGCTTTCACCCGAACAGTCAGGGCTGAACAAGCCTCTGGCGGGTATTGTCGGGAGTCAGAAGAACGGCCTCGAAGCGACGCGTTTCGGCTATTCGCTGGCCGAGCTTGGCGCCTTGATCGAGAATGGCATCGATGTGATCTGCAATCCTTCGCCGGGGGGGCAGTACTGGGCGATCCGTGCCGGGCATAATACCTCGCAAAGCGCGGCGGTGCAGAGCGACGCGTATACCCGTCTGACCAATTACCTTGCGCGGTCGCTCGAAGGCACGATGGGTCAATATGTCGGCAGCGTGATCAATGACAGTCTGTTTGGCAATATCCGTGCATCGATACTGGGCTTTCTCTCCAGCCTGTTGTCGCAGGGTATTCTCGGTGTGACTGGTGGTCGCCTGCCTTATGCCGTGCTGTGTGACAGCAGCAATAATCCCGGCGACCGTGTTGCAACGGGGTATGTGCAGGCCGATGTGCAGGTGCAGTACCAGGGGATTAACGAGAAATTTATCATCAATCTGCAGGGGGGCGCCTCTGTGAGCGTCAGCACTGCCAGCGGGAGTGTCTGATTCATGGTGAATCCTTACAGTATCGGTCGGGACTGCCGGATAACGCTGCTCTGGAACGGATCGCGGATCGATCTGCGCGACGTGACCGGATTTCAGTCCGAGCAGCACACGATTATCCAGCGTGCCACACCACTCAATGGATTACCGGTCGAGTTCAACACGCCCAGCGGGTGGCGCGGCGTTTTTACCATCGCACGTGCCAATGCCAATCTCGACAGTCTGGTCGCCGCAATCGAAGCGGCATTCTGGAATGCCGGTAGTATCGGGAGCGGCACGCTGTATCAGTATATCCGTGAGCCCGATGGGACGACAACGACCTGGGAGTATAGCGGGGTGTCTCTCTCGCTGAAGACCGATCGATGGCAGGCAGAAGGCATGATTCACCAGCATGTCCAGTTTTATGCGTCGTTGCGGAGCAAGATTTCATGATGAAATTGCCGGAAGAACTCGAGATTGCTCCCGGGCGCACGCTTGCGCTGCGGGAGCTCGACCCCGGGGATATGCTTGATCTCATAGAGGCTGGGGGAACGGCAACCGCAGGCGCTGCCGCATCGACCTGGCTTTCCTACGCGCAGATGGTCTGTTCGGTCAGGGCCGTGAATGGCGTGCCGGTGCAGATGCCTGTCACGAAAGACGAGATTCGTGATCTGGCCCGTCGTATCGGCAATGACGGTATCATGCTGCTTCAGACCTTTTTCTTCGATGCCGACTCTCCGCAGGATGCCGTTCTGGACACGGCAAAAAACTGAGCGGGCACCCTGTTTTCAGGGAGATTCTTTATCTCCTGAGAAGTGGGGTGCCCTGGTCTGTCGTTACCGCATGGTCGCGTGCGCGACGTATGGCAGCTTGCGTTGTTCTGGCCGAGCAGGACGGTTTTTCATTCGACTGGCAGCAATGTCGCTATCGGCAGGAATAGGCTCGGATGAGAATAATAATGGCTGAAAAACCGATACCCTTTTCGCCAACGCGCCTGCTCTGGCCGCGTCTTTTGCGCTCAGGGCCCTTGCGTTTGCCTTTGGGATCTTTCGTGCCTCCTGCACGTGTCAGGAAAATTTCTGGCGCTCGGGCGGTGGCCTCGCTCGTGCGAAGCGAGACTTTAGCGAGATCTGTTCTTTATCGCGCCGGGTCTGTTGTCTTGTCTGCCCGTCGTCCTCTGAAGTTCCTTTCCAGCCAGCGGATTATCCCTGCTGCGATGCAGCAGCCAGGCAAAGCGTCGCTTCGGGCATCGATTTTTTTTGCGGGGGGAGCAGGTGTTGGAAGCAGTAGGCTCCAGTCACCAGTTCCGGTGGGACCGATTTCACGTGATGAGAGGCTGCGCGGGGCGGCTTCGGGATCGGAGGGGACGCGGCGTTCTGCTTCCGGTTTAACATGGCAGGTTTTGCAGACCGCTATGAGTGGGCGGCAGGGCTTGTTATCGTTGAAAGCGCTTCCGTTGGTCTCTTTGAGTAAAGCGTCGGCGCTACCTCTTCGGTCTCATCAGCCGATTTCAGGTGGGGCTGTTTTTCCCAGTCGGGGGAGGCCGGTCCCGCTATCGCCAATAGCAGACCGTCGGCTCTTTTCCGTAGGATCGGTGTCGATCGCGTCGCAAAAGCGGAAAGACAATCAGCCTCCGGTTGATGGTGAGGCAGCTGGTACGCCCGGGATTATAGGGCGTTTTCAGCGCACTCATGGGCTCTGGAATCAGGCGGGACGGCATATCGAAGTTTCGGTCGTTCCTGATTTTGCCGGAGCTTTACGGCGAAACAATGTGCTCATTAAGCAGCCTGAAGCAGAGCAGAGCGAAAGCGACTTGCTTGATCGGAACAGGCATCCTGATGGCGTCATGGAAATGCCTCGCGGGCAAGAGCGGGTGTCTGCTCTGGGTGACGAAGGGTTTCATATGAATATGCTTCGTACGCGCAGCGCTGTGGTCGATGAGATCGCCATGCCACAATACCCGAATATGAGTTTCGGCTTCATGTAAGAGAAGAAAAAATGGGCATATCGCTTCTTCAGGTCGAGAATGCGCTGGGTGCTATAGGCCAGCTCGACCGGGCGGCCCCTGTGACCCTGGGAAATCTGGTTCTGAGTGGCCCTGAAGTGCCCGATGAACTGGTTATTGGCGGTCGTCAGGTCCTGATTATCCATCGCCTTCTCGGGGGCGGGCGTGTGATCGATTCAGTCGGAAACGATCCGGCGCGGTTGGTTTTGACGGGGCGTTTTATAGGCCCGATGGCCACGAGCAGGGCGCGCCGTTTGGAAACGATGCGCGAGGCAGCACAGGTTCTGGCATTTTCGGTTGCTGATCTGTCTGCCCGCGTCTGGATTGCCGAATTTTCCTGGTCGTATCGGGCGCGAGGGACAATCTGCCCCTATCGTCTGGTGCTGGAGCGGGAAGTCAGCCCGCCTGTGTTGGTGCCCATTTCATCGGAGACCGCCAGTATGGATATGGTCTCGGGTTTGGGTGTTTTTTCGACAATGCTCGGTCAGATGACCGATTCAGGATGGATTGGCACGACCATGATTTCATCTGTTGTGGGGCAGATCATGCCGATAGCCCAGATTCTGGGTGTCGGGGGCGCAGTGGCGCATGCGCAGGATGCGCTGGGAAAGGCCAGTTCGCTCTGGCAAAGCGCTACCAGTGTCAGCCGGATACCCACGGCCGTCGCCGCAGTCGAATCGGATCTTTCTGTGGCAGGAAATAGCCTGTTGAAGGTTAGAAATGAATCTGGCCTGGCTCTGGACACTGCACAGGTCTCGAATGCGGCCGATCTGGTGACAATTTCGCAAAATGCCGGTGCCGCGACTTTGAGTGTCGATGCCGGAAGTTATGTCAGCCGCGCGCAGACCCTTATTGGTTCGTGACGGCCACTACCGGAGAATATCCTTTTCGGGAGAAGACGGTGCCGCACTGAAGTATTCCGAGGAGAAAAGAGAATGAAGATACAGGTGACGTCAGATGATGTTTCGCTCTTTCATCTCGCTTTGCGCTATTTTAGTGACGCCATGCAGTGGTGGCGTATTGCTGAAAAAAACGGGCTTTCCGATCCCGATCTCACCTGTTTCGACGCACCGGTGCAGATCATTCTGCCTGATGAGAGCGTTTCTTATGGGAGCGAAGGTTTGCCGCCCTCATGACAGAGCTGATGCGTAATTGGAAAGCCCGGCTTCTGATTGATGGCGTGAGGCAGCAGGATCTGCATGTAGGGGGCTTTCGTCTGGAATGTACCCGCTATGCACGCTGCGACACGGCGCTCATCAGAGTGGTCACCAAGAACAAAACCGTGTTGCGCGGTCTTGTGGAAAATCGCTCAGGCTTTGATCGGCCGGATGTGATGCTGCAGGTGGCGCAGGGCGACGAGGAATGGACGACGGTTTTTCACGGTGTGCTCGATGCGCTGAACAAGGAAAATGGTAACGCGCTCTTCGTGCTGGAGTGTCGGGATTATATGGCCTTTCTGCTCGATACACGCCTTGCCGCTTCCTGGAGCAATCAGACCGCGCTCGAACTGGTACAGGAAGCGGTGCAGCGTGCCGGCCTGACTTTCAGGACGGATATCGTGTCCGGGACTACCGATGCTGCCGCGTATTGTGGGCAGTTCTGGCAGCTGGAGCACAGGCGGCTCTCCGCCGTCACGCAGAATCGGTATCAAACCGCTTTTGATATCGCGTTCTCCCTGTCGCGCGATCATGGATATGAGTGCCACGCATCGGGTAAAACGATCCATATCCACGAGCCCTATGCTGTCGGTGAGGGCGGTACACGACTTTTTTCTCCCGATGGTGTCAGCGTGCAGTCTTTCAGGCACGATCTTGGTCTCGCACGGAATGTCGTTGTCGGTGTGCAATCGTGGGATTCACGCCAGAGGGCGCGAAGCGAGGTTTATTTCGACGGGCAGAATTTCTCGAGCGAGATGCCGGGCGCCAATGCCGCGCTTTATACGTTCAGGGCGCCAGGGCTGCGCATGGACGATATAAGGCGCCTGGCAAAGGGAAAATATCGACGGATTGTCTCGCACGCATGCGAAGTCCGTCTCTCTCTGCCTGCCATGACGGGGCTGGCGCCGCGCCATTTCATGACTGTCGATGAAGGGATTTCAGACGGGGTCAGGACATTATCCGTCGACTCTGTCACGCATTTCATGGATCCCGCTCATGGCTATCGGCAGGACGTGACACTGCGGGATCGTGTTTTTTGAAGGAGTATGCCTATGGATGGTTCCTTCTTGGCTGCGGCCCATCAGACACGCGCTGCCCACGCCATACATGGCATTGTCTCGGCAGTTGATCCTGCCAATCATGCCGTCAAGGTTCGTCTGCAGCCCGATAATATCGAGACAGGGTGGCTGCCGGATGCGGCAGTCACACAAGTGGGGGATTTGCGGCTTTCCTGCCCAACCGCACCCGGCGCTCATGTCTTGCTGATGCCGGTGGAAGGCGACGGCGAGAACTACGTGATTATTTCCGTCATGTTCGATGTCGTTGCTGGACCCGCCCTGTCGCCCCAGACAGGCAAGGTGGCACAACCTGGCGAATTGCTGATCAGAGCCGGGTGCGGTGCGCCCTCCAGAGAATCTGCCCGCAAGAGTGAGCCAGGCGGGTGGCTGCATCTTGGGCGGGATGGCGTGTTTTTTGGCGCTGGCTCGATGCAATGTGCCCTTAGCGGATCGGCGATCGTGCTGAAGGCGGGATCTGTCAGAATGACCCTTGATTCCGGAGGGATTAGAGTTTCCGGCGCGGGTATCGAGGTGAAAGGGGGCGGTATTTCCGTCTCCGGAGGGGATGTGCGCACGGACACGAACAGTCTTAGCGACCATGTGCACCCCTATGCCAATGGGATGACCGGAAAGGCATTGGGATGACGGATCTGTACCATTATTTCGGCGAGGATCTGCAACTCGACGATGATGGCGCCCTGCGGGCTGCGGATGGATCATCGGCCACGCAGCAAAACATCCTGCGGCGTCTCTGCACCAACCCGCAAGCCTATCTCTGGCACGCAGAATATGGCGCCGGTCTGCCTTCGCGCGTAGGTACGCCGATCCGGGAGGTGGAAACGCAGGGGCTGATTGTCAGTCAACTCGCTCTGGAAGCGTCAATCGATCACGATCAGCCGGTGACTGTGACACTGACGCCTCTGGCTGTGAGTACGTATCGCTGCGCAATCACCTATACCGAACAAGGCGAAGAGGCTGAGCAGGTTTTCACATTCAATCAGAGCGGCACGATCTGAGCCTGGCTCGGCTCCTGCCGACGAGGCATCGGAAAGCTCATGTCGTTTTCTTTGCGTTCCTTTTCGGCACTCGTCCAGAGTGCTGTCGTTACGGCGCAGGCGCAATGTGCCCAAAAGCTCACGCTTGATATCGGCACCCCAGGGCGCGCCCTGATAGAAAGCGTCGCTGCGCTTGGTCTGTGGCTGCAATATATGCTGCTTCAGATCCTCTGTCGCACAAGACTGGCCACATCGGTGGGCACAGATTGCGACAGTTTCGTCGGCGATTTTGGTATGACCCGACTGCCCGGCGTCAAGGCGCTGGGTTCGGTTACCATGACCTGCTTTTCCTATGACGATATCTCTGCCGTGGTGCGACCCGGTGTGACCGTGCGAACGGCTTCGGCCATTACCTATCAGGTCGTGATTGATACGACCCACGAGCACTGGTCGAAGGAAACGGCAGGGTATGTGCGTCCGACTGGGCTGGCCTCGCTGACTTTGCCCGTCGAGGCATTGGTCGAAGGTGTTCAGGGCAATGTCGCCATAGGCGCGATCTCCCTGATGGGCACTTCGGTTGCAGGCATTGATATCGTGACTAATCTCAAGGCTTTTGCGAATGGTTCGGATCAGGAAACCGATGCGCAGCTCCGAAAGCGCTTTCCGCTCTGGCTGGCGGCCAAGGCCAGCGCGTCTCGCGCGGCAGTTGAGAGCGCGGTGGCCGAGACCCAGAATAATCTGAGCTATGCCGTGTTCGATGGACAGCAATCCGACGGAGCGACCCGATCCGGCTATTTCACGGTTGTGATCGACGATGGCAGTGATGATGTGCCTGAGCAGGTGCTGCAAAAAGTCTATGCCAGCGTGGAGGCGACGAAGGCCCTGGGGGTCGGGTTTGCCGTGCAGCGCCCGATAGTCCTGACAGTAAACGTTGCGATGACGGTGCGGATCGCTTCCGGTGCCGAGGCAGAAGCGGCCCGTACGGCGCTTGTCAGAGCCCTTGGTGCCGACATCGCTGCCGCACAGATCGGGGCGAGCTATCCATTCAGTCGCCTTGCCTATGTCGCTTATGTCGGTGCCGGTGTGCCGGTGCTTTCGGTGACGGATATTCTGCTCAACGGCAGTCAGAACGATATCCCGGCACAAACCAGCCAGTCGCTTTTTCCAGGCACGATCTCCGTTCAGATCGTTCAGGAGGGGTAATGCCGAAATTCAACAACTACTTTCGTATTCCTGCTGTCGCGGGACCGGAAGTTCTCGTCATCGCAACGCCGGATGGTGTCGAGACCCTCAATGCGACGGCCAGTCAGATTGCCGGTGCCCCTGCCGATTCTCCGCCCAGTGGTGAATTCTTTGCAGAAGAAGGGGCGAAAATCAGTCGGTACGGCGATCGTTTCTTTATTGGTGCGGCGTCTGATTATCCGGCGCTCAATACGCGCGATGTCGCACATCAGGACTGGCTGTCGTCTCTTATGGCGACCACGTCGATCGGTCCGTGGGCTCTCGAAAATGCCCAGGCTGCTTCGCTTTCGCGTTTTGGCAACAGCGCCTTCGTGGCGGGGTCGCGCACATCGGATGCGATGAAATGGCGTGACAAGCTGGGCCATGTGCCGAGCACGATCGGTGTTGCTTCATGGGGCATCGCTGACGATGCGACGAATCCGACCCAGGCCACGGCCTATGCCTATTACGGCGAAGCCTGGCGTATGCCCGGGGTCAATTATCAGCCCAGCTTCGTCATGGAGCTTGAGGCTGTGAATCTGGGCGGGCCTGCTTATGGCATGTCGACGCCTTATCATCCGAATTGCGGTGGCGGCACCTACGCGATCCAGATCGGCGCCGGGGGCGGGCAGACTGAGGGGACAGCAGATTGCGAGGCAGGAATCGTTTTTGTCAGCAATCCCGACTCATGGAAAACAGGCATCCTGTTCGGTAATACCGCGCTGGCCGGGACGAATGGCGATGATGGTGGCTATGCGACGGCGATATCGATGGCGCGTGGTCAGGGTATAGAGTGGCGGACGCCTGAAACACGCGAGCATGTTCAGGGCCTTGATGCGGGGGCCATGCTTTTTTCGACCGTTTCTCAGACTGCCAAGGGGCAGCGTATCCAGTTTGCCGATGATGGGCTTCTGGTCACGAACATGACCGGTAATCTGCTGTTCTCCGTTTCGCCCAATAATGCTCCAACCAACACGCTGAATATCCAGGCAGGAAGCGGTCTCGCTGCGGCGGGACTTTATGTGCAGAAGGGTGAAAATGGCTCTCCCAATCTGGGCCTCTACCCCGCAGAGGGAGGGGAAATCCAGATGTCGTCGCCTGTAGCGAGTTTGGGGGGCGCCGTGCCGCAACAGGCTGGGGGTGGTTTTCTGCATCTCAACGTGAACGGCAAGGATTATCGCGTGCCGCTTTTCACGGCTGAACAGGTGGGTGACTGATGGCCATTCTGAGAGATCGCGATATAGCGAGCCTGCAGGCGACGGATCGCAAGACGCTTTACGACACCGGCATCGCGCCGGGTAGCGCGCGTGATTTCGCCAGACGCCTGCGGCTCATTCTGCCCGCTGGCTGGTTTCCGGCCTATCGCGGGGACGAGGTCGAGGATGCCCCGATCTTGCAGTCATTGCTGACCGGGTTTGGCGCCGTACTGGCATCGATCTGGAGCCTGATGAGTTTTGTACGCAGGCAGACGCGTATGGGCACTACCGATGACGCATTTCTGGAAGTGGCTGCGGCCGATTTCTTCGGCCCCTCAGGCATGGTCCGTCTCAATCTCGAGAAAGACACCCATTTTCGCAGGCGGATGGTGAGTTCTCTCGTGGCACCTCTCAATACCCGTGCGGCTGTATCAGAGGCGGTACGTCGACTATCCGGCGCTGCGCCTCGGATCATCGAGCCGGGTAACGTGCATGACTGCGGTGCCTGGTGTCAGGTTGGCGGCTATGGCGCGTCACGCACCCGCTATGGTGCCCGCCAGGGAGGGCAGTTTTTTCTGGAGGTCTACCCGAAGCTGCCGGTCGAACAACGTGCCCTGCACGCAGCGATCAAGGCCACGAAGGCGTCGGGTGTGATCGCATGGATAAGGATGCAAGCGTGATGGATCGTCCGATCATTTATGCGGGGGCCGTCCCCTTCGACACGGATCTGCTGCGCTTTGGCCGTTATGCCAAAGAGGGACTTGGGCGGTTTGCAGAGATGCTTGTGGGTAGTCAGACGATCATGGCCTCGGGTCTCATCTGCCAGATGTCTGACAGCGATCTGTCGGTCACGATCGGGCGCGGGGCAATCATGGCGCCGGATGCGCTTGATGCGGCGCATATCGGGGGAATTTCGGCGGGGCTTGATGCTGATTTTTCAATAACCCAGGCCCTGTTTTACAACGATGCGCCCCAGACCCTGACTATTCCCCTAACGGGCGTCGATATCACCCTCTACGCGGTCTGTCGCGTGCAGGATGATACGCTGGATGTGCTGCCATTTTACAATGCGGAAAAACCGGACCAGACGATGGCGGGGCCGGATAACCGCGGGAAAGCGCTGCCCACTCGTCGCACGGGCCGTATCAGTTTCGCGGCAGGGGTGAGTGCGCCTTTTGCTGCAGGGGCCATTATCGTGCCGCTTTATGTCATGAGCATTCCTGCCGGGATTGGCACATTGAGCTCTATTGTCCCGCGTCAAAGCAGGGTGTTTCTTCCCGCTCTTCCCGAGCTGGCGACGATGAGGTTTGCCCAGCAGATCAGCCAGCCTCAGGCGCTTTGTGTCGCCAGCCAGATCCTGACGATACCGGAATGGGCGCGTCAGGTTGAATTGCGGGTTATCGGCGGTGGTGGCGGTGGTGCATCGAGTAACGCCCTGACGCCAGATGTCGGGTCTTTTTCAGGCGGAGGCGGTGGAGCAGGAGGTGATTGCTGGGGGATCTATTCCGTTGATCCGACCAGAAATGCGTCGCTTTCGGTCACGGTCGGGCAAGGTGGCTCGGCTGGTCAACGAGGAGGACCAAGTTTTGTGACCTATGACGGCACACCGTTTCTTACCTCGGATGGGGGTGGTTCGGCGTATTTCGCAGCCGCGCAGATGGCGCTGGGGGGTGATGGCGGCGGCACCGGGGGAGGAACCCTCTGGAACCAGACAGGCGGTGGCGGAAGCGACGGTCAGAACGGTACTGTCGTGTTCGCCGGTAATGGCGCCAATGGCCCATGGGGTGGCGGTGGCAAGGCAGGGTATCTTCTCGGCGCCAATGCCACGCGTTATGGCGCAGGTGGAGGCGGCGCCTATTCCACACGCGTCGCTGGCCAGACGGCAGCTGGCGGGCGTGGCTATCAGGGGCTGGTGATCTATCGCTTCCTCCATTGAAGGTGGAGGAAGCGTCGAATTCAGTTGAAGGGTTTCGGGGGTGGGGTGTTGATCCATTCCGCATTACGATCGCGGAAATTGCGCACATCGGCTGCGGTAACGCTGCTTCCGGAATTGCCCCAGCTCTGTCGAATGAACGTTACGACATCGGCGACTTCCTGATCGTTGAGCACATGACCGAAGCCGGGCATGGTCAGGGCCGATGGGGCTTTCTCTGTCGGCGCCACCGTTGCACCCCGCAGAACGATCAGGATCAGCGACCCAGGGTCCTTGTCCATGAGCGTCGGGTTGCCAGCCAGAGGCGGGAAAGCCGGGGCGTAGCCACGCCCATCCGTCCGATGGCAGGCAGCGCATCGGTCGACATAGGTTTTGGCGCCTGCTGTTGGAAGCTGTCCCTTTCGCAGGGCTTTCGCCACGGTGTGATCGATTTCCCAGGGCTTCTCGCCCTTGCGGGCTGGTAGCGACGTCTTGAGATAGCGGGCAATGGCATGCAGATCGGCTGTGCTGAGATGCTGTGTGCCGTGTGTAATGGCATCGCTCATGCCGCCAAAGGCAGAGCCCTTTTCGCTTCGTCCGGTGGCAAGGAAGGCAACGATGTCATCCTCGCTCCAGCGGCCGAGACCGGTGCGGTCATCCTGCCTCAGATTGACAGGCGTCCAACCATCGACGGCCGCACCGCCTGAGAGGAATACATCGCCTTCATCGCTTGAAAGGGCTTTTTCCTGCATCGTCAGAGCGCGTGGCGTATGGCAGGCGCCGCAATGGCCCGGCCCTTCGACCAGATAGGCACCACGGGCAATTTCGGCATCTGGAAAGCGGCGATTGGCGTTGCTCAAGGCGGCTTTCGGTGTCGGGGCGAAAGCCCAGCGCCAGAGGGTCATGGGCCATCTCATGGAGAGTGGCCAGTGAATGGCATTGGTAGGTGCCGATTGGGCAATCGGCGCTACACCTTCATGAAAATAGACCCAGAGTGCATGAATGTCGGCATCAGTCATGCGCGCATAGGAGGGGAAGGGCATGGCCGGGTAGAGGGGCTTGTCATTCCTGCCTATGCCTCGACGAAGGGCATTGGAGAAATCAGTTTCGGTATAGCTGCCAATGCCATGCTGTTTGTCGGGCGTGATATTGGGCGCATACAGCGTGCCGATGGGCAGGCCGAAGGGGTTGCCGCCGCCATAAGGCGCTGCGGCATCATGCGTATGACAGGCCGAGCAATCGGCTGCTGCTGCCAGATAGCGACCTTTGTCGATGAGTGCCTGTTGCGGGTTTTCCTGCGCCTCGGCCCGTACCGAACCAGCAAGACCGAAAACGGCAAGCAGCGCCAGGCCGGTTTTTCGCGCGAGCATCACAACGCCACCAGCGGGCCGGGCTGGGCCAGATAGGTAGTACGGATATGATGCGCTGCCCAATAGGCAAGAGCGGCGACGGTGCCGGTAGGATTATAGCCCATCCCCTGGGGAAAGGCGTTCGAGCCGATGACGAAGACGTTTGAGACATCCCAGCTCTGAAGATAGCGGTTGAGGGCGCTGTCGGTCGGGCTCGTACCCATGACGGCACCGCCGCCAAGATGGGTTGTCTGATAGCGACGGGTATCGAAGGCCTCGCCGTGTTCAAGCCTGCCGAGTTCGTAGCGTCTGGCGCCGAGTGCCTTCATGATCGGTTCGATCTTGCCGACGACATACTGGTTCATGCGGATATCGTTTTCCTTCCAGGTGAAGGTCATGCGCAGCAGGGGCTGACCGTAGCTGTCACGCCAGGTCGGATCGAGATCGAGATAGACATCGCGATAGGCCATGTTGCTGCCATGCGCATCCATGGCCATGGAATGACGATAGGTATCGACCAGACCAGCCTTGTAGCCTGCGCCCCAGCGCGGTGCTGATTTGCCGCCGCCATTCATCGCCGCAGCGATAGGTTTGACGCCTGCCTGGTTGACCCAGACTGGCGAGCCACCGATGAAGCCCAGCGGACCATGATCGAAATTATCGCTGTTGAAATCATCAAGAGCGACACCCGCCCCACCGGCACCGACAAACTGGTTGGTAAACTGCTTTTCCGGGAGCCAGGCCCGTGAGGTCGTGATCGTCTGATAGACGAAATTACGTCCGACGACACCGGTATTGCTGATGGGGTCATAGGGCTTGCCGATGCCCGAAAGCAGCATCAGATGCACGTTATGGAACTGGAAGGCCGCCAGAATGACCAGATCGGCCTCGATGGTCTTCTCGCGATTTTCACGCTGGTCGAGATAGGTGACGCCTGTTGCCTTGCGTCGGTCGCTGTCGAGATTGACCTTCAGGACATGAGCGTCAGTGATCAGTGTGAAGTCAGCATCGTAACGCAGTGCCGGGAGAATATTGATGTTCGGCGAGGCCTTTGAATACATGTAGCAGTCATAGCCGCTGCAATAACCGCAGAAATTACACGGGCCCATCTGCAAGCCATAAGTATTGGTATATTGCATTGAGGCATTGGCCGCTGGCAGGGCGTAAGGATGATATCCGACATCAGATGCCGCCTTGCGGAACAGGCTCGCTGTATAGACGTCCTGCATGGCAGGCAGAGGGAACTTGTCACTGCGCGAAGGCGCAAACACATTGCCATTCCCGACAATCTGACCGTTGACCTTGTAGGCCTCTCCCGATGTGCCGAACACCTTTTCAGCCTTGTCGAAAAAAGGCTCAAGCTCCTCATAGGTGACGCCGTAATCCTGCAAATTCATCCCTTCGGGAATGAATTTGGCGCCGTAGCGGTCGATGACATGGCTGCGCAGACGCAGATCATCGGGGGCTGCGCGAAAATGTACGCCCGACCAGTGCAATCCGGCGCCGCCTACGCCTTCACCCGGCAGAAACGCTGCAAGCTGACGATAGGGGAGTGCCGTCTGGTTGACGGTGTTGCGGATGGTGACAGTTGTCTTGGCAGGGTTCTGAAATAGTCTGTGCCTGATGGCGCCGCGCAGTTCGTCGATCGAGCCGGGATAGGTGCCTTCAGTCGCGGTCGAGCGTTCCGGGCCGCGTTCAAGCATGACGACGCTACGCCCTGCCTCGCGCATTTCCTTCGCGAGAATGGCGCCTGCCCAGCCTGCGCCAATAATGACTACGTCAGTCCGTTTTGTTGTCATGCGTTTGGAACTCGAATAAGTGACGCTCAGGCCTTCTGGCCGCTGATCGATACAGGGCCAAACGGATAGGCTGCGCCTTCCTGATTGACCCAATCCATGAAATCGGCTCTCGCGCCGGGGAAAGCGAGCAGGATCCAGCCTTCCATATTGCGGTTGCCCCCATGGATCGGATCGGAAAAAACACCTTCGAGTGTATTGCGGCGCAATTGCTCGAAAAAGAGTCGCGCATTGAGTTCAGGAAAATGAACAGCGCCTCCCTCGAAGGCTGTCAGGATTTCGACCTGCTCTTCCGGGTGCAGATCGGCGAAATCCCTGCCGCGTTCGGTGCGGGCGTAATGATTGGCCGCGCCAATGCCCTTGCGATACAGATCGCGCGGCGCAAAAGGGAGCTGGTAGCCGAGATTGGCAGGCCCGTCCTGAAAGGGGCCAGACATATACCAGAGCTCACCCCGGCCATAAGGCGTATCCATCTGTCGGTCGATGAAGCCGGGAACGTTCAGAGCTGTTGCGCCCGGGCCAAGATCGTCATGCGGGAAGATGCAATCGCAGGCGGCTTCAAGAAAACGCATCTCGTCAGGCGTGAAAAAAACCGGCTTGCCGTCGATCTGTGCTGCGGCCCGCGCCCGGGCGGGAAAATCATGTCCGGCGAGAAGGAGGAAAGCGGTAGTGCCTGCCGCATTTTTGACGAAGCGGCGGCGTGAAGACGAAGGCGCGCTCAACCTGTTCTCCTGACGGAACAACGATGGGGGATGCCCATCATCTGGGCAACGCCCCCTTCTTCGCGATTGCGTGAGGAAATGCAAGCAGGTTTCTGCCTTGCCCGTCCGGCTTCAGGGCGACGGGCAAGGTCGGGGGTGAATTCCCGTTACGAATGACCGGACGGAAGGGAGAGAACGCCCGGTTTAGGCGATTTCACAGCCGGAGCGGCTGGTGCGTCATCATCGCCAAGCGGAAAGATGGCGTCAGGGCCTTGCAGTTTGGCTGCAGGAGCAGAAGCTGCGGGTGCTGCGCTAAGGGCGGTGCTGCTGTTTGCTGCCGGGGCGGGGGCAGATTGAGCTGTTGCTGCAGGGGCATTGGCGGTCGAGATCGAGGGCGCGGCAAGGGGGGCACCCGGGCCGATATCCTGTTGCTGAATTGCGCCTTGCAGGGGGGCGCCACTGGCATCGACAAGCCAGTCATGAAGCGATTTCTTGATCTGGAACTCAAGCTCGACATTCATGTCCTGCATCATCTGGGATGTCAGGTCGTAAAGGACAGCAGGAGATTCCGGGTTTTTGTCGCCCGGGTTGAGACTGCGGGTGATATGAGCCAGCGCGTAGCCGGCGCGACCGCCCGAAGGCGCGGAAAGATCAACATGAGCCTCGAGTTCACCCAGAAGCGTACCGCCCGGTGCATGGAGGATACTTGCCTTGGTGATGGTGAAGGTGCCGCTGCCCTCTGTTCCGCTGGCGATCAGGCGATCACGAGCCATCTGTTCGAGCGCCTGCTGGGGCGTTGTAGGCGCCTTGCCGGAAATATCGCCGGGCGTTGAGCCAGGAGGCGCCGTATCGACAATTTCGATATGGGCAACGTTGAGGTGCATCTTGCTAAGATAGTTATAGTCGAGCGGCGCAAAGCTCTGCGGTTCGCTGTCGCCGCATGCTGTCAGCAGGGGGGAAATGCTGCCAAGAGCGAGGAAGAGTGAACCGAAACGGAGAAAGTTCTTAACTCTGGATGGACTTTGCGACATGAGCGGCTCCTGGCTATGCGTCTCGACTTCAGGTCTTTTTTACTAGAGAGCGTAGTCGCCCGAAAAGACGCCCCGACTGTTTCTTTTCCTGTCTCTGGTCCTGAGACGCCGGTGCAGCAATCTCGGACGGGTTCTGGTGCAGGAAGGCCCATGATTCTGAAATCATGTCGGCAGATGTTGTCTCGGGCGCAGGAGGGAGCGAGCTGTCGGCTTCGATTTCGACCAGAAGGGAAGAGGCACTTCCAAGGCCATAGTCACGCGCCTCGAAAGCCTGGGCATCGGCGATGGTCGCAGCATGATGCGGATTGCTGAGATACCAGCCCAGAATCATGGCAGGCAACATGCCCGCCATGTTTTCATCGCTGACGAGCAGGTTGGCCTTGGGGCAATAAAAGCTGGGTGGTTTGTCGAGCTGTCTCTCCCACCATGACAGGTAGAAGGTGCAGTCCGCTTCAGGATCGTAGAAGCGATGGATGAGCTGATGCTCGATGACGAATGAAATCTGCGATCGCAGGGGCCTGTCGCTCAGGGGGGAGAGAACGACCAGCGATTCCGGCCCGATCCGTGTGCCCAGCAAGCGCCGGACCTGTCGTGAGGAAAGCGTTCTTTCATCGAGCGTTGCGAGATCCTGATCCTGTTCGGTCAGAGAGGTTTGGGTCTGACGCATGTCAGTCAGAACACGGACGCACCATGCCGCAGCAAGCTGTGTCGCCAAAAAGAGCGGCATACGCGGCGCGCCATCAAGCGACGTGGGGGCGGCACTGAGCGAATGTCGTGCCAGCTCGTCAAACCAGGGAGCAACAGCAGCGAGAACCTGCTGCGGGTGCAGGCGCTGCACCACCTCGATATGAGAGCCGCAATAATAATTTTCACCATCGAGATACCAGACCGCCTGACGCCCGCTCATCGCGTCGCTCAGGGTCAGGCACCTGATGTCGTCATCCAGGGCGATGATCTCCTGCGGAGTCCACTGATCATAAAGGGCAGTCAGTGTCTCTCCGTCCACGCGAATGCCACGCAGAAGATCATCAGCCGCGCTCATCGCGCGATCTCGTTACGGTCGAAGCGGAACCCGACGTTGCAGAATTCGCAGTTCATGGTGATCTGCCCTTCCTCGGCCATATGGTCGAGATCGTCTTCCGGGAAAGTCGACAATACGCTCGCCAGCCTGGCGCGATTGCAACGGCATCCAAGGCTTACCACTCTGGGGCGATCGATTAGGACGTCCTGCGTGCCGAACAGGCGCTCGACCAGTGTTGTGGAGCTTAAGGCCGGATCGAAAAGTTCAGATGCCTTGAGGGTGTTGCCGAGGATACAGGCAGTTTCCCATGCGTCCTCATCCGCGCCCTGCTCGGAAGCAATGCCGCCTTCGGCTGCGATCTTTTCCAGCATCAGGGCGCCAGCCTGCCAGCCCTCATCGGTCTTTTCGCAATAGAGGCGCATCCAGCACTCGTGCTGTTCGCTTGTCGCGAAATAATGCATGGCCATATCGGCCAGCGTTTCGCCCTCTAGCGCCACAATACCCTGGTGACGTTCGGTATGCGCGCCCTGATCGATCGTGAAAGCGAAATAACCGTCACCGAGGAGTGCCTTGGCCGAGGCATGATCTGGCGTGTCTTCGGAACGCAGATAAAAGCGCAATTCGCCTGAATCGGTGCAATCGGCCACAAGCATCGAGACCGGGCCGTCGCCCTTGATCTGAAGCGAGAACGACCCCTTGAACTTGAGCCCCGCGCTGAGCCCGGCAACCAGCGAGAGGGCTTCACCAGCCAGTTGCCGCCCGCAATCGGGGATGTCATGGCGCTTCAGCATGATATCAGCCAGCTTGCCCAGTCTCACCAGACGGCCGCGCACAGGACGGTTTGCCAGATGAAACGGCGTGATCCCGTGTGAAATCACAAGGTCAGGCACCGTCTCGGGGCGCTGGGTATCAAGAAAGGCGGGTGTTTCAATCATCGGTGTCTAGTCTGATGCTTTCCAGGGTCAGTAATGCGCCGAAGGGCAGCTGTGCTCAGCCGGGCTTGCCGAAAGAGCACCAGTTTTCACCGCCCAGAACCCAGAGCAGAAGACCTTTCTGGGCGTGCAGGCGGTTCTCCGCTTCGTCGAACACAACCGAGGCGGCGCTTTCAAACACCTCTTCGGTCACTTCCTCACCGATATGGGCGGGCAGGCAGTGCATGAACAGGGCCTTGGGGGCGGCTTTCTGCATGAGAGCCGTATTTACCTGGAAGGGGCGCAATGTGCTGAGCCTGACAGTCGATTCCTCGTCCGACATGCTGGTCCAGGTATCCGTCACGATGCAGTCCGCATCTTGCACGGCCTCGACAGGGTCGTGAACGAGGCGGATCCTGCCGCCCTCGGCCTGCGCCCAGTCAAGAACCTCCTGTCGCGGTTTCATTGTCTCAGGCGTCGCGAGCGTGAGCGAGAACCCGAAGCGTACCGCGCCCTCGATCAGGGAGGCGGCAACGTTGTTGCCGTCGCCGACCCAGGCCCAGTGCGAGCCCGCGACAGGGCCGCGATGCTCTTCATAGGTCATGATATCGGCGAGGATCTGGACAGGGTGGGAATCGGGTGTCAGCCCGTTGACCACAGGGATGCTGCTCCAGCGCACCAGCTCGCTCAGCATGTCGGTCTCGCCGGTACGCACGACCAGCACATCGAGGAAGCGCGACAGAACACGCGCCGTGTCGGCCAGGCTCTCGCCACGACCGATCTGCATATCTGTCGGTGAAAGCACCGATACGTCCCCACCCAGCT
This sequence comes from Asaia siamensis, assembly GCF_014635085.1. Classification (GTDB taxonomy): domain Bacteria; phylum Pseudomonadota; class Alphaproteobacteria; order Acetobacterales; family Acetobacteraceae; genus Asaia; species Asaia siamensis. The sequence goes on from NZ_BMCH01000005.1 coordinate 106,703, forward strand.
GGCGCATACCCACCTCGAATGAGAGGCGTGTTCGCGTCGAGGGTTTGGAGAGCATCAGGCCAAGCGTACGACCGGCCAGGGGATGGGCGGGATGCATCGGCACGCGTCGCGCATCCTGCATTGCCTTGACCGAGCGACCGACATCGATGATGTCGCGCAATGTCGCGGCATCCAGATCACGCAGATCGAGGAAGTGCCGAATTTCTGCGGCAGAGGGGGAGCGTGTCTGGATGGTCATGCGTGGCGCTCCGTCTGGCTTTCTGTCTTGTTTTTCTGCTGCTCTGCGGCTTCCAGCGCCTGAGCGGCGCGCGAGAGAATCTCGCAGGCTTCGCGGCACTCTTCCGGGGTGACGATCAACGGAGGCAGAAGACGCAGCACGTTTTCGCCAGCCGTGACGGTCAGAAGACCTTCAGCCATGACCTGGGCCTGAACCTGCGCGACCGGCAGACGGCATTTCAGCCCCCACATCAGACCACGACCGCGGGCGAGTTCGAAGACCGTCGGATGCTTGCGCACGAGAGCGTCGAGCGTCTCGCCCAGAACCGCGCCGGTGCATTCGACCTGCGGCAGAAAGCCATCGGCAAGAATGACGTCGAGCACGGCATTTCCTGCGGCGCAGGCGAGCGGATTGCCCCCGAAAGTCGTACCGTGCGACCCGGCTCCCATAGAGGCAGCGACTTCCTCATTGGCGAGGATGGCGCCCATGGGGAAGCCGCCTGCAATACCCTTGGCCACTGAGATCACGTCAGGGGTGATGCCGTACCATTCATGGGCGAAGAGCTTGCCCGTACGGCCCATGCCCGTCTGCACTTCATCAAGCGCCAGAATAAGCCCGAACTCGTCGCAGACCTGACGCAGCCCGGTCATGAACTGCGGATCGGCCTGCTTGATTCCGGTTTCACCCTGGATCGGTTCAAGCATGATGCCCGCCGTCTCCGGCGTGATGGCAGCGCGCAGCGCGTTCATGTTGTTGAAGGGCACATGATCGAAACCTTCGACCGGCGCGCCGAAACCCTCGAGATAGGCCGGGTTGCCGGTGGCGGCGATCATGGCAAGCGTACGACCGTGAAAGGCGCCCGTGCAGCAGATGATGCGCGTGCGCTCGGGATGACCGCGACCCGATTGGGTCTTGCGGATCATCTTGACCATGCCTTCATTCGCTTCTGCGCCGGAATTGCAGAAGAACACGCTGTCAGCGAAGGAATGCGCGACCAGCCGGTCTGCCAGCTTCTCTGCCTGCGGGATGCGATACAGGTTGGAAACATGCATAACCCGGCCAGCCTGCTCGGCAATTGCCTTGACGAGGCCTTCATGGCCGTGACCGAGCGACGAGACGGCAATGCCCGCCCCGAAATCTAGGAATCGTCGCCCGTCAGCCGTGTACAAGCAAGCGCCCTGACCATGCTCGAAAGCAAGGTCGACTCGTTTGAATGTTGGCATCAGAGCGGAAATCATGGCGATGAGAGAGCCCGGTTGAAATGGATGGGAAAAAGCAACGGCAAGAGCCCCGCGCCTGAAAATTCAGGGCAGGGCACAGGCTGCTGCATTCCCATGATGGGGGTATTGCCCCCTATCCGTCAAATTCAGTCTTGGCAGCGCCGATAAAAGAGATCGCGTGCCAGCCAGCATCCGACCCGGACACCCGTCATTTTTCCGGTTTCATCGCGCTGAAAAGCGAGCGTCCAATAGCCTGGCGGTGAGTGGTCTAGCGCCCTGAGGCAGGGGATGAGCCAGACATCGCTGCCCACGGGCTGAAGACGTTCCATTCGTCCCAGGCCGAGCATTCCTGAAAATCCACCGTAAACAGCGCCCTCCGCTCCTTCCAGTGTGAGGACGCTGTCAAGTTCAGCGCAGTGATAACGACCGGCCAGACCGTCATGCCTTATGCGCTCGTCGAGACAGACCAGCGCGACGTCCCGGTTTTCCTGAGGGCGTGCCATCCTCAGCCCCTCATCGGAGAGGCTCAGCCGTGTTGCGTCGCGCCCGGCCCCATTCTGCGTCCAGAACTCAAGTGTCTCCGGCGGGTAGGCATAGCGCAGGGACAGCTTCTTGCCGGATGCGCTCGGTGTGATCGACGCTGACAGCCCGGTCTCTCTGTCGAGATAGGAGCCCAGTATGGCTCGATTTCCTGCAGTTTCCTCCTGTGTCATCGGCGGAATGTCGAGTGCGGCGGCGGCGAGGGAGGCCGCTGCTGAATGGGCCTCCGACATGTGATTGAACAGAACGACCACCGATAGTCGCTCTTCTGCCAGATGCAGTCTGTGGCTGCGCCAGCCGCGCAAGGCGCCCCCATGGCCGGTCATGGCGCGCCCGAACAGCGTGCCGCGCTGCAGGCCGTGACCATAGCGGGCAGGGGTGCCGTCACGGAAGCTCACCGGGGCGGAGAGGCGATTGTAAAATCCCTGCGGGTCGTTTCTCTGCGCATCGATCGCCAGTTCCCAGGCGATCATGTCATCAAGGCTGGCACCAAGCCCTGCATCGCCAGTCCAGAAGATGTGATTGACTGCAGCCCGATAGCCCGTCGTTTCACTTCCCTCATACCCCTGCGTGCCGTCCGGCATGGCCTGTGTATCCGCAGCAAGAAACGCTGTGCTCATGCCATGGCGTTCGAACAGCTGTGTTCTGAGCAGTTCAGCAAAGCTGCGTCCCGAAAGCGCCTCGAGTGCTTCCGAAATCAGGAAGAAATTCTGGTTGACGTAGGAATAGGCGGTGCCGGGACGAAAATGCAGACTGCGTGTGCCGGAGATCACGCGATGGGCCTCTGTGGCGCCAAAAGCCGATTCCGTCGGGGCGCCATGCAACATGGCGACCGCCCAGTAATCACGCAGTCCTGACTGGTTATGCGCCAGATCCATGATGCCAGGGGGCGCCTCTTCCAGCTTCGGCAGATAGCTGGCGATGGCCGCATCGAACGGGGTCTTGTCGGCAAATTCGTCGAGTAGCGCGCAGGTGAACTGCTTTGTGATCGAGCACAGGCGAAACAGGGTCTTCGGTGTGAAGGGCAGGCGGGTTTCGGCGTTGGCGAAGCCCCAGCTATGGCGACCGATGACCTCTCCGTTCCTGATGACCGCCGCCGCGCCGCCTGGGCCCGGATAGGTCGAGGGCAGGGCCGTGAGCGCGCGTTCGAGCGATGAAAGGGTCATGAGGGAACTCCCGCGGTTTTCACCATGTTGCTGCCACGAAGTTATGGCACAATGTAGCCATGTCAGCGATTCCGGATCTGCCTCCTCCGCCGACAGCGGCAACCCTGCGCGAGACGGCCCTGCGTCATCTCGCGCGTTTTGCTGCGACCGAGCAGGGGCTGGCTCAGGTGCTGGAACGCGCGGTCATGCGATGGGCACGCAAGGCGGGCACGCAAGGCTGCGACAATGACCAGATCGAAGGGCTGGCCAGAGAAAGCCGCTCGGCTATCGCCGGGATTGTGGCCGATATGCGCAGGCTTGGTGCTCTCGACGACGCTGCCTTTGCCCGATCCCGCTCACTCAGCCTGACGCGCTCGGGGCGGTCGCGCCGGGCGGTGGCTGCGAGTCTGACCCAGAAAGGGATTGGCGCCGAGGTTCTGGGCGACGCGCTGAAAGAGGCTCTCGGGCACAGGCACGACGACAGCGCGCACGAGCATGAGCTCGGTGCTGCGCTCGTTCTCGCCCGCAAGCGTCGGCTCGGTCCTTTCAGGAGGGGCGATGAAGAAGAGGGCGACGAACAGGCGCCCCTGCGTCATCAGCGCGCTCTGGCTGTTTTTGCCCGTGCGGGGTTCGGCCGTGATGTCGCCGAGCGGGCACTGGCTCTGGATCTGATGGAAGCGGAGGATCGCGTCATGGCGCTGAAATCGTCATGAAGAGAATGGTGCTTGGGTTCAGTTTCTGTCTGAGCCTTGCTGCCTGTGGTGGCGGGCCCAGGGAATACAGCCGCGCCAGTTTCAATGGCCCGTTGCAATGCGCGCCCTATGCGCGCGCCAAGACAGGTGTCGCGCTTTATGGCGCTGCGGCTTCCTGGTGGCGCGGAGCTTCGGGTAAATACAGACGCACACAGAGCCCGGCGCAGGGCGAGATCCTTGTCTTTCGTTCGACAGGGCGGCTGCCTTCTGGCCATGTCTCTGTTGTGCGCAGCACTGTCTCGTCGCGCAAGATCCTGGTCGAACATGCCAATTGGGAGCCCGGTCGCATCGACCGGTCGGTGCCGGTCATCGACGTGTCGCGCAATAATGACTGGTCTCTGGTGCGGGTCTACTGGGCGCCGATCAAAAATCTGGGCTCGAGAGCCTATCCCACTTACGGCTTCATCGTTCCGCGTGACATCGACGATATTGCGCGCTTGCAAGAGACGCCTGATCACGCCATGTGAGGAGTGAGAAAAAGAGACGGCTGTTCGGTCCCGTCATACGAGGAGAGAGATTATGGGTAGCATGAGTCCCCTGCACTGGCTGATAGTGCTTGCCGTCGTACTCATCCTTTTTGGCGGTGGCAGCAAGATCAGCGGTCTGATGGGCGACTTCGCGAAGGGGATCAAATCCTTCAAGAAGAACATGGCAGAAGACGAATCCATGGAGCCGAAGCATGACCAGCCGAATGGTCAGATTTCGCCGCCGCCCCAGGGCAATTTTCAGCAGCCGCAATACACGCCCCCCGTATCGGGCGGTAATGTGAACAACGTCAATCACTGAGCTTTCCATGACCCAGCTTTCGGACCGGCTCTGGTCGGATGCGGTGCAGGACGTGCTGCATGCAGGCCGCAGAATGGACCACAGGGGCTGGGTGCCAGCCACGGCTGGCAATCTCAGCCGTCGACTTGACGATGGCCGTATCGCCATCACGCGCTCGGGCGGTCACAAGGGGTTTCTGACCGAGCAGGACGTCATCGAGATCGACCCTGAGGGTCGCCCGCTCGATTCCGGCCAAAGGGCCAGTGCCGAGACCCTGCTTCATACGCAGCTTTACGCATCTGACCCGACGATCGGTGCTGTACTGCATGGCCATTCGGTCGCGGCGACCGTGTTGTCGATGGCGATAAAGGCGCCCGTGCTCACTTTGGCAGGATATGAATTGCTCAAGGTGTTCGAGGGGCAATCAACCCATGACACCGCTATCGACGTGCCACTTTTTGCCAATGACCAGGATATTGCCCGTCTCGCGACAATCGTGGCGCCGTCTCTCGGGAAAATGCCCGCGGGTTATGTGATCAGAGGGCATGGTGTTTATGTCTGGGGCCGGAACATGGCCATGGCGCTGGCCCGGCTCGAAGGGCTGGAATTTCTCCTGGCCTGCGAACTCGAAAGGCTGAAATCATGAGCAGACTGACGATCTATCGCGACGACACGCCCGAAAACCTCATTCTCGACACAGAGGACGCAAGGGTCATCGCCGAGACCCTGCGCCCGCTCAATGTGCGCTTTGAACGCTGGCAGTCACCTGTAACACCCGCCAAGGATGCTGCACCGGAAGTCATTCTGGAGGCATACCGCCCCTATCTCGATGGGCTGATGGGCGAAACCGGAGCAGGCAGCGCCGATGTGGTGCGGTTTGACCGCAACACGCCGCAGATCGCCGCCATGCGTGAAAAATACCTCTCTGAGCATACTCATAGCGAAGACGAGGTGCGTTTTTTCGTGCATGGTCAGGGCGCCTTTATCCTGCATGTCGAGGGCAAGGTCTATTCGGTACTCTGCGTTCAGGGTGATCTGATTTCGGTTCCTGAAGGGACGCCTCACTGGTTCGACGCCGGGACCAATCCCGATGTGGTTGCCCTGCGGGTATTCACTGATACGACGGGGTGGGTTGCCGAATATACGGGCGACGAAATCGCCCGTCGCTTTCCTGTCGTCATTCCGGATCTTGCCGCATGAGCACTGTTCGCCTGATCCTTCTTGATATCGAAGGAACGACCCTGCCGATCTCTTTCGTCAAGGATGTGCTCTTTCCCTATTCCGACAAGGTGATGCCCGAGCTGCTGCGTGAACAGGCGGACAACCCTCTGGTCAAGGTGGCGCTGGCGGATATCGACGCGGCCAATCCCGGTTGCGATCCGCTTGCCCAGCTGCATGACTGGACGGTGCGTGACGAAAAGGTCGCGCCGCTCAAATCACTGCAGGGACTGGCCTGGAAAACGGGCTTCGAGACCGGCGCCCTCAGGGCACAGCTCTATCCCGATGTCGCCCCAGCCCTTGAAGCCTGGCACAAATCAGGGTTGCGTCTTGCCGTCTATTCCTCGGGTTCAGCCAGTGCGCAGCGCCTGCTTTATGGTTATTCCGATGCAGGTGATCTGACGTCGCTGTTCGAGGCGTTCTACGATCTCGATATTGGCGGCAAGAAAATTGCCGAGAGCTATCGCGAGATCGCTTCGCGTGCGGGTGTGGCGCCGGGCGAAATCCTGTTCCTGTCCGATATTGGCGCTGAGCTCGACGCAGCAGCAGAAGCGGGCCTCAGAACCTGCCAGCTTGTCCGGCCGGAAGACGGTACTGTCGCGCACCAAGGCGTGCGTCAGGCAGCGGATTTCCAGAGCGTCAGCCAGCAATTCGAGTTGCCCGTCTCATGACCTTGCACGAGGACTGGGCGGCAATCCCGCAAGGGGCGCACGGCGCCGCCGTAGCCCTCGGCAATTTCGATGGTGTGCATCTTGGGCATGTCCATCTTCTGAAGTCGCTGCATGCAGCACGTCCCGATCTGCCTCTGGGCGCGGTGACCTTCGAACCGCATCCTCGCGAGTTTTTCCGCCCGCAGGACCCGCCGATCCGGCTGATGCTTCCCGCTATCCGCGCACGTTTCCTGCATGAGCAGGGCGTCAAACAGATCTTCCAGCTGCCGTTCGATGCTGATTTCAGTCATCGCTCGCCCGAGCAGTTTGTCGAAGAGGTGCTGCATCGTGCGCTTGGCGTGCAGCATGTGGCGTGCGGCCCAGATTTTGCGTTTGGGCACAGACGGGCCGGCAGTATCGATTTTCTGGCACACAGGCTCGAGGCGCTTGGTATCGGCCTGACGGTTGTGCCGCCCCTTACAGATATCAGCGGGCCATTTTCCTCCTCACGCATCCGCCGTCTGCTCCAGGAAGGCTATCCCGAGCGCGCGGCAGAAGAGCTTGGTCGTCCCTGGTTCATCGCAGGTGCCGTTACGCATGGCGACAAGCGCGGACGTCTGCTGGGCTTTCCTACCGCCAATATTCCGCTGGGCCGTCATATCGAACCCGCCCGCGGCGTCTATGCCGTGACTGTCCACCATCCCGATGGGCGCATGATTCCGGGGGTGGCCAATATCGGTCGCCGTCCGACCATCAATGACGGGCAGGAAAGCCGCCTCGAAGCGCATCTGTTTGACACCAATGAAGATCTCTATGGCCAGACCCTCGAGGTCAGCCTGCACAGATTGCTGCGTGAAGAGCGTCGCTTTGACGGGCTCGATGCCCTGAAGGCCCAGATCGCCGAGGACGCGAGCCAGGCCCGCGCTGCGCTTGGCTCTTCCGTCTGAACCCTGCCTGTTGCAGGGGGTCAATCATGTCACGCTTTGCGTGACAGACCTGCCGCGGGCTCTTGCCTTCTATCAAAATCTGCTCGGCTGCCGTTTGAGCGCGCGCTGGAATCGCGGGGCATATCTTGAGGCAGGGTCGCTCTGGTTATGCCTCGAATGCGCGCCTGCTGGCATCTGTCTGCCACGGCAGGATGACACCCATCTTGCCTTCACCGTCAGCGCCGCTGCTTTTACAGTGCTGTCTGCGCGCCTTTCAAGGCAGGTGACCATATGGAAAGCGAATAAGAGCGAAGGAGACTCGCTCTATTTTCTCGATCCTGACGGCCATAAACTTGAAGTCCATGTCGGCTCCCTGGCAACGCGTCTGGCCCATTGGCGCCACAATCCCCCCGCTACCCTTCGTGATCTGACGATGCCGCCTGACAGGGCGTGACATGATCTTGCCTTGAATGTGAAGTTTTATTGTTTGTCTTCACTTTTGTAATGTTATAAATTACTCATGGTTAATAAATCGGTGGGGGCTATCATGTTTGGCGCGATGCAGATGTATCAGATGCAGGCGATGGAACAGCATATCGCCCAGAAAGAGGCGCGTCGTGAGAAGAGTGTCTCACGGCTTGTACGCCTGCGTGATTTCTTTCGACAGGATCTGACCCAGCTAGGGGAGCAGATCGACACGACGTTTGAGGCCGTCTGCACGGGCGGGCATTTTCCGCCTTCGCAAATCAGACGCTCCTGACAGCTGGCGACACAAGAGACACCCGACACCAGACACCGCTGTCTGGTGTCGGGTCGGGCGATCAGTTCACGATGGTGCAGGAGAAGGGTGTCTGAAGCACGCGGTAGAATTCTTTCTGATGCAGGGAGAAGATGAGTCGTAGCGACACATTGCCTTCCATCAGAAACTTCATGTCACCATCGCAATAGCGGTCTCTGGTAGCATCATAGAGCAGCTGTTTGAGCTTATTGACTGAAAAGGCATGGATCGCGTTATCCGCTTCTGATGTCAGAGTAATTTCTTCGACGAGTATGCGACCATCCCGGCTGGCATGTGTGATCGTCTCCATCGCATTTTCACGATTTGGTGCCTTTGCATTGAGCACGAAGATAGCCTTGTCGAGGCGATCAATCGATATCTCGGTTCCAAAATTAAAGTCGCCAGCCAGCACTGTTGAGGGAGTGTTCAGTAATGAAAAAAAGACAACTGATAGAAGCCGATAATTCATGGTGGTAACCCATTTTTTTTGGATAAATTACCATATCTGTGTTTAGAATTCCACTCAGTGTAGAAAATTCCTGCCTGACGCATGGAATGCTTCCTGCATCCCCAAAACCGGGCTGTCTCACGCCTGATGAGACGGTGTTGATGTCACCAGTCCGGTCTTGTGCTCTTGACCCAGAAGCCCGCATCTTCGCATAACTCGCGGTTCCCTGACTCCGTCGAATGATCGAAGATGCCTGATTCAAAAAGCCCCGATCCTCAGGACCGTTATCGCGACACGGTCTTTCTTCCTCGCACCAGCTTTCCCATGCGTGGCAATCTGCCGACGCGTGAGCCTGAAATTCTGGCGCGTTGGGAGTCGATGGGGCTCGATCAGAGCATTATCGAGGCAGGCAAGGGAAAGCCCGTCTTCACCCTGCATGATGGCCCGCCTTATGCGAATGGCCATCTCCACATCGGTCACGCCCTGAACAAGATCAACAAGGACGTGGTCAACCGCGCTCAGCGCATGAATGGCGCACGGGTGCGCTACGTTCCGGGTTGGGATTGCCACGGCCTGCCGATCGAATGGCGCGTCGAAGAGGAATACCGCAAGGCGGGCAAGAACAAGGATGACGTGCCGGTCCTGCAGTTCCGCGCCGAATGTCGCGACTATGCGCGCCGCTGGCTCGAAATCCAGTCCGAGGAATTCAGGCGTCTGGGTGTGCAGGGCGAGTGGAAAAACCGCTATGCCACCATGGATTTCAGCTCTGAATCAGCCATCGTAGGCGAGATCGGCAAGTTCCTGCTCAATGGCAGCCTCTATCGCGGCCTGCGCCCTGTCATGTGGAGCCCGGTCGAAAAGACGGCCCTCGCCGAGGCCGAGATCGAATATCACGACATCACCTCGACCACGATCCATGTGGCGTTCCCGATCGAGGCCGATCCGACCCCGGGTCAGGCATTGCAGGGGGCTTCAGCGGTCATCTGGACGACCACGCCCTGGACCATCCCGGCCAATCGCGCCATCGCCTATGGCCCCGAGATCGCCTATGCCGTGATCCGCGCCGATCTGATGGAAGAGAACAGCCTTGTTGCGCCGGGTTCGCGCTTCCTGATCGCTGAAGAGCGTCTGGCCGATTTCTGCAAGCAGGCAGGCATTCAGGAGCATCATGTTCTCTACACCCTGCCGGGTGAGGCGCTTGAGGGGACGCTCTGCGCCCATCCCCTGCGTGGCTGTGGCTATGAGTTCGACGTGCCCATGCTGCCGGGCGATTTCGTGACCACAGATGCCGGTACGGGCCTTGTGCATATGGCGCCGGCGCATGGTCAGGACGACTTTCTCCTGACGCGACAGTACGGCATCGAAGTGCCCGAGCTGGTGCAGGATGATGGCACCTATGCCCCCTGGGTGCCGCATTTTGCCGGTATCCATGTCTTCAAGGCGGCTGATCCTGTCTGCAGTGCCCTGACCGAAGCCGCACAGCGATGGGCCGCCAATGGCGATGCCGCTGCAGGCCTCGTGGCACGGTCGAGCATCGTGCACTCCTATCCGCATTCATGGCGCTCGCGTAAGCCGATCATCTTCCGGGCGACCCCGCAATGGTTCATCCGCATGGATGGCGATCAGGCCCTGCGACGCAAGGCGCTCGATGCGCTGGCCGATGTCACCTTCGTGCCCGAAGCCGCACGCAACCGCCTGACCTCCATGATCGAACAGCGTCCCGACTGGTGCATCAGCCGTCAGCGCGCCTGGGGCGTGCCGATTGCCGTCTTTGTCGAAAAAAGCACCGGCGAAGTGCTGCGCGATCCGGCTGTCATGCAGCGTGTTGTCGATGCAATGGCCGAGCATGGCGCCGATATCTGGTACAGCGCCGATCCGGCTGTGTTCCTCGGCGAGGGACGCGACCCGGCACAATACGAGCAGGTTTTCGACATCGTCGATGTGTGGTTCGAAAGCGGTTCGACCCATAGCTTCGTGCTGGGTCAGGATGGTCTGAACTTCCCGGCCGATCTCTATCTCGAAGGGTCGGACCAGCATCGCGGCTGGTTCCAGTCCTCGCTGCTCGAAAGCGTCGGCACGCGTGGTGTCGCGCCGATGAAGGCCATCGTCACCAACGGCTTTGTGCTCGACGAGCAGGGCCGCAAGATGTCGAAATCGCTGGGTAATGTCATTGCGCCCAAGGAAGTCACCGACAAGCTGGGCGCAGATATCCTGCGTCTGTGGGTCGTCAATTCCGACAGCAATGAAGATCTGCGTATCGGCAACGAGATCCTGAAGCAGCAGGGCGAGCTTTATCGTCGTTTGCGCAATACGCTGCGCTGGCTGCTGGGCGCGCTCGACGGCTACACGCCTGAAGAGGCCGTGCCTTACGAGCAGCTGCCGGAGCTGGAGCGTTATATTCTCCATCGCCTGACCGATCTCGGCGGGCTGCTGAAACAGGCTGTCCAGACCCATCAATGGGTTGGCGTCTATCCGATGCTGCACGGTTTCTGCACCACCGATCTGTCGGCGTTCTATTTCGACGTCCGCAAGGATGCGCTGTATTGCGATGCCCCGTCGTCCCTGCGTCGCCGTGCGGCCCGCACTGTGCTCGACATCCTGCACCGTGCGCTCGCCACCTGGCTGGCACCGGTTCTGGTCTTCTCGGCTGAGGAAGCCTGGACGGCCCGTTTCGGTGAAGAAAGTTCGGTACACCTGCAGAACTTCCTCGAGCCTGACCCGATGTGGCACGATTCCGCTCTGGGTGAGCGCTGGACGCAGATCCGTGCCCTGCGCCGCGTCATCACGACCGAACTGGAAGGCGCCCGTCGTGGCGGCGCCATCGGCTCGTCGCTCGAAGCCCGCCTTACCCTGCCGCTGACCGAGCAGGAGCAGATTGCTTTCGGCGATGTGGACTGGGCCGAACTTGCCATCGTCTCACAGGCCGATGTGCAGCTTCTGACCAATGTGCCATCGCTCTATATCAATGACGGGTCTGACCCCGAGCGCGAGGGTGTGGTTGCGGCGCATCCCGGCCCGAGCGTGACGGAAGCCGAGGGGACGAAATGCCTGCGTTGCTGGCGCGTGCTGCCTGAAGTCGGCAGCCATGCCGAGCATTCGGGCCTGTGCCTGAGGTGCAGTGACGTGGTGTCGATGTGACACGCGCGAAGCTCACCTTTTCCTTTGGGCGCCCGGCGACCCTGATCGCCGGAATCATCGCTTTCGTGATCGTGCTCTGCGCCGATCAGGCGAGCAAATGGTGGATTCTGGATGTCTTCAACCTGCCGCTTAAAGGCAGTGTGGTCATCATGCCGGGGCTGGATTTCACCATGGTGTGGAACCACGCCGTGACCTTCGGCATGCTGGGCGGGGTCGGCGCTTATGGGCCATTGATCTTCTGCACGGTGGCGCTTCTGGCCGTGCTGGCGCTGCTCTGGCAGACCCTCACCACTTCGCGCATGGTGGTTGCCATTGCCTCCGCGGCCATCGCGGGGGGCGCCGTTGGCAATGTGATCGATCGCATGCGCTTTGGCGCCGTGGTTGATTTCATTCATGCCCATGCCTTCGGCTGGAGCTGGTATGTCTTCAACGTGGCTGATTCGGCGATTGTCTGCGGTGTGATCGCCTGGGTGATCGAGTCGATCTGGTCAGACAGACGCAATGCCGGGGCAGGTAATGACGCAGGCAAGAATTCGTTGCATTCTTCCGGCTCCGCAACCGCCCCGCGTGATCATTGATCTCTTGTCGATGCCGAAACGCTCCATTAGGATTGGGACCGATATGGCTCAGCTCTCCTTCCCGTCCGTCCTCCGCGTCCTGCCGGTTCTCGGCCTGACCGCGCTCCTTCCGGCCTGCTCCGGTTCCGATGTCTCGCGGGCTTTTGGCCTCGAGCGGTCGATGCCTGACGAATATACGGTCACCACGCGGGCACCGCTTTCGATGCCGCCATCGGAGCAGCTGAGCCTGCCCGGGCAGGGTGAGCATACGGCGGATGAAAATCCCCGCACCCAGGCGCTCGAGACCCTGTCGCCGAATGCTGCGCTGCACTCGACCACGGGTAGCAACAGCGCGGGCCAGCAGGCTCTTGTCGGCCAGGTCGAGCAGGCCTCCAGAGCGCCGAACAATGCCGAACTGGGCGCTGCCGGCGCCGGTCTGACCGACGAGCTGATGTTCTGGCGCGGCGGCAACTCGGGCAGTGTGGTGGATAGCGAGGCTGAAAACCGCCGTATCCAGCGCGCCTCGGCTCTTGGCCAGAGCCCGTCAACCGGTGCCACCCCCACCAAGAAGTCGAAGAGCTCATTTCTCGGCGTCTTCTGATGCCGACCCATGAATTCTGCTGAGCGCATTCCATTACGGCCGACGCTGCGGCGTCTGTCCAATCATGTCATCGATCTGATCGCTGCTGGCGAGGTTGTCGAGAGACCCGCCGCAGCCCTCAAGGAACTGGCTGAGAACGCGCTCGATGCCGGAGCGACCCGGCTCGAGGTCTCCCTGATCAATGGTGGATGCGACCGTATCGAGGTGATCGATAATGGCTGCGGCATGTCGCCTGACGATCTGGCCATGGCTGTCGAGCGCCATTGCACCTCCAAGCTGAGCGATGAGAGCCTGACCCATATCGTCACGCTCGGCTTTCGTGGCGAGGCGCTGCCCTCCATCGGGGCGACCGCACGGCTTGGCATGATTTCGAGACAGCACGATTCCGACACAGCCTGGATGCTGCGTCTGGAAGGTGGGGTTCTAACCCCGCCAGCGCCCGCCCCCGGCGCGCCGGGCACACGTGTGGTCGTTGAGGATCTTTTCTTTGCCACGCCCGCGCGGCGCAAATTCCTGAAATCAGCGCGCGTCGAGGGCAGTCATGCCGAATCGGTCATGCGGCGTCTGGCGCTTTCGGCGCCGCATTGCGCCATGCGCTTTTCACTCGATGAGCGTCTGGTTTTCGACTTTCCTTCCCAAACTCAGCTCGAACGCGTTCAGGCCGTTCTGGGCGAAAGCGACTCCCTTATCCCGCTCGACGAGGAGCGCAATGGCCTGCATCTGACAGGCTATATCTGCGGACCCGCTGCTACGCGTGCCACAGCAGCGGCGCAGTTTCTTGTCGTCAATAACCGGCCTGTCGCTGACCCCCTGATGAAGACGGCCATACGTGTGGCATACCGTCCGGTCATCGAGCCGGGACGCCATCCGGTTCTAGCCTTGCATCTGACCCTGCCGCATGACCGGGTGGATGTGAACGTCCATCCCGCCAAGACCGAACTGCGCTTCGCCGATGAAGCCGATGTCAGAGGGCTGATGATCGGCGCCATGCAGCGGGCGCTTGGTCACGGTGCGGGTGAGGGCGGGGTACGTGTGCGTTTTGCAGCCCCTTCGCGGCAGAACATCCAGTATCCGGCCCCCGAACCGGTGCGCCAGAGCGCCGGTTTTCTCTCTTCCCATGCGACTCTTGCGGGCATCGGAACAACTGCCCCGCAGACGATTCCCGCTGCGGTCACAGGTTTCTCCGAAGGTCTTGGAGCCTTTACGCCAGCGGCCCGGCCTGTCATCCAGCCTGATGTCGAGCAACAGGCGGCTTTCCCGCTCGGTGCCCCGGTGGCACAGGTTTTCGATACATATATTCTGGCCGTCGGTCAGGACGGCGATCTCATCCTTGTCGATCAGCATGCGGCCCATGAGCGCCTGACCCATGAGAAGCTGCTCGCCCAGTATGCCTCCGGCACGCTCAAGGCGCAGCGTCTGCTTCTGCCTGAGGTGGTCGATCTGCCCCCCGGACAGGCGGGGCGTCTGCTGGAGTGGAAGACAGCTCTCGAATCGCTCGGCCTCGAAATCGAGTCGTTCGGCGGAGGCAGCGTGCTGCTACGCACCATGCCCATTCTGCTGCAAGGCGGCGATGGCGTCGCGCTTCTGCGCGACCTCTCTGAAGAACTCGCTGCCGACCCTGATCTTGTGCCGGGGGATAGCGCCGCACTCGAAAGGCGCATTGACGCTGTCATTGCCCGCATGGCCTGTCATGGCAGCATCCGGGCTGGCAGACGCCTGCAGCAGGAGGAAATGGCCGCCCTGCTACGCCAGATGGAGCAGACACCACGGGCGGGTACCTGCTCGCACGGCCGCCCGACCTGGCTGCGTCTGGGGCGTGACGAACTCGAAAAACTGTTCGGTCGCATCCGGTAGGGACTTTATTGGCTTTTCCGCGACGCAGCCCCTTTTGATTAGCATCACAGGGCTTTCGGCTGATTTCTGAGCGAGCGTGATGACCCGCTCAGGGTTGAATTTCAGAAAGCTAAAGATTTTACGACTTTTTGTGCGAAGTCTTATGGGCCGGCGCAGTCGCTGGCTGGGCAGTAACAACCACGCTGTCGGAAACGAACAGCACGCTGTCGAGGGCGTTCTGTAGCGCTTCCGTGGCCATCTTCGCATCGCCACCATCCATGAATACCGACGCGCGGTTGATGTCACCCGACACCATTTCAAGCGGTGCAAGGGCCACGACATATTGTACGTCGGTGCCCACGACCTGCAGATCCTGATTCACCAGTTTCGTGTCGCCAGTCTTCAGATGCGTATTGGCCTGGGCCAGCGCCGTCTGCTTTTCGGGGGCTAGGGCCTCGGTGACAGCATATTCGCCGCCAATCGGCAGCCAGTGGACCTCCACGCCGGTGATCACGGCGCGTTTGGGGGCGGCATGGCTCGGTGCCGGCTGCATGGCGTCCTGCGCCTTCAGGAAGGCACGGTTGTCCTTGGCGGCTTTCGTAAGTCGGATCTGGGCATCATTGATCAGCGACTGGGCCTGACCGTTCTGGTTGTTGCCCAGGGCCTGCTGTGCCTGAACGATATCGGCGAAGGCCTTTTGGCCGTCCTTGGACAGACGGGCAAAATCCTTGTCAGCCATGCGCTGCGGCGATGCGGCAAGGGCCGGAACCGCAGCGAAAGTGAAAAGGGCGGTACCGGCAATAAAGAGGCGACGCATCGACTTGCTCCCTTGATTCGTCTCCTGGCGAGACTGTTGGGAGCAGAACGGTCACGACCTGCCGATGTTGCATGACAAGGGCGTTAACACGCCCTCATGAACCGCCGATCAGGTGGGGGGAACGGTCTCGCCATCCGGCGGCGGCTTGCGGCTGGTCAGCACGTTGCCCGCCGAGGCCCCTGCAATGCAGAGTACACCCATCCAGCGTGCCACCGAAAGCGACTCGCCCAGTAGAAACAGCCCCGAAATCGAACCGAGAACCGGTTCCAGACTGAGCAGAATGCCCAGATCGCGCGGGCCAAGCTTGCGCATGGCCATCATGTCCAGAATATACGGGACGGCTGAAGAAAGAATGGCCACACCGACGGCCTGAAAACCCTGATGGGGATGGGTCACAGCCGGCATCAGGGTCGGAATCAGCCAAGGTAGCAGCAGGATACCTGCTGTCGTCATGCCAAGTGTGGTTGCCTGTGCAGCGGGCATGATACGGCCGATACGTGTGCCGGTCAGGATATAGATCACCCAGCCAACAGCGCTGATCAGGGCGGCGATGACCCCGATAGGGTCGAGATGGCCCGAGATGTGATCGGGGCGGAGCAGAAGATACAGCCCCGAAAGCACCATACCGGCCCAGACCAGATCGAGGAGACGGCGCGAGCCTATGAGCGCCAGAGACAGCGGTCCCATAAACTCGAACGCGACCACCAGTCCCAGTGGCAGGCGAACCAGCGCGATATAGAAGGCGAAATTCATGACCGCCATCGAGGCCCCGTAGGGCAACAGCAGGCGCCAGATGCCGGGTCTCAGCACCGAGGGGCCGGGCCGGATGACGGTCAGAAGAATGACGGCGGCGAGGCAGACACGCAGTCCGACCATCCCCTCCGCACCGAAGAGCGGAAAGAGGCTCTTGGCCAGCGCGGCGCCAACCTGGAAGGAGGAAATTCCCCCGATCAGAAGCGCCAGACCGCCAAGTTTGTCGAGTCGTGTCGAAGTCGGATGGTCGAGAGCAGCCATCAGACGTCGAGAAGCTCGGCCGAGCGGGCATGATCCTGAATGAACCGAAAGCGCAGCTCAGGCTTGCGCCCCATCAGGCTTTCGACGCGATCGCTGGTGAGCGCGCGGTCTTCCGGGGGGGTGACGACACGCAGCAGCGTGCGTTTGGCCGGGTCCATGGTTGTCTGTTTCAGATCCTTGACCGGCATTTCACCAAGGCCCTTGAATCGTGAAATCTCGACCTTTGCGCCCTGCTTGAAGTCACGCTTGAGGCGACGCACGCGGTCGTCGTCATCCATGGCGTAAACCGTCTTTGCCCCATGGGTCAGGCGGTAGAGCGGCGGCTGTGCCAGATAGAGATGCCCCTTGCGCACCAGTTCGGGCATTTCGCGATAGAAGAAGGTCATCAGCAGGGAGGCGATATGCGCGCCATCCACGTCAGCATCGGTCATGATGATGACGCGCCCATAACGCAGACGCGTCAGATCGAAGCTCGCCCCCGAGCCGCAGCCCAGAGCCTCGACGAGATCGCGTAGTTCCTGATTGGCCTTGAGCTTGTCTGCCGTTGCCGACGCCACGTTGAGAATCTTGCCGCGCAGGGGAAGAACGGCCTGGGTTTCGCGATCGCGTGCCTGACGCGCAGAGCCACCTGCCGAATCGCCTTCGACCAGGAAAAGCTCGGTATCGGCCGCATTTTCCCGCGTGCAGTCAGTCAGTTTACCCGGCAGGCGCAGGCGGCGCGTGGCGCTCTTGCGCGGCGTGTCCTTGCTCTCCTTGCGGCGCAAACGTTCTTCGGCACGCTCGATGATGAAGGCCAGAAGATTATCAGCCTGCGCCGGATTGCCACCCAGCCAGTGGTCCAGCCGGTCACGCAGGGCGCCCTCGACAAGGCGGCTGGCTTCCTGCGTGGTCAGTTTTTCCTTGGTCTGGCCCTGAAAATGCGGGTCGCGGATAAAGACCGAGAGCTTGGCTGAGAGCGCGCCAAGAATATCATCCGCCGTGACCGCTGCCGCGCGCTTGGTGTTGCGGCTTTCCCCCCAGGCACGGAAGCCCTTGACCAGAGCCGTGCGGAAACCGGCTTCATGCGTGCCGCCCTGGGGCGTTGGAATCGTATTGCAGTACGACGTCATGCTCGACGTGCCCTGCTCCAGAAAAGCCACGGCCCATTCGAGTTTGCCGCCCGTGCGGCCGTCGGCAGCCTGAGGCAGCTCGGCCTCGCCTGCCCAGATCGGGGCCAGCAGGGCGGGTGCGGCGCCGAGTTCGGCATTCAGACTATCAGCGAGACCATTGGGAAAATGGATCGTCGCTTCGGTCGGGATCTCGTCTCCAATCCTGATCAGAGACGGGTCGACGCTCCAGCGGATGGTGACGCCACGAAACAGCGCAGCCTTCGAGCAGCACAGGCGATAGAGGCGCTGGGGTGAGAAGCTCAGCGTTCCGAAGATTTCCGGGTCCGGCGAAAAGCGGATAGTCGTACCACGACGGTTGGGGGCATTGCCGATCTGCTGGAGCGGGGTCAGGGGCTTGCCGCGGGCATAGTCCTGACGCCAGAGCAGCTTTTCGCGCGCGACCTCGACTTCCAGTCTGTCTGACAGCGCATTGACCACTGACGAGCCCACGCCGTGCAACCCGCCCGACGTGTCATAGGCCTTGCCCGAAAACTTGCCGCCTGCATGCAGTGTGGTGAAGATCACCTCAAGCGCCGAGCGGTCCTTGAATTTGGGGTGGGCATCAACGGGAATACCACGCCCGTTATCCCGCACCATCAGCAGGTGCGGCCCCTCGAGCGCCAGATCGATGACGCTCGCATGACCCGCGACAGCCTCATCCATGGCGTTGTCGAGAATTTCGGAAGCCAGGTGGTGATAGGCGGTATCATCGGTGCCGCCGATATACATGCCCGGGCGGCGTCTGACCGGTTCGAGTCCTTCAAGGACTTCGATCTGATCGGCGCCGTAATTTTCCGGCACAGGAGCCTGCGTCGACTTGCGGGGGCGACGCGCGGGCTTTTCATCACTCTGGAAGAGGTCGTCGTTCATATTGCGTTCTTGACGGCCTCGCCGGGGCGCCGTCAAGCGCCCCGTGCAGGGTAAGGGTCAGTTTTTAGGCGCGTGTCTTGCGATGGGTCCGGCTCTTGCTCGTCGTGCGGCTGTGCGTCACGGCTTCGGGGGCCGAGCAGGTCTCGAAAGAGGCGGGCTGAACCACGTCCTTGGCATCGGCATAATGGGCCAGATCGGCGCCATCATCGAGGGCATCGACCTCGTCGAACATCGCAACGCGCTGCTGGCAGAAGATCGTGCCGGCCTTCAGGCCGCCTTCTGACTGAACATTGGCCAGCTGGGTGATGTAATCGTCATGAGCCTTCATGGCGTTACGGCCATAGGCAGACTTGAAATAGGTGTTCAGACGCTCTTCTTCAGCAGCCAGCTTCGGGCGGAATTTGGCAACGAACGAGTTGTAGCGGTCCTGGGCGCTGCAGGAGAGCGCCGTCACCATCAGTTCGCTCTTGAGCCCCTGCACATTGAAGGCTTCATGCGCCGGAGACTCGCTGCACCCGGCTGCATGAGCAACGCCGGAAACGAAAAAGGTGCTGGCGAGCAGCGTACACGCGGTCAGGCGCGCGAAGGGGCGCAGGAGGCGTTGCCGGGCTGAAAGCGACATCAAGGAACTCCACAAGGGCAGGGAACGGGATATTTCGGGCGTCGCGCCGACGGGGCGCAGGCAGGACTGAGAATGCGCCCTGATTATGTCGCAGCAATTGCGGCGAGAAAATGCCCCGAGGCAAGGAAGAACGCCAATTTTCGAAAAAAAAACCTGACTGTTCTTTTCTTTTGTTTCAGCCGCTGCTCCCCCCTTTCGGCGGGGCGCGGCTTGCGCTAGGGCCATTGACGAAATTGTCTCCACAGGCGTTGATCATGCCCGGAGACATCTGGCGTCGTGCCTGCTGCAGAGAAAAAGGCGGTATCGACTGGCGATGACAAGTGACAGGTGGAGTTGATGGTGCGACTGCGTGGTTCAGCAATTACTCTCGTTTCGGCCCTGACTCTGGCGGCCTGTGCGCAGACGCCTGTCGTGCAGCGCGTCGTACCCCCCAATCCTTTTGGCTATCAAAAGGTCTCTGCCGTCTGCAAGACGACGCCGGTCAAGACCGCCGCCGATGGCAGCATGAGTGTGGAGATGACCGTGCGCAGCGATGACGGGCTCTGTGCCCTGTCGGTGCAGAAGCCGGGCAACACCAATTATCGCTCATTCGGTGTCTCGCCTGCTCCCGAGCACGGCAAGGCGTTCATGTATAATTTTGATGACCACACCTACATCACCTACACGCCCAGCACGGCCTATTCCGGCAAGGACAGCTTCACGGCCATCCTGATCCCCGGCGGCACCGAGGCCCGCAACAAGCTGACCGTCAATGCCGTTGTCGATGCAACGGGCGTGACGATCACGGCTCCGCCTCCGGCAATCGTGGCGCCTGCCGCCAAGAAGCCTGTCGTCAAGCACACGGCGACCCGTCGCAAGACCACCAAGAAGTAAGCAGCAGAATACGTCTCTGCCCCTCAGGGGGCAGAGATGTCTCTTTGAGATCGTTCCGTCAGATCGAAAACGAGATCGGTTCGTGCACAGGGCGACGCAGCCCGGCTGCCTCGGCGCGGCGTACCATTTCCTCGAGTGTCAGTGCCGCCATCTCACTGCGCACCGTCTCATCCAGCACCTGCCAGCAGGGCTCGATTACATTGCGATAAAGCGTGCCCTGCGCCGCTTCTTCCGCCCCTGCATCCTCAGACACGACAACGCGCACGATCTCATCGAGCCCGATATCGCGCTGCGGGCGCCCCAAACGGTAGCCGCCCCGAGGACCGCGCACGCTTTCCAGCAATCCCGAGCGCGACAGCGCCTGAAGCAGGGGCTCGATACCGCGACGGGCCAGTCCCGCACGCTCGGCGATATCGCCCCCGCTGACAAGGCTCGAGCGCCCGGCATGAAAGGCTACATCGACCATGATGATCACGGCGATCATCGCCCTGTCCCTGCGGAGATACATGCAGTTTTTTCCTCAATGACAAATTATGCGCAATATAGCAGTTATTGCTGACAAATCACAGACCGGCATCGCGGGACTTGCCGCGTTGCTCATTGCACGAAGGAGAAAGCCATGACGACCCGACAGGAGAAGCTGGCAAAGAGTGGGCTGGCAACGCGATATGCGGCCCCACGCGGGCGGGTTTTCGATTCGATTCTCGAAACCATCGGAGGGACGCCTCTCGTCGCCGTGCCGCGGCTGGCCGAGGCTGACAAGCTCAAGGCGCGTCTGCTGCTCAAGCTCGAATTCTTCAATCCGCTCGGCTCGGTAAAGGACCGCATCGGCCTTGCGCTCATTCAGCAGGCCGAGGATCGTGGGGAAATTGCCCCGGGGCGTACCGTGCTGGTCGAGCCCACTTCGGGAAATACAGGTATCTCTTTGGCCTTCGCCTCAGCGGCGCTTGGCTATCGTCTGATCGTGACCATGCCCGAAAGCGCCTCGATCGAGCGCCGCAAGATGCTGCGCCTGATGGATGCCCAGCTTGAACTCACGCCAGCAGCGCGTGGTATGGCCGGCGCAATCATGCGGGCGGAAGAACTCGTCGCCTCGCTTCCCGATGCCTGGATGCCCAGCCAGTTCGACAACCCTGCCAATCCCGAGATCCACGCCCTGACAACCGCAGAAGAATTGTGGGTGGATACTGATGGCGCGGTCGATCTGGTTGTGGCTGGTGTCGGGACAGGGGGGACGCTCACCGGAATCGCGCGTACGCTCAAGCCACGCAAGCCGTCGATGCAGTTCTGGGGCGTCGAGCCTGCGGAAAGTGCTGTGCTTAACGGCGATGACCCGGGGCCGCATGGCATTCAGGGCATCGGGCCAGGCTTCTGCCCCAATACCCTCGACTCGTCCCTGCTTGATGGCGTTCTGGCCGTGTCAGAACGTGATGCCATGGCGGCTTCGCGTCGCTGCGCGCGTATAGAGGGGATTCCGATCGGGATTTCGTCTGGCGCGTCGCTTCACGCAGCCCTCGCGCTTGCACAGCGCGACGAGAATGCAGGCAAGACCATCGTCTCTATCGTGCCGTCATTTGCCGAGCGCTATCTTTCGACGTCACTTTTCAACGGACTTGTCTGAGAGCGTTTTTGCCTTCTGGCAGGCAAGGGGCGGTCTCTGCGACCGCCCGACAGGGCAGATAGACCCTGTTCAGACGGGGAGGGCGTTGCCCTCCCCGTAATCATGTCAGTGCAGGATGATTTCGACGCGACGGTTCTGCGGTTCGCGCGTGTTGGGCCCAGTCTGAACCAGCGGGTTGCTTTCGCCATAGCCCTTGGTCACGATCAGTCCGCCCGGTACACCATCGCGGATCAGCTCGGCGCGCACTGCATCGGCGCGGCGTGTCGACAGCTTCAGATTGTAGTCTGCACCGCGTGTGCCGGAATGGGCGGCACTGTTATCGGTATAGCCATTGACCTCGATACGCGTGAGCTGCGTGTGGGTCGAGTTCTGGGCCGCTGTGCCGACGATGGCGCGGGCGCGATCGGTCAGATCGGCACGGTCCCAGTCGAAGAACACCAGATAGCTGCGAGCCGGAGCCGGAGCCGGAGCCGTCATGACCGGAACGCTGCGCGGCGGCGGTGGGGCAGGGTTGAACTCGTAGCGCAGGCCGAGCAGCAGCGAATGGTTGAAATCGGTCCGTGTGACGCGATTGCCTTCCATGGCACCGGCAGGACGCGGCTGATCATAGCCACCGATGCTGCCATAGCCGGTTGCATAGTGACCGTTCGGCCCAAGCATCGTGTAGAAACGATATTCGGTCGTAAACGACAGACCGACAGCAAAGGGTACGGGGAAGGACAGACCGAAGATGCCCTGATAGGCAAAGTTGCTGGCCGTGCCGCCGATCTTCTGGTTCAGGTAGTTGCCCGGCGCACGCACCGAGGCATTCATGGCCTGCCAGCCATAGCCGACACCGGCACCGAAATACGGATAGACCCAGTTTGCGCCGACATCCATGTCGAACAGCGCATTGACCATCACGCCGTATTGCTGCTGACGCCCACCGGCTGCGGAAGGGAAATAGCTTGATTTGAACTGCTGCAGACGGTTGTTGCGGTAGTTGCCTTCCACTTCAACACGAAAGCCGTTGCCCAGACCCCAGCCGACAGAGCCAAGACCTGTCACACCGGCATCATAATGGTCGCGGCCACTCGGCAGCACCGGCGACAGACGCACGGTCTGGTCCTGATTGAAGCTCGCGCCACCAGATCCGGCTGCATAAAGCCCCTTGATGACCTGTGCCTGAGCGGGTGCCGCCAGAAGACACAGAGTGCTCAGCGCAGTAAGGCCCGGAATGCTCTTGCGGAAAAGCCGGGAGAGCGAACCGACTGCCTGCCGGACATCAGAAAACGGGCGGCAAACGGTTTCACCGCGCGTTCGGTGTTCCAGCATCATATCGTCTTCTCCATTCTTTTCACGCGGCAGACTGAGAGGAGGCCATCTGAGCAGCCGTCCGCAGCGATCTGAATGCCGTCTTTTCGCTGAACTGTCATCCCCGTGCAACGCCTGTTTCCCGTCAGGGTGCAATCGCCTTGTTGCGCTATTCTTTCTTCCTGCTCCGAGTGTGGGATGGTTGCAACACTCGCAAAACCCGGGAAAGGGGTATCCAGGCCGGAATGACAGAGCCTTATTCACTGCGGCCGGGCAGAAAAGTCTCAACTGGCGTGGCGATATCGTCGAGGGTGAATTCCAGCAGCCATAAATCGGGATCGTAGCGTTTCTGCCGCTCCAGATAGGTGTCGAGGGCTTCTGGCGTCTCCATGGGGATGCGTTCCCAGCCTGCCCCCAGGGCGGAATCACGCAACACGGCGCTGCTGCCGGTTCGATCGGTCAGAACGATCAGGACTGCTCCGGCATCGTCATCGCCGCGCTTGAGCATCATGGCCGAGCCACCCTGTGTCTCGATCAGTCGCATGAGACCGCGCGCCCATAGGCCGGATTTGAGACGGGCCTCGGTCATGGTGTGGAATCGTCCATATCATCGGGCATGGCGGCAATAGCCGCATGATAACTATCGGGCCGATGCAAAAGCAGGGCTGCCGTATCGAGATCGGCATCCGTGCCCAGTGCGGCCGGGCAGTGACGTCTGATATCGAGAATGCGCGACACAGAGACAGGGAAGCGCAGCGCGCGGCTGGCGACAACATTATCGGCATCGAGCAGCTTGCCACGGGAGAGAGAACTAAGTTGCTGATCGAGCGCCTGCGCGCCGCGCGAGGTGCAGATCTGGGGTGTCACGCCCAGCCCCTGCAACGGCCAGCCGAGGGGAGCCAAGACCCGGCTCCAGGTGACGAATAATTCGCCGCCATCGGGCATCTGCCCGACAGCCTGCACCAGTCCCTTGCCGAGTGTCGCGCTGCCGATCACCACGGCACGACGATGATCCGACAGCGCAGCCGCCATGATTTCGGCAGCACTCGCCGTCCGGCCATCGACCAGTGCGGCGATGGGCAGGCCATGGGTCATGTCGCCGCCCTGAACCGCCCAGATATGGTTCGATTTCGGATCGCGGCCCTTTGTCACGACGGCAATGCCCTGATCCAGCACAAGGGCCGTTGCCGTCACGGCCTGTTGCAACACGCCGCCGCGATCGCCCCGCAGATCGAAAATCAGACCGACCAGTTTCTTGTCTTCCAAAGCCTGATCAATGTTCTGGCTGAGCTCCTCAGCCGTGTCGGAAGAAAACGAGGTGATACGCAGCACCACGATATGATCATGCATGCTGGCAAAAACGGTCTGGGGTGGCACCACCTGACGGTCGAGCCGCATGATCGCGCCGTGATGGCCCGGATCGGCCAGAAGCAGCTTCACCTTGCTGCCCGCTGCGCCATTGAGCCAGGTTTCGACGGTTGCAGGGTCCTGATTGCGGGTCGAGCGACCGTCTACGGCCAGAAGCTTCTGGCCGATATTGGCACCAGCGGCCCAGGCGGGGCCATTGGCGTTGATGGCGCCTATGACCAGTGAAGAGCCGTCGCGCACGAGCGAGAGACCGACCCCTGCCAGATCACCGGTCCGGTTCGCCCGGTCATTACCGGCAGGGGTGGGGGCGACATAGCGCGAATACGGATCGAGATGATTGAACAGCTCGTCGAAGAAGCTCTGAAGCAGGGCGTCGCGACCTGCAGCACGCAGCGAGGTCGATCCATGCCATGCCGCATCCATGCTCGAAACGATGAGTTTGACCCAGTTGAGCGTATCGTTCTCACCGGGCTCGCGAAACTCCGAGATGATCTTCGGACCGATAGAGAGCCGTAATGTCGCAGGCTGCGCCGGGTCATGGGGCGGTTCGACCATGGTGATGGACGGATCAATGGCTGTCAGGCCATCGAGGCCCCACAGACTATAGGTCTTGCTGGAGTGGACCTCGAGCGTACGTGGGCTCAGAAAGCGGAAAGCGCTCGACAGGACCGAGCTCAGCAATCCTGTGTCGAGTGCGGTGCTATCTTCAGCCTTTGCCGTTCCCAGGCACAGACACAGGGAAACAGCTGCAGCCGCACCCAGGCATCGTCGGGAGAACCCGCCAGACAGGAAGAAAGGAACGTGTTTCAGAGCCAGTGACCTTGACCATCAGGAAGATGGCTTCCCCCATCGAGTTCCGCTTTAGCGACCCACTAAGTGGCGCGAAAGGGAGCCTAACAGGGGGAGCGACGTTTTTGCCACGGTCTGTGACTTCAAAAACGCAAATTATCCGACGTCTTCACCATCTGTTGTTTTGGCCTTGCGCGTTTTCCTTGCCGGCTTGGCGTCGGTTTCTGTCTTAGCTGTTTTTTTCGTCGTGGCGGCAGTCTTTTTTGCGGCTGGTTTCTTGGCGGTAGCAGCCTTGGGCGCCGCTTTTTTCTTTGGCGCCGCCTTTTCAGTGCTGTCGCTTGCCGCAGCCTTTGTGGTGGTTTTGCGCGTCGTGGCCTTGCCTTTGGCCTTCAGGGGTTTGCCCTTTTCGGCCAGAAGTGCCAGCGCGTCGTCAAAGGTCACCTCATCCATCGACTGGCCCTTGGCCAGATTGGCGACCACCTGTCCGTGCTGGACATAGGGGCCAAAGCGCCCCTTGCGTACCAGAACGGCGGTGCCATCCTTGGGATGGGCGCCGAGGGTACGGATCGAGGCCATTTTCTTGGCCAGGGAGTCGATGGCGCGATTGAGCCCGACGGTCAGCACGTCGTCATCGGCGTCAAGCGTGCCGAAAATAGCCCCCATCTTTACATAAGGTCCAAAGCGACCCAGCCCTGCTTCAATCATCTCGCCCGTCTCAGGATGCGGCCCGAGCTTGCGCGGAAGGGAGAGCAGGCCGAGCGCCTGATCGAGCGTCAGCTTGTCGCCTTCCAGCCCCTTGGGGATGGTTGTGCGCTTGGGCTTGATCTTCTTGTTTTCCGGATCGGCTTCGCCACGCTGCAGATACAGGCCGTAGGGGCCGCGACGTACCGTCACTTCCTCACCTGTTTCCGGGTCCTGGCCGAGGCTCTTCATGCCTTCCTTCAGGGTTTCGCCCTCGCCGCCATCTTCAGCCACGAGGCGACGCGTGAACTGGCAGGTCGGATAATTCGAGCAGCCGATAAAGGCGCCGAACTTGCCCAGACGCAGCCCCAGACGCCCGGTGCCGCAAGCCGTGCACTGGCGCGGATCGCCTCCGTCTTCACGTGTCGGGAAGAAATGCGAGCCGAGATCCTCATCGAGTGCATCAATGACATCCGAGATCTTCAGATCCTTGGTCTGGGCGACCGCGGCCGAGAAATCGCGCCAGAAGGCGGCCATGATGTCGTGCCAGTCGGCGCGACCATCCGAGATATCGTCGAGCTGCTCTTCAAGCGTTGCCGTGAAATCGGTGTCGACATAGCGCTCGAAGAACGAGGTCAGGAATGCCGTGACCAGACGGCCCCGGTCTTCGGGGATGAAGCGACGGGCATCGAGTCGCACATAATTGCGGTCGCGCAGCACGGTCAGAATCGAGGCATAGGTCGACGGGCGTCCGATACCGATTTCTTCCATGCGCTTGACGAGGCTTGCTTCAGAGAAGCGCGGCGGCGGCTGGGTGAAATGCTGGTCGGCCTCGACACCACGAGTCGTCAGGCGCTCGCCCTCGCTCATGGCGGGCAGCACGCGGCCTTCGTCATCATCGGTCTTGGTGTCGTCCCGCCCTTCGGTATAGAGCTTGAGAAAGCCGTCAAAAGCGATGATCGAGCCATTGGCGCGCAGCGTGGTTCTGCCGGTCGAATCGGTAAGATCGGCCACGACCTGGTCGAGTTCGGCAGATTGCATCTGCGAAGCGACGGCGCGTTTCCACACAAGTTCGTAAAGACGCATCTGCTCGCCCGAAAGATGGCGCGCCATCGATTCGGGGGTGCGGCTCACATCGGTAGGCCGGATTGCCTCATGCGCTTCCTGCGCATTCTTGGCCTTGCTCGAATAGACGCGTGGCTTTTCGGGCAGATAGGGCGCGCCGTAGCTCTCGCCGATCATGGCGCGAATGGCGGTCACGGCCTCGGCGGCCATGGTGACACCATCGGTACGCATATAGGTGATGAGACCGACCGTCTCGCCGCCCAGATCGACACCTTCATAAAGCTGCTGAGCGGTACGCATGGTGGTTTGCGCGCTCATACCGATCTTGCGCGAGGCTTCCTGCTGAAGCGTCGAGGTGGTGAACGGCGCTGGCGGGTTACGCTTGGCTTTCTTGCGCTCGACCGAACGCACCGAAAACGCGCTGCTGGCGACCAGATCGCGCGCGGCATGGGCTTTTTCTGCGTTATCGAGATCGAACTGGTCGAGTTTGCGCCCGTCGAGATGGGTTAATCGTGCCGAGAAGGCGGCATTGCGTGGCGTGGCGAAGGCGCCGGTGATCGACCAGTATTCCCGGCTCTTGAAGACTTCGATCTCGGCTTCACGCTCGCAGATCAGTCGCAGTGCTACAGATTGCACGCGACCGGCACTGCGGCTGCCGGGCAGCTTGCGCCAAAGCACGGGTGAAAGCGTGAACCCGACCAGATAATCGAGCGCGCGTCGGGCCATATAGGCATCGATCAGAGGCTGATCGAGCGCGCGCGGGTTCGCCATGGCCGTCTGCACAGCCGATTTGGTGATTTCGTTGAAAGTCACGCGCTGCACGTTCTTGCCGCGCAGCAGGTTCTTCTCTTCGAGCGCCGCACGGACATGCCAGGAGATGGCTTCGCCTTCGCGATCCGGGTCAGTGGCGAGATAGAGCGTATCGGCGTTCTTGACGGCCTTGGCGATGGTCGCGATCTGCTTGGCGCCGCGCTCATCGGTCTGCCAGTCCATGGCGAAATTCTCGTCAGGTCGCACGCTGCCGTCCTTGGGCGGCAGGTCGCGGACATGGCCGAAGGATGCCAGAACGATAAAGTTATCGCCCAGATATTTGTTGATGGTCTTTGCCTTCGCCGGGCTTTCGACCACTACGACATCAGTCATCTCTACTCCAGAACCGCTCCGGCCTGCTCGGAACCGGCGAATCAGGCTGACAGCACAACCTGACCCCCGGGAAGGAAGGTCGCTATGCCGCCAAGTTCGAGTTCTGACAGGGCGGACAGCACCATGGATACCGAGAACTGGCAGCGCGCCACGATATCGTCAACTGCCACTGGTGTTGGAGAAAGGAGATCGCGCAGCGTTTCACGCACTTCCTCGGGCGTCGGCGCAGGGGCAAAGTCAGGCTGGTCCGGCTCTGAAAACCCCGGCAGCCCGGTCCATTTAGGAGTCTTGAGCGGCTCATTGCCAGTACCGATCTGGCTGAGTACGTCCTGCGCCGTTTCCGTCAGAATCGCGCCTTGTCGCAGCAGATCATTGCCACCGCGAGAGCGCGGGTCGAGCGGTGAGCCAGGCACGGCAAACACGTCGCGGCCATAATCGAGGGCAAGGCGTGCGGTAATCAATGTGCCCGAGCGCAGGGCAGCTTCCACCAGAATGACACCAAGCGAGAGCCCGGCGATCAGCCTGTTGCGCCGTGGAAAGTGACTGGCCTGGGGAATTGTGCCGAGCGGGGCCTCTGTCACGATGCAGCCGCGTTCGGCCACGGCGCGGTAGAGACCTTCGTTTTCCGGCGGATAGAAACAGTCGAGGCCCCCTGCGGCGGCCCCGATGGTCATGCCGGGATGCAGTGCCGCCCTATGCGCCACGGAATCGATGCCCCGGGCGAGGCCGGACACAATGACACAGCCCTCAAGCGCAAGCGCGCCGCTCAGACTTTCGGCAATGCGCAGCCCCCCGGCAGAGGCATTGCGGGCGCCAACGATCCCTATGGTGCGTCCGCAAAGAAGCTCGGCCCTGCCCCATATGTTCAGCACGGGCGGGGCATCGGGAATCCGTGCCAACAGGGGGGGATAATCGGCGTCGCCGATCACCATCATCCGACCGCCGAGCCGTTCGAGCGCGACCTGTTCTTCCTGAACCGATTCGCGTGAGGGAATGCTGACGCCACCCCGTCGCCCCGCCTTGCGTGCACGCTCCGGCAGGGCGTCGATGGCAACGTCAGCCGAGCCGTGCTCGTTCAGAAGGCGTCTGAAATTGACCGGACCAATCCCGTCAGTACGTGCGAGACGCACCATGTCGATGCGTTCGTTGCCTGAAGGAGAGGGCGCCATTAGCCGTCAGATTTCCCGCTTCTTCTGCGGGGGCGGGTCGATGTTGATCCGCGATTCGCGACCCAGGATCAGGCGCCGTATATTGCTGGTATGACGCAGCAGGATGATGAGCGTCAGAATCAGCGTAGCAATAGGCAGAGGGCTATGCAGAGGCTGCTCACTGAGCGGCGGCATCAGAAAAGGCGCCACCGCAAACGCTGCGAGCGCCCCGGCAGAAGAGATGCGTGAGAGCTTGGCCACGGCAAGCCAGACGATGCAGCAGGCAATGCCTACTGGCCAGCACAGGGCAAAAAACACGCCCAGTCCGGTCGCGACACCCTTGCCGCCACGAAACTTCAGCCAGACCGGAAAGCAGTGGCCGATAACGACGCTGACACCGGCAATCGCCATGCCGGTTTGCAGATCGGCATCAAGCAGGAGCCGCACCATCAGAACGGCAAGCGCGCCCTTGAGCGCGTCGAGCAGCAGCGTGGCCGCAGCCAGACCCTTGCGTCCGGTACGCAGAACGTTGGTGGCGCCGATATTGCCCGACCCGATTTTGCGGATGTCTCCCGCGCCGCCGAGATGGCTGATCAGCAGGCCGAACGGGATACTGCCAATCAGATAGGCCAGCCCGGCGCAGAGCAGAAAAGGCGGCGTCAGCAGCGTGTGGATCATGCTGCCTCCCCGCCATAGACATGCCGTCCGGCTTTCCATGTGCCGAGAACACGGCCCCTGAGGCTGCGTCCGTCGAACGGGGTATTCTGGGCGCGGCCCGGCTGGTTGCCAGCCTCGACCACCCATTCGGCCTCGGGGTCGAACAGGCACAGATCGGCGCTGGCGCCGTCACGCAGGGTGCCGGCATCGCTGCCGAGCAGCTGCGCCGGGTTGCGCGTCATCAGGGTGATCAGTTGGGGCAGGGTCAGTGTCCCCTCATGCACGAGAGAGAGCCCGACACCGAGAAGCGTGGTCAGGCCCGTGCCGCCTGCGCTGGCCTGAGCAAAAGGCAGGCGCTTGTCATCGGCGTCCCATGGTGCGTGATCCGACGCGATGGCATCGATCGTGCCATCGGCCAGCGCCGCACAGACGGCGAGGCGATCTTCTTCCGCACGCAGGGGCGGCGAGAGCTTGGCATAGGTACGAAACGCGCCGATCGCGTCTTCATTGAGCGCGAAATAGGGGGGTGCCGTATCGCAGGTGATTGACAGGCCGCGCGCCTTGGCCTGGCGGATCAGGGCCAGACCCTCACCCGTCGAGACATGACCGAAATGCAGACGGGCGCCGGTCATTTCGGCAAGGCGGATATCACGGGCGATCAGGATGGCCTCGGCCGCTGCCGGAATCTGGGCCAGCCCCATGCGTGTCGCGAGCGCGCCAGCCGTCGCCGTGCCCCCCTTGGCGAGTGACGGATCTTCGGGATGCTGCACCACAAGGGCATCAATGCCCTTGGCATAGGCCAGAAGCTGGCGCATGCGCTTGGTGTCGGCAATGGCATGAATGCCATCTGTGAAAGCCACGGCGCCCGCTTCACGCAGCATGCCGAGTTCCGCCATTTCCTCGCCATTGCAGCCCTTGGTCAGCGCGCCATAGGGCAGGATGCTGACCAGACCCGTCTCTTCGCCACGGCCACGCAGCAGGCGCACCAGCGCAGGCTCGTCGATGGCCGGTTTGGAGTTCGGCAGGGCAGCCAGCGTGGTCACGCCGCCCGAGACAGCGGCACGGGCGCATGAGGCGATGGTTTCGCGATATTCGAAGCCCGGCTCACCGATCGCCACACGCATATCGACGAGGCCCGGAGAAAGAACGGCGCCCTTGCCGTCAATGATCTCGGCGTTCTCAGGCTTGCCCTCGGCGCCCGCCTTGTCCTGACCGGCAATGCGGCCCTCTCTGACCAGAAGGCGGCCGGAGGTGTCCGTGCCGGTTTCGGGGTCGATCAGACGAACATTTTCAAAAACAAGATCGGTCATGACGCTGTCCGCATGCGTGAAAGTCGGTCAAGAACGGCCATGCGCACGGCAACGCCCATCTCTACCTGTTCCTGAATGACGCTCTGCACCGAATCGGCCACGTCCGATGCGATCTCTACGCCACGATTCATGGGGCCCGGATGCATTACCAGCGCGCCCGGCTTGGCCAGCGCAAGGCGACGGCTGTCAACGCCATAGAAGCGGAAGAACTCGCGCGCGCTCGGCACCAGACCGGCGCCCATGCGCTCGCGCTGCAGACGCAGGGTCATCACCACATCGGCGTCCCGCAGCCCGCTTTCCATATCATGATGGATCGACACGGCCCCGAGGGAGGCCATGGCGGCAGGCACCAGGGTTGGCGGCCCGACGAGACGCACCTTGCTGCCCATGGCGGTCAGAAGATGGATGTTGGAGCGCGCCACCCGGCTATGGCCGACATCGCCGCAGATGGCGACAGTGAGGCCGCTCAGCGTGCCGAGATGGCGCTTGATGGTCAGCGCATCGAGCAGCGCCTGTGTCGGATGTTCATGCATCCCGTCACCGGCATTGACGACGCTGGCCTCGACCTTCTGCGCCAGAAGGGCCGGAGCCCCCGACTGGGCATGCCGCACCACCAGAAGGTCGCAGCGCATGGCATTCAGCGTGGCGGCCGTGTCGAGAAGCGTTTCGCCCTTGTTCACCGAAGACGTGGCCACCGTCATGTTGATGACATCGGCCCCGAGACGCTTGCCCGCCAGCTCGAAGCTGGTGCGGGTGCGGGTGCTGTCCTCGAAGAACATGTTGATCACGGTGCGGCCGCGCAGCGCATCACGGGGCGCGGTACGCGAGCGGCTCAGCAGGGCATAATTCGCCGCGAGATCGAGGAAAGGCGTGATCTCTTCGGCGCTCATGCCTTCGAGGCCGAGCAGATGGTGCTTTCGGGCGAGCGGGTCAGCCATGCGCGATCGCGGCTCCTATACGGGCCAGAACCTCGTCCCGGCCAAGGGCTTGCAGGGTCAGGTCGATACCGGGCGAGACCGTGCTGCCGGTCATGGCGGCGCGCAGGGGCTGCGCGACCTGGCCGAGCTTGATGGCCTTGTTTTCGGCAAATTCGCGAAGCGCCCCGTCGATGGCAGCAGCCTCGAAAGGCTCGACCAGAGCGAGCGCCTGAGCGACGCCGCGCAGCACGTCCTTGCCCTCTTCCGAAAGCTGCTTCTGTGCCTTGGCGTCATAGGTGAAGGGCAGGGAGCGCCCCAGAAACGCTGCGCTGTCTGCCAGTTCGGTCAGCATCTTGGCGCGTTCCTTGAGGCCCGGCATCAGCGTCAGCACCCGGGCGTGCAGGGTGTCATCGACTGTGACATCCTCGCGCTCCTTCAGGCGCTCGATCACGTCATTCGTCAGGCGGGCATCATCGGCCTCGCGCATATAGACGCCATTGAGATGGGTCAGCTTGATGTAATCCATGCGCGAAGGCGAACGACCTACGCCATCCAGATCGAACAGGCGGATCTGTTCTTCGCGGTTCAGGATCTCGGCATCGCCATGACCCCAGCCCAGACGCAGCAGGTAATTGCACAGAGCTTCGGGCAGGAAACCCTCATCGCGGAATTCCACCACCGACTGGGCGCCGTGACGCTTGGAGAGCTTGGCGCCATCAGGGCCATGGATGAGCGGCAGATGGGCGAAATGCGGCAGATTCCAGCCCATGGCACGATAGATCATTGCCTGACGGAAGGTGTTCGTCAGATGGTCGTCACCGCGAATGACATGGGTGATGGCCATATCATGATCATCGCAGACCACGGCATGGAGATAGGTCGGTGTGCCATCCGAGCGCAGGATGATCAGGTCGTCCATTTCGGCATTGGCCACGCGGACCTCGCCCTGAACCAGATCGTTGATGACGGTCTCGCCGTCGCGTGGTGCCTTGAGGCGCACAGCAAAAGGCGCGCCCTCAGGGGCTTCGGAAGGGTCGCGATCGCGCCACATGCCGTTATAGCGGGGCGGCTGGCCATTCGCGATGGCGTCTTCGCGCATCTGCTTCAGCTCATCGGCGGTGCAATAGCAGCGATAGGCCAGCCCCGTTGCCAGCAATTCCTGAGCCACTTCCGTGTGGCGCCCCTGCCGCGTGGACTGGAACACGGGTTCCTCATCCGCCGTGATTCCCATCCAGGCCAGACCTTCGAAGATCACATCGACTGCGCGCTGCGTGGAGCGCTCGCGATCCGTATCCTCGATTCTGAGCAGGAATTGCCCGCCATGGTGGCGGGCGAAGAGGAAATTGAACAGGGCCGCACGGGCATTGCCGATATGCAGCAAGCCGGTGGGAGAGGGGGCAAAGCGTGTGCGAACGGTCATGGCAGCTGCATAGCATGATTGAGGCCAGCACACTACCGGAGCGCGCTTTGTTGAGAAGCCGCTCATGCCCTGCGGCCTGCCTCTTTGGGAACCTGCGAGACGGGGGAAAGGCGCGTGCCTCTCGTGGGGGAAGCGGCCCATGGCGACCGCAGGTTCTGCCCGGCTGGCTTGAGAGGCGCCGCCCCTTGTTCTGCCAGAAAGCCCCGGCCCATCGGGAACCCGTCTGTCGGGGTTTGCATGGCGCAGTATTCGATGTCACGATATCGATATGAAAAAACCTTTTTCCCGTATGCTTCTTGCTTCTGTTGCGCTCTGTCTAGGGGGCGTAATGCCTGCTCTGGCTGAGGAGAGTGTCTCACCCAGAGTGATTATTGTCGCAGGGTGGGAAAACGGTGCCGATACGGGCGATGCGCCGGGTGAATATCAGGACTGGGTCGAGCGCGAGCATCTGACCGAACCCGTGGCCGTGCGTGGCGTGAAGGAGCCGATTCTGCGACGCAATGCGCAGGGAGTTTACGGGCTCGTTCTGCGGTCCGGGGCATCGGAGCTGATGGCACTGGCACTCGACCCGGCATTCGATCTGAAAAAGACCTACTGGATCTTCACAGGTATCTCCGGCGTCAATCCTAATGTGGCGTCTGTCGGCAGCGTGGCCTGGGCGCGCTGGGTGGTGGATGGCGATGCCCTGCGTGAGCTCGATGACCGGTCGATTCCTGCCGACTGGCCTTACGGGCTATACGCAATCGGGGCAGAGCGCCCCAATACGCTGCCTAAGGATGCCAATCATTATGGCTCGGTAACCGATGTGGCGCAGCTGACCAAGGCCTATCCGCTCAATCAGGGGCTGGCCCGCTGGGCCTATGATCTGAGCAAGGGCGTCAAACTGGCCGACGATCCCGAGATCGCCCGGCGGCGCAAGGCGTGGCCGGCAGGTTCTCCTGCCAGCAAACCGCCCATGATTCTCATGGGTGAGACATTGGGGGCGCTGCGCTACTGGCATGGCGAAGCCCGCAATAAATGGGCGCAGGACTGGGTGAAGCTCTGGACGAAAAATCAGGGCGTGTTCGTCATGACCAATGAAGAAAGCCAGACCAACCAGAAGGAAATGCGCCTTCTGGCCCAATGGGGTTATGTGGCGCCAGACCGCATCATGGTGCTGCGCTCCGGTTCGAATCCCTCCCTGCCGTCACCGGGCGTGCCGCTCACCCAGTCCATGGGTGATGAGGGCCCGGGCCAGATCATGGCTTTCGACAATAACGAGCGTGCTGGAGCCCCTGTCGTAGCGGAGCTGGTCAAACACTGGGATCGCTACCAGGATCATGTTCCCTCCGCCCCCTGACAATCCCGGGTCGGGGGACTCCAGAGGGCGTACGTCTTCTGACGGGAGGCGGGGAGAAGCCCCATGATTCCCGCACGGCTCGCAGCCTTTGTGGAATCCTGCCTGCTTGGGCAGGGCCGTGCTCTGGTTGCCTGGCTTCCCGTTGCCTGGGCTATCGGCAGCCTGCTTTACTTTCTTCCCATCCATGAGCCCGGTTACGGTCGGGCGAGCCTCTGCGGCTTTTTGGGGCTGATGCTTCTGATATTCGGCTGGCGGCGTCTCACCGCTCGCGGGATGGGCTTCGTCGTGCTGATGGTCAGTCTCGGGTTTCTGGCGGCGCGTGGTCAGGCCTGGCGCCAGCCTCCCATGCCTGCCTTGCCGTCGATCGCCGTGACAATGCACGGCGTGATTGCCGATGTCTCGAGCCATGGCGAGGAGGGGCATGTTGTTCAACGCCTGCGGCTCAGTCAGGCCGTTTTCGAAACCGGGGTCGATATCGGCATGGCCCCGCTCAGACGCGATCTGCTGCTCTTTACCCATGATGAACAGAATTACGCACCGGGCATGGTGGTGCGGCTGAACGCTGTGTTGCGGCCGCCTGACTGGCCCGATTTTCCCGGTGGTCGGGATCGCCAAAGGGAGGGCTGGTTCGATGGTCTGGCCGGAACAGGGCGCGTTCTTGGTGTGCCTGATATTGTGCAGGCCCCGCAGGGTCACGCGCTTGGGCGATGGCGTCTACATATTGCGGCGGTTATCGCTACGCATCTTTCAGGTCAGCGCGCCGCCATTGCGTCGACTTTGCTGGCCGGTCATGGCGAGGGAAT
This sequence comes from Asaia siamensis, assembly GCF_014635085.1. Taxonomy (GTDB): domain Bacteria; phylum Pseudomonadota; class Alphaproteobacteria; order Acetobacterales; family Acetobacteraceae; genus Asaia; species Asaia siamensis. Next base: position 142,389 of record NZ_BMCH01000005.1, read on the forward strand.
CAGCCAGAAGACCCGTGACGCTTATGCTGCGTCGGGCCTTGCCCATATTCTTGCCGTTGCCGGGTTGCATCTGGGGCTGGTCATGGGAGCGGTGTTCTTCATGACGCGACAGGCGCTGGTGCTCTGGCCGTGGCTGGGTCTGCGTCTGCCCTGTCGTGAGATCGCGGCCCTCATGGCCCTGGCCTCCGGGCTGATCTATGTCGCGCTCACGGGCTTCCATCTCCCGGCCTTGCGCAGTCTTGGCATGGCAGGGCTGGCGACGCTGGCCCTTCTGACGGGGCGGCGTGTGCTGTCGATGCGGTCTCTGGCGCTCGTGGCGCTTGTGCTGCTCATGGCGTCTCCCGTGCTGGTACTGGATCTGTCTTTTCAGATGTCGTTTGCGGCCGTCATGGCCTTGATCGCCGGTTATGAGGCGCTGCGTCCGCATTTCGTCAGGCGCGCCGAACAGGGAAAGAAAAACGGGCTGGGACATCATCTCGCCTTGCTGTCTCTCACAAGTGCGCTGGCCGGGGGGGCGACGCTGCCTTTGGTCATGGCGGGATTTGGCAGTTTTCAGCCCTGGTTCATTCTGGCCAATCTCGTTGCCGTGCCGGTTGCGGCATTCTGCGTCATGCCTGCGGGGCTTCTTTCCTTGCTGCTGATGCCGTTCGGTCTGTCCGGGCTGCCGCTCTGGGTCATGGGGCAGGGGATCGGGCTGATCTCGTCGCTGGCCGAATGCGTGGCCTCTTTCCCGCTGGCCCATGTGCCTGTCCCGCATATGGGCTGGGAAGGTCTGGCGCTCTATATGGCCGGGCTGGCAGGGTTCTGTCTCTGGCGGGGGCGTGCGCGCTTCGGGTTTCTGCCCCTTCTGATGCTTGGCGTGGTGTCGCCTGTGCTTGGCGAAAGCCCTCTGGTACTGGTGTCTCCAGATGCGGGTGTAATCGCTTTTCAGCAAGACGGTTACTGGGTTGCGGGGCCGCATAATGGGCTCGCAAACCGCATTCTGGAGGCGTGGCAACGCGCCTGGCCTCTGCCTGTCATGATGTCTTCCGCAAGCCCTGCCTGCGCGGCGAGCGGCTGTACCCTGGCGCTCCCCATGTCGGTTTCACTGTGGTTTGCCTTGCCCTCGTCAGAAAGTCGGGCTGCGGCGTGTCAGCAGAGGGGCTTTATCGTCAGCGCTGTTCCCCTGCCTGAAGACTGTCGCGCTGGCGGGTTCATTGATCGTTTCACGGTCTGGCGCGACGGCGCTGTCCTGCTTCGGGTGCAGGGTAACAGCCTCAAGATCGTCTCCGATCGCTCGTGGCGGGGCGCGCGGCTCTGGGTGCCGCGCGTCGGATTTCGAGGCGTGCCGAACCTGCCCATGGCACAGACAGAGTAGAGGCTATTTGCTCTTGGGGTAGAAATGCAGCGCCACGCGCTCCATGGTCAGACCCTGAACCAGAATGGTGAATACCACGATCCCGTAGCAGATAGGCGCCAGAATATCCTTCATCGGTCCCGGGGGCAGGGTCAGGGCGAGCGAAAGCGAAATGCCGCCGCGCAGCCCGCCCCAGGTCAGCACCGCCAGCATACGGCCTCGATCCTCGCCATAGAGATGGATCGGCAGGATTGCGAGAAACACACTCAGCGCACGGGCAGCAATCGAGAGCGGAATTCCCAGAAGCAGGGCCCACAAAGCATGCATGCCCGGGATGGTAGCCAGCACCTCGAAGCCGATCATCAGGAAAAGCAGCGCGTTCAGAACCTCATCGACCAGCGTCCAAAAGCTGTTGAGTTCCTCGCGGGCGTGATCGTCCATGCTGTTTTTGGCACGTTTGCTGCCGAGGCAGAGACCCGCCACCACGACGGCGATCGGCCCGGACATACCCAGCGCATGGGCCAGGCTGAATGTGCCTGCTGCAAGGCTGAGTGAGACCAGAAGCTGAAGATGACTGTCGCGTGCGGAACGGAAGCAGAGAAGCCCGATCATGCCCGCTACAAAACCCAGGGCGCTGCCGCCGATGGCCTCGAGACCGAATGCTTCAAGCGCGTCGAACAGGGTCAGGTGATGGGCTTCGCCAGTCACAAGTGTCATGGCAAGGCCGAAGATGACGATGCTCACACCGTCATTGAACAGGCTCTCTCCTGCGAAAATGGCCTGTATGGGCCCCGGCAGGCCGAGGCGGCGCAGCATGCCCACCACCGAGACCGGATCGGTTGGCGCGAGAATGGCGCCCAGCACGACGCACCACAGAAAGGGCATCGGCAGACCGACAGCAACCATCACCCAGTACATCGCGCCACCAAGCAGGAAGACGGCAAGAATGGTCCCTACGATGGCAAGGAAGAGAACCGAGAATTTTCGCGCCATCAGCTCGCGCGTATTGACCTGCAACGCCCCGGCAAAAAGCAGAAACGACAACGCCCCGTCGAGCAGATTGCCGGGCAGATCTGCCGAGGCCAGAAGGTTCATCGGCAAGGTGTGCAGATCGACGCTTGGCAGGGCGAGGTCGAGCCCCTTCACCACAAGCGATCCGACCAGAGCAATTAGCAGGATACCGATCGTCATGGGCAGCCGCAGCAGCTTGTAATTGAGAATGCCGCAGATAGTGCAAAGCGTCAGCAGAATGGCGAACAGGCTGAGTGAGGACATGAAACCTTCGATACGTCTGGGGCCGGGCGTTCCGAGCGGGGAGATGCCGTTTTACCCCAAGAGAACGTGAACGCACCCTGTTCGTCCAGACTCTCACATTATGTCATCCTGGCAGGCATGATGACCGGCCCAGAAAGTGGCTGGACTCGCCGGAAAGCCTCTTCATGGCGCGAGTGCCTTTTATCGATGCAGTCGTTGTAAAAAGGGTGTGCTTCATGAATTCAGCCCGAAAAATAGCGCTTCTTGCTCTCTTCTCCCTGATGGGGGGCGTTTTTCAGGCGTCGGCAACGCCCAGCACCGCGTTGCTGCGCGCCTATCATGAGAAGCTCAAGGCCATGAACCTGCCGCCCGGTCTGGAAGAGATGGTGCCTGAATCGACAGTCATTCATCAGGTCACGCTGGCACCGCTTTTCGACAAACCCTTCGTCTGCGGGGAGCACCCACTGGGCCAGCTGATAACCGCCGGTGATGCGCTCGGTACGGATTGCATGATTGTCGGCGGCGCTTCGGACGCCGCAGGGTTCAACCGGCTCTACAGGGGCTCAGGAGAAAAAAACGAGGACTGGTATGGCTGGAAGGCGCCAGTCCACGCGCCTTTTGATGCGGTTGTGGTCTATGCTCATGTCAATCCGGTGGTCAATGTACCGGGGAGCATGGGCAAACCGCCTGCAAGCATGATCCTGTTCAGACGACAGGATGGGGTAGAGGTTGTCTACGCCCATGTGCAGGATATCCGGGTCAAGGCCGGTGACCATGTGAAAGCAGGCGATGTGGTGGCTGTCGACGGCAATAATGGCGTCGCACGCAACCCGCATGTGCATGTAGGTGCCTTCAGGGGTACCGAACCGTTCCAGATCCGATGGGATCTCGCCGCAATGGGAAATATCGACGCCTTGCGCGCCAACTAGACCTGTCTCCGAACCGTCTCAGGGCACGGATCGGAGAGTCCGGGTCTCAGCGCGAAAGAACGATCAGACGCCTTCGACGAGGGTGGCGCGGTATTTGGCGCCAAGAAAGCGATGCTCGCGCACCTTGCGATAGGCGTCACCGTCATACCAGGCGAGGGCTGTTTCACGGCTGGGGAATTCCACAATCACGATGCCCTCGGGCTCATTGCCTTCGAGCGCCTTCTGAGCCCCGTAAGCGACGATCGGCTTGATCGGATGACCTTCGAAAGTCTCGGCGACCAGAGAGAAATAGGTGTCGAGTTCCTTCTGATCGAGGGTCTCTTCGCGGGTGAAGACGATATACGTGCTCATGCAGGTTCTCCTTTTCTTTCGAGAATCTGGGTCTTGAGCGGGAAAAGACAAGGCGTGAAGGCAACACAGCGCCAGCATTCGGGGCTGCGTGCCTTGCAGACATAACGCCCGTGCAGGATGAGCCAGTGATGCGAAGGCCGCAGCATGTCGGGCGGAATGCGCTTGATCAGCCCGTCTTCAACAGCCCTCGTGGTCTTGCCTGGTGCCAGTCCGGTACGATTGCCAAGCCGGAAAATATGGGTATCGACCGCCATGGCGCTCTCGCCGAACATCACGTTCAGCACCACACTGGCTGTCTTGCGTCCCACCCCCGCCAGCGCCTCAAGCGCAGCCCTGTCGGCGGGAACGATCCCGTCATGCAGGGCCAGAAGCTGCTCTGAGAGCTTGAGAACATTCTTCGCCTTGGCGCGCCAGAGCCCGATGGTGCGGATATGGGCGGCGATGCCTTCCTCGCCCAGGGCCACCATTGCAGCCGGATCGGGCGCATCGGCAAACAGACCGGCCGTTACCTTGTTGACCGATTTATCCGTGGCCTGGGCGGAAAGCACGACGGCCACGAGTAGCGAAAAGGCGTCGCTGTAATCGAGTTCGCTCTCGGCATCGGGATTGGCCTCGGCGAGCGAGGTGATGAAATCGCGCGCCTGGGCGCGTGTCATGGCCCGTCTGGCCGAGGGAAGAGACATCAGAACCATTTCGTCATGTTGCATAAGAGCGTCTGAGCCCCCACAATAAGCGCTTCCCGATCAAGACTTCCAGTATGCCCGCCCGGTCGCGTCATCCGGCGGAGGAGCTTCCTTTCGTGTCCGATTCCGACCAGAGCGCCCAGAGAAAGGGCGAGAAAAAGCGCGATATTGCCTTTGTGGAGATCGTGCGCTTCGTCATGCGCCGCTGGCTGGAACACCCGGCTTTTCTGACGCGCACCCTCATGGGTATTGCGCTTGCCACGATTGCGGATGTTGCGACCCCCGTCCTTTCCGGGCGTCTGGTGACCGATATTTCTAGCCATACAGGCGGGGCGCCGCATGATGCGTCGCAGCTTGCGCTGCGAAACGATGCACTGCTGATGGTGGGGGGGCTTATTGCCCTGGGTCTTGTGGGGCTGCTGGGTCGTCGTTCGTCCTATCTGGGCATCACCCATTTGAGTCTGGCCATCATGCAGCGCGCGCTTTCCCAGGGTTTTGCCCGCGTGCAGCGTTTCTCGACCGACTGGCATGCCAATAATTTTGCAGGCTCGACCGTGCGCAAGCTGACGCGCGGCATGTGGGCAATCGACACGCTCGACGATACCCTGCTTTTGCTGATTGCTCCGGAGGTGCTGGTCCTGACCGGTACCACGCTGGTGCTGGCCTGGCATTCGCCATTCATGGGGGCGGTTCTGGCGCTCTCTGTCGTGCTGTTTACCTGGCTTTCGGTTATGCTGACCCTGCGTTACGTCGCGCCGTCCGCCCGTGCCGCCAATCGCTGGGATACGAAGGTTGGCGCAGCCATTGCCGATGCCGTGACCTGCAATGCCGTGGTCAAGGCTTTTGGCGCCGAGCATCGTGAGGAACGCCGTCTGGGCCGGGTGCTGCGCGCCTGGAGCAACCGCACCTCGCGTACCTGGATCAGAGGGACCAACAGCGCCAATCTTCAGGGCTTTGCCTCGCTGGTCATGCGTATGCTGCTGGTTGCGTTGATCGTCTGGCAGTGGTGGCAGGGCAACGCCGGCCCGGGCGATGTGGCCTATGTGCTGACCATGGTGTTTCTGGTGCAGGGTTATCTGCGCGATCTGGGGCAGCAGGTGAGCCAGGTCCAGCGTTCGGTCAACGAGATGGAAGAACTGGTCGCGATTTTTGGTGAGGCGCCGGGCGTTCAGGATCGCAAGGGGGCGAAGAAGGCGGCTTTCACCCAGGGGCGTGTGCGCTTTGAAAAAGTGACGTTTCAGTACCCCGGTCAGGATACGCCACTCTATCAGGATCTCGATGTAACCATTTCGCCCGGCTCACGCGTGGCGCTGGTAGGGCCGAGCGGCTCGGGCAAGACCACCTTCACCAAGCTCATCCAGCGGCTTTATGACACCACTGAGGGGCGGGTGCTCATCGATGATGTGAATGTGCGCGATGTCACGCAGGACTCGCTGCGCGCGCGCATTGCCATCGTCCCGCAGGAGCCGATGCTGTTTCATCGTTCGCTGGCCGAGAATATCGCCTATGCCCGCCCGGGCGCTACCCAGGCCGAAATCGAACGGGCGGCACGGCTTGCCAATGCGAGTGGCTTTATCGAGCGCCTGCCCGAGGGCTATGCCACGCTGGTGGGTGAACGCGGGGTCAAGCTCTCAGGGGGCGAGCGCCAGCGCGTGGCCATTGCCCGCGCCTTCCTGGCAGATGCGCCGCTGCTGATTTTCGATGAGGCGACATCAAGCCTCGATTCCGAATCAGAGGTGCTGGTTCAGGATGCAATGCATCGCCTCATGGCGGGTCGTACGGTGATTGTCGTGGCGCATCGTCTTTCCACGGTCATGGAGCTCGACCGTATTCTGGTCTTCAGCAAGGGTAAGCTGATGGAAGATGGCGCCCATGGCGAGCTGGTGCAGCGTGAGGGCGGCATCTATCGTCGACTGTTCGAGCTGCAATCGCTCGAAGGCTGAGTGACAGGCAGCCCATAGACTGGATCACGCCGAGCGACCCTGCGGGATATACTCCTGCAGCGCGCCGCCGGGCTGGAATACGTAAATCCGGTCGGCATGGGCAATCGTGGCCGGGCGATGGGCTACGATGATCTGGGTGATCTTCATCTCTCGCAGCGCGGCGGCGACCTGGGCCTCTGTCATTTCATCAAGATGGCTTGTGGCTTCATCCAGGAACAGGATGTCGGGTTTGCGGTACAGCGCCCGTGCCAGAATGAGGCGCTGTTTCTGCCCACCTGAAAGGCCAGCACCCATATCGCCGATAAGAGTGTCAAATCCCATCGGCATACGGTCGATATCCTGCAGAATGGCCGCATGGGCGGCGCATTGCCTGACCCAGCTCTCATCGGGGTCTTCGGCAAAACCGCTGATGTTTTCGGCAATCGAGCCCGAGAAGAGCCCGTCATCCTGGAGCACACCGGCAATCCGGTTACGATAGCCCTCCAGCGTCAGCGCCGCGATATCGTGGCCATCCAGCGCAATCTGTCCGTCTGAGACTTCCATCAATCCCATCAGCGCCTTGAGAAAGGTGGTCTTGCCGCAGCCTGACGGTCCGACGATGGCAACGATGCGGCCTGCCGGGACGTCGAGCGAAACATTCTGGAAGATCCAGGGATCATGTGCGCCATACCGCGCCGAAAGACCCGTGCAGGTCAGGGCGCCACGTATCGCATCCGGCGTCTCTGCGGCCAGAACCGGCGCTGCCTCGCATGGTTCGATTTCAGTCATGACGATATCTGACAGACGCTCGGTCTGGACGCTGAGCATGCGGATCTGGAAGGCACTGCTGATCAGACTGCCGATACGCCCGGCAAACTGATCCTTGTAGGACAGAAAAGCCACCAGCATGCCCACTGTCATGGCGCCTTTCATGACCGCCAGGGCACCAAGCACCATCATGATCAGGCGGTCAGCACCGAAAATCATCTCGGCAAGACGACCATAGATCAGGTCATAACGCTGGATACGAAGCCGCACATTGATGCTGTCGATGATGAGGTTGAGCCAGGAGGTGCGACGGCGTTCCCTCAGGCCCAGTAATTTGACGCTGGCCATGCCGCGCAATGTCTCGATGAAATGGCTCTGCTGGCGCGCATCGAAAACGATCTGTTCCTCATTGGCTTCACGATAGAGGCGATAGGTGAACAGACGCAGGCAGACATCCAGAGCGACGGCGGCAAGAGCAACGGCGCCCAGCCATCCGCCATAGATGAAGAGCATGATTCCCATGCCGATCGCCATCAATCCGTCCATGATCGTCTGGACCATGTCGGTCGTCATGGTCTTCTGGATCGAGGCAATCGCGTTGAAGCGGGAAAGAATGTCGCCCACATGCCGCTTTGCGAAATAATCGAGCGGCAGGCGCGACAGATGGTTGAACAGCCCCGCATTCCATTGCAGCCCGACCCGCGTGCCCAGGATCAGCACAGACCATTGCCGGACACAGGCAATCACCAATTGCAGGAAGAGCAGCAGCGCAACCCCTGCCGCAATGGTGCTGAGCAGTTCGTGGTCGGAAGTCACAACGACTTCGTCGATGATCACCTGCGAGACCATCGGCATGACGATGGCGATGGCCTCCAGTCCCAGAGACAGGATTCCCAACATCAGAAGCGATGAGCGCAATCCGGAGACATGGCGGAAAAGATCCCGCAGGCGCAGGGTTTCCCGGTCGTCTTCCTTGCGGAAATTCTCGTTCGGAAAAGCCTCCAGGGCGATGCCGGTAAAGTCACGCGAGACGACATCGAGGCCAAGCACACGTCGACCGAAGGCGGGATCGTGGATGGTTGCCTTCGTGCCCGAGACCTTTGTCAGGACGACAAAGTGGTTGAGGTTCCAGTGCAGGATGCAGGGCAGACGCAGGCTGGACAATTCATCCAGATCGAGGCGCACGGCACGGGTTGCAAGCCCGACCCGTTCGGCTGTTGCCATCAGGTCTTTAAGGGTACTGCCCTTGATGGACAGGGAGAAACGCCGTCTGAGTGTCGGCAGGTCGATGCGGTTGCCATGATGCCCCATGATCATGGCAAGGCAGGCCATGCCGCATTCTGCCGCCTCGACCTGCAGGATTACCGGGGTCTTGGGCTGAAAGCCGAATTCGAGTGCATTCAGCGCCTTCATTGTCCACGCACCATGCCGCCGCTGACCATGTAGATGTCGTCGCGCACGCTGATCAGAGGGTCGAACAACCACTGATAGAGTCTGCGTGTATCGATTGCGATGTCAGCCTGAACCGCCATGCCTGCCTGGAGGGGCCGTTGCCGGGAATAGGCGGTGACATAGGATTTTTCAGGCATGATCCGGATACGATAAAGGCTTTGCCCGTTGTCGCCGCCCTGTCTGCCCGGCTGCGCGGGCGGAGAAATGCCCTGGGTGCTATTGGAATCTGTCACTGTAATCGGCGCGCGGGTGACCTCAAGCACGTTGCCGCGATAGAGACCAAACCGTTGATAGGGATAGGCGTCATAGCGGAGCAGAACCGGCTCCCCTTCATGCAAAAAGCCGATCGAGGCGCTGTTGACGAACAGCATGGCTTCGAGCGTATGGCCGGCAGGCAGGAGTGTGGCGAGCGTCTGCCCTGACTGGACATGCTGGCCGCGATTGCTGCGAATGGCGGTCAGAATGCCGTCTTCAGGGGCAGTTACGACATTGCTGCGCTGGGACTCGCTTTCGATGATCTGCTGATCGACCTGCGCAATCTCCTTGTCGAGGTCGTTGAGATCGCGCATCTGCTGACTGTCGTAGCGGATCAGTTTGGCCGTCAGCTCGGCAATCTGTCCCTCGATGCCGGAGAAATTCTGCAGAAACTGGGCGTGGCTGCTGAGAAGCTGTGCGTAGGTATAGAGCTGGTTCTGAAACTGCGTTTCGGTGACGATATGCTCGGTTTTCGCTGCCTGCATACGTTTCATCGCAGACTCAACCATCGGCAGCACGTTGTTGTCGTTGTCGAGCTGGCGCCGGATTTCTTCATGCTGCTGGGTCAGAAAACGGATCTGGGTTGCGATCGAGGTCTTTTCGATCGGCCCATCTTTGATCCTGAGATCCTTCTGTTTCCTGAGGATGACACTCTGCTGGCGCAGCTGCGCCAGAACGCGTTCCTGCGTGGGGCCGGAGCTGGAGGTCGACTCGATATCGATCACATACAAGACGTCGCCCTTGTGAACATGCTGTCCTTCCATCGCATTCTGCACGGCAATCACGCCTGTGGCATTGACGGCGACGGTAATGAGACCGGAAGGCGGAGCCATGTAACCCGTGGCATGAACACGGCGCGTATAGACACCAAATGCCACATAGCAAACTGCTGCCAGGCACAAGGCGAGCGTCGCCAGAGCGACCAGGCGGAAGGAAAGGGGCTGGATAACCTGTACCCGGCCCAGCCAGGACTGGCGGCGGGAATCGAGTACCTCCTGCCTGAAAAGGTCAGAGGACATCAGAAACGGGCAGGTAAATCATAAAGACCAGGAACACGAAGACAGACGTTTGATGAGGTGATCATGCAGGAGGATGGTTGGTCTGGCAGGCTTGAAGATTTGCCTGCCAGACCAGGACATTCAGGCCTGATTGGCCTTGGCTGCCGCGATGATCTGGGAAATGCCCAGACCCATGGTCTGGACGGCCTGCGGTACGCCGCTCAGGTTATGGGAGGCGAGAGTGTCGACCACTTCGCCGATCCCGGTTCCCAGGTTGGTGGCAGCCGTCAGGGCGCTGGCATTTGGCGAATGACCGTTGATGGCCGTGCTTGCCCAGTCAACGATATTGCCGATTGCGCCACCGAGTTGCGATCCGAAATTGCTGAAGAAGCCAGCGCCGCTGACTGAGTCAATCTCGGCAATATTCAATTCACGCATGGTCTTGACCTTCTTGCTTGTTGCACTGCGGGCCTTTGGTTGGACCCTGTGCAAGAGAATGCTTTTTATTTGAAAAACACTCAAGTAATGGTCTGGTAAAAATTTCGATACCGGCATGTTGTATGAGTGATTATTAATGGAAATCCAAAATTTTTTGCAAATATCTGGTTAAAAATTAGAATAATTCGTTAATTGTTGCTCTCTCTTCGACCGATTGGCCGGATGCGTGTCTCGCTCGCTACGCGCTGAAAAAACCGTGATAGACCTTGCCGGTTCTCGAATCGTGATGCAGGGGGATGTGACAGGGTGAAGGCCTTGTTTCGCGATCTGGGCCAATATCTTGGCGTCTCTGTCGGATGAAATGATCATGACCATGCAGACCTGGTGGCTTTTCGTGGTCACTGTTTTCTTCATCTCGGCAACGCCGGGTCCGAACATGATGCATGCCTTGAGTCGCAGCGTTCAGGTCGGGTTCAGACGCAGCACGGCTGCCATGGCCGGATGCATCTCGGCGCTGTTTCTCGCTCTTGTGCTGTCGATGGTCGGTATCGGGGCGGTGCTGGCCGCCATGCCGCGTCTGTTCGATGTCATTCGTTATGCAGGCGCAGCCTATCTCGTCTATCTCGGGATCAAGGCCTGGCGTTCAAGCGACGATGCAACTGATGCGACCAGCGGCGGTGGCAGCGAGAGCCGGGCAAGTGCCTGGAGCCTTTATCGCAACGGCTTTCTGGTGGGCATCAGCAATCCAAAACTGCTGCTGTTTGCGGCGGCGTTCTTTCCGCAATTCATCGATCATCACAAGCCCGTCCTGCCGCAATTCGGCATCCTGCTTGTGACCTATCTGTTTTCGGACACGCTCTGGCTGTCCGTCTACGGTATCGGTGGCCACTCGCTTTCGCGGTTTTTGAGCCGCCGTCCGGTCAGGCGGGCTTTCAACCGCCTGACGGCCATCGTTTTCGTAGCGTTCGGTGTCGTGATCTTACGTGCGAAGGCTTGATCCGACCGTACCATGACTGGCGCTCAGTCCTGTCAGCGTAACAGTCACGGTGTCCGGCGTGGTGCCGATATCCTCAACGACATGGGCGCCCGTACGGAACACGACAGGGATGGAAAGCGCCTGACGGGTCAGATGCAACTGGCTCTGCGTTCCGTTGACGAGGGTCGTCACCTGTCCGTCTGCCTGTGTCTGAAGGGCAATATGCGCCTGATGGGTGGCGTCAATCGTGCCAACTGCTACCCCATTTGCGGGGGCATTGTCGATCATGCCGCGCAGCACCACGCGATCTCCGTCGACCACCAGCCTCAGCAGGGGGGCATTGTCATTATCGGGGCCGAGTTCGGCCAGAACGATCTGACCTGATTTCGGGAACTGGTCGATATGGAGCGCCGTGCTGAAGGCGGCCGGTGCATCCTGCACACGCCAGAGATGGCTTTCCGAGAGCTCCGTTCGCGACTGACGGGCGTGATAAGCTGTCGGCTTGCGGGCCGCGCTGCTGAGCGTGATGCCACCCGGAACCAGATGATAGGCCGGGTTGTGGGCCGAAGCGAGCGTGGCGGTCGGTTGCACCGAGATACTGAAAGGCTGTGTTTCACGCAGTTCGAAACCGGTCGGGTCGAAAAGCGGTGCAGCGAGAGCGCTCGCCATGAAGGGAGCAAGCGCACAGGCAGCGAAAAGAAACGGGCTTGTCTTCATGACGGCAACTCCAGGCGTATCAAACAGGGTCAGTGCTGACGCAGGTTTTCAGGAACCGGGTCAACGCGCGACCGCGATGACTGGTCGCATTCTTCTCATCGGATGAGAGTTCGGCAAAACTGCGGCAATCGCCTTTGGGCACGAACATCGGGTCATAGCCATGACCGTGATCGCCTCTCGGCGGCCAGCAGATCGTCCCTTCGCAGCGCCCTTCGGCGAAGCGTGTTGTGCCATCCGGCCAGGCAAGGCAGAGAACGGCGACAAAAGCAGCCTTCTTGTCTGCTGAATCGCCCATCTCGTCATGCACACGCTGCATGGCGACCATCATATCGCCACCCGGTCCGGCCCAGCGGGCTGAATAGATGCCGGGGCGTCCATTTAGCGCCGAGACACAAAAGCCGGAATCATCCGAAAGCGCGGGCAGGCCGGTGGCTCTGGCTGCTGCCAGAGCCTTGATGGCGGCATTGCCCTCAAAGCTGTCTGCTGTTTCTTCCGGCTCGGCCAGATCGAGTTCGGCAGCCGAGACAATCTCGATTCCGGTCTCGGCCAGAAGCGCACGAAATTCGACCAGCTTGCCCTTGTTATGGCTGGCGAGCACGATGCGCTCGCCACGGCTCAGGCGCCGTTCGCTGCTCATTTGACGCTCTCGAGCGCAGCACGCTGGATTTCGAACAGCCGTGCCGTGCCGGTCTTGGCCAGCGCCATGAGAGCGTTGAATTCGGCCTCGCTGAAGGGGGCGTCTTCAGCCGTGCCCTGAATCTCGACAATGCCGCCTTCGCTGGTCAGCACGAAATTTGTGTCTGCCTGAGCCGAGCTGTCTTCGACATAATCGAGATCGAGCACCGGGCCAGCCTCGGTCAGGCCGCAGGAAACGGCAGCGACCTGCGCGCGCAGCGGCGAGCGCTTGAGCGTGCCAGCCTTGATCTGCTTGTCGAGCGCGATGGCGAGTGCAACCCAGGCGCCGGTAATGGCAGCGCAGCGCGTGCCGCCATCGGCATTGAGCACGTCGCAGTCGAGCGTGATGGTCATTTCACCAAGGGCGCGCAGATCGACGCAGGCGCGCAGGGCGCGACCGATCAGACGCTGGATTTCCTGGGTGCGGCCGGACTGCTTGCCCTTGGCAGCCTCGCGGTTGCCGCGCGTGTGGGTGGCGCGGGGCAGCATGCCGTATTCAGCGGTGATCCAGCCCTGACCCTGGCCACGCAGGAAGGGCGGCACGCGGTTTTCGATCGAGGCGGCGCAGAGAACTTCGGTACCGCCGACGCGGATCAGCACCGAGCCTTCAGCATGGCGGGCGAAGCCCGGCTCGATGGAGACGACGCGGTTTTCATCGGCCTTGCGGCCGGAAGGACGGGTGCTGGACATGATGTTCTTTCTGCTTTCGGTCGTATTGACGCTATCGGAGAGCAGCCTTAGCGCGTCATGTCTCGATTGACAAAAGCGCTGAAGGCGAAAAACGTCCTTGCGGCCTCAGGCGAGGCAATCGATCCGATCGCCCAGCCTGATGGCACCGCCCCGCCGGATGATGGCGTTCTGTCCGAACATGACCCCGCCCGGCTGGTGACGGAACCCGGTCATTGTCCTGAGTGGTTCTCGCGCGACGGGGATGGTGCCTGTCTCCTGATCGATGGTCGTGACGATGCAGCGGCTGCAGGGCTTGACCAGTTCGAGTTCAACGCTGCCGATCTTCAGGATACGCCATGTGTCTTCGGCCCAGGGCGTCTCTGACTCGACCACGATATTGGGTCTGAACCGCTCCATGGGTACGGGCTGGTCGAGGCGTTCATTGAGATCGGTCAGAGAGGCCGTATTGGTCACGAGTAGCGGAAAGCCGTCGGCAAAGCTGACACTGCCGAATTCGGCTGGTCGCGCCCGCTCTGGTGCCGCCATGTAGACGAGGCGACAGGGTGTTTCGAGAAAGGTGCTGACCCATTCCGCTGCCGCATCGCCCGCATCACGTGCCTCGATGTCACGGTCTTTCCACACGCTCACAAGCGCAAGGGGCGCGTCTGGCCCCGGTGGCACAAGCATGAGAGGCGCTGCCGTACCGCCTGACAGATGAAGATTTTCGCCCTCTAGGGCCGTGATGATGCGCGCCATGGCGGGATATTGGCGCTGCGTCATGAATTTGCCTTCCGGCGAGACCACCAGCCAGCGTCGGTCACCCCTTGGTCCCCATGGTTCCAGATCAAGCGCCGCAACATCGATGCGATGCAGGCTTTTGACTGGATGGATGTATAAGGCGGCAATACGGGTCACGAATACGACTCCAGATCCGGGTGGAACGGTAACAGGACCATGGCCCTTTCAGCCGGGCAGGTCACGCGAAAGGGCTGGGCATGATCGATCTCTCAAGCCTGCCGGGTGGTATGGATGCCCGTTCGGCCAAGGTGCTGCGCGAAATCGTCGAGCATTACATGGAGACGGGTGACCCGGTGGCGAGCAAGACTCTGGCCCAGAGACTGACGCCTTCTCTTTCTTCCGCCACGATACGCAATGTCATGGCCGAACTGACCCAGGCCGGTCTCTTGTTCAGCCCCCATGTGTCGGCAGGGCGTCTGCCGACAGAAAAGGGTGTGCGTCTATTTGTCGATGGACTGCTCCAGTTCGGTGCGCTGGATGACACGGAGCGCGCGCAGATTGCCGGCAGACTTGCGCTGAAGGGGCGGTCGATGCAGGAGACGCTGGCCGAGGCATCATCGATGCTTTCCGGCCTCTCGGCTGCGGCAGGGCTCGTTCTGGCGCCGAAAGGCGATGGCGCGCTCAAGCACATCGAATTCGTGGCGCTTGGCCCGGGCAAGGCGCTCGTCATTCTCGTTGCGGCAGACGGGCAGGTCGAAAACCGCGTTATCGAGACGCCACCCGGTCTGCCGCCCTCGGCGCTGGTCGAGGCCGGTAATTATCTCAACTCCCTGCTGGGCGATGTCACGCTGGCTGCCTTGCGCCAGCGTGTGGCGGCCAATCTTCAGCAGAATCGCTCCGATCTCGATTCTCTGGCTGCGAGCGTGATCGAAAGCGGTCTGGCCATGTGGGACGAGCAGCACGGTACGCTCTATCTGCGCGGTCAGGGAAACCTCCTGACAGATATTACCGAAATCGAGAAACTCACGACCATCCAGATGCTGTTCGAGCGGCTTGAAGCGCAGGAGACCATGCTGCGGCTTTTGCAACTGGCGCAGGATTCTGACGGGGTGCGCATCTATATCGGCGCCGAGAGCGGGTTTTTCGGCATGTCCGGTGTCTCGATGGTGGTGGCGCCCGCCCGCAATGAGAACAACCGGATTGTCGGTGCAATCGGAGTGATAGGCCCGACACGGCTCAATTACGGGCGCATCGTGCCGGTTGTGGATTACACGGCGCGTGTCATCGGTCGCTTGCTGAGCTGATATTATTTTTGAAAATCACTCGCAGTTTTCAGTTGCGACTGGTTCTCAAACGCTGTTAGGGTCGGCCCGTTCTGAAGTGGAATGGCTGATGATCGTCTGTTCGTGTAACGCCCTGACCAATCATGATATCGCCGACGCCGTTCGTCGGGGCGCCTCACGGCCAAACGAGGTCTATGCATCCAAGGGCTGCAAGGCCCAGTGTGGCAATTGCGTGCCCGGTGTGGTTTGCGCGCTGCGCAGCCTCATGCGCGAGCGCAAGGAAAACGCGCATCTGTTCCAGCAGGTCGAACAGGGGGGCGCTTCCGCCGCCTTTGCCTGAGCGCGCAGCTCTGAAAAAAGACATGAAAAAACCCGGCGAGCCGCAAGGCTGCCGGGTTTTTTCGTCACTCCTTTATCGCCCTCCGAGCCATGGGCTGGGATGGTGTCGATAGAAGGGTCTTACTCTGCCGTCTGCTCGGGAGCAGGCGAGGAGTTCAGCGTGATGTAGCGCTGGATACCAACCTGCTTGATCAGATCGAACTGACGATCGATGAAGTCTTCATGCTCTTCCTCGTTGGCGAGGATGCGGATCAGCAGGTCACGCGACACATAGTCACGCACACTTTCGCAATAGGCGATGCCTTCGCGCAGATCGGCCAGAGCCTTCTCTTCGAGCTTCAGATCGCAGGCCAGAATTTCCTCGACGCTTTCGCCAATCAGGATCTGGTTCAGGCGCTGCACGTTCGGCAGGCCGCCGAGATACAGGATGCGCTCGATCAGCCAGTCGGCATGACGCATCTCTTCGATGGACTCGTCATATTCCTTCTTGCCCAGCTTGGTCACGCCCCAGTGGTTCAGGGTGCGGGCATGGAGGAAATACTGGTTGATGGCGGTCAGTTCGTTCGTCAGCTGAATGTTCAGATGCTCGACGACTTTCGGGTCTTTCAGCATGGGATGCTCCTTATCTCTGTCCTGTTGCGACGTGACGGCGCAAGTCCGCCCGTGACAGGCTGTGTGACGCTGTTCAAGCATAGAAAAAAATGCAGCGCAACATAAATAACGAAGATAATAATTCCAGTATCGAAGTTGAGAATCACTCTCTTTATTTCTACAGAGTCAATAAACGAAGTTGATTTTCAGTCGCAACAACGAAGCATATTCTGGAATATCTTTTCGCAACGAAAAACGCCCCGCAAAAGCGGGGCGTTTCAGGGGCAGTGCCCCGGTACCGGCATTTTCAGATGCGTCATCGCCTCTCGGCGACGGCGCATGGGTCAATCAGTAGCGCTTGCGCGAGGATCCTTTGCCGTTGCCGACACCGCTACTCTTGCGGAAGGCCGGACGATCGCCGCTGCGATCCCCACCGCGCTCTCCGCCACGGTCGCCCCCGCGATCTCCGCCTCTGTCGCCGCCACGATCGCCACCGCGGAAGCCGCCCTTGCCACGAGGGGCGAATCCACCCTCACGCGGGCGGCGCGGGCCGCGCGGCGGGGCAGACGGGCCGGTCGGAGCCGAAGCCGGCTCGATCTTGGCTTCGTCAGCATCGGCGCCGGCAACGCAGGAGCGGAAACGCTCGGCGCTGTCGGGCGCGATTTCGAACAGGGTATGGTCCGTATCGATATGAATCGCACCGATCTCGCTCTTGGTCACACCGCCAAGACGGCAGATCAGCGGCACCAGCCATTTCGGATCGGCACGCTCGGTGCGGCCAATCGCCAGGCTGAACCACTCACCACCCATGCGGTCGACACGGCCCGTGAATTCACGCGGTGCGCGATCGTCACGCATACCGCGTGCGGGAGCCTCGACGCTGACGGGGCGGATATTCTCGACGCTCGGCAGGCGGCTCTTGTAGAGGCGTACCAGAGCGGTTGCGAGCTGATGCGAGTCATGGGCATCGGCAAGCTGTGAAGCGAGCGCATCTTCATTGGCCTGAGACGGCGCGAAGAGCGTCTGGTCTTCCATCAGACGCTTTGCGTCCTGCTCGAGAATCGCGTCTGCCGACGGCACGCCTTCCCATTCCGCATTGCTGATCTTGGCGAAGGAGAGCAGACGCTCTGCCTTGCGGCGCTGGCTCAGCGGCACCATGATCACGCAGGTGCCCTTGCGGCCTGCACGACCCGTGCGGCCCGAACGGTGCAGCAGGGTTGCCGCCTCGCTGGGCATATTGGCGTGAATGACGAGTGACAGCGCCGGAATATCGATGCCGCGTGCCGCCACGTCGGTGGCCACGCACACACGGGCTACGCCAGAGCGCAGGGCTTCGATCGCGCGCGAACGCTCGTTCTGGCCCATTTCGCCCGAGATCGCGACCGAGGCAAACCCGCGCTCGACCAGCGCTGCCTGCACCTGCGCGACCATGGCGCGGGTGTTGCAGAACAGCATGGCCGTCGGGCTCTCGTAATAACGCAGAACGTTGACGACGCCGCGACCGATGTCATTTGGCGCTGTCAGCACGCATTTATACGTGATGTCGTCATGCTGCTTGGAGGTCGAGACGGTGTTGATCCGCTCGGCGTTCTTCTGGAAACGACGCGCCAGATTGGCGATTTCCTTGGCGATGGTCGCCGAGAAGAGCAGCGTGCGGCGCTCGACCGGTGCGGCATCGAGAAGCTGCTCCAGCTCATCGCGGAAGCCCAGATCGAGCATTTCGTCGGCTTCGTCCAGCACGACCACGCGCAGATCGGACAGGTTCAGGGCACCGCGCGACAGATGATCGCACAGGCGTCCCGGCGTGCCGACCACGATATGGGCGCCATTCGACAGGTTGCGAGCCTCGCGACGGGCATCCGTGCCGCCAATGCAGCTGACGATGCGCGCGCCAGTCTCGGCATAAAGCCACTGAAGTTCGGTCTGCACCTGCAGGGCCAGTTCGCGCGTCGGCGCAACGACCAGAGCCATCGGGCTGTTGGCGGGGGGAAGGCGCTCGCTGCCCTCGGGGATGAGGGTAGGGGCAAAGGCAAGTCCGAAAGCAACTGTCTTGCCGGATCCTGTCTGGGCGGAAACGAGCAGATCCCGTGTTTCGAGGCCCGGCTGCAGTACGGCTTCCTGCACGGCGGTCGGCGTTTCATATCCGCGTGCCGCCAGAGCGCGACTGAGAGACGGGACGGTATCGGGAAAAGGCATGCGGTTCGGACTCGATCAGGATCTTGCGAAGAGAGAACGCCGTTACAGGACTGCGCTGTGTCGAGCGTGGCTCGCGGCGTAAGGAAGGCGGTCAATAGAGAATATGCGGGCTTAAATCTAGGATTAAACGGCAGCGAGGCTGAAAACGCTTCTCTTCGAGATGTGACCCGATACTCACCCAATATATGGGAAAGCGCGCGCGATTTGAAGCGACTGCCTTCATGGCAAGTCTAAAATTCGGGTAAGACGCCGGGCATGATCGCCGATTTCCTTGCCCGTCAGAACGACGCGCTTGCGCGCCTGCGGGGTCGCTCATGGCCTTTCAAATGGCTTTACGCCCCCAGCGGGAATGCGTTCGAGTTTGCCCTGCGCAACACGATCGCCTCGCTTGTTGCTCTGGGCATCGCCTTCTGGATGGAGCTGGGCGAGCCGCAATGGGCGGCCATGACAGTCTGGATCACGGCACAGGGCTCGCGTGGCGAGAGCCTCTCCAAGGGAAGATGGCGTCTGGTCGGCACGCTGCTCGGCATGATCGGCGCTGTGGCGCTGGTTTCGGCCTTTCCGCAGGCTCCCTGGCTGTTCATCCCGGCGCTCGCTCTCTGGGCAGGTATCTGCACGGGGCTTGCGACGCTTCTGCAGAATTTTCGTGCCTATGCCTTCGTTCTGGCGGCCTATACCTGCGCCATCATCGCCACGGGTGCGCTCAGCGCCCCGGACCATGTGTTCGAAATCGCCATGGCGCGTGGCACCTATATCTTTCTGGGTGTGGTCTGCGAGATGGTGGCGGGCCTCGTCTTCTCCGCATCCCTCGCGGTCAAGGCGCGTCGCACCATGCGTGGCTGGCTGACAGAGGGTATCGGTGCCGCTTCTCTTGTGATCAGCGACGTGCTCGATGGTGCTGCGCCGCCTGAAAAAGCCATCCGCGCGGTGTTCAGTCGCACGCTCAAGCTCAATGAGCAGCTCGAATTCACGGTGGTCGAGGTGGGGCGAAGCGACCATGCGATAGCCTGCGCCTATGCCACGATCGGCATTCTCTCGAAAATCGTCTCGCGTGGCCTGGGCATGCAGGCGCGTCTTTCGACAACGCTCGTCGTTTCGGAAAAAGCCCGCTCTGCCCTGCACGAGGTGGCAGGGTTCATCAAGGAGATCGCACAGCGTCTCGATAATGCGGATAGCGTTGTCGCTCTCAGGCAGGATCTGGCGGCCCTTCAGCTACGCTATGATGCTCTCTATCGGCAGGCAGATACTACTCCTGAAGGGGGCGGCAGTTTTGCCCCTGACGACCGGATCATCCTGCATGGGTTGCGTCTCATTCTGGAAGAATACGAGACGCTTCTGATCTATTTTCAGGCCCGTCCGGCCGAGGCCACTGCGCCATCGCGTTTCAGGCTGCGCCGCGTGATGCATTTCCACGCGGCTTTTCATAATGCGATGCGTTCGGCCACGGCGATCTGTCTGGCAGGCCTGGTCTGGGAGGTGACGGCATGGCCGCAGGGGGCCTCCTTCATCTCCTTCGTCGCAGTGGTTGTCGGGCGGTTTGCCACGACCGACAACACGGTTCTGGTCAGCAACCGCTTCTTTTACGGTGCCTGCCTGGCCGCTCTGGCGTCGATCCTGCCTGTATTCTTCCTGATTCCGACCGGGTCCGGCTTCGAGGCGCTGATTGTGGCTATAGCGCCGCTGATGTTCATCGGGGGGCTTGCCGCACGCAATCCGGCAACGGCTACGGCTGCGGGCGCCTATAATACCTTTCTGCCAGCGTTGATCGGCCTCGATAATCACAGCCGCATGGATGAACTCACCTGGTTCAATTCCACGATTGCCCTGCTTCTCGGGCTTGGGGCAGGGGTGCTCGTCTTCCGCTGTATTCTGCCCTTCAATATTCATCAGGTCTGCATTCTGCTCAGGCGGCGTGCCCTGCATGGCTTGCAGCGAATCTGCGCCCCCGGGCGCCGCTTGCCAGCGGAAAACCGCTGGATCGGCCTGATCACGCAGGGCATGGAAAGGGTTATCCGCTATGCGGGCGCCAGTCTGACACCGTTCATGGAGCTCAATCTCCACGGACTGCTTTCAGTTATGACATTGGGGCGCAATCTCCTGTTTCTGCGCCGCTTCGCCTTGCGTCCGGGCCTGCCCGCCGGTTTGTCGGCCATACTGGCCAGCTTCTTCAAGGGGCTTGGGCCGCATCTCCTGCGCAGCCCGACGATGGAAGAGGCAGCCTTTGCCGCAAGGCTCGAGACGGCCATTGCGACCCTTCGCGACAAGGCTGGTGCCGCCGATGTCGCAGAACATCCTGCTTATTCGGAAGCGCTGGGCAGCCTGATGGTCGTGCAGCACGAATGGGCAAGCAATCAGTCCTGGCTGGATGACAGACATTTCCGTCACGCCCTGCAACAGGCGCGCCTCCAGCAAGGCTGAAATGTGCTGGGCGTAACGCTATCATCACAGCCATATGATAGAAAAATAACGAATAAACGTTCCGATTCGACGTTTTCCTGAGAATATAAATTCCGGCGCTGCCCGTGAGGCAGCCGGATTTCACAGGAATGGTGACCGCGTCATGAAGATCGGATTTGTTTCTGACAGTCTCGGAACTCTCTCTTTTGACCAGATGCTCGACCAGGCAGCCGCGCTTGGGGTTGGGGGCGTTGAAATCAATGCGGGGGGCTGGTCACGGGCGCCCCATCTCGACCTGTCCCGGCTCAGGCAGAGCCCTGCCGCCCGCCGGGATTTTCTTCATGCTTTCGAAAGCCGCGGGCTTGAGGTCATTGCACTCAATGTGAACGGCAATCCGCTGCATCCCGTCGATCGCAGGCAGAGTGAAGAGCTGCATGAGACCGTCAGACTGGCTGGCGATCTGGGCATCACCAGAATCTGCACCATGTCGGGCCTCCCCGAGGGACAGGAGGGTGATCGCCTGCCCAACTGGGTGATCAGTTCCTGGCCGCCTGAGGGGCAGATCGCCAAGGAGTGGCAGTTCAGGGAGAGGCTTCTGCCGTATTGGGAGAAGCTGCTCGCCATGGCTTCGCAATGCGGCGTGACGCAGTTCGCGCTTGAGCTGCATGGGGGGCAATGGGCCTATAACGTTCCGAATTTTCTGCGTCTGCGCGAGGCGCTTGGCCCGATGATCGGCGCCAATCTCGATCCATCGCACATGTTCTGGATGGGCGCAGACCCGATCGCTGCAATCGACGGGCTTGGTGAGGCGATCTTTCATGTTCATGCGAAGGATGCCGGGTTCAACGAGGCGCGGCGCGGCGTAACTTCAAATCTCGAAAACGGACCACTGGGCCACCCTGCCGACCGGGCCTGGTCATATCTCACGCTCGGCTATGGCCATGATGCGCTCTGGTGGCGGCAATTCTGCTACCGACTGCGCATGGTTGGTTATGATGGATGGCTTTCCATCGAACACGAAGATCCACTTCTCGACCCGGTCGAGGGTTTAAGCAAATCCGTCGCTTTGCTTCGTGAGGTCATGCCCGTCGCTCTTGGCGGTTTCAATCAGGCTGAGTGCTGACCGGTTTCCGACGCGAGCGGGTGGAGATGCCACCCGCTCGGTTGATCCCGGACACAGCAGAGTAGACGGGTCAGGCGCTGCGAAAGGTCCCTTTTGCGGTCAGGCGGCCAGCTTCTTGCGGGCAATGACGGCGTGCACCGTGTCGTTCCATGCCGTCAAATCCTCAGGCGGTACGACCTCACCGGTGTCGATATCGCCAAGGCCTGCGCGATCAAGCAGAAGCGTGATCAGCCGCGTGCGGTCAGCGGCATCGAGTGCCTGCCAGAGTGCAACCGCTTTCTGCGGAATGAAATTATCGGAGAAGGTGATGATGATGGGCGCGCCGGGGCGAAGAAGGCGGTTGAGTTCCTCCAGCACGGCCAGCGGATCGGTGAGATAGGCAAAGCCGTCGCACAGGCAGATGGCATCGAGCGAGTCATCGGGAAGGTCGATCTGCGGCGTTTCGTTCAGATCCTGCTCGATACGTTGTGTCAGCGCCGTATTGCTGTCGAGAGCGGCCTTGTTCACGTCAAGACCGATCACGGATTCATGGCTGGCTTCCGGCGGAATATGGCTGAGTGCACCCGCCATGAGGTCGAGAATGAGCCCGGAGGCAGGCAGCGTGGTCTGGTAAAGCGCGGTCACGGCTGTGCGGGCACCGACATCCATCTGGCTCGAGTCGCTTCTGCCAGCGTAGAACAGACGATCGGGGTCGCTATTGGCGCGGGTAAAGGCCGCAGAATGCAGCCCCGAAGGAGTTTCAGCCATTGATGGTGTCCTGTCCGTCTCAACGAGGGGTGAGGGAGGGATGCAACCGCCTCGCCTCGTCGTCAAGTCAGGCGAGGATCAGAGCGCAGCCCCGTGCCACTCGAAAGGCCCGTTGGAAATGCCGGCAACGCGGGCATGAGTATCCGCCGGAATGGCCTGCTGACGCAGAAGCGGCAGCAGAATCTCGCTTACATTCCGGTAAGGCGCCCGGTGGCTGGGGGCGGTCAGGATGACGTCGTACAGGCCAAGCTTGCGGTAATCATTCAGGCGAAGCGCGATTTCCTGGGGTGTGCCGATCAGGGCCGAGGCGGCAATCTGCGATGGCAGTCCTTCTGCGATCAGTGTTTCTGCGTCGTCCCAGGCTTCTTCCGTGTTTTCGCTGAGAACAATATCGAGAGCGACAACGGAACGGGGCGGATGATCGGCGATCTGCGACGGAAGGCAATGTTCGTAAAGCGCCATGGTCTCGGCGACACTGCCATCGGGGCGCAGGCGCTCGATCCCGGCATCGCTCCTGCACAGAAGGTTGTGACGCGTGGCACCAAGGCGCAGCCAGTCGAGGTCAGCCTGATCGATGAGCAGGTTCGACCCGGGCGGGATCTGTGACAGGCAGGCTTCGATTTCCTCTCGACCCATACCCAGACACGACCAGATCAGACGCAGATGGCGTGAAGCGGCGGGGGTGTCATAGGGCGCAATGAACATGGATCTCGAATTCCTGCGTCTTCTCGATAGACGCATCGGCATGAAATTTTACGGGAGAAAACCGGAGGTTTCCCGTGCCGCAGAGGCGCGGACCCTCTATAACAACGGGCATGATGATCCGGTTCCATAAGATGCAGGGCCTCGGTAATGACTTCGTCATCATCGACAGGCGCCACGGGCCTTTCGAGGCAACATTACATACTATGTCGCAGATCTGTGACAGGCGCTTTGGCGTTGGCTGCGATCAGCTCGTGTTGCTCGATCCCCCCGATCTCGAGGGCGCCGATGTGAAGGTGCGGTTTTTCAATCCTGACGGGTCCGAGGCCGGCGCCTGCGGCAATGCCTCACGCTGTGTGGCAGCCCTGGTCGGTGGCGCACCGGTGCTTCAGACCCGTGCCGGTCTGCTGCCGAGTTTCGTGACGGCAGAGGGCGAGATCGGTGTCGATATGGGGCGCCCCGTGCTCGACTGGCAGAATGTGCCGCTGGCACGGGAGATGGAAACACTCGAGCTGCCTCTGCCCGGCGGCCCGGCGGCCTGTTCCATGGGCAACCCCCATGCGACGTTCTTCGACGGTGTGGAGCGCGCCGGGCGCGATGGCGCCGCCCTTGAGCGTGATCCGCTTTTTCCCGAGCGGGCCAATATCGGTTGTGTCGATATCCTGTCGCGTAATGCTATCACACTACGCGTCTGGGAACGTGGCGCCGGGCTGACCCTCGCCTGCGGGTCCGGGGCCTGTGCGGCAGTCGTCAATGGCGTGCGTCGCGGTTTGCTCGACCGGCAGTGCAAGGTGACCATGGATGGCGGCAGCCTGCATATCCATTGGCGGGAGGCAGATGATCATGTGCTGATGATCGGCCCCGCCACCCATGTTTTCGAAGGCCAGTTCCCCGTATGAGCGGTGCGGAGCTTCTGACCTTCGGCTGTCGTCTCAACCTGCATGAAAGCGAACGCATGCAGGCCCTGACCGGACATCTGGACGATGTAGTGGTGGTCAATACCTGCGCCGTCACGACAAGTGCGGAGCGCCAGGCGCGTCAGGCTATCAGACGCGCGCATCGTGAAGACCCCTCGCGTCGTATCGTCGTGACAGGCTGCGCTGCCCAGATTGCGCCGCAGAACTGGCGCAGCCTGCCGGGTGTGGCTCAGGTAATGGGCAATGCCGAAAAGCTCGATGCGGCCAGCTGGTCGGAGCACGCCCTCAAACAGGAAAGCAGGGTTGCCGATATTCTCTCGGCCCCGCCTGCGCCGGCATCGCCCGTTGCCGAGACCGGTGGCCATGTGCGGGCCCTGCTTCAGGTGCAGCAGGGCTGCGATCATCGCTGCACTTTCTGCATTATTCCCTATGGGCGCGGGGCGTCGCGCTCGGTGCCGGTTGCGGATGTTATCGCTCGTGCGCGCCAGCTCGTCGCGGCAGGACATCATGAGATCGTCCTGACAGGGGTGGATATCGCTTCGTGGGGGCGCGACCTTGATGGCACACCCGCACTGGGCACGCTTTGTCGCGCTGTGCTTGAGGCCGTACCCGATCTGCCACGCCTGCGCCTGTCCTCTCTCGATCCGGCTTCCGTCGATCGTGATCTGTGGTTCCTTCTGGCTGAAGAGCCGCGCTTTCTGCCTCATCTGCATCTGTCGCTGCAGGCAGCAAGTGACATGGTGCTCAAGCGCATGAAGCGGCGGCATTCTGTACGCGATGCGGCCGCTCTGATCGAAAAAGCCCGGGTGTTGCGCCCTGATATCGCGATCGGGGCCGATCTGATTGCCGGTTTCCCTACCGAGACCGAGGCGCAGGCGCAGGAGACGCTCGATTTCGTCACGCGTTACAAACTGCCTTACCTGCATGTCTTTCCCTATAGTGAACGCCCTGGTACGCCAGCCGCGCGCATGCCGAGCGTTCCAAACGCGCAGCGTCAGGCGCGGGCTGCGGCCCTGCGTGAGGCGGGAGAGGCCAATCGCCTTGCTTACTGGCAGGGCATGGTCGGGCGTGATCTCGATGTTCTGATGGAAGGTGCAGAGCGTGGGCACTCGGCCCATTTCGTGCCGGTGCGCCTCTCAAAAGGGCGGGCCGAACGTGGCACGCGTCTTGCGCTGAGGGCCCATACCCTTGACGAAGCCGGGCTGGTAGCAGAGATCAACTGACATGGCTGGATTTTTCTCACGTCTCAAACAGGGGCTGACGCGTTCGACGCAGAAGCTCAATGCGGCTCTTACCCATCGCTATCTCGACGAGACGGCGCTGGAGGAACTCGAAGACGAGCTGATTGCTGCCGATCTGGGCCCCGCTGTTGCAGGGCGCGTGATCGAGGAGTTTCGTAACTCGCGCTTCGGGCGCAATGTCACGACCGAGGAAATCCAGGAAGCACTGGCGACCGAAATTGCCCGCGTGCTCGAGCCCGTGGCTCAGCCTTTCGAACTCAAGACCGAACACAAGCCGCATGTCGTGCTGGTTGTGGGCGTCAATGGCGTGGGCAAGACTACGACAATCGGCAAGATGGCCAAGTGGTTCCGCGATCAGGGGCGCTCGGTCATGATGGTGGCGGGCGACACCTTCCGTGCTGCGGCTGTCGAGCAATTGCAGGTCTGGGGTGAGCGTACGGGCGCACCTGTTATCGCTGGCAAGCCGGGCGGCGATGCGGCAGGGCTTGCCTATGAGGGCATCAAGCAGGCTCGCGAGGCTGGCACAGACTTGCTTTTCGTCGATACGGCGGGACGCCTGCACAACAAGGGCGCTCTCATGGAAGAGCTCGCCAAGATCATCCGTGTGATGAAGAAATTCGACGAGACGGCACCCCATTCGGTCCTGCTGGTGCTCGATGCCACCACAGGGCAGAACGCCATGGAGCAGGTGCGTGTCTTCCGCGAACTCGTCAATGTAACAGGGCTCATTGTAACAAAGCTCGATGGCTCGGCCCGTGGTGGCATTGTGGTGGCCCTCGCTGATGCCTTCAAGCTGCCGGTGCATCTGGTTGGCGTTGGCGAGCAGGTCGAGGATCTGCGGCCGTTCTCGGCGCAGGACTATGCCCGTGGGCTGGTGGGCGGTTCAGGGGCTGATCTGACCAGTCATCTGGTCGAGGATTCGTCAGACTAACCTGCGGAAATCCGCCAGATAACCTTGCTCGTACAGAGGATTCAAAAGGCGTCAGAATCGGTTTCTGACGCCTTTGATGTATCCGGAGGTCGGGGGTGTTCCACGACCGCCGAGGCGGTCGAGAGCCCTATGAACGGCGTATTATTATTGTTACTGAAGTCAGGAATCGTGTCTTTTTCGCAACGAGAAAACGTCGCGAAAGCGGATCAATATCGATAAATTAACGAAAATGCGTTGTTTCAAAATATTTTTAAAGTTCGATACATTCTAGACATATTTCGTCGCACTTCTCTAACGCTCGTTATGCCAGCGTTACGTTTCGATTGATTGTCGTTACGTATGGAGCGTGTGACCTATGGCGTTGAGCCTGCGCAGATCTTTTCTTTTGACATTTACGGCAATAGCCGGGCTTTCGACTTCCGCAGCTATGGCAGCAACCGTTCCGGTTGATGCGACAGCGACCAAGAAGAAGACGCTGGTCAAGACCAAACCGGCTGCAGCCAAAGCCGAGACGATCATGGTTACCGGCTCGTATCTGCGTAGTTCGAACAACAGTTCGGCCAATCCGGTTCAGGTCATTACTGCAAAACAGATCCAGCAGACTTCGGCGACTTCGCTTGGGGATTACCTGCAGCGCCTGCCTTCCGTCGGTTCGTCTGGCACGCCCAATCAGCAGACCAACGGCGGCGGCGGTGTAAGCTGCACCGATATCCGCAATTTCGGTTCCAAGCGGGTTTTGATCCTGATTGACGGGAAGCGCACAGCGATCAACGCGGCCACGTCCTGCGTCGATCTGAATACGATCCCCATTGAGGAAATCGCCAGCGTCGAAATGCTCAAGGATGGCGGTTCGGAGCTTTATGGCGCAGATGCTGTGTCCGGCGTGATCAATATCAAGCTGCGTCATGATGTGACCAAGGCCACCATCACCATGCGTGGCGGTATTTCGCAGTACGGCGACGCCAAGACCGGTCTGCTTTCGGCCATGAAGGGGTTCAACTTCGATCACGGCCGAGGCAACGTAACTTTGTTCGGGCAGTACAACACGTCCGGCGGCATCATGAGTCAGGACCGCGCCTGGGCGGCCAATCCGCAGCAGACCAACCCTGTCAGCGGCACGCCCGTCTATGGCTCATCGATCGTGCCAGCAGGCCGTGTGACCAATCCGATAACGGGCGCCAACCTTGTCTCCAATGGTGATGGCACGTTCCATCGCTACAGCAACGCCGATCGTTATAATTTTGCCAAAGATACGATGGTGCAGAATTATAACCAGAACTCGGCACTGTCCGGTGATGCGCATTACGACGTCGACAGCCATTTCAAGCCGTATGCCAACGTGCGTTACAGCCATACGACCACGGCACGTCAAATGGCAGCTTCGCCGGTATCGGGTGGTATCAAGCCGTCTCCATTGCTCTCTTCGTGGACCATCCCTGCAGGTAGCCCTTATAATATCTGGGGCAAGGATGCAGTCATGTCGCGTCGCATGAACGATCTTGGCCCGCGCAAGATGGACTATGCTACTGATACCTGGACCGTTATTGGCGGAGCCAAGGGCAAGATCTGGCGCGGCTGGGAATATGACGCGTCCATGACCTATGGTCAGAGCCGTTGGACCGCCAACACACAGAATATGGGGAATTATCGTCATCTCTTGCAGATGACCGGTGTGCGTCAGCTTGACCCCACCAGCCCAAGCAGCAAAATTGTTTACGACCCAACGGTCTGCACCAGCCAGCCCGGCTGCGTATTGTCCAACCCCCTGGCACCACTCTCTCCCGAGGCTGCGGCCTATGGAAAATTCACCCAGCACGACCACGCTGAATACCAGTTGCGCGACTTCAACCTGCGCATCAATAACAGCGAGCTGGTCAAGATGCCCTACGAGCACGGTGGCAAGGTCGGTATTGCCTTCGGTATGGAGCATCGCAGCGAACAGCTGAGCAGCAAGCCTGATCCTATCGTGGTCAGCGGTGACTCGACGGGCAATGCCTCAAGCTATAGTGGCGGCGGCTTCAACGTGAATGAAGTCTATGCCGAAGGGCAGATTCCTCTGCTTCAAAACGCATTTCTCGCGAAGGATCTGACAATCGACGGCCAGGGCCGCTGGTCCGATTACAATACCTTTGGTTCCACCAAGAACTGGAAAGTGTCGATCAACTGGGCTCCGGTGCGCGATATCCGCTTCCGCGCAACGCTGGGTACGTCCTATCGTCAGCCCAACGTTTACGAGCTTTACGGTGGTCAAAGCCTTGGCTACCCCTCGGCCTATGATCCTTGCAGCGCTGTGTCGAGCTATGGCGCACAAGCGGCTGCGGTGCAGGCACGTTGTGCTGGCGAAGGCATCAACACAGCAAGTTTCGTGCCGCAGAACACCGGACAGGTGCCGACCATCTCTGGTGGCAACGCCAAGTTGCAGCCCGAAAGCGGTCGTACCTACACAATCGGTACAGTCGTAACGCCGCGCTGGGTGCCGGGTCTTTCGGCTTCCGTGACCTACTGGCATTACTCGCTGAACAATACGATTGGCACGCTGGGCACACAGTATATTCTTGATCAGTGCTATACTGGTGCAGATACAAGCAACTGCAGTGCCATTGCAGCGCGCTCATCGTCGCAGCAGCTGACCTCGGTCAATGCATTTTATCAGAACCTCGGTGGAATTCGTACAAGTGGTATCGATTTCGACCTCGACTATCACATGCGTCTGACGGCACATGACTCGCTGAATGTTTCCAACAACATGCAGCAGCTGGTCAGCTATCTACAGCAGAATGTGCCCAACGGCCAATGGTACAACTATACGGGTCGTCTGTTCTATGCTGGCGGCAGCGGTCAGCCGCGCGTGAGTGATTATGCGCAGGCAACCTGGCAGCATGACGATTTCAGCTTTACTTACATGATGCGCTATATCGGCGGCATGGTGTGGAATAATGGCGTGACAGATCTGACGGCAAAGACGTCCGGCCAGTACAAGACGCCTGGTATCTTCACCCACGATATCACGCTGGGCTATCGCCTGAACCGCTGGAACTTTGAAGCAGGTGTCAGCAACCTGTTCGACAAGAAGCCTCCTTTTGTGATGGATGCGGCGACAAATACCAACATCTATCAGTATGGCAGCCTTATCGTCGGCCGCTATGCCTTTGTGCAGGCTGGCGTAAGCTTCTGATTGCGAAGATTTTTCAATCCTGAGGCGCTCTCATGAGCGCCTCAGTCTGGTTGGGTCATTTATGACGTCAGGTGCGAGCGCAAGCGGACGCAGTACCGAGGCCTTGTCGACGTCCTAGTCAGGCGAGCAATGAATGTCATGACTCTGATCGTTTTCCGGCAGGTCAGCGATCCGGAAGGGCTCCTCTTGCAGGGGGCCTTTTTGTCTGTGGCGTAAAATTTGAGCTCATGTCCCCTCAATGAAGTGGGAAGATACGCAGGAATGAAGTGTGTTATTCACGCTTTAGTGATAGGCCGGTCCGGCGTTTCTCCGTTCGGGATATCATGACCTGTCTTTCGCAATCACGCCTCGCTGCGTCTGGCCGCTATTTCCTGCTGCTGGTCAGCGCTCTGCCCTTTCTCGCGGCGTTGTCATGCCATGCCCAGCAAACCCAGAGTGTGCAATCCGCTGGTGGCTTTGCGCCGGGCGCGCGTGCGTCGGCTTCAGCTAATGCGACGCTCGATAGTGTGGTGGGCAATCGCCCGTCTCCTGTCAAAAAAGCCCTCGGGCTGGGTGGCAGCGTCTATCGTGTCACCCCGCAAGCCGTCGTGATCGGCCCTGACGGGCGCGCGGTTTCAGGCGGGTGTCCGGCACCTTCTACCGTGACGACAGGGCAGTTTGTCGCAGGCGGTGCCCCTGCCGAACCCGCGCTGAGCGGGAGTGCGGGTGCCGGAACAGGGGCGACCAAAAGCGAAACGGTCATGATCGGTGTGAGTGACCAGCGCCCTGCTGGCGCAGCCGGGGCAGGGGCCTCACCCGTCCTGCGCCCTGCGGCCACGATGAATGCGTCTTTCGGGCCTTCAGGCGTTTATGTGCTGCCTGTTCCCTGCCGCGTCAGCGGAACCGACAAGCGTGCCATGATCCATGACGCGGCTGCGACACTGGCCTCTGCCGGTGGCAATGCCTTCGCACTGGCAGGCAATCGCGATGGAATGCGAGAAGCCAATCGGGTCACGCTGCTGAAGGATGGGGATATCGAACTGACGGTCGGACAGCCTGACCATGCCGAGCCAGGCCTGACCTCGCGCGCCCCAGATGGCGGCAGCAAAGCGCGATGAAACGTTTTCTCTTTTGCCTTGCTCTGGCGTTCTGGCCCCTCTGTGCGACGGCGCAATCACTCATCAAACCCGGCGCTGGCAGCGGTATGGCGGCGCTACCCGATCGGGCTGCGCCGGCGGTGAAAACACCCGGACTGGCGCCCAAAGCCCTGAAATCGACAGCGCAGGTGCTGCCGCTTTTGCGCGCTGTCGTGTTTCAACCTGCGGGCACGATCGCGAGCCAGACGGAGTTACGCGCGCTGAGCACAGAAGGGCTTCCTCTGCTTGCCGACCCCGCTTTTACCCGGATCATCATGCCGTTTATCGGCCATGCCCTGAGTTTTGGTGAGATGCAGATACTGGTCGATCGGGTGGTCGGCTATTACCGCATGAAAGCCCACGCCTTTGTGACGGTCAGCGTGCCGCCCCAGCGCGTGCACCAGGGTGTGTTGCATCTGGACGTGATGGAATATCGGGTGGGGACGATTCATGTCGTGGGCAATCGCTGGTTTTCGGCGCGCACCATCCGCAACCAGAGCGGTCTGGCGCCGGGGCAGACATTGTCGCTCGACTCGCTGCAAACCGATCTGAGCTGGCTCAACACCAACCCGTTTCGGACCGTTGATATGGTCTATCGCCCCGGTCAGACGTCTGGTCTTACCGATGTCGATCTGAAAGTGGCCGATCGCCTGCCTCTCTATGTTTATGGCGCCTATAACAACCAGCTCGATCCGACACTGGGGCGTCTCAACTGGGATCTTGGCATATCATGGGGCAATGGCTTCAATCTGGGGCATATCCTTACCTATCAGTTGCAGCGCAGCGTTTCAGGGCGCTTCACCGGGCATAATGCCAGTTGGGAAATACCCCTGACGTCACGTGATGCGTTGCTGATCTACGGCAATTATTCGGTCTCCTATCCTGTCGCCGATCAGCCCCTCACCAATAAAGGCGTGTCGGGTCAGGCCTCGCTGCGCTGGCTGCATATGCTGCCGCACTGGGCATTGGGGGCGCAATTCGGGCTTGATGGTACCGTGCAGGCCGGGTTCGACTGGAAATCGACCATCTCGGATCAGTTCAGCGCTGCGGTGCCGCTCATTCTGGCCAATGCCGAGACCAATCAGTTTGTGCTGGGTTTTATCGGGTCTCTGCAGGACCCGTGGGGCAAGACCGAGATCAATAACCAGATCGTCTATGGCCCTCCGGGTATCTCGGCCTATAACAAACGCGGCTGGTATGAGACGATCTTTCCTAACGCCAAGCCGAACTATGTCTATGACCGCCTGATGCTCAATCGTGCGCTTTCCTTGCCGGGAAAGTTCAAGGCAAACAGCAAATTGTCGTGGCAGGGTGCGACCCATAACCTGCTCTATAGCGAGCAGCTCATGATTGGAGGCATGGGCACGGTAAGGGGCTATTACGTCAATACGTCCTTCGGGAGTCGTGCCTTTACCTTCAGCGAAGAAATCACGACGCCGGGTTTTTCACTGGGCAAGACGATGGGGTTCGGTGCCCTTGAAGACAGCAATACAGCCGGAGCATTTTGGGACTGGGGCGATAATTCGCAGGTTCACCCTGCCGGAATTGGCCCGCGCGTTGTGACGCTGGCTAGCGTAGGGGCTGATCTGAACAGCAAGATCAACAGGGCACTCAACGTGACAGTCGATGCGGGCTGGCGTCTCAGACGTGCAGCAAGTCGTGGGAGCCGAGGGGTATTCTGCGACTTCAATCTGATCGCGGGGTTCTGAAAAAGCGTTTCGACGGATCAGTTCATCGGGATGGCAAGGGCGACACCTGCTGCCATCGACCCATGGCCACGCCTCTGGTCATTGGCTCCAGCACCGCCAGCGAGCGCATCGCCGACCTGATGGTGGTTGCGCTGGAAGAAATCAGCTCGCAGGCGCGCATCGTCATCGCTGTTGCGCGAAGAGGGGGCTTCCAGCTCGTCATCTGGCAGAGGTGCCTGACTGAAACCGTCCTTGCTTGCAGCAATGGGGGCTTTCACTGTCAGAGAGGCCTGACGGATAAGGGGTTCCTCGGCAGTAGCCGGCTCCAAGGAAAAGGAAGAGGCGGTATTCAGCCCAGAGCTGGCCGGGCTGGTGTGCCGGATAGCTGTATTACGGGTTGATGGGCTGTTGTCAGCAGCCTGTGCAGTATTCAGACCAATACTGGCAAGAACAGTAAGGACAAGGCAGGCGCGCAAGGAAGCGTTCCTTTTTTCCGGTTCAAGTGGAATTTCAGCAAGAACCGGAACTGCTGCCGGCTTCGAATACTGTATCCATTCGGGAAAAAGGAATGCAACCCTGACGAACCGATTGTATCACGCAGATACGAAACGTGATGCAACCGGCCCGTCTGATAAGCTCAGATCGGGAAGGCGTTATGCGCGGCGTCGGTCAGGACCGCGATCCCGGGCAGAAGCTTGCCTTCGAGCCATTCGAGGAAAGCGCCGCCTGCGGTCGAGACATAGCTCATCTTGTCGGCAGCATCGGCGTGACGCAGGGCAGAGACGGTGTCACCACCGCCAGCAATGGTCTTGAGCTTGCCAGCTTCGGTGAGGGCCGCGGCCTTCTGGGCAACGGCAACTGTCGCCTTGTCGAAGGGCTTGATCTCGAAGGCGCCCAGAGGGCCGTTCCAGACCAGGGTTTTCAGCCCTTCGAGCTTGGCTTCGATCAGGGCGACCGTCTTCGGGCCGGCATCGAGAATCATGGCATCATCAGGTACCTGATGAATGTCGCAGACTTCCGAAGGGGCACCTTCACGGAACTCGCGCGCGATCACCGCATCGACGGGCAGGATGATTTCGCACTTGCCGTCATTGGCTTGGGCGAGAATCTTGCGCGCCGTCTCGTGCATGTCGGCTTCCTGCAGCGACTTGCCGACAGAAACGCCCTGGGCGGCCAGGAAGGTGTTGGCCATGGCGCCGCCGATGAACAGCACGTCAACCTTGCCCAGCACGTTGCCGATGAGATCGAGCTTGGTCGAGATCTTCGCGCCACCGATCAGTGCACCGACCGGGCGTTCCGGCAGTTCGAGAGCGGCTGTCAGCGCGTTTAGTTCGGCTTCCATCAGACGGCCGGCAAAGGCAGGCAGATGATGGGCCAGGCCTTCGGTCGAGGCATGGGCACGATGGGCGGCAGAGAAGGCGTCATTCACATAGACGTCGCCAAGTTTGGCGAGCATGTCGGTGAAAGCCGGGTCGTTCTTCTCTTCACCAGCGTGAAAGCGCGTATTTTCAAGGACGCAGATCTCGCCGTCCTTGAGTTTGGCGACCGCCTCTTCCGCATTGGGGCCGACGCAGTCGGAGACGAAATAGACCTTATGCTGGATTTTCGATTCCAGCATTTCGGCGACAGGGGCGAGCGACATACTTGGCACGACCTGACCCTTGGGGCGGTCGAAATGGCTCAGAATGATCACGCGTGCGCCCTTGTCGGCGAGTTCGCAGATCGTGGGGATGACGCGATCGATACGCGTCGTGTCCGTGATGGCGCCATCACGAACCGGCACATTGAGGTCAGCGCGCAGAAGAACGCGCTTACCCTCAGGAGACAGGTCGTCGAGCGTATGGAAGCTGGCCATGCTCTTTTCTCCCGTTCTTGGTTTTCTTAGAGGCTGCCGAACAGGGCTGCCGTGTCGGACATGCGGTTCGAGAAGCCCCATTCATTGTCGTACCAGGCGCAGACGCGCACCAGCTTGCCGCCATTGATGACCGCCGTCTGGGTGGCATCGAAGGTGGACGACGTATAGGAATGGTTGAAATCGGTGCTGACCAGCGGCGCTTCGTTGTAGTCAAGCACGCCCTTCAGTTCGCCTGCAGCAGCAGCGCGCAGGGCGTCATTGACAGCCTGGGCCGAGGCGGGAGCGCGAGCCGGGATGAAGTCGAGCGAAACGACCGAGACATTCGGCGTCGGCACGCGGATGGAGGTGCCATCCAGACGGCCCTTGAGGTGCGGCAGAACCAGACCGATGGCCTTGGCCGCGCCCGTCGAGGTCGGGATCATGTTCAGCGCAGCAGCGCGGGCGCGGCGCGGGTCGCGGTGATGCGTGTCGACCGTGCGCTGGTCACCCGTATAGGAGTGGATCGTGACCATGTAGCCGCAATCGA
Source organism: Asaia siamensis (assembly GCF_014635085.1). Classification (GTDB taxonomy): domain Bacteria; phylum Pseudomonadota; class Alphaproteobacteria; order Acetobacterales; family Acetobacteraceae; genus Asaia; species Asaia siamensis. The sequence goes on from NZ_BMCH01000005.1 coordinate 177,376, forward strand.
TGCCGAAGGCCTCGTCCAGCACCTTGGCGACAGGCGCCAGACAGTTGGTGGTGCAGGATGCGTTGGAAATGACCGTCATGTCCTTCGTCAGCATCGCGTTGTTCACGCCATAGACGATGGTGGCATCGACATCGGTGCCCGGTGCAGAGATCAGAACCTTGCGTGCGCCAGCGGTGATCAGAGCCGAAGCCTTCTCCTTGCTGGTGAACAGGCCGGTGCATTCCATGGCGACATCGACGCCTTCGAACGGCACCTTGGTGGGGTCACGCTCGGCAGACACGCGGATCGGCCCGTAGGTGCGGCCATTGGCTTCGATGATCAGGTTGTTGCCATCGACGCGTACCGTGCCCGGGAAACGGCCATGAACGCTGTCATAAGCCAGCAGATGGGCGTTTTCTTCAACTGAGCCGAGGTCGTTGATGGCGACCGGCACAACATCCGTACGTCCGCTTTCGATGATACCGCGCAGCACCAGACGTCCGATACGTCCAAAACCGTTGATTGCGATTTTCACAGCCATTGTAGTCTCCCGGCCAGTAGGCGGTTTCGTTATAAGAGGTGAAACCATAGCACCCTTGGAAGACGAGACGAGGGGGGGCGCTCAAAAAACTTACCGATATTTTCGTGAAAACTGGTCTTTCTGTTCCCGCTCTCTTGCTTGTGTCCGCTCTACCTGCAAGTTCTCAAGGTCATGACGATGACGAATGCTACAAATTGTGGTTTCCTGAAGTTTCGCTTTCTGACCGGTATCAGCCTATGCCTGATTTCCGGGGTGCTGGCGGCCTGTACGCCGCCTGACCAGCGCCTGTTCAACCCCGATGCAGGCAAGCCCCCCAAGCCGCATTATCCGCCTGCGCCGCCCTCAAAGCCGCCGCCAGCGCCCTTTCTGCAGATCGTCGCGGGAACGCCAAAGGAGCAATGGGCGCCTGCTGTCGATCGCAGCGTTAAGCTTGCCCTCGCGCGCAGGCCGACCATCATGTTTGTCGTCTCTGTTCTGTCTCCTGAAGCAGGCAGTCCCGCCGCGCAGGTCAAGGCGCTGGAAACGCTTTCCGAACAGGACGGCAAGGCTGTAGCAGACCAGATCGTGGCTTCCGGCGCGCCGGTCAATCAGGTGCAGATCGAAGCCAGAACCGATACGTCCTCTCCAAAAGGGCGAATCCGCATTGATCTGCGCTGAATGGCGCTGCAGCATCGATCATTCCGGGCGAAGCCTGTCGCGTGGCCTGTTTTGGAAAGCGCGGGGAGATGGTAATCCCTGCGCCGTCTTGAACGGGGGAGGGCATCATGAGCTTGCGCAAGGATATCTGGCGATCGGGCATTCTCGAGGCGCCTCTGGCCAGCCTGTTGAGTCATACTGACTGGTCGCAGATTCCGTGCCATTTCCTGCCTGATATGCCGCGTGCCTTCCAGTTTCGTGCCGACCCGTTTGGTGTCTGGCACGAGGACAGGCTGCATGTCTTTCTCGAGATCTACGACTATCGCAATCGTATCGGCGAGATTGAGCTGTTCGTTTATGACCGGGCATGGCGGCTGATCAGAAACGAGATCGTGCTGCGTGAGCCCTGGCATCTGTCCTACCCGCAAATCATCGAGGCCGAAGGTGCGTTCTGGATGCTGCCCGAGGCGCATCGTTCTGGCACACAGATCCTCTATCGCGCCGAGCGCTTTCCCGATCAGTGGGTTCCGGCCTGTCAGATCGATCTGGGGGGCGAGATCGCGGTCGATGCCACGCTCTGTTTTCGCGATAATCTGTGGTGGTTGATCTACACCCCGGTCGAGGCGGCCAAAAAGGCACCGAGCCGTCTTCATCTGGCCTATGCGGAAACCCTCAGCGGCCCATGGACCCGCCACAGACAGAACCCGGTCCGCCTCGACCCTTCGAGCGCCCGGGCGGGTGGAACCCCGGTCGAGATCGATGGTAAGCTCATGCTGCCAGTGCAGGATTGCGCTCACACCTATGGCGGTGCCGTGCGCCCGCTCTGGTTCGATGTCCTGACCCCCGAGCGGGTCGTGACCCATACAGGTCCGGCTTTGCCAATAGCGCCCCGCTTCGCCCCTTTCACCGAAGGCATGCATACGCTTTCGGCGGTGGGAGATGTCACTCTTTTCGATATCAAGAAAACCGTTCTGTCCCCTCATGGCCTCATGATCGAGGCCGGAAGGGAGATCCGCAAAGCGCGCAGGCGCTTCGGGTTCACCTGACACTCCCGGCTGCCCCTCAGTGACTGGGCCTGAGAGCAGCCTCTACAGCACGGCCGAATTTCTCCGGCTGGTCAATCATAATGAAATGATAGCTGTCATCGATACGCGTGAAGTGCACATGAGCTGTCCCGGTATAGCTCGTGCGATAAACCTTATCGATTGCGGTGGCAGGGACACCGAAAACAGGGTCATAGGCATAGATGACGGTGACGGGAGCCGTGATTTTCGAAAGTGCCGGTCGCAGATCGGTTGTCATGTCGTCATAGAGGGCGTTGGCAATCGTTTTCCTGTCGGATTTCAACCCGGCCTCCACCAGAGCGGGACGTGCCGAGGGGGTCTTGACCATGCTGGCGATCGTCTGTTGCTGGCTCGCTCTGCGCTGGCTTTCGGGTGTCTCCTGCAACAGCGCCTGCCTTAGTGCTGTTGCATGCGGCAATGCCGTCTCGCGTGTCGCCATTGGGTTGAAAACAAGTGGATAGAATGGCAGCGCGTCGACGACGATGACGGCGCCGACTTCATCAGGCGTCTCACTGGCTACCATGAGAGCAAGTTCGCCACCTATCGAATGTCCTATCACCGTTGGCTTACGCAGATGCGCTGTCTCGATATAGCGCGACAGAGCTGTCGCAACCGGCTGCATGACCTGCTCTGGAGCCTCTTTCTGTACGGGCTCCCCTGCAAATCCGGCAATCTGCACCAGATGCAGCCGGTAATGCGCCTTGAGCTTCGTGGCGAGGTCACTCCAGACGGAGCGCGGCGAGGCAAGGCCCGGTATCAGAATGACGTCCGGCCCACTGCCCTCAACCACTACGGAGAAAGGCTGTGCAGCCGTCTGTATCGCCGTGTCTTCTGCGGCTTGCGAGAGCGTGGGCGCAAATGCGAGGGAAGCTACCAGCAAGGCCGGAAGGAAAAATCTCGGGTTCATGATTCGGCTTGTTGCAAGGGTGACGAAAACGAACTGGCTCAGCGGCCAGTCAGGAATTCCAGCACACGACGCCAGAAACGGGCCTCGGCCACGATGAGGCGTGCGACAAATCGTGGGACGCCCTGATCTTCAAGGAGGCGTGGGTCGCATTCGCGACCGAAGAGCACACGTAAAAGCGCAATCAGTGCTGCGCCTTCGCAGACAAGAGCGAGGCTGACACCTAACGCACGCAGCCAGCCTGTACGACCCGCCAGTCCGGATGACACACCCGGCAGAGTGGCTTGCGCTAGCCATAACGCCGAGCCTCCCAGCGATAGGCTGCGTATCACCCCCTGTCGCAGCGAACGTGGACGATAGCAACAGAAGAAACTGGCCAGGAGCGAGCCAACCCATAAGCAGACAAGCCCCGGTCGTGCCATCTGTGGAGGCGATGCTGGAATTATTCGCGAAAACCAGAGGAAAAGGAAGAAGTAGGATGATAATCCGTAAAGATAGCACCAGTTTTCACGAATAGATGGCATCGTTGGAGCGCTCCATTTCGATGTCGCATCATACGGAACAAAGCGATTTTGGCGACTGCCTGGGCGTTCAAAGCAATGTGAAGTTTTTTGGCAAGCGACGTGCTTTTCCTCAGAGTTTCCAGAGGATGCCGCTATTCTTCAGGGACGTGTCTTTTGAGAAAGGTACAATTCACAAAGAAATCGACAGAGAACAGTCTCGGCTTCAAGTCACGAAAGACAGGTCCTCAAGCGCCAGAACAGGGACGCTAGCTCATCGATTGATGGCTCTATGGGCTGCTGACAGCGCTTCCTCGTAATCCGAAGAAAAGGGCGCGGCGCGCACTGATGCCAGGCCGTTTTCGATATCCACAAGCAACGAGCGCGCCGCCTGGTCAGCGAAAAGACGATCGTCGCCCCACTGATTTCTCTCCCATTTGCGTGAGAGCTATTCGAATGGAAAAAGGGCTTCATCATCAGATAAAGCCAGAGAGATGCCCCTATCTGTTTTCTGCACGCGGCTCATGAGACTTCCTTTGCAGGCGATCAGGGCAGAATTCTCTTCGACTCGACATCTTGGATTCTTTTCTGGACGCGTTATCCTGATTGGAGTGCCGGAACCTCTTTTACCGTCCCGGGAAAGTCTGCCGCGGTCCTCTTATTCCGCTAAGGAGTGTCGTATCCAGGCAGAAGCCTCGGTTCAAAGCTTTCTGAGTTCTGCTGTCTGCTTTCCAGCGCCCGGATCCTGCCTCATCGTGCAGGCAGGAAAGCTCTGGGTTTGATGCTGGAATCTTCGAATGGGTCCGACTTTACGTTCCACAGAAAGTCGCGTGGACGATCTGCTCCGGTGACGGAGGCTTTTCGTAAGCGTTATCGCTTTCAAAGGGGTGGCGCAGACATTGCAGAAGGGCTTCGAAAACCGAAAAATCGCCTGTTTCGGCAGCGGCGATGGCTTCGGCCACGCGGTGATTACGGGCGATCACGGCGGGGTTGCTCCGCTGCATCAGGGCATTTTGCTCTTCTGTCGAGGCAGGCTCGGACGCGCGTCGTGCTTCCCAATCGGTCTTCCAGCGTTCAAGCGCTTCGGAAGCTGGGCCATCCGTCAGAGGTTCATTTCTGGTGAGACGACGGAAGGTGAGCGTCCAGTCCAGTGCCTCTTTTTCCATCAACTGTAGTAAGGCGTCGATCAGCGCCCTATCCTGAATGCTTTCTACGGTCAGGCCCAGCTTGGAGCGCATCCGGGCCAGCCAGGCGTGTTCGTAGAGGCTCTGGAAGCGACCGAGTGCGTCCTGCGCCCAGGCGAGGGCACGCTCTTCATCAGGGTCGAAAAATGGCAGCAATGTCTCGGCCAGACGGGCGAGGTTCCACCCGGCCAGACGCGGCTGATTGCCATAGGCATAGCGTCCGTTGCGATCGATGGAGCTGAATACCTTGTCGTGACGATAGACATCGAGAAAGGCGCAGGGGCCATAATCGATGGTCTCGCCTGACAGCGCCATGTTGTCCGTATTCATCACGCCATGCACGAAGCCGACGCTCATCCAATCCGCGACGAGCCGGGCCTGTCTGGCGACGACCGTCTCATAAAGCGCGCGAACGGGATTTTCGGCTTCACGGGCTGCTGGGTCATGGCGGTCTATGGCGAGATCGCAGAGGAAAGCCAGAGCCTCACGGTTCTCGCGCGCGGCGAAATACTGGAATGTGCCAACGCGCAGATGGCTTGAGGCGATGCGCGTCAGAATGGCGCCGGGTTGCGGCTTGTCACGCCAGATCGTCTCGCCGGTCGTGACGGCTGCAAGCGCGCGCGTGGTGGGCACACCGAGCGCTGCCATGGCCTCGCTCACCAGATATTCGCGCAGAACCGGGCCAAGCGCCGCCAGTCCATCCCCCCGCCGGGAAAAGGGAGTCGGCCCCGAGCCCTTGAGCTGCATATCGCGAACCTGGCCCTGATCGTCAGTTACGATACCAAGAAGATGGGCGCGCCCATCCCCGAGCTGCGGCACGAACTGGCCGAATTGATGACCGGCATAAGCCTGTGCCACCGCAGGCACCCCGTCGATGCGCGCCTGACCGCTCAGCAGCGCGACGCCTTCGCGGGATTTGAGCCATTCGGCTGAAAAACCGAGCGTTTCTGCCAAGGGCTCATTCAGGGCGACGAGGCGCGGTGTGGCGAAAGAGGCAGGGTCCGCCTCGACTGCCATGGAGGCCGGAAAAGGCGCGCGGCGGAGAGGAAGATGCATGATACCTCGGGGGTGCAGGCCGAACAGGGCGGTCAGAGGACCGGACATGCCCTCGTGTGAGTCAGAGATAACGCCCGTCTGGGCAGGCGCAAGGTCGGGCAGGCAGGAAAGCAGTCAGGTTTTTTTGCCCTTCCCATTTCAGAACGGGGCGTCCAAAACCCCTGCATGTCGAAACACCCCTCAGCCGCCAGACGGATCGTTCATAATGTCAGCTTTCTGACATTGGGGCGTATCGCAACAGCGCTTTGCAGTTTTGCCTATATCGCTTTCGCGGTCCGGGCTTTGGGGCTGGGGCAGTTCGGTCTGCTGATCCTGATCCATTCTCTGGGCATCATGGCCTCGACCTTTTCGCGCATGCAGTCATGGCAGACGCTTATCCGCTTCGGCAATGAGCCCTATGCCAGACGCGATCTTGACCTGCTGCGCCAGATTCTGGGCTTCTGCATCAGGCTCGACCTGCTCTCGGCGGTTGTTGCCGTGTCGATCGGGGTCATCAGCGTCACCCTGTATAGCCATATTGCGCATTGGACTCCCTGGGTCACATCGCTCGCCTATGGCTACGCCCTGATCAGCCCTTTCATGTATACTGGCTGGAGCAACGGCGTTCTGCGTCTGACCGACCGGTTTCATCTCGTGCCGATCAGCGATACGGTGACTGCTGTTTTCCGTACGGCGGGAACGGCGCTCGGTCTCGTCCTGCATCTGCATCTCGGTTTCTTTGTCCTGATCTGGGCAGGGGCGGTGTTGCTCGATTACGGGCTCTTCCTGTTCTTTGCCCTCACCACCCTGCGCCAGAAAATCGGTCTGCGTCTGCGGTGGCGCGATGTGTTGACGCAATGGCGGTGGCAGGTGCCGGGCATGTGGGCCTTCACGCGATCGACCAGCATCAATCAGACACTCGGTGCGGTTTCAGGCCATATCAGCACGCTGGTCGTCGGCTCGCTTCTCGGCTCTGCCGAGGCCGCGGTGTTTCGCATCTGCCGTCAGATTGCCGATGGCATCGTCACCCCGGCGCAGATGCTGTCTCCAGTGCTCTATCCCGAACTGGTCAAGATGCGTGACCGTCAGGACTGGCGTGGCCTCAAGCGCCTGACATGGAAGATCTTTGCCATGCTCTGCGGCGTCTCGGTTGCGCTTTTGCTCGTCTCGGCGTTTTTCGGGGGGCGGATATTTGCGCTGATGCTGCATATCCATTTGCATGGTACGACCTATTACATCTCGATCATGCTGGTTTCGGCGGTGCTGACCCTGCTCGTCGTTCCGCTTGAGCCGCTTCTGACGGTGATGGGGCAGATCGGTTACCTGATGGCCAACCGTACCTGGATTACCCTTGCCTATTTTCCGATACTTTACGGTCTGACGGCAACATGGTCGCTCAAGGGCGCCTGCTACGCGACGGTTTTCAGCAGTTTTGCAATGTTCGTGACAAGGCTCTGGCGCGCCATCATCTGCTCGTTGCGCCCGGCGAAAGAACCCGCCAGCCCCTCTGCCGTCGCACAGGTATCGGGGCCGGCAGAAGACAAGATTCCCGTCGAGGCCTGATCTTCCGGCGCTATTGCTCTGCCCCGCCGGGATCGAAACCGAGAGACGCGAGAACAAGCCTGTCCTCCCAGCGATCATGCATGAGAGATGGTAGAACAGAGAGCGTTGCCAGCGCCGGATCGCGCAGCATGATGCTGTCGAGACGCGCCTCTTTCAGCCTCACCCAGCACCATAGATCGCCATGCGGCCCCTCGGCGGCGCCTATGCCCTCGCCAGAGCCTGTCGGGACGGGCGGGGGCATGGGCAGGGGCGCACCGAATTGCGTTGCAATACGCTCGATGCGGCGCAAGGCATCGCGTATCTCATCCAGACGCAGGCACTGACGCGCCCAGCCGTCTCCGGCAAGACGCGATCCGGCGCGTCCGGGTACATGGCGCATGTCGTCCTCAAGCTGGCGCAGGTCGAAAGAGCGTCCCGAGGCGCGACCGATCAGCCCGCCGAGACAGAAGCGCTCTGCCGTTGAGGCCGTAATGACCCCGAGCCCTTCAAGGATTTCCGCCATCTGGTCATGTAGCCCCTCAAGGACCGGCAGGCGTGGCATCAATGCGTCATGAACGGCATGGGCAAGCGCGCAGATATCGATCCCGGCAGCGATGCCGTCTGGTGCGATCGCATCCATCAGGCGTCGTGAGGCACCATGCTGGGCACAAAGCGCGGCGCAGAGATCTTCGGCAAGGGCGGCATGGGTGGCGAGCAGCGCAAACCCTGTCAGCCGTGCCATCAGTGCGATATCGCGACAATGCACGGTGATACGCTCAATTTCTGCCAGAAGCGTCCGGGCATCGCGTACGGCGTCTGACGGCACGAGCCCGAGCGCCTGTTCGATGGCGCGGGAATAGGCCAGGGGTGCCGCCACGAAGCCTGCCGAGACGCTGCGCCCGATCAGACGTAGTGCCTCTTCAGGCTTGCGGCCCTGAACCTGCTGCATCAGCCCGATATGCGCCGCCCCCGGTGTGATCTGCCTGTTCCCCCATGCGAAAGGCGCCATGTCGGTATGCGCGGCCTCCCGGAAACCGGGGTCCGGAGGGCTATGATCTGACGCAACGGAGCGCTGCGAGAGCGGCCAGACGCTCGCCCAGCCGCCGCGATCGAGCGCGGGCTCGGTATCGGCAGCCCCCAGGGGCAGACTGCCCCAGAGATCCTGTGCAATGCGCTCTGGCCAGGAGGCTGCCGGGATCGATGCGGAAAGGGCGAAATACCGCCCGTCTATGAGCGGCGTGCTGGCCATGAGCGGTGTTTCCTGATCGAGAAACAGCGCATAGGCGCGGCTGTCGTCACACCAATGGGCAATGAACCAGCCCGGTCTGGCGTCGATCATGGCGCGCCATTGCGGCTCGTCCAGAGCGTAGTGGAAAGGCGCCAGGCGCTCGCCTCTCCTGATATGCTGCGCCATGCTCATGGGGCTCTCCAGTGCAGGGCCCAGACAGAGTCAGGCAGGGTCAGAAGAAAAGGCGAGGCGAGACCAAGGGCCAGCAGGGCGCCGATCACGATCCTGTCCTGCCACGGTGAGGGAAGGATAACGTCCAGACGCGCCCGGCTCGCCAGCAGGCCGAGAGCCGCAAGGCACAGCAAGGCCGGGATCATGCCGGTTGCCGCCAGCCCGCCCACAATTCCGAAACCTGCGGTAAAGCCTGGCCAGGGGGGCAGACTGCCCAGTATCCAGAAACGCGCTGATCGGTCGAGGGCAGGAATGGCGGCCAGAGCCAGCCCGCTGCTCAGAAGCAGCAGGACGGGTAAGACGCCGTGGGGCAGGGTGGCGGCAAGAATGGCCAGCGCCACAATCGGGCGGGCATTGTCCTGCCGGGTCATGACGCACAGCCAGAGCCCGGCCAATCCGGCGAGAACCAGCACGATATGGGTGATGTCGCGTTCAGGCAGACGCAGCATCAAGGCCACGACACTCAGGCAAAGGAGCATGTCCAGCAGAGCAGTACCTCGCTCTTCTGTGGCGGCATGAGCCTGTGTCGTCATGGGTGCGCCGAGACCGGCCATGAGGCACAGCCCGACAGAGAGAAACAGATCGCCGAGGCGCAATGTGGCCGGGTCCGGGGTCAGGGTCGTCAGACTTGTGCCCAGCAGGGCCAGAACCACTCCTGCCAGCCGCAGGCGCATCGACTCCCAGGCCTGTCTCGCCCGCGTCGTAACCAGGGTTTCGCGCAGGGCGAGAATCAGCGCAGTGAAGGCGGTCAGGCAGGTGACGGGCAGCAGCGTATGCACGCTGAGTGCCAGCATGATCGCAGAACTCGCCAGAAGATTGAGGCAGAGAGCGAGGCGCTTTTCGTGTGCGTGCCAGGAGAGAAAAGGCACGCAGCCAGCCAGAAGACAGGCCCAGCGGGCGAGAATATCCTGACCGGGAAGAAGCGGATCGAGCAGGGCCGTCAACACAAGCCCGGCAAGAGTGAAATGACGTGCCGAACGGGTGGCCTGTGCCTCGGGCATGAGCGCCAGAAGACAGGCGGCCAGAAGCGGCCATGTCGGAACCAGAAAAACGGCAATCTGGTGCAAAGTCTCAGCCATGATGCCGCCCCTCCAGGCGCAGCCAGGCGAGTTTTGGCATCAGCCAGCCTCCCAGCGCCAGCAAGCCGACCCAGACCAGTGCCGTGCCCAGAATGAGGGGCCAGCTCTCGGTGTGGCCGCCGAGCAGCAGCAGCCCATTCAGTCCGCAAAGCAAACCGATCAGTTGGAGCAAAGGCACTGGCAGGGCAGCGGCGCAGAGGCCGGAAAGAACGATACCGATGCAGATCAGCACAGGCAGACCCGGTGTGGCGGCCAGTGCGGTGAGAAGCACGAGCCCGATGGCGGCGCACAGGGCAATGCCTGCCGCCTGCTGGGTGGCGCGTCGCTCGCGCAGATCCCCCGACCGCCAGGCGATATGGGTGCGCAGAACAATCCACCCGGCACCGTTGAGCACGGGCAGCAGAATGAGCGCAGCCATGGCAGGTGCGCCATGGCCAATGACCGACATGCAGGCGGCAGCGCATGTGCCATGAAAGGGCAGGATGCGCGCGTCACGCCCGATCGCGCCAAGGGCGATCAGCAGGGCAAGGCCAAGAAGAACCGTCACGCCGCCAGCCTCCCCGCAAGAACGAGCAGGATCGCGGCGCCGCTCAGAACGAGAGCGAGGCGTGACGCAGGGAGTGGCCGACAGGCGCGCCAGCCTGCGGCCAGGGCAACCACCAGGGCGAGTTTGGCCGGAGCCGCGACGCACCAGAGCACGACCAGCGTACCGAGAGGACGAGTGCCTGCAGCAATCGAATCAGGCCAGACAAGATCGGCGATCAGCAGATACCAGCAACAGGCAGAAAGATCATGGCTGTAGCGCAGCAGAGCGCGATGGCGCCCCTCGGCTGATGCGATCAGTTCCTCATGCCAGCTATCGGACAGGAAGCGGCGGTTCAGCACCAGAAGCAGGGCGGCTGCGACAAACACCAGCCCGCCGATCAGGGTAGGGGCCGGTTGCAAAAGCCGCTGCTGCAGCAGACCAATGAGCGTTCCGGCGCCGGGCAGACCAATGGTGATCAGTGTGCCGGTCAGGGCGAGAAGTGGCACCAGAAACAGCAGATCACGTCCAAGCTGGCCCACGGAACTGCGCAGGCGAAGGGCGATCAGCCGGGTCGGTGGTTTCTGCAGTGCCTGCATCCAGGCAGGTAGGCAGGACAGGATCAGCAGGACCCCGCAGGCGAGCGGTTCCGAGAGAAAGCCGAACAGCGATCGCGCAGAGGCATAGGGAATGCCCGTCATGGCAAGAAAAACGGCGCACAGGCCAAGCCAGGAAAGGGCAGGAACAGCGCGGCGCTGCGCCCAGCCACGGCGTATCTGGCGCCAGCGCCATCCAGGGGCGATGCTGCTGCGCCCGGCACCGAGGCCCTGCAAGCTGTGCTCGAGATCGGTCAGAAACGGGGCAATTACAGACAGGCAGGCTATCTGGCCGAGTGTCGTGGCCAGAGCGAGGGCGAATAATCCGATCATGCGGACCAGCCAAGCCAGGCCAGAGCGGCGGCAAGCAGAAACAGCCAGAGCGATAATGTCTGACGTGCCAGAGCCGAGCCGGTCTTGCGAAACACGGGCGCCCGGTCGAAGGCAACGCCCTGCGTCACAGGACGCCACCCATTGCGCAGCGTCTGCCAGCGGGCGCGCAGGAGTGCGAGCGCGCGCCGCACGCCCCAAGGCAGGCGTAGCCTGATTTCGGGCGAGGGCCAGTCTGGCAGGGCATTCGCCACTGACGGCAGATGGGTCATGACGGCAGGAATGATCAGGGCCGGGATCAGGAAAACGAACGCCGGATACCAGAAGGCGCCGTCACCTCCAGCAACGGACCAGATGGGCCAGGCACGCCAGATATCCTGACCGGCGCCAGCCAGATCGAGCGCGGAAACATGCAAAAGCCCAAGCAGCAGACCGGGGCAGATCGAGAGGCATAGGCCAAGGGTGAGTGCTGTTGGCAATCCGTCATGATGCAATGTGGAAACCCGGGTCAGCGAACGCCACGAAGACAGCCAGCCCCGCACCATCAGCACCCCGATCAGAAGGCTGAGCATGACCGCTCCTGCGGTCCAGGCGGGGGAGAGCCCGCTTAGCCCGTTGACCACATGCAACCCCAGCCAGAAAGGCAGGAATCCGGCCAGAGGCGGCAGCGGTGTCTGGAACAGGAAAGCCCTGTTGCCGAGCCCTTGCAGCGCCAGAGCAAGGATCATCGCCTCACTGCCGGCCAGAGCCGTGTCGGCCAGCCCGCCTTCCCTTGCGCAGAGCGTCAATCCGAGCAGCAGAAGGGGCCAGTAATTTAAGGCCTTGTCGATGCGCAGGCAAAGACAGAGACCCGCCCCCAGCAGCACCAGACTGACCGGCCAGAAAAAACCATGCGTCTGCAGAAGCGGTGGTACGAAAAGCGCGTAGGAGAGGAGGGGCATCTCTGCAAAGGCAGGCAAGGTGGCGAGGCCTGCTGCCGGGGCCAGGCAGACAAGCGCAGGAAAACCCGAAAGAATAGCGAGCGCGCATCCTGAAGGGGCCAGCAGGCCCAGCCGCCAGGCGCGCAACCTTTGCCCGTCCTGTGCTGCCTCGGCCCTATGGGCGGCCTCGGCCAGACAAGGCAGAAAGCAAAAGAGCGACAGCGCCGCGTTGTGGCAGAGCAGGCCGATGCTGCCGAGTGCCTCGCCTATCGGGCCCGGATATCGACGGGGTGTGACGAGCGACAGGGTCCAGAGTACGATCCAGCACGCGCTGAGCGGGTCGAGCGTCAAAGGGCCAAGCCGAGCCTCATGGCTCGCCAGGGCGCCCCAGCACCCCACCGCGCCCTGAATGCCCAGGGTAGTCGCGCGCAGCAGGGGCATGAGCGGTCCGCGACGCCATGATGTCGCGAGGCGCAGCAGGAGGCAGCTCAGCAGCAGGGCAAGGGGAAGGGCTGAAAACAGGGAGGCATCCTGACTTGGCGTAAACGGACAGGTTTTCCTTACCGCAGTTTCAGCCCCGACCCAATTCCTCTCACCCTGCTTTCAGGCCGGGATAGATGCTGGGTTTTTAAAGCGCCAATGGCAGGCGTTGGAGGTCGAGGTCTCCGGCGCGCTCATGGGCCAGTTCGATCAGCTCGTTTTCGCTGTTGCCGGGCGCCTGCGGGTCGTAAAAGACGAATTCGAGCTCAGGCTCCATCTGGGTACACACCAGAGAGCACCCAACGGCCTCGCCGAGATAATCGGTGAAGCTCCTGATCTGGACGCTCGGGAGATGCGAGATCCAGATCCGGCGTTCCTGTGCAAAGGGAGTCAGCAGATGCGGGTGAGCGGCAAGATAGCGCTCGAATTCGGCTTGAGTCATGGACAATCCATTTGTGAGTTCTGGAACTATTTATGTTTCTTCTAAATATATTTAAGAATAAATATAATTATCCCTTCTGATAAAAATCAATCCCGAATAAATTTGATCTTTATTTCATGCGTTTTTCTGCGTCTTGCAGCCCTGCTGCCTAGCGGGGCAGGAAACAGGAGAATTTTTCCCGACGCGACTGGCAAGCAGATCTCTGTTTGCCATCCGGGCCCTGACCTTGTCGGGTATTTTATTTCGGCTCGCGGAAGTATTCGCGTTTGCCGGAAAGAAATGCCGCAAACCAGAGGCCGAGAGCCGGACCTGATCAAGCCTCGCTACAGGAGGGGGCGTTCGGCCCTTGTCAGATCATTTCCAGCGGGGTCTTGCTGCGTGGTGGCGCAAAATGCGCGTCGAGGCGCGTCTGATCCTCTTTGCTCAGAACCAGATCAAGCGCTGCGATGTTTTCGCGCATATGCACACGGGAGCCCGCCTTCGGAATAGCGAGCAGGTTGGGCTGACGAAGCACCCAGGCCAGGGCGATCTGGGCCGGGCTCGCCGGCCCTTTCGTCGTTTCATGGCTTTTCGCGATATCGATCAGAACAGGGTCATCAAGCAACGTACCGCCCTGGCCGAGAGGAGAATAGGCAATCGAAACAATGCCTGCCGCCTTGTCGCGTGCCAGCAGATCGAATTCCACGCCGCGTGCCTCGAGGTTGTAGAGAATCTGATTTGCTGCGCAGTCAGCGCCAAGTTCATCCAGTTCCTGCATGTCCTCGGTGTCGAAATTGGAAACACCCCAGCGTCGGATCATCCCCCGATTTTGCAGGTGCGTCAGAGCTTCGACAGTTTCCTCCAGCGGTACGCCACCACGCCAGTGCAGCAGGTAAAGATCGAGGTGATCGGTGCCCAGCCTGTCGAGAGAGGCCTCGCAACTGCGAAGGGTTTTCTCGTAACTCGCATTCGACGGCAGCACCTTGCTGATCAGAAAGACGTCGTCGCGTCGGCCGCGTATCGCCTCACCGACGAGGCGTTCGGAGCGACCGCTACCATACATTTCTGCTGTATCGACGACGCTAAGACCGGCGTCGAGACCTGCGTGAAGACTGGCGATCTCCTCGGCGCGCGTCGCTGTCGCGTCCCCTACATTCCAGCTCCCCATACCGAGTGCCGGAATGGTGTGGCCATCGCGAAAACTAACCGTTTTCATGAAAACTTCCTTTTCAATCTGCAGGCCGAAGCGTCAGATCTGGTTCGGCGTTCGATAATGGTAGCCAATCGACAATCACGAATACGTGAGAAGTACCCCCCCGAGGGCCGAGCGGCGTTAGGCTGGTGGCAAGAGCCTGAGGCGCGGCTTCTGCTTTCAAAAAGGAGGCTGAAAATGGTGTCTTTCGATCATCGCGTTTTCCAGCGCCTTTTCGGCGGAACGAAAACAAGCAGGTCAGCGGCCTTCATGAAGCGGCGCGAACGCGCCTCTGGCCTGGCTGCCCGATTGTGGGCCGCCCAAGGGTTCGGTGAGACCGACGCTGAGGGCATGTGGCCGAAGCGAAAGAACGTCCGGGAGTGCAGTGAGGTCGAGGTCAGGCGTCACGATCTGGGTCAGGGTGCCGAAGGCGCTGTCATGCGCTGTGACGCGACGGGCTGGGGTATGGTTGTTTCTGGCAGCGCCAGACTCGAAATGTGCTCCGAGACGGGGGCGGCGCTTTATCACGACATGCTCCACGAAGGTGACGTGTGGAGCGTACCAGTTTCCGCTTCAGCGTGGTTGCATTGCCGCGACAATGAGCACGCGAGTGTCGTCGTGTTTGTCGGCGGCAGGGAAACAGAGTCTGACGTCTCAGCTGACGACTGGTGCTGGGCCGACCAGCGGCCCACGCCTGGCCCGTTCCATCATACCTTGCTCGACCAGACCGCAGAGACCACTCTCTGGGGCAGCATACGTGTTCTCGAAGCCGATGCCTTTGCTGACCCCGATGCGCTTTCTGCGGCACTCGTCGAGATCAGTCCCGGTCGCTGCACTGACCTTCATTGGCACCTCAACACATCTGTCTGGCAGATCTGCCTTGAAGGGGCGGGTGTCGTTACCTGTGTTCCGGCCGGTCAGGCCCGGCAGGAAAGGCGCGTCTGCACCGGGATGATCGGCCATGTGCCGAAGGCAGAAGGGTATTTCATCCGCAATGACGGCAATGTGCCGCTCAGGGTGCTCCAGATATTCAGGTCCGATCACTATCACGACCTTTCGCTTTCCCAATGGCTCGCCGCATCCTCCCCCGAAATGATTGCCGCTCACCTCTGTGTTGATGTGGCCACGATCTCGAGCCTCTCCCGGCTCTGAGAAGCAGCCGGGCCCAGTAACTGGTAGCTGGATATCCAATCCGGGCGTTTGAGCGCGTGCCCTTTGTGCTTAATCAGTTTCTCAGGGTTCGGGGTCTGGATGTGAGTAGTCGCAAAATCCGGTCCTAACCGGTCGTTCCAGATTGGAAGGCGTTGGCCGCCCCTGGTCGGGCAGCAGCGGTGAACAGCGGAAAATACCCTGCCAGGCCTGCGAGAGTTCGTGCGAAGCTGTGAAGGCAATCGCCGTGGCTGGGTCGGTGCATGAGGGGTGGTAGGCGCCGCCTGACAGTGTCCCGACACGGCGCGATGAGGCGGAAGAGTTGCTTTCGAGGTGGAAACGTTTCAGACCTCTGAGACCTGTTTTTCATCTTTCTGCCATGGCAGAGGCCGACCGTTCCGGTTCTGCCCGAGTGTGACGACGAGACGCGCATGATCAGCCTGTTCGATCTTTTCAAAATCGGTATCGGTCCGTCATCATCCCATACGGTGGGGCCGATGCGGGCGGCGCAGCGTTTCATGACGTCGCTCACCGATTTCGACAGCATCATGCGTCTGCGTGTCACGCTTTACGGGTCTCTGGCATGGACAGCCCAGGGTCACGCGACCGACAAGGCGGTAATTCTCGGTCTGTGCGGCGAATTGCCGCAGACAGTCGATCCGGATGCAGCAGACGGTATCGTGGCGCAGGTCGAGTCGAACAGACACATCGTGTTCGATGGCAAGGTACTGCCTTTCGACCCGGTTCACGATCTGGTTCTGGACAAGCAGAGCGTGCCTCCCGTTCATCCGAATACGCTGCAATTCGAGGCGCTGAACGCTGAAGGTGAGGCGCTTGAAACGGCACGTTTCTGCTCGGTGGGCGGTGGTTTCATCGTTCCTGAGAAAGCGACCGAAACAGCAGGTTATGCCCAGCCCAGCGTGCCTTACCCGTTCACCAGTGGCGCCGAATTGCTGCATCAGGCGAGATTGCATGATCTGAGTATTGCGGCCCTCGTCATGGAGAATGAATGCGCCCTGCGCCCCAGAGACGAGATTATTGCCTATCTCGACGAGATCATCGCGGTCATGATGGCCTGTATTGCGCGCGGAATGGAGCAAAGCGGCATTTTGCCGGGGCGTCTGAAAGTGCGCCGCAGGGCGCGCGCCCTGCATGAAAAGCTTCGGGAGCGGGAGCGCGCCAATACGCGCTCGGCCCATGGTATCATGGACTGGATCAGCCTTTTCGCTATTGCCGTGAATGAGGAGAATGCTGCCGGTGGTCGCGTGGTCACGGCGCCGACCAATGGTGCCGCCGGAATCATTCCTTCGGTTCTGCGCTATTACCGCGATTATTGCCCGCCTCTCCCGCCTGCCACGGCGCAGCAGGGCATGCGCGATTTTCTGCTGACCGCTGGCGCCATCGGGGGGCTTTTCAAGCTCAATGCGTCGATTTCAGGGGCTGAAGTGGGTTGTCAGGGCGAGGTCGGCGTCGCTTCATCCATGGCGGCGGCCGGGCTGGCGGCGGCACTGGGTGGCACGCCCGAGCAGATCGAGGATGCTGCAGAAATAGGCATGGAGCATCATCTGGGTATGACCTGTGACCCTGTGGCGGGGCTTGTGCAGATACCCTGCATCGAACGCAACGCCTTTGGGGCAGTAAAGGCAATCAATGCCGCCTCGCTCGCACTCAATGGCGATGGTGCTCATATGGTCTCGCTCGATCAGGTCATCCGCACCATGGCTGAGACGGGACGCGACATGAACCACCGCTACAAGGAAACGTCTCTGGGCGGTCTTGCCGTCAATCTGCCGGAATGCTGATCGAACCGATGGAAGGCCTCTTTCAAAGCCTCCCGTGAAGGCTCAGCGATAGACGATACCGCCATCGGTCAGGATGGCCTGACCTGTGATGTAGTCGGAGTCCGGCCCGGACAGGAAGGCAACGAGTGCTGCCACGTCATCGGGTGTCTGGGCACGACCGAGCGCAATGCCCTCGACGAATTTCTTGTAGGTTTCGCCTTTTTCCGAGCCGGTCATCTCGGCAAAGCGCTCATCGATCTCGACCCACATATCCGTGCCTACGATACCGGGGCAGTAGGCGTTTACGGTGATGCCCGCGCTCGCATATTCCCTGGCCGCTGACTGGGTGAGAGCGCGCACCGCGAATTTCGTGGCGGAATAGACGCCAAGCATCGCAAATCCATCATGCCCTGCGATCGAGGAGGCGTTGATGATCTTGCCCTTCTGATTGCGTGCCTTGAACTTGGCGGCGGCAGCCTGAATGCCCCAGAGCACACCCTGGATATTGATGCGCAGAATACGCTCGACCTCTTCTGGCATGACATCGGCAATCGGATTGACCTGCGCGATGCCGGCATTGTTGATCATGACATCAAACCCGCCCAGCTCGGCTTCGGCGTGGTCAATTGCCCCATAGACAGCGTCACGATCGCTCACATCGGCGGCAAAAACGCTGGCCTTGCGGCCCAGCGCCTCGATCTCGCTTTTCACGCTGTGCAGCTTGTCCGTCTTGAGATCGACCAGAGCAATATCAGCACCGTCTTTCGCCAGACGGAGGGCGATGCCGCGACCGATACCCTGTGCAGCGCCGGTAACGAGGATGACTTTTCCGTTGAGTGACATGATCGCTCTTTCCTGAAGCGAACCGGCGCCTTTCCTTCAGGCGGCGCTGCGGTCCCGATGCATGATCAGTAAACGGAACAGTATAGAGTCGGATCGTTCGGATAATCGCTTTGTGATAAAAGCGATATACTGTGTCAGAGGCGAGGGTTTACCCGGCTTTCTGCCATCCGCGTTCCTGCTGCTGCCAATAGGCCAGACTGTGCCCGGCCTGTTTCACCTGTTTCCAAAGCGTGCGGGCGCGTGAGACGGCCTGCGGATCATTACCGTCGAACAGGGTGAAGATACGGTCGAACTGCTCCAGGCCCTGTTCGACACCGCCATCCAGCAGAAACAGAAACCGGGCATCATTGGGCACGTCATCGCCCTTCGTCAGCCAGATGGGCTGACGAGGACCATGCCCCATGCTCTGACTGCCATGGGGAAGCCAGAGCGGGTTTTTGGCCTTCCAGAGCGCTTCATCAAGCTGCTTGACCTGTGCCGCATCGCGACAGCGAATGACTGCGCGCTGCCCGGCATCGAGGGTACGACCCAAGAGCGCGGGCAGGGCGTCTTCCAGCGTGGTGCGGGTCAGGTGATAGAAGCCGATTTCGCTCATCAGGCGTTTGCGGTTTCCGGCTCGTGATGGCGCACCAGCGCGTCGAGCAGACGCACGCCGAAGCCGGTTGCGCCCTTCGGGCATTGCGGTGCGGCATCTGAGCGCCAGGCAACGCCAGCGATATCGAGATGGGCCCACGGCGTGTCGCCCACGAAGCGCGCCAAAAACTGCGCCGCCGTGATCGAACTGCCAGGGCGGCCCGTGATGTTCTTCATATCGGCGATATCGGAACGAAGCTGACGGTCATAGGCCTTGCCCATGGGCATGCGCCAGACAGCTTCGCCCGTCTGCTCGCCCGCCTCGAAAAGTGCATTGGCGAGGGCATCGTCATTGCTGAAAAGACCGGCGCGTATATGACCGAGGCTCACCACGATGGCGCCTGTCAGCGTGGCCAGATCGACCATCAGGCGGGGCTGGAAGCGCTCCTTGGCATAGGCCAGCACATCGGCCAGAACGAGGCGCCCTTCGGCATCGGTATTCAGCACTTCGATGGTCTTGCCAGCATAGCTGCGCACCACGTCGCCGGGGCGCTGGGCATTGCCAGAGAGCATGTTCTCGACAAGTCCCACCACGCCGATCACATGGGTCTTTGCCTTGCGACGGGCCACGGCTTCCATCGCACCGACAACGGCCGCAGCACCGCCCATATCGGTCTTCATTTCATCCATGCCAGCCGCAGGCTTGATGGAAATACCGCCGGAATCGAAGGTCACGCCCTTGCCGATAAAGGCAAGCGGTGCCTCTTCCGAGCCGCGATAGCGCATAATCGCCACACGGGCTTCCTGATCGCTGCCCTGCGCCACGCCGAGCAATGCACCAAAGCCCAGCTCTGCCAGTTTGGCGGAATCGAGAATCTCGACCTCAACGCCCAGATCGCGAAGACCCTCGATGCGTCGGGCAAATTCGGGCGGGGTCAGGACATTGGGCGGCTCGCTGACCAGGTCACGCGCCCGGAACACGCCCTGGGCCACGGCACGCAGGCTTTCCCACTCGGCACGTACGCTGTCGGGGTTTTCGACCCCGATATGCAGGCGCTGCAGCTGCGGTGCGTTTTCTTGCTCGTCAGTATGATACAGGTCGAAGCTGTAGCGCCCCAGAGCCGCTCCATACGCAGCGTGAGCGGCGAAGTCGGCACAACGCCCGGCCAGGGCGAGATCGGCATGGGTGGTGTCGCGCACGGCTTTTGCCGCCTGTCCGCCAGCCGCTTCCATGGTCGGGATGTCCAGCTCGTCAGCCGGACCGCAGCCGATCAGGACGATCCGCGCAAAGGCAGCACAGGGGGCCAGCAGCACGCAGCTCTGGTCGCGCTGCCCCTTGAAGCGCGAAATGGCGGTGGCACGACGCAGCGCCCCGCCCGTCGCGGCGTCGAGATGGGCAAACGGGCCGTTGGCGACATCGAAATCCGGCCCGGTCAGCAGGACGAGTGTCTGCTCCGATTCCGGGGCTCCCTTGCCTTGCAGGATGGGAAACGGTGCCTGGATCTGGATGTCGAGCATGATCTTTCCGGTCAATACGATGAGGGAGCGCCACTATCGTCATCGCGTTGGAAGATGGCAAGGCAGGATAGGATTAATAACGATGGTGGATCGTTCATTAAATTCAAACCACTATGAGCGTTGATTAATGTCGTGAAGTATGGCCTAGTCGCGCCTCGTTCCCCAAGAAGCGCATCAAGGCTCCGACATGTCACTGCTTGCCGATCTGAATTGGCTGTTCGTTCTCTCCGGTCTCGGCGTCGGCTTTCTGGTCGGTATGACCGGAGTCGGCGGTGGCTCCCTGATGACCCCTCTGCTTATCCTGCTGTTCAAGGTGCATCCCCAGGCCGCCGTTGGTACCGATCTGCTCTATGCGGCAATCACGAAATCGGTCGGGACCCTGGTGCATGGTCATCGCGGGGCGGTCGAATGGCGCGTCGTGCTGCGCATGCTGGCTGGCAGCCTGCCTGCCACGCTGATCGCTCTGCTGTTTCTGCACTGGTATGGCAGCCCGTCGCATGACACGACAAAGCTGGTGTCGACTGCACTTGGCGTGGCGCTGCTGATTACCGCGCCCAGCGTCTTTTTCCGTAAGGAGTTGCAGGCCTGGTCTCATCGCCATGCAGGCGAATTGTCGCCGCGTAGCGCGGCTATCCTGACCGTTGTTCTGGGCGCCGTTCTGGGCGTGATGGTCACGCTTTCTTCCGTAGGGGCCGGGGCGATTGGCATGACCGTGCTGATCCTGCTTTATCCGTCGCTCAGCACGGCGCGTCTTGTCGGTTCGGATATCGCCCATGCTGTTCCGCTGACGCTGATTGCAGGCATGGGTCACTGGTGGCTGGGTGCCGTCAAGATCCCGATGCTGGTCTCACTGCTCTGCGGCTCCATCCCCGGCATCATTCTTGGCAGTCTCTGCGTCGGTCAGGTCAATGAACGCGTACAACGCACCGTTCTGGCTGCCGTGCTCTTCATCGTCGGCTGGCGTCTGGTCTGAAGCGCTGCGAGGCGCTTCTCTTTCACCTCAAATTAAGGGTTTCCAAGGGGCGACGGCCCTTTGGCGGGGTATGGGGCAGAGCCCCCTGCCCATTCTCACGAAATTTCCGCTACCTCATGGCAGGCAATCCATTCGGAATGCCCATCGGCATAGCGCTCGCGTTTCCAGATCGGCACGCGTCGCTTGATCTCGTCGATAACAAAGCGGCAGGCAGTAAACGCCGCATCGCGATGCGGGGCTGAGACACCAATCCAGACTGCCATGTCTCCAATGGCCAGAGTGCCGATGCGATGAATGCAGGAGGCGGCCAGAATGTCGAAGCGCGTTTCCGCCTCGGCAAGGACGGCAAGCGCTTCGGCTTCAGCGAGGGGCAGATAGGCCTGGTAATCGAGGCCGAGCACGGCCTGTCCGTCGCTGTTGTTGCGCACCCAGCCTTCGAAACTGCAATAGCCCCCGGCTTCGTCACGGCGCAGGGCTGATGCGTAGGCGTTCGGGTCGATCGGGGAGTCGGTCAGAAGGAACGTGCTCATCCGCCGGATACCGGGGGGATGAAAACGACATGATCTCCTTCTGCCGGGCGATGATCCCAGTTGGCAAAGGCCGCGTTGACGGCGACACGCAGACGCTTCGCCGGGAGGGTAAAGCCGTGACGATGCGTCAGTTCGTCATAAAGCATGGCGAGACTGGTCGCGCTGGTGTCGATTTCTTCCTGCGGGCAACCGGCTTCATCGCGCAGGAGGGCGAAATATTCGAGAGTCAGGCGCGGCATGTCAGGGTGTGCCGAAATCGCGCTTGCCACCGGTCTTGCCCATCAGGCGCACGTCCTGAATGACCATGTCATGGCTGAGCGCCTTGCACATGTCGTAAAGCGTGAGTGCGGCCACGGTAGCACCGGTCAGGGCCTCCATTTCAACGCCGGTCTTGCCTTCGCATTTGACGCGGCAATCGATGAGGGCATCGCATCCTTCGATGGCAATTTCTACCTTGCAGCCAGTGAGGGAGAGGGGGTGGCAGAGCGGGATGAGCTGCGCCGTCGCCTTGGTGCCCATGATACCCGCGAGCTGCGCCACAGTCAGGACGGCGCCCTTGCTGGTCATATAGCCTGACTCGGCAAGGGACTGGGCGACTTCGAGCGGAAAGCGAAGCGTCGCGCGGGCATGAGCCTCGCGGCGGGTCACACTTTTATCGCCGATCTCGACCATATGGGGGCGTTGTCCGGTTTCATCCACATGGGTCAGCGACACCATCTCAGCCTCCGATATAATACATTTCGATCCGCTCGCCTGAAGCACGCTGCGGGTCTGGATTGCGTATTTCACTATAACGATCCGCGCGGCCTCGCCAGATGCGACGGAGCAGCGTTTCGAGCGCTGCATCATCGGTGTCAGCGAGGGCGGGGCGCAGATCGGTCCCGGTCTTTGCGAAGAGGCAGGTATAGATCTGCCCCTCTGAAGAAAGACGCGCCCGCGAACAATCGCCGCAGAACGGCGCCGTGACCGAGGAAATGAAACCGATCTCGCCGCTGCCGTCGGCAAGACGGTAACGTTGCGCCACTTCGCCGCGATAGAGGGGTTCGAGCGGTTCGAGCGGATAGACAGCCCCGATGCGTTCCAGAAGGGTCGCAGAGGGCACGACAGCGCTTTCGGACCAGTGATTGCGCGTGCCGACATCCATGAATTCAATGAAGCGAAGGGTGATGCCCGTGTGGCGAAACCGGCTCACCAGGGGCAGGATATCCTGCTCGTTGATGCCGCGCTGCACGACAGTGTTGATCTTGATGCCACCGGGAAAGCCTCGTGAGGCGGCTTTGTCGATAGCGCTCAGCACCGTATCCAGCGCGTCGCGACCACCGCTCAGGTGGCTGAAAACAGCAGGGTCAAGACTGTCGAGACTGATCGTCAGGCGAGAGAGCCCGGCGTGATAGAGCGCGTCGAGATGGCGGTCGAGCAGAACGCCATTGGTGGTCAGGGCTACATCGTCGATACCAGGCAGGGCGACGAGCCGCGCGACCAGCGTGTCGAGCCGGGGGCGCAGCAATGGCTCGCCACCGGTCAGGCGCAGCTTGCTGACGCCAAGCCGCGCCGAAATGCGGGCGATACGCTCTATTGTCGTGAAATCCAGACGCTGTGCCGGTTCGAGAAAGGCGAAATCGTCGTGGAACACCGATTGCGGCATGCAATAAGGGCAGCGAAAATTGCAGCGATCCATGACCGAAATGCGCAGATCGTGCCATGGCCGTGCCAGCAGGTCTTTCGGCTGTTCGGGTGCTGAACTCTCACCATTCATGAAAAAGAACGCTCGCACTCGGCGTCAGGGGGGCAGTGCCGGGGGGAAGGGTGACGAGCCCCTGTGTCATGCCGAGACGATTGAAATCGCCCGAGGTCGGCATGGGATGAGGTATGGCCGTGGCAACACCATCGGCACCATGCACAAGCTGCACCGGCACAAGGCGGGTCATGGAGGGAAGGGGAGACAGGGTCTCCCCAAGACGCACCGGAATGGCCTCCTGCACGAGGCCTTGAGCGCGCAAAAGGGCTGGCACAACGTGGCGGCTGCAACAAGCCAATGCCGAAACAGGATTGCCAGGCAAGGCGAAAACCGGCTGCTCCTTGGCGGAGAGCCCGAACCAGAAGGGTTTGCCGGGGCGTTGCGCTATCTTGTGAAAGATTTTCCTTACCCCGAGGGACGTGAGCGCCTGAGGCACGAAATCGAACTGCCCCATCGATACTCCACCGCTCAGAACCAGCACGTCATGCTGTTCCAGAAGCGTCGCAAGGTGGTCGGTCGTCAGGGCCAGATCGTCCGGCAGCACGGCAAAGGCCTGACGGGTGAAGCCCTTGCGTGAGAGCGAGGCGGCAATGGCAAATTCGTTCGAGCGACGGATCTGCCAGTCCTGAACGGGAGCATCGGAGGCGACCAGCTCATCACCAGTCGAGATAATGGCAATAGAGGGAATAACCGAGACCTCGGGGTGAGAGATGCCGTTGGCGGCCAGAATAGCCATCTCGGGTGGTGTCAGCCTCAGACCGGGCGAAAGCAGGGCCGCACCCTGCGCACAATCCGCCCCTTTGGGATGGACATGCTGGTTTTTGCGTGGCGTGACGTCTGCGCGTAGCGAAACAAGATCGCCCTGAATGTCGAAATCTTCTCGCGGAATGATCGTGTCGGCCCCTGATGGCAGCACTGACCCGGTCATGACAGCAATTGCCTGACCGGTTCCGTCTGGCATGGCGAGTGGCGGCCGACCGGCTGGCTGCGTGGCGACAAGACGGAAATCACGCTGGCCGTCACACCAGGCCACGGCGATGCCATCGAGAATGACCCGGTCATAGGGCGGCAGGGCGCGCTCTGCGGTGACATTCTGACGCAGGATGCGACCGGCAGCCTGACCGAGCGGGATGGTCTCGGTCGGAAAAGGCCTCAGGGCCTCTCCGATAAGGGTCTCGGCAGCGTCGATGGTCAGAAGGTCGTTCATGAAGACCTTTGTTGGCGAGGCAAGGGGGGGAAGGCAACTGAATATGTGCCCCGCTGGACAAGTTTGCCGGGTCTGCTCCTGCAAGAATGCGCGCTTTGCCCGACAGGTTCTGGCCGGTAGTCCATGAGGCGATCAATCGCCATGAAATCTGCTTGGTGTATCGGCAGCAGGCGCGTTCCGGGCAACGCCTACAGGGGGCATGCGCGGTCTGGTTGTGGCTTTTCCGTAACATGCGCGAGGCGGGTTGGTTGCGAGCGTAATTTCACGCAACCGTGAGGGCGCCCACAGGTTGAAGGCCGGGCAGCGTCGAGCGCGCCAGGGAAGGCTCACAAGGGCAAGACATTCTATGAAACAGATGATTGAAGCCCCCAAATAGCTATGCTAGTCCATGACCGAACCGAACGGTCATTTTCAGATCAGACGATGAGACGTTGGGTCGAGAGACCCGGAAACCGAGTTGCCCCCGCAAAGAGGGGGTAACGGCGAGAGGATGCACATGGCGCAGGGCGACGATCAGGATAATCGCGCATCGCAGGGTGATGACGAGCAGAAGAACGATGCGGGTGGCAAGAAGGGCGGCAAGAAGAGCAGCCCTCTCAAGCGTATCATTCTGATTGCGGTCGTTATCGTTATTGCGATTGCCTGGCTGGGATACTGGCTGCTGACAAAAAACCAGATCGAGACGGACGATGCCTATACGGCGGGGCGCAAGATTTCTGTAGCACCGCATGTAAACGGCTATGTCACGCAGCTTCTGGTGAACGACAACCAGTTCGTTCATGCGGGCCAACTGCTGGTCAAGATCGATGATCGCGACTACATCGCCTCGCTGCATAAGGCAGAAGCGAGCATTGCCCAGGCTCAGGCCAATTTTGCGGCAGCCACGCAGATGGTCATGGTGGCCAAGCAGAACTTCCCCGGTCGTCTGATCGCGGCAAAGGGTGCGCTGGCTTCGGCCCAGGCCCAGCTTTTCAAGGCCGAGACGGATTACCGCCGTCAGCACAGCGTCTCGCGTGCAGCAACCACCCAGCAGGATATCGATTATTCGAAGGCCGCGCTCGATCAGGCCCATGCTGAAGTAATGCGCGCAGAAGGTGAGCTGCAGCAGGCAACCCCCGTCCAGCCGAACATCGAGAATCAGGAAGCGACCATGAAGCAGCAGAACGCTGCGCTCAAGGCTGCCGAGGCTGACCTCGTTCAGGCCCAGTTGAATTACGGCTGGACCGAAGTACGCGCACCGCATGATGGCTGGATCTCGCAGCGTAACGTCGAGCAGGGCGATTTCGTCCAGACCGGCCAGAAGCTTTTCTCGGTCGTCGAGCCTGAAGTCTGGGTGGTGGCGAACTACAAGGAAACGCAGATCACCAAGATGCGTCCCGGCCATAAGGTCGAGATCGAGGTCGATGCCTATCCGAACCTCACACTGCACGGTCATGTCGACTCGATTCAGCTCGGTGCCGGTGCAGCGTTCAGCGCCTTCCCGCCAGAGAACGCAACGGGCAACTTCGTGAAGATCGTTCAGCGCGTGCCGGTCAAGATCCTGATCGATAGCGGGCTCGATCCGAATGTGCCCCTGCCTCTGGGCGTTTCTGTCGTGCCGACGGTGACGATTCCATGAGCGATGCGTCCAGCGACAACAAGGACCACTCCAGCTGGAAGCCCAAAGCGAACCCCTGGCTGATTGCTGTGGTGGTGACGCTGGGCGCTTTCATGGAGGTGCTCGACACCACCATCATCAACGTGGCGCTCCCGCATATCTCGGGTGCGCTCGGCAGTTCCTATGATGATGCCACCTGGGCGCTCACCTCCTATCTGGTGGCGAATGGTATCGTGCTGACCATCTCGGCATGGTTCGGCAAGCTGCTGGGGCGCAAGCGCTATTTCCTTATCTGTATTGCCATGTTCACGGTCTCGTCCTTCCTGTGTGGATTGTCGACGAGCCTGCCCATGCTGATCATCTTCCGTCTGATGCAGGGTTTCTTCGGGGGTGGTCTGCAGCCGAACCAGCAATCGATCATTCTCGATACCTTCCCGCCGGAAAAACGGGGTGCGGCTTTTGGCCTGACGGCCATCGCGACCATTGTGGCACCTATTCTCGGTCCGCTGCTTGGCGGCTATCTGGTCGATAACTATTCCTGGCGCTGGATCTTCTACGTCAATGTGCCCTTCGGCATCCTGACGCTGATCGGTGTTTCCGCCCTGGTGGAAGATCCGCCATGGGAAAAGCAGAAGCGCGAGAAGGTTGACGTGATCGGCATCTGCCTGATCTCGCTCGGTCTGGGTTGCCTCGAAATCATGGCCGATCGTGGCGAGGATGACGACTGGTTCGGCTCGCCCTTTATCATCACCATGGCCGCACTGGGTGTGGCGGGTGTGGTCGGTGCCGTCATCTGGCTGCTTCGGGCCAAGAATCCGCTCCTGAACCTTGCCATTTTCAAGGACCGCAACTTTGCCGTTGGCACGTTCCTGATGGCCATGGTCGGTGGACTGCTCTACGCCTCGGCCATTATCGTGCCCCAGTTCGCCCAGCAGGTTCTTGGCTATACGGCCACGATCTCAGGCGAAGTGCTGGCGCCGGGCGGGGCAGTGATCATCTGTCTCATTCCCATTGTCGGCAAGCTGATGGGTTTTGTGCAGGTACGTAACCTGATTGCCTTCGGGTTCTTCCTGATGGGGCTCGCGATGTTCTACTCGGCCCATCTCGTGCCGACGACGAGCTACGCCCATCTGGTGGAGTATCGAATTTTCCAGACCTCGGCTCTGGCCTTTCTGTTCGTGCCGATCTCGACCATTGCCTATTCCACCCTGCCAAAAGAGCTGAATTCCGACGCATCGGCCATGTTCAGCATGTCGCGAAACTATATCGGCTCGCTTGCCATTTCTCTCGCGACGGCTGCCATTACCGAAACCAAGCAGATCAGGCAGAGCCTGATGGCCCATTGGTCTTCGGACTATAACGCCAATGGTCAGGACTATCTCAACACGGTGCAGAAGGTGGCGACCGATGCGGGCATGACCTCATCATCGGCGCATCAATTCGCCATACACAGCTATTATCAGAGCTTCATGCAGCAGGTTTCCATGGTGGCCTATAACCAGACCTTCATGGTGATCGGGATCATGGCGTTCTGCGTCGTGCCGTTCTGCTTCCTGCTCTCCCCTGTGGCCAAGAAAGGTCCGGCCGGAGGTGCCCATTAATGACTAATCTCATGCTTTTCTGGAGCCACGCCTTGAAGACAGGCCGTTCCCCGCGCGCGCTGATGCTGAGCGGCGCTTCGCTCGCCATGGCGCTTACCCTGCCAGGCTGTGTCGGGCCGAAATATCAGAAGCCCGATCTGTGGTCGCCCAGCCAGTATGACATGCATGCCCGTTCGGGGCAGGCTGGCAGCCAGACCACGGCGGATGCGCCCGATCCGAACTGGTGGAAGATCTTCAACGATCCGACCCTGACCTCGCTCGAAACCCGTCTGGCAACCCAGAACCTCGATATCCAGCGTGCGGCAGCGCAGCTCGCACAGAGCCGCGCCCAGCTCATGATGGCAGGCGCCGAGCGTTTTCCGGGTCTTTCGGCAAGCGGCTCGTATACGCGCTCGCAATACAGCACCAAGTCGCTGCAGCGTATTCTCTCCGGGGTGGCAAAGGATAACAGCGCGGCTCTCGGTCAACAGCGCGCGACCCTGCTCGATCAGAGCGTTGGTGACGCCACGATTCCTCTGCTTAACCAGTGGAAATATTCCATCGACGCGCAATATGAGGTCGATCTCTGGGGACGTGTGGCGCGTCAGTATGAAGCCGCCAAGGCCGATCTGCAGGCGACCGACGAAGAGCGTCGTGGTATTCTGATCGCGCAGCAGGCCGATATGGCCAATGACTATCTGACGCTGCGCGGGCTTCAGGAGCAGCTGCGTATCACCAAAGCCAATCGGGATACGCAGGCCCAGACACTCTCCCTCGCAAAGGAGCGTCAGAAAACCGGTCTCGTGACCGAGCTGGATGTCACCAGCGCAGAGTCGCAGCTTGACTCTACCACGGCGCAGATTGCCCAGACCGAGCAGCGCATCGAGCAGCAGATCAATGCCATCAGCCTGTTGCTGGGGGCCCCTCCCGGCACGCTCAATGACGAGCTGACACGGACGGCCGGTATTCCGGTTGTGCCGCCTCGCGTGCCGGTCGGTGTACCTTCGGAACTGGCGCAGCGTCGCCCAGATATCCGTCAGGCCGAGGCGCAGCTTCATGCAGCTGTGGCCAATGTGGCCGAGGCAGAAGCCGAGTTCTATCCCAAGATCACGCTCAATGCCGATTTCGGGCTGCAATCGCTGTCTTTCCGCGATCTCGGTTTCTGGAATGCACGCGCGTGGAATATCGGCCCGTCCATCTCCCTGCCGATCTTTCAGGGTGGGCGTCTGCGCGGTCAGCTGATGCTCAATCGCTATGCCCAGAAGGCAGCGGCCATTACCTATCGTCAGACCGTGCTGGGTGCGTGGCGTGATGTCGATAATGCGCTGATTGCCTATCGTGACGAGCAGCGTCGCCGGGATGGGCTGCAGGGTGCCGTGAACGCAGGGCAGCGCGCCCTGCATCTGGCGCAGGAGCAGTATCGCAGCGGCCTGACCACCTATCTGAACGTGCTCTCGGCGCAGCGTGACCTGCTTTCGGCACAATTGCAGCTTGCTGACAGCACCACGACGATCGCGAGCAATCTGGCGCATCTGTATAATGCCCTGGGTGGCGGCTGGGAAACGCAGTTCCCGCAAGACAAACCCGAAGATGCAACAATCCGGCAGCATGGCGGTGACAGTCTCCGCCATGCCTGATCACAATATTGTTTGAGATATGTAAAATAATTCGGTGATCTATTTGCCGTGATAGGCTTTCTCCCTCCTGCTCATTGAGTCAGAGGGAGAAACGTCATGTCGACCACTACTGAACAGCTTGGCAATGCTCTGGGAAATGCGTCCGAGCCACAGCCCTGCAAGCTGGTCATCTTCGGCGCCGGTGGCGATCTGACCCGGCGTCTGCTTCTTCCCTCTCTCTATGATCTTGCTGTGGCTGGCGCACTGCCCGCCGATTTCCAGATCATCGCCGTCGATCGTGCCGAGCAGACCGGGAAGGACTGGGCCGCAAAACTGTTCTCACTGGCCGAGCAGGATGCAAAAGACCCTTCCGCAGAGTTCTCATGCCCCCATCTCGACCGGGCGGTCTGGGATCGTGTGACGTCTGGCGCGCTTTATCTGTCGGGCGATTTCACCCAGGCAGACATCTACACCACGTTGCGTGAAACGCTTGGTGCCGGGAATGTCATCTTCTACCTCGCCGTTGCGTCGCGCTTCTTCGCTCGCATCGCGACCGGGCTGGGGCAGGGCGGCCTGCTGAAGGAGGGGCGCGGCTTCCGTCGTCTCATTGTCGAGAAGCCCTTCGGTCGCGATCTCGCCTCGGCACGTGAACTGGATGGTGTGCTGCGCGCCCAGGCCGATGAAAGCCAGATCTACCGGATCGATCATTTTCTCGGCAAGGAAGCCAATCAGGGCATCATGATTGCCCGCTTCTCGAATGTGTTGTTCGAGCCGATCTGGCGCCGTGAGTATATCGATCACGTGCAGATCACCGCCGCC
This sequence comes from Asaia siamensis, assembly GCF_014635085.1. Taxonomy (GTDB): domain Bacteria; phylum Pseudomonadota; class Alphaproteobacteria; order Acetobacterales; family Acetobacteraceae; genus Asaia; species Asaia siamensis. The sequence goes on from NZ_BMCH01000005.1 coordinate 207,685, forward strand.
GAGACGATTGGCGTCGAGCAGCGCGGGGCGTTTTACGAACATACGGGCGCGTTGCGCGACATGGTGCCCAATCATCTTTTTGTCCTGCTGAGCCTGATCGCGATGGAGCCGCCGTCGTCGCTCTCGGCTGATGCTGTGAGGCAGGAAAAGACGCGGCTTCTGCAGGCCATACGCCCGATACGGGATGAGGATTATGTGCCGGGGCAATATGCTGCGGGTCAGATCGAGGGGAGATCGGTGCCCGGCTATCGCAGCGAGCCCGGTGTCGCAGCTGACAGCCAGACCGAGACTTTTGCTGCCATGAAGCTGTTCATCGATAACTGGCGCTGGGGCGGTGTGCCTTTCTATCTGCGTACCGGCAAGCGCATGTCAGGCCGACGCACTGAAATCAATGTTGTCTTCAAAAAGCCACCTTATGCCCTGTTCAATCAGAACATGGACGACCCGCGTATCGGCAATGTCATCCGTTTTCTGCTCGACCCGGTGCGGGGTGTCTCGATCGATTTCGATGCCAAGCAGCCCGGTCTGGAAGAAGAGATTGCGCCGGTAAGCAGTCGGTTTCTGTATGACGACTTCTTCAGGAAGGCTCCCAATGTCGGCTACGAGGCATTGCTGCATGACTGCATGGCGGGCAATCAGATGCTCTTTCAGAGTGCCGAGACCATCGAGGCGGCCTGGAGGGCGATTGATGCGATCGTCACACCTGAGGCGCCGTATCCCTATAAGGCTGGCTCTGAAGGGCCCGACGAGGCGATGGCCCTGCTTGAGCGTGACGGAAGACGCTGGATTCCGGTCAAATAATCCTGTGCTTTTATTGCCCGGCAGGTAAGAATGCCGGGTCGATAAGCCTGTTTTCAAAACAAGGTCTCCGTAAAAGGGCCTCGGTCGAAAGAACTGACGATGAGTATGGCAATCGAAAATCATGCCGTGATCGGCGATCTGCGTACGACCGCTCTGGTCGCGCTCAACGGTTCGATCGATTTCATGTGCTGGCCGCGTTTTGATTCCCCGAGCGTTTTCGCTTCGCTTCTCGAGCCGAGTGCGGGGTTCTTCGAACTCGCACCTGTGCTTGAAGGGGGCAGGTTCCGCCAGTTCTACGTGCCTGACACCAATGTTCTGCTGACACGCGTACTCTCGCCCGAAGGTGTGAGTGAGATCTCCGATTTCATGACGCTGGCTCCCGATTATCCCGAACAGCGCGTGATCCGGCGGGTGAAAGCGATACGTGGTACGCTGAAATTCCGGCTGCACTGCGCCCCGCGCTTTGATTATGCCCGCGTCGGGCACAAGGCCCGCGTGCTGAATGACCGCGTGATCCTGTTCGAGCCGATGCGCGACGACCTGCCGACCCTGCGCATAAGTTCGACCATTCCCATGACGGTGGTCGAGGGCGATGCCTGCGCCGAGTTCGTGCTGCAGCTGAACGAAACAGCGACGTTCATGCTAGACAGCCTCACGACCGACGAAAATCTCTGCCTCGAAGACCACTGGACCTCTACTGCGTTCAAGGCGACGGCCAATTACTGGATCGATTGGGTGGCACGTGCGAGCTATCACGGTCGCTGGCACGACCAGATCACGCGCTCGACCCTGGCGCTCAAGCTGCTGACCTCGGCAGAGCATGGCTCGATGGTCGCTGCTGCGACGTTCGGTCTGCCGGAAGACCCCGGTGGCATACGCAACTGGGACTACCGTTACTGCTGGGTCCGCGACTCGTCTTTCATGGTCTATGCCTTCATGAAAACGGGCCATACCGAAGAGGCCACCGCCTTCATTCGCTGGTTGCACCAGCGTCGCCTCGAGGCTCAGCCCGGCGAAGCACGTCTGAAGGTCATGTATGCCATTGATGGCAAGGCTTTCGTGCCCGAGACGGATCTGACCCATTTCAGAGGCTTCCGTAATTCGCGCCCTGTGCGCATCGGTAACGGGGCGGAAGACCAGCTTCAGCTCGATATCATCGGTGAGATGATGGACGCCGTTTATCATGCCGATCGTCATTGTGAGCGGCTGAGCTGGAAAGCATGGGAGTCGATTGCCGAAGGTATTGACTGGCTGTGCCTCAACTGGAATCAGCCAGACGAAAGTATATGGGAAGTAAGGGGTGGGAAAAAACATTTCCTTTTTTCGCGTATCATGTGCTGGGTTGCACTGGACCGGGCCATTCGTCTGTCGGAAGAGCGCGGATTTCCTGCCAGGATTGCCGTCTGGGTGCGCGAGCGCAATGCCATCTACATGGATGTCCAGAATAATTTCTGGAGCGAGGAACTGGGATATTTCGTCCAGTACAAGGGAGGCACGGCGATTGACGCCTCATGCCTGCTGATGCCGCTCATGGGTTTCATTGGCGATCATGATCCGCGATGGGCCTCGACTCTGCGCGCCGTAGGTGACCAGTTGCTCGATGACAGTCATGTCTTTCGTTACCATGTGGCCGAAGGCAATAATGATGACGGGCTGGAAGGGCGTGAGGGCACGTTCACCATGTGCTCCTTTTGGTACATTGAATGTCTGGCCCGCTCGGGCGACCTGCTGATGGCGCGTTTCCTTTTCGACAAGACGCTGTCTTACGCCAACCATGTCGGCCTGTTTTCAGAGGAAATCGGCCCGGCAGGCGAGCATCTGGGTAATTTCCCCCAGGCTTTCACCCATCTGGCGCTGATCAGGGCCGGTCAATATCTGGATCAGGTAATATATCGCGACAAAGGTTTCAGTTGAGAATCAGTATCAAATAAGTGTCGATACTTCTCAAAAAATCGGCACAGAAGTTGATAATCAGTATCAACAAAAAGAGGACCACACCAATACCTAATTGATCACGGCTTCGTGTGTTCTCGGTCAGGTGATAGGCAGGCACTTGATGTGATGCTAGGCAATGGCGCAGAAAAAACCTCTCGACCATTGGCTTTTTAGTTCCGTTCGGGCGTTTCGGCGCTCTGGTGGACTTTGGCCATTGGTCCCGTCGGGAATAGGTGGTTGCGCCAGTGTCTCAGTTTCTCGCAGATCATGCTTTAGCGATCTACGTGGCCTTTACGGTCATTTTCCTTTGCATCGTGGTGGCGCTGTCTGCTGCTCTTGGGCCTCGCCGTGTCGGTGCTGCACGCGGGCGGTCGATGAGTCTGCCCTACGAGTCAGGTATCCTCTCAACAGGATCAGCGCGTATCCGTCTGCCGGTTCAGTACTATCTGCTGGCCGTGTTCTTCGTGATTTTCGACGTTGAAAGCGTGTTCATCTACTCATGGGCCTCCGTGGTGGTCGAGGCAGGCTGGGCCGCCTTCATCTCGGTTGCGACCTTTGTCGTCTTTCTGACGCTCGCTCTGATCTATCTCTGGCGCAGTGGTGCTCTTGAATGGGGCCCCAAGCATCGCCGCATGCCGGTCAAGGTGCCGCCCAACTCCCCCGTCGAACTTGTCAAAATCCCCGAGCGCGAGGTCGTATAACGATGACTTGGACTCTTACCTCCGCCGTCGGCGAACCCCGTCTGCAGTCACCTGAAGAATTGCTGGCGCACGAGGACGTGCGTCGCAATCTTGTGGTCGGCAAGCTGCAGGATTTCATTTCCTGGGGTCAGAAGAACTCGGTCTGGCCGTTCAATTTCGGCCTTTCCTGCTGTTACGTGGAAATGGCGACGGCCTTCACCAGCCGCTACGATATTGCCCGCTTCGGCTCCGAAGTGCTGCGTGCGACACCGCGTGAAGCCGATCTGATCGTGATCGCCGGCACGGTGTTCCGCAAGATGGCCCCCATCGTGAAGTATCTCTACGACCAGATGCTCGAGCCGCGCTGGGTCATTTCCATGGGTTCCTGCGCCAATTCGGGCGGCATGTATGACATCTACAGTGTTGTTCAGGGCGTCGACAGCTTCCTCCCCGTCGATGTGTATGTGCCTGGCTGCCCTCCGCGCCCCGATGCACTGCTCGAAGGGCTGATGCTGCTTCAGGACTCCATCGGCAAGCAGCGCCGTCCGCTCAGTTGGATGGTTGGTGATCAGGGCGTGACCAAGGTGACCCCGGCCAGCATGCGCGACCTCAAGCGTGAAGAACGCATGGCGGTCACCAAGCTGCGCACCCCGGACACGATCTGAGGAGCGGACAGCAATGAGCGAAGTTTTCGAAAAAACCCGTTCCGGCGTCATGGGCGCCGCCGTGGCTGCCTTCCCCCCGCACATGATCATCATGGAAGAGTCGACGCGCGATGGCGTGCCGACCTTCTGGGTCTCGCGTGGCCAGATCCGCGCCGTGCTGCAGGCGGTGAAGGCCGGCGGCATGCTGCGCATGCTGCTCGACCTTACCTGCGTGGATGAGCGTCAGCGCATTCACCGTGATGGTCTTCCGGCTTCTGATTTCACGGTTGTCTATCACATCCAGTCCTTCAACGGTCCGATCGACGAAGTGCGCTTCAAGGTGCCGCTCTCGGTCGATGATCCGAATATCGGGACCATTTCCGATATCTGGCCGAATGCGAACTGGCTGGAGCGTGAAGCCTGGGATCTGTTCGGCGTCGTGTTCGAGGGGCATCCGCATCTCTCGCGCATCCTGACCCCGCCCACCTGGGTCGGGCATCCGCTGCGCAAGGACCATTACGCCCGTGCGACCGAGCGTCCGCCCTATACGCTCTCCGAAGACCAGGTTTTCGACGAGCAGGAAGCGCTGAAATTCGACCCCGAATCCTGGGGTATGAAGCGTCATTCCGACAACAGCGATTTCATGTTCCTCAATCTCGGCCCGAACCATCCTTCGGTCCATGGCGTGTTCCGCGTCGTGCTGCAGCTCGAGGGCGAGTTCATTGTCGATGCGGTGCCCGATATCGGCTTCCACCATCGCGGCGCCGAGAAAATGGCCGAGCGCCAGACTTGGCACAGCTACATCCCCTATACCGATCGTATCGACTATGTCGGCGGGGTGATGAACAACTTCCCCTATGTGATGGGTGTCGAGAAGCTGGCAGGCATCACCGTGCCGCCGCGCGCTCAGCTCATTCGCATCATGCTGGCCGAGTTCTTCCGTATCTCCAGCCATCTCGTGTTCTACGGAACGATGGTGCAGGATCTGGGCCAGCTCTCGCCGGTTTTCTACATCTTCACCGACCGCGAGCGCGTTTTCGAGATCATCGAAAAGATCTGCGGCTTCCGCATGCATCCGGCCTTCTTCCGCATCGGCGGCGTGGCGATGGATCTGCCGCAGGGCTGGGATGGCGAGGTTCGCGCCTTCCTCGATTATCTGCCCAAGCGTCTGGACGAGTACAACGAACTCGTCATGAAGAACCCGATCTTCAAGGCCCGCACCAAGGGCGTTGGCGTCTACAATACCGAAGAGGCAGTGGATTGGGGTGTGACGGGGCCGGGGCTGCGTGCCACGGGTCTGGAATGGGATTATCGTCGTAAGGCTCCCTATTCGGGTTATGACCAGATCGACTTCGATATTCCGACGGCCGTCAACGGCGATTGCTATGATCGCGCTGCGGTGCATATCGAAGAGATCCGCCAGAGCCTGCGCATCATCCGCTACTGCCTCGATAACATGCCGGGCGGGGCCTATAAGGCCGAGCATCCCCTGGCCATGCCGCCGCCGAAGCCGCGCACGATGCATGACATCGAGACGCTCATCCATCACTTCGTGGGCGTCAGCTGGGGGCCGGTCATTCCGCAGGGCGAAGTGCGCTCCTGCATCGAGGCGACCAAGGGTCTCAACCAGTATTACCTCGTGAGCGATGGCGGCACGATGTCCTACCGGACGCGTATCCGCACACCGTCGTTCATTCATCTGCAACAGCTTCCGATGCTGTCACGCGGCACCATGATTGCCGATCTGATCGCTATTATCGGAAGCATCGATTTTGTGATGGCCGATGTCGACCGCTGAACTTACGGCGCAGGACGCCGAACTCCCTCAGGATCTCGTCGATACGTTCATCGACATGGCCGCCCACGAGCATCACCCTCGTGGCGCCGCCATCGAGGCGCTGCGCCTCGTGCAGGAGCGTTTCGGCTGGATCAACGACGCGCATCTCGCCCATACGGCACGCATCCTGGGCATGTCCCAGGCCGATCTCGACGGGATTGCCACCTATTTCAACCTGCTGTTCCGCAAGCCGGTCGGCAAGAACGTGGTCATGCTCTGTGACTCCGTCTCCTGCTACATCATGGGCGCTGAACAGACACGCGAACGCCTGTGCAAGAAGCTGGGCGTGAAAATGGGCGAGACGACGCCGGATGGTGAATTCACCGTTCTGCCCATCGTCTGCCTCGGTCACTGCGACCACGCCCCGGCCATGCTGGTCGGCAAGGATCTGTTCGGTCCTGTCCGCCCGGAAGACATTGACGGCATCATTGACGACATTCGGGCGAGGAAGAAGTGATGACTGGTCTGAACCCCGAAAAGCAGCCGCTTCTGGCGCTTGTGGATCGCGAGACGCCGCTCGATCCGGCAGGCTATGACAAAAAGGGCGGCTGGCGCGGCCTGCGTCGCGCCCTCGGCATGAGCCCCGCCGAGATCATTACCGAGGTGACGGATTCCAAGCTGCGCGGACGCGGCGGCGCCGGTTTCAGCACCGGCATGAAATGGAGCTTCGTTCCCAAGGAATCCTCGAAGGACCGCCTCAAATATATCGTCGCCAATGGTGACGAGATGGAGCCGGGCACCTTCAAGGATCGCATCCTTGTCGAAGGCAATCCGCTTCAGCTCATCGAAGGCATGATCATCTCGGCCTATGCCATCCAGGCACGGCACGGCATCATCTTCCTGCGTGGTGAATATCATCTGGGTCTGGAGCGCCTTCAGCAGGCGGTCATCCAGGCGCGCGAGGCCGGGTTCCTTGGCGAGAACATTCTCGGCTCGGGCTTCGATTTCGATCTTCACGTCCATCCCTCTGCCGGGCGCTATATCTGCGGTGAGGAAACGGCCCTGATCACGGCGCTGGAAGGCCGTCGCGCCAACCCGCGCGCCAAGCCGCCTTTCCCGCAGATCGGTGGTCTGTGGGGCGCGCCGACGGTCGTGAACAATATCGAGACCTTCAGCAACATCCCGCATATTCTGGCCAATGGCACAGAGTGGTATCTGGGGCTGAGCGCCTGCGTCGATGGCGGCACCAAGCTTTACGGTGTCAGTGGTCGTGCCAAGCGTCCGGGTGTGTTCGAGCTGCCTCTGGGCACGTCGCTCGGCGTGATCCTGAATGAGTGTGCAGGCGGCATGCAGGACGGCTACAAGCTGCGCGCCTTCCTGCCCGGTGGTGCCTCGACCGCATTCCTTGGGGCCGAGCACGCCGACATCATCATGGACTACCCGACGCCGGAAAAGGCGGGCAGCCGCCTCGGTACGGGTCTGGCCATCCTGCTCGATGACCGGACCAGCCCGATCGGGATGATCCGCAATCTCGAGCATTTCTTTGCGCAGGAATCCTGTGGCTGGTGCACGCCCTGTCGTGACGGCCTGCCCTGGGTCGAGCGTCTTCTGATTGCCATTGAGGAAGGGCGCGGCACGCCGGAGGATATCGATCGCCTCCATGACGCAGCCCGCCTGATCGGCCCGATGGGGCGCACTTTCTGTGCCCATGCACCGGGTGCGATCGCGCCTCTGGCCAGCGGTCTGAAGATGTTCGCCGAGGATTTCCAGCGAATGGTTAGCAAGCCCGCCTCCGGCACCGCAGAGAGCGGCGCCGCAGGGCAGGCGGCGTAGGAGGAACGGCCCGATGGCAAAAATCGTAATCGACGGCCGCGAGGTTGAAGCACGTTCAGACGTGAACCTTCTGCAGGCCTGTCTCGAGGCAGGGGAAGACCTGCCCTATTTCTGCTGGCACCCGGAACTCGGGTCTGTCGGTGCGTGCCGTCAGTGCGCGGTCAAGCAATATGCCAATGCCGACGACACACGCGGTCGTATCGTCATGGCCTGCATGACGCCGGTGACTGAAGGCGCGATCATCTCGGTTGAAGACCCTGAAGCCAAGGAATTCCGCGGCGAGGTGGTCGAGTGGCTGATGACGAACCACCCGCATGACTGCCCGGTCTGTGAAGAAGGTGGTGAATGTCATCTTCAGGACATGACCGTCATGACCGGTCATCGCGAGCGTCGCTATCGCTTCGACAAGCGCACCCACAACAATCAGGAACTCGGTCCTTTCGTGAAGCACGAAATGAACCGTTGCATCGCCTGCTATCGTTGCGTGCGCTTCTATCGTGACTATGCGGGCGGCCAGGATCTGGGCGTGTTTGCCTCGCATAACAACGTCTATTTCGGACGCCATGAGAGCGGCACGCTGGAGAGCCCCTTCTCCGGCAACCTCATCGAGGTCTGCCCGACCGGCGTGTTCACCGACAAGCCGTTCTCGAAGATGTACAGCCGCAAATGGGACATGCGCGGCGCCCCGTCCGTCTGCTCCAACTGCGCAACAGGCTGCAACACCATCATCAATGAGCGCGCCGGCAAGGTTCGCCGTACGCTCAACCGCTATAATGATGAGGTGAACCGCTACTTCCTGTGCGATCGCGGTCGCTTCGGTCATGGCTGGGTCAATGCCCCGACGCGCCTGCGTTCGGCTGGTTATGTGATCAATGGCGACATGACACCGGTACCGGCCCAGGCCGCGTTGGATCATTTCGGCAAGATCGCGGCTTCGGGCAAGCTGGTGGGCATCGGCTCGCCGCGCGCCTCGCTGGAATCCAACTACGCCCTGCGCAAGCTCGTCGGTGCCGAGAACTTCTCGACCGGCATGGCCGAGCCGCAGCACAGCCTGGTCAAGCTGGCCGTGTCGCTTCTGGCCGCTGGCCCGGCGCGCATCGCCACCATGCATGAGATGGAAACCGCTGACGGCGCCCTGATCCTGGGTGAGGATGTCTCGGCAACCTCACCACGCATGAGCCTGGCGCTGCGCCAGATCAAGCGCACGGCCTTCAACAAGGCAGCTGATCAGGCCCGTGTCCCTCACTGGATGGACGCCTCGGTGCGTACGCTGGGTCAGGACACGATCTCGCCGCTCTTCGTGGTATCGCCCACCGTGACCGATCTGGATGGTTTTGCGCAGGATGCCATCCGCGCCATGCCGGAAGATGCCGCGCGTCTCGGCTTTGCCATTGCGCATCGCATCGACACGTCGGCTCCCGATGTGGCCGGTCTCACCGAGGCCGAGGCGGCTTCCGCTTCGCTTATTGCTGAAGCCCTGCTGGCCTCCGAAAAGCCCTTGCTGGTCTCGGGCCTGCAATACGCTTCCGCAGCCCTGCTTCAGGCAACGGCGAACATCGCCTCTGCCCTGGCCGCCAAGGGCAAGACGCCGCTCATCAGCTTCGTCCTGCCGGAAGCCAACTCCATGGGCCTCGCGCTTATGGACGGGCTCTCGCTCGACACGATCGCTGCCCGCTCTGCCGATGCCACGCTGATCGTTCTCGAAAACGATCTGAGCCGCCGCCTCGATGGCGCGCAGTTCGATGCGCTGGTTGAAAGTGCCGCCAATCTGGTGGTGCTCGATCACTCGGTTACGCCAACGGCCATTCGTTCACAGGTTACCTTCCCCTCGGCAGCCTATTCCGAAACGGATGGCACGCTGGTCAGTGCCGAAGGTCGCGCCCAGCGCTTCTTCCAGGTTGTCTATCCTGATGCGCCGCTTCAGGCAGGCTGGCGCTGGATTGCCGACATGGCGCAGGCCGCTGGTCTCAGCCATGTAAAGCCCTGGGGCAAGCTGGATGATCTGATCGCTGAAATCGCGACGACGATGCCGGTTTTCGCCCGCATCCCCGAGGCAGCACCGGGTTCGGACTATGAGCTCGAGGGCACACCGCTGCGCAGCCAGACGCATCGCGTCAGCGGGCGCACGGCCATCCGTGCCAATATCAGTGTTCGCGATATTCCGCCCCCGAGCTCGCCCGACACACCGCTGCATTCCACCATGGAAGGCTCCTACAGCACTGACATGCCCGGCACGCTTGTGCCGTTCTATCAGGTACCTGGCTGGAACTCCGAGCAGTCGCTGAACCGCTTCCAGCAGGAAATCGGCGGCAAGATGCGCGGTGGCGATTGCGGTGTGCGTCTGGTGGAAGGGGTGGCCAACGCGGCTGGTTCCTACGCCATGGACGTGCCATCGGCTTTCGCTCCTCGCGCCGGTCAGTTCATGCTTCTGCCGGAAGCCCGTGTATTTGGTACGGATGAAATGAGCATGATGGCCCAGCCAATCGTCGAGCGCGCCGCCCCTGCGGTGGTGCGTATCGGTGGGGCCGTGGCCAAGGGCGCCCAGGTACGTCTGTCGCTGAATGGCGAGGTCTTCACGGTCGATGCCGTGTCTGATCCTTCTCTGCCCGAAGGTGTCGCCACATGCCCGCCGCATATGGTGTCCCGCTCCTGGTCGGCACCGGGCTGGGTTTCTCTTGAAATCACGGCGCCTGCCGAGCGTATTGGAACGGAGAGCGCGGTATGATGCCCATCGTGTGGCCAATTCTTGTGATCGTCGTGACCGTCTTTGGCGTTCTCGGCGTCGCAGCGGTCTCGACCATGCTGGAGCGTCGCCTGCTAGGCGTGTTCCAGGATCGCCCCGGCCCCAACCGCGTCGGCCCGTTCGGCCTTTTTCAGGTCATCGCCGATGCGATGAAGATGCTGTTCAAGCAGGACTGGATTCCGCCTTTTGCGGACAAGCCGGTCTTTCTTGTCGCACCGATCATCGGCTTTCTGGCCGTTCTGCTCTGCTTTGGCGTCGTGCCCATTACCCCTATCTGGGGTGTGGCGGGTGAGCTGAATGTCGGCCTGCTCTTTATCTTCGGCATGCTGGGTCTTGGCGTCTATTCGGTGGTTCTCGCCGGATGGTCGTCCAACAATAAATACGCCCTGCTCGGCGGCATGCGTGCCGCCGCCCAGATGATCTCCTATGAAGTGTTCATGGGTCTCTCGGTCATGGGCGTAGTCATGGCGGCCGGTTCGTTCAGCATTCGTGATATCGTCGAAGCGCAGACCAATTGCTGGTTCATCATCCCGCAATGCCTCGGTGCGGTGATCTTTCTGCTGGCCGGTATTGCTGAAACGCATCGTCTGCCTTTCGATTTCCCTGAAGGCGAAAACGAAATCGGCGCCGGTTTTCATACCGAATATTCGGGCATGAAATTCGGCATGTTCTATCTGGCTGAATATGCCGGTGTTGCGCTCAGCTCGGCTCTGATCACCACGCTCTATCTCGGTGGCTGGCATGGCCCGTTCCTGCCGCCATTCCTATGGTTTGCGATCAAGGTCTTCCTGCTGATCTGCTTTTACATTCTCCTGCGTGCAGCACTCCCCCGTCCGCGTTACGACCAGCTGATGTCCTTCGGCTGGAAGGTGCTGCTGCCGCTGTCTCTTCTTAACATTCTGGTCACCGGCGCGGTCATTCTGCTGCGCGCGGGCGTCTGAGAGGGGGCGCGCCATGCTCGGTATTCTCCGCACTATATGGATGACGTTCCTGCACATGTTTCATCGCAATGAAACGGTGCAGTATCCGGACGTCAAACCCTACCTGTCCCCCCGCTATCGCGGCCGTATCGTTCTCACCCGCGACCCCAGCGGTGAAGAGCGCTGCGTGGCCTGCAATCTTTGCGCCGCGGCCTGCCCGGTGGATTGCATCAGCCTGCAGAAAGGCGAGAAGGAAGGGCGCTGGTATCCGGAATTCTTCCAGATCAATTTCTCACGCTGCATTTTCTGCGGTTTCTGTGAGGAAGCCTGCCCGACCTATGCCATCCAGCTCACGCCCGATTTCGAGATGAGCGAATATGTGCGCCAGAACCTGGTTTACGAGAAGGAAGACCTCCTGATCAGCGGACCCGGCAAGGTACATGATTACAGCTTCTATAATGTTTCGGGGCTCAAGATCCCGGGCAAGAATAAAGGTGAAGCCGAAAATGAAGCCAAGCCTGTCGACATTCATGCGCTGATGCCCTGATCATGAATATCATGCTTGAACTCTATGGGTTGATCGCCATCGGCGCGACTGCGTTGGCGATTACCCGCACCATCCCCGTTCACGGCCTGCTTTATCTCGTCGTGTCGCTTCTGGCTCTGGCCTGCATGTTCGAAGAGCTGGGCGCGCCTTTCGCGGCCATGCTCGAGATCATCGTCTATGCCGGCGCGATCATGGTCCTGTTCGTTTTCGTGGTCATGATGATCAATCTCGGCCAGCCCGATCAGCTTCGTGAAAAAGGCTGGTTTGCAGGCGGCGCCTGGATCGGCCCAAGCGTGATCTCGCTGCTGCTGATGGGTCTGCTGGTTTATGGCGTCAGCCATAACACCATGGCCGTTGGTACGGTGGGTGCGCCAATCGGCCCCAAGGCGGTCGGTCTGACGCTGTATGGCCCCTATATCCTGACCGTCGAGCTTTCCTCGTTCCTGCTTCTGGCAGGTCTCGTGAGCGCCTATCACATCGGCCGCCGGATCGGAGGGAAATCCTGATATGACTGCTGCCGACCCCAATGGCGCGCTCATTGTCGCTGTCATTCTCTTTTCACTCGGAGCGTTGGGCGTCCTCGTGCGCCGCAACCTGCTCTTCATGCTGATGTCGACCGAAATCATGCTCAATGCCGCATGCCTCGCGTTTATCGCGGCGGGCAATCGCTGGCATATGGCGGATGGCCAGGTCATGTTCATGATGGTCGTGGCCTTTGCCGCAGCGGAATCCGCTGTCGGTCTGGCCATCATCCTGCGCATGCATGCTGCCGGACGCTCCACGCTTGATGCCGATACCGGCAACCGTCTGGGGGGTTAGTCTCGTGGCTTCGCTGCTTCCGCTCGTTATTTTCTGCCCCCTTGCGGTCTCCATCATCCTGATGCTGACCGGGGGCAAGCTGCCCGCACGGGCCACGACGCTGCTCGTTGGCGCCGGAATGGGGCTTTGCGCCCTGTTTGCCGTGGTGTCGGCCTACAGCTTTCTCTCCGGCCCGAATTCGCTCGGTTCGCTGCACGTCGTGCTGTGGAACTGGATGAATGTTGGCTCCTTCAACGCCCAGATCGCACTGACTCTCGACCGGCTTTCGCTGGTCATGATGCTGGTCGTCTCCTGCGTTGGCTTCCTCATTCTCGTCTATGCCTGCGCCTATATGTATGACGACGAGGATATCGCGCGCTTCTTCACCTACATGACGCTCTTCGTGGCCTCCATGCTTCTGCTGGTTCTGGCTTCCGATCTGCTGGGCGTCTTCATCGGGTGGGAAGGCGTGGGGCTGTGCTCCTATCTCCTCATCGGCTTCTGGTATGGCGAACAGGCCAATGCCATCGCAGCGCGCAAGGCCTTCGTGGTCACGCGTGTCGGTGATGCGCTGTTCCTGCTGGGCATGCTGCTGATGGCGACCGCCGTTGGCTCGCTGGATATTCCGACGCTTCTGGCTGTCGGCCCCCATGCCGCTCCGCGCACCCTGACGCTGGGCATGTTCCTGCTGCTGGGTGGTGCCATGGCCAAATCGGCACAGGTGCCGCTCCAGACCTGGCTGCCTGACGCCATGGCAGGCCCGACGCCTGTTTCGGCGCTCATCCATGCTGCAACAATGGTCACGGCAGGTGTCTATCTTCTGGCCCGACTGCATGGTCTGTTCGTGATGACGCCGCTGGCCATGCTGGCCTGCGCAATCGTCGGCTTCGTGACCATTCTGCTCGCCGCTGGCAGCGCGCTGGTCCAGACGGACATCAAGCGTATCCTCGCTTATTCCACCATGAGCCAGCTTGGCTACATGTATCTGGCGCTCGGTTGCGGCGCCTGGCATGCAGCCATGTTCCATCTCGTGACCCACGCCTTCTTCAAGGCGCTGCTCTTCATGGCGGCAGGATCGATCATTCTGCGTGTCCATCACGAGCAGGACATCTTCAAGATGGGTGGTCTGCGCAAGGACATGCCCTGGGTGTTTGCTGCGTTCCTTGCCGGATCGGCCGCTTTGGCTGGTCTGCCGCTCATCACGGCCGGGTATTTCTCCAAGGAGCTCATTCTGGGCAGCGCCTATGATCTGAGCCCGATCTTCTGGGCGGGTGCGCTGTTTGGCGCCTTCCTGACCTCCATCTATATCTTCCGCTGCGTGTTCATCGTGTTCTGGGGCACTCATCGCACCCATGCTCATGGCAAGTCAGGTCTGGCGATGGCACTCCCGATGGCAATCCTGTCAGTTCTGGCCATCGGCGGTGGCTGGATGGAAATGCCGGATGCCATTGCAAACGTGCATATCTTCTCCAACCTGCTGGCGCCTGTTCTGGGCGCACTGCCTGAAGAGCATAATACCAGCCTGCTCATTCTCGGCTCGCTCGTGCCGATCGCCGGTGTGACCATCGCCTGGACGCTGTGGCGCCCCAAGGGCGAAGCACCGGTTGCTGCCGAAAGCCCTGCCATCGCGACGCTGCGCGCCGACTGGGGTTTCGACACGCTGTATGACTGGGTCTTCGTGCGGCCGTTCATGGTGCTTGGGCGCCTGAACCGTCGTGATTTCATCGATCGTTTCTATGATCTGGTTGCAGCCCTGACGCAGGGCAGCGGACATGCTGTTGCGAAGCTGCAGAGCGGCCAGGTGCGTCGCTATGCCGGCTGGATCGCAGCAGGAACGGTTGCAGCTCTTTGTCTGGCGGTATGATGATGTTTGCACTTCCCGCTCTCGTACTTATCCCCTTCATCGGGGGTCTCGCAGCCTGGCTTGTCGGGCTACGGGGCGCTTCACGCGCCGCCTGGGTATCTTCCCTGATTACCCTTGTCCTCATGGTGGTGCTCCTTGCCCAGATCACGATCAGCAGCTTTGCTGCTGGCGCCGGGGCGGGAGGATGGTTCGCCCATTTCTCCATGGCCTGGGTACCGATGCTCGGTATCAACGTACGGTTCGATCTCGACGGGCTGAGCCTCGTCATGCTCTGGCTGAACGCGGTGATCGCACTGCCTTGCGTGCTGCTCAGCGCGCGGAACGTGGCCGATCGCGCCGGGCTGTTCCACTGCCTGCTTCTGGCCACCGTGGCCGGGATCAACGGCGTGTTCATGGCGACCGATCTGTTCCTGTTCTTCTTCTTCTGGGAACTGATGCTGCTGCCGCTGTTCGGCCTCATCCTGATCTGGGGTGATGCCGGTCGTCAGCGCGCCGTGCTGAAGTTCTTCCTGTTCACGCAGGGCAGTGGTCTGCTGATGCTTCTGGCCATCCTTGGCCTGGTCATCGTCAACCAGCAGCGCACGGGCGTGATCACCTTCGATTACTTCGCCCTGTCGCAGACCGCCCTCATCGCACCGATCGCACCGGTTCTGATGCTTGGCTTCTTCATCGCCTTTGCGGTGAAGCTGCCAATGGTGCCCTTCCACGCCTGGCTGCCTGACACCTATGCGGCCTCTCCGGCTGCGGTGAGCATCCTGCTTGCCGGTGTGCTGGCCAAGACGGGTGGCTACGGTCTGATCCGGTTTGTGGTCATGCTGTTCCCGCAGGCATCGGCGCATATCGCACCGCTCGCCATGACGCTTGGCGTTGTCGGTATTCTCTACTGCGCATGGCTTGCTGTGGCGCAGGACGATATCAAGCGCCTGATCGCCTATTCGTCCATAAGCCATCTCGGCTTCATTCTGCTGGGTGTGTTTTCGGGCACGCGCATCGGTATGGAGGGCGCTATCGCCCAGATGGTGGCGCATGGTCTGAGCACTGGCGCGCTTTTCGTAATCGCCGGTCTGCTGGAAGAGCGTCTGGGCACGCGTGACATGTCGAAAATGGGTGGTCTCTGGCCTGCCATGCCGCAATTCTCGGCGCTCGCCATGTTCTTCGCTGCCGCGTCGCTTGGCCTGCCGGGCCTGGGGAACTTCGTTGGTGAGTTTCTGGTGCTGATGGGAACGTGGCAGGTCAGCCATGTCATGACGTTCTTTGCAGCAGCAGGCCTCGTTCTTTCCTCGGTCTATTCGCTCACGATGATGCTTCGTGTGTTCTACGGCCCCAAGAAGACCGAAAGCCTCGCTCCGCTTGGTGCGCCCTCCGTGCCGCATATCGCCGTTCTTGGTGTGGCAGCCCTTCTTCTCCTTGCGCTTGGTGTCTATCCGCAGCCGGTTCTGAATCTTTCAGTCCCTGCCAGCCCCCATGTCGTGAGCATCGCTCAGGAGCAGGCACAGTAATGTCTTTCTCGTTCCTTCCCAACGCTGTGCTGGTGCTCTGCCTCGGGAGCCTGGTCCAGCTGGCCGCCATCTCCTGGCGGCGTCATGTCGCCCGTGATGCCATTCTGTGCGTCATCGTGCTCGTAGCCGCCCTAGCCTCGATCATGATGCCGACAGCCCTTCTCATGAACGGGGCGCTGCCGCTTTTTGCGCCCGATACATGGGCCTCCTTTGCCGGTGCGCTGATCATTCTCTCGGTGCTTGCCATCGTTCTGATGTCGCGCCATGGCGCGATCAGCGCTGACCCGACCGTCAACAGCGAGTATTTCCTGCTGCTGACGCTGGCGACGCTGGGCGGTGTTGCCATGACCGGCGCCGTTCATTTCATCTCGTTCTTCCTCGGCCTCGAAACGCTCAGCCTTGCCCTGCTTGGTCTGATCGCCTTCCAGAACAAGCGTCTGGATGCCGGTGAAGCCGCGATGAAATATCTGCTGCTCTCCGGTGTGGCATCGGCCACGATGGTTTTCGGTTTCGCGCTCATTTATGCCGAAACCGGATCGCTGCGCTTCGCTGTTCCGGATCTGTCGCATGCTCCCGAGCCGATTATCGGCACGATGGGCGTGATCCTGGTTCTGACGGGTATGTTCTTCAAGCTTTCCGCCGTACCGTTTCATCTCTGGCTGGCTGATGTGCTTGAAGGCACTTCGGTGCCGGTGGCAGCTCTTGTGGCGGTTACCTCGAAGATCGCGCTTTTCGCCGCGATGCTGCGCTATTTCTCGTCCGTCAATCTCGGTGTGCCCAGCGCACAGGTCAACGAGATCCTGATCGTGGCCATCCTCAGCATGCTGGGTGGTAACCTGATGGCCGTGGTGCAGACCGATCTGCGCCGCCTGCTGGCAGGGTCGTCGATCGCCCATGTGGGCTATCTGCTGGTGGCCTTCCTGTCGCCGGTTCCGTTTGGCGTGGCGTCGGCTGCTTTCTATCTGGCGGCCTATGCGATCTCGACCATTGGCGTATTCGCCATCATGAACGGTGTTCTGCCGCAGGGTACGGATATCCGCGAATGGCACGGTCTGTTCCGTCGCAAGCCCGCTGCGGCCTTGGCAATGTCTGTCATGCTGGTTTCGCTGGCTGGTATTCCGCCCGCAGTCGGCTTCTTCGCGAAGTTCTATATCGTGGCAGCCGGCGTATCGGCGCATCAGACCCTTCTGCTTTTCGTGCTTATCCTGAGCAGCACGATCGGCCTGTTCTACTATCTGCGTCTGATCCTGATCATGCTGACCCCGGCACCTGCCGGTCGCGAGGCTCATGCCGAGGTAACGTCGCCGACGCCGGTCAATGCCGCGCTGATCACGGTTCTGGCCTGCGCCACCATTCTGCTGGGTATTTGCCCCAGCACTCTGGTGCAGCACAGTCAGGCCCTGATCGTTGCTTCGCCTCTGCCGGTTGCAGCGCCGACCCAGCTTCCCTGAGACAGTTCTGCCTTTGCAGGCATAGAGAAAGCTGCATGTCGCAAGGTATGCAGCTTTTTTTTGTGAGCACGATCCTGCATTGGGCGCTATCAGGCGGGGATGAGCCGTAACCCGATGCGAAAAGGCTGGTGCCCAAGCCTTCATGCCCCCATGCAGACCCATGACGGGTGGCTCGTACGTGTCACGCCCGATCTTGAGGGACTGAGCCCGGCGCAGCTGTCGTTTCTGGCTGAAATGGCAGCGCGACAGGGGAATGGACGCATCACCCTGACCCTGCGCGGCAATCTACAATTGCGCGGCTTTCAGGAAGAAGCGGCGCGCCGTTTTGCGCTGCAAGCGGCCGAGGCCGGGCTGGGTCTTGCTGACCCGCAGCGGGAATCCCGCCGTCGCGTGCTTTTCATGTCTCCTCTGGCAGGGCGTGACCCTGCCTGCGCCCCTGACACGCTGGCTCTGGCGCGTGAGATCGAGGCTGCAGTCACGGCATCGGGCTTCGACTGGCATCCTCCTGAGAAATTCGGCGTGGTTGTCGATGGGGGAGGGCTCGTGCCGTCGGGCGCCATGCGCGCCGACGTGATGCTGCGTCATGAAGGCGGCTCATGGGTGCTCCATCATGGTGCCGTATCTCAGGCGACAGACAGGCAAGGGGCTGTTGCCCTTGTGATGGAGTGTCTCGAAGCGTCTTGCAGGCAACGGATGGAGGGGAGGGCACTGCACAAGGCATCGCCTTTCATCGGCAGGAGACCTGCTCTCATGGGGGCATTTCTTCCGGGTTGTTTCGGGGTGGAAGCCGTTCTTGGCGAAATCAGCAGCCAGAGCTGTGCCTTTCTGTCAGCGACAGGCGCCACGACGCGGGTTACCCCATGGCGTGGTCTGATTCTGGAAAGCCGGATCGAAGCCGCCGATCTGATGAGCGATCCGCAGGATCTACGCCGTGCGTTGATTGCTTGCCCCGGTGAGGGGAACTGTCATCAGGCGCTCAGCCCGACCCGCAAGGATGCGCTGTCTCTTGCCCCGGCCCTTCTGGGACGCAGTCTGCATGTATCGGGTTGCGCGAAAGGCTGTGCCTCGCGTGGTCAGAGCAATGTGACCCTCGTCGCGCGCGAGACAGGTTATGATCTCATCTGGAATGGCACAGTGGCTGACCGGCCGGTCGAGACTGGCCTTGGCATCGAGGACGTGCGAAGGCGTCTGCATCGGGACGATCCCGCCGGGAAAGACAGGAAGGAAGAAAACCGCCCATGACCGAGGGGAGCTATGATTACATCCGCGACGGGGCGGCAATCTATGCACGGTCCTTTGCGACGATACGGGCAGAAGCCGATCTTTCCGGGTTCACGCCGGATCAGTCGCGTGTGGCCGTGCGGGTGATCCACGCCTGCGGCATGGTCGAGGTGACGCGTCACCTGTCTTTCTCTCCTGATTTTGTCCCGGCGGCGCGAAACGCTCTCCTCGCGGGCAAGCCGGTTTTGTGTGATTCGGAAATGGTGGCGCATGGTGTGACCCGTGCCCGGCTGCCTGCGGCCAATCAGGTCATCTGCACCCTGCGGGACAAGCGAACGCCTGAAGTCGCTACGTTCATAGGCAATACGCGCTCGGCTGCAGCGGTCGATCTCTGGGGGGATGATCTCGATGGCGCGCTCGTGGCGATCGGCAATGCCCCCACGGCACTTTTTCGCCTTCTCGAGCTGATCGAGCGCGGCGGCAAACGCCCGGCGGCGATCATCGGCATGCCGGTGGGTTTTGTCGGTGCGGCAGAATCCAAGGAGGCTCTGGCAGTGTTCAACGAAATTCCCTGGGTCGTCGTTCGCGGCAGGCTGGGGGGGAGCGCCATGGCGGCTGCCTGCGTCAACGCACTCGCAAGCGAGACAGAATGAGCGGTGTCTGTCGCATCCTCGGCATGGGGCCGGGTGATCCTGAGCTACTGACTCTCAAGGCAGTGCGTCTTCTGGCGGAAGCCGATGTGGTGGCGTGGTTTGCCGCTTGCGGCCGACCCGGACATGCGCGTGTGATTGCAGACGGGCATATCCCCCGGAATGCGCATGAGCTGCGCTTCGACTACCCCTTTACCACCGGCGTGTCGGTTGAAGACCCGCGCTATCTCGCCGAGATGGGGGCTTTTTACGATTCCTGCGCCCGGGATCTCGCGAAGGAGCTCGCTGAGGGGCGGCAGGTCGCTCTTTTATGCGAGGGCGATCCCTTCCTTTATGGTTCGGCGATGTATCTGTTCGACCGGCTCAGTCCCGCCTATCGCTGTGAGATCGTACCGGGAATTTCGGGCATGAGCGGTTGCTGGTCGG
Source organism: Asaia siamensis (assembly GCF_014635085.1). Taxonomy (GTDB): domain Bacteria; phylum Pseudomonadota; class Alphaproteobacteria; order Acetobacterales; family Acetobacteraceae; genus Asaia; species Asaia siamensis. The sequence continues at coordinate 227,474 of NZ_BMCH01000005.1, forward strand.
CGGCGCACTTACCGATGGTGCATGGCGATGACGTGCTGAGCGTGCTGCCTGCCACACTGGATGAAGAGAGCCTCGCGCACTGGCTCGGTCGGGGCGATGCGCATGTCATCATGAAGCTGGGCCGGAATTTCGAAAAGGTGCGTGCGGCATTGCATCGAAGCGGCCGGGATGAAAAGGCGGTCTATGTCGAGCGTGGCACGCAGAGCGGCCAGATATGTCTGCCGCTTGATCAGGCTCCGGAAAAGGCCCCCTATTTCTCGATGGTGCTGGTGCCCGGCCGCAAACGCGCCCGATGACACCGCGTCTTTTCATCGTGGGACTTGGGCCGGGCGCAGAAGACCAGGTCACGCAGGAAGCGCGTGAGGCTCTGGCACAGGCGACCGATCTGCTTGGTTACGGGCTTTATGTCACGCGGGCTGTGATACTTGGCGCAGCAGATCAGGCCGTGCCCCATATGACTGATAATCGCGAGGAACTGGGCCGCGCTCGCCATGCGCTGGAGCTTGCCATGCAGGGGCGGGTGCCGGTGGTGGTCTCTGGTGGTGATGCCGGTGTATTCGGAATGGCCAGTGCCGTGTTCGAGGCCGTGGCTGAAGGGCCCGAGGCCTGGCGCGGAATCGATATCAGGGTCATTCCCGGTGTGACCGCGGTACTGGCAACGGCGGCTCGGCTGGGTGCGCCTCTGGGCGGCGATTTCTGTGTCATCTCTCTTTCTGACAATCTCAAGCCCTGGGACGTCGTGGTCAGGCGTCTGCGCCTTGCCGCAGAGGCAGGGCTTGTGATCGCGCTCTACAACCCGCGCTCCCTGGCGCGACCGGGGCAGCTCGATCTGGGTCTGGCGGCGCTGCGCGACGTGCTGCCGGGAGAGATCCCGGTTGTATTCGCGCGTGCGATCGGACGGCCCACCGAGCATGTGCTGAGCACGACATTGTCTCAGGCGAGAGGGGAAAGCGCCGATATGAGCACGCTTGTGCTGATCGGCTGCGCCCATACGAAGCAGATAGAGCGACCGGGCCAGTCCCCCTGGCTCTATACGCTGCGTCGGGTTCCCTGACGCGCGTTCTGTGCGACCCAGTCGAGAGCTTCCCCGACGCTCTCGCATTCCTGCGCAGGCGGCAGGACAGGGCGATCGACCATGATCACTTCAAGATCGAGCTGTCTTGCAGCATCGAGCTTGGCAGCAGTGGCATCCGAGCCGGCATTTTTCGTCACGAGACACTCGATCCCGTGCTGCGTCATGAGCGCGATCTCGTCATCCAGCGAGAAGGGGCCCCGCGCCAGAATCAGGGTCGTTCGAGGCGGAAGAGACAGAGTCGGCGTTTCGATGCTGCGCAGGAGGTAGCGGTGCGGGGTCATCATGAACGGGGCAAGGTCCTTGCGCCCCGTGGTGAGAAAGACATGACGAGGCGTTTCACCCAGAACGGCTGGTACCGCGTCGATGCTGTCGACGTGCCGCCACCGTGCCCCTGGCGACGCCTTCCATGCCGGTCGGGACAGACGCAGTAAGGGAAGGGCGCATCGCTTTGCGGCCTCGACGGCATGGCGGCTCATTTGCGCGGCAAAAGGATGGGTGGCGTCAATGACCGCATCGATCCCGTTGGCGCCGAGATAGGTCGTGAGCCCGTCAACGCCACCAAATCCGCCGATCCGCTTTTCAGAAGGGACGGGAAGTGCCGAGTTTGTGACCCCCGCCAATGAAAAAATGATATGATGACCGTGCCGAGACTCTAACGCCTGGCAAAGCTGGCGTGCCTCGCTCGTTCCTCCAAGGATCAGGATCTGCATCGTTTGCCTTCTCTTGCTTTTCACTCAGGCGCCACGCCCTGGCTCACCCTCATAGGGCTTGGTGAAGACGGGTTTGAGGCGCTTTCCCGGCAGGCGCAACGGGCAATCGCCGAAGCCTGCTTCATCATGGGGGGAAGGCGTCATCTTGCCCTGATCGAGGGGAAAAGCCACGCCGAGCAGCAGTCCTGGCCCTTGCCCTATGCGCAGGCTATGCAGGTACTTGAACGTTATGAGGGCAGGAAGGTGGTTGTTCTGGCTTCCGGCGATCCGTTCTTCTTTGGGGCCGGAACACAGCTTGTCGCGCGTTTTGGGCGCGAGGCGATGAATGTCCTGCCCGGGCGTTCCTGCCTGACCGCTGCCTGTGCCCGTCTGGGCTGGTCGGCGCAGGATATCAGTGTCGTTTCCCTGTGTGGGCGCCCGCTTTCGCATCTTGTGCCACATCTTCAGCCCAATGCGCGGTTGATGCTGCTTTCTGCTGACGAGACGACACCCGCCCGGGTGGCAGCCTTTCTGAATGAACGTGGATGTGGCCAGAGCAGGCTTCATCTGCTTGAGGCCCTTGATGGCCCCCGTGAAAGCCTGCGCACTCTGCGCGCCTGCGAGGCAATGCCGGAGCCTGTTGCCCGTCTCAATATGGTGGCGGTCGAGATCGTGGCCGAAGCCGGGGCCCGGCTTGTCCCCTTGAGCAGCGGCCTGCCGGATGATTTTTTCGAGCATGACGGGCAGATCACCAAACAGGAGATCCGTGCTGTCACGCTTTCAGCCCTGACTCCTCATCCGGGGCAGGTCTTGTGGGATCTGGGGGCGGGTTCTGGGTCGATCAGTATCGAGTGGATGCTGCGTCACCCTGCCAATCGTGCCTTTGCCGTCGAGCGTGATGCGGCGCGTGCAGCGCGCATTCAGCGTAATGCCGAGACATTGGGAGTGCCGGAGCTTCACGTGGAACAGCAGGCGCTTCCCTGCACGCTACCGGCTTTTCCGCCGCCCGATGCTGTATTTGTCGGTGGGGGTGTTGGTGTGCCGGGAGTGCTCGAAACGGGTTGGGCTGCCTTGAAACCCGGTGGTCGTATGGTGGCCAACGCTGTGACGCTCGAGGGTGAACAGAGGCTTTTCCAGGCTTTTCAAGCGTGGGGCGGTGCGCTATCGCGCATCGGCGTAGAGCGTCTAGGACCGATAGGAAATGTGTTTGGATTCAGGCCCGCTATGACAGTAACCCAGTATCAGGCTGTCAAAACATGATTATCGGGGGATTGGGCTGCAAGCTCGATGCCTCACCAGAGGCGATGATTGCGGTGGTACAGCAGGCTGTCGAGCGCTGGGGATTGCCCCAGAGTTTTGCCGTGCCGCCTTTCAGGCAGAATCACGCTGCGGTCCAGGCTGTTGCCCAGCTTTTCAACCTGCCGATTGCCATTGTCGATCTTCTGGCGCTGGCTTCGGCCCAGCCGCGTTGTCTTACCCATTCCGAGCGGGCGCGTATCACCATGGGGTTCGGCTCGATCGCCGAGGGCTGCGCGCTGGCGGCACTGGGCCCGCATGCGCAGCTTCTGGGCGCGCGTATTGCCGGAGAGGGGGTGACCTGTGCCTTTGCAGCGATCGCTACCGAGATGTCTGCTGCATGACTGTGCATTTCATTGGCGCTGGTCCGGGAGCCGCCGATCTCATGACCCTGCGCGGTCGCGACCTGCTGGCGCGACTGCCTCTTTGCCTTTACGCCGGGTCGATCATACCGCGTGATATTCTGGGTTTTTGCGGACCCCAGACCCGGCTGGTTGATACGGCACCGCTTTGCTTGGACGAGATCGAGGCCATTTTCGTTCAGGCCCATCATGACGGTCTGGATGTTGCCCGTCTGCATTCGGGCGATCTCTCGATTTACAGCGCCGTGGCTGAACAGGTGGCGCGCCTGAACAGGCACAATATTCCTTACACTCTGACCCCTGGTGTGCCGGCCTATGCAGCCTCTGCCTCTCTTTTGGGGCGGGAGCTGACGGTGCCTGGATTAGTGCAGAGTCTCGTGCTGACCCGAATTTCGGGGCGGGCCTCAGCGATGCCGGAGGCCGAGACGCTGGAGGCGTTTGCAGCAACTGGCGCGACCCTTGCCATCCATCTCGCCATACACAGGCTCGATGAGGTGGTGACGCGCTTGCTGCCCTTTTATGGCCCGGCCTGCCCTGTTGCGGTTGTTGCCCGCGCTAGCTGGCCGGATGAACGTTCCGTCGAGGCGACACTTGGCGAGATTGCTGCAATCATGGCCGCCGAACCCGAGACACGCACGGCCCTCATTCTGGTGGGCCGCGCGCTCGATCCGCCTATGGCGAGAGAGAGCGCGCTCTATGACGCGCATTATCAGAGGCGGTTTCGCGGGCGCGATGAATCGCCCCTGCGTGAGGTCGTCTGATCCATTTTTGTGCATCGGCGTGAACGGATCGGGGCCGGGCAATGGCAAGTAGCCTGAATCACCGGGATGACAAGGTCACCCGGCAGGCGGACTGACTCGCTCCGCCTTGCCCGTGACCCCGACTCTATCAGATGGCGCTGTCGCCTTCCTCTGCCTGTTTTGCCGTCGCCTGCTTATGGACCTGACGCTCCATCCATTTTTGCGCAGTCAATTTCAGTTCAGGGTCGAGTTGCCGGTAAAGGCGCAGAAGATCGTCTTCATCCGGGGTGAGAACAGCCGGGATATCTTCTTCGACCATGCCTGTCAGAAAGGCTTCGGTCGATACATCGAAGAGAACAGCGAGCTTGGGGATGTATTTACGCAGACTACCAACGCGCCCTGTTTCCCAAAAAGCAACAGCAGAGCGTGAGACCCCTAGCGCATCGGCAAGTTGCTGTTGACTAAGACCCTGACTCTTGCGAAGCATTGCGATGCGCCGCGTGAGAGCAAAGCTGGGTGAAACTTCTCCCTTCTGGTTTGTCGACATGATTTTTTGTTCTCTATTCTATCAAAAATAATCAGAGTTGATATTAGCACTTGCAGGTGAGGGAAATCAGCCCCCTTTTGAGTAAAATTGGCTGGATTAATTCCATGGTTTTTTTCGTAATATATTGCCTATATGGTCAAGAAAAGCTGAGACCCGCGCCGGGTGAGAGCGGCCCGGCGGCGTCAGCAGGCTGAGTTCGGTCTCGGGAAAGCGCCAGTCAGGCAGCACGGTTTCCAGCCTGCCGTCACCAAGCGGGGCTGCAATCATGAATTCCGGAAAGACGCCCATACCATGCCCCGCCAGAAGGGCGGGCAGAAACGCCTCGGCATTATTGGCGCTATAGCGCGTTCTGGGCGGCTCAACCTGAAGCGTCTCGTGCTCGCAACTCATGCGCAGGAAATTGCCAGCCTGATTGCTCGTATAGAGAAAACCCTCATGCTGCCTGAGCTCTCTCGGATGAGACGGCCGCCCATGCCGGGTCAGATAGCCGGGTGAGGCGACCAGCAGCAGGGGGATGCGGCAAAGGCGAAGCGCACGCAGTGATGAAGGGGCATGAGCCGCAATTCTGACCGCAATATCGAACCCGCCTTCAATCAGGTCGAGCTGTTCATCCGTATAGGTGATCGACAGGGTAATATCTGGAAATCGTGCCAGAAAATCCGGCAGGAGAGGCGCAACATGGCTGAGCCCGAAAGAAATGGGGGCCGTGATCCGCAGCAGGCCGTGTGGATGATGGACGGCCCGGCGCAATTCGGCTTCGGCGGCTTCGCCCTCTCCCAGAATACGCGTGGCATGAGCCAGAACGCGATGACCGGTCTCGGTCAGGGCGAGCTTGCGTGAGGTCCGGTTGAAGACAAATGTGCCCGTCGCCTGTTCGAGGCGTGTTATCGCCTTCGAGACTGTCGGGCGCGAGAGGCCGAGAACGCGGGCCGCAGCGCTGAACGACCCCAGCTCAACAATACGGGCAAAGATAGCAAGCGCTTCGAAATCCGGCAGGCGTGTTGTCATGAAATGGAACCAATCTGTTTCCATTATTTCTATATCTTGACTCTGTCCGGTTTTCCTATGGTGAGCGCATCAAAGGAAAAGGATTTTCTCATGATCGACTATCGTCCTTTCGCCTCTCTGGGCCATGCCGATCACGGCTGGCTCAAGGCGGCCCATCATTTCTCGTTCGCGAGTTATCATGACCCCGATCGCATGGGCTGGGGGGCGCTGCGGGTCTGGAACGATGACGAGATCGCTCCCGATAGCGGCTTTCCCTCTCATCCGCATCGCGACATGGAAATCATAACCTATGTGCGACGCGGGGCTATTTCGCATCGGGATTCCCTGGGGAATGAGGGGCGCACCGAGGCGGGGCAGGTTCAGGTCATGTCAGCGGGTACAGGCATCGTGCACAGCGAAGCCAATCTGGAAAGCGAAACGACAACGCTGTTCCAGATCTGGATCATGCCTGACCGTCGCGGTCACGCGCCCTCCTGGGGCACCCGGCCTTTCCCGGTCGAGGCACGCGACAACCGTCTGGTGACGCTTGCCTCTGGTGTGGCAGGTGACGAGGACGCGCTGAAGATCAATGCCACGGCACGCGTCAAGGCCGCGACGATCAGGCGTGGCGAGACGCTTTCCTGGGCGCTTGAGCCGGGATGGTCGGGTTATGCCGTTCTGGCCTCCGGGGCGGTCAGGCTCGGTGATCTGGCGCTGAAGCCACGCGATGGCGCAGCCATTCGCGATGAAGGGTCGCTCACGATTCTTGCTGATGAGGATTCTGAAATCGTTGTGGTCGAAACAGCGGGCTGACTACCGCTGATATCGCAAATCCTGCTTTCCTACACCCTCCCCCCTAGGGTATAGGGGTTCATATGAGCGTTCAGAAGCACAAGCAGATTGCCCTTCGCCTCAAACAGGCTCGGGGTCACCTCGAGAGCATTCTCGAGATGATCGAGGCCAATCGCAGCTGCGCTGATCTCGCGCAGCAGATACAGGCCGTCGAGAACACGCTGCGCAATGCCAAGCGCAGCCTGATCCAGGATCATGTCGAACACTGCATTGTCGAGGCCATGGCCGATGGCGGCATCACCCGTGAAGATGCCGTTCAGGAATTCGCCCGTCTCGTGAAATATCTTTGACAGGAACGCGCAGGATGCGGCTTTCGCTCTCACCGGTCCTGATCTCGGGCGCCCTGCTTGTGCTTGGCGCCCTTGTCGTGCCCGAGGCTCGGGCCGAAGAGCCCTGGCGTCATGTTTTCGAGCTGTCGTCAGAGGCCCAGCGCAACGAGCATGTTGCTGTTCTGCCTGTCGTTCAGGGCACGCTTTTCCATCAGATAGCGGCCATGGCGCGTGTCGATGCGGATACCAGCCGGGTGATCGATATCCATTCGGCCGGAAGTGGCAAGATCACCGCAGTGCATGTGACGCCCGGCCAGCGCGTGGCGCTTGGTGAGAGGCTGATTTCCTACACCGATCATTCTCTGCATGAGCTTCATCTCCAGCGCGAACAGGTCGTGGCGGCTCTCGACTCTGCCCGTGCCGGTGAGGCCGAGGCCAGTCTTCTCTACAAGCGCGGTCTGGCGCTGGCTGGCAGTGCCGTCTCGACCGGAGAGCTCGAGCGTCGGCGGATGGTGCTGCAACAGCAGCGCGGCCTGGTGACAGCGCGTCAGGCCGATCTGGCGACGCTCGATCATCGTCAGACAGAGGAGTTCACCTCGGTTACGGAGCGGGTCGTGCAGGATGAGGCTTCAGACCTGATCAGCCCGGTCAATGGCGTTGTGCAGACCGTGCGAACCGCTGTGGCCGCCGATGTCACTGCAGGCGATAATCTGGTGACCGTGGTCGACCTCTCACGCCTGTGGCTGGTGGCGGATATCTCGCCTGAGGATGCGGCCCAGCTCGCAACCGGGGCAGAGGCAATTTTTCGTCTCGCAGGGCAGGAGAAATCACCCGTTTTCCTTGCCAGGATCGGGACGATTGCCGGTCTTGCCGACCCGTCGACTGGGCTGGTGCGGGTGGTCTGCACGCTCGACAAACCGCCTGCTTCCATAAGGCCGGGCATGATGCTCGATGCGTTGTTTCAGAGCGGCGCGGGTAGCAAGGGGCTTATCGTACCCAGGGCGGCACTCCAGCAGATCGATGGTCACGACGTGGTTTTTTTGCGTCGTGATGCAACGCATTTCCTGCCGGTCGAGGTGCAGATCATCGAGCAGAATGAAGAAAGCGCCGTCATTGCCGGGGCGGTCCATGCAGGCGATCAGATCGTGGGCGAGGGCAGTTTCACGCTGAAATCCATGGCGCTGCTTTCCTCCATGGCGGATGACTGATCTGGCCATGTGGCAGTTTCTGCAAGCCAACAAACTGGCGGTTCTGGCGCTTTGCACCTTGCTGGTACTGGCAGGGCTCCTTGTCGTGCCCGGTTTGCCGGTGGAGCCAGTGCCCGATATCTCGCCGCAGCAGGTTCTGGTTTCTGTAACCGCGCCCGGCCTTGCCACCGAGGAGGTTGAAAAGCAGATCACCTTTCCGCTCGAGGCCAGTCTGACCGGTTTGCCTGATCTTGTGGACCTGCGTTCTGTCTCGCGCACGGGCGTTTCGGTTGTCTATCTGCAATTCGATGAGCATTCCGATCTCGATCTGGATCGGACACGCGTGAATGAGCGGCTGCAGAAGGCGCGTGAGAGTATTGCCGTGCCTGTCAGCCTCTCCATGGGGCCGCTCGCCACGGGTATGGGTGAGATCATGCAGATCCAGATCAGGGGGGATAAACATTATTCCCCTCTGGCGCTGAATCGCCTGATGACATGGTCGGTCGCGCCGCAGCTGCGTCTTGTACCGGGCGTGGCTGAAGTCAACGTCAATGGCGGGGCGGAGGAAACCTATACACTGACACTCGACCCGGCCCGTATGCGCGCCCATGACATTCCCATGGGGCGTATCTATGCCGCCATCGAGAGCAATAATGCCTCTTCCGGGGGCGGGTGGATTGCGCAGCAGGCCGAGCAGCAGATCGTGGTCGGTCGGGCCTTGGTAGGATCTCTGGCCGATTTCGCCTCCATCCCGGTTTCGATGGGCGCCAATGGCGTCGTGCTTCGGCTTCGCGACCTGGGGGCGGTGTCTCTGGGCGGCAGACTGCGTCTCGGTGCGGTGACGCGTGATGGCCAGGGCGAGATCGTCAATGGCGTGGTGCTGATGCAGAAAGGCGCAAGCTCGAATGCCACGCTTGCGGCCATCAACCGGGCCTTGCCGGATATAAGCCGCTCCCTGCCGCCGGGTGTGACACTCGAGCCTTTCTACAGTCGATCGACCCTGACGAATGAGACTGTGCATACGATCAAGGAAAATCTCCTGCTCGGTGCGGCGCTGGTTTTCATCACGCTGTTTTTCGTGCTGGGCAACTGGCAGGCCGCTCTGGTGATCATCTCGGTTATTCCGGTGTCGCTCGTCGCCGCCTTTGTGGGCATGCGCCTGTTTGGCATATCGGCCAATCTGCTGAGCCTTGGCGCTATCGATTTCGGTATGATCGTCGATGGTTCTCTGGTTGTCGTCGAGCATCTGATGGTCGAGCGCAGCCGTAATGAGAAAGGCGAGACGCTGGAAAGCCTTGCCGTGCATACGCTGCGCGCGGTGCTGCGTCCGGTCAGCTTTGCGATTTTCGTGATCATCATGGTCTATCTGCCCATTCTCACCCTGCAGGGGGTTGAGGGGCGGATGTTCCGGCCGATGGCGCAGACGATCATCATGGGGCTGCTGACCTCGCTCGTTTACTGCTTTGTGGTCGTGCCTGTTCTCTCGGCTCTGGCGCTGCGTCATGCCCGTCAGGATCGGGAGACGCGTCTCGTGGTCCGGCTGCGCGGCATTTACGAACCTGCCCTGGCCTGGTGTGCCACACATGCAAAGACTGTTTTCATGACGACAGGGGCGGTGTTTGCGCTGGCCCTGCTTCTGGCGTCGCGCCTTGGGGGCGAATTCGTGCCGCAGCTGGAAGAGGGCGCCCTTGTCGTGACCTCGATGCGGTTGCCGAGTGCCTCGTTGCCAACCGTGCTGCGTTCCGTCACGAGGCAGGAGCAGATCCTGCGCGAGTTTCCTGAAGTGGAAACGGTGGTGAGCAATACTGGCACTTCTGCCATTCCAACCGACCCGATGGGGACAAACGAGACCGACAGTTTCGTTTTTCTCAAGCCGCGCAGCGCGTGGCGGGCGGAGATGACTCAGGCGAAGCTGGTTGCTGCCATGAGCAGCAGGCTTTCTCATGATCTGCCCGATGCGGCCTATTCCTGGACACAGCCGATCGAGATGCGCATGGATGACATGCTCTCCGGGGTGCGCAGCCAGATTGCCATTTCGATCTATGGCGATGACCTGACATTGCTCAACAAGCTGGCGGGCAGGGTCGTTGGTATGGTCGCATCCATTCCCGGCGCAGCCGATGTGGCCCAGCAGGGCGAGGGGGCTGTTCCCTATCTGCATATTGACGTCAATCGCGATGCGGCGGCACGTCTGGGTGTTGCCGTGCCGGAAATTCTCGCGACCATCGAAGCCATTGGCGGACATATCGGTCGGCCGGTCATTCTGGACAATGCACTGGTGCCGACGCAGATCCGTTATCGCGAGGGGGCAACGGCTTCCGCCGAGCGCATTGGCGGCTTGCAGGTGCGTCGTGAAGACGGGCGAGGCTGGGTTTTGCTGAAGGATGTCACCCGTTTCTCGGTCGAGCAGGGTAATGCCCGCATCGACAGGGACTCCCTGCACCGCCGCGTGGTCGTGCAGGCCAATGTGCGGGGGCGCGATGTCAAATCCTTCGTGGCCGAAGCTCAGGCGAAAGTCGCAAAAGGACTGGTTCTGCCGTCGGGTTATCGTCTGACCTGGGCGGGGCAGTTTCGCAATCTCGACTCAGCGATGAAGCGTCTGGGCATGGTTGTGCCAATCGCACTGCTTCTGATTTTCGTGTTTCTGATTCTGGCGCTCGGCACACCGCGCGCGGCGCTGCTTGTGTTCATCAACCTGCCCATTGCCGCCACAGGGGGGATTTATGCCCTCGCACTCAGAGGGCTGCCTTTCAGCATCGCCGCCGGAATCGGTTTCATCGCTCTTTTCGGGGTCGCCATTCTCAATGGCGTGGTGCTGGTCAGCCAGATACGCGATTTTCGCCTTGCGGGCATGGTGGCAGCCGAGGCTGCTTTCGCGGCAGCGAAAGCACGTTTTCGCCCGGTGCTGGCGACAGCTTCTGTCGCAAGTTTCGGTTTTTTCCCGATGGCATTTTCTGCCAGTGCAGGGGCCGAGGTAGAGCGGCCTCTGGCGACTGTCGTGATTGGAGGGCTGATCACGTCAACCCTCCTGACCCTGCTCGTTCTGCCGCTGCTTTATGCCCGGTTTTTCACCGATGGGCCGCAGCAGGCAGCAGAAGCGCAAAGACCGGTTCAGCCCATCGGGTGAAGGGCACAAAGCTTGTTGCCTGAGGGGTCGCGCAGATAGCCCAGATAAAGCGTGCCGATGGGGGTCTCGCGCGGGCCGGGCGGGTTTTCGATCGCGACACCGCCATGCGCCAGACCGGCCTTGTGCCAGGCGTCGATGGCTTCCGGCGAGCCGGCGGAGAAGCCGATCGTGCCGCCATTCGCGCCACAGGCAGGCGCCCCATCGATGGGCTTGGTCACGACCAGTCTGCCGCCATCATGCACATAGAGCAGGCGACCCTTGCCATCGACCTGCGCAGGCGGACAGCCCAGCGCACCAAGCGTTGCGTCATAGAAAGCCTTCGAGGCATCGAGGTCGTTGCTGCCGATCACGATATGGCTGAACATGGATTTTCTCCTGATTTATGAGGCAGATCGCTCTGCGGCGCAGAGGATCATGCGCGGCAGGCCGACGTGTCAACACGCGGTGCTGCCGGGGGAAACCGTGCCGTCAGAACGCATGAAGCCGGAGGTGTTTCCACCCCCGGCTTCATCAGACCGCTGAAGGAAGCAGGTCAGAGGCTGGCGCTGATGCGGCCGAAATAATAGCCCCCGGTAAACGGCACCTGATTGGAGAACTGGTCATACATCGAGCCACCGGCAGGGACGAGATTGCCGGGCAGACGACGGGGGCGCACGTTGAACACGTTGTTGACGCCAATCGTCGCATGGACACGCGAGGTGATCTTGTAACCGATCTCAAGATCGGTCAGCCAGCGAGGGGTGTTCTTGAACTGGCCGAAGCAGGTCGTGGAGTAGCGCAGCGCACCGCCGCCGGGGCAGGTAGCCGAGGCAGGCGTCCAGTCCTGATAGGTCATCATGTTGGTGGTCTCGCCATAACGGCTCTGGCGGATATTCACGTCCCACTTGCCGATGGTCCACAGCGCGTTGAGGATGATCTTGCTGCGGGGCGTTGCGGTTGTGATGTAGCCGATGGTCTGGTCGTTGAGCAGCGGCTTGCCGATGGTCGAGACGCCGTTGTGATGCAGGCGGGTGCGGTTGAGGTTGAAGGCCGCCACAAGCGCCACATTGCCGTATTCATGCAGGTGCAGAAGATAATCGGCCTTGATGTCCAGACCCTGGGTGCGGGTGCTCGCCCCGTTGGAAAGGAAATAGGCTGAAGAGGCAGCGGCGTTGGTAGCCGTCGGGGAGACGTCGAAGCCAAAGGAGCGGATGGCATCGAGCGCCTGGGCGCCGCGTACTGTGCCACCCTGAACGATACGATCGCGCAGATTGATCTGATAGACGTCTGTCTCGACATGCAGGCCGCGCACAGGCTCCATGGTGAAGCCGGCGCTGGCATTGACCGAGCGCTCCGGCTTCAGGCCCTGAGCGCCCAGTGATCGGGCGGCTGCCGATTCAACCGGAAGCTGACCGCCGACACTGCCCGTGCCCGCAAAAATGTTCAGACGGCTGAAATGCGATTCCTGCAGGGTCGGGGCGCGGAAGCCGTTTGCGATGGTGCCGCGCAGTGCAAAGCGATTGGTGAAATCGTAGCGTGCCGAAAGCTTGCCGTTTTCGGTGTTGTCGGTGTCGGTGTAATATTCATACCGTCCGGCCACATCGATCGAGAGCTTGCGCGTGGGGCGGAATGTCGCATCGACATAGGCCGAGTAGATATTACGATACCAGGTACCAGCCGATTGCGGAGGAATACCGGCATGTTCGACCGGGCCGCCATCGAGATAGGATTCCGGATTGCCTGAAATGATCTGGTAGGAGTCCAGACGATGCTCACCACCGAAAGCGAGGCTGACAGGCATGGACCAGATCTTGAAGCCGCGACGCAGATCGAGATTATTCGTCCATTGCGTGTTTTTCTGGGTGTAATCCCAGAACTTGCTCGGCGAATAGCCGGTGCGGGCGAGCTGGCCGAGATTGACGACGTCGCGAATGCTGATGCGTGAATTATCGCCGCCATAGACGGTGGATAGATTCCAGTCGAAACCGAAAAGATTCTCGCCCTTCAGGCCCAGCTCTGCAGCGTAATCGAGTTCGTCATCACCCGTGATCGGGCGCAGTTCGGAAATGCCAGCCGCCGGTACGACATAGGGATATTTATAGGCCATCATCTCTGCATGGCGATAGCCAAGCGTGGCCTGACCATAAAGCTCGACGCCCGCCGCAAGCGGCTTGCCGAAATTCAGGGCGAAGGTCTCGCGCGTTTCCTTGGGCGTGCTCAGATAATCGGTCTTGCGGCCGCGCCAGCTCTCTGAACCGGGCTTGACGCCCACGAAATAATTCTTGGTGTCGGCACCAGCGGGCCAGTAGCCGAGCAGCGCGTGGTCCGGCCCCCAGGCGATGGCGTGCTGCGTCTGGTAGAACTGGGCGCCGAGATGGACATAGCCATCCTTGCCAAGCTTGAAGCCACCATCGGCGTCGAGCTGGTATTGTTCCCCGCTGCCGAGATAGGCATTGGCGCCGCCCTGGCCGCTGAGTGTCAGGCCGTGATCCTTTTTCTTCGTAATGATGTTGACCACGCCTGCGATGGCATCAGAGCCATACATGGCTGCCGCACCGTCTTCGAGCACCTCGATATGGTCGATCATGTTGCCCGCGAGCATGTTCAGATCGACACCCGAGGAGGCAAATTGCGGGCCGGGCTTCTGCACGATATTGGCCGTGGAATGACGGCGCTTGCCATCGACCAGAACCAGCGTTTCATTGGGTCCCAGACCACGCATCTGGATGGATGAAACGAGCGAGTTCGTGTTCGACCCTCGAGCGCTCATGGTGATGGACGGATAGGTGCGTGTCAGCGCATTGGCGACGTTGAGTTCGCCCGAACGCTCAAGCGTCTTGGACGAAATCACGACGACCGGGCTGATGCTCTGGCGCGCCTTGACGTGGCTCTCACGCGTGCCGGTCACGACCACCTGTTCGGCATCGTCCGACGGTCTGACGAATTTGTTCTTCTTCGTCAGTGCGGTCGCCTTGTCGGCTTTTTTCTGGGTGACTTCCTGCGCCTCGGGAGAAGCGGCTGCTTCGGCGCTCCGGCTCACGAATGGCGTGCAGGCAGTCGTTGCAACGAGGAACAGGGCAAGTCTTTTCACCGGTCTCTCCGACACGTCTCTGGATGTAACGGGTCGCAAAAGCGTTGCCGGGGCTGTCTGAGTAAAGTTAAGCTTTTATGGCAATATTTCGTATTATTTCCGGTATTTGATAGAGTATTTCAGGGCGCGAAGGGTCGATAAATCCTGACTCCCGCTTCGTCGTATTTTGAGAGAAGAGGAATGATAAAGGATTTGCGAATTCTCTCATTCGTCGCGGATAAAACGAATTCGCTTCATGTCCGGCGTAATTTCAAAGCGAGACGAGCATCACTTTAGGCCCGCTGTTAATGGTCACTAGGGTGCATTGTCATTGGTCCGAATGGAAAACGTCTCCTGTAAATTCTGAAACGTCATGTAACTACTTTGTGAAAACTGTTTCATTCTTTCCGGGCGGGTATCGGGTCGGGCAGGCAGGATATTGCCATCATGGCTGCCCGTTCCGGCGCTGTCATGAATTTGTCATGGTGTTCTTCCCTTGCTGTGACAGGGAAAATCGTAATGTTGCGGCCTCGATATAAAAGAGATCGATCAGGGCGCCGGATTCCGTCGCGGGTCGCGGCGGCGGTCTGGTGATGGCACTCCGGCAAGACGATACGTTCTCGCCCGGTTGCAAATCGCATCGCGATATGGATTGATACATTATATCATTATCCAGTCGCGAGTTTCGAGCCATGTCCTTCAAACGATCCCCGCTTCTGCTTTCCTCTGCGCTTGTCGGTGCTGTCGCCTTTGCGGGCACGGCACATGCGGATGAAGGCATGTGGACCTTCGACCACCTCCCCAAAGCCGCCTTGCAGAAAAGCTATGGCTTTACGCCCGATGCCAGCTGGATCCAGCACGTGGTCCAGTCATCGGCGCGTCTGGCAGAAGGGTGCTCGGCCTCGTTCGTGTCCGGTGACGGGCTGGTGATGACCAATCACCACTGCGCCAATTCCTGTCTCGCAGCCCTGTCGGACAAGGATCACGATTATTTCCGTGACGGGTTCACGACCAGGGATCTGGCCGACGAGCGTCAGTGCCCCGGTATGGAACTCGACCGTCTTGATACGATGAAGGATGTTTCCGGCCCCGTAGCCGACGCCACAAAGGGCAAGCAGGGCGCGGCCTATGCTGCGGCCCTTCAGGAAGTGGAAAGCAAGCTCACCAAAGATTGTATCGGTGGTGATGACGCCCATTGGCGCTGCGACATGGTCTCGCTCTATCATGGTGGACAGACCGCGCTTTACCGCTACCGCCGTTACAAGGATGTGCGCGTGGTCATGGCGCCCGAGCAGGGTATCGCGTTTTTCGGGGGTGACCCCGATAATTTCGATTACCCGCGTTATGATATCGATCTGTCGATGCTGCGTGTCTATGAGGGCGGCAAGCCGGTGCATACGCCTTACCTGCAATTCGACCCGGCAGGCCCGAAGGCGGATGATCTGGTCTTTACATCTGGCAATCCGGGGCGCACGCAGCGAGGCCTTCCGGCGGCGGCTCTCGCTTTTCAGCGTGACGTGATCAATCCGACCGTGATTGCCTTGTATTCGGTGCGCGAGGGCATGTTGTGGCAGTATGGGCGCGAGAGCGCCGAGCATGCCAAGCAGGCTGAAGACATTTTGTTTGGTGTCCAGAACGCCCTGAAATCCTTTTCCGGCACGCAATCGGCGCTGCAATCGAGCGATATTATTGCCCGTCGTGCCAAAGAAGACGCTGACCTTCAGGCATGGATCGACGCTGATCCGGCCAGAAAATCGGCTTATGGCGAGCCTTTCAAGGCGGTCGATCAGGCCATTGCCCTCGAAAAAGATTTGTTCACGCGCAATCTCGCACTGAGCATGGTCTTTGGTGGGGCACTCAATAATGTCATGGCTCTGGTGGAGGGCGCGAACGAGCGCAGCAAGCCCGATGCCAAGCGTCATTCCGGGTTTCATGACGCGCAGCTTGGAGAGATCGAGACGGCGCTTGGCGCAAAGGAGCCGTTTTACCCCGAACTCGAAACCGCTCTCTTCGCGCTGCGTCTGACAAGCCTGCGTCAGACCATCGGTGCCGATGATGCGCTCGTGCATCTGGCGCTTGGCAACGATGCCCCCGATGAACTCGCTGCCCGTCTGATCAAGGGCACGAAAATGGGCGATCCGGCGGCGCGACTGGCGCTATGGAAGGGCGGTCTGAAGGCTGTCGAGGCCTCGAATGATCCGCTGGTCGTTTTCGTCCGCAAGCTTTACCCAAGCTATGCTGCGCTGCGTGAGCAGATGCGCAATGAGGTTACTGCACCCTTGCACAAGGCCCAGGGCGATATTGCGCGTGCCCGCTTCGCTCAGGCCAAGGCTGATGGGCGTCTCGATACGCTCTATCCTGACGCCACGTTCTCGCCGCGTCTTTCCTATGGAACGGTCAAGGGCTGGCGCAAGAACGGTGTCGATGTGGCGCCCTTCACCGATTTTGCCGGGATGTACCATCATGCTACCGGCAGCGAGCCTTTTGCCCTGCCCAGGCGCTGGCTCGACGCCAAGGATGAAGTCAATCCGTCGACGCATCTCGATTTCGTCTCGACCAATGACATCGTGGGTGGCAATTCCGGTTCGCCGGTCATCAGCCGAGAGGGCAAGGCTGTCGGTCTGATTTTCGACGGTAATCTGCCCAGCCTTGCTGGCGATCTCTATTACGACATCAGCAATAACCGTGCGGTCGCGACGGATACGAGCGCCATCATCACGGCATTGAAGATTGTCTATCATGAAGATGGACTAGCCAGCGAGCTGATCAACGGCCATCGCTGAACGTGGTCTCTGCGGGGCGCTGCCCCGCACCCCGGAAAGGGGCAGGCCCCTTTCATCCCTGGTAGAGGGCTTCCAAAGGGCGACAGCCCTTTGGCGGGGTGATGGGGCCATGGCCCCATACACTCAGATAACCGGCGTACCACCCGTCACGGCGATGGTGGCGCCCGAGATGTAGCTTGCTTCATCGCTGGCGAGCATCACATAGGGGGCAATCAGCTCGACAGGCTGGCCAGGACGGCCGAGCGGTGTGTCGGCACCGAACTCATGCACATGATCGCCATGCATCGTGGCGGGAATGAGCGGGGTCCAGATCGGCCCGGGGGCGACGGTGTTCGAACGGATGCCCTTCTCGCCGAGAAGCTGGGCGAGACCACCGCTGAAATTCTGGATGGCGGCCTTGGTTGCTGAATAGGCCAGAAGGCGCGGCTTGGGGCTGTCGGCATTGACCGAGATCGTATGAATGATCGACGCCCCGCTTTTCATATGGGCGACAGCATGCCGTGTGAGGCGGAAGGTCGCACCGATATTGGTGGCGAAAGTGTCATCCCATTCGTCTTCGGAAATATCTTCCAGCGCGAGACGCTCGACCTGAAAGGCAGCGTTGTTGACGAGGACATCGATGCGCCCGAAGGCAGCGACAGTCTCGTCCACGACGGTCTTGCAGATTGCGCGTGATTTCAGGTCGCCGGGAAGCAGAAGCGCCTTGCGGCCTGCCTTCTCGATCCAGCGCGCCGTCTCTTGTGCGTCCTTTTCTTCTTCGGCAAGGAAGGAGAGGGCGATATCGGCACCTTCGCGGGCAAAGCCGATGGCGACAGCGCGGCCGATACCGGAATCGGCACCCGTGATGAGGGCAATCTTGCCCGTCAGACGTCCGGAACCCTGATAGCTGCTTTCACCATGATCAGGCAGCGGGGTCATGGCCTCGGTCTGACCGGGGATACGGTCCTGGAGAGGGGTGTCGAAAGGGGGCTTGGGGAAAGTCGTCATGATGAACACCTTCGTGCGGGAGAAGGAAAAAAGCGCGGCCCGCGGCCTGCCTGTGTTCATCGCGAAAACGTGAGGTTTAGTTCCGTGGCAAAGGATATCAGGGGTGAAAACCCCTGATATCCGGATCATCAATCAGGCTGAGCGGATCAGTTTGTGATTGACGAATTCCTCGATCCCGTTCGAAGAAAGCTCACGGCCATAGCCGGAATTCTTGACACCACCGAAGGGCAGCTCGGGAGCGGTGCCTGTCGGCTCGTTGATGAACACCATGCCGGTCTCGATGCGCTCGGCAAGCTTGCGGCCACGCTCGACATCGCTGGTATGGATCGAGCCACCCAGACCGTAAGGCGAGTCATTGGCCAGTGCGATGGCGGCATCGTCGTCAGCCACGGGGTAGACGATGGCGGCCGGACCGAAGATCTCTTCGTAGAAGATCGGGTTATCCTTGGTCACGCCGGTCAGCAGCGCTGCCTGCATGAAGAAGCCTTCGCGGTCGAGCTGCTTGCCGCCCACGACCAGCTTCGCACCGTTAGAGACGGCCTTTTCGACCTGGCTCAGGGCCAGCTTCATGGCGTTTTCGCTGCTCATCGGCCCATGGGTCACGCCCTGTTCCAGTGGGTCGCCATAGCGGAACTCGGCGATGGCATCGGAGAGACGACGGACGAACTCGTCGGCAAGCGATTCATGCACGATCATGCGTTTGGCTGCTGTGCAGACCTGACCGTTATTGGACATGCGACCGGCAACAGCGTTGGGGATCACCTCATCCAGATTGGCGTCTTCGAGCACGATGAACGGGTCGGAACCGCCAAGCTCAAGCGTGGTCTTCTTGAGCGCCTTGCCTGCCTGGGCGGCGACCGCGCTGCCCGCACGCTCGCTCCCTGTCAGGGCAACACCGCGGACTTCGGGGCGGGCGATCAGCTCTTCAGATACATCGTTGTCGATGAAGAGATTGGTCCATGCTCCCTTCGGGGCCCCGGCTTCGACGAACAGGGCCTCGAAGGCGAGCGCACATTGCGGTACGCCGGGCGCGTGCTTGGCCAGCACGACATTGCCTGCCATCAGGTTCGGGCCAGCGACGCGGGCGAGCTGGTAATAAGGGAAGTTCCAGGGTTCCACGCAGTAGATGACACCCAGAGACTGGCTCAGCACGGTGGCACGTCCCTTGGCGACTTCAATCTCGCGCGGAGCGAGGAATTTCTCTGCGTTCTCGGCGTAATAGCGCAGGATTTTTGCTGAAAGCTCAGTTTCCGCGATGGATTCCGGCAATACCTTGCCCATTTCGATGGCGATGAGGCGTGCGTATTTTTCCTTGTTCTGCTCAAGGATTTCCGCAGCCTTCAGCACAATGGCCTTGCGCTCGTCAAAGCTGCGATGGCGCCAGTCGCTGTTATAGAACTCGTGGGCAGCCTCGAGTTTCTCGAAGGCCTGGGCCTTGGTGTGAAGCTCGAATTCGCGCTCGGTCTTGCCGGTTGCCGGGTTGATTGTCCGATAAAGGCTCATCGTGATGGCTCCTTTCTTGAGGACCCCCGGCCTCACGGTCGGGTGATCTGCATGGTTTCAGAAAGGCCGAGCCGCGGGATGGTTGCGTGATTTTTTATGCGAAAGACTGTGTCAGCGGGGGCAGGAGCATGGCGATGCAGCGCAGAAAACAGGGAATCAGACAGGGGAATTGGCTTGGCTTTCAGGGCTGTGAGTGGTTACTTCCGTTTCTGTCGAAGGTCTCGCGCAAGCGAGTGAAAAGGGAATGCCGAACGGGCTGGCAGATCCGCTCAGGATCGGGCTTGCGGCGGCAGCTGTCCCCGCAACTGTGAGCGGTGAGTTCCTGCTCGGGCCACTGGGAGCGTGCTTCCGGGAAGGCGCAGGATATGATGACCCGCGAGCCAGGAGACCTGCCTTCGTCTTTGCTGCCATGGCAGCCGGACGGGACGATCCGGCAGCCGGAGACGAGGTTTTGTTCAATCACGCGTTTGAAAGCCCCTTGCGCCACCGGACAGGGATGACGCGCTCATGACGATGGTGAGCGGGGGGATAAACCCGCCTGAGAAAAGCCTGCGTCTGCGTATCTCGATCCTTGGCCTGTGTCTGATACTGGTCAATCTGGGCTTGTGGATCTGGAGCTTCCTCCTGCTGCGTGACAGGCCTCTTCTGCTTGGCAATGCCTTGCTGGCTTATGGTTTTGGCCTGCGTCATGCAGTCGATGCCGATCATATCGCGTCAATCGATAACGTAACGCGTAAGTTCATCCAGATGGGGCGTCAGCCGCTTCTGACAGGGTTCTGGTTTGCCATCGGTCATTCTCTTATCGTTGTGCTGGCGGCGTTGGGAACGGCATTGCTGTCTCAGGCGATGCAGGACCGTTTTGGCGCCTGGCGTGATATCGGCAGCGTGACCGGCACGCTGATTTCAGCCGGCTTTCTGTTTGCGCTGGCGATAACGAATTTCATCGTGCTGCGTGGCGCCTGGCGTGCCTGGCGTCATGTGAAGTCTGGCGGTGCGGTTGAGGAAATCGACATCGATGCGTTGCTGGCCAAGGGGGGGCTGCTGGCCCGTCTGCTGACGCCGCTTTTCAGGCTCGTCTCCAGAAGCTGGCATATGGTGCTGCTTGGCTTCTTGTTCGGTCTGGGCTTCGATACGGCGACAGAGGTGTCCCTGCTCGGCCTGTCTGCCTCTCAGGCCAGTCATGGCGTTTCGGTTGCGACCATCATGATCTTCCCGGCGCTTTTTGCAGCTGGCATGGCCCTGATCGATACGGCTGATGGCGTGCTGATGCTCGGGGCCTATCGCTGGGCGTTTGTCGATCCACTGCGCAAGCTGCGCTACAATATCATCATCACCCTGATCTCGGTCATTGTGGCTGTCGGGATCGGCAGCATCGAAACGCTGAAACTGCTGGGAGACAAGATCGGCTTCGAAGGGCGTTTCTGGCAGCTCGTTTCACTGGTGAGTAACAGTTTCAACCAGATCGGCTTTATCGTGATCGGCCTCTTCGTGCTGGCCTGGATGGCCTCGCTGATCTTTTATCGCGTCGACAGGCGTCGCCGGGGATAAAGTCCGAACCGCCCCATCGACACATGAGTTTGCCTTGCGGCGGCGTCAGAAACTGGCGCCGATACGCATCTGGAAGCTGCGCCCTATCAGGGCTTCATAGTAACGGGTGAGGTTGTAGATGCCGGAATCTTTCGGCAGGGCATCGGTGATATTGTTGATCACGAAATTCGTTGAAAGGTTTTTCGTGATTTCGTAGCCGAGCGAGAGATTGAACTGGGCAAAGGCCGGGCGCTTATTGGCCTCATAACGTGTGGAGGGCACCTGAAGCATGAAAAGGCTCGGCCCGTACCACATCGTCTGCCATTGCGCCGTGAGCGCGCCGCGCTGCCAGGTGGTGTTGAGTGTGAAATTATCCTTGGGCGACGCCGTGCTTCCCGCCAGCAGATAGGTGGTGGAGAGGTAACGCTGCTGGCTTTTGAGGTAATGAACGTAATTGCCCTGCAGATCGACCGTGCCGAAATTGTCGGACAGGCCGAGGCGTCTGAGAGGCAGGATATAATCAAGCGTCGTCTGAAGCGCCTGCGTTTCATAGCTGGCGATATTATAATAGCCGGACTGGAACGAGGTGATCTGTCCGGAGGAATTACGCCTGAAGGTCGAGCAGAACGGGTTGCTCTCATAATCGGCGGAATCATAGCAGGCAGCGAGCAGGTTGCTGGCGCTCAGATAGGTAATGGCGTCAGCAACTTTCACATCGACAAACGAGGCCTTCATGTCGAAACCGCGTATGAAATGAGGGCGAAATTCGAGACTGCCTGTAAA
This sequence comes from Asaia siamensis, assembly GCF_014635085.1. Lineage (GTDB taxonomy): Bacteria > Pseudomonadota > Alphaproteobacteria > Acetobacterales > Acetobacteraceae > Asaia > Asaia siamensis. The sequence goes on from NZ_BMCH01000005.1 coordinate 249,237, forward strand.
GCTTCTGGAATGTTCATTGCGCAGATGCGCATTGCCTCCTGCTGAGCCCGGTAAAGAGTAGGATTCGAAGTTTGACGTGAAATTCCGGGGCAGGCCCGCCTTTGCACAATTGGCAGCGCGCAGGGCCGGATTGGGGCCAGACGTGATGCTGGCGCTCGAGCAGGGGTCGGTTCCGCTCTCATAGGTGGTCGAACGTGGTGAATAGAGTTCACCGACAGACGGATTGCGAACGGAAACGGCGTAGTTGCCGCTCAGTCCGAAATCGCGCATCGGCCACCAGGATGCGCCCGCCATATAGGTCCAGTAGGCACCGGTGATACTGTTATAAGTCAGGCGCCCATTGGCTGTGAGCGAAAGATGATAGATGCCGGGCATATGCATGCCGGGCGAGACGAGCGGCACGTCGAGTTCGCCAAAGCCCTCATGGGTATGATAGGCGCCGCCCGTGGCCGGAATGACGGCATCATTGCCATATTGTAGCACCGTGCCATCTGCCTGTTCCCAGCCGCTGAGATAGGTGCCGGGGCTGAAATGATAAGCTTCGCGCCGATGCTCGTAACCAAGATCCCAGCGTATAGCGCCAGCAGGAAGTCGGAAAACGGTGGAACTGATTTCAGCCTGCAGATCGCGCTGCGTGTTGCGGTTTGACGAACGCGAGATCGCTGTCACGTAATCGCGTGCGGCCTGGCTCATCTGGTTGTAGCCGAACGGGTTCAGGGGCGCGCAAACGGCGCTACGTGTGGCAATGGGCGCGTTTTCATAACCGGGTGCACATTCGATCGTTCCATCGGCAGCACGCACGGCATTCAGGGCATTGACCAGATTTGGGATGACCAAAGAGGGTTGGGTGGTCACATTGGTGTAGCGTGTATATTCGCCGTTGGTCTTCCATTTGAAGTCGCGGTTCAAAGCCCTGAAATCACCGTGCAAACCACCCTGAAAGCGGAACATCTGCAGGGTGGTGCGGTAATAGCCAGTGTCCAGATCCTGGTTGAGACGGTTCAGATAGAACTGGTCTGTCGGCAGACCATTCGCGGCCAGAGCGTTTTTAATGGTGCTGCTTTCTGTACTGGTCAGATAGGGGTTGTCGGTGCTCAGCGCGAGCGGTCCGTTAACCACCCCTTCAGTAAAATAGCTGCTGCTTTGCGGGCCATCGCTGTTGGATGTCAGGGCATTATCGAAAGCGGCGCTGCTGAAGGTGCCGTTATTGACTTGGTTCGATGAACTGCCTCTGGCATACCAGCCCTGCCATGTGGCGTGGAGATGATCCGTCAGATCATAATGACCCAGAAGCGTGAGATTGAGCCTGTCAGAGGGGGTGCGCATCTGGATGTAATTGCGCAAGGCCAATCCGTCACCGCCGATACCTAGCGCATTATCCCCCTTGAGCAGGGTGCCGCTGTTGAACGGGACGAGTGACTGGCCATTCTGGCTGAAAACCAGAGGTGTGCCGTTTGCGCTGGCAATGCCTGCATCGGCAAGCCCGGCATAGGTCGCGCCGTATAGCCCCCCGTAGACAGGAAGATCGCCGTAATTTCCCGTCAGGGTGGGCATGCCTGTCAGCGAATTCTGTATATAGCGCGTGCCCGGGCCGAGCACGAATGTATAGGGTGAATTCTGCCCCAGCGCGGCGCGATGATAGATGACGGCATTCTCGCCGAAACTGTCAGGCCGGTCACTGGCGAGCATACCCGCCTGGTTACGGTATTCGAGATCGAAAACCAGTCCGCCACGATCATGGTCGAACCCTGTTCCTGCCTTGAAGGCGATCTTCTCGGCTGCGTTGTCGAGTTTCTGCGACCAGTCTCCCTGCGCGTTGAGCGAGACCCCTTTGTAATGATCATCGAGTTCGTAGTTGATCACGCCAGCCACGGCATCGGCGCCATAGGCGGCGCCAGCGCCTCCGAGACGCGTATCGATCGATTTGATCAATGATGTCGGCAGGGCGCTGATATCGACTTCGGAACCCGGCCCGACACCATAGATCGAGGCGGTAGCACCGCCCCCCATGCGCATGCCATCCACAAGTGTAAGGGTGCGCTGTGACCCGAGATTGAGCAGACTGACGAAGGATTGCCCCGCACCGAAAGCGCTCTGGGTGCCGAGAGGCGAGTTGTCGCCAACACTTACCGCCGGATTTTCACGCAGCAGGGCCAGACCCAGATCGAGATAGCCGCGCCGCTGCAACTGGTCTGCACTCAGGGTCGAACCGGCCATGACATTGGTGAGGCGCGATTGTGTGAGTCGTGTTCCGGTAACGTAAAGCATCTCTGTGCCAGAGGGAGGGGCCGTTACGGGAGCAGAAAGGGCTGCTGCCTTGACGGCCACGCTACCGGAGGTCTGCTTCGTGGCATCATGAGGGGCGTGCGCGGTATTGCGTTTTTTTGCATCCAGATGATTGTGTTTCGTTTCCGTATCAGCAACCGCGATGGTAGAAAGCGCGGTGCTTCCGGCCAGAAGAGTGACAAGGAATGTAACGATCTTCTTGTGATGAATACCCAGAATTGCTGCGTGTCCGGGAAGCTTCATCGATCTGGCCTTGTGCTCGTTTTGTGATCTGGGAAACGTTATTTATTGCCTATTCACGATGGGGCGAAACAAGTCTCGCGCTAATGTCGCTGAAATGGCGCGGAATGTTGTATATTAATCACGGTTTTGCGATAGTGAGCACTACTTAATGCAAGGCTGAGCAACAAATTAATGGATTTTCGGGCAGTTGCCGATACTTTGAGGGGACGTTGCGCGTCGAAATACGCGTCTATCCGGATAGTCCTATCTGTATTGCAGAGAGCCCACGTGTAGATACCGGGGGGGGGTGCGACATTGTCATATTGGCGTGTTATTCCCTTGCCGTCTGGCCTGTAAAATGGAAATTCCCACAACCCTATTCGGGAGGTGTGACCAACCTCCCATGGTCAGCCAAGCCGATATGCAGGGCTGTGCTGCGCGGGTGCCAAAGGCGATGGTGCAGTCTGACAGATTTTGTTCAGTGACGCAGAAGGGATAATGCATCCTGTCTGTGCGCGGTATCATGCGACCGGTATTCTGGAAGGAGGCCAGATCATATGCGTCTGTACGTTTCCTTTCGCTGACATCGGGGCAATATCAGGTAAAAAAAGCAGCCCATTGAGGGGATATGAGAAATTTTTATAAGAAAAATCATAAATCAAGATGAAATACTTATAGTTATATCGTTATTTAATCTACGATAAATTTTATCATTGCTTATAAAAAGTATTTTTTATGATTTTTCATAATTATATTTTATTGTTTGCAAATGAGAAATATCATAATATCCATTACTGCTAGTAAAAATTTATTGTCTCAAATCTTTGTAAAATAAATAGAGCGGTAAGGTAATATTTCCTCAGCCTGATGATAAAAACAATAATGTTGATTTGCATCAATGATCGGAAAATTCTGGGCGCCCACTATGGGGTTATCAGGAACGCGACCTTTCTTATGGTCGCGAAGTCCAGATTTGGTTGATAATTGTTATCAACTTGAGTCGGGATTGAAAGAGGGAATGGATCTTTCCGATGCCGCTGAAGCTGCGCGAACTCAACAGGGCTCTTCATGTCAGAACGCGCGTCGGAGTGGGTAGCCTGCGCTCACGGCGCCCCGACTATGTCTCCTATCTTCCTCCTTGCAATCATGCTTGTCCCGCGGGGGAGAACATCCAGGGCTGGCTGTCTCTGGCTGAAAAGGGAGAATACGAGGCGGCGTGGCGTCTGCTGACGCAGGAAAACGCATTGCCCGCTATTCACGGTCGTGCCTGCTATCATCCCTGTGAAGGTGGCTGTAATCGCGCGGATATGGATGCCCCCGTGGCCATTCATGAGGTCGAGCGTTTCCTGGGCGATCGCGCAATGGAGTCGGGCTGGGTGGTCGAGACTGCTCCCGCTTCGGGCAGGAAGGTACTCGTGGTGGGGTCTGGCCCGGCAGGTCTGGCCTGTGCCTATCACCTTTCCCGCCTTGGTCATGAAGTCGAGATAAGAGAGGCTTCGGCGCGTGCTGGCGGGATGCTGGCCTATGGGATTCCGGCCTATCGACTGCCGCTTTCGGTGCTCGATGCAGAGATTGACCGTGTTCTGTCCATGCCGGGCGTCTCGCTGCGCTGCAATGCGCCGGTGACAGACATACGTAGTGTGATGGAGCAATCCGGGTTCGATGCGGCGTTTATCGCGGTAGGGGCGGCGCGTGCGCTCACCATGGCGCTGCCGGTCGATGGAAAACGCCGCGTGATGGAGGCCATCGATCTGCTGCATCAGGTGCGCGAGGGCGCCCGGCCCGACCTTGGGCAGGTGGTGGCTGTGATCGGGGGCGGCAACGTTGCGATGGATGCTGCCCGCACGGCAAGACGTCTGGGCGCGCAGAATGTGTTCATGGTCTATCGACGCGACCGCGACCATATGAGCGCCCTGTCCGAAGAGATCGAGGCGGCGCAGGAAGAGGGCGTGACCATTCGCTATTGCAGTGTGGTCAGGCATTTCGGCCCCGAAGGTGTCGAGATCGAGACGATCACCCTTGGTGCCGATGGCAGTATCACGCCGACAGGTGAAACCGAGATCGTTGCGGCTGACTCGGTCATTCTGGCCATTGGTCAGCATGCCGATCTCTCTCTCTGCGCGGGATTTGCCGATATCGCCATCGGCAAGGGCGATGTCCTGCAGGTCGATCGCGCTTTCATGACCGGGCACGCCGGTATTTTCGCAGGCGGCGACTGTGTGCCGGGAGCGCGCACCATGACCACCGCAACGGGGCATGGCAAACATGCGGCACGTGCCATTGATGCCTTTCTGAAAGGCGAGGCTCTGCCCGAGAAAAAGCCGCGCGATATCGTGACATTCGACATGCTGAACATGCCCACCTTGCTCGAGGCCGGGCGTGAAGAGGCTGTGGAGCTTCCTCCAGCCCGACGGTCGGGGTTTGAAGAGATCATCGCCGGTCTGGCCGAGCACGAAGCACGACGTGAGGCGGGGCGCTGCCTCTCCTGCGGCAATTGCTATGAATGCGATAATTGCTACGCCGCCTGTTCCGAACAGGCGATCACCCGGCTCGGCAAGGGGCAGGGTTATGCGATTTCGGCGGATCTGTGCACGGGATGTGGCGATTGTGCCGCGCAATGCCCCTGCCATGCCATTGCCATGACGCCCGAAGCCGAAGGCAGCGCGACAGCGTCTGACGGGATCGGCGAGCTGGTTTCTCCGACAAAATTCGTGGTGCGGGCATGAGCGCGACAAAAGAGGGCATGAAAATGAGCCGCAAGAATGCAGAAAGCACCGTCAAGGCCGTGCCCGCTCCGGAAACTGGCGCTTCGGGCGCCAGAATGACCACGCTCGATGGCAATGCTGCTGTCGTTCATGTGGCGTATCGCGTGAACGAGATCTGCGCGATCTATCCCATTACCCCCTCTTCACCCATGGCAGAGACAGCCGATAGCTGGGCCTGTGAGGGCGTGAAAAACCTGTGGGGCAATGTGCCCATCGTGCAGGAAATGCAGGCCGAAGGTGGCGCAGCAGGCTGTGTGCATGGTGCGTTGCAGAGTGGCGCCCTGACCACGACATTCACGGCCTCTCAGGGTCTTCTGCTCATGATCCCCAATCTCTACAAGATTGCGGGTGAGCTTTCCTCGACGGTGGTGCATGTGGCGGCGCGCGCCCTTGCCGCCGGGGCATCGTCGATTTTCGGCGATCATCAGGATCTGATGGCGGTGCGCCAGACCGGGTTTGCCCAGCTTGGCGCAGCATCGGTGCAGGAAGGGCATGATCTGGCGATCATCGCCCAGGCGGCGACCCTGGCCTCGCGTGTGCCTTTCATTCATTTCACTGACGGCTTTCGCACGTCGCACGAATATAATTCGCTCGCCCTAGTGCCTGACGACCAGATCAGGGCGATGATTAATGAGGATCTGGTGCGCGCCCATCGCGCCCGCGCACTGAGCCCGGATAACCCTTTCATCCGGGGGACGTGGCAGAACCCCGACACCTATTTTCAGTCACGCGAGGCGGTAAACAGCTTCTATCAGAAGACACCGGCAATCGTGCAGGGAATGATGGACCGGTTTGCGTCGCTGACCGGGCGTCACTACAGCCTGTTTCGCTATGACGGGCCGAAAGACGCAAGGCGCGTCGTCATCGCCATGGGTTCCGGTGCCGAGGTGGTGCGTGAAACGGCAAACTGGCTCAACGCGCAAAACCCGGATGAGAAGATCGGCGCCTTGCAGATCCTGCTCTATCGTCCTTTCGACGCCGAGGCCTTTCTCGCCGCCCTGCCGCGCAGCGTGGAGCGCATAGCGGTTCTGGATCGCACGAAAGAGCCAGGCGCACCGATGGAGCCCCTCCATCTCGAGGTGCTCTCGGTACTCGCTGATGCCGTGGCGACCGGAAGATTTCCCCATATGCCCCGCGTGATTGGCGGGCGATACGGTCTGTCTTCCCGTGACTTCCATCCCGGCATGGCCAAGGCTGTTTTCGATGAACTCGCCCGCCCCGAGCCGAAAAACGGTTTCACCATCGGGCTGATCGACGATGTGACGCATCTGAGCCTTGAGTATGACGAGGCTTTCGACATCGAGCCCGAAGGTACGACACGCTGCCTGTTCTACGGCCTTGGGGCTGACGGGACAGTGGGCGCCAACAAGAACAGCGTCGAGATCATTGGCGAGATAGAGGGGCGCTATGCCCAGGCCTATTTCGATTATGACTCGCATAAATCCGGTGCCGAAACCGCCTCGCATCTGCGCTTTGGCAATGCCCCCATCAATGCGCCCTATCTGATCCGCCATGCCGATTTCGTGGCCTGCCACAAATTCGGCTTTCTTTTTCGGCGTGATCTGCTCGGTGCCGCAAACAGGGGCGGTATCTTCCTGCTGAACAGCCCTTATGGGCCCGATGAGGTCTGGGACCAGCTGCCGCGCAAGGTGCAGGATCAGATCATCGACAAGAAGCTACGTTTCTATGTGGTCGACGCGTCCAGCGTCGCGCAGGAGATCGGTCTCGGCCAGAGAACCAATACGATCCTCCAGACCTGCTTCTTCCATCTGGCGGCAATCCTGCCTGCCGAACAGGCCGTGGCGTCGATCAAGGCCTATATCGAAAAATCCTATGGCGCCAAGGGGCGCAAGATCGTCGAGCTGAACCACAAGGCGGTCGATGCTGCTGTGGCGGCGTTGCATGAGGTGACGGTGCCCGGACGTGCCGAAGGCAGTCGGGAAATGCCAGCCATCGTGCCCCCCGAAGCACCCGGTTTCGTGCAGCGTGTGACGGCTGAGATCATGGCCGGGCGCGGCGAGTTGATTCTCGTCAGCGCGATGCCTGTCGATGGCACTTTCCCCGGCGGCACGACACGCTATGAAAAGCGTAATATCGCGCTCGAAGTACCAGTCTGGGAGCCGGCAAGCTGCATCCAGTGCGGTCAGTGCAGCATTGTCTGCCCGCATAGCGTCATTCGTGCCAAGACCTATGACACTGCGCGTCTGGAAACGGCGCCAGCCCAGTTCAAATCGGCGCCGATCAACGCCAAGGGCTATCCCGACTCCCGCTATACCTTGCAGCTCTACGTCGAAGACTGCACAGGCTGTGGCGTCTGTGTCGAAAACTGCCCGGCCATAGACCCTCAGACGCAGGAACGTGCCATCAACATGGCCGACAAGCTGCCCCTGTTGCAGGGCGAGCGCGAGAATATCGGGTTTTTCGAGAGTCTGCCCGAGATGGATCGCACCCAGGTCAACCCGACCACGATCAGGGGTGTGCAGTTCTATGAGCCACTCTTCGAGTTCAGCGGGGCCTGCGGCGGATGCGGTGAAACGCCCTATCTCAAACTCGTCTCGCAGCTTTTCGGTGACCGTCTGCAAATTGCCAATGCGACAGGGTGCTCGGCCATTTTCGCGGGCAATACGCCGGCCCATCCCTGGAAGGCCAATGCCGAAGGGCGTGGTGTGGCGTGGTCGAATTCCCTTTTCGAGGATAATGCCGAATTCGGTCTCGGCTTTCGTCTTGCCATCGACAAGCAGACGGAGCTTGCACGCAGCCTCGCCGAGCAGATGAAAGAGCGTATCGGCCCCGATCTGGTTCAGGCCCTGCTTGATGCGCCGCAGGAAAGCGAGTGGGATTTCGCCATCCAGCGCGAGCGCGTGTCCACGCTGAAAAAGACGCTGGCAGGCGCGACTGAGCCCGAGGCCGAGATGCTGCTCTCGGTTGCCGATCATCTCGTGCGCCGCTCGGTATGGATCATCGGTGGTGACGGCTGGGCCTATGATATCGGCTATGGCGGTCTCGACCATGTTCTGGCGCAGGACCGCAACGTCAATATTCTGGTGCTGGATACCGAGGTCTATTCCAATACGGGTGGTCAGTCCTCCAAGGCGACGCCACTCGGCGCCTCGGCCAAATTCGCGGCGGCAGGCAAGCGCGTGCCACGCAAGGATCTGGGGCTCCAGGCCGTGTCTTACGGCAATGTGTACGTGGCGCAGATCGCCCTTGGCGCCGACCCGGAACAGGCACTCATCGCCATGCGCGAAGCCGAGGCTCATGACGGGCCATCGCTCATCATCGCCTATTCGCAGTGCATCGCCCATGGCATCGACATGCGCGACGGCATGAAGCAGCAGGCTCGTGCGGTGGCTTCGGGGTACTGGCCGCTCTTCCGCTTCGATCCGGCCATGCGCAAGGAGGGCCTCAATCCGTTCCAGCTGGATTCAACGCGCCCGCGTATCCCGTTCAAGGATTATGCCTATCGCGAACTGCGTTACAAAACGCTCTCGCGCACCAATCCCGAGCAGGCAGAGCATCTACTGCATCAGGCCGAAGCGTCAGCCCTGGAGCGCTATCGCCTTTATGAGGATATGGCGGCCCGCGATGGCAGGCGTTTCCTCCCGCATTGGGAAGACGTGCAGTAAGGCGCGCCAGGAGGGCTTTTTCCCCTCCCGTCCGAAAAGGGGCGGAAAGGGGAGTTTTCAGGCGGGCGCATTTCAGGAAAGAGCGAGCAATGAACACTGTGGCACCCGATGCGGCACAGTTTACCAACAGAACCATTTTTGACGGGCTGATTGCGCGCGCTGCCGCACTTGGTGCCGTGCCTTATGCCATTATCTGGCCCTGTGAGGCGCATGCCCTGGCAGGCGCGCTCCAGGCTGCAGAGCGTGGCATTCTGGTGCCGGTACTGGTGGGTGATTCGACGCTTATCAGCACTGCGGCGCACGAGGCCGGGCTTTCGCTCGCAGGCCATCGCATTGTCGAGGCCGCCACGCCGGCTCTGGCTGTCAAACGGGGTATCGAGCTTGTGCATGGTGGCGAGGTGCATGGTCTGGCCAAAGGCAGCCTTCATACCGACACGCTCATGCATGGTGTGGTGGCACAGGAAAGCGGATTACGCACCGGGCGTCGCATGAGTCATGTGTTCGTCATGGCGGTGGCAAGACGGTCGGAGCCGGTTTTCATTACCGATGCCGCCATCAACATCACGCCCGATCTCACGACAAAGCAGCATATCGTGCAGAACGCCATCGATCTGCACCAGGCGCTTGGCTTTGGCGCACCGCGCGTTGCCATCCTCTCGGCGGTTGAAACCCTCAATCCGAAAATTCAGGGAACGCTCGACGCGGCTTGTCTGAGCAAGATGGCCGAACGCGGCGAGATTACCGGCGGGTTGATTGACGGCCCTCTGGCGCTCGATGGCGCGGTCGATCCGACCGCCGCGAAAATCAAGAACCTGACCTCGCCCGTTGCGGGGCGGGCACAGATACTGGTCGTGCCGGACCTTGAAGCCGGGAATATTGTGGTCAAGGCGCTCAGCTTCCTGGGCCAGGCAAGTTCGGGCGGTATTGTGCTGGGGGCCAGCGTGCCTGTCCTGCTGACAAGCCGCGCCGACAGCATAGAAGCCCGCCTCGACTCAGCGGCTCTTGGCGCTCTTTACGCCCGTGCCCTCAAGGAGCAGGCGGGATAACGAGAAGGCCGCAGTCGCGATGGAATGAGGGCAACGCCTCGCCTCCCAGGCGGAGGCGAGGCAGCGAAGAGGCTGGCTTGTTGGCCAGCCTCTTCTTGCGTCAGAACAGGTTGAATTTGCGGGTCAGGGGCAGGGTTTCTGCGGGTTCGATGCCGATGGCTTCGCCGTCGATGCGTACCTCATAGGTTTTCGGGTCGACCGTTACCTTCGGTGTCGCGTCGTTCAGCTTCATGTCTGCCTTGCCGATGCCACGGCATTTGCGCACGGCTTCGATGCGCTTGCCCAGCCCGTAAGACAGCACGCCCTGCTCCGTGATAGAGGCCTCGCTGACGAACAGGATCGAGGTGCCTGCCGTGCCGCGTGCCTTGGCCGCAAACATCGGGCGCATCAGCACGGGCTGCGGCGTCGGGATGGAGGCATTGGCGTCACCGATCTGGGCAAAGGCAATGAAGCCGCTTTTCAGAACGAGTTCAGGCCGTGTGCCGAAGAAAGCAGGCTGCCAGAGCACCAGATCGGCAATCTTGCCCTTTTCGATCGAGCCGATCAGATGACCCATGCCGTGAGCAATGGCTCCGTTGATCGTGTATTTCGCGACATAGCGCTTGATGCGGAAATTGTCGTTTCGAACGGAATCTTCCGGCAGCTTGCCACGCTGGCGCTTCATCTGGTCGGCAATCTGCCAGGTGCGCGTGATGACCTCGCCCGCGCGCCCCATGGCCTGGCTGTCTGATGTCATCATCGAGATCGCGCCGATATCGTGCATCACCCCTTCTGCCGCGATGGTGTTGGGGCGGATGCGGCTTGCGGCAAAGGCCACGTCTTCGGGGATATGCTTGTCGAGGTGATGGCAGACCATGAGCATGTCGAGATGCTCGGCCACGGTATTGACCGTATAGGGGTTGGTCGGGCTGGTCGAGCTGGTCAGGATATTCGGCTCGCCGCAGACACGCATCAGGTCAGGGGCATGACCGCCGCCAGCGCCTTCGGCGTGGTAGGTGTGAATGGTGCGGCCAGCGAAAGCCTTGATCGAATCCTCTACCGTGCAGCTCTCATTGATCGTGTCGGTATGGATCGTGACCTGCACACCGTAATCATCGGCCATGGAGAGGCAGGTATCGATGGCGGCAGGGGTGGTGCCCCAGTCTTCATGCAGCTTCAGACCGCCAGCACCGGCCAGGATCTGCTCTTTCATGCCGTCAGGCTTGGAGGAGTTGCCGCGCCCGGTGAACACCAGATTGACGGGAATATCGTCCGTCGCCTGCATCATGAGCTTGAGATAGGCGGGGTTTGGCGTGCAGGTGGTGGCAAGCGAGCCGGTTGCCGGACCCGTGCCGCCGCCTACCAGCGTGGTGATGCCGCTCGATGCCGCCGTGAAAGGCTGCTCGGGGCAGATATAATGGAAATGCGTATCCACGCCGCCAGCGGTCAGGATCTTGCCTTCGCCCGAGATCACCTCGGTATTCACGCCGATGATCAAATCGGGGTCCACCCCGGTCATGACGTCGGGGTTACCGGCCTTGCCAATCCCGGCGATCTTGCCGTTCTTGATGCCGACATCGGCCTTCACGATACCGGTATAGTCGATGACCACAACATTGGTGATGACGCAGTCGAGCGCGCGGCTGGAATCGACGCCGGTCATCTGCCCCATGCCATCGCGGATCACCTTGCCCGCGCCGAACATGCATTCATCGCCGTAGCTGATGAAATCCTTTTCGATTTCGGCATAGAGGCAGGTATCGCCCAAGCGGATCCGGTCGCCGGTCGTGGGACCGAACAGGGAGGCGTAATCGGCGCGCGTAATCTGATAAGCCATGATGATGCTCCCCTGTTTCAGTCTTTGTTGGCGAAGGCGCGGGCACCCACGCGATCGAGCGTGTTGCGCCGATTGGCCGCCCCCACCTGACCATCGGCAAGGTTGTTGCCGCCGCGAATGACGCGATTGCCGGCAATATCGATCAGGGTGACAGTCTTGGTTTCGCCGGGTTCAAAGCGGATGGCCGCTCCAGCCGGGACATCCAGACGCTTGCCATAAGCCGCCTCGCGGTCGAATTTCAGCCTCGGATTGGCCTCGACGAAATGGAAATGGCTGCCAATCTGGATGGGGCGCAGATCGGTATTGGTCACGTCGATTTCGAGGGTCGGACGGCCCTCATTGAGCGTCAGCGTGCCCTCATCGGCGTCGATGGCGCCCGACACATCCTCGCCGCCGGGGCCGAACAGGGCGGCATCGGGCAGGGCCAGAAAGCTGCCGAACAGCGCCAGGGCAAGATCGCCCTCGGCACGGGTGATGGGCGACTGCACGGCAACGAGCTTGGTGCCATCGGGAAATGTGCCCTCGATATGCACCTGGGCCACCAGATCGGCCACGCCGGGCTGAACCTCGCGCTTGCCGAGAATGGTACCGCCCATGGCCATGAGCTCGGCTACCGAGTGACGCCCGTCGCGGATCAGTTCGAGCAGCACGGTCGAAATGAGCGCCACGGCTTCGGGGTAGTTCAGCCTCAGCCCGCGCGCCAGACGACGCTGGGCCAGAAGACCTGTTGAAACAAGAGTGAGTTTATCGACTTCATATGGCGCCAGATGCACGATCCTGCCCTTTCGTCCGTGTCGGTTCGCAACCGCGTTTTCGCCCTTGATGGTTAGACAAAAACGGCCGGAACCGGACTACGCATTTCTGCGTAGAGCAAAGGGCACGGGACAAAGGGACAGGACGCAGAGGTGGGGTCAGATCGCCACGTAGCGGCGTACGTCGTCAGCCTCGAGTGTTTCGGCTGCTCCGGATACGACCACACGCCCACGGTCCAGCACGACGATCTGCTGGGCAAGTTCGAAGGCGAAATCGAAATACTGCTCGACCAGAAGAATGGCCATGTCACCACGCTGGCGCAGGCTGTCGATGACGCGCCCGATATCCTTGATGATGCTGGGCTGAATGCCCTCCGTCGGTTCGTCCAGCACCAGCAGTCGGGGTTTGATGACGAGCGCGCGCGCAATGGCAAGCTGCTGCTGCTGGCCACCCGAGAGATCGCCCCCCCGGCGCGCCATCATTTTCGCGAGCACCGGAAACAGGTCAAAAATCTCGTCAGGCAGGCGTCTCTGCCCGCGCGGCAGAAGCGCCAGCCCGGTTTCGAGATTTTCGCGCACCGTCATGAGTGGGAAGATATCGCGCCCCTGCGGCACGGTGGCGATGCCACGACGCGCCCGCTCATAGGCAGGCAGGTTTGTGATATCTTCCCCCTCCCAGGTGATGCGCCCTGACGAGACGGCATGCATGCCGGTCACGGCGCGCAGCGTGCTGGTCTTGCCCACGCCATTACGCCCCAGAAGGCAGGTGACGGACCCCTGATGGGCTTCTAGCGAGACACCGCGCAGGGCAATGGCCGCGCCATAATGCATCTCGATCTGGTCAACAGTGAGCATGGCAGCCTCCTTAGCGCCCGAGATAGACTTCGATCACGCGCGGATCGGCGCTGACCGTGTCGAGATCGCCTTCTGCCAGAACCGTGCCTTCGTGAAGCACGGTTACGGTCACATCCAGGGCGCGCACGAAATCCATGTCATGTTCGACCACCACCACGCTGCGCGAGCGGTTGATGTCGCGCAGGAGATCGGCGGTGGCGGCAGTTTCCGCATCGGTCATCCCCGCAACGGGCTCATCTACCAGAAGCAGATCAGGTTCCTGTGCCAGCAACATGCCGATTTCGAGCCACTGCTTCTGCCCATGGCTGAGCCCGCCTGCCGGGCGTGTGCTTTCCGGGGCTAGGCGGATGGTGGCGAGCAGGGCTTCGATGCGCTGCACCTCCGATGAGGAGAGCCGTGCAAAAAGCAGCTTGTGCGGGCGACGCAACCCCTTGAGGGCCAGAAGGAGATTATCCCAGACACTCAGCGCCTCGAAGACGGTGGGCTTCTGGAATTTCCGCCCTATGCCAAGCTCCGCAATGGCGGGTTCATCCAGCCGTGTCAGATCATGCCCGCGAAACGAGACCGTTCCTGTATCGGGGCGTGTCTTGCCCGTGATGATGTCCATCATCGTGGTCTTGCCTGCTCCGTTGGGGCCGATGATGGCACGCATCTCACCCGGGGCGAGGCGGAGCGACAGGTTGTTGATGGCCCTGAATCCGTCGAAGCTGACGGAAACATCCCGCAGATCGAGAAGAGCGTCGGTCGTCATGCGTTCGATCCTTCGGGGTTGGTGATTTCAGGCGTGACTTCTTCTTCGCGCTTGCGCGGCACGTGGCGCAGCAGCCCCATCACCCCATGCGGCAGGAAAAGCGTGGTGGCCAGAAACAGCGCCCCCAGCCCGTAGAGCCAGAATTCGGGCAGAATGGCGGTGAAGAGCGTCTTGCCCAGATTGACGAGAACTGCACCGATCACGGCGCCGGTCAGTGTGCCACGCCCGCCGACTGCCACCCAGATGACGGCTTCAATCGAATTGGCTGGGGCAAACTCGCCCGGATTGACGATGCCGATCTGCAGCACATAAAGGGCGCCACCAAGGGCTGCGATCAGGGCCGAAACGACCCAGACCAGCAGCTTGATCTGTTCAGGGCGGTAAGCCAGGAAACGCGTCCGGGATTCCGTGTCACGCACGGCGACCAGCAGCCTGCCATAGCGGCCGCCCATCAGGAAGCGCGCCCCCATCAGCACCGCCCCGAGAATGAGGCCGGTCAAGGCGAGAAGCGTGGCGCGTGTGCCGGGTGCCGTCAGGTCAAAGCCCAGAACATCTTTGAAGCCGGTCAGACCGTTATTGCCGCCAAATCCCATGCCGTTCTGGAAGAAGGCGAGCATGAGCGCATAGGTGAGCGCCTGGGTGATGATCGAAAGATAGACGCCAGAAACGCGCGAGCGAAAGGCCAGCCAGCCGAACAGGCCTGCCAGCACGGCCGGAACGCCCAGCATGAGGGCGAGGCTGATGGCGAAATGGTTTGACCCCCACCAGTACCAGGGCAGGCGATGCCATGAGAGGAAGACCATGAAATCAGGCAGGTCGGGATTGCCATACACACCGCGCGCACCGATTTCACGCGTCAGATACATGCCCATGCCATAGGCGCCCAGAGCGAAGAACGCGGCGTGGCCAAGGGTGAGAATACCGGCAAAACCCCAGACCAGATCGACCGCCAGTGCGAGCAGCGCATAGGAGAGATATTTGCCGCAAAGCGTCACGACGAAAGGCGAGACACTCAGCGCGCTGCTTTGGGGAAGGAGGCTGGCGAAGGCCAGAACCACCGCCAGCACGACGACGGCAAGCGCCGTCCAGCGTGCGCTGCGAAAGGAGAAGTCGGTGCTCATGATTCGATCCCCCGACCGCGCATCGGGAACATGCCGCGTGGATGACGCTGAATAAACAGGATGACGAGAACGAGCAGCAGGATCTTGCCCGAGACGGCGCCGATAAGCGGCTCGAGACCCTTGCCGCCGATGCCCAGAGCGAGAGCGGCCGCCAGACTGCCCCAGAGATTGCCCACCCCGCCGAACACGACGACGAGGAAACTATCGATGATATAGCCCTGGCCGAGATTGGGGCTGACATTATCGATCTGGCTGACAGCCACACCGGCCAGCCCGGCAATGCCCGACCCCAGCCCGAAGGTCAGGGCGTCGACACGTGCGGTACGGATACCCATGAGGGCTGCCATCCGGCGGTTCTGGGTGACGGCACGCATATGCAGCCCAAGTGGCGTGCGCTTGAGCACGAGCGTCAGAGCGGCCATGACGGCAATGGCGAAAAGGAAGATTGCAAGACGTACGGTGGTGATTTCAAGCCCGCCGAGCGCGAACGATCCGCCCAGCCATCCCGGCGTGGTGACCGCCACATTGGTCGGGCCGAACACCGAGCGTATGGCCTGTTGCAGGATGAGAGAGACACCCCAGCTTGCAAGCAGCGTTTCAAGCGGACGCCCATACAGGAAGCGGATCACGCTGCGTTCGATCAGAATGCCAAGCCCGCCACTGACGACAAAAGCGACAGGCAGGGCCAGGATCAGGCTGAAAGGCGCCAGCGCCGGTATATAGGCGGCGACCAGACGCTCGACCATGAATGTCGTATAGGCTCCAACCATCATCAGCTCGCCATGAGCCATGTTGATGACTCCCATCACCCCGAAGGTAATGGCAAGCCCCATGGCGGAAAGCAGCAGGACCGAACTCAGGCTGACGCCATAAAACAGATCCTGCCCGTAGCCCCAGAGCTTGAGACGGAAATCGATCGACGCTACGGCCTTGCCTGCGGCTTCGCGTGTCTGCGGGGCAAGGGGGACGAGCGTTGCGGCACGAGACAGCAGCGATTTGGCAGCCAGGCCTCCCTGCGCCTTGATGGCGGCCACTGCCGCCAGCTGTTCGGAGAGCGCAACGGGCTGGGCACCGGGGCTGAGGAGAATGGCAGCACGGGCGGCGTTCAGGCTGCCGGCCAGGCTTTTATTGGAGGGATCGGCCAGAGCCTTGTCGAGAACCGGCAGCATGGCGGCATCGGGATGGGCCTGGATCTGGGCAAGCGCATCGCGTCGCTCGGCCTGTGTCCCTTGGGCGAGGAGCAGTTCGGCACGCGCCGAGGCAAGGGTCTGCCGGACGCGGTTATTGAGCCTTACCGGGTGCAGACCGGTCAGATCGGCAGGGGCGTTCTGACCCGTGCGCGCGTCCACAAGACCAGTATCCGTGCGGATGTAAACCGTATCATTGCCAGCGAGCAGCTTATGCGCCTCGAGAGCCTGAAGGGCCGCGAGGGCTCTCGCCTCGCCCGAGCGCCCCAGTCTCTCGACGCCACGGATAATGGCGTCGAAATGGGTCGATGCCATGTCTGTATAGGCATCGGCCGGTGTCTGGACGGGCGCTGCGACGGAGGGCGCAGCCGGGGGCAGGGCAGGGGCTTCCTGCGCATAGGCAGGCTGACAGGCCAGCGCCGTGCAGAAGGCAAGAGCAAGGAGAGCCTTACGCATGGTGCGATCCGAGGCAGGCTTTCTTCTGGGTGTCGTAATTTCCGCAATTGACGGGTGCGGTCCAGTCACCGGTCAGATGCGCGGTTTCCGGCACATAGGGTGACCAGGCCTGGCCCGGTACTTCATGCGGCGTCTGCCAGACAACGTTGAACTGCCCGTCTTCCTGGATCTCTCCGATATAGACCGGCTTGGTGATGTGATGATTGGGCAGAACCTGCGCAATGCCGCCGGTGAGATTGGGCTGGCGCAGCCCCACCATGGCCGCGATGACCTTGTCATGATCGGTCGTGCCGGCTTTTTCGACTGCCTGAACCCAGAGATTGAAGCCGATATAATGGGCCTCCATCGGGTCATTGGTGGTGCGCTTGGGATTTTTCGTGAATTTATGCCAGTCGGCAATAAAGCTCTTGTTTGCGGGTGTGTCGATGCTTTCGAAGTAATTCCATGCTGCGAGCTGGCCCACGAGCGGTTTGGCATCCATACCCGCCAGCTCTTCTTCGCCGACACTGAAGGCCATGACAGGAATATCGGTGGCCGTGATGCCTTGGGCGCCGAGTTCCTTGTAGAACGGCACGTTCGCATCGCCATTGATGGTCGAGATCACGGCAGTCTTCTTGCCTGCCGAGCCGAACGCCTTCACCTGCGACACGATGGTCTGCCAGTCGGACTGACCGAAAGGCGTATAATTGATCATGATGTCGGCATCAGCGACGCCCTTGGATTTCAGATAGGCCTGCAGGATCTGGTTGGTCGTGCGGGGATAGACGTAATCCGTGCCGATGAGGGCAAAGCGCTTGGCGCCGCCGCCATCCTCGCTCATGAGATAATCGACGGCGGGAATGGCCTGCTGGTTGGGGGCCGCCCCCGTATAGAACACATTGCGGCTGCATTCCTGCCCCTCATACTGCACGGGGTAGAACAGGATGCCGTTCAGCTCTTCGAAAACCGGCAGGACCGATTTGCGCGAGACGCTGGTCCAGCAGCCGAAAACCGAAGCGACCTTGTCAACGCTCAGGAGCTGTCGCGCCTTTTCGGCAAAAAGCGGCCAGTTCGAGGCCGGATCGACCACCACGGCCTCGATGGGGCGGCCTAGCAGACCGCCTTTCCTGTTCTGGATATCCACCAGCATCAGCATGACATCCTTGAGTGTCGCCTCGCTGATGGCGAGCGTGCCCGAGAGCGAATGCAGGATGCCGATGCGGATCGGTTCGCCTGACGGGGCGGCCGCCCGTGCACGATCTGTGCCAGCCAGCATTGCCGCCGAGGCAGCAAGGGTGAAACGGGTGAAGGCGCGACGTGAGAGCGGCGGCGGACGGGTCATGGCTCGGGATTCCTTTTCGGATGCTGCCCGATTTGGTCCCAAAACAAGTGCCGCGGCCTATACGCAGTCTTGCGTATCGTGCGCTATGCTGCGGATATTGTTAACTCGACGATGGAATGAAGATGCCCCTCAATACGCGTCTGCGCGGGGAGGCGCGCCGTCTGCGCATCGTGCGTATGCGGCGCGACTATAATAGCTGGGTCGCCGATCAATCGACCGAGGATTATGCCCTGCGCTTTACGGCCAAGAGCGCGCGGGCCGCATCACCCCTGCGGGCGGCCCTGACCGCGCTGGGCTCGATCTCGTTCATGGCGCTCGAGGCGATCGGTGCGACGCTGACCCTGGCTTTTGGTTTCGGGAATGTCGCAGCGGCGGTGGCACTCGTCTGTCTGGTCATTTTTCTGGTCAGCCTGCCGATCACGATCGCGGCTGCGCGCAGCGGGCTCGATATCGATCTCCTCACTCGAGGGACGGGGTTCGGCTATATCGGCTCGACGCTTACCTCGCTGATCTATGCCAGCTTCACCTTCATTTTTTTCGGGATTGAAACAGCCATTCTGGCTGCCATGCTTGCGCATATCGACTCTCTGCCGCCCTGGATGACCAATCTCATAGCGGCTCTGATCGTCATTCCGCTGGCGGCAGGCGGGTTTCGTTTCATCGCGCGGTTCCAGATCCTCACGGCACCGCTCTGGCTTTTGCTTAATACGGTTCCCCTGCTCGCCGCTCTGTTCCTGCATCCCGAATGGCTCGGCAGCTGGGTGCATTTTTCTGGGTCCCCCAAGGTGGCGGGGCTCAATCTGCTCTCTGTCGGCAGCGCGGCCTCGGTGATGATGGTGCTGATCTGCCAGAGCGCGGAACAGGTCGATTTCCTGCGCTTTCTGCCCGAGCGCACGCGGGAGAACCGTTTTGGCTGGTGGGCGGCGGCTCTCATCGGTGGGCCTGGCTGGGTCGTGCTCGATGCGGTCAAGATCCTGGCAGGGTCGTTTCTGGCCTGTGCTGCGTTGCGTCTGGGGCTTGATGCGAGCGAGGCCGCCCAGCCGCAGGCGCTCTATCGTCTGGCCTATGGCACGTTTCTGCCGCCATTTTTTGCCCTGCTCGCCACGTTTCTGCTCATCCTGATCGCCCAGACACGGATCAATCTGACCAATGCCTATGCGGGATCTCTGGCCTGGTCGAATTTCTTCTCGCGCCTCACCCATAGTCATCCGGGGCGGGTTTTCTACATTTTCTTCACCATCGGTCTTGCGCTGATCCTGCTCGAAGCGGGCATTGTGAGCACTATCGAGACGGGGCTTGTTTTCTATGCCGTGCTGGCCACTGCATGGATGGGGTCGATCGTGGCTGATCTGGTGGTGTGCAAGCCTTTGGGCCTGAGCCCGAAGCAGATCGAATTTCGTCGTGCCATGCTGCCTGATCTCAACCCCGTCGGGCTGGGGGCGACAGTCTCTGGCGTGCTGCTGGGGTTGCTGGCCCTTGGGGGGCGCCTCGGCGTGGCGGCCCATGCTTTCGCGCCGTTCATCTCGCTTGGGGTGGCGCTGCTTGTGGCCCCTCTCATCGCCGTTCTTGTGGGGAGCCGCACCTATCTTGCTCGGCGCCCCTCGAAACATCACGCCCATGCGGGTGAGGCCCATTGCGTGCTGTGCGAGCGCTCTTATGAAGCCCCCGACATGGCTTTCTGCCCGGCTTATGCAGGCATGATCTGCTCGCTTTGCTGCTCGCTCGATGCACGCTGCCATGACCGCTGCAAACCGCCTTCCACCCGGATGGCCCGGCAGATTGCGCGCCCGCTCGACTATCTGCCCAAGGCAATCGGCGCTGGTTTGCGGCATCCTGTTGGCAGGTTTCTATTGCTCTTTGCGCTCGTCTTTGCCGTGCTGGGCGGGCTGGCTCTGTCCTCTTTCGCGCAGGAGCATCCCTATCTTCTGCTCTGCATGGCCGCGGCCATCGGCTCGATGCTGATCCTTCTGGCGCAGGAGAGCCAGCGTGTTGCAGGCGAGGAAACCGAGCGCCAGACGCGTCTGCTGCTCAACGAGATAGCCGCCCATAAGCGCACCGATGCGGCTCTGATCAAGGCACGAGAGAAGGCCGAAGCCG
The DNA here is from genome assembly GCF_014635085.1 of Asaia siamensis. Lineage (GTDB taxonomy): Bacteria > Pseudomonadota > Alphaproteobacteria > Acetobacterales > Acetobacteraceae > Asaia > Asaia siamensis. The sequence continues at coordinate 269,538 of NZ_BMCH01000005.1, forward strand.
CAAGCCATGCCAAGACGCGGTTTCTGAGCGGGATAAGCCACGAGATACGCGCACCGCTCAACACCATCATGGGATATGCGCAGATACTCGAAGCCGATCCCCGCATACCGGCCGAGCGTCTCAATGCGCTGCGTACCATTCGCGAGAGTGGTGATCATATGACGGCATTGCTGACGGGGCTGCTCGATATCTCCCGTATCGAGGCGGGACGTATCGAGATCTATCGCGATCGTATTCCCTTTGCGCAGTTTCTGGAATCCGTCGCGCAGATGGTCCGGCCGCAGGCTGCGGCAAAAGGGCTCGATTTCGTTTTCGCACCCGGCACTCTGCCGAAAATGGTCAATGGCGATGCCCACAGGCTGCGTCAGATCCTGCTCAATCTGCTGTCAAACGCAATCAAGTTTACCGATGCTGGCAGGGTCACACTCAGCGTGAGCTGGCGCAGCCAGATTGCGGAATTCGTGATCGAGGATACCGGGCCGGGCATCGCGCCGGAGCATCACGAGCGTATCTTCGAGCCCTTCGAGCGTGCTGCTGGCGATGCCATACCGGGCACTGGCCTGGGCCTGACCATCACACGGCTGCTGACAGAAGTGCTGGGGGGTGAACTCACCTTTTCCTCCTCGCAGGACCCGGCCAGCCACGGCACGCGCTTTAGGGTGAGGCTCTTTCTTTCGGATCGCGAGGAGAATGCTCCCCAGCGCCTGATGCAGCTCCCTGTCGCGTATAAAGGACCGCCGCGTCGTATCCTGATTGTCGATGACAACCCGCGTCATAGGGAGATGCTGACCGACATGCTGACGCCGCGTGGGTTTGAGATCGAATGCGCGGCCAATGCGCTGGAGTGTCTCAATCGCCTGTCGCTCTATCAGCCCGATCTGCTGCTGCTGGATCTCTCGATGCCGGGCATGAACGGGCGCGATCTGGCGTTGTCGATCAGGGAGACGCATGCGGGTGTAATGCCGATCATTTTCATTACCGGGAACATGGCGGAACTGGCGGCCCAGCGTGTGCCATCGCTCGATGACTGCCCTGTGCTTGGCAAGCCGGTCGATTTCGTGGCGCTTTTCGAGGCAATGGGGCGTGTTCTCGGGCTGGAATGGACGCTTCGTTCAGAAAGCACGGACTCCGATCTGGCATCTGAAGATCTGTCGCTCCTGCGCGACGAGGCGTCACCGGCGGAAGAACGTCGCCTGAGCGGTGAAGAGCGCGAGGGGCTGCGTCATCATCTCGAACGCGGTGATCTGCGCAGTTTCCGTGCGGCGCTTGACGAGCTGGAACAGGCCGAGCCAGCTCTGAAGGAGGCTCTGGTGCCTTTGCGTGAGGCCGCGCAGGGCTATCGTCTGGCCGAGCTGGCAACAATGCTCGCAGGAGAAGACGCATGACGACCGAACGCCCGACCATATTGGTGATCGATGATGATCCGGCGGCGCTCGGCATGATGGATGCTGCGCTCGACGAGGCGGGGTTTACGGTTCTGCTGGCGCAGTCAGGCGCGGCAGCCTTTGCCATCATGGCGCATCGACGGCCCGATCTGGCGCTGGTCGATGCCATGATGCCGGGCATGGATGGATGGGAAGTCTGCGCCCGCATGGCGGCAGAGCCCGAGCTTGCGGCAGTGCCGGTGATTTTCATGACCGGGCTGACCGAAATCGAGCATGTGCTTCGTGCCTTCGATGTCGGCGCGCAGGATTATGTGACCAAACCCTTTCATTTCGACGAGGTGCTTGCGCGTATTCGTGTGCGTCTGGCGGCGAGCCAGCAGGTGCGGGCTGCTCATGCCGCGCTTGACAGAGCCGGGCGCTATCTGTTCGGGCTCGACATGCAGCGTCGGCAGATTGCCTGGAGCACGCCTCAGGCTGCCGAGCGTCTGGCGCTCATGCCGGTGGATCTCTTCGATGAGCTGGCCACACCCGATCTGGACGATCTGGCTCCCGGCACGTTGCTGGGCCATTGGGTGGTGGAAGACACGCCGCACAAGATCCTGCTTGTCGGGCGCGAAGGGCCGGAAATCCTGCTGCTCAAGATTGCCCCCGTTCCTGCTGCGCCGGAAATTGTTCTGCAGAAAGAGCTCGGGCTGAGTGCCCGTGAGGCGGAAGTCCTGCTTTGGATAAGCCGTGGCAAATCGAGCCGCGACATTGCCGATATCCTCAAGGTCAGTTCGCGCACGATCGATAAACATACCGAGCAGCTCTATAACAAGGCCGGGTTTAGCGGTCGTGCCGCCGCTGCAGCAACTGCCTCACGCCTGCTTCGGGAAAACGAATAGAGAGCCCCCGCCTGTTCCCGACGGAGGGCAAGGGCTGTGCAAGGATCAGGATCTTTGTTCGTCAGATCATACCGCTTGCTGGTTTGCGTCCAGAGGCCTCGTGTCTGCTTGAGCATGCGGAAAGAAATTGCGGGTTCCATCAATTGCTGCTCAGCGAACAAGAGCCGCGCTGCCAGCCCCTCGAAACCCGGCATTCTGTCACCGGTCTTTGCGCTTCGGGGCTAGCACTGGCGGTGCCTTCGTTTGACGATACATTGCCCTCTGGGGTGCTGTCACCTTAGCTGCGGCGTGTTAGACGCTGGGGATGAGAGCGTCCTCTGTGAGCTACAAGCGGCACCGATTTCCGAGCGAACTGATCGCTCATGCGGTTTGGCTCTATTTCCGTTTCCCGCTGAGCTTTCGTCTTGTCGAAGAAATGCTGCTCAAGCGGGGCATTGTCGTCTCGTATGAGACGATCCGTCGATGGAGCTTGAAGTTCGGCACAGCCTACGCTCGCTCCCTGCGTCGCAAGGCAGCAAGACCGGATGATGTCTGGCACCTGGACGAGGTGCGGATTGTGATCCGTGGCAAGCCTCACTGGCTATGGCGGGCAGTCGATCAGGATGGGTATGTTCTCGATGAAATCCTGCAGACCCGACGGAATACCAAAGCAGCAAGGCGTCTTCTGACATGGTTGCTGAAACAGCAGGGGCTTCGCCCCGGTCGCCTGATTACTGACAAGCTGAAATCCTACGGGGCGGCCAGACGCAAAATGCGTCTTTCGATACGGCATCTCTCGCACAAGGGTCTGAACAACAGGGCAGAGGACAGCCATCTGCCCCTGCGAAAACGCGAGCGTACCATGCAGCGCTTCCGTTCACCAGGCGGGTGTCAGCGCTTCGTCTCCGTCTTTTCGGCCATTCGTAATCTCTTCGTCCCGCCCGCCTCCGTCACCACCACTCTTTCGCGTCACATCCACCAGATCAGGGCTTTCGCTCAGTGGAGCAGCGCGACCGCTCTCAGCGTCTGATTTCGACATAAACACAAAACACTCGGCCGGGGGCGGTTAACGTGACAGCTCTCGTCTTCTCAACGGCGAAGGTCCTAGCGGTATAGCGAGGCAGGCGTAAGATCTTGTCAGCGGAGATCTGGCTGGTCATATAGTCCGCTCTCTTCGGCAAGGTCTGCATGCGACAGAAACTGCTCTTTCTTACGGGCGGTCGTCTCATCTTGTCTCAACTTACCCGACGAATTTCCCCTATGGGGCAGGCGCCGATCTATCCTATAGGGCTGAGACAATCGGTGTGCGTGACCAGAGATATCCAGGGCAGAATAATTGAAATGAAATTTTTCACTGAAGAGAAAAAATCGGGAATAGCGGAAAATGTTTTGCTGTCCCTGTTTATCATGCTGGGTCTTTCTCTCGTGTTTCTGTCCAGATACGGATTTTCTGACGATTTCTCAGTGATCTATTATCACTATACGTCGCCGGGATGGGGCATACAGTGGGAGGCAATGTCAGGCCGTCCGGTATATGGCGCATTGCGTCAGATGATGACCTATACGATCGGCAGTGTATCCGGATTTTCCTGGTTCCGCTTGCTGTCGGTCATCTTCATCGCGCTCTATGCCGTCCTGTTTTGCAGCTATCTGAGAAGAAACAACCTGTTCAATTCGCTTTATGAGCGCATGACAATTGCAGTCGGTATCGCTTTTCTCCCCGCGATGCAGATATACGCAGCATGGGCGATGACCTACCCGTTTGCGCTTTCTCTTTGTCTGGCATTCCTGTCTTTTCTTGCTGTCAGCACAAATAGAGGAAATAGAAGAGTAAACGAGGGTCTGGGCTATGTTCTTCTGACGCTGAGTTTTTTCATCTATCAGCCCTCCGCGATGATCTTCGTCTTTTTCGTTTTCTTCTTGGCGTTTTTCGACCCGTCCAGAAAACTCAGTGAGATCATCAGATACGGTCTCATTCTTGGCGCTGCCATGGCGACTAATTTTCTCTATGTGAAAATATACACAGCCTATTTCGGGTCGACCGGAAGAGACGGGTTGGAGCATCATGTCTTCCACAAGATATTGTGGTTCATAAATAATCCGGTCGCGCAGTCGATCCAGAACTATAATATACACCGCTCTACGCTTTATGGTGTCTTGAGCGCCCTTCTGATTTTATATGGCATCTGGTACACACCGAGAAAAATCGGATTTCCGACCAAGATCGTTCTGGTATTCGCGTTTTGCCTCGCAATCTATGCGCCAAACCTCATCGTTGCGGAAACGTCTTCGCCCTACAGGACGCTGGTCGGACTGGAAACGATTTTCGTTGTGCTTTTCTTCAATGGTCTGTTCCACATCTTCCGTGCGAATTATCGCTATGTGTTCCCATTCGTTGTTTTTCTGATCGTCTTTTCTGCGGATTTTAATATCGAGCACTATATCATCGCGCCACAGCAGAGACAGATGGCCGAACTCGCTCAGGCCCTGAAGTCTGTTCCTCATGGGCAGCCGGTCGATTTCGACATACGGGATGTCGATAGCGCTGCCTATTCCCGCTTCAGGCGCTTCGAGTTTGGTGGTCTTTCCATCGACAACAGCTGGACTCCCAAGGGCATGGCGATGACGGTCATCAGGAACAGCCATCTGGACGATATAAAGCTGACTGACGGTATCCTCGTCTCCAGCCCGGACACGAAAGGCGTCTATTATCTGCGGATGAAGCTTATCAGGAATCTTGATTACTAATTTTTTCTCCCGTCCCGCTTGTCGCGAGGGCGGTACTGGACAGGTCAGCGTCGGTTGTCAGCGGGTCATCTGTGCCAGTCGCAGGATATCGGGAGTGTCACGTCCGTTATCGCCGGTCAGAAGAAAAGAGGCCCGGCGTTCGACCGCGCCTCCCTGACCGTCTTCCACCCTGACGAGAATATCGACGCTTGTGCCATGGGCCTGACCCGGCTGGAGCGGGGGCAGCGGAGCCATTCCCGAACGGGCGAGGGCAGCGCGGGCGACAGGGTCTGTCAGAGGCAGGCGGAGATCTTCTGTCTGGGTCAGGGAGAGATGCGGCAGCAGACGGTCGAGCAGAGGCGCCGTCATGCCGGGCACGAGTGCGAGCTCCTGAAGAGACTGGAAGGGCGCATGAGGGGGCCGATAGGAGAGGCCAGCGCCCAGAAAGCGTTTCTGCTCATTCGGGTCGTTGTTCTGACTTCTGCTGCGCCATGCGACGATATCGCCAGCAAGCGCGTCGGCTTGCGGAGGTGTCGCGCCGCCTTGTTGCAAAAGCGCAGCCAGCAATGGGCGTGGCGCTATGTTGGGGTTGATGCGGCTTGCCTGTGACTGCACCCTGATCGTCAGCTTCATGCCATCCTGCATCAGTGTGTGCGGGGTACCATCGCTGCTCCAGCGGTTTTTCTCCGGGCCGAGTTCGTGAAAAACACCGGTCCAGATGCCCCCCTCTGCAACGCTGTCCATCTGGGCCGTGCGGCGTAAAAGCCGCGTTTCACGCAGTTCCGACCCTGCGCTGGCCAGAATCATGGCTACGAGAAAAGACAGCCCGGCCAGCGTCCAGAGCGTAATCAGCAGCGCAAAACCGCCCTCGTGCTTCTTTCGTATGGCGCTCAATGATCCAGCCTGAGGCTTTCGCGAATGCGCTTTTGCGGGTCCGCACTACCCGTGCCATGCATCGGCGTCAGCTCATTGGGCACGTCGGCAGCATTGGGGTGGGTGTCGCGCAGGTCTTCCATCAGATCGACAGCCTCGCGCTGGTCATGGATGACATGCGGTGTGATCAGGATAAGCAGTTCTGTGCGCTGACGGCTGTTGTTCTGGGTGCCCGCCAGAAAGCCGAGCACGGGGATATTCTTGAGCCATGGAATGCCGCTATTGGCCCGGCTCGAGTTCTCGGTGATCAGTCCGGCAAGGCCGACTGTCTGGCCGTCCTGAACCACGACGCGTGAATTGACCGAGCGATCATTGAAGGTGGGGTTTGCAGCGCTGCTGCTGTTGCTTGCCGCATTGGCACTGACCGAACTCACCTCTTGCGAGACATCGAGCGTTACCAGCCCGCTCTGGCTGACATGGGGGGTCACTTCCATGATCACCCCGGTCGGCTGATAGGTAAACTGGTTATAAACGGACGTGCCGATCGTGCTCGATTGCGACCCGATCTGCACCGGTACGAGCTGACCTACCTGAAGACGCGCTGCCCGGTTGTCGAGCACCATGAGCTGCGGTGAAGACAGCACATGCACGGTGGTGACATTCTGCAGCGCGTCAATTGCAAAAGGCGCGCCACCACCACTCGCCCCACCGATGATGAAGCCGGGCAGGGTATGGCTGAAAGCCGCCGTCGCCAGCGTGCCTGCCGTGATGCTCTGGCTGTTATTGCTCAGCACACCATTGATGCCACCGGATTTGAAAAAGAACTGTGTGCCATATTGCAGCGCGTCATTGAGCTGGACCTCGGCCACGACCGCATCGATACGCACCTGAAGCGGCATGACATCGATACGCCGCAGCATCTGGTCGACCTCGTCACTCTCCTGATCGGTAGCGAAGACGAGAATGGCATTATGCTGTGCGTTGGAGAGAATACGCAGCGTATCGGTGTTTTTCTCACCATTGCTTCCGCTACTGTCCAGCCCTCCCAGAAGAGGGTTGTTCAGCGCCGCCTGCTGCGTGCTCTGGCCCGTAGTCTGTCCAAGCCCTGTCGTGGCATTTCCCCCAAGGCCGGTCGTACCCTGATTGCCCGTAAGACCGCCTGCGAGCCCCGTCGCGCCCCCAAGCCCTCCTGTGCCGCCGCCTGCACCGCCACCTACGGCGCTCGACATGGCACCTGTGAACCCCGTCTGCGTGTTCTGGCCTGTGCCGCTGGTGCTGCCAGGGGGCAGGGCCGTGACATTCTCGGGGGTAAAAGCCTGCTGCAGCGTGTAGGTGACATCATTCACGCTTGAATTCTGCACATAGAAAATATGCCAGCTGCGGACGGTCGCGCGCCTGTGACGTTCGATCAGCGCAAAGAGGCGTCTGGCATCCTCGATGTAGCGTGGCGTGCGCGAGACCACGAGAACAGCATTGACGCGGCTCAGCGGCAGAACCTGCACGAGTTGCGACAGGGAGTTGTTGGTGCCGTGCAGAGCGCTTTGCAGAGCCGTTGCCATGTCTTTGGCGTTGCCGGAATCGACAGGCAGCAAAGCGTAGGATTGTGCGCTCAGCCAGTCGACGTCAAAAGCCCGGATCACCTCGATCAGCGCGTTGCGTGCCGAAGGGTCGCCGCTCACGAGCAGCGCATTGCCGCTTTCGACCGGTGTGACACGCGCACCGTTCTGCACGAAAGGCTGCAGGGCGTGAGCCAGATTGCTGGCCTGGGCATAACGCAGGGCCACCATCACCTCGCCGCCCATCGAGAGGCTGTCTGCCATGCCCGCGACCGCGCCTTGCGCTGCGCCCGGTGCCGACTGGCTGGGCACTACGCGATAAAGCCCGTCGGAATGAATCAGAACGGCATGAACCTGGGACAGCAGAACCTGCAGGGCGGGTAGAATCTGCGCATTGGTCAGAGGCTCGCTGGTGCGCAGCGTAACCTGCCCTCTGACAGCCGGATCGATGGCATAATTGACGTGCAGGATATCATTCAGGATCTGAGCGACCGCGTCGCGGATATCGGTATCGGCAAAGTTCAGCGAGATCTGGCCGATACCCGTGGTGCTGCCCGCAACCGGCAGGCTGGGGAGTGCCGCCCGACCGAGGCTGGTCTGAGCCTGTCCAGGTGTCGTGCCCTTTGTGAGACGTCCTTCAGAGAGATCCTGCGACAGGCCTGACAGAGGCAGTGGGCCGCCGAGCGGCTTGACCTTTGGAGGCCCCTTGTCGCAGCCCGACAGACCCACAAGCATGACGGCACAAAGCGCGGTGCTTGATACGAAGGTGACAGCGCGCGCGCGGGAAAAGCGAAAACGGGAGAGAGCGCGAGGCTGGAAAATCATTGCGGCATACCTGGTGGAGCGTTGTCGAGAGAAGAGGCGGGCGGAGCGAAATCGGGCTCGGGTCGTGGGGCGGGTTGCGATGAAGGGGCAAAGGGAAGCGGGTTTGGTGCGGCATGCTCGGTACGCTCACGGTCGGGGCGGAGCACTCTCTCGCCATGTCCGTCCCTGATGCGTACGGCGCCGTTTTCGATTCCGGTTACCTGCCACGCCCCGATGACACCGTTCACCGGCACGACGACCCCGCGATCGCGGCCCGGAAGCATGAAGATGGCACGCTGCGGGCCGGTGCCGTCGATAATGGCCGAGAGACGCGGCGTACCGGCCATCATGGCAGTGCTTGGCGGCGGCCGTCTTGTCGGGGTGAAAAGCGGGCGGGCCAGTATCTGCTCCTGCCGGGTCAGAAGTGTCTCGACAGGGGCTGGCGGCGCAGCGAGCCCCGGCGTCGTCTGGAGGCCCGCCAGAAGGAAAAGCAGCCAGAGGCGGTCAGGGAAACGCATCATGGGGCGCTGCCTTTCTGTGCTCCGGTGTCGCGGCGATAGGCAAAGACATTCATGTCGCAGCTCATGCTGTCAGGCGCAGCGCCTTCGCTTTCTGCTTCATGCAGATGCAGATGCAGCGCATCGCTCACCATGGCCGGTGTGCTGGTTTCAAATGACGTCAGCACATGCACCAGCACCGCATAGGGCGCGGTCAGGGTGATATGCAGCCCGATGCGGCGATAATGCCCGTCCCTGACCGGAGTGAGGGTCTCGGTGCTGCCCAGATCGGCCCCCTGAGTGCTGGCGATCTTCTGCACCAGATCCTGCAGATTTGCGCCTGCAATGGCATCACTGCTGCCCTCGATCAGGCGCGAACCCTCTTGCGGGAGACGGGCTGCGGTCAGGCGCAGATGAGGCAGGATCTCCTGCAGATGGCGCATGCGCTCGAGTGTCTCCTCTGCCACTGCGATGCGGTGCGCGCGTGCCGCATAAAGCCCGAAGACCGGGCCAAGCGCGACGCTCCAGACCAGAAAAAGAGCGATCACCAGCAGCGCGCAGGCGAGTATCTGCCCGCGGCGGCCTTCGGGAAGGGACGAAGACGATGCCTTCATGGAGTGGCGCCCTCGGGTCTGCCGCTTTTCGGCGTGTCGATATCGGTCCGGATCGAGAACAGGCTGGCATTCTGGCCCGAGAGATGTGTCACTGGCGCGATGAAGGCGGGATTATGGAAGAGCGGCGTGCGGCTCAGGGTCTGAATGAGGGCGGTCGGTTCCGAGGATTGCCCGCTGATCAGCAGCTGCCCCTGTCGCAGGCTCAGATCGGTGAGATAGGAGCGGTCGGAAAGAGCATTGGTCAGTGCCGCCAGAATAACGAGAGGATCCCCCCAGCGCTGGCGCGCCTGATCCATGATCCTCGCTTCTGCCTGATGGTCTTCGATCTGGCGTCGCAGGGCGCTCGCCTGCCGGGCGGCAGGACGTAAGGCGGCCATTTCGGCGTCAAGGCGGTTCAGACGCAACGATTGCTGCCAGAAACCGAAGGTTATCAGCACGACGAGCATAAGGGCGCCGCCTGCCCATGCCAGACGGCGCGGGTCTGAAAGGCCCAGACGCGCTCTTCCCCGTTGGGGCGAGAGCAGGATCTGTTTTGAGCCGCTGGCGTTTTCGAGCCTGTCCGGGTTGCGACCAAGCGTCGAAAGCGGCGCCAGAAGCGGTTCGATAAGCGCGCGTCTGGCCAGAGAAAGGCTGAGCGTGACGGTCTTCTGGGAGGGATCACGATGCGTCACCGCATGGCTCCAGAAGAGCGTTTCGGCAGGGAACGGGGTGAGGCGATCCATCTCGAAGCCCAGCACGGTTTTCAGGTCGTTTTCTGCAGCCAGAGGTAGGGTCACGCTGCGCTGCATGATCTGCGTTTCGGGAAGGATCATGATCAGCCGCGCCGGTCGTGAGGCTTTTTTCAGGGCGTTCTGACAGCGTGAGCGCGTCTCGTCATCTTCCGCGTCAGAAAGGCCCAGCCTGCCCAGAGCCATGGTCTTGCCGTGAAAGGAGAGGGTGAGCGCGAGATGGTTCTCCTGTGGCACAGCAGACAGGACCGGTCGGGCAGGGATGAAACGTGTTTCCCTGAGGCGCTGCGGGATCAGGGAAAAAAGCTGACGCCCCCACCAGAGCAAGAACATACGCAGTGTCATGAAGCGCCGTTCTTTGCGCTCATGGCATCGGGTCCAGCAGGGGAGCCGCGACGATATCGGGCCAGTGACGTGGATCGCCTTCTGCAAAATGCAGGCGCAGCCGCACAAGCTGGGGCAGTTTGTTGCCGTACCATGTCGTGTTCCAGTGTCCGTCTGAGTAGTAGCTGCAATCGAGGCCCGTGAGGCCCTCAAGCAGGATCCGGGTGCGAGGGGGCGGGGTAGGCTCGATCACGTGTCGGTGAGGTGTCCAGATCAGCACAAGCCGGTGTGCCTCATCAACAGAGAGTCGCATGTTCGCGCGCGCTTCAGGACTGTCATCCAGGGCGTGCGGTGTCGGGCCGCGCAGAACCAGACCATGCGCCCTGCCCACGAAGAGCGGCCCTTCCTGCCCGGCACCGGGGTCGGCAGTGGCGATCAGCTGGCGCAGAAACCGATCGACAGCTCCCAGATCGCCCTGTGCCGAAAGAGAGGTGCGTTGCTTCTCGAAAACGCGCGTGGCCGCATCGAACCCCTGACGCAGGACCAGCATGACGATCGAGAACACGACCAGAGCGATCAGCATTTCGAGCAGGGTGAAACCGACTTCCTTCTGGCGGCACCGGTTCATGACGGTGTTTCCGGGGCGCCGAGGCGGAGCGTGGTGAGGGTGAGCGCACGACGTCCTGACCCGGTCATCGGGTCAGGCCAGGATTCCGTCACGGCGACATGATAGAGCACCATACCGGCAAGCTGTTGCTGCGGTATCATCACCACCTTCCAGCGAAAGCCGCTGCCATCTTCGCCGCTCTGCTCATGAGCCCCCAGACGCATGCCATGGCCTATGGCCGCCATATGCGACTGCGCGCGTGACAGCGCCTCATGCGTGGCATTGGCCAGGTGAGTGGCCCCCACCCCATCGAGCATGCCGCGATAGAGCACGCCAAGAGACAGCATGACGATGATGAAAGCGATCAGCACCTCGATCAGGGTGAAGCCTGCCTCGTGATCTGGCATCTCTCTCATCCGCCACGGGCCTCTACCGCGCCGGTCAGCCAGTTGACTCCCAGGGCAATCCGGTTCGGCCCGTCGACAAGCGTCACGACCGGGCCGGCTGCGCTCCCATCGGCATAGAAGACGAAATGGCTCGACGTGACCGGAAGATAGCCGATTTTTGGCAGGGCATGCGGCACAGTGCCAATAACACCATAGTTTTGCCGCGCCGGGTCGATGCTGAAGATCTGCGTCTGGCCGGAATAGAGCGCGCGCATATGCGCCTCGCGCAGACCCGAAGCGAGTTCGCGTGCGGCGCCGCGCAGTTCGAGACGGGCAGAATGGGAGGGGCCATGTGCAACCAGCAGCGCCCCAAGCGCCGCCATGATGGCGAGCACAACCAGCATTTCCAGAAGGGTGAAGCCGCTCTGGGCATGGTCTCTACTGTGCAAGATCGTTCAGGCTCAGCATGGCAAGCAGAAGCGAAGAGACGATACCGGCAACCATCAGCCCCATGACGATGGTGATGGCCGGTACGAGAATCGCCACGAGGCGCTGTATGGCGATCCGGGCCTGTTCCTCGTGGATATCGGCCGCACGCAAGGCCATGGGGCCGAGCTGCGCTGTTTCCTCACCGAGCTGCAGCAGATGGATCAGCCTGCGTGGAAAGATCCCTGCCCGGTCGAGCGTGGCCGACAGTCCTGCCCCCTGCCGGGCGCTGTCTGTTGCAGCATCAATGGCCGCAATGGCCGCCCGATTGCCCAGAGCCTCGCGCACGATGCCCAGCGCCGTCAGAAGTGGCACGCCATTGACCAGAAGCGTGCCCAGAATACGCGCCAGACGGGCCGCCAGAATTTCACGGCTCAGCGCCCCGAGGCCTGGCAGGCGCAGGATCAGGCGATCGATCACGCGCCTGATCCCGGGGCGAGCGAGCAGCAGCCGTGCCACCAGCGCCAGAAGCCCGATTGCGATCAGGCCGAACACGCCATAATGGCCGATCAATGCACCAGTCTCGGTCAGGAGCCGTGTGGAGGCAGGCAGGGCGACGCCATTCTGGGCAAAGAGTGGCGTGAATTGCGGCAGGACCTTTGTCAGCAGCAGCGTGACCGAACCGATGGCGGCAAGGGTGAGAATGGCCGGATAGATCATGGCCGATTGCACGGTACTGGCCAGGGCGCGTTCGCGTTCGAGCAGTGTCGCCAGACGCTCCATGGTGGGCGCCAGATCGCCCGTGGCTTCGGCAGCCCGCACCATGCCGAGATAAAGTCTGGGGAAACTTCGGGGTGAAGCGCCCATCGCCAGATGCAGGGCGCGCCCGTCTCGCAGCTGGTCGCGCACGGCGTTCAGAACGGTCTTCTGGCGTGCGCCCTGTGCCGTTTCGATCAGAAAACGCAGGGCACGGTCGATATCCTGTCCGGCGCCCAGCATCACGGCGAGTTCACGCGTCAGTATGGCCAGTTCGCCGCGTGTCAGGTCGCGCCGAGAGAGAGAGAACGAAACGCCGGAGAGAATTTGACTCAGTCCTGTCGGGCGTGCCGGGCCGAGCGTGACCGGGATATGACCGAGCCGGCGCAGGGCAGCGATCGCCTCGGCTTCGCTCCGGGCGTCGAGTGATCCGCTCAGCAGGGTGCCTTGAGAGTCTATGGCCTTGTAGGCGTAGTCCACCACGCGTTCAGACCGTGGCGCGGACGCTGCGCGTCACGTCTTCAAGCGTGGTTTCACCCGCAAGCGCTGCCCTTAGACCCGCCGTGAAAAGCGGCTCCATTCCGGCCGCGACTGCGGCGCGCTCTATGGCCAGATGATCGGCGCGCTCGAAAATCAGCTTTTCGATGGCTTCATCGGGTTCAAGCAGCTCTGCGATGGCAAGACGACCCAGATACCCCGTCTGTCGGCAATGCGGGCAGCCTGTCGCCTGATAGAGGGTGATTGGCGCGGCATTGGAGAGCGCGCGCAGACCCAGACGGTCGATCAACGCGTCGGGCGGTGCATAACCTGTTTTGCAATGCGGGCAGAGTCGTCTGACCAGACGCTGCGCCAGAACGCCACGCAGCACGGCGGTCATGAGATAGTCTTCCACACCCATGTCACGCAGGCGGATCACGGCGGCAGAGGCCGAATTCGTATGGAGCGTGGACAGAACCAGATGGCCGGTCAGTGCGGCCTGCACCGCAATCTGCGCCGTCTCGCCATCGCGTATCTCGCCCACCATGATCACATCAGGGTCCTGACGCAGGATGGAACGGAGCAGGGCTGCAAAACTGAGGCCGATCTGGGGTTTGACCTGCACCTGGTTGATACCGGCCAGTTGGTATTCGATCGGGTCTTCGATCGTGACCAGCTTGCGTGTGACGGCATTGAGATCGGTCAGGCCCGTATAGAGCGTGGTGGTCTTGCCAGAGCCTGTGGGGCCAGTGACGAGCACGATGCCATTGGGCAGGGCCAGCAGGTCACGCAATCTCGCGACAAGTTTGTCGGAAAGGCCGAGTGTCGCATAGTCGAAGCGCACGCTGGAGCGGTCGAGCACGCGCAGGACGAGTGTTTCGCCATGAAGCGAGGGGATGGTCGATACACGGAAATCGATTTCATGGCCGCGTACGGCAAGCTTGATACGCCCATCCTGAGGCAGGCGCCTTTCGGCGATATCGAGCCGCGCCATGATCTTGACGCGCGACAGAACGGCCGGAATGAGCTGCGCTGAAAGCGTCTCGACTTCATGAAGAACGCCGTCATAGCGATAGCGCACACGCAGCCTGTCTTCGAAGGGCTCGATATGAATATCGGAGGCGCGTGTCTCGACGGCGCGGCTGATGATCTGGTTGACGAGGCGTATGACAGGGGCTTCGGAAGCGAGATCCTTCAGCCGCTCGGCATCGTCTTCGAGGGGTGCCTCATCCTGGGTGTCGCTGGGGGGTTCGGCTACGTCTCGCGGGTAGAGGCGGTCGAGCGCGGCCTCAAGTTCGAGGGGGAGAGCGACATGGGGCGCAATCGTCAGGCCGGTTGCGGCTTCGAGTGCGTCGGGAGTGAAGCTGTCGAGTGGGTCGCGCATCGCAAGGCGCAGCGTATCGCCCTCGACGCCCAGAGGCACGACATGGGCGTCGCGCAGAAAACGCGTCGAGAGGGTCTCTGACAGGACCGGTTCTGGCGGGTAGTGTGCAGCAGAAGCCTGAGGCAGGGCCAGCAGCTCGGCATAGCTTGCCGCCATGAGCCCTTCTGACACCAGACCGAGCTGGAGCAGGATATGGTCAAGCCGACCGCCACTTTGCTCGGCAGCGCGTTCGGCGCGTTCTATGGCGCGGCGATCGCAGCGTCCGGTTTCGACGAGCAGGGCGGAGAGGGCATCGAGTGCCTGGTCAGGCATAGGCGAGGCCTGAGGTCTCGATCAGCCATCCCCCCCAGAGGGCCAGAGAAAGACCCGGGCCGAGCGGGATTTTCATGGCGCCTTTCAGCCTGCCTTTTGTGCTGATTGCCGCCGCGATGAGGGTCATGATGGCGGCGGAACCGATGATTTCGGGCAGAAGAAGAGGTCCCAGCCAGCCGCCCCCTGCAGCGATCAGCTTCGCATCGCCACCGCCCAACCCCTCGCGATGGCGCAGCGCACGGTAAAGCGTCGCCAGCCCCTCGAAGACGAGCCATGACAGCAGGGCTGTAAGGGTGTGGATGTGAAAATTCGTTCTGCCCTGAAGGGCTGCAAAGAGAAGACCGACGCCAAGAAGGGGCTGGGTCAGATAATCAGGCAAGGTATGGCTGCGCAGATCTATGGCCGCCAATAGCAGCAGCACCCATCCGAATAGACAGCCCTGTGCCATGATGTGGATCGGGCTGTTGCCTGTGGGGTCGAAATGCGTTGCCAGATCGGCGCTTCCGGCGACGACCAGGGCAGCGACTTCCATGAGCGGATGGAATTTGTCGATCGGCGCCTGGCACTGGCGGCAACGGCCTTTCTGCACGGCGTAGCTCACGAGCGGGATGAGTTCGCAAACCCTGAGCACGCCATTGCAGAACGGACAGCGCGACCGGTTGAAGAATGGTGACCGCCCTTCGGGCAGGCGCCAGGCAAGCACACCGAGGAATGACCCGATAAAGGGGGAGGAGATGACGAGCGATGTCGTGATGGACGGCAAGGCGATCATGGCGCTCTCACGGATTGCAGATCATTGAGGAACGGTCATTGGTGATGTTCTTCGCGCCTCCTGAACACAGATCGTACTCATGATTGGGACGTTCGGAGGGGGCTGTGTAGAGATAGGGATGATGCCACGGGTCCTTGGGTTCGGCGCCATCCTTCAGATAGGGGCCATTCCAGTTTTCGGCGCCCTGCGGGCGCTCGATCAGGGCATGAAGCCCTTCTTCGGTGCTGGGATACGTGCCCATGTCGAGACGATAGAGATCGAGAACCTCGCCCAGACGCTGGATGGACTGATGCGCGACCGAATTACGCGCGCCACCAAGCTGGCGCAGGGCTGCCGGCGCAACAAGCCCGATCAGCAGGCCCAGAATGGCAATGACAACCAGCAATTCGAGCAGGGTGAAACCTGCTTCTTCTGTCTGGGGCTTGCGGCGGGTTTTTGGCGCCTGCGCCTTGCATGAATGTGCTAGCGTGCGGAAAAAGCGCATCAGAATCGATCCCGATATAAAAAGGAAGGGCCATGGCTGTTGCCTATGCCAGCTGCATGATTTTCGTTGCGTCTCTGTACCACTTGCCGCCTCGAATCCTGCCTTCCATCCTTGCGGTTGAAAACGGTCAAAGCGGCCTTGTGCATCATAACAGTAACGGAACGGACGATCTGGGCCTGATGCAGGTCAATACGCGCTGGCTTGAGCCGATTGCGCAGTTTACACATGCTGCGCCCGCGATCGTTTACCGCCGTTTGCTGACGCAGCCCTGTTATAATATCAGTGCAGCGGGCGCGATCATGCGTCTTTACCTGAACGAGACCCATGGTGATCTGATGAGGGCGATCGGTAATTATCATTCGCATACGCTCACCCTCAACCTTGCTTACCAGCAGCGCGTGCTTGGCTCGGCGCGGCGTCTTTTCCAGCCCCTGCATCCCTGAGTGCCTTTTCAGGGAGCCAGATCTGCAACATGCAGCGTGTCCGCAAGGGTGGGTGCGCCAGTGGCGAAAAGGGTCATGTCGTTGCTGTTTTCCTGCGGGAAAATCAGATCTGTCATGCGCAGGTCTCCTCCGTTGGCAAATAGCTCGACCGAATTGCGATCAACCACAATATGAAGCGTTATCGTATCGTTCCGTGGAGCCAGTTGGGCAATATGAACAAGGCTGAAATTGGACGAAAAACCGGTTTTTCCTGAATGTCTGCGGTCCAGGGTCAGGAGATGGGTGGCGAAATCATAGCTGATCCGGGTTCCTTCCTTTCCGTCTGCCGACTGTCGTAGCACGAGCCCCGCCTTGCCTCTGCCTGCGCTTTTCAGAGTGACGGCGATATCCTGCACACTGCTCTTCATGGCCAGATGCCAGCTTGCCCCGGCAGCGAGACGCCGTGCCGTAAAATTCCGGCCCGGATGCGCCTGCGCGAAGTGCTCGTATTCCGGCGCGGGGTTCTGCTGAAGGGTGATCGCGCCATGGTCGCTGCGCAGCGAAAGACTGACGGGCAATGTCATCTGGCCTCGCCAGGGTGAGGTGGGCAGCTTGTCGGCATAAGCCCAGTTGCTCATCCAGCTGATCAGGCGCGGGCGCTGATCGGGGGCATTGGCAAAGCGTATGGCAGCATAATTATCGGCTCCATGATCGAGCCAGCGATAGGCTGCGGGGTCTGCGCCTTCCTGTGGCAGATTATCCGGGGTGAATTTTGTACCGTCGAAATGGCCGACGAAATACTGCACACCCGACCCGCCAGCGATGCTCCAGGGATTGACGCTGACAATCATGACCCAGCGTAGATCGTGGTCATTGCCGTCGAGAGGCAAGGGGATGAGAAGGGGCATTTCCCATAGCATGCCGGGCTTGCGATAGCCCGAGGGCTGGAAGTCGCTCAGGAAATCCCAGTGCAGCAGATCGGTCGAGCGGTAGAGCTTCACGACCTGCGCGTCGGCGACCACGGTCGTCATCACCCAGTATTTTCCGGGGGCGTACCAGATGACGGATGGGTCACGAAACTGACGGGAGTCAGGATGAAGCGTGAGAACCGGGTTGCCCTCATGAGGCACAAAGGAACGTCCCTGATCGGGACTCAGGGCGACAGACTGGGCCTGGGTTCCATCGGGATGGGCGGGATCGCCGCTGAATACGGTGGTGTAAAGCGCGAGCAGAGGGGGAGAGGCCGCCGTGCCGAGGCCCGAGCGATTGTCGCGGTCATAGACGACCGACCCCGAAAAAATATCATGGCCTTGTGTGGCGGGCAGGGCGACGGGCTGCTCCTGCCAATGGAGCAGATCGGGACTGGTGGCATGACCCCAGGAGGTATGTCCCCAGACCATGCCGTCCGGGTTGCACTGATAATAGAGATGCCATGTGCCATTGAGAAAGAACGGGCCGTTCGGGTCGTTCATCCAGTGGGCGGAGGGCGTGTAATGCAGGGCTGGTCGCCAGAGAGCCGTATCGGGCAAGGGATCGGTCGCTGGTGCCGCCTGTGCCGGAGCAATCGACAGGGCGACAAGGGCCAGTGGCGCAGCGAAACTGCGGAGCCGCCTTGCGATAATCCGTGTCGGCTTCAGCGTGAAGGGTGGGAGAACGGAAGCAAGCCGCAGCATCGTCACCTGCCAGGTCGAGGGAAATAAGGTCTGCGCGTCGTAACGCGCAGACCGGGCTCGAGGTTACTGGCTTGCGTTGAGGAAGGAACGCATGCGCGTGTTGGTATCCGCACTCAACTGGGTCTTCTGGCTGATCAGATCCTGAATGAACCCGACGACATTGATCGCGGCGCGATTGGCCGAGATGTCGCCATAGCCACCGAGGCCGTTATTGCCATAGCGCGTATCGACAACCGAGGCGTCGCCCCGCAGGCGAACCTTGACGGTGGGTGACAGCGCGCCGCCACGACGGCCTTCGACGGTATCGATGAAGGACTCCACGAGCCCGTCCGGCATCACGTAATGCGAGTAGGACTGGAAGGCGCGCGGGTTCTGGTTCGGGTTGGCGTCGTAATCGGTGCCAGCCGCCTCGTTGAGGTCGGTCGGGTTGCCGAGCATGAGGCCCGAGCCATAATTCATGGGCTGGAAGTCGCTGCGGATGCCATTGCCGACAAAGCCATAGACACCGTCAGGTCCATCCACGCCAGCCGCATAGGTGGTGCGATGGCTGATCGTGAAGATGTAATATTTGCCGTCCTTGATATACATCTGGGGACGTTCGGTCTGGTCATTCACGCAATTGGCGGAAATCAGCGGCGGCAGGAATTTCCATTTCGAGAGTGAGGAATCCTCAGCGACTGCCAGGCCGATATTGGCCTTCTGGTAATAGGCGCCGGTCGAGAGTACCTGCTGCACCGTTTCCGCATGCGGATCATTGGTGCGATAGCCGAGGTCTTCTGCCGTGCAATCAGCCGTGCCGCGCTGGCCAGCCGTATTGCCCTCGAAGACCATGTAGTTCACGCCCGGATGCTGCGGATCTTCAAAGGTGAACGGGTCGCGGAAATTGTAATACGGGTTCTGTGCGCCGTTCTGATAGAGGACGCCATCAGGGCGCAGCAGCGGCGTATGGGTTGTGAAGCCCGTAAACCAGACATGGTTGAAATCGGCATGAATCTGACCAAGGCTCTGGGTGATCACTGCCTGCGAGGGCGTGATGTCCTGACCTGCCGCATTCCGGTTGAAGGCCATGTCCGTATAGAACAGCGAAACCTTGTTGCTCGTGGGGTCAAGCAGGCGCATCGAGCCTGACCATTCGGCTGTGATGGTGTAATCCGTGCCTGCGAAGACCTGCTCCTGCGCTCCCTCAGGGATCAGATGGCCACCATAGATCCAGCCACCATTGGCCGGGCGCCGACTGGCAGGAACACCGGCACGGCGATAGAAATAGCCGATGCGGGCATGGGTATGACGATCGTCGAAGCCATAACCCGCATTCTTGTCAGCGGTCAGGCAGAAAATGACTTCCCAGCCATTATAGCTGAACTGGTTGGCCTTCTTGTCGATGAGCGTCCAGGTGTCCCAGACCCATACATCGGGGTTGGTTGCCGGGAAATCGGCCGGGACATCAGGCATGACGAGTTGCTGCGGCAGGGAGTTCTGGCCGGCGGCGACTGACGTGTCGGAATGCGCCTTGATCTGCATGGCATCGGCACGGGTCCATTTGGCCGTGAAGCTGTCCTGCGGGTCATAGGCTTTTTGCGAGTGAACGGTCGGAAGCGGAAACCCGGGGACGCCATTGAGGGAACTTCCGGGAAAAAGACGACCACCATGGGGCATCATGCCGGGCCGTGGCGCCACGCGTAACGATTCACGCAAGGCATCCGGGCTGATCTGTGCGCGTGCCGACTGGCCCGCAAATGTTGCGACCGTGGAACCGGCAAGCAACAGGGTGAGCAAGGATCGCGTTCTGGTTTTGTTCGTCATTTCGCCCTCGAAAGTTGAGATTGTCCGGCGCAGGCGTTCTGCGAAGTCGCAATGAGGGAAGGGATGATTATTTCTTGGTCGCCAATGATCCCGGCCGTTCATCGCCTAGAGACTTGATCACGATTCCGTTATGAGAGTCAATCGCACTTTAACGACAGTTTAATGGCAAAAACCTGACGGATTTGAGGCGATAAAAGGCGGCGTTTATAATCAATGTTACTCGTGATATGGCGAGATATATTCAGGAGTGAGTCTCACTTATAGAAAATTCGTTTAATTTATTTAAAATAACGATATAAATAGTATTTTATAAATTTCTGTATTTTTTAGAGTCATCACGTGGTTAATCGTTCGTATTTTTTGCAAAATGAAACCAAGAACAATAGTGAGTATTTTTGTATTCTCTTATTTACCATCGCTCATTATCGATGGGGATATCGTCATATCTCGGGTCTTCGGAGCATAATTCATCCTTTGCGTAGTTCTTTCCTGAGGGCGAGCCGATTCAGTGCCTCAGGATCCCATTTTCCCACCTTCTAGGGAATGCATCGGCGGCCTTGCCGAGCAGCCAGGCAGGCATTCCCGTCTCCGTTGGGCGTTTCCAGCTCGGTCGGAATGGCGAAATGGATGCTTGTTCAAAGTCGGGGGTAGGCTCGCGCTGGTGACGCAGGCCTTCTGGCAGTTTGTGCGTTGCGTCGGCTTGTGAAGAGCAACGAAAGCGACGACGCGGAATGCCTCGCATGCGAGAGACGATCGGTTTCGATGGGGGGGAGTGTCCTTGTCTCGCTAGAGGGGCCTGGAGCTGATTTGTCCCGACTTTTGAATCGGGAGTCGACTGAGCAACCCCATAACCGGACGTTCCATATCCCAGGAGGGATTACTTCTCTTGCCGGGATGGAGGGGCAGCGTTTGCTGCTTCGTGTCTGCGCTGCTTGTAATGTCTGGGATATGAAAAACACACAAACCTAAAATATGGGTTTCACCTCAGGTCTCGGCGAACCTGTGCGCCTCTCGAGCGTGTAGGGCCTACGGCGGTGCAATCATGACTGCCGCTGGGGGGAATCCCGCTATGAATATTCTTGTTCTGATTGTGATCGTACTCCTGCTTCTTGGCACTTTCGGTGGTTATGGCGGCTGGTATGGCACGGCCTGGACCGGCTATGGCGCAGGCGGTGGTGTCGGGCTGATCGTTCTGATCTTGGTGATCCTGATCCTGATGGGCAGGCTGTAAGATCTGCCATTAACGAGAGAGAGATTTTTTTGATTTTCCCTCCGTCCCGGTTCTCGGTCACGCTTGATGACCGCTGGCCGGGGCGGGCTCGATCCAGCCTGAAAGGGCGAGTACCCTGCATTTGGTGGGGTTGATCTGAACGCAAGTGCAGGGCAGCTCCGCATCTTCGCACTGGCATATCGCATCATCTTCTGCTTTCTTCTGCCCCCGATTCGGGATTTCGCGTGATCTTGTGTTGAAAAGACCCTGAGGCGAATTCTATGAAATCAGGGATAAAACACGTTATGGAACAAGTAACGGTGAACATTCAGCGGGGCAGATCTGATGGCAGGCGAGACAATAGCAGAGAAACCGTCCATTACTGACGTGGCGGGGGACGCGCTGCGTCAGGCTCTGATCGGCACCTGGGAGCTCATCGCCTATAGCGTCGAGGAGCGCGATACGGCCTGTCTGGTTCCTGCCATGGGTGAGGCACCGCGTGGGCGTGTCATCTTTACCCAGGACGGATGGGTCGCCTTCAATCTGGAGGGGGAGGGCAGAGTGCCTGCCCGCAACGATGCCGATCGCGCCGCCCTGCTCCAGACGCTTGTTTCGTATATCGGTCGCTTCCGTATTGAGGGTAATGCCTGGATCACCCAGATCGAGACGGCCTGGGTGCCTGAATGGGTCGGGTCCGAACAGAAGCGTTTCGTTTCTCTCTCCGGTGACATCGCCAACGTCACCACGCCCTGGCGGCACATGCCCAACTGGGCGCCAGAGAAACTGACCCGCAGCCTTATCCGCTTTCGCAGGATTGCCTCATAGGGATAGCCGCGCGCAGCGTCTTTCGACCCGTGGGTCGGCTTCTAGAGTCTTGAACGCGGCGTCTTGAGCTTGATAACATAGGCGATGACAGCGGCGACCGGTTTGAAGAATTCCGGCGGGATTTCGGTATCCAGCGGCAGGGCATAGAGACCCCGGGCCAGTGGGGGGCTGTTGACGATGGGGACGCGCGCGTCCTGAGCGGCTTCCCTGATTCGGGCGGCCAGCTCGTCTGCCCCTTTTGCTACAATCTTGGGGGCTGCGGCTTCCGAACTCTCATATGACAATGCCACGGCGTAATGGGTCGGGTTTGTGACCACAACCGTGGCTTTCTTGACGGACTGGATCATGCGTTGGCGGGCGCGGCGCATACGGATCTGGGCCCGCTTTGCCTTGATCTTGGGGTCGCCATCTTCCTGTTTTGTTTCGTCCTTGATGTCCTGATGGCTCATGCGCAGCTTTTGCAGGCGGCTGTAGCGTGTCCAGAGTTCATCGAGCCCTGCGATAAAGGCCTGCACCAGAAGAATGATGAGTGTCGCATAGGTGAACCACGAAATCATCTCGTAGGTCAGGCGACGCAGGGTCCATCTTTCGGCCTCGGGGGCAATATGCAGCGTGCCTGAGGCGATGGTGTAAAGCACGATGCCGAAAATCAGGAATTTTGCCAGGCTTTTGAGTAGCTCGATCAGGTTGCGCATGCTGAACACGCGTTTGAAACCAGCCAGCGGGGAAAGCCGCGTGATATCGGGCGTCAGGGCCTGTGGCCTGAACAGGAACTGGGTCTGGAACATGCTGAAAACGATAACGACCACAAAGCTGACGACCACCAGAGGGGCCATGAGGAGAAACCCCTCATTCAGGGCCTGACGGATGACAAAGCCGATCGAGGCCATGTCGTCGATGGGGGTCGAGAAATGTTCGATCAGGCCGTGCATATGCGCGACGAAGCGTGTGGCCGATGCGGCGCCAGCCAGGGAAAAGACAGCAAGAAAGGCTCCCAGAACGAGCAGCATCTGGGTTTCGCGCGATTGCGCGACATTGCCCTCTTCTCTTGCCTTGGCGAGGCGTCGCCCCGTAGGGGCCTGTGTGCGATCTTCGCTGCTGCTGTCCTCAGCCATCAGAGCGTCGCCGCTTCGCCGGGCGCATCAGTGCGGCGCATGAAGACCCGGAAGTTCCGAAAGGGATTCCTGCATACGTTCCTGCCAGACGCCCGTGATCACCTGGATCAGCAGGGCAATGAGCAGTACGCCGCCGAGAAGCTGGGCGGGCATGGCGATGCCATAAACCTGGATGGAGGGCATCAATCGGTTCAGCACCCCCAGCATGGCGGGCCATAGCGTGCCGATCAGCACGAAAGGCGCGGCATACTGAAAGCCCAGCTTGAAGCTCAGCGCAGTGGTGGTGACGATTGCCTTGGCCATATCGTTGAAAAGTGGCGTCTGGCCGGGAGGAAAGACGTCATACGAGCCGGTCAGCGCCGCGAGGGGGAGAACATATAAGCCGGTCGAGAGAAAGAGAACGGGAATGAGAGACGATGCCATATGGCTGATGGCGGTACTCGACGCGCCAAGATCGGGGTCTGGCTGCAACACGCTCGCCAGCCCGGTGAAGGTGGCGATGAACTGCATGGCAATCACCAGCGACATAGCCAGCAGACGCGCAATGAGACCAATGAAAATACCGACCAGCAGCTCCTGGCCGACTGTCACCACCAGCAATGAGGGATTTGTCAGTATCGCCGTGGCGATGGGCATGAGATGCGGTTGCTCGACCGGCATGATCAGAAGCGATACAGTGAGCGCTACGCCCGCACGCACGACCATGGGTGAAGAGCTTTCTCCAAAGCCCGGTGCTGTCATGACCAGAGCGCTGACCCGGCACAGGGTCAGGACGAACAGCGCAGAGAGAGCGGGCAGGGGGAGATCGGTCACGGTGCAACCCTCTGGTGCGGTGTCGAACCAATCATGCTGGCTCGCCTCATGATCCCCCGGCGATAACCATCTGATCAAAGATGAGCATGGCATAGCTGTGCAGCGTTGCGTAAAGAAACGAGCTTGTCAGCATGAGCGCGGCTGTAGCGGCAATGAATTTCGGGACGAAAGAGAGTGTCGCCTCATTGACCTGCGTGACGGCCTGGAAGAGCGAAACCAGAATGCCGGCGGCAAGAGAGGCCAGAAGCGACGGCGCGCCCATCTTGACCGCAACAAACAGGCTCTGTTGCAGAATTTCGTGAATATCGACCGAGGGCTGCATCGTGGCCCTGTGTCAGACAGACATCTTCATGATGTCCTGATAGGCCTGTACAAAGCGGTCGCGCACCGTGGTGACGGTCTGCAAGGTGAGTTTCGCCTCGGCGACCGAGGTGGCGATATCGGTGAGATCACCCCCGCCGGACAGGCCGGTCGCTGCTTTCGTTTCCGCAGTCTTGCCGACCTGGATCGCATTTTTCATCGCGTCGCCAAGCACATTGCTGAAGCTGGTCACGCTGTCTTCTGATTCTGCGCTCTTCGCCGTCGGGTTCAGATTGGTCTGCAGCGTGCGTTGCGTCTGGCCATAGGCGTTCAATGCGTCGAAACTACGGGTCATAACGTCACTGATCATGGGCCTGCACCGGATTTATCTTGGATTGTGACGATCAGGGTCTGTCGCCTCACGCTGATGTTCGTAACGTGATCCAACCGGTCGGGCAACCGGTTTCATATTCTCAAAAAAAATTTTGCACTGCGCGTTGATACGTCGTCAGATAATGACGCTTTTTAAACACATCCTGTGCAAGAGCCCTTACTGCAAGGCTGTATTTCCAATACGATCGTGCCATGTGGTTACAAACGATAATCGAGGGGCGGTCGGGTGCTTGAAACGCGAAAATTTCAGTTGCGCGCGCGCCTTGCCGCCAACGCCGTGATTTTTCTTGCAGGGATGGCCCTTGCAACACCTGTGGGGGCGCATGCGGCTACGGGAGAAGGCACCACTTATCATGGCAATGGAGACAGCATGCGGTGCCCATCCGGCATCGTGCGTATTGCAGAGATCCAGACCTTTGTGCAGAATCCGCAACCGCATGCTGACCCTCAGCCGATAGGATCCGCCTCTGTTGAGGTCTGCGCTGACAACGAGACGAAGTATATCGATATCGTAACGCGTGGTGCGCCTGATGACGTTGCCAATAATGGGCAACAGGGCCACAAATCGGGGGTTGATGGGACGATTCAGATTCATGGTCGCACGGCGCAGCTGAACGCGAATATTTATATTCCGCTGAGTGACGCGGATTATACGCAGTGCGCACGTCAGGATGACAGCGGGCAGGACGGCAGTTGCAAGCCCCATGCGCAGGTTGTCAGTTTTACTGGCACCTGGGTTTTTTCTTTGGGGAAATGGGCGACGTTTAGAACGGGCGCCGATTCGGCTGGCTCGCCTGTCGTTATTGCGGCGCGTGTTCTGAGTGGGCCTGTGGAATAGCTTTCCGAA
>NZ_BMCH01000006.1 GCF_014635085.1 Asaia siamensis
AGATCCTTTTCGCGTTCAGGGACGCAAACTCAGAGAAAGGGAGAAATGTCTGGGAGGGCTGATCGGCGCGGCGTTGAACGAGGCAAGCGCCGCCTCAGGCTGTCAGCGGTAGGATTGGGTCGGGAGCCTCTTGAGCCAGTGCTCGATATCGCCGGAGCGCCATCGGACGCGGCCTCCGCCGACCATGATCGGTAGCGGGATTTGGGAGCGCTTCATGAGGCGATAAATGCTCGATCGGCTGCGATAGCCCGTCATACGGAGCACATCGTCGATCGTGAGGAGAAGATTTAGGTTCGTGTGTTGTGTCATCATGATCCGTTCCAAGTGATGGGGAACGGATCAAACCTAAATCGTGCGACTCACCATGCGTGAGCTTTTACCCAAGAAGATGGAAAGCCATACGGCGTAAAACGTAAGGCATTGGAATTTATATATTCTTATGCACAAATCCATTGCGGATCGTCGCAAGCACACGATTGCGTATTTTGTCGTAAGAATGGTTTTTTCCATTTCCAATGATTTTTTTGATCGTTTCCAAAGGCTTTGGATCTC
This sequence comes from Asaia siamensis, assembly GCF_014635085.1. Classification (GTDB taxonomy): domain Bacteria; phylum Pseudomonadota; class Alphaproteobacteria; order Acetobacterales; family Acetobacteraceae; genus Asaia; species Asaia siamensis. Next base: position 553 of record NZ_BMCH01000006.1, read on the forward strand.
GGAGATCAGTAACCCAAATCGTTTCGATCTTCCCTTGCCGCTTCGAATCTTCAAGTGCAATGAGGATGTATTCAGCTAATTCATCCAGGGTGTCTTTCGCCCTTTCATTCGGAAGATTCATAATGCTGCGGAGGACAATTTTGAGCTGCTCAGCCGCTTCGCCGATTTTACGGGTTTCCCCAATATAGGCTTCAATGAAGGCCTCGTGCTGATCTTTTGGAATCTCCGCAAACCAGCGCCCGGTTCGCTTTTCAACGGCATCTACTACCTTTTTGTGGCGCACAACTTTCTCGACCAATGCCTTCGATGTGTTGTTCCGGTTCTTCACGTCACAAGGCTGCTCAAGCTTATCTGTCGGCCAAGGCAGTGACCCCGCAACGCGTCGGACCCAAACATCGCCATGATAAGCCGTCCGCCAATAACGATTAATCCAGCGGCGGCGCTCATTAAAGTCTGCACCAGAGAATAACAAAACCCACCAGCGGTTCTGAAAAACGTAGTTTGGAATGATACCCTGCGACGTTTTTGCTTCCCATTCACCCGATCGCAATGCAGCAATTAAGGGGCGCAACTCGGGAAAAGAACTTTCATCCGGCAGGGTAAAAAACGGGATGCGAGAGCGAGTAAAATGAATACGGTCGCACACGTATATTGAAAAAAGGAGCGCGCAAGCTGAAATTACAAAAACAAGAAATATGTTTTTATGAGAAGTTCTGTGAAATATCTCATTGAGAACAAATGCCATCGTAGCTACTAGAAGGAATATCGCTGAAGAAATTGAAACTAGATATCTAACAAAGAAAATATAAGCCATCTGAAGGGTAGATGACTTCGAATAGTCTAATATTCGCCTTTTCCCGTCCGATGGACGATCAGGGTTTACAAAATATCCCCCAACGGTGAAGGCATTTTCCCACGGTGTGATCATGGCCCATTCCGCTCATTTCAGTTGAAAACCGGATCAACCTAAATGATTTATGATTTCGATTGCGAGCAAAACTGGGCCCAAGCATCCATCATCACGCGCCGTTTATCGAGCAAGTTCCCTCGGCGATAAGCAGCTTCGACCTTATTCCCGATCGCATGAGCCAAGGCCATTTCGGCAATATCGCCATCAAAGGTGGTTTCTTCCGCGACCCAGTCGCGGAAAGACGACCGGAAACCATGTGGGACGGCTTCGATTTTGGCGTCTCGACAGATTTTGGTGAGCGTCATATCCGACAGCGGCTTCGCACCTCGCTGTCCTGGAAAGACCAGAGGGCTCCGCGCTTCGCGATAAGTCGCAGCTTTCTGCAGCAGCGCGAGTGCTGAGGATGAGAGAGGGATGACATGCTCTCGGCCTGCCTTCATACGCTCAGCCGGGATCGTCCAGAGCGCATTCTCGAAGTCAATTTCATCCCACGTTGCGCCCCGGACCTCGCCCGAGCGTGTCGCCGTGAGGATCAAGACCGACAGGGCTAAGCGACCGATCGAATCACCGTCTTTGAGATAAGCCAGAAATTGCGGAACCTCCGCATATGGAAGTGCCGCATGATGAATTGGCTTGGATTTGATTCGCGGGAGAGATTTGTCCATAGCTGCGAGCGGCAACGGTAAGGTTCGGTAGCCTTTGCCAATAGCCCAATCCACGACGCTGCCAATGCGCTGACGGACCCGGCGCGCTGTTTCGGGTTTCTCTAGCCAGATGGGAGCGACAACATCGCGCGCATGATGTCCATCGAGCTCCGAGATGGAAAGGTCACCGATGATTGGAAAGGCGTAGCGCTCCAGCGTGGACAACCACTGGGCGCGGTGTTTCTGATTTTTCCAACTCGCCTTGTTCTCGGCGAAGACCAGAGAGACGGCTTCGCGGAATGTGGGAATACCTGCCTCTTTACGGCGCTCTGAGACGGGGTCAATTCCGACCTCGACCTGCATCCGTGTTTTAACAGCACGCTCCCGAGCGAGGGCCAAGGGCACCTTCTTGACGCTGCCTAAGCCGATATCCCGTCGCTTGCCGTTCTTCTGAACCCTGCAAACCCAGGATTTGCTCCCCGAGGGGGTCACGACAAGATAGAGCCCATCGCCATCTCCGAAGCGTCCAGGCTCTTTGGTGGCTTTTACAGAGGTCGCTGATAACCGGCCCATCTATTCCCACACTCCATACCACGCGAGCAGTGGGATACAGTGCAATTTGATGAGTCGGGATGCAACACGAAATGAGAGGATATCCGCAGAAATCTGCCATTTAGGATACAGATGAAAACTAGACAAAAAGGGAGATTGGCGGAGGGGATGGGATTCGAACCCACGGTACGACTTGACATCGTACAACGGTTTAGCAAACCGCCGCCTTCAGCCTCTCGGCCACCCCTCCGCCTAGAGGGACGCAGTTTTCACGGCGTTTGCAGAACTGCTTCTAGGGGGATTTGAACGTCGCGTCAAACCCCCCTTTTGCAGATTTTTTACTCAGCGAGGAGCTTGACCAGAAGCTCGTTCACCATGGCCGGATTGGCCTTGCCTTTCATGGCTTTCATCGTCTGACCAACGAAGAAACCGAACAGCTTGTCCTTGCCGCTCTTATACTCCGCCAGCTTGTCTGCATGCGCCGAAAGAATGGTCCGGATTTCAGCTTCAATAGCGCCCGTATCCGTGACCTGACGCAAACCTTTGCGTTCGACGATCACCGAGGCCGAATCGCCCGTCTCGAACATATCTTCGAGCACTTCCTTCGCGATCTTGCCGTTGATCGTCGAATCCGTGATTAGCGCCAGAAGCTCCATGAGCCCCTCAGCCTTGACCGGGCTCGTCTCGATCGTCGCACCCGTTCTGTTCAGCGCTGCGAAGAAATCACCCAGCATCCAGGTGACCGCCAGACGCGGATCACTGCCCTTGGCCACGGTCTCGTAAAAATCGGCAATCCCCTGCTCGACCGTCAGGACGCCGGATTCATAACGCGAAATGCCATAGGTCTTTTCCAGACGCTCGCGCTTGGCCTCCGGCAGCTCAGGTAGGGCAGCACGCAGGCCCTCCACCCAGTCGCGCTCGATAAGGAGCGGCAGAAGATCCGGATCGGGGAAGTAGCGATAGTCATGCGCGTCTTCCTTGGAACGAAGCGAGCGCGTTTCGCTGCGAACATGATCGAACAGACGTGTTTCCTGATCGACCGTGCCGCCAGCTTCCCAGATCTCGACCTGACGCGCGGCTTCGACTTCAATAGCCTGCATGACATAGCGGATCGAATTGACGTTCTTGATTTCGCAGCGCGTGCGATATTCCTCGCCAGCCTTGCGCACCGAGACATTGACGTCGGCACGCATCGAGCCTTCTTCCATGTTCCCGTCGCAGGTGCCGAGATAACGCAGGATCTGGCGCAGCTTGCGCAGATAGGCCCCAGCTTCTTCCGGAGAGCGGATATCGGGCTCACTGACGATTTCCATCAGCGCCACACCAGCACGATTCAGATCGATAAAGGATCGCGTCGGATCCTGATCATGCATCGATTTGCCAGCATCCTGCTCAAGATGCAGGCGCGTCACGCCGATATGGCGCACCGAACCATTGGCAAGCTCAATCTCGACCTGCCCCTCACCCACAATCGGATGAGCGAACTGGCTGATCTGATAACCCTGCGGCAGATCGGCATAGAAATAGTTCTTGCGATCAAAACGGCTCATCAGATGAATCTGGGCGTTGAGGCCCAGACCCGTGCGTACAGCCTGCGCTACGCACTCGGCGTTGATTACCGGCAGCATGCCCGGAAAACCTGCATCAATCAGGCTGACATGCGTGTTGGGCTCGCCACCATATTCGGCAGAGGCACCCGAAAACAGCTTGGCGTGGCTGATGACCTGCGCGTGGACTTCAAGCCCGACAACAATTTCCCAGGGGCCTGTTGCGCCTTCGATGATATAGCCGCTCATGCGAATGCTCCCGCATGCAAAGCAGGCTTGTGCGTAAAGCCTGCTGCCTTTTCCATGACACGCCCGGCGGCGAACAATGTCTCTTCCTCAAAGTAGCGCCCGATGAGCTGCAGCCCGAGCGGCAGACCGTCATGATCGAGACCAGCGGGTAGCGACAGTGCCGGAACACCAGCCATGCTCGCCGGGACGGTAAAGATATCGTTGAGATAGATCTGTACCGGATCGGTCGGCCGTTCCGAGTGAGCGAAGGCTGCCGAAGGCGCGGTCGGCGTCAGCAGCACATCCACCTTCTCGAACGCATTCAGGAAGTCGCGCTGGATCAGCGTACGAACCTTCTGCGCGCGCAGGTAATAGGCATCGTAATAGCCTGACGACAGCACATAGGTGCCCATCAGGATACGACGACGCACTTCCTCACCAAACCCGGCATGACGCGTGGCCTCATACAGTTCGTCCAGCGTACCCGCATCGACGCGTTCGCCGAAACGGACGCCGTCATAACGGGCAAGGTTGGATGAGGCTTCAGCCAGAGCCACGATATAATAGGTGGGCAGACCGTATTTCGTGTGCGGCAGGGAGACGTCGACAATCTCTGCACCAGCATCACGCAGCCAGGCGATGCCCTGATCCCAAAGCGCGGCGATATCGGCAGGCAGGGTATCGGGGCGGTATTCGCGAGGGATACCGACCTTCAGCCCCTTCACGCCACGCTCAAGGGCGTCTTCGTAACGCGGAACGGGGCGATCGACCGATGTGCTGTCTTTGGGGTCGAAACCAGCCATGGATTCGAGCAGGATCGCGCAATCTTCCATCGTACGCGCCATCGGCCCGGCCTGATCGAGAGAGCTCGCGAAGGCAATCGTACCGAAGCGCGAGCAGCGACCATAGGTCGGCTTGATGCCGGTAATGCCGCAGAAAGCTGCAGGCTGACGGATGGAGCCGCCGGTGTCGGTGCCGGTTGTCCCCAGAGCCAGACCGGCAGCCACAGCAGCAGCCGAGCCGCCCGAAGACCCGCCAGGAACGAGCTTTACATCCGAGTTCTTACGGCGCCACGGATTGGTCACGGGACCAAAAGCCGACGTCATGTTGGTCGAGCCCATGGCGAATTCGTCAAGATTCATCTTGCCGAGAAAAATTGCGCCGTCAGCCAGCAGGTTCGACGTCACCGTGCTCTCATAAGGTGGCACAAAATTGCGCAGGATGTTGCTCGACGCCGTGGTGCGCACACCATTGGTGCAGAACAGATCCTTGATGCCCAGCGGCAGGCCACAGAGCGAAGGAGCGTTGTCGGTCGCAAGCAGCGCGTCGGCCGCACGGGCACCCGCGCGGGCCTGATCTTCCGTAACCGTCACGAAGCTGTTGATCTCGCCATCGAACTTCCTGATCGAGGCCAGAAAATGATCGGTCAGTTCAACGGCTGAGAGACGACGCTCCCTGAGAGCCTTTCGCGCAGAGGCGAGGGTCAGATCATGCATCACTCAACAACCTTCGGAACGGTAAAATAGGGCCCGACACTGTCGGGAGCATTGGCCAGAACCGCGTCGCGCTTGTCGCCATCGGTCACGACGTCTTCACGCAGGCGCGGCACGGCAAGCCCGGTGCCGATCATCGGCGGCACGTCAGTAATATCGACCTCGTTCAGTTGCTCGACCCAGCCCAGGATGCCACTCAGCTCCTGGCGCATGGCTTCGCATTCCTGATCACTGAGGCCAATTCGGGCCAATTTTGCTATGCGCCTGACTGTGCGCGTTTCCAACGACATAAAGGATCGACTTTCCTGAAAGTGAGCGGATAATCCCGACGGTCCAGAATTTAGCGAGATCATAACGCCTTCCCATGAGTCTGTTCAATCCATACGCCCTGCGCGAAGCCTTCCCCCCCGGTCTGCGTCTGCTCGGGATCGACCCCGGACAAAAGACGATCGGCCTCGCCCTGAGCGATGTGACGCTCATGCTGGCCTCGCCCTATAAGAGCCTCAAGCGCGGCAAATTTGGCGAGACAGCGCAGGAAGTGGCGAAGATCGTGCAGCGCGAAGGGATTGGGGGCCTCATTTGCGGGCTGCCTCTCTCGCTCGACGGGTCATTCGGGCCCGCTGCCCGTGCGGCACAGGACTGGATGACCGAACTCTCCAACCGGCTCGATCTGCCTGCCTGCTGCTGGGACGAGCGTCTCTCCTCCAGCGCCGTCAACCGCTTTCTGATTCAAGAGGCCGACATGACCCGTAAACGACGCGCCGAAGTGGTCGATAAAATGGCTGCTGCCTACACGCTGCAATCCTGGCTGGATGCGACTGCGCCCGAGCGGTCAGATCTATTCTGACTGGGTTGGCGATAAGCGCAGAAGCACCTCGAGCACAAAGCACACGGGCCACATGCGATCAGGAGCTGGGCCCGGCAATAAGCTGTCTTATCAACGCACGATTCGTTGCGGCGCCTCTCGCACCGCCCCCTCTCCGCCAAGCAGGCTCGGCGCTAAGGGAAACAATCGCGAGACGATGGGTAGATAGTGCCAGTCCTACCCGCCCCTCTACTCTGGACCCGATAGCGCTGGCTGGCCGGGCTAGGCCATTACGGCTCTTCAGGACCGGTTGAACGGCCGCAAATTCAGATACCGAGAACCTTACCCGTCTTTTCGCGAATGGCGCGGCAGGTGGCTGCGTCCTGACGCAGATCGACGCCGTAGCTGGGGATGATCGTCTTCAGTTTCTCACGCCATTCAGGCAGACGATGGGCGAAATTTTTCGTCACCACCTGCAACGCCACAGAAGCCGCAATCGATGCCCCCGGAGACGCGCCGAGCACGGCTGCCAGGCTGTGATCCTGTGCGCAGAGAACCTCGGTGCCGAATTTCAAAGTGCCTCGACCCTTTTCAGTTTTGATGATCTGTACTCTCTGCCCTGCCACTCCGACGTTCCAGTCATGCTCGCGCGCTGCGGGGTAGAATTCCTGCAGGGCAGCGAAGCGCGCCGATTGTTTTTGCATGACCTGACCGACAAGATAGCGCACCAGATCACGGTTATCGACCATGACATCGAACATTGCCTTGATGTTGTCGCGCGTGATGGAGCGCGGCAGATCCGTCCATTTTCCGGATTTAAGGAATTTGGTCGTGAACCCCGCATAAGGACCGAAAAGCAGATAGGGTCTGCCCCCGATCACGCGCGTATCAAGATGCGGCACGGACATAGGCGGCGAGCCGACCGCTGCCTTGCCATAGACCTTGGCTGTATGACGCTGGCACAAATCGAGGTTGTCAGCATGCAGGAAAAGCCCGCTGACAGGAAAACCGGCATAGCCATGTGCTTCCGGCAGATCAGCACGCTTGAGCAGGTCGAGTGCGGCGCCACCTGCCCCAACAAAAACAAAACCGGCCGAGACAGTTTTCGTCTCCCCGGTAGACGTATTCACCGTGGTCACCCGCCAGCGTCCACCGGGTTCGCGTGAGAGAGCCGTCACCTTATGACGATAATGAAGAGCGACGCCCTGCTTCATCTTGAGCTTCGAGAACAGCACCCGCGTCAGCGTCCCGAAATCAACATCTGTGCCTTCGGTCACACGCGTTGCGGCAAGCTTCTCACCAGATGCGCGTCGGCCCATCATGAGTGGTGCCCATTCCGCAATTTTGGCAGGATCTTCGGTATAGCTCATCGTGTCGAAGCAATGATGCTTCACCATGGCTTCATAGCGGGCACGCAGAAACGCGACATTCTCCGCCCCCCGCACGAAGCTCATATGCGGGCAATTGCGGATGAAGGCAGAAGGATCTTCGATCCAGTTCTTTTCGACCAGATGGGCCCAGAGCTGACGCGACAGATCGAATTCCGTGTTTACATCGAGCGCCTTGGCGATATCGATGCTGCCATCCTTGCGGCGCGTCGTATAATTCAGTTCGCAATAGGCGGCATGCCCGGTGCCAGCGTTGTTCCATGCCTCCGAACTCTCCCTCGCGCAGGAATCGAGCGTCTCGTAGACGCTGAGCGTCAGAGACGGGTCGAGAGAACGGATCAGCGCGGCGAAACTCGCACTCATGACACCCGCACCGATCAGGACAATATCCGGGCGCTCTTCTGGGGAAAGGGTCATGGGGCAAGTCTTCCAGTCTTGTGAAATACCATATGCTTAACCGGCACAACGAAATGTCGTTCCGCCAGCAAGGCACTCTTTGAAACACAGCTTGGTAGCATCAATCGAGCCCCCTTGCTTCGGAATCAGCCGGAGTTGATCGTCAGACCCACCCGTCAGGCGCAGGCGCGCCCGGTGCTCGCTGGCTCTAACCCGCGCGCGAGCGCGATCATTTCCGGCAAGATTCTCTCGAATTGCGCACGCACGGTGCTGAAAGCCGCTGAGGGCTGCACAATCTGCTCATCAAGATAAAGCCCGCGCCCTATCTCCATTTGAATGACATGCACACCGCCCGACGGGTTACCGTGACGCGCGGTTATGTAGCCGCCGGCATAAGGCCGGTTGCGCCCTGTGGAAAATCCCGCCTTCGCCATGCAGGCCGCCACGCCATCCACGATGGACCCGGCGCAGCTTTTCCCATGGAGATCGCCCAGAACGATATCGGGCAGACGCAGATGAGTCAGGCTCGGCATGGAATGCAGATCAATCAGCAGGCACACGCCAAAACGCGCGAGACTGCGCTCTATCATGGCTTCGAGCGCCTCATGATAGGGCAGCCAGCAGGAAGCGATGCGCTCATAGGCTTCGGAAACAGGAAGTTGATGACGGTAGATACCACGCCCTGCCCCGGCGATACGCGCCATCATCCCGAGCCCGTTGCGCACCTTGTCGGTATTGGTGAGGCTACCTTCCGGGAGACGCTCACGAAACATCCCCTGGTCCAGTTCCCAGGCGTAGCGGTTTACGTCGCAATAGGATCGCGGAAATGACGCGCAGAGAAGTGGCACACCATATTGTGGTGCAGAGTCGAACAGCCCATCGACATAGGCATCTTCACTACGGCGAAGGGAGAGCAGATCCAGACGCGACTGCTTCAGGAAGGCCTCAGGATAGTCACGTCCGGAATGCGGCGACGCCATCACCAGTGGTGAGGCAGGGTCGCCCACGTCATGCAGCACAAAATTCTTTGAAAGACAGAGATCTGGCTCCGCCGGAGGGCCATGAGTCATTTTTTTTCCGGTTTGGTGATTTTTTTAAAAAACCCATCTTGCCAGCCCCGTCAACGCCCGCTAAAACGCCGCTCACGGACCGGATGGGCGCATAGCTCAGCGGTAGAGCACTACCTTGACATGGTAGGGGTCACAGGTTCAATCCCTGTTGCGCCCACCATCCGGTCCGTCGAAACCTCCCCCAAATACAGAACTAAAATGCAATCGCCCGCTGTTATGCGATCGCGTTTCGTATTTTAAAGCGCCTGAACCGAGCGATTTTCATTCCCGGGTCAGAGTTGTGTGATCAGCCTGACGATGGTCCGCTGACATTCCACGCCACAGGAATCTCTTTCCTCCCGAGCCACCTTCTTGCGCCACGCGGCCTCCCTCCGGTGAACGGGAGCGTCTGGATAAGCTGCGCGAATAATGGCCCATCTTCATCCCAGCGAGCTTTGTCAGCCATCGCACCAGCAGCGATTCTTTGTGCACGTGCCCGGACAAAAAGCGAAGAGCACATGGCATCACCGCCTCACCCTTGAAATGCGAACTTACCTACCAAGCCGAGAACGCGGCTCCTGAGCCCTACGCACCCCTGCCTGGTCAAATCTGCTTTGAAGGTCTGGCGGATTAGTGCCAGCAACGACGCGCAGAAAAGCTGACACAAGCTCGCCGCACCTCCACGAATATATTGCGCAGATCCAAAACGCGGGATCGGCGCGGGAGGCCTCGAGCAACCCGAAAAGCAGCCGAAAATGCGCAAAAGCAAGGCGATTGATTGTAAGGCCTCAGGCCGCGATACCCGACCTTCGAACTGCAGAAGCAAACATGATTCAACACGACGAAAGCCAGGGCTGGTTTTCGTCGACCACCCGCGCCCATTGCTCTGAGCGCACGCAACAGCACCGTTACCGCTGTTGCAAATTGCAACCCTGCCCAGACGTTCGCGTAATTACAGATGAATCACATAACCGTGATCGTTAAACGTGATTGGTCTCCTCCTCACCTTTGCCTCGGCAAAGGCGCCTGGGCCGAGTTCTGCGCCACAAAGCTGGCGGGACAACCGACGCGGGAGAATTGGACAATCTCGCAAACCAAGATCATGACGATACAGTCATTACGAAACGAGAAGAGATGACAAATAATCTATGAGTCGTTAATAACTACGACAAATAAAGGTCAAAAACACATTATTCATCGGTAAAGACTTACCCTCCCCTCTAAAAGAATCGGTACCTTTTTTGCGTGAATTGGGGGACTGTTTTCAGTGAAGGATACGGGTCTCGACCAATGCAAACGCAAGAAAGTCACTATATTAAATTAAGCCTTTTTCTAGCTAAATCGGATTTTTGGTAAAAAAAACACTTGCAGTTTACTCGTTAATCTACGTTAACTCCCACCCCGCACCGCTTCGTGAATAATGTGAATTTTTTTGTAAGGAACCTGCATGCTGAAAAATTCAATCTTCATTCTCGCCGCGCTCTGTGTCTGGGCAATATCCTCCGCATTGGGAATTGTCTCTCCTTACGGAACCCCGGTTCTGAGCGATTTTCTCGACATGCTTGGCGAGGGCCTTTTCATCGGGGGGCTTCTCTTCATGTTCACCCGCATGGCTGTCGGCATGGTCAAGTCACAGTCTAGCCGCAGGTCGTTACACTGACCGTTCTATCCAGAATGTCTCCCGCGCACTTTAAAATCTGCTGTTACAGCCTGAACGCATCGCCCGAACTCTTGCACCACTAGACCGGCAGAGCTGGCGCCCGCTTGGCCGAACCACCTTCATTGGCTTTCGTACCTGCCTGCATGAGATTATCGAAGGCTTCCCAGTGAAAGCCTGGCTCAAAAGCACTTGCCAAGCGACAGGGCATAGCCCAATGCCGGTGTCATGGTGTTCAGGGCGTCAAGCCTGGCGTGAGTGTCGGTAACCACCGCGACATGACTTCCGGACCCGATTCACGGTTTGATCACAAGCTCAAGAAAAGCTGATCCGCCGCTATTGCAGTGTGTCTGATATGAAGAGCCCATGCAGAGTGCTGATCACGCCATAATCCTGCGCCAAACTCACCCCCTGTCGCAGGGCCTGTCGGCAGCGATGGTGGGGTCTGCAGCTTCTCCCGATCCGCTCAGCTGTTTCCCGCATCCAATTTCCGCTCGTCAGCAATGGGGAGCGTCTCGTGCTCCTGCGTCTGACGAATGATCCTGTATCAGGAGCACCAGACTCATGCCCTCAAGCACAACCAATTCGAAGCCAGCATCGTCTGACGACAGGCTCTCATCCATTTTCCCCGAACAGCATGCGCTGATGCGCGCCCTCGTTACCAAGGCGTCCCAGCTTGGCCCCGTACCCTACGCCATTGTCTGGCCCTGCAGCAGCCATGCACTTGGTGGCGCCGTCGAAGCTGCGCGTCATGGCATCATTGTGCCCATACTCGTCGGCGATCGCGAGAAGATCGAGAAAACAGCGGCGCAGTACGGCCTCGACATCGAGGGAATGCGCATCGAACAGGCTGCAACCCCTGAAGCTGCCGTAAAGCATGCTGTTGCGCTCGTGCATGAAGGCGTCGTGCGCGGTCTCACCAAAGGGAGCCTGCACACCGATACTTTCATGGCTGGCGTTATCAGGCAAGAGAGCGGACTGCGAACGAAGCGGCGCATGAGCCATGTCTTCTGTATTGCCGTGCCCGATTACCCCGACCTGCTTCTGGTCTCGGACGCCGCCATCAACATTGCGCCTGTTCTCACAACCAAGCGTGATATCGTGCAGAACGCCATCGATCTGCATCACGCGCTCGGTCTGGGCACACCCCGTGTCGCCCTGCTTTCGGCGGTGGAGACGATCAACACCAAAATTCAGGGCACGCTCGATGCTGCGAGCCTGTGCAAGATGGCTGACCGCAAGGAAATTACCGGCGGTGTGCTCGATGGCCCCCTGGCCATGGACGTTGCCGTCAGCTTTGAATCGGCCGAGATCAAAGGTGTCGAGTCCCCTGTCGCGGGCCGCGCTCAGATCCTCATCGCTCCCGATCTTGAGTCAGGCAATATTCTCGTCAAGACGCTCGCGTTTCTCGGCAAGGCTGCGACGTCGGGAATCGTGATTGGGGCGAAAGTACCCGTATTGCTGACCAGCCGCGCCGATGATGCAACGGCACGCCTCGCCTCAGCGGCAATCGGGGCGCTCTATGCTCGTCATCTCGACGAGCATACTGGCGACTGAAAAGCGGGATCAGCAGGAAACCCTGACATACGTCCCGCACGGGGCGCTCATAAGCGCCCCGTTTTCAATTTTCACAGACGCCCAGCGAGCCAGCTCTCCTGAGGCAAGGTAAAACCGTGCCAGGCTGCCGCGCCCATCTCCATGGCATTATGCGGCACATATTTCGTGACCATAAGCTTCGCGTCTGGCGGCAGAAGCTTCGCCAGGACATCGCGCAGATCTGAAATGATCAGATTGGACGCAATGATCCAGAAATTATCGATTTCATGGAAAACTTCACCAAAGCCAGACAGCTTCTGTTCGACGGCGTCGTAGGATTCGCCTTCTTTTCTTTCATAAACAACGAGATAGGTGGTCACGTATGGCACTCCCCTAAGTGTGATCTGAGCATATTATCGGTTTTGTACCCAATATTAACACCCGCAGACCGGCTCCAGTCACTACAGTGAAATTATTAACATACTGATTTGGTGAGATAAGTCATTAGAAAGGCTCGGTATCCGGACAGAAAACCAAAAACCGGATCATCAAAGAATATGACATTCTCATGAAATAAATGCCATACAGGCGCCCGGTTTCGCGTATGTCTGTTTCCTTAGGAGACAGGATAAATGACGATTTTCGAACTTCACTGGCACAGCGTCAAAACCTTCATGAGACGCTTTTTTCTCAAAGATCTGCGCCTCCCCGAGGCATGACCGTTCCTGGCCCCATATAAGAGCCGGGCGGCGGCCGGTCGATTGGTGGTGAGATGGCATCGGCACTGGGCCAGGCCTCCTCACCCGGCCGCGGAGGCACCACAGCAAAACGCGATCTCGGCAGGGCCTCGGGGCACTCGGCACGCATGCGCAAAATGATCTTTTCCCGGATATCGCAGCGCAGATCCCAACTCTGCAGGGCGTTGCGGGCGCTGGCAATGATACGGATCTTCAATGTCTGCGCATCGCAATCGGCCACCTGACAATCGAATACCTTGCCGTCCCATAACGGGCAGGTCTTGATGATTTCGCCAAGGAAACCGCGGATCGTCTCAATTGGCGCCTCATAATCGACGTAGAGAAACACGACGCCAATGATGGCCGCCGAGTTATGCGTCCAGTTTTCGAAACGATTTTCCAGAAAATAGGAAATCGGCACGATATGGCGTCGCCAGTCCCAGACGCGCAGCACCACATAGGTGGAGGTAATTTCCTCAACCCATGCCCAGTCCCCATTAATAATGATCAGATCTTCCATGCGGATCGGCTGGGTGATGGCAATCTGCACCCCTGCGAGAAGGTTGGTTAGCAACCCGCGCGCAGAAAGACCGACCACGAGAGACGCGGCGCCTGCAGACGCAAAAAGCGAGACGCCATATTGCCGTACTGAATCGAACGTCATGAGTGCTGCTGCAACGGTCACGATTCCGACCAGTATCTCCGTCAGCCGCCTGAGCACCCTTATCTGTGTCTGATGGGTGCGGATCATGATGTCGTCGGAATGATCGCGCGACGTGATCCGCTGCAGATAGGCCTCTGTCATGATTCTGAAGGCAACAATGGCCGCATAGCCGACCATCAGAATGCCCATGAAGAGCAGAAGCTTCTGCAGGAGCTGGGTGGTTTCCCACGTGAACCCAGACGCTGCAGGCAATGCCGAGAGAAGCACTGCAAGCACAACCATCACCCTTACCGGTCGTCTCATTGCCAGAATGATCTTGCGCAGCACGGCGTCTTCGCGATTACCGAAGATACGCAGAATGATCACCGAAACGAGCTTGCTGGCGTAGAAAGAGACCGTCGCCAGCACGATAAGCATGAGAATGGAGACCAGCTGCGCAGGCAGCCAGTCGAAATAGGAGCGCAGGGCGAAAAGGGAGCTGAGAAACTGCTGCTTCAAATCTGAGATCCAGATCCTTGAGAGGGATGAGGCCTGTCGGGCAGGTCATGCAACGCATCGTCTAACCCATTGGTGCACAATGCCACAGAGTGCCAAAGGCTCAAAAACACGATGCGCGCAAAAACCTTTCCTCAGAGTGTTGACACATCCGCCCAACCCTTTTAATTCCACGCCCACCGGTCGCGATGGCGGCGTAGCTCAGCGGTAGAGCAGGGGAATCATAATCCCTTGGTCGGCGGTTCAAATCCGTCCGCCGCTACCATCCGACCGGTTCTCTCCCTCTGATAGACAGATCTGCCGCGCACGAGCTAGAAATGCTCATGAGAGCACCGATCGCTGCCGTTACCATGGTCTATAACGAACCGGTCTTCCTGCCGGTCTGGCTGCGTCACTATGCAGGTCTAGTGGGCATGGAGCGGTGTTATGTCATCGACCATGGGTCTGATGACGGCTCGACTGACGCCCTGCCCTGCAACCGCCTGCGCATTCCTCGTTCGCCCCAGAATGACGCCCAGCGTACCCGCGCAATCAGTGCGCTCTGCGCGGGCCTGCTCGAGTGGTATGAAACGGTGCTGTATTGCGATGTCGATGAGATCATCGTGGCGGATCCAGCCTGTTTTCCCTCGCTTGACGCACTGGCAGCGTCTCGTGCTGCGCTGTGTCTGACGGCAACAGGATTTGACCTCATTCATCATGCGGATCAGGAACCCGACCTCGATTTCGATCATCCTCTTTCGCTGCAACGCAGTTCGCTGCGTTTATCCGCTGCCATGTGCAAGCCATGCCTGATCAGGGCGCCCGTCACCTGGTCACCCGGTTTTCACAGCGTGAAAGAAGTCCTGCCGAACCCCGATCCGGCGCTCATGCTGTTCCATCTGCGCTATAGCGATCTCAGGGAGGGGTTGAAACGGCTTGCTCGAACTCGCGAACAGGCGTGGTGCAGCGAAGAGGCCGGCACCCATCAACGCATGACCAACGAGGCATGGCGTGACATGCTGGCCGGTATGGGTGGGTTGACGGTCGAAGAGGCAACGCTTCTTGAAGATGATCCTTCCCTGACACCTTGGCGTGAGCGCCTTGTCAGGGAGGGGCTAGAAAGGGCCGAAGACCCCTATCCTATCGATCTGAGCCTATCAGGTGACAGGCTCTGGCCCTTGCCTGAGCGGTTCAAGGGCCTGTTCTAGAAATCTGCGCGTTATTCAGCGGTCTCTTCGACCTGCTCTTCGCTGTCATTTTCGGCACCCGACTCATCGCTCTGACGACGGTCTTCTTGCTCCTGCTGGCTGCGTGTACGCTGCTGATGACGCTCCTGGCGCTCCATCTGGCTTTGCTGGGCGGCCTGCGTCATGGCGTTCAGAATGCGGAAATAATGCTCGGCATGCTGGAAATAGGCTTCTGCCAGAATACGATCGCCAGTGCCCGTCGCATCGCGACCAAGCTGAAGATATTTCTCGAAAAGCTGTTGCGCGGTGCCGCGCACCCGCATGTCAGGGCCATTGCTATCGAAGACATGGTTGCGATTCAGAGGCGTCTGACCATTGGATTGACGCGATCCGCCACCGCTCGGGCGATGGTGACGGCTTCTCATACGTTTCATGTTCATGGATCCGCGTAGCACTTTCGTATTCGCAATCCCGATCCGTCACCAGAAGGATCCAAGCGATTGCAGGGAATGAATGACCCTTGGTTTGTCTCATGACGGCCGGATTACGAGATCAGGCCAGTAATCCGCTCAGCTCAATCATCAAGATCATTGCGAGGGGCGGAAAACGCCTTGCCGTGTCGGTGAACGTCACCGCGACCCGAGCAAGCCGTTCTTCGGAAAATAGCAAGCTTACGCCATTCTGCCAATGGTTTTCATGCGTCAGACTGCGACGGAACGAAAGAACGCTCAAAACATAACGCTCTGATGATCCCGCCGAGATCAGCCTTTGCCTCAACGAGCACGAAGCCTGCACTTCCTGCCAGCGCGATGACATCCGCCTCCTGCCCCTGCCCTATCTCGAAAATCAGCACCCCCTTCGGAGCGAGATGGGCCACGGCCTGAGCAATGATCAGCCTATAGGCATCGAGCCCGTCTTCTCCGGCGATGAGTGCACGCGCTGGCTCATGGTCGCGCACCTCGGGCATCAGCCCTGCAAGATCGCCCGAACGGATATAAGGCGGGTTACTGATGATCACATCGTATTGCCCGCTAAGCGCTGAAAACCAGTTGCCGGCAAGAAAACCGGCGCGGCTGGCCAGCGCGTTACGTTTTGCATTGGCATGGGCAAGAGCCGCGGCATCAGGAGAAAGATCGACACCGACACCATAAGCCTGAGCGTATTCGCTCAACGCGGCCAGAAGCAGACAGCCCGTTCCAGTGCCAAGATCGAGAATAGAGCGAATTCGCGTTTTGTCCGGTCGCAGGTTCAGTAAGGCTTCGATCAGGGCCTCACTATCACCGCGCGGAATGAGCGTGTCCGATGAGACCGATAATGTCAGGGTCCAGAACCCGGTCTCGCCCTCAATCAGCGCCAGTGGTCGACGCGTGCAGCGTTGCGCAAGCCCCGCTTCGAGCCTTGGCGCTGCCTCTCCTGGTAGTGTGTCGAGCGACAGCAACCCTGACGCCTCACACCCGATCGCCCAGCAGACAAGTCGGCGTGCCTCCATTCGCGGGGCCTCTATGCCTGCCTTTTCCAGAGACGCTGCCGTCTCAATCAGCACATCCCTGAGGGCGCGTCGATTACCGCTCACTCTTTTCTCCTGAAACGTCTTATAAAACAGGAATGAGAAAGATTTTCTTCCTGCTCGCTGCCGTGAGCGGCATCAGCCCGGGTATCGCCCTTGCCGAAAGCTTCACTGTAACGGACGACCGCGCTCCCATCGAGGTGTCTGAAATATCGCGACTCTATATTGATGGGACACTTGCCGCGACGTTTCGTCTTGATGACAAGACACCCAGCCTGACGAAAAAAATCGAAATCCCGCTTGGGCGCGTCAATCACAGCTATGCGCTCTGCGGCCAGATTACGGTTATCAACGCCGAAGGGCGCTCCGAGACGCACCAGGTCAGCAGCGAGGGCACGCTGAGCCATCCCGAAGGGCACCATCTGGTCGCGCTTGGCGATGAAGGCTTTACCGACTTCTTCCTGCGCGATCCGTCCGACCCCAATGTAGCCAGACATCATCCGGGCCACGCGGAGATCTGCGCCTCTCCGGTGAGCTGAGCCAGAGAACGACCCGAAACCGGGGGAGGACTGGTTCAGCTCAGCCCCTCGGCTGCAAGTAGCGCTGTCTGCTCTTCCTGAGCCAGCGCATCGACAATCTCGTCAAATTCCCCAAGCATCACGCGATCAATCTTGTGCAGGGTCAGGTTGATTCGGTGATCCGTCACCCGCCCCTGTGGGAAATTATAGGTGCGGATACGTTCAGAGCGATCACCCGTGCCAACCTGTGATTTGCGATCTGCGGCGCGGCTTGCGTGAGCCTCGGCGCGCTGCCTCTCATAGAGACGCGCCCGCAGGATCTTCATCGCCTTGGCCTTGTTCTTGTGCTGGCTTTTTTCTTCCTGCATCGCCACCACAACGCCACTCGGCATATGGGTGATACGCACAGCGCTTTCGGTCTTGTTCACATGCTGCCCGCCCGCGCCCGAGGCACGGTAAACATCGATGCGCAGATCCCCCTCATCAATCGCCACATCCACTTCTTCCGCTTCGGGAAGAACGGCTACGGTAACAGTTGAGGTATGGATACGCCCCTGGCTTTCGGTTGCAGGAACACGCTGTACGCGATGGACCCCCGATTCGTATTTCAGGCGGGCGAAGACCGACCGACCCGAAATCGTCGCGACACCCTCGCGAAGCCCCGACAGGTCGCTCTCGTCATACTCCATGATCTCGAAACGCCAGCCATGCAGATCAGAGAAGCGCTTATAGGCGCCGAACAGCTCTGCAGCGAAAAGCGCGGCCTCATCACCACCCGCAGCGGGGCGGATTTCAAGAATGGCGCTGCGCTCATCGGCTTCGTCACGCGGCAGAAGCGCCAGACGGACCTGCTGGTGCAATCCTTCGAGCTGCCCCTCGAGTGCGTCGATTTCGCCCTGGGCCAGTTCACGCATCTCGGGGTCATCGAGCAGGGCCAGAGCGTCACTGCGTGCAGCGTCGGCGCGACGATAGGCCAGAATGGAAGAGACGACAGGCTCCAGTTCGGCAAACTCGCGCGACGCCCTGACGAAGTCGTCGCCCTGGATCTCGCCGCTGGACATCAGCGCCTGCAATTCATCCGACCGGGCGACAATACGCTCCAGCCTGTCGTCAAGAGCCACGATCAGACAGCTTTCAGGAAATGATCCGCCAGAGAAGCGAGTGCGATTTCAACCTGCTCACGCCTGCCCAGATCGCGCACCGTCACGGCGCCCCGTGCCAGCTCGTCTTCGCCCACCAGAACCATATGGGCGGCGCCCGATTTGACCACGCGCTCCATACGCTTCTTGAGCGAAGAACGTGTTTCCAGCTCGGCGGCGAAACCGGCCTGACGCAGCGCCTGAACGGCGGTGACCGAAGCGGGCAAGGTGGAGTCACCCGTGGGCAGAACGGCAATTGACCGAGCCTGTTCGGGAGCGCTGTCAATCAGCAGGGCCAGACGTTCGATACCACCAGCCCAGCCGATAGCAAGGGTTGCCGGGCCACCCATCTGGGCCACAAGGCCCTCATAGCGGCCACCAGCCAGAACCGTGCCCTGTGCGCCAAGGCGATCGGTCACGAACTCGAAGGCGGTGTGGCTGTAATAGTCGAGACCGCGCACGATATGCGGGTTCTCAACAAAGCTCACACCGAACAGATCAAGCTTGCGGCGCAGGTCATCCCAGAAATTGCGGGAGAACTCGTTCAGATAGGCGCCGAATTTCGGAGCCTCCTCGAGCAATGCCCGGTCCTGCGGCGATTTGCTGTCGAGGATACGCAGGGGATTGGCTTCAAGTCGGGCGCGGCTTTCATCAGAAAGCGCGCTTTCATGCGCCTTGAAATAGGCGACGAGCGCCTCGCGCCAGGCCTGACGGCTCTCAAGATCGCCCAGCGTGTTGATTTCCAGCTTTACCGCATCACCAAGACCCAACGCCTTGAGAATGGCATGAGCCATAGCGATGGTTTCGGCATCCATCAGCGCATCGGTCGCCCCAAGAAGTTCGGCGCCGATCTGATGGAACTGGCGGAAGCGCCCTTTCTGCGGACGCTCATAGCGGAACATCGGTCCCTGATAGAAAACGCGCTGAGGCAGGGCCTGGGTCAGGCCGTTCGTCACGAAAGCACGGCAGATCGCCGCGGTACCCTCGGGGCGCAGGGTCAGGCTGTCGCCGCCACGATCCTCGAAAGTGTACATCTCCTTCGTCACGACATCGGAAGTATCGCCGAGCGTGCGCGAGAAGACACGGGTATCCTCGAAAATCGGAGTCGACCATTCCTCATAGCCGTAGCGGCGCGTGATCTCACGCGCCGTTTCGACAACATGAGCATGGCGACGGGCCGTGTCGCCAATCAGGTCATGCGTGCCACGAACCGGTTGAAGCTGGCTCATCTACTCAGACACCTGCCGATGCGAGAGCGGCCTCAGCCTGCTGGGCGGCTTCCTGCTCGGCCAGTTCGGCCTTCTCGGCTTCGATCTTCGCGACGCGCTCTTCGACGAGATCGACGATGTGTTCGATCATGTCCTGGCCCTCGTTCAAGCGATGGTCCTGCTTGCCTGCCGAATAAACCATGTGACGACCGGCGCCACCGCCGGTGACACCGAGATCGGTCATCAACGCCTCACCGGGGCCATTCACGACACAGCCAATGATCGACAGAGTGAGAGGCGTCTTGATGTGCTGCAGACGATCTTCGAGCGTCTGCACCGTCTCCACCACGTTGAAGCCCTGTCGCGCACAGGACGGGCACGAAATGATCTTCACACCGCGATGACGCAGGCCGAGGGATTTAAGAATATCCCAGCCGACAAGCACTTCCTCTTCCGGAGGCGCAGAGAGCGACACACGCATGGTGTCACCCACACCGGCCCAGAGCAGATTGCCCAGACCGATCGACGACTTCACGGTACCTGCGCGCTTCGATCCGGCCTCGGTGATACCGATATGCAGGGGATGGTCGCACACTTCGGCAAGCTGTTGATAGGCCGCAACCGCCATGAACACATCAGACGCCTTAACGCTGATCTTGAATTCATGGAAATCGTGATCCTGCAGGATCTTGGCGTGTTCGAGCGCGCTCTCTACCAGCGCATCAGGGTTGGGCTCACCGTATTTTTCGAGCAGATGCTTCTCAAGCGAACCTGCATTCACACCGATACGGATCGAGCAACCATAATCGCGCGCAGCGTTGACAACTTCACGCACACGCTCGGCGCTGCCAATATTGCCCGGATTGATACGCAGACAGGCTGCCCCGGCCTTCGCCGCCTCAATGGCGCGCTTGTAATGGAAATGAATGTCGGCAACGATCGGCACATTCACTTCGCGCACGATTTCGGCGAGAGCGGCGGTGCTTTCCTCATCTGGGCAGGAAACGCGCACGATATCCACACCGGCGATTTCCGACAGGCGGATCTGCTCGATTGTTGCCTTGGCATCGGACGTCAGGGTGTTGGTCATGGTCTGGACCGAGATCGGCGCATCCCCGCCGACTGCCACCTTGCCAACATGAATCTGACGGGACTTGCGACGTTCGATATACTGGTAAGGGCGATATCCGCTCATAATCTCGTCTCCGTAACGGAAAGACAGCGCGGGTCCCGCCCTGTTCTCCGGGGAAAGCACCGGAACCCCAGTCCCGTGTCACTCACCCAATGTCTGTGTCATGCTGGCCAGTGCACCCCTTTGGGGAGCGCCCTGCCCGTCTCATCTTGACCCTCTCACACCTGTCGAAGCTGGTGTTCAGGGTCTGTAGTTATTTCTCATGCCTGCATTACCTGTCGGAGGCAGGCTCCGATAGGGACAAGGCTTTAGCGTGGCTGCGCTGTTTGTTCCAGTTGCCGCGCGTTCAGACGGTCGGTTTCCGACTCATGTGTCACTGCTGTAGTTCTTGGTGTCACCGGTGCCTTTTTCAAGACTGGCGTTACATTCCGACCCGACGGGGCATCACCGGTTGCAGAGGCAGTACTCGAAGCAGCTGGCGCAACCGGCGTGCTCACCGCATTGTCCTGACCGAGTTGTCCGTTGCGGATCGCCTCCGCAGTAACAACGAGCCCACGACGCACGGCGCCAACACGCCCAAGCGCCGATGTCGTCACATCACCTGCGCTCAGCGTCAGACCACCGGCATTGCCGAGTGTCATGCGATACGGTCCGGCATCTTCCGGCCCCTGCCAGGTTTCACCTGATTTCAGCACACGACTGAAAACGGTCGCCCCAGCCTTGTCCCTGATCGAGACCCAGGCATCAGCCCCGGCATGCAGCACGATCATGTTCGCAGGCGCTGCGGGAGCAGCCGCGCTGGCGGGCACCGTCTCGGAAATAACGGGCTGCGTTCCTGCAGGCTGGGCAGTTCCAGCCTGTGACGGTTGGGTTGCCCCTGGCTGCGCTGTGAATGCGGAAGGCAATGGAGGAGACTGCTCCGCCTGTCCTGTCTGCGGCGCAGGCATACTGGCTGCCGGATTATTATTACCCGGCGTCGGCGGTGTGTTCTGGCTTTGAACGGAGGAAGACTGAGCAGGGCCTGCCGTCTGGGAAGCTGCACGTGCAGCAGGTACCTCAGGCGGTGTCGTCTGCGGTGATGGCGCCAGCCCCCGATCAGGCATGACGGCAGCAATCTGAGGCGAAGGCGTGCCGTGCTGGGTAACGCCAGGCATGATTTCGGCGACAGGCGGCATCTGATGGGTCGGCGCCGGATCGGCGCCGAAGAAATGGTAATAGCCGATATAGGTACCAACCAGAACGGCGAGCCCCGCCCCGACCCAGAGCCCGACAGGAACACCACGCTCGGAAACAGGTTCGGGAAAGCTCAAATCGGGTTTGCGATCAAGGGCGCCGCGTGTGTCCTGCCTGAAGCGCGACACAGCCTGGTCGGGATCCATGCCGAGGGCCGAAGCATAGCTGCGCAGAAAGCCAAGCGCATAGGCGCTGCCTGGAAAGACAGACGTATTCCCTTTTTCAAGGGCGATGAGGTAGCTCTCGCGAATGCGCAGCCAGTTCGCCACATCGGGCAAGGTCCAGCCAAGCTCTTCGCGTCTGGCACGCAGATCGGCCCCAAGGCCGCGCGCGCCATCAGCGCTTCCACCCTGCCATCCCGGAATACGGTCTGTCGTCTTCTCTGGCATGATTACCCGATTGCGATCTCAGAAGTGTGAAGATGCCCGGTACGCGCCTCTCTTGCAACCAGTGCATCGACAGCCTGCTCGACCAGGTCATGCAGGATTTCCGCAACAGGGCGAACAGACTTCACCATGCCGACAGACTGGCCCGCCATCACCGAGCCTTCCTCGACATCGCCCTCGATCACGGCGCGACGCAGCGCACCGGCCCAGAAATGCTCAATCTCGAGCTGGGCGTCTTCCTTGCTCAGTTCACCTGAGGTGAAGCGCGCAAGCGTTGCCGCCTGATGGGCCATGAAACGACGCGTTCCCGCATTGTTAAGACCACGCACGGGGATAACTGGAAAACGCTCATCGATCTGGTTCGAGGTGACCGCATCACGAGCGGCAGCGCGCACAAAAGCCTTCTTGAAGGCTTCATGGGCGATGCTTTCCGTGCTGGCCGCAAAAACTGTGCCGAGCTGTGCGCCAGCAGCGCCCTGCTCCAGATATCCCAGAACCGCATCACCGCGCGCCAGACCACCGGCAACAAAAACCGGTACGTCGTGGATATGCGGCAGGATTTCCTGCGCCAGAACATTAAGCGAGACCGGGCCAACATGACCACCGGCTTCCGAACCTTCGATCACAAGGGCTTCGATACCCTGTTTGACCAGACGCTTGCCGAGGGCAAGGGCCGGGGCAAAACCGATGGCACGGGCGCCACCGTCACGCACCTGCTTGATGGTCGCACCGCTCGGCACGCCGCCTGCCAGAACGATATGGCCGACCTTGTGCTCGAGGCAGACATCAACCAGACGGTCCAGTTCAGGATGCATGGTGATGAGGTTCACGCCAAACGGCTTGTCCGTCAGCGCCTGCGTTGCCGCAATTTCCTCGGCAAGACGATCGGGCATCATCGCGCCACAGGCGATCACACCAAATCCACCCGCATTGGAGATGGCCGATACGAGGTTGCGCTCACTCACCCAGGACATGGCGCCGCCCAGAATGGCTGTCGGCGTTCCAAGGAAGGCGCAACCGGGCGCCCAAAGACGATCAAGCGTCTCGCGGGCTTTCTGACGGGTCTGATCAGCGATTGTCATGGTCATTCACCATCCAGCCCATAGGCCGTGTGCAGGGCGCGCATGGCGAGTTCCATATATTCAGCATCGATCAGGACGGAGATCTTGATTTCGCTGGTCGAAATGACCTGAACATTGATGCCGCGCTCGGCGAGCGTCTGGAACATCGTGCTGGCCATGCCCGAATGCGAGCGCATGCCGATGCCCACAACGCTGATCTTCACAACATCATTGGCGGTATGGATTTCGCCATACTGGATATCACCGCGTGCCGCTTCGAGCGCGGCGAGCGCGCGGGCCTGATCACCCTTCGGCACGGTGAAGGTCATGTTGGTCGAGCCGTCAGAGCCAACGCTCTGGACGATCATGTCCACATTGACGCGCGCCGCAGTGAGCGGGCTGAAAATGGCGGCAGCGATGCCCGGACGGTCCGGGATACGGCTCACCGAGATCTTTGCCTCGTCCAGGGAGTAGGCGATCCCCGTGACCAGTTCCTTTTCCATCATCTCGTCCTCATCCACCACCAGCGACCCGGAGAGTTCCGTCTCGGGCTCAAAACTCGACAACACGCGTACGCGCACTTTTTCTTTCATCGCCAGCCCGACCGAACGGGTCTGGAGTACCTTGGCCCCGACCGAAGCCAGCTCAAGCATCTCCTCAAAGGTGATACGATCCAGCTTCTTAGCCTTTTTCACGATACGCGGGTCGGTCGTGTAGATGCCATCGACATCGGTATAGATATCGCACCGATCCGCCTTGATGGCAGCCGCCACCGCGACAGCAGACGTATCCGAGCCGCCGCGACCAAGCGTGCTGATGCGCTCACCCGGCGCCACGCCCTGAAAACCTGCGATGACCGGCACCTCGCCACGCTCCATGCAGGCAATCAGCGCCGCGCCCTCAACATCGCCGATGCGCGCCTTGCCATGGGCGTCATCCGTACGGAACGGGATCTGCCAGCCCTGCCACGAGCGCGACGGCACACCAAGCGTCTGGAGTGCAATCGCCGTAAGGCCACTCGTCACCTGCTCGCCACTTGCCACCACGGCATCATATTCGCGCGCATCGGCCATGGGGTCGAGCGCCTGAACGTAGCCCACCATCTGATTGGTGACACCGGCCATGGCCGACACCACCACGGCAACCTGATGCCCCTTGTCGCGCTCAATACGCACGCGTTCGGCGACGGCGCGAATGCGGTCCAGATCGGCCACAGAGGTTCCACCGAACTTCATAACGATCCGGGTTGGGCGCTGGTCTGATGACGTCATAATGGTGCACCTGGCTCCGTACGTAGCAGAAAGCGGTCAATCACAGAGCGCCGGGATCGGATTTTCCAGCCTGCGATGTTGCGCAAGGAAAGGCCGGTCACATACTAAGTCCGGATCGCGCCGTCCAGATACTCTGGTAAAACGGTCTCATTTCTGTCTTTTTGGAACCACAATGCCAGATCACGCCGCTTCTTCCGTCTCCGATCGCGAGATCGCCCATTTCGACCAGCTGGCTGCGACCTGGTGGGACCCCAAAGGGCCGATGAAGCCCCTGCATGACATGAACCCCATGCGCACCGAGTGGGCAAATGCCCATCTCAGGCGTCTGGAAGGCCTGCGTGGCGGCACGCTGTCTCTGCTCGACATTGGCTGCGGCGCTGGTCTGGCCAGCGAGGCTTTTGCGCGTATGGGCCATGATGTTCTGGGGCTCGATGCATCACCAGAGGGAATCCGGGCTGCCGAGGCCCATCTCGCCGCGAACCCGCTGCCGGAAAACTCGGGCAGCCTCACCTACCGCAAGGGCAGTGCAGAAGAGCTGGTGCGCGAAGGACAGGGCTTTGACGTGATCTCGGCACTCGAAGTGATCGAACACGTGAACGACCCCCAGGAGTTTCTTGCGCTGCTGCGTTCACTTACCCGACCCGGTGGACTGATTGCGGTTTCCACCCTCAATCGCACCCTGCGTTCCCTGGCCGTGGCCAAGGTCGGTGCCGAGTATATTGCGCGGCTTCTGCCGGTCGGCACGCATGACTGGAAGAAATTCATCAAACCTGAAGAGCTGCACCGCATGGGGCGCGCTGTCGGGCTGCGAATGATCGATGTTGCCGGAATGAGCTACCGCCCGATGCATTGGCGCATCACACGCGACACAAGCATCAATTACATTACGATGTTCGTGCGCGACTAAGGGCGTTACCGCTCAGGGGGGAGGCAAAAAAAAACGCCTCCTGCACGACCCTCAATTCGTGAAGGTCACGGTTGAGGAGGAACGGGTAAGCCCGCTCCTCCCCAACGTATTTCTTCAGACTTCCGTATCCATGAAGGCGAAAGTCGTCGGGCTGCCGACAGGGGTAAAGTTTTCGGTAAAGCCGAGCTGGCCGCTCGCCTTGTCGATGCGGAACGACGTCACGGCATCGCTGCGCTGATTGGCGCAGAACAGGAAATTGCCCGAGGGGTCGAACATCATGGCGCGGCCGTAATCGGCATGCATCCATGCTTCGTCCTGCAGGGTAAGGGTACCATCTTCACCAACCTTGAACACGGCGAGCGAATCACCGAGGCGGTTGGAGGCATAGACAAAGCGGTCATCGGCAGAAATCAGGATTTCTGCTGCCAGGGTGCTGCCACGGAAATGCGAGGTAACCGTGCTGACCGATTGAAGATTATTGATGGCACCGGTCTGCGGATCAAAGGCGCTGACAACAATCTTCGAGTCCTGCTCGCAGAGATTGTACATCAGCTTGCCCGAGCGATTGAACTGGAAGTGACGCGGCGCACTGCCAGGCGTCATGTCGTAATAGGGCACCTTGGCCGGCACAAGCTTGCCCGTCTGCAGGTTCAGCGTCCAGACATAGACACGGTCGAGCCCGGCATCATCAGCTATAACAAACTTGCCGCTCGGGTCGCTCTGGATCATATGCGGGTGCGACCCGGAGTGATCGGAAACAGCGAAATTTCCCTGAGGGTTATCGGCGGCACGCTCAGGCTGACGCGGTCCGGTGTTATGCACCACATCCGTTGCGGGGCCGAGCGAGCCGTCAGGACGGATCGGCAGCACGCCGACAGAACCGCCCATATAATTGGCGACCAGCACGTAACGACCCGAATGATGCACGCTCAGATGGGCTGGCACCGCACCGCCGGAGCTGACGGTGTTCAGCTTCTTGAGCGAACCTGTCTTGCGATCAACAGCGAAGGCCGTGACAGAGCCGTCACCATCCTTGTTGAAATCGTCAATCTCGCTCAGCGCGTAAAGAAAGCGCTTGTCATGCGAGAGCGTGATGAAAGATGGGCTGGCGATATCGGTAAAGGTCGTTACAGGCGTCAGAACGCCGGTTTCACGATCCATCTCGAATACGGCGATCCCTTCGCCGTTACCGGCACCACCCGGAGGGGCATGCTTGGTATAGCCCCCGACGAAACAGATCGTCTTGGATACCGGCTTGGGCGGCGGCGGCGGCACGGCCGGTGTCTTGTCGGTGGCATCCTGCGCGTGCGCCGTGGCGCATCCCAGCAGGCCAAGAGTACCCAACGCGAAGCTGCGGCGGGAAAGGATCGTCTTCATTGTCTAATCTCAAGCTCCTCGGGTGGCGTTCCGGTTCAGGGCAATTTGCACTCGGGCCCGATCGTGCCGTGATAACGGGTCCAGGTCTGCGTCTTGCCGAAAAGGGGAATTCCCAGAATGAAACCGCGCAGCTTCAGCACCTCGGCAGACTCGGCATGGATACGGGCGTCGTAGGTACGTCCTGTTTCCGGATCGAGAATATGCCCCCGCCACACGTTTTCGTCCTTGCTTAATCGGAAATCGGTCAGCATGACCAGCCCACATTGTGAACGCCCCCACACATCCTTGGGAACGGGACCGTCATAAAGCATACCGATCAGGCGCCCGCAGAGCGTATCGCCGCAATGACCGATCTGAAACACACCATCGTGATCTTGTGCGAGCCAGAGTCCCTCTTCGGGTGCGGGCGGATTACCTGCGGTCTGGGCCATCGCCTGCGACACCCCCAGAAGAGCAAGAAGCGGCATGAGCCGTATCAAATGGGCGGCACCTGTAAGCACGCCACGCCCCGTCGTCTGCCCTTCACGACTCCGAGCGGTCGATCCAGGGAATCGGGGTAAAATCGACGCCTTCATCTTCGAGCCTTTCCCTTTCGGAGTCGCTCATCGTGCCATAGATGCCACGCTCGGACCGGCGCTCCCCGTCGTCGCGCGCATCATGACGCTTCAACGCTTCTTCGGCAAATCGGTCGCCCACATTGTCACAGTGCGATTCAACCTCTTTCCTGATCGCTCGCAGCGCCATCAGGACCTGATCAGCTGGCTCGATCGAGGGGGCTTTGGCAGAGCGCGCCAGGGCTGGCGCCATAAGGCTTTTCTCGACAGTACTGACACCGCATTGCGGGCAAACCACAAGACCGCGCGCTTTCTGCGTGTCAAAGGAATCCGCATCGGGAAACCAGCCCTCGAACTCATGCCCGACTGTGCAATGCAGTCTATAACAAATCATTTCTTGCCAAGAATCGTATCAAGC
Organism: Asaia siamensis; assembly: GCF_014635085.1. Lineage (GTDB taxonomy): Bacteria > Pseudomonadota > Alphaproteobacteria > Acetobacterales > Acetobacteraceae > Asaia > Asaia siamensis. Next base: position 28,531 of record NZ_BMCH01000006.1, read on the forward strand.
TGACCGCTGGCATCGAGCTGCATGAGGTCTGTGCAGCCGCCAAGCGCCTGCTCGTCGACAAAGATCTGCGGGACGGTACGCCCGCCTCCCGAGCGACGGATCGCGTCCTGACGTTCGGGAGTGCCATGCGGTGCGTTGATCTCTTCAAAAGCAACGTTTTTGGACGCCAGAATCTGCACGGCGCGTACGCAATAGGGGCAACCCGGCTGGGTGTAGATCTCGATTTTCTGCACGGTGAACTCAATCCTCACTGCCATTAAGCGTGAAGCCTGTCGGAGTCATCTGCCAGCTTGACAGTACGCGCTGCCACCAGAAGATCCACACGCTTCGCCCCCGCCTGTCGGAGATGCCTAGCGCAAATGGAGGCGGTCGCCCCCGTGGTCAAGATATCGTCGATCAGAACGATATGTCGGCCGACAAGAAGATCACGCTTCGACGCCGCAACGCTGAAGGCATTTTCCAGCATCTGCGCGCGCTGATCGTGAAACAGGCTGGCAAGATTCTGCGTCGCGCGATGGCGGATCAGGGCGTCGGGTAGAACACGCAGGCCAGGCTGCAAGCGCGCAATATGTCGCGCAAGAAGCACAGCCTGATTATAGCGACGATGCCAGAAACGATGCCGGTGCAGCGGTACAGGTACAAGATAATCCGCATGTGCCAGCACCCGACCGGCCGAGGCCGTCATACCTTGCGCGAGGAATGAGGCACTTTCCAGCCGATCGCCGTATTTGAAGTGCAGAATCAGGCGACGCGCCGTACCCTCATATAGCCACGCCGCTTGCGCCTCGTCCCAACAGCCGGAGGGAGGGGCGCATTTTGCACAATGGCCGCTTATGTTGAGGTAAGCCTCCGACGCCACCGGCAGGGCGCAATGACGACATGAGAGAACCACCGGATGCAGATGCTGGAAGCAGTCGAGACAGACCAGTCCTGATTGAGTGGTTTCGCCACCGCAGGAAAGGCAAATAGGGGGAAAAAACAGATCGAGCCCTGCCCTGCCGAGAGCACGCAGCTCCCTCACCTTGCCTGCCCTCGTCTCACTCAATGACAATCAGGTCGATCAGCTGGGCGTTGATAAGGACCTTGCCCCTGTTCTCGAAATTAATCGTCACACGGTGGCCGGTCACACTCTGGATCTGCCCTACGCCCCAATCAGGGCAATCGGGATGCGTCACAAACTGGCCTGGTTCATAGAAGGCGATTTCCGATCTCATGAACGGGCCTCATCAAATCCTTCAATCGGCGGCAGGGCGACATTCTCGTCTCGCAGCAGGGCCGCGATACGGGTGATCATGTCATGGCAGGCAGCATGATCGACACCTTCGATACGAGCGACGAGGGCAGGCTGGGTGTTGGAGGCCCTCAACAGCCACCATCCGCCAGCCGCCTTCACACGCATGCCATCTGTCAGCACGCTGTCATCGCCTTCCGCGCGACACCGGGCGATGATCCTGTCGACAATTCCGAATTTGAGATTATCCTCACAATCGAAACGAATCTCCGGCGTCGCCACAAGACGGGGTAGAGCCCCGCAGAGCGCCGAGAGAGATTTTTCCTGCCCAGCCAGAAGATCGATCAACCGCACAGCGGCATAAAGCCCATCATCGAAACCCGGCCAGCGATCGGCAAAGAAGAAATGTCCCGACATCTCCCCGGCAAAAGCCGCCCCTGATTCGCGCATCGCTGCCTTGACCTCGGAATGACCGCTCGGACACATCGCAACACGCCCGCCAGCAGATTCGACGCCATCGAAAAACACCTGCGACATTTTCACGTCGCCTAGAATCATCGCACCGGGCCGTTCCTTAAGAATGGCTTGAGCAAAAAGCAGGCTCAACCGGTCTGCCGGAATGAGGGCACCCTTCTCGTCAACGGCACCAACTCGATCCGCATCGCCATCAAAGGCGACGCCAAGATCGGCAGAATTTTCCTGCACGGCGCGCTGCAGCTGCACCATGTTCTCGGGCAATGTCGGGTCAGGATGATGCGCAGGGAACAGTCCATCCACGGTCCCGTTTAGTACGATATGCTCGCCAGGGAGATGGTTCAGAAGCCGCCCCAGCGCATGAGCCGCCGAGGAATGGCTGTTATCCCAGACGACACGCAGTTGCCGCCCATGCTGACGCAGACCTTCCGCCAAGGCTGCCTCATAGCGCCCATCAGCAGAATAATCGCTCGCTTGACCGATCTGACGGCCAGCCTGCACACCCTCGCGCAGGCTCTGCGCAATTTCCTGAAGGGAGGCGCCGAAGAAAGGCTGATTATTGAGCAGGATCTTGAAGCCATTATACCCTATCGGGTTATGGCTTCCCGTCACCATGATGGCGCCTGACGCCTGCTCGCGAAAGGACGCGTGATAAAGCTCTGGCGTGGCGCAGCAACCGAGGCGCCTTACATTCATTCCACCTGTTACGAGCCCGGCAACCAAGGCCTGCTCCAGACGGGGCGAGCTGTCACGACCGTCATGCCCGACGAGAACATAATCAAGACCCCGCTTGCGCAGCACTGACGCAAAAACGACGCCCAGAGCCTGAGCGTCGTTCTCGAAAAGCATCTTATCAACCAACCCGCGGATATCATATTCCCGCAGGATGGAAGGATGGAACTCATGACGAAGCAGAGTGTCCATCAGGCATCGGCGTATTTCTTGATGAACCCGCGCATGGCGTCGCGCAGGTCCGGGCGCTCGAGTGCGAAGGCGATCTGTGCTTCCAGATAACCGGCCTTGTCGCCGCAATCATAACGGATGCCGTCATAACGCAGACCGTGGAACGGCGCGTGGCCGATCATCTTGGCCATCGCATCTGTCAGCTGCACTTCACCACCTGCGCCACGCTCCAGCTTGGAAAGATGGGTCATGATCTCGGGCAGCAGCACATAGCGACCGATGATGGAGAGATTGGAAGGGGCGTCTTCAGGGTTCGGCTTTTCAACCAGCCCCTTGACCTCAACCAGCTTGCCGTCATCCTTGCCTACATCAAGAATGCCGTAGCGGTTGGTGTGCTCCTTAGGCACTTCGGAAACAGCAACGACGTTACCGCCCGTCTGGTTATATACTTCGACCAGCTGTGCGACGCAGCCCTTCTCGCCCTGCACGATGTCGTCCGGCAGAAGAATGGCAAACGGATCGTCACCGATAAACGAGCGGGCACACCAGATAGCATGACCGAGACCGAGCGGTTCCTGCTGACGAACGGCCGCGAGCGAGCCTGCCTCGATGGAGCTGGGCTGCAGCGTTTCAAGCAAGGAATTCTTGCCGCGCTCCTTGAGGGTTGTTTCGAGCTCGAATGCGACGTCGAAATAGTCGATCAGGCTGTCCTTGCCGCGACCGGTAATCAGGCAGAACTGATCGATACCAGCCTTGCGTGCTTCATCAACGGCATACTGGATCAGAGGGCGGTCAACGACCGGCAGCATCTCTTTCGGCATGGCCTTGGTGGCAGGGAGAAAGCGCGTCCCCATGCCAGCGACGGGGAGTACAGCTTTTCTGAGCGGCTTGATCACGTTTTCCGACCTTTGGATCTCTGTAGAGTATGCAGCGCAATCTTGGGCATCTTGACCAGAACTATACCCGAAGATTGTGCCCCAGATTACACGATGATTGTCTCACATCCAGTATCTGAGGCCAGAACTTCGGCAAAGTGATGGCAGGAACACAAAATTTCACAAACACCATGGCGATAGAAAGCCAATAGGTTAATGAAAGTTCATTCCGCTTGCATTAGATTTTTTGAGAGATTTCCGGTGGACTGGCACCCCCCGAAGGGGGTGCTTCCAGTTCATGGTGCGGTCGAGAAGACTCGAACTTCCACGGGGTTGCCCCCACAAGCACCTCAAGCTTGCGCGTCTACCATTCCGCCACGACCGCATCGTGACAAGCGGCCCGCTCTGGGCGATACCGCTCGTGTGAAGGGGGCTATAGCCGATGACTGATGAGCAGGCAATCGCCGAAAAGGCAATTTTCGACAAAATATCCTGGAAAAGGGAAAAAGAGCTGATTCCCTATGAACTTGCGTTTGAGGCGATGCAGCAACGTGCCGCAGCCATAAGAACTGGCGAGACAGGGGAAATCCTGTGGTTTCTGGAGCACCCGCGTCTCTACACGGCAGGCACCTCGGCAAAACCGGCCGATCTGATCAACCCGGACGGTCTACCCACCTATGATGCCGGGCGCGGCGGGCAATGGACCTATCATGGGCCCGGTCAGCGAATCGTTTATGTCATGCTTGATCTGCAGCGTGACCACGGCCCGACACCGGCGCGCGATCTGCGTGCCTTCGTGCAGAGCCTGGAGAGATGGGTGGTTACGAGCCTTGCCCGGCTTGGAATCAAGGGGCGCACCGAATGCGGACGAATCGGCGTATGGGTCGATGACCCCCTCTCAGGACTGGAAACAAAGATCGCCGCTATCGGCATAAGAGTAAGCCGTTGGGTGTCCTGGCACGGAATCTCGATCAATTTCGATCCGCTTTTGAGCGATTTCGATGGAATCATCCCGTGCGGCATTAGGGAATATGGGGTCACGAGCGTGAAGCGCTTCGATCCGGACCTCACAATGGAAGATCTGGATGAAGCGCTCCTTGCCACATGGCCTCAGTTCTTCGGTGCCACACCCGTTTCCGTGACATCAGAAAGCGACAATACGATTCGGTTGCCACGCGCATCGACGCCGTCGAGCGTGGAAAGCTGAAGCCTTCCCTCGTTCTCGATCAGTTGCAGGGTCAGCAGACCCTGTGACGGGTTATTCGCCTCTGCGAGCGAAATCTGCGCTGCACCCGCACTGGTCCGGATATCCGTCACACGGATCGCACCGGCAAAACGCACCGGCACATGCAGAAGCAGGCCCAGCGGATTGCGCGCCAGACTGATTTTGGTCACAGACCCGGTCTGTGAATCGTCGATCACGAGATGCGCACCGGAAGCACGGAGCGTCATGGCGTGTGGCGATACATAATCCAGAGCGAGCGCGCCGGGGCGATAGGAGAAATGTCCTGCCCCGTCATTCCGCCCGGGACCGACCTGAACGAAATGCCCTTCAAGCGTTGCAGGACGATTGAGTGCCGCCTCGACGCGATGCGCCTCACGCTGCTGCGTGGCCGACAGCCCTTCCATGCCGTTCACGGCGCAACCTGCCAATGCCCCTGAGAGCGCCAGAGCCGAGAGAAGACGCGTTACGGCTTTCATAGCTCAGCCGGTGCGGAAAGCTTGAGCGAGAGCGCGTGAAGCCCGGTTTCAAATTCCGGCTTGAGCAACTCATTGACCAGCCTGTGCCGCGCCACCCGATTCATGCCGCCGAAGCGCTCGCTGACAATGGTCATGGTGAAGTGGGTCTCGTCACCCTCGATCCCGTTGCGCCCCGCATGATGTGCATGACGCTTGCTGTCGTCTCGTATTGTCATCTCTACAGGCTGCAACGCGACATCGAGCGCAGCCTTCATGCGCGCTGCGCGTTCCTTGAGGTCACTCATGAGCACTCCCTTCTTGCATCGGCGTCTCTTACAACGCACATAAACCCGATCATGCAGCGCAAATCTACCAAACACAGGGCCTTCGACCCTGATCCCGATGCACCGGAGCGCTATTGCGACATGCCCGGCTGCACGGAGCATGCGGGATATCGTGCGCCCAAGGACCGCACGCAATTGAGGCAGTATTTCTGGTTCTGCCTGGAGCATGTCCGTCAATACAATGCACGCTGGGATTTCTATAAAGGCATGACGCCCGGCCAGATCGAATCCCAGCTCCGTGCCGATATTTCGTGGCAGCGCCCTTCATGGAAACTTGGCACACGCGGCGGGCAGCATTTCGATGAGGAAGAGGTTCTCGACCCGCTCGACATCCTTTCATCCACGCGAGCCAAACGGGCACAGGCAGCAAAACAGCGCCACCAGAAGGCCCGCGACGCGGCCCCGCCCGCCCTGCGTGAACACCTGCGCGCACTCGCCCTCGACTGGCCGGTAACGGTCGACGCGCTCAAGCTGCGCTACAAGGAACTGGCCCGCAAGCATCACCCCGATACCAATGCAGGAGATCCTGCTGCTGAAGACCGTTTCAAGGTCGTCAGTGTCGCCTATAGTGCGATTCGCGCGCATCTGGTCGGTCTTTGACCCGGTTTATTGCGCGTTTCCCTCTGGCCATCGGGGGAAACATGACCATATCCTTGCCGAGAACCTGACAAGACAAACTGTCGCCAGACAGAGTGAAAGACGGATTGAACCCATGAGCGATCTCGCCTCCATCGACGCACCAGAAACGGTTGTCACCGCAGAACAGAACGCGGTCCCAACCCATGTCCTTGGCGCGCCCGATCGGATCGTCAGCGCCCGTGACGTCTTTGGCATCGATTGTGACATGGAGGTGCCGGCCTTCTCGATCCGCACCGAGCATGTGCCCGATATCGACCCGAGCTATCAGTTCGACTGCGACACCACCCGCGCCATTCTGGCTGGCTTTGCGAATAATCGTCGCGTCATGGTGCAGGGCTTTCATGGCACCGGCAAGTCGTCGCATATCGAGCAGATTGCTGCGCGCCTCAACTGGCCGACCGTGCGAATCAACCTCGACAGCCATATCTCGCGCATCGATCTGATCGGCAAGGATGCCATCGTCCTGCGTGACGGCAAGCAGATTACGGAATTCCGTGAAGGCCTGCTGCCCTGGTGTCTGCAGCACCCCGTCGCGCTGATTTTCGACGAATACGATGCCGGTCGCCCCGACGTCATGTTCGTGATCCAGCGCGTGCTCGAGACAGAAGGCCATCTGACGCTTCTCGACCAGAATCGCGTGATCCGTCCTCATTCCGGCTTCCGCCTTTTCGCCACGGCTAACACGGTCGGCCTCGGCGATACGACCGGGCTCTATCATGGCACGCAGCAGATCAATCAGGGCCAGATGGACCGTTGGAACATCGTTGCCTCGCTCAATTATCTGCCGCTGGATCAGGAAGTCGGCATAGTCCGCGCCAAGCTGGCTCTGGGCAACGAGCCTGCCATCACCAAACGTCTTGAAAGCATGGTCGCGCTGGCCAACCTGACTCGCGCAGGCTTCATGGCGGGAGACATCTCGACCGTTATGTCACCGCGCGCTGTCATCACCTGGGCGGAAAACGAGCGTATCTTCGGCGATCTGGCTTTTGCATTTCGCCTAACCTTCCTCAATAAATGCGACGAAGCCGAGCGCGGGATCGTGGCTGAATATTATCAGCGCTGTTTCAACCAGTCTCCGTTGAATGGCTGAAGGGGACAGACCCATGGCTTCCCCCAAGCCAAAGACGCCAGACCGTTCGGCAACCGATCTCGCCCTGCCCGGCAGTGAACGCACGGACGCGTTTCGTCGTGCAACGACCGCGGCCCTGCGCGCCATTTCGGGCGAGGCCGAGACCGAGATCAGCTTTGCTGCTTCGGCCACAGCCAAGCAGGCCAAGGGTATTCAACTCCCTTATGTGTCACGTGCGCTCACCCCACAGGAAATCCAGCGCGTGCGCGGCGCAGCCGACGCCGCGGCCCTGCGGCTCAGGCATCATGACGATACCCTCGCGCCACTGCCCCAGAACAGCGACACCCCTGAAACCCGGCCGCTCTACGATACGCTGGAGCAGGTGCGTTGCGAGGTTTTCGGCGCGCGACACATGGCCGGTGTTCAGGCCAATCTGCGTGAAAAACTCGCGCTGGACTGCCATGACAGCGGCTATGGTCGCATGGCCACGCGCGATGACATGCCCGCCACTGTGGCGCTGCCGCTTCTGGTGCGAGAGGCCCTGTCCGGCGAGACCTCGCCGTCGCAGGCTGGCCCTGCCCTGAAAGCCTGGCGTGAGACACTCTCACCTGACGCTGAACGCGCCCTGAAGAAGCTTGCGTCGTCACAGATGGATCAGCAGCGCTTCGCAGAAGCGTGTTCGGGATTGTTCAAGGCTTTCGATCTGACCGAAGAGCCAGAGCCCAATGACGAGAGTCAGGCGGACGACCCGGATCAGGACGACGACAGCCAGACAGAGTCTGACCAGCCTGATGACGAGCCCTCGCCACAGGATCAGGACGACAGCGACACACACGGCTTTCAGCCCGAGCCCACCGAGCAGCCCGACAGTCGCGAGGCGAGCGATTCGGACTTGCAGGACGAGGGCGCCGAGCAGCCCGCGGGAACGCTTGAAGATGATGAGGGCAAGGAGAGCGAAGCGAGCAGCGCCCCGCCAGCCTACAAGATCTTCACCACGGCTTTCGACGAAGAGGCCGATGCTGCCGAACTCTGCGACCCGGACGAACTTGCTCGACTGCGCCAGCAGCTCGATCAGCAACTGAGCAGTCTGCAGGGGGTGGTCTCACGCCTCGCGCACCGCCTGCAGCGAAAGCTCATGGCGCAGCAGCAGCGCTCCTGGGCGTTCGATCAGGAGGAAGGCATTCTCGACGCCGCCCGTCTGGCCCGCGTCGTTGCCAACCCGACTCTCTCTCTTTCCTACAAGACCGAGCGTCAGGCAGAATTTCGCGACACGGTCGTGACCCTGCTGATCGACAATTCCGGCTCGATGCGCGGGCGCCCCATTTCGGTGGCCGCCATGTGTGGCGATATTCTGGCCCGCACACTCGAACGCTGTGGCGTCAAAACCGAGGTGCTCGGCTTTACCACGCGCGCCTGGAAAGGCGGTCAGAGCCGCGAACGCTGGGTAGCCGCCGGGCGCCCGCCAGATCCGGGCCGACTGAACGATCTGCGTCATATCATCTACAAGGATGCGGATACGCCCCTGCGTCGCGCCCGCAACAACCTTGGCCTCATGCTGCGCGAAGGGCTGCTCAAGGAAAACATCGACGGCGAAGCTCTGCTCTGGGCATGGAAGCGCCTGCGTCGCAGGCCGGAACATCGCCGTATCCTGATGGTCATTTCCGATGGGGCGCCGGTCGATGACAGCACGTTCTCGACCAATCCGAGTTCCTATCTCGAAGATCATCTGCGTTCGGTCATCGCCCGCATCGAATCATCACCCGAGACCGAGCTTCTGGCCATCGGTATCGGCCATGACGTGACGCGCTATTATCGCAATTCGGTCACGCTCAGTAACGCCGAAGAACTTGGTGGTACGATGATCAAACAACTCTCGGACCTTTTCGTCGCCCGATAAAGGCTATCTGCTTTCCGGGCGGGCGTGTCGGCTCGACGGCGCGGGGCGAATACAAGGTCCTGACGCAGGTTCATTGCGCGCAAGAACCGCTGTCCCGGCGGTCTACAGAGAAGGCTGAAGTCTGGGCGCATACGCTCCTCTGAAGGCTTCCGGTTTGAAGCTTTCCCGTGGCCGCCGCCCACACCGTCTCACCGTTGCCCTTTTTGGCAATCTGTCGAGGACGTATCACCACAAGGCGGTTAGGCCGAGAGATGTAAACGCCCTCCCCAATAAGCCGGGACCAGCGTCAGACACCTCCGGCTTTCCTGGACGGGAATAAATCTTCATCTCCGCAGCGTCACACGCAGGGCAAAGGCCCCCTCAGTACGCCGGGGCTTTGTCGACAAGGGCGGCGTGTGGCCATGCAACCGCCCGTCACCTCATCTCCTCTACTGCGCGTATTTTTCCCCGAGCAGGGCGATTTGTTCGAGCATGGCGTCGATCGTCGCGCGTGTCGTGCGATGGTTCACAGTCGCCGCACGGATCACCAGCCGTCCTTCGATACGCGTTGTCGAAGGGGCCGCAACACCGCTCTCATGCAGATCTTTTACCAGTTCATCGATGGCTTCGTCCCCGAAATCAACGAGCGTGAAACAGACGATATTGAGGGCAACAGGCGCCATGAGCAGATAGCGCTCGTCACCTTCGACGCGCTCGGCCAGATAGCGGGCGACGTCGCAGCATTCTGCCACCATCTCGCCCATGCGGGATGCCCCGTAATGGGCGAGCGTCATCCAGACCTTGAGCGCGCGGAACCCTCGTGACAGATCAGGCCCGAAATCACAGGGCCAGGGCGCGTTACCCGCGAGCCCGCGATCAGCGCGCGTCAAATAGCTCAATGACTGGGCAAAAGCCTGCGCGTGAGCTGCCCGGTCACGCACAAGCACGCAACCGGCATCATAGGGCACCTGCCCCCATTTATGAAAATCGAGTGCGAGACTATCGGCTCTTTCAATGCCATCGAGCATGATCGCGTGTTCGGGCGATAGCCTGGCAAAAGCCCCAAACGCACCATCGACATGAAACCAGCATTTCTCTGCCTGGGCGATATCGGCCAGAGCCTCCAGCGGATCGACCGCACCGCAATCGACACTGCCCGCCGTACCGATGATGATAAACGGATGAAACCCGGCCGCACGATCTTCGCGAATACGTGCCGCAAGAGCCTGATCGTCCATGCGATAGAGCTCGTCCACCGGGATGAGACGCAGGGCATCGCTGCCGAGCCCGGCCAGATCGAACGCACGGCTGACGCAGCCATGGGCCGTTTCAGCCGCATAGCCCACAAGCCTGCGCCCTGACACGCCATGTTGGCGCATGGACGGATCGACCGCACGGCTCGCCGTGATAATGCCGATGAAATTCGCCAGGGAAGACCCGGTGACAAGACAGCCAGATGAGTCTGCGGGCATTCCAACCATCTCTGACGCCCAGCGGATCACCTGACGCTCTACCTCGATCGCCGCGTGGTCGCGCCCGCCGCAATTATCGTTCAGGCTGGCAGCGAGCAGTTCAGCCAGAATGCCGACAGGGGTTCCGGCGCCCTGCACCCACCCCATGAACCCCGGATGTGGGTTACCATTGGAATAGGGGCGTATCTGCTCCAGAAATTGCCCGTAAAGCGCCTCTGCCGTCTGGCCCTGCTGCGGCAGATCCTGCCTGAATGCCTGGCGCGCGTCTTCAGGCATGGCTTGCCAGACCGGCCCCTCACCCATGCGCTCGGCACGATCAAAGACATCATCGAGCATGCGATGGGCAAGCGCCCTCAGCGGTGCGAAATCTTCGGGGTCCAGTCCACTCATCGCTTGCACTCCTCGCATCACACCGCATCCCGCCAGTCGGTCGGTGACCGTATTCCTCTTATCGAGTCCCGATCCTGCCTCATCAAGGGGGTATGAGCAGCTAGGCTCCCATCATGGGCGGTACCTGAGTCATCGGGGGGCCTTGATCAGCATGAGACAAGGTGCCGCACTCCTGCCGCAAAATTCCGGTTGTCTGCTCTGATGAACAGCCCGATCGTGATGCCCATGAAATACGCAACCGCTTCCATCCTGACGCTACTCGCCCTGGGTGCCCTGCCCCATTCCGCCAGGGCCGATGCCGTTCCCGCCGCCTGTATGAGCGCCGATTCGGCCTCACGCACGATGGGCTCGGCCTCTCTCACCATGACGGGCTATGCCGCCCAGCTCACCGGGGCGGAAACGAAGGTTCATGTGCAGCAGGTTACGGTGAGAGACCGACAGGGGCATCTGACCCTTCCCAATCTGCGTGATGCCAACAGCCTCGTGTCCCTGGGGCTTCTGAAGCTCGTCCATAACGCCTCGCCCGCAAGCTGCCGTGGCGTCGACGGCCGTCCGGCCCTGCGCACTCTTCGTGAGTCCCTGCATCAGGGCGCAGTGGCGGAGATGATCTGGAACAAGGTCGCCCTGTCAGATGGCAGCACGCATTATTCAGCCGAACAGATCACCGTCACGATGCGCGCCAGTCAGACATCCGGCGGCATCGACATCGTTGTCTCTTCATCGGGACTTTCGGCGCCTGGCGGCTCGGCTCTGCCCGGCAACGTCAACACCACACTGACCATACCGGAGCAGATGCTCGAGAACACAAGTACGCCCACGGGCAGGATCACCATTTCATCGCTTGAGGCCCTCTGGGCGAAAGGGCGACTGGATGGTTCGGGCTGGGTCACGCCTGGCCGCAATGCCGCCACCAGCACCGGCGCGCTTCACATCGCCATCACGGATCTGAACGATCTGCTCGCCACCATCCGCCCTGTCGTGCCGACCGGGGTTACGACTGCCCTGTCGGTCGCGCAGTTCATGGGCCATCGCAACGGCAATCAGGTGCTTTGGGATCTGACTCTCGATGGGGGCATTCTCAAGGTCAATTCGATCCCCATTCCCGTCAACTAACCCGACCAGACGGGGCGTCATGATACGCCCCGTCCCTGATCGACCGCGCCGCTCAGCCCGGATGACGAAGCAGGCCACCCTCAACGCGCAAGGCCGCGCCTGACGTGGCCGAGGCGAGCGGTGAACAGACATAAGCAACCATATTTGCCACCTCTTCCGGCTCTTCCAGCCTTTGCAGCAACGACGTCGGGCGATTATCTTTCAGGAAGCTTGCCTCGGTTTCCTCTGATGTTCGGCCTGTCTTTTCCGCCGCTTTCTGTATCATCGTCATCACGCCCTCGGTGCGGGTCGGCCCCGGGAGCACGCTGTTTACCGTCACGCCGCTACCGGCCACGCTCTCGGCAAGACCGCGCGCAATCGCGATCTGTGCGGCTTTGCTGAATCCGTAATGGATCATCTCGGCCGGAATATTCAGTCCTGACTCACTTGAGATGAAGACGATACGCCCGCGCTTCCTTTCCACCATGCCCGGCAGATAGGCACGCGACAGACGAACACCACTCATCACGTTGATGTCGAAAAAACGCTGCCAGTCCTCGTCGGAAATCTCGGCAAAGGGCGTCTCTTCAAAAATGCCGAGATTATTGACCAGGATATCCAGTTCGGGATGGGTGTCCTGCAGCTTCGCGATGATCTCAGGCTGCGCCACATCCCCTGCAAAGCCTGTCACCTGCGCCTTGGGCAGCTTTTTGCGTACAGCCTCGATTGCAGAACGCGTCCGCTCTTCACCGCGCCCGTTGACGATTACATGGGCGCCCGCCTGAGCCAGACGCTCGGCAATCGCCAGACCGATCCCGCCGGTCGAGCCGGTGACAAGAGCCTTCTGGCCTGAAAGATCGAGTGTCAGCATAAGTCTCTCCATTCATTCGATATCAATCGAACAAATGGAGAGGGGATAAGTTGCGTCTATCGGTCCCTGCCCCGGCTTCCGCCAAGGGGCAACTCAGCCTTGAATCCCGACCTCCGGGAAAAGGAAGCAAAGACACGGGGCGCCCCTTATTCCTCGCGACTCAGCTATCCGCCTTCTCCGCCAGTTTCTTCAGGGCGCGCATGACCTTGCGCGCCATGGTAATGCGCTGGGCGTTGGTCATTTCACGCACCACAGCGAGTTTCTGGTCAGGGCGCAGTTTCACCCCCTGATCCTTGTGGCGCTCAACCCATTTGAGAAGCCCCATAGGATTGCGGAACTTGCGGTTACGGAACTGAATGACCATTCCTTTCGGCCCAGCCTCCAGACGGTCGACCCCGGCCGCGCTGCAGAGCCGCTTGATGATCACGACATCGAGCAGGTTTTCGACTTCCTGCGGCAAGGAGCCGAAGCGATCGACCATCTCGGCGCGCATGGCATCGAGTTCAGCCTCCCCCTCGAGCCCTGCAATACGCCTGTAAAGGCCCAGACGCACCGGCAGATCGCGGACATAGGTCTCGGGAATCAGGACCGGCAGCCCGAGAATGATATTGGGTGTCCAATCCTTGTCTTCCGCACGCTTCTGGTCGCGCTGCAGACGCATGGTGGTAACGGCATCCTCGAGCATCTGCTGATAGAGCTCGATACCGACCTCCTTGATATGACCGGATTGCTCGTCACCGAGCAGGTTACCCGCACCACGCAGATCGAGATCGTGCGATGCAAGCGTAAAGCCGGCGCCCAGCGTATCGAGGGTCTGCATGATCTCGAGCCGCTTTTCGGAAGCGACAGACAGACGATGGCTCTGGGGCCAGGTCAGATAGGCATAGCCACGCTGCTTGCCTCGCCCGACACGGCCGCGAAGCTGATAGAGCTGGCCGAGACCGAACATATCGGCGCGATGGATGATGAGCGTATTCACCGCAGGCATATCGAGCCCGCTTTCGACGATATTGGTCGAGAGCAGAACATCGTAGCGCCCGTCGGAGAACTCGGTCATGACTCGTTCGAGTTCGGCGGGGGTGAGACGCCCATGGGCCTGGACGGTCTTGGCGTCAGGCACAATGTCACGCAGGCGCTCGGCCATACGATCCATGTCCTCGATACGAGGTACGACGCAGAAGACCTGCCCGCCACGAAAACGCTCGCGCTGGATGGCCTCACGTATCATCACGCTATCGAATGGCGTGATGAAGGTGCGCACAGCCAGCCTGTCGGTGGGCGGTGTCGCGATCAGACTCATCTCGCGCACCCCGCTCAGGGAGAGCTGAAGCGTGCGGGGAAGCGGCGTGGCTGACAGCGTCAGCACATGCACATCTTCACGCAGCGATTTGAGACGCTCCTTATGGGCAACACCGAAATGCTGCTCTTCGTCGATGATCAGCAGGCCAAGATTGCCGAAGGCGACCGATTTGGCGATCAGCGCATGGGTACCGACCACAATATCGACTTCCCCCGCCTCCAGGGCGCGACGGGTCTCGGCGGCCTCTTTTGCCGTTACCAGACGCGACAGTTGGGCAACACGAACAGGGAAGCCCTCGAACCGCGTCGAGAAGCTACGGAAATGCTGACGCGCCAGAAGGGTGGTCGGCACAACCACCGCCACCTGAACGCCTGAAAGCGCCGCGACAAAGGCGGCGCGAAGCGCCACTTCGGTCTTGCCGAACCCGACATCACCGCAGACCAGGCGATCCATCGGACGGCCAGAGGTGAGATCTTCGAGCACATCCGCAATGGCGCGCGACTGGTCCTCTGTTTCGACAAAAGGAAAGCGCGCGCAGAATTCGTCCCATAATCCTTCGGCCGGGATCAGCGATGGCGCCTCTTTCATGGCACGACCGGCGGCTGTGCGAATCAGCTCACCCGCCATGTCGCGGATGCGCTCCTTCATCTTGGCCTTGCGCGCCTGCCAGGCCTGACCACCCAGCTTGTCGAGCGCAACACCCCCCTGATCGGAGCCGAAGCGACTCAGCAACTCGATGTTTTCAACCGGCAGGAACAGCTTCTGCGCGCCGTCATAAAGCAGTCTCAGACAATCATGAGGCGCCACGCCATCGCTGACCGTCTCGAGCCCCTCGTAACGACCGATGCCGTAATCGGCGTGAACAACCAGATCACCCTCGGCAATTTCAGACGCTTCGGTGATGAACTGCTCGGCGCGGCGCTTGCGACGGGGCGGACGGGCGATGCGTTCGCCCAGCAGATCCTGCTCCGAGATAAACGCCATGCGGTCGCCCACAAAGCCTCGCTCGAGCCCGAGCACAACAAGCCCCACGATGCCGGGCGCGATACCGGCAGCCGACGCCCAGCTGTCATGCAATTCGACGGTGAAGCGATGCTCCCTCAGCAAGGAGGCGATTCGCTCGCGCGAACCTTTGGTCCAGGCCGTCACGTAGCATCGCCGCCCGGCCTTTTCCCACGCCTCAATCTGGGTGCGGAATGCCTCGAAAGCCCCCTCGCGCGTGCCATCCTTGCCCCGCACGAAAATCGGGCCAGGGCGCCCTCCGGCATCCAGCCCCTCAGTCGCGTCGGGTTTCGCGAAAGGATTGAGCGCGATGCAGGGCACACGGGCCAGCATCGCGTCCCAGCCGGTTCGGTTGAGATAGAGCAGATGAGATGGCAGGGCGCGATAAATGGCCTCGCCCTCGCGTGCCGGCGCTTTTCTGGCCTCGAAGTGATCAGCGATCATTTCGAGCCGCGCCTTGAGAATATCAGGCACCTGATGATCGATACTGACCGATGCCTCGGGCAGATAATCGATCAGCGTGTCCATATGCTCGTGAAAGAGCGGAATATAGTGCTCCAGTCCGGGGAAGCGACGCCCCTCGCTGACATGCTCGTAAACGACATCGGAAGCAGAGGACGGACCGAACAGATCGCGCCAGGACGAGCGAAAACGGCTGATAGCATCGGGGCTCAGCGCATATTCCGACACGGGGCGCAGTTTGAACGCGTCGAGCGTCTCTGTCGAACGCTGGCTGGCAACGTCGAAACGGCGGATATTATCCACCTCATCGCCAAACAGATCGAGACGGATCGGCTCGCTCGCCCCTGCCGGGAAAAGGTCGAAAATACCGCCTCGCGTGGCGAACTCGCCGGCCTCCATGACTGTATCGGTGCGCGTGTAGCCGCTTGCGATCAGCAATTCGATGAGCATCGCCTGATCGAGCGCTTCGCCTTTTTTCACCGCAATGGCCTGATTGCGGAAGGCGTCGCAGGGTGGCACGCGCTGCACCAGCGCGTGGACCGTCGTCAAGACGATGCGACGCGTCTTTCCCGCCGGTTCGAGCAGGCGCGTCAATGTGGCGGCGCGCTCTGCCGTTATGGCCGGATTGGGTGAGACGCGGTCATAGGGCAGGCAATCCCAGGCAGGGAAGCGCAGCACGGTTACATCCGGCTCAACATAGGCCAGCATATCGGCAAGGGCCGCCACGGCGGCGTCATCACGAGCGACATGAACAAGCGGCCCATCATGTTCGCCCAGGCGGCGACGCAGGAGGAACGCGGTATAGGCTTCCGGCACGCCCCAGAGGATCGGCCAGTTGGGGGTATCGGTCATTCAGAAATCCAAAGCACGCGCACCACGATGCAGGCAGACTGCCAGACGATGGTTTCGTTTTGTTCCATGACAGTTCTATCCTATAGCCTGTGCGTTTCCTGCTGTCAGCCCATGTTCCGCGAAGGCCATGCACCCAGAGTCGTCAAGCATTTCGCCCCTGCTCGCCCCGCTGGCCACATTGCCCGGCATCGGCCCTCGTTACGCCGATCTGCTACGCAAGGTTGCCTGCGGCCCGCGTATCATCGACCTCCTTTTCACCCTTCCGACAAGCTATACCGACCGAAGAACCGTACTGACCCTGCGCGAGGCCCGCGAGCAGCTGATGCCCGGCGCCACGCTTACCGCAAGGCTGCGCGTGCTCGATATCGCGACACCCTCGCGCCCGCGGCAGCCTTTCCGTATTCGCGCCTGTGATGACACGGATGAAATCGAGATCCTGTTCTTTCATCAGTCATTCGTCCGGTCCGTCGCGGTGGGCGACGAACTTGCTGTCTCCGGGCGGCTCGAACGCTATGGCCTCTCCCTCACCATGCCCCATCCCGACTACATGCTGGGCTGGGCGCGCCGCGAGACGATCCCGCCTATCGACCCGGTCTGGCCGCTCACCGCGGGTCTTTTCCCCTCGGTCATGAGACGGGCAGTACACAAGGCGCTCGATCTGATGCCGCCTTTGCCCGAATGGATCGCTGCCGACCGCCTCGCACGCCATGACTGGCCGGGTTTTACCCAGGCGCTGGAGACGCTGCACCGGCCCTCAACCGATGGAGATCAGAACTGGTCGAGCCTTGCCCTGCCGGCACGCGAGCGACTGGCCTATGACGAGTGCCTCGCCGATCAGCTCTCCATCGCCATGGCGCGGCGCGAAGCGCGCGCCCAGACAGGTCGCGTCATTCGTGGTGATGATAGCCTGCGCGCCGAAACCCTGACCCGCTTCGGGCATCGACCGACGGGCGCCCAGATCAGGGCGCTGGCAGAAATCGACGCTGATCTCGCAGCCCCTGCACCGATGATGCGTCTGCTTCAGGGAGATGTGGGTGCAGGCAAGACACTGGTTGCGCTTCTTGCCATGCTGCGCGCGGTCGAATCAGGCGCTCAGGCAGCCCTGATGGCGCCAACCGAAATCCTTGCAAGCCAGCATTTTGAGACGCTCTCTCGCCTGACAAGCGTCTCTTGCGTCTATCTTTCCGGCAGTGTGAAAGGCAAGGCACGTCGATTGGCGCTTGACGCCATAGCAGACGGGTCGGCGAGGATCGTAATCGGCACCCATGCCCTGTTTCAGGAAAAAGTGGTATTTCAGGATCTCGCTCTGGCCGTTATTGACGAGCAGCATCGCTTCGGCGTGCAACAGAGATCAATGCTGGGTGCCAAGGGTGAGCAGACCGATATTCTGGTCATGACCGCGACCCCCATACCCCGAACCTTGCTCCTGACCCAATGGGGCGATCTGAGCGTCAGCCGGCTCGACGAAAAACCGCCCGGGCGGAAACCGATCCAGACTTCGCTGCACCCGCTTTCAACGCTCGATGAGGTGATCGGCGGCATCACGCGGATCCTGAATCGCGGAGCCCAGATCTTCTGGGTCTGCCCCCTTGTTGAGGAAAGCGAGGTCCTTGATGTGGCGGCGGCCGAAGCGCGCTGGGGCGATCTCTCGCTCCGCCTTTCCGTGCCCGTCGGCCTTGCCCATGGCAGGCAGGAAATTGCCCAGAGGCAGGCAGAGCTGGACCGGTTCCGACAGGGCGAGACGCGGCTTCTGGTCGCCACCACGGTCATTGAGGTCGGGGTCGATATCCCCAATGCATCGGTGATGGTTATCGAACATGCCGAGCGTTTCGGCCTCGCCCAGCTTCACCAGCTACGTGGCCGCGTAGGTCGTGGGGCCGCGACATCGTACTGTCTGCTGATCTATGACGATGCGACCGGCGCAACGGGAAAGGAGCGCCTCGCCCTGCTGCGCGAGACCGAAGACGGATTTGTGATTGCCGAAAGGGATTTCAGACTGCGTGGCGGCGGTGACATGGCCGGAAATCGTCAGTCCGGCCTGCCCTTTTTTCGTCTAACCGAAGGAGTAGATGCTGAGTCTCTACTGCATGAAGCGCATCGCGACGCAGTTATTATTTCAGAAAAAACCGCAACAATGAACGAAATTGCGAAAGAATTTCAAATGCAACTCAAAATATTTGACCGAGATGACATGAAACGTATCAATCGTTCGGGATAAGCCCATGAATACCAAAGGATTTTATACTTATTTAAATCTTTGAAATAATGTGCCATATGGCCTTTTGACTAAAGATTGTGCATACTTGCCCAAACCTGCGTTGTCTTACATAAGCGGGTTTCCCCGTGAGAGAGATGCGTTATGTCACTGAATAAACAGCTTTTGCCGCAAACAGCGATACTCGAAATCGCGCGCCGGCTGTTGAGTGCCTCGGCGATCTGCATCTGCGGCTATGACAGTGAGGACGACCTCATAGAGATCGCCAGTGACTGGGACCAGAAAAAAAAGATCACGCCGGCCTGCGTCAAAACCGTCTGCGCCAGCCCTGATCAGCTTTATCTGAACAAGACCGAAAGCGGTTACGAACTCGGCCTCGCACTCGACACGGACCTCACGCTCCTCGCTCACATCCCCCTCAGTGTCGAAGAATCCGAGCTGCGTGAACTTGCTCCCTATCTGGCAGTCTGTGCCCGGACGATCCTGCGCAACCAGACCTTGCAGACGCGGCGCCCCGATCTGCCCGACCGAAGCCTCTGCGCTGCGCATATCGAACAGCTGATCGCCACCACCACGAGCGAATCCCGCAAGAGCAGTTTTGCGGTCATGGCGATCGACCTCGACCATCTGAACACGCTCAATCTGCGCTACGGATGGGAAACATCCAATCGCATCATTGACGAGGCTATTGGACGCGTTAAGGCAATCCTGCCCCAGCATGCTTTTCTGAGCTATGCTGGCGGCGGCAGTATTCTGGTCGTATCACCACCAGGGCTGTCTCTGGTGACGTCACGCACCCTCATCTCCTATATCCGACAGGCACTTGCTCCTTCCATCCGCGTCGAAGACAGCGAAATCCAGGCTTCGTTCTCGATCGGCTGGGCGCTTTTCCCTGAAGACGGCGCGAATGCGGCCTCTCTTCTTCAGGCAGTCGATGCCGCAATGGCGGAAGTTCGCCTTCATGGCGGCGCTCATGAAAGACGCGCAAGCTTGACCAGCATCGCTGCGCTGGTCGGCACATCCGGCCTCGAACGCGACCTGATCAACGCCAGTGAGCGCGGCGAGTTTTCGCTTAACTGGATGCCCATCATCGCATCAGGTACCCAGACCGTTGTTGCCCTGGAGGCTTTGCTGCGTTGGGAGCGGCCCGGCACGGGTCAGGTGCCCCCCGAAGTCTTCATACAATGCGCAGAAAACGGCGGGTTGATCGAAAAGCTCGATCAATGGAGTCTCGAAACGGCCTGCAAGACCGCCGTGTCATGGAGTCATCCGCTCCGTGTCTGCGTCAATATCTCTCCGACCTGGCTCGCCAAACGCCGCTTGTCGTCCATGGTCGAGACCGTTCTGCGTGAGACGGGCCTCGCCCCTGAACGGCTTCAGATCGAGCTTTCCGAAAAACGCTCTTTCGGACCCCGAGATATCGCCTATCAAGAACTCTCCCGCTTGCGCGCCCTGGGTGTGCATGTTGCGCTCGACGATTTTGGCGCTGGCTATTCCTCGCTTGAGCGACTGGCAAATTTTCCGGTCGACCAGATCAAGTTCGATCGTTCCTTCATGCAGCGTCTGAATGACGACCGCCGCGTGAATGAAGTGATGGGCCAGACCATCCAGATGGCCCGTCGCCTCGGCATTTCCTGCTGCGCAAAGGGCGTCGAAACCGAAAGGCAGATGGCCTTTCTCGACTCCTATGGCTGTGAAGAAGTCCAGGGCTATCTGCTTGGCATCCCCACCACCGATTATCTCTGACCGTCACGTCTGGCGCCCGCCAGGGCATAAAAAAAGCCATGACACCACGAGGTGCCATGGCCTTTTCTATGGGCCGGGCTGACCCGGCCGCATTTGCGCCCGGATCAGAACTTGACCGAGAGCTTGAGCGATCCATAATTGAACAGACCGGATTTGGCGGTCTTGAACTGGGCTGTCTGCCAGTTCTGGCTGTAGGATAGACGCACACCGTGCCACATGACGGCGAGACCGGCATGGATCATGCCAACATCCCAGGTCTTGCTGACATGCGGCGAGTTATCACGAAGCGTGTTGCCCTGCAGGGTCGAGTCATAGGCCACAGCCTGACCCTCAACCCCGCCATAGAGATACCAGGCAACCGGACGGGTTGCGACGAAAGCATCTGTTCCATCGAGGCCCGGCCCGATCGTTGCATTGCCAAAATCGCTGTCCAGCCCCTGTCCGATACGGAAGGTGCCAGCAGCGTCGGCATAGGTGCGATAATCGCCAGCAGCGCCGGAGATGGCGGGCAGCACATCGGCGCTGATACCGTACAGATTGACGACAGGCAGACGCCAGATGCGACCGGCCTGGATCTGGAAGATCGGCTGGTTCTGCAGCTGCGTGTGCCAGCCCCGGTTTTTCGTATCGCCAATCGCGCCATGAAAGCCGTTCTGAAGCTGACGGCCCAGACCCGCGGGCCCCATCACACCGAACTGGATGCCGGCGACGCTGCGCGAGAAATCGGTATCGTTGATGAAGTTGACCGTACCAAGCAGAAGACTGGAGTAAGGCCGATCGCCGGAAGCAGGCTGCGCAGCCTGCGTGTCGCGCGGCGTGTAGATAAGCTGCTGCACGCCAAGGCTGACACGCTGCACACCGTTGCCGAGCAGAAAGCGGTTCACATCAGCGAAAGGCTTGGGCAGGTTGTCTGTGCCCGACGTCCAGTTGAAGCGCAGACCAGAGGTGTAATACTGGTCCGACGTTCCCTTGAAGGTCGAGACAGCGTCATTCTCGCCCTGGAGAGTCCAGGTGCCGTAGGGGTCCTGCTTGGGTGTAGCTTGGGCCGCGGAAGCACCGGCCAGCACGAGACCAAGAGCCGAGAGCGATCCTGTCGTGACCTGCCTGGCTTTCGGCCAGCGCGACTTTGAACAGCGCAAATCCATCCCTTTCTGAAATAGTAAGTTACTACCTTATCTCATTCTACGTATCAGGAAACAGTGGCAGACAGGAACGAAAAGACGATCTGCTCATAAAAACGCGATATAAAGAAAATCGTGGTAATCGAGCCACGTTTTCCAGTGGCATAGTTTGAAAAAACCGTGTTAGGGTTCCCTCGAAACCCCTGTGGACATCGCCCGTTGCACTCACCTCGGCAGGCTCGTGCACAGCGTTTCGACTTACAACACTGGTGATTCTCACGACGATGGATCACCGCTCAGATCTCGGGATTAGACCGTTGAGAAGCAACCGTACCGACCGCAGCCCACGTTCCCCGCGCCGCGGCGGATTCGATGACGATTTTATGGCCCCCCCCTCCTTCGGCGGTGACCGTGGTGGGATGCAAAATCGTCGTCCCCCTTCGGGCGGCCCCCAGGTTCTGGCGTCAGGCCCGGAAGTAGGCGCCAGCGTCAAGTGGTTCAACAGCGAAAAGGGTTTCGGCTTTGTCGAACTCGCTGATGGATCGGGCGACGTTTTCCTCCATGCAAACGCGCTGTCCAGCGCTGGTCATTCCAGCGTCAATCCGGGCACCACGCTGAACGTCCGCATCGGCCAGGGCCCCAAGGGTCGACAGGTTGCTGAAGTTCTCACAGTTGACACCAGCACCGAAGAAGCGCCGCGCCCCCGCGCTGCCTTCAACCCGGCTGGTCCGCGCCCGTCCTTCGGCGGCGGTCGTCCGGCTCGTCCGGCACCTGATCTGTCGCAGGCTCAGGAGCTGCGCGGCATCGTCAAGTGGTACAACGCCACGAAGGGCTTCGGCTTCATCACGCCGGAAAACGGCGGCAAGGACATCTTCATTCACGCTTCCGCTCTGGAGCGTTCGGGCCTGTCGAGCCTTAATGAAGGCCAGGCTGTCGATGTGAAGGTCGTTCAGGGCCAGAAGGGTCCTGAGGCAGCTGACATCAACATCGCCTGATCGGCTTTGTCTTCCAGAAAAACCCGGCCTCAGTGCCGGGTTTTTTTTGTGCCTGTGATCTGCAACTTATAGTCAACGAACGACTGTTTCTTACTTCGGAACTACCAGGTTAACTCATCATGCAGGCAGTATAGAGTCGCAATCTGCGTACGAAAAAAGCCACACCGAAACCTGATGTGGCTTTTTACAAGACGCTGCCTGCTCATGACCCGCTTTGTGGCGACCTACGACGACAGAAGCTCCCTCAGTAATCCTTGCCCTTGCTTCGCAGAAGACGAGCCTTGTCACGCTGCCAGTCGCGCTCGGCAATAGCGTGACGTTTGTCTTCCTTCTTTCGCCCCTGACCCAGCCCCAATGTCAGCTTGGCAACGCCGCGCGCATTGAAGTGAATATCAAGCGGCACAAGCGAGGCCCCGGATCGTGAGACGGCACCGAGCAGATGATCGACCTGCTTCTTGTGCAACAGAAGCTTGCGCGGTGCGCGCGTATCGAAGCGCGACAGCACACCTCCCTGATACTCAGGGATATAGGAGTTCAGCAGCCAGATTTCGCCATTGCGCTCACCGGCATAGGCCTCGTTGATCGTCGCCCGCCCCATGCGCAGGCTCTTGACCTCCGGGCCCTTGAGGACGATCCCCGCTTCGACGGTTTCGAGAATGGTATAATTGAACCGGCCCTTTCTGTTCTGCGAGGCGATGCCATGCGAGATCAGACCGGATTTCTTCTTTTCAGCCACAATTCATCCTGACAGGCCCGTCTTCTTGAGGGCCTCTTCGATGACAGCGCAAGACGCGGCGCCGGGTTCACAAAGAGGCAGGCGAACGGTCGGTGTGCACAGACCGAGCTTCGAGGCCGCATACTTCACCGGGCCAGGATTGCTCTCGCAGAACATGGCGTCATGAAGCGGCGTCAGACGCTGCTGGATTTCCATTGCCCGCGCCACATCGCCTGCCTGCCAGGCTTCATGCATATCTGCGCAAAGCCGGGGGGCGATATTGGCGGTTACACTGATACAGCCCGCGCCACCTGCAGCGAGGAACGATACCGCCGTCCCGTCATCGCCGGTCAACAGGGTGAAAGGCTTGTCACCCAGAAGGTGGCGAAGCTGCAGCGGCCTAGAGAGATTGGCAGTTGCGTCCTTCGTGCCGACAATGTTCGGATGCTCTGCCAGACGGGCCATCGTTTCAGGCAGAACTTCAACAACAGAACGGCCGGGCACGTTATAGACGTAAAGCGGCAGATCGGTTGCATCGGCCACCAGCATGAAATGCTGATACAGCCCTTCCTGCGTCGGCTTGTTGTAATAGGGGGCGACAACCAGCAGGGCGTCGGCACCGACGGCTTTCGCATGGCGCGCCATGCCGATCGCCTCGTGGGTGCTGTTCGAGCCTGCACCAGCCATAACCGGCACGCGACCGCCGGATATTTTGACCGTATGCGCCACAACCAGGGCGTGCTCGTCATGGGTGAGCGTCGGGCTTTCGCCCGTCGTTCCGGCCGGAATAAGTCCAGACGTGCCCTGATCGATCTGCCAGTCGATGAAACGACCAAGTGCCGCGAGATCGACAGTGCCGTCGTCGCGGAAAGGCGTCAGCAGCGCGGTCAGAGACCCCTTGAAATCCTTGTTCCGTGCCATGAGCCCTCACCTGCCGCGTTAAACAAACCTGCTGCTAAATAGAACTCTAAACGGCGCTGTCAAATGGATATCGCCCTGACAGCCCCTATTCAGGATAGCGTGATGGGCTTGCCGGATAGACGCCGAGTATCGCGATATTCTCGCTGCATTCACGCAACACCGAGAGTGCCTGTTTCAACGAATCCTGTTCCGGATGCCCCTCGACATCCAACAGGAAGCCTGTCGCCGTCAGGGTGCCAGGGCTCATATAGCTTTCAAGACGGGTCATGTTCACCCCGTTCTCTGCAAAACCACCCAAGGCCTGATAAAGCGCGCCGGGGCGATTGAGCACACGAAAAACCAGTGTCGTCATGACACGCTCTGCCTCGGCGGAAGGCCATACCGCTTCACGCGCGACCAGATAGAAACGCGTGGTATTATGGGCCGCATCCTCGACATTGGCACGCAGAATCTCGAGGCCATTCAGTTCTGCTGCCAGTGAAGACGCAATCGCCCCGTCCTCGCGTGATTGCCACTGAACAACCATCTCCGCAGCGCCCGCCGTGTCAAAGGCCGAGCATGCCTCGACACCCAGCTCGCGAATCAGGTCGCGTATCTGCCCGAGAGCCACCGGATGGGTATGGATACGGCGCAGATCCTCGATACGCGTGCCTGGCAAACCGAGCAGGCAGTGCTCGACGCGCTGGAAATGCTCACCGATGATCGGTAACCCGGCCTCCGGCAGGAGAGCATGAATCTCCGGCACCCGCCCGGCCAGGGAATTCTCGCAGGCCAGCATGCCCAGCGTCGCCCGTCCTTCGCGCACAGCATCGATCGCAGCCTGAAAGCTGGGGCAAGGCAGGGTTTCCCAGCCAGGCCGCGCGGTGCGACAGGCCAGGTCGGAATAGGCGCCGGGGCGCCCCTGAAAAGCAATGATCTGGGTCATGAGCGCAGCGCCTGACGAACACGAATAAGGTCTTCAGGCGTATCCACGCCAAGCGGCGCCTCGTCAATTGCCACGCAGCCAATGCTCATACCGGCTTCAAGCGCGCGAAGTTGCTCCAGCGATTCCCGCTTCTCGAGCCCCGATGGTGGCAGGGAAACGAAACGAGCCAGAGCGTCGCGGCGCCAGGCATAGACGCCTACATGATGCCAGAGAGGCCCCGCTCCCCACGGAATGGCGCGACGCGAGAAGTAGAGCGCCCTTGCGATTGCTCGCCCTTCCCCGAAAGCACAGGCGGCTTTGACCACTGAATCGCGGGTAGCCTCTTCCTCGGTCTCGACGGCTGCCACAAGCGTACCGATATCGAAACCGCCCTGAGCCACGGGAAGCAGAGCGGAGGCTAGGCAGGACGGATCGATCAGTGGGAGGTCGCCCTGCAGATTGATCACGACATCATGATGCCGCTCAGGATCATGGCTTTGCAGGGCCGCGTGAACCCGGTCTGACCCGCTCGGCAGCTTCGGATCGGTCAACACGCCCTCGATGCCGTGACCGGCCAGAACATCGAGAATGGCCGCATCTCCGGAAGCCACGAGCACCGGGCCGATCCCGGCAGCCAGCGCACGAAGCGCCACCTGCAGGATCATGGGCTTGCCATCGATCTCGGCGAGAGGCTTGTTAGGCAGGCGCGTCGACGCCAGACGCGATGGGATGACGATGATCGGTTTCATGGGGTAGAAGCAGGCTTTCCGCTTGTCTTGTGAGGGCTGCAGCGCATGGCCAGACATGCCGCACCCCCCTTGATGCGTCAATCGTCCGCTCTGCACCCGCCCCTCCTGCCCCCCCCGGATTGCCGCCATGACTCTCGCCTCCGATCTTGCCGCCTGCCTCGATACCGCTGTTCTTTGCGCCGATCGCGCGCGGGCGGCTGTCACGCCTTATTTCCGGGCCGGGCTCACCGTCGATGACAAGAGCGATGAGAGCCCGGTCACCCGCGCCGATCGCGAAGCAGAAACCACCATGCGGGGGCTGATTGCCGAGCGTCACCCCGACCATGCGATACTGGGCGAGGAATTCGGCTTTTCGGGCGTGACGGGTGACTGGGTCTGGGTGCTCGACCCGATCGACGGCACAAGGGCCTTCATCACCGGCCGCCCGAGCTTCGCAACGCTCATCGCCCTGTTTTACAAAGGGCGGCCGGTTCTCGGCATTATCGACCAGCCCTTCACACAGGAGCGCTGGATCGGCGTCGATGGGGCAGAGACCCGTTTCGACTCCGCCACCATGCCGGGGCAGATCGGCGTACGGACCTGCGCGGGTCTTGCTGAGGCCGAACTCTCCTGCACCTCACCGGACATGCTCATCTCCCCCTATGACAACCGTTTTGCGGGGCTCAAGGCGGCTACAAGACGCACGAGCTGGGGCGGCGACGCCTATGGCTATGGCCTGCTCGCCCTCGGCCAGATCGATGTGATTGCCGAGTGCACCATGAAGCCCTGGGACTGGGGGGCGCTGGTCCCTGTAGTCACGGGCGCCGGTGGTGTCATGACAGACTGGCAGGGCGCCCCGCTCACACTGGAAAGTGACGGCACTGTTCTGGCCTGTGGCGACAAGACCCTGCTGCAGGACGCGGTTGCGCGCCTTCGCCCTTCCCCCTGACAGCACTATAGGTTAGCACCGCTCTTCGGATTTGCGCCGCTGACAGGAGCCAGACATGGAAGCCTCGTTTTCTCTCCCCAAAGACCGCATTCGCATTCTTCTTCTTGAAGGGATTCACGAGAGCGCCGCGCAGCATCTTGCTGCACAGGGATACAGGCAGGTCACCTGCCTCAAGACCGCGCTCGAGGGAGAGGCCCTGACCGAGGCCCTCAAGGGCGTGCATATGGTGGGTATACGCTCACGCACCCAACTTACCGCGCCGGTGATCGAGGCCGCTGACCGTCTCATGGCCATCGGCTGCTTCTGCATCGGGACCAATCAGGTTGATCTCAACGCGGCACGCATGGCAGGCATTCCGGTTTTCAACGCTCCTTTCAGCAACACACGCTCGGTCGCCGAACTCGTCATGGGCGAGATCGTCATGCTGTTGCGCCGCATTCCGTCACGCTCGGAACAGTGCCATGCAGGCGGCTGGGACAAATCGGCCATCAATGCCTGGGAAGTGCGCGGCAAGACGCTGGGCATTGTCGGCTATGGCTCGATCGGCTCGCAGCTTTCCGTTCTGGCTGAGGCTTTCGGTCTGCGCGTGATCTTCTACGATACGGTCGACAAACTGCCGCATGGCAATGCGACCCCGGTGGCAACCCTGCAGGAACTGCTCGCCCAGTCGGATATCGTAAGCCTGCACGTGCCGCAGACCGAACAGACCAAGGACATGATCGGCGAGGCCGAAATCCGCGCCATGAAGCCGAATTCGATCCTGCTGAACAATGCACGCGGCACAGTTGTCGATATCGACGCCCTTGCCGCCGCCCTGCGTGACGGCCATCTGATGGGTGCGGGCGTGGATGTGTTCCCCAAGGAACCCAAAGGTGCTGGCGAGAGCTTCGTCTCTCCCCTTCAGGGTCTGCCCAATGTCATCCTGACGCCGCATATCGGCGGCTCGACTATGGAAGCTCAGGAACGCATCGGCGTCGAGGTTGCCCGTCGCTTTGTCGAATACTCCGATGTCGGTTCGACGCTTGGTGCCGTCAACTTCCCGCCGGTGCAGCTGCCCGAGCGCCCGCGCGGCACGCGCTTCATGCATGTGCATGAAAACCGACCTGGCATCCTGCGCCAGATCAACGAGATCTTCTCGAGCGAGGAATGCAATATTGTCGCGCAATATCTGCAGACCGACGGCGAGGTCGGATATGTGGTGGTCGAAATCGATGCAAGCCCTGACAGCGAACTCGACACGCGTCTGCTCGCCCGACTGCGCGATCTCAAGGGCACGATGCGCGCCCGACTGATCTACCAGCGCTGAATAATTATTAATGAAATATTGACGCGGCATGCGTAATCGTTAGGAACAGAGAGATCTGTTCCTGACAATAGTAGGTGCCGTGTCCTCTTCTTCATCGATTGCCCGCATCCAGAGCTTCGCTTTTGCGGGAATCGATGCGATACCGGTCACAGTCGAGATCCAGATCTCATCGGGCCTGCCCGCCTTCATTATCGTAGGCCTGCCTGACAAGACTGTCGGCGAAGCCCGCGAGCGCGTTCGAGCCGCTCTGGCAGCCCTTGGTCTTGCGCTTCCGCCCAAACGCATTCTGATCAACCTCGTGCCTGCCGACCTGCCAAAGGAAGGCTCCCATTTCGACCTCCCCATCGCTCTTGCGATCATGACCGCCATGGGAATTCTGTCTCATGAGGCCGTAAGCGCCTATGCGGCCATAGGCGAACTTTCTCTCGATGGTCGTCTGCAAGCAACCGGCGGCGTGCTTTCGGCCGCACTTGAGGCGGTCAGAGCGCGTCATGGTCTGATCTGCCCCAAACCGCAGGCGCAGGAGGCACGCTGGGCCAGCGATACGCTCGACATCCTCGCCCCGGAGACGTTGCGCGCCCTTCTGGCCCATTTCAACGGCGATCATATCCTCTCGCCGCCTGAGCTCGAACGGGTCGACATGCCGCCCCCTCTGGCCGATCTGGCAGAAATCAGAGGCCTCGATCTCGGAAGGCGGGCGCTCGAGATCGCTGCATGCGGCGGCCATTCCCTGCTCATGACCGGGCCTCCGGGAGCGGGGAAATCCATGCTGGCCCAGTGCCTGCCCTCCATCCTCCCGGATCTGACCCATGAGCAGATCCTCGAATGCAGCCGCATTCACAGTCTCGGCGGTCAGGCGAGCGGCAGCCTGCTGGTCACGCAGCCACCATTTCGCGCCCCCCATCACTCGACCACCCTGCCCGCGCTTATAGGCGGCGGCGCCCGGTCACGGCCGGGCGAAGTCAGCCTGGCCCATAACGGAGTGCTGTTTCTGGATGAACTGCCAGAGTTCTCGCGCGCCTGCCTCGAATCCCTGCGTCAACCACTCGAGACCGGCACGATTACCGTGGCACGAGCCAAACAGACCGTGCTCTACCCGTCTCGCTTCCAGTTCATCGCTGCCATGAACCCCTGCCGCTGCGGCTATCTGGGCGATGCCAGCAGGGCTTGCAGAAAAGCGCCCCAATGCGGCGAGGATTATTTGTCGCGGCTATCGGGCCCGATGCTGGATCGTATGGATCTCTCGCTCTTCATCACCCCGGTATCGCCAATCGACATGATCACTGCGCCACCGGGAGAATGCAGCGCCCTTGTTCGCGCCCGTGTCTGCGCGGCGCGCGCCAGACAGATCTCACGTCAGGGCGTACCCAACGCGCAAGCGAACGCAACGACAATTGCCCTGAGCGAGGAAGCACGCAGCCTTGTGACCGAGGCTGACGAGAAACTGCGCCTGTCAGCCCGCGGTCTGACACGGCTTCTTCGCGCCAGCCGCAGCATTGCCGATCTGGCTGCATCTGACGTCGTTGGCGCCCCGCATATCCGCGAGGCGCTCGGTTTCAGAGTGCGTTAGACGCTCGCCTATCCGGCTACAGAGGCGCGCAACACCTCCAGCCCGCCTTCGAGATCGGCAATCAGATCATTGGGGTCTTCAAGCCCGATATGAAGTCTGAAGCTTGGCCCCTCGGGCATGGCATCGGGCAGGGAACGCCGCACCCCTCCTGTTGTAGGCAGAACCAGGCTTTCATAGCCGCCCCATGAGGCGCCGATACCAAACAGGGCAAGCGCGTCGATCATGTCGCGCATGCCGGCAACCGAAAGATCGGCCCGCAACTCCACCCCGAAGAGTGAACTCGCCCCTTCGAAATCACGCCGCCAGAACTCGTGGCCGGGGCATTCCTCGAATGCCGGATGCAGCACGCGCGCCACTTCAGGTCGGCCACGCAGCCACTGGGCCACGAGCAGAGCTGATTGGGCCTGACGCTCCAGACGCACCGCCATGGTGCGCAGACCGCGCAGGGTCAGCCAGCATTCATCCGGCCCGGCAAGCTGGCCGATCTGGATGGCGGCATCACGCAGATCTTTCCAGAGCGCGCCATCGGCCACGGTGATTGCCCCTGCAATGACATCCGAGTGACCGGCCGGATATTTGGTCAGCGCCTGGATAGAGACATCCACCCCGTGGCGGAAAGGCTGGAAAATGCCGATCCCCCACGTATTATCGAGCATAAGCAGGGCGTTACGCTCATGCGCCACCCGCGCCAGCATCGGCACATCCTGCACCTCGAAGGTGTGACTACCGGGGCTTTCGGCAAAGACCACGCGCGTATTCTCGCGCATCATCCCGACAATCGTCGCTTCATCGGCGAGCGGCGCATAATAGCTGGTCTCGATGCCCAGGCGCGCAAGCATCGTACCCGCAAAACGCCGTGTCGGTCCGTAAACGGAATCCGGCAGAAGCAGATGATCACCCGCGTTGAGAAACGCCAGAAGGGGCAGAGTACAGGCTGCCAGCCCCGATGAGACCACCTGGCTGTGCGTGCCCCCTTCGATCAGCGCGATCAGCTTCTCAAGCTCGTGCTGGATCGGCGAGCCCATAGCGCCATAGATCAGCTCGTGCTCATGACTGCGCAGACCCTGTTCCTTCATGGCGGCGAGGGATGGAAACAGGACGGTAGAACCGCGTGTCACAGGCGCGTTGACGAAGCTTCCCTCTTCGGGCGTTGGCTCGGGGCGACCACCCTGCACCAGAAGGGAAGACAGGCGCTTCCAGCCGGAAGTGACCTGCTTTGCGGTGTTTTCCACTCTCTCTTGTCTCCTAAGACGCTTCTATCGGGGTCGCGGGGTCGCTCCCCCACTCTGCCCATGACCCATCGTAAATCCGCCCCGGCGCAAGACCGGCCACGCGCAGCGCCATGGTCACTGTTGCCGCTGTCAGCCCCGAACCGCAGCTGGTGATGACGCGGCGCTGCCCGGCACCGAGGCTCTGCAAACGCGCCAGAAGTACGTCAGGCTGCACAAAGCAGCCCTGCTCGTCGATCAGATCGCTGTAAGGCAGGCTGGACGCGCCCGGCATATGGCCACCACGGGTGTTCGGTCTTGGCTCCGGCACCTCCGCGTGAAACCGCGCATGGCTACGGGCATCAAGAATCACCACATCCGGATCATCCAGCGCGTCAAGCACGTCACCCTTGCCAGCAAGCAGCGCATAGCGTGTGCGTGTCAGATAAGGTTCCTGAGCTTTTGGAGCCGGCTCCGGTATCTCTTGGGGATTCAGCCCGGCGCGGGTGACGGCAGCCAATCCGCCATCAAGCACATGAACGGCATCATGTCCGAAAAGCGAGGCCATCCAGTGGGCGCGACACGCGCCTATGCTGCCTTTCTGGTCGTAAAAAACGATACCGGTCTCGCGGGTAATACCCAGTGCCGTCATGAACGACGCGAACACAGCCGCACCCGGCACCATATGCGGCAGGCTGTCCGCCTTCTCGCATATCTCGTTGATGCGGAAACGATCGGCCTGCGGAAACGCTAGTTCATGAAACGCGGCCTCGAAATCTCCTTCCTGCCCGGGCAGAAGGATCGAGGCGTCAAGATAGCGGTAACGGCGCACGGGAAGCGCCATCAGGGTTTGCACATCGATGAGGGGTGCCAGCGTCATGAACGGACCTTGCGAGAACCAGTTGAGGACCGCACGATAGCAGCCAGAAGCACGATCTGGTCAACTGGCGCGGCTGAGGGCCACGGGAGATTTTGTGACGACTGAACGCATCATGCTGGGATTGCTGCTTGTCGGTGTGGCCTATGGCTGCGGCGTCGTTCTGTGGCCCTTCCTCTCGGCCATTCTCTGGGGCGCCATTCTCACTTTCACGACATGGCCGCTCTTCAAGCGCCTGCGTAGGCACATGCGTCCCTCCCTTGCTGCCGTGACCATGATGGTCTGCAGCGCCATTGCCATCGTCATGCCTCTGGCGCTTCTCACCTCCACCGGCATCGCTGACCTGCCCCTCATCATCGAAGGGATCAATTCAGAAATCGAGGCGCTGAGCCGTACCCACCCCGCACCGAACTGGCTGGCCTCCCTCCCCGCAATCGGCCCGCAATTATCGACCGCCTATCTGCACTGGAACCACGATGTCAGAGGTATTGGTGAAGCCCTGCATCCTTATGCCGGGCAGATAGCGCATTATGCCCTCAAGGCCCTGATGCAGATGGCAAGCGGTCTGGCCGAGCTGGTCATGGCGCTGTTCATCGCCCTGTTTTTCTGGATCAGCGGAGACTCGCTGGGGCGCGTCATTCATGCCGTCCTTACCCGCATCACGGGCAATTATGCCGACCGTCTCATCACGATCATCGGCGGGGTAATCCGTGGCACGGTTTACGGCATTCTCGGCACCGCCATCGTTCAGGGCGTGCTGACGGCCATCGGCCTGTTCATTTCCGGTGTGCCCGCCCCTGTGCTTCTGGGTGGCGTGGCCGCTTTCGTTGCCGTGTTCCCCGTGGGCGCCCCTCTTGTCTGGGCGCCCGCCGCCATCTGGCTTGCCCTGCATCATCATCTCGGCTGGGGGCTTTTTCTGGCCGGTTACGGCATTATCTTCATTTCAGGCGCCGATCATATCATCCGTCCCGCCTTCATCGCGCGCGGTGCGCAGTTGCCCTATCTGCTGACTGTGCTTGGCGTTCTGGGTGGTGTGGTCACATTGGGTGGACTGGGCATTTTCCTTGGTCCAGTATTGCTCGGAGTCGGCTATACATTGACGACCGAATTCGCTCGCGGCGCCTATCAGACCGAAAAGAAAATGCTGCAATGAGCCAATCTTTACTTCAGACAGAGCCAGACTCTTCCATCGCGGAGGCCGAGGCCCCGCGAATCGGTCAGAGTTTTACCATACTCAGCTGGAATCTTCTGCGCGCTGTAGGCGCCCCTCTTGACGAGGTCGTTGCCGTTGCGCGCAGCGTGAAGCCGGATATCTTTCTGATGCAGGAGGCTATCGGCACGTTTGACCGTCTTCCCCAGATATTGGGGGGGCATTACGCGCGTATCCCCCTGCCCGACCGTATTCATGGTACGGCATGCTGGAGCCGCTTTCCTTTCGCCCGTCCCCCTGTCTCCTGTGCCCTGCCTTCGGGAGTGATGGTGAAGCGCACCGCGCAGCTGATCGATTTCGGCTCGTTTTCCATCGCCAATGTTCATTTGTCGCACGGGCAGATCCTCAACCGGCGCCAGCTGCGACGCATCGCTCCCATGCTGCGACACAATGCGCTCGTCATGGGCGATTTCAATCTCATCGGCCCTACCCTGATGCCCGGCTTTCGGGATGTCGGCCCCAGAGAAGCGACGCATCGTATGGCGGATGTGCTGCCCATTCGCATTGATCGATGCATGGTGCGCGGCATGACGCCTCTCGAGACGGCGGTTCTGCCCAATCAGAGCTCCGACCATCATCCTATCCGCGTGACATTGCGCCTCGACGCACCGGACAGGCACCGGAGCTTCTTTCAGCGGCTCAAGGACAGGCAGCAGCTCAAAGATAAGGGCTGAAAAGCCTGACCGAGGCGTTACGGACCTTGCGAACGCTGCTCATGCTGTCGAGCGCATGATGGGTCAGGCGTCTCGTGCGATGGCGCTCCATGAACGCATTGAGTTCCTGCGCAACTGACTCGCTGTAGATTTCAAGGTTGATCTCGAAATTGAGCCTCAGGCTTCGGGCATCGATATTACTGCTCCCCACAAACGACCAGGCCCCATCAACCACCATCAGCTTGGCGTGATTGAAGGGCGGGCGGCTCATCCAGATACGGCACCCTGCTGTCAGGAACGGGGCCAGACTGGCATCGCGGGCATAATCGATCAGCCGGTGATTGCTGCGCTTTGGCAGGATGATATCAATCTCGACCCCGCGCAGGGCAGCGAGACAAAGCTCTGAAACGAGACGCTCATTGGGCAGAAAATAGGGTGTCATGAGGCGCACGGAGCGTCGTGAGAGCGCGATGGCCTGAAGCATCGAGAATTCGATCTTTTCCAGATCGTTATCCGGCCCCGACGTCACGACACGCATCGGTATGTCGCCCTGACGTTCCAGCTCGGGAAAATAGACTTCGCCATCGAGCTGCTCACCGCAGGTAAATGACCAGTCCCGCGCAAAAGCCTCTGACAGCTGATGCACTACCGGCCCTTCGAGACGAAAATGCGTATCAGCAACAGGATGCTTCGTACGCAGGCGACGCAGATTCTCCTCGCCAATGTTGAGGCCACCCATGAAGCCAATCCGTCCATCGATGATCAGCATCTTGCGATGGTTGCGCAGATTGATGAACGGCATCTTCCAGGGCAGGAGCGAATGCATGAAGCGATGACAGGGAATGCCTCTGGCATGCAGCGCTCTGGCAATACCCGAAAAGAAATACCCGCCCCCGATACCATCCACCAGAACGTGCACCGCAACGCCCCGGGCATGGGCGAGCGCCAGCGCCTCGACAAACTGGTCGCCAATACGGTCGGCTCTGAAAATATAGGAGCAGAGGAGAATCGACACGCGGGCAGACGCAATATCCTCGAGCATGCGCGGATAGATATTGTCGCCGTCATGCAGGCAGGTAATCGCGTTACCGCCGAGAAGGGGGCGCTCGGTCAGCTTGCCCACCATACGTGCCAGTGGCTCGAAATCACCCTTCAGACGATAACGGGCATGATAGGCCAGCCCCCGGTCGCGCCAGTGATGATCGCTTACCAGCCGCCGGGCAAGACGCCTGACGCGATTGATGCCGAACATGAGATAAAGCAGGGCCCCGCAGACCGGCATGAGCCAGCTGACGCCTATCCAGCCGGCACAGGCCGCCGTGTTCTGTTTCGTTCTCAGAACATGCAGCGTGACCGCCACGGCAAGACAGACCCGCAGGACGATCATGAAATAGTCAAAAAGCGTGATAGGCCAGCTCATCACTCATTACGTTAGCGTATTCGGCCGAAATTCAAAGGCTACCATCTTGCAACGATAAAATTCATCGTAAAATATGCGAGGATGGAGGAGCATCACTCAAAGACACCGGATAACGCAGGGGAGGAAGAAAGGGTGGTTATGTCGGCACATCGTCCACAGCTTTTCTACACGACCCAACCCTCCCCCTGCCCTTATCTGCCAGGGCGCATCGAGCGAAAGGTCATGACCGAGCTCACCGGGATCGATGCCGATCTGCTGCATGACCGGCTGTCGCGCGCCGGTTTCAGACGCAGCCATGGCATTGTCTACGCGCCGGTCTGCCATAACTGCCAGTCCTGCATCCCCATACGGCTGCCCGTATTCGAGTTCGAGCCTGACCGCACCATGCGGCGGATCAGACGGGGTCTCGCCGATCTGACCGTAGTGGAACGGCCCATCGTCGCCACCATTGAGCAGTATGACCTGTTTCGCGCCTATCAGGAGCAGCGCCACATCGATGGTGACATGGCGCTCATGGGGCTCGATGATTATCAGGCCATGATCGAGACCAGCCCGATCGAGACGAGTATCTTCGAATTCCGCACAAGAGAAGGCAGACTTGTCTGCGTTTCTCTCGTCGACATGCTCTCCGACGGTCTGTCGGCGGTCTATACCTTCTATTGCGTCGATGACCCTCAACGCTCTTACGGCACGGCCTCGATCCTCTGGCTGATCGAAGAAACCGCCCGACGCGGCAAGTCCTATCTCTATCTCGGCTACTGGGTGCCTGGCAGCGCCAAGATGGGGTATAAATCGCGCTTTCGCCCGGCAGAAATCCTCAAATCCGGGCAGTGGCAGCGTCTTGCCATTCAGGAAGACTGAACGGCGAGGCTCGTGTCAGCCACGCGATGCGGGTTTGCGTGTCATCCACTGAGGGGCAGCCTTGCCCTGATCGGCGCGCTTGCCTGTAATCGAGGCGAGATCTGCTTCACTGCGCGGCTTTTGCCCCTCATGCCAGACCAGCCCCTCAGTGCTCGAGAACACACGCAGATCAACCAGACGCTGACCCGGCGGAAGTTTCTGAATGGTGACGCCCATGCCCTTGGTCATCTCCGGCAAGGCAGAGACCGCAAATGACAGGGCCTTGCGATTGCTACCCATGGTCACAATCTGTTCGCCTGTCACAGCCACGCAGAACGAGGCGCGGTCACCGTCACGCAGGGTCAGTACCTGCTTGCCCGTACGCTTTTCTGCCGCCATGTCGACATCGCGCACCACCATCCCTCGCCCGCTCTCGCTCGCAAGAATATGGCGGCCGTTCTCGTCGAGAACAAAGAAGGTGACGATCTCTTCTTCCTGCGGCAGGTCGGCCAGAACACGGATCGGCTGGCCAAAGCCACGTCCACGCGGCAGATCGGCTGCCTTGAGCGTGAAGACACGCCCCCCGCTCACCAGAAGACATAGTCGCTCGGTGCTCTGGCATTCGAGCGAGAGGCCGAAGGCGTCGCCTTCCTTGAATTTATGGCTTTCTGGGTCGATACCGTGCCCCTTGATCGCCCGCACCCAGCCTTCACGCGACAACAGAACGGTCAGCGGTTCGCGATCGAGCTGGATGGCTGCGCTCAGATCGATCGGCGCAGGGGGCGCTGCAATCTGCGTACGGCGAGCGCCAAGCGCGCCATCGCCAAAGCGCGCTGCGGTCGCCTCAAGCTCCTTGCCGATACGGTTCCAGCGCTTGCGCTCACTGCCAAGCAGCCCTTCAAGGCCTGCCTTCTCCTTGAGCAGAGCATCGCGCTCCTTGCGGATCTCGATTTCCTCGAGCCTGCGCAGCGAACGCAGACGCATGTTCAGCACATATTCGGCCTGCAGCTCTGTCAGGCTGAAGGCCAGCATCAGCTCGGGCTTGGGCTCATCGCCTTCGCGAATGATGCGGATGACCTCATCCAGATTGAGATAGACCGCCAGAAATCCTTCGAGAATTTCAAGGCGACGTTCCACCGCGCTGAGACGGTGATTCGAACGACGAACGAGCACGATTTCACGGTGATCGAGCCATGACTGGATGACCTCCCGCAGCCCCATGACACGTGGCACACGGTTGGCATCCAGCACGTTCATGTTCAGGCTGAAGCGGCTCTCAAGCGCCGTGACGCGAAAAAGCGTCTCCATCAGCACTTCAGGCTCGATACCCTTGGTCTTCGGCTCAAGAACAAGGCGAATATCGGTCGTGCTCTCATCCCGGATATCGGCGAGCAGCGGCAGCTTCTTCTGCTCCATCAGCTCGGCAATCTGCTCGATCAGGCGCGATTTCTGCACCTGATAGGGGATTTCGGTCACGATAACGGTCCAGGTACCGAAACGCCCCTGTTCGACGTCCCAACGCGCCCGCGTCCGGAAGCTGCCACGCCCGGTCTCATAGGCGGCGCGCATGCTCTGCGCTTCCTCGATCAGCACGCCACCTGTTGGGAAGTCCGGCCCAGGCATATACTGCATCAGCGTTTCGACGGGCGCCTGCGGGTCGTCAATCAGATGACGCGCGGCACGGCAGATTTCGGCAGCATTATGGGGCGGTATGCTGGTCGCCATGCCAACCGCAATACCGGCAGCCCCATTGGCCAGCAGATTGGGGAAAGCGCCCGGAAGCACAACCGGCTCGGCGTCTTCATTGTCATAGGTCGGGCGGAAATCGACGGCGTCGTCCTCGATGCCCTCCAGCAGCGCCTTGGCGACTTCGGTCAGACGGGATTCGGTGTAACGCATGGCTGCCGCGTTATCGCCGTCGATCGAGCCAAAATTGCCCTGGCCCTCGACAAGCGGATAGCGCACGGCAAAATCCTGCGCCAGACGCACCAGCGCCTCATAGACGGCGGCATCGCCATGGGGGTGGAACTTACCGATGACGTCACCCACCACGCGGGCGCATTTCTTGAAGCCGGAGCTCGGGTCCAGCTTCAGCTGCTGCATGGCGTAAAGGATGCGGCGATGGACCGGCTTCATCCCGTCACGCACGTCCGGCAGGGAGCGTGCCATGATGGTCGACATCGCATAGGCGATATACCGCTCGCTCAGCGCATCGGCGAGCTTCGTATCCTCGATATGTCCTGCCAGATCCTGACTCATGCCACGCCCTTTCGTTTCAAGGCAGATAAGGCGGCGCGAGGGGCGCTGTCCAGAGCAAATACCCCGTTTTTGTTCCCATCTTCATTGCACCGGGCCAGGGTCATGATTTGCCCGTCCTGCCCCTCGATCGCGCAGCTTTTCGCGCAACGGCCAGAGAAAAGTATCATGTCAAGTTAAGAGATTTACAACTTTATGTGTCAGACGCCGTTCATCGCTCTCCTCTTCCTGTGAAAGACAGCGATTATGACCCTGACGGTTCTCTGGCTAACTGCCCTGATCATGTTTGCCGGTGGGACGGCCCTGCTTGTGCTCGGCAAGCGCCGCGCGGAAACCGAAGGGGTAATGAGCCTTGCCCATGGTATCGTGCCCATCATCGCTGGATGCCTCTACGTCGCCATGGCGACCGGACAGGGCGCCATGCTTCTCCCGACGGATGCCACTCTGGCGGGCGCCGCCAGCACGACCCGCATCTTCTGGTTCGGTCGCTATATCGACTGGGTCTTCACCACGCCGCTTCTTCTGGTTGGCTTGGGGTTTCTGGGCATGTTCCGCGGCCGCAAGCGGGGCGATCTGCTGCTGGGGGCGGTCTCGGCAGATGTGATCATGGTGATCACGGCCTTCGCGTTCAGCGCATCGGAAAACATCGCCAGCCGCTGGATCTGGTTCCTGCTGTCCTGCATCGCCTTTCTGGGCGTGTATTACGTTATCTGGGTCTCTCAGCTCGAGGCGAACCGTCTCGAACACCCTGAAGTCCAGAGCGCCTATATCCGAAGCGCTACGATCCTGTCGGTATTGTGGATGGTCTACCCGATCATTCTGGCTCTCTCGCCCGACGGGCTGGGCATTGTCTCGGACTCCGCCAGTGTCCTGGTGATTGCGGTTACCGATGTCCTTGCGAAGGTCGGGTTCGGCTTCATCAGCCTGTCGGATGACCGGAAGCTGGCGAGCGTCTGACCGTGTCTCGCCCGGGGCGCGCCCTGTGATCATGACAGGACGCCACGACCCTTTTCTACGCCTCTACTGGGGCTGCGCCGTGATACTCGCCGCAGCCTCGATCCTGACCAGCAGCACATTACTGGCCCTCGCGGCGATCATTCTTTTCGGGCTGCCCCATGGCGCCCTCGATGGTGAAATGGCGCGTCAGATCCTACGCCCCCGGTGCGGAGCGGCATGGTTCATTCTCTTTGCGCTCCCTTATCTCGCCCTGCTCGCCCTCGTGCTCGTTCTGTGGCGCCTCTATCCGCTTGCAACGCTGACCGGCTTCCTTGCCCTCTCCCTCTGGCATTTCGGAAGTGAGACAAGCGAGAGCAGCGCATCGATACTCAGCGCGCTGATATATGGCGGCGCGCCACTCATCCTGCCGTGCGTTTTTCACCCGGCGGCAACAGCCTCCCTGCTAAGCGCGATGGCGCCACCAACGCATCTTACCTCCCCGCCCTTCTGGCTGGTCTGGCTTTTCCCGTTCTGGGTCATGGCAGCGAGTGCCTGGCTTGGCGTAACCCCTCGCGAGAAACGTTTGGAGAAACTGGGATTGCTCTGCGGGCTGACTGCGGTGTTCGCCGTGCTGCCGCCTTTGCAGGCATTCATGATCTATTTCATTTTCCAGCACGCGCCGGCCCATGTCGCGACGCTTGTCGAAGACAGGCGATGGAAACGCCTGGTCTCGGCGCAAGCGGCGTTACGCTACAGCCTGAGTCTGACGGCAGCGACGCTGATTATCGGCGCCTTGCTGATCCCGTTTTATACTGGCCCCATGGTCGAGCGGCTGCTTTCCCTTACCTTCCAGCTTCTGGCGGCGTTGACGCTGCCTCATATGGTATTCGACTTCCTGACAGGCCAAATAAAAGAAGAAACGCAGCTCTGGTCAGCCACCCGCCCCGTCTGACGGCGATAGCGAACGATCCTCCTGCTCGCCCTCTTCGTCAGCTTTCGGCATAGCCAGCGCTCTGACGCGCATTTCCAGTCGCTCCCTTGCGCCAGGAACAGGCCGATGGCGTGCGCCAAACAAATGGCGAGCGAGAAAATGCCCTGTCAGAGCAAGGCCCTGTGCCCAAAGTATCGGGTCATCAGCGCCCTCATCGCCACCATCCGGACGGAGATAGGCAGGAAGTGGCAGAAGGCGGTCGGTCCAGATTCCTGCCCCTTCCGCACTCACAGCGCGACCGGTTTTCGGGGAGACATAGCGCAGCCCATCCTGCACGCCAGTCACTGCGCAGGAAACGAGCGTCAGACCATAACCGAGCGTGGCAAGAAGCGCCGTCTCCCAACGGACGTAATCGATTACCGGCGCCGGGTCGGCCAGCACGCAGAAGGCGGTCAGGTCGCGTATCGTCCGCAGAAAGAAATCAGGATGGGGTTCGCGATCCGGCAAGGCGGAATCGGTCAGTTCGGCAGCGGCCTGAACGAGGGCAAGCTGCAAGGGGCGGTCAAGAAGCCTGACGGCTGTTTCCTGCACCATTTCGCCAGTCAACTGACCAAGCTGGTCAGACAGGCGTGAGGCATAACGGGCCAGAATGAGATTGCCCGGTTGCCAGAGCGCGGCCTGACGCCGTGACGAACCGCCACGCACCAGACCGGCAATGCGGCCATACTCTTCGGTGAAGAGATGGACCACCGCCCCGCCCTCGCCGTAGCGGCGGGCAGAGAGGACGATCGCGGCGCATTCGAAATTCATGCGCCGCGCCCGATTTGAGGCCTGATCAGACGATCAGACGCCAGCAGCAGCGGCCACTTCAGCGGCGAAGTCGCTGGTTTCCTTCTCGATGCCTTCACCGAGCTGGAAGCGCTCGAAAGCAACGAGCTTGGCACCGGCCTTCTCGACAACCTTGGCAACGCGCGTCTCGCCGTCATGCACCCAGACCTGCTCCAGAAGAACGACTTCTTCATAGAACTTGCGAATGCGGCCTTCGATCATCTTCTCGATGATGGCTTCCGGCTTGCCGGATTCACGAGCCTGCTCGATCAGAACCTGGCGCTCACGCTCCAGAGCTTCCGGATCGACGCTGGCCACTTCGAGAGCTGCCGGACGGGTTGCCGCGACATGCATGCCGATCTGACGACCCAGCGTCAGCAGGGCTTCGGATTCCGACGGTGCTTCGACAGCTGCCAGAACGCCGATCTTGCCAACGCCCGGACGCAGCGCGCTGTGGACGTAGGAAGCGACGATGCCCGAAGGAACGGTCAGCACCTTGGCGCGACGCAGCGACATGTTCTCACCGATCGTGGCGATCAGGTGGGTCAGCTCTTCTGCGACCGTGCGGCCAGTGGCCAGCTTTGCCTGCGAAAGGGTGTCGAGATCGTCACCGGCTTCGAGCGCAGCATGAGCCACGGCCTCGACAAATGCCTGGAACGCTTCGTTGCGGCCCACGAAATCGGTCTCGGCATTGACTTCGACCATAGCGGCCTTGTTCTTGCCGGAAGCGACGGCCACGAGGCCTTCTGCCGTCGTGCGGCCAGACTTCTTTGCAGCCTGCGACAGCCCCTTGGCGCGCAGCCAGTCGATGGCGGCATCCATGTCGCCAGCAGCTTCGGTGAGGGCCTTCTTGCAGTCCATCATGCCGGCGCCGGTCTTTTCGCGCAGGTCACGAACGAGGGCAGCAGTGATTTCCGCCATGTTCCATACTCCTTCAGGAATGAAACGGCGCGCCACAGCCTTTCAGCCGGGCACGCCCAAAATAGTCAGATGCCGGGAGAGCCCGAAAGCTCTCCACAGGCAGATCAGGCTTCAGCCGGAGCTTCTGCCGTCGTTTCCTCAACAACCGTCTCGACCGGCAGTTCTTCAGAAGCGCCGAAATCAACGCCCGAAGCAGCCATTTCAGCCGAGATGCCGTCCAGAACCGACTGCGCCACGAGGTCGCAATAGGTGGTGATGGCGCGGATAGCGTCGTCATTGCCCGGGATCGGGTAGGTCACGCCAGCCGGGTTGGAGTTGCTGTCGAGAACAGCAATGACCGGAATGCCGAGCTTGTTGGCTTCTTCAACAGCCAGCTTTTCCTTGTTCGTGTCGATCACGAACAGGATGTCGGGCAGGCCGCCCATTTCCTTGATGCCGCCGAGCGAACGCTCGAGCTTCTCGCGGTCACGGGTGATGTCGAGAATTTCCTTCTTCGTCAGACCATGCGTGTCGCCGGAGAGCATCTCGTCGATCTGGCGCAGACGCTTGATCGAACCGGTGATGGTCTTCCAGTTGGTCAGCATGCCGCCGAGCCAGCGATGGTTGACGTAGTACTGGCCGCAACGGGTTGCTGCTTCAGCAACGTGCTCGGCTGCAGCGCGCTTCGTGCCGACGAACAGCACGCGACCGCCACCGGCAACCGTGTTGCGAACGGCCTGGAGGGCGCGGTCGAGCAGGGGAACGGTCTGCTGCAGGTCGATGATGTGAACCTGGTTGCGGACACCGAAGAGATAGGGTGCCATCGCCGGGTTCCAGCGACGCGTGTGGTGACCAAAGTGAACGCCGGCTTCGAGCAGCTGACGCATGGTGAATTCGGGCATCGCCATGATGCAAATTCCTGTTCTTCTGGTTGTGCCTCCGTATGACTTCGCCAGCCTTGCAGGCCGACACCAGATAGTCTGTCGTCATACGTGCGAATTGCCCTTCTCCCCGACAGCGGAGCCGCCAGAGAAGTTAGACGGGCGCGGTATCGCCTTTTTTGCCCCAAAAGGCAAGGACGAAGCACCCAATCGCAGAGGAAACATGCATCCCGCCCTGGAACGATGTCAGGGAGCGACGCTATTTGCGCGCCGCAGCGCATCGCCGGATGCTTTGACTGGCGCCCTCCCTTGCCTGGACCGTGAGCCCCAAGCGCGCGCATCAGGCCGCAGCCTTTTGCAAAAGTGAACCGGACCCGCTGATTCGATGCAATTTCGAAAGAAAAATCCTGTGCGTGCACACCGGACGTGTCATGTTCACGCAATGTTGCCCTGCTAAGCGCTCCGCCGCGCACAGGGTCCCTCACACCCGCGCCATACCTTTTGACCTGGGTGGCCCCGGCGGCACCCATTTTCGGAATTACGTCGATGCGGATCCTGTTGATTGAAGACGAACTGGATATGGCGGTGCTGATTACCAGAAGCGTCCAGGACGCAGGATTCGCGATCGATTCCGCGCGCGCGCTCGCCGATGCACGGGAAATGGCGGCCCTCGCCTCCTATGCGCTCATCATCCTTGACCGCCGGCTCCCCGATGGGGACGGCCTCAGCCTTATCCGGAGTTTACGCACTGCGCAGCCCGGTGCGCCCAT
The DNA here is from genome assembly GCF_014635085.1 of Asaia siamensis. Taxonomy (GTDB): domain Bacteria; phylum Pseudomonadota; class Alphaproteobacteria; order Acetobacterales; family Acetobacteraceae; genus Asaia; species Asaia siamensis. The sequence goes on from NZ_BMCH01000006.1 coordinate 71,943, forward strand.
CATCGTCCTCTCCGCACTGGACGCCGTGCCGGACAGGGTTCAGGGCTTGAATGAAGGAGCGGATGACTATCTCGCCAAACCATTTGACATGGCGGAGCTTCTTGCGCGGGCAAGGGCCGCGCTGCGTCGCCCCGGCGCTGAAGACACGCCGCCCATGATCTGCGGCCGTCTTGGTTTCCACCCCTCGACGCGAGAAGTCACGATCGATGGAACCCCGGTGCTGTTCAAACGGCGCGAGCTTGCTGTCCTCGAGACACTGATACGGCGCGCCGGCAGGGTCGTCAGGCGCGAGACTCTGATCGAGGAAGTCTATGGATTCGACGATGAGATCCAGTCCAACACGCTGGATGCGCATATCTCACGTCTGCGCGTCCGACTTACCGCTTTCAAGGCGGGTATTGTAATTCATCCGATCCGCGGGGTCGGCTATCTTCTGGACCAGTGCTGAATGTGGATTCCCCGTTTCACCTCTTTGCGGATACGCATGACGGCCCTGCTGCTCGGCATTCAGCTCGTCTGTGTGCTCTTCGTGGTCTTTCTGCACCCGTTTCTTATACCAGATACGAGCTATACCGACATCGCGGATATCACGACCCAAGACCTTATCGAGGACTCGCTCACCGCTGACGCCTCGGGTGCGCTGGTCATCGCCCCCACACCGGCCCTGCGCCGATATGCCGCCACCCGGCCTGAACTGATCTACGCAATTGCAGGCGCTGACGGGCAGATCGCCCGTGGCTCGAACAAATATCTCAGCGACCTGCTGAAGCAAATTGCCCCCGTGCGACTGGAAGACTCCGAAGGCTTTGATACGAGGCGGCCCGGCAAGGGGCCGATCTATTTCGACACGCTCGAAACCCGTTTCGGCAAGCTCTTTATTGCAGTGACAGGAGAGGCGTTCGGGATCGCGGACATCCCAAGCTTTTTCGAGTTATTCAAGCCTCTCGTTCTTGTTTACAGCCCGCTGATGATCGGGGTCTTCATCTCACTTCCCCTTCTGATCATCTGGGCTCTGCGCCCGCTCAGCCTTGTCAAACGCGCTGCGGCCTCGATCGATCTTCATAATATCGATCATCCGCTTCCGACAGACGGATTGCCCAATGAGCTTCGTCCCGCCGTCGAGGCAATCAATGCTGCTCTCGCGCGTATTGCTGTCGGCTGGCAGCAGCAGCATTTCTTCATGGCCAATGCCGCTCATGAACTGCGTACTCCCGTTGCCATACTCCAGGCACGCATCGACCAGATCAGGCTCGATAGCGAGAGCCGGATGAGTCTGGGGCGCGATGTGCATCGGCTGCGCCGTCTGGTCGATCAGCTCCTGATCATCGCCCGTCTGGACCGGCAACAGACGACCTCTTTCACGCCCCTCGACATCGTGGACCTCTTACAGGGCGTGCTGGCGGATTGCGCACCTTATGTTCTGCGCAGCCGCCGATCGATCGACCTGCAGTGCAGTGTTCCGAAATGTGAGATCACTGGTGATCGGCAGGCGCTTGGTAGCCTTCTGACGAATCTGATCGACAACGCGACGAAGGCCGAACCCGAGGGAGGGACGATCTTTGTGAAGCTGGACGCTGCACCTACGCATATCACCATCGCGGTTTCCGATCATGGGGCGGGGATTGCCGAGGAAGATCGTCAGCATGTGTTCGAGCCGTTCTGGCGAAAGGACCATCACGAGCCAGGGACTGGTCTGGGCCTCGCTGCTGCGAGGGACATCGTGACGCTTCATGGCGGTAGCATACAGATCGACCAGACACCGGGGGGTGGCGCAAGTTTCAAAGTGGTCCTTCCCGTAGACCCGTCCATTTCGCCCAGATGATGATATGACATGGGAGGAAGAAAATCCCTTCTATAAGGTCTCGCCGTCAGACTCCTGCAATGTCCAGAAACTAGGTTCCTCAGAGCCGGTCATCCTGACGACGCAATTGTCGTCAGCCCCGGCCACGAGGCAAGACTGCGATGATGCAAGTAAGCATAATTCCGCCGCACCGCATGGTTCTGAAAACGACAGGCACTTGCCACCTCTCCTCCCAGCAGCGTCTGGCGCTCTCTGTTCCCTCGCCTTCTGAAGCCATGTTCCATGAGCGAAAACGGATACCTCTTCTCTCGGCTTCTCCAAACGCCATCATGGTAACGTCTGGAGCCGAGTACGGGCTGGTAGCCACATGGTGCGCCACCGCAAACGAGACATTCGGACGCGCTGTGCTCAGGGCCGTCGCCCTCCTGCGCAATGTTCGAGAAAACTGAGCAGATCTGCTGCTCACCCAAGGGATTCCACTCCGCATGATACCGACACGATCACGCCCGACCTTCCCATCATCGCCTCGCTCCCGGCAACCCATAACTCGATGGCTTGACGTCAAACCGCTCTACCCAGAATTCCGTATAGGGATGCGCGAGAATCGGCCCGCTGCGCGCGATGGTCTCAGCAGCCCGGTCCTCTCCTACGATGCACGAAAAAACGAGTTGGCCGATACGCGACCCGACGCCATGAAGCGTGCCTTCTGGCATACGCTGATATCGAGACGCGTCACGGGGCGCGCCGTGCAGATACTTAAGCTTGCCTCGGTGATGATCACAGAGGCAGCACTGTTACGTCCCATCTCGGCGGCGCTGATATTCGGGCTTCAGATTCGTCTTCTGAAACTTGCGCGTAAACGGGGCCTCGCGGCGAAACGCGGGGGATGAGCTAGTGCCTGAATGCAAAGAGCTCGGCGTAATGGTCCGAAACGCCGACACAGCGAGGCGGTGCGACGAGGTCAGAGATGATCGATGCGTGACACCCCCTGAATCGTCCGCAATTGCTCGCCAAGACGCGGCGTTACCGGGAAATGACCGCTGAGCGTCACTTCGACGGCCTTGGTGTCGTCGACGGCCGGTACCAGAATAATCTTGCCGCGTCCCCTGCCCTTGCTGCCCAGGAGATCGCGCACTTTCGTCACGGCTGAGGTCTCGCTTATCCAGACGCGCATTTCAGAGCTTTCCTGAGCCGCCGCCTTTTCCAGATCTGTCACGTCGGTCGCCGTGATGCGCAGCGCGTCACCTTCCAGTTTGAGATCAGCGGTTACCATTACGGCCTGACCCGCCACGAGCAGATCGCGGCAGCGCGACAGCACTTCAGAGAAGAGCGTGACCTCGCAGCCGCCCGTCGCATCAGAAAGGCGCACCCAGGCCATCTTGCTGCCGCTCTTGGTCGGACGTTCCTTCTTGTCGACGACGCATCCCGCAATACGCACGCGATAAGACCCGTTCTCGGCAGCCGTCATGAGGTTCTGCGACGTCAGCACATTGGCGCGCTTGAGAACCGAACGATAGGCGTCGAGCGGATGAGCCGACATGTGAAAGCCGATCGCTTCTGCCTCAGCCGCCAGACGCTCGAATTCGGGCCAGTAGGGCGCATCGGCAAGGCGAAGCTCTTCCGGTTCGGCTGCTGCGCCAAACAGACCGATCTGGCCCGAAGCGGCCTCCTGCGCTTCCGATTGCGCGCGGCGCATGATGATTTCCGAGCTGGCAAAAACGATATGACGCGGCTTGTCGAGTGAGTCGAATGCCCCCGCCTTGGCCAGATTTTCGATCTGTATCTTGTTGAGCTGTTTCGCGTCGCAACGCGAGGCCAGATCGGCGAGGCTGATGAACGGCTTGTCGCCACGTGCCTCGACGATCGCCTGCATGGCCGAGAAGCCAACGCGCTTGACCGCTGCCAGTGCATAGCGAATGGCCCAGCTGCCATCCTCCTGCTTTTCGAGCGAGAAATCGGCTTTCGAGCGGTTGATATCGACAGGCAGCACCTTGATTTTCATCCGGCGCGCTTCCTGACAAAGCGAAGCCAGCTTGTCAGTCTTTTCTCGCGCCAGCGACATACACCCGGCGAGGAAAGCCACCGGATGGTTCGCCTTCATCCAGGCCGTCTGATACGACACGAGAGCATAGGCGGCTGCGTGGGATTTGTTGAACCCGTAATCGGCGAAGCGGGCCATGAGGTCGAACACTTCAGCCGCTTTTTCCGGCGTGATCCCGCGTCCGGTTGCGCCCTTGACGAAAATCTCGCGCTGCGTGTCCATCTCGGCGCGGATCTTCTTGCCCATGGCACGACGCAGCAGATCGGCGCCGCCGAGGCTATACCCGGCCATCTTCTGCGCGATCTGCATGACCTGCTCCTGATAGACCATGATGCCATAGGTCTCAGACAGGATATCGCGGATCTCTTCGTGAGGCGGCTCCCACTCCGCGCCATGCTTGCGGGCGCAGTAATCGGGAATATTGGCCATCGGCCCCGGACGATAGAGCGCCACCGCCGCAATCAGATCCTCAAGCCGCGTCGGGCGCATCTGCTTGAGCACGTCGCGCATACCTGCGCCTTCGAACTGGAACACGCCGCCAGCATCGCCACGGGCCAGCATGTCATAGGTGGGCGCGTCGTCCAGCGGCAGGGTGGCCAGATCGACCTCAATGCCCTGCTGCGCGATGAAATTGATGCCGCGCTTGAGAATGGTGAGCGTGGTGAGGCCAAGGAAGTCGAACTTCACCAGCCCGGCCTGCTCGACAAATTTCATGTTGTACTGCGTGACCAGCATATCGCTCTTGGGGTCGCGATAGAGCGGCACAAGCTCGACCAGTTCACGATCGCCGATCACCACACCTGCCGCGTGAGTTGACGCGTGGCGATAGAGCCCTTCGAGCTGCAACGCGATTTCCATCAGGCGGCGCAGCGCCTCGTCGTTCTCGCGCATTTCCTGCAGGCGCGGCTCGCCATCGATCGCCTGTTTGAGCGTGACAGGCTTGGCCGGGTTATTCGGGATCAGTTCCGCCACGCGGTTGACCATGCCGAAAGGCAGGCCGAGCACACGCCCGACATCGCGCACCGCCGCACGCGCCTGAAGCTTACCGAAGGTGATAATTTGCGCCACGCGCTCGCCACCATATTCGGTGCGCACGTATCGGATCACCTCATCGCGCCGGTCCTGACAGAAATCGATATCGAAGTCAGGCATCGAGACGCGTTCCGGGTTCAGGAAGCGCTCGAACAGCAGATTGAAGGGCAGCGGGTCGATATCGGTAATGGTCAATGCCCAGGCCACAAGCGAGCCTGCACCCGATCCACGCCCCGGCCCTACCGGGATATCATGCTCCTTGGCCCACTGGATGAAATCCGCAACGATCAGGAAGTAACCGGGGAAGCCCATACGGGCGATGATGCCGAGCTCCATTTCGAGACGCGCCTCATAGCGCGCGCGTGTCGCCTCATCGGCGTCCATACGTTCGAGGCGCAGTCTCAACCCGTCCTGAGACATGCTCCGAAGCGTCTCTTCTTCCGTCGAGCCTTCATTGACCTTGGGGCAGACGGGCAGAAGCGGCGGGCGTGTCGAGACCTTCACCGCACATCGTTGTGCGATCATGAGCGTATTGTCGCAGGCCTCTGGCAGATCGGCGAAAAGAGCCTGCATAGCGTCGGGCGATTTGAACCAGTGCTCGGGCGTAACACGCCAGCGTTCCTGCTCGGCCATGGTGCGGCCTTGTGCAATACAGAGCAGGGCATCATGGGCTTCATGCATGGAAGGCTTGGCGAAAAAGCACTCATTGGTGGCAACAAGTGGCAGGCCCAGACGATCTGCGGCCGCGATCATCCCGGGCTCGACGGCTTTTTCTTCTGGCAGACCATGCCGGTGCAGCTCGACGGCCATGTGCTCGCCAAAGCCTTCCTGCAAACGACGCAGCAACGCCATTGCCTGATCTTCCTGCCCTTCGGCCAGCAGCCGGAACAGCGGGCCGCGCGTGCCACCTGTCAAAAGGAACAAGCCGTCAGAATGGGCGCAAAGCGTCTCGAGCAGAATGGCCGGGTCCGACGGATCGCCTTTGAGAAACCCTTCAGAGGACAGGAACTGCAGGTTGGCAAGACCGACCTCGTTGCGCGCCAGCGCCACCATGGGCTCTGACGGCGCGCCTGGCTTGTCGCTGCGTGATGGGAGGGCGAGCTGACAGCCGACGATTGGCTGCACCCCTTTGGCCGTGCAGTACTGGGAAAATTCCAGCGCACCGAACAGATTGCCCGTATCGGTCAGTCCCACCGCAGGCATGGCCGATTCGGCTGCCAGCGCCACCAGATCGGGGATGCGTATCGCCCCCTGGCTCAGCGAATAGGCGGAGTGATTACGAAGATGAACAAAGCGGGCATGGGACATGAGGCAGGATGTATCAGACCCGCCTCATGGCTTCATCCCTTTCTTTATTTCGCGACGATCTGGCCGTCCCGCAGGGTGACGACACGGTCCATGCGCGAAGCGAGCTCCTCGTTATGGGTCGCGATCAGGGCGCCCACATTCTCGCTACGCACGGCATGAAGCAACTCGTCAAACACGGCGTCAGACGTATGCACGTCAAGATTGCCGGTCGGCTCATCTGCCAGAAGCAGTCTGGGGCGATTGGCCAGAGCGCGGGCGATCGCCACGCGCTGCTTTTCACCACCCGAGAGCTTGCCGGGCAGATTTTGCAGACGATGGGCCAGACCAAAACGGGTCAGCAAATCGGTCGCCCGTGCCTTTGCCTCACGAGGGGCCACGCCTGCGACATGCTGGGGCAGCACCACATTTTCCAGCGATGAAAACTCGGCCAGAAGATGATGGAATTGATAGACGAAGCCGATCTCGTCCCGGCGTATCTGCGTCCGCAGAGTATCGCTGAGCGTGCGTGTCTCACGCCCAGCGACACGGACTGCGCCCTCCTGAGGGGATTCGAGCAGGCCCGCAATGTGGAGAAGCGTCGATTTGCCTGTGCCACTCGGCGCGACCAGCGCCACGATCTCACCGGGATAGAGATCGAAGCTCGCTCCCTTGAGAATCTCGAGTGTTTCGTCGCCCGACCGAAAGCGCCTCGTAACGCCCTCAAGGCTGAGGACCGGTGTTTCACTCATGGCGCAGCGCCTCGATAGGGTCGGTTTTGGCCGCGCGCCATGACGGATACAGCGTGGCAAGGAAGGAGAGCGCCAGCGCCATGACCATCACCTCGATAACCTGAGACCAGATCAGCTTCGCAGGCAGATGCTCGAGATAGTAGAACTCGGGATTGAACAGGCTTGTATGGGTGAGATGCTCCACACCATGCTGGATACGCTCGATATTGAGGCAGAACACCACACCGATGCCAAAGCCGATCAGCGTGCCTGATACGCCCACGGAGGCACCGCACATCAGAAAGATGCGCATGATCGCCCCACGGCTCGCCCCCAGCGTTCGCAGCACGGCGATATCGCGTGTCTTGTCCTTGACCATCATGATCATGGACGAAATCACGTTGAACGCTGCCACAAGAATAATGAGCGTAAGAATGAGGAACATCACGTTCTGCTGCACGGTCAGTGCGCCCAGAAAGGCATTGTTGCTCTGTGTCCAGTCCATGACCCGCAGTCTCGGGTCATCCAGTCGCTCGGCAATGGCACGCGTGACCGGTGTCACCTCCAGCGCGTCTTTTGTCGCCACCTGAATGAGCGACACGGCACCGGGCATCATGAGAAAACGCTGTGCTGAATCGAGCGGCATGAGAATGACGCTCGTATCGTAATCATTGACGCCAGCGTCGAATACCATCGCCACATGATAGGCGCGTATGCGCGGCATGGTGCCAAAAGGCGTCGCCCGCCCATTGGGCGAAAGCAGCGTGACCTTGCTGCCAACGCTCAGCCCGGCCCGCGCTGCCAGTGTCGCGCCAACGGCAATGGCATCGTCACCCTGGAAATCGGCCAGCTTGCCCTCAACCACGGTATCGCTCAGCGCATGAAGATCACGCAGATCATCCGGCGCAATGCCGCGCACGACACCCCCTGTCGAGTAGTTGCCAGCATCGATCAGCACCGTGCCTTCCGCCATCGGGGTCACACGGGTGACGTTCTTCACGCCTTTGATGGCGACGACATCATCCTGATAATTGCTGATACTGTGACCGGCGCTGAAGATGTTCAGATCGCCATTAAGCCCGAGCACGCGCCCCATCAGATCAGCGCGAAAACCATTCATCACCGCCATGACAATAATCAGGGTTGCGACACCGAGCGCGATACCGATAAGCGAAAAAATGGCGATGATGGAAACGAAACGTTCCCCGCGACGGGCGCGCAGATAGCGCCCCGCCACCACGCGCTCGAAGCGATTGAACATGATCAGGCAGCGCCCTTGCCGGAAGCGTCAGTGCCCAGCACCTTGGCCAGCGCCTCGTCGACAGAAAGCTCGAAACGCTCGCCCGTGGCGCGGCGCTTGAGTTCGACCTTGCCTTCTTTCGCGCCGCGCGGGCCAACGATCATCTGCCAGGGGTGGCCCATCAGATCGGCATCGTTGAATTTCACACCGGCACGCTCGCCACGGTCATCATAAAGGAACGCATCGGGAGCCGCCGCATACAGCTTCTCGCACAGCGCATCCACCGCTTCGTCACCCGGCTTGAGGCTGAGAATGGCCGCAAGGAAAGGCGCCACCGAGTCAGGCCAGATGATACCGGCCTCATCATGGCTGGCTTCGATAATCGCGCCAACGAGGCGGGACACGCCAATGCCGTAAGAACCCATTTCCGGGAAGAACTGGTTGCCGTCGGCGCCGCTCACAGAAATCCCCATGGATTCCGTATATTTCGTGCCGAAATAGAAGATATGTCCGACCTCGATACCACGCCCCTCGCGACGACGATCAGCCGGCACGTCTTCCCAGGCCTTTTCGTCATGCATTTCGTCGGTTGCGGCATAGAATTTCGTCACGCCGCTGAAGAAGGCCTCGAGGCTCTTGTGATCGGCGATATCCACCGCCTCGTGCAGCCAGTCCTGCTCCTCGAGCGCTGCATCGAAGAACACGCCGCTCTCGCCCGTGGGGGCCAGCACCAGGAATTCGTGGCTCAGATCGCCACCGATCGGGCCCGTGTCGGCCTTCATCGGCACAGCGCGAACGCCGAGACGCTGGAAGGTGCGCAGATAGGCCAGCATCATGCGACGATAGGCCGCAACGGCATCGTCATAAGACGCATCGAAGGAATAGGCGTCCTTCATGAAGAATTCGCGACCACGCATCACGCCAAAGCGCGGGCGCAGTTCGTCGCGGAATTTCCACTGCACATGGTAGAGCGCCTGGGGCAACTCACGATAGGATTTAATCACCTGGCCGAAAAGATCGGTGATCATTTCCTCATTGGTCGGCCCATAAAGCAGTTCACGATCCTGACGATCGCGAATGCGCAGCATCTCCGGCCCATAGGCATCATAACGGCCTGAACGCTTCCACAACTCGGAAGACTGCACGGTCGGCATCAGCAGTTCCTGCGCACCGATCGCGTTCTGCTCTTCGCGCACGATCTGCTCGATATTACGCAGAACCCGCAGCCCGGCTGGCAGCCAGGCATAGATGCCGGCCGATGTCTGGCGCACAAGGCCAGCGCGCAGCATCAGGCGATGCGAGGCAATCTGGGCCTCGGAAGGCACTTCTTTGAGGGTAGGCAGAAAACCGCTGGAGAGACGCATCAGGCTGGACCATTCCGGAGAAAAACCGCGCGCCTTTTACGGCGCGTTCAGGAGTATTGGCTGCGGGATCAGACCCGCAGCAGATGAACATCGACCAGCGGCCGCTTCTGCAGCTTGCGTCCGAGCGCACGACGCAACGCCGTCTTGGCGGCATCGCGGAAAGCAGCATCGTCACGACGCAGATCATCGGGAATCTCGTCGATCGCATCTGCGAATTCTTCCGAGATGCGCGTGCTCTCGGGGTCTTCTGCCTCAAGCAGGCCCGGCGCGCTGATCTTGGGCATGCCGATTACATAGCCCTCATCGTCCACCGCGAAACTGGCCAGTACCATGCCGTTGAACAGCATCTTGCGACGCGCTGCTAGAACACCGCCCGTCATGGGCAGCAGACGCCCGCCATCAAGCGCGAGACGGCCTGTAGGAGCCGTATCGACCACTTCAGCGTGGTCGGGGCCGAGACGCAGCAGATCGCCGTCTTCGAGAAGGATCGCTTCCGCGCCTGTCTCGCGAGCCAGAGCAGCATGGGCCGTCAGATGACGCCATTCACCATGTGTCGGCACGCTCAGCTTCGGGCGGACAAGGCTGTAGAGATGACGCAGATCATCCGAGGTCGCATGACCCGACACATGCACCAGATGATCCTTGTCGGTCAGCACAGTGGCACCACGACGGGTCAGATTGTCCTGAACCGCCATGACAGCCTGTTCGTTACCCGGGATCATGCGCGACGAATAGATCACCGTATCGCCCTCACCGAGGGAGATATTGGGATGAACGTCGGAGGCAATGCGCGAGAGCGCCGAACGCGGCTCGCCCTGGCTGCCGGTGATGATCATCAGCAAGCGGTTATCAGGAACCGAATTGGCTTCGCGCTCGTCGAGGAACGGCGGGATATCCTGCAGATAGCCGCATTCACGCGCAGCCACTTCGAGGTTGCGCAATGAGCGCCCGACAACCATCACCTGACGGCCTGCCGCCTTGGCTGCACGGGCAATGCTTTCGACACGCGCAACGTTCGAGGCAAAGCAGGTGATCGCCACGCGACCATGAAGGGTCTTGATCAGACCCGCCATGGAATCGCGCACCTGGCCTTCCGTCCCCGAAATACCCTCGCGGAACACGTTGGTACTGTCGCACACCATGGCCAGAACGCCTTCGTCACCGACGGCCTTGAAGGCATCGAGATCGGTCAGCGGGCCGACAACAGGCTCACGATCGAGCTTGAGGTCCCCTGTATGCACGATTGTGCCGTAAGGCGTGCGCAGCACCAGAGACTGCGCCTCGGGCACGGAATGGGTCACGTTGATGAACTGCAGGTCGAACGGGCCGACCTCGAAGCGCGAGCCCATCGGTATGGTGTGGATGGTCACCTGCGGCAGAAGATGCGCCTCGCCCAGCTTGCGTCGCAACACGGCGGCGGCAAAAGGCGTCGCATAGATCGGGCAGCGCAGCTGGGGCCAGAGATGGGCAACAGCGCCCAGATGGTCTTCATGCGCATGGGTGATCACAAGGCCGCACAGGCTCTTGTGGCGCTCTGCGATGAAGAGCGGGTCGGGCATAAGGATTTCGGCTTCGGGGGTATCATTGCCCGAAAAACCAATACCGCAATCAATGGCCAGCCACTTGCCGTCAAGGCAGTAGAGATTGAAATTCATACCGATCTCGCCGGTCCCGCCCAATGGCAGGAATGCGAGACCCTTTTCAGTCACTGACATTCAAAATTCCTAGAAACAAATAGAAGAAACACACCTTCATCCTGGTGCCGGAATAAATTCACCCGTCGAATTGCGCGCAGCCAGAAGGCGCAATCCGTCGAGTGTGAGTGTTGGAGCAACATGCTGGAACAGGTTCGTTCCCTCAGAAAAAAGCGGGGCCAGACCGCCCGTGGCGATCACCTTGATCGGGGTGGCCATCTCAAGCGCGATGCGCGAGACGATCCCTTCGACCAGACCGACATAACCCCAGAAAAGTCCGGACCTCATGGCCACACTCGTGCTGCGACCGATGGCAGATGATGGCCGACCGACACTGATGCGAGGCAGACGTGCCGCAGCCTGGTGCAGCGCCTCGAGCGACAGGTTGACACCCGGCGCGATCGCCCCACCACAGAATGCCCCTTCCTCATCCACAACGTCGAATGTCGTGGCCGTGCCAAAATCGACGACGACCAGCGGGCCACCATAGAAATGCTGCGCTGCAAGCCCGTTGAGGCGACGATCAACCCCGACCTCCGAAGGTGTATCGACCTTCAGCGGATAGCCCCAGTCGAGGGCTGTATTGGCAATAAGGGGTTCGAGATCCAGCCATTCGCGACACAGGCGGCGCAGATGATAGAGCGCGGCTGGCACAACCGTGCCGATGATGGCCCGTGAGATAGCCTGGGGATTCAGGCCGGAACGTTCGATCAGACTCAGAAGCCAGACGGCATATTCATCAGAAGTGCGCTGGTCATTGGTTGAGATGCGCCAGGTGCCGCGCCATTCCCTGCCATCATGCACGGCAAAAACGATATTGGTATTACCGGCGTCGACAACGAGGAGCACAGACCGTCCTTCACCCAAGCAGTAGAATATCCCCCGCCGCGAACGTCTGAATCTCGCCCTGAACGGTTTGAAGTAGCAGTCGACCGCCCACGTCGAGACCTGCGAAGAAACCCTCTATATAATCAGCCCCCCTCTGAACCGCAAGCCGCGAGCCTGGCTCGTGTGCCCGATCGAGCCAGGCGATGCGGATCGGCTCGAAGCCCCCACGCTCCCAGCGGTCGAGCCAGAGACCGAACTGCTCGAGAATACGCCTTGCAAGATCCTCCACCCCAATCTGCGCGCCCAGCGCCGCAGCCGAGACGGTCTTTCGTCCCTCGATCAGGGGGGCGGTACGCAGGTTGACCCCTATACCGGTGACGATCCAGGGAGCGTGAGGCGTGCCGCCGCGCTCGATCAGTACGCCGCAGAGCTTGGCGCCCCCGCAAACAACGTCATTGGGCCATTTGAGCCGCAGCCCCGAATCAGGGAGCCAAAAGGAGAGCGCCTCATGCACCGCTACAGCCACAAGAAACGGCATGGCCAGAATCAGGGCCTCTACGCGCTCATGCCGTAGCAGGAAGGAGAAAGACAGATTGCCCTGGGGCGCTGTCCAGACACGACCACGCGTACCCCGCCCGGCTGTCTGGAGATGCGCGAGAACGGCCATACCGTTCGGGGCGCCTTGGTCGGCTTGCTGCTTACAGAAATCGGAGGTCGACCCGAGCGTTTCGTAACACGTCAGGGACCAGGGGAAGCTCATGACTCTTCCAGATGCTGAGGAATGGTGGGCGATGACGGGATTGAACCGCCGACCCTCTCGGTGTAAACGAGACGCTCTACCGCTGAGCTAATCGCCCTCAGGACAGGAAGCGTCGAATCGCTGCCTGTCGTGAAACTGGGGATACGTTAACTTACGGCATCCTTCAAGCCCTTGCCGGGACGGAAACGGACAGAAACCGATGCCGGTATGTCGATTTCCTCTCCCGTGCGCGGATTGCGCCCCTTGGCGGCCTTGCGCGTGGCGGTAGCGAAAGAGCCAAACCCGACCAGACGCACCTCCTGCTTGCGCGCCAGAGCTTCTTCGATACTGGCGAAAAGCGCCTCTACCACATCACCTGCCTTGGCTTTAGGCAGATCGGTCTTCTCGGCGACCGCTGCGATGAGCTCCTGTTTGTTCAGCGGCTTTTCCATCTCGTTCCCTTATAGAATTCCTGAAAATCCGACCCTTTATGGGTCGCTCGGCATGTCTTGCAGGGCACTATGAAGGCGTTTTCTGTTACGTCAACCGCGCAGAGCGCCACGGGACGACGCTGTTTAACGCTTTAGTCAAAGCTGCGTCTTTCCTGCCATGCAAAGCAAAATGGCCGCCCCTTTCGAGGCGACCATCATGCATTGCAGAAAACAGGTAGTCATATCCCTCAGCGAGCAAGGTCCACATTTGGACCCTGAAGGCAGAGGGTAACAGGCTTAACCCGCCTGATGCCCCTCGCCTCCCCGTGGACAGCACCCTGGCAGCGTCAGTGCGGCAACTGGCTCGACAGCACCTCGGCAGCGCGCCCTGCCGGTACGTCTTCTTCCTCGTCCCATTCAATCGCCTCGGGCGGACGCACAAGCGCTGCCTCAAGAACCTGATCGACATGGGAAACGGGAATGATCGTCAGCGCCTCTTTGACGTTGTTCGGAATCTCGGCGAGATCCTTCTCATTGTCTTTCGGGATGAAGACCGTTGCGATACCGGCACGGGTTGCCGCAAGCAGCTTCTCTTTAAGACCACCAATCTCGAGCACACGACCACGAAGCGTGATTTCACCGGTCATGGCCACATCGCGGCGAATGGGAATACCGGTCATCACGCTCACGATCGAGGTCGCCATGGCAACACCGGCAGACGGCCCGTCCTTTGGCGTTGCACCCTCGGGCACATGCACGTGGATGTCACGCTTTTCGAAAATCGAGGGCTTGATGCCGAAAGACTGCGCACGCGAGCGAACATAGGAAACCGCGGCAGAGACGCTTTCCTGCATCACCTCACCCAGCTTGCCGGTCGCCTTCACATGGCCCTTGCCTGGCAGCATCACGCTTTCGATGGTCAGAATCTCGCCACCGACTTCCGTCCATGCCAGACCGGAGACCATGCCAACGAGATCTTCGGTTTCCGTCTCGCCATGCTTGAAGCGACGCACACCGGAGAACTCATCGAGATTTTCCGGCGTGATGGCAATCGTCTCGACCGAAGAGGTCACGAGACGCTTGACGACACGACGGGCAATCTTGGCGATCTCACGCTCGAGGCTACGTACACCGGCTTCACGCGTGTAATGCTGGATCAGGCTGCGCAGGGCTGCATCGCTGATCGACCATTCATGCGGTTTGAGGTTATGTGCCTCGGCCTGCTTGCCCACCAGATGGCGACGGGCAATCTCGACCTTCTCATCCTCGGTGTAACCCGACAGACGGATGATCTCCATACGGTCCAGCAAAGGCTGGGGCATGTTCAGGCTGTTCGCCGTGGTCACGAACATCACGTCCGAAAGATCATAATCGACTTCGAGATAATGATCGTTGAACGTGCTGTTCTGCTCCGGATCCAGCACCTCAAGAAGCGCCGAAGACGGATCACCGCGCCAGTCAGAACCGAGCTTGTCGATCTCATCGAGCAGGAAGAGCGGGTTGGACGTCTTGGCCTTCTTCATGCCCTGAACGATCTTGCCCGGCATCGAGCCGATATAGGTGCGACGATGCCCGCGAATTTCGGACTCATCATGCACACCACCCAGCGACATGCGCACGTACTGGCGCCCTGTCGCCTTGGCGATCGAACGCGCCAGTGAGGTCTTGCCGACACCCGGCGGGCCAACGAGGCACAGGATCGGCCCCTTCAGCTTCTGGGAACGCGTCTGCACGGCCAGATATTCAAGGATGCGTTCCTTGACCTTCTCAAGACCGTAATGCTCGGATTCAAGCACTTCTTCCGCTGCCGTGAAATCACGCGACACTTTCGAGCGCTTCTTCCAGGGAATGCTCAGGATCCAGTCGAGATAATTCCGTACAACGGTAGATTCAGCCGACATCGGGCTCATGCCGCGCAGCTTGCGCAGCTCGCCCATGGCCTTCTCGCGCGCTTCCTTGCTCAGCTTGGTCTTGACGATCCGCTCTTCGATTTCAGCTGTCTCGTCACGGCCGTCCTCACCTTCACCGAGCTCCTTCTGGATCGCCTTGAGCTGCTCGTTAAGGTAATATTCGCGCTGGGTCTTTTCCATCTGCCGCTTGACGCGGTTACGGATCTTCTTCTCGACCTGAAGAACGCCGATCTCCTGCTCCATATGGGCAAAGACCTGCTCCAGACGATGGCTGACAGAACCGCCTTCAAGGATATCCTGCTTTTCAGCGATCTTGAGGTTCAGATGGCTCGCAATGGTGTCTGCCAGTTTCGAGAGATCCTCGATCTGGTTGAGAGACACCATGACTTCAGGCGCAATCTTCTTGTTGAGCTTGATATACTGCTCGAACTGAGAAATCGCCGTGCGGCCGAGGGCCTCGACCTCGCTCCCGGTTTCCGGTGCGTCAGCCACTTCCTCGATCTCGGCCTCGAAATGGCCGTCGATATCGTGGAATTCCTTGATGCGCGCGCGACGAATGCCCTCGACCAGCACCTTGACGGTGCCGTCAGGCAGCTTGAGCAGCTGCAGGATCGTGGAGATCGTGCCGAAACGGTAGATATCCTCTGCCGGCGGATCATCCTGCGAAGCGTTCTTCTGGGCAACAAGCAGGATCTGCTTGTTGTCACGCGTGACAGCTTCCAAGGCACGAACGGATTTTTCGCGACCGACAAAGAGCGGCACGATCATATGCGGGAAGACGACGATATCGCGCAGCGGCAGGACAGCAATTGTCTCGACCGGCTTTGCCTTGGCTGCTTCTGCCTTGGCTGCGGTGTTGAGCTTGCTCGCCGCAGTCTTCCTCTTTTTTTCACTCATGAAACTCTGATCTCCTTGAGGACGATCTCGGCAATGTCACCCGAAATTTGGCGTGAACGACGCCGCGTCTTGACTGCCGAAAAGGCAAGTTCTTTTCATATGATAACGAAGGACCGGGGCAGCAAGCCGGTCCTCCGAATTTAGGGTGTCCCTCAGGCAGATTGCTCGGCGGGTTCTTCGGCCTTGCCTTTGCCGTAGACATAGACAGGCGCCGCGCGGTTCTCGGCGACATCCTTGTTGATCACGACCTCTTCGACCCCGTCGAGACCGGGCAGATCGAACATCGTGCCAAGCAGAATGGCCTCCATGATCGAGCGCAGACCACGAGCGCCTGTCTTGCGGGCGATGGCACGCTGGGCGATCTGGGTGAGCGCGTCATCGGTAAACGTCAGTGCAACGCCTTCCATCTGGAACAGACGCTGATACTGCTTCACGAGGGCGTTCTTGGGCTTGGAGAGAATGGCGACCAGCGTCTCCTCATCCAGATCCTCAAGCGTGGCAACGACCGGCAGACGACCGATGAACTCGGGGATGAGCCCGAATTTCAGCAGATCTTCCGGCTCGACATCGTGCAGGACGGCGCCGAGACGACGGTCATCAGGGTTCTGCACATCGGCGCCAAAGCCAATGCCCGAGCCCTTGCCGCGTGCCGAGATGATCTTGTCGAGACCGGCAAAGGCGCCACCGCAAATGAACAGCATGTTCGTCGTGTCGACCTGCAGGAACTCCTGCTGCGGATGTTTGCGCCCGCCCTGGGGCGGAACAGATGCAACCGTGCCTTCCATCAGCTTCAGCAATGCCTGCTGTACGCCCTCACCGCTGACATCGCGCGTGATCGACGGATTGTCGGATTTGCGCGAAATCTTGTCGATCTCATCGATATAGACAATGCCGCGCTGGGCGCGCTCGACATTGTAATCAGCAGCCTGAAGCAGCTTGAGAATGATGTTCTCGACGTCTTCACCCACATAACCGGCTTCGGTCAGGGTTGTGGCATCGGCCATCGTGAAGGGCACATCGAGGATACGCGCCAGCGTCTGGGCAAGCAGCGTCTTGCCTGTGCCCGTCGGCCCGATGAGCATGATATTGGACTTTGCAATCTCGATATCGTTGCTCTTCTGGGAATGTGCCAGACGCTTGTAGTGGTTGTGCACGGCCACCGAGAGGGCGCGCTTGGCGATGAACTGGCCAATCACGTAATCATCGAGAACCTTGCAGATTTCCTTGGGAGTCGGCACCCCGTCACGCGACTTCACAAGATGCGTCTTGTGCTCTTCGCGGATGATATCCATGCACAGCTCGACGCATTCATCGCAGATGAAGACGGTTGGACCGGCAATGAGCTTGCGCACCTCGTGCTGCGACTTGCCGCAGAACGAGCAATACAGGGTGTTTTTCGAATCGCCGGTCTTATTATTCATCGCTGCTCCTCCTCCCCGATCGGCCCGGCCATGAGACTGGAACGCGACAGGGGGAACTCCAAACTTAGGCCAGGCGATGAGAGCCCGGCAAGCCCCTCCGGTCTGAGGCTGTAACGGGGCGACCAAGCCCCGGGCACGAGGCCGCCTGTCGCAGCCCCGCTGAAGGTCCGGCGAGAGGGCCGGACCTCACAACCGGGAGCAGGCTCAGCCCTGCTCGGAAATGCTCTTGGGACGTGCCTGGACGACTTCGTCGATCAGGCCGAACTCCTTGGCTTCGTCAGCCGAGAGATAGCTGTCGCGCTCGAGCTTCTGCTCGATTTCCTCAAGCGTACGCCCCGTGTGATTGCGGTAGATCTCGTTCAGGCGCTTGCGGATTTCGAGAATCTCGCGTGCCTGGATTTCGATATCCGAAGCCTGCCCCTGAGCGCCGCCCGAAGGCTGATGCACCATCACGCGTGCATTCGGCAGACAGAAGCGACGCCCCTTTTCGCCAGCAGCGAGAAGCAGCGACCCCATGGAGGCTGCCTGACCGATGCAGACGGTGCTGACCGGGCAGCGGATATACTGCATGGTATCGTACATCGCGAGACCAGCCGAAACGACGCCGCCGGGGCTATTGATGTAGAAAGAGATTTCCTTGCTCGGGTTGACGCTCTCCAGATAGAGAAGCTGCGCCGAGATGACCGCGGCCACCTGGTCATAGACCGGGCCTGTCAGGAAAATGATCCGCTCCTGAAGGAGACGGGAATAGATATCGAAAGCGCGTTCACCGCGTGACGTCTGCTCGACGACCATCGGTACGAGCGCGTTGTTGAAGATCTCGACAGGATCGCGATCCCTCATGGCCATTTCCGTTCCTAACTGCCACCGGCCCTCAACGGGCCGGTGTGTGACTTCTTCCATCTTGGTATGGCCACCATGAACGCCTAGAGCCCGTCCGTCAAAAAACGAACGGACTCCATGAGTCGCGGTGCGAATCAGACGATCAGAGGTCGGCCGGCGGGATCTCTGCGAGCTCTTCCGGCGTCACTTCCTTGTCGGTGACCTTGGCCAGCTCGATCAGATAATCGACGACCTTGTTCTCTAGAATCGGGCCACGAAGACCATCGGCTGCCTGCGGGTTCTTGCTGAAGAACTCGAACACGGCCTGTTCCTGACCCGGATAGCGCATGGCTTCCTGACGGACGGCCTGCATCAGCTCCTCACGGGAAACCGTAATTTCCTTCGTACGGCCGATTTCGGCCAGCAGAAGGCCAAGCTTCACGCGACGTTCGGCGATCTTGCGATAATCGGCGCGCAGGGTGTCTTCGTCCTTGCCCGCGTCTTCCTCGTCCATCTCACCCGAAGCGCGGTCCTGTTCGACGCGCTGCCAGATCTGGCCGAATTCGCTCTCGACCATGCTCTCGGGAGCTTCGAAATCCGTCTTGTCAGACAGGGCGTCGAGCAGCTCGCGCTTGATGCGCAGGCGCGACAGCTGGCTGTATTCGCCTTCTGCCTGCTTGACGATGATGTCACGAACCTGAGCGATGTTCTCGAAGCCGATCTTCTTGGCCAGCTCATCGTCAAGCGTCGGGTCGACCGGGGTCTTGAGCGCATTCGCCTTGATGTCGAACGTCGCTTCCTTGCCGGCCAGTTCCTTGGCCTGATACTCGGCGGGGAACGTGACGGTAATCACCTTCTCTTCGCCAGCCTTCATGCCTTCGAGCTGCTCTGCGAAACCGGGGATGAAACCGTCGCCACCGATCTCGACATTGACGTCCTGCGCCGTGCCACCATCGAAAGGCGTGCCATCGAGCTTGCCGACGAAATCGCAGTTGACGACGTCACCCGAACGGGCAGCGCGGTCTTCTTCGATCGTCTCGAAGCTGCGCTGGCGCTTGGCCAGCTCGGCCAGAGCCTTGTCGATGGTCTCATCGGCGGGCTTTGCCGTCAGACGGGTCAGCTCAAGACCGGAAAGGTCAGGAACAGCGATCTCGGGAAGAACTTCGAGTTCGATCTTGAACTCGAGATCGCCTTCACCTTCACCGCCGGAAACCAGCTCGACCTTCGGCTGAACGGCCGGGCGCAGCTTGTTGTCTTCCAGCACCTTGGTGGTGGTCTCGTTGACGACCTGCTCGAGGATCTCGCCATTCAGGGCGGCGCCATAGCGCTGCTTGACGAGCGATGCGGGCACCTTGCCGGGACGGAAGCCAGGCAGATTGATCGTGCGGCCGAGCTCGGCGAGACGAGCGGCGCGTCGCGCCTCCAGATCGCCAGCCGGCACAGTGACGGTAAAGCCGCGCTTCAGACCTTCGGATTGCGTTTGGGTAACCTGCATCTGTCAGGCGATCCTCTATTGACCGGGTTGCCATCGGGGCCCTGCACCCGGCTTCATCGCAGCACAGGCAAGGCAGGAAGCCCCGACTAAGGAGAAAATATTTTGGTACGGGCGGAGGGACTTGAACCCCCACGACTTGCGCCACCAGAACCTAAATCTGGCGTGTCTACCAATTCCACCACGCCCGCACACGCAGCCCAGCCGAAGACCGGGCCGTCAAGCGCGCCGCTTTACAGCACAATTTCAGATTTCACAAGCCAGTGCGATCGCCTTGGCGCGCGCATCGCCCAGATGGGCATCAAGTGCCTCGACAATCGGCCAGTTTCCAGCGCGCATCCCAGCCTCACCATGCAGCCACACACCGGCGCAGGCGGCTTCCCAAGGGATCATACCGGCAGCAAGCATCGTCGAAATCACGCCCGCCAGCGTATCGCCCGAACCGGCTGTTGCCAGAGCCGGGCTCGCATGGTCATTGAGGGCAACCCGCCCGTCGGGTGATGCAATCACGCTGACGGCACCCTTGAGCACGACTACCGCCCCGATACGCCGCGCCGCCTTTTGCGCCGCACCAACGAGATCGTCCCCCGGCGCACCAAAAAGTCTGGTAAATTCTCCGATATGGGGCGTAATGACAGAAACGCCATGGAGCTTTTCCGGCTCACTTCCCGCCCAGCCCAGAGCGCCAGCATCGGCCAGAACAATGCGTTCCGATGCAAGAAGAAGCGGCAGACTCGCAGCGACTTCTGGCTCGGTCAGGCCTGGCCCGCAGAGCCAGACCCTGCGACGCTCGTCTTCAAGCAGTGTTTTCAGCGGCCCGTCATCAATTACCAGACCGGGCGCACCAAGCCGGTAGGCCGCTGCGCCCTCTCCGGCACTGATACGCACCAATCCGGCTCCGCTTGCCCGCGCACCGGCCGCGGCCAGCCTGGTTGCCCCCGGCATGAACTGGCCTGCACAGATACTGACGACACCCCGACGGTATTTGTGGTCTTCCAGGCTCATCGCCGGCACGTGCCAGAGCCCCGGTTCATTGAGCCAGATCGTGGGACCCGCAGCCTCAAGGCAGATTTCAGGCATACCGATATTCGCGCAGACGAGCTCGCCACAGATTTCGCGCCCCGGGTACAGTATGTGCCCGGGCTTGGGACGGACGAATGTAACGCTCATGCGATAATCCGGCCCCTCAACCAAAGAGGCACCGGTCGTGCCATTGACCGTGCTGGGCAGATCGATCGCCACAAGCATCCTGGCTGCAGAAAGCACCGCCACCACCTCAGGCGCCGGGGGGCGGTCGAGGCCCGCACCGAAAACAGCATCGATCACCAGATCGGCGCGGCGGGCATTCTCTGGTGTGAAATCCGCTATTCGCCCGCGATACTGCGCCGCAGCCCTAGAGGCCGCACTTCCCTCACGGGGCGGTGTCAGAGGGGCGACCTGAACCGGCCAACCCGCACGCTCGAGATAGCGGGCAGCGACATAACCATCGCCACCATTATTGCCCGGCCCGCACAGCACCAGCACACGGCAAGGCGCAAAACGCGCCCTGATTGCCTGAGCCACAGACCAGCCAGCCCGATCCATCAGCGCGCTGATCCCGATCGTTTCGCTCGCCTTTCGATCCATCTCGCCACATTGCGCCGGCGTGGGCAGGGAAAAACGCAGGTCAGACTTCATGGGCATGTCACTCCGCAGTTGATGATTTCGCGCATACTGCTAGGGAACGTCGCATAACCTTCCGGTATTCCTGATCCCGCGCTTTTGAGGGCGCGAAGTGTCCCGGACCTGATTTCTGGTGGAGAAGACATGTCGAACCCGTTTCTCTGGAGCGTCATCCTCGCGCTTCACCTGCTCTGCATGGCTTACTGGATTGGCGGCGGTCTCTATGCCGCCATTGTCAGCCGCAGCACTGTGGCCCTGCTTGAGCCAGCCCAGCGCCAGAATGTGCAGATCCAGCTGATCGCACGCTATTTCCGCGCCCTCCTGCATATCGTGCCGACCGCCCTGGTAACGGGCTGGCTTCTTGTTCTGCATATGGGCGGATTCGGCGCGATGAGCCTGCCGATCAATATCATGCAGGGCCTTGCGCTGATCATGGCGCTGATTTTCCTGAGCGCCTATTTCGGCCCTTTCCAGAGCCTGCGCCGCGCCATCCGCCCCCAGCCCGCCCTTTTCGCCAAGGTGCGCCTGCGCGTCATTCTGATGGTCGCTGTGGGCGTGCTCACCGTTTTCTGCGCTGCCATGGGCGGCGATTTCTGATCTTTCACACTCCGATACTGGCTTGAGGTGCGAAAAACGCGTCATTCATTGCGTTTTCGTGCCCAAGCAACGGAAAATCTTGCCTTTTGCAGGATTTCAAGATAACGCACGGGCGATTGGCTCAGGCTCTGCGCTTGCCCGGCTTCAGCGTGGCATTGCCCGAGCGCCAGATTATTTTTCTAGACCTCCATAGTTATCAGAGAGCAGTTTGACCGCAAAATCGACCGCAGGTTCGGCAAAAACCTCCCCCGCACGCAAGAAACGTTCCTCTTCCAAGACGGAAAATGGTGTGGTGGAATCCGTGGCAGAAGCCCTGCCACGCGACATTCCGTCCGAAGCCCCGGCGGCTGAACCCCCGGTCAAGGCGAAGCGCGGGCGCAAGCCTCAGGCACCTGAAGCTGTCGAGACACCTGTCGCTGCTGCAAAGCCTGCGCGCAAGAAGACGGTCAAGGCCGCACCCGTCGAAAAGACAACGCAGGCTCCCGAGACTGTTGCGGCCATAGAATCAGCCGAGCCGGTCAAGCGCGGTCGCGGTCGCCCCCGTAAGACCCCTGTCGCAGCCTCTGTGAGCGAACCCGCCGCTGTTGCGGCGCCAGTTGAAGAGCCGAAGCCCAAACGCGGCAGAAAGCCCGCTGCCGCCATGGAAACTGTTGCTGCCAAATCGGCAGCGCCCAAGCCACGCGCCAAGGCAGCAAGGACTGCTCCTGTCGTAGCAGAGGCAGAAGCACCTTCCATCGAAGTCGCCACAGAGAACACCCCTGCCGCCCGCAAGCGCACACCACGCAGCACGACCAAGGCTGAAACCCGCAAGGCCGCTGTGAAGGACGCCGCAGAGAAAGTCGCCGCACAGGATAATGCTCCTGCGATCGACGCCCCTGCGGCCGAATTGGTTGAAGTGACGCCAGAAGCGGTCAGCGAGTCCTCTGCCAAGCGTGGCCGCCGCAGACGCGGCGCATCCGCGAAGGCAACTGCCGTCGTTCCTGCACCTGAAGCAGCGCCTGCAGCGACGCCGGAACTCGACCCGGCCCTGAAGGCGATCGTCGAGGCTCCCAAGCCGCTGTTTTCAGAGCTTGGCCTCTCCGCCCCGATCATGCGCGCCATTGAAGAGATGGGCTACGAGCATCCTACCCCGATCCAGGCGCGAGCCATCCCGGTGGTCCTCAGTGGTCAGGACGTGCTCGGCGTTGCCCAGACAGGTACGGGCAAGACGGCCTCGTTTACCCTGCCGATGCTTGAGCGTCTGGCCGGATCGCGTGCTCGCGCCCGCATGCCGCGCTCGCTGATTCTGGAACCCACACGCGAATTGGCGTTGCAGGTTGCTGAAAACCTGACCCTCTACGGCAAGCATCTTCGCCTCAACCATGCCCTGCTCATCGGTGGCGAGAGCATGGCCGATCAGCGCGCCGTGCTGAATCAGGGTGTCGATATCCTGATCGCAACGCCCGGCCGTCTGATGGATCTCTTTGATCGCGGCGGGCTGCTTCTGACCCAGACTGGCATCCTCGTGATCGATGAAGCCGACCGTATGCTGGATATGGGCTTCATTCCCGATATCACCCGTATCGTGTCGATGCTCCCCGCTCATCGCCAGACCTTGCTCTTTTCGGCAACAATGGCGCCGGAAATTCGCACGCTTGCCGACCAGTTCCTGCACCTGCCGGAAGAAATCACGGTATCGCGCCCCTCATCTGTGGCAACGACCATCGAAGAGGCCCTTCTGGTTGTTGACGAGCATGAAAAGCGCCGGGTTCTGCGCAAGCTGCTGAAGCGTGAAAACGTCCAGAACGCCATTGTGTTCTGCAACCGCAAGCGCGATGTCGATGTGCTCTACAAATCCCTGCACAAGCACGGATTCTCCGTCGGCCATCTGCATGGCGATCTGGCGCAGTCGCTGCGTTTCAAGACGCTCGAACGCTTCAAGAGCGGTGAGCTGCAGATTCTCGTCTGCTCTGACGTCGCTGCGCGTGGCATCGATATCGGCGGGCTCTCGCACGTCTTCAATTTCGATCTGCCTTTCAACGCGGAAGACTATATCCACCGCATCGGTCGCACGGGCCGTGCAGGCAAGACGGGTCATGCGTTCAGCCTGGCATCACCACGCCAGAAGCTGCTGGCCGAGGCAATTGAAAAGCTGAAACACGCACCGATTCCGCTGCTCGAAATCGAGGGTGTGGAAAGCCTGCCCTGGGCCGACCCGGAGCAGGACGGCGCACAGCCTGAGCGTCGCGAACGCTCTGGCAAGGAACGTGGTGGACGTCATAACCGTCGCGGTGAGAACCGTGACCGTGGTGACCGTGGTGACCGTGGTGACCGTGGTGACCGTGGTGACCGTGGTGACCGTGGTGACCGCCCTGTGGCGAACGAAGCCGCGCGTCAACAGCCGCGTGACAGGGCTGAGTCAGCCAATGGTTCCGTTGCGCCGACCACCCCCTTCGATCACGATGCCCCGCGCACGGGGTTCGGTCACGACACACCCGCCTTCATGCTTCTGCCCCGCCGCAATCGGAAAGCCGAAAATGACGACCAGATCGGGCCGATCCAGCATCGCGGCACTGTCTGAGTTCTGATGGCTTCCCTTATCGAAACGAAGGTTCTTTCTTTCGGCGCAAATGGTGACGGGCTTGTTCTCATTGAAGACAAGCCCGCCTACGTACCGGAAACGGTGCCGGGTGATACGCTCAAGCTGCGTTATGACGGATCACGTCATGTCGAGGTGATCGACCTGCTGTCTCCATCGCCCGACAGGGTCGCGCCTGTCTGCTCCCTGTTCGGAACCTGCGGGGGCTGTGCCATGCAGACGACGGCTCGACCGGCACTGCTGGACTGGAAGATCGGGCTTGTCCGTCATGCCCTGAATCGTGCGGGGTTCGAGACCCTCCCCCGATTCGAGTCGATGCAGGTCCCCGCAGAGAGCCGCCGTCGAATCGATCTCGCTTTCCAGCGCCAACCGGGAAAAATCATACTGGGGCTGCATCGCCGCCACGGCAATGTGGTCGATATGACAGAATGCCATGTCATCGATCCGACCCTCTTGGCCCTGCTGGACCCGCTACGCGAGGTTCTGGGCGGGTTAGGTGCGGTGACCGGTGGCGGCGATCTCCAGATCAATCTCTACAGTTCGGGGCCCGATCTGCTGATCGCAACCGATTCCGCGCTTGTGCCGACGGATCGGGTCAAGCTCGCCGCCTTCGGTCGCGAGCACAAAATTCCCCGTATCTCGTGGCGGTCCAGACGTCGCCCCAATGAGGGTTATGAAATTGTGGCCCAGCAGGGCCCGGTCTTTCATGCCTTTGGTGCGGTCAAGCTCACTCCGCCGCCCGGTGGCTTCCTGCAGGCGACCAACCAGAGCGAAACAGCCATTGCCGATGCTGTTCTTGCCGCCCTGCCTGCGCTCAATCGACGCGATCCGATTGTCGAGCTGTTTGCTGGTTTCGGCACGCTGACAGTCCCGCTGGCACAGAAGGGCCGGGTTCTGGCTTATGAAGGCCATTTCGAGGCAATCGCGGCCCTGAAATCCGGTGCGATCGGCCAGCGTATAGAAACCACGCATCGCGATCTGACACGTCAGCCGCTCATCGCGAAGGAATTCGCCAAGGCACGCGTGATCGTTCTCGACCCGCCCCATGCCGGGGCCCTGTCGCAGATGGACCATATCGCGCGTTCGGATGTGGAAGACATCATCTATGTCAGCTGCAACCCGCAGGCCCTGCAGAAAGACGCAGCCCTGTTGGCCAAGGCTGGCTATGAGGTCCTGTCGGTGTCGGTTATCGACCAGTTTCTCTGGTCTACCGAAGTCGAAGCCGTCATCAGCTTCACGAAAAGCAAGAAGAGACTTTCACGTCGTCAGACGTGAAAGCTTTCTCCACAGCCGCAACGGCCTTTTTCATTGGGATTGGTGAAGGTGAACCCTGATTCGAGGTCCTTGACCTCGTAATCCATCACCGTGCCGATCAGAAACAATGTGGCCTTGCGGTCGACAAGCAGCTTGAGCCCGTGATCGGTCACGGATTCATCGCCCGGTGAAGCGCTTTCCACAAAGCTCATGTCATAGGACATGCCCGAGCAGCCACGCGTATTGACGCCAATACGCAGGATCTGACCCTTATTGGCCCCTTCATAGAGCTGTTTCAGGCGCTTTGCCGCACGCTCGGTCATCTGCATCAGAGGGGGCAGTTCCCGCTTGACGGGTGAAGGCGCAGTCTGTGTATCGCTCATGGCTTTTCTCCCCGTTCAGAACATGTTCAGCGCAAGACGCGCATCGTCGCTCATGCGGCTCATATCCCATGGTGGATCCCAGACGATCACCACACTCGCCTTGCTGACACCGGGCAGTGCAGCCACGGCCTCACGCACCTGCTCAGGCAATTCCTGCGCGCTTGGGCAATTGGGGGCGGTGAGCGTCATCTCGATATCCACTCGACCGTCATCATGCAGATCGATCGCGTAGATCAGACCGAGCTCGTAGATATTGACCGGAATTTCGGGGTCATAAACGGTCGCAATGGCCGAAATGACGCTGTCCTCGTCGGGCACACCCGGGGCTGCACCTTCGACAGCGGCTTCTTCTGCCGGGGCACCGAGCGGTCTGGTCAGGATATGGTTTTCATCGGTCATGAGAGATCCTTCCTGTGTCAGACCAGCATCTGCCGGGCACGGGCTACGCCCTTGACCAGGGCATCGATGTCGTCGCGTGTCGTATAGACGCCAAAACTGGCCCGGGCTGTCGCAGTGAGGCCAAGACGGCGGATCAGTGGCTCAGCGCAATGCTGACCTGCGCGGATGGCAATACCCAGCCGGTCCAGCAGCACAGCCAGATCATGTGGGTGCGCTCCTTCAACGACGAAGGACACCACACCACCCTGCTCCTTCGGGGCACCCACGAGACGCACACCCTCACAGGCACCCAGTGTCTCGCGCGTATAGGCGACGAGCGCCTCTTCATGCGCAGTAATCGCCTCGGCGCCCAACTCTCCCATGAAGGAAAGCGCGGCTCCCAGACCGATCACCTCAATAATCGGCGGTGTACCCGCCTCAAATTTATGCGGTATTCTGGCCCAGGTGGATTTCTCGAAGCTCACGCTCTCGATCATCTCGCCACCACCCAGAAAAGGCGGCATCGCCTCGAGCAGTTCCGTCTTGCCCCAGAGCAGACCGATCCCTGTCGGACCGTAAAGCTTGTGCCCGGTGCAGACGAAGAAATCCGCGTCGAGATCCTGCACATCAATCGCGCGATGAACGGCCGATTGAGACCCGTCGAAAAGAATGCGGGCGCCATACCGATGGGCAAGACGCGCCAGTTCCTTCGCCGGGGTCAGCGTGCCGAGCACGTTGGACATATGCGTAATGGCAACCAGACCGACACGACCATCCTCAAGCAGGGCCTCATAGGCCGCCAGATCGAGATCGCCCTGTTCGGTAATGGGCGCGACGCGCAATTCGATACCCTGCCGGTCACGCAGCATCTGCCACGGCACAAGGTTGGAGTGATGCTCCAGCTCGGAAATCAGGACAGCCTGACCTGGCTTGAGCAAGGCTCCGTAGGAATGCGCGACGAGATTGATCGCCTCGGTGCTGTTTCGTGTGAAAATGATCTCGTGACGGTCAGGCGCTTTCAGAAAGCGCGCCGCCTGTGTACGCACCGATTCATACGCTTCCGTCGTGCGCTCGCTCATCCAATGCAGCCCGCGATGGATATTCGCATACTGGTGCTGCATGGCCTGCGCCATCGCATCGATCACGCAATCCGGCTTCTGCGCCGAAGCGGCGCTGTCCAGAAAAACGAGCGGGCGCCCATGGACGGTTTCCGAAAGGATCGGAAACCGGCTGCGCAGGGTCGCGAAACGATCGAGAACGTCGTTTGAGGTCATCATGCCTCTCTTTTCTGCCACCAGGCATCGACACGCCGGTCGAGCAACGCGTAGGCGGCCTCATCCGTCACCAGCGCCAGAGCGTCGAGAAGGAAGGCGCGCACCAGAATGGCGCGGGCTTCGGCGTGTGGAATGCCACGGGCACGAAGATAGAAAAGCTGCTCGTCATCAAGCGCGCCGACAGTGGCACCATGGCTGCATTTGACGTCGTCAGCGTAGATTTCAAGCTCTGGCTTGCTGTCGATCTGAGCTTTCTCCGAAAGGAGAAGCGCCTGATTCATCTGATAGCCATCGGTCTTCTGGGCGATGCGATCGACATAGATCTTGCCCTGGAATACGCCATGACCCGCATCCATCAGCACATTCTTCACCGTCTGGCGGGAATTGCAGTCAGGGGCGGCGTGCGTAATCACCGAGGTCAGATCAGCGTGCTGCGAACCAGCCAGAAGCTGGGCCGCGTTGACATGCACGATGGCATGCTTGCCACCCAGATGAGCCAGAACCTCGTGACGCGAGAGCTTTGCCCCCAGCGTGAGGGTGAAGCTGTCATAGGTGCCATGCTCGGCAATCCGGGCATTGACCAAAGCGAGATTGGTTGCTTCCAGACTGTCCTGCTGCACGCGCAGATGGGTCAGATGGGCCTTTTCCGCCACCGAAACCGTCAGGCTCGGATTGGCGAGATACGCCCCCTCACCCGACTGGATATCGAGCAGTGTCAGTTTCGCGCCGGTATCCAGCGTGATCTGATGCGCAAGATGCGTGGAGACTTGGTCACCATTAGTGACGAGGGATACGAGCGCGATCTGGCCAGCATCGACATCGGCAGCCACACGCAGGGCAATGCCCTGCTGCTGTATAGCATTATTGAGCACGCTGAGCGGACGATCAGCCAGAAGCGGAACGGACAGATCCGTAACTTCAACCGTATCCGGCAGGCTGGTCAGAGCAGCGATCGCAACACCGTTGACGAAAACAATGCGATGCCCCTCGAGCGCTTCGGGCGCGAGACGGGCAAGAAGCGCCCTGGCTTCATCGACCGACACGGCATCCGGTGCGGCAAACCCGGTCTTGTCCAGATCGCGCAGCGGCGTGTAGCGCCAGGCTTCAAGGCGACGCTGCGGCAGCCCCTGAAGCTCGAGGAGGATGCGTGCTTCGCCCTGATGTGCCCGCGAAAGAAAGGACTCGATCGCGGGAGAAATGGCGGTTGCGCCGCTCATGCCACCGCCTCGAGATATTGCTGATAGCCCTGCGCCTCAAGCGCCAACGCCACTTCGCCACCACCGCTATGGATGATCTTGCCCTTGGCCATGACATGCACGCGGTCAGGCTTGATGTAGTCAAGCAGGCGCTGGTGATGGGTGATGATCAGCGCAGAGAAGTCGGGACCGCGCAGGCTGTTCACGCCTTCTGCGACGATACGCAGGGCATCGATATCGAGACCGCTATCCGTCTCGTCGAGAATAGCGAATTTCGGACGCAGCATGCGCATCTGCAGCACTTCATTGCGCTTCTTCTCACCGCCCGAGAAGCCGACATTGACGTTACGCTTGAGCATCTCGTCAGACATGTGCAGGTGCTTCGTCTCGGCACGAACGGCCTTGAGGAAGCCCACCGCATCAAGCTCGTCTTCCTTGCGGGCGCGACGCACCGCATTGACGGCTGTACGCAGGAAGTTGGCGTTATTCACCCCCGGTAGCTCGATCGGCGCCTGGAAAGCGAGAAACACGCCAAGAGCTGCGCGCTCTTCCGGCTCGAGCGCCAGAAGGTCTTCGCCAAGAAACTCGGCGCTGCCGCCTGTCACTTCATAGTCTTCACGACCGGCCAGCACATAGGAGAGCGTTGACTTGCCCGAACCGTTAGGACCCATGATGGCATGGATCTGGCCCTTGGGCACTTCGAGGTCGAGACCGCGCAGAATCTCCTTCGGGGTTCCGTTATCGTCAATCTGCGCACAGAGACCGGAAATTTTCAGAAAATCATTCATGATGCGGCTCTTTACCCGACGCTACCTTCAAGACTGAGTTGCAGGAGCTTCTGAGCTTCCACTGCAAACTCCATGGGGAGTTCCTTCAGGACATCCTTGCAGAACCCGTTGACGATGAGACCCACGGCATCTTCTTCCGACAGGCCACGTGACCGGCAATAGAAAAGCTGGTCTTCAGAAATCTTCGAGGTGGTCGCTTCATGCTCGACGCGCGCGGTCATGTTGCGGTTCTCGATATAGGGCACGGTATGCGCACCGCACTGATCGCCGATCAGCAGGCTGTCGCATTGCGTGAAGTTACGTGCGCCACGAGCCTTGGGCATCATGCGCACCAGACCGCGATATGTGCTGTCTGAATGACCCGCAGAAATGGTCTTGGCGATGATGGTCGAGCGCGTGTTGGGTGCCAGATGGATCATCTTCGTACCCGTATCGGCCTGCTGACGGTTATTGGTCACGGCGACAGAATAGAATTCACCGACCGATCCCTCTCCTGCGAGAATGCAGGACGGATATTTCCATGTAATGGCAGACCCGGTCTCGACCTGGGTCCAGGAGATCTTGGCATTGCGACCACGGCAGGCGCCGCGCTTGGTCACGAAGTTATAGATGCCGCCTTTGCCATTCTCGTCACCCGGATACCAGTTCTGGACCGTGGAATACTTGATCTTGGCGTCGTTCATGGCCACCAGCTCGACGACCGCAGCATGAAGCTGGTTCTCGTCGCGCATCGGCGCAGTACAGCCTTCGAGATAGGATACCGTCGCGCGATCTTCGCAGATGATCAGCGTGCGCTCGAACTGCCCGGTATTACGCGCATTGATGCGGAAATAGGTCGACAGCTCCATCGGGCATTTCACACCTTCTGGCACATAGACGAACGAGCCATCGGTAAAGACTGCCGAATTGAGCGCTGCAAAGAAATTATCGCTTACCGGCACCACGGAGCCGAGATAGCGCTTCACCAGCTCGGGATGCTCGCGAATGGCGTCGGAAATCGGGCAGAAGATAACGCCCGCCTCTTCCAGCGTCTTGCGGAAGGTGGTCACAACCGACACGGAGTCAAACACGGCATCAACGGCTACCGGCAGGCGCGCTTCCTGCTCGCCTGCACCTTCGACACCGGCCAGAATGGCCTGTTCATGCAGCGGAATACCGAGCTTTTCGTAGGTGCGCAGCAGCTCCGGATCGACTTCTTCAAGCGATTTCGGGCCGGGCTTGCTTTTCGGCTCGGCGAAATAGAAGGCGTCCTGATAGTCGATGGCCGGATATTCAGGCTTCTGCCAGCTCGGCTCTTCCATCGACTGCCAGGCACGGAAAGCCTGCAGACGCCAGTCGAGCATCCACTCGGGCTCCTGCTTGCGCGCGGAAATGAACCGTATGGTCTCTTCGCTCAACCCTTTAGGCGCGAACTCCATCTCGATATCGGTCTCGAAACCCCATTTATAGGTCGATTGACCGAGCGTTTCGACGGCTTCACGGGTTTCCGTTACAGCTGGCATCTCATCCCTCCCTGGCAGGATGGTGATCATGAGCGACGCAGCGCGACGCAGGCGCGAAACCGCCTGTCAGATGCGCACGGCTCATATCGTCAAGATTGATGGATTCGAGTGTCGAGCGAATGGCCTTGTTCACCATATCCCACTGACCCGATGACAGGGCGCAAAGCGATTTCGCCTCACATACACGCCCCTCGACACAGGCAGTCAGCGCGATCGGTCCATCGACCGAGGTAATGACAGCAGCAATCGAAATCTCGGAGAGGGCACGAGCGAGACGATAGCCGCCCCTCGCGCCACGATGCGAGGCCACGAGGCCATCGGCAGCCAGACCCTTGAGCAGTTTCGCAACGGTCGGCTCCGGCACGCCAGTCGCCCCCGCAAGCGCGGTGGCTGTCATGAGCGTGTCCTGTTGGCCAAGCTGCACGAGCAGAACCGTTGCGTAATCAGCGAGTTTCGATAACCTGAGCATTGTGCTCCCTCGATCAGTCCCGCATGGACAGAAATTAAAGACCTAAATGGTGCTATTTTTAGTAGCAGATGCGCGCTGAGGGTCTCTGCGTCAACCCTTTTCGGCCCTTGTTACAAAGAGAAAAACTTTGCCTAGCCGAGATGGCCGAAGCAGAGCCGCATCAGCATGTCCAGAACCGCGCCCACCACAAAACCGACCAGCGTGCCATTGATGCGAATGTATTGCAGATCACGCCCGACGCGCTGCTCCAGCCTTGCCGAGAGCTCTGACGGGTCCCACCGCTCCATCACCGAAGCGATATAACTGGCAAGCTTGTCACGCAGAGAAGGCAGGATGCGCGAAAGTGTCGTCTTGAGCGTCTGCTCCAGACGGGCGCGCATGGCGGGATCGTGGTCGAGCTGATCGGCCAGGCTGAGCAGGGCAGCCTCGATCACGCTGCGGCTCCAGCCGTCATCACTGGCCAGATCGGCCTCTGCGAGCCCTCTGAAACGCTGCCAGATTTCCGACCACCAGAGCTTGAGGCTGTCATGCCCGAGATAGCCTGACATCGCATCGCCAAAGCGTGCGCGGCGCTCGGGGTCCTGCTCGAGCCGGTCAATCTCCTGCCGGATCCAGCCGGTAAAGCCCTCACGCAGCTCCGAATCCTGCGGATCGACACGGTCCAGTTCGAGATAGAGCGCCGTGATCACGCGATTGGCTACTGACGGCCCTATGGCCCAGCCGATCATGCGCCCGCCCTGCTCGCGCACACGCTCTTCAATGAAGCTGCGCAAGGTCGCTTCGCGCTTCTGCACCCCCCCCTTGAAGCGTTCGAGCAGGGCCGAAAGCACTTCCTGATGCAGCTCGTTGTCAACCAATGCCCTGAGGGCTCGTGTCACGACCTTGATGGAGGCTTCGCCACGAGCCAGCACCGGCAGGGCCTTGCCTATGGCGGCCGAGGCGCGCCCGTCTTCAAGCCTGTCGAGCATGTCCGGCACACTGCGCCGAAGGGCTGACGCCGTTGCATTGGCTGTGCGCGGCTGGCGCAGGAGATTGGCGAGAATGCGCGCCACATCCGCCGAAGCGAGGGCGCGGCTGGCGTCTTCCTCTGTAAAGAACTGGGTCGAAACGAAACGTCCGAGGGCCCGCGCCAGACGCGGCTGCTGACGGGGCAGAACGGCCGTGTGCGGAATCGGCAGACCGAGCGGATGCCGGAACAAAGCTGTCACGGCAAACCAGTCCGCAATGCCGCCAACAACCCCTGCCCGCGCGCCCGAGCGCAGCACTTCAAGCAGGAAATGATCCTTCACCAGCCCCATTGCAGGCAGGCCGGCAGAAAGCACCATGACGCCGCCCATCGAGACGAGCAGCCCACCAGCAAGACGACGTGAGGCTTTCAGCCCGGCAAGCGCTTCCGCCTCCGTGGTGCCGCTCTCTGCCTGACGCTCAGTGCCGGGGGAATTATCGGAATTCGGATGCTGCATTTTCAACCGATTATCATCACTCGGATAAAAAGTCCTGCACCTCCCGCGATCCTCCATTGCCATCATGTCTTTGGCATGGAAAACCAAACGCAGTCCGTGACCTGAATTCAAGCGAGAGTGCCTTGTCCAATACCGCGCCGCATCACGCCCCTGACGGAACGCCCGCCCAGAAGGCGGACCAGAAACCTGCCGCCATCGCCAGTGAGGGCGCCGTTTTTGCCGAACGTCTGACAGGCGAGATGCAGGCGCTTCAGGATCGCGCCGCGCATGAGCGCCACGCACCGGACCCGATCGAAACATTATCGAGCCAGATCGGTGACGAACTGATCGACGGCAATCTCTCGGTTGCGACCCTTGAGAACACCGTGCGCGTGCTGCGCGACGGCAATCTCAAGCAACGTGCTGCGCGGCTGCGCAGCTATGTCGGCCTGAAAGGTGAGGCACCACCCGAGGAGCGCCTCGACGAGGCCGCACGCAAGACGGTCGAAAGCTGCGACACGGTCGAAGGGCTGATTGCCAAGCTTTCCCGCCCCGGCTTTGCAGCCGTCTTTACCGCGCACCCGACCTTCGCTCTGGCCGATAATGTCTATCGCCACATCGTCGAGATGGCGACTGACCCCAGCCACAAGCTGCCCGAACTGAAGTCGCACCGTCGCGAGGGCGCCCCTACCCTCGCCCATGAGCAGAATCTGGCGCTTACCGCCATCCTGCGCGGGCGCGATGCGCTCGATATCTTCAATGCGTCCATCCTGAAACACGCTGCCGCGCGCTGGCCCGAGCAGGAGGCCGCTCTCGCTTCATTCGATATCAGAACGCTCATTCTGGCGACCTGGGTCGGGTTCGACACAGATGGCCGCAGCGACATCCACTGGTGGGACACGCTGCGCATTCGCCTTGCGCTCAAGCGCACACAGCTCGAACGCCTGCGCACGCAGCTCGAATCCCTGCTGCCGCAATGCTCGCAACTCGTCGCCCGTATCGATGTCGCGCTGGGTGCGGTGAAGGAGCAGGAAGCCGCCTGCCCCGACCAGCAGCATCATGACGCCGTCGCTATCGCCGATTTTGCCCGGACTCTGGTGAGCCGACGCGAAGCCGCGCTCAGTTCAGCCGAGATACTGGCACCGCTTTTCGACGAGGCGCTCGCGCTGGTCGAAGGCCCGAAGCGCGCAGCCCTGCTGACAGCCCGCTCGGGCTTCATGGCACACGGCCTGGGTGCAGCCCATATCCATACCCGCCTGAACGCGACCCAGATTTACAACGTGGTGCGTCATCGTCTCGGCATTGAAGACGATCCCACCATTCCGTCGCGCCGCCGCCTCGTTCTGTCGCAGATCAACGAGGCCCTAGAATCGCTCAAGGCGCCCATTCCCGTCGATTTCGGCGCACTGATGATTGAGCAGTCTTCGGCTGGTCGTCTGATGATGACCATGGCGCAGATCCTCAAGCATATCGATTGTGGCACACCGATCCGCTTCCTGATTGCCGAGACCGAGAGTGGCTATACGCTGCTCGCGACACTCTGGCTGGCGCGTCTGCTGGGTATTCGTGACGACCAGATCCAGATTTCGCCGCTTTTCGAAACGCAGAGCGCTCTCGAACACGGCGAGATCATTCTCGAGGAAGCGTTCCGCTCGCCGCACTGGCGCGACTACATCCGCAATAATGGCCGTCTCTGCCTGCAATTCGGCTATTCGGATTCGGGACGCTATATCGGCCAGCTTGCCGCGACCAATCTGGTCGAGCGCCTGCGCCTGCGTACGCTGTCGCTCATGCAGAAACACGGCATGAAGGATATCGAACTCGTTCTGTTCGACACCCATGGCGAGAGCATCGGCCGCGGCGCCCATCCCTTCAGCCTGTCGGACCGTCTCAGCTATTTCTCGCCGGACCATACCCGCGGTCTTTTCGCCAAGGCTGGCATCAGCCTACGTGAGGAAGCGGCCTTTCAGGGCGGCGATGGCTACACGCTGTTCGGTACCGCACCGCTTGCCGCCTCGACAATTGCGACCCTCGCAGAGCATCTGACCCGTCCGCTTTCAACCGCGCGCGACCCGATCTATGACGAGCCGGATTTCTCATCCGACTTCTTCTCGACCATCGCACTCGACATGAGCAGCCTGGTTGAAGATCCCGGCTATGCAGGGCTGCTCGGGGCGTTCGGTCCGGCACTCATCGATAAATCAGGCTCGCGTCCCTCGGCCCGTCAGGGCGATGGCATCAGCGTGACGCGGATCACCCATCCGAGCCAGCTGCGTGCCATCCCGAACAACGCCATTCTCGAACAACTCGGCTGGTGGACGAATGTGCTTCAGGGCTTCGGCACGGCAGCCTCGCGCCACCCCGAAACCTTCGAGAAACTGGCCCGCAGCAGCCGACGCTTCGGCCTTGCGCTGGATTTTGCCCGACAGGCAGCGGCGCATTCCGATATCGGTGCCCTGCGCGGTATCGTGCGCCTTCTCGACCCCGGCACCTGGCTCGACCGTGCGGCTTCTGCCCGCAACGAAGAGCAGCGCAGCCAGCATCTCGTTCTGGCGAGCGGACTGGAAGAGCTGGAATTCTGGCGCAGCCTGCCTGCGATGTTCCGACGCATCCAGGCCGATCACATCGCGCTCGAATCAGTCTGGAGCCACACCCTCAAGATGAGTGCGCAGGAGCGTACGCTTCACGCGATCCGTCATGCCGTCATCGGCCAGATCTGGATTCTGGCCACGCGCATCCCCTATTTCAGCCCGCGCAATGACATCAACCGCGAGACGCTGCTCAAGCTCGTGCTGCAACTCGAGATTCCGGCTGTGCTCAAGCGTCTGTCGGAAATCTTCCCGCAATCGGCCGGGATGGTTACCGATCTCGACTTCCATGAGCCCAGCGGGCCGCGTGACGATCATGGCTTCACGCGCGAGCACGAAGAAATCTTCGCGCCGATGGCGCGTCTTTTTGCCGTTCTGCGTGAAATCAGCGTAGCGGTCATGCATGCCAATGGCTCGTTCGGCTGAAACAAGGAGCACGGGACAGATGAAAATAGTCAGAACGGCCTCTTCCCTGTTCCTGTGCAGTCTCCTTGCCATGATGGTGCAGCCCGCCCCTGCGCGGGCTGCAACAGTGCCTGCGCTACAGCCCTTTTCTCTAGTTGATGGTGAGACACGGCTTGCGCTCAGCGGTGCGTTTGACCCGCAACGTTTATGGGCGGTGGCACCAGGCACGTCGTTTTCGGTAATCAAGACATGGCGCGAGAACAACAATGCCTGGAGCTACCACTTCGCCATCGTGCTCCTGCAAGCTCCGGACGGCAAAACGAGACTGATCGGTTTCGATCCGCTCCCCGTAGGCAAGGACAAGGCGCTGCGCGATCATCTCGTCGATACGCCTCACACCGGCGAGGATGCGTTGCTCTCCTTTGCTTTCGCCCAGTCGACTGATCCTCATGATCCGGGGCTGTTTCTGGTCGAGGCTCTGAGACATCAGGACGGCCCTGTGCCCGACCCTGCCCCGGCAAGTCTCTATTATTTCCGGCTCGTGGCTTCTGATGGCGAGCCTGGCTGGACACCGCTCTATTTTCGCTATGAAAAGACGGTCGATCTCCCGGGACAGTTTCTCTCTTCGGATGACGCGCTCGAAAAAGCGTTCCCCCACAAGCCGTAAGAGGCCCTCAAGAGGCGATTCTCGCGGGAACTCTCGCAGACGTGGACCGGTCTTCCCCCTCATGCTAGTCACAGGAATGTGACTACCTGCCTTCAGGCATGAGGAGATGACATGCATCTGATCTGGACATTGATCGTCGGTTTTTTCGTTGGGTTGATCGCCAAGTTTCTGATGCCCGGACGCGATCCGGGTGGCTTCATCATCACGATCTTTCTGGGCATTGCGGGCGCCCTGCTCGCGGGCTGGATCGGGCAGAAGCTTCATTTCTATCATGAAGGTCAGCCTGCCGGCTTCGTCGCCTCGGTTTTTGGCGCCATGATCCTGCTTCTGGTCTATCGGCTTTTCGCCAGCAACAATAACAGCCAGAACTGAAAAAACTCCCCGGCCTTTGGGCCGGGGAGAAAGCGGGTCTTATTCGCCAGTCCAGCCCTTGTAGCTGCCGACATTGTCACGCGTGATGAGGGTCGGCGCCATCAGACGTACCGTGCCCTTTGCCACTTTGCCATCCTTGATGGCCTGCCCCATTGCAATGCCATCCTTCCCCATCTGGTAAGGGTCCTGACTGGCAGAGGCGACGATTGACGATTTCGGATCCTTGAGAGACGAAACGATATCGGGGGCACCGTCGACAGAAGTAACCGTAATGCCCTGCCGACGCGCCTGACGAATGGCCAGGTCGCCTCCGATCGCCTCGGGGTCGTTGATCGCGAACACGCCTTTCAAATTCGGAAAGCGCACAAGAAAGCCCTGCATGACCTTGAAACCAAGGTCACGCTCTGCGCCCCCGTTCTGATCGTCGCTGACGATCTTGATGCCGGGATAGCCCGACAGGACCTCCTTGCACCCCTTCACGCGGTCGATGATCGACGACACCTGCGGGCCGTTTTCGATAGCCACCTCACCCTTGCCGTCCAGCTTTTTGGCAAGATACTCGCAGGAGATGCGTCCTGCCGCCACGTTGTCGGTCTGGACGGTTCCGTCCACTCCGGCTGACCCCACGTCAACGGCGATGACGGTCGCTCCCGATTTCTGCACACGCTTGATGGCCGGCATGACGGCCTGCGGGTCCACACCGTTGAGCAGGATCAGATTGACGCCTGACGCGACAAAACTGTCCATCTGGGAGAATTGCTTGTTGAGGTCATAATCGGCCGACAGGGCATTGATGCTTGCACTGGGCGCCGTCGTCTTGAGCTGCGTCGTCGCTCCTTTGACGAGGGCCACGAAATACGGGTTACCGAGCGAACCGACCGATACACCGACGGCGCTGATCCCTTCGGCGCGCGCAGCAGGCGCAGCCAGAGTGGTCGAGAGAGCGAGCATACCGAGGAGGATTTTGGAACGAGTGATCATCTTGAAACATCCGGAACGGAAGAAAAACAAACTCGAAGGATAAAGGGCTGCAACGCGAAATCAGGTGCGCGCCGCAGGAGCGCGGAACCGGTCGAGAGCGACCGCCACGATGATGACGAGTCCCTTGACGATGAACTGCCAGATATCGGACACGCCAATCAGGATGAGGCCATTCGTGAGAACAGCGATCAAAAGGGCACCGACTAGAGTCCCCCAGATCGTACCGACACCACCGACAAAGGACGTTCCGCCGAGAATGACGGCAGCGATGGCATCCAGCTCGTATGACTGGCCAAGCTGCAGCCCGTTCGCTGCATAGAGCCGTGCCGATGACATGACGGCACCAAGACCCGCCAGCAGGCCCGCTGCGGCGTATACGAACATCAACACAAGACCGACGCGAATACCGGCCAGACGGGCAGCAGAGGGATTGCCGCCAATGGCGTAGATGTGCACGCCCAAAACGGTGCGACGTAGAATGAACCAGCTCACCACCACGACAGCGAGGGCGATGACTGCCAGCCAAGGAATGGTGAAGCTCGACGTCACCGCAATGCCGTCATTGCCGATCCAGGCAAAGGACAGGTCAGGATTGAAGATGGTCCGGTCATTACCCATCAGACGGGCCAGACCGCGCACAGCGGTGAGCGTTCCAAGCGTCACGATGAAGGGCGGAATTTTCACTCCGGCAATCAGGGCGCCGTTGAATGCGCCGATCAGCAATCCTGCGCCGAGGCAGGCCGGCACGGCGAGCCACGCCAGATGAGGAGAGAGCGAGGTAATCAGCCCACACATGGCCGCGAAAGCCAGGGTTGAGCCTACAGACAGATCGATACCGCCAGTGAGAATCACAAAGGTCATGCCGGAAGCAAGGACCGTATTGATCGATGCCTGCTGGGCGATGATCGAAAGATTTTGCCCCGAGAGAAAACGATGCCCGCCCAGAAAATGAAAGCCGAGGGCGAGCAGAATCAGAACAGGCAACATGCCAGCTGTCTGAAGAATGCTGCGGGTTGTTGCGCGCGCGTTGAGCTGGGCGGCGGGAGTAGCCGCAACCGCCGGATTGAGAGTGGTGCTCATTGAGAGATTTCCTAGGCGGCGAGTGAGGAAACGGGGGCAAGACCAACAGCAAGAGACATGATGGCCTCCTGGGTGATGGCGTCGCCCGTGAGTTCGCCCGTGAGATGACCTTCGCGCATGACCAGCACGCGATCGCTCACGCCGATGATCTCGGCCATTTCGCTCGATATGACGATGATCCCCAGCCCCTGAGCTGCCAGATCGTTGATAATACGATAGATTTCTGTCTTCGCGCCGATATCGACACCGCGCGTCGGCTCATCGAGGATCAGCACCCTCGGCCCGGTTTCGAGCAGGCGCCCGAGAAGGACCTTCTGCTGATTGCCACCAGAGAGGCCGCCGACATTGGTCAGCATGTTCTGCGCCTTGATGCGCAATGCGGCGAAGGACCCGGTCGCACGCGTCCGGCCCTTGCCCTGGTCGAGCACGCCAAGCCGCGAATCACGCTCCACAACACCGAGATTGATGTTGCCGCTGCAGGACATGTCCAGGAACAGCCCGAGCGATTTGCGATCTTCGGTCAGATAGGCAATGCCCGCAGCCAGCGCATCACGCGGCGAGCGGATGTCGACCTTGCGTGAGTCGAGCGTGATTGTTCCTGCAACCTTGGGATCGGCACCGAAGATCAACCGCGCCAGTTCAGTGCGGCCTGCGCCCACCAGTCCGGCTATACCCAGCACTTCGCCAGGGCGCAGGTCGAAGCTGATGGGTTGCACGCGCCGGCCGTCGCTCAGCCCCTCGACCTGCAGGATCGGCGCGGCGTCATGACGGATATGATTGCCATCCTTTTCGTAAAAGCTCGACAGGTCGCGACCGACCATCAGGCTGACGATCCGGCCGGAAGAAAGCTCATGCTTTTCCAGCGTGCCGACATGGGCTCCGTCGCGCAGGACGGAGACACGATCGGCGAGTTCGTCGATCTCGTCCATGCGGTGGCTGATATAGATCAGAGCGAGCCCTTTGGCGCGTAACTGCCTGATGAGCGCAAACAGACGGTCCGTTTCGCGCGCAGACAGCGCGGTCGTCGGTTCGTCGAGCACCAGAATGCGCGCATCGCGATGCAGCGCACGGGCGATCTCGACCAGTTGCTGCTCGGCGACCGACATGGAAGAGAGCCTGTCTTCCGGGCCGAAGGGAGCCCCGAGCTCCTTGAGCAGCCCGCGACATGCCTCATTCATGGCGGCGCGATCGATCATGCCACCTTTGCGAATCTCCGAACCCAGATGGATATTCTCGGCGACGGTAAGATTGGGGGCGAGCGCCAGTTCCTGATAGATGATCCCGATGCCCAGAGCGCGCGCCGAGGCCGGGTTGGTGATCTTTGCGACTTCACCGGCAATACGGATCTCGCCGCCCGGATCGGCGCTGTAGGCACCTGACAGAATTTTCATGAGGGTGGACTTGCCAGCCCCGTTCTCTCCCATCAGGGCCAGAATCTCACCGCCATAGGCGTTGAGCGAGACATCCTTGAGAACCTTGATCCCGGAAAATGTCTTAGAAATACCCGCCACATGCAGGAGCGGAGCCCCGCTTTCCTGCGTTTCCAATGTGGTCTGTTGGGCGAATGCCATGGGACCAGCCTCCCGATTTGAGCCTGAAGCAGCGGGGGTTTTACCCAGTGGGGTCCCTCTGCCGAAAAGGAGAGAAGCAGAGTTCTGATTAATTTTATATAATGTTTTTGCAATATTTTGGTTAGTAACCGGAATGTGA
Source organism: Asaia siamensis (assembly GCF_014635085.1). Classification (GTDB taxonomy): domain Bacteria; phylum Pseudomonadota; class Alphaproteobacteria; order Acetobacterales; family Acetobacteraceae; genus Asaia; species Asaia siamensis. The sequence continues at coordinate 112,996 of NZ_BMCH01000006.1, forward strand.
ACGTTAAACGTCGTTCATGTTTCTCTCGAAAACGTCACCCTGCTCTCAGTCACCCGGCTGCCTCGAGCGCGGCCTGCAGAAATCCCGTCAGGGACGCAGATTCCGCGCCCTTCAGAAGCGGTCCAAGCATGCCATCAATCGCAAGAACGGCGAGACCATGGACACGTCCCCAAAGCCCCGCCATGCGCGCTGCCTGAGCGCCTCCCGGCACTTCATGGCCAGACAGGAGTCGCAAAGCCTCAAAAGCTCGTCCGGCAGCTGCCGCAAGGTCTGCCCGGTCATGATCGAGCAAGGCGTTGCGAAACATGAGTTGGAAAAGGTCAGGGTTCGCAAGCGCAAAGGCGATATAGGCATTTCCTACCGCCTGAGCCGCCGTAGGGTACTGCCTCCCCCCTGAGGATTCTCTTTGAGCGCTAAGTTCGGCTGGGGGGAAATTTTCCCTTGCGCGGGTCAGGGCATCGGCAAGTTCGTCATATCCCCGCGCCGCCAGAGCCGATCTCAGGCCCGACAGCGTACCAAAATGAGGCACAGCCGCCGTCGCCGAGACACCCGCCCGTCGCGTCACGCCGCGCAGGGAGAGCGCCTCCAATCCCCCCTCCTCAAGCAGGTCACGCGCCGCCTGCAAGAGCGCATTGGCCAGGTCGCCGTGATGATAAGGCGTCGCATCAGTTCTCACATCCATCTCCCCTCTCATCAAACTTTACAATGAAAAGTTTCGCTTGACGAGGCGGGAATAGGCGTTCTTTACATCGTAAAGATTCATGAGGATTCCCGGTATGTGTGCTACTCGCCCCCTATTTGACAGACTGCAAAACCTGCGCGTTCTCGCCGGAGAGCTGGGAGGGCTGGTCCTTGTCTGGCTAGGCGAGGCCACCGGGCTGCAAAGCTACGCCCTCCCCGCGACACTTGCCCTGATCAGCCTCGATGCTGTCAGCCGATGGCGGATGCATGTCGGATTTCCGACAATCTGGTTCGTCCTCAATGCCATGGCGCTCAGCTTCGGCGCCCTGAGTCTCATTGTCACGGGACGGCTTTCACCTGAAGAATTCGGCGCTCTCTGTGCCTTCCTTCTTGCGCTTGTTTTCCTGATCGGCAGTCTGACCCGTGTGTCGCTCATTCAGGCGCTTGCCGAGCAGAGAGAGGGCTCAGGCTTCGGAAGTGAGACACCTTTTCTGGATCATTTCTTTCGCCTCTATACGCGCATATGGGCGGGGTTCTTTCTGATCAGGGGGATTTATCTGCTCTATCTGGACACGCATCCGCATGACGCCCTCACGGCCGGGATCGTGCTTAAAACAAGCCTGATCGGGATGATCCTGCTCAGCTTCAGGGGCAAAACGCTTTACCGTCGCTACGCTGCCTTACGGAGAGCGCGCACCGTTTGAATATGACGCCCGCTGAAACGAAAAAAGCCGCCCCGAAGGGCGGCTTTCTCGTAACCAGAGGCTGAAATCCGAAGGATCAGGCGCTCTTTGCCATGATTTCGTCGGCCACGTTGCGCGGCACCGGATCATAGTGATGGAACTGCATCGTGAACGACGCGCGGCCCTTGGTGGCCGAACGCAGATGCGAGATGTAGCCGAACATTTCCTTCAGCGGCACCTGAGCGCGGATCATGACGGTCGAACCGGCTGTTTCCTGGCTCTGGATAATGCCACGACGACGGTTAAGGTCGCCCACCACGTCACCGACGTGGTCGTTCGGGGTCGTGATTTCGACGTCCATGATCGGCTCAAGGATCACGGGGCCGGCATTTTTCATGCCTTCACGGAAGCAGGCCTTGGCGGCGATTTCGAAGGCGAGAGCCGACGAGTCGACGTCATGGTACTTGCCGTCGAGCAGCGTGAACTTGAAGTCCACCGTCGGGAAGCCAGCCAGCACGCCCGTCGAGGACTGCATGCGGATGCCCTTTTCGACAGCCGGGATGTATTCCTTCGGAACCGTACCGCCGACGACCTTGTTCTCGAAGCTGATGCCTTCGTTACGCTCGACCGGGGTGAACTCGATCTTGACTTCAGCGTACTGACCCGAACCACCAGACTGCTTCTTGTGGGTGTAGGTCTCGATATGCGGACGCGAGATCGTCTCACGATAAGCAACCTGAGGCGCACCGACATTGGCTTCCACGCCGTATTCACGACGCAGACGGTCCACGATGATGTCCAGATGCAGCTCGCCCATGCCGGACAGGATGGTCTGACCCGTTTCCTGGTCGGTCTTGAGCTGCAGCGAGGGATCTTCAGCGGCCAGCTTCTGCAGGGCCAGCGTCATCTTCTCGACGGCATCCTTGGTCTTCGGCTCGACCGAGATGTCAATCACCGGAACCGGGAACTGCATGCGCTCCAGAACAACCGGATCAGCAGCGTCGGCCAGGGTGTCACCCGTCTGGGTGTCCTTCAGACCCACGAAAGCCGCGATATCGCCAGCACCGACCTGCTTGACTTCCTCACGCTTGTCAGCGTGCATCTGGAACATGCGGCCAACGCGTTCCTTGTGGCCCTTGGTCGTGTTCAGCACGGTGTCGCCCGACTTCAGAACGCCGCGATAGACGCGCACGAAGGTCAGGGTGCCGTACTTGTCCGAAATGATCTTGAACGCGAGACCGGCGAACTTGCCATCGGGATCGACCGGCACGATCGGCAGGAAGTTCTCGTCAACCTCTTCGCCTTCCGGCGGCGCGATACGGATGCCTTCGACTTCGTCAGGAGCCGGCAGGTAATCGATAACGGCATCGAGGAGCGGCTGAACGCCCTTGTTCTTGAAGGCCGTGCCGCACAGGACGGGGCGGAACACGCCGGAGATGGCGCCCTTCTTGATGCACTTCTTGAGCGTTGCAACATCGACATCGCCCTTCTCGAAGTATTCTTCGATAGCGGCTTCATCAACGCTCAGCGCGGTGTCCAGAAGGTTCTGGCGGGCTTCAGCTGCCTTTTCCTTCAGGTCATCGGGGATCTCGGCATAGTGGAACTTCGCGCCCAGCTCGCCGCCTTCCCAGATGATGGCGCGCATTTCGACCAGGTCGACCACGCCAACGAAATTTTCTTCAATGCCGATCGGCAGCTGAAGCGGAATAGCGACGATGTCGAGCTTTTCCTTCAGCGTGTCGAACGCGCGATAGAAATCGGCGCCGGTACGATCGAGCTTGTTGATGAAGATGACGCGCGGCACGTTGTAGCGGTCAGCAAGACGCCAGTTGGTTTCTGACTGCGGCTGAACACCGGCAACGCCTTCGATGATGAAGATGGCGCCGTCGAGCACGCGCAGCGAGCGGTTCACTTCAATGTTGAAGTCGATATGGCCCGGGGTGTCGATGATGTTGATGCGGTGGTTTTCCCACTCGCAGGTCACGGCTGCCGAGGTAATCGTGATGCCACGCTCACGTTCCTGCGCCATGTAGTCGGTGGTCGTATTGCCATCATGCACTTCGCCGATGCGATGCGACACGCCGGTGTAGTACAGAATACGCTCGGTCGTCGTGGTCTTGCCGGCATCGATATGCGCGGTAATACCGATATTGCGGATCTTCGAGAGAGCCGATTTGGCTTCTGCGACGCTGCTTTCGGACACGGGATACCTCCAGAATGCGATTAAAGGTGCTTCAGGCCGCCCCGAAACACCTTTTGCCGTGGCCGTCACAGATCGACGCAATTTTCGGAATAGTCCGGTAAAGACGTCGAAGCCGGATCGACCAAGTCGGACCTTGTGATCGAGTGGCTGAATGAAACAACCCGATCACGTTTTCAAGGCCAATTTTGTTGTTGCCTGCCTTTTAGGGCCATAAGCCGGAGGCAGGCGCCATCAGACTCAGGCGGTCTGAACAGCCTTGCTTTCCTGAGCGCGCAGAATGCGACGCTTGATAACCTGAGCTTCGACCGGGAGCTTACGGTTCGGCGTGCTGATCAGGAACGAGTCCAGACCACCGTTGTGCTCAACCGTGCGGATGCCCTGGGTGGACAGACGCAGACGAACGCCCGTGCCGAGAATGTCGGAGAGCAGGGTGATTTCCTGCAGGTTCGGCAGGAAGCGACGACGGGTCTTGTTGTTGGCGTGGCTGACGTTGTTGCCCGTCAGCACACCCTTGCCCGTGATTTGGCAGCGGCGTGACATGGACTTGATCCTCGGTAGTAATATGTTCGCCGAGACCAGTCCCGGCATACGACGATGCGTTAAGGCGCGGCTTATGACGGAGCCCCCCGCTCCCGTCAAGCCGAAAGCGTCGCAAACTGTCATTCGCCGTCGGAAAACGCATCCGCGCAGATCAGTTCACCCGATCTCACGCTGTCTATGGCCGTCTGGAGCATGCGCACCATGGTCTCGGCATCGGTTGTCCGTGCCAGCACACCCAGTGAGCCGCCCAGCAGTGCAGAGGCGATGAGTTCAGAGGGCAGATTCTGTTCGACCAGATAGCTGATTGCCTTGTCGATCACCACGCCGCATTTGAGCAGCTCTTCCGGGATTTCGACGGCATCGGGTTCGTTCGAGAGCTCATGCGCGGCCTGTTCACGAATTTCCGCTTCGACGGCCTGGTCGGGATGAAAATCGCGAGCGATTTCTTCAGCCTGTTTCGTCATGGTCTCTCTCCTGTCGTGACGGAATGTCATGGCCCAACACGTAGGACGCCCTCATCAGGAAAACCAGATACCGGGTCGGATTGATTGGTCACCATTGCGAAATACATGCCCCTCGCGGCCATGAGGGTCTCATGTTTTCCCTGCTCGACGATACGCCCTGCCTCAATCACCAGAATCAGATCGGCATGACGGATGGTAGACAGACGATGCGCTATGGCTATCGTGGTCTGGCGGGCGGTGACCTGACGCAAGGCCTCCATCAGACGTTGCTCCGTCCCGGTATCAAGCGCACTCGTCGCTTCATCAAGCAGCAATAGGCGAGGCTTGCGCAGGATGATGCGCGCCAGGGCGATACGCTGGCGCTCCCCCCCGGACAGCTTCAACCCGCGTTCTCCCACCAGCGTGTCGTAGCCCTTCTTCAGCCCCTCAATGAAACCGTCGATCTGTGCGAGACGCGCTGCCTCTTCGATCTCGTCCTGTGTCGCGTCGAGACGGCCGTAAGCGATGTTATAGCCAATCGTGTCGTTGAAGAGCTGCGTATCCTGCGGCACGACACCGATCAGCCTGTGCAGCTCTGCAGGTGAAATGGTGGAAAGGTCTCTTCCATCCAGCAGAATACGCCCCGAGGCCGGCGCATAGGCGCCAAGAGTCAGTCTCGCGATGGTCGATTTACCCGCCCCGGTCGGACCGACAAGCGCGATCGTCTCACCGGGAGCCACGCTGAAAGACAGATGATGTAGGATCTCACGCCCGTCATAGTCGAAGCTCACCCCGTCGAAATCGAGCGCGGCTGGCGTTGAGATCTCCGGCACCCCGGTTGGCGTCTGCGGCTTGAGATGACCCGCGCGCGGTGGCTCATCCATCAGTTCGGTCAGATTTTCCAGATCGACACAAGCGTTGCGCCAGCCAGCATAGACGATATTGAGCGAAATGATCGCCTGATAGAGCGTGCGCAGATAGGTGCCGATCATGACGAATGCGGCGACGTCAAGCTTTCCGGCCGCCAGATCGTGCGCAGCCATAAAGAAGATGATGAGCGTTGCCACAGCGATCATGGCGTTCTGACTGACGGAAGAGAGTCCCGCCACGAATGTCATGCGCAGACTGGCCTTCTCCTGCGCGAGACGAGCCGTTTCGTAACGCGAGAATTCATGCTGTTCGTTGGCGAAATGTCGAACCGCCTCAAAATTCAGCAGGGAGTCGAGCAGGAAATGCTGGGCCTTGCCATTGGCGTCATTGCGTTGTCGGCGTGCCCGGACCCGCTGGCGGACGAACCATTGCGCCAGAGCGATATAAGAAAGCAGCGCAATCACAATGACGCAGGCATAGCGCCCACCGAGAAAGGAGAAGACGACCGCAATTGTCAGCCCCGTATCGAGAATCGCTGGCAGGATATTGAAAAGAGCAAGACGCAGCAGCGTATCGGCCGCCTCTGATCCGCGCTCAATGGCACGGGTCAGCGATCCTGTCTGACGGTCGCGATGAAAACGGTAGGGCAGGTCAAGCAGGTGACGAAAAGCCTCCTGCGCCGTCAGCGCCTGGAGCCTCTGGCCTACGGGCTGATAAACCAGCTCCTGCAAGGCGGAGAATGCGCTGCGAAAGAAGATCAGCCCCGCATAGGAGAGAATGAGCGCAACCGGCACGACAATTCTGAGGTCGGGCGATGAGAAATGCGCGACAAGCCGACTGAAAAGATAGGGTGTCCCAAGAAGACAAAGACGCTCTGCAAGAAGGAGCACGAGCGTTGCCCCGATGCCGAGCCGGAAATAACGGATGTCATGAGACAGAACCAGTCGCCAGGCACGCGCAAGGCTGGTTACGGCAAAAGGCAGAGTGCGGGGGAAGATCATGACCTCAACCTGAGGCGGCAGAGGGCGTTTTGCAATCGCGACGCGATGCGCGATATCGTCGTGTCCCTGACAGGAGAGTAACGCTTTTCATGCATGACGACAGCCTCGCCCCGTTTCTCGCCCATATACGGAACTGCAAGACCGCCATCCTGCCCGGCCCTCGCCGTGAAGTTCTGGCTGGCGATGACTCTTTCGGTCTCGCTGACCCACGTCTTTTCGAGGCACTGACGGCGCTCGGCTATGCTGATGGCCCCGTGTTCCGCCTGCCGGACGGAGCCGCTCTGCAACCGCTTGGTGAGGCTCTGGCTGCACAGAGGCTCTATCGCCCCCATAACGAATTATTCGATGTTTTCGACAAGAGCGGCATCGTCATAGGCCAGATCGATCGCGGCGCCCTGCCACTCCTGGGCTGCACTGCGGCAGGTGTGCATCTCAACGGGCTGGTCGAGAGGCCTGAAGGGGTCTTCCTGTGGATGGGTCACCGGGCGAACAACAAGAGACTCGACCCTGGCAAGCTCGACCATCTGGCTGCCGGGGGTATCTGCACCGGGCTTTCACCGCTGCAGGCCCTCATCAAGGAAGCCGGCGAGGAAGCCGCCATTCCTCCTGACCTCGCGGCACAGGCCCAGCCGGTCGCCACACTGCGCTATGCCATGACACGGCCGGAGGGCCTGCGTCAGGACACGTTGTTCTGCTACGATCTGACCCTCCCTCCGGATTTCGAGCCTCAGCCTGTCGATGGCGAGGTCGCTTTTTTCGAGCTCATGCCGATCGAAAAAGTATTGGAAATTGTGCGCGACACGAACGACGTCAAATTCAACGTAAATCTGGTGTTGATCGATCTGTTCCTGCGTCGTGGCCTTTTTTCGGCTGCAGACAGCGCGCGCCTGCGTCAGGCGCTCGACGGGGCATGAGATCATCCAGAACTGCGGGCGCCCCCGCATTACGCTCTCTAGCCTTGCTCGCGCTTGGCGGTACGTTGCTTGCCGGAATGTCAGGCTGTGCCGAGGTTCCGCATCCCCCGGGGGTAATGATGACGGCGTCAGATTTCTGCACCGGCACTCGCGGGCATCCAGCCACGTTCATCACGCTTGCCTTCGGCCTCTCTATACCGGGTGGAGGAGCTGTCTCTGCAGAGCAGTGGGCCGATTTCCTTGCTCGTGTCGTCACCCCGCGTTTTCCCGCCGGTTTCTCGGTTATCGAGGCGCAGGGCCAATGGCAGAACGGCACGGCTGCGCCTGTCATTCGGGAGAAGTCACGACTGGTCTGGATCGCTGCACCAGAATCGCGCGAGCCTGACTCAAAACTCGATGCTATTCGCGACGCCTACAAGAAACAGTTCAACCAAGTTTCGGTCGCCGCGTTCACGCAGCAGGGCTGCGCCTCTTTCTGATCTATGGACTTTGCAGCCCGGACGTTGCGATAGTGTCGCATCGCCGTAACGTGTAAGAAATGAGTCAAACCGCCCTGAGAAGATCGGGGTTCACCAGCAATAGCGGCCATGTCGACGCCCCACGAGCTTCTGGCGCGTGACACAGTGCCCGAGGAACATGATGACGGACCAGACCCCCACCCCTCCCAAGGGCCTAGGCAAGATTTCCGGAAAGGGCCAGGAACGGGACGTGGAAGACGAATTCCCGGATGAAAGTACGCTACCCGGTTCTCCGGTCGGGCGTGCCCAGCGGCGATCGCGGGGGTTGCTTGGCTTTTTCTTCATCGCGCTCGCCCTCTTTACGCTCAAGAATTTCCTGCCCGCTCTGCTCTGGGGCTGCGTTTTCGCCATTGCATCCTGGCCGCTTTACCAGCGCACCGAAAAGAAATTCGGTCGTACAGAGTGGCTGCCCATGCTTTTCACGGCCGGTATCGCCCTCATCTTTCTCATTCCGCTCAGCCTTGTGGGCTTCAAGGCAGCAGAGGAAGCCCAGAGTGCGCTGCACTGGATTGACGAGGTGCGCCACACCGGCATCCCCATGCCCGACTGGCTGAACGACCTTCCTTTCGAACGCGCCCAGGTGGCCCGCTGGTGGCAGAATAATCTGGTCAACCCGGAACATCTCAACCGGCTGTTTCACTCCTTCGATGCAGGCCATGGCATGGCTGTGACGCGTCAGGTCACGACCCAGGTTGCCAAGCGCGCCACGCTGTTTCTTTTCTCCATCCTCACCCTCTTTTTCCTGCTGCGCGACGGTGCTGACATCATCCATCGGGTGCTGGTCGTCTCCAACCGTACCTTCGGCAAGCGTGGCGAGAAGCTGGCCCGCCAGATGATTTCCTCGGTTCACGGCACAGTGGCAGGGCTTGTTCTGGTCGGTCTCGGCGAGGGTCTCGTCATGGGCGTGGCCTATGTGCTGACCGACACCCCCCAGCCGCTGCTCTTTGCCATGCTGACCGGCGTTGCGGCCATGATCCCTTTTCTGGGACTTCCTACGGTCGTTCTTGCGGCTCTGCTAATCCTGATCCAGGGCAAGATGATCTCAGCCATTGTCGTCGTCGTTCTGGGCGCGATTGTCATTTTCGTCGCCGATCACTTCATCCGCCCTGCCCTCATCGGCGGCAGTACGCAAATGCCCTTCCTCTGGGTGCTTCTGGGCATTCTGGCGGGCGTCGAGACATGGGGGCTTCTTGGCCTGTTCCTCGGCCCGGCAATCATGGCGGCAGTGCATCTGCTCTGGCGCATCTGGAGCGCTGACTCAGAGCAGGAACTGCTTGAAGAAGGCGGCTGAAAAGACGCTGGCACCAGATATCGTGCCCCTTTAGCGGGACCAGGCTTATCCAGCCCCCTTCCCGGGGGCTTTTTCATATCTGCCGGGATATCTGAATAAGGCCAGGCGGCTCTTGAGACAGAAAAACCACACAAAAAACCCGCCACGGCTGGATGCCGAGGCGGGATCATTGCTTCTCGATCTCGAAAGAGAAAATTACCGCAGGACGAAGATATCGGGCAGGCGGGATTCGAACCCACGACCCCCAGTCCCCCAGACTGATGCGCTACCAGGCTGCGCTACTGCCCGTCAGTCCTGCGGTAGAGGCCATTTAGCAGTGGAAAGCAGATCCCGCAAGCGCCTCCGCGAAGGTTTTTTCAATCACTCTCAATTCTGCTCCGGCACCAGCTGTCGCAGATTATCGAGCTCGCCAAGCACATCTTCCAGCGCCAGACGGAGTGCCCTCTTCTCCTGCTTCCACCGGTCCTGCCGGATGCGCAGATCGAGCAGCTCATCATACAGCACGGCCGCGATGACCGACTCGCTGCTTGCCATCGGGGCTTCCTCACCGGATACCCCGTCGTACGGTTCGGCAGGCGTTTCGTCTGACGGCTCGGTAACCGCTGGCGCGACCGTCTCTTCACCCGGATCGATCACAGGCTCGATATCACCGCCACCGGAAGACAGGACGACCTCGTCCTGCTCGGCCGAGGCGTTAAATTCGGGGATCTCGAAAGAAGAGCGGGTATCGGCAGCTGACGACTCATCGTTCTGACCCGCCGGGAGTGCCTCCACCACCGGCTCAGTCTCGTGGATCTCGGCACCATTCCCGGCCAGGACCGGATGAATGCTCTCGCGCTCGGGTGAGGCCGGGGGCGCCGTGACGCCGCTACCGGGCAGCGCCTCTTTCAGGACGCGCTGCACGCCCTTGATCGTGTAGCCCTGCACATAGAGCAGATCGGTGATGTGACGCAGCAGGTCGACATCTTCCGGGCTGTAATAACGGCGCCCGCCCCCGCGCTTAAGAGGCTTTACCTCAGGGAAACGGGTCTCCCAGAAGCGAAGCACATGCTGAGGCACATGCAATTCGTCGGCGACTTCACTGATGGTACGATAGGCATTGGGGCCTTTGACCAGACGCTCCAGATCCGCCCGTTCCTCCGTCACTCTGGAGAGTTCAGGAGAGGCGTGGGTCGTGGTCATGAATCATCGCTTTCGCTGGCGAGGCCTTCGGTCGATTCGCCGTTTACTTCAGCTCTGAGAATTTGGCTCGGTCGGAAGACCAGCACAGAACGCGGCAAAATCGGCACTTCAATGCCGGTTTTAGGGTTGCGGCCCACCCTGCGGCCCTTCTGGCGAACGGAGAACGTGCCGAAGCCACTCAGCTTGACTGTCTCTCCCTTTTCGAGCCGCGCAGCAATCAGCTCGAGAACCGTCTCGAGCAGATCGGCGGATTCGTGCCGGGACAGTCCAACCTGGCTGTAAATATGCTCTGAAATTTGCGCGCGGGTCAAGGTGGTCATGAAGCCACCGTATCATGACAGTAATGAAGGTCAATCAAATCAATGAAGCGGGGCGCTTCTGCAGAGGTTTTCCCTCTGAGCGCGCCTACAGACGAACGAGAGCCGAGCCCCAGGTCAGGCCACCACCCAGCGCCTCGAGCAGCACCAGATCACCCTTCTTGATACGACCATCACGCACGGCTTCATCAAGCGCCAGCGGAATGGACGCCGCCGAGGTATTGGCATGACGATCAACTGTCACCACAACGCGGTCCAGCGGCAAATCGAGCTTTTTCGCCATGCCTTCGATGATGCGAAGGTTGGCCTGATGCGGCACCAGCCAGGCAATATCTTCAGCCGCCAGTCCATTTGCCGTAAGGGCCTCATCCACGACTGCAGAAAGCTTGGCCACTGCATGACGGAACACATCCCGCCCCTGCATGTGCAGAACGGGCTTCTCGGTGGTCGGGCCATCGACATAAAGAAGGTCGCCATGAGCGCCGTCACTATGCAGGTGGGTCGAGAGAATACCCGCGTCCGTATCGTCACTGGCCTCGACAAGCACCGCACCGGCGCCATCACCGAACAGCACACAGGTCGTACGGTCTTCCCAGTTCACGATGCGTGAATAGATCTCGGTGCCGATCACCAGAACTTTTTTTGCCTGGTTGCTGCGAATGAAGGCTTCAGCCGTCGACAGCGCAAAAACGAAACCCGAACAGGCCGCAGTCATATCGAAAGCAAAGCCCCGGTTCATGCCGAGAGCGGCCTGAACGCGCACAGCCGTGGCCGGAAAGCCCTGGTCGGGCGTCGCGGTTGCGACAATCACCGCATCGACCGATTCGGCTGACACACCGGCATAGGCCAGAGCGGCCTGTGCGGCGGCACTTGCCATGCTGACCGCCGTCTCGCCCTCACCTGCAATATGCCGTTGCGCAATGCCAGTGCGGGTTCTGATCCACTCATCGGAGGTGTCGATGCGCTCGGCGAGCTCGGCATTCGTGACGACACGCTTCGGCAGATAGCTGCCAAATCCGGTCAGACGCGCGCGCAGGGACATATCTCTTCCTCTTGAACTGGTGCCAGCAGGGCCGAGGCCACAGCCAGCCACTCCCTCACCACGCCTGTCAGGCTGCCGTGACGGACGAAGCTAGCTCGCCTTCAGAATCGGAAGAAGCCATCAGAGCCTCAACCTGGCGAAGACGCTCGCGAATTTTCTCGTTGATCGAATGGGTCACCGCATCCATTGCGACATCAATCGCCGCGGCAAAGCCTTCGGCATCGGCGCCACCATGCGACTTGACCACGATACCGTTCAACCCGACGAAAACAGCGCCATTATAGCGGCGCGGGTCGATCCATTCCTTCATGCGTTCCAGTCCGGGGCGCACGAGAAGATAGCCGATACGGGTCAGAAGATTGGTCTTGAACACGCGCTGAAGCAGCATCGAAACGAGCTTGAGCGCGCCTTCACCGGTCTTGAGGGCGATATTGCCCGAAAAACCGTCAGTCACCACAACGTCGGTTGTGCCCGCCGTAATGTCGTGACCCTCAACAAAACCATGGAACTGGGACGAGAGAGGCGATTCGCGCAGGATCTCTGCTGCGGCGCGCAGACGCTCATCGCCCTTGAGTTCTTCGGCACCGACATTCAGAAGGCCGATGCTCGGAGCAGGAAGCCCCAGAACCGCCTTGGCAAAGGCCTCACCCATGACGGCAAACTCGACGAGATTGCGGGTGTCACAGGCGATATTCGCCCCGAGATCGAGCATGACCACATCGCCACGAGCCGACGGATTGACCGCAGCCATGGCCGGGCGCGTGATGCCGGGCAGGGTTTTGAGAACGATCTTGGCCAGGGCGAGCATGGCGCCGCTATTACCGGCAGACACCACGCCGCCAGCCTCACCTGACGCAACGGCGTCGATGGCCATACGCAGCGACGAGTCACGCAGACGCAGCGCCGCAGTCGGCTTCATTTCCATAGAGATGGATGATGGAGCGTGGCGGATCTCGCAGATGCGCTGCGCCTTGGGGAAGCGCGCAAGCTGCGGACGCAGAACGGCCTCGTCACCAACCAGCAGAATTTTTGCCGAGGGATGTCGATCGGCTGCGCGATCCAAACCGGCCAGAACGATTTCCGGGGCATGATCCCCGCCCATCGCATCGATAGCCAAACAATAAGGCGCAGCCTGGCTGGCCGTCGCATTCAGGTCAGTCATGCTCCGCCCCGCGTCTCATTTCAAACAAGAGGAGCCAGCCTGAAAGAGACCGGCTCCATCGAGCCTCAAACGCGAACGGTCGTCTTGAGCGTCTTGCCGGAAGCAACGACTTCCCGACCGTCGTAATGACCGCAATGCGCGCAGACGTGGTGCGGACGCTTCAGCTCACCGCAGTTGCTGCATTCAGCATGAGCCTGAACGGTCAGGGCGTGGTGGCTGCGACGCATGCCCATGCGGGACGGCGTGGTCTTTCTTTTGGGGACGGCCATGGCAGGAGCCTCTTTCTTCTTAGATCGCTCCCGCTTTTGGTCGCCATTCGACCGCAGCAGGAAACGATACTGTTCACTATGATCAGGCGGGCGGCTCTAGCAGACCCGCAGCCGGGTCGCAAGCATCCTGTGCATTTCTAGCTCAGATCCGTCTTTTTTTTGGGGAGAGACAGACCGGCCAGGGCACCGAACGGGTTTGGTCGGCCACCTGCTTCATCTTCGGCTTCCTCTGCCGTCTCACGGGGGGCTTCGTCAACCGCATTTTCAAGGGCAGCGCCCGGCTTGCGTGGATAGGCAGGCAGCATCAGGGCCAGTTGCTCTGCAGCAATCTCACCCAGATCGAGCGCATTCCCCTCATAGGGAATCTCGTCAATCGCCTCGAGATCGGACGCCGTCTCTTCGGAAAAACGTCGGCTCGGCACGAGGCGCACGGCAAAGGATTCGTTCAGCGCGTCTTCGAAAACCTCGCCTGTGATGACACATTCGAGGGCCACATGCGCTGTCAGTACGCCTTCGAGCACAAAATGATCGGAAGGCTCGGAAATGACATTGAAGCGGCAAGTGAGCGCGTGCACGGTCGGGATTTCCAGACGCTTTGCCAGAGCCCGGCACTCGGCGTCGCTGGCCTTGATCGTCTCTGTCAGCCCGTCGTGACCGATACGGTTGAGCAGCAGACGGCGTGAGAATTCCGGCTGGGGGGAGTGGGAATGGGAGGTCCCCTGACTGTCGCTCATGACTGAATTCCTGATACTGACGATGAAAAACCCGCAGACGGGCTTTCTTTTCCGAATTGCCTTACCGTCGCTCTCCGCAATATAGAAGAGTTCGATCATCTTGCCATGGCGTCGAAACGCTGTTTCGGTCGTGGTGAAACGATCTCTCGACTTTTTCTCGATCAGTGCAGGACATCATAACCCGCCATGAAGAGCGCCTCCCAGAAGACCTCCCCGCGGCAGAAATCGCATGCGGGTTTTGCGCGCGCCCTGCTCTGCATCGCTCCCCTCGCGCTGGCGGGTTGTTCCGTTTTCAGTCCGATTCCGCAAAATCGCGGATCGCTGATTGAAAAGGACGACTATGCCCAGCTCGTTCCCGGCACCAGCACACGCAACGACGTGACCGATATTCTCGGCTCACCGACGGCACATGCGACTTTCGACGACAACACCTGGATCTATGTCTCCATGGTGACGGTACCGCAGCCTCTCGGCTTTCCGCGTGTGACCAAACAGAATGTTCTTGTGCTGGCATTCGATAATGGTGGCGTTTTGCGCCGCATGGATACGCTGCATCGCAAGAACGGCTACGATGTGGGCATGGTCGGTGAAACCACTCCCACGCCAGGCACCAAGGTCAATGTGCTCCAGCAGCTGCTGGGCAATGTCGGACGCTATAACCCCATGAGCAACATGGGCAGCACCTTCGGCGGCACGCAGGGCCCGCTGGGCGCAGGCGTCGGCACAGGCCATGGCGGCACTGGCAACTCGATCCCCTGATTTTCTGGCGGAGGGATATCCCCCCTCTCCTGTCGACCCGGCTGGGAGCCTCTCCCCGCCGGGTCTTTTTTTGCCGGCTCTGATGACATCAGCCCGAGCCTGATGCCTGTTATCAGCGAGGCAGCTTGAGCACCACGCGCAGGCCGCCCAGCGGGCTGTTACGCAGCACCACGCTGCCGCCATGCGCCGCCATGATGTCACGGGCTATTGTCAGCCCTAGCCCGCTCCCCCCTTCCGGGCCGGACGTGCTGTTGAACGCTCTGAAAACGTCCTTGCGCCGCGACTGGGCAATTCCTGGCCCGTCATCATCAAGGGTGATCTCGATCATCCTGCCCGCCTGACGCAGCGAAAAGCTCATGCGCCCACCATGACGACGCGCATTTTCAGCGAGATTGATCAGCACACGACGTATAGCGTCAGGCCTCACCGGCACGACCAAATTCTGCTCGGCATGAATAGCCAGCACCTCGCCACCTGCCCTCACGGTATCGGCGGCCACGTCGCGTATCAGGGTCGCCAGATCGGTGGGCACAGGCTCTTCCTCCCCCTCTCCGCGCGCGAAGGAGAGATAGCTGCCGATCAACCGCTCCATCTCGGCAATATCAGCCACCATGTCGTCAATATCAGGACGCAGTTCCTGAGCCTCGACACTGCCCTCGACCGGCATCATGGCCAGCGTCAGGCGCAGCCTTGTCAGGGGTGTGCGCAGATCATGCGACACACCGGCCAGCACCGCCGTACGTTGGGCGACAAAGCGATTAACCCGCGCCTGCATGCGATTGAAAGCCAGGGCGGCCTTACGCACCTCCAGCGCGCCCTGAGGGCGGATCGGGCCGTCATCGCGCCCAAGGCCGAAATTTTCGGCTGCCTTGGCCAGACGACGGACGGCACGCACCTGCTTTCCAACGAAAAGACCAGCGACGATGAAAAGCAGGATGGCACTCCCGACCTCCCACGCAACGAAAAGCCAGATCGGCCCAACATCAAGGCGCTTGCGCGGCACAATCACATCGAGCACGCCATCACGCAGTGGGATTTCGAGCCTGACGCCCTGTTTCGTCGCTTTCCAGTCGATATAGCAGGGCGCGTCAAAGACCCGCCTGACGGCGTTGGTCAGATCCTCATCCATTGGCCCAAGCACGAAAGGCGCATTTTTGGTCGTGAGCGTCTCGCCGGGATGGAAATCGATTTCGAGCTGGGTACGCCAGCGTGCCTGCGTGACCAGCCAGTCGCGCTGGGCAGGCATGTGTTCGACCGAATCCACGATGAAGGAGAGATCCGACACCACGCCATCGGCCAGCCGACGCGACACGACATTCAGATAATTGCCGTAAAAGAGCTGCAGGGCCACAATCTGCGTGATCAGGAGCGGCATCAGCACGATCAGCAGCGAGCGCCCCTGAAAGGAACGCGGCAGCAGCCGTCTGATCACACGCTCCGTTAGACGGGCGACCCGCATGATGTCCCTCTCAGCTACCGGGCTTCAGCACGTAGCCTTTGCCCCTGACAGTCTGGAGAAAGCGAGGCTCTTTCTGATCGGGCTCGATGCGTCGACGTAGACGCGTCACCTGCACATCGACCGCACGCTCGCCGATCTCGTCCATGCCCAGCGCCTCGGCAATGACCTCTCGCGACATGATTTCACCGGGTGTGCGTGTCAGAACCCCCAGAAGGGCGGCTTCACCGCTGGTGAGATGCACGATACCCTCCGGCCCACTCAAAAGATTGCGCCCCGTATCGAATTCAAGCTTGCCCAGACGCAGCAGACGCGGCGCGCTGCTGGGCCGTGGCACATGGCGGCGCAGATGGGCCTGCAGACGCAGCAGAAGCTCTCTGGGTTCGAAGGGCTTGCCCAGATAATCATCGGCACCCGATTCCAGCCCGATGATCCGGTCTGCGGGTTCGCCCCGGGCTGTCAGGAGAATGATCGGAAACACCTGCCCCTTCTCTCGCAGCGACCGTGTCAGGCTGAGCCCGTCTTCGCCGGGCATCGTGATATCCGCCACCATCGCATCTGGCTGGGTGACAGCCAGTATCTTGCGCGCCGCCTCGGCATCCATCGCCGTGGTGATGCGAAAACCGTTTTCAGACAGAAACCGCTGCAACAGCCGCAGCAGGCGTGCGTCGTCATCGACGACGAGAACATGCGATTCGTTCATGTCATGCCTCCCTCACCCTGCAGGGTCGCGAGCACACGGCGGAAACCTTCCACCGCCTGTCCCCCCGACGCCCTGTAGGCAAGTGTCATACGATCACGCAGGGCCGCAAAGATTTCCTCTTCGATCGCGCTGCCCTGTGCGGTGAGATGCAGGCGCTTCACGCGCTTGTCGCGCTCATCCGGTCGCTGCTCCAGCAGCCCGCGCGCCACAAGGTCCTGAAGCACGCGGTTCAGGCTCTGCTTCGTAATGTTCAGACGCCGCAGCAGGGCGCTCATGGTCAGTCCCTGATGGGTAGAGACCAGGAACATTACCCTGTGATGTGCCGAACCAAGCTGGTGATCGCGCTGGAAAGGGTCGCATGTCGCACTCAGTTCGCGCCAGGCCAGCAGCATCGCCTCATAAGTCAGGCGTATCTGCTCTTCACGCAGATAGAGATGCGCCTGCCCCGGCGCATCACGTGTGCCTCGCAAGCCGGACATGACTCAATCCTCGCTGTCGCGTGGGGCTGTCAGCTCATCGGCATAGCCGAAACTGCCGAAATCCCTGATGCGCATGGTGTAGAGAACACCATTGAGATGATCGAATTCATGCTGCAGCACATTGGCGTGAAAGCCGCGCGCCTCGCCGCTGATCAACGAGCCGTCGAGATCGAGCCCCTTATAAGCGACGACGGCATGGCGCGGCACCACCCCTCGCAGCAGCGGCAGTGAGAGGCACCCCTCGGTGCACTGCATGATGGCATCGCCGACCGGCGTGATTTCGGGGTTGATGAGCACGCGAGGCGGAATCGGCATCTCAACCTCGGCACAGCGCTGCTCGGGAACATGATAAACAAAAAGACGCAAGGATTTGTGAACCTGCGGCGCGGCGAGCCCGGCCCCACGGGAATCAAGCATCGTTTCGATCATGTCGGAAACAAGTTGCCTTACGGATAAAGAATGAACATCTTCAACCGGTTGCGCTGTCTGGAGCAATACCGGGTGCCCCATTCGCGCGATTTTCAGCAACGCCATTTAATCACCTTGTCCTTCACCGACTGAAAAAGTTTCGGTCCAGAACTGCATCGTGACATGAATAATTTTCGGACGATACTGCTCAAACCGTTTGTGTCCTCTTCAAAACCTGTGCTAAGGCGGCGGCCTCTTTGGAACGCACTGCCATCGGTATCGCGTTCCTGGCATCGCATTTACAAACAAGACCATGATCCCATGGTCGGACAGGAGATGGCAGACCCGTGCAGGTTCTGGTTCGTGACAACAATGTTGATCAGGCGCTCAAGGCGCTAAAGAAGAAGATGCAGCGCGAAGGCGTTTTCCGCGAGATGAAGCTGCGTCGCCACTTCGAGAAGCCCTCCGAGCGTCGCGCTCGTGAAGCGGCAGAAGCGGTTCGCCGCGCCCGCAAGATGGAGCGCAAGCGCCTGGAGCGTGAAGGCTTCTAATCAGCTTGCCTCCACGGCAAACAGATCAACCGCCGTTTTCACGGCGGTTTTTTTGTGCCCGGATGATTCCCTTCATCTCTCGGTCATAAACGTCTGCAAGATCCATAGACCGAACGGGGCAGTGAGCCTGCAGCTCCCTGCCCCGTTTCCTGTTATCAGGCCAATCCCTGCTTCAGTGTTTGGATGCGGCATCCTGATCGATCAGGCTCCGGAAGAGATAGACCGCCTCAAGAGCGCGCTCATGGGCAATCTCCCGTGCATTGACCGTCCCGGCATGGCCGCCCTCGGTATCCTCATAATAGAAGAAGGGCTTGCCCAGCTCGGCGAGACGCGCGGCAAAGAGCCGCGCATGAACCGGTCCGACGCGATCATCCTTGGTCGAGGTAAAGATGAAGGGCACCGGATAGGCGACGTCCTTCTTCAGCTGTTGCAGGGGCGAGATACGCTTCAGGAAGGGGCTTTCAGCCGGATCGGCCATATGCCCGTATTCCGCCGCCCAGGAGGCCCCTGCGGCCATGGTCTCGAAATTCTCCATGTCGAGCAGCGGAACACCGATAATCACGGCTTTCCACAGTTCAGGATGCTGGGTGAATTCCACCCCCATCAGCAGACCGCCATTGGAGCGGCCGCGAATGCCCAGATGGTCTTTGTCTGCGATATGACGGGTGGCGAGATCGCGCCCGATTGCAGCAAAATCATCATAGGCGTGCTGACGCCCTGACTTCATGGCCGCCTCGTGCCAGGCAGGGCCAAACTCCCCACCGCCACGGATATTGCCGACAACGTAAACGCCACCATGCTCAAGCCAGGTCTTGCCGATATCGGCGTAATAGGTTGGCAGGTAAGAGAGATCGAACCCGCCATAGGCTGTGAACAGCACCGGGTTGTGGTCATCCATCTTCCAGTCGCGACGATGGGTTACGAAATACGGGATCTCGACCCCATCGCTCGATTTCACCCAGAACTGCTCGGTTTTCAGCCCCTTGGCGTCGAACAGGGCGGGAGTCGTCTTGATCTTTCTGGACGAGCCATCGGCAGAGTCGAAGCTCCAGAGCTCTGGCGGAATGATATAGCCTTCGACGCGCAGATAGGCGTGGCTGACCGAGGGCGACGAGGATTGCAGCGTCGCCGAACTCATGCGCGGGAGGATGAAATATTTCTCCTGCCAGCTGCCGTTTTTTCCCGTCGGGCTGTAGAGCCTAACCGAAGGTTGCACATCCCTGTAAACGACAGCGATCACCCCCTTTGACGTAACGCCGATATCGGCTGTCGTCTCGCTTTTGTCAGGGGCGAAGACAAGGACAGGCGCCTTGCCGGGCGCAGCTGGATCGACTGCCACGATGCTGCCCCGCGCGAAATGCGCGCCCGAGACCCAGTCCTGATCGAGACGCAGGATCAGCTTGCCATCGTAAAAGCCGAGATAGCCGATTTTCTGCGGCAGGGCGATCTGGGTCAGGCTGCCCGTCGCAGGATCATAGACACGGTATTCGCTTCTGAAGAAATCGAGGTTGCGCTGGATGATGGCGATCTGACGACCGGTCTGGTCATGCATCACCTGAGGTTCGACAATCATGTCACCCTCATCACCACGATAGATTTCCTTCGCGGCTTCCAGGGGCTGGCCTCGCTTCACAAGGCGCACGCTGAAGGGGTAACCCGAGCGCGTCATGCTTCCTGCGCCCCAGTCACGCGATACAAGAAGCGTATCGCGATCAAGCCAGGTCACACGCTGCTTCGAGCGAGGCAGATCAAACCCGTCTGCAACAAAGCTGTTGGTCGTCGTGTCGAATTCTCGATAGACCGCCGCGTCTTCGCCCGAGAGGGACAAGGCTATCAGGCAACGCCTGGCCTCAGGCTCGAGGCAATCGGCACCCTGGAAAACCCAGTCCTTTTGCTCTTGCCTCGAGAGGGCATCGAGATCGATTGCCGTTTTCCAGACAGGTGAAGGCTGCGCGTAGGAGGCCTCGCTGGCAACACGCCACACTCCCTTGGGATGGGCGGCGTCCTGCCAGAAATTCCAGATCTGCCCGCCCTGCAGATCAGGCAGAGGCAGACGCCCCGGCGCCTGCTCGACCTTGAGCACCGCATCGTAAAAACGTTGATAACGCGGATCAGACTGCAGAACGGAAGCGCTGCGGCTGTTCTGGGCGCGCACCCAGTCCAGAGCCTCTTTTCCCTCGACCTGTTCCAGCACGGTGCGCGATGGCACTGCAGCAGGGTCGGCCTTGGCCTGAAGCGGCACCAATCCGATCAGGGATGTGCAGACAAGCGATGTCATCGCCAACAGAATGCGCCTCATGACTCTCTCCTCGTGGAAATCCCGAAGAGCCTAGAGCAGCCATTCGATGAGGGAAACAGGCGTTCTGCACCTGTTTCCGATCACGTCAGGGCAGTCTGTACATCTGCATATCGGCAGGAAGTGTCAGCGGAATCAGCTTGTAGCAGACCATGGGCGCATTACGCAGCATGCGGCAGAAGCGACGCTGGTCCTGTGCCCCCAGCCAGGACGCCGGGAGGTCGGGCTGCTCGGTATCGCGCAGAACGAGCATGGCGCGCTCAGGATGCTGAAGCGCGCGACCAAGATACGCCCAGCGCTTGTCATAGCTGAACAGGGCATGAGCCGGATCATGATAGGCGATGATGGTCGCCAATGCGTAGTCGCCGGCCACAAGCGATACGTCGTCAGGAAGTGCTTCGCGCAGACGATGCGTCAGACCGGACCAGTCCGCCGTCTGGCGCGCAATGACATCATGATGCGCAGAGAGCCTGAGCGGAGAAAAGATGCCCTGTATCGTGACAAGCCCGGTCAGGATCAGCCCCAAAGCGCAAGCCAGACCAATGCGTCGCCCCGTTGCAGCAGCAGCAAGAGAGGCTGCGGGATAGAGCACGACCGGCCAGTTGGCCTGCACGCGTCCGCCAAAGGCATGCTGCACGAACACAGCGACCGGCACCACGCAAAGGCAGGCCAGCAGACGTGCGACACTATCATCGCCCGCGCGCCTCAGACACCAGACCAGCCCGAGGCAGAACAGGATGAAGATGATCGGCGTGGCAAGACCGATCTGCCCTCCGGCCAGCTCAGCCAGAAAATTCAGGGCGCGCAAGGGATGCCAGTCCCCTGCCCGGCCGCCCTGCTTGGCGAAACTCGCCCAGTGATGCGCCGCATTCCAGAGCAGAACCGGAGCAATCGTCAACAATCCGGACAGGATCCCACCCAGAATCCAGCCCCAGTGGCGACGTATGGAAGGCGTTGCCAATGCCCAGAGACCGCACCCCAGACCGGGAAGCACGGCTGTGTATTTACTGTCGAAGGCGAGACCCAGAAACACGCCAATGGCAAGCCACCAGATGGGCTGACCGGTCCTGATCAGGCGCCCGAGCGACCAGAGCACAAGGGCAAGAAAAAACACGAGAGGCGTGTCAGGCGTGGCTGTGGCTGCCCCCAGGCCGAGCATGAGCGTCGAATTGAGCAGCAATGCGGCGCGATATCCAGCGGCTGGAGAGCCAAGAAGGTCGCGACCGGCCCGGTAGAGTGCCAGTGACCCGAGCAGAGCCGAGACCGGCCCCAGGAACCGGATGCCAAGCGGCCCATTGCCGAAAAGCATCGTGCCCAGCCTGATCCAGAGCGCCACCATAGGTGGATGATCGAGATAGCCGGATTGCAAATGCTGTGACCAAAGCCAGTAATAGGCTTCGTCGGGCGTGACGCCCAACCGGGCTGCCAGAGCAAGACGCAGTAATGTCAGACCAACCAGCAGAACCCAGAAGAACGTGACGGCGCGCTTGTTATCGAGACCGAAAACGCTGAACCCGTCAGCGCCAGACGAGGGTTGAGGCAATCGCATAATTCCAGACCACGCCGATTACGGCACCGGCCGCGCTCGCGCCGCTCCAGTGCCAGTGTGTATCATAAAGAAGCTGCGCCACGCCGATATTGCCGACAGCACCGATCGTGGCGCCGATGACAAAAATGCACAGACCGGGCAGCCAGCGTTTCCCCCTCAGCGGGCGATCGAGATAGGTGATCCGGTTATTGAGCTGAAAATTGACCAGTATGGCGCAAGCCGTGCCGATCACCTGGCTGAGCTGAAAATCGGCACCGCCAAAACGCGACAGCTCAGAAACCACGAGATTGACCGCAATCCCGATCAACCCAACCGTTGCAAAAATGATGAACCGTGTGGGCAGCCAGCCGCCAAAAGCACGCTCGATCAGCATGCCCAGAAACTGCACCATGACCAGAGGGCTGAGCTTGCTCTCACCGGCGACGCGCGGACGAAAAACGAACGGCACCTCGATCAGCCGCGCTGTATCGGGCACGGAAAGCACGATTTCCAGCAGGATCTTGAACCCGGTCCCTGTGAGCTTCGGCACAGCCCGCTCGAAGAGCGGCCGCCTCATCGCAAAAAAACCGCTCATCGGGTCGGTCAGCGTCATCGGCAAGATGCTTTGCGCCAGCCTGATGCCCGCCTGCGACAGCATATGCCGCCAGCGATTGGCCAGACCGCTGCTATCGCCCCCTTCTGCATGGCGGCTCGCAACCGCGATATCAGCGCGGTTTTCGAGCAGCGGCGTCACGAGGTCACGCAAGATGCCCTCATCATGCTGGAGATCGCCATCCATGACGGCAATGACCGGCGCGGTGGACGACAACGCCCCCTCGATCACGGCAGAAGAGAGACCACGACGCCCGACCCGGCGGATGAGCCGTACGCGCGGATCCGTCTGCGCGGCCTGCTCCACCGCGCGTGCCGTGCCGTCGGGAGAATTATCGTCAACGAAAACGATTTCCCATTTCATGCCTTCAAGAGCGCGTTTCACGCCCTCGATAAGCGGCACAACATTGGGGGCCTCATTATAACAGGGAATGACGAGTGTCAGATCCGCAGGAAGCGGCTCGATCATACCGGCACACCGGCTCTGCTGAGGCTGGTGCGGATTGTCTGCAGGGTCTGCACACGCACCACATGATCGAGATCTGTCAGTCTCTTGGTCAGATAGTTCTGATGGGCCGCATCACGGGCCACGAGCCTCACGAGAAAATCGCCACCGCCACGGATCATGTGGCACTCCCGCACCTCAGCCCAGCCGGCAATCTCGGCCTCGAAAGCCTCAAGTACGCTACCTTTCTGGCTCTCGAGCCCGATCAGCGCAAAAAAGGTGAGAGACCAGCCGAGCTTCGAAGCGTCGACATCAGCATGATAGCCCTCGATGACGCCCACCTCTTCCAGCCGTCTTACGCGTCGCAGGCAAGGTGGGGCCGAGATGCCGGTACGACGCGCCAGTTCCACATTGGTCATGCGACCATCACGTTGGAGCTCCGCCACGATCTGACGATCGATCGGGTCGAGATCGACAATCCCGGAGGCGGAAGGCCCCGGAGCGATTCCCCCCGCAGGCGTATCACCCCGCGACGAACCGGGATGGAAATGGGGGTCTTCTGAGTCGTTGTCAGTCATCGTCACCGTGAGGGTCGGTCAAAACTAGTCGGTTGGCAGGCACGCCGCATCACCTATATCTGCATCATGACCCAAGAGCCATGTCTCTTGATACATGTCTCTTCACATTGGCTCGGCGCAGCGTTCGCCGGCCCCAGACCGAGGACCCCATCTGTGAGCCAGAGCTTCAAGACCGACCTGCTCGTTATCGGCGCCGGGCCGGCGGGTTATACCGCAGCCATCTATGCCGCCCGCGCCAATCTCAAGCCGATTCTCGTGGCAGGGCTTCAGCCCGGTGGTCAGTTGACCATCACCACCGAAGTCGAAAACTACCCCGGCTTTGCCGAGCCGGTTCAGGGGCCGTGGCTGGTCGAGCAGATGCGTCTGCAGGCCGAGCATGTAGGCACGCAGATCCATTATGACCTGATCACAGAGGCGCATTTCGACCAGAAGACCGAAGACGGTTATTTCACGCTCATCGCCGATTCAGGCGCTATCTATCTGGCCCGCACTGTCGTGATTGCGACCGGCGCCCAGGCCAAATGGCTCGGCCTTCCCTCTGAGGCACGCCTGCAAAGCGGCGGCGTTTCGGCCTGCGCCACCTGTGACGGCTTCTTCTATCGCGGCAAGAAAGTGGCCGTGATCGGGGGCGGCAACACGGCAGTCGAGGAAGCGCTGTATCTTACCCATCATGCCGATCATGTGACGCTGATCCATCGCCGCGACACGCTGCGCGCCGAGCGCATTCTGCAGGACCGTCTTTTTGCCCATCCCAAGATCACGGTGCTCTGGAACCATGAAGTCGAGGAAATTCTGGGTGAAGGCAAGCCGGAGGTCGTTTGCGGCGTCAGGCTGCGCAATACGCAGGACAGCAGCGAACAGAGTCTTGCCGTAGACGGGGTTTTCGTTGCCATCGGACATAGCCCCAATACCGGGCCGTTCCGCGAGACCCTCGACTGCGACTCCGAAGGCTATATCGTGACCACACCAGGCAGCACCAGGACCTCGGTTCCCGGCGTATTCGCGGCAGGTGACGTGCAGGACAAGAAATTCCGCCAGGCCATTACTGCGGCCGGTACCGGGTGCATGGCCGCACTTGAAGCCGAGCATCTTCTTGCTGGATTGTCGTAAGAGCCAGATCGTTATTCTTGCGTAAGATCTGCTGCATAAAATGACTTGGCAGCGTCAAAGAATGCTGCCAAGTCAATGAAATCAACATTTCATGACCGCATGGGACACTGACAGGCGACCGAGCCTGTCAGGCCTTTTTCTGTCCCGCGGTCGGAGACGAGCTCTAGGAAAGCCGGCATGGACTGGGACAAACTGCGTATCTTCCATGCTGTCGCTGAAGCTGGGTCTTTCACTCATGCCGGAGACAGGCTCAATCTCAGCCAGTCTGCCGTGTCACGCCAGATCTCTGCTCTGGAAGAGACTCTCAACGTGCCGCTGTTTCATCGGCATGCGCGCGGGCTCATCCTGACCGAACAGGGCGAAACGTTGAACCACACAGTCAGGGAAGTGTTCTCGAAACTCTCCCTGACCCAGGCCTATCTGAGCGAGAGCAAGGTCAAGGCAAAGGGTGAGCTCAAGATCACGACCACCTCAGGCTTCGGGCTGGGCTGGCTCGCACCGAGGCTTCAGCGTTTTCTGGCGCTTCATCCCGATATCGAAGTCAGCCTCATCATGGAGGACACGGATCTCGATCTGGGCATGAGAGAGGCGGATGTGGCCATACGCATGCATCCCCCTCGTCAGGCCGATCTGATCCAGCGTCATCTCGCAAATTTCCTGATGCCGATCTATTCCAGTCAGGCCTATATCGATCAGCATGGCATGCCGACGAGCATCGCCGAACTGTCCCAACATCATCTGGTTGGTTTTGCCGGGCTATCGCCGCCACTGCCCGACGCCTTCTGGCTGCTTGATCTTGTGCGTCGTCAGAGCCACGGATCGGTGCGCAACAAGCTCGAAATCAACAGCTTTCCGGCAATTGCCAGCGCAATCGCCAATGGCGCCGGCATCGGCTCGCTGCCTACCTATCTGGCTCAGGCGCATCCCGAACTGGTTCGTATCCTGCCCCACGAGCCGATACCGACCGTGGAAGCCTTTTTCGTCTATCCTGAAGAACTCAAGATGTCGAAACGCATCACCGTTCTGCGCGATTTCCTGCTGAGCGAAATCCAGAGCGCAAAGCTTTAACGGCCCCTTTCGTCACGCGCCTCTTTGCCAGGCGCGGCATCAAGGCTTGAAGAAGCGGTCGGCCGCCCTTTGGAAGTCAAGTTTTCCGGGTATGGAGACGATTGACCCGTTCACGCAGCTCCTTGCCTGCCTTGAAGAACGGAATCGTCTTCTCGCCGACAGCCACACTCGACCCGGTGCGTGGATTACGTCCCTGACGCGCCTCACGCTTCTTCACGACAAAAGCGCCAAAGCCACGTATCTCGACCCTGTCGCCGCGAGAGAGCGCAGACGAAATCTCCGACAGGATCGTCTGGACGATCAGTTCGATGTCGCGAGCATTCAGGTGAGGATGCACCGCTGAGAGTTCAGCAATGAGTTCTGATTTCGTCATGAAGAAAACTATGCGCTCTCGAAATCGATTGGATGGCCCCTGAGGGCAATCCGGGGACTGTGATCACGGCTACCGTGGCAAAATCGCTACCGCACCGTCAAGCTTCTGATAGGCGGTCAGGGCCTCGACGGCCTGGCCGATGCCAAACCAGTCGCCCCCCAGTTTACGCTGCAGACGACCGAAAAACGAATGAGCAGGCTTTTTGGCCTCGATTGTCCTCAAGGGCAGGTCTTTGCCGTCATGTATCTGGCCATGCAGCCACACCAGCGCCTGGTCTTCATCACCCAGCTGATCGATCAGATGCAGGGGCACTGCCTGACGACCCGTATAGGGACGACCGTCGGCCAGAGCGCGAATATCTTCGACCGGCCGATGACGCCCCTTGGAGACCATGGTCACAAACTGGTCGAAAAGATCGTCGACAATTCCCTGCAGCATGACCCGCCCTTCCGGCTTGAGCGGCACGAAGGGCTGCGACTGATCCTTCATGGCCCCCGAAACGATTGTGTCGGTCGTCAATCCGATTCGACCAAGCAGGCCCGAGGCGTCGGGCCTGATCATGATCACACCGATCGATCCTGTAATCGTCGAGGGGTAGGCAAAGATGCGCTGGGCCGAAACCGCAATCATGTAGCCCGCAGAGGCAGCCGTGCCCTGCATGGAGACCGCAACAGGCTTGTGCGCCGCAAAGGACGCCACAGCATCATGCAAGGCGACACCCCCTGTAACGCCGCCGCCGGGACTATCGATCACAAGCAACAGGCCTCGGATATGCGGATCGCGCTCAGCGCGCTCGATCGCCTCGACCTGAGGACGAACCTGATCGGAAATGACTCCCTTGATCTCGAAACGCGCAATCGCATTGGCAGGCGCATGATGGCGCGCGGGCAGGAAGAGTGCCGCACCCGCAACAACGAGCGCAGCGAGGGCCACCCCTCGCCAGAGCACGAGACGACGACGCTGGTATTGGTTCACGTTACTGGCGTCATCACCCGGTATCGTCTCGTTCGTCATGACCCGTTTCCTCGTGCGGCAATAAAAAAGGCAACTCATCACAGGATGAGTTGCCTTTAAGGTCGAGTCTACTGGGTAAAAGTGGAATCAGGCCTTTTTGGCGCGTCCACGACGAGCCGGACGCTCTTCACCCTCAGTGCCTTCAGCAGCCGAAGCGCGGGCAGCGGCATCGCCACCAGCATTGATCTTGCGACCAAGGCCGATTTCACGAGCCAGATGCGAACGACGCTCGGCGTAGTTCGGTGCCACCAGCGGGTAGTCGCTCGGCAGGCCCCAACGCTCACGATACTGCTCAGGCGTCATGCCATAGGCGCTCTGCAGGTGACGCTTGAGCATCTTCAGCTTCTTACCGTCTTCAAGGCAGACGATGTAATCCGGGAAAACCGAGCGCTTGATCGGCACGGCAGGCTGCGGACGCTCCGGCTCGGGATCTGCCTGACCAGCACCCTGCAGCGCGTTGTATACTTGCTTGATCATCCCCGGGAGCTCTTCGCCAGCCATGGGATTATTTGCAACATGAGATGAAACAATCTGAGCGGTCAGCTCAAGCAGGGCGACGTTGTTTTCAGACTCTGACATTTATTTTCTCTTTGTTAAAGTTTAACTCTTTTAACTGGATCTTTTATACCATCACCTTTGTGAGGTAAATAGGTTTAACGATTTCTTCTTTGGTTTTTATTCTTTTCGGAGTTTCCTGTTAAAGACCCCTAGAATTCACAATGTTCCCTCTGCTTTATCAAGAAAATAAACCCTATTCGCAACAGACCAAAACGATTTTTTCTGACCATTCCGTCAATGCCCGTCAAAATACAATAGAACACGTTTGTAAACTTTTTGATAAATCAAGGATAAACGGGATTATTTTTTTTATCCACAAAGGAATGTGTCAAAAATTAGGTCAATTACTGAATAATTAACGCATTCTATTCTTTCCCCATTGGCTCACCATACCCGCCTTCTCGTCATTCTGAGTCGCCGTTTTCTATGAGGCGAGATATGGCAACAGCCGGAACTCCCCCTCTTTCCCCGTTTTCTTGAAAACGAGTCGGTTGACTGACGTCGGTTCGTGACAATGGCCCACCCACAATAGAAGCTTCCTTTGCCATACCTTCAGGAGTCACCGCTCGACTGCACTGCATCAAATTGATACTGACGCAACAGGTCGGTAATGAAGTAAGGCCTCGTGTCTAACATCGAGGCGCGCCTCGCGTTCCATAGCCCAGAGGCACAAAGCCCGAGTTTCACACGCGCAGAATAACGGTCGTTAACAAACTTTTCTGCCATGCGCGCCCATTCTCAAGAGCGAAACCGGAGGTGTGACTAGAGCGCTGCGCATTCTTTGCGAGGCGGATGTCAGGGCTCGCGCTATTCTGCGGCTATACCCGAATCGAATTAATGAATGTTTAGATCGTGGGGGCCGCCCCGCGCTTTTCTTCATTCCCGCAGACTGTCATCATGGACACTTCTGTGCCGCATCGGCCTTTTTCAACCGTGTGAATCCCGGTCTTGCCAGTCTTGCGCTTCTTTTCCCGTTTTTCCCTGAACCCCAATTCCTTCGGAAGCGTCTCCCTGTCGCTGCGCCGCAATCGATGGGCGTGGCTTTTTGCTCCCTCCTCGCAGGCGGTCGAGTTTGCCTTGCGCAATACCATCGCCGCCCTCCTGGCTTTGGGCATTGCCATGTGGATGGAGCTCGACAGCCCGATCTGGGCAACAATGACCGTCTGGGCCGTCGCACAGGGCACGCGTGGCGAAAGTCTCTCAAAGGCCAGATGGCGTATCGTTGGAACCGTTATCGGTGCCATTGCGGCAGTCGGTCTTTTCACAGTGTTCCCCCAGCAACCGCTCCTGTTCTTTCTGACACTGGCGCTCTGGATGGGGCTTTGTGCGGGCATTGCGACCTTTGTCAGCAATTTTCGCGCTTATGCCCTCGTCTTGTCGGGCTATACCTGCGCCATCATCGCAATGGGCGCGGTCTACGACCCTGAAAACGTCTTCATGATCGCGGTCTCGCGCTCCACCTATATTGCGCTCGGCGTGATCTGCGAGGCGGCGATGGGCCTCATCTTCGCCACCAGTCAGGAGCGTCAGGCACGGCAGGCCGTGCGTACCAAGCTGCAATCAGCCCTGTCTCTGGTGTCACTCTCGATCGCCGATATTCTCTCTGATGCGGCGACGACCCAGCGCAAGGCGCGCGAGCTTTTCGCCACTATCCTGCGTCTCAACAGCGAAATCGAGTTTGCAGAAATCGAGATGGGGCCGCATGGGCATGAGGGCGACCATGCCCGCGCTGCCCTTGCTGCCGTTTCCATCCTGCTCTCACGAGGCTTCGGCATGGCCGCCCGTCTGGCAGCGCTCTCGCACAGCCATGGCAGTTTTCGAGAAACGTCGCATGACGCCCAGATCTTTCTGCGTGGGCTTGAGGCGCGGCTGAAAGCGCAGGAGCCTGTACAATCCATCCTCGCCGATCTGCATATCCTTATTGAAGATTGCCGCGTTCACGCAGCCCCTTTCATACGATCGGATCAGGAAGAACCCGTTCTGCTCGCCCCGGTCGATGAACGCGTGCTGCATGTTGCACTGGGCGAGCTGCTGAACGATCTCGAGATCGCCATCATCGAATATGATGCCAGCACGCATCTCATTCGTGGCGATCGCTTCCAGTTCCGCCTGCAATCCCATCACGATCCGCGCAACGCAATCAATAACGGCCTGCGCGTGATGGCAGCCATCCTGTTCACGGCGCTGGTCTGGGAGGTCACTGCCTGGCCGAATGGCACCGCCTTCATTTCAATGACCTCCCTGATCTGCGGCTTGTTTGCCACTCAGGAAAATCCGGTTCTTGGCACCACCACCTTTCTCAAGGGAACGATCTGGTCGGTTATTGCGGGAGGGATTCTCACCTTCATTTTCGTGCCGAAATTCGACACGTACGAAATGTTCATCATGGCCTTCGGGCCTGCGATGTTCATCGGCGGTCTTGCCCGGGTCAATGTGCCGACAGCTGGAGCTGCGGCAGCTTACGGGCTTCTGATGCCAAGTATGGTGAATGTGCAGAACCACCACCGGCTTGATGAAATTGCCTTCTTCAACGGAGCAACCTCAACCGTCATGGCAGCCTGCGCCGCCGTTTTGGTCTTTCACACATTCCTGCCTTTCAACCCGCAATCGGAGCGTCTACGCCTGCGCAAGCAGATGCTGGGCGAATTGCGCGCGCTCTGCCATTTGCGCAAGGCACCCGAAACCCGCCTCTGGATCGGCCGCAACATCGATCGCTTTGCCCGGCTTATCCGCCATGCCGGCCCCTCGCCTCTGCCGATTGTCGAGAGCTATCTGCAAGGGACGCTTGCGGTCATGACGATCGGTCTCAATGCGATCAGATTGCGTACCCTTCTTGATCGCGAGCATCTGCCTGTTACTGCACGACGTGCCATCGAGTTGCTTCTCGACCGGATGGAATACACGCGCGACCGCCATGACCGGCCCGCACGCGTTGCCGCTGCCGCTGTACGCCGCCTGCGCGCGCTTGATCGCACCGAGCGCGATCTGGTGACACGGCTCGAACTGATCAGGGGCATTTCCTATCTCGTGGTCATCAGGGATGAGCTGGTGGCCAATGCGGCGTTTCTCGACGAGACCCAGAGCTTCACGAGCCGCTACATTCTGGAGGAGTCGCGATGACGCCCGAACTACCAAGCCTCGCCTTGCGCGGCACGACCCTGCGCTTTGCCGGCAACCCGTTCGACATGCCCCCACAGGATGCCCTGCTGACTGACACTGACGGCCTCGTGGTCATCGAGTCCGGTCGTATCACCGCCATTGGCAACTACGCCGATCTCGCTCGCGACTTGCCGCCGGGCATGCCGGTTACAGATCATCGTGGATGTCTGATCGGGCCCGGCTTCATCGACGCCCATGTGCATTACCCGCAATTCGGCGTCATTGCCTCCTATGGCGAGCAGCTTCTTTCATGGCTCGAACGCTATGTTTTTCCGGAAGAACGCCGCTTTGCCGATCGCGTCTATGCCGGTCAGATTGCCGAGAGCTTTCTCGACAGCCTGCTCGATCATGGCACCACGACAGCGGCGGTCTATTGTACGGTTCACCCTGAATCAGTGGAGGCATTTTTCACGGCCTCGCAAAAGCGCAACACCCGCATGATTGCGGGCAAGGTGCTGATGGATCGCAATGCGCCCGATTATCTGCGCGATACGGCACAAAGCGGCTATGACGAGTCGCGACGCCTTATCGACACCTGGCATGGCACGGGTCGGCAGCTTTACGCCGTCACACCACGCTTTGCGCCAACAAGCACGGAAGAGCAGCTGAACCTTGCCGGTGCGTTGCTCGATACGGCACCGGGCCTGTTCATGCAGACCCATCTGCTCGAAACCGTGCAGGAAGCACGCTGGGTCGAAGCGCTGTTTCCGCATCGCTCCGGTTATCTCGATGTCTATGATCGTGCCGGGCTTGTGCGGCCCCGCAGCATCTTCGGCCATGCCGTGCATGTCACAGAGCAGGATCTCACACGCTGCTCTCATGCGGGCTGTACCCTCGCCCATTGTCCGACATCGAACGCCTTTCTGGGCAGCGGGGCGTTCCGCCTTTTCGATGCCTTGCGCCCGGACCGCCGCGTCGCGGTCGCCCTTGGCACCGATATAGGTGGCGGCAACAGTCTTTCGATGCTGCGCGTGATGAACGATGCCTATACAGCGGCCCAATCACACGGCACGAGCCTGCACCCTGTGCAATCCTACTGGCTGGCCACAGCCGGGGCGGCTCAGGCGCTCGGCCTTGCCCCCCAGATCGGCCAGATCGAACCGGGGGCCGAGGCCGATATCTGCGTGCTGAATCCCATGGCTACCACTCTCATGGCGCAACGGGCCGAGCGGGCCGAAACCGTGCCGGATCTGCTTTTCGCCTTGTCGATGCTGGGTGACGATCGGGCCATCGAGGCAACCTACGTGATGGGCCGACGCCACAGTCCGCCCTCGCGCTGAAAAATGGCCCTCTCAGGCCATGCCGCGCTCGGTCAGCCAGGCGTGATACCAGTTGGGCCATTCGGATGTGACATGATCGGGCTCTCCCATGCCGAAGCCATGCCCGCCCGTGGGCAGGCGGTGATAATCGACCTCGGTGCCAATCGCCTCACAGGTGCGCGCCATGAGCGCCGCATTATAGGGGCTGGCGATGCGATCATTATCCGCCTGGGCCAGAAAGACCGGCGGATAGCCTGATGTCACATGGCTTTGCACGGACCACAACCGCGCCAAAGCGGGGTCAGAATTCGTGCCGACAAGGTCGCGATGCGTCGCCGTGTGGTCGTACGGCTTTTCCAGCGTGATGACCGGATAGATCAGGGCGGCACCGGCGAGAGGAGCCAGCCTGCCCCCGACCGGCCCGGCGGAGAACGGCCCTGCCCCGGCCCAATGCGTGGCGGTCATCCCCATAAGATGGCCACCAGCCGAAAACCCCAGCAGCGAAACCCGGTCTAGATCGAGATTTTCGGCAGACGCGCGATGCCGGATTAGTGCCAGAGCGCGTCGCGCATCCTGAAGCGGGGCGAGCGGCCCCTCGGCCCAGCCCTCACCCGGAAGGCGATAGACAAGCACGAATGCCGTGATGCCCCGTGCCGTCAGCCATCGTGCCGCTGGATAGGCTTCTCGACGCATGCCGATCCGCTGATAGCCACCGCCAGCCGCCACGAGAACGGCACTGCCATTGGGGCGCTCCGGCCGGAATATCTCCAGCCTTGGCTCACGTATATTATAGAGCGCCCCTGTTGCCGTGGATTGCTCGATTCCTCCTGGCCCGCCCCCACCGGGTGGCGTATCGGGCCAGAGGGCAATCTGATCGGGTGATTGCGAACGCGATGGCCCGTGACAGCCACCAAGCAGGGAAAGCGATCCGGCGAAAGAGGCCGTGAGCAAGGTGCGACGATCCATCCTGGTGGCGCCAAAATGATCACGCGTCATGCTGCCTCCTCTTTCCTGCGGCACCTAGGCCTTGCGGACGAATTCCGACTTGAGGTTCATGGCACCGATGCCCGGTATCTTGCAGGACAGATTATGCCCGTCATGGCCATCGGTAAGACGAACCCCCTTGATCTTGGTGCCGCCCTTGATGACTGAGGACGATCCCTTGACCTTCAGATCCTTGATGATGGTGACGGTATCACCGTCTTCAAGAGGATTTCCATTGGCATCGCGCACCACAGCATCATCCTGAGCGGGGGCGGCACCTTCCGAAATGCTCCATTCGAGGGCACATTCGGGACAGACCCAGAGCCCGCCATCCTGATAGATGTGTTCACAGCCGCATTGCGGGCAAATATCGCTTTTCACGAGTCTGATCGTCCTGTTTTTCTTGCGATGCGTCCATGAAGCAAAACCGCTTTCATGACGGCACCCGACTTGTCATCAGTTCAAAGGCATCAACTGCCTTCCGGATGAGCCCTTCTAGAGTTTCTCGCAGGCAGTGAAAAGCATTCAGCCCCGTGACAGGCACAAATCAGAAATCGCCCACCGATAACGATGTCTGTTCTGATCGACTGACCAGCAATTGATTTGAGCGGGGGGGAAAATGACCGGTGACCTGAAGACACCGTTAGACGGGTCTGGCGGAGAGGGTGGGATTCGAACCCACGGTGCCCGTGAAGGCACAACGGTTTTCGAGACCGTCCCAATCGACCACTCTGGCACCTCTCCGTAGCAGGATCACCTGGTCGTGGGCGGCTTATAAGGGGCAGATCGCGCCACGCGCAAGAGGGGGCGTGACGATTCTTTTTGCGATCCCCTTATTTTCCTGCCGTGGCAGCGCGATAAAGATTGACGTCGCCGTGCCGCCTCCTGTAGTGAGCCCCCCTCGCGGGCGTGCTTGCGCGCCGGCCAATAATAAAAAGCGACTGGGCAATGCCGACTGGGGGAAAACCCCGGCAAAATTGCCAAGAGATCGGACTTGAGAGAGTTTACATATGTTCGCAGTCATCCGCACCGGCGGAAAGCAGTATCGCGTCACCCCGCAGGTCACGCTGAAGGTTGAAAAGCTCGAAGCCGAAGCCGGCACGACCATCACCTTCTCCGACGTTCTGGCCGTTGGCTCTGACGCCGGCATCAAGATCGGCGCTCCGCTGGTCCCTGGCGCCACCGTCACGGCAACCGTGATCGCCCAGGACCGCCTGGACACGGTCATCATCTTCAAGAAGCGCCGCCGGCAGAACAGCCGTCGCAAGAACGGTCACCGTCAGCACGTGACCGTCCTGCGCATCGACGCGATCAACGCAGCGTAACTGACGCTAGAGAGAAGGAGAGACCTCCATGGCACAAAAAAAGGCAGGCGGTTCGAGCCGTAACGGACGCGACAGTGCTGGTCGCCGTCTCGGCGTCAAGAAGTTCGGTGGCGAAGCCGTCATCGCTGGCAACATCATCGTTCGCCAGCGCGGCACGAAGATGATGGCCGGTTCGAACGTTGGCGTTGGTCGTGACCACACCCTGTTCGCTCTCGCCGATGGCGCCGTGAAGTTCACGCGCCGCGCCGAAGGCCGCGTCCACGTTTCCGTGACGCTGGCAGAAGCCGCAGAGTAAAGACTGGCCACAACCAGTTGACGGGAGAGGCCGGTCCACTTGGGCCGGCCTTTCTTGTTTAGACCGTTATTTTTGGACGAAGACGAGACAGACGATGAAATTCCTCGACCAGGCCAAGATCTATGTACGCTCCGGCGATGGCGGGGATGGTGTCGTCGCGTTTCGTCGTGAAAAATATGTCGAGTTCGGCGGCCCTGACGGCGGTAATGGCGGCCGCGGCGGCGACATCATTTTCCGCGCCGTACCCAATCTGAACACATTGATCGATTTCCGCTACACGCAGCATTTTCGTGCCCGCAAGGGCGGCAATGGGGCGGGCTCCGACCGAACCGGCGCCAAGGCTGAGACCGTCATCATCAATGTGCCGATCGGCACCCAGATTTTCGACGATGACCGCGAGACCATGCTGGCCGATCTCGACGAGGACGGCAAGGAAGTGCTGCTCTGCAAGGGTGGCGATGGCGGGTTCGGCAATGCGAACTTCAAGACCAGCACCAATCGTGCCCCTCGCCGCGCAGACAAGGGCTGGCCGGGCGAGGAACGCTGGGTGTGGCTGCGCCTGAAACTGATTGCCGATGTCGGGCTCGTAGGTCTGCCGAATGCAGGCAAATCCACCCTGCTCTCGGTCTGCTCGCGCGCCAAGCCCAAGATTGCCGATTACCCGTTCACGACGCTGCATCCCCAGCTCGGTGTCGTGCGTCTTTCGGCGACCGAGGAATTTGTCATTGCCGATATTCCGGGCCTTATCGAGGGCGCGAGTGAAGGCGCTGGCCTGGGCGACCGCTTTCTGGGCCATGTCGAACGCTGCGCGATGCTCATCCATCTTCTGGATGGCACCGAGAGCCAGCTGGTCAAGAACTACCGCATGATCAGAAACGAGCTTGCCGCCTATGATGAAACCCTGGCCGAAAAGCCGGAGATCATCGTGCTCAACAAATGCGATGCCCTGACAAAGACCCAGATTACCGCCAAGAAAAAGGCGCTCGCCAAGGCGTCTGACGCTGAAGTGTTCACCTTGTCGGCAGCAACGCATGAGGGGCTGGCAGAGCTGCTGCGTCTGGTGCAGGATCGCGTCACCCAATACCGTCTGGAAGAACGCGAGACCTCTCTGTGACCAATCGACTGGCTGAAGCACGCTGCGTTGTCATCAAGATCGGCTCTGCCCTTCTTGTCGATGCCAAGAACGCCGAGCTTCGCCATCACTGGTTGAGCACAGTCTGCGAAGATATTGCGAGGCTGCGCGCTCAGGGGACCGACGTTGTTGTGGTGTCCTCCGGCGCCATCGCCCTTGCCAGGGTGCGTCTGGGTCTCATCGGGCGCAGGCTACGTCTGGACGAAAAGCAGGCGGCAGCCAGCGTCGGTCAGATCCAGCTCGCTCAGGCCTGGAGCGCAGCCCTTGCCCTACAGAATCTCACGGCAGGGCAATTGCTGCTCACACCCGGCGATACGGAAGACCGTGAACGTCATCTGAACGCGCGTGCGACGTTGCGCACATTGCTCGATCTCGGCTGCGTGCCTGTCATCAACGAAAATGACGCCATTGCCACGACAGAAATACGCTTCGGCGATAATGACCGTCTGGCGGCACGTGTGGCACAGATGATCGGCGCTGATACGCTGGTTCTGCTTTCGGATATCGACGGTCTCTATACAGCCGACCCGCGCCTCGACCCGACAGCCGAACATCTGCCGGTCGTCGACGCGCTGACGGAAACGATCATGGCCATGGGCGGTGCGCCGCCACCGGGCTACTCCTCCGGCGGCATGCATACCAAATTGCTGGCGGCCCAGATCGCAACCCGGGCAGGCGCCCGCATGGCCATCGCCTCGGGCCTTTCGCCCCATCCTATCAGCACCCTTCTGGATGACGGCCGCTGCACCTGGTTTCTTGCGTCTGAAGATGCTGGCTCCGCCCGCAAACGCTGGCTTGCCGGCGCTTTGCAGACCAAGGGGCGTGTCACGGTCGATCAGGGTGCCGCGCGCGCCCTGCTCAATGGCAGTTCGCTGCTGCCTGCAGGCGTCAAGGCCATCGAAGGCGTCTTCGCTCAAGGCGAACTGGTGGTCATCCTCGACGAGGAAGGCCATGAGATCGGGCGTGGGCTGACGGCCTATGATGCCGAAGATTCCCGCAAGATCGCGGGGCATCGCTCCGAGGATATCACGCGCTGCCTCGGCCATAGCGGCCGCGATGAACTGATCCATCGCGACGATCTGGTTCTGATCCGCTGAAATCTCCTACGCGAGAGATCAGACAGCCTTAGAAAAGAAGGCAAAGGGAGCGCAAACGCTCCCTGCCCTCAGGTCATGAGCGCGCTGTCGCCGCCATTCACCTCGAATTCGGCTCCCGTCGTCAGGGCAGATGCGTCCGATGCCAGAAAAACGGCGATTGGCGAGATATCCTCGGGACGCAGCCAGCCGACAGGCTGAACCTCACTTCTGGCACGGTCACGCCAGGCCTGGGCCGCTGTTACGTCGCCCTTGACCTTGTGATGGGCCTGCTGCTCGACGGCGACGAGACGCTGCGGATTAAGCGTGAGTGCCGTGCCGACAAGCCCGGGGATGATGGCGTTCACCGTCATGCCATATGGCGCGAATTCCATCGCCGCAGACTTCATGAGACCGATCAGCCCCCATTTCGAGGCCGAATAGCTGGCACCGTTCCTGGTTCCGTGCCGCCCCTGCATGGAAGAGACGATCAGTACCCTGCCCCCATGGCGGTCGATCATATGCGGTA
The DNA here is from genome assembly GCF_014635085.1 of Asaia siamensis. Lineage (GTDB taxonomy): Bacteria > Pseudomonadota > Alphaproteobacteria > Acetobacterales > Acetobacteraceae > Asaia > Asaia siamensis. Next base: position 150,540 of record NZ_BMCH01000006.1, read on the forward strand.
CGAAGGCGCGCAACGTACGCGACGTGCCATTGAGATTATTCTCGATCTGGTCGTCCCAGTCGGCATCGTCCATTTCCAGAAGCGGCTTCCAGCCCTGGATGGCCGCATTGGCGACCAGAATATCGATCCTGCCAAAATGTGCGATAACCTGTTCCGCTGCCGCACGAAGTGCCGCGATCTGCCGGATATCGGCCTTGATCGCCATGGCATTGCGACCGAATGCCCTGATCTGACGCACGGTCTCCTCAAGCTCGTCACCACTGGCGGGCACCGCATCGGCTACAGGACTGACCGGGCCAGCAATATCGAGAGCCACCACGTCAGCACCATTGGCCGCATATTCGACGGCAATGGCGCGCCCGATGCCACGAGCGGCGCCAGTCACCACAGCAACGCGCCCGGCAAGCTGCGAGCCGCGCCCCTGCTTGATGGGACCCGCGGTGAAAGCCGGTGGCGGTTCGGGGAGTGGCCCCAGAGGGCCTATGGCAGGTTTTTTCTGACCGACTGCCGCGACGGCACTTCTGATGGTGCCCGCTGTCATGAGGGCCGCGCCACCGACGAGCAATGATCGTCTCGGTCGCACGTGGTCGGCTTCATGCACCTCTTTAAGGCAGGTTTGCTGGTCCAATTTGCGGGTCATGTTGTTGTGACTCCTTCACCTCACCACTGGGATGGGTGTCGATATACTATGACACAAATCCAGGGGAGAGGGACCGCGTCCCAGCTTGTTTCTGCCGCGCAATCTCTCGTGACCAGCCGATGGTACGAGGCCCAGACTGGACGGGAATTTTCCGGCTATCGCCAGCCCGATTTAAAAAATGGTTTCAATTCCGCACGTTAAGGTGACCTGCCGCGCCGTTATCCTGAAGGATGGCACCCGCGGATACGGCTGCCTTCAGGGGCGCGGCGGCCATCTCAAGGTCGGCTCCGAGCGCACGCGACGCGCGCCAGCCTCTTCTGCCTGCCTGAGACGCTCTGCCTCTGCGGCGGCACTGCGCGAGGCCATCTCCTGACGCTGCACCCTCAGGCGCCAGGCATCGTCCTGATCCTGCACCTCATTTCGCGATGGGCCGGTATTTCCCTGATCCTGCGCCACTGGCGGCCTTGGGGGGCGAGGTGCCTCGCGCTGTGGCGGCGGATCGAAATGGGTCGGCCTCAGAATGCGGTGCACGCTCTCCTGAGCCCCGGACTCCGCATAGCTGTAATCGTCACGCGCCTCGGGCAAGGGCGCCGGACGCTCCCGGCGTTCCTCAAACCCGCCATCGCGCGGTGCCTCACGCATGGGAGGGACCTCTTTCGCGACGGGTTCAGGGCGTGGCGTCGGAACGCTGTCATGCATCGTTCGCTGGGCCGCCTGACGGCTGGCCTCAGAGGACCAGGGCATGGGTTCAGCCATGCGTGACGGCTCCGGCGCGCGGGAAACCGGCGTCACGACAGGCGCTGCCGGCTCGATGGGGGCAGAGCTTCTTCGGGGCGGGGCATAGACAGGCTCGCCCGACGGCCCCGTCTCGCTGCCACCCTGCGCGAGACGCATCGCGATGATTCGCAATTCGGCGCGTACCTCGTTGAGCTGCAACTCGACCTCTTCCAGCCTTGGTTTCACGCCAAAGATGGAAAACGGCATGAGGATGAACATAAGCCCCAGCCCCAGCAGGATAAAACCTGCCAGAAACTGCATCCAGAGCGGAAGGGAGAGAAGCGCTGTCGTCATAATCTGCGATCTATGCGAATTTCAGCGACTCCGCCAAGTGGAGAGTTGTACCTGAGACGTTCTCTTTTACTCCACAGGCATAGGCGCAGGCTTTACCGACACCATCATGGCGCCTCCATGGGCCTCATCAAGGCCGCCGCCATTGCGCAAGGCAGCCAGCGACTGGTGAAATATGACGACCCGATAGAGCGCGTGGCCAGCGTGATCGCGCCAGCGCTCGAAGGCAAGGGTCGTATCCGGTGCGGTGCGATCCGGCTGATCGGCAAAGGACCAGCCGAGCCCATAACGCGCAGCCAGCGCATCGAGTGTGGTGTCATGCCCGGCAAAGGCCAGAAACCGCGTTTCCCGCGGCACGATCGACCCATCGGAAAGCGTCACGCTCTCTCCGCTCAGAAACCGGTCGATTACGTCAGCCATGAGCCGCGATTTTTCCTTCACCAGCGTGCCCCGTCGGCGCGTCAGATCGGAAAGATAGTCATGCACTGGCAGGGCACGTTTCAGAAGCTCCGGTGCAAGAGCCTGTGCCCAGCGCGGGCCCGCATTTTCCAGGCCCTGCACATAAACGAGCAGGATATTCTCGGCCACAGACGCTGCCAGTGTCGGGCCACCTTCCAGAACCGCCCTGCCCTTTTTCTCGCCAATCGTCAAAGGTGTCGAAAAACACGGTGAGGTTCCGCCGCTGCATCCCTCGGGGGCAATCAAGTCCTGAAGAACCCTCAGGCCCTGATCGACAGATTGAGGGCGTGCTTTAACGTCATCACGCTGAAAAGACGCGGCTTCGGCAGCAAGGATTGTCCGGTTTCTGAAGATGAATTCTGGCGTGACCGCGTCAAACAGCGGATCATGCATGGCCGGAGACAGAGACCGTGCCATGAGATGCTGCGCCGGAACGAGAGTTTCAGCCATGATCTGCCCGCTCTGACGCGTGCGATCATCGGCGGAATCTGCCCATATCACGGGCGCTGCCTTGCTCAGGCACGGGCCCTGATGCCTGGCGCAGGCCAGATCGTAATGGAGGGCGATATCCTGCATCATACGCCCAAGCGTTACCCGGCCATGTTCGGTCAGCTGCCCCGGTGCAACAGGCCAGGCAGGCCAGACAACACCTGTTTCCTTCTCAAGCGCCTCTGGCCCATGCGTCGGGCTTCGAATGCCATGCCGCGCGACAAGCACGACACGTTCAAGAACAGCATGATCAGGGAGTGGTAGTGACGAGAAACCAACCGTCCCTGCTGAGGCAGGGTCCGCAAAACCGAGACCCAGCGAGGCAAGACAGGCAGCAAATAAAAGCGTCTTTGTCATGACTCTTCCTCAGGGCAGCGTCACGGTCAGGTTGAAGAACACGCTGCGCCCTGCCAGCCGCCAGTAGAGCGGTGCGCCATCGGGATAGCCCGCACTCGCTGCCGACTGGTTGCCTGCAAAATCGCTGATGGCGCGATTATTGAACAGATTGGCAATCTTGAGGCTCGGCGTCACGTCGCGCATGAACCCGCCCAGCTTCTTGAAATGCCAGCCAAGTGCGAGATCGGCCGTTGTCGTGCTGCCGATGCGATACTGATTGGCAAATACCGTATTGCCCGCGCTGTCGGTCGTGCTGTCGAGCCCATAATGATTGCCGACGAATTTCCCGATCAGTGACGCATACGGCCCCTTGTTGTCGTCATAGAGAATACCGAACGACGCCAGCACATTGGGTGTGGCCGCCACACGCACCGAGCTGTGCTTGTACTGGGCATCGTTCACGCTGTAATTGCCGTAGAGCGATACGCCATGGCCGAGCGCATACTGCCCCTCGACTTCAAGCCCCTTGTAGATGGCACCACCACTATTGACCGAGGTGCTCTGCGTGCCGAAACCCGGCACCTTGATCTGCGCAGACGCAATGAAATTCGAGAAATTGATGTAATAGGCATCAAAAGACAGGGTCCAGCGCTTCTGCTGCACAACTGTGCCGATCTGGTAATTCAGCGTGGTCTCGGGGCTGACATTGCCGACATTCTGCGTCTGGAACACGCTCATCGGCGGGGCAAGAAAACCCCGGGCGATCTGGCCATAGGCGCTCCAGCCCGGCAGGATGATCTGGTTTGCCGAGATCGACGGCTGCCATGAGCTGAATTTCTGTGTCGCGTTCAGCGGTACCTTGGTCGATTTATTGATCGCGGCGTCGTAGTCACGACGGAAATAGGAATATTTGATTCCCGGCTTGATGACAGTATTTTTGAAGGGCTTCCAGTCGAATTCAAGATAAGGCTGAACCGTCGTGTTGAAGTCTGAAATGTCATAGCTGTACGCTGAACCATTCTTGCCGGGCACGATCATGCTGTTCTTGCTCAGATCCACGGCATAGGTATAGCGGCGGTCATCCTGCAGATCGGCCCAGGCTCCCAGCAGCACATCGCCCTGCGACGTATGCGCCTTGAAGGTGAGCGTATCGCCGTAATCGCGAAACTTCGCATCGGCATATTTGCCGGGCACGTCGTTCTTGTAGGTCGCAAGCTTTTTGCCACTGGCAGAATAGAGCGTCACGCCATTGGCACCTGGATCGTCAGAGCTGGCATCGGTCGACTCCGTATAATCATGCTCGAAGCCATTGGTGTAGAGACGGTTTTCTATAGTCAGCCAGCTCAGCACCCGGCTCTTGATGTCGATGTAATCGAAATCTGCCGTGTAGGTGCTGGGTTGATAGCCGGAATAGCATTGCAGTGTCGGGTTATCGCAAAGTCCGTAATTCTTGCCGTATTTTTTATATTGCTGAAGGGTCGCCCCTTGGGTCGTGTTCTGGTTTTCCCAGTTATAGGTGGTCAGAAGGGTCAGGGTCGTGTCTTCGCCCAGCTTCGCCACATCCTTGAACAGCAGGTTATTACGACGCTCGCCCGAGCCTGTCAGATAGCCATCGGTTTCCTCATGCTGCAGATCGAGCACCATGGAGCCGAAGCGTGTCTTGCCTGAATCCACCTCGACGCCACCGGCGCGCGTGTTGAAGCTGCCATAGGTGCCATAAGGCGTGACGCCAAAATGCTGCGCCGGCGTGCGGGACTGAAACCCGATTGTCCCGCCAAAGGTGGCGTTACCAATGGTTGAGGCTGTTCCTGGCCCGCGATTGACCTGCACCTCGCCAAGAAAATGCGAGATGAACAGCGACGAGGTCGTGTGATGCAGATCGCTGGCATTACCGAACGGGATGCCGTCGAAGAGCATATTGTACTGACCATCCTGAAAGCCGCGCAGGCTCATGGTTTCGGCCTTGCCCATGCCGGGGCCGTTCGGGTTCTGCGTCCAGATGCTGGGCTGGAACTTGATGATGTCGTCCACACTTGCCAGTGGCACGATATTATTGGTGATGAAGCGCTTCTGAATGACGGAAGTCGGCTCGGTGATGGTCAGCGGCACTGTCGAGGGGGCCAGACGCTCGGCACGCCCGATAACCGTGATATGTTCCTGCCCCGTCCGGTCATCACGGGCGTCATGCCTGAAATTGCTGCCCCGCGCAGCCGACGCGATCACCACCACCCCATCGGCCTGCACATGCGCACTCAGACCTGATCCGCCCAGCGCGCGTTCAAGCGCCTTGTCGAGCGTCAGCCTGCCCTTGACCGCTGGCGCCTTGCGCCCGCGCACCTGATCGCTGGAGAACAGGATGTCGCGGCCAGACTGGCGAGCAAGCCCGGTCAGCACTTCTTCGAGCGATCCGGCAGGCTGGCTCAGGCTGAGCGTCTTTTGCGCGTCACCCTGGTTCAGAACGGCCTGCGTTCGCTCTGCCTGGGCAAAGGCCATGCCAGGCAGAGCGGTGAGGGAAAGAAGGACGACGGCAAGATTTCTGCGCTGGCATGGTGCGGCAGACGGGACACGGATCATCGGGGCAAATTCCATCAGGCTGCGGCCGGAGTGGCCGTTCCCCTGAGGGACGACGCAGGAATGCGATCCCTCACCCGTTTCGATCTCGTTTCATCAAAGCTTAACAATCTCGATCTGCGTCGGCCCGAACCTCACACGCAATGGCAGGAGATGGGCGAGCGCCTTGAAAAACCGTGCTGGGTCCTGCGTATGAAACACACCGCTGATACGCAGACACGCCAGAGAGGGGGAGAGGATCATCACGGGCCTGTCGCTGTAGCGCGCCATCTCCGCCACGGCCTGATCGAGCGGCGTATTGCGGAACAGGGCGCGGCCTTCGCGCCAGGCCATGATCTCATCAGGCCGGGCTGCCGCGACAACGCTGTGCTGTGTGAGGCGATCAAAACTCAGCGCCTGCCCCTCGCCCAGAGCCAGACGCCTCTGGCCGTGACCGCTCAGGCTCAGTCCCCCCTCGAGAACGGCAAGCTGCATGGCCCGGTCGCTGATCTCGAGCGCATAGCGCCCCCTGCCCCCCGATACCGACCAACCGCAGCAGCGAAACCCGGCCTGATCTTCTCTGAAGGCGAGCGCGTAGCGCCCATTGCCAATTGTCATCTGGTGGCGCGATGGCCCGCAGATCACGGCGCTACAGGCATCCATGTCGATATCCATTGTGTCGAGCGCGAGGTGGCGCCGCTCATGCCTGCCAGTACGGAATTCGCGCGCATCGGCGCCGGAAGGACCGAAAAGCGTCAGTGCCCCGAAAAGCGCACCGCATGACAGGGCCGCACGGCGCGATATCTTCCGCGACGGTTTCTGCTCGGCAAAACTGCCCGACTTCCAGATCTGCGAGACCAGCCCATAAGCCTGATGATGGGCCTCGCTCTCGCCCAGCCAATCGGCAAACCGGGCACGATCATGATCGGAGCAGTGCTCGGAAAGCAGCCTAGCCTGCCAGCTTGCTGCCTGTTCGACCTGGTGCGGGGTCATGAAAGCCCGTCATGCATCAGGGCAAGGGCCAGATGGGCCAGCGCACGGGCAATAGATTTCTCGATGGTACTGACGCTCAGTTCGAGAGTCTTCGCGATGCGGCCATAGGTCAGCCCATCGAGCCGGTGCATCAGGAAGATGCGCGACGTCCGGGCATCGAGCGCCGCAAAAGCGACGCGCACGCGCTCAAGCTGCTCGCGTCCAAGCAACACGCGTTCGGGGCCAGGCTGGAGGCAGACAGGCTCGATACCTTCCTGCGCATCGAATGAGGAGAAACCCACACGCTTCTCGCGCCTGGCCCGATCGATGGCCAGATTGCGCGCCGTGCGCAGCACATAGGCTTCAGGATGATCGATACCTTCCACGCCGCGCTCGAAAAGATGCATGAGGGCGGTCTGGAGCAGATCATCGCTATCCGACCTGCGGTTCTGTCGCCGGATACGCTCATACAGAGACGTCCATACGGACTGTCTTAGGCACCATTCTGCCGCTGACATTTGTTACCTGCCAGAAATGAGAAACCGGGAATGCGCGGTTCATATCAATGGCAGGTCAGCTTGTCAGCGCGAGAGGTGCGCTGTCTTCAAATCTTCACAGAAACCGCGCCCTGTTGCCTGAATGCAAAGAGGCGCGGCCGTGGCCCTTACATGCCGAGTGCGCGGCGATAGATGTCGAGAAGCGTCTCCTGCTCTTCGATCTCGTTGGGCTCTTTCTTGCGCAGCTTGATGATGTTCTTGATGGTGGCAACATCGAAACCGGCCGATTTGGCTTCGCTGAAGATGTCCTTGATATCGCCTGCAAGCGCCTTGCGCTCTTCTTCGAGACGCTCAACGCGCTCGATGACGCTCCGCAGACGATCGACGGCAATACCACCGACATTCGAGTCAGGATCAGCAGCCTGACGCGCACGGCTGGCGGCGGCTTCGTCAATATCAAAAGGCATGTCAGACATGGTGACCTCGAAAGCGGGGGTTGCACGCGGCCCTTCTGGGGCCAGAGAGCCACAAGCGCCCGGGCAGACGCTTGCGAAGAGAGGCGGCTTATCGCGGCTCGACAGGGCGGGTCAACGCATATTGCGCCCGAACGCCCTGCTTTGGGGCGCGTTCTCTTTGCTACCTTTACCCCATCCGGGCCCGCATGTCATAAGACCGCACTGCCCCATCGAGAACCGGAGAGCCAGGCCGATGACCCATTGCCACCAGGTCGCCCCTTTCGATTACGTCATTTTTGGCGCCACCGGCGATTTGACCATGCGCAAATTGCTGCCCGCCCTGTATTATCGCCTGACCATGGGACAGGTGCCGGATACGGCCCGTATCATTGGCACGGCGCGCTCACCGCTCAAGCGCAACGAGTATCAGACCCGTGCCCGCGACGCACTGAAGCGCTTTGTGAAGGCTGACGATTTCGACGAAGACACGGTCGATCGCTTTCTGGACATGATCCATTACGTGAGCCTTGACGGCTCCAAGCCGGATAGCAACTGGGAAGGCCTGCGCGAGGTTCTGAGCCACAAGGCAGAAGAGCATGTGCGCGTGTTCTATTACGCCACCGCTCCCGATCTGTACGGCGCCATCTCGAAGAACCTGCATAACGAAGGCCTCGTCACCGATGACAGCCGCGTTGTGCTGGAAAAGCCGATCGGCATCGATCTGAAGACGGCCGAAGAGATCAACGAAGGCGTCGGTCAATATTTCAAGGAAAGCAATGTTTTCCGCATCGACCACTATCTGGGCAAGGAAACCGTCCAGAACGTGATCGCGCTGCGCTTTGCCAACCCGCTTTTCGAAGCGGTCTGGTCGGGTGAGCATATCGAGTCCGTGCAGATCACTGCTGGCGAGCTCGTCGGTGTCGAAGGGCGCGCCGCCTATTACGACAATTCGGGTGCGCTGCGTGACATGGTGCAGAACCATCTGCTGCAGGTGCTCTGCCTCGTCGCGATGGAAAAGCCTGCCTCGCTTGAGGCCGATGACGTGCGTGACGCCAAGGTGTCGGTGCTGAAATCGCTCGTGCCTCTCGATGCGAAGACCCTGCCCACCAGCACGGTGCGCGCGCAATACACCAAGGGCCACAGCAAGGGCGCCACGGTTGAAGGCTATCTCGAAGAGCTCGGCCATGAGAGCAACACCGAGACCTATGTCGCCCTGCGTGCCGAAATCGACACCCCACGCTGGAAGAACGTGCCGTTCTACATCCGCTCGGCAAAGCGTCTGAAGGCCAAGGTCAGCGAGATCGTCGTTACCTTCAAGCCCTCGGCCACAAAGCTCTTCCCGTCTCAGCCGGAAAAGAACGTGCTCGTCATCCGCATCCAGCCGGATGAGGGCGTGTCGTGGCAGTTCAACGTCAAGAACCCGCTGGATGATGATTTCGGCCTGTGGGAAACCAATCTCGACGTGCATTTCGAGCGCGCCTTCTCCGTGCGTTATCCCGATGCCTATGAGCGCCTGCTGCTCGACGCCGTGCGCGGTTACCCTGTCCTGTTCATCCGTCGTGACGAAGTCGAGGCGGCATGGAAATGGGTTGCGCCGGTCATGGAAGCCTGGGCGAAAAATGAAGTCCCAATGGCTCATTATGCCGCCGGAAGCTGGGGCCCCGAAGAAGCCCGTCAGATGCTCGCCCGCGACGGGCAGGTCTGGCACGAAGACGTGGAATAAGGCGCTCCCTTGGCCTCAGATCCCAAAAACACCTCCCGAACCGACGCCCCCAAGCTCGGCTCGGGGCGTCGCAAGCCGCGCACGCTCAAGCAGCATCTCCTGCGCCGTCTGGTCGTGCTTGTGCCTGTCTCCCTTCTGGCCATTGTGGTCATGAAAATGGGCTGGCTCGATCAGGCAGCAGACAAGATCCAGTTCGATCGTCTCGCCTGGTTCGATAATACGAAGCTCGTCGAGCATCTGCGCGTCATGGTCACGCATAACGGCATGACCACCGTGCCCGCGAAATGCCTCGTGCCGATCATCAACGGCAATGATCCGCCAGAGGCAACGCGCGTCGATTTCATGCAGCGCAGCAATGATGGCTGCCCGGGCAAGGCGGGTACCTTCGATCGTCTGTTTACCATCAAGGTGAACAGGGCCGATCGCCTTCTTGCCACCGATCAGGGCTCGCCTGGCCGCTTCCACGCGATGGCGCAGCAATAATCAGGGAAAGCCGGGCTCTCAGCCCGGCTTTTTCATGTCGAGACCCGGCGCCCTCGACGTGCATCGTCAAAACGCTGGCGCAGGAAGCGTCCGCCCCGACGCAGTGCCCTTCTGCCATCGACCAGCGCCGCGTAGAAATTCAGAAAACCATGAATCGCGCGTGGGAAGCAGATCAGACGCACGCTCACACCAGCGTCTCTCAGCAGGCGCGTATAAAGCTCGGCCTCGCCCCGCAACGGGTCAAAGCCCGCCGTGACAATCATCGCCGGGGCAAGACCGGCGAAATCATCAGCGAAGACCGGCGCCAGATCCGGGTTGAGCATATCCTGATCGGATCGACTATATTGCCGACCGTACCATTCCAGCAGGCGTGCCGTCAGCATATAGCCCTGCCCGTAAATCTCGCGACTTGGCGGCGAGAGCAGCCCGCTGACGGTCGGGTAGTAGAGCAGCTGCGCCGCCATGCGCCCCAGCTTGTGCTCTCTGGCCCGATACGCCAGCACGGCCGCAAGATTACCCCCCGCGCTGTCGCCGCAAACCGCAACAGGCAGGCCCAGGGCCTCGGCCTGCTCATGCAGCCAGAGCAGCGCCCCCCACCCGTCATCGACCGCCGCCGGAAACGGCGCCTCTGGGGCAAGACGATAATCGAGCGACAGCACCATCGCGCCGGAATGACGCGCCAGACGGCAACAGATCCCGTGGTGCGAGACAAGATCGCAATGCACAAACCCGCCGCCATGCATGAAAAGCACAAGCCCGATAACCTCGCCTCTCGGGCGATAGAGCCGGGCAAGGCGCGTCTCGCTGCCACAGGGTACGCTGATTTCGCGCCATTCCCTGATCTGCAACGATGACAGCGCCTGCGGAAAACTCGGCATGCCCGTCATGCGACGCAGGGCCGCCAGAGATTCAGGCGTCAGGCTGGCAGGAAGCGGCAATCCGTCACGACCTTTGGCCGCTTTTTTTAGCCAGTGCAGAAAAAGGCGATAGAGCCATCCGGGACGCGAAACGGGCAAATCTGTCATGTGCCGAAGCTAGGGCCGCCTGCAGGAATTTGGCCAGAGAAATATACGTCCGGGTGAAAGCAAGACGCCCTTCCCGATCGAGGAAGTAATTCTCTGAGATCGCAGGCCTCACTCTGCCTTTCTCTCTGGTGCAGCTCCACCTGGTGCATTTTAGGACCTTGCCTAGGCGCGCCGGTCTCAGAATCTTCGTCGTACCGCTCGCCTCCCTGTCGGAACGACCCCTGCGGAGAACCTTCCACAGAGCACTAATGGGAATATTCCCCTCAATATCTCTGGGCACCGACTTTCATCATAGCGAACTGGCGAATATCTGGAGATAATCAGGAAATATTTGGAATTATTATTCCAAATCAAATGCAGGCGCAGACAAGAGCAACAACCGGTTGAAGAAAGCCACCTAACCGCGCTCCACTTCTTTTCCGGCTTACGACAGGCGACAGGCCCACGGAAAGTGGCCGGCCGCAATACGCCCCGCCAGACAGCCTTCTTCGCAGACCATTGAAAGCCCGAGAGCCACCAGCATGACATAAATTCCGTGCCAGCCGCTTGACCCCGCATCAGGCATCGGTCAGGTTGCGCCCGTCAGACGGTCGGGCGATCGCTGCTGCGTCGGTGCGAACCGGCGTGATGGAGGAAAGTCCGGGCTCCACGGGAGAACGATGCCGGCTAACGGCCGGCGGGGGCGACCCTAGGGAAAGTGCCACAGAAAACAAACCGCCTGCCCGGCTCTCGAGCTGCAGGCAAGGGTGAAACGGTGCGGTAAGAGCGCACCGCTCCTTCGGTAACGCGGGAGGCAGGGCAAACCCCATCGGGAGCAAGACCGAATAGGAATGGCGGATCCGTCTCTCACGAGATGGGATCAGAGGCTCTCCCGCCTTGTCATTCGGGTTGGTTGCGTGAGGCCGGTTGCAAGACCGGTCCCAGAGGAATGATCGCCCCGCCATTGGCGGACAGAACCCGGCTTACAGACCGTCTGACATTATTCTTCGCAAAAATCTGATAGCCTGATGCGTCGGTTTTCGAGCGCACCCGAGGGGCTGATCATTTCCATCTCGCCGCCATAACATCGTGCAATCCAGACCCAAGATTTCGCGCTTTTTACGGAAATAACAGCAAAAAATGCCCTTCCCCGACATAATCGCGCCTTAATCACCTTTTGTTCTTTGTGAATAAGATCAAGATAAAATTCGTCACGGCGCAGTCATGATTGCGACCACGCATCAAAAATGAGAACATTATAAGAACATAATATTTGGAGACCTCGAAAAAATCTAGGAATTCCGCCATTTTTCGGTGCGAATTGTTTGACGTCCCATAAAATCCCATGATATCCCAAAACTATCCCGGACGGCCCCAGAGACATGCAGCAAGCGGCCATGTCCTGCTCCGAACGAGAAAAGTCATTGGCAGTCACTCTTGAACGGCGAGGAGGCATCGAACGGCGTGAGTGTGTTTCTTGGCACGCATCAGAACCGTTTTGACGCCAAGGGCCGCGTGTCCATTCCGGCATCCTTTCGCGCCGCTCTTCGTGCTCAGGCCCAGCCTGAGGAAAGCCTCGTCATTCTGCGCCCCTCGCATCTTCACCCCTGCATCGAAGCCTGGCCCAGCGCCGCTTTTGCCACCCTTGCCGGGCCGGTTGAGTCGCTGGATATTTTCTCGGACGATCACGACGATCTCGCTGCCAGCCTCTATGCCGATGCCTATCCGATCGATGCAGACAAGGAAGGGCGCATCATCCTGCCGGATGTGCTCAAGCGTCATGCCAATCTCGTCGATGAGATTTCCTTCATGGGGCTCGGCCGTGTCTTCCAGATCTGGGAGCCTGAGGCAGGCGCAAGGCGTCGTGAGGAAGCCCGCACCCGCGCAAGACGCATGACCAGCCGCCCCACGACAAACACCAGCGAGCTGGCATCATGAACGCGATCGCCCCCCTCGCCCTGCTGACCCAGCACGACCCCGGCCATGTGCCTGTGATGCTGCCCGAAGTGCTCGACGCCATGGCCCCGCATGACGGAGGCCGCTATGTCGATGGCACATTCGGCGGCGGTGGTTATACCCGCGGCATTCTGTCGCGCGCAGCCTGCACTGTCTGGGGCATTGACCGCGACCCGACGGCGATTGCCCGTGCCGAAGCTCTTGCGGCCGAGCTGGCCACCAGCGCGCCATCGCACAAGCTCGTCGCCGTGCCAGGCACGTTCGGTGCCATGGCCGATCTGCTGGCTGACGAAGCCCCCTTCGATGGTATCGTGCTCGATATCGGCGTGTCGTCCTATCAGATCGACGAAGCAGAGCGTGGTTTCTCGTTCCGCCATGACGGGCCGCTCGATATGCGTATGTCGCAGTCGGGGCGCTCGGCAGCCGATCTGGTCAACAAGGCGGATGCCGACGAACTGGCCGATATCATCTATCATTACGGCGAAGACCGGATGTCACGCCGTATTGCCGCTGCCATCATCCGCGCACGTGCCGAAGAGCCCATCCATACGACGGCGCGCCTTGCGGATATCGTGCGCAGCGTTGTACGCCCTGACAAATCGGGCATTCATCCCGCGACACGCACGTTTCAGGCGCTTCGCATCGCCGTGAATGACGAGCTCGGCGAATTGCAGCGTGCGCTGGACACGGCCCCAGGCCTTCTGGCCGATGGCGGCAAGCTGGTCGTGGTGACGTTCCATTCTCTCGAAGATCGTCTGGTCAAGCGTGCCCTCGCCCAGGCGGCTGGTCGTGTCAGCCGTCCCTCTCGCCATGAACCCATGGCAGAGCGTTTCGTGAAACCCGACTTCATTCTGCCCCATACGCGCCCGGTTCTCGCCTCGGAAGACGAGATCCGCCGTAATCCCCGTTCCCGCAGCGCCAAGCTGCGCAGCCTGCTCCGCACCGTACCTTCAGCCTCTGTTAGGGGGTCTCATTCATGATCCGGCCATTTACGATTTTCTGCGCACTCCTTGCCGGCGGTTCGGGCATGTTTCTCTATACCAAGAAGCATGAGACGACCGTTCTGGATCAGCATATCACGACGGTCGTGCAGAAAACGGAGCGTGTGCGTCAGCAGACGGCAATGCTGCGCACGCAATGGGCCTTGCTGAACCAGCCGGATCGACTGAGCGCCCTCTCGACACGTTTCCTTGGCCAGCTGCATCCCATGGCCCCGACGCAGTATGTGCGTCTGGCCAGCATGATCGACTCCCTGCCCGCGCCCAGTACCAAGCCTGCCTTCCGCGATCCGCGCGAGAGCCTGAGTGTTGCCGTGTCCAACGCCCCGGCAGCGGCACCCGCTACCGTTGCGGCACCCAGGGCGCCTGAGCAGAGAGCGCCCGAACCCAAGGCTTCGGTCGCGCCTGCGTCGCATGACAACACGTCTGCGCTCATTGCCAGTGCCGAGATGCCGCATCATCGCCCTGCCCCTGCGGGCAATCCGGGCGCGGTCATCCCGGCTGCGGATGCTCCCGCAGCGCCGCGCCTAGCGCTCGCTTCGGCCACGCCCCACGTGGCACCTGTCGCACGCACGGCCGCAACGCCCCATTCGACACGCCTGATGCCCCCGGCGCCGCGCCCGACCATCGAGCTGGCCCAACAGAGCAGTCACCCCCATGTCGTGTCTGACGAACTCGGTCAGGCCGCACATCACAGCCATCGTTACGACGCTGTCGTTCATGCCACCACACGCAGCACAACGGCCCAGAGCAGCAGCGATGATCTGGCCGTCCGTCTGGCCACATTCCGTGGCAACCGGCCGCAGGCCACTGCCGCCACGACATGGCGCAATCCGCGCGTGGCCGCGCCGGCCCACGCTGCACGCCAGAATGTGGACGTTGCCATTCAGCCCGCCAAGCCTCATCATGTGCAGAGCGATTCCGGATCGTCTTCGTCTCTCGCAGGCTATGGTGATGCGCTGCCACCGCCAACGCCTCTCGCCAACTGAGCGGATATGAAAGCGCCTGAGCATGGCTGGCAGGACACCTCCCCCCAAACGGTCGGGCTATCCCGACGGCGCGCCTTCGCGCCCTGAAGGCAGGAGTCCCAAGCGGTTCAAGGCGTCGCTTGACCAGATGCATACGAGGCTAATCGGTGTCGGCCTCGGTTTTCTGTTTCTGTTCGGTCTGGTCGCAGGCAAGCTGAGCCTCGCAACCGTTTTCATGCCCATGGCTCCTGAGAAGCGTCAGATTGCCTCTCAGGTTCCTGAAATTCCCAAGAGCGACCCCAAAGGGCAGATTGCGGGCGATTTTGCCCTGCCTGACGTGCATCGCGCCAGTATTGTCGATCGCAACGGCCAGACGCTGGCCTTGTCGCTCCCTGTGGCGCAGGTCTACGCCAATCCGATGGAGCTTATCGACGCGCCCGATGCGGCGAAGAAGCTCAAGAGCGTTCTGCCTCAGCTCGACGAGGCCGAGACGACGCGGCGCCTCTCGCTCAAAAAGCAGTTCGTCTATATCGCGCGCGATATTTCGCCGGTGCAGGAAATTGCCATCAATAACCTTGGCATCCCCGGTATCTATTTCGAGGCAAGTGAGCGCCGCCACTATCCGCTCGGCCGTACGGCCGCACAGATTCTCGGCGGCGTGGATATCGACGATCACGGCGTGGCTGGTGTCGAACGGTTTTTCAATGAGCGTCTGAACAAGGATCGCACCCCGCTGCGCCTGTCGCTCGACGTGCGCATCCAGGCCGTCGCCCGTGAAGTGACCCAGGCCGCCATGGACGAGTTCCAGGCGATCGGCGCTGCGGCCATCGTGATGGATGTGAATACGGGCGAGATCATCTCGATGGTCAGCCTGCCGGATTATGATGCCAATGATTTCGGCCATGCGCCTGCTGATTCCCGCTTCAACAGGGCCGTGACCGGCATGTATGAGCCAGGGTCGACCTTCAAGCTGCAAACGGCCGCGATGGCGATCGAATATGGCGTGGCCCATATTTGGGACCGTTTCTCGACCATCCCGATCCATATCGGGCGCTTCACGATTTCAGACATCAAAACCGACCATTTTGCCCCCTGGCTGGCCTTGCCAGACGTGCTGGCCAAATCATCCAACCCGGCAGCCGCGCATATCGCGCTCGATGTCGGCGCCAAGAAGCAGCAGGAATGGCTCCGCACCATGGGGTTCTTCAACCGCGTGCCGATCGAGCTGCCCGAAGCGGGTCGCCCCATCGTGCCGTCATCGAAGAACTGGGGTGTTTCAACCGTCATGACCGTCGGCTTCGGTCACGGTGTGGCAGAGCCGCCGCTGGCGATCGTACGCGGCACAGCAGCGACCGTGAATGGCGGTATCCTGATCAAGCCGACGCTCGTCGCCCGCGATCAGGGCGACGACAGCAAACCCAATGATGGCACTCTGCCAGCGCCCGGCCCCTCGACGTCGCCTCCGGCGGCGCCTGCCGGGGCGGCTCCTGCAGGTGCGCCGGTTGTGCCTGCAGCGTTCAAGCCTGACGCGTCTGCGGATGCGACAGGCGATGCCCCATCTCCGCCCCTGACCCCCGAAGGGTTGCGCGTGGTGTCGGAGGAGAACTCGCGACTCATCCGCAAGATGCTGCGCCTTGACGTTACGCAGGGTACAGCCCGCAGCGCCGAAGTGCCGGGCTATTTCGTGGGTGGCAAAACGGGTACGGCAGAAAAAGTCGGCCCCAATGGCCGCTATCTCAAACACGTCAATATCTCGGCCTTCACCTCGATCTTCCCGATGAATGCGCCGCGTTATGCCGTTTATGTCATGCTCGATTCACCGCACCCGACACCCAAGACCCATGGTTTTGTGACATCGGGCTGGAACGCTGCGCCGACCACCGGCAAGCTGATCGCTCGTATCGGACCGATGCTCGGCATGTTCCCCGACACGAAAAATGCGGCAAAGATAGACGCCGACATGGCAATTCCGCTCGAACCCGGCATTCCACCAGGCAAGCGAGCACTCGGCCCGGGCAACGACCCTGGCGATCCGCGTATCGCCGCCCAGAAAGAAAAAGAAGAAAAGGTCGCCGCCAAAGCTGCAGAAAAAGCAGCAAAGCTTGCGGCCAAGGCTTCCGAGCGCAGCGCGCACCATTCCCCCGAAAGAGGCTGAGCCATGCGCCTTTCAGAGATTTTGCATCGGGCCGGTCTGACCGCCCCGGCTGCGGCTATTGACCCTGACATCAGCGGCATCACCGCCGATAGTCGGGCCGTCGGGCCCGGCATGATATTTGCGGCCCTGCCTGGTGTCGCCCAAGATGGCGCCCGCTTCATTCCGCAGGCTGTGGCGCAGGGCGCGGCTACGCTGCTTCTGCCATCAGCGGCGAGAATCCCGGCTGATCTCTCCATTCCCTGTATTCAGACCGCGTCACCGCGTCATGATCTGGCTGTCATCGCGCAGGTTCTGGCTGGTCCGCAGCCACGATGCATCGCGGCCATAACCGGGACGAATGGCAAGAGCAGCACGGCCGATTTTCTTCGTCAGCTCTGGTCTCTGGGTGGCATGCCCACGGCCAGTATCGGGACGCTTGGTCTTATCAGCGATATCCCGGTCGAGGCCCCGCCACCCCTCACGACACCGGATGCCGTCTCTCTGGTGCAGAGCCTTGCCCGCCTCAAGGCGGCAGGTATCGATCACGTAGCGCTCGAGGCCTCTTCACACGGGCTCGATCAGCACCGTCTCGACGGTGTTTCACTCTGCGCAGGCGGGTTCAGCAATCTCACACGCGACCATCTCGATTATCACGGCACGATTGAGGCCTATCGTACCGCCAAGATAAGGCTGTTTGCCGATCTGCTCCCTGAGGGTGCCATTGCCGCTCTCAACGCCGATATGGATGCCGAGACGGTTGCTGCGCTGCGAGACGTGGCGCAGGCCCGCAAACTGCGCCTGCGCAGCGTGGGTGAACAGGGCGAAACCATCAGGCTTCTGCGTGCAACGCCCCTGCCCCATGGCCAGATCGTGTCACTCTCCCTCTTCGGCGAAACCCTGCCTGATTACGAGCTTGGCCTGACCGGGCGTTTTCAGGTCGATAACGTGTTGCTGGCCGCCGCCCTTGCATGGAATGACGATGCCGAGGCCCGCGCTGTTCTCGACCTCATTCCCCGTCTGGGTGGTGTGCGCGGCCGAGCCGAACTGGCCGTGACACTCGATAACGGGGCTGGTGTCTATGTCGACTACGCCCATACTCCCGATGCCCTCGAGCATCTGCTGCATAGCCTGCGCCCTCATGCACAGAACCGCCTGATTGTCGTCTTTGGCGCAGGCGGTGACCGCGATCGCGGCAAGCGTCCGCTCATGGGGCAGATCGCCGCCAGACTGGCCGATAGCGCCATCGTGACCGATGACAATCCACGCAGTGAAGATCCGGCAACGATACGTGCCGCCATTCGCGCCGCCTGCCCCGATGCGCTCGAAATCGGCGATCGTCGCGCCGCCATCGCCGCCGCTCTTGCCGAGGCAGGTGCAGGCGATGTCGTGGTTGTGGCGGGCAAGGGCCATGAAAGCGGCCAGACAATTGCAGGTGTCACCACCCCGTTTGACGATCGCGCCGTTATCCGCGAACTGGCGGGAGTATCGGCATGAGCGCGCTCTGGACCAGCGCCGAGCTGCGTGAGGCAACAGGCGGAATCCTTGACGGCGAGCTTGTGGTGAGCGGCATTTCAATCGACACGCGCAGCCTCGAGCCAGGCGATCTCTTTATCGCACTTGTCGGCGAAAACAGCGATGGCCATGCCCATATCGCAACCGCCCTCGACAAGGGCGCCGCCTGCGTCATGGTTCATGATTCCGAAGCCGGCAACGATCCACGCCTGCTGCATGTGGCCGACACCCTGACCGGGTTGCAGGCTCTGGGCCACGCCGCACGCGCCCGGTTTACGGGAAAAATGGTCGGGGTGACGGGGTCGGTTGGCAAGACCACCACCAAGAACATGCTGCATTGCGCCTTTTCGGCGCTCGGCCCCACCCATGCAGCCATTGCGTCCTACAACAACCATTGGGGCGTACCGCTGACACTGGCCAGAATGCCGCGTGAGACGGCCTATTGCGTGGCAGAAATCGGCATGAATCATCGTGGCGAGATTGCACCGCTCGCCGCCATGGTGCGACCCGATGTGGCGGTCGTCACGACCATTGGCAGCGCGCATCTCGGCTATATGGGCAGCATCGAAGCCATTGCCGAAGAAAAATCCGATCTGATTGCCGCCCTGCCCGAAGGCGGTGTGGCTGTGGTGCCGGATGATACCGGTGTCGACAGCATTTTCGAGCGCGCTGCGGCGCATTCCAGTGCGCGCCTCTCTCGCGTCGGGCTCTCCGATCGCGCCGATTACAGGCTGACCGATCTTGCCATTTCGGCAGATGGATCACGTTTCGACTTTGACGGGCAGCGTGTCACCCTGAACGCGCCTGGTGCGCATCTGGCGCGTAACGCCGCTCTGGCACTCGCCACCCTGCGCGCTTTCGACCTGCCGATCGACAAGGCCATTGCGGCCCTCGCCGCCTGGCGCCCGGGGGCTGGTCGGGGCGAGATACAGCCCATACTGAATGGCACCGCCTCACTGCTGGATGAGAGCTATAATGCGTCGGTGCTTTCTATACGCGCAGCACTGCAAACGCTTGCTCTCGTACCGGCTACGCGTCGAATCGCGGTTCTGGGCGATATCCGCGAACTCGGTGAGTTTGCCGATAGCGAGCATCTCTCGCTGGTGCCGGACCTGATGGCCCATGCCGACCTGGTGTTTTGCTGCTGCCCGCATATGCGCCATGTTTTTGACGCTCTTGCAGAAGAAAAGCGTGGCGTCTGGCAGGCAGACGCGGCATCTCTCGCCCCAATCGTCCAATCTCATCTGAAAGCCGGTGACGTGGTTCTCGTAAAAGGCAGTCTTGGCAGTCGCATGCGCGACATTGTCGCCCCTCTTCTTGCCGGGGGCGCAAAAGCCTGATGCTGTATAATCTCATCGCCATTCACGACACGACTCATGGCGGCTTTTTCAATCTCTTCCATTATCTGACCTTCCGCTCCGGCGGGGCCTGTCTGACGGCCTTCGTCATTTCGCTGGTTTTCGGTCGTCCGTTCATCGCCCAGCTCAAGCGTATCCAGCGCGAGGGTCAGCCCATACGCACGCTCGGCCCCGAGCGGCATATTCTCGAAAAAGCCGGGACGCCCACCATGGGCGGGATGCTGATCCTGATTGCGCTTTTCGTCTCCACCCTGCTCTGGGCCGATCTGACCAACGGTTTTGTCTGGGCTGTCATGTTCGTAACCGCTGCTTTCGGCGCGGTCGGCTTTGCGGATGACTATCTCAAGCTCTCCAGACGCAACACGGCGGGTGTGTCCAAACGCGCCCGTCTGGGCAGCGAATTCGCTGCCTCGCTGATCGCCGGATACTGGATGGAAAGCCTGATGCCGCCGGAACTGCGCAACATGGTGGCCTTCCCCTTCGTGAAGGATTTCCTGCTACCGCTGGGCTTTGCCTTTCCGCTTTTCGCCATGCTCACCATGACCGGCTTTGGCAATGCCGTGAATTTCACTGATGGTCTCGATGGCCTTGCCATCGTGCCTGTGGTGATTGCCGCTCTGGTTTTTGCCCTGATTGCCTATCTCGTGGGCAATCGCGTCTTTGCTGATTACCTGCAACTGCATCTGGTGCCGGGCACGGGCGAACTGGCGGTTTTCTGCGCCGCCTTGATCGGCGCCGGGCTCGGGTTTCTCTGGTTCAACGCAACGCCTGCCGATGTCTTCATGGGCGATACAGGCTCGCTTTCGCTTGGCGGCGCGTTGGGTGCCGTGGCCGTTGCGGTCAAGCATGAGCTGGTTCTGTGCATCGTGGGCGGGCTTTTTGTCGTCGAAACGCTGTCGGTCGTGATCCAGGTCTTCTGGTACAAGCGCACCAAACGACGCGTCTTCCTGATGGCCCCCCTACACCATCATTTCGAGAAAAAGGGCTGGCAGGAACCCAAGATCGTCATCCGGTTCTGGATCGTCTCGATCCTGCTCGGCCTAGCCGGTCTCGCCACGCTGAAGCTGCGCTGACATGACGGAGCGCGCCTTCCCCTCCGATCTCTTTGCCGGGTCGCGTTTCGCCGTGGCCGGACTGGGCCGCAATGGCAGCGCCGTGGTCAGAGCGCTTCTTGCCATGGGCGCAGAAGTGCAGGCCTGGGATGACAAAAACCCGCCTGAAGCCGATCCAGCCCGGAAACGCTTTACGGCAGCTCCGATCGAGACGCTTGCGGGTTTTGACGCGCTCATTCTGTCACCAGGCATCCCGCATCTTCTGCCCACACCGCACCCGGCTGCCGTCAAGGCACGCGAAGCCCATGTGCCCATTCTGTCGGATGCGGAAATCCTGTTTCAGGCCGTACGCCGTGCGGGATCGAAGGCGCGTTTTGCCGCCATCACCGGCACCAATGGCAAGTCAACCACGACCGCGCTGCTCGCGCATATGCTGGAAAAGGCCGGTTATCCGGTAGCTGCAGGTGGCAATCTCGGCACAGCCTCGCTCGCCCTGCCGCTCCTGCCCGATAACGGCGTGTATGTGATCGAGATGTCATCCTACATGCTCGAACGTCTGCATGATTTTCATGCTGACACGGCTTGCCTGCTCAATCTGACCCCGGATCATCTCGACCGACATGGCGACATGGCAGGCTACGCCGCTGCCAAGCGTCACGTCTTCGACAATATGACGGCTTTGGATCTCGCTGTGATCAGCATAGACGACGCCTATTGCCGTGAAATAGCGCAGGATTGTGCTCTCGAGGGTCTTACGGTTCTCAGGCTCTCGGTCTGTGATGCGCCTTCCGTAGCGGCTATCGCAACGCCGATGCAGCAGGCCCCGACTTTGCCGGGGGCGCATAATCTGCAGAACGCTCTCGCAGCCAGCGCCATGGCGCGGCATCTCGGTCTGGATGAGCAAGAAATTGCCGAAGGCCTCAGGACCTATCCGGGCCTGCCTCATCGTCAGGCCCTGGCCGGCGTGATTGACGGCGTACGCTTCATCAATGACAGCAAGGCAACCAATGCCGAAGCCGCCGAAAAGGCTCTGCTTTGCTATGACAAGGTGATCTGGATTGCCGGGGGCACCGCCAAGTCTGGCGGGATCGACGCTTTGGCGCCGCTTTTCGGACGTATTGCCAAGGCATTTCTGATCGGGCGCGACGCGCCTGTGCTGCAAAAGACCCTGCAGGACCATCATGTTGCCGTCGAAAACTGCGGCACACTCGATGTGGCGACCGAAGCAGCCCTTGCCGCCGCAAGAGCCCTCGATGTGCCGGTTGTTCTGCTGTCTCCTGCCTGTGCAAGCTTTGACCAGTTTGCAAGTTTTGAGGCGCGTGGTGCGCAGTTTGTGGATATCCTGACTCGTCTACACGATTCAGAAACGCCCTGATCCGTAGGGCCAGAGGGATTAGGGGAATATGGCAGGGCTCTCACGTGTCGATACGTCCAGAATTGGACGGTGGTGGCGCAATATCGATCGCGTCACACTCTGCTGTGTCGGAATCCTGATCGCCTTCGGTTATATCCTCATGCTCGCCGCCAGCCCTGCCGTGGCCGTGCGTATCGGCGCCTCACGCGAGATGTTCATTCTCAAGCAGGTCATCTTCCTGTTGCTCGCAGGCGCCGTAGTGCTGGTCGTGTCATCGCTTTCCCGTCCGGCGATCAGGCGTCTCGCCCTGATTGGCGGGGTGATCGCCCTTGCGGCCACCTTCATGACGCTGGTGCATGGGGTCGAGATCAAGGGCGCACGTCGCTGGATCGCGCTGCCCATGATGTCGGTTCAGCCCTCAGAGTTCCTCAAGCCGTTCTTCGCTGTCGTTACGGGATGGCTGCTGGCAGAGCAACGCCGACGGACGATCATGGGCTCGATCCGCTTTCCGGGCATGTTGATCGCTTTTGGCTGTTTCGGGCTGATTCTGCTGCTGCTCAAATCGCAGCCGGATATCGGCATGTTGTCGGTCATCACCATGGTGTTCTTCATCCAGCTTTTCGTGAATGGCCTGCCGATCATTTTCGTGGGTGCCGGTGTGGGCGCCATGATCGCAGCCTTCGCGGGCGCCTATGTGGCCTTCCCCCACGTGCGCTCGCGCGTGGAACGGTTTTTGCACCCCAATGTCGGTGATCACTATCAGATCGACACGGCTCTGCGCGCTTTTGGCAATGGCGGCATGATGGGCCGTGGTCCCGGTGAAGGCCGGGTGAAGGATCTTCTGCCAGACGCCCATGCCGATTTCGTTTTTGCCGTGGCAGGCGAGGAATACGGGCTGTTCATCTGCCTCTTCATTATTCTCGTTTTTGCCGTGATCGTGGTGCGCACATTACTCAAGCTGATGCGTGAGAGCGATCCATTCGTTATCACTGCAGCCTCGGGTCTGGTGGCGGGTTTTGGCCTGCAGGCCTTTATCAATATGGGCTCGACCTTGCATCTGATTCCGACCAAGGGCATGACGCTGCCGCTCATTTCCTATGGCGGCTCATCCGCTCTTTCTATCGCCCTGACTCTGGGCATGGTGCTGGCCCTGACGCGTCATCAGGTCTCTGCCAGCCCGATCAGCTCGCATTATGCCAGCCAGGGCCACTGGACCTCGCTTCGGGAAGGACCGACATCATGAACCGTCCAATCGTGATTGCCGCAGGAGGCACGGGCGGCCATTTCTTTCCGGCAGAAGCGCTCGCTACAGAACTCGCTGCGCGCGGTCATGAGCTGGTGCTGATGACCGATAAACGTGCGGGCAAGCGCCTGACCGGTGTTTTCAAGGATCGTCCGCAATATGTGCTCGATGGTACCGGCGTTGCAGGCAAGGGTATTTCTGCCAAGCTGCGCGGCGTGGCTTCCCTGCTGCGGGGGGCATGGGCCGCGCGCAGGCTGCATCGCCAGATCAACCCGATTGCGGTCATCGGTTTTGGCGGCTACCCATCCGTACCGCCCATTCTGGGCAGCCGTTTCATGGCAGGGTCGCGCCGCCCGATTGTGATCCTGCATGAAGGCAATGCCGTTCTGGGACAGGCCAATGCGCTGCTGGCGCGCTTTGCCACGGCCATCGCCACCTCCTATCCCACTGTTGCGCGACTGCCGCTCGGATTACGCGCCACGCTGACCGGCATGCCGGTACGTTCTGAAATCGAAGCCCTACTCGAGGAAGAATATACGCCTCCGGGTGATGCCATCCATCTTCTGGTCTGGGGCGGTTCGCTGGGCGCCAAGATTTTCTCGACGATCATTCCTGCGGCTCTTGCCCAGCTTCCCGCAGGATTTCGTGCGCGTCTGCATGTCACGCAGCAGGTACACGAGAAAGATCTCGCCGATGTGCGCGCTGCCTATGAAAAAGCCGGGATTGATTGCGAACTGGCCCCTTTCTTTTCCGACGTCGCAAGCCTTCTGAAAAAAGCGCATCTGGTCATCGGACGTGCCGGTGGGTCGTCTGTCGCCGAGCTCACCATTGCCGGTCGCCCGTCCATACTCGTGCCGCTGCCGATTGCCGCCTCTGACGAACAGGGCGCCAATGCGACCCAGCTGGTTGATGAGGGGGGCGCCTGGATGTTTAGGCAGAACAGTCTGACGCCCGAGACACTCTCGGCTTTTCTGGGCTCATTGCTGAACGATCCCGAACGCCTGGCTGCGGCAGCCAGAGCGGCGCACGCTTTTGCCCATCCTCACAGTGCCAGACTGCTGGCCGACCTTGTCGAGGCGCGTATTTCGGACTACCGCTCCTCCACTTCCTGACACGCAGCGTTTTTTACTGACGTCTGTTTTTGCTGTTTCTCTGAAAGCCTGTTTCATGCGCGCACTTCCCCTTTCCATTGGTACCATCCATTTCGTCGGTATCGGCGGCATTGGCATGTCTGGAATTGCCGAAGTGCTGCATATGCTGGGTTACAAGGTTCAGGGATCGGATATCAGCGAAAGCGCCAATGTGCTGCGCCTGCGCAAGCTGGGCATTACCGTGGCCATCGGTCATGATGAGGCCAATCTCGGCGGAGCGCAGGTTGTCGTGACCTCAACGGCGGTCAAGAAAGACAATCCTGAAGTTCTCGCTGCACGGGCGCGCCTGATTCCTGTCGTGCGTCGCGCCGAAATGCTGGCCGAACTCATGCGCCTGCGCTGGGCGGTGGCTATTGGCGGCACACATGGCAAGACAACCACCACCAGCCTTGTCGCCTGCGTGCTGGAACAGGCAAAGCTCGACCCGACCGTCATCAATGGCGGCATCATCGAAGCCTATGGCACCAATACGCGCATGGGGTCAGGCGACTGGATGGTCGTCGAGGCCGATGAGAGCGATGGCTCCTTCCTGCGTCTGCCTGCGGTGATTGCGGTCGTGACGAATATGGACCCCGAACATCTCGACCACTGGGGCACGGCCGAAGCCATGCAGGCTGCCTATGACCAGTTCGTCTCGAATATTCCCTTCTATGGCTTTGCCGTGCTGTGCATCGACCACCCCGCCGTGCAGCAGATGATCCCGCGTCTGTCTGATCATCGCATCGTCACCTACGGGTTCAGCCCCCAGGCCGATGTACGCGCCGACAAGCTGATTACCGATCGTCTCGGCGCCACGTTCGAGGTGGTCATCACCAGCCGCACCCAGAAAACCACGCGTCGCGCAGGGCCGTTCCGCCTGCCCATGCTTGGCCAGCACAACGTGCTGAATGCGCTTGCTGCGATTGCGGTCGCAAGCGAGATGGATATCAGCGACGAGACCATCCGCCTCGCGCTCGCCGGGTTCCGCGGCGTCAAGCGTCGCTTCACGCGCTGCGGCGATTATAACGGCATCACGGTGATCGACGATTACGGCCATCATCCTGTCGAGATCGCTGCGGTTCTGCGCGCGGCCCGTCAGGCGGGTGCCCGCGATGTGATCGCCGTCGTGCAGCCCCATCGCTATTCGCGTCTCGAAGCCCTTTTCAGCGATTTCTGCACCTGCATGAATGACGCTGGCACGGTGATCGTGACCGATGTCTATGCCGCAGGTGAGGCGCCGATCGAGGGCGTCAATCGTGACTCGCTGATCGAAGGGCTGAGGGCCAGCGGTCATCGCTCTGTCGTGCCGCTGCCTGGACCGGAACATCTGGCTGAAATGATCAATGCCATCGCCAAGCCGGGTGATTTCGTGGTCTGCCTCGGCGCTGGCACCATCACCAACTGGGCGCACGCTCTTCCGGGACAGCTCGCCGAACTGAACGGCAAGGCCTCATGAGCACGGCGCTTCGTTCCCTCACCCCGCGCGGCAGGCTGAGCTTCGATGCGCCGCTTGGCCCACGCGCCTGGTTCCGTACGGGCGGCAACGCCGAAGCGCTTTTCGTGCCCAAGGATGCACAGGATCTTGCCGAGACCCTCGCCGCTCTGCCGCCAGGAACGCCGGTCACTGTGCTTGGCGCCTGTTCGAATGTCATCATACGCGATGGTGGGATAGACGGGCTCGTCGTGCGTCTTGCCGGTGGTTTTGCGGATATCGTAATCGAGCCTGACGGGCTGATTGCGGGCGCTGCCGCTCTCGACATGATCGTTGCCGAACAGGCCGCCAATGCGGGGCTGGCAGGGCTCGAGTTCCTCGCTGGCATTCCCGGCTCGATAGGCGGAGCCGTGGTCATGAATGCCGGGGCCTATGGCTCTGACATGAATGCCGTGCTCGACTGGGCAGAGGTGCTTCTGCCCGACCAGACCATTGCAAGACTGAGCAATGAGGCGCTCGCCTTCACCTATCGCCATGCCGTGCTCCCTGAAGGCGCCATCGTATTGCGGGCACGCCTGAATGCCCGCCCCGGCGATGCCTCGGCGATACGCGCGCATATTGCCGAGATCAAAGCCGCACGTGAGGCGTCGCAGCCCGTTCGGGCACGGACAGGTGGTTCCACCTTTCGTAATCCGGAAGGTCACAAGGCCTGGCAGCTCATTGATGAGGCCGGGTGCCGCGGGCTGATGCAGGGCGGCGCGCAGGTGAGCGAGAAACATTGCAATTTCCTGCTCAATCTCGGCGAGGCCACGAGCAGCGATCTCGAAGCCCTTGGCGACGAGGTGCGTCGTCGCGTGCAGGAACACAGCGGCATTGCGCTGCATTGGGAAATCAAACGTCTGGGGAAATTGCCATGAGCCTGAAAATCGCTGTCCTTCAGGGTGGAATTTCAAGCGAGCGCCCGGTGAGCCTGCGCAGCGGTGCCGGTGTCGCCCAGGCCCTGACAGAAGCGGGCCATGACGTGGTGAGCGTCGATGCCGGGCCGGATCTGGTGCAGACAATCAAGGCGCTGCGTGACTCCGCCCCCGACGTGGTTTTCAATGCGCTGCACGGGCCGCTGGGTGAAGACGGTGCCATTCAGGGCGTGCTGGAATGGCTCGGGCTTCCCTATACGCATTCCTCCATACGGGCCTCATCGCTGGCCATGGACAAGGACGCCTCACGTCGCGTTTTTGCTGCCGCCGGGCTGCCGGTCGCAGAGGGGCGTGTTGTCACGATGGAGGAACTCGCTGCTGCCGATCCGCTGCCCACCCCCTATGTGGTCAAGCCGATCTCGGAAGGGTCTTCTTTTGGTGTCGAGATCGTGCGCAGCGGCAGCAATCGCCGTCAGGCCATCGCCGCAAACTGGGCCTTCGGAAAAGAAGCTCTGATCGAGGAATATATTCCTGGTCGCGAACTCACCGTCGCCGTGCTTGGCGATCGCGCCCTGACCGTGACCGATATCGTCGCCGCCTCGCCAACCGGTGATTTCTACGATTTCGATGCAAAATATGCTCCCGGCGGCTCGGTGCATCATGTCCCCGCCCAGGTGCCGGAAGCGATTTTCGAGCAGGCCCTGCGTGTGGCCGAAGCGGCGCATCGCGCTCTTGGCTGCTCCGGTGCCTCGCGCGCGGATTATCGATACGATGAAGAAACCGGGCGGCTGATCCTGCTCGAGGTCAACACGCAGCCCGGCATGACGGCCACATCGCTGCTGCCCGAACAGGCGGCCTATTGCGGGATTTCCTATCCCGAGCTGTGCGACTGGCTGGTGCGCGACGCCCTCACGACACGAGGCAAACCGATCGCATGAGAGACAGGCGGCCAGAAACGCCGTATCGCGGCCCCGTGCAACAGGACAGACCGTCACGTCTGATCCTGTTCATGCGCCGCCACAAACGCGGGCTGCGTCAGATACTGGCTCTGCTCGTCCTGCTGGGGCTGGTAGGCCTTGGCGTTTCAGCGCTCAAACTGACAAGTTCGGAATCCCGCTTCGCCCCTTACCGGGCAAAACTGGTCCAGTACCTGCCGTTTCAGATCAAGACCATCCGTATCGAAGGGCGCAATCTGACAACCGAGGCTGATCTGGCAAAGGCGCTGGGCACTTCTGTCGGTCAGCCTATTTTCGGTTTTTCTGTCTCTGCCGCACGTGACCGTATCGATGCGCTGCCGTTTATCGACCATGCCACCGTGGCCCGCCACATGCCGGACACAGTCATCGTCAAGATTGTCGAGCGCAGCCCGATCGCTGTCTGGCAGGACCACGGCCAGTTCATCCTCATCAACCGGGCGGGGGAGCGCGTGCCTGATCAGGGGCTGGAAGGCAAGAACGGACAGGCCTTCATCAAGCTGCCGCTGGTGGTAGGAGAAGGCGCCAATCTGGCGGCGGCAACCCTGACAGACGCCCTGACTGCCAACCCGGCTGTGAAGGATTTTGTGGTCGCTGCCGTACGGGTGGGGCAGAGGCGCTGGAACCTCACTCTGCGCGATGGCGCAACCGTGCTTCTGCCAGAAGGGCAGGAACAGGCGGCGCTCTCAAGACTGGCCCAGTATCAGGCCCAGTTCCGCCTCATGGAGCGCCCGGTCGTCTCGATCGATATGCGCCTGCCTGATCGTATGGTCATCCATCAGACACCAGCGCCTACGCCCGATCCGAATGCTCCTGCTGCTGACAAGAGCGATGCCACGCAGGCTACGGATGACAAGCCGGCACCAGCCGCAGGTGCCGCGCCCGCGCCTGCATCGGGCAAGCCCTCTCACCCTGCAGCGACACACGGGAGCGCAGCGCATCTCCCAGCCCCCCACCCCGCAGATGAAGCCCCGGAAGAATGAACGACCTCGTGCCAACCGACCCGGAAGCCCCACGCAAGAAGCGCCGCCGCACGGTGAGAAGTCGCTCACTGCTGCCGGTCAGTTCGCGACACAAGAATCACGAGCGTTCTGAGGAACATATCCTGTCACTGCCACCGGCAGACGAACCCAGCCTGCCCAGACACTGGCGTGTTGGCGTCTTTGGCGTGCTGGATATCGGCTCGACCAAAATGACCTGTCTGATCGGCAGGGGCGAGGCCGATGGCACGTTGCGTGTCCTCGGATATGGCTGGCGCCGTTCACGCGGCATACGCAATGGCAATATCGTTGACCTGAAAGAGGCCGAGCAGGCCATTCGCGCAACGGTCGGACAGGCAGAAGACGCAGCCGACCGACGCCTCGACAATATTGCGGTCAATCTCTCCTGCGGCCATCCAGAGAGCCATCTCTTCAATGCCCGCATGCCGATCGGCGGGCGCGAGGTGAGCGAGGCCGATATGGGTCGCGTCGTGGCCGAGGGGCAGTCACGCGCCTATACCGAAGGGCGGACGGTTATTCATACCCTGCCTATCGGTTATGCCGTCGATGACACCTATGGCATTGTCGACCCAAGAGGCCAGGTCTGCGAGCAACTGACAGCCCGGCTGCATGTCGTCGACGCTGCAACGGCAGCGGTGAGGACGCTCGATTCCGTGCTCATGCGTTCCGAGCTGAAAATGACCAATCTCGTCTCGGCCGCCCTCGCCTCCGGGCTGTCGGTGCTCGATGCAGATGAGCGTGAACTTGGTGCGACCGTCGTGGATATGGGCGGGGGCACGACATCGATTGCCGTTTTCGGAGAAGGCATGTTGCGCCACACGGCCTTTCTGCCGGTCGGCGGGCTGCATGTGACGCGCGATCTTGCCGGCATGCTCTCCACTTCGCTGGATGAAGCTGAACGGCTCAAGACCAAATATGGAGCCGCCGAGCTTTCGGCAGAAGACAGCAGTGAACTGATCACGCTGCAGAAAATCGGGGAAGCAACGGGCGTGCTGACCACCGTGTCGCGTGCCAGGCTTGTCTCTGCCATTCGCCCCCGTATCGAGGAAACACTCGAACTCGTTCGCGACAGACTCGACGATGCAGGCTTCGGTCGTACCGGTCGCGAGCGCGTGGTGCTGACAGGCGGTGCGTCCCTCCTTGATGGCGTTGGTCCGATGGCCGCCCGTATTCTGGACCGCCCTGTCAGGCTTGGGCGCCCTCTGGGCATCGTGGGCCTGCCGGAAATTGGCGCGAATTCTGCCGGGTTTTCCACCGCGTCAGGTCTCCTGGCCTGGGCGGCTGGCGCCGATCGGGGCTTTCACGATGCCGATGCCCCTGACCCCCGCCCGAATGGGATGCTAAAGCGTCTGGTGCATTTCATTAGGGGTCGCGCGTGAGTAAAAAGTAACCTATGTAGTTCATGCTCCTCAGTCATTGTTTTGCTTTTAGCGACTGATTTCAGCCCTGTTTCGGATCTCGCCATGACGCTCAATCTCACAGCACCGCAGTATAATTATTCCGATTTCTCGCCGCGCATCACCGTGATCGGTGTCGGCGGTGGCGGCATGAATGCCGTCAACAACATGATCGAGATGCAGCTGCAGGGCGTTGAGTTCGTCGTAGCGAATACGGATGCGCAGGCCCTTGCCGGCTCACGCGCCGAACGCCGCGTACAGCTCGGGCCGCACCTGACACAGGGCCTGGGCGCAGGAGCGAAACCGGAGATCGGCAAGGCAGCGGCCGAGGAAGCAGCAGAAGAAATCAGCCGCCATATCGATGGCGCGCATATGGTCTTCGTCACGGCTGGCATGGGCGGCGGCACCGGTACGGGCGCAGCGCCTGTCATTGCCAAGATGGCACGTGATCGCAAGATCCTCACCGTTGGCGTCGTCAGCACGCCCTTCGGCTTCGAAGGGGCACGACGCAAGAAGGTAGCCGAAGCTGGCATTGCCGAGCTGCAGCAATATGTCGATACGCTGATCGTCATCCCGAACCAGAATCTCTTCCGCATGGCCACCATGCACACGACGCTGCGCGAAGCGTTCAAGATGGCCGATGAAGTACTTTATATGGGCGTGCGTGGCGTCACCGATCTGATGCTGGCGCCTGGACTGATCAATCTCGACTTTGCCGATATCCGCACCGTCATGGCCGAAATGGGCAAGGCGATGATGGGCACAGGCGAAGCTGAAGGCGAAGATCGCGCTCTTGAAGCCGCAAACCGCGCCATTTCGAACCCGCTTCTCGACGATTCCTCCATGTCGGGCGCACGCGGCCTGCTGATCAACATCACGGGTGGTGACGACCTGACGCTTTATGAAGTCGATCAGGCCGCAGAGCGCATCCGTCAGGAAGTCGCCGATGATGCGACCATCATCTGGGGTTCTGCAATCGACTCGACACTTAATGGCCGCATCCGCGTGTCGGTTGTGGCGACCGGTATCGATGGCAGCCGTGCTCCCGAACCGGAAGTGGTCGAAGCCCCTATAGAGACCGTCGATCAGGCCCCCGTTGCGCCGGAAGGCGCTGAAGTCGCGCCCTCAAGCAGCCAGCCCGCCTTCCAGCCCGCATCGACCTATGCCTCGGTACCCCGTCAGCAGCCGCATTACGCGCTCGACGGTCAGAACGGTGCCCCGGCATCGGCACCCTCACCGCATTCCGTGCCTCCGCAGGCCAACAAGCAGGGGGCGGTTCATACACCCTCGCCGCGTTCGGGTCTTTTTTCCGACCAGAACCAGCGCTCTGCGCCAGAGCCCCAGTCACAGCCACGCAGCCTTTTCGGCATCGTGACAGGAGCCTTGCGCGGGCGCCCGGCGGCACCGGTCAGCGCCCCTCACGAAGAAACGCCTCGTCATGCGCCGACAATCGTCGAGCGCGAGGACTCGCCGCGTGTTTCTTCCTCCCACGATAACGGTGAAGAAAACGGTCTGGACATTCCGGCCTTCCTGCGCCGCGATCAGGGACGCTGAAACAGACGCTCTGTTGCGTCCTGAAACTGAAATTACAGTTCAGTTTCAGGACCTTAGAGCGTAATACTTGGCAATAAACATTGACTGGTCTGCGCTCCCCTTAAGCGGCTACAGCTCTCTACATGATCCGGGCATAATGTCGCGGAAACACAGGAGAGCCTCCCATCATGCAGATCACGGCTGAAACACCGTTCAAAGCATCGATTGTGCCTCTTCCGCTTTCCAACATCGCTCAGGGTTTTTCTTCCATTACGTCGAGCGCCGCGCGCGTCGCGCGCCAGGCCACGCTCAATCAGGCAATCACCTGCGTCGGCATCGGCCTGCACAGCGGGTCCCGTGTGCGCATGGTGCTCAACCCGGCCCCGGTCGATCATGGCATCGTCTTCAAGCGCAGCGATCTGCCAGAATCACGACTGATCCCGGCACGTCATGACCATGTGGTCTGCACAAGGCTCAGCACCGTCATCGCTCATCCCGATGCCCCGGGTATCCGTATCGCCACCATTGAACATCTGATGGCGGCCCTGCATGCCAATGGCATCGACAACGCGTTGATCGAGATCGACGGCCCTGAAACACCTGTGCTGGACGGTTCTGCTGCCGAGTTCGACTTTCTGATCCAGTGTGCCGGCACGGTAACGCAGGAGCGTGCCCGCAGCTTCATCGAGGTATTGCGGCCCGTTCGCGTCGAAGAAGCCAGTGGAGCCTATGCCGAGCTGCGTCCGGCACGTTCCGGTATGGCCCTGGCCATGTCGATCGATTTCACTGCTTCCGTGATCGGTCAGCAGCGCCACGCGATGCCTCTCACCCTTGAGCGTTTCCGTCAGGAAGTCGGGTTCTGCCGTACTTTCGTCGAGCGCAAGGAAATCGAAGCCCTGCAGAAAATGGGGCTCGCCCGTGGTGGCTCGTTGCACAACGCCATCGTTGTCGAGGACGACACAGTTCTTAATCCATGCGGGCTTCGTCATCCGAAGGAATTCGTCCGTCACAAGCTGATGGATGCGGTGGGCGATCTTTATCTGGCT
Source organism: Asaia siamensis (assembly GCF_014635085.1). Taxonomy (GTDB): domain Bacteria; phylum Pseudomonadota; class Alphaproteobacteria; order Acetobacterales; family Acetobacteraceae; genus Asaia; species Asaia siamensis. Next base: position 183,218 of record NZ_BMCH01000006.1, read on the forward strand.
GGCCATACGCTTCAGGCCGGGTTCATGGGTCACAAATCAGGCCATGGGCTAAACAATCGCCTTCTGCATGCCCTTTTCGCCTCGCCGGAAAATTGGCGTCTTGTCGATGGCGAAAGGGCCGAACAGCCCGTGTTGCGCGCTACAGCGTAAGCGCAACGATCTCATGCGCCCAGGTCTTCCGCGAACGGTAAGGCGTGATATAAGACCGTTCGTCAGTGGAAGAGTCGGCATGCATCAGAACACAGAACGTAACGTTATTCCTGCTCCCAAGCGTCAGCGTCTCGTTGCCGCAATGATGGCGAGCAGTTTTCTGCTCCTGAGCGGTTGCTCGATCTTTTCCAACAAGGAAGAGGTCAAGGCGCCCAAAGTAGCGAGCGCCGAAACACTGTATAATTACGGTATCGATGCCCTGCATTCGAAGCGCTATACGCTGGCGAGCGGTGAGTTCGAACTGCTGCAACAGAATTATCCGTATTCCGGTTATGTCGGCAATGCTGAGCTGATGGAAGGCTATGCCTATTACCTGCAGGGCGAATATGCGCTCTCGGTTCAGCAGCTCGAGCGCTATCTGCTTCTGCATCCGACCAGCCCTGACGCTGCCTATGCCTATTATCTGCGCGCGCTCTGCTATTACGAGCAGATTGCCGAAGTCCAGCGTGACCAGCAGGGAACTGTCGAAGCCCTGAACGCTCTCGAGGAAGTGGTGACACGCTTCCCACAGACGGCTTATGCCCGTGATGCCCAGCTCAAGATCGATCTCTGCCGCGACCATCTGGCTGGCAAGGAAATGCTTGTTGGCCGCTATTACCAGCAACAGCATAACTACGAAGCCGCTCTGGGGCGTTATCAGCGCGTCGTAGCCGATTTCCAGACGACCAACCACGTTGCCGAAGCGCTCGAGCGCATCGTCGAAGTCGATCTCCAGCTTGGCATGGTCGATGAAGCACGCAAGGCGACCTCGGTGCTGGGCTATAACTATCCCAACAGCCAGTGGTATCGTTACAGCTACAACCTGCTCCGCAACCGCAACCTGCTGCCCGAAAACAGCAAGGCACCGGGTTCCGGCAAGCGCGGCTTCTTCGGGCGCGCCTGGCATTCGGTTTTCTGATCCGAAACAAGGCTTTCCGCTGGTGTCATACGTTGCTGCCAGCGAAACCTTCTTGCCGCATTTTCAGGATTCCGCCTCATGCTGACTCACCTCTCGATACGCGATGTGGTTCTTATCGAGAGGCTCGACCTGCCTTTTCATCCGGGTCTGACTGTCCTTACGGGTGAGACCGGTGCGGGCAAATCCATTCTCCTCGACTCTCTGGGGCTTACGCTTGGCGACCGCGCCAGCGGCGGCCTTGTGCGCGCCGGGGCCGAGCAGGCTGCGGTTTCTGCCTGTTTCGAAATTCCAGACGGGCATCCGGTCCATCAGCTTCTTGCCGAGCAGGGTATCGCGCTGGATGATACGCATGAGCCGGTCGTTCTGCGGCGTACGGTTACGGCAGATGCGCGCTCGCGTGCCTATGTCAACGATCAGCCGATTGGCGTCGGGTTGCTGCGCCGTATTGCCGCCCTTCTGGTCGAGATACAGGGCCAGCACGACCAGATGGGCCTTGCCGATCAGGCGACCCATCTCGATCTCCTTGATGCATTCGGTGTGGAGCGTGCCACGCGTGAGTCCGTCGCCCGCAGCTATCGCCGCTGGATAGAAGCCACAGCAGCGCTTGCCGCGGCACAGTCGGAAATGGAAGCCACGCGACGCGAGGAAGACTGGCTGAGACAGGCCGTTGACGACCTTGGCGTTCTTGCACCGCAGGAAAATGAGGAAGAACAGCTGGCGGCCCTGCGCATCGGTCTGCAACAGGGCGAAAGACGTGGCGAAGCCATCGCAGCAGCATTGGCAGAACTGACCCCGCGCGACCGCCGATCTGCCGCCCCTGCCGCAGCGCTTCGCAGCGCCAGTCGCACGCTGGCCCGGCTTCTGCCCTCGCCGGGTGAAGAAAGCGCCCCGAGTTCAGCGCAGCAGCAACAGGCTCAGGAGGCACTGGTCGCGCTGGAAAAAGCGGAAGAAGCCCTCGCCGAAGCCGAAACCCTGCTTTCCCGTCTCGCAGCCGATGCCGATACCGACCCCCGCCTGCTGGAAGAAACGGAAGAACGGCTCTTCGCCCTTCGTGCGGCCGGTCGCAAACATGGCGTTACGGTAAACGAACTTGCGTCGCTGCTGACCAGTCTGCAGGCCCGGCTTGAAGCGCTGGATTCAGGCAATGCCCGTATCGAGCAGCTTCAGGCAGAAACAAGGGCGGCACGTGAAGTCTTCGCAGCTGAGGCAGAAAAGCTGAGCGCCATTCGCGAGCGCGCCGCCCGGCGTCTTGAAACTGCCGTCATGGCCGAGCTCAAACCGGTCAGGCTCGAACGCGCCCGCTTCATCGTATCCCTCACACCGCTCGAACCCGAAGCCTGGAATCTACGCGGCAAGGAGCAGGCTTCCTTTCTTATCGCGGCCAATCCAGGCCAGCCCCCCGGCCCTCTCGCAAAAGTGGCCTCGGGCGGCGAATTGTCGCGTCTCATGCTCGCGCTCAAGGTCGTTCTGGCCGAGCGATCCGCCATTCCGACACTGGTGTTCGACGAGGTCGATTCCGGTGTGGGCGGGGCAACAGCATCCTCCATCGGCGATCGTCTGCATCGCGTGGCGCGCGACGTGCAGGTTCTCGTCGTCACGCACAGCCCGCAGGTTGCGGCACGCGGCGACCAGCATCTGCGCATCAGCAAGCGCATCCGCAAGGAACGCACCGAGACGCTGGCCGAGAAACTCTCGCCCGACGAACGGCGGGAAGAAATTGCACGCATGCTGGCCGGTGAAACCATTACGGACGCCGCCCGTACAGCCGCCGACAGTCTTTTGGAACAGGAATGATGGACGACACGACGGTCGACAGACACGCCGAAGAGCATGCCCGGCTTTCCGCGCTCATCGCTCGCTGGAACACCGCCTATCATCAGAACGATGCGCCTGAAGTGTCGGACGCGGAATACGACAGCGCAAGAAGCGCGCTCATCGCGCTTGAAGAAGCGCATCCGGACCTCAAGACGCAAGGCAGCGTTCTCGACGAGGTAGGGGCAGCCCCTGATTCCGCTTTCGGCAAGCAGGCCCATCGCGTGCCGATGCTGTCTCTCGACAATGTCTTCACCTCGGAGGAATTCGAGTCTTTCGTTGCCAAAGCTGCACGCTTTCTCGGCCTCGACAGCAAGGCTGCGGATGCGCTGGCTTTTGTGGCAGAGCCCAAGATAGACGGTCTTTCGATCAATCTGACCTATCGCCACGGCAAGCTCCTGCGTGGCACGACACGCGGTGACGGTCTGGTGGGCGAAGATGTGACGGCCAATCTTCTGACAATCGCAGAGGTCCCGCGCGCGCTTTCCGGTGAAGCGCCGGAAGAAATCGAGATACGCGGCGAGATCTTCATGGCGAAGGCCGATTTTCTGGCCCTCAACGAGACGATGCTGGCACAGGGGCAGAAGCCTTTTGCCAATCCACGCAATGCCGCTGCAGGGTCCTTGCGTCAGCTTGACCCCGCCGTAACGGCGCGGCGCCCTCTCTCGCTTTTTGCCTATGCGCAGGGCCATGCCAGCGAACGATGCGCCGCCACACATTGGGCCTATCTGGAAAAGCTGCGTGAATGGGGTTTCGTGGTCAATCCACTCTCCAAAGCGATTGCTCATGCAAGCGAAATCCCCGCCTATATCGAAGACCTCGCGCGCGACCGTGCCTCGCTGCCCTATGATATCGATGGCGTCGTCTTCAAGCTCGACGACCTAGATCTTCAGACGCGGCTGGGCTTTGCCGGGCGGGCGCCGCGCTGGGCCATCGCCTGGAAATTTCCCTCCGAGCAGGCCATCACGAGGCTCGAGAAAATCGAGATACAGGTTGGACGCACAGGCGCCCTGACACCCACCGCGCATCTCGAACCCGTCAATGTAGGCGGGGTCATCGTGTCGCGTGCGACGCTGCACAATGAAGACGAGATTACCCGCAAGGATGTACGCCCCGGCGATCTGGTGCGCGTGCAGCGTGCGGGCGACGTCATTCCGCAAATTCTCGGCCCCGTGCCGGAAGACAAACCGCGTGGTCCGGCTTTCGTCTTTCCAACCACCTGCCCGGTCTGTCACTCCCTGACCGAGCGCCCTGAGGGTGAAGCCGTGCGTCGCTGCACAGGCGGCCTCACCTGTGAGGCGCAGGTGGTTGAAAGACTGATCCATTTCGTCTCGCGCCAAGCGTTCGATATCGACGGTCTGGGTGAGCGGTCGATACGCGAATTTCATGAAATCGGCCTGATCGACAAGCCGGGCGATATTTTCCGCCTGCATGAAAAAGCCGATATGATCCGCGCGCGTGAGGGCTGGGGCGAACTCTCGACACGCAATCTGCTGCGCGCCATCGAGCAGCGCCGCAGCATCGCCTTCAGCCGCTTTCTGTTCGGGCTGGGAATCAGGCGCATCGGTGAGCGCAATGCGCAACTTCTGGCCCGTCACTATCAGACCTATGAGGCCTGGTTCGACGCAATGAAAGCTGCCAGCCTGATCGGCTCCGACGATCGACTGGCGCTTGGCAGCATCATGGGGATCGGTGAAAGCATTGTCGCCGATCTGCTCGCCTTCTTCGCCGAACCCCATAATCTGTCGACGCTTACAGACCTGCGCAACGAATTGACGATCGAGGCCGAAGCCCGTCCTGAAGAGGGGCCACTTTCGGGGAAGACCATCGTCTTTACGGGCACGTTGCACAGCATGACCCGCCCGGAAGCAAAGGCCATTGCCGAGCGTCTGGGCGCGCAGGTGAGCGATTCAGTGTCGAAGAAAACGGGGCTGGTCGTTCTTGGTGAAAAGGCGGGGTCCAAAGCAAAAAAGGCCGCCGAACTCGGTCTCGAAACATGCGACGAGGCGGGATGGCGTGAAATCGCTGGCCTGCCTCCTGCGAATTAAGGCGCGGATACTGGAATATGGAGCACAACGCGTCTAGTATTGAGGCTCCTGTTTCAAAGCCCCCTTTTCTTGAGGAGCCACGCGCGTGACGTTGCTGCTTCTGGGCCTCGCGGCCATGGTGGCAGCGATTGCCGTCTCCATTCTGATCTCGCTCTCGGAGATCTCATTTGCTGCCGCACGCGATATCCGCCTGCGTGCCCTTGCCGATCAGGGAGATCCGCGCGCCTCTTCGTTTCTGAAGCTGCGTCGTAACAGCGGTCAGGTCATCACTGTTCTGCAGATCTGCCTCAATGCGGTGGGTGTGCTCGGCGGTGTTATTTCGAGCGAATTGCTGACCCCTGCATTCAGCGCGGCCCTCATAGAGGCAGGCCTTACGCCGGGTTTTGCCGGCAAGGTTGCCGCCAGCCTTGCCTTCGTAGTCGTCACGGGGCTTTTCGTGCTTTTTGCCGATCTGTTGCCGAAGCGGATCGCCCTGAACAACCCAGACCGTGTGGCACTGAAAGTAAGCTGGTTTCTGACCGGCGCGCTGCGTGTGCTTTATCCGGCGGTCTGGATTTTCTCGCTCATTTCCGACTGGCTGCTGAACCTGCTGCGCATTCCCGCCGCCTCTGCGGTAGAGCCCGTAACCCCTGAGGATCTGAATGCCATGCTGGCCGCAGGAACCGCCTCGGGCGTGCTGCAGGAAAAAGAGCATCAGCTCATTCAGAACGTGCTGGCGCTGCAGGATCGGTCGGTCACTTCGGCCATGACCCCGCGTGACGAGATCGTTTTTCTCGATGTGCAGGAGAGTCTTGAATCCCAGCGCGACAAGGTGCGTATCCGCCCCTATTCCCGCTATCCGCTCTGCGATGGCGGGCTCGATCATGTCATCGGATCGATACGCGCCGAAGACGTTCTGGTGGCGGTGGTGGATGAAGTGCCCCCCAATGCAGACCCAAGCCAGCCGATCAGCAATCAGATCTTCCGCATGCGGCGTGATACGCTCTCTCTGCCAGACACGCTGAATCTATGGGACACGCTGGCACAATTCGACTCGCATGGCGCGGGTTTTGCACTCATCGTCAATGAATACGGGCTCGTTGTCGGTCTGATCACCTTCAAGGATATCATGGGCGCGCTCATGGACGGGCTCGCCAGCCCCTTCGAAGAGCAGGCCATCGTGCGTCGTGATGCCAATTCCTGGCTGATCGACGGCGCTGCCCCCATCGGGGATGTGTTTCGCGAGCTGGATATCGATCTCGATGCCGAACGCGACCTGTTCCACACAATTGGCGGGTTCGTCATGCATCGTCTGCGCCGTATGGCCCGCAAGGCGGACAGGGTCGAAGCGGCAGGTTATCGTTTCGAAGTGGTCGACGTCGACGGCTTCCGTATCAACCAGCTTCTGGTCTCGCGCATGGCGCCCGGTGAAAACACTGGTTTCTGAAGCGTATCTGACAAAAGATTTCACAGCCCACGCAATCGTGTTGCGTGCTTGACCTCACCCGCCATCAGGGCGTTCCTCAACCGGAAGTCAGTTTTCTGGATGGAGCCGAATGACCGAGCGGGTTGAGACGCCTATACGCTGGTGGCCACGCCTCAGCGATCTGCCCACCCCACCCTTCCCTCCGGGCTGGTTCGGTTTCTCCCTTCGCAGCTGGGCGGCTGTCTGCCTTGCTCTGGCGACGGCTTTCTGGGCGCAGCTGGACGCGCCTGCCGGTGCTGCCGTCACCGTCATGATCATCACACAGCCCCTGCGCGGGCAGGCGCTTTCGAAAGCCCTTTATCGACTGATCGGCACCGCTCTGGGGGTCGCCGCATCGATCCTGCTTATTGCCTGCTTCAGTCAGGATCGCGGCATGATGCTTGGTGGATGTGCCCTGTGGCTTGCGGGGTGCACCTATATCGGCTCGCTTGAGCGGCATTTCCGCTCCTACGGGGCGCTGCTGGCGGGCTACACCATCGCGCTTGTCGCGATCAATGTGATCGATACCCCGCAAAACGTGTTTGATGTGGCCTTGTCACGCGCCAGCTGCGTGGCCATTGGCATCGCCTCTGTTGCGTTCGTGAACATGCTCACCGGATCGCCCAAGGCATGGCAGAAACTCGCTGACGGGCTCGAGGACCGCGCCCGCCAGATACGCGATTTCGGTCGGCGGGCCGTGCAGGGCGAGAGCGTGGCAGACGCGATGGAAACCACGGCGCTCGCGGGTGATATTCTCTCGCTCTCGGCCCAAATCTCCTACGCCAAGACCGAAATCGACCGCTCGACACGCCGTACGGCCGGAGCCCGTCTCGCCATTATCGGCATGCTGACGGTGCTCGGTTCGGGGCGCGCCATCGCCCATATCCTGCGCACAAAGAACGTCTCCGCTCTGGCGCAGCGTCATGTGCTGACGTGGCATGAATTGCGTGAGGACCACAGTGACCGCTTCGAAACGGTCGGATCGCTGATCGAGACCATGCGCGAGGATGAACCCGATTACCACCCTGACGCCACGGATGCGCATTATCTGGAGCGCGCAGCCGTGCTTCTGAGCAATCGCCTGCATATCTCGACCGGCATCAACACGCTTCAATATGCCACCCCTGCGGGCGAAGCGCTCAAACTCGCGCAGATCGCCCAGCATCCTGATCACGTTGCTGCCTTCGTCAACGCGTTGCGTGTGCTTCTCGGTTTTTCGATCACGGCAGGGCTCTGCATCGCCAGCGGTCAGCCTGCCTCAATGGCCGCTCTGTCTCAGGCGGCGCTCATCCTCACCCTTGCCTCCACGGCGCTGGACACATCGAAATTCGGCATGGGTGCGATATTGGGCCTGACACTGGCCGTGTTTGTTGCGGTCATCATGAATTATCTGATCCTGCCGCATATCGCCGCCTTCGGGGCTCTGGCTCTGGTCTTTCTTCCCCATACGATTTTCGCCTGCGTCATGCTCATGAATGCCCGCACGAGCGCGATGGGCTTCAATTACGGGGCGTTTTTTCCGATCATCCTGGGCCTGAGCAACCATCAGGATTACGACCCGGTCGCCTTCATCTCACGCAATATCTTCTATCTTATTTCCGGCGTGATCTCTTTCATCATCCTCGTGCTGCTGTTTTCGCCGACACCGCGCAGCAGGCGCTTTCGTATTGCAGCCTCGATCGGACAGGATCTCGAAGCCCAGCTCAGGGGCAGAGGCAAACCGGCCGGTGCCGCCCTGCTCAGCCAGAAATACGACCGTCTCGTTCAGCTCCTGACATGGACAAAGCAGCTTCATGCCCATCCTGCCAGCAGGCAGGGCGCCGAACGCCCGGTCAACCGCCATGTCTTCAATCGTCTGGTCACGCTCGAAGATCTTGCCACGACACTGGCACGTGTGCGCCACTATCTGCGCGAGGCCGATAACTGCGCCTGCCTTGCCCGGCTCGCAGGAGAAGCTCGGCATCTGGTGAGTTCCGCGTCTTTCCCGACGCTCGCCCATACCCTTCCGCGCCTGAGCGGCGAGTTTCTCGTTCTTGCCCAGGACGCGACGCCGAGAGAGCGTGCCATTGCCATTCTCTGTGCCGGAAGTCTCGAGGCGGTGCGCTCAACGCTTGCCGAAAACCATTCGACGCTCATCCATTTCGGTCTAGGGCGCAAGCGATGGTAACGCCTAGCCTGCGCCATGAAAGGAAGCCTGCCCGATGAGTGAAGTCATCGATCTCGAAGGCGTGCTTGTCTCGGCTTTCGTTGCCAATCTCTTTCTGGCGCTGCTGACCCTCGCCCTCATCCGCTGGTGTTTCGGACGGCTCAATCTCTGGCGCTTCTTCTGGAATCCGCCCCTCGCCCAGTTCGGCCTGCTTGTCTGCCTGCTTGGGCTTTACACCTGGCTCTTGTGAAAGAATTCCGCTCGTGCTCGCTCGTGCCTCACGCCTGATCAGATGGCTCATCACCCTGTCTATCCTTGTCGTTGCAGGGATCGTGATCGTGATCTTGTGGGATTACTATACTGCTGCCCCATGGACCCGAAACGGTCAGGTGCGCGCGCAGGTCGTCAATATGGCGCCCCGTGTCTCAGGTGAGATCATTGAGGTGCGGGTTCATGACAATGAGCTCGTGCATCGCGGCGACGTGCTTTTCGTCATCGACCCGTTCGACTTCAAGGTGCGTGTCGCAACGGCCGAGGCCAATCTGGCCGAGCGCAAGGCCGATCTCGATTTCCGCATCTCGCAATATCAGCGGCGTCGTATCATTCCCGGTGTTGCGGTTTCGGCGGAAGAAAAACAGCAATTCTCCGCGGCTGCCGCGCAGGCACGGGCACAATATGACGCGGCACAGGCTGCCCTGCGTCAGGCACGCATCGATCTTGATCGTACGATCGTCCATAGCTCGATCGATGGTTATGTCACGAACCTTCTGATGCGCCCCGGCGACTTCGCTACGGCCGGGCATGTCAACATCCAGATCATCGACTCAGCCTCCTATTGGGTGGATGGCTATTTCGAGGAAACCAAGGTTCATAATATCGAAATCGGCGATCCGGTGCGGATGGATCTCATGGGCGGTCATCACCCTGTTTTCGGCCATGTCGAAAGCATCACGCGCGGCATTTCAAGCATGAACGCCACCACAGCCACGCAAGGCCTGCCTTCTGTTGATCCGGTCTATACTTGGGTCCGTCTGGCACAGCGTATTCCGGTCCGCATTCACATCGACCAGTTGCCGCCCGACCTGCATCTGGCGGCCGGCATGACCGCCACTGTCACCATCGTGGCCGAAAACGGGCACAGGCGTCATATGTCGGCAAAAGATGCCCTGCATCATTTCGGTGACGACATGCGCCATGTTATCGGTCACTGAAGACACGCGGAGTTTCTTCTCATGGCCTCTTCATTCCCTGCAGCGCCCCGTCGCGCCCTGCTCGTCATTGATGTGCAGAACGATTTTCTACCGGGGGGTACGCTCGCAGTGCCGAAGGGCGATCTGATCCTCCCGGCAGTCAATGCGCTCATGACGCAGGATTTCGATGCCATTATCGCCAGCCGCGACTGGCATCCGCAAAACCATATCTCATTCGTGCCTCAGGGAGGCGACTGGCCGATCCATTGCGTCGCCGGGACGGAAGGCGCCGATTTCTCACCCCTCCTGCATCAGAACCGGCTGAGCCATATCGTGCATAAGGGGCTCGACCCCGCATGCGATTCCTATTCGGCCTTTTTCGACAACGATCAGCGCCACTCGACCGGGCTCGACGCGCTTCTGCGCGGCCTGGGGATCACCCATGTCACACTCTGCGGGCTGGCACTCGATTTCTGCGTGGCGGCGACCGCACTGGATGCCAGGAAGCTCGGTTTCGAGACAGTCATCAGCCTCGCCGCCTGCAAGGGGATAGCTAAAGATCCCGCAGCGTGCCTGAACGCACTTGAAGCGCTCGGTGTGAAGATTGATCGCTCGTGACGCTGGTCAACCGCGTCCCGGACGAACCAGCTGACCTTCTATCGCGAGCGATTTGTTCTGAACTGCGTCCCGACTGCGCCGCTCTGGCCTCATCATGCTCAACGCGCAGGTGAAAACCTCTCTGCGCAAAAAAACAATCCGAGCCGTTTTCCTGCTTCATCGCTGGCTTGGCATTACGCTTGGGCTGATGATGTGCGTCTGGTGCCTCTCCGGCTTTGTGATGCTCTGGAAAGCCTGGCCGCAGCCCGACGAGACACGAGTAAATCTGGCGCATGAGCGCATTCAGATCGATACGGCCACCATTCTGCCGCCATTGGCAAAATCCTGTCGATCGTTCAGAATCCTGATGGTCGGATCGATCCCTGTCCTGCAGGTAGCCTCCAAAACAGGATCGTCCAAAAGCTTCGACCTCCGCACCGGGCAGGACCTCTCTCTCTCGCCGCAGGCCCTTGCTGGCGTGGCGGCAGGCTATGCCGATCTGCCTCGTGACGCGGCACGGTTCGAGGGTCTGCGCGACCACGACCAGTGGATACTCAACACGCGGAACCATCGATCAGGATTTTACCGCTACGCCCTCAATAACCCGCAAAAGACCCTCGTCTATCTCTCGCCCGCGACGGGCGATGTGGTTCAGGCGACGACACGCACAACCCGCTTCTGGTCATGGGTCGGGGCCATACCACACTGGCTCTATCCGTCTCTCCTCAAACGCCATCAGAGCCTCTGGGCAGACACTCTGATTGTCTTTTCAGGCGCTGGCATATTCCTCACGATCATGGGGCTCTGGATCGGCTGGCAACGCCTCGGTGCGGGGCGACGTCTTTCCCCCTACAGAAGCATCCATCGGCTCCACCATATGGCCGGGCTGTGTTTTGGCCTCATGCTGCTTTCATGGATCACGACCGGTTTTCTGAGCATGAACCCGGCCGGATTATTCGAACCGGGCCCGGCGCCGGGCTGGATAGATCGCCTCAACAGGCCCGTTACGTCTTCCGAGCTTCAGCCCCTTGTTTCGACGCTACGAGCACACCCCGAGGCACGGTTCCGTAGCGTCACGCTTGGTACCTGGGGCGATACAGCTTTTCTTGCAGTCGTCGATGATGCGGGGAAATATCGGACACTTGACCAGACTCTGTCGCCTGTTTCCCTGACAGCAGAAACCCTGAGGCCGGGTCTGAGCAGAGCGGGCATCGCCACGACCATAGCCGTGCTCGATCACGACGATTCCTATTATTTCTCCACCCGTCACCTCAAACGAACTTTTCCCGTAATGCGCGTAACAGGTGCAGATGGGACGCGGCTCTATCTCGATATGCATAATGGAGCGCAGCTGCGGGTTGTGGAAGCCGGTGCCAGAGAGACGCGATGGTTTATCTATGGACCGCATGATCTCGATTTCTTCCGTTGGCTACGTGCGCCCTTCGCCCGGTTGCTGATTATTCTGCCCCTTCTGCTGGGCGTCAGCACGATCTGCCTCGCCGGGTTCTGTCTGGGTGTCGCCCGTCTTCGTATCACAACGACTCGCGGCCTTCGGCGCAGGCGAGACAGGTCGCGTGCCTCAAGCTAGAAAGACAGCATGAGCCGCAGCACAAATCCCCCTCAGAAAAACCTTCCGCTCGGCGTGTTATGCGGCGCTGGCGCCGGAGCCTTGTGGGGGCTGGTCTTTCTGGCACCCGAACTCGCGCGCGACTTTCCGCCGCTTGACCTCGCTGCAGGTCGCTATCTGGCCTATGGGCTCATTGCACTAAGCCTGATTGGCACCCGACTGCCTGTTCTGTGCCGTCGTCTGCACAGGCGCGACTGGCACGGGCTCTTCTGGCTCTCGTTTTTCGGTAACAGCTTTTATTACGTCATGCTCTCGATGGCGGTGCAGAAAGGCGGTATCGCGCTGACCTCACTCGTGATCGGGTTCATGCCCGTTGCGGTGACGATCATCGGCAGCCGTGACAAGGATGCGCCGCCTTTCCTCAAATTGGCCCCCTCGCTGTTCTTCTGCGTGATCGGCGCTTTTTGCATCGGCTGGCAGGCCCTGTTCCCCGCTGGTCAGACCGCGACCATGGGGGCGAGCAGCCTTGCCGGCTTGCTTTGTGCCTGCGCGGCATTGGCCTCCTGGACGGGATTCGCCGTAGGAAACAGTCGCGCTCTGGCCCGGCTCGATCATGTGTCGAGCCATGAATGGAATCTGCTGACCGGGCTCGTCACCGGCGCCCAGGCTTTGGTAATGCTGCCGCTGGCCCTTTTATTTGACCCGACTACCCATGCCCTGTCCGCTTGGGGGCGTTTCGCCACGGTCTCGATCGGTGTCGCCGTTATCGCGTCGCTTTGCGGCAATGCCTTATGGAACCGCATGAGCCGCCTACTGCCACTCACGCTGACAGGGCAGATGATCTTGTTCGAAACGCTTTTTGCGCTGCTCTACGGGTTTGTATGGGACCAGCGTTTGCCCCGCCCGCTTGAGATTGCTTCGTTCCTTTTCATCGTGGCCAGCGTGCTGTGCTGCGTGGCGGCCCATCGCAAGCCCGCCATGAAGCCGCTGGATAACACGCTCTCCTGATGACGATGTGATACTCAGGAAAAGAGCGAAAGCGCCTCTTTGACCCGCTGCTCGTTAAGGGGCTTCGGCAGAAAAATGGAACGCGCCGGTATGGTCGCAAGCTGTGGAATACCCCGCCCACTGGTCACGATGATCTCGATAGGGGGCCAGCGGTCACGGACGAGTGCTGCCAGGCGCAAACCATCCATCGAGCCGGGCATGTCGACATCGGCAAGAACGATGCGGATATCGGGACGGCTCTCGAGAATGATCAGGGCCTGATCGGCGTCGGACGCTTCGGCGACCGTATAACCAGCCTCTTCAAGCAGATCCATGAGGCTCATACGCTGTAACGGCTCGTCTTCGACCACCAGAACGGTCGGTGCCTGTTGCGGCTTGTAGTCCAGTGAATGCGCCATTACGTCCTCATGATCTTTTCTGCGTCGGCCCGGAAGCTGGCCGACAGACCTTCCTGTTCATAGCGCAGGGAAACGCCTCCCGTTCCAATCAGACCGAAGGATATTAAACGCGCGCCAAAGCCGCCCTTTGTCGGCTCACTGACGGGTGGGCCGCCCTGTTCCTGCCAGAACAGCACCAGATCGTTCCCCGCCTGTGAGGCCTCTACCTGCCACGAAATCACCACCTGCCCTTCAGGCACAGAAAGTGCTCCGTGCTTGCAGGCATTTGTCGTCATTTCATGAATGAGCAATGCCGTGGACATAGCGGCCCGTGACCCAAGGCGCATGACTGGCCCCGATATCTGGCAGCGCTCGAACACGGAAGCATCTCTAAGAATATTGGCGATGAGATCGCCCAGAACTGCGGCGCGCTGCTCATCGCAATGAAGCAGGTCATGCGCGCGCCCAAGAGACTGGAGCCGCTCATAGAAACGGCTGGCTTCCTCTTTGGAGAGCGCGTCGCGCAGGGTCATGCGCGCGACCGCCTGCACCATGGCCAATGTGTTGCGTAGCCGATGGGCAATTTCACCATTGATCATGATCTGAAGCTCGTCCGCACGCCTGCGTGCGATGGCGAGTTCAAGACGATCAGCAGCGTTATGCAGCCAGTGGATTTCCTCACTGGTCCAGTCGTGAGGCATGCAGAAATGCACCAGCATGAGCGCGACATTGCGCCCATCCTCCCGCACCGGCACGTTGATGACACCACGCGCCTTTAATGCGAGCCAGCCCGTGCTGTCATCGCGTGTGCGCTCATCGGTCAAGATATCGGTAATGACGAGCGCCTCGCCAGCAAGCAGCGTTTCACGCAGGCGCCCGTAATCATCAAAACGATAAAGCCCCTTGATCGGCGGCATTCCGGGCAACGCCCAGCCTTCGGCAACGGTAATGGTCTCGATATCATGATCGAGTTCGCCATAAGTCGCCCGGTCGGCACAGAGGGCCTTGCCGATTACGGCCATGGCCTGGCTGATCATGGTTGCGATATCACGCTCGTCATGCAGCACATCGCCCAGGGCAATCAGTCCGTCCTGCCGGTTCCGCGCAGCAATCTGGCTGGTGACGTCCTTGAACGTCGCTGAAAAATAATCCTGCCCGACCGGATAGAACGTGCCTTCATACCAGCGGCCGGTCGCCTTGACGCGTTGAACAAATGAGACAGGCTGTTCCGTTTCCAGTGCTTTCGCAGCCAGTGCAATCCAGTCAGATTCGATGAAAGGAAAAAGCGCTGCATAGGTAGCGCCGATAACCGCATCTGCCGGGATGCCGACATGGCGCTCCCAAGCGGGATTGACCTCGAGATAGGCCCAGTCGCGCAAGCGGCCTGCTTCATCGCGCAGCGCCTGGGCAAGAAAATATCCTTCATCCATAGCCTGGATGAGGCTGCGCCAGCGCTTGCGCGTTGCACCAAGTGCAGTGCTGCGCCTTCTCAGTTCAAGCAGATCGACCACGAGGGAAGAAAGTTTTTCGAGCGCTTCGCGCTGACTTGGAAGCAGACCGCCATGCCGGGGCACATCGTCAATAACGGCCAACGCCCCAACAGTCCCCAAGGGGGTGCGCAGCGGCACTCCGGCATAAAAACGAATTTCAGGCTGCTCAGTGACAAGCGGATTTTGCGACGTTCGTGGATCAGCTGTCAGATCTTCAATCTCGATCAGGCAATCCTCATCGACCACAAAGCGGCAGATCGAGCTTTCCAGCCCCGTCTGGCACAGCGAGGTACCGATACGGGCCTTGAACCATTGCCGATCCTTGTCGATCAGACTTACGACCGCAATTTTCGTCGTGCATATCTGGGCTGCGAGGGAGACGAGATCGTCATATCCACGCTCGGGAAGCGTGTCGAAAATCTCGTAGGCCTCGATACCGAGCACAGGAGGCGTCTTATCGACCATGCGTAAATCCAGGCGACATTTCGGCTCCAACGCATGACCGGCTATCCCGGCTTTGTCTAGCTTTCGCTCCTACGACGTTTCCATTCGTTCCAGAAGCGCAAATAAAACCAGCGCATCAAAAAAACGACGCTCCTCCAACCAAGACATCTTTGCCCGGGCACGTTCTTTCAGCCCCCGGGTCGCGTGTCGTCGGCATTAGTCGCATGCCGACTGTTCATCGCCACGCGATTGACCAGAAGATAGAGATACATCCATTTCGATCCAGTATCGGGCCTAGGCCAGAACCGTGCGAGAACGGCACAAAGCGCGATTGAAAAAGTGCCGATCACTGTGAGGGCGCTCGCGATTTCAGCAGGGATGATGGGCAGAATAGACGCATAGAAAGACTGCCATTCTTGCGGCATAAATTACTTCCTTTTATTTGAGAAAAGCAGGAAAGGCAGCAGATCGAAAAATAACGTTTCTACTGCAATTGCCCCCTGTAGACGCGCAATTCGAGAAGGCGCCGTCTTTTCAATCCGGGCAACACGACGAGGTCGCCCCGGATCGTCGCCTTGTCCCAACGTAGAAGCTGCTGTCCCGCTGCCTCATAAAAGCGCTGATTCAGGAGGCGCAAAAGTGTGGAGCTTCGCATGACTGCCGTACCGATATTGAATTGCCAGGAAAGCAAGGCGCCCTCCTGACACGGCACGAGCGGAACGTGCACCATGTCACGCTGCTTTTTTCGCAGCTCTAGAAGCGTTGTGCGTAGCAGGGCATTTGCCTCCTGCTCGGTAATCGGCTTCGTTTTTGCCGTGACCGGTGTTCCGTCCTCAAGGTAGCGATTACCGCAACCGATCGTCCAATATCCTGCTGGGCAAAGATAAGGGGCTAATCGCAAGCCCTCCATATCGTCACGACGCAGCAACGCCGTAACGATTTCCAGTGAATCCTTCATTCCAGTCTTTCAATTGATCGGTATATTCAGGACGGTCAGGCACGTGGATCCCGGCGCGGCACAGCGCATTGCGCAGCATGGCATTCTGGGTTCGCAACTCCTGGATTACCGTCAGATTTTCGTCCTCACGCTGCTCCAGCTTGTCGACACGCGCGTTCAGCCGCGCCAGCGTCTCCTTTTGCGCCTCAATTGTGGCTCTCGCTCCGGAGGCTCCAAGGCCGATCAGCCAACGCACGGTGAACAGCACGCCACCGATTACCGCCACCCACCAAGGCTGCGGTTGCAAGTTTTCCGGCATCGCCGTTCTTTCATTGTTGAAACTGATAGGTCAGACTACGGCCCTGAGCCGCCCACCCCAAACAGTGCAGGCACGAGAGATTCATCATCAGCTCATTTCCAATTAACCAGCGATACGCCCGGGCCTGTCGATAGCCGCGATAGCAGCCCAGAAAGGGTTCGACGCTCCTGTCGGCGTGCTGCGTCAGAAACCGTCTAGTCACCCGAGGTTACCGAGGCGGGTTGGTATGCCTCCATTATTGAACCATCCCTGCGTCAGCCCTGCGGGATCGGTGGGCAGATGCCCCAGCCACGCGTCCATCGTTGCATTGGAAAGAGGTAACGCTGGCGTCTCAGGTGCCGTAGGGAGTGAAACCGGAAAAAGTGAGGCCCGGGGCGAGACCATTATGTTGGCTTCCACCTGATGTGTGTTTCCGTGGCTCGTTAGCGCGCAGACCGTGACCACGGACATTCCAGAAGTTTTCCAGCGCAACCACACCGTCGCAATTGTTCCGAAAAGGCTGGTCCAGGCCTGATCAGCAGCATTGCCCGCGTCGAATACGAAGGACACGATGTATTCCCCAGGCGCAAGAATACCGTCGAAATCGATGCTGTAATCTCCCCCGCCATTGAGCGCGGAAGGGGGCCAGACCAGTGCGGATCTGACCGAAGGACAAGCGCTCACATTCGCCCCAGTCAGGGGACGAAGAATATTGGCACTAGGCCGCCATGTCATGGCTAACTCCTCGCGAAAAGGTTAATCGAGATAAATATTTTTGAAATTTATATTTATATTTATATTTATATTTATAAATAATGCGCAAATTATATTTTAACATAATAATTATTAATTGCGCATAAAATATAGTATTTAAATTACGTATACATCTATTTTTTGGAGCAAAAAGAAAATGCATTTATTTTTGAAAAATCTCTACATTTTTCATGATGTCTTTCGATTAGCACAAAATGAATAATTTTTCCACGTGAATATAGATCCGTACTCACGGATCACTTTTTCACAGACTGCTTCCGAGCCAAAGGGTATTCCGCTCATCGGATCGATTGGAAGCAAAGCAACACCTCATAAAGAGGAAAAAAAAGACGCGCCTTCCCGGCGATTAATAACGCTCCTCGCCAATCAGAGCTAAGGAAAGCCAGCTTCATGTACGCAGATCACCGCCTATAGTGATCTGCACATCCCTTATCGAGCCCTGAGAGCCAACCACCGCAATGAGATCCGAGCGGGTTTCACTGATCCAAAGACGCACACAGCATTTTCTCATGTTCGATGACGCATATCGAAAGACACTATTCCTTGAGGCAGCCCCCCCCCGGGGGGGGACAGGCGCGTCGAAGCGCACCGCGTGCTGGCTGATAACCCGTGACAGACAGTCAGGGGGTCAACGACGCTGCAAATCACGCCTCATCTCAAGCTCGGGATCAGAACCGAACACGCTTCATCAACGAAGGCCCGCCATGCGCATCGCGACCGCATTAACCTGCAATGAGGTATGAGAGAGGACAGGAATCGTTCTGCTAGCAGCAATGTTGCAATGGGGCTTTTTGATATTTTAGCAACCAGCCCAAAATGCCAGTAAACCATCCACATACTCAGGGAGCCAAAACTAGACGAAAATGGCGCGCCCTGCTGGATTCGAACCAGCGACCCACAGCTTAGAAGGCTGTTGCTCTATCCAACTGAGCTAAGGGCGCGTATCGCCATACCCTTGGTGGTGGTGGTCGGGGCGCCCGGAATCGAACCGGGGGCCTCTTGTACCCAAAACAAGCGCGCTACCAGGCTGCGCCACGCCCCGAACGCGCGGACCCTACCGCAACTCGCGGCAGGGTGAAAGATGCGGTTTTAAAAAAAGTGAAGAATTATCCGAGGTTACGCGCCAGAGGCGGCACAAAGAGCGGTGCAGTGTCCCAAGGGAACAGCACCCAGGTGTCCTGAGCCACTTCCATCACGTACTGATCCGTGTGCGGCTTGCCGTTGGGCTTTGCATAAAGACAGGCAAAATGCGCCTTGGGCAGCACATCGCGCACAACCTTGGCCGTCTCACCCGAATCAACCAGATCATCGATTACGAGAAAGCCTTCGCCATCGCCGGCAGCGATTGGCGCCTTGACCACGCGCGGCTCTTTCTGGTCCTGCGCGCTCTCGCCTGAGTAGCTGATGACCGAGATCGATTCGACAAGGCGGCAATCTAGCTCACGGGCGATGATCGCAGCCGGAATGAGACCGCCACGGGTCACGGCAACAATGCCCTTGAACTCGCCACGCGCCATCAGGGCCGAGGCAAGGGTACGCGCATCGCGATGCAGTTGGTCCCAGGTGACGGTTGCGTAGTTGGTAGCCATCAGAACAGTTTTCCTCCATCTGGCACCCGGCGATCCGGGCAGATCAGAACCATGTCGCCGGAGCGATCGGGCATGCCAAGCGCCAGAACTTGATTGACAGAAGCGTTGTGCAGCTGCGGATTAACCACAGCACAAACTTGCCTGCCAACCAGCTGCGACGCCTCATAACGCTTCGCCAGCGTCATTGTGGCCCGGCGGACACCCAAGAGTGCGCCGAAATCGATCCAGAGCATCATTTTATCGCCCTCTTCCCGCGCGGAGGCGACTGTCCCGACACGGATATCAGGCTGCACCGGGTCGGCTGAAAAGGCTGAAGCCCTCGATTCGGCAGGAAGATCATTTTCTGGGGTCATCGGCGGAACCTGCCCGCACAGCCTCTGAAATGCAATCGACTCCACAAGGCTGCCCGCTGGCTCTGCCTTGCGCCCTCTGCTTATAGTGAAGGCGCCATGCCAGATCCCCATACGCTCCAAGAGCCCGCCCCCAAGCCAAACGATGCCCTGAGTGCCATCGTTGGCCTGCGCCCCTTTCTCGCCGGGCGCACACTCTCCGCCCTTTCAGCCCAGGTTCTCGCAGTTGCGGTAGCGTGGCAGACCTACGCACTGACCCACAGCGTGGCAGCCCTGGGGCTGATCGGCCTGGCGCAGTTCCTGCCCATGCTGGCCCTGGTCTTTATCTCGGGCCACGTGGCAGATCGCTATAATCGCAAGCGCATCGTCCAGATCTGTCAGGTGATCGAGATCATCGGCGCCTTTGCCATGGCACTGCTCACCTATACCGGCCAGTTGGCCCCCTGGGCGCTTTATGTGCTTGTTGCCTGTTTTGGCGCGCTACGGTCCTTCGAAGGGCCTTGCCAGCAGACCTTCCTGCCTTCCATCGCCACCCCCGCCCAGTTTCCCAAGGCTGCTGCGCTCTCGGCGTCGCTGTTTCAGACTGCCTCGATCATCGGCCCGTCACTCGGAGGCCTGCTTTACGGGCTTGGCGCCGATTTCTGCTATCTCACCTGTGCGATCGGCTTTTCCATCGCCCTCCTGTCGACATCGCTGCTCAAGCTGCGCCCCTATGCGGGAGGCCGCTCCCCCATGAGCCTCGAATCGCTCTTTGGCGGCATTGCCTTCCTGCGCCGCCGTCGTGACCTTCTGGGCGCAATCTCGCTCGATCTGTTTGCGGTGCTTCTGGGCGGCGCTACCGCCATGCTGCCGGTCTATGCCGATGATATCCTGCATCTGGGCCCTATTGGCCTCGGCATTCTGAGAGCCTCTCCCGCCATCGGGGCGCTGCTCGGCTCCCTCGTTCTGGCGCGCTATCCGCTCAAGAGCCATGCCGGGCCGATCATGTTCGCTTCGGTCGGCATTTTCGGCATCGCCACCATCGTCTTCGGCGTGTCGCACTCCCTCACCCTCTCGGTTCTGTCTCTCGCCGTTCTTGGGGCTGCTGACGTGGTGAGCGTGGTCGTGCGCGGCGCCCTGACACAGCTGGCCACACCAGATGGCATGCGCGGCCGTGTTTCAGCCGTGAACATGCTGTTCATCGGCTCGAGCAATCAGCTGGGGGAATTCGAGAGCGGCATGCTGGCCACTGCAATCGGGACCGAAGCGGCCGTCGTGGCAGGCGGCATCGGTACACTGATCGTCGCAGGTCTCTGGATCAGGATGTTCCCGCGCCTGTGGACGCTGGATCGTCTCGATACGATCAGACCTGATGAAACATGAATTTTGAAAGGAAAATGCCTGGCTCCCGAAGTAGGACTCGAACCTACGACCCAGCGATTAACAGTCGCTTGCTCTACCAACTGAGCTATTCGGGACCGGCGAGGCACTATCTAGCGAAAGCTTTTCCTGGGGTAAACCCCCCTTTGTCATTTTTTTTGCATATGGAGATTTTCTTCTGATGGCAGCGCCTTCCCGTCGTCTTCTTCTCATGGGTGCAGGGGGCGTTATTCTGGCTACAGCCTTGCAAACGCATAGCTTCTTCCATCGTCACAAGCCCGTTCAGACCGATGGCAAAAAGCGCCATATCCGCCTTGCCTGGCCCGAACCCGATTATGATCCCCTGCTCTGGCTGTGCCAGCAGGGCATTTTTGGGCGCTACAATCTCACGGTCGATCTGGTGGAAACGCCGGGCGGCAACAGCGCCATCGACGCCGTCGTGAACAATCGCGCCGACGCAGCTCTGAGCCCCCTGCTCGACTGGCTGCCTGCCCTTTATCAGGATGAAGAAAATGAATTGCCTGCACGACTCGCCTGCGGCGTGCGCGGCGGCAGTTACCGTCTGCTCGTCAGACGCGCGCTCAACCTGCACAAGGTCGGCAATCTGGCAGGCAGAAAAATCGGCGTCGTAAGCCTCGAAGGGGCAGATCGCCGATTCGTCAGCATCCAGCTGCGGCGCCGCGGCCTGCATCCGACCGATTCGGTGCAATGGGTCGCGATTTCTGCCGATGACATGGCCGATGCCCTGCGTGCAGGAGACCTCGATGCGGTTGCCGTGCACGATCCGAGCGGCTGGCGAATCCTCCAGCAGACGAAAGGCGTGAGCTGGAACATGCTCGACAGCATGACAGGCGCCGAACGTGAACGAATCGATCTCACTCTGGGAATCGCCACAAAGGCTATGGCGCAGGACCCAGGTCTCGCCGCAGCACTCACAGCCGCTCTGCAGGACGCCCAGAACGAATTTCCGGCCCATCGCGACGAGCTGGCGCGTTTATGGAAAAAAGATTCTGATGCGCCGGAGGAAGCCAAAGGCATGCTCGAGCGTGAAATCGCGAGCCATGTCGTCACGGGGCACCCCTTCAGGGTGCAGGTCGAACAATATGTCGACGAACTCAAACTGATCGGCCTAATGCCCGACGCCGACAAGACGACCGATATCGCCCATCGGATCTGTCTCGAAGTCTGACGACCCAGGACAAATGGGAGAGCAGCACATGACCGCTCTCCCCCGTCAGGAGGGAATCAACCGCGCTCCATCGATTCGCGGGCAGCCGTGGCGATCTGATCGACCCGTTCGTTGTTCACATTGCCACTATGGCCGCGCACCCAGAGCCACTCGACCTTGTGGCGCTTTTCCGCCGCCAGAATGCGCTGCCAGAGATCGAGATTTTTTACCGGATCACCCGCCGCATTGCGCCAGTTGCGACGCACCCAGCCCGTATGCCAGCGCGTGATACCGTTGCGCAGATACTCGCTGTCCGTGTGAAGCGTAACCTTGCAGGGGCGCTTGAGTGCTTCCAGCGCTTCGGCCGCAGCCGTCAGCTCCATGCGGTTATTGGTGGTTTCCGGCTCGCCACCGGAAAGCTCGCGCTCATGCCCCATGGAACAGAGCAATGCACCCCAACCACCAGGCCCCGGATTGGGCTTGCACCCGCCATCGGTCCAGATTTCGACGAAAGGCGCATCATCGGGCAAAGGAGCTCTGACCTCTTCAGACATGCAGAAGACCCTTCGCGTCGTCACGCCACGCTGTCAGGCGATGATAATAGGCCAGCGGGTCCTTGCGAGTCACAATGGCATCTTTAGGGGTGTTCACCCAGTCATAGAGCCGCGTCAGAAGGAAGCGAATGGCTGCCCCCTGCACCAGTACGGGAAGCGCTGCCTTCTCGTCAGGGCTCAGCGGCCGCACTGACTGATACCCGCCCATCAGACCGGCCATGAGCGCTGCCGAAGGAGTCGCCTCATCCGGAAAACACCAGGCGTTCAGGCAGATCGCGAGATCATAGGCAAGGAGGTCGGTGCAGGCGAAATAGAAATCGATCAGCCCCGAGACATCACCCTCCTGAAAGAAGACATTATCCGGAAACAGATCCGCATGGATCTGCCCTGCCGGAAGCGTGCCTTCCCGGGGCCAGTCACGCAGTACGGCTGCAATCGCCTCGTCCAGTTCCCGCGTCAGACCGGGGCGTAGCGTGTCCCCTGCACCTTTGCAGGAATCCAGAAGGGGCTTCCAGGATTCCGGCCCGAGAGCATTCCTGCGTGTCGCCCGGAAACCCTCCCCCAGAAGGTGAAAACGCGCCAGAGACTGCCCCAGACTGAAACAGGCCGACGGGGTGATGGCCGCAATCGGCCGACCCGGCAGAAAGGTCGTGATGGCGGCAGGCTTGTCCATGAGGCTGCGCAGCGCCACCCCGTCACGAGCAATGACGGGCGTGGGGCATTTCAGCCCCCGGCTGGAAAGATGCTGCATAAGCCCCAGAAACCAGGGCAGTTCCTCGGCGCGCACACGCTTTTCGTAAAGCGTCAGAATAGCGCGACCTGCCTCGGTTTCGAGCAGGTAGTTGGTATTCTCGACACCCTCGGCAATGCCGTCGATCTGAACGAGCGGACCAAGATCATAATCCGCCAGAAAGGCCTCGAGCCTCTCCGGCGGAATGGTTGTATAGACCGCCATGATATCAGACGGAAAAAAGAGGGTTCATGATGCTTGCATCAGCCCTCAGACAGGCTCGCCGAGCGGGCTCGGCAGACGGAAGGCCACGTTTTCCTTCTTCACGATGCGCTCTTCGATCTGCAGCTTGTACCGCGTCGAAAGGGCATCGACCATTTCCTGCACCAGCGACTCAGGCGCCGAGGCTCCGGCCGTGATACCGACAGTGCCGACCCCTTCGAGAACGCTCCAGTCGAGCGCCGCCAGCTTGGGCACGAGAAGCGCGCGCTTGGCACCCGAACGCTCTGCCACTTCGCGCAGACGCTGCGAGTTCGACGAATTCGGCGAACCAATCACGATCACCAGATCGCTCTCCGGCGCGATGGCCTTCACTGCTTCCTGACGATTGGTCGTGGCGTAGCAGATATCTTCCTTCTTAGGCCCTTCGATCAGCGGGAAACGCTCACGAAGGATGGCAACGATCTCTGAGGTATCATCCACCGAAAGCGTGGTCTGGGTGATGAACGCCAGGCGGGACGGATCGGCAGGCTGAACCGTGCGGGCTTCTTCAGCATCGTTGATAAGCGTCACGGCGCCGTTCGGAAGCTGGCCCATCGTGCCAACCACCTCGGGATGGCCGGCGTGACCAATCATCAGGATATGACGCGCATCGGGGCCGCCACCGGCAAAATGACGCTCGGCTTCACGATGGACCTTCGACACCAGCGGGCATGTCGCATCCAGATAAAGCAGATTACGGCGCTGGGCTTCGGCAGGCACCGATTTCGGCACGCCATGTGCGGAGAAGACGACATGGCCATCGGCGGGAACCTCATCGAGCTCCTCGACGAAAATCGCGCCCTGCTCTTCGAGATTCTCGACAACGGTACGGTTGTGCACGATCTCATGACGGACATAGACAGGCGCGCCATAGCGGCGCAGGGCTTCTTCCACCACGCGGATGGCCCGATCAACGCCAGCGCAAAAGCCACGCGGCCCGGCCAGAAGAACACGAAGCGTTTGCGCTTCAGATCCCTGCTCCGAGGACGCTTGCGGGCGTGAAGTGGTCAAGGTGTCGGGCATGGTGTTCCCCAATCTCACGGCAGGCGGTATATGCGAACAAGCCCCATGGCAGCACGCATGACGAATGATGCAACGCTTCGCGATATGGGCTCGCATATGGGAGCTACGCAACCCGTTGCCAGTATGCAAGCCCGTCATTGCACGATCATTCGGCTTCGTGTCGCCTTCTTACCATACCGGACTCGGTTTCCGCACCGGTGAATAGACGAAGAGCCTTGTCCATGACCCTATACGCTCGCCCGTTCCTGCCCCTCATCGCCCTGATCGGTTCGTCTGTCGCCCTGACGGGCTGCAACCAGGATGATCAGAGCGCTTTCGCCCCCACCTGCCCGCCTGTCGAGATTCTCAGCCAGGCCGCCGATTTCTATCAGTATGACGGCCATGGCCTCGATGCAGGCAGCCTTGTGACCCATGCCGGCATGAGCGGGCTTACCGGCAATTGTGAAGCCGGCCCGAAAAAAAGCGTCCGTTCGCGCCTGAGCCTTGCTGTGGTCGTCGAGCGTGGCCCGGCCTCGGATGGCAAGGATATCGTTCTGCCCTATTTCGTGGCGGTGCTTCGTGACGGCAAGATTCTGGAAAAGAAGGAATTCGACATCCCCGTATCTTTCGCTGGCAACCAGTCGACGGTCTCGCTGCGTACGCCCGTGCGAATCATCGACGTTCCGGCGTCGCCCGATCTGCAGCAGACCAACTACACCCTGAAGGTCGGCTTCCAGCTCACGCATGAGCAGCTCGACTACAACCAGACCCATCTCCGCCCGGCCAAGTTCACCACACACACCAACTAATACACAGCGAAGTTTCGTGTTTTCATAAAAACACGTTGTTTTTTGTTTATACGATGATATTCTGGAGAACTATCTTTCTCCGGAACGTTCCGCAATGCGCATTCGTCACGCCCTGCCTGCTCTCCTCCTGCTTGCAGGCGTGGCTCCCTGTGCCGTTCAAGCAGCAACCGTGCAGGGCAATGCCAGCGCAGACCCCAATTCGCCTGCGGCGACGCCTCACAAGCTTGTCGATCCGACAGCGACCGATGAGCATCTGACGGTCAACGGAACACAGCGCCCCGAAATCCAGAACTACCCTCATGCCGGCCCGGTCGGTCAGCCTCGCCGCGTCACGCCTTTGCAGAACAAGGCCCCTCACGGCACACAGGGAGACTGGGGCGTTTTTACGAGAGGCAACGGTGAATCTGCCGGTTTTGGCCCTGTCGGACGCTACGGCGTTGCCCCCTGGGCTGAAGACTGGTCCTTCCTGCGGGACAAGAAGCGCCATGACGATCTTTTCGATCCTCTGAAATTCATCCCGCTGACGCGTAATGGCTCCTGGTGGCTGACTTTTTCCGGTGAAACGCGTCTGCGCAACTGGTCGGAAGAGGCACCTTTTCTCGGCACGCGTGGCACTCCCGGCTCGGGACGTTTCGCCGTGCGCAACCTCTATGGTGCCGACCTGCATCTGGGCGAACATGTCAGGTTTTTCGGCCAGCTTGTGAATGGCGATGCCGCAGGCTGGGGGGGCTATGGCTACAACACCACCTTCCGCAAACGGCTCGATCTGCAGCAGGGCTTCGTCGAGTTGCGAACCAGACTCGCGAAAGCCAAAACCGGCCTGATCATCGGGCGCCAGCAGTTTCTCGATGCGCCTTCCTACATTCTCTACAACCGCGAAACCCCCAACGTGCCGCTCGCGTGGAATGGTGTGCGCGGCTATGCCATCTGGCCGCGTCTGCGCGCCGATGTGTACGATTTTGTCGGCACGAACATAACCTTCAACAAGATGTTCCATGACCGCGTTGACTGGAGCACACGCCTGCACGGTATTGATGTCACCTGGGCGCCCCCGTCTTTTGCGCTTGGTTCAGAGCGCATTTCCTCCTTTCTCGACCTGTTCCTGATTGCCTTTCGAGTGGGCGGCAGTTCCGCCGCCCTGCCCTACAACAAGACCACACTCAGCGGGACCACAGCCCGTCAGAATTACGGCTTCCGCTGGTATGGGGGCGCCCCGTCATTCGAATTCTCCGTGGGCGGGCTTTATCAGGGCGGCAGCTTCGAACTGAACCGGACAGGGCAGAACCGCGATGTCTCGGCCTTTGCCTTCAACGCCATTGCTGGCTATCGTCACACCCCT
Source organism: Asaia siamensis (assembly GCF_014635085.1). Classification (GTDB taxonomy): domain Bacteria; phylum Pseudomonadota; class Alphaproteobacteria; order Acetobacterales; family Acetobacteraceae; genus Asaia; species Asaia siamensis. Next base: position 209,619 of record NZ_BMCH01000006.1, read on the forward strand.
TCGCCGCTTCACCCGTTCATAGGGCTCCAGGCCGACCTCTATTCGGGCGGCTCATCGCAACGCAACAGCGGCACGATCGGCACCTATATCGCGCCATTCAACCCGCAGACCAACTATCTCGATACCACCACCTATATTGCTCCGAGCAACCTCGTCAGCCTGTCTCCCGTCATCCGACTGACGCCCCGCAACTGGCTCAGTCTTCAGTTCAAGAGCCCGCTTTTCTGGCGCGCCTCGACGAATGACGCCGTCTACGGTCCTTCCGGCGCCTATGCCTTCACCAACCTGCATGGCGGCTTTGTGGGTATCGTGCCCCAAGCCTCTCTCACTCTCCAGCTCAACCGCCATCTCACATGGACGCAATACGGGGCGCGCTTCATAGGCTCGGACGGGTTGCGCGCCGCAGGCGGCAAGAGCGGGAGCTATTACCAGTCGAACTTCGTCTTCCGTTTCTAGGCGCTTCGTCGTAGGAGCTGTTCCTTACGTTATCGAGACAGAGAGACAGCATGACTGCGGCGACACGGGAACTGACCATTCGAGGACTTGTTCTCGGCGCCCTGATCACGATCATCTTCACCGCGTCCAACGTCTATCTTGGCCTGAAGATCGGCCTCACCTTTGCCTCGTCCATTCCTGCGACCGTCATTTCCATGGCGGTGCTGCGGGCACTCGGTGGCAGTACCATTCTCGAAAACAACCTTGTCCAGACACAGGCCTCGGCAGCGGGTACGCTCAGCTGTGTATTCGCCACCATACCTGGTCTGGTCATGATCGGGTTCTGGAGCGGTTTTCCCTATTGGGAGAGCTTTTTCATCACCCTGCTTGGTGGCGCTACAGGTGTGCTGTTCACCATTCCCCTCAGACGGGCCCTCGTCACCCATAGCGCCCTGCCCTATCCGGAGGGCGTTGCCTGCGCCGAGATCCTTCGCGTGGCCTCGCCAGAAGGCAATCAACAGGCGCTCAAGGCCCTTATCCGGGGCAGTCTGATCGCAGCAGGCCTGACGTTTCTCAGCACAGGCGTCAGAATTATCAAGGATGGCTGGAGCGCTACCTTCTCGCTTGGCCCCTCGGTCTTTCGTCTTCAGGGCGCCTATTCGCTGGCTCTGATCGGCACGGGTTATCTCGTGGGGCTTGGCGGCGGTCTCGCCATGCTGGCAGGTGTCGTCATCGGCTGGGGCGTTGGCGTGCCCTGGCTCAGCGCGGTTGTCACGCATCCCGCCGGGGTTTCAGCGACTGAATTCGCCACAGGGCTATGGGTTCACAAGATCCGATTCATGGGCGCAGGCACCATCGCTGTCGCGGCATGCTGGACAGTCTTTTCACTGATGGGACCGGTTTTGCGAGGCTTGCGCGAGGCATTTTCGCAGACCCATCGTGCCAGCCTGGACGAGACAGATCGTGATCTGCCGCCGCTCGTCATGAACCTGCTGCTCGGGGCTCTTATTCTGGGGCTTGGCGCGCTTTTCACGCTTTTCCTGTGGCCGATCACGACGCATGATTTCTATCTCGTCGTCATGCTGGGACTCGGACTTGCTGCCTGTCTCTTCATCGGTTTTCTGGTCGCGAGTGCCTGCGGCTATATGGCGGGCATCATCGGCTCATCGTCATCGCCAATTTCGGGCATCTCGATCATCAGCGTCGTCGCGCTCTGCCTTGCGCTGCTCGGGCTGGAAGCCCTGCATCTCGTGCCGGATGCCCTTTCGGCCCATGACCAGCACAGCGCCATCGCCTATGTTCTTTTCGTCCTGACGGCGCTTACCGGTTCGGCCGCCATCTCGAACGACAATCTGCAGGATCTGAAAACCGGACAACTCGTCGGTGCCTCGCCCTGGAAGCAGGAAGTCGTGCTTCTCATAGGGTGCGTCGTCGGTGCGCTCGTTATTCCGCCAGTGCTGAATGTTCTTTATCAGGCCTATGGTTTCGGCAGTACGTTGCCTCGCCCCGACATGGACCCGTCCCGGGCCCTTGCCGCGCCGCAGCCTGCCCTGATGGCCGATATTGCCCGAGGCATCCTGCTGCGCAATCTCGACTGGACCATGATCCTGATCGGCGCTGCGATAGGTGTCGGCTTGATCATCATCGATCGTCTGCTGAAAATCCGAAATCTCGCCATGCCACCTCTGGCGGTTGGCATGGGCATTTACCTTCCTGCCGATGTTTCGGTAACTATCGCCATCGGCGCTATCATTGCCTTCTTTTTTGACCGCGCACCGCATGCGGCCTCCCACAGTGATGACAGCACCGGCACCATGGTGGCGTCCGGCTTTATTGTTGGCGAAAGCCTGATTGGCGTGGTCATTGCCGTGCTGAGCGGTATGAGCGGCCATACGGATCTGCTGACGATCCCTGTCGGCCAGAGCTTTCAGGGTCTGATCGGCATTGCCCTCTTCGCCCTCTGTCTGATCTGGTTCGCACGCACACTACATAAGGCCAGTCGCCCCGTGTGAGGTGCTAGATTACCTGACCAGGCGCAGGTTGGGGTTGAAGGCCACCATGCCATGGCCGACCCCAGACAAAAAAAGCGACCGGGACAAACTCCCGGTCGCTTCATCGTCTTTCTAAACGGGCCCCTTTACTGAAAAGGCGACCCGTCCGAAATCTCAGTCTTTCCACCAGCGAACAGGTTCGGGTTCACCGGCCATCGCAGGCACTTCCCGAACGCGCGGTGGGCGCCCCCTGCCTCTTTTGACGACAGGCTCTGCAGTCTCATCGGCAGGCCCTGCCGGTTCGACGTGACGCTTCTGGCTCTCTTCGCGCAGCACGGAGAGCTGAACCTGAGCTTCGAGCAGCGCCTGCTCGGCTTCTGCACATTTCGTTTTCAGTTCGGTGACATGCAGCTTTTCATGCACGAGATGCGTCTCGAGCGTACGCAACTGAACCTGCATATCGCCAAGATCGCGCTGTGCATCTTCTGCACGACGCTGCTCCATCTTCAGAAGATTACGCAGACGTGCAATTTCCTCACTGTGGTCGTCGGACTGGACCGGCGAGGAACGCAGAGCGGCACGCGACACCTGATGGTGCTCGACAACAACCTGCCCTTCCTGAACAAAGCGACGACGACGCTGGTCGGGCACTATCTTCTTGTGTGCCTGCTGAGCTGGTCTCTTATTACTTCTGTTACCGAGGCGCTCAAGTGCAAGACGAAGCGAATCTTCGCTGAGCTCTGCCTCCTGATTTACTTCCTTGTTAAAAAAATCTGAGTCGATACTCACTTTATTTCATCCGATTTGAGGAGATCATATGCATTTCAGGCATTAATTCAGGATACCGCAGCCAAACTGACATACGCTTGATTTCTGAGCTGCGACCTAACGTGTTGCGGCTCGCTCCTAAACGAATTCTCTACCTGTGTCACCCGATAGGAAAAGTGTAGATTATAATTTACACCGAGGCGTTACTTGAAATTACACAGAAAATACAGCATAAAAATCGAGTAAATCCCTGCTTTATGCTTCCCAAGAAATGATACCACCTACCATGATATAGTTTAGGGTCAGAACAAAGAATAGAGCGTCACATTTTGACAAGAAACGAGAAGGTAGCTTCCGCACGTCCGATTTCCTGAATATCACAAAAACTTGTAGCGATACAGTGTTCGTTTCGTTTCCATTGCTTTATATCGACTGAAAGAACGCTCCCAGCATGGTCCATATATCGCACAGCAGTCACCCTCGGCAGAACGACCGCCGCTCAGACCGTTCTCGGGGTGCAATCAGCCATTACGTGCCTCACCCGACCCCGCGCTGCCAGAGAATGTCCGTTTTTCCATCCTGATTCATGTGACGGGCAAGCACGAAGAAGTAATCGCTCAACCGGTTCAGGAACATGACGCCCGAAGCCAGACGCGGCTGATCGAGTGCTACAACGCGCCTCTCGATACGACGGGCGACGACCCGTGCCATATGCGCCCAGCTTGCCCCCACCGATCCACCGGGAAGAACAAAGCTGGTGAGGGGCTGCTGACTCTCACGCAGAGCAATGATCTCGGCATCCAGCCAGATGACTCCCCTGGCCACAAGCTTCCGATCGTCTCCGCGTTCCGGGATGCACAGGATAGCGCCCAGATCGAAAAGCAGGTTCTGGATACGCGCCAGCTCGTCTCGACCGGGACAATGCAGCCTCACAAGCCCCACAACCGCGTTGAGCTCATCGACACAACCCATCGCCTCTATCAGGGGAGCATCCTTGCGGATGCGCGCACCATCGCCGAGGGAGGTCATGCCCTGGTCACCACCGCGGGTGACAATCCTGTCCAGACGAACGCTCACGACCTGCCCCTCAACGTGCGACTTTATGCGTCTTGCGCACGGCGAGTTTGGGCATCCAGCTATAGGCTGAAGAGATCGCCTGCTCGTCGAGTTTCTGAAGCCCCGTCGCTGCGCTCTTGAGATCGCTATCCTTCGTGCCAGTTGCCGAAGCGATAGCCTTTTCATTTGCCTGTGATTCGTCACGCAGTGCCGTCACATAGGCCTTGTCAAAAGCCGGTCCGTGCAGATGCGATACACGGTCTATCGCCGCCTGATCATTGGCCAGAGGTGTCTCTGTCAGGGTGAGGTCATGCTTGCTCGCCAGCGTTGCCAGCGTCTTGCGGTGCGCCTCGTAATTCTTCTGGGTGGTCTGGGCGAGATCCTTCACCTCGGTGGCCCGCGCATGGTCCACCGCAAGCTTGCTCAGCGCGATCTGGGTCAGGTCATGCTCATTTGCCTGCTGCAGAAACGCTGCATCTGCTGTCGTGAAAGGAGGCGCCTTGTCCGGCAAGGGCGGCAGACGGGGATAACCCGGCGTGCACGCGCATAGTGGCAGGGCTGCCAATCCGATCCAGAGACCAGCTTTCATGATAACGACCTTTACTTTTTACTCTGCGAGGACTGGCATAGAATGCCAGCAGCCTCGTTCTGAACCCTCAAGAGACGAAAGCGTTCCGCCCATGCCTGTCTGGCAACGTGTGATTTTTTGTTTTTGCGGTATTTTCGGTTGCCTTGCCGTCATGCTGGCAGCACTTGGGGCCCATCTGCCCGATCAAGCATTCATACCGGGCGGAAGACCCATGCTGTCACGCGGGGTCGAGATGCTGATGTGGCATGTGCTCGCCCTGCTCGGCCTCGGCGTGAGCGGGATTGCAGCGTTGCGCTGGGTCGCCCTGCCCATGGCAGCGGGTACGGTGCTTTTCACCCTGCCTGTCGTCTCACTGGCGTTGAAGGGGCCCAATGTCGCGTTTCTGGCCCCGTTCGGAGGCACCCTGACCATGCTCGCATGGCTGAGCCTGGCCGTACTGGCCTGCTTCGCTCACCGCTTCAGACGCAGCATGACATAGGTCAGTGCCGTCTGAAGCCCGAGCGCAACAATGAAGCAGCAAAGCATGATCCCGATCAGGATAAGCTGCTCGCGCCCGAGACTGGTATCAATACCGAACAGGGAATAGAGCCCCTGCCATGCACTCGTTCCCGCCACCCATTGCACGCCATGGGACAGGAACGGCACGAACCGGATCAGAAGCGCGAGCACAAGCGTCAGTCCAACAAGCCCTATGGTGCGGACAAGGGTCGTGGTGATGGAGACTTCACCTGCAGCCCCGCCGACATCGTTACGTTCTTTCATCACAGGTCCCTTGCGCTCTTGTATTCCCCGGCGAGACAAAACATTTCATACTCTGGCGGATTTTCAACCACCCTGCCCTCAAACCTTTTTTAAGCTTCGAAAGGCCCGCATCGTGCTGAAACGCAAATTTGGCGTCATGACCTCCCTCGCCCTCGGCCTCTCCGCCCTTGCTCCCGCAACGCTCCCCTGTGCCAGCAGCACGGCATTTGCCGAAGATGGTCCGCCAGCCCCGCCAAAGATCGACAGTTCGGTGCAGATCACGCCGGCGAAGGATGTCTATCCCGATATCGCCCTCGCGAAGACCCAGGTCGAAGAAGCCTTTGCCACCGCAGCGCGCACGAAGCGCAAGGTACTCATCGATTTCGGCGGCAACTGGTGCCCCGATTGCCGCATGCTAGCTGGACTTTTCAACCAGCCGGAAGTCGCACAATGGCTCGAATCCCAGTTTGTGGTCGTGCCGGTCAATGTCGGACGCATCGACAAGAATCTCGATATCGCCCAACGTTTCGGTGTCACAATTCATGAAGTGCCGACCGTGCTGATCGTCACGCCGGGCCGCAAGCTGCTCAATGCCGACGGCGCCAACACGCTCGGCAATGCCCGTGCAATGTCGTCGCAATCGGTGCTCGACCTGCTCGACAAATGGAACCGCCGCGGCTGATCCCGCTTCTCCCCTCCCTCAGACGAGGGAGGGGAAACCCGTCACATCATGAGCATCTGCTCGGCTTCATCAACGATTTCGGCCAGAGCATCATCCTCAAAGGGCACGGTCAGTCCGGCATTGCGCACCAGGCTGCAGAACGCCTGGCTTCCTCCGGCTTCGCATAGCCCACGATAGAGTTCGAGCGCCCGTGGGGTATCGACCTGAGCGATCAGCCAGATCTGAAGCGCCACACAGAGCGCCAGCGTATAATCGATATAATAGAAGGGCGAGTTATAGATATGGCGCTGGGCCTGCCAGCGACCACCCTTGGCCGGATAGGCCAGATCGCCCCAGTCACGCCAGGGCAGATACTGCTTTTCAAGGCGCTGCCATGTCGCGTGACGCTCTTCAGGGCTCATGCCGGGCTTTGCATAAATCTCGTGCTGGAAATGATCGACACAGGCTCCGTAGGGCAGGAAGCTCAGACTCTCGATCAGATGCAGACGACGATACCGCTCACCTGCCCCCTCTTCCACGAGCAGATCGATCTCGGGCCAGGTGAGGAATTCAAGGCCCATGGAATGGATCTCTGCCCCTTCCATTGTCGGCCAGAGCATGTCGATCATGGGCAGATCGCGGCTTTTCCAGTTCTGGAAGGCGTGACCCATTTCATGAGTGAACACGCCGATATCACCGTGAATCCCGTTGAAATTGGCGAAGATGAACGGTGTGCCCTGTGTCGAGAATGACGTACAGAAACCACCGCCCGCCTTGCCCGCACGGTTTTTCAGATCGAGATAGTTTTTCTCGACCATCTCCGTGAAGAACGCGGCCATTTCACCGCTCTCATCAAGACGCGTGAACATCTCTCTGGCGCGCGCAATCATCAGATCGTAATCGCCTGCGGGACCGGGATTACCTTTCGGATCGACCAGTGCCTCGTCCCAGGCCTTGAGGCTATCCCACCCCATCTCGAGCTGACGGCGCTGCAGAAGCGCCTGCACCAAAGGAGTGACATGGCTCGCGATACGCTCACGGAAGCGCGCGACATCCTGCGCATTGTAGTCGGTACGACGCATACGACGATAACCGAGATCGATATAGGAATCGAAACCGAGCGTATGGGCCATGCCGGTACGCAGCCTCACCAGATCGTCGAAAATGCGATCGAGCTGTTCGCCATTCGCCTCGTAGAACCCCCAGCGCGCAGACTCAGCCTCATGACGCGTGGCCCGATCGGAATCCTGCTGGAACGGCTCCAGACCGGAGAGGTTGTGACACTCCTCCCTGAACGTAATCTCTCCCGCGGCAAGGAGTGCCGTGTATTCAGCGCAGAGGCGCGCCTCTTCCGCCAGCATGGACTCGATACGCACGTCGAATGTGGTGATATCGGCATCCCAGAGCGCCAGAACATGGGCGCCGAGATGCGTTTGGGCGTCTTCGCGACGGGCAAGAACACGCTTCTTGATCTGTGTTTCGAGATTGGTGGCGTAGGGCGTCAAGCTATCGGCATAGTCCCGGGCGGCGACGTAATCGGCGTTGCGCGTATCCTGTGAAAAGCGCAGTTCGACCAATGCCGACCAGGATTCATAGGCACGACGCTGTGCGTCGAAAAGCGCCAGTCCTGTTGCCAGATCATCATTATCCAGCTCAGCACCGATCGCCTCATAGGCCTGATCGAGCGTCTCACGCGTGGGTGTGGGAAAATCCAGAGTATCGAATACGGGAAAGGATGTGATCATGCGCCCATGGTCGCATCCTCACCCGGCTTCGTCCAGTCAGACGAGCGTCAGAAGGAACCGCTCAAGCCTCGTGCAGGCTTCAATCAGCAGCGCGTCAGACGCGGCGACAGACAGACGTATATGGCCCGTCTGGCCGAAGGCGCTTCCGGGCACGACACTCACATGCGCCTCTTCGAGCAGGGCTTCGGCAAAGGCAACATCATCGACAATTACCCGACCGGCAGCACTCTTCCGGCCCAATGCGCCAGTGATACCGGGAAAGGCATAAAATGCCCCTTCGGGCATGGCGCAGGTGACATGCGGCATGGAACGGAGCCTGGCCACCACGAGATCGCGACGTGCCTGATAGACATCGCGCATGGCGTCGCGTCCGGCAGCCGGGGTCGCCAGCGCGGCGACCGCACCGGCCTGGGCCAGAGTGCAGATACCCGATGTTGCATTGCTCTGGATGCTGGTCATGGCCTTGATCAGGGGCCCCGGACCACCGCAGAAACCAACGCGCCAGCCTGTCATGGCATAGGCCTTGGCCATACCATTGATGGTCAGGATACGGTCCTTGAGATCCGGCGCCACACAGGCAAGCGAGGCATGGGTTTTGCCGTCGAATGTGAGATGCTCGTAGATCTCGTCTGCCATGACCAGAACATGCGGCGCGTCACGCAATACGGCAGCGATAGCCTCGAGGTCATCGCGCTCAAGAATGGCACCACTCGGGTTATTCGGAAAATTGAGCACCAGCCAGCGTGTCCGCGGGGTGATGGCGTCTCTCAGCGCTTCTGCCTTGAGCCGGAATCTGTCTTCTTCATGACAGATCACAGAGACCGGCACACCCCCCATCATCTGGGCGATGATCGGATAGCTGACCCAGTAGGGCGCAGGTACAATCACCTCATCACCCGGATCAATAGTGGCCGCAAACGCATTATAGATCAGCTGCTTGCCACCATTGCCGATCAGTATTTCTTCCGGTGCATAAAGCAGTCCGTTTTCATCGAGAAATTTCTTCGCGACCGCCGCCTTGAGGGCGGGCTGGCCACCCACGGGCGGATATTTGGTATCGCCGCGAAGACCGGCCTGATAGGCCGCCTCGACCGCCTCGGGCGGTGAAGGAAAATCCGGCTCACCCAGAGCCAGGGAAATCACATCGACACCCTGCGCCTTGAGCGCCCTTGCTTTCGCCGACATGGCAATCGTTGCGGGCTGCGGCAGCCCCTGAAGACGCTGTGCCAGACGAAAGCTCATGGTCGGTTTCTCAGCTCAAGGAGGCGCAGAAACGCTGAATGCGCGTGCACGCTTCGCGCAGGCTTTCAGTGTCGGTGGCGTAGGAAATACGGAAATAGCCCGGCGTCAGGAAGGCGCTGCCATGCACGGCAGCAACCCCCGTCTCTTCAAGCAGTTCGGTGACGAAAATCTCGTCATTTTCGATCACCTTGCCCGTGCTTGTCTTCTTGCCGATCACGCCTGCAATGGACGGAAAGACGTAGAATGCGCCTTCAGGACGGATACAGGTCAGACCCGGCGCCTGCGCCAGCATCGACAGAACGAGATCGCGACGCTCCTGATAGACCGACACCATGCCACCGATGAAATCCTGAGGGCCGGTAACCGCTTCAAGCGCTGCCGCCTGGGCAATCGAGCAAGGATTGCTCGTGCTCTGCCCCTGCAGCTTGATCAGCGCCTTCGTCAGTTCGGCAGGTGCGGCCGAAAAGCCGATGCGCCAGCCGGTCATGGCATAGGCCTTGGAGACGCCGTTCATGGTGACGACGCGCTCACGCAGTCTGGGCTCGACCTGCACCAGCGTCTTGCTCACCAGCCCGTCATAGACCAGCTTTGCGTAGATATCGTCTGTCAGAACCCAGATGCGCGGATGATCGAGCAGAACGTCGCAAAGCGCACGCAGATCGGCCTCTGAATAGACAGCACCTGTCGGATTGCAGGGTGAATTCAGCACCAGCCATTTGGTCCTGGGGGTGATGGCACCGCGCAGCGCCTCGGCATCGAGACGGAAGCCGTTTTCAGGCTTTGTCTGCACAACGACAGGCGTACCGTCGGCCAGCGCTACGATGTCGGGATAGGACACCCATGCCGGCGCAGGGATGATAACCTCGTCACCTGCATCGAGTGTTGCGGTAAACACGTCATAAATGACCTGTTTGCCGCCCGTCGAGACCACAATCTCCTCGGCCTTGTAATCGAGGCCGAAATCGCGATTGAGCCAGGCCGCAACAGCCTTGCGCAAGGCGGCCGTGCCCGCCACATCGGTATAGCGCGTCTCGCCGCGTGCAATGGCGGCACAGGCGGCCTGCTTGACGTTTTCGGGCGTCTCGAAATCCGGCTCACCGGCGGAGAGGCTGATAATGTCCCGCCCCGCTTCTTTCAGGGCCCGCGCTTTCTGCGAAATGGCGATCGTCTGGCTGGGAGAGATCCGGTTAAGCCGGGCAGCGATCAGGGACATATCTTCCTCCGGCTGGCTCTCAGGCCAGCTTCTGCATTTCCTGAAGAACGGCGGCGCCCATTTCCTCGGTGCCGACGCGTGTCATACCTTCGGACATGATATCGGCTGTGCGCAAGCCGCTTGACAGCACATTCGAGACAGCCTGTTCAATCAGCGCCGCATCGTCCTCGCGCTTGAGCGAATAACGCAGCAGCATGGCGAAAGACAGGATCTGCGCCAGCGGATTGGCGATGCCCTGCCCTGCGATATCGGGTGCCGACCCGTGGATCGGCTCATAAAGCGCGTGACGCTTGCCGCTCTCCTGCACCGGGCCGAGCGTCGCCGAAGGCAACATGCCCAGCGAGCCGGTCAGCATCGACGCCAGATCGGACAAAAGATCGCCAAACAGGTTGCCGGTCACGATGACATCGAACTGCTTGGGATTGCGCACGAGCTGCATGGCGCAGTTATCGGCCAGCATGTGGCTGAGCTTGACGTCGCTGTAATCGCGCTCATGCAGCGCGGTCACGACCTGCTTCCACAGCAGACCGCTTTCCATCACATTGCACTTCTCGACCGAGCAGACATGGTTGCCGCGCAGACGGGCCAACTCGAAAGCGACACGGGCGACGCGCTCGATTTCCGACGTCGTATAGACTTCGGTATTGATGCCGCGCTGCGACCCGTCGGCCAGGGTTTCGATACCGCGTGGCTCACCGAAATAGATGCCACCCACAGTCTCGCGCACGATCATGATATCGAGCCCGGCAACCAGTTCCGGCTTCAGCGAAGACGCATCGACAAGCGGCGCGAAGACCTGTGCGGGACGCAGATTGGCAAAAAGCTCGAGTTCCTGACGCAGGCCGAGAATGGCAGCCTCGGGGCGCTTGTCAAAAGAGACATGGTTCCATTTCGGGTCGCCTACCGAACCAAACAGAACGGCATCAGCTTCTTTGGCCAGCGCAACGACTTCAGGACGCAGGGGAACGCCATGAGCGGCCAGAGACGCGCCACCGACCAGTTCGTCGGTCAGCTCGAGAGAGAGCCCGCGGGCGTCACCAAGCCAGCGCACGATCTTGACGACCTCACGCATGACTTCAGGGCCGATCCCGTCGCCGGGAAGAACGAGTAGCTTGGTGGCCTGGCTCACGAAACCGTCTCCATCACGATAGTGGGGCGCCAGGATTCGTCTCGCTGACGCTTCTGCTCGAAGGACTGGATCGCACTGTCATGCTGGAGCGTCTGCCCGATGTCATCGAGCCCTTCGATCAGCATATGCTTGCGGAAACTATCGACTTCGAACGGAATGGTGCTTCCGTCGGGGCGCTGGACGAGCTGGTTTTCCAGATCGATGGTGATGCGGGCATTCGCCCCCATCTGCGCGTCTTCCATAAGCGATTCACAGATCTCGCGCGGGAGGCGGATCGGCAGAATGCCGTTCTTGAAGCAGTTATTGAAAAAGATGTCGGCAAAGCTCGGGGCAATCACGCAGCGTATCCCGAAATCGAGCAGCGCCCAGGGCGCATGTTCGCGCGATGAACCGCATCCGAGATTATCGAGCGTAATCAGGATCTCAGCCTTGCGATACGGCTCGCGGTTGAGCACGAAATCAGGCTTCTCCGACCCGTCATCATTATAACGCTGCGCTGCAAAGGCATTCTTACCCAGGCCGCTGCGCTGGATGGTCTTGAGAAAACGCGCCGGAATGATCTGATCGGTATCGATATTTTCGACCGGCATGGGCGCCGCAATGGCGGTGAGCGTCGTGAACTTGTCCATCATGCCATCTCCCGCACGTCGACAAAGCAGCCTGAAACTGCCGCTGCTGCCGCCATGGCAGGCGAGCACAGATGGGTGCGTCCGCCCGGCCCCTGACGTCCTTCGAAATTACGGTTCGAGGTCGAGGCGCAACGCTGGCCTGAGGTGAGCTTGTCAGGATTCATGCCAAGGCACATCGAGCACCCGGCTTCACGCCATTCGAACCCGGCCTCGCGGAAGATCGCATCAAGACCCTCGGCCTCGGCTGCCGCCTTCACATGACCAGAACCGGGCACGACCATCGCTCTGACGCCGGGGGCCACATGGCGCCCCTTGGCGATAGCGGCCGCCGAGCGGAGATCCTCGATACGGCTGTTGGTGCAGGAACCGATAAAGGCCACATCGATCCTGGTACCCGCAATTTTCTGACCGGCTTCGAGCCCCATATAATCAAGCATGCGCTGCACCTGACGGGCACGCGCGGGATCGTTGAACTGCGCCGGATCGGGCACAATGCCATCGATCGCAATCACGTCTTCAGGGCTCGTACCCCAGGTGAGGTTCGGCTGGATCTCGGCGGCATCGAGCGTGACCTCGGTGTCGAACACCGCGCCTTCATCGGATGCCAGCGTGCGCCAATACGCACAGGCCTTTTCAAAATCCTCACCCTTGGGGGCGAAGCGACGCCCCTCGACATAGGCGAAAGTCGTCTCGTCAGGCGCCACCAGACCGGCGCGCGCACCCGCCTCGATCGACATGTTGCACAGGGTCATGCGCCCTGCCATGTCGAGAGCGCGAATGGCATCGCCGGCAAATTCCATGACATGCCCGGTACCGCCTGCGGTGCCGATCTTGCCGATAATTGCCAGCATGATGTCCTTCGCCGTCACGCCTGGGCCAACCTGCCCGGAAACCGTGATGCGCATGTTCTTGGCAGGCTTCTGCAGCAGCGTCTGCGTCGCCATGACATGTTCGACCTCAGACGTACCAATGCCGAAGGCAAGAGCACCCATAGCCCCATGGGTCGAGGTATGGCTGTCGCCACAGACAATGGTCATGCCAGGCAGGGAAATGCCCTGCTCGGGCCCCACCACGTGCACGATGCCCTGGTCTTTCGAGCGCAGCTTGAAATAGGGAACGCCGAATTCGGCCACGTTCTTTTCGAGCGTTTCGATCTGGAGCCGGGATTCCGGCTCCTCGATCGGCAGCGAACGGTCGGAGGTCGGCACGTTGTGATCGACCACGGCGACCGTCGCATCCGGGCGACGCAGACGACGCCCGGACATCCTCAGGCCTTCAAAGGCCTGAGGGCTTGTCACCTCATGTAGAAGGTGACGGTCTATGTAGAGAATGCAGGTGCCGTCCGGGAGGCGTTCGACTACATGGTCATCCCAGATTTTATCGAACAATGTTCGTGCCACCGCACTCTCCTTTGTTATAAACCGGTTTCGACTATCCTGATTTAGGAAGCCGTCTTCACCGTGTCACGGGGACGCTCGGCAATACGAGCCGACTTGCCGCTACGCTCACGCAGATAATACAGCTTTGCACGACGCACCTTGCCGCGACGGACAACAGCGATCTCGGCAATGCTGGGCGAGTAAAGCGGGAAGATACGCTCCACGCCTTCACCGTTCGAAATCTTGCGAACCGTGAAGTTGCTGTTCAGGCCCTTGTTGGAACGGGCAATCACAACGCCTTCGTAAGCCTGAACGCGCTCACGCGTGCCTTCGACAACGCGCACGCCAACGCGCACGGTGTCACCGGCCTGGAATTCGGGAACCGGACGGGCGGCGGTCAGACGCTCGATTTCGCGCGCCTCATACTGCTGGACAATGTTCATGTTACTTCTCCGAGAATACGAAATTTATCTGTTAGTCTTGGCTTCAGCATAAGCCGCCCAGAGATCGGGGCGTCTGACCTGGGTCGTCTGACACGCCTGCTCGTGACGCCATGCCGCTATCGCCGCATGATGACCCGAAAGCAGAACCGGTGGCACATCCATACCCTCCCATGAGGCGGGCTTGGTGTAATGCGGGTATTCGAGCAGACCGTCGCCGAAGCTTTCTTCGGCATCGCTCAACTCTGAACCCATCACACCGGGCAGAAGGCGCACGCAGGAATCGAGCAGCGCATAGGCGGGGATTTCCCCACCCGACAGCACGAAATCGCCAAGCGAGATCTCGACAACGCCTCGGCGCTCCAGAACCCGCTCATCGACGCCTTCAAAGCGCCCGCACAACACCACCACGCCATCACCCGAGGCGAAGTCACGCGATTGCGCCTGAGTCAGGCGCGCACCGCGCGGCGTCGGGTAAACGACCGGCCGCCCCTCTGCCTCGATCGAGTCCAGCGCTTCTGCGACCACATCGGCCCGAAGCACCATTCCCGCACCGCCACCAAAGGGGGTGTCATCCACGGCGCGATGACGCCCGCGACCGAAATCACGCAGATCATGCACACCCAGCGACCAGACGCCGTCTTCAAGCGCCCGTCCCGCAAGGGAGAACCCGAGCGGCCCCGGAAACATGTCCGGAAACAGAGTGAAAATATCCGCGTGCCAGGTCATGAACGCACCGCCACATCGCCCTTGCCCGAAAGATCACCCTCGACCTCGACCTCATGAGGCGGCTCGACGATGACACGCCCCTGATCGAACAGGATCTCGGGGACGCAGGCATGGGTGAAAGGCACGATCAGGTCCTGACCGTTTCCGGTAATCTCCAGACTGACGCCCGCACCGTAATCATGAATGATCGCAACCGTGCCCAGCACCTTGCCCTCTCGGGTTTCGGCACGCAGACCGATCAGATCGGCATGATAGAACTCGTCCTCTTCTGTTTCCGGCAGGCAATTCCGCTCGACATACAGCTTGAGATTGACGAGACGTGCGGCCTCATCGCGGTCGGTTACGGCACGGCCGGCAGCATCGTACAGACGCGCGATGCCATGACCCTGCCATTCCGCACGCCAGACGCTGCCCTTTTCATCCTGCAGCGCGCCGATTTCCTCGACCGAAGCCGGGTCATCAGTCGCCGCAAAAAGATGCACGAGCCCCCGAACGCCATGGGGCCTGCCCACGGTCGCCACGAGAATCTTGCTGGAGGCGGTGCCGGACGTCATGAAATGCTGAAGCCTATCCCTGGTCTATGGCTCAGGCTGCGGCCTTGGCGGCTGCACGCTCCTGGGCGCGCTTCTTCGGCGCGGACTGCTTGGGCTGCTCGTTGTAAACGGGCTTTTCGATCAGACCGGCATTACCAAGGAAGCGGGCAACGCGATCGGTCGCCTGCGCGCCGTTTGACAGCCAGTGCTTGATGCGCTCGTCGTTCAGACGGATGCGGTCAGCATGGTCGGAGGGCAGCATCGGGTTGTAGGCACCAACCTTCTCGATGAAGCGGCCATCGCGGGGGCTACGGCTGTCAGCAATCACGATGTGGTAGTACGGACGCTTCTTGGCACCAGCGCGCGAAAGGCGGATCTTAACGCTCATATTTTTACTCCAGGGTATCGAAAACTATGTGAAAATCATGCCGGTTGGGGTTAGCGGCGCGGGCCGCCAAAGCCACCGCCGGGCCGCCCGCCGGGAGCACCGCCCGACATGAGACCGGAAAGCATCTGCTTCATGCCACCGAGGCCCATCTTGCTGATGCGCTTCATGATGGTGGACATGTCGTCAAACTGCTTGAGCAACTTGTTGACCTCCTGAACCGTGGTGCCCGAACCGGCAGCGATACGCTTCTTGCGAGAGGCCTTGATAATGGCGGGCGTCTTGCGCTCATCCTTGGTCATCGAGGAAATGATGACCTGGTGACGCTTGAAGATCGAGGTATCGAGATCCTGATCGCCCAGCTTTTCCTTCAGCTTGCCCATGCCGGGCAGCATGCCGACGATGCCCGAAATCGAGCCCATCTTGCCGATCTGGCGCAGCTGCGAGGCATAGTCGTCGAGATCGAACTTGCCCGCCATCATCTTCTTGGCGACGCGTTCGCTCTCTTCGTGGTCGAGCGTCTCGCTGGCCTTCTCGACCAGCCCGGCAATGTCACCAAGACCAAGGATACGACCGGCAACGCGCTCGGGGTAGAAATCGTCGAGGGCCTCGAGCTTTTCGCCCAGACCGACGAGCTTGATCGGCGCCCCTGTAATGGCGCGCATCGATAGCGCTGCGCCACCACGTGCGTCGCCATCCATACGGGTCATGACGACACCGGTGATGCCGACGGCTTCGTTGAAGCGCTGCGCAGTGTTGACAGCGTCCTGACCCGTCATGGCGTCGACCACGAGCAGGGTTTCGACCGGATTGGTCGCATCGCGTACGTCGCGAACTTCCTGCA
This sequence comes from Asaia siamensis, assembly GCF_014635085.1. GTDB lineage: Bacteria > Pseudomonadota > Alphaproteobacteria > Acetobacterales > Acetobacteraceae > Asaia > Asaia siamensis. The sequence goes on from NZ_BMCH01000006.1 coordinate 226,128, forward strand.
TCAGGGCTTCATCGATCGACAGACGACCTGCCGTATCGAGAATGACGACGTCATAGCCTTCGCGACGGCCCGTCTCGAGGGCACGCCTGGCAATCTCGACAGGCTGCTGACCGGCGATAATCGGCAGCGAGCCGACGCCGACGCGCTCCGCCAGCTGCTGCAGCTGAAGCTGGGCGGCCGGGCGCTGGACGTCGAGGGAGGCGAGAAGCACACGCTTGCGCTCGCGCGTCAGCAGACGCAGGGCAATCTTGCCCGACGTCGTGGTCTTGCCCGAACCCTGCAGACCGACCATCAGGACGGGCACAGGGGCAACGGCCGCAAGATTGAGCGGCACGTTACCAGCACCGCCCAGCGCCTCGATCAGCGCGTCGTTGACGATCTTGGCAACGGCCTGACCGGGTGAGATGCTCTCAAGCACCTCCGTCCCGACGGCCTTTTCCTTCACCTTGTTGACGAAGTCGCGCACGACGGGCAGCGCCACGTCTGCATCCAGCATGGCCAGACGCACTTCGCGCATCGCTTCGGCAACATCCGCCTCGGACAGCCTGCCGCGCTTGGACAGACCCTCAAATACACCGGAAAGCTTGCCTGAAAGCGTGTCGAACACGTGGAACCCTTATAAGCAACAGAAAGACGCCACTGCGCGAGTCTTCGCGAGGTGGCGTTTCAAATCTGGTCAGGCAGCTAAAGGCATGAGAGCGCAAAGTCAAGACAAAACGTCCGCTCGCGTGCCCATGCCGCCCGATTGCTCAGGAGAGAGACATCCTGCCCCTCTTCCTGAGCCAGAGATCAGGGAGCGTCGGGCTCATCCTTGTCTGCATCGCCCTTGGCATGCGGCGGGCGCAGAAGATCGCGGATCTGCCCTTCGAGTGAGTCGAGCTTCTCCTGGGTCGTGCGGGCCTTGTCGAGCTGCTCGGGAGTCAGGATATCATGGATCGCAACGGCATCGGCAGCCATTGCTTCTTCGTCCTTGGCGTTGAGCGCTTCCTTCTGCTTGATGAGCGCATCGAGCTTTGCCTTGTCGACCGGCCCCTTCGCCATCAGCAGCGCCCCGATTTTCTGATCGACATCGAAACGCTGGTGCATGGCATCACGACGCTCTGCACGATGGCCATGCATCAGGGCGTGGATCTTGTCGCGCTGTTCTTTCGTCAGGTCCACGCCACGCAGCATGCCCATGAGCGGCGGGGGCATCATGGGACCCATATGGCCCGGAGGGGCCATCGGTCCGGGCGGGAGCGGTGCGGGAGCATGGGCATAAGCCAGCGCCATGAAAGACGGCGCGGCAGCCAGGGCCAGCATGCTAAAAGTCTTCTTCGAGATCATACTCGTCATCTTCCTGTATTTGCGAAGACATCGGGTCCGATGCCTATGACCTCTCTCTAGCAAGAAGAATAAGAAGAACGAGGGCCAAAGCACTACAGAATGTATGGATTGTTACAGACTCTCTACTGCATGACTATCGGGGGCTGCGCCCCCTTGAGAACGCCCATCTGTCATAGATAACACATTCATGTTACGGTCATGTCATTCCCTTGTTAATTTTCGGAAAGAATGAGAGCGTCACTTCGCGCCGTTCCAGTGAAGCGGCACAAGACGAACCGGATCGACAAAAGCCATGCGAACCATGTCCGGGCTGAAGCCCCAAGCCTTTGGCACGAAAACGCGCCCGCCCCTGCACCGCGACAGGTCGACACGGCCCCTGCCCTGTTACATTTCCCGGGAAAACGAATGAATGTGGTGCCTTTCCGCCACATGAGCCGCGCTGCCTTCCCCCGGAATGCCGGGATCGGCAGCCAGATGCCCCAGACCTGATTTCTCCAGTGCAAGCGCCCACCCAAGGACAGTCCCCAATGAAGAAAACCCTGCTTCTGGCCAGCGCGGCCCTTGGCTTCGGCCTCGCCGCTCAGGCCAAGGCCGACACGACGCTCACGATCGCGACCGTCAACAACGTGCAGATGATCGAAATGCGCAAGCTCTCGACAGTATTCGAGAAAGCCCATCCGGATATCCATCTGCGCTGGGTGACGCTGGAAGAAAACGTTCTGCGCCAGCGCGTGACGACCGATATCGCCACCCATGCAGGGCAGTTCGATATCCTGACCATCGGCAATTACGAAGTGCCGCTCTGGGCCAAGCAGGGCTGGCTCTATAAATTCGACTCCCTGCCCGCTGCCTATGATCTCAATGACATCATCGCTCCGGTGCGTGAAAGCGTGAGCTATGAAGGCAAGGTTTACGCGCTGCCCTTCTATGCAGAGAGCGTGATGACCCTGTACCGCAAGGATCTCTTCGCCAAGGCCGGGATCACCATGCCCGAGACACCCACCTACGATCAGATCCGCGATTTCGCTGCCAAGACGACCGACAAGGCAGGCGACACCTATGGTATCTGCCTGCGCGGCAAGCCGGGCTGGGGCGAGAACATGACCATCGTCACCACCATGGTGACTGGCTTTGGCGGTCAGTGGTTCGATATGAGCTGGAAGCCGACACTCAACACGCCGGCCTGGCACAACGCGATTACCTATTACACCTCGCTTCTCAAGCAGTTCGGCCCGCCTGGCGCGAGCGCGAACGGCTTCAACGAAAATCTCTCGCTTTTCGCGACCGGCCATTGCGCCATCTGGATCGACGCCACCAGTGCTGCCGGCACGGTATTCGATGCAAAACAGAGCAGTGTCGCCGACAAGGTGGGCTTTGCCTCACTGCCAACGGGCAGCTTCAAGGGTGGTCCAACCTGGCTCTGGTCGTGGAATCTGGCCATTCCGGCTTCTTCCACCCATGCCGAGGCAGCCAGCACCTTCATTCAGTGGGCGACGTCAAAAGACTATATCCAGCTCGTCGCCAAGACCGATGGCTGGGTCAATATTCCGCCAGGCACACGCAGCTCCTCTTATCAGTCGCCCGACTATCAGAAGGTCGCCCCCTTCTCGTCCTTCGTGCTGAAAGCCATTGAGACCTCCAACCCGTCAGGTCAGACGGCGCAGCCGCGCCCCTATGTCGGCGCACAGTTTGTCGACATCACGCCCTTCCAGGGCATCGGCACGCAGGTCGGGCAGACCATTGCCTCGATCCTCGCAGGGTCGAATACGGTCGATTCAGGTCTGAGCGCAGCCAATGCCGCCACCAACCGCGTAATCCGCCAGACAGGCTACCAGAAGTAACCCCCACGCAGGGGCGCTTGCGCCCCTGCCCCAGGACAGCCATCGTCACCCCGAGGCTTTCACGAGCGGCTGGCGTGCAGGTCTCTTGTATCCGCAACTTTGTGTGACGGCGCCAACTGGCAGGTTTCCTCCGTGTTCTGACATCATCACGATCACGGAAGAAAACCATGGCTCAGAACGGTTCAGCTCCAGTCTGGTGGAAAGACGCTGTCATCTATCAGATCTACCCGCGCTCCTTTGCCGATTCCAACGGTGACGGTATCGGCGACCTTCCCGGCATCATCAGCCACATGCCCTATCTGGAACGGCTCGGCGTCGACGCGCTATGGATCTCCCCCTGTTTCCAGTCGCCACAGGGCGATGCCGGATATGACATCTCCGATTATCGCAAGATCGACCCGCTTTTCGGTACGGTCGCCGATTACGAGGCGCTGATTAAGGAAGCGCATGACCACGGTCTGCGCATCATTGCCGATATGGTGCCAAACCACACATCAAACCAGCATGCATGGTTCAAGGAAGCCCTGGCCTCCGAGCCCGGCAGTGCCGCCCGTGAACGCTATCTGTTTCGCGATGGCAAGGGGAAGGACGGGTGCGAGCCCCCCAATAACTGGCAGAGCGTCTTTGGCGGCATTGCCTGGACACAGGAACCTGAGCGCAAGGACGGCAAACCACGCCAGTGGTATCTGCATCTCTTCGACAGCTGCCAGCCCGATCTGAACTGGGACAACCCCGAAGTGCGGACCGAATTTGAATCCGTTCTGCGTTTTTGGCTCGATCGCGGGGTGGACGGCTTCCGTATCGATGTCGCCCACGGACTCATCAAGGAAAAAGGCCTGCCTCCCTATACAGAGCGCGCCACGATGGTGGGCGAAGATGACGACAAGACGCCAAGCGATGCCCCGATGTGGGACCGGGATGGCGTGCACGAAATCTATCGCGCCTGGCACAAGCTGCTGGCCAGCTACCCGGGCGATCGCATGCTGGTGGCAGAAGCCTGGGTAAAGCCTCTCTCGCGTCTTGCCCGTTACGTACGGCCCGACGAAATGCAGCAGACCTTCAATTTCGACTATCTGCTCTGCCGCTGGAACGCCGCCAAATACCGCGAGATCATCACGGATTCACTCAAGGCCATGCATGAGGTCGGCGCCATCACCGCCTGGGTCATGTCCAATCATGACACGGTGCGCCATGCCTCGCGTCTGGGCCTGAAAGATGCAGGCGCGCGCCCTCAGGGTATCGACGCAGCCCATGAGCAACCGGACGAGGCCCTTGGCCTGCGGCGGGCCCGCGCAGTCATATTCATGACGCTCGGCCTGCCGGGCTCGGCTACGCTCTATCAGGGTGAGGAACTCGGCCTGCCGGATCACACGAAGCTCGACAGGAAATATCGTCAGGACCCGGCTTTCTTCCGCACTGATGGCAAGGAAATCGGTCGCGACGGGTGCCGCATCCCTCTCCCCTGGAAGGCGGATGGCCCGTCCCTTGGTTTTAACGAGACAGGCGAACTCTGGCTGCCTCAACCAGAGCAGTACAAAAACTATGCAGTCGCCGTGGAAGAGAAAGACCCGGACTCGCCCCTCGCGCTCTATCGCAGTCTGCTTGCCCATCGCAAGGCGTTCAGCCTCGGTCTTGGCGCGCTTGAATGGGCGCCGGAACGCAAGGACGTGGTCGAATTCTGCAACGGGCCTGTCAGGGTCATTCTGAATTGCGGCGACAAGGAAGTAGTGCTTCCTGAAGGCGAAATCCTTGAGGCAAGCCACGCCATCGAGAAACCCGGCTTTCTGCCAGCCAATGCCGCCGTGTGGATGACAGAAAAAGCCGATTGACCGAAATCCGCCCCGTCTTTCCCGGTCCTGATGCCAGGGAAGACAGGCAACACCCCGCTAATACGCGCGGTCGGCGAAGGGCAAGTACTGATCAGTAAAGAAGCCGAAGCGCGTGACCCGAAGGAGCGAAGTCGGGCTTCTCACCTCTCACGGGTGCCGCCGCCGCGCCTTCTTTTTTCAGGCGTCAATGCTCTGCGAGCCAGTCACGCGCAGCTGAGAGTTCCTGCATGAAGCGCTGCTCTTCTTCTTGGGCCCTCAGAGGCTCAGGAAGGCGCAGCAGATAGGACGGATGGATTGTCGCAAGACTAGGTGGGCGTGTTGCGCTCCCGTCGCGCACATGCCCCCTGAGTGCCCCGAGGCGACTGACGCGCCCTTCCACAGCCTGAAGCGCGGTAGCGCCCAGCGTGACGATCAGCTTCGGCTGAACGAGCCTGATCTCCTGATCGAGCCAGGGTGAGCAGGCAACAATCTCAGTGCGCCCCGGCGTCTGGTGAATGCGACGACGCCCTTTCGAAACGAATTTGAAGTGCTTCACCGCATTGGTGAGATACACCTCGCTTCGCTCGATACCGACCGCAGACAACACACGATCGAGCACCTGTCCCGCTGGCCCCACAAATGGCTTTCCCTGCAGATCTTCCTGATCGCCCGGTTGCTCACCAACAAGCATGAGAGGCGCATGATCCGGGCCGATGCCAGGCACGCTCTGGGTCGCATAGCGACAGAGATCGCAGCGCTGGCAGCTCTCCAGCGCGCGCGAGAGAGCAGGCAGCCCGTTGAGCGCCACGCCCCGAGCCTCTTCCTGCGCCTCTTTCTCTCGCCACTCTGCCTGATGGCGCTCGTGAAAAGCCGGGGCACGACCATCATTCTGCCGCGCCACCATGGCCGCAACGCGGTTTTCCGCATCGGCGAGCATTTGCGGTATCAGCCGGGTTTCCGGCAAATTCTTCCAGTATTTGGTCGGCATTTCGGAGCGCATCGCTTTTGTCTTGATACGCGCCGGATTGAAAATCGACTGATAGTAACTGTGCCAGAGGGTCTCGACATCGTCCTTCAGATCTGGCGCAGCGCAAGGCGACCGGTCACAGATCAGCTTTCCCTTCTCGAACAGGATGGAGCCGATCGGGGTCAGGATCATCCAGTCCATATCGGAAAAACGCTCGGCAAAAAACGGCGCCACGCTCTCGAGAATATAGTTTTCCGGCTCGAACCAGGCGATGAAATGCCTGCGTCCGTCGCTATCGGGCTGCGTAGCCTCGCGAAAGCGCACAAAGGCCTTCATCTTGTGCATATCGCGGCGTATCTGCTGCGTCATGCGCGCCGCCTCCCTCATATCGGGGTCGGTCGCGATGGCGAGGAGCGCGGGCTCTGTCTGAAGGCGCCATAAAAGCCGATAGGCCAGAGCAAAACGCTGGGGGTCATGGTAGCGCAGGATGGTGTGCAAAAGAGCCAGACCGGGCTTGGAGACGTGCCCCACCGGCGTTGCACAGGGAGCCGTCGGTGCCTCCCGCTCCTGCGCTTCAGGCTCGGAAGAGAACAGATCTGCCTGCGCCGCATCAGGGCTCATCCATTCGATCTGATCTGGCGCAATTCCCTCGGCGAGGGCCGCACGGGCAAGCCCGCGCCATGTCTCGAAATCCGCGTCGCGGGCCAGTTGAAGGCGCTTCAAAGCAGGCGAAGCTGCTGCGGTTGTGGGCGGAACGCAGCCGCCAGATTGTCACGATCAATCAACCGGGCAGGATTCCAGTCACTCGTGACGATGAACGGCCTGACCTTGCGCAAAGAGACTTTCAATCGCTCCACATCCTCCAGCCGTATGGCGCAATGGCGCCTGGCCGAAAGCAACGCCCCCACTGAGCGCGGCCCCAGACCCGGCACGCGCAATAACATCTCACGACTGGCGCGGTTCAGATCGACGGGGAAGAGCGCACGGTTCTGCAAAGCCCATGCCAGTTTCGGATCGAGCTCAAGGTCCAGCATACCGTCTTCCCGCTGGGCGACGATCTCCTCGAATGAAAACCCGTAGAAGCGCACCATCCAGTCCGCCTGATAAAGCCGATGCTCCCGCACAAGCGGCGGCGATTGCGCAGGCAGAGCCATCGACGCGTCAGGAATGGGGCTGAAAGCCGAGTAATAGACGCGACGAAGCGCATAACCCGAATAAAGCGCTGCCGAACTGCGCAGGATGTCACGATCGGTCGAGCGATCCGCACCGATGATCATCTGCGTGCTCTGCCCACCGGGCGCGAAACGACGAGGCTTGCGCCCGCTCAGGCTGCGGTCGCCTGATTCCTCGATCTTGAGGCGCAAGGCGCCCATGCTCTGGCGTATATGCCCTGCATCCTTTTCAGGCGCGTAGGCGGCAAGCCCCGCATCTGTCGGCATCTCGACATTGATCGACAGGCGATCGGCATAGAGTCCGGCCTCTTCGATCAGATGAGGCGCTGCATCGGGAATGGTCTTGAGATGGATATAACCATGGAAATGGTGCTTCAGCCGCAGCTCGCGCGCCACACGTACCATTTCCTCCATGGTATAATCGGAAGAGCGGATAACCCCCGAAGACAGGAACAATCCCTCGATATAATTACGCCGGTAGAATTCCAGCGTAATCCAGATGATCTCTTCGACCGAAAACCGTGTCCGTTCGATCTTGGAAGATGAACGATTGATGCAGTAGGCGCAGTCATAGATGCAGAAATTTGTCATCAGGATCTTGAGCAGCGAAATGCATCGCCCGTCAGGCGTATAGGCGTGACAGATCCCGTTCGAGGCTTTCGACCCCAGCCCCTCTTCACCCGCTTTCTTCTTCGAGCTTACGCCGCTAGACGCGCAGGACGCGTCGTATTTGGCAGCATCCGACAAGATTTCCAGACGGGCAGCGAGGGTCTTTTTCATCTCCGAGAGATGGAGACGAGATCAGAACAAGTCAAGAACACAACAGCCGGAAAACCAAGGTTTATCGACTGTTCAAAAGGTTTTCCTGCTCAGAAGCGGCTTGGGGAATAATACCCCCAGGGCCCTCCTCAGGCCGGCAGAACCTTGAGCAATTCCTGCACGATACTCTTGATCGAATAGGGCTTGCGCAGCACCGGCACATCCTGGAATTCGGACGGGATCATGGTCCGATCCGCGTAGCCCGTGGCAAACAGGAAGGGCACGCCCTTCTTGCGCAGAAGCGTTGCCACCTCGTGCGAGTTTTCCTTGCCCAGATTGAAGTCAAGCAGCGCCACATCAGGGCAGCGCTCGCGAATGGCCTGCCCAGCTTCATAAACCGATGAGACGGTGCGAATGTGCTGCACGCCATAAGCAGTAAGCGCCTGCTCCGTCTCCATGGCAATGAGCAGCTGATCCTCGACAAGAAGCACATGGGCTGCATGAAGCCGCTCAGACTGAGCCGCAGTAGCAGCGGGCATATCCTCGACCACAGGCTCTGCCGCGACTTCGGAAACCAGCACGGCATGGCGAACCGGGAAAGTCAGGCGAATGAACAGCCCCTCAGGCCTGAACTCACGCACGGACGTACCGCTCAGTTCATGAGGGATCGCGCGCTCAAGCAGAACAGAGCCAAACCCATTGCCCTTGGGCGGCGTCACCGGCGGACCACCGGTCTCTGTCCATTCCAGCACCCAGTTTTTCTGATCCTCGTCCAGGAACCAGCGCAGCGTCAGCGTGCCTGTCGGCCGCGAGAGCGCACCATATTTGGCGGCATTGGTTGCCAGTTCATGAAGCGTCAGCGCGACAACCGAGAGCGCAGGGCCGGACAGCCAGAGATTATCCCCCTCAAGCACGACCGCAGAGGGCTGATGCCGGTAGGGCTCAAGCTCGGCTTCAAGCAAGGTACGCAGCAGGCCACCGCCATCGCTCCGGGCGACCTGATCATGCGCACTGGCAAGCGCCTTGATGCGCCCGCGCAGCACCTCGACATATTCCTCGATCGTCCTGTCCTTGCCTACAGGCCGACCGATCAGAGACTGCACGACGGCAAGGATGTTCTTGACCCGGTGATTGAGCTCTTCATTGAGCATGCGCTGGCGAAGATCGGCATCCGCGCGCTCTGAAAGCTGCTGCTGGTGATAAACGCCCATCACCTCAATCAGGGCCGAACGCAATTGTCCGGCGGCCTCGATATCGAAGCTCGACCAGGGAAGGCAGCGCTCATGCACCTGCTCTTTCCAGATCGCAAAACTCTGACGCGGCGTCAGGCGGGGGCCGTGCGGACCATGCTCGTAGGTCTTGTGCGGATCGCCACCCCAGTTGATGGTCTGCACGATCTCACGACGGAAGAGAAAGACATAGTTCTGGGGCTGGGGCGAAATCGGAATGATCAGCACACCGGCGACATGCGCCGTATGCGCCGCGATCCAGGGGTGGTCCTTGACCAGATGATCCGACTGCCAGATCTGCGTGCCAGCCTTGCGCAGGGCAAGCTCGACAAACTCGTTCTGAACCTCTTTCGGCGCCGAAATGCCGTGACCGGTCCACTCGTTATCGATCCAGATGGCGATACCGTCTGACTGGATGAGCGGGGCCAATCGGCTGATCTGCCCCCGCAGATAGGCTGGCATATCCGAAACCGAGGCAGCGTTGCGCAAGACGCTTTCGATCAGCCCGTGTGTCCGCTCGGCGACCTGCAGCCGAGTCGTTTTCAGAATGACGATGATCTGAAGCGCGAAGAACTCCGAGAACATCTGCACGACGGCACGCTCGGCAATCGGCAGGATGCGCGGGGAATAATGATGACAGGCAATCATGCCCCAGAGCGCGCCATCGATCACGATCGAGATCGACATGGAGGCGCGCACACCCATATTGGTCAGATATTCGCAGTGGATAGGCGATACGCTGCGCAACTGGCCCAGCGACATATCGAGCGATGAAAGCCCTTCAGCCTCGATGAGGGGAACCGGCGTGTAACCGACATCGCCGATCATGCGTATTGGTGAGCGGCGATAGAGCTCCCGAGCCTGGGCAGGAATGTCAGCGCTCGGAAAATGCTGCCCCAGAAAGCTTTCCAGAGACAGGGCACGCGCTTCAGATACCACCTTGCCGGACCAGTCATCGGCAAAACGATAGACCATCACCCGGTCATAATCGAGCAGCCCTCGCATGAGCATGGTCACGACATCGAACAGCCGGGTGATATCGGTCGTCTTGCGCACCCGGTCCATCATGCCATGGAGCTGGGTAAGAAACTTGGTGGCGCGCTGGGTCGGCGAGGCAGGCTCGCATTCCAGCACGACCTCCCCGTTGACGATATGCACAGCCAGGTCGAAATGCCTGTCCGGACCGAGCGCCTGATTGAGCAGGAAAACCGGTCGACGCTGGGTGACGCTCAAGGTCAGGCCGTTGCGGATATCATGCACGATATCCGAGCCGAAAAGCTCGATCAGGCTGCAGCCAAGGGTGAGCTCCGGCTGGCCCAGCATGTCCTGTGCATTGGCTGAATGACGCAGCACGACAAAATCACTGACAGAACATGTGATCAAGCAGCCATGGGGCTGAATGCTGCCAGGGAGATGGATCGGCTCCCGATCGCAGCTCGTCAGATCGACCTGACCGAATTCAGCCATGAACTTTTTCCTCTGCACGATCCACAAGCATCATGGCGTCATAGGCATGCCGGAAAAGACGCGAGGCTTCGGCCCCGGCTTCATCGAGATCGAAAACCGGTGCTGCTTCAAGAAGATCGAGAAATACGCGCCAATTGGCAGGCGCTGCCGTCTGAACGGCAAGATGGGTTGCGCCATGGTCCTCGTCGAAACCCAGCGCCTTCGCACGCTTGGCAATCAGGCGGGCGCCAAGCGCCGACCCTTCGAGGGTGTACAGCATACCCAGGAGCCCGGAATCCGTCTCGGGGGGCGCAAGGGCGGAAACAGGCGGACAGGACAAACGAAGTGTCTCGACGTCTTTTTCGAGTGCGAGACGCGTCGAAACCGGTCGCCAGTCCTTCAGCCATGATGGAAAGCGTCGCGCCTCGACTGCAGCCTCTGCCGAGATACGAAAAGCCGCCATACCGGCAAGATAACGCAAATAATCGCGCTCGGTCTCTAGACCGCCAATCAGGCCATCGAGGCTTTCATGTGCCTCGTGAACATGCGCGCGCAACCGCTGCCGCCTCGTGGCATCGGCAGTCAGCACAGCAATCCTGAAAATGGCGTCCGTCCAGACATGATCGATCAGTCCTGTTCCACATCCGTGAATGGCATTCCATTTAAATCAACCCGCGCAAGAATGTAAACATCAAGATTTCAGCAATGCTGAAATTAAAATGACACTATATTAATGAAAGTAATAAAATTATTCTGCCATGTATTATGAAATATATCCAGAAATTTTTCTAGACACATATCCATCGCGCCATAATGCCGTTTGACGCGGCATGATGATTTTCTTCCATTCTATTACAAAACTGTAACTGTATGAACGGGATCTCTTTACACTGAGTGCTCACAGCCATCGCGAGAATCATGAAGAAATGTTTCTACTTGCGATGGCTTGTCGCTACCTTGTCTCAGGACTTCTCTGCAAGGACCAGAACGAACGTCCCGCGAACATTCTGGCCTCTGACTCACGGGATACGGCCGGTACCGGCCTCCCCACCCCTCATTTCAGGCGTTTTTTCTCGAGCGGAGACGGGCCGAGCTCACGCAGCAGTTCCGCCATCTTCGCATAGGCCTTGTTCCGATAGGCCACGAGTTCTGCCGCTTCCTCCGGGCTGTAATTCCCGTAATAACCGGCACCGTTCTTCACGCCGTGCTTGCCTTCTTCCACCAGCTTCCTGACCGTATCAGGGCAGGACAGACGCGGACCGAAAGCGTTCTCTGCGGTAACGAAGCCATTCACATAGACCTCAAGCCCGGCCATATCGGCAATGGCGAACGGCCCGAAGAACGGCAGACGAAAACCGAAGGTCGACCGCACGATCGTGTCGACATCCTCCGGCGTCGCGATACCCTCTTCGACGATGGTATTTGCCTCCTTGAACAGCACGTATTGCAGCCTGTTCAACACGAAGGTCGGCCTGTCGGCCACCTCTGCCGATTGCCGGTTCACACGGTTCAGCATCTCCTTGACCGTCGTCACGACTTCCGGCTTCGTGGCGACGCCCGACACCAGCTCGACCCCAGGGATGAACGGTGCCGGATTGCTGAAATGCACAGTCAGGAACCGCTCCTGCCCTTTTACCATCGGCGCCAGCACATGCACGGGAATGGTCGAGGTATTGGTGCCGATAATCGCATCGGGACGGGCTGCAGCGCTGATACGCCCCAGCACCTCTTTCTTGACGTCCTCGCGCTCGAACACCGCCTCTTCGATGAAATCAACGTCGCGAACCGCCTCTTCGATCGACGGCGCCGTCGTGAGATTGACCATGATCCGGTCATAGCTGCCCTTCACGATCAGGCCCTGATCCTCAAAGGCGCGTGCCTCGCCCAGCAGACGCTCAAGGGCGCGCTGCGTCGCCTCGGGGGAAATATCGGCAAGGGTCACACGCATCCCTGCCGCTGCAAGGCTCTGGGCGATACCACCGCCCATATACCCTGCCCCGATAACCGCAGCACTTCTGATGATCTGAACCGACATGTCGCCCAACCTTCACAATCATTTTGATGGACGCTGAAAACGGAGTGTTCCAGCGATGATCCGGGCGAAAGAAATAGTCACCCGTTAAGAGGCGCGTCCAATAGTCGTATCCACGCGATACATAACCGTTTGACTATGAAATCTCTCATGCCGCACCCGCATCTCGGCCCGTTCTGGTTCATTGCCTCGCGCCTCAAGCTACGTCATCTGCAGCTTCTCTCGGCCTTTTCGCGTCACGCGACCCTTCAGGCTGCGGCAGAAAGTCTCGGCATGGCGCAGCCTGCCGCTTCCAAACTGATCGGAGATCTCGAGGATTTGATGAGGATCCGCCTCTTCCGTCTGGAAGGGCGACGTATGATCCCGACCTTTGCGGGCGAGGTGCTGACACGTCACGCCGTCTCCATGCTCGAGGAACTCGAACGAACACGCGTCGAGCTCAACGCCCTGGTCGACGGCCGCATCGGTCATGTATCGATCGGCGCAATTGATGGCCCGGTCATCCAGTCACTGGTCGATATGTTGCGCATCGCGCAGCAGGATTATCCCGAAATCGAGCTCGAAATTCGCAGTGGCCCGAGCGACGCGCTTTTCCAGATGCTGACAGACGGACAGATCGACATCATGCTTGGCCGGAGACCGGTCATCCCCTCGCCCTATCCGGTGCAGTATGAAGAAATCGCCGCCGAAAGGCTGGTGATCGCCTCACGCCCCGATCACCCCCTGCTCGGCAATGGCCCCGTCTCGCTGCAGGCGCTGGCGGAGTGGCCATGGATCCTGCAACGCAAGGGCAGCCGCTCGCGCCAGCGTTTCGAAGAGCTTCTTCTGGAAGAGGATCTTCCGCTGCCTACCCGTGTCGTCTCGTCCGATTCATGGATGATGACCCTCGCCTATATCACCCGGACCGACGCCCTTACGATCCTCTCCGCCCCTGCGGCAAAACTGCAATCGGATATCGGCCAGATTGCCAGCCTACCAATCGATTTCGTGTTCGACGTGGCCCCCTGGGGGCTGATGACATCAAAAGAACGCCCCTCAACACCCGCTGCACTCACGATCCTTTCGCTGCTGAAACAGGCCATGCACGAGCAAGATGTGCCAGCGCCCCGCTAGGCGCGCCCTCTCTGTTTCTGCCTGCGCACATGTGACGATTTGCTTCCCGGAACCCGCTCCATGACGGCCCATTCACTGATCAACCGCCTCAAGCTCAGGCATCTGCGCCTGATACTCGAACTCGAAGCCACCAATAACCTGCATCGCGCCGCCGAGAGGATGAATCTCTCTCAGCCTTCCGTTTCAAAGCTGCTTCAGGAGGTCGAACACGCGCTTAATGCCCGTCTTTTTGAGCGGTCGTCGCAAGGCGTCTTCCCCACCCCCAGCGGCGTTCTTGCGGCACGACATGCACGATTGATGCTCAACGATATCGACCGTCTGCAGCTCGACATGAACGCCATGCAGGAAGGCACCTATGGAACCGTGCGCGTCGGATCAATCGTCGCGGCCCTGCCGGAACTTGTCTCGCCCGTCTTTGCCGATATTGCCCATTCCCAGCCAGGCATAAGCCTGTCTCTTTCGGTCGATACCAGCGACGCCCTGCTTCTCGGCATGGAAAGCGGAAGGCTCGACTTCGTGATCGGGCGTCCACTCGGGCTGCACGGCCCGACCTCACTCGATTGCCGTGACCTCGCCAGTGAACCCCTCTGCGTGGTGACAAGCCGCACAAATCCGATGGCCGATTCTGGCACCCTCACCCTGGAGGATGTGGCGCAGGAACGCTGGATCCTTCAGACCGCTCCCAGCCCCATGAGGCGAGCCATAGAAGCCGCCTTCACGACGGCGCTCCTTCCCCTGCCCGCACATCCCATCGAAGCGTCATCGATGTTCGCGACAATCGACCTTCTGCTGCATTCCAATCTTCTGGCGGTCATTCCATGCAGCGTGAGCCGACATTACGAAAAAGCCGGCATGATCCGCCGCCTCTCGGTACCGATGCCCGATTTTCTCGGCGCCTATTCTCTCATCAGCCTGCCTGACCGACCTCTGACACCCGCGGCCTTGCTGGTTTTCAGCGCCATTGAGGCTCTGGCGATCAGAAAAGCTGATCACCCGCTTCCATCTTGCTTCTAGCGCCTGATTAACTTTCGGATAGGTTCCGTTCATCTGAATTCGGGTCTTCCGACAGGAAAGGTGACACAGATGCATATCCTCGTCATTGGCGCCGCAGGCATGATCGGGCGCAAATTTACCGAGAGCCTGATCAACACCCCCCTTGATGGGGCTGCCGCACTCAGCCGGCTCACACTGGCCGATGTCATCGCGCCGACGTCACCTGCCGGGTTTACCGGCTCGTGCGAGACCATGACATGCGATCTTACCCAGCATAGCGCCGCAGAGCGCCTTCTGAGTGGTCGCCCGGATATCATCTATCACCTCGCTGCCATTGTGTCGGGCGAGGCTGAGGCCGATTTCGACAAGGGCTACAGCGTCAATCTGGACGGCACACGCACGCTCTTCGAGGCAATCCGCCACATCAACAGCCGCGAAGGCTGGAAACCGCGCGTCGTTTTCGCGTCATCCAACGCCGTATTCGGTGGCGACTTCCCCGATATCATCCCGGATGACTACATCCTGACGCCTCAGACCAGCTATGGCACGCAAAAAGCCATCTGCGAGTTGCTTCTTGCTGATTATCGTCGGCGCGGTTTCTTCGACGGCATCGGCTTGCGCCTTCCCACCATCTGCGTGCGCCCGGGCAAGCCCAACCGCGCGGCGTCGGGGTTCTTCTCCGGCATCATCCGCGAGCCACTGGTCGGTCAGGAAGCCATTCTTCCCGTACCCGATACGATTCGCCACTGGATGACGAGCCCGCGTTCAGCCGTGCAGTTTCTGCGTCATGCCGCAACGCTCGATCTCTCCCTGCTGGGCGAGCGCCCCAATCTCTCGATGCCTGCGCTTTCCATCACCGTTGGTGACCAGATTGCCGCGCTGCGCCGCATTGCCGGTGACAAGGCCGTCGCGCTCATCAAACGGGCGCCGGACGAGGCGGTGGCGCGCATCGTGGCAGGCTGGGCACGGGGCTTTGACCCGCAGCGCGCCCTCGCGCTCGGCTTCACGACCGAACAAAGCTTCGACGAGATCATCGAGGCGCATATCGAAGATGAGCTCGGTGGGCACATTGCCTGAGATCACCCTCTCTCCATCAGCCTGACCACATCCATGCCCTGCGCGAAAAGCCGGGGCGTGATGAGGAGCCGAGCCTCATGATTTCTGCCACTCCCGCGACAGCGCCCCCCGCAAGCCCTGAAACCCTGAGAGCGCGGGCCACCGGCAAGGCATTTGCCAAGCTGCTGCCTTTTCTCATCCTGATGTATATCGTCGCCTTTCTTGACAGGTCGAATATCGGCTCTGCCAAGCAGGCGCTGCACACCGATGTTGGTGTGTCAGATGCAATGTTTGCCTTCGGTGCCGGTGTTTTCTTCATCGGCTATGCGCTGTTCGAAATCCCGAGCAACCTCATTCTCTACCGGGTGGGCGCCAGACGCTGGATGGCGCGCATCATGGTGACATGGGGCGTCGTCTCCGCAGGCATGATGTTCACCCAGGGCAATGTTTCCTTCGTTGTTCTGCGCACCTTTCTGGGCATTGCCGAGGCCGGTTTCTTTCCCGGCATCATGCTCTACCTCACCTTCTGGTTTCCCGAGAGAGAGCGCACCAAGGTGCTGGGGGTGTTCTATTTCGGCTATCCGCTGGCCATGACGTTCGGCAATCCGCTTTCGGGAGCGCTCTTCAATCTGGACGGGCTGCTCGGCCTCGCCGGATGGCAATGGATGTTCCTGCTTGAGGGCGGGCTCGCCGTCGCAATGGGTATCGCCACATGGTTCGTCCTGCCTGACAAACCACAGGATGTCGCCTGGCTGACAGACGAGGAAAAAGCAACGCTCAATGACATCCTGCGCAGAGAAGCGGCTGCCAAGGAGGGGGCAGATCATCACGGCGTCAAGCTCGGTGCACTCCTGCATTCGAGCAAATTGCTCCAGTTCCTTGCACTCTACATGGTCATGCAGGTCGCGAGTTACGGCGTCGTGTTCTATCTGCCCGAGCAGGTCTCTTCGATCCTGCATGAAAAGATCGGCTTTCGTGTCGGTCTCGTCAGCGGCATCCCCTGGGCTTTCGCTATTCTTTCGACCTTCGTCATCACCCGTCTGGTGCAAAAGCACGACGCGCCAAGACTGGGTCTGCTCGTCTGCCTGAGCATGGCCGCAATCGGCCTGTTCGTCTCGGGGGCAGAGTCCGGCATCGTTGCGATCATCGGGCTGTGCATCGCCGCCGCCGGCGTCGTGACGGTTCAGGCGGTTTTCTGGAATTTCCCTCTCGCCCATTTCACCGGGGCACAAGCCGCAGGCGCAATCGCGCTGATCAACGCACTCGGCAATCTCGGTGGTTTCGCCGCGCCCAATATCCGCAGCTTTGCCTCTCATCTTTGGGAGAGCCCTGCGGCCGGGCTCTATGCCGTCGCCCTCTCGGGTTTGGTCGGGCTGATTATCGCGGCTTTTCTGCCGCGCACCAATCATGAAAGCCACCACCCCGCCCATTGAGCGACTGATCGTTTTTCCTGCAAAAAAGGAGATTCACCATGCCTAGCCCTCTCAACCGCACCAACTGGCCCATCGCTGCGGCGATGATCCAATATGCCAATATCCTGCCAGACGGCTCGAGCGTGCAGGACCAGAAGCCCGAGGAATGGGCCGCTACCCTCGCCGAGGTGACAGACGCTGGCTTTACAGAAATCGACCCCACAGATTCATGGATCAGGCTCGCCGATCTGCCTCTGGCGCGTCAGCAGGTTTTTGCAGATCTGGTGAAAGAGGCCGGGCTGACCATGCCGGGGCTATCGACGGCCCGCCGTTCCGTGATCGATCCTGAAGCAGCGGATGAAAACCTCGCCTACAGCCATCGCGTGATCGACACGGCCGCTCGACTGGGCATCAAGGAAGTCTCGTTCGGTCTCTTCTATCCTCTGACCCCGCCCCAGAAAGCCGCACTCTGGTTCTGGACGGCGCAGGGCACCGTCAATCCGGATGACAAGGAGACATGGAAAAAAGCCGTCGAGCGCATACGCGAACTGGCACGACACGCCCAGGAAGTCGGTATCGATCTGTCCCTGGAAATGTACGAGGATACCTATCTAGGCACAGCCGATAGCGCGGTACGCTTCGTCGAGGATGTCGATTGTTCCAATGTCGGCATCAATGCCGATCTGGGAAATCTGGTGCGTCTGCATCGCCCGGTCGAGCACTGGGAGTCGATGATGCAGAAAGTCGCGCCTTTTGCACGCTACTGGCACGTCAAGAACTACTTCCGTACCGAAGACGCGACGACAGGCATGGTAGTGACCGCTCCCGCGCCCCTCGAATTCGGCGTGATCAGCTACCGGGCAGCCATCAAAATGGCTCTGGCACACGGCTTCAAGAGTGCCTTCCTGGTTGAGCATTACGGTGGCGACGGCCTGAGCGTGGCCGCGACCAACCGCGACTATCTGCGTCGCGTCCTGCCCAGATAAGCTTCGTTGTCCTGCATCGGCCCGGTGTCGATGCAGGGAACCGCCCGGCATCCCCTCAAACCGGAGAGAGATCATGCCCCGACTGCGCTGGCTGATGATCATCCTCTGTTTCGCCGCAACCACTATCAACTACATAGACCGCGCGACCATTGCCATTGCGGCTCCCTTCATGGCGAGGGAGCTCCATATCGACCCGGCCACTCTGGGCGTTATTCTGGGCGCGTTCTTCTGGAGCTACGCGTTCATGCAATTGCCTTTTGGCATGATCGTCGATCGTTTCGGTGTGCGTTCAGCCTATACGCTGGCGGTCATGTGGTGGTCGATCTGTACCGCTCTGACAGCGATCATACGCGGGCCACTCAGCATTCTCGGTCTGCGCTTGGCTCTCGGCATAGGCGAAGCGGGCAGCTATCCATCGAATGCAAAAGTCGCATCGCTCTGGTTTCCCAAAAGCGAGCGAGGTCTGGCCGCTGGTATTTTCGACAGCGGCTCACGCGCCGGTGCGGCTGTTTCTCTTCCCCTTGTAGCCCTGCTGATCGGCTGGCTTGGGTGGCGGTTGGCATTTGTCGCCGCAGGTGGGCTGGGCCTGATCTGGGTGGTCATCTGGCTTGCGTTCTATCATGATCCTGACCGGCATCCGGCGATATCGTCGTACCAGTTAGCCAAGCTGAGGGAAGCTCAACCGGCCAGCAGCAAGGCGGCACCCGGCGCCTGGAAGCAATTGCTGAAACACCGCTCGGTGTGGGGCATGATGCTCGGATTTTTCTGCGCGAATTTTGTCTTCTATTTCTTTGCGACATGGTTCCCGAGTTATCTCGTGTCAGCTCACGGGTTCTCGCTCAAGGAACTTGGCCTGATCGGCATGATACCCGGTGTGACAGCCATCCCTGCCGCGTGGCTGGGCGGCTGGACCTCTGACACATTGCACAGGCACGGCTGGAGTCTGACCGTAGCGCGCAAAAGCTGTCTGGTTGGCGGGCTGCTATTGTCCTCCGTGATCGCTCTATCAGCCTTTGCCACACAGACCTGGCTCTGCATCGCTCTGCTTTCGGTCTCATTCGGCGGCATCGCCTTTACCGGAGCGAATATCTGGTCGTTGCCAGCCGACATCGCCCCAAGTGCCGATCTCGTCGCGACGCTGGGCGGGCTGCAGAACAGTGCCGCCAATATTGCGGGTATCGTCATCGCCAGTTTTACGGGTCTCATGGTGAGCCTGACGCATGGCTCTTTCATGATCCCGCTTTGCGCGACCGGTGCCTTCGGCCTGTTGGGGGCGCTCTCCTATCTCTTCATCGTGGGGCCCATTGCACCGCTCCCTCTGGAAGAACCCAAAAAGAAACGGCCTCTGACGGCGAGCCAGACAGTAAGGATTTGACGCATGCCCGGGATTTCATCCGCAAGGCTGAAGCAGATACTCAATCTGAACGATTTCGAGGCTCAGGCACGCAAGCATCTTCCCAGAGCGATTTTCGGTTATGTGCAGGGAGGTGCCGATGATGGCACGACAATCAGCCATAACCGGGAAGTGCTGAACCGCATCCGTTTGATCCCGCGCATCCTGCGTGATGTCTCGGCTTGCTCTCAGAAAGTCACCTTATTCGGGCAGCGTTTCGCGAGCCCGTTCATGATAGCCCCCATGGGCGCTTCGGCAGTCGTTGCCCATGACGCCGATAACGCCATGGCCAAAGCCGCCAGAGCTGCCCGGATACCCTATATCCTGAGTGCGAATGCCATCACGCCAATCGAAGAAATAGGACAGAGCTATCCGGGTTGCTGGTTTGCCGGATACCAGAAACCCGATGAAAGCAATATCGAGCGCATGGTCAAACGCGTGGCCGATGCGGGATTTACTGCTTATTTCCTGACTGCTGACGTCGCCGTCGGCTCTAACAGGGAAAACAACAAGAGAAACGGTTACACCATGCCGTTCCGCCCGACAGCGCGCCTGGCTTTCGATATGGCCCGGCATCCCTCCTGGCTCTATCGAACCGGGCTGAAAACCGTCTGTCAGAGAGGCGTACCTCGGATCAGCAATATTGATCCTGTCGAACGGCCTTCCATTTTTTCAAGCGAGATCGATGCCGTCACCGGCTATGCAAGCTTCAGCTGGAAGCACGCAGAGATGATCCGCCGTTACTGGAAGGGCGCATTGATCATCAAGGGCGTGCTCTCTCCAGAAGATGCGAAGCTGGCGCGCGAGTTGGGAGCTGACGGGATTGTTGTCTCCAACCATGGCGGGAGGCAGCTCGATTGTGCCGTTTCACCAATGGAAGTCCTGAGTGCCATCAAAGCCGAGAGCGGGTCGATGACCGTACTCGTCGATAGCGGTTTCCGCCGTGGAACAGATGTCGTGAAAGGTCTTGCTTCAGGGGCCGACGCTGTTCTGATAGGTCGCCCTTTTCTTTACGCAGCAGCTCTGGGTCGAGAAAAGGCAATAACCCGCGCCATTGGCCTACTACAGCGTGAGATCCATATCGATCAGTGCCTTCTGGGGGTAGAGACCTGCGAAGCTCTCAAAGAGATTGCTCAAGCCTGACACAAGCGTAGCCGGAGGCCCCCCTACTATCTCTAACTCTCAATGAGGATAGTGCGGAGCTGGGAAGATCGACGAACTTCATCTGGCCGTTTGCGAATTGCCGGCAGCGTGTGCAGCGAGAGACTGAGGCCTGTTACGACCTGCGATAGTCGGAGCCAACCGGACCTCGCACCCCGCTCACATCCGGATCCGCGTACCGCCTGCTATCCAGATGGCGGCAGGCCCTGAAAGACTTCCCGGCAGACGAAGCCCGAGACATGCGAATGCCGTAAATTTAGGCCGTCGCCACCGGAAGCGCGCCTATGGTGATACAAGCAACACCAAGCCATCCCTTTACCGACAGATATTCTCCAAGCATTAAGACGCCAAAGATGGCAACGATCACAACACTCAACTTGTCGACCGGCGCTACGCGTGCAGCATCACCCAGCTTCAGTGCCCGGAAATAACAGAGCCACGATGCCCCGGTCGCCAGACCGGAAAGGGCGAGAAACAGCGCTGTTCGAAAGCCTACCGGGCCGACAGCACGAAACTTTCCCGATATCACCAGATACGCAGCAAGAATTACAACGATGACTAGTGTGCGTATGAAGGTCGCCGCATCGGAATCGATTTGGCTCACACCCAGCTTTGCAAGAATAGCCGTCAGAGCAGCAAAACCCGCCGATAAAACTGCCCAGAAAAGCCAGGATGCCGTGAACAGATGAATCATGTGATTTCGCTTTCGCTCACCAGGTATGAGTCACCGCTTCATTTTCACCGGCAAAGCAGACAGGCACAATATACGCTGAGGCTTAAACTCTTCACTCAGCCAAAAACAAGCAGTTCGTGCCGCCTGAGCGCGTAACCTTCCAAAGGTACTGAAGGGCTATTTCATAACAAGCTCAAGAGACACTCATACGAATCAAAAGCTACATATTCTCTTCGTAGAGATTACCCTACCTGCCCTTCCTCCTCGGTACGAAAGTAGAGTACGGAAGTGTTCCTTATATTGAAGCGCGCAATTTCAGCGAACCGGTCGAGGTTCAGGAGAAATCACACCTCTTCACCTCGTGCGCCGTCACCGCGCCGCCTCTCTTTTTCTGCTCAAGCCCCGCTGCGAGCTGGACCCGTGCGCTTTGATTGAACGGACTGCTGAGGCTGTCTTTTGCTGCGTCGGCATTGGTTTTACGGGAGCAGGCTTGTGATGGTCGCGCTATTTTTCTGATCGAACGACGAATACGCGCTGAGCGTTTAGCTGAGCGCGTTGTGGTATTGTGTATTGTATGGGGATTTTGGTTGCGGGGGCAGGATTTGAACCTGCGGCCTTCAGGTTATGAGCCTGACGAGCTACCGGGCTGCTCCACCCCGCGGGGGTGGTGTTTTTGTGGGGTGGATCAGGGGACCTGGCGGCGACCGAC
>NZ_BMCH01000007.1 GCF_014635085.1 Asaia siamensis
GCTGGCGCCGACTGGTGAGGGATTACGAACAGCGTATCGACGTGGCAGAGGCCATGATCCACATCGCCATGGGAAGCCTAATGCTACGCCGAAACGCTCATCCGTGAATTTCCAAAAGGGCTCTTAGGAAAGATCAAATCAAGAAATAACGCAAGCTCATTATTTTTAATAATTTTCGTGATTTTATTTTATATATAAAATTACAACACAAACCTCAAAATAAAAAATAAGATTCCATGTTTTTTATCTACTCATTTCGGATATACCCACTACAAACTCATGCTTTCGTTCCGTATTTTGGAGAAAACCATCCCATACAGCGGTAAGCACCAACCTTCGTACATTGCGTATATTTCTGTTTTTCAGGTACAACCTAAAAATACCGAAAATAAGAAGCACCGAGAATGGAAAAAAAAGAATCCCGCACATTTTTCTATAAAAAATTATTCTGTTTCTAATAATATAGTACATCTTCCAATGACTATGCGAGAAATCTACCGTAGTGCTGCAGTCATGGTAAAATCGAATTCCTGGAACAAACTTTATTTTCCATCCGAGCGATCTTAATTTCCAAGTATACAGCGTATCATCGGCGTAAACGAACAGGTCTCTCTGCGGCAATCCCAAGCTGCCACGTACCAGTTCAGCGCGAACAAAAAAACCAACAAAGGATGCATAATCGACAGACAGCAGTTCATCTCTCTCATAGGCTGCTGAGTCTATTGCGAATGTTCTTTTCCTTTCTCTGATGAGGCGGATGATACTTCCTATTTTCTTGAACGGACTTAATCCAGGGCGGTTCATATCGCACACCGTATCGTCCGGAAAATAAACCGCTGCAGCAACACCCCCGGTCTCCGATGAAAGGACGAGAGACTGAAATTGACCGAGCGCTCCAGGCTGAGGCCAAGCGTCGTCATCGAAACAGACGATCCATTCACAATCTGTCTGACGGGCGGCATAATCCATGCCACGTGCGAACCCACCCGCGCCACCGAGATTGATAGTCTCATTCAGAATGTGGAGGCGTGGGTCTGTCTGGCTCGCCAACCAGCCTCTGGTACCATCGGGACTGGCATTATTGACGACAACCACAGAAGAAAAATTCTGTGCAAGTGTATGCTTTATAACCGTTTTGAGCATCGATAGCCGGTTATAGGTGACAATAACGGCCGTTACCTTGCAAGGGCCCTGTCCGGTTGAGGAGGCAGAATTGAGGGACATGTCGTGCCTCACAGAGCCCGCTTGACGCGCGAGGCGACACCAGACAACGGTCGGCGCAGCAGAGGGGGAAGGCAATGCCATCCGCGCGTCAATACACGACGAACCAGACTGTACTGAATAGGGCGCGGCTCATCCCCTGGGCCGAGGCTGCCATGGAAGATGGTTTCATACCAGAATGTCTTACGCAGGAAGAACCAGTAATAGAAACCTAACGCTGCGTTCTTGTTGTTCCAAGGCTTGGCCTCATATCCGGCATAATGCACGATTTTCGGATTTTGAAGGTCCTCAAGCACCTTGGCCCGCCAATCGGCACTCAAATGAGGGAAGATCTCGCCAATACTATTGACGCAGTTCCACGATGTATCCAGCATCTTGACCTTTCCAATCAGATATTTATTTAAAATATCCTGGTCCAGGAACCAATAGCATCGGCTACTCAGATCTTTAATAGCGACATCGGCAATGTCAGCATTTCTGAAGGCGTTCAAATCGAAGAGAATAATGCCCGCCTGAAAATAGGCGTCTCCTCCGGTTTGCAATCCCAGATAGTCACTAAGATAACGGCCCGCAGGAAGAGCGCCGGTTTCAGCGAGCGAACGAACACCTGCCTTTACGAAGTTCTTCATGATCAGATCAGGCGTGGCAGCGATCACAGCACCATTGAGCGGTGTGTCCCACAACTGGCACAGATCGGCCAGAACAATGGTATCGCAGTCAACATAAAGAGCCCGCGGATGATTGAGCAGTAGCTCTCCAAGCGAGAGTCGATAGAACGTCGCAGGGGAAAAATGCATATGCGTACTGACGTCGCGATACATATGCCGGCAATCCAGAAAGGTGAGACTGCCTTTCTCTTCGGGCAGCCCACTATGAAACTGCTGCCTGAGGAGATTACGCTTGAATGCCGGAATTCCCCCATCCAGCACGATCAACTCGAGAAAACGGTCGGGGCTGAAAGACGACTTTATAGACTCCAATAATGCGCCCAGATGCGGAACAAAATTTTCGTCCGCAGCCGTCACAATTGTCACGGCGGTGTCTGGCGGAGCAGGAAGGCTTCTAGGTAGCACGCTCTTCTGCCCTGTTCCCGTGTTCTCGAAAAAGCAACGCGCACGCTCAATCAAACCTGTGTGTGGACCGTGTGAGGAGGCGATGAAAATGTTGAATAGCCGCTCTCCCAGATAACCATAAATTCTGCGTGCCTGTGCTGAATAGTTGGTTAGATCGGCTCGCCGCTCGACCTCTGAGAGAATAGCGAAAAGCCATGTACAATAGCTGTCAAACAATTCACGACGGAATACGAAGACATTAGTGAAATATCCTTCATCTGACGCCATGACTGTATCGAATGCGGCCAGATCACCGGGATACAAATCGGCTATAACGGAACGTGTCAGATCAAGGTCATGGGCGAAATGATAGTCAGAATCGACGTAATGCTGGTGGAATGACGTGTATCCAACATTTCTTACCGACCATTTTTCCGGAAGGATAGCGCAGGCATCCGGATTGTTTTCTATCGTTTTACGAACTGTCTCTGCATTCAGCCCCATCGCCTGCAAAGACCCGGTCGTCATCTCAGGCAAAGCGATGCAACCGTAGCGGTCAGTTTTCAGACCCGTGCACGCAAAGTCCAGAAAACGCCGATAGTGCATGAAGCCGACCCAGGAGGCGTTGCGGTCATTTTTCCACGCCCAATACAGGGTTGTCAGCTCACAATACTCGCCGTTTTTCCGGGAGATATTGTCACCCGTATCGTCACCTGGCATGGGCAATGCCGTGTCAGCCAGAGCCCTACCCGCCTGAATTGGGCGAAAGACATCATCCTCAAACGTGAAGCCTGCGCTATGATGGCAGACATAAATGTGAACAGGACCAGAGCTGGCCTGACGTGTTGTCATTGGATGTTCTCTATGCAACTCACAGGTTGGGATTCACTCAAAGTTGAAGTACCCGGGGCTGCCGGAGAGTGATTTGTTCATCAATCGGGCTGCGATATCAAGTTTATCCTGATCTGTATAGAAGGTAGATGGAAGGATCGCGGAAGGTTTTTGAGCCTTTTTTCTGTCTTCCCGTGGAGACGGAGGCCTGTTGTGAGCTCTAAGCATCATAGATAATTAATCTCAGGCTGTGTCGCTTTTGTGACGAGACTATCAGGCAGTTAATGCGATACTAGGGCCTTGCCCCGGCCTGCCCAGCGAAGAAACGTCGCGCTATCTGATACCGCGCTGAACATTTGATGTATGCCGCTTGAGAAAACATCATTCAGCCGAGACGAACAGGCACTCATCCCCATTCACGTCACCAGCCGGGAAACAATATCCCAGCATCAGACAAAGATTTTTCAGCTGATTCAGTTGCCTGAAAATGGTGCCGGGTGAGGGATTTGAACCCCCGACCTTCGGTTTACAAAACCGCTGCACTACCACTGTGCTAACCCGGCGAAAGGCGTGAATGCACCGCTTTTCGCCGGTTATCGCGGATTCGTCAAGGTGTTTCCCAGGTGAAGCGCCCAGGCGCCGTCAATCCTGCCTCTATCCGCAAACCGGCGTAGTGGCAGGGATATGATCACCCATGCTGTCTCCAGGATCTTGCTGCTGCCACAAGGCCATCAAGCCAGTCCTGATGGCCATTGAGCATTGGGTTGGGATGGGTCGTGGCGAGTTGCCTTGCAGGGGCACCATTCTGGGTTTCCTGCGTCAGGATGCGCAGGCGATTCTGCGGCATGGCTTCAACAAGCCAGGCATGATGCACATCAAGCCGCGTGGGAGTCCCTCTTTCACCAGCCCAACCATGCCATGCCAGACGTCCAGCAAGACCCGGCACAGGCGGAACATACTCTGTGATCTGTGCCTCAACGGGAAACCCAAACGTCGTAAACCGGAACCTGTCACCCAATGAAAACCCTGGCCCAGCCCCCTTATCAAACGACGGATCAGCCGCATTACCGTAGTAACCCGGCCATTCGGCCGGGTGGCAAAGCAGGTGCCACACTGCGGCGATTGGTAGATCGTGAATGATGACTTCGTTCGAGACAAAATTATCGGACAGTCCGGGCAGATAGCCCGCTGGCCAGATGATGGCATTCATCATGATGGATCGCTCCGGCTGGAAAAGGACTTTCCTGCCTCTAAAATGATATCATGAAAAATCATGTTTTCTGATTTTTGCTATCATTATTCATGATGGATCACTCTCCTATCTTCCGTCGAAAGCATAGTCATGACCCGCCTCGACAAGCTCGATCTCACCCAGCTCCGCGCTCTCGACAGCCTCATTGCCACAGGAAGCGTCACTCGAACGGCCGAGGCTCTGGGGGTAACGCAGCCTGCTGTCAGCAATATGCTCGCCCGCCTGCGTGACGCCTTCGATGACCCTCTTTTCATTCGCCAGTCACGAGGCCTGGTCTGCACCCCACGCGCTCGCGCACTCCAAAAGCCGCTGCGGTCTGTTCTGGATGGGCTCGGCGCGCTCTATGCACCACCGGATTTCGATCCGGCCAAGGCGACCCTTACCCTCTCACTGGCAGCCACGGATTATGCTGCAGCGACCATGGTCACACCATTCATGAAGCGCCTGCAGGACACAGCCCCCGGCATTCGTCTGGCCCTGCACGGCCTCGATACGGCCTCGCTTCGCAACAGGCTGGAAGATGGGTCGCTCGATATGGCCCTCGTGACGCCCGAAGAAAGCCCTGCCTCGCTGCACAGCCAATGGCTTTTCCGGGAAACCTGGCTATGCGTCACACGACCCGGCCATCCCGTTCTGACAGAAACGGACAGTCTCGATGCTTTCTGCGCGGCGTCCCATGTCGTGGTATCGCCAGATGGCGGAGGCTTCGAGGCGCAGACCGATCGTCAGCTCCATCTTCTGGGAAGGAAACGTCACGTGGCCGTCTCTGTGCCGGGGTTTCTGATGGTTCCCGAGCTTCTGAAGACAACCGACCTGCTTGCCGTATTGCCCGCCCGGCTAGTAGCGGATCGGTCCGATCTGGCCGTCTTTGCGCCCCCGCTCGATCTGCCCGGTTTTGACAAATACCTCGTCTGGGCCGATCGCGCCGATCTCGACCCGACACAGACTGCCCTGAGGGCCATGCTGATCGATACCGTCTCTGGCGCGCAGGCATAAAAAAAGCCCGGCTCGAAAGCCGGGCTTCGTCTCGGATCAGACCGAGTAGTACATTTCGAACTCAGCCGGGTGCGGCGTGTGTTCGAACTTGTAAACTTCTTTCCACTTCAGCTCGATGTAGCTCTCGATCTGGTCCTTGGTGAAGACATCGCCTTCGAGCAGGAACGAGAAATCGGCTTCGAGGGCTTGAAGGGCTTCACGGAGCGAACCGCAGACCGTCGGGATCTGGGCCAGCTCATCCTTCGGCAGTTCGTACAGATCCTTGTCCATGGCTTCGCCCGGGTGGATCTTGTTGCGGATGCCGTCGAGACCAGCCATCAGCATGGCGGCGAAAGCAAGGTAGGGGTTGGCGGTCGGATCCGGGAAACGGACTTCGATACGCTTTGCCTTCGGGCCGACCGAATACGGGATACGACACGAAGCCGAACGGTTGGCTGCCGAGTAAGCGAGCAGAACGGGGGCTTCAAAGCCCGGGATCAGACGCTTGTAGGAGTTGGTCGACGGGTTGGTGAAGGCGTTCAGCGCCTTGGCATGCTTGATGATGCCGCCGATGTAGAACAGCGCATCTTCAGACAGGCCAGCATACTGGTCACCGGCGAAAAGCGGCTTGCCATCACGCCAGATCGACTGATGCACATGCATGCCCGAGCCGTTATCGCCAGCGATGGGCTTCGGCATGAAGGTAGCCGTCTTGCCATAGGAGTGAGCGACATTGTGCACGCAGTACTTGTAGATCTGCATGAAGTCGGCCGACTGGACCAGCGTGGCAAACTTGGTGCCCAGCTCGTGCTGCGACTGCGCCACTTCGTGGTGATGCTTTTCGATCGGCAGGCCCATTTCGCCCATCGTCGAAAGCATTTCAGCGCGCAGGTCGCCTTCACTGTCGACCGGAGCAACCGGGAAGTAGCCGCCCTTGACCACCGGACGATGGCCCATATTGCCTTCCGGATAGTCCTTCATCGAGGCGTCAGGGCCTTCGATGCTGTCGAGCTGGTACGTGCCGTAATTCGGGCCCGTGCCGAACTTCACGTTGTCGAAAATGAAGAACTCGGCTTCCGGACCGAAGAAGGCGGTGTCGCCCAGGCCCGTGGTCTTCAGATAGGCTTCGGCAGCCTTGGCGGTCGCGCGCGGGTCACGGGCATAATAGTTGCCGGTGCGGGGCTCGACGATATCGCAGATCAGGATCAGCTGCGGCTTGGCCGAGAACGGGTCCATGACGGCCGTAGTCGGGTCGGGCAGGAGCACCATGTCGGATTCGTTGATGGCCTTCCAGCCGGCAATCGACGAACCATCGAACATGAAGCCTTCAACGAAGGTGTCTTCTTCGATCGTGGTGTGCCACTGCGTCGTATGGTGCCACTTGCCCTTCGGGTCGGTGAAGCGCAGGTCGACCAGTTCGACCGAGTGTTCCTGCATCAGCTCGAAGACGCGCTTTACAGCGGCGCTATCTGGCTTGCCGGGCTTGGCATTCGCTGCATTCGTGGAAGACGCAGCCTTGGAAGCCGCGGCTGGAGCTTTTTTCGCCATTTGTCAAATACCTGTATCTGCCTCAAGGGGCCGCACTGATCGGCTGCAAAACGATTAGGACAGGATTCGCGAACTGTCGAGTATTCCAAAGGCTTTTTGCGACGCACCACGCATGAAAAACAGCAATCTTCTCCCCCCGGTAAGGCCCTCAAACACCTTTCGGAATCAAAACGACGCATGACAGACCAACAGAAAAAGCATATCGGATCGCGTCACTCCCTCATTTCCGATTTTTCCGATCACCCACGCGACTGTG
Source organism: Asaia siamensis (assembly GCF_014635085.1). Classification (GTDB taxonomy): domain Bacteria; phylum Pseudomonadota; class Alphaproteobacteria; order Acetobacterales; family Acetobacteraceae; genus Asaia; species Asaia siamensis. The sequence continues at coordinate 7,136 of NZ_BMCH01000007.1, forward strand.
ATGCGCATGGACGGCCCGTAACGCCATCGCGACCGGAATCCGTCCCTCCAATCCAAGGGCGCCGCCGGCAATACACGCTCACGACCTCCGGATTCAGAACCCCTGCCTTCAGCACCTACATGTCAGGGCGTTTTACAGGCGGGATTATGCCGGTATCATGCCCTATTCCTTTGCAGCCCCAGCCCCTTTGCAGTGCAGGATCGCCATGAAAACTCCCAACGCGTTTCTCGGCTCCTTGCCGACCACCATTTTCACGACGATGTCCCAGCTTGCCATGGCTCATGGTGCCATCAATCTGGGGCAGGGCTTTCCCGATACCGAAGGCCCGGCAGAGCTGATCGATGCTGCGGCAGAGGCGCTGAAGGACGGGCGCAACCAGTATGCGCCCCTTACCGGCCTGCCCGAGCTGCGCGAGGCAGTCGCCCGCGCCAACGGGCGCGATTACGGCCTCGATATCGACCCAGCGACAGAGGTGATCGTTACCTCAGGCGCGACGGAAGCTCTGGCGGTCAGTCTGATGGCGCTCATAGAGCCGGGCGATGAGGTGGTGCTCATCGAGCCGCTTTATGACACCTATCTTCCCGTACTACGCCTGCTCGGTGCCGTACCGCGCTGCGTACGGGTGGAAGCCCCGGACTGGCACCTGCCGGAAGACGCCCTGCGCGCCGCTTTTTCAGCCAAGACCAAGCTGATCCTGCTGAATTCGCCCATGAACCCGAGCGGCAAGGTGTTCAGCCCGCAGGAGCTCGATCTGATCGCCTCGCTCGTGCTGGAGCATGATTGCTATGCGCTCTGCGACGAGGTTTACGAACACCTTACTTTCGGCGTGAAGCACATCCCCCTCATGACGCGGCCGGGTATGAGAGAGCGGGCGATACGCATTGGCAGCGCAGGGAAGAGCTTTTCGGTCACCGGCTGGAAGATCGGCTACATCACCGCCTGCCCGACTCTGACCGCCGTCATCGCCAAGGCGCATCAGATTATTGCCTTCTCGAGCGCACCCAATCTGCAGCGCGCTGTGGCAAAGGGGCTGGATCTCGGAGAGTCGTTCTTCACCACGCTTTCAGACAGCCTGCGCGCACGGCGCGATCTGTTTGCCGAGGGTCTGCACGCGCTCGGCTTTCCGACCCTGCCCGCCGATGGCAGCTATTTTGTGGTCGCCGATATCAGCGCCCATGCCAATGGCCGAGATGATGTCGCTTTCTGCCGCGATCTGGTCGTCGAGTCCGGTGTTGCCGCCATCCCGGTCTCGGCATTCTACGACCCGCAGGGCGCCGAACCCCCGCGCCATCTCATTCGCTTTGCGTTCTGCAAGACCGAAGCCGTTCTGACCGAAGCGCTCGACCGTCTCGGTCGCCATTTCAGCCCTCAGGAGGGCTGAAACGCCGTCATCTTCTCGGTCGACACGCGCTGATCAAGGGGGGCCGCCTGTGGTGACTGCAGCCCCCCTGATGCCGTCTTTTCAGCTGCCTGCTTTGCTGACCCGTTCCCGTCGGTCGGCGTCCTGTCGGATGCGCCATCGGCAGAGGCAGACTTGCCCGGTTCGCCCCCTGTTTCAACATCACCGGCTGGTTTGGCTGGTGCATCGGGAGATATCTGCGGCCCGACGGCGCTGTATGGGTCGCTCGGGGGAAGAACATCGATAGGCGTCTGATTGGCCAGCGGATTGTGCCTGAGGATCTGGGCTGTATCGGCAGGATAACGCCGCATCAGCCCCAGCAGCGTACCATTGGTCCAGCCGAAGCCAATCTGCATGGGGTATTCGCCACCGCCCTTGCCACCCGTGGCGCTGACGCCCGGTGATTCGACATCATATTTTTCCAGCAACACGCCCGATTTCTCGTAGGTGCCAATCACGCGAGCCATCCAGCGTCTGGCAATCGTCTCGCCCAGATCGCTTGCCCCGTAATTGTTGAGGCCCTTGATGGCCATCCACTGCTCCGGCGCCCAGCCATTGGGGGCATCCCATTGCTGGCCGCTTTCATGGTCGGTTGCCATGATGCCACCGGGCTTGAGCAGCTTCGCCTGAATGGTATCAGCCACCGCCATCGCCTGTGCCTGGGTCGCCAGCCGCAGGAACAGAGGCATGGCCGTTGCAGCAGAGAGCACGTCGGTGGTTTGCCCCTTGCGCCAGTCATAATCGTAGAACGCGTTTTTCTCGTCATTCCAGAAAATGCGTCTCACGACCGCGGTGCGCTCGTCTGCACGCTGCCCGTAGAGTCTTGCCAGCTTGCGCTGTCCTGTCAGGGCATAGCCATGTTCGAGTGTCTGCTCGAGATGGGCTATCAGGCAATTCACCTCGATCGGCGCCAGATCCGTAGTGTGAATGGTTGCCAGTGTGTGCCCGTCTGCCAGCCAGCGCGATGAGAAATCCCACCCGGTTTCAGACCCCGCACGCAGATCGCGATAGACATCCGAAGGGGCACGCGTTCCCGCGCGCGCGGCGGTCGCGACATCCTCGGGATAGCTCTCATCCCTCGGGGTATCGAGATCATCCCAGTGTCGCAGAAGCAGCGTGCCGTCAGATAGACGCACCAGATGACGATAGGCCTGCCCCGGCTTGAGCGCGTCGGCACCATCCATCCAGTAATCATATTCCTTCTGCAGTTCGGGCAGGAGGGTTCGATAGGCACCCTGACCGTCATGCTGGGCAAGAAGATCGACCATGAGCGAGAAGAAGGGCGGTTCGGACCGGCTGAGATAATAGGTGCGCGTCCCGTTAGGGATATGGCCATAGCGGTCGATCAGCGACGCCATATCCTTCACCATGCCACGCAGCAGATCCCATTGCCCGGTCTCGTAAAGACCGATCATGGTGAAATAGGTGTCCCAGTAATAGAGCTCCGAGAAGCGCCCTCCCGGCACGACATAGGCATAGGGCAGAGGCAGCAGAGACGAATACGACATCGGCTTGTCAGGCTGACGGGTCAGGACGCCCCACATCCCCTGGATATAGTCATAGATATTTTCGTCTGCCTTGCGCCGATAGGACACATCGCGACGCAGAGGCGGGGAGAAATGCTGGGCGTAGAAAGCCTTGATGCTGAACCCCGGATGCTGTCGCTGGGCCTCCCAGTCCTGAAGCAGCTTCGACGGTGCCTCATCGGGGCGTGAATCAGCAATCGTCTTGAAATCGGGCGCCAGATGCGCCCCGCCAATGGCCGCAAAGAGACCGCCCATCGCGATGGATGGCGAGCGCAAATCCTGCGGCACCGAAGGAACATGAAGAGACTGCGCTGCCTCGCTCGCCACGGTCTCCCGCGACGCCGAGGGTGCGCCGGTCGATCCTGTCGGGGATGGCGCGGCTGCAGGAGAAGTTTCGGGCGGAGTGGAAGCCGCCGGAGGGGCTGCGGGCGTACTCTGCCCGGATTCCGCCCCCTGTTCGGATGCCAGCGCCATGCCATGCCCGGCTGCAGCGCCGGTTATCACCAGCGAAACGCCCAGAAGCAGGACATGAGAGAAAGAAAGACGGTGTCTCGTCATGCGGTCTCCTTGAAATCCGGCCCGATACGCGCGGGCTTTCTTTCTCTGAGCACGGGTTTGAGGCAGCATCCTGTCATAGATGTGACTCGAGCCCCGTGAGGTTTTGTGGCGCTCTCCTCCCCCTCGACGCCAGAAACGCCAGAAAAAGGGACTCCCGGATGAACAGGACAGCTGTGCAGAGGTTGCAAAACAGTACTCGCGCCGTCTTTTTTCTGGTCGGAGTCGTGTCGGCGCTCTGGTCCTGCCTCGTGCCTGTCGTAAAGCGGCATGCCGCCCTGAATGATGGTGCGCTCGGCCTGCTGCTGCTCTGCCTTGGTATCGGGTCGATCATCGGCATGCCTCTGGCAGGGCAATGGGTCGGCCGCTGGGGCTGTCGTATTGTCGCGACAGGCGGACTGGCCCTCGCCGGTACGCTGCTCATGCCTCTCGCCCTGCTGCATGACGTGCCGCTTCTGGCTGCGTCCGTCTTTGGCCTTGGCATGGGGCTGGGGGCTGTCGAGACCGCCATGAACATTCAGGCCATCGATGTTGAAAAACTGAGCGGCAGGCCGATGCTCTCGGGATTTCACGCCTTTTTCAGCATTGGCGGTGCAATTGGTGCGGCGGGGCCACAGATTCTGACTCTGGTGCAGGCGCAGCCCTGGGTGAGCGTGCTGATTGGCGAGCTGGGAATAATCGGTCTGTTCGGTGCCGCCTGGCGCGGCTTGCTGAACCATGCGGAACCCGGCGGCGGGGCGGGTTTCGGCCTGCCTCGGGGCATCGTCTGGCTGCTAGGCCTGCTGACATGCATCGCCTTTCTGGCTGAAGGCGCCGTGCTCGATTGGGGCGGGGTCTATCTCTCGGGTGAACGCGTCGGCTTTGGTATCGCCCCGGGATGGGGATACGCCGTTTTTGCTACGGCCATGACCTTCGGGCGCCTGACAGGCGACCATGTGGTGGCGAAAGCCGGGCCAGCCCTTATCATGGCAGGGGGCAGCCTCTGTGCCGCTCTTGGCTTCGCCCTGGTGGTGTATGGCCCCAATGCGCCCCTTCTGCTTGGCGGGTTTGTTCTGATCGGGCTGGGCTGTGCCAATATCGTCCCTGTTCTTTATGCCGCCACTGGCAGACAGTCGGTCATGAAGGTCAATGCTGCCGTCGCTGCCATCACCACAATGGGCTATGCGGGCATTCTGGCCGGGCCTGCCCTCGTGGGCGCCGTGGCTCATGTCAGCAGCCTCTCTGTCGCCTTCCTGCTGCTTGCCGCTCTGCTGGTCTTTATCGCGCTGAATGCGCGTCTTGCCCGCTGAATCCCGTATTTTTCCGTCTCCGTGCGGCTTTCCCCTCGCATTCATCGGCAGGACGCGCCATGTGTCTGGGTTCAAGAAGGAGCTTTTCGTACCCATGCCGATATACGCCGAAGATGCGCCCCTCTCCGCCCTCGCCGTCACGGATCGCCTGTTTTTCGAGCGTGCCGACAGCACGCTGACGCGCGACGAGGCGGAAAAGATCGTCACGAAATCACTCGACGGCATCGAGGATGGCGAGCTTTTTCTCGAATATCGGGAGAGCGAATCCATCGTGCTGGATGATGGCGTCATCCGGTCGGCAAGCTTCGATACGTCCTCCGGTTTTGGCCTGCGTTCTGTCATCGGCCCCGAGACCGGCTTTGCCCATTCCGACGAGATCAGCAAAAGCGCCCTCGAGCGTGCAGCCGGTGCCGTCTCCGTTGTGCGACAGGGGCGCAGTGGCACGCTGTCGGCGCCTCCGCACGCGACCAATCGCCGCCTTTACGCACCGGAAAGCCCGCTGAGCGATACCGACTTTGCTGCACGCGCCGCCGTTCTGGGCGAGATCGATGCCTATGCCCGCGGGATCGGCCCTGAAGTGGTTCAGGTCTCGGCCAGTATCGCCACTGAGTGGCAGGCCGTACAGATCATGCGCGATTCAGGTTTCCGCACCGCCGATCTGCGCCCGCTTGTGCGTCTGAACGTCTCGGTCGTGCTCGAGCGTGACGGGCGTCGCGAGAGCGGCAGCCGGGGCATGGGCGGGCGCTATATGCTGTCGCGTCTTCTGGGCCGTGAAACCTGGCAGGAAGCCGTCGATGAGGCGGTGCGCCGCGCCAGGGTCAGTCTGGAAGCCAGCCCGGCGCCGGCTGGAGAAATGGATGTGGTGCTGGGCCCGGGCTGGCCGGGCATCCTGCTGCATGAGGCCGTCGGTCACGGGCTTGAGGGCGATTTCAACCGCAAGGGGACGTCCAGTTTCAGCGACATGGTCGGCAAGCGTGTCGCCGCCCCCGGTGTCACCGTAGTCGATGACGGAACACTGGCAGAGGGGCGCGGCTCACTGACCATCGATGATGAGGGCACGCCCTCAGGCCGAACCGTCATGATCGAGGATGGTATCCTTCGCGGCTTCATCCAGGACCGGCTCAATGCCCGCCTTATGGGCGTGGCACCCACCGGCAATGGTCGCCGCCAGTCCTACGCGCATGTTCCCCTGCCGCGCATGACCAACACGCTGATGCTCGGCGGAGAGGCCACGACAGAGGAAATGATCCGCTCGACGAAGCGCGGCCTTTATGCAGTCGATTTCGGTGGCGGGCAGGTCGACATCACCTCCGGCAAATTCGTTTTTGCCATGTCGGAAGCCTATCTGATCGAAGACGGGAAGGTGACGCGCCCGGTCAAGGGGGCCACGCTCATCGGCAATGGCTTCGATGCCATGAACAAGATCTCGATGATCGGTCAGGACGTGGCGCTCGACCCTGGTATCGGCACCTGCGGCAAGGCCGGTCAGGGCGTGCCTGTCGGTGTGGGCCAGCCGACTCTGAAGCTGGCGGGCCTCACGATCGGCGGCACAGCCTGATCCTTCATCAGGCACCTTTCCCCCCCGGTCAGCGTGCTGACCGGGGCACTACAGGATAGGAAAAAACCTGTCTCCCCATGCCGAGACAGGCTTAGCGGGCGCGTCTGGCCCCAAGCGCCATACCTGCCACCATAGCGGCATAGACCAGCCCCATTTCCTTTTTTGAAAATACCAGCTCCCAGCCAGGGGTGAACCGCTTGGGCGTTGCCTTGTAATCGGCAAGAGCCGCCACTGGCCCCAGGGCAAGGGTCACAAGCACCGCCCTGATACGACCGGGCTTTCTGCCCAGTGCCAGATCGTAGAACACGGACCAGAACAGCAGGGCAGCGATATTCGTCGCGATGCCGGTCCCGCTATGTTTCAGATCAAAATCCCGGATATCAGCGGCCTCAGGCCCGACAAGCCAATGGGCTGTGCAATTGACCCCCTGAGCCGCACTGAACCCGCGTTTGCGCGCGAGTGCCAGGAGGGCTGCATTGCAGGTGAGAGAGCCGATCAGGGTCGAAGCAAAAAGGCGCGTGCGCATTAGGAAAATCCTTGAAGTGTCAGATGGGGTGTCAGCAGGCCCTATGAGCTGTTTCAGTAGAGAATGAGGCAGATTGCGCCACCGATGATGCCCATCGTCCAGAAGATGGAGATGACGATGCGATGGCGTATGGCGCGCAGCGCCAGGAGGCGCATCAACGGGTCGAGCGCCGCCTCCTCGCTGCTGGTGTTGTCACGCCTCTGCGTGTCGGATCGCACCGCAAGACGGTCTTCCGCACGGACCTGAACCGCAGCGCACCAGTCCTGTCGCAATGTATCGAGTTCAGCACGGCGATAGAAAATCTTGCCACGCAGTTTCAGCTTTGACGGGCCACAGCGGAAAAAATCCAGTGCGCGGAAAAGCCCTGGCGCCAGCCCGAGATGGGCGGCTGCCTGTGCCGGGTCGAGCAGGGCCTGCACCGGAAGCAGGGTGACCGTACTGCTGCCGCTCTGCCCTTCACCTGATTGACCCATCTGCCCCGCCTCGTTTCGTCCGGCCTCGCTTTCCCGTGAACGACGCCACGGCTCAAGGGTTCAGTGCATGACTCGATGACACGTGAAAACCCTGCCTCCATATGGGGAGACGGAAGATGCCAGCCCTTCCTCCCCCTTTTATCACGGCCCCGCCATCGCCATATTCAAAGGCTGTCACGATAAGGGAGGATATGCTCATGGCGACCGGCTGGGCTCCCGATGGAGCCGTTCAGGACCAGATCGACGATACGATTGCCGATGCCGTCAATCGCGCGCGCCACGCCATGCCAAAAGGCGAGAGCGCCGAGGAATGCATCGAATGTGACGAGCCCATCCCCCTGGCGCGACGACAGGCTGTGCCAGGCGTGAAACTATGCGTTGCCTGCCAGGGCGCGCGTGACAGCCGCCCCGTCTTTACCGGTATCAATCGTCGAGGCAGCAAGGACAGCCAGCTTCGATGAAAGCCGCATGCCGGGTCGGCGCTCTTGTCGCGACCCTGAGCGCATTCTGGATGCACGACGCTCTGGCGCAGTCGACCCCCGATTGTATCGATGGCGCGGTTTCCATACCGCTTCTGGGCGGGAAGGGAGACTCACCCATCCTGCCCGCTACGCTGGGCGGGAAGGAAATCGCCCTCTATTTCTCGAGCGGTTTCGATGTTCTCTATGTGGGAGATATGGAAGGGTTCGACATCGACGATACCCGTCGGACACATATCATCCTGACCAACCGGGAACATAGCGAGAGCCGCCCTGTCATCAAGGCCGGAACGCTCACGCTTGGCGGGCTCGATCTGCAAACCCCGGACATGATCCAGCTCATTGACTACCCGATGCAGCATATCGGCACGCGCCCTCTGATCGGTACGATCGGCAGCACTTTCTTCAACCGTCTCGCCTTGCTGCTCGACATGCCTCACGGCGTTTTCGGCCTCATCCGCTTCCGTCAGGATGCTGCCTGCAGCAATGCACAGGCAGGTTTTATCGGTACTGGCGCGCAGGCCCTGCCTCTTACGGGCAATGACACCATAATGGGTCTGATCGAGGGCAAGGAACGTGAGCTGTCACTCGATTCAGATGTTCCAGTCACCACCCTGCCAGAACGCTGGCTGAACAGACCTGCCCCCGGGGATTCTGCCGATGACGCGCAGCACCCGACCGTTGCGCTCTTTGGCGATCTCCACTCCAGACTTCGTGGAACAAAGCTCGGGACATTCCGTATTGGTCAGGAATCCCTCGATAATATGCCTGTCTTTACCCAGCGCGATCTGGGCGTTGGGCTGCTGGGGGTTGATTTCTTCCAGTCGCACATCGTGTTGTTCGATTATCCGAACCACCGCGTCTTTCTGCTGCCTGCCCGTTCGCAGGTGACCCGTCCTGGACTGAACCTGCATTTCGATCGCTTCCGCGAAGGGCAGACCAGCGTGAAGGAAAAGCGCTGAGATCGCGCTGTCTGGCAGCGCGATCCCATCGAAAACCCCCAGTCAGAGCACGGGGGTCAACAGGGGCTTGCCCTGGAAGAAGGCCGCGAGATTATCGAAAACGAGCCGCCCCATGGCCTGACGGGTCTCGACAGTCGAGGTCGCGCGATGAGACTGCAGAACCACGTTGTCGAGACCATAGAATGCCTCGGGCACGTGAGGCTCATTGGCAAACACATCGAGCCCGGCGCCTCGTATCGTGTTGTCGCGCAAGGCCTCGATCAGCGCCTCTTCGTCAACGACCGAGCCACGCGCCACATTGATCAGAAAGCCCTTCGGGCCCAACGCCTCAAGAATGCTGCGATCGACCATATGAAAGGACCGTGCGCCCCCTGACACGCAGAGCACCAGCACATCGGCCCAATCGGCCAGCACACGTAATTCCGGATAGAACGGATATTGAGGCGTATCGGTCTGCTGACGTGAGCTGAAATAGGCAATCGCCATATCGAAAGACGCCGCACGTTTGGCCACAGCTTTGCCGATATGGCCAAACCCCGCAATGCCGAGCTTCTTACCCTTGATCGTCCATGAGTTGACGACGGGTTCATGCCCCCATTTCCCGGCACGCACAAAACGGTCATTGCAGGAAATGCCGCGCACCACATCGAGCATCAGCCCGATGGCCATGTCGGCCACGTCATCGCTCAGCACGCCCTGAGCTGTCGCAAGACGAATACCCCGGCGCCCGCACTCATCGAGATCGATCTTGTCGATACCGACCCCATTGACGGAGATGACCTTGAGATTGGGCAGGCGGTCCATGATGGCCCGAGGCAGACCGCTGCCACCGCCTGTCGTTACCCCCTCAATCCGCTCTGCCAGAGGCCCCAGCGCCTCGATCGAGATAAACTGATGCAGGCGAAAAGGCGTGCCGAGCTGCTCGTTGAAGCTCTCAGGCATGGGGTCGATCATGAGGATATCGGTCTTGCTGGCCATGACTCGTCCATCTTGCGGATTACAGAGCTTTCGACCCTAGGAAGAACGCCGCCGGGACGCTCATCACCTTGCCGTTATACCCTTGTGACGAAGCGCCCCGTATCCTTCAGATCGTACCAGGTTCAGAGCCGAAACGGCGCCCCCAGCCGTGCCTCGACAGGAAACAGCCCCTCGAAAGAAACGCAGATTTCGGCCGGGTCATCGAGGAACAGCGTGCCCATGGTCGAGCCTGTGGTCACGACATCGCCTGCACGCAGCGGGCGACCGCGCTCAATGGCATGATTGGCCAGCCAGGTAAGCAGACGCAATGGATCGCCAGCCTTGTTGCCCCCCTGCTGGTCGTATCGCTTTTCGCCATTGACCAGCATGGTCATGGGCAGGGTGGTCGGGGAGAAATCACGCCATGAAGTCACGCCACGCCCGACAACCAGCACGCCATGGCTGCCCTGATCGGCCAGATGCGACAGGTTATGCTGCGAATTCGGGGTTACGAAGCGCGTATCGAGCAACTCGATCGCGCCATGGATGGCCCCGATCGCGTCGGCCACCTCTTCCTTCGTCCAGGGCTCTGCCCGCGCTGACAGATCGCTCCTGAACGAATAGGCGATCTCGGCCTCGACACCGTGGAAGCGACAGAAGGATGGCGAAAGATCCTGCCCGCTTTCGAAGACCGTGGCCCGATGCAGCGGCGCGCAGGAAGGCAGGGCGGTGGGCGTAGCCGCACCCACTTTCCACCCGACGATCTCACCCTTGCCGGATTCACTCAGCGCGAGAGCCACGACATCCTGCACGGCATAGGCGGCTTTTGGATTGATGGGCACAATGGTCTCGGGAACAGTCTGCAGCGGCTTGTTGGTACGTCGGGCTTCAAGCAACATTGAGGCCAGAAGGGCATCGGGGGCTGTCTCGGTTGCCGTCTGGAGGGAGGTCTGGGAGAGAGAAGCGTTCATGGTGTCGGTCATTTCCGGATGAATGAGCGTCAGCAAAAAAATCTCGATCGAGGCGCATCGCGCTCAGTACCAGCAGGCAAGAGCAGAATCGCTTCGATCAGTCGCAGGAAACATGACACGCTGGTAAGAATTTGGCCATCTTTCCTTTTGCCTGTCAGTACGACCCGAAAAGATTGCCTGTCTCTGATTTTACGGGCTGGTCGAGTTGCAATGCCTGGAAAAATCGCAGATCGAAACTGCGAAACACAACGTGGTTTGCAGCCGCAATCAGGTTCGCCACCAAAAGGCTTCCCCACATCAGATATGAGCCGGGCGCAGTAAAGGTGGCCGTCTTCTGCAGGAGAACTATTACCAGAGCGAAGGGAATCGCCAGGACACCGCCCCAGAAGATGTAGCTCCAGACATGCCCTTTCATCGCCTCGTAACTTCGACGGATTTGAAAACCCGCATTTCCGCTTTCCCAGGCGAGGTAGCTCATGGCGAAACACCGTACGGCCAGCCATATCCAGAACAGGCACAGCGCACATAGGAGGCTTATTCCTGCTGCTTTCGTCGTGAAGGCCGCGCTTCCACTCAGATAATCGTTGGCCCCAGACGCTGCCAGAAGGGTCAACCCGGCAGGGAACGCCTGAATAACCGCATTGACACCCAGGGACTGCAACCCGCCCCTATCCAGCCGCCACAAGGCAATACCTCGCCATGGCGTGAGCCATGCACGGGTAACGGTCAGCGTCAGAAACCACATCGCAATCATGTCGAGACTGCTCAGGACGTGCAGGGTTGGATGACGCAGGGCACCATCAATCAGCCCCCCGGCGGATGACCCTGTCTGCCTGACTGCCTCAATCAGACAGTCTCCTGCCATCAGAACACCGATGAGGATCATGACGTCTGCGCGCTTCAGAAACCGTAACTCGAAGCTCTGCTGCATCAACTGACCAGCTTGCCAGAACGACAGTTTCCTCATTCCTCACTCTCCTGCTGCCCCGCCATCCGTGAGCGCGTGTCACGCGCGCACGATATCTAATGGGAAAGCCGGGAAGGAAATCACTCTGTGTAGAGCCCCTGAGACATTCTTCGCCTGCGCGATGCCTATGCGGGTGGCAGGATCATAGGGCGCAGACGGGGTTTACGGGCCTTGTTCACCAGCGTGTCGAGCGCAGAGAGAAAGCGGGAGCGGTCGGCTTTGCCGAATGAGGCGCCACCCGGCGTCATCATGCCTGCCGAGCGCAGATCGGTCATGAGATTGCGCATGGCAAGCGCCATACCGATGGCATCGCCATCAAGCACACGGCCTTTGGGCTCGAGCACATGCACACCCTTCTCGACACAGCGGGCTGCCAGCGGAATATCGGCTGTGATCACGATATCGTTTTCGACCGAATGTTCGGCAATCCAGTCATCGGCCAAATCCGGGCCCGCATCGACCACAACACGTTCGATCAAAGGCGAGTCCGGCAGGGCGATCATGCGATTGGCCACAACGAACACATGCAGCCCATAGCGCCCGGCTACGCGATAGATTTCATCTTTGACCGGGCAGGCATCGGAATCAATGAAGATACGGGTCATGGCGCCACTGTGCCGCAGCGCGGCGGACGCCGCAAACCTTGCCCGGCAGGTTGGGGTCTCTTCACGCAAAAAAGGGGCAGGGTCCGTGAACCCTGCCCCTTTCTGCTATCATTCTCCCGGCAAAGCGGAAGATCGGTCGAAATCAGTTGGCGTCGTCGCTGCCATCATCATCTGTATCGCTGCCAGCAGGCGCGATGGCCACGAAAATCAGCTGGCCGTCACGCAGGACACGCAGCAGGATCGGCTGCTTGTTCTTCATGACGCCGCGCACGGCGGTCAGCACAGCGCGGGGGTTATCAACCGCCGTATTGCCCACTGCCTGAATGATGTCACCGGGGCGCACACCGGCCTGTTCTGCGGGCGAACCCGGCGCGATCTGGCTGATCACTGCGCCCTTGACGGTATCGTCGACACCAAGCTGCTGACGCATGTCACGGGAAAGCGGCGCGAGCGAAATGCCGATCTTGCCGCTGCCCGACTGGCTGCTGTCATCACCGGAAGACGCATCCTGACCTTCACCGTCTTTCGGCATATTGCCGATCTTGGCCGTGATGGTCTGTGGCTTGCCATCGCGCAGAATGTTCAGCGTGGCATCGGTGCCGGGCTTCATCGAGACGGTATGGACAACCAGATCATGCACGCTCTTGATCTTGGCGCCGTTGAGCGCGGTGACCACATCGCCGCTCTTCAGCCCGGCCTTGTCGGCGGGACCGCCCGGCGTCACCTGCGCTACCAGCGCGCCTTCTGGCGGTGCCCCCGGCTCGCTGGGCTTGAGATTGAGCGCCTGGGCGAGGGTCGGCGAGATGCGCTGCATCAGCACACCCAGATAGCCGCGTGTCACATGACCCGACGTGCGAAGCTGATCCACCACGCTCTTGACCGTGTTCGACGGAATGGCGAAGCCGATACCGATCGAACCGCCCGAAGGCGAGATGATGGCGGCATTCATGCCGATCACCTTGCCGTTCTGGCTGAAGAGCGGACCACCGGAATTGCCGTGATTGATCGGCGCATCGATCTGGATGAAATCATCATAGGGACCGGCATTGAGATCACGCCCGCGTGCCGAGACGATACCGGCCGTTACCGTGCCACCAAGCCCGAACGGATTGCCGACGGCCACAACCCATTCGCCGGGCTGAACATTGTCAGAATCGCCAAGCTCGATGAACGGCAGCTTGCCATTCGGCTTGATCTTGAGCAGGGCAACATCGGTCTTGGGGTCACGACCGACAATCTTGGCGGGCAGGGTCGTGCCATCGTCAAGCGTCACCGACACCTTGGTTGCGCCATTCACCACGTGGTTGTTGGTGACGATGTAACCGTCGTTGGAAATGATAAAGCCCGAACCGCGCGCCTCGACCGTGCGATGCGTCGGCTGCTGCTGCGGGGCCATCTGGAACGGGAAGGGGAAGGGGAAAGGCATCTGCTGGCCCCCGCCCCCGCCACCTTCTTCCTGCTCGGCCACATCGGCACGGATATGGGAAGTGATGGAGACAACGGCAGGCTTCACCTGCTTCACCAGATTGACGAAATTTGGCAGCGTCTGGAGCTGGGTCTGCGGCGTGATCGGCCCCTCAGCCCAGGCGGGTGACGTGATGCCAACCCCGAGGGAGAGTGCGGTAGCTGCAACCAGAGCCAGCGGGCGGAGCTTTCGTGAAGGCGTCAAACGAACAGGCATGGCGTCAGTCATGATCTTTCCAGCTTTGGCACCCATCAGGTGCGGGGTGGTAAGAGAAACTTATGAAGTCGCTTCCGGTTCGTCCAGAATAGGCGCGCGTAAAAACGTGGTAATCCGTTTCAGGAATCGCGTGTTTCCCGCAATGTTATGAAAAAATCCCTCAGTATTCGGGCATTTTCCTGCTCGCAGACCCCCCCTATCACTTCAGGCCGGTGCAGACAGGCGGGCTGCTCAAAAATACGTGGCCCGTGATCGACCCCTCCGCCCTTGGGGTCGTAAGCGCCAAAGATCACCTTCCCGAGCCGGAAATGCACCATGGCCGACGCACACATGGGGCAGGGTTCAAGCGTGACCACCAGCGTGCATCCGGCCAGAGAGCGTGTGCCAAGTGCAGCAGTCGCCGCCCGCATGGCCAGAATTTCCGCATGGGCACTAGGGTCCTGACGCGCTTCGACCTCATTGGATGCCCGGGCAATCTCGCGACCATCCGGCGCCAGCACGACGGCACCCACCGGCACCTCGCCACGGGATGCGGCTTCATGCGCGGCCGCGAGGGCCAGTTCCATGCCGATCTGGCCAGACCTGTCTCTGTCAGCCTGTTCGTTTCCTGCCTGAAAATCAGGCTCGTTTTGCGGGAATTCTTCGGGCACGGCTTCTCCCACTCAGAGACGTATGAGCGACAGATGCCAGGGTGATCGACACACAGGCGCTTTCTGTTTGCTCAAAACCCTGTTTACATCGTTGCCATGACACGCGCACCTCTCATCGGTCTCACGCTCGATATCGAACCGGGCGGCCCCCAGGAATTTTCGCGCTGGCCCTACCACGCGCTGCGCCAGAATTATTTCAGCGCAATCGCGACCGCCGGGGGGCTGCCCGTCGGATTGCCCCATGACCCCGCACTTGCCGCAGCACTGATGGCCCGTCTCGACGGTCTGGTCGTGACAGGAGGGGCTTTCGACCCCAATCCGGCACTTTACGACGAGGCACCACATCCCCGCACCACGCTCAAACCCGGTCGCACCGATGCCGAGCTTGCCTATCTGACCGCCGCTCGCAGCAGGGATCTGCCCGTGCTTGGAATCTGTGGCGGCATGCAGCTCATGGCCATTGCCTGGGGGGGCTCGCTGTTTCAGCACCTGCCCGAACAGGCCCCCGGCCCGATTGCCCACGAACAGCCCAACCCGCGCGACGAGGCCGGGCATGAGGTGACCATTCTACCCGGCACGCTGCTCTCGCGCTGCACGGGGGCAACAGGGATGCGCGTCAATTCATCGCATCACCAGGGTGTACGCGATGCAGGAAGTCTTGTGACAAGCGCTTACGCGCCCGATGGTCTGATCGAGGCAATCGAGACGGATGACGGAATTTTTCGTCTGGGGGTGCAGTGGCACCCGGAATTCGCTATCGATCCGGGAGACGCGCGTCTATTGGCTGAATTCATCAACGCCGCCCGACACGCGACACCACAGGACTGACGAGCATGACCGAAGAACAAAAGGGCGAGCGCATCGCCAAATGGATGGCCCGCGCTGGCGTAGGCAGCCGACGCGACATTGAGCGCATGATCGAAGCCGGGCGCATTCGCATGAACGGCTCTTCGGTCGAGCATCCCGCCACCTTCGTGCAGGATGGCGATATCATCCAGCTCGACGGCAAGGTGATCGGCAACAAGGAACACACACGCGTCTGGCGTTATCACAAGCCCGACGGGCTGATGACCACCCATCGCGACCCCCAGGGCCGTCCCACCGTGTTCGACTCCCTGCCCGAGGGCATGCCCCGTGTGGTGAGCGTCGGGCGTCTCGATATCAATTCCGAAGGGCTGCTCCTGCTCACCAATGACGGTGAACTGGCCCGGCGCCTCGAGCTGCCCTCGAATTCCTGGATCCGCCGCTATCGCGTGCGCGTGTTCGGCGTGGTGGACGAGCGCAAGCTGGCCGCTCTGGCCAACGGCTCGGAATTCGAAGGCGTGCGCTACGGCCCCATCGAAGCCGGTCTGGACTCGCAGAAAGGCGATAATGCCTGGCTGACTGTCAGCCTTCAGGAAGGCAAGAACCGCGAAATCCGCCGCGTCATGATGGGGCTCAATCTGCATGTCAGCCGTCTGATCCGCGTTTCCTACGGCCCATTCCAGCTCGGCACGCTGCAGAAGCGCGAGATTGAAGAGGTTCAGGGCAAGATCCTGCGCGAACAGGTTCCCGGACTCGCCGCTGCCCCGCGTCGTGTTCGCCGTGTCGTGAAAGACAAGACCCCCGACATCGCCAGCCCTGAAGCCGAAGAAGAATAATGCGTATCGTCGGCGGTGAGCGCAAAGGCGTCGCCCTTCAATCCCCTCGGGGCGAAACCACCCGCCCCACCTCCGACCGCGCCCGTCAGGCCGTTTTCGACATGCTGGCCCACGCCCCCTGGGCGGGAGCGGATTTTCTGCATGAAGCCCACGTGCTTGATGCTTTCGCTGGCACAGGTGCTCTTGGTCTTGAGGCTCTCTCCCGCGGCGCAGCTTCGGCCATTTTCATGGAGCAGGACCGTAGCGCCCGCGCCGTGATCTCGGCCAATATCCGCGCCTGCCGCTTTGATGATCGTGACCTCTCGGTGCTGACATGCGATGTGACCCGCGCACCGCGCGCCTCTCGCCCCTGCACGCTCGTCTTCCTTGACCCGCCTTATGGCAAAGACCTGGTGCCCGCTGCCCTCAAGGCCCTGACCCGCTCGGGCTGGATCGCGCCCGGTGCCGTTATCGTGGCCGAAACTGCCGTCAAAGACGAACTCGCTGTCGATCTCCCCCTTCTGACCGAGCGTCGCTTCGGTGTCGCTCAGGTCAGGATCTGGCGGGCTTCGTGATCCCGGAGCTCCGCCCTTGACCTGCGGAGGGACAAGCCCCCCCCCTCGATCCCCAGTTTAATCAATCAGGTTTGCCAAAGGACGACCGTCTTTTAGCGAGGAGCGGGGCCGAGCCCCGCATGACACGAGATTGGCGGAAATCTGTCCTTTTTTGCTCTCGTCTCGCCGCGTTGTTCCGCTATAGTTCTGCCATACGACAGGTATAGTTTCAGACGATGCTCGACGCCCCATGTGCGGGGTGCAACGAATTGCGCAAGCACAGGAAGATGTGAATTTGGCTTTGTTCAGCCGCTGGCTCTCACCCGCCAACGCCTCGCCCAGACTACGCAGCCAGTTGCATGACCGGTTGACGGAGCTTGGCGGGTTTGTCCTGCTTGCTCTTGCGCTTGCGCTCGGTGTCGCCCTGTGGAGCTATAATCCGCAGGACCCGTCTTTTGATACCGCGACCACGGCTGTACCCACCAACCTTCTGGGGCAACCCGGAGCAACCCTTGCCGATGGGCTGGTGCAATGGCTTGGCCTGGCCAGCGCGCTGCCGATTATCGTCATGCTGTGCTGGGCGTGGCAGATCGTGCGCCATCATGCGCTCAGCGTGCCCATCCTGCGCTTTATAGCCTTTCTGTGCCTGCTGCCGGTTGCGGCGGCGCTTATCGCCACCCTGCAGGTTCTGATGCCGGTTCTGACCACAAGCTGGCCTTCGCGGGCTGGGCTTGGCGGACAGCTGGGGCTCGTTCTGGCCGATCATCTGGTCGCAACCGGGCGGGCGACGCTCGGCCGGGCGGGCGGCGTAATTTTTTCCCTGCTCGGCCTGCTTCTGACAGTCCTTCTTATTCCGCTTGCGGTTGGTCTGCGCCGTAGTGAGTGGCGCGCCCTGTTCAGGGGCGCCCGCTCCGTGGGCAAGGGATCGGAACATCTGGCGCGCCGCATGGGCAATCGCGCCCGTCAGACAACACCCCCTGACTGGAGCAGCTACGAGCCGATCGAGGCGAATGCCTATCGCCATGAGCATCCCTACCCCTCGCCCAGACAGGCCAGCGAAACGGCGCGCCAGCCCTTCATCCCGGCCAACACAGGATGGCTCCAGCCTCCGGAGAAGATCGACGAAGCGCTGCCGGCCCTTGCGAACACCCAGACGCAGAATACCCAAACGCAGAGCTCACAGGCGCGCACCCAGACGTCCCCCGTGGCCGAGCCCTCTGCACCTGCCAATCCCTATGCCATGCAGCTGGCACAGATCGCCCGCGATCAGGAAAGCGGCCCCCGCCCGGCGGCCGTGACGCGTTATGCCGAGATCGAAGACGCCACGCCTTATGCGGAGGAACCGGCCCCAAGACCTCAGCCGCAAGAGGAGCCCAAGCGCGGATTTTTCGGGTTCGGACGTGCCCGCACAGAGCGCCCCAGCCATGAACAACCCGCTGCTGCCGCACGTCAGGGCTGGGAAAGCGCGGGCTGGCAGCCGCCCTCGCTCGGCCTGCTCCGCAAGGCGCCGGCCCATGGTGGCAGCGGCCCCTCCAATGAGGTGCTGCAGGCCAATGCGCGCCTGCTGGAACAGGTTCTGTCTGATTACGGCGTACAGGGGCAGATCGGCGACATCCATGCCGGGCCCGTGGTCACGCTTTATGAGCTGGAACCGGCGCCGGGCATCCGTTCGGCCCGTGTGATCGGTCTGGCCGATGACATTGCACGATCGCTTTCGGTGCTGAGCGTGCGTATCGCAACCGTGCCGGGGCGTAATGTCATCGGCATCGAGGTGCCGAACGCCTCACGCGAGACCGTCTATTTCTCCGAACTGCTCGACACGCCCGAGTTCCTCGAACCCGGTGCGCAGCTTCGTCTGGCACTCGGCAAGGATATTGCAGGCAACCCGGTCTATGCCGATCTCGCCAAGATGCCGCATCTGCTGATCGCCGGCACCACGGGTTCGGGCAAATCGGTTGGCGTGAATGCCATGATCCTGTCGCTGCTCTACCGGCTGACGCCGGAAGAATGCCGCCTGATCATGATTGACCCGAAAATTCTCGAACTTTCGATCTATGACGGTATCCCGCATCTGCTGACGCCGGTCGTAACCGAACCGAACAAGGCCGTTGCCGCGCTCAAATGGACCGTGCGCGAGATGGACAAACGCTATCGCTCCATGGCCCATCTGCAGGTGCGCAATATCACGGGTTATAACCAGCGCGTGCGTCAGGTGCGCTCGACGGGTGAGCTGGTGACGCGTCGTGTGCAGACGGGGTTTGACCCCGAAACGGGCCAGCCTGTTTTCGATGAGCAACAGCTCGCGCTCGAAACCATGCCGCATATCGTGGTGGTGATCGACGAAATGGCCGATCTGATGATGGTCGCAGGCAAGGAAATCGAAGCCGCCGTACAGCGTCTGGCGCAGAAGGCGCGAGCCGCAGGCATTCACGTCATCATGGCGACCCAGCGTCCTTCAGTCGATGTGATCACCGGCACCATCAAGGCCAATTTCCCGACACGTATCTCCTTCCAGGTCATCAGCAAGTTCGACAGCCGCACCATTCTGGGCGAGCAGGGCGCCGAGCAGCTGCTTGGCCAGGGCGACATGCTTTACATGCAGGGTGCTGCGCGCATTACCCGCGTGCATGGCCCCTTCGTGACAGACAGCGAAGTCGAGGATGTCGTGGCAGACCTGCGCAGCAAGGGCGAGCCGATCTATAATGATGAGGTGATCTCCAGCCTCGAGGACGAGGGCGGGAGCGCTTCTTCGAGCGGCAATGGCATGAATGGCGGCGGATATGATGCTGAAGCCAGCCTTTTCGATCAGGCGGTCGATCTGGTGACGCGCGAAGGTAAGGCCTCGACCTCCTTCATCCAGCGCCATCTGTCGATCGGCTATAATCGTGCCGCCAAGATCATCGAGCAGATGGAAAAGGAAGGCATCGTGAGTTCGGCCAATCATGTCGGCAAGCGCGAGGTTCTGGCCCGCCGTCAGCGCGACGAAGACTGATCCTCCCCTCCCCCAATGTCGGATTTCCCCTATCCCATCCTGTATCAGAGCCCGCGTCTCATCGTGATCGACAAGCCCGCTGGGCTCCCCGTTCATCCGGGCCCGAAAACGACGCATTCGGTCGAGGCGCTGTTTCCGCTTCTGTCACGACGCAAGGATGGTCCGTGGCTGGTCCATCGCCTTGATGCCGATACCTCGGGCTGTCTCATGATTGCATTGCGCAAGCAGGCTCTCGTAGAGGCGCAGGCGCTTTTCGCCTCCGGGCAGGTCCGCAAGACCTACTGGGCCGTCGTTGGAAAAGCCCCGGTGGAAAACGAAGGCGTCATCGACACCCCGCTGCGCAAGGTCGCGACGAAAGAGGGCTGGCACATGGCGCGCCACGCCAATGGGCAGAAAGCCGTGACCGCCTGGCGTGTGCTTTCACGCAGCCAAGGCAGGGCTCTGATGGAATTGACGTTGCTCACGGGGCGTACCCACCAGGCACGCGTGCATTGTGCAGTTCTTGGCTGTCCTATTATCGGCGATGGCCGTTATGGGGGCGGCACCGGTGCCTTGCATCTGATGAGCCGTTCGCTGCACGCGACACTTACGACAGAGCAGGTTTCTGCGCGCGCCGAGCCGTCAGATACGTTCCGCCGCACCTGTCATGATTTCAGCCTGACGCTGCCGTAAAACAGAAACCAGAACCGGAACAGCCAGGTCTCGGCCGGGCGCTGACGGATGAAGCTGCGCTCTGTCAGCAGAAAACGCAGGCGTGTTCCAAATCCGCCGCCAAGCACAGTCTGGAGGCGCGACAGAAATACACCAGCCTCCGGCTTGAGGGCTTCGGCGCAATCAGGGTCCTGCAAACGGACAACCAGTGCCACGAGCAAGGCCATGAAGGCCTTGGGGCCACGACGCAAGGCCCGCATTCCTCTGGCGAACAGTGACCGCTCGACACCCACAGCATTACGCCGATGCTGCCGGTAAAAACTCACACATCGGTCATCGAAAACAATCTGCCCCCCGGCTCCCAGCACCAGCACATAGCTCCACCAGTCATGGAGCACGCCTTTCGGCGCGTGAACCGACCGGATGAGTGCCGCTGCCTCGGCGTTGAGCATCACCGTATGACCGGTCGCGATATTCTGGATCAGGGCCGAATAGAAATCGGGAATACGCCTGAGAGGCAGTGATGGCCCGAATACCTGCAGCTTTTCATCGGTAAGGAACTGACGCGCGCAATACAGGGCAGGTCCTGTCAAACCTGCGAGTTTCTCACGTGCCCAGACAAGTTTTTGCGGCACCCAGACATCGTCCTGATCAGCGAAGGCAATGAGGGCATCCTGGGGGGCTGCGGCGAGCAGCAGGGCATAGGAACAGGCTACCCCGAGATTACCCGGTTCAGCCTCGATCTCGACGCATCGTCCCAGGCCACGATGCTCCTGAAAAGACAGCATGATGGCGCGCGACGCATCCTGAGACCCGTCATCGCGCCAGTAAAGACACCAATTGGCATCAGTCTGCGCTAGAAAGCTGTCAAGCTGCTGGTTGAGAAAGGCCTCGCCGTTATAGACGGAAAGCAGGATCGCTACGGGCGGCGGTGCCGCCCTTTGGGCGTCCCTTCCTCCCACCGCGTATAAACGCGGTGCTTCAAAAATCGTCCTGCCCTCTACAGACACGTTCAGATTGGCTTGGTCGCAAAATGCTCATCGACCGCACGGGTGACGCCATCGCGCCATTCCGGCAGGCTGATGCCGAAAACCTGCTTGAGCCTGCTGCAATCGAGGCGGGAATCCTGAGGACGCTTTGCCGGGGTCGGCCAATCCTCCGTGCGGATGGCAGCAACCTCGACAGGCATGGCCTGCCCATGTCGGACGGCTTCCTCAAGAGCAGCTACTGCAAGACCGTGCCAACTGGTCTCACCCGTGCCGCTGGCATGGTAGAGACCAGCAAATTTGTCCTGCCATCCGGCTTCGACCTGATCTGAAATGGACAGAATCGCCGTTGCCAGATCATCTGAACTGGTCGGATTACCGTATTGATCGCCCACCACCTTGAGATGGGTATTCTTCGCACCTGCATTGACCATGGTGCGAACAAAGTTCTTGCAGTGACCCGAATAGACCCAGGAAGTGCGCAAGACGATGCTGTGCGGCTGGGCTTTCAGGACAGCCTGTTCGCCCGCAGCCTTGGTGCGGCCATAGACTGTCTGTGGGGTGACCGGATCGGTCTCGACATAGGGCGTGCCCTTGTCACCCGCATAGACATAATCCGTGGACACATGGATCAGTGGAATATTGCGCTCGGCACAAAGCCGCGCCAGTTCTGCCGGTCCGGTCTCATTGGCGATGGTCGCCCCTTCGATCTCGCTCTCGGCCAGATCGACCGCAGTCCAGGCTGCGGCATTAACGACCACAGACGGTTTGACCCGATCGAGCGTGGTCGCCATCGTCTCGGATGAGGCAAGATCGAAAGCGGGGCGGCCCACCACCACGACCCGATCACCGCCAAGCATTTTCAGCGAGGTCGCAAGCTGACCCTGACCACCCGTGACGAGTATGTGCTTTTCCGTTGCCGTGCTCATCAGTACTGGAACCATCCCTTGGCTTCGGTAAAATGCGGTGCAATCTTGTCCTTGTCAGACAGCACCACTTCGCTCTCGGTGATCGGCCAGTCGATCGCCAGATGCGGACAATTCCAGATGACGGCTCGCTCGGACGCCTTGTCATAAAGGGAGGTGCATTTGTACTGCACTTCGGTGTTTTCCTGCAAGGTGACAAAGCCATGCAGAAAGCCGGGGGGAACCCAGAGCTGCGACCAGTTCTCTTCGGAAAGCTCAGCAGCAACCCACTTCCCATAGGTCGGCGAACCGGTGCGTGCGTCAACGGCCACATCCCAGATCGCGCCCTTGGTGCAACGTACGAGCTTGCCCTGAACGAACGGCGCTACCTGCGAATGCAGGCCGCGCAGAACACCTTTCTGAACCGACAGGCTCTGATTGTCCTGCACGAAGGTCAGATCGATTCCTGCCTCGACCATCTTCTGATGATTATAGGTTTCGGAAAAGAACCCGCGGGTATCGCTGAAACGCTGCGGGGTGACCAGAATGACGTCAGGAATGGCGAGACGTTCGACTTTCATGGGACCGGCTCCTAGTTTCTGCCTGACTGGGTCTGCTGCGCAAGTTCCAGCAGCATACGACCCAGTTCGGTCTTCTTTTTGGCGTTACCCTGAACAATGAGCTGCTCACGATCAATGAAGCCCATGCGATAGGCGACTTCGGTCGGTGAGCCTACCAGCATGCCCTGACGGGACTGAATGGTCTGAACGAAAAGCCCTGCCTGCATGAGACTGTCCGGCATACCGGCATCGAGCCAGGCGCAGCCACGGCCCAGACGATCAACCTGAAGCGACCCTTCTGCCAGATACATCTGGTTGAGATCGGTAATCTCGAGTTCGCCACGCGGGCTCGGCTGCACCTTCTTCGCAAATTCGACGACACGGCTGTCGTAGAAATAGAGGCCTGTCACAGCCCAGCTCGATTCCGGTTCACTGGGCTTTTCGATGATACGCTGCGCACGACCGCTCTCGTCGAAACTGACCACGCCATAACGCTCGGGGTCACGCACCTGATAGGCAAAGACCGTCGCGCCCTTGGGACGTGCCGCAGCAGCACGCAGCAATACGCTCAGATGATCGGCAAATATCAGGTTATCGCCGAGGGCAAGCGCGCAAGGCGACCCGTCAATCCAGTCTTCCGCAATCAGGAAAGCCTGCGCCAGACCATCGGGCGAAGGCTGCTCACGATACTCGAAATGTACGCCAAACTGCGAACCGTCTCCAAGCAGACGCTTGAACTGCGGCAGATCATGCGGCGTGCTGATGATCATGATATCCTTGATCCCCGCCAGCATGAGCGTGGTCAGAGGATAATAGATCATCGGCTTGTCATAGACCGGAAGCAACTGCTTCGAGGTTGCCAGCGTCATGGGATGCAGGCGCGTACCCGAGCCCCCGGCCAGAAGAATGCCCTTCATTGGCTTGGCGTTTTCGGTGCTCATGCTTTTGTTCCCAGTCTCTGTCCGGTGTAGCGGCGGGCGCGTATGCCTTCCCACCAGTGACGGTTGTCGAGATACCATTGAACGGTGCGACGAATGCCCGTTTCGAAATCGTGCTTCGCCTTCCAGTCGAGCGCCTTTACAGCGTGGCTGGGGTCAATCTCATAACGGAAATCGTGACCGGGACGATCGGTGACAAACCGGATCAGACGCTCGCGCGGCCCGGCCGGATCAGGCGACAATTCGTCGAGCACTGCGCAGATCGTCTTGACGACATCGAGATTGGTGCGCGGCTGGCGGGCGCCGATGGCATAGGTTTCGCCAGGCTGACCACGCTCGACAGCCTTCACCAGCGCCTCGGCATGATCTTCGACAAAAAGCCAGTCGCGAATGTTCTCGCCCTTGCCGTAAACCGGCAGTTCCTTACCCTCGAGCGCATTGATCGTCACCAGCGGGATGAGCTTCTCGGGGAAGTGCCAGATACCGTAATTATTGGTCGTGTTGGTCACGAAGGTGGGCAGACCATAGGTGTGATACCAGGCGCGCACCAGATGATCCGAAGCCGCCTTGGACGCTGAATACGGGCTGCGGGGGTCGTAAGGCGTCGTCTCTGTGAATGGCGGATCGTCGAGTTCGAGATGGCCGAACACTTCGTCAGTCGAGATATGATGGAAACGGAATGCCTTCTGCGCCTCGGCACCAAGCGTCTGCCAGTAGCGGCGAGCAGCCTCGAGCAGCGCGTATGTCCCGGTCACATTCGTCTCGACGAACACACCGGGCCCATCGATCGAGCGATCGACATGGCTCTCTGCTGCAAGATGCATCACGGCATCGGGACGGTATTCGTCAAAAAGCTTCTGAAGCTCGACACCGTTGACGATATTGACGGCAGCGTGACGATAGCGCGGATCGGCAGCCACCTCGCCAACCGTCTCCTCTGAGGCTGCATAGGTCATGCAGTCCACATTGAGCACTTCATGAGACGTCTGACGTATTAGATACCTGACCACGGCAGATCCAATGAACCCGCAGCCACCTGTCAACAATATTCGCATCGTTACTCTCAGTCACAGCATTTTCAGGGGCGGCAAATCCGGGCATCCGCACCGCCTTGTCATTCTCCCAGTATAATCTGCAAGGGTGGATAGGAAAGATACGATGTGCGACAAAATACATAGACGTATCTTCTTGTTGCGAAGACGAAAAAAAAGATGTCTGGGTCAGATGGAGAGGCGGCTCAGATTATTTCAATAAAAATACATATAACCCTGAAAATTGTTGAGAGAAGAAGACTGTTCTGTGAATTTTTCCACGAGAATACGCAACTTTATCTAAAGAAAGATACTTATAGAGAATTGATTTGTATATCATTGCAAGAAATAGAATTATACTATTTTAGTGAAATTATCGTTATACATTAATATCAATGGTTTTATTCGTATTTATTTATTATTTTTCTCAATTCTCTGTTATTTTCTATTCAATATCGCGTCCTTACACGAAGATGACACAATTTTTCAGCTCATCGGGTTCTTTGAGTCACACGTCGATAAACAGCCCGTGAGGGCTCTCGCGCACTCAGATCCGTTTGATCACCCTGAACGCCGTCAAGGCTGCCAGGCTTCCGAAAATCACAACCCCCAGAGACTGACCGACCAGAATACCGATTGGTCCATAAAAGGAGCCGATCCACACAAACGGGATCGTTCCCAGCGTGGCCCGCCCCCAGTTGAACCCGGTCGAATAAAGCGGATGGCCGAGATTGTTGAAAGCCGTGTTCGAGACGAATAGCAGACCCACGAAGAAGTAGCTCGCCACCAGCCAGCAGCAGAACAGCGTGACGATACGTATCGCCACCCCTTTCGACGCGAAGAGATGCAGGATGGGGGTATGGAACGCCGCCAGAATGGCCCAGGTCAACACCACGCATAAAGCCGTGAGCTTGAGCGAGGCATAAAGCGTCTCGCGCACACGGTCTTTCTTTCCGGCACCCAGATTCTGCGACATTATCGGCCCGACAGAGCCTGTCAGGGCAAACACAAAGGCAAAGGCAACCGGCACAATGCGATCAATCGTTGCCTGACCCGAAATCGCTTCCAGCCCAAATCGCGACATGAAATGCGTCGTGAAAAGCCCACCGATCGGCGTGGCCAGATTGGTCGCGATGGCGGGCAGGGCCACCCCCCCGATCTGGCGCGTTGCAGGCGCGATCGCCCAGAGACGCGGCCGTTCCAGCATGCGGTGGTTGCGCAGGCTGTAAAAGCCGAAAGCCACCACGGTCCCCCGCGAGATGATCGTGCTGATGGCAGCGCCTGTCAGACCCATATGGAACCCGAAGATAAGGATCGGATCGAGCAGGGCTGAGACAAAAGCGCCAACCAGCGTGACCTGCATCGAGCGACGAGCGTCACCCACGCAGCGCAGCAAGGCCGACTGCGCCATGCCGTAACAGACCAGAGGCAGGAATGGCGAGACGAGATGGAGGAACCCGACCGCCTGAATCAGCGCCTCTCCCCGCGCCCCGAGCAGCGTAAGCAGAAAAGACGCCAGAACCGCCGTCAGACTGCCAAGCACGGCTGTGACCGCGACCATCACCACCATGAAAGCCGATGCGAAACGTCGCGCCCGTATGACACGCCGCGCTCCGATCAGCCGCCCGATAATGGCACCGAGACCGATCGTCATGCCGATCGAGACGGCTACCTGCACATAGCCAAGCGCCGCGGCAAAGCCGATGGCTGCCGTCAGCGCCGGGTCATGCAGATGCGAAATGTACCAGAAGTTGAGCAGATCGACCGCGAAGACGGCCATCAGCCCGATTGCGCCTGTCCCTGCCATGACCACGACATGGCGCATGATACTGCCATGAACGAAGCGCGCCGGGCGGGTCGCCTTGAGATCAACCTCAGGCGGTGGCTCCTGCTGCGCCAGATCATCGGGGGAAATCTTGTCGGGGGGAGGCGAAGTCAGAGACATATCCCCATGATCCTGCCCTGTTCGCAGGCCAGTGGGAACGACAGAAATTCGGAATGGAGCTTTTTTTACCGATATTCCAGCGCTCTGCCCCGGCCCCGCGAAGGGGCAAGGCCCTTCGATCCCCGCTTCGACTCAATCAGGTTCCCAAGGGACGTCCGTCCTTTGGCGGGGGGCGTGGCAGCGCCCCCCGCCTGCCCTCTTACTTCTGGGCCTTCACTTCCTTGATCCAGGCATCCACGCGATCGGCGAGCAGGTTCAGCGGCAGGGCACCACCTGAAAGCACGACATCGTGGAATTTGCGGATGTCGAATTTCGAGCCAAGCTCGGTTTTCGCCTTTTCGCGCAGACGCAGAATGGTCTGCTGGCCAAGCATGTAGCCCAGAGCCTGACCGGGCCAGGCAATGTAGCGATCCGTCTCGGCCTGCATGTCAGGCTCGCTGGTGGGCGGATGCGCATGGAAGAATTCCAGCATCTGGGCGCGGGTCCAGTGCAGATCATGCACACCCGTATCCAGAACCAGACGATCTGCACGCAGAAGCTCCCCGTTCAGGCGACCATAATCGCTGTAGAGATCCTTGTAGAAGCCCAACTCCTTGCCCAGGCCCTCGGCATAAAGCGCCCAGCCTTCAATATAGGCATTATAGAACCCCTGCTGACGGAAAGGCGGCAACGGCAGGGACTGCGCCGTGGAGATCTGGAAGTGATGACCAGGCACCCCCTCGTGATAGGCTGTATCCTCGATCGTATAGATATCGCGCTTGGCATAATCGCCAGTGTTGACGAACACGATGCCAGGGCGTGAGCCATCGGGCGTGCCCTGGTGATATTCGGCGCCAGCCGCCTCGGCCTCGCGATAGCGCTCGACGGGACGCACTTCCAGTTTGGTAGTCGGGATCCTGTCGAAATCGCGTGTGAGGGCGGGCTCCATCTGCGCGATATACTTGCGGTAGAGATCGATGATCTGCTCGCGCGACGTGGCGTAGAGCTTGGGGTCCTTGTCCACGGAGGCGCGCAGGGCTGCCAGATCGGAAAAGCCGAGCTTGTGGGCAATCTCGCCCATCTCGCCCTCGATCTTTGCAACCTGATCGAGCCCGAGCTGGTGGATTTCCTTCGGCGTCATGGTTGTGGTGGTCAGGGTGCGGATATCATAGCGATAAAGCGCATCCCCTCCCGGAAGTGCCCAGACACCCTCCTGAGTGCGACCATGGGCAGCGTAGCCCTGCTTCATGAAAACAGCCAGACGCTGATAGGCCGGTCGCACGTCATGATCGATGGCGGCAATAATCGCCTTGCGCAGACGTGCCTGATCCGCAGCGGAAACGCTGGCAGGGAATTTCGTAACAGGCTCGCCGAACGGACTTTTTTCCCCTTCGGGTGCTGCAATCTGCTCGACCTGCTGCTCGGCTTTTTCAAGCAGGAAACGCGGCGGCATGAGGCCGTCTTTCTCACCCAGACGAGCCAAGGCAATGACCTGATCGATCGCCTTCGGAATGCCACGCAGACGGGTGAGGTAGTCCTCGTAATGCTTCGTGGTATCGAACGGAATGCTGGAGACGAAGCCCGGATATTGCAGCTGGGCGCCGTTCATCTGGTCGATGGGCATCTCATAGGTCTTGAGACGGATACCCTCGAGCGTATCCTGAAGCTGCTGGATGATCATGGCACGGCTGATCTGGCGCTGGTCATCGAGCGATGAGGGCGTGATAGCCTCGAAACGCTTCAGAAACCCCGTCAGGACCGGAACCGAACCCTTGATATGGGCAAGGGAGAGATCGCTCCAGCGGTCATTGTAACGATAGTCACCGATCGAGGTCGCGAGCTCGGGCGCGTTTTTGAGCTGATACTGCCATTCCTCGTCGAGCAGCCTGTCAAAGGCCGTCGCGGCGCTGGTGTCAGACGTGACGACCTGAGCCGGAGAAGCGAGCGCGGTTGTCGCACCGAGAAGGCAACCGAACCCAAGCAGGGCAAGGCGGGAGAGACGGGGGGACTTCATCAGCGATGGTTCTCCTAAGCGCGCCGGCACACGGCACGCCAGGAAGGTCAGAACGCCGCATGCCAGTCTGTCGAGGGAACCTTCATAGCGGTATCGTTACGATGCCACCACCCGCCACCCAGCGCCTGAAACAGGGCAACACTATCGGTAAACCGTGTCGCCTTGGCCTGGATCAGGTTGAGGCGGGCCTCAAGCTCGATCTGCACTGCCGCCTGGAGCAGGATGGGGCTGATATCTCCATAGGACATCTGGCTCTGGGAAATGCGCAGGCTGCGCACGGCAGCGTCTTCATTCGCTGCGCTGATGGTCAGCGCATCCGAATCATCCTGCAACGCATGGAGCGTGTCGGCCACGTTCTGCATCGAGGTCAGCACGGTGTTTTTATATTGTTCGGTGGCCGCCAGCAGATTGTCCCGCGCCTGACGCTCGAGATGCATCAGCTCGAAACCCTGGAAGATGGGTTGCGCCACCATGGCGCCAATCGACCAGTTGCCATAGCCGGGTGTGAAGAACTGGCTCATCGCATTGATGGCCTGACCCGGCGTTGCGGAAAGCTGCACATTGGGCAGCCGGTTGGCAATCGCCACACCGACCTGCGCGCTGGCGCTGTGCATCTGTGACTCAGCCGCACGTATATCGGGACGCTGCGACAGAAGCGCGCTTGGCAGGCTGACCGGCAGAGTGGCAGGCAGACGGTAGGTCTCGAGCGGGATCTCGGGCAGCATCTCGTTCGGGGTGACGCCGACAAGGGCGGCAATCTGGTCATGCGCCTGTTCGGCCTGCAGATGCAGAGGGGGCAGCGTCGCCTGTGCCTGGGCGAGGGCGGCCTTCTGCGCCAGAACCTGTGCCTCGGCTATGTCGCCAAGGCGATACTGCTTTTCCATCACATCGAGCAGCTTCTGCTGGGTCGCAATGATGTCTTTTGTGGCCTCGATCTGGGCGTTGACGCTCGATTGGGTGATGAGCGTCACGATCAGCGTGTTCACCAGCGTGTTCGTCGTCGCAATCAGCTGGAAACGCTGCATCTCTGCCTGAGCGGCCTGGTTTTCCACCTGACGGCGCAACCCGCCCCAGAGATCGGGCTGGTACGAGATGTTCAGCTGCAACGTGTGCAGATTATAGAGCATCTCGTTATTGCCCGGCACAGGCGACAAGGCCTTTGACGTCTTGTTGCGTGTCGGATTGAACGAGGCCGAAATGCTGGGAAGCAGAGGCGCCCCGGCTACTTTTGTCTGCTCATAAGCGGCCTTGAGCGAGGCTTGCGCCGATTTGAGCGACGGGTTGTTCTGCAGGGCACGGGCAACGAGGGCGTCAAGCTGGGGCGCCCCGAGCGCCTTCCACCATTCTCCGCTCAGATCGGCGCCTACGGTCAGGGTCTGGGCAGCACCCGCCGCACCGCTGCCGGATGTGCCATGAACAGAGCCCGGCAGAGCCGTGCTCTGATAACCGGCATTCCCTAGCACCGCAGGCCTGTGGAAATCAGGCCCTATGGCACAACCAGACAGGGCAAGGGCGGCAGCGCAGCCCAGCAAGAGGGATTGCCTCATGACACGCCTCCCGAACGGCGCGCCTTGCGGCGCTCTATGAAGTGCTCCATCTCGAAAAAGAAGACGGGCAGAACGAAGAGGGTCAACAGGGTTGCGATGCCCAGACCGCCCACCACCACGGTAGCCAGACCGCGCTGCACATCCGTGCCGACGCCAGTTGCGAGAGCAGCTGGCAACATACCTGCGCTGGCAACCGTCGCCGTCATCAGGACAGGGCGGAAACGCTCGGCAGCACCCGCCAGAACCGAATCATGAATGCTCAGACCGGCACGATGGTGCCGGTTGATGGCCGCAATCATGATGATGCCGTTCTGCACGGCCACACCGAAGAGGGCGATGAAGCCCACGGCAGTTGCGATGTTGAGCGTCTCGCCACGCAGATGCAGGGCGATCAGACCGCCCAGCGTGGCAAGCGGCACTACGCTGAGCACCAGAACCGCATGGCGGAACGTGCCGAATTCCATGAACAGCAGCAGCAGCATGATCGAGAACATGACCAGAAGCGCCACGCCCAGACGGGCCTGGGCACGCTGTTCCTGCTCGAAACTTCCTGCCCATTGCAGGCGGTATTTGCGCGGGTCGAAATGGACCTGTGCCGAGATGCGCTTTTGCGCATCCTCGAGATATTGCGACAGCGGGCGCTGACCATTATCAACGCGAATGGTGATCTGACGCTCGCCCATCTCATGGGCAATGTTGCTCTCACCCATGTGCAGACCCACATCGGCCACTTCCGCCAGCGGGATGGGCGCGCCTTCGGTCGAACGCAGAGGCAGGGAGCGGATCGAGGCAAGGTCGTTCAGATCCCTGCTGCCCACATGAAGTGTCGCATTATAGACGCGGTCTTCCACATAGACCTGGGTGATGGCGCCATCGCCGATGGCATTCTGAACGACCGTGCTGATATCCGATACGTTGATTCCATAGCGCGCAGCCTGATCGCGGCGTGGCGTGATCATGAGCTGCGGTATCTGCGGCTCCTGGAAGATCGAGGCATCGGCTGTGCCGGGCACGTCATGCAGAATGCCCACGATCTCACGTCCGATACGACGCAGTTCATGAAAGTCATTGCCATAGACGCGCAGGACGAGCGGTGAGTGGGCACCACCCACCAGATCGTTCATGCCATCCTGAATAGGCTGGCTGATACCGAAACTGATCCCGGGAATCTGCGAAAGCCGCTCGCGCAGACGTGCGATGAACTGCGCCTTGGTCTCGCCAGATGCCCATTGATCATAGGGTTTGAGCCCGACAGGCATTTCGATATGCGAGAATGTCCACGGGTCCGTGCCGTCATCATTTCGGCCAAGCTGGGTGATCGCATAGGACGTCTCAGGGAACTCCCTGATGGCCGAACGCACTTCGCTGGCAATACGGCTGCCTTCATCAAGCGAGATACCCGTCGGGAGCTGCACCTGAAGCCAGAGCGCGCCCTCATCGAGATCGGGAAGGAATTCGCGACCGACCGTCGCCCCCAGAACCAGAACCGCCAGCAGGGCCGCACCACCACCGATATAGGTCACCAGCGGGCGGGCCAGCATATGGTTGAGGCCACGCTCATAGGCATGATGCAGCGCCTCAAGCGGACGGTTATGCCAGATGCGGCGTGGCTTGTACAAAGCCAGATAGCTGAGCGTCGGAATGAGGCAGAGCGCACAGGCCAGAGCGCCGATCAGGGCGAAGCTGACCGTATAGGCCATCGGCCGGAACAGCTTGCCCTCGCTGCCCTCGAACGCAAAGAGCGGGCTATAGGCCACGATGATGATCAGTGTGGACGAGAAGATCGAACGCCCGGCGATACGGGCGACACTCAGCACTTCGGTGCTGGTCAATGTCGCTTTCGGCGATTCCTCTCGCAGACGCAGAATGGCCTCGGTGATGACGATGGCGCCGTCCACGATGACGCCGAAATCGATGGCGCCGAGCGAGAAGAGATTGGCTGCCATACCGAAGAAATGCATCAGCACAAAGACGGTAGAGAGCGCGAGCGGAATGGTGACGGCCGTCACAACGGCGCTGCGCGGGCTGCCGAGAAACAGGGTGAGAATGACCAGAACGAGGCCGATACCCTCCACCATGGTCTCACCGACCTTGTGGGTGGTGGCCTTCACCAGATTATCGCGATCAATGTAGGGGACGAGACGCACATCGAGCGGTTTGAGACGCTCCTGCAACTGGTCGACCACGCCATGCACGTTGTCCAGCACCAGAGACGGGTTGGCGCCAGACAGCATGGTCACGATGCCTTCGATGGTATCGGGATTATTGTCCTTGCCGAGAATACCCTCACGGATCTGATGGCCGAACTGCACCTGACCCAGATCGCTCAGCAGGACAGGCGTGCCGTTATGCTGCGCGACGACAATGCGTTTCATGTCGTCCAGCGTGTGGATCATGCCTACGCCGCGCACGATATAGGATTGCTCGCCACGCGTGACACGCCCGCCCGCGGCATTGGCATTGTTGTTCTTGATGGCGTTAACCACGTCATCGGTGCTGAGCCCGTAGCGCAGCAGCGCCTCGGGCTTGAGCACCAGCTGATATTCGCGTGTGAGACCGCCAAAGTTATTGACGTTCACAATGCCTGGCACGCGCTGCAGCGTGGGAATGACGATCCAGCGCTGCACGTCGGAAAGCTGCATCAGATCCATCGAATCCGATTCCAGCGTGTAGCGGAAAATCTCGCCTGCCGGCCCGGTGATCGGGCCAAGCTGGGGTGTCACGCCATCGGGCATGCTGGCCGTGCCCAGCAATTCGAGCACAAGCTGGCGTGCCGTAAAGACATCGATCCCGTCATGGAAGATCAGGGTGATGAGCGACAGGCCGAACGTGCTGCTTGAGCGGCTCTCGGTCACACCCGGTACGGCAGCAAGGGCGCGTTCAAGAGGCACGGTGACCTGCTGCTCCATCTCTTCGGCAGCAAGACCCGAAACCTGGGTAGTGACCTGAACGTTGACAGCGCCGAGATCAGGATAGGCCTCTACCGGCAGAACACGCCAGGCATAGCCACCCGCAAGGGCCAGAAAGACAGCGCAGATAAAAACGATATGACGGCGCGCAAAGCACCAGGAAATCAGGGTCGCGATCACGGATTATAGGGCTCTCATCTGCGGCGCTGACAAATCAGTCATGATCATTGAGAAGGATGGCACCACGGGTGACGATCGTCTCTCCCGCCTGCAACCCTGAGAGAACACGCACCGAGTCCCCCTCGTCATAGCTCACCGTCACGGCACGACGGCGGAAATGCATCGGGGCGCCGTCCTGAACAAAAACGGTCAGACGGTCATTGTTCATCAGAAGCGCCGTCTTGGGGATGATCACCATCTCGGGCTGCTTCACCGCAATCTCGATATCGGCAAACATGTTCGGGCGCAGCATCCCATCGGGATTGTCGCAAAGGATATGAGCGATCACGCGTCTCGTATCGCTGTGCAAGGCCGGCTCGATCGACTGGATGGGAGCCGCGCAATGCCTGCCCGGCAGGGCGCTGATCTGCGCGCTCATCTGCTGGCCCAGTGAAACGATACCAACTGAATCCTCTGGGATTTCGGCGTCGATCTGCACCTGGGAAAGGTCCAGCAGAACCGCCTGCACTGCCGTTGCATCCGTGACATTCACCCCCTGGGCGAGCGTCGTGCTGGCAATCAGCCCGTCTACCGGAGCCACGAGGCGCACAAGCCCCTCGCCATCCTGATCCGTGCGACTGTTCAGGGTTTCAAGACGACGGGCAGCGCGCTGGCTCTCGGCCTTTGCCTGAGCCAGATCGTTGAGGGCGGAGTCCAGATCCTTGCGGGCATTGCCGCCAACGGCAAGCACATCCTGTGCACGCTTGACCACACGTTCCTCGTAGGTCTGCTGGGCTTGGGCCTTCATCAGATCGGCATAGGCCTGATCGAGATCGCCAGAGGCCAGCACGGCCAGGACATCGCCCTGATGCACCATCTGACCCGGCTGAAGATCGGTCCTGATCACATGGCCGGTCACGGGTGTCAGGATGTTGAAGCTGCGCCGGGGCTCGGCCGACACCATGCCAGGCACACGCAGCCCGTGCGCAAGCACGCTCGCTTTGACCGGCTCGACATGCAGACGTTTCATGAGGGGTGAGTCATCAGCGACGATCACCACACCGTTTTCACGGGTCAGCTGCGCCAGAGGACGACCTGGATGAGAACCACCATGCTCATGAACGATCGTGATAACGACCCCGAGAAGAACGATGGCTATGAGCGCTGCCAGACCTAGGCGGCGGATAAGAGGTGCCTGCATGGTCAGGCAAGGCCGTCAAGGGAGCGCATGGAAACCTCGGCTCAGGGGGTATTGAAACAATTTGTTGCAGTTGATAGCCGTTCAATCCTGCTTCGCCAAGCGGCGTCCGGCCTCAGACCCGTGTTCTAATAGGCTATGGTCTCGAAACGCGCATGATAATTTCATGTCATGCGCGAAACCGAAATCATTTTACGTTGAATTCGAGCCGGGCCCCGTGGCCGGACAGACCTGCCGGGATGGCCTGCTCTGGCACCCCACGCACACAGACTCTCCGTTATTGACCGTAGAAAAACCGGGCGGTTGCCCCACCATCGATCAGGAAGTCGCTGCCGGTGATGTAGCCGCCCTCAGCACCACTGATCAGCGCAGCAAGAGCCGCCACCTCGTCAGGTGTTCCGGCGCGGCCCGCAGGGGCGCTTGAGAGCATTGCGCGATAGAATGCCGCCCGCTCTCCATTCAGCTCGTCATAAGCCAGCGGCGTGATGATGATCCCCGGGCTGATTGCGTTGATCCGGGCTCCTCGTGCTCCCCAGCGCATCGCCTCGCCCCTGACGCGCAGCGAATTGCAGCGCTTTGACATCTGATAGGCAAGCAGCGTGTCATCGATCTCATGAACGAAAGGCAGGGCCAGAAGGGTATCGGCGGGGTTCGTCGCCAGTTGCCTGTCCTGCTCTGCAGTGAGCGCAGGCATACGATGGCCGGATTGCGAGGAGATCACGATACCCGACCCGCCTCTGGCCACACGTTGCCCGAACTCTTCGAGCAACATTGCCGTCCCGTAGAGATCCACCTTGAGAATTGTCTCCACCGGAGCCTGTGACGGTGACACACCAGCTGCCTGAACGAGGGAAAGAAGCGGGCCGATCTTTTCCGCCGCCTCGATGAGAGAACGGACAGACTCTCTGTCTGAAACATCGACCGTGACAACGCTTGTCTCGAAACCTGCCAATTCGAGAATACCCGCGGCTTGCTCGGCCTTGTCGCGATGCAGATCGGCGAGCACGACATGGCGACCGCTGCTGATGCGGCGCGCAATCGCCTGACCGATCGATCCTGAACCGACAACGACGGTGACATCTTTCATGTTTTTTCCAGTCCGCTGGCTTGAGTGTCCGGCCCATCACGCCTGGGACACGCGATCATCGAGACCGGAGACCTGATGCCGTCTCTTCTCGATGGCGGAGAGCATTGCCGTTTTCGCGCGTGCCTCAGGAAGCCTTTCGCGAAGGATCATAGGCGGTCGTGACGCCCTTCATTAGGGCGCGTCTGGCACATGTCCTTATGCCCGTCATTCATGAAACCTGACATGCATAGGCGACAGCATTTCCGGCCAGGAACAGGTGTGCGCTCGCATGAGCGCCGGATATGTCGCCTCGATCCGCCCCGGTCTGAAAGCCACCAGAAAGGATGCGACGCCCCTCCCAAAAGCGAGCGCCTGGAGGCTAGGGCGCTGCCTCAGTGCTCACCTCGGGGCCTAATGTGCGCAATGAGCGCGGTCTGACGGGGCCACCAAGCACATGACCGATCGGGGTCAGGGCCTCGATGTGATCGCAGAAGATCTTGAACACGGCGAGCATGGGCACCGAGAGAAAGGCCCCGCCAATACCCCACATCCAGTCCCAGAACAGCAACGAGGCCATCACCAGCACCGGGTTCAGGGTGAAGCGCTTGGCCAGCAGCATGGGGGTGATGGTCTCACCCTCGAGGATATGGATGCAGAGATAGATGGAAGGAGGCAGAAGCGACATCAGGAAAGACGGGAAGCTGATGAGCGCCACACAGAAATAGACCACCACCCCGGTCAGCGGCCCGATGATCGGCACGTAGTTGAGCAGAAACGCCAGAACCCCCCAGAGCAGCGGGTTGGGCATGCCCGTCAGCCAGCATTGCAGGAGATTCAGCGCGCCCACGAGAATGTTCATGATGGTGATGGTCGCAAGATAGAGCGACACATTGCGCTCGATCTGCGTCGTGATCTGCACGATGCGTCGCTTGTCCGAATAGGTCGGCATGATCTCGACGATGCGGCGCAGCAGGCTGTCGCCTTCGGTCATCAGGAAGAACAGCATCAGCAGCATGGTGAAGAACTCTCCCATGAAGGCACGTGTGCCGATCAGGAAGGAAGAGCCCCAGACACGCAGCGTCTCTGCACCATTGGAAGCTGACGAGGCGGCCGCGCTGGCGGCGCTAACATGATGATGCCCGCCACTCGACATGAGAGCCACGACACGCAGATAGCCCCGCTGCAGGGAATCGATCGGCCCCTGTAGGAAAGCCAGCTTCTGTTGAAGCGCCGGCAGGCTTTGCGGCACCTTGGTGAGCCATGCCGCCGCCGGCACCGAGATGGCCGTGCCGATACCGACCACGAGCAGGAACATCGCAATGATCAGCATCAGGGCCGCGATGGGCTTGGGAATACGCAGCCGGCCATGCAGAAACCGCATCGGGCCGATCATGAGCAGATTGACCACGATCGCAAACACGAAAGGCAGAACGATATCAGCGGCAAAATACAGCGTGTAGAACACGGCGAGCAGCGAGAGGATGAGAATGCCGACATCGCGCAGGGTCAGGCTATGACGCAGCATCGCCTTTCGGATCAGACCCGCCTGATAGGCTTCGTTCTCATCCGCGCCGGGCACAGCTGG
This sequence comes from Asaia siamensis, assembly GCF_014635085.1. GTDB lineage: Bacteria > Pseudomonadota > Alphaproteobacteria > Acetobacterales > Acetobacteraceae > Asaia > Asaia siamensis. Next base: position 44,372 of record NZ_BMCH01000007.1, read on the forward strand.
CTCGGGCATGACACGGGACGCCTTTTCGCGCGTGAGTGTTTCGCTCTGCCCGGCATCAGGCATGGGCGTGTCCGAAGTCAGAGACGGGTCTGACATGGCGGGCGGTTCTTTCCTGAGAGGCGGGTTGCAGCGCGAACTGGGCGCCGTCGTGAACGCCAATCAAACGCCCGGGATCACAAACGTTGCCATCAACGTGATGCACGTTACATTTTATTGGGTTGAATCACATTGGCTTGCAACCCATTTTCGGGTTCTATCGTAATGCTGTCTCAGCACACGACTATGATTTTCAAAAAAGGATATCGTCATGGCCTGGAACACCCCGAAGGTTACCGAAATTCCGCTCGGCGCCGAAATCAACTCCTATGTCTGCGGCCAGAAGAAGTAAGTTCTTCATCTGATCGCTTACACGCAACAGCCGCACCCCTCGTGCGGCTGTTGTCGTTTCTGGCCGATGACAGACTGACTGACCCCGACCATGCTCGATATCATTGTTCTCGGCAGCGGCGCGGGGGGTGGCTTTCCCCAGTGGAATTCGAACGCCCCCGCCTGCCGCGCTGCTCGCGAAGGCCGAATTCCATCCCGCAGCCAGGCATCCCTTGCCGTCAGCAGCGATGGCCGGAACTGGTTTGTGCTCAACGCCTCACCCGATCTGCGCGCGCAGATTCTGGCAACCCCTGAATTACAGGCCCAGACCGGGCTGCGCTCGACCCCGATACAGGGCGTCATTCTGACCAATGGCGAAATCGATTCCATCACCGGTCTGCTGACCCTGCGCGAGCGTGAGCCTTTCCGGCTCTATGCCACGCAGGCGACACACGCCCAGCTCGATGCCAACCCGATTTTCGAGGCGGTCAACCGCGAGATCGTCCCGCGTCTCATTCTCGATGACACCACGCCAGTTGCCCTGCCCAACAAGGATGGCACATTGTCCGGCCTGACCGTGAGTGCCTTCGACGTTCCCGGCAAGGCGCCGCTTTATGCCGAGCATCTGCCCAGCCAGAAGGGCGAGACGATCGGGCTCGAGATAACGGACGGCAAACACCGCCTGATCTTCCTGCCAGCCTGTGCAGATCTCACCCCGGAGATACGCGCCCGCATCCGTCAGTCCGATGCCCTGTTCATGGAAGGTACGCTCTGGCGCGATGACGAGATGATCCTCGCCGGACTCAGCCCCAAGACGGGGCTGCGCATGGGCCATATCTCCATGTCCGGCCCCGAAGGCATCATCGCCACGCTGCATGACGCACCGGCGCATCGCGTTTTCATTCACATCAATAACTCAAACCCTGTCCTCATTCCGGATTCTCCGGAACGCCGGACGGCAGAAGAAGCAGGCTGGACCATCGGAGAAGATGGTCTGCGCTTGACATTGGGAGCATCATCATGACGGTTCTTACCCCCGACGCCCTTGAAGCCCGCCTGCGTGAAATCGGCGCCGAGCGCTATCACAACCGCCACGCGTTTCATCGCGCCCTTCATGATGGCAAGCTCAGCCGCACACAGGTTCAGGCCTGGGCGCTGAACCGCTATTATTATCAGGCATCCATTCCCGTGAAGGATGCGACCCTTCTTGCCCGACTGCCCACGGCAGAGCTGCGCCGCGAATGGCGCCGTCGCCTTGAGGATCACGATGGCAACGAGCCGGGCACGGGTGGCATTGCGCGCTGGCTGAAACTGACTGATGGTCTCGGCCTGTCGCGCAGCTATGTCGAGAGCCTGCAGGGCATGCTGCCTGCAACGGGCTTCGCCGTTGAGGCCTATGTGCATTATGTGCGTGACCGATCCGTGCTGGCAGCCATTGCCTCGTCACTGACCGAACTCTTCTCGCCGACAATCATCAGCGAGCGCGTTTCGGGCATGCTGCGCCATTACGACTTCATCTCGGAAGAGACCTTGGCCTATTTCGCCCCGCGTCTCACACAGGCACCGCGCGATTCCGACTTTGCTCTGGCCTATGTGAAGGAACACGCCCGCACGGCCGAGCAGCAGAAAGAGGTCATCGATGCGCTGATCTTCAAATGCAATGTGCTCTGGACGATGCTCGATGCCCTTGAGCATGTGTATATGGAAGGCCATCCCGCTCCCGGTGCCTTTGCCGGGGCTCATACCCCAGAGGCTTTCAGCGCGTGAGCGTCTCCGAAGACAGCATTCTGAAATTTACCCGCGGTCATCGCCTTCAGCATGACCGCGTGCGCGACGTCTGGCTTATCCAGGCGCCCGAGAAAGCCTTCATTGCCGATCCGATCGCCGCTGCCATTCTGCAGCTTGTCGATGGCGCCCGACCGCTCAGCGTCCTGATCGATACGCTGGCCGAAACCTATCAGGCGCCACGTGAAACAATCGCAGGCGATGTGCAGACCTTGCTCACTTCGCTCATCGAGCAGAAAGTGCTGAGCGCATGAGTTTTGCGCCGCCCCCCATGAGCCTGCTGGCCGAGCTGACCCATCGCTGCCCGCTTGCCTGCCCCTATTGCTCCAACCCCCTCGCCCTCGATCGCCGGGCTGCGGAGATGGAAACGGCGGACTGGCTGCGCGTGCTCGATGAGGCGGCTTCTCTGGGTGTGCTGCAGGTTCATTTCTCCGGCGGCGAGCCCATGGCGCGCCATGATCTGCCCGAACTCGTGCGCCATGCCAGCAAGCTCAACCTCTATACCAATCTCATCACCTCGGGTGTGCTCATCAACGACGTCACGCTCGAAGCCCTTGATACGGCAGGGCTCGATCATATCCAGCTCTCGTTTCAGGATGTCGATGAGGCAGGGGCCGAGCGCATCGGTGGGCTGCGCGGCGCTCAGGAAAAGAAACTGAATGCAGCGCGTCTGATCAAGGCACGTGGCATTCCTCTCACCCTCAATTTCGTTGTGCATCGCGAAAACGTCGCGCGTGTGCCCGAGATGCTGGATCTCGCCCATGAGCTCGGTGCGGGCCGCGTCGAGATTGCCCATACCCAGTATTATGGATGGGGCCTGAAGAACCGCGATCTGCTGATGCCCTCAGCCGCGCAGCTCGAAGCCTCGACCGAAGCCGTGGTGAAGGCACGCGCCCGCTTCGGTAACAGCCTCGCCATCGACTATGTCACTCCTGACTACCATGCCGACCAGCCCAAGCCCTGCATGGGCGGATGGGGCCAGCGTTTCGTCAACATCACCCCGTCCGGCAAGGTGCTGCCCTGTCATGCCGCCGAGACCATTCCCAATGTGGTCTTCCCCAGCGTTACCACGGAATCCCTCGGTGCGATCTGGCAGGATTCTCCGCTGTTCAACCTGTTTCGCGGCACGGACTGGATGCCCGAACCCTGCCGCAGCTGCAGCCTCAAGGAGGTGGACTGGGGCGGCTGTCGCTGTCAGGCCCTCGCCCTGACCGGTGACGCTTCAGCAACCGATCCTGTCTGCGCCCGCTCGAACCAGCATGCACTGGTCATGGAAGCCGCCACTGCCGGTCACGATGGCGAGTTTCTTTATCGACGGTTCAGAGCGATCTGAAGGGCAGACGGGGCTCTGCCCCGTTCCCCGCCAAAGGACAGTCGTCCTTTGGAAACCGGATTTGATTCAAAGCGGGGATCGAAGGGGCTCGCCCCTTCGCGGGTCCAGGGCAGAGCCCTGAAAACCGGTCACCCCGAAAATGGTCGTGCCACGATCATGATGACAATCACGACCATCAGAAGCGTCGGCACCTCATTGGCAATACGATAGAAGCGCTCCTGATGCAGGCGCTGATCGGCAGCGAACTCGCGACGCCAGCGGGCGCAGAAACCGTGAAAGCCGCAAAGCAGCAACACGGTAGTAAGCTTGATCCACCACCAGGGCGCAGACCAGTCGATCAGGCCGGGAAGAGAGGCGAGGAGCCCACCCGAAAGAAGCGTGACGATCATGGCAGGCGTCATGATCGCACGCAGAAGGCGGCGTTCCATGATCTGGAAGCGGGCGCTTTCATCGGTGCCGGGGGCAACCTGCGAATGATAGACGAAAAGGCGAGGCAGATAGAAATTACCCGCCATCCAGGAGGTGAAAGCCAGGATGTGCAGCACTTTGAGCCAGGGAAACCAGGGCATGAGGGCACTCATCTTGCTTGCTCCTTCAACACACCGGCAAGAACGGGCACGAGCTCGTCCAGATGGGCAATGCGCTTCAATCCGGGCCAGTCATGGGCGGGAGACGGTCCTTCGGCCCTGAGCAGGATACAGGCCATACCCGCATCATGTGCAGCCTGAACGCCGGTATCGGAATCCTCAATCACCACGCAGTATGACGGGTCGGTGTTTTCCTCTGATGCGGCATGAAGGAAGACATAAGGATCCGGTTTGGGGCGCATCATGTCGCGAGCCGAATGGACCCGATGACGCGGAAAGAGAGAAGAGAAACCGACACGATCGAATTTCACTTCCATTTCCGGCCAGGAGGAGTTCGAGCCGACCCGGAAGGGAAGACCAAGTGCGGCAACGCCTTCCAGCATGGCTGCAGCACCATCTATGGGCACCGCCTCGTCACGCATCAGTTCGACCAGCTTGTCCTGCATGATCGCGACATAATCAGCACCGAGATCATGCCCTGTTTCGACTTCAAGCTCGCGTTTGACCTGAGCCAGCGCCTTGCCTGCGAAACGCTCGAGCGATTCTTCATCGCTGAGGTCAATGCCATGCTCGCGGGCCACACGCGCCACGAGGCGGCAGGACGGCCCTTCGCTGTCGATCAGCACGCCGTCGCAATCGAAGATCACAAGGCGCAATGCACCCGAGGGAGACAGGGCATGGGCCATGGCTCTCAGCCGATATCACGCACGGCATTAACCAGGGCCCCGACATGCTCCGGCGGGGTCTCGGGCATCACGCCATGGCCGAGATTGAACACATGCGGACGGCCCTTGAGGGCGTTTCTGATCGTATGCGCCTCAACGATCAGAGCCTGCCCGCCATTCTTGAGAATGATCGGGTCGAGATTGCCTTGCAGTGCCAGTGTGTCGGGGCAGAGCGCGGCCATCTGGGCCATATCGACGGAGGTGTCGCAAGCCAGGGCATCCACGCCTGTTTCACGGGCATATTCGATCGCCATCAGACCGGCGAGACGAGGGAAGCCGATGATCTTCACGCCGGGTCGAGCGGTGCGAATACCCTGCACGATACGCCGTGTCGGGGCGATCACATGCTGGCGGAACTGCGACGGAGGCAACAGACCGGCCCAGCTGTCGAACAGCATGACGGCTTCGGCGCCCGCATCGATCTGGCCAATCAGCATGTCGGTAGTGGCCTGTGTCAGCAGGTCGATGAGATCGCCATACAGGGCAGGGTCCTGCAGGGCCATGGCGCGTGTCACGCCGAACTCGCGTGAGCTGCCGCCATCGACCATGTAGCAGGAAACCGTGAAGGGGCTGCCAGCAAAGCCGAGAAGTGTCGTGGGCTGCGGAAGCTCACGAGCCAGAATCCGCAACGTTTCCTGGATCGGCGCAACGATTTCGGCTACGCGTGACGGAGACAGCGCCTCCAGAGCAGCGCGATTGCGGATCGGCTCCATGACCGGACCGCGGCCTTCGATGAATTTCAGATCCTGACCCATGGCCCAGGGCAGGACCAGAATGTCGGAGAACAGAATGGCGCCATCCATGGCATAGCGGCGGATCGGCTGAAGGGTCAGCTCTGCGGCGATGTCGGGGGTGGTACAGCGCGTCAGGAAATCGGCCTTGGCCCGTTCGGCCCGAAACTCGGGCAGATAGCGACCGGCCTGACGCATCAGCCAGATCGGAGGGGGCCAGACCGCCTCTCCCTGGAGGACACGCAGGAGCGGTTTTGCAGGGCTCGGCTGAGGTGAGATTTCGCTATCCATACCGACCAATAATCATAAAAGAAAAAAGAAAGATATCCTGTCGGATAGGTTGATCCCTGTGGATGACGGGGTACCCATCTTTCCGAAAACGTACCCCGACTTACCAACACTGTGTACAAACGATAAAGCCTTTGGTTTGAAGCATTTGCGTAAGTTATCCCGAAATACCCACAGAAGGGCTGTGTACAACCCACCGGTACCGCCAGAAAAAGTACAATCCACGGTACTCGGTACATCGGCTCTCGATGCCTCGTACAATCCCCATGTACCCCAGTACTGACGGTACTCATTCACCCCCCTCATAGAAGGAGACGCCTTATGGAGTCGGCATATGCGAATCCGGGCACAGCCCGCCTGTTTCTCGCCAGCGGATCGACGACGCGGCTTGGTTTGCTACGGGATGCGGGTCTTGAGGTCATGTCCTGTCCCGTAGGGATTGATGAGGCTGTGATCAGAGACAGGATGAGGGCTGAAAAACGGTCTCATGGCGCTATCGCTCTGGCGCTCGCTGATGCCAAAGCTCTAGGGTTTTTCAGGAAAACCGATTTTATGAGCGCCGATTTTGTTATCGCGGCAGACCAGATTCTGGAGTGCGATGGCGTCGGTTTCGACAAGCCGGAATCACTCGATCAGGCGCGGGAGCAGCTACGTCATCTCAGGGGGCGTACGCATCATCTTCAGACGGCGCTGGTGCTTTACAGAAACCGCCAGAAGCTCTGGGAGCATCTGGCGAGCCCGAAACTGACCTTCCGTGACTTCAGCGAAGCGTTTCTCGACACCTATATAGCAAGCGAGGGAGATGCCCTTTTGTCCTGTGTGGGGGCCTACAGACTCGAAGGGATGGGAGTACAGCTTTTCGAGACGATCGATGGCGACCATGATGCCATATTGGGTCTGCCTCGCCTGCCCCTGCTTGCTGTACTGCGTGAATACGGGGTGGCGAAAAAATAGTGTATTAGGGGCTTGTCAGAGGATAAGCCCCCCGCTATACCCGCGCCACTGGCCTGACCCAAGGGGCCGGTTTTGATACGGCGGGGCCATAGCTCAGTTGGGAGAGCGCCTGAATGGCATTCAGGAGGTCGTCGGTTCGATTCCGATTGGCTCCACCATCATCCTCAGAAAATCAGATCATACTGCACTGCGACGAGCCTGAGCTCGCGGCTTCTGTGCGTCTGGCCTTTTAAAAACGCCGGTTTTCCGATCTGAGCCGACTGATCATCCCTGTCCTTCCCTGTCATCGCGGGCCCTGATTCCGCCTTTTCAATCACAGGCGTCAGGAGATCGTGCAGCCCGGCTCACCTCCGGTTGTCGAGAAAAGACAGGCTCTTCGAAAAACGTCAGATCGCCTTGAGCCCTGGCATCGGTTTGCTCCCTTGCTCTGGCTAAGGGCTTTCACGATAAAATGGTTGATATGCAAACCATATTCGTGTTCTGTCCCTGCATTCAGGAAACGAAACCAGATGACAGAGCCATGACCCTTTTGCGTTCCACTTCTTTTCGGGGGCCTTTTGCGCTGTGGCGCCTTATCCCCCTGCCCGCCATCGCACTCAGTGGGTGTACACGGGCGCCGTTGCAGGATGTGCTTGGCTCTTTCTTCCCTTCCTGGATGCTCTGCGCCACGCTAGGGGCAGTCGCTGCCGCGTTTTTGCGCGCGGTTCTGGGCGTCTTCAATCTGCAGCAAGCCGTGCCTGCGCCGATGCTGACCTATCTCGCCTTCATGGTCACCATCACGTTCGTGGTGTGGCTGATCTTTTTCGGTCACTGAGATGACGTCCGGTTTTTCAGGGTCGGACGCCCCTGTCATTCCCGCATCACGCGAATGTCTCTTTCCGATCGGCCGGCTTGTGCCGGTCGCGGAGCGGTTTCAGGCGGTGTTTTCATGAGTTCTCTCCCCTCCCGCATCGGGGGCATCGCGCTCCTGATTCTTTCTCTCGCCGCCTGTGTCATTACCGGCTTCATGGTTCTGGGTCGGCTGCATGATCGCCCGAGAACCGAAGATGCCTATATAGCGGCCAATATCGTGCATCTGGCCCCCGAGGTCAGCGGGCGCATTGTCACCCTGGCAGTACATGACAATGAGAAGGTCCGGCGCGGGCAACTGCTCTATGTGATCGACCCGGAGCCCTATACCTACCGTCTGCAACAGGCCCAGGCTCAGGTCGACGGGCTGCAGGCGCAGATCGATGTACAGACCAGCCAGGTCAGTTCGCAGATCTCTCATGCAGGGGCTGAAGCCAGCGCCGTGCAGAGTGCCCGTGCCCGTCTGGCTCTTGCCCAGGCCACCCAGAACCGTCTTACCCCACTGGCGGGCCAGGGCTTCGTTACGCGTGAAGCGCTCGATCAGGCCAGAACGGAGACACGCAGTGCGGAGGCTTCGCTGCAACAGGCGCTTCAGTCTGCCGTAGCCGCGCATCAGGCCGTGCGCAGTGTCGCCCCTCTTCGTGCCGATCTGGCTGCGGCACAGGCCCAGCTGCGTGAGGCAAAGCGCGATCTGCGTCTGACGACCGTCAGAGCGCCCTGCGATGGTGTCGTGACCGATCTCAATATCAGCGCAGGTGAATACGCCACGACGGGCAAGCCTGTCTTCACGCTTGTCGATAGCGAGATCTGGTGGGCCATCGCGAATTTTCGCGAAACCCAGCTCGTCGGGCTGGTTCCGGGGCAGAAGGTCAAGGTCTATGCCATGGCTCAGCCCGGAAAGCCGATTACCGGCACACTGGAAAGCCTGAATGCCGGTGTCGTTCCTGATGAAGGCACCAGTGCGGGTGGCCTGCCCAAGGTGCCGCGCACCCTGAACTGGGTGCGCATCGCCCAGCGTTTTCCCGTCAGGATCAGGCTCGATAATCCGCCGAGCGATCTGATGCGCATCGGTGCGACGGTTGTTGTGGTTGTCATGCGATGACTTCTGTCCGGCAGGATATGGCTGGGGCCGTGCGCCCTCACAAGGCGCATGATACGCCATCGACCTTCTCGTTTCTGAAAAAGGAGATGGCGACCACCCCCGGGCGCACCCGTAATACGGTGCTGCTGGTGGTTCAGGTGATCGTGACGATCCTGATCGGCGAGACGTTTCGTGTGCCCGATCTGCCGGTTCTGGTCTTCATCTGCTTCTTTCTCTCGGGAAATGACGCCGCCTCGAATACGAGCACCGCGATTATGGGGGGCGCGGTCATTGTGGCGGGAACGGCACTGACCATCCTGCTGATGATGGCGAGCCTCTCCGAACCGGGGCTCAGATTGCCTCTCATGCTGCTGCTGACTCTGGCAGCGGGCTTTCTGTCAGAGGCCATGACCATGGGGTCTCTGGCCAATATCCTGCTGTTCTGGATCGTCTATATGTCCATGAGCGCGGATATGCTCGAGACGGTCGGCTACTCACTCGACGGGTTCATTGGCAACACGACAGACAGCGCCGTGCCCGATGCGGCTTTCATGCCGCCCGAAGAGGCCATGCTGCACACGCTGCTCTGGGTCGGGGCAGTCTTCATTATCGCGCTCGCGATCATCGCCATCGTCAATCGCCTTGCCGGGCATGACCCGCTCACCATGCTGCGTGATGGTCTTGCCAGACGTTTCGAGGCTGTGTCGCGTGCGTGCGAAACGGGTGCCATGCCCCAGACACAGGAAATCGGGGCGATCAAGGGACTGGCGGAGCAGGGCGTGGCGCAGCTCAGGCAGTTTCATGATCTGAGCACGAAGATTCACCCCGAAATGTCGCGCCACCATGTCGGCCTTGCGATGATCCGCAACGCGGCGCGTCTGGTCATGATCGTGCTGGCCTGGAGCCAGCTTGGCCGGGAGGAAGGCAGACATTTCCTGCAGCGTATCGGGCAGATCGTCGCGCAATGTGGCCATGTCTACAAACACGGGCGCGAGCGCGTGCCTGCGATCGATTTCGATCAGGCCGAACTCGAGACACTCGCAGCCGGATTTCGCGATGATCCCAGGCTCTATCCGCTCGCTATCGAGTTCATTCGCAGCCTGACGATCATCCACGGGCTTCTGATGCGTCCTGAAACGACCGCGCCGAGCTTTGCCCCTGAAATCAAGGCTGCCGCGCAGGGCTTTTTTAAGCCGGATGCTTTTAGAAACCCGGCCTATCCGCGTTCTGCCATACGGATCGCCCTTAGTGTTGTCATCTGTTACGCCATCACCCGCTTCACGTCATGGCCGGGTATCCAGACCTGCGTGGTCACCTGCTTTCTGGTCTCACTCGGCACGGTCGGTGACAGTGTGCACAAGATGCTGCTGCGCGTGGTCGGGGCCATGATCGGGGCGGTTTGCGGTATTGGCACGATCCTTCTTTTCATGCCGTCCCTGACCGATTGCGTCGATCTCATCCTCGTTGTTCTTCCGGTGGCGGCTTTCGCGGGCTGGATCAAAAGCGGCAGCGAGCGCATCTCCTATGCCGGGGTGCAGATTGCCATGGCCTATTTCATGACGATCCTGCAGGGATACGGCCCGACGCTCGATATGGAGACAGCGCGTAATCGCGTGGTGGGCATCATTATAGGCAATGTCGTCGTTTATCTCATGGCAGCTGCGCTCTGGCCGGTCAGTGCAACCAATGTGGCCCGCAAGCATCTTGCCGGTGCTGTCAGACAGCTTGGCGACCTGATTGTGCTGCGTCGCAAGAACCCCGATGCCGCAGTGGATATCAGCCAGGAGATCGAACGTGAGAAATTCGGTCGTGCGGTAGCGGCTACCCGCATGGCCCTGCGCAACGCGCCTTTTGAGGAAGAACGCCTCAAGGGCGGGGGCGCCATGCCTGATATCACTCTGCCTCTGGTGACCGATATCCAGATGCTGGCGATCCCTGTTGCCGTCATTTCCGATGTGCGGCGTGAGCCGGATGAGGCGGCGCGTGATTATGTCTCGACGATGCGCGCGTGGTTCAACGAGCTGGCACAATGGCTCCATGACGGCCGTGACGGGCTTGCGCTGCAGACCCGCTTGCCAGCCGTTCCCGTGATCGAGGATGACGCCCAGCGCATGGTCTGGTTCGGCCTGCTCGACGAACGCGCCCGCCAGATCCTGCAGACTTACGACCCCGATGCTTGCGGACAGGAAGGCGCTGCCTGATGTCCCGCCCTGTTACCCGGATTTTCCCGATGACCCGACCGGCCCTTTCTCTCATCGTTGCGGCAGCGCTGCTGGCAGGCTGTAACGACACACGAGACCTTGCCCCTCAGACCGCTGATCATGCCTGGCACCCGACCACCAGCACCGGCCTCGTTCTGCCTCCCGATATACGCCATCCTGCCGTAACGGGTGAGGCAGGCGTGGGGCAGATCGTTGCGGGTCGTGCTGCCACGGCTCTGCCTGACGTATCGGACCGGGCACTCAGCCTGCCCCAGCTGATCGATCTTGCCGAGCGCAACAACCCTCGCACACGCATTGCCTGGGAGTCAGCCAGACAGGCCGCCATCGGTGTTGGCATGTCGCGTGCGGCCATGCTGCCGCAACTGACCTTTTCGGCCATGGGCGGGTTTCAGCGCATGGCTCTGCCTCTGCCCAATTACCTGTCGAGCCGCGGTTATCTGACGTCGAACGGGGCAGCGGCTTTCCCCAAGCTGGAACTCGATTATCTGCTGCTCGATTTCGGGCGCACGCGGGCACAGATCAGAGAGGCAAAATTCCAGACCCTGGCGGCCAATTTCGGTTTTTCGGCTGTGCATCAGGAGCTGATTCTTGACGTGATCAGCGCCTATCACCAGCAACAGGCCGCGCAGGCCATTGTCGCGGCCTCGCATCATGCGGTTGATAACATGGCGCTGCTGTTGCGGGCGGCACAGTCGCGCCACGATCATGGCGAGGCGACGATCATCGATGTTGCCACGTCCCAGCGCAATCTGGCCCAGGCACGTTTTGATCTCGACAAGGCCGTTGATGCCGAACACGGGGCGCGCCATGCCCTGCTTGAGGTGACGGGTCTGCCCGCGACGCTTGCCCTGGCCATCGAGCCCGTGCCGGCGCGCGACTTGCCGCATAGCTCGCCAGAGCAGATCAGGCAGCTCGTCAACCAGGCCCTGGCTTCGCGTCCCGATCTTCTGGCCGATATCGCCAAACTGCGTGCGTCAGACGAGGCGGTGCTGGCGTCGAAGGCAGCGCTGCGTCCGCAGATATCGTTCGTCGGCACGATGTCAGGCTATCTGGGTGCGCTCAAGACCTATGGCACGGGGCGTTCTGCTCCGGCTTCTGCCATTGCCCAGCCTGAGGCCGGGGCATTTCTTCAGGTCAGCTGGCCGATCTATCAGGGCGGATTGCGGGCCAATGCCATTCACATGGCGGAATCCCGGCGCGAGGCAGCCGAAGCCACCCTGCTCAAGGACAGGCTGAGCGTCGAGCGTCAGGTGGCTGATAGTCAGGATGCGCTCGAAACCGCTCTGGCTCAGGTCAAATCGGCGCAGGTTCTCAATGATGCCGCGCAGACCGCCAATGAAGGGGCGAGCCAGGCCTATGCCCATGGTGTCGGCACGATGACGGACGCTTCCACGGCTGCGGCTGCCCTGTTCGAGGCGCAGGCGTCGCTCGCCGTGAGCATCGCTCAGGCTTTCACAAAGGCTGCGGCGCTGGCCCATGCCACGGGTCAGCTCGATCTGGCCAACAACATGCCCGATGATCTGTCGGTGGCGGCGCCATGAGCCTGCTTGCTGACGAAACGCCTACACTTGGGCGCATGATGGCGCTGATCGCACGGCGCTGGCGACAGATTCTGGATGCAGGGCTCAGGCCCCACGATCTGACGGACGCCACCTGGCAGCCTCTGCTGGAGTTGCAACGCCATGGCAGGCCGCTGCACCCCAAGGAAATTGCCGATGCGCTTCTGCTCGATAAATCCTCGATGGTGCGGATACTGCGCACACTCGAGGAAAAGGGCTTTGTGACACGCACGCCCGATGAAACGGATCGACGGGCTTTTTTCGTCAACCTGACCGAGGCGGGTGATGTTCGTCTTCGGGAGGTGATGCGGCTTTCACGCGCGATCGAAATGCGGGCGATTGCCGGCGTGGCAGAAGAAGATCTTGCTGCCACGCGTCGCGTATTGAGGGCGATCCACGACGAGATCCAGTCGGTCGAAACCTCCCTCTGATCTTCTGCGTGGCTCAGGCCTCGCTTTCGAGCACGGCCTTGAGCGCGGCCAGGGTCAGACGCACTTTGTGTAGTTCGGCGTTGTAGCCCATGGCGCCCAGACGCCAGATCTTGCCGACAAGCGGGCCGAAAGCCGTGCCGATCTCGATCTGGTATTCGTCGCGCATACGGGCGCGCACGCGCTCGCCATTGACGCCTTCAGGAATATACACGCCGGTCACATTGCTCATGCGATAGGCGTCCTGCCCGTAAAGCGTGAGACCGAGGCCACGCAGCCCTTCGGCCATCGCCTTGCCAGCCGCGACATGGCGGGCGAAGCGGTTCTCGAGCCCTTCTTCCAGAGCCAGACGGGCGCATTCGCGTGCTGCATAGAGCATCGACGTAGCTTCGGTGTGATGGTTCAGGCGCTTTTCTGACCAGTAATCCATCACCATCGCCAGATCGAAATAATTCGAGCGGATGAACGGGCGAGTGCCGTCACTGATATCATCCCGGCGGATGCCGCTCTCAACCTTGCGTCTTGAGAAGATGAACTCTGCGGCCCTGTCCGAAATGGTGATGGGCGCGCTACCCGGCGGGCCGCCCATGCATTTCTGAAGGCCGGCGGAAATGACATCGATTTCCCATTCATCGGTGCGCACCGGCATACCGCCCAGCGTTGCCGTAGCATCGACATAGGACAGTGCGTCATATTTGCGGCACAGCGCCCCGACCCCTTCAAGCGGCTGGGCCGTGGTCGTCGAGGTGTCGCCATGTATGGCGGCGAAGACAGCGGGGCGATGTTCGGCGAGAGCTGCCTCGATCTGGGCCAGTGTCGCGACCTGTCCCCATTCTAGATCGATCGTGGCGATATCGGCACCAAGACGCTCGGCGATTTCGCCGAGTAGCATACCGAAGCGGCCGGAGCGAATGAGCAGCACTTTTGCACCCGGCTCGATGAGCGAGGTCAGGGCGGCCTCGATACCGGCACGGGCAGAGCCGTCGATCAGAAAGGTCCAGCGGTTTTGGGTCATGAAGACCTGACGATAGAGGTCCATCGTCTGGTTCATGTATTCCGTCATCTCGGGGTCGAACTGGCCGAGCATGTCAGCACCCATCGCCCGCAACACGCGGGGGTGCACATTGATGGGTCCCGGCCCCATCAGCAGGCGCTGGGGGGGATCGATCTCACCGTAGAAGTTGCTCACCGTTCTTCTCCAACTCGCTTGATGAAACTGACCAGCGTGCGATGCGCGGCCTCGACATCGTCACTTTCGACGGCTTCCGCCGGATTATGGCTGATACCGCCTTCGCAGCGGATGAACAGCATGGTCATGGGTGCCAGATGGGCCATGATCATGGCATCATGGCCTGCCTGACTCAGCAAGACCGGCGGGACATGGCCCGTTGCCTCGATGATGGCCTCGCGCAGGGTCGCGTTCAGGGTCTCATTGCACAGGGCACCCTGCAGATCCTGCACCTGTTCGCACTCGAGCGCGACACCGCGCCTGCGGCTGATCGCTTCCAGCGTTTCCAGAACCTGCCTTGCAGCTTCCTCGCGCAGGCCCGGTGTGACCGCGCGGATATCGACAGTCATGACCACGTGACCCGGCACGACATTCGGGGCGCCGTTTTCGACGGTCAGAAAGCCCACTGTCGTGACCAGATCGTCAGGGCCAGCCGCGCCTATGGACTCGATTGCCGTTATGGCTTCGGCCGCCGCTGCGAGGGCATCGCGGCGTTCGTGCATGGCTGTGCCTGCATGGGCAGCCTGCCCTTTTATTGTAACGCGGTAGCGATACTGGGAGGCGATGCCGCGCACCAGACCGACGGGCAGACCAGCCCGTTCGAGATGCGGTGCCTGCTCAATATGCGCCTCGATATAGGCCAGCACGTTCTCTCGCTTGGCCGTCCTGAAACGTATGGACGAAAGACCCCAATCCGCGAGGGCCTGGCGCAGGGTAATCCCCTCGCGATCAGTGACGCCCTCATCAATTGTCTGGGCAAGACCCGCAGCCGAACGCGACCCCATCATATAGGTGGAAAAGCGTGAGCCTTCCTCATCTCCAAACCCGATTACTTCGAGAGCGAAAGGGAAGCGCTGCCCGGAGCGACTGAAATGCGCGACAGCCTCGATGCCGAGCATGACACCCAGCATGCCGTCATAACGCCCGCCATCGCGTACGCTGTCGACATGCGAGCCCAGGAGCAGAACCGGCGCATCCGGTGTCGTTCCTGCATAATGGCCGATGATATTGCCAACCGCATCGGTCTCGACACTCATGCCGGCCTCATCCATCCACTGGGCCAGACGCCCGAGCGTCGCCTTGTGAGCAGGACCCAGATAGGGACGGAACAACCCGTCAGCCTGGTCGCTGTAGGGAACTGTTCCGAGTTCGTCGCAACGGGCCTTGGCCCGTGCGCCACCAGCTTGAATTTTTGACGTCGCGATCATGTATACAAGAATGTCTCAAGGCGAGGCGAAAGACAATCGAAAGCTGAGACCACGGAAAAAACTAGGTCCGGCATTCGATCTGTCTCAGGCGTTGCGTTGAAACGTGGCTCCACGCAGAGCGTAAGCGATGCCTTCCGACTCAGGATTGATCGGCGACTGATAGCCTATGATCTACAAGATTAATTGGTGTTTAAAAAAGGCATGCATGTGGAAATATAATATAATATTTAATTACAAAAAAACCGAGTCTATAGAGACATCCATGTCATAATCTGCGTTTTCATGACGATGCTTTGAGATGATTGAAATAAATGTGCAAATACAACGAGTCCGGTATGACAGGCACGCTCCTAGCGCATATGCCACAGATTTGTCATAAAAAAAGCGTCTCTTAGAAAGAAAGTTGAAAATAAGGCACGGAATTGGGGTGTTATGAAAAATATATACTTACATAATATATTGTAAATTATATGTTTTAGCCATAATTAAGGAAAAAATATGAAATTCTCAAATCGATGCTTTTCTCTGTATAATCTATCGGGAAATCTATTGTCTTCCGTCGTTCGTCTGACTGACGATCATAAGATAGACGGGATCGATCATAAAGCAGGAAATAAATGGCTTTTTGAGTATAATTGCCTAAAATTCTATCGTGAGGATGTATTATATATCCTTTTTAATAATAGGATAGAACACGACAATGTCTCTATTTTTATTGGAAAATCTCTTGATGGTGATAATCCCTCTTCTTATATTCTCGTAGAAAATCAGGAAAAAAAAGATTACCTTGCAGAGGTAAGGACAAGTGTTGACTCAGTCAAAGCCCTGATGACGCAGATGAACGACACTTTGGGCGTTGGTGTCCGGTCGGGGAAGAGACACGGATCGGTCAGAAAGATCGTATTTCTCGTACATAATATAGCAACTTGGGATAGTCTTTCAGATGTCTATCAGCATCTCATGGAGGCGCCGGATTTTGATGCCGTAGTCATTACTATTAATCGGAGATTCCCGGGCGAGGACAAATTCGGACATGAGCCGGAAACCCATCTGGCACTCTTGAATAAAGGGATTCCCCATATAAGATTTGGTGGCCCAGATCATGACGAAAATTTGCGACTACTTAAATTTATTTCACCAGACGGAATTTTCAGACAATCACCATGGGATTATGATATTCCTCCGGAATTTCATGTTAATAAATTAGATTTTTCTAATCTATTTTATATTCCTTATTTTGGATACAATATTGTTGAGAGATTTACGCCAGACCCAAATGAGCGTGATTTTCAGGCAGATCAAGATTTACATCGCGCCTGCCGCCTAGTTTTTTGCGAGTCGGATATCACTCGTGAAATAATGACAGAGAAAAATTGTCGTGGTGGTGATCATTTTGTTGCAACAGGTCATCCAAAACTGGAGAAACTTCTTGGATGTAAGAATAATCCAAAGTGGCCTTTTCCTAAATTAGAAGAAAAAAATAAGGCTCGCATTATATGGGCGCCACATCACAGTATTAAGAATGACTGGTTATCATTTGGAATTTTTCCATCAGTATACAATGATATGCTCGCTTGGGTTAAGAGCGACCAAGATATCGAGATCGTTCTGAAGCCGCACCCTGCATTGTTTGCGCTGCTAACGGGAACTGGCCTCATGACAGGTGAGCAACTGAAGATTTTTTTGGATGAATGGAATGGTCAGGAGAACGCTACTATTGTTGAGGATTCTGACTATGGCTCTCTAATGCTTGCTTCCGATATCATGCTTACCGATGGCATTAGCTTTCTTTCAGAGTATATGCTGTTTCCCGAAAAGCCCCTCATTTTCATGGAAAACCCTGACCACGCGCCATTCAACAAGGTTGGAAAAATCATCGAAAGCGCGTGTTATATTGTACGAAACGTCGAAGAGACCCGACATCTTCTGGGAGAAATCACGAAAGACGGGCAGGATTGCAAAAAATCTGAGCGCGAGAAGGTGAAGGATATTCTCTTGCCATTCGAAACCGGCGCTGCGGAACGTATCGTTGACCGGCTTAGAGCCTGTTTTGAGTAACCTCGTTTCTTGTCAGAGGTAGGTGCTGTCTGCAGACGCAACTAAACCATGATCTGTCAGAGGAGGGCGCGCGCTTTAGAGGAGAGCCATGTGGATGGTACTAAAAGCTCCGAGCGTAAGCGTACGAAGCGTTGATGTTTGCCAATGAAGGGCTTCGTCATGATGCCGCGGCTTGCGTGCCGGACGTGACAAGGGAAAGGCGTTGTGGGTGCTTAACCCTTGGCCTTGCGTGTTATGACGGCGCCCTGTCTGGTCATGATCCGATGATCATTGACCAGACAGGGGCCTGACTCAGGCGCCGAGTTCGGCCTTGAGTTGAGGCAGCACCTCGAAGAGATCGCCAACAAGACCATAATCGGCCACGCTGAAGATCGGGGCTTCGGGGTCCATGTTGACGGCTACGATCACGCGGCTGTCTTTCATGCCAGCCAGATGCTGGATGGCACCCGACAGACCGACGGCGATATAGAGTTCCGGAGCCACGATCTTGCCGGTCTGGCCGACCTGCATTTCGTTCGGAGCAAATCCGGCATCGACAGCAGCGCGCGACGCACCGATAGCGGCACCGAGCTTGTCAGCGACGGGTTCGAGCAGCTTGAAGTTGGCGGCGTCCTTCAGACCGCGCCCACCCGAAATCACCACGCGGGCGGATTCCAGTTCGGGACGATCGGAATGGGTCAGCTCGATGCCGACATACTCGGCATCAGGCACCTCGACAGCTGCCGAGATCGCCTCGACAGGAGCAGGCGCCGCATCGCTGAGGCTGGCAGCATCGAAATTGGCGTTACGCACCGTCAGCACCTTGATGGCGTCGCGCGAGCGCACCGTCGACAGGGCACTACCGGCATAGATCGGACGCACAAACGTATTGGCGTCGATGATCTCGACCACTTCGGTGATCGGCTGGACATCAAGCAGACCGGCCACGCGAGGCAGTACGTTCTTGCCATAGGCGGTCGCGGCGGAAACGATATGATCGTAGTCCGAAGCGCGATCGGCGATCAGCGCTGCAATGCTCTCGGCCAGATGCGGGGTGGAGTCAGCATGAAGAACGCGGGTGACCCCCTCGATCCTTGCCGCTTCCTGAGCCCCATGGGCGCCAATCAGCAGGACATCGACAGCGCCGAAAGCGCGGGCGGCAGCAACAGCGGAAAGGCTGGCCTTCTTGATGGCGGCGCCTTCGGCTTCGATCAGAACCAGAGTAGTCATGCTCAGATCACCTTTGCTTCGTCACGCAGCTTGCCGACCAGTTCGGCAACGCTCGACACCTTGATGCCTGCCTGACGCACCGGCGGTTCGACCACACTCACGACTTCGAGGCGCGGCGCGATATCCACGCCCAGCGTATCGGCAGCAATGGTTTCGAGCGGCTTCTTCTTTGCCTTCATGATGTTCGGCATGGTGGCGTAGCGCGGCTCGTTGAGACGCAGATCGGTCGTGACAACGGCAGGCAGGGCCAGACGCACGGTCTCGAGACCGCCATCGGCCTCGCGCACCACGGTGATGCGGCCATCTTCAACAGCAACCGAGCTGGCAAAGGTGCCCTGCGGCCAGTTAAGGCGTGCTGCCAGAATCTGGCCTGTCGCATTCATGTCGTCGTCGATGGCCTGCTTGCCCATGACGACCAGACCGGGGTTTTCGCGGTCGATGATCACCTTGAGCAGCTTGGCAACAGCCAGCGGTTCGAGATCGGCATCGGTCTGCACCAGGATGCCACGATCGGCGCCCATGGCCATGGCGGTGCGCAGCACCGGCTGGGCTTCTGCCACGCCGATGGTCACAACCACGATTTCAGAGGCAGCGCCTTTTTCGCGAAGGCGGACGGCCTCCTCGACAGCAATTTCATCGAAGGGATTCATTGACATCTTCACGCCCTGCGTGTCGACGCCGCTGTTATCGGCCTTCACGCGGGGCTTGATGTTGTAATCAACCACCCGCTTGACCGGGACCACTATCTTCATCTGTTCCTCGCCGATCCTGGAAATCTCGACTGGGTTCATACCCTATTGCGAATCAAAATCACATACCGACCGGATAATTCGGGCCGCCTGCCCCTTCGGGCACGCACCAGTCGATATTCTGTGTCGGGTCCTTTATGTCGCAGGTCTTGCAGTGCACGCAGTTCTGCGCGTTGATCTGCAGGCGCATAGTGCTGTTCTCTTCCAGCGCCTCATAGACACCGGCAGGGCAATAGCGGCTTTCAGGCGAGCGGAAGATATTCCAGTTGACCGGCAGCCATTTCGACGGGTCGCGCAGCTTCAGATGGATCGGCTGATCTTCTTCATGATTGGTGCCCGACAGGAATACGGACGAAGTCAGGTCAAAGGTCAGCGTGCCATCGGGCTTCGGATAGGCGATGGGCTTGCACTGATCGGCAGGCTTGAGCGCCTCATGATCCGTATGACGGAAATGCAGCGTCCATGGCGCGCGCCCACGGAAGATCAGGCTGTCGATTCCGGCATAGAGCGCGCCAAGGCGGTTGCCCCAAAGGGCAAAGGCAGGGCGCACATTGCGGGCCTCGAACAGTTCCTTGAACAGCCATGAGCTCTTGAAGCGGCGTGTATAGCTGGTCGCCTCGCAGGGGCCCTCATGACCGAGAGCTTCAGCCACGGCTTCGGCGGCCAGCATGCCCGATTTCATGGCGGTATGGGTGCCCTTGATCTTGGGCATGTTCAGGAAGCCTGCGGAATCACCCGCCAGCACGCCACCCGGGAAAGACAGGCGCGGCAGGGACTGGAAACCACCTTCTGACAGCGCTCGCGCACCATAGATCAGGCGGCGGCCCCCTTCGAGATGCTTCGCGAACTCAGGATGGGTCTTGAGGCGCTGCATCTCCTGAAACGGAGAGAGCCAAGTATTGCTGTAATCCAGCCCGGTGACGAAACCGTAGGAGACGAGGTTTTCGCCAAAATGATAGAGCCAGGCGCCGCCATAGGTGCCGTCATCCATGGGCCAGCCAAAGCTGTGCTGCACAAAGCCAGGTTTGTGCTTCTCGGCTGGAATTTCCCAGACTTCCTTGATGCCGAGGCCATAGGTCTGCGGATCGACCCCCTGACGCAGATTGAACTGCTTCATCACACGCTGGCTGATCGAGCCGCGCACGCCTTCGGTAAGGATGGTCTGTCTGGCGCGCAGGATCATGCCCGGGGCGAAATTCGGCCCCTGTTCACCCTCACGGTTCACACCCATATCGCCTGTAATGATACCGCACAGGCGGCCGTCTTCAATAAAGGGTTCGGCAGCCGCAAAGCCGGGATAGATCTCGACGCCCAGTTCTTCAGCCTGCGCCCCGAGCCAGCGGCAGACCTCGCCCAGCGACACGACATAATTGCCGTGATTGGCCATGGCGGGCATGAGCTTGTCGATGAACGGGATAGAGAAGCCGCGCTTTCCGGTCAGGAAAAGTACCTTCTCTTCCGTCACCGGGGTTTTCAGCGGTGCGCCGCGTTCCTGCCAGTCGGGAAACAGCTCGGCCAGAGCGCGCGGTTCGATCACGGCACCCGAGACGATATGCGCGCCGATCTCGCTGCCTTTTTCAACCAGACAGACCGTGGCCTCAGGCATGAGCTGACGCAGGCGGATCGCAGCGGAGAGCCCGGCAGGGCCGCCGCCGACGATGACCACGTCGAATTCCATTTCCTCGCGTTCGATTTGCGTGCTCATACGGGTGTTCCGATCAGTCTCGGTGTCAGGCACCGCGACGCGTGAACGTCCAGTAGAACGGCACGCGGCCTTCGCGGTAGGCCTTGGCTTCATAGCGTGTGGGCGACCAGCCTTCGGGGCGCTCGCCTTGTGCGGGCGGGGGCGCGTCGAAAAGATCCTGCGCACCCATGATCTCGAAAACCCAGTCCTGATAGACAGGGTGATCGCTGGCAACGCGCCAGATGGCTCCGGGCTTCAGCAGGCGGGCCAGTTCGCGAATATTCTCCGGGTGGATGAAACGTCGCTTGGCATGACGTGCCTTGGGCCACGGATCGGGGAACATCAGATAGGCGCGATCAAGGCAGCAATCGGGCAGGGATTTCAGAAGCTGACGCGCATCATCGGGCCAGATACGGAAATGATCCGGCGGCGTGATGCTGTCTTCTTCCCCTTCCGGCACGATGCGGGACATGAGGGAGCAGAGCCCGTTTTCGAAAACTTCAGCAGCGATGTAACCAACATCGGGGTTACGTTGCGCCTGGTCGAGCGCATGCTCGCCCCCGCCAAAACCGATTTCGAGCCAGACTGAATCGACCGGCGCGCCGGTGAAGGCGGCTTTCGGATCTGTGGCCTGTTCGGGGTTCAGGCGGAGCCGTGGCAGCGCTTCATCGAGAAGACGCTGCTGGCGGGCGCGCAGCGGGTGCCCGCGCTGGCGGCCGTAAAGCCGCTCAGGTTGGGACTTGAGAGAAGTGTCAGACAGTTGGGGACCTCAGCGGTTGAGGGCACCGTGCAGCGAGCTGACCAGATCGGTCTGCTCCCAGGTGAAGTTGTCCAGCACCGGATCAGGCACGCGACCAAAGTGGCCGTAAGCCGAGGTCGGCACATAGATCGGACGGTTGAGGCGCAGATGCTTGCGGATACCGCGCGGCGACAGATCGACCATTTCGTTCAGCAGCTTGCCGAGACGGGCTTCGTCGATGTCCTTGCCCGTGCCGTCGAGGTCGACATAGACCGAAAGCGGCTTGGACACGCCAATGGCGTAGCTCAGCTGGATGGTGCAGCGATCGGCCAGACCGGCAGCGACCACGTTCTTGGCCAGATAGCGCGCGGCATAGGCAGCCGAACGGTCAACCTTGGTGGGGTCCTTGCCAGAGAAAGCACCGCCGCCATGGGGGGCTGCACCGCCATAGGTGTCGACGATGATCTTGCGACCCGTCAGGCCAGCATCGCCATCGGGACCACCGATCACGAAGTTACCCGTCGGATTAACGTAGAATTCTTCTTCCGGGCACATCCAGCCTTCCGGCAGGGTCTCGCGTACCACTTCGCGGAGCATTTCGCGAATGGTGTTCTGACGCATGCCTTCGATATGCTGCGTCGAGATCACGACCGAGGTCGCACCGACAGGCTTGCCATCGACATAGCGCAGCGTGACCTGGCTCTTGGCATCCGGCAGGAGGCCGACGCCCAGAGCATGGCCGCTCTTGCGGTAGTCACGAACCTTCTCGAGGATCGACTGAGCGTAGTAGAGCGGGGCCGGCATCAGGTGCTCGGTCTCGCGGGTGGCGAAGCCGAACATGATGCCCTGGTCGCCTGCGCCCTCATCCTTTTCGCCAGCGCTATCGACGCCAACAGCGATGTCGGCGGACTGCGCGTGGAGCAGCGAGGTGATTTCGGCGTTCTTCCAGGAGAAACCTTCCTGATCGTAACCGATATCCTTGATGGCGTGACGCGCACGCTCGATCAGCAGCTCGCTGGTGACCGAGGCAGGGCCACGGACTTCACCGGCCAGAACGACGCGGTTGGTCGTGCAGAGGGTTTCGCACGCAACGCGGGCTTCCGGGTCTGCCTCGAGATAAGCGTCCAGAACGGTATCGCTAATCCGGTCAGAGACCTTGTCCGGATGACCTTCAGAAACGGATTCCGATGTGAAGAGAAATTCGCCGTAGTTACGCACTCAGGGACCTCGCAGGGAATGAGTGAAAGAAAAGCAGCGGACGCGCGACAGCCTGCGCCCGTACCGCAAGAGAGGGCTGTCCTTAGAGGCATAAAGCCGCAAGGGTCAAGCGTTTGTTATGTTTCACCAAGGAAATCGGGGCGTTTCAGGCGCCGAATATTTCCGTCATGCCGTAGAGCCCCGCCGGTTTACCTGCCAGCCATCGCGCGGCCTTGACGGCGCCCTGAGCAAAGACGCGGCGATCGAAGGCCCGGTGGGACAGCGTGATCTGCTCGGTTCCCGAAGTCAGGATCAGGCTGTGCTCCCCCACGATCTGGCCAGCACGCAGAGAGGCGAAGCCGATCGCACCGTCGCCGCGCAGCCCCGAACGGTCTGTCTCGATGACATCGGCCAGAGCCACCTTTCGGCCTTCTGCAAACTGCTCGCCAATGGCGAGGGCCGTGCCCGAGGGCGCATCGCGCTTCTGACGATGATGTGTCTCGAGAATTTCCGCGTCATATTCATCAGCAGGGAGTTTGGCGCCGAGCTGACGGGCCAGATCGAGCAGCATGGTCAGGCCCGGAGCAAAATTTGCTGCCCGCAAAACCGGAATCTGCCTTGAGGCGCAGATGATGGCCTCTTCCTGTTCGGCGTTGAATCCTGTCGTGCCGATCACCCAGGCGCAGCGCGCCTGAGCAAAGGCTTCGGCATTGGCGCAGGTCGCCTCGGGGCTGCTTACGTCAATCACCACATCGCTGCACCCTGCCAGACGGGCAGGGTCGGTCACGATATGGCGCAATGCGTCGGGTTTGCGGGCCAGCCCGCCAGAAAGATGGAGTTGTGCCCCCACCACTTCCTCGGCGCAAAGTGCGCCAAGGCGCCCCGTAATGCCTGCAATCCCGATACGCATCGTCTTTACTTCCCTTCGAAGAAATCCCGGACCTTGGCGAAGAACCCCGTATGTTCGGGATTGGCCTTTTCCTGATCCTGGGTTTCGCCGGCTTCGGCCTCGAACTCTTCAAGCAGTTCCTTCTGGCGCGGGCTGAGCTGGTGCGGTGTTTCGACAGCCACCTGGATGTACATGTCACCGCGTGCGCTCGAGCGCAGCACCGAGAAACCCTTGCCACGCAGACGGAAATTCTCGCCGGTCTGTGTCCCTGCGGGAATCTTCACCTTGGCGCGGCTGCCATCGATGACCGGCACCTCGATCTCGGTGCCGAGTGCGGCCTGTGTCATGCGCAGGGGCACGCGGCAGTAGATATTGGCCCCGTCACGCTGGAAGATGTCGCTGCCTCCCACCGAGACATGCACATAGAGATCGCCGGGCTGCACATTGCTGCCTCCGGCCTCACCCTCACCCGTGAGACGGATGCGTGTGCCGTCTTCCACACCGGCCGGAATGGCGATGTCGAGCGTGCGTGTTTTCTCGGTCGTGCCAGCGCCACGGCAGCTCTTGCACGGATTGCGCACGACCTTGCCCGAACCATGGCAGGTCGGGCAGGGGCGCTCGACCAGAAAGAAGCCCTGCTGCGCCCGCACGGCGCCGGCACCGTGACAGGTGGGGCAGGTGGTGTCACCGGCATTGCTGTCTGCCGAGCCCGAGCCATGGCAGCTTTCGCAGGTGACGCGTGTGCGGATCTCGACCGGCTTCTTGACGCCCGCATAGGCCTCACTCAGCGTGATCTCGACCTGCACCTGAATGTCGTTGCCCGTGCGACGGCGACCGCCACCACGACGCCCCCCCATCATGTCGCCGAACATCTCGAAGATATCGTCGAGGCCACCGCCACCGAAACCGCCAAAGCCGCCACCGCCGCCCATGCCGCCATTCTCGAACGCAGCATGGCCGAAGCGATCATAGGCAGCGCGCTTCTGCTCATCCTTCAGGACGTCATAGGCCTCGTTGATTTCCTTGAACTTGTGTTCGGCTGTCTCGTCACCCGGGTTACGATCGGGGTGATAGCGCATGGCCTGCTTGCGATAGGCCTTTTTCAGCTCATCGGCGGTCGCTGTGCGCGTGACTTCAAGAACGGCGTAAAAATCGATTTTGGTGGCCATGGGAGTCCTCGTCAGGAGATCCAGGGGTCAAGGGGCGCCAGATCAGGCCTTGTCACCGCAATGACAAAGGCGGGGGTGATCAGAACGTCGAAACGCCCGCCCCTCCCAAGGGAAGGACGGGCGCTGAAAGCGGGAAGCTTCCCGAGAAGGGGGCAGAGCCCCCCTCTGCGTGGAACTCAGTGCTTCTTGCTGTCGTCCACGTCTTCGAAGTCGGCGTCGACAACGTTTTCGTCCTTGGCAGCATGGGCTTCGCCACCGGCGGCACCCTCTTCTGCCTGAGACTGGGCATAGACAGCCTGGCCGATCTTCATCGCAGCCTGGGTCAGACGCTCGGTAGCCGATTTCAAGGCTTCGAGATCCGTACCGTTCATGGCTTCGCGGGTAGCAGCGACTGCGGCTTCAGCTTCGGTCTTGTCAGCAGCCGGAACCTTGTCACCAGCTTCGGTCAGCGACTTCTCGGTCTGATGGATCAGGGCCTCGGCGCTGTTGCGCTGCTCGACCATCTCGCGCTTGGCCTTGTCCGCCGTGGCATTGGCCTCGGCTTCCTTCACCATGCGGTCGATATCGGCATCGTTCAGACCACCGGAAGCCTGGATCTTGATCTGCTGTTCCTTGTTGGTCGCCTTGTCCTTGGCCGACACGTTGACGATGCCGTTGGCGTCGATGTCGAAGGTGACCTCGATCTGCGGCACGCCACGCGGAGCCGGTGCAATCCCGGTGAGGTCGAAATTGCCGAGCAGCTTGTTGTCTGCCGCCATTTCGCGCTCGCCCTGATAGACCTTGATAGTCACGGCGTTCTGGTTGTCTTCTGCCGTCGAGAAGGTCTGGCTCTTCTTGGTCGGGATCGTCGTGTTGCGATCGATCAGACGGGTGAAGACACCACCCAGCGTCTCGATGCCCAGCGAAAGCGGGGTCACGTCGAGCAGCAGCACATCCTTGACGTCGCCCTTGAGCACAGCGCCCTGAACGGCGGCACCGATGGCGACCACTTCGTCAGGGTTGACGTTGCGGGCCGGTTCCTTGCCGAAGAACTGCTTAACCGTCTCGATGACCTTCGGCATACGCGTCATGCCACCGACGAGAATGACTTCGTCGATCTCGGCCGGGGTAACCGATGCATCCTTGAGGGCTGCACGGCACGGGCCAAGCGTACGCTGGACCAGATCATCAACCAGGCTTTCCAGCTTGGCGCGGCTCAGCTTGACCACGAGATGCTTCGGACCCGAGGCATCGGCCGTGATGAAGGGCAGGTTGATCTCGGTTTCCTTGGAGGAGGAAAGCTCGATCTTGGCCTTTTCAGCGGCTTCTTTCAGGCGCTGCAGGGCAAGCTTGTCGCCGCGCAGGTCGATGCCCTGGTCGCGCTTGAACTCGTCTGCCAGGTAACCGATGATGCGGTTGTCGAAATCTTCACCACCGAGGAACGTGTCACCATTGGTGGACTTCACCTCGATGACGCCATCGGAGATTTCGAGGATGGACACGTCGAACGTACCACCGCCGAGATCGTAAACGGCAACGGTGCCGGAATCGCGCTTGCCAAGGCCATAGGCCAGAGCGGCAGCGGTCGGCTCGTTGATGATACGCAGCACTTCGAGACCGGCGATACGACCGGCATCGCGCGTGGCCTGACGCTGGGCATCATTGAAGTAGGCCGGAACCGTGATGACGGCCTGGGAAACGGTCTCACCGAGATAGGCTTCGGCGGTTTCCTTCATCTTGCCCAGCACAAAAGCCGAGATCTGCGAAGGGGCGTAGTTTTCGCCGCGTGCGCGCACCCAAGCGTCGCCGTTGTCACCACGTACGATCTCGTACGGGACCATTTCCTTGTCCTTGGTGACGGTCGGATCGTCATAGCGACGGCCGATCAGGCGCTTGACGGCATACAGCGTATCGGAAGGGTTGGTGACAGCCTGGCGCTTTGCGGCCTGGCCGACCAGACGCTCACCATTTGCGGTGAATGCGACCATCGACGGCGTCGTGCGTGCGCCTTCGCTGTTTTCGATGACCTTGGTCTCATCGCCTTCGCGGATCGCGACGCAAGAGTTCGTGGTGCCAAGGTCAATACCAATGACTTTGCTCATATTTCAGTCCTTTCAGCGGCGCTGTCCGGCCCAATCAGGCACCAGGCAACGCCCTTGTTTTCGTCTCCCTGCCTGGGCAGGGGCGGGTTACTCATAAAATCTAGGAGGCCTTGTTAAGGGTTTCAACCCTCATTCTGCCGCTTTGTTTCCACCCTTGGCGACAACCACCATGGCAGGCTTCAGCAGACGGCCATGCAGCGTCCATGTGGGGGTCCATGCCTGCATCACCGTGCCGTCGGGATGCTCGTCGCTCGGCTGCTCGGCCATGGCCTGATGCAGATTGGCGTCGAACACCTCGCCGACCGGGTGCTGGCAGGTGATGCCATTGCGCTCGAGAATGCCGACAAAGGAGCGCTCGGTGCTTTCAAAGCCCTCGCGCAGCTTGCTGATCAGCCCGTCTTCGTTCTCGCCCTTGGCGGGAAGCGAGGCGAGGCCGCGCTGCAGGTTCTCGGCAGCTTCAACGACATCCTTGGCAAATTTCTGCACGGCATACTGGCGGGCATCTTCCACCTCGCGCTTGGCGCGCGTGCGGTAGTTCTGCATCTCGGCCTCGGAGCGCATCCATTTGTCGCGGAATTCCTCGACCTGCGCCTCAAGCTCGGTAATGCGGGCTTCCGGGGTCTTGGCCTCGGTCTGTGCTTCTGCTGTCTCGGGGGTCGGGGTCTCGTTCTGCTCTTCGTGCAGCGCGTTTTCAGTCGTCATCGTGGTCGCAACCTCGAAAATTCTGGCCCGGCAGGACCGGGCGTCATAGGGTCGGCTTCTGGCGTGCTCCCCCGCTTCGGGGCGAGTATGGCCGCAAGAAGCCACGAAAGACACCGGTCGACCATCCCGGGATGTCCGACCGTTTTCAGCTGCCCCGTCTTGGGCGCAGCCGCGTGGTAAGATATAGGTGGCTGCCACAAGCCATATGCCAACCCCCCTGTTATTGGCAACAGGCAGAAATTGAAGGCGGATGCATCGCGCATGGAGACGACAAAGCACACCATCGCCCTGGTGGATGACGATCGCAATATTCTCACTTCGGTCCAAATGGCGCTCGAAGCTGAGGGGTTTGTCGTGCACACCTATACCGATGGCGAGGCCGCTCTGCAGGGGATTCAGGCGCGGCCGGTCAGCCTGGCGGTGCTCGATATCAAGATGCCGCGCATGGATGGCATGGAGCTGCTCCAGCGCCTGCGCGCGCGCTCGGCCCTGCCGGTCATTTTTCTCTCGTCCAAGGACGAGGAACTTGATCAGCTCATGGGGCTCCGCCTCGGTGCTGACGACTACATCACCAAGCCTTTCTCGCAGCGCCTGCTGCTGGAACGCATTCGCGCCCTGTTGCGCCGTCAGGATGCCAGCCGCGCCGAGGGCAGTGGCGTCTCGACCGGTGGCGCCGCCATCGTACGTGGCAGTCTGACGCTGGATGAGACGCGCCATCAATGCCTTTGGGCAGGTCAGGATATCATGCTGACCGTCACCGAGTTTCTGCTGGTCAAGGCGCTTGCCCTGCGCCCCGGCATGGTGAAATCGCGCGATCAGCTGATCGATGCTGCCTATGGCGAGAACATCTATGTCGATGACCGCACGATCGACAGCCATATCAAGCGCGTGCGCAAGAAATTCAGGCAGATCGACGATAACTTCAATCAGATCGAGACGCTTTACGGCATAGGTTATCGTTACAAGGAAGACTGACCGGCCATGCCCCAGCGTGAGTCCATTGGCAGACGGTCGCGCCGGGGTGCGCCCGGTCTGCTGGCGCGAGTGATCCGTCGTCTGCGCAGGCGGTCCTTCCGCTATGGCGATACGCTGGCATTGGAGGCCGGACGCGACGGGACGCAGTCGGAACGGCGCTTTCATCTGCCGCGTTTTGCCTCGCCGCTCATGCGGCGTATCTTCCTGCTCAATACGCTGCCTCTGGCCATCCTTGCTGTCACGCTGCTTTTTCTGAACGATTTCCAGAACAGCCTGCTTGAAACCGATGTGAATGCCCTGCGTGAGCAGGCGCATATCTATGCCGCCGCCATGGGGCAGATTGCCGTGGTGCGCGACCCGGCGCGCCATCCTTTTCCGGGTGCAGAGTTCATGCTTGACGGGGCGCAGGCCCGCCCGCTCCTGCTGCGACTAACCGAACCCAGCCCCAATGTGCGCGCCCGTCTGGTCGGGCCTGACGGCACATTGGTGGCAGATAGTCTGAACGAGGCTGCCCTCGTGCGGCGCGATCGCAAGGGACAGTCTGGCGCTGGCGAGCCTGTACCCCCGCCACGCTGGCAGCCGCCGCGCAATAATGGCATCGAAATTGCCTATGAATGGCTGCTGTCCCTTCTGCCGCTATCGTCACGCGAAGGCATTGTGACGCTCGAAAATCAGGATGGCCCGCCGCCTTTGCGTTCTGCTGGTGAATATCGCGGCGCAGAGGCCGCCCCTTATATCAGGCGCACACCTGAGCATGAGCTGGTCATTACAGTGGCAGAACCGGTCATTCATGACGGTCAGACGGTAGGGGTCATCCAGCTCACACGACAGGCGCAGGAGGTCGATCGGTCACTTTTCGCCGTACGCTCCTCCATTCTCTCGCTCTTTCTGGCAGCCATGGCCGTGACAGTGCTTCTGTCCTGGTATCTCTCGATTACCATCGCCCGGCCTTTGCTGCGTCTCGCCGTTGCGTCGCATGACATGCGCGATATGGCCGGGCGTGCCGATACCGTGCCCGAATCCCTGCTGGTTCGCCGCGATGAAATCGGCGTTCTGGCGCGCGCCTTGCGGGGCAGCGTGCTGGCGCTCTGGGCCCGTATGGACGCCATCGAGCGCTTTGCTGCCGATGTCAGTCACGAAATCAAGAACCCGCTATCGTCCATCCGTTCTGCCATCGAGACTCTGCCGCGTATCGAGAACCGCGAACGTCAGACGCGACTTCTGGCCATCATCAACAACGATGTGCGCCGTCTGGACAGGCTGATTACCGATATTGCCGATGCCAGCCGTATCGACGCTGAACTCTCACGCGCCCGGTCTGAGCCTGTGGCTGTAGGGATGCTGCTCTCTATCCTGACGGAGATGCATCAGACCACGCGCAAGCCTGAAGATGCCATTATCGTTCTCGACGACTCCCATGACGACGCCGTTCATCCCTTGCGGGTGCTGGCGGTGGAAGATCGTCTGGTGCA
Organism: Asaia siamensis; assembly: GCF_014635085.1. GTDB lineage: Bacteria > Pseudomonadota > Alphaproteobacteria > Acetobacterales > Acetobacteraceae > Asaia > Asaia siamensis. The sequence continues at coordinate 74,640 of NZ_BMCH01000007.1, forward strand.
GGTGTTGCGCAACCTGATTGGCAATGCGATTTCGTTTTCGCCCCCACGCGGGCGGATTACGCTGTTCATGCGGCCTGTCGACCGGCAGATCCGTATTACGGTCAGTGATGAGGGGCCGGGGATTCCCCCGCTCAAGCTCGAGGATATTTTCGACCGCTTCTATTCCGAACGTCCCCAGACGGAGAATTTCGGTCAGCACTCAGGGCTTGGTCTTGCGATCAGCCGTCAGATCATCGAAGCCCTTCACGGTACGCTTCATGCCGAAAACCGATATGACGAAGCGGGTCGGATTATCGGTGCCTGCTTCGTCATACTTCTGCCGCGCGCCCTCTAGCGCTTTTGCCCTCATGAACGAGCCAGACGGGTCTGGCTCGCAGCAGCAACGCGACGGGCATAGATGTCACGCATCTGCTGCACGGCGTTTTCGTACGAGGTCTGGGTGCAGGCATCGACATCGGCAGCGCGCTGGTCGCTGGCGCCCACGGTGCGTTCGCAGATATCGGCAGCCTTGGCATGAATGGCATCTGCAACGCGGTTCCAGTCGCGGTCTGATTTGAGATCGACATGCGTGATATCGATCTGTGCGGTGTTGTCGCTCGGTGCGATGCGGTTTTCTGCAAAAGCAGGCTGGGCAGCGATGGCGATAAAGCTGACGGCGGCAACGAAAGACTTGGCGAAACCGAACATGGTGAGATCCTTTTTTGAAGCGCCGAACCCATCGTCCGGCGGTATGATCTCCCTCTTGCAAAAGCCGTGCCAAACTCGAATTTGCAGTGTTTTTAGGCGAAAAAAATTAGGGATAGCTCTCTTTTTGGGTATAAATCGCCGCAAAGAGGCTGGTTTTAATTATAAATGGCATTTCCTGCCACAAGGATAAGATCCTTTGTTGTGGCGACCATGATTCGCGCGCCCGTTTTTTTGTCGGGGGCAGAAATCAGAGCGTTTCTCGCGGCGCGCGTCGTCAATCGCACCATATGAGGCTCTACCAGCCGTTTTCCGGAAAGCGGGTCGAGTAAAGGCCGTTTGCTGTAGACCTGTCTTTTTGCAGCTGCGTGGTCAGGCGCCGTTACGCCGCCATGCCACACGGCTCTTTCTGTCGCCTGCAGGAAGTCTATCCGTGGGACGTTCGCCCATGCAGGCAGGTGCAGAAAGGCGGATTTTCTCTTTATTTGCAGTTCAGGGATAATCCCTGACGCAGGATGTCAGCGGGCGGCGTGCCAGCGTCGTGCCTGAAGCACCACGCTATAGCTGACGATGATGAAAAGCAGGGCGGCGGCGATACCGCCAAGCACTGTCATCGAAACAGGCAGATGAAAGAGATAGGTCGGGTCATCACAGGGCTTGGCCGGGCGCATGGGCATGGAGGCCATGCGGTCGTGAAAGCTCGCGCCCGCATGAAAGACTGGCGCATGGCAGGCAGGCAGCGGGCTCTCCCACCATTTCTGCTCGACACCATTATGGATGCCAGCCAGCATGACCGAGGCGGCAAGTGCAGGCAGGGCGAGCACAGTCGCCCAGAAACCGACCATACCGGGGATGAGAAGGGCGATAACGCCCAGAAAAGAGACGATGCGCCAGGGGGCGCGCTCGATCAGGCAGAGTTCGCACGGGGCATAGCCGAGAATATGCTCGGCCCACCACGCGACGCCGATTGCGGCCATACCGGCGAAAAACATCAATCCACCGGTCAGTCGCGCGATCATCCCTGTCCTTTTGTCTCTCTGAGCATTTCAAGAAAACTGTCAGCCCAGTTTGCCGCTGTATTCTGGGTGACGTCCTTGTGCAGAGCCTGCCAGCGTCTTTGCCGCTCTTCAAGGCTCATTGTGATCCCGGCATGAATGGCATCGGCAATGCCTTCATGGTCATAGGGGTTTACCATGAGGGCTTCTTCCATTTCCGGTGCAGCACCGGCAAGGGAGGAGAGAATGAGCGCCCCCGGGCTATCAGGGCTCTGGGCCGCCACAAACTCCTTGGCCACAAGGTTCATGCCGTCCCGCAGCGGGGTGACAAGGGCGACATCGGCAATGCGATGGAACCCGGCAAGGACCTCGCGCGGCACGGACTGGGTCAGGTAACGTATGGGCGACCAGTCGAAATTACCGTGCATGGCGTTGATATGGCCCGCCATCTCGTCCAGTTCACGGCGCAGGGCGCGATAGCTCGCGACCCCTGCGCGAGAGACAGGGGTGATCTGGAGCAGAACCGTCTCGCCCTTGTGCTCGGGATAGCGGTTCAGAAAGGTCTCGTAGCCATGGATACGCTCGGGAATACCCTTGGAATAATCGAGACGGTCGACACCCAAAATGAGCTTGCGCCCTCGCAGTGAGGCCTGCAGGCGCTGTACCTCTTCGGCCATCACGTTCTGGATGGCCTGTTCGCCGAATTCGACCGGGTCGATACCGATCGGAAAATGCGCGGCGCGGTTGGGCAGGTTATTGGCTTCGAAGCAGCCATCCATATTGCGGGCGTCTTCAGCGGTCTGCACACCGATCAGATCATAAGCCGCCATTTCACGCAGCATTTCCTCGGCACAGGGCAGGACGCGGGTCACGCTCCAGGGCGGAAAGGGAATATGCAGGAAGAAACCGATCTTCGCCTTGACCCCGCGTCTGCGCAGTTTCGCGCCCAGCGGGAAGAGATGGTAGTCATGGATCCAGATCGTGTCGTCATCGCGCAGCAGGGGCACGAGCTGATCGGCAAAGAGCGCGTTGACCTCGCGATAGACCTTATAATCGGTGCGTTTGTAATTGATGATGCCGATACGATAATGACAGAGCGGCCAGAGCAGTCCGTTCGAGAAATTCTCGTAGAAATGCTCGTACTCGCTGCGCGTCAGATCGATCGTGGCATAGGTGCAGCTCTCATGCGTGTCGAGCTTGGGTGTCTGGTCTTTCGACTGGCTGGTATGACGCCCGGACCATCCGAACCACAGACTTTCAGTGCCGCGCACGGCATCGCGCACACCGACAGCAAGGCCCCCTGCTGGCTGACTGCGCTCACGAGGGGCGGGAACACGGTTGGAAACGACAACGAGGCGACCCATCAGGCATTCTCCCCAAGATGGGCGAGCCAGGCCCGGAAATCATGAGCAGTCCTGAAATCATCGGGGATGAGATAGCCATATCCCCCCAGCGCCTTGGCTGCCCGCACACCGTCCATATCGGTCACATCATCGCCCACAAAGACGGGAATGCGCCCTGCGAAAGGAGCCTGTGCCATAAGGGCCTCGACGGCGTTGCCCTTGTGGATACCGGCGAGCCGGATTTCCCATGCCATTTTGGAGGGATGGATTTCGAAAATATCCTGCCCTGAAAGCCATGTTTCGATGGCGCTCCTGAAAGGCGTCTCGGCAGCAGGATTGCCGCGATAATGCAGCACCAGACCGGCCTTTTTGCGCTCCAGCGCTGTATCGCGAAACTGGCTGACAAGGGCTTCAGCCTGTTGCTGCCATGCGGTGGGTATCGGGCTGGCGCTGACGGGCTCTTCAGCGCCGTCCGGGCTGCGACGCAGGGTCAATCCATGCTCGCCCGCGACAGCTGTCGGAATGCCGGGCAGGAAATGGTCGATCTGGGCTATGGGTCTGCCGGTTACGATGGCGAGGGCGCCGCCGCAAAGATCTCTCAGGCGCAGGAGGGTGTCGATAAGGCCGGGCTCGACCTGAACACTGTCAGGGGTCGGTGCAATATCGACCAGAGTCCCGTCGAAATCGAGCAGAAATGCCGCACGGTCCAGCGAGGGCGCTGAGGGACCGGATGACGAGTAAGCCGAGGGAGAGGGGGTTGTCATGAGACTGATAACTTCCTCATTGATACGCGGTTGCACCGAAATGCAGGATCAGCCGCGTTATCACCCTCAAATCTGATCATAATATGGTCAGAGGATTACTTCGGTCATTTATCTCCGGCTACAGGGTCATTGATTATAGGGCTGCGGTGGCGGCAGTGCCTGCCCGGTGCCGCCCGACGTGCTGCCTCCGGAGAGAGGGGCAAGCTGCATCGGGCCGCCTGCGTCCTGATGTTGTGGCTGGCCGGTCATCTGACGGGGCGCAGAAACCGGGGGACGCGACGGCGTCGTCTGTTCGCCGAAGGGGGTCAGAGCCATCGGACCGCCGGATTGTGTGGCAGGAGGTCTGGCTGGCAGGGAGCCCGGAGGGGTGTTCGGCAGGGTCTGCGGCGGGGCGCCGCCGGAGGTTGCCGCATGGGTGGGGTCGTCGAGATCGCCCGGCTGGTTCTGTGCGCCTTCGGGTGTCGCATTGGTGAGCACGGGCACCACTGATTGTGGCAGGGGCGCCAGAGCCGGATCGGTTTTCGGGCCTGAGCAGGCAATGACGGTAATGCCGTAAAGCGCGCTCTTGTATCCAGTAAGCGACGGCTCTTCAGCCAGAACCCAGCCTTCATAATGACCGCCCGGATCGGTGTCATCGCTGGTGGTGATCAGGGCTGCAGAATCGCTGGGCAGGGTCTCGGGGCGATCGACGCAGCGCGTGACGCCAAGATGCAGGCTGCGATATTGCGCCTGCCCGCCAACCGGAATGGTCAGGGTCTCGATATGGGAGTCGGTGCGGTTGAGTACGCGGATAACCGCCTCACCGCGACCCTGCCACAGATCGGCTGGATACATGACGGGGGGAGCAACGGCTTCTGCAGCCAGGGCCGCAGGGATGATCGCGCCAGGCGCCATGGTGAGAGGCAGAGCGACAAGCATCGCCGTTCGGGAGAGGGCGCGTTTCATGCGTTGAGCTCCTTGAGGGCTGCGACCATATCGACCAGATGGCGGCGCATTGCGTCAGGATCGACCCCCATCAGCAGCGCGTCCTCAAACACATCCTGCAATGTCTGGCGCAGCTCGGTCTCGTTCTCTCTCAACACCTTGAGCTTTTCGACGCAGGCGATGGGGGCGCCCTGACGATCGGTCCAGAGGGTGGGGCTGCTCATTGGGCAGCGGCCTTGCGGCTCTTGTCGAGTGAGTCGGTGACCGAGAAAATGAACTTGCTCAGAAGCTGCTCGAGGCTGATCGCGCCCTGTGTCTGCGACACGATCCCGCCCGGCTTGAGGTTCTTTTCGTCGCCCCCGGGTGAGAGGGCAATGTACTTGCCGCCCAGCAGACTGTCAGAGGTCACGATGGCGGCGCTGTCGGTCGGCAGTTCGATGCCGTCACGCACCGTGAAGCCTACTTCGGCGCGATAGCTTTTCGGATCGACCGTCTCGGAGGTCACGTGCCCGACCGTAATGCCCGCCAGTCGCACATCGGAGCCGACAGACAGCCCGTCGATCTGGTTGAAGACGGCGCGCAGCTTGTAACCATCATTACCACTCTGGCTGCGCCCCAGAACGGCAATCACCAGAAGGGCCGCCAGGACGGCAAGCACAAGAAAGCCGGTCGTCAGTTCGAGAAGATCGCGACGGGGGCGAACGCCAGACAATGAACTCATGGTGATTGGGAACTCACAGGCTTGGGTCGCGCAGGGAAGGACGCAGGAAAAACGATCCGTTCCAGTCCTACAGGCTTCGCTTGCCAGCGTCCATCACCCCGCCGGGCTTTGGGTCGTGGAATGTTATCCACCATATCCCCATTATGCGGACCATTATCCCCTGTCTGGCGGTCCGAATGCCCCTTTTCCAGCCCCGATTCGAGGCCTAGATTCATAGGTATGACAACGCTTCTCCAGTGGAACGGGGTGCGGATGCGCGTCGCGCATGTCGCTGCCGATCCTGACGATCTCGCCCTGCGTGCCGTAACTCTTCCTGCCAGTTGGGAAGACGAGGCGGCGATCGCGCTCCTGCAGCTTTCCGGCTCGACTGGCGCCCTGCGTCTGTCGAGCGAGGCAGCACGCTGGCTCGATCGTCTTGGCAGCCTGCCTGCCTTGCCCGGTGAGACGGAAATGCCTGTGCCCGCTCTGGGTCCTGCTCTGGCGGGTGCCCTGCTCGAGCGCCAGATCGCGCCACTTGCGGCCCTCTGGCAGGGGCAGGTCGATCGTCGTTCCGGCTTCGTGGTCAATCTGGCCGCCTTCGTTCAGGAAGGCGATTTCGACGGTGAGCGCTTTGTCGAGACCCTGCGTCTCGCCTGCGTGGCGCTGCGTCGTCTGCATGCCGTCAACGGGCCGATGCTCAATGGCGAGTTGCCGCTTTTCGACGCACCTTCGGCCTCTGCGCCGGAGCAGGATGGTCTGGGTGGACCGGCGGGCACGCTGCTTCTGACCAATCTCGATAGCTGCCTTGCCCTGATGGGTCTCGATTACGACAGCGAGACCGGGCGCGATGCGGCCTGCTATCTGAGTTGGCTGGCCACGTCTCTGGCGCGTCAGGGGGCTGGCCCTGTGCCGTTGCCGCCTATTTCCTGCCCGATTGCCGGACTCGAGATCACGGGCCGTCAGATACGTGACGAGATGGAAGACAGCCTGCCGGATCTGCCCAATCGCGCGCTGATCGAAACAGGCTTCTCCCTGCCCGGCCCTGTCGATGCCCTGCTCGGTGTCGAATCCTGCGGTCTGGCACCGATCTTCTCGCCGCTGCGCGCTGATGGTCATCTGCGTGCAAGTGCCCTGTCGCGTCTGGCCCATCGCGGTCTCAGCCTCGAGGCGGCTCTGGCTTCAGCCGTTCTGGGCGAGAACCCGCTTCCGCAGCCGGGGCCGGAGGCGCATCTGTCGATGCATCGTGCCCTGACGGGTTTTGTCGATCGCATGCCGGCACGTCCCGATCCGCGCGCGTCGCTGCCGCTCACGGCGCGTCTGGAGCGTGGTGTGCGCCGTCCTCTTCCTGCCCGTCATGGCGGGTTCACGCAGCGCACTGCCATTGGCGGCCATCGCCTCTATCTGCGTACGGGGGAATATGAAGACGGTTCGCTGGGCGAGATCTCCCTGACGCCGGGGCGTGAAAGCTCGATGGTGCGCGGTCTGCTTGAAAGCGTGGGTCAGGCGGTCACGATCGGTCTGCAGCATGGCGCACCTCTCTCGGCTTATGTCGAGCAGTTTGCCCATACCCGTTTCGGGCCTGCGGGCACGGTCGAGGGCGATCCGGTGGCGGCCTATGCCTCATCGCTGCTTGATTATGCATTCAGGGCGCTGTCAGATAGTTATCTGGGCAAGCGTCTGCCCGACAGTGCGCCGGAAGATCCTCATGTGATTGAAGAGGATCCGATGTTGCCGCTTGATATCCCCGGTGATCTTCCCCCGCGTGAACGCGGCAGGCTGCGTCTGGTCAGCTGAGGGGAAGCACCCCTCAGCAAGGAGACTGGTCCATGTCTGAAACACCGTCCATGCGCCTCGCGGCGCTCGGCCTTCATCTGCCCAAGGCCGCGGCGCCGGTTGCTACCTATGTGCCTGTAGCACGCACGGGTTCGCTGCTTGTCGTGTCAGGACAATTGCCGCTGTCGGGTGGCACGCTCAAGGCGACAGGAAAGCTGGGAGAGGATGTGTCTCCCGAACTGGGGCGTGAATGCGCCGAACTCTGTCTGTTGAACGTTCTGGCGCAGGTCCAGGCCGAACTGGGCGATCTGTCGAAGGTCAAGCGCATCGTGCGTCTGGGCGGCTTTATTGCATGCACGCCTGACTTCACACAGCATGCCACCGTCATGAATGGTGCGTCCGATCTGGCGGTCGCCGTGTTCGGTGATGCCGGTCGTCATGCCCGCTCGACGATCGGTGTGCCCTCCCTGCCGCTCGATGCTCCCGTCGAGGTTGAAGCACTGATCGAGATCGCCTGATCTCACAGCGCAAGACCTGGTCGTTTTTCAACCGCAACCGTCCGGCTTGCGGTTGATTCGATCTCAGTGACAGCCCACATGCCCAGCATGACGGACTGGTCCCTGACGCTGCATGCTTCCATTACCGAAATCGGTGCCACAGCGTGGGATCGCTGTGCCGGGGATGATAATCCCTTTCTCAGCCATGCCTTCTTTCTGGCTCTCGAGGAAAGCGGCTCCGTCGGGGCCAGAACGGGCTGGCTGCCGCGTTATGCGGCCCTGCATGACGGCACCGTTCTGGTGGCTGTGGCTCCTCTCTTTCTCAAGGGGCATTCCTACGGGGAATATGTATTCGACCAGAGCTGGGCGCGTGCCTATGAACAGGCCGGGGGGCAATACTACCCCAAGTTGCAGATTGCCGTTCCTTTCTCTCCTGTCAGTGGAAAACGGCTTCTGATCGACCCTGCCCAGCTGGCGCAGGATACGATCGCGGGTGTTTTCGGCGATGCGCTGCGCCAAGCCTGTCAGGAGCTGGGGCTGTCTTCCGTCCATATGAGTTTCTGCACCGAGGCCGAGCAGGATGTGCTCGCCGGTCATGGCTGGATGAAACGCATCGGCCTGCAATATCACTGGCATAATCAGGGCTATGCCGATTTCGAGCAGTTTCTCGAGGCACTCGCATCGCGCAAGCGTAAGGCCATCAGGCGCGAGAGACGCGAGGCACAAGGCTGCGGTCTGACATTTCGCACACTGCGCGGGCCTGAAATCACGGCGCAGGATTGGGACAGGTTCTACACTTTCTATCAGGCCACGATCGACCGCAAATGGGGGCAGGCCTATCTCACACGCCAGTTTTTCAGTGGCTTGTCAGAGCGGCTTGGAGAGCGTGTGGTACTGATGCAGGCCCTGCATGACGGGATACCTGTTGCGGCGGCGCTCAATCTCGCCGGGCGCGATACGCTCTATGGTCGTAACTGGGGCTGCGAGGGCGACTGGCCCTTTCTGCATTTCGAGCTGTGCTATTATCAGGCCATCGATCTTGCCATTGCCGAGGGGCTGGCCCGGGTCGAGGCTGGTGCGCAGGGCGAACACAAGATCCAGCGCGGTTATCTGCCGAGTCTGACCTATTCCAGCCATTTCATACGCGATCCGGCGCTCGCCCGGGCTGTCAGGCCGTTTCTCGAAGAAGAGCGAGAGGCGATTTTACAGGAGAAAGAAGCACTTGCCTCTTTCTCGCCTTATCATCACAAAAATAGTTGTTGAGAACGACTCTCACTATCATATAGGCTGATTGCATCGTCAGCACGCGGGGGCGCTCTCCGCGTCTTTCCAAACGGCCTTCAGGCCTTTGGGATCGTTGTTTTTATGCGCCTTGCCTGCCTGATGGAATGATCAGGTTGGGGGTGCAGTCGTGAGGGTCAGACTGAATGATCAGATATCTTTCGACCGGTGCCGCCGATCTTGCCCGCCTGCTCGCGCAGAGCCACGCGGCACAGCCATCGCCCGTCTGGGCCGAGGCACAGCTTTTTTTCGGTTTCGATTCCGCCGAGCGCAACGAGGCCGCAGGCCTCGTCACCTCTGCAGGCTGGGGTGAGCGCGTCGAGTCCATCGCCGGGTGACGCGCTTCCTCTTGCCAATGGCAGGAGGAACAGGGGTCATGGGTGGTTGGTGACTGCCGGCGTGATCGTGAGCCCATTCCGGTCAGGTATGGGCAGACCCTGATCGGGGTCGAGTGCGATCGCCTTAACGGCACCATGATCTGGGAATGTGAGATTCAGCCTGTCATGCAGCATCCAGGCTTCAGTGGGGATGACCCGCTCGGTTCTGGAACCATCCTGCCATGTAATGCGCAGCGTTACGGGCATCATCAGCTTGCCCTCGTTGCGTACGCCGATGCTGATCGTGCTTTCCTCTCCCGGTTTGGCATTGCTCTGGCTGAAACCATCCAGACGATATTGCGGCCACCAGTTCTCAAAATACCAGCCACGCCAGAACCAGGTCAGATCCTCGCCCGCTTCACTCGACATGAATCGGAAGAAATCGGACGGGGTCGGGTGTTTGAAGGCCCAGGCGCGGATATAGGCCCGGAAGGCCGCATCGAACCGGTCTGGACCGAGAATTTGCTCACGCAGCAGCATCAGCCCATAGGCGCCTTTGAAATAGGTCACCTTGTGGCGATATTTCTCTGGCACCAGCTCGGCGGGCATCATCAGGGTGGGAGCATCTGACGCTGTCAGAACGGGAACGATATCCTTTGCCGGATCGCCCGTCTCGGGGGCGAATTCCGCGTCTTTCTTGGGGGCATATTCCCCATGATTGAAGTGCTGTGAGGCATAGGCGTCGATGAAGGTGTTGAATCCTTCATCCATGAAGGCGTGACGGCGCTCATTGCTGCCGACGATCATCGGAAACCAGCCATGACCCAGCTCATGCGTGGTGATCCAGAACAGGACGTCATTCTTGTCCTGCCAGCCATCGAAAACGATGCCCGGATATTCCATGCCCGCGCCATGGCCGCCCAGATTGACCGCATTTGGCCACGGGTAAGGATACCATTGCGACGAGAAATACTCGATGGCGTGTTTGACGTATTCGGTCGAGCGGTCCCAGGCCTGAGGCCCTGCGCCTTCACGCGGATAGACCGACATGGCGAGGCGGGGTTGCGGCTTCTGGCCTTTGGCAACCGGCAGGGCGGGCAGATCGAGTTTGGCAGCGTCCCAGACGAAAGCCGGCGATGCAGCGAAAGCGACGTCGCGCGTATTCTCCATATGGAAGCGCCATGTCTTCTCACCTGAATGCGCCAGATGGGAATTGGGGTCGAGCACATCCTGCGGGGTGCGGATCAGTACGGGTTTGTCGCTCTTTGCCGCATCGGCGAGACGCGCCCGTTCAGTGGTGGTCAGCACGTCCTGCGGATTGGTGAGTGCGCCCGATCCGACCACGGTGAAGTTCCAGGGTACGGTCACGGCATAGTCGATGCTGCCGTATTCGAGATAGAATTCCTGCCCCAGATAGGGAAGCGTGTCCCAGCCACGCAGATCGTCATAGACGCAAAGGCGCGGATACCACTGGGCGACTTCGAAAATTGCTCCGTCCTTGACTGGGGTAACGGCCGTGCGGCCGCCCCACTCACCGGGAATGGTATGATGCCATGTGACGTGCAGCTTCAGGGCATGCCCTGAAGCTGCGAGGGGCGCGGGCAGGGTTACCTGCATGCGGGTATCGGAAATCCGGAACGGAACGGATTTTTCCACGCCGTTCGTCTCGAGTGTCACACGCTCGATGGCATAGCCGTCTGAACTGGCCGGGTGCCAGTCAGGAAAGGCCACCCAGGAGCGGGAATCCTTGCGATAGAGGTTCTGGTCGAGTTGAAGCCAGAGCACGTCGAGCGCATCAGGGCTGTTATTGGTATAGGTGATCGTCTCGGTGCCGGTCAGGACATGGCTGGTCGTATCGATGCGGGACTCGATGCGATAATCGGCGCGGTTCTGCCAGTAGGCCGAGCCGGGGCGGCCAGAACCGCTACGCCAGATATTGGGTGCGTCAGGCAGGACCAGCGTATCGAAAACCGGACGCATTGAGAGCGGCATGTTCTGGCTGGGGGCCGGTCGCGCCGCCAGGGCGGGCTCCAGACATAATGCCAGACCAAGAAACGGGAAAAACGAACGCATAGGCAGGAAGCCCTATTGATCAGGATGAAGAAACACTCCTGCCAATCGTTTCATTTTCGATCCCATCGCACAAGGTGCTTTTCCCTATGGTCGTTCTACGTGGGGATCCCGGTATGCCGTCTGGCCCCGGGGATCGGACGCGCGCCGTCGGGGTGGTGTTCAGGGAGTAGGAACGTCACAGAGGCTTCATGGCGCTCCATGCCAGGTCAGACAGGACGAGGCATGGGCAGAAGCTATTATGGTGCGTGTTACGCGTCCGGCGATGGCTCAGACGGCCTGCCAGTGCTTGATCTGATACTTGTAGGGAGTATCGAATTCTTCGATCAGGCGGCTGAACACGTGATGGTCATGCACGCTGGTCGGTGCCATGGGGGCGATGCCGGAAACATCGCGATGAATCAGGCGGTTTACGGCGCGATTGAACACGCCGGGTCCGGTCTTGTACGAGATAAACAATCCCGTATGCAGGTAGCTGTTGCGGTAGATGTTCAGCAAGCACTCACTGAGAAGCGGGCTCTGTGGAACCGATCCGTAGAAATCGTTATGGACAAACTTGTTCTGGGTCAGGAACAGGACATTCTCTTCCTTCTGGTCGAGCATGAACTGGATGGTCTGATCATCACGCAGGCGGATATCAGCATCAAGCCACCAGCCGCCAAGCGCCTGAATGACGTGAACGCGCAGGATATCGGCTGCCTCGGCTGGATGACGGGCCGAAAGGAAGAGCGAGCGCGCTTCGACGCCGTAGACGTCGTAGAGCCATTGTTCTGCCTCAGGCTTGTCGAAGATGCGGACATTGAGCCCGGAGATCTGACGATGGAAGTCGAAATTGGCGCGGATCTCTTCGGGAGGGTTCTGGTCCCAGTAGAGGAAAAGCTGATTGGGGATGACGCGGTGTTCGCTGCGTCCCTTTGTGAAAGGGAAGCCGGCTTGGAGAGCGAAGCCGAGATAAAGCTGGTCGATTTCCTCGCCTGTATGGAATTCCTCAAAGGTATTGGCCGTCAAGCGCATGGCGCCCGTCGGGTCTCCGCCACGCCAAGCCAAATGAACGCCTCTGATGAAATTGGCATAGAGTGGAGCGAGAGTTTGCAATTCAGCAATCTCATCGTCGGGCAACTCCAGACCCGCCTTCATCAGGCATAGCAGGCGGGCCTGCAGGAGCGACTGCGCCAGGGGGTATTCGCCAGGGTTTTTCGAGTGGAACTCGTAGGCAATACGATAAAAGCGCGAAGCTTCTTTCACACAGAAGTTGGTATGCAGGATATTCGCGAGGGTAAAGGCCTGCATGAGTGTCGAGCAGCCATTCTGCCGGTAGAAAGCGATGGCCTGCGCCTCATGGGCAAAATCGTCGTCGGTCAGCGCGTCAAGGCCAGCGAGCACACTTGGGAGCGAAGCTGCGGCTTCCTGCTGCGGTGCTTCTTCGGCTCTCAGTTCATCCCACGCATCGATATCGACCAGAGCAGGATCTGATCCCGGATTTTCGCTGTCCATTGCCCTTAATTTCCCGCTTCTGTGATAATCGCGTCAGTAACCTATCTCACATCTGTATCCACATGTCCATTCATTGATGGTCATCAGTAATGGAGTATATTATCATTTTATTTCTGATATCATAATATATATGTTTTCCACATGTCGGGAAATATTTTGAATGAGTTCAAATGTCCTGTCGTATTGACTGGATTGCGTGTCTGGCATTCTGGCGCGTCGTCACCTTGTTACGTACCATCAATATTACTTGAATCCGTTCAACCATATTTTTTCGCGATATAAGTCTACCTAAACCAATGCTTGTTCCGGCTTGACCTTGTCGGTGCATGTGTCGAACTCTGGGGTTGTCTGAACACGGTAGTGACGCGATTTCCTGACTCCCTATGGGCAAAGCCGTCTTCATCGCCTAGTGAATCAGGGCATGAGAGCAATGGGGCGAACGGGTGGCATGAGGGCGGCATTCCTGCTGCTGACTGCGCTCGCCCTGATGGTTCGTCTGGCCGGCACGCCTCCTCAGACCGGTGTTGCAACCGATGACCCGCTGGGCACTCTCGCAGCGCTCTCTGTTCTTTGCGAGACGCCCTCGCCTGATGATCCTGACCATAGACATCATGACACGACCCTGTCTGACGGGGCCATGCTGCTCTCCCTCGGTGCAGACATATCGGGGCCTGCCCTGGCCCTGATGGTGCCGCAACGCGGTATCGTGCTTTTTGTCCATTCTGTGGGGTTCTGGTGTTTCCCTCCCGTGCGTGGCCCTCCCGAGCCCGCGCGTGACAGCCGATCACCCCAGGGGCCACCCGTCTCAACCTGACACACGCCGCTTCATGACAACGGCTGCGCCTGAAGGCGCTCGTCCGGTCATGACCTTTTTCCCGGTCAGGTTATCTCATCATGTCCCTGTTTTTTCGGACCGTGCGCCGCTGTGGACGCACGCTTCCTGCTTTCCTCGGTCTGGGCAGTCTTCCTGCTCTTGCTGCACAAAACCCGTCTTTGCCGATGCTGCCTCACCATGGTGCCTCCATGCAGCGCCCTGTTCAGTCATCGCAGACGCCCCCGCCTCAAAAGCGCAATGCACACGAAAAGAAGCGCCTTGCAGCAAGCGAGATCATTCAGGTCACAGGGCAGGCCCGTGGCCCTGCGACCCTCTCGCCTACAGGGCAGACAAGCTATAGCGCCGAGCGCAAGGATTTTGCCGGTCACGTCGCGCAAAGCGTGGCCGACATGCTGGTGACTGTGCCCGGGGCGAGTTTCCTGCAGGGCAACGGCCCGCGAGACACCGTCGTTTCCATACGCGGGTCAGGGGCGCGTCAATCCTACGGGTTGCGTAACCTGCAGGTTTCGGAAGACGGATTCCCCGTCACGCAGCCTGACGGTACGGCGCGTGCCGATCTGATAGACCCTCATGCCTATGAAGGGGTCGATGTCTTTCAGGGCCCGGCTTCGACCCTCTATGGCAATTACGCCATCAACGGGGCGATCAACTTCCGTACACGCAGCGGCGCTTCGATCCACGGGCTCGAACTCGGATCCGATTTCGGCAGCTTTGGCACGTTCAATAATTACATGACGCTTGGTGCGGGCAATCGCGTCTATGATTTCATGCTGTTTGCGAGTGATGTGCGCAGCGATGGCTTCATCGCCAACAGCCAGTATGCGACCTCGACTGAAAACATGCGTCTGCGTGTGTCCCTGTCGCCGAAAGATCGTCTGGTACTGAAATTCATCAACAATGTGACCGATGCCTCTCTGCCGTTGCGTCTGTCTCTCAGCCAGTATCGCCTCAACCCTTATCAGCAGGGTTGTGCCACCGCCGCTGGTGCCGCCGCCGGATGTGGTACAGTCTCGCTCTATCGCAATGGCGCTTATGGCGCGCAGACGGCGGTAACGCCTCAACAGGCCAATCTGGGGCGGTTTGACCGGCGCAGTATCGTCGGGCTGCGCTGGGAGCATGATTTCACGCCGCGCATGTTCTGGCGCACGCAGTTCACCTATGACCAGCGTCATATCGAGCAGCCAACCTCGACGACCTCCTTTGTCGGGCCGTTCAATTCCTACAATGTTCAGACTGATCTGACCCGTCACGACAAGCTGGGCACGACACCGCTCACGAGCTTTGTCGGGGCGAATTTCGACTATATGGATTACGGCTATCAGGTATACGCCTTGCTGCCACAGCCCGGTGCGACACGTGGCAGCCAGACATCGACCTCTTATGGCCATCAATGGAATATCGGCCTGCGTTTTGAGGAAGACTGGCAGTTCGCACCAAAATGGCATGTCGTGATCGGATTGGGGGGCACGCAATCCGATATTGGAGCCGTGCAGACCGTCTTCAGTCACGCTGCCACGGGCACGCGCGCGCAATACATCACGGCTAACAGGCGTTTCTTCAATCTCGCGCCCGAAGCATCTGTCGTCTTTGCGCCTGACAAGGCCTGGACATGGCATGCGCGACTGGGCACTGCCTATGCCACGCCGGGCTATTCCAGCTTCTTTGTGACGCCGCAGGGCAATTACGGGAACAACACCCAGCTCAAGAGCCAGAGCAGCCTTGGCATCGATCTTGGAACAGAATGGCACCCCTCGCCGTCAGTCAATGTGCAGGCGACCGGGTTCTATGAGTTTTACAGGAACGAACTGGTCAGCCAGTCGGCCGGGGTGAACACCCAGGCGGGCAGCTACACCTTCAACGCCCCCGCGTCCCAGCATCGCGGTGTGGAACTCGCTGTCACATGGCAAGCCTTGCCCCGGTCCCTGCCGGGGGCGAAGCTGCGTCTGTCCTATACCTATGACAACCAGATCTACACGAATTATGCCGAAATCCTGTCGAACAGCACGCTGTCGCGCAGCTTTTCGCGCAAGGGTAATCTCATCCCAGGGGTCATGCCGCATTTCCTGAATGCGCGCGTGCTCTATGACCAGCCCTCAGGGATTTTCGAGGGGCTGGGTGGGTTTGCCGAAGTGACATGGCGCAGCGCCTTCTACATCGACAATGCCAATCTGCTCAAAATCCCCGGCTACGGTCTGCTTAATCTGGAGGTGCATTACGACCCACCGGCACGGCTGGGCTGGGTGCATCGTCTGCACAGCTATGTCGAAGTGCAGAATGTCGCCAACACCGTCTATGCCGCCGGTGCAACGACCATCAGCGATACGCTTCTGGCCAACGGGCAGCAGGCCGGGGCTGCGACGCTCGCGACAAAGACAGGCTCGATCTATGCGGGTAGCCCACGCGCCTTTTTCGGCGGTGTACGGGTGCGGTTCTGAGGGAAGATATCATGGCTTTTTTTTCCAGTCGCAGTCATGTCCTGTGGCCAGACCGCACCACACTCTGGCGGTGGCATTTCTTTGCCGGGCTTTTCTGCCTGCCTTTCGTGATCATGCTCTGCGTGACCGGCTCGCTCTATCTGTTCAAGCCGCAGATCGAGACCTTTCTGGATCGCGATATCGATCATGCGGTTTCGGACGGGCTGCCACGAAGCGTCAGTGCCCAGCGCGATGCTGCTCTCGCCGCCGTGGAGGGGGGACATTTCCTGGCACTGGAAATGCCCTCTCGCAAAAAGCAGGCAACGCGTGTTCTCGTGGCGCATGGTGCCGATGTCGCACGCGTCTATATCGACCCGGTCACGCTCAGGGTGCTGGCCTGTCGCGATGAGCAGACACGGTTCGAGCGGCTGGTGTTCCGGCTCCACGGGCAATTGCTGATAGGCAATTGGGGCTCGGTGATCATGGAGATGGTGGCCTCATGGACCATCGTTCTCGTGGTGACGGGGCTGCTGCTCTGGTGGCCGCGTGGGGGTGGGGCGCAGGGCAGTGTCGTGCCGAGGCTCCGTCTGGCCGGGCGCCCGTTCTGGCGCGATCTCCACGCTGTCGGGGGGATGTGGGTCTCTCTGGTGCTGGTCTTGTTTCTGGTGTCGGGTCTGCCCTGGTCGTTTGTCTGGGGCTCCGCATTTTCGGCTGTCGAAAGCCGCATCGGCAGGCTTGTGGCGATACAGGATTGGGAGATAGGGGCTGTTCCCATCGCGGCAACGCTTTCGGGCCATGCGGCGATGCCCGGCATGTCTGATGCTGAGATGGCGAGCATGGATGGGGGCAGCGAAAACGGTTCAGACTCTGGTCGTCAGACTGAGAGGGCAAGCCATTCCGGTCTGGATGCGGTTTTCGAGACCGCGCAGCATCTCGCCTTTCCCGCACCGGTGCTTGTGACACCGCCCACATCAGCCGGGGGCGAGTGGCACATACGCTCTGACGCGCAAAATCGCCCCAGACGTATCGAGGCAAGCGTGACGGCTGGAGGCGCCGTTACGCATATAGCGCGTTTTGCCGACAAGACTTTTTCAGATCGCCTCATCGGTTATGGCGTGGCCTTTCATGAGGGGCATCTCTTCGGCGTGCTCAATCTCGCGCTCAACCTGCTCGTTGCGTTTGTTCTGACCCTGGCGAGTGTGGCTGCGCTCGTGATCTGGCTGAAGCGACGCCGCCCCGGTCATCTGGACGCCCCCAAAGCCTCACCACGCCCTGTCGCGGCAGGGGCTCTGGTCGTCATGGTCGTTCTGGGAGTTCTGCTGCCGGAGCTTGGGGCGTCACTGCTTCTGCTTGTGCTGGCGAATGCCCTGTTCGGGCGGCGTTTTTCAGCGCTTCGATAGATAGGGCATGAGATTACGCGCAACGAGGGCCGGGCTGGAATCTGCGGGCAGTATCGCCTGTAGATGGTTCTGGCCGTCCATCAGATAAAGCACTGAAGAATGGTCGATGCGGTAATCGCCCTTCTGCTCACCCGCCATCATGGCGTGATCCGGATCGGATCCGCTCATGGCGGGCATCGTAATATGGGAGGTGACGTGAAATTCCCGGGCCACGGCCTCTATTTGGGCAGGTGTACCGGTGAGGCCGACAATATCGAGTGAGAAATGCCTCGTATAGCGGGCGACATCTTCCGGCCGGTCGCGCTCCGGGTCGAGCGTGATGAAGAGCGGGACAGGGGGGCGTTTGTCTGGGGGCAGAAGCGTATAGGCCTGCGCAACGGTAGCCAGTGTCAGCGGGCAGACATCGAGGCAATGCGTATAGCCGAAATAGATCAGGGTCTGCTGCCCGGCGAAGCGCGCCTCGGTAGTTGGCCGGTTCTCGCTGTCGATCAGGGTGTAGGGGCCACCAATCGGTGCGCTCTGCCGATGCGCAAGAAGCGTCTGAAGCCCGATGGCGCCAGAAAACAGACCGGCCAGGACGAGCGTGGGCACGATCCAGAGACGGCGTGCAGAATGTCGGGATGCGGGTTGTCTGGAGCGGGAGGGTCTGGCGGCGGAGCGTTTTCGGGCCATGCGCGTCTCCCTTGTCGAAGGAGGCGGGGCTCTGCCCCGCTCCCCGGAAAGGGGCGAACCCCTTTCATCCCTGCAAGAGGGTTTCCAGAGGGTGATGACCCTCTGGCGGTTTGCAGGGTGGAACCCTGCGCACCTCTTTTAGTAGCGGTATTCTTCGTGCTTGAACGGACCGGCAACCGGCACACCGATGTAATCGGCCTGCTTGTTGCTCATCTTGCTCAGCTCGGCGCCGACCTTGGCGAGATGCAGCGCTGCCACCTTCTCGTCCAGCTTCTTCGGCAGGGTGTAGACCTTGACGTCGTACTGGCCGGGCTTGGCCGTCCAGAGTTCGATCTGGGCCAGGGTCTGGTTGGTGAAGGAAGCCGACATGACGAAGGACGGATGACCCGTGGCGTTGCCAAGGTTCACGAGGCGGCCTTCAGACAGCAGGATGATGCGCTTGCCGTCGGGGAACTCGATCTCGTCCACCTGCGGCTTGACGTTGTCCCACTTGTAGTTGCGCAGCGCCTCGACCTGAATTTCGCTGTCGAAATGGCCGATGTTGCACACGATGGCGCGGTGCTTCATCTCGCGCATATGCTCGACGGTGATGATGTCGACATTGCCCGTGCAGGTCACGAAGATGTCGCCACGCGGTGCGGCGGCTTCCATCGTCACGACCTCATAGCCTTCCATTGCGGCCTGCAGGGCGCAGATCGGATCGACTTCGGTCACTAGCACGCGGCAGCCTGCGTTGCGCAGCGAGGCGGCAGAGCCCTTGCCCACGTCGCCATAACCGGCAACCACGGCAACCTTGCCAGCCATCATGACGTCGGTGCCACGGCGGATGGCGTCCACCAGGCTCTCGCGGCATCCATAGAGATTGTCGAATTTCGACTTGGTGACGCTGTCATTCACGTTGATGGCCGGAACCTTCAGCGTGCCCTTCTTTGCCATTTCCCACAGGCGATGCACGCCCGTGGTCGTCTCTTCGGACAGGCCGCGCACGTCGTTCAGCATCTCGGGGTACTTGTCGTGCATCAGCACGGTCAGGTCGCCGCCGTCATCGAGGATCATGTTCGGCGTCCAGCCATCGGGACCCTTGATGGTCTGCTCGATGCACCACCAGAACTCTTCCTCGCTCAGGCCCTTCCAGGCGAAAACCGGCACGCCGGTCGCGGCGATGGCGGCAGCAGCCTGGTCCTGGGTCGAGAAGATGTTGCAGGACGACCAGCGCACGGTCGCGCCGAGAGCCGTCAGCGTCTCGATCAGCACGGCGGTCTGGATGGTCATGTGCAGACAGCCAGCGATGCGCGCGCCCTTGAGCGGCTGGCTGGCGCCATATTCCTCACGGAGCGCCATCAGGCCGGGCATTTCGCCTTCGGCAATGGAAATCTCCTTGCGGCCCCATTCGGCCAGGGCGATGTCGCGCACCTTGTAATCGGTCATTCTGAAACCCTTGTTTCTCTGATGAGGGGCATTTGTATAATGCGAGTTCCGGCTTTGGGCCAGCGCACAAGAAAAAAGCGCCCGACCCCATGAGGGCGGGCGCCTGATTCAGGCCCGGTAAGGCGGAACGGACGCTATCGGCTGCTTATTGCTGGGCCGATTTGTCGGACATTTTCATGCCCTTCATGCTGTGTTTGTGCTTGGAGGCCTGCTCGTGCTGGGGTGACGAGATGGGCATCTTGTCCGAGGTTTCGCCCGTGGGGACGACCGTCGCACCGGGGGCGCTCGGTGTCTTCGGATCGGGCTGCTCGCTTGCCTGGTTCTTGAACGTCTTGTTCTGTTCGGTCGGGTTATGGATGTGGGTTGACTGGTTCTTGAGCGTTTCGGCCTTCTGGGCTGATGGGGCCTGATCGCTGTCGGTAGCCGTCGTCGCCTGGGCGAAGGCAGGGGCTGAAACGAGAGCAGGGGCCGCAAGCAGGGCGGATGCGGTCAGGACGGCTTTGAATGCGTGTTTCATGACAGGCTCCTGTCGGAAAACGGGGTAGGGATGTCGGGCCGGGTTCTTCGTTTTGCGGGACATCTGGACGAACTGGTAACAAACCGGCGGCGTTCCGGTTTCCTCGTCACAAGATTAAGGTTTGAAACCGGTTGCCTGTCTCGGGCACACATGCGAGAGAGCGAGCGGCGCCCAGCTTGCGCTTCCGATCCCTCACGATGGAGGATGGCATGTCCAACACACGCTCGCAGCTGCCGTTCTCAGTCGTCGCAGGCCAGGACATGAAGCCGAACGGCGTATTGCCTCACGGCATTGCCAACGGGCTGGTCTGGGCCATCAGGGCGAGGCCGGGTGAAGATCCTGTGCCGCTCGAGCCGCATGAGATCGAGAGCCTGCTCAATGATCGCACGCCACCCTCGAATTATCCCAAACCCTCGGAAAGCTGGGCCTGGCTGCATTTCGACACCGTGCACAGCTCGGCGCGACAGCATGTCGCCACCCTGCCCTGCCTGCCGGAAGACGTCAGCGCCATGCTGGCCGAAACCGAATATGGCGTCATGCTGGAGGCCCTTCCCGGTCTCGTATGGGGCGCGCTCCCTGCTTTTGACGATGCCGTTTCGGAAGAGGATCGCGATATCTGCGCCTGGCGCTTTGCCATGCGCCCCGATCTGCTCATCACGACACGACGCAATCCGATACCGGTTCTGGGGGCTGCGTTCCGCACACTGCGGGCAGACTCCATTCCGCGCAGCCCCGCTGGGGTGATTGATCGTGCATTGCGCGAATTCACCGGCAGTGTGCGTCGTCAGATCGGCAAGCTCGATGACGAACTTGACCGTGCCGAAGACGCGCTGCTTCTGATCGAGCGCCGCACCGATCTGGGTCATCTCGGTGGTATCGTCGGTAAGGGTCGTCGTCGCGCAACCGAGCTGCGTCGTGTCGTGACCCCGATCGACCGTGTGTTGCGTGACGAGGATCTCGAACTGCCGGAATGGGCCGAAGACGAGCTGCGTGATCGCACCGAGCGCCAGGTTCATGCGGCGCTGGACGACATGATCGCGCTTCTTGATCGCGCACGCTCGCTTCAGGACGAACTGGGCTCTTCCCAGGCCGAAGAGACCAACCGGCGCCTGTATATTCTGACTGCTGCCACCATTCTCATGTTTCCCGCGACGCTCGTGACCGGATTTTTCGGCATGAATACGGGCGGCATGTATCTGGCCAGCGGGCAGCTCGGCACACTCGAGGCAGGTGCCGTGTGCTTTATCGCCATGATCCTGACCTGGGTGTTCCTGAAGCTCGCCCGCCTGCTCTAGGCTGGTTTCAGGCCGAATGGTCCCGACCGGGTGTGAAAGCCGCCCGTTCGATCTGCTCCCAGGGGCCGCGCAGATAGCGCCACAAGGTCAGGGCTGCGGCAGGATGGGCCTCCCGCATCGGTTCGGCCAGCAGCCGGTGATGCAGGTCGCGCGCCTGCTCTGGTGATACCTTGTTCTGCACGGTCAGATGAGGTCGCCATGGCGCCTGATCCTGCCTTGTCATTCTGTCTTTGGGTATGAGCGCGCAGAACGATGCGCGTATTGCCGCGCCCTCCGGGATTGAGAGGCGATAAGCCACGCCTTTTCCCAACAGATAAGGCGCGCCGATCTGTACGAGAGGGGCCGGGCGAGGCTGTCTCATGAGGGTCAGAACCTGCGTCAGATACTCCGCGGGCAAGGCATGAAACAGGGTGACATGGGCAGGCACGATATTCCGCTCGCGCGGAAAATACAGGTCGCGCTGTGTCTGCGCCCAGGCCTGTTCTTCCGGCGCTAGTTCGAGCGTCATGATCAATGGCGCTTCGCTGGTTTCCTGCACGGTTTTTCCTCTCTCCGCCCGGGTGGGAGCCAGAGCGGTTCAGCCGCAGCTATGGTTGCATGAGGAAAAGGCGAAGAGGTCGGCGCGCTCACTCCCCGCCGATATGATGCGTTCCACGGGCGCGGGCGAGGTCTTCCTGATGCTGGCGGGCGGCATAACGGGCGCGCTGTTCATCTGTGCGTTCGGCAGCACAGGCAGGACACTGGACGCCTTCGACATAGAGATCTGACAGCTTGTCCTCTGCGGAAACCGGGCGGCGGCAGGCATGGCACAGATCATAGGCACCGGGTTCGAGGCCATGACGCACGGTGACGCGCTGGTCGAAGACGAAGCATTCGCCTTCCCACAGGCTTTCGGATTCCGGCACGTCTTCGAGATATTTCAGAATGCCGCCCTTGAGATGATAGACGTCTTCCACGCCTTCGGAGAGCGCGAAGGCGGTCGATTTTTCGCAGCGTATGCCGCCAGTGCAGAACATGGCGATTTTCGGCTTGCGCCCCTCCGCTTCAAGAGCCGCGCGGCGGGCACGAAACCACTCGGGGAACTGACGAAAGCTCTGGATATCGGGGTCGATGGCGCCCTTGAAGGTGCCGACAGCCACCTCATAGTCATTGCGCGTGTCGATTAGGATCGTATCGGGGTCTGAAATCAGCGCGTTCCAGTCGGCGGCAGGCACGTAATGGCCGACACCGGCAAGCGGATCGATATCAGGCTGTCCCATGGTCACGATCTCACGCTTCAGACGTACCTTCATGCGATTGAAGGGCATGGAAACATCATAGGACAGCTTCCACTCCAGCGCATCGCAGCCAGGCAATGTGCGAATATGGGCAAGAATGGCGTCTATGCCCTCGGGAGTGCCGGCAATTGTCCCGTTGATACCCTCGCGCGCCAGAAGCAGCGTACCCCGAATGCCAAAACTGGTGCAGGCATCCAGCAGGGGAGCGCGCAGCCCGACAGGATCTGCAAAACACGTAAAACGGTAAAGGGCTGCAATGCAGATGGAGTGCTGCGGCATGATAGAATTCCCGGTAACCTCAAGAGCTATTCGGGGGGGGTCATAGCGCAGGAAGATGCTCGGCTTCCATCATGAATGGTCGAGCCATGCGGGTTTTTGATCGTATTTCGGGATGCCCTTCCCGCGAGCGAGACATTAATGATATTTGACTGAAAATCACCCAATCGGTAAATTTCATCATTAATTTAATGAAAACTGAGTGAAATTTAATTGTAGTTCCCCGGTTAAGTTATCACATGCCGCCTTATAACAAAACTTTAACGGTTATGGCCTTAGGATGAGCGGGTCGGGGAGGCTCAAATGGCAACATCGGTGACAGTTCTCAGCGGTGGTAACTGGACTGCGACATACAAAAATGGTGCGACCTGGTATGTGAGCGGCTCAGTGTCTGCCACAGGTGCCGTAACGCTGTCGAATATCGGGACTCTCACCGTTTCCAGCGGTGCCGTCGTGTCGGGGGCAACTGTTACAGGTGGCGTCCCAACGGTTTCCGTTCTGAATGGCGGAACCATGGTCTCCTCTTACGAGCTGAACGGTTACCTGCGCGTAGCGAACGGGGGAGTGGTCTCTGGGAATACCCTCAACTCCACCGAGGTCACCCTGTCTTCAGGCGGGAGTTCGGTCAATGATCTCTTCGTCAATAGTGGATCAGGGACAGATACGAACGCCTATGTCTATGTAAGTTCGGGCGCTTCTCTGGTGGGTGCCACCATGAGTGATGGCGCTGTAGCAGGGTTGGCTCTGTCGGCATTTTCAGGTGCAACGGTGTCGGGGCTGACATTGGGTTCTGGCGCCAGTGCGTATGTGTCTTCCGGCGCTACAGCCTCTGACATCAACACGGGTGCTGGCAGCGTTCTGTCGATGGCTACCTCTTACGGCAGTGGCAGCGCCTATGTGTATGTTCCGCCGCAGAGTGCGGTGGTTCTCAGCGGTGGAACATGGTCAGCTGTATCGATCAACAAAGTCACCTATTATGTCAGTGGCAATGTCTCTGCGACTGGTGCCGTAACCTTTTCGGCAATATCGACACTGACCATTTCAAGTGGCGCAACCGTTTCTGGCGTCACCATCAGTGGCAGTGTGGCGACAGTATCGGTCATGGGCGGTGGGACTCTGGAGAATTCTCTCCTACTCAACGGCTACGTCTCAGCCATGAGTGGCGCGACGCTTTCGAGCAATGTCCTCAATTCGAATGTTGTCTATCTCTCATCAGGTGCGCAATCCATAAATGATACCTATGTCAATAGTGGGTCGGGGGCCGATGGGTATTCGGATGCCTATATCTATAGTGGCGCGAGTATCATCTCTCCCTATATCGGATCGGCGGGTGCGGGCAGTTTCGTTGTGCGCGTGTCCTCTGGTGCGTCGATTACCGACCCGACATTAATTCAGAATGGCGGCCAGCTTCTGGTATCTGGCGGTACCGTAAGCACGACCGATCCGGCCCCCTGCTTTCTGGCTGGGACACTTATCGAGACCCATAAGGGGATGGTCGCGGTTGAGGATATCGAGATCGGTGACAAGGTTCTGGCCCGTGTAGGGGGAGTGACCGAGGAACGCGAGGTGATCTGGGCCGGAAAAGCATCCGCGATAATCCGGCCTGATCTGCCGAGTGATCTTTCTGGTTATCCCGTCAGGATACTGAAAGATGCTCTCGGAGAGAGCCTGCCCTTCAAGGACATGCTTATCACTTCAGAACACTGCCTTTTTCTGGATGATGCGTTCGTTCCCGTCCGCATGTTGGTCAATGGAAGCTCTATTTTCTATGATCGAACCTTCAGTGAATACGAGTATTATCACATCGAAACAGAGCATCACTCGGTGATCATGGCTGACGGCGTCTGGAGCGAAAGCTATCTGGATACCGGCAAGCGCCAGTCTTTCCGGCAGACCGGAGCGGTGCATGTTCTGGGTGCGCGAACACTGGACTGGCATATCGCCGCCGCCGCCCAACTGAGGACTGACCGCGCGTTCGTTGAGCCGATCTTCGAGCGTGTAGTGGCCCGTGCTGCGCTTAATGATGTGCAGACCCGTGATGGCACTCAACTGGAGACGACGCTCGATCCGGACCTCTATATCGTTACAGAAGCGGGTGAGTGGATTGGACGCAGTCGATCCAGAGACGGTCACTATGTTTTCGTTCTGCCGGACAACGCCCGTGACGTGCGTATCGTCTCCAACACAAGTCGCCCCAGTGACGCTATTGCGCCTTATGTCGATGACAGACGGCGCCTCGGCGTTCTGGTGGGAGCGATCACGCTTTTTGACAGCTGGGAAACAGTCAATCTGCCGGACGCGCTCAATAATGCTGGCCAGCATGGCTGGAATAATCTCGAGCCGTGCGGCAGACGCTGGACAAATGGCAATGCTGCCTTGTCTCTGCCTGAGCGCCGTCCGGGAGGGCTAACTCTTCTCGCGCTCAGGGTTGATGCTGCCGGCCCATACCTCAAGCCGCGTTTTCCGGCAGAAACCGCTTATTACGGAAGTGTCGACGACGAAGACTATGTTCAGGCGCTGCGTCGCGCCTGACATTTCCCTGAGGCAGGATCAGTAGCTCATGCTGATCTGCCCCAGGAAGGTACGACCGCCCGAAGGGGTGGCACGGTTCGAGAACAGACTCTGATAATTCAGGCGATTTGCCAGATTGTACCCGTTCAGGGCGAGCTTCCAGTGCTTGCCGAGACGATGTGAAACGACAGCATCGAAATCGAGATTGGCCGGCACGCGCAGCGTATTGGTCGTGTTCAGCCAGACCTGCTGACGCCAGGTCATGCCGCCACCGAACGAGACGTTATAGGGAGTGTTCGGGAAAGCTTCGTACACAGACCACAGCGTTGCCTGATTATGCGGAACATACTGCACCTGCTTGCCCACGGCTGCTGCTGTATCGGAGGCCAGAGTGTCGCTGTCATACAAGGCGTAGGTAGCCGAGACATTCCACCCGCGCATGATCATGCCGCTGACAGAGAGTTCGAGGCCCTGATTGCGCTGCTTGTCGCTTGAGCCCAGCACCTGGCCCGTAACCGGGTCGGCATTGATGGCGTTGTTCTTTTCCAGACGGAACAGCGAGGCCGTAAAGCCCATACGGTCATGAAAGGCACTGTATTTCGCACCCACCTCATAGAGTGTGGCCTTTTCCGGGCTGGCGAAGGAGTTGGTGCCGGGGCGGATCGGCACCGAGCCATTGGTCACATACATTCCGCTAGGCGTGGTCGAGGTCGCCCAGGTGAAATAATAGGTCTGATGCTCGTCCGGCGTGCCGACAAGGCTGACATTGGGATTAAAGACGCTGCTGACCTGATGGTAATGGATGTCGGGGTTGGTCTTCACGTTACCGCCCGTCAGATTATAGCTGGTCTGCCAGCGATCCCAGCGGAAGCCGCCCTTTACCGACAGCCAGTTGGTCAGCCAGATCTGGTCATAGAAGAACAGGCCAGTGTCAAAGCCATAGCCATTGGAATGCGACTTGGCGCCCAGCGCACCGAGCGAGACCAGACCGGCGGGGTTCAGGTCGCCCGGTACCAGCTGCAGATTGCCGACATAGGGGTTCGGATTGACCAGAGAGGCATAGGGCTTGGCCTTGAGATAGGTCGATTGCGAGCGCACGTCATTGACGCGTTCAAGATCGAAGCCGGTCACGATCTGATGCTTCAGGAAGCCAGTGCGGAAATCGGCGACCATCGAGCCGACATTCTGAACCGACCAGCTTGTCTGCTGATAGGGCAGGGGCGCCATGGTGGTGCCCGGTCCCTTGCCATTGCCCGCGCCACTGGGGCCAGAGCGCGCTACGAGCGCTGAAGCCGGGTTGCCCAGGAAGTAATTATTGACGCAGGTCGCGTCGCAGGTCGCCTTCGAGGCTGCGAAGGTCCGGTAGAACTGGCCGCCACGCAGATCATCGTAGAATTTGATGTGGTCGTTGAGTTTGTAGGAGAAACGCGCCGTTTCCATATTGTCGTTGGTGGCGTTCTGGTCGTTGTTCGTGCCGTAGAAATTGGTCCGCCGAATACCGTATTCGGTAATCGGACCGCCAATCCTGGCGCCCGGCGGCGTGACGACAGGCACACCGAAGTCGGGGATCGAATTCTCCTGCTGATGCATATATTGCAGCACGAGCGTGGCGCGGTTGCCGAGCCCGAAAGCGATCGAAGGTGCGATGCCCCAGCGATGCGAATAGAGGAAATCGCGACCGACAATATTGTTCTCGTTGCCCATGCCGGTGATGCGAAGCGCCGTATGGTCGTCGAGCTTCTTGTTGACGTCGAGCACACCGCGATAATACGAGCCCGAACCGCCATTGAATTCAGCGCCATAATGATCGGTCAGGGTCGGTGTCTTGGTCACCATATTGATGGCGCCGCCTGTCGTGCCATTACCGAACACCTCGGATGACGGCCCCTTGATGACAGAGATCGTCTCAAGATTGAACGCATCGCGGCTATAGACGCCGAAATCGCGCAGACCGTCCTGGTAGATATCGTTCTGGGCCTGAAAGCCGCGGATCAGGAACTGGTCGCCATTCATGCCGCCCGCGCCTTCGCCAATTGAAGACGTCACGCCGGGCACGTTGCGCAGGGCTTCATCAACCGATTTCACGTTCTGCTGCTTCATCAGCATCTGCGGCACGATATTGATCTGCTGCGGCGTATGCAGCGCGTCCTGCGGCATGCGCGAAAGGCCGATCGGGTCTTTCAGCGTGTTGAAGCCGTTCCCTATGACCGTGATCTGTTCATCGGACTTGTCTCTGTTGCGTTTTTCTTCCTTGCGCTGGCGCTGGGGTTTCTTGTCGTTGCGGGCATCGACATCATCCGTGGCGGCATGGGTCTGAGTCGCGCCAAGAACGAGACCAGTCAGCATCGGAAGAAGAGACAGGGATTTGCGCGTAGGGGAACGCATGTGGCGCGATGCTCCGTGATGTTGCGAGAATTTCGCAACTCCTTACTGAAAGCGCGACTGAGTCTCAATTGATTTGTTGCGAAATGTGTTTGTAAATTTCACAAGTGTTAAAAATGAAACACTGGAATACTCCTTTCTGTCGCGCTGGTTCTCGTGTCTGCGAAAGAGAAATGGGCTGGCAGTGTCAAATAAATCTAAGCAAAAACAGGCTCGTAAGATCTGAAGCGCAGAGCGCGCTCGCCCGAGGGCATGTGGCACGCGCAGGCCGGGTTGTCCGGCACCACCTGGTTGGCCCTACAGCCAGGGCTCACGAAACAGTCTCTTGATCTGGGGGGCGTTTTGGGGAAGGTCGAGGGAACGCCGTCTCTGTGGCCCACCTGGCCGCAGAGAGAAAAATTCTGGTCGAAGGAGCGCGTTGATGACGTCTGAAAGCCATAGTTTCAGCAATGGGCGATACATGGCACGGGTCGCCGCCCTGGGGGCAGAGTTGTGCTCGTTATGCGATGAAACGGGGCGCGAACTGATCTGGAGTGGTGGTGCCTGGCCACGTCATTCGCCGGTACTCTTTCCGATCGTGGGTCGCCTGCTCGATAATCATGCCCTGATCGACGGGCTGGATTATACCCTCACCCAGCACGGTTTTGCGCGCGATCGTGTCTTTCGCTGGGTCGAGCGGACGCCGACCGGCTGCGTTCTGGTGCTCGAAGACGACCCAACCAGCCGCGCCCTGTTCCCCTTCGCATTCAGACTGACGCTCAGCTACAGCCTCGATGATGAGGGGCTGCATCTGCGCTACGATCTGGCAAATCCTGACAGTCTAAGCGTGCTTCATGCCTCTCTTGGCGCGCATCCGGCTTTTGTCTGGCCTTTCCAGCCCGATACGCAAAAGACAGACTATGTCATCGATTTCGAGGCGCCCGAGCCTGAATCGCTGGCCGTTCTGTCCGAAGGCCTTATCGCGGAAGGGGAGCGGCCAAGCCCGGTCAGTGGCACAAGAATCCAGCTTGATGACAGCCTGTTTGAAAATGATGCGCTGATTTTCATGAATCCAGCCAGCCGCAGCCTGCGTTTTCATGCAGATAAAGGCGAAGCGCTCGTCTTTTCCTGGCACGGTTTCGAGCAGCTTGGCCTGTGGATGAAGCCGGGCTCGGATTTTCTGTGCATCGAGCCCTGGCAGGGCTATGCCAGCCCTGTCGATTTCGAAGGGCCCTTCGAGCAGAAACCAGGTCTGCTGCATCTGCAACCCGGTGCACAGTGGTGCGCGGGCTGGTCGGTGCGTCTCGGTGACTGACCGCACGCAGTGACGGCGCGTGTCATCATAACATCCCTTGCATGATCGGTCGGGTGGTGGAACGTTCAGGCCCTTCGCCCCCTGATCCCGATCCGAGGTTTCATGATCCGACGCTCGCTCTGTGCCGTTTCGACGCTTTTTACGGTCACACTTGTCACATCTTTTTCCGGGCAGGCCCTTGCCTGGGGGCCCTATGGCCACGCCATTGTCGCTGATATCGCGCAAAGCCGCCTGACGCCTCAGGCGACGAGCGAGGTCACGCGACTTCTGGCCCTGGAAAACCACCAGACACTCGATCAGGTGGCCTCATGGCCCGATACGATCGGCCATGTGCCCAAGGAGAAGGGCGGCCTGCCCCAGACCCTGCCCTGGCACTATGTCGATACCGACGCGAAATTTGCGACCTATGACATGGCACGTGATTGCGGCAACGATATCTGCGTCACCGAAAAACTGCCCGAGATGGAAAAAATCCTGGCCGATCCCAAGGCGGCACCGGCCGATCGTCTGGTCGCCCTGAAATGGATCGTGCATCTCGCTGGCGATCTGCATCAGCCTCTTCACGCCGCCGAGCGCGATCACGACAAGGGCGGCAACATGGTGAAGGTCTCGTATTTCGGCCAGGATCGTGACGGGCATGAAAACCTGCACTCACTCTGGGACGAAGGCATCATGGATCACGAGCGTCATCTCGTGGTGGGGCCGCATTATTCCATAGATTTCACTAGGGCGCGTGAAGAAGCCGATCGTCTGAACGCCCAGATCACGCCGGGCCAGGCTGCGTTCTGGACCGGCGATTTCTCGGCGGGAACGGTGCATGACTCGGTTGTGAAATGGACCGATGAAAGCCATGCCCTGGCCCGTGATGTTGCTTATGGCGCCCTGCCCGCAGGCAGGAAGAAAGACCTCGGCGAGGCCTATACGGCCATCGCCTTTCCGGTGATCGAAACCCGTCTGCAGCAGGCAGGTGTACGTCTGGCAGACCTGATCAACACGGCCTTTCCGACCCCCTGATGGATCGGGCTAGGGGCGTTGTCAGGCAACGCCCCGTTTGCCGGATCAGAGCTGGCCGAAGATCTGCTGATAGAAAGTCAGTTCTCTGGCAAAGCTGTCCTTCAGGGTCTGTTCCTGACGAAAGCCATGGCCCTCGCCTTCATAGACATGCAGTTCAGAGTGCCTGCCCAGTGCCAGCAGGCCGTCATGCATGGCCTGCGCCTGTGCCAGAGGGACGACCTTGTCGAGATCGCCATGCAGGAACAGAACAGGTGCCGTGATTTCCGAGACATGGGTAAGGGGCGAACGCGCCAGATACAGCGCTTCCTGCTCGGGATAGGGACCAATCAGCCGATCGAGATAGCGGGATTCGAACTTGTGCGTATCCCCGGCCAAAGCGCGCAGATCGGCCACGCCATAAAGCGAGCACCCGGCGGCGAAGACATCGGATGACGCCAGCGCCGTCAGCACCGTAAGACCGCCCGCGCTGCTGCCCCGAATGACGCAGCGCTCCGGGTCGGCAAGACCCTGTGCGATGACATGACGCACGGCAGCGATGCAATCCTGCACATCGACGATGCCCCATTGACCTTCAAGCGCCTCGCGATAGGCGCGGCCGAACCCGGTCGAGCCTCGATAATTGACGTCCAGCACGGCAAAGCCACGGCTCGTCCACCATTGCACCTTGAAAGAGAAAGCGGCGTTGGCGCGTGCCGTCGGGCCGCCATGGGCCATCACGACGAGTGGCGGACGCTCCTTTGTCGCAAGCCTGTGGTGACGATTGGCTGGTGCATAATAAAGCGCGTGGGCGGTCTGGCCTCCTGCTGACGGGAAGGCAAGCGCGACAGGCGCCGCGCAGTCGCTTGCATCTATCCCATCGGGGAAGGTGAAGGCCTGTCTGATCCGGTTGGTATCTTGGCCAATGACGATGGCCGGGGGAGCATCTGGCGGCGTATCGATCCAGGCGAGTGTGCCATCGAACGGTACGGGACTCTGGGCAGCATTGCGTTCAGGCTGGTCAGTCCACACGCCGTTTTCCAGAATACCGATTCGGCTGACGCCCTCGGTCACGATCTGCGCCATGAGGCGTCCATCGGCCAGAGGGACCAGACTGCGCTGACCGAACACCCAATGAGGAAATCCGGTTTCTCCCTTCGGGTCGGGTAGCCATTCCGGAGCCTGTTGGGGGTCGATGGAAAACCGGCAGGGTCGCCAGGAGCCGTCTGCATCGCTGCTGGCGAGCAGCGTGCGGGCGCTTTCCCAGACAGGATCGACCACGCTGCATCGCATGGCTGCGCCGCAAACAGCCCGATGAGTGCCAGAATCCGGCACGCCGTCATGCCAGCTGAGCGGTGCTATCGAGAGTGTCGTAGCATCCCAGGGCATGTCCGGGTGAGACCAGGAGATCCAGGCCAGATGGGCATCGTCTGGTGCGGGGCGAGGGGCCGCATAGAAATCATCGCCTTCGATCAGGACTTTCTCGGTCTGACGGTCCAGCCAGACAACGGCAGCCTTTGCATCGCCCGGCTCGCGAGAATCTTCACGCACGCAGAACACGCCGCGTTCTGCTGCGTCAAAGGCAAACTCGGCATAGGTGCAGCCTGTGCTGGCAGCGAGGCTGACCAGGGTACCGTCGGTTTCCCTGAGCCAGACCGCGCCGGTCTTGCGATCGCTGAATACCACGCGCTGCGTTGGCGACACACAATAGGCCCCTCCGCCATATTCATGCACGCGTGAACCCACATCATGGGTTGGTGGTAATAAATCCTGAGGCGTTCCGTTGCGTTCAACGCTGACAAGGGCCATGCGCCCCCCTTCCTGCGGTCGCCCTTCGAGCCAGTACAGCCTGTCTCCGGCGGCCTGAAGCTCGGCAAGGGAGACGCTGCGGCCCGCCACAAGGTCTGGTGAGACCCATGAGGGCCAGGAACCGGAAGGGATCGGAGATGGATTCGTCATAGGATTCAAGATAATCCGACAGAAACCATCTGACGAGTTTTCCTGGGAGCGGCTTTCAGGCATCAAGTCGGACTCTTTATCGCCAAGCCCACCAAGGATAAGAGCCCTGCTGCATTTTCTGGAACATCTGCTGAAGGAGTACGGCTACGGCATTGTTGGCGTGGTTGTCATGCTGGAAAGCATGGGTCTGCCCCTGCCCGCCGAAAGCCTGATCATCGGGGCAGCGCTCTATGCGGCCACGACCCATCATCTCGAGATACGCTGGGTGGTTGTCGCGGCTGTGACCGGCGCTATCATGGGCGATAATTTCGGCTATCTGATCGGGCGTTCCGTCGGTTTCAAGCTGCTTCAGAAACATGGCGGCAAGGTTGGGCTGACCCATGAGCGCCTGCTTCTGGGGCGGTATCTGTTCAAGCGTCATGGCGGGACGGTCGTTTTCGTCGGTCGTTTCGTCGCCATTCTGCGCGTCTTCGTGGCCTTGCTGGCCGGGGCAAATCACATGCCCTGGAAATCCTTCCTCTGGCATAATGCGCTCGGTGGCGTAGTCTGGGCGGGTGGCTATGCGGTAGCGACCTATTTTCTTGGCAAGGAAATCTTCAGCCTTTCCGGCCCCCTTGCCATCGGTATCGGGTCTCTGGTCGTGCTGTTCCTTGGGGTCAGCCTCTATTTCCTCAAGAAAAATGAAAAGCGGCTGACGGATGAGGCTCTGAAAGAGGCCAAGGCCGAGGCTCCGGCTGAAAAGGATGCGACATGAGCGAGACAGTCTATCCATCCAGCCAGGGGCAAACGGCCATCGTCACCGGCGCAACTGGTGGTCTGGGTCTTGCTACTTCTATCGGTCTGGCGCGCAACGGGGCGGAAGTGATCGTGACCGGTCGCAACGCCGAAAAGGGGCGCGAGGCCCTTGCCACGATCGCAAGGACCGTACCCGGTGCGAAACTGCGTTTCGAGGGGCTCGATCTGGCGTCCCTCGCCTCCATCGCGCGCTTTGCCGAGCGCATGAATGGCCAGCCCGTGCATGTTCTGGTCAATAATGCCGGCGTCATGGCGCCGCCGCAGCGTCGCAGCACCCAGGACGGGTTCGAACTGCAATTCGGGACAAATCATCTGGGGCATTTCGCCCTGACCGGCCGGCTTCTGCCATCGCTGATTGCCGGTGAGGCGCGTATCGTTACGGTTGCCTCTCTCGCCGCCTGGAAAGGCGAGATACCGCTCGATGATCTGAACGCTACCGAAAGCTACCGGCGTTTTGCCCGCTACCGTCAGAGCAAGCTCGCCAATCTCCTGTTCAGTCTGGAACTCGACCGCCGAGCCAGAGCGGCAGGTGCCCCTCTCCATGTGCGTGCCGCGCATCCCGGCTGGTCGACCAGTTCCATCATCACCAATAGTGCGGCTCTGGATATCTCCCGGTCGCCTGCGAGCCGTGCCCTTGCCATGATCCAGGATCGTCTCGGGAATGTGTTGTTCCGCCTGATGGGGCAGGATGTGACAGCAGGTGCTGCACCGTTTGTCTATGCTGCGCTCTCTACAGCCGCACGGAATGGCGGTTATTACGGTCCACAAGGGGCCGGAGAGAGACGTGGACCGCCCGGTCCTGCCATGCTTCCCCCCTCCGCCATGGGGCTTTCCCTTGCTGAAAAGCTCTGGCAGGCTTCTGAAAACATGACCGGTGTACGGTTTGAGTGGGAGAGAGTTCGATGAGCATGACCCTATCCGTTTTCAAGGAAAGCCTCGAAGACGGTATTCCGCCCCAGGGCCTCTCTCCCGCTTTGCTCGCCCTGTGGTGGGGAGGCCGCTCTGACTGGCCCGCCGCCCATGAAATCGTGCAGGCGAACGAGCAGGACCCTGAATGCAACTGGGTTCATGCCTGGCTGCACCGTGTGGAAGACGACGTCGACAACGCGCGCTACTGGTATCGCCGCGCAGGTCACGCCATGGGTCACGGCCCGGTTATGGATGAGTGGCAGACCATCGTGATCCGCCTGCTGAGCGGCTCCGGGTATTAAGCGGCCTGCAGGCTGCCCCGCCTCCGTTAGAGGCCAGTTTCTGAAAACTGATTGATCAAAAAGCGGGGATCAAAGGGGTGCGCCCCTTTGCGGGTTCAGGGCGGAGCCCTGAGTGCGGTCCTGCACGGGGCGCTGCCCCGTCCCCCGCCAAAGGACGGTCGTCCTTTGGAAACCTGATTTGACTCAAGCGGGGATTGAAGGGAGGCCCCTTCGCGGGTCCGGGGCAGAGCCCCGGAGAAGCGTTTCAGCCTTCCTGCTTGGGCAGGTTTTCAGCGATGTAAGGCGGCAGGTTGAACGCGCCAACATGGATTTCCGGCGTCCAGTAGCGTGTCGTGCCGAGAATGCCTGCAGCTTCGGCGCGCGCGCGGACATCTTCCACGCTCTGCTTGGTGGGGTTTACACCCTTGGCAGCAACGCCCAGCGTCATGAAGCCACCGACATAGGTCGGTACAGCGGCAACGTAAGCCGAGACATGTGGGAAGAAACTGGCGCGACGGGCACTGGTCTCACGCAGTTCGTCTGCCTGCATGAAGGGCACGCCGCACTGATTGACGATGAGACCCTGTGCCGAAAGGATACGGGCGCAATCCTTGTAGAAAGCGTCGGTAAAGAGCACTTCGCCCACGCCGATCGGATCGGTGGAGTCGACGATGATGACATCGAACGAACCGTCTTCGGCCTTGGCGACATAATCGATGCCGTCACCGACGATGACATCGGCGCGCGGGTCGTTCCAGGCATCGCCGGCGATGTTGGGCAGGTGCTGCTTCGAAAGCTCGATCACGGCGCCGTCGATCTCGACCATGACGGCCTTTTCGACGGTCTTGTGCTGCAGCACGCGACGCAGAACGCCGCCGTCACCGGCACCGATGATCAGCACGCGCTTGGCATCGGGATGCGTCAGCAGGGGTACATGCGTCAGCATTTCCTGATAGACGAATTCGTCACGCTCGGTGATCTGGATGACACCATCGAGCACGAGAACGCGGCCGTGGAAATCGCTTTCGAACACCACGATGTCCTGAAAGTCGCTCTTGACGCGTGCAAGTTCACGCGTGACGCGAAAGCGCTGGCCCCAGTCGGGGTACAGGGTTTCGTTGATCCAAGATTCAGACATTGCGCTGCCTTTCCCTCATGAAAAAAAGGCCGGGCTGCTCGCCCGGCCTTATCTGCATTTCACGCAGATCCTGACATCGGTCAGGCTACGTTGTCGATCTTCTCGCGACCGCGGCGCACCTCGTCAGCGACGACGCGACCGGCCTGGAACAGGCGCTGCATGACCGGAATCGTGAGATTCGGGTCGCAGGCACCGCACATGAACACGTCAACAGCGGCGAAATTGCGCTCGGGCCAGGTGTGGATCGAGATGTGGCTTTCAGCCAGAACGATCACGCCCGACACGCCACCATTCGGCGTGAAGTGATGGAAGTGGCTGTGCAGGATTGTTGCCCCTGCGGTAACCGCGGCTTCGCAAAGCGTTGCGTCGATTGACGCAGGGTCGTCCAGATTCTTGGCGTCCCAGAAATCAATCAGCAAATGATGACCGGCGAAGCGTTCACCATCACGCTCAATAAAGTAATCCTTGCACACCTCTTCATGAGATGTGTTCGATGCGACAGTCTGGTTATCTCTCGGGAGTCCCGATACCATCCCCAGTTGAGCAAGTGCGTTCATCACGTACCTCTAAACCAGCAGACAGCCTGTTGGGCAACATGCCCCCTTGGGCCAAGGCCGCGCAATTAAAGGTCATACCCCCCGGATGCAAGAAGTTTTTGCACCCGGTCATCGTATTTTCATCAAACAGTCAGATCTGACCCATCATCCGCGCACGATACGGAAGGCGCCGAAAAACTCGACGCTGACGATCAGGGGGGCACAAGCCTCGTCAAGGGCGGCAAAGGCTTCGGGGTGGTCGGTCTTGAACTCAAGATAATCCTGATAGGACGCCCATTCGTCGATCGCGATGTAGCGCCCGGTCTGCATCACGTCTGCGATGAGTTTGGTCCCTCTGAAAGAGGGCTCGTTGCGAAATAGCCGAGCCCATGGGCCTTCAGGCCCATAGGTCGATTCGAACGTCTCGATCTGACTCGGTACGACAGCGTAGCTTCGGACGATCTCGCAGCTCACCTCCGTCAGCCCTTCGTGGCGATCGATCTGTCCTTGGAGCCCAGATCGGCAAAGGCTTCTTCCAGACGATCGACGATGCTCTTTTCGCCGACGCGCAGCCATTTGCGCGGATCGTAGAACTTCTTGTATGGCGCGTCGGTCTCGGGGTCGATCTGATGCAGGAACGCCTTTGGGTGGTCGAGCACATATTTCCCGATGCCATTGGCGAAGGCGAACTGAACATCGGTGTCGATATTCATCTTGAAGACACCATAGGAGACGGCAGCGGTGATCTTGTCCTTCTCCGAACCCGAACCGCCATGAAAGACGAGAGCCAGCGGCTTGGGGCCGAGGCCGGTCTTCTCGGCGACATGCTCCTGCGAGTGAAGCAGGATCTCGGGACGAAGCTGCACATTGCCGGGCTTGTATACGCCGTGCACATTGCCGAATGACGCAGCAACCGTGACGTGACCGAGCGGTGAGAGGCGGTTCCAGGCAACCAGAACGTCTTCGGGCTGGGTGTAGAGATGGGCGTTGTCTTCATGATCTTCGAGATCATGACCAACGCCGTCTTCCTCGCCGCCGGTGACACCGAGTTCGATCTCGAGGCTGATCCCGAGCTTGGCCATGCGGGGCAGCAGGCGCGCGCATTCAGACAGATTGTCTTCCAGCGGTTCAGCCGAGAGGTCGAGCATATGCGACGAAAAGAGCGGCGGCCGGCCAGCGGCGACCTCTGCCTCGCTCAGATCGAGCAGCCCTTCCACCCAGGGGATGAGTTTGCGATCGGCGTGATCGGTGTGAAGAATGACGCAGATGCCATATTCCTTGGCGAGAAGATGCACGTGGCGTGCCATGGCTGCAGCACCCAGCACGCGTGCCTTGTGCTGGTCAGCCAGTCCTTCACCCGCATAGAAGCGGGCGCCGCCGTTGGAGCATTGAATGATGACATCCGAGTTGTTGCGGGCTGCGGCTTCGAGAACCGCATTGACGCTGTCGGTGCCGACAACATTGATGGCCGGCAGGGCATAACCGCCCTCCTTGCAGGCGTCGATCAGGGCGAGATAGTCATCACCTGTGACAACTCCCGGGGGCAGGGCTCGGCTGGGGCGCGACGCATTCGGGCTTGTAGGGGTCATAATGATCTCATGTCTCTGATAACGGGTCGTCACGGCTATTTTATCGCTATCTGACAAAGCCGTGCCTAGACCTTTCATGGACACATTGAAGTCATTCTCGTTGCAGAACCACAGGATTTACGCGGGTTTGATAGTTTACCCTTGCGCTGATCGACCCGTTCGGTCAGTTTGTCGCCTCTCTCCACGGGAATGATGCGACACATGTCCGACCCGCCGGATCGGGGCAGGATTAACGCAGAGAACAGGTGGGCCGTTTGAACAAGAAAGAAGAGATCTCCTTGCCGACGACGGAAGAGCGTCAGGAAGAGAGCGTCTCGTGCAATGCGAAGCGCCGCCAGATTCTGGATGGCGCCGAGGCAATCTTTCTCGAATCCGGCTATGAAGGGGCCTCGATGTCCCAGATTGCCTGTCGCGCCAAGGTGTCGAAGGGCACGCTTTATAATCACTTCGAAAACAAGGCGGCTCTTTTTGGCGCTGTCATCGAGGATCTGAGCCGAAGCAAGCTCGCGCCCGCCATCTGCCAGAGCCATCTCACCGCCATCACCTGTGCCGAGGCGTTTGCACAGCTTGCCGAGCGCTTCATCAGCATCTTGCTTCAGCCCGGCCCGCTGCGTCTGTATCGCATTATCGTGTCCGAAGCGCCGCATTTTCCTGATCTTGCCGATACGTTCTGGCGTTACGGTTTTGGCAGGACTCTGAGCACGATGACCCAGTGGATCGAGTTCTGGATCGAACGCGGGGCGATCCGGACCGATGATCCGGTTTTTGCTGCCGAGCAGTTCATGGCGCTTTGTCAGACCCGGCTCGTGCAGCGCAAGCGTTTTGAACTGCCTATCGATAGCAGTGAAGAACAGATCCGGTTCGTTGCCGGACGTATCGGCAAGGCGTTCGTCGCTATTTATGGAACCGAAGCCGAGCAGGGTGCGGCACGGCAGGCGTAGATCCCGGTTTCGTGGCGGCTATGGCGTTAAACGGGTCGCCGTTCTGGTTCTGGCGCGGGATGTGATTTTAAAAACGGCGTGGCAGTGTCTATAGCGGGCGTCATAACGTCCCGTCGTAAAGTGTCGCCCGATGAATTGGTTCCGTTTCCGGCTATTTGGACTTGCCGCCTGTCTGGGTTTGATCGCCTCGACCCGAAATGATGCCATGGCAGGCGCTGTGGTGCCTGTAGAGCAGGCCGAAGTGGTGGCCGTTCTGCCGCATGACCCGACCTCATTCACCGAAGGTCTCTTTTTTCAGGATGGCTCCCTGTTCGAGAGTACCGGGCGGGTCGGGCATTCCGTCATACGAAAGGTGGCGCTCGATACGGGCAAGGTTCTGGCAGAGAGTGTTCTGCCTGACGGCTATTTTGGTGAAGGTATCGTCACGTGGCGTGACCGGCTGATCAGCCTGACCTGGCGCAGCGGAAAGGGCTTTATCTGGAGCTACCCAGGTTTGGCGAGAATCGGGGGTTTTTCCTATCTCGGTGAAGGCTGGGGCCTGACTCATGACGACCGCACGCTCATCATGTCCGATGGAACGCCCTGCCTGAGGCGCCTTGACCCTGTGACACTTCATGTCCTGGCAAAGCTTTGTGTAACAGCGGGCGGTGTACCAGTAAGAAGACTGAATGAACTCGAATATATCCACGGTGAAATCTGGGCGAATATATGGATGACGCCGGAAATAGCTAGAATCGATCCCGTAACGGGTGAAGTGAAATCCTGGCTCGATCTCACTGCGCTGCAAGAAAACATTAACTCTTTCGATCCCGATGCTGTCGCCAACGGGATCGCTTTTGATCAAAAAAATGACAGGGTATTCGTTACTGGAAAATATTGGCCAAGATTATACCAGATAAAATTTCCTGACCGTAAGCACTGATTTTCTTTGTAATAGGCACTTCTTCGGTCTTGATTACATAGATGTGACCAGAAAACGCAGATAATGGTTTATCGGGCCACGAATAACGCTATGAGATGCTCTCGCCCCCCTTGTGGAGCAATTTGAACCTTTGAATTGAACGATAAGTCCTTGAAATGAACAAGGCACCGTTCATGATGGGATGGAGCGGCACGTGGCATATTCGGATCAAGATTGGCCCCAGGGTACGCAAACCCTTGGTCGTGGTCTTTCAATCATCCTGGCCGTCAAGGCCGGGGTCGACACACTTTCCGAATTGGCGCTCGAAATCGGGTGTACGCGCAGTACAACGCAACGCCTTACTGCGGCGCTGTTGCAGCAGGGCTGGCTGCGCCTGAAATCGACCGGCCGTTACGGATTGGGAGAGAAGCTGACCACACTGACAGCGCAGGCCCAGACGGCCTCGCCGCTTCTTGGTCTTGCCGCCCCCCTGCTGCAGAATCTCAACGAAACCACCGGCAAGATGGTCCATCTCGGCGTGCGCTCTGACAGCCATGTCATCTATCTCATGCGTCTTGAGGGTCGTCACCCGCTCGCCTTGCGCACGCGCACGGGCCAGCATGTTCCGCTTGCCCGCACGGGCACGGGGCGCGCCCTGATTCTCGATGAGAGCGAAAGCGACTGGGCGCGGTTCTACCGGGCGAGCTATCGCCACATGCCTGCCGGTCTGCCAAGCTGGATCAACCGCATGCGCTTCTACCGCGCCTCTGACTGCGTGTTCGATCTGGAAGATGACGAGATCGGCGTTCACTGTGTTGCCGCGCCCGTGCGCGATGCGACCGGAGCGATTGTCGCCTCGATCAGCGTGACGGAACGTGCCGGCGAGATGCCGCTCATGCGCATGAAGGCCCTGGCGCCCCAGATACGTCAGACCGCTTCGCAGCTTTCGGCAAAGCTGGGCTGGCACGAGCTGAGCGATGTCGCCGACTAGGGGGGCCGCCGGGAACGGGTTTTCAGGGCATCTGCGACCTGATTGCGTGGGCCCCGCAGGGCGTCGTTATACTGATGGCAGGCAGGTACCGAGCAATGGCGCGTCTCATGTCTGGACGCTGCGGGTGTCCGGATACGCCGCAGGATGTGCCCGGCCGGTTTTGCAGAGCTGATCGGGCCAGAGCTCTTTAGCGCGCCTCGTTCTTCTGGCAGAGAAGCTGGCCCGCGAATGAACATTCTCTGCAGCGCGGGCGCTTTCAGGGTATTCTGGGGCGTCTTGTAACCCTGTTAAGGCTGTTTCAACGCCCTTTCACCGGGAGGCGTTGGTTGGCGCTGTTTCAGTAATGGGATTGCAGGGACAGCATGACGAGCTGGCGCAACGCCGGGACAACCAGATATTGCAGCGCCAGCAGCACCGCCAGCGGGCTGAGATCGAGCATACCGAACTGAGGCAGGATCGACCGTACCGGGTTGAGAACGGGCTCGACGATCCGTCCGAGAAAGACGGCGACATTGTAAACGAAGCGGTTGCTGGGATCGAGAATTCTGAAACCCAGCAGCATGCTCATGACGCAATAAAGGACCAGTGCCCAGGTGAAGACCTGGATCAGCATCATGATGATTTTGTAGAGGGTAAGGATCAGCACGTCTGGTCTCTCTGCAGGAAGGCAAGGCATTTCTTCTAACGCCTGACACAGGCCTCGCACAACCGAGCCCAGGCATTACAGGCCGTCAATCTTGACTTTGACATGAATCCGTGTAGCCTCCGTCGCGTTCCGTGGGGCTGTAGCTCAGATGGGAGAGCGCCTCGTTCGCAATGAGGAGGTCAGGGGTTCGATTCCCCTCAGCTCCACCATGGAATCCTTTCCAGATCCCCCGCCAGTCGACTTGGTCCCGCCTTCCGTCTCAACGTACCCAGACGCGGCCAGCGCTCAAAGAAACCCAGATATCGTGCTGGGCAAACCAGTCTGCACCAAGCAGCATATCCACATTATCGCGCATGTCCGAAACGGTCAGAACCGGGTCTTTCCAGATCGGGTTACCGCTACCGGCTGTCTCTTCGCCGAGATGCAGCGCATGGAAGCGATGCCAGTGATACCAGCGCGCATTGAGATCGACACCACTGGTCACGCCGCCCGGATCCTGACGCAGAACATCGTCTGTAATGCCCATCGCATGGGCGAAGCGTCGCGAGAGAATATGTGAGCGTGCGCCGCTATCGAGCAGGGCTGTGCCGCTTTGGCCGTCCAGTGTGAAGGAAACGGTCAGTCTTGTGCCCTCATGTCTGGCCTTGAGGGTTGTATAGCCGGCTGGCCATGACGGTTTCGCCACGCAAGTACCGCTTTGGCCGACGGGGCGCCAGAGAGTGAGACGCTGATGGGGGACATCGAATTCGAGATCGAAATGCTGGAGCAGATCGACCCCCATCAGCCCGGCAATGGGTGGGGTCAGGATCGGCAGGCCAGGCAGCGCGCCCAGCGGGATGGAGCGCTGACCCAGAGGGATTAGGCCGAGGGAAAGCGCGCGTATCAGCATGTTGGGCGCAAGCTGGCCGCGGTCATTCGGGCCCTGAATGACGGTTGCATGGGCAGGGTCGGGCGTCAGATGCAGTGCCGCCGCCGCTTCGGGCGTGATCAGACTGCCTTCGGACCCGGTATCGAGAATGAAGCGCGCCTGACGCCCGTCGAGCACGACAGGCGCGTTGAGAAACAGCGCGTCGTTGTGGAGCGGGATCTCTGCAATACGCTCGGCGGCGCAAGGCGTGGCCATAGCACGAGGGGGCAGAAATCCAGCCATGATCATGGCGGGCAGGGCAAGAGCAGGGCGCAGCACGTGTTCTTATTTCCTTGCGCGTGGGTGAGCCTGCCAGACGGCAAGGAGATGATTTTCATCAGCCAGCGTATAGTTTTGGGTCGTAGAAAGGCTGGCATGCCCCAGAAGTTCCTGTATGGCGCGCAGATCGGCGCCGCCTTCCAGAAGATGGGTGGCGAAGGAGTGCCTCAGACTGTGCGGGGTGGCGCTGGCATCCAGCCCGCCCTGTTCGCGCCAGAGCTGCATCACGCGTCGCGCTACGGCAGGCTGCAGGCGCTTGCCGCGCAGCCCGACAAAGAGCGGCGCCTCCGGTATGGGGCAGGGGTGATGGACGCGCCAGGCCGCAAGAGCTTTTGCGACATGAGGCAGAAGCGGCACCAGACGTTCCTTGCCGCCTTTGCCCACCACACGCAGGCCATTTTGCGCGGCCCGGTCATGATCGCGCACGTTCAGCGACAGGGCCTCGCCTATACGCAGCCCTGCCCCATATAAGAGGGTGAACAGGGCCTCATCGCGCGCGGCGCAGAGCGGGTGCTCGGCCAGCGCCGCCATTTCAACAGGAGCCGTGCGTGCGACGTCGCGCGCTAGGGGGCGCGGCAGACGTTTACGGGTTTTCGGCGCGCTCAGCTGGCTCAATGCCGAGGCGCTCACCCCATGGATGGAATTGAGATAGCGGGTGAAAGACCGCAGGGCCGAGACCCGTCTGGCACGCGAGCGGGCGCGGCCATCGGGTGTCCCTGGCTGCATTTCTGACCGGCTTGCGTCATGGGCCAGCCAGGCGCGAAAATCCGCCGTGCGCAGAGCGGCGAAAGCGTTCAGATCGGGCTCCTGCCCCAGATGCTCACCAAGAAAGCCGAGTGCCGATGCCACATCATTGCGATAGGCCTGCACGGTGTTCGGGCTTGCCCGTTTTTCATGCGCCAGCCAGTCCAGCCAGTTTTCGAGACATTCATGCATCTGCATGACGGCGGACCTCGTCTCGGTTAAGAGGACAGGGCAGAAGGGGGCGCTCAGGCAACATGACGGAACCGAGCTTAATGAAGCTGACAGCAGATGGCGAGAGAGCGGTGCGTGTCAGCGTTCTGCTGCCGCTGCCTTTTCCGACACCGCTCGATTATCTGGCCCCTGAAGGGCGTGTTTCCCCCGGCGATCTGGTTAGCGTGCCCCTGGGGCGCAGGCAGGAAACTGGTTGTGTATGGGATACGCAAAGCGATGTCCCGGCCGATTTTGCGCCCGCACCTGCCAGAGAGGTTGCCCTCGCCCGACTGAAGCCGATCCTCGGGCAGCTCGATCTGCCCCCGATCCCGGCTGATCTTCGGCGCTTCATCGACTGGCTGGCTGCCTATACGCTGACCCCACCCGGGCTCGTGCTGGCCATGGCCATCAGGGCGCGCCACACACAGCCGACCCGCGTACAGCTTGGCTGGATCAGGGGGGAGGCCGATCTTGCCGGGCTACGCCTGACCGAAGCCCGGCAACGCGTACTCGATGCCATAGGGGATGTGCCGCTTTCGACGGCAGCGCTGACAGAAAAAACCGGCGTTTCTCCCGCAGTGCTGCGCGGCCTCGCGTCGGCGGGCGTTCTGAAAGAGGCCCCGCTCGTCGTTGCGCCTCTTTTTGCGCCTCCCGATGCGGGATTTCACCCCCCTCACTTGTCAGAGGAGCAGCGCGAGGCCGCCGATCATCTGTCAGAAGGGGTCAAGGCCCATCGTTTTGGTGTCACGTTGCTGGAGGGTGTGACCGGGTCGGGAAAGACAGAAGTCTATTTCGAGGCTGTGGCT
Source organism: Asaia siamensis (assembly GCF_014635085.1). Classification (GTDB taxonomy): domain Bacteria; phylum Pseudomonadota; class Alphaproteobacteria; order Acetobacterales; family Acetobacteraceae; genus Asaia; species Asaia siamensis. The sequence continues at coordinate 118,405 of NZ_BMCH01000007.1, forward strand.
GCCTGTCTTGCGGCCGGGCGGCAATGTCTGGTTCTGCTGCCTGAAATCGCTCTTTCCACCCAATGGACCGACCGTTTCGCACGCCGTTTCGGTGTGCAGCCTGCCTTGTGGCACTCCGAGCTTGGCGGCAAGAAGCGCCGGGAGACCTGGCACGCCATCGCTCAGGGGCAGGCGGCTGTGGTCGTTGGCGCGCGCTCTGCCCTGTTTCTGCCCTTTCCCGATCTTGGCCTCATCATCGTCGATGAGGAGCATGAATCCGCTTTCAAGCAGGAAGAAGGCGTGACCTATCATGGTCGCGACATGGCCATCGTCCGGGCGCGCCTTTCCGACGTGCCGGCGATACTGGTCTCGGCCACGCCCAGTCTCGAAACCCTGACCAATGTAGAGAACGGGCGATACCAGCATGTCACCCTCCATAGTCGTCATGGCAATGCGACCCTGCCCGATGTCAGACTGGTCGATATGCGACGCGCCCCGCCGGAGCGCGGTCAGTTTCTGTCGCCGGAACTCGTTGCCGCCATCAGCGCGACCTTCGAGCGTCAGGAACAGGCCATGCTGTTCCTCAATCGCCGAGGCTATGCGCCGCTGACGCTGTGCCGCAGTTGCGGCCATCGCATGGAATGCCCGAACTGTTCCGCCTGGCTGGTCGAGCATCGCGCCCGTCAGATGTTGACCTGCCACCATTGCGGTCATCATGAGGCGCTGCCCGAAACCTGCCCGTCATGCGATGCCGAAGCCAGCTTGGTGGCGATTGGCCCCGGTATCGAGCGTGTTCATGAAGAAGCACGGCTGCATTTTCCCGACGCGCGTATTCTGGTCATGGCATCCGACACGCTTGGCTCGCCCTCTGCGACAGCTGAGGCCGTGCGCCGCATCAGTGACCGGGAGATCGATCTTGTCATCGGTACCCAGATTGTCGCCAAAGGCTGGCATTTTCCTGATCTGACTCTTGTAGGTGTGGTCGATGCCGATCTCGGGCTGGGCGGGGGCGATCTGCGCGCCGCAGAGCGCACCGTGCAGCTTCTGCATCAGGTCTCTGGTCGTGCCGGTCGTGCCGACAAGCCGGGCGCGGTGCTTCTGCAGAGCTATCTGGGCGACCACCCGGTCATGAAGGCGCTCGTCTCGAACGACTATCAGGCCTTCATGGAACAGGAATCTGCGCAGAGAAAGCCCGGTTTCTGGCCACCATACGGGCGTCTGGCAGCGTTGATTGTCAGCGCCGATTCCGCCGAAGCCGCCGATCGTCTGGCTGCCAAGCTGGGTGCCAGAGCGCCCGAACTGCCTGGAACGCAGGTGCTTGGCCCCGCTCCAGCGCCTCTGGCTATTTTAAGGGGTCGTCATCGCCGACGCCTGCTTTTGCGCACACGGCGGAATGTCGCCGTGCAGCCTATTCTGAGGCAATGGCTTGAGGGCGTGAAACTTTCGAGCCATGAGCGGATCGACATCGATATCGATCCGATTTCGTTTCTGTAGGAAGGTTGCGGGGCACCGTCCCGCCACCGGAAGGGGCATCGCCCCTCTTATCCCGTTGCGGGATATTGAGGAGACGATGACCTTTTGTCGGAGGCAAGGGGGAGTCCCTCCCGACAGGAGAGGCTTTTTCAGGCGGCCTTGTCTTCGCGCTTGGGCTTGATGGCCTTGACCACGAAGGTGACGATGGCGATGACGGCGAGAACATGCTGCAGATGGGGGCGCAGCTTCTTGGGGCCGAACAGGCTGAGGAAGGTGAGGCCACCCAGAATGGCTTCTTTCGTCTGCGGCTTGGCAGAGCAGCACATCTTGCTGATGCAGCAGCCTTTCTTGCCTTCGTCCGGGGCGGTCAGTTCAGTGACCTTGGCTTTGTTCTTCTTGAACATCGGATTCTCCTTTGACGTCTCTGTCTTATCAAACAACGCAGACGCGACAGAGTTGAGATCGTGACGTGCTTTAAATCGGACGTCCATCCACGGCGGCCTGCAATGTCTTCACACGTTTGGCACCATTGCTGGCAAGCGGATCGACGACAAGCACCTGTCGGGCGGCGGCGAGAGCGGCTTTCATGTCATGTCGCTCTTCCTCTATCTGAGAGAGGAGCTGCCATGACAATGGATCGTCAGGGTCTTTCTGAAGTGCGACGCCAAGGTCGCTGATAGCCCCTTCGAAATCGCCTGCCGCGTAGCGTACACGGGCGCGGCCGCGACGAATGAAGGCCTTGTCCGGCTGAAGGACAAGCGCATTGTCCAGAGCGGCCTCGGCCTTGCGATAATCATGAGCCTTGAGGCTCGAATCGGCATTTTCGAGCAGAAGGCGCGTGCTGGCCGACAGGCCCTTCTGTCGCAAGGTTTCAGCGCGGCGCTCCAGCTCACGGGCTTCCGTTGCGGTCTTTGCCGCACGCAGCGCCTTGCTGGTCTCCTGCAGCGGATCGGGTTTCGGCTTAGCGGGGGAAGTGGCCTTGGCAGAAGGCGCTATCTGGCTGGGCTGAAGAGCCGGAACAGGCGCGGCATGGGTAGAGGAAAGCGTAGAAACGACAAAAGCCGCGCTGCTGAAAAGCAGACACGGCCTGACGACGGCCCGGTAAAGGGCCGTGCAATGCGTCAAAACGGGGCGGTGGCTCCGTTTCGGCATCAACAGGAGATTAGCCCTGGCGTGCTTTCATACGCGGGTTCTTCTTGTTGATGACATAAACGCGGCCACGACGGCGAACGACGCGGCAGTCCTTGTCGCGGAGCTTTGCGGATTTGAGGCTGTTACGGATCTTCATGATAATTTGCTTCCCGGGCCATGCAAGACGAACGGGCGTCGCGCCCGCGAGAGGTGGTCGGAATACTAACCGGCATGGCGGGAGTCAACTCTTTGCTGCGTTTCCCGGCGCCGAAAGCCTTTATTTTGGGCGTTTTCAAAGGAGAGAAACGCAATTATCCTGATTCCATGAAGAAAGCCCTGCCTGTTTTCGCCATCCTCCTCCTGGGACTCCCACTTGCGGCCCAAGCTGCGCCCCATCCGAAAAACGATCCGGCGTCGGTGCTCAACCGGATTCTCGGTGTGCTACAGACCGACCCGGACTCGGCGAGCGATACATGCGTCGAAGCGCTGAAGGAACTGCACAAGACGCAGGGGATCGTCGCTAATCAGGATACCGACAGCAATAACCAGGATGCTGCGGTCGCCCGCGACGTGCTCGAATCCGATTTTGAGGAAACAATTGAGGTCTGCGGGGCCGATGCGCGCCGACTGTGCCGCACCAAGGGCGAGAGTGACCCCAAATTGCCGCCGCTCTGTGCGGCTGCCCAATCCCGCCCGCCGAGCGAGAATGACGACTGATAATCGGGCCCGGCGCTCTGCCGGGCCTGTTCTGATCAGAGCGGGCGTCGTTCCATGGCCCACAGGGCGAAGCCCTGCACATAGGCCACTTCTTCAAGACGCTTGAACCGCCCGGAAGACCCTCCATGACCGGCATCCATGTTGATGCGGCACAGGAAGGGCCCACCCTGGGCGATTTCGCGTAGTTTCGCGATCCATTTCGCGGGTTCCCAATAGGTCACGCGCGGGTCTGACAGACCGCCCATGGCCAGAACCGGCGGATAGGCAACGGGCCGGATGTTGTCATAGGGCGAGTAACTGGCGATCAGGTCATAGGCGTCGCCGTCTTCCAGCGGATTGCCCCATTCGGGCCATTCGGGCGGGGTGAGCGGCAGGGTGTCGTCAGACATGGTGTTCAGCACATCGACGAACGGTACCTGTGCCGCGATACCCGCGAACAGATCGGGGGCGAGATTGGCGACTGCCCCCATAAGCAACCCGCCTGCCGAGCCACCATGGGCGACGATACGCCCTTCCCTGCCATAGCCCTGTGCTGCGAGATGACGCCCACAGGTAACAAAATCGGTGAAGCTGTTGGGCTTGTGCTTGCCGCGTCCCTGAAGGAACCAGTCCCAGCCTTTTTCCGATCCGCCACGAATATGGGCAACGGCATAGATCCAGCCACGATCGACCAGACTGAAGACCGAGGTGCTGAACCCGGATTCCATCGAGATGCCATAAGAGCCATAGCCGTAGAGCAGCAGCGGTGCCGTGCCATCGCATGGCGTGTCACGGCGCTTGAGCACAGTGATAGGCACTTCGGCACCATCAGACGCACGGGCAAAAAGACGCCGCGTTTCATACAGGGCCGGGTCATGACCTGACGGAATCTCGCGGATCTTCTGCAGGGTCTGGGCGCCGCTCGCCATATCGACATCGTACCAATGGGCCGGCGTGGTTGGTGACTCATAGATATAGCGCAGTGTCGTATCGCCATATTCGAGAAAGCCGAGCAAGGTGAGGTCGAAGGCTTCCTCCTTCATGCCGATGGTTCTGGCCTCGGCACGTACCGGACCTTGCACATCCTGACGGATGACATGGATTTCGATATTGCCATTCACCCGTTCGGACCAGGCGAGATAATCCCGGCTGGCGGCGGCGCCAAGCAGGAAGCGACCCGGCTCGTGCGGCACGAAGGGCGTCCAGTTTTCGCGTGACGGCGAGGAATCCGGCACCTGCATGAACTGGAAATCGATCGCGTTGCCGGTATTGGTCAGAACGATGAAGCGGTCATTCCAGTGCGTGAAGTTGTAGCGTTCGCCTCGTACCAGAGGAGACGCAACCTGCGGCATCTGTGTCGGGTCGCTGGCAGGAATGAGAAGCGTCTCGTTGGTATCGTGATCGCCTCGTTCAATCACGATCCACTTGCGCGATGCCGTGACATTCAGGCTGACGAAGAAGCCCGAATCCGGTTCGTCAAAGACCAGCACATCCTCACCACCGGCGAGCGGACGGCGATAGACCCGTGACGGACGGCCATTATCGTCGCGATAGACCCAGAACAGCCACTGGCTGTCAGGCGAAATGACGAAGCTGCCTGCGGCACTCTCGACCGCAGGGGCATAGGCCTTGCCTGTTTCGAGGTCGATACTGTGCAGGCGATAGACTTCAGAGCCCTGCATGTCTGCCGCGTAGACGAAGACCCGATGATCGTCGGAATGGCGTGTGCCCGCGAGCGCGAAATAGGCATGCTCCTTTGCAAGGGCTTCGACATCGAGAAGAACCTGCTCATCCCCTCCGGCGCGGGGGCGACGCAGATAGACCGGATGCTGGGCGTCTTTTGCAAAGCGCGAGAAATAGAGCCACGCGCCATCGGGCCAGGGTACGGAATCCTCGGCGGGCGGGATACGCCCGATCATTTCCTTGAGCAGGGCCTCGCGCACGGGCGCCGTTTTTTCGAGGCAATGCTCGGTGTAGGCGTTCTCTTCGCGCAGGGCCTCGGCAATATCGGTTCGCAGCAGCGATGGGTCGCGCAGCACCTTCTGCCAGTTCTCATCCTTCATCCAGGCATAATCATCCTGCCTGACACGTCCGAGCTGGGTGATGGTGTGCGGGACGCGCCGGGGAGCGGGGGGGATCATGGCAAGGCCTCGAAGTTGTTCAGAAACAAGGTCGATAGAGTGCGGCAGAACAGGATGCGCCTCAACGCCCTAAAATTCTGTTTCTGCGAAGTTTCGATGTGAGAACAAACCTGCGCCCGGCTCACATGTTACAAAAGCACACGTCCTTCACCCCGGCATTCGGCTTCGGGAGAAAGCGTTTTAACGGCCCCCGGCTTTGCAGGCGGGGTCTGACGAAGAGCAGACAAAGGATAGTTTTTCATGTTCGCACGTACTTGCCTCGGCCTGACAGCTCTGTGCAGCCTCGTCTTTGTTGGTGCAGCTCACGCCCAGCAGGCTCCCGTTCCCTCGGTTGCGCCTGGCACTCAGTCCACCGTCATGCCTGCCGGATCGCTGCCCGTGCACCGCGATGGCGCACCGCATGCGCCCACCAATGTCATGCAGTCGGTTGGCGGAGCCGAAGTGAGCGACACGGTGTCGACTGCCGCCACGCCGGGCGTGCTCGACACCTATGGTCTGCCCTCGCTCGACTCAGCGAAGGCTGGCAATCTGGCCGGGCTCGCAAGCTATTGCGTGCGCAATCACCTTGTGCATGGCACCACCCTGCGCGTTGTTGGTCGCACCCTTGCCAAGCGTCCTGACGTGAAGAACGATCAGTATTATTCGCTCGGCGGCAAGGGCCTGCTGCAGACCAGCACGAATGTGCCGTTCGATGTGTCCACGCTCGACCTCAGCCATCGCACGCAGCTCTGCGCGCAGGTCGGCCAGCGCGGTCAGGACTACAAGTAAGCCCTGCCTGTCGAAGCCTTCGCGAAAGGGCCAGTCCGCAAGGGCTGGCCTTTTTGCTATGTTGGGGGTGCGTTATGTTGAGGCTTCCCGAGGGCTTCGCCCCTCTTCCCGCTAAAGGACAGCCGTCGTTGAAGCGGGATCGAAGGGGCCAGCCTCTTCGCGTGTCAGGGCGGCACCCTGCAAAGGCTTTGCAAGCCATGCAGCCCCGCGACCGGTCGGAAATCAAAGCAGGGACTGAAAAAACCAGCCCCTCTGCGGGTCCGGGGCAAAGCCCCGGATGCCGCTTCAGTAAGGCAGAGCCAGCACCAGATCGAGGCCTTCTGCACTGCAGAGAACAGCGGCCTTTTCCTGACGCGTGAGCACGTTGAGGGCATCGGCGACAGAAGGAGCCTCGCGCAGTTTCAGCAGACCGACAACGAGGTTGGCATCGATGGCGGTGCCGGGTTTACGCGGGGCGGGCAGGGCGCGGCGATGCTCGGCCACCAGTTCGGGATCGACGCGCAGGGCGGCAAAAGCCTCTTCGGGTGGACGGTTGGGCATGGCTTCAGCCTGTGTCCGGCGCAGATCGTTCTCGGCGGCCAGCTGCAGGATGGGCGGCAGGGCGGTTTCTTCAGGAATCAGAAGCAGCCCCCAGCTTTTCAGCCAGAGTCCCACATCACGGCTGGCCGTCATGGCCGCCAGCGGTATGGCAAGCGCGAGGCCGAGCAGAACCGGTGTCATCCAGAGGAACAGCGAGAAGGAGACAGACCAGGCGGCTGCAGCCATGACGACACCGAAAGCGGTGTAAATCCAGTAGCCGTGAGCGATTTCCTTGAGGGAAACGCGACCGTCATCGCGGTTCTGGGCGTTCCAGCCAGAATCGCGCCCGCGCAGGATCGAGATCACGCCCGAGGTATGGATAAGCATGGCGATGGGGGCGATGAGGCCACCGATGAGTGTCTCGAGCGCGATGGAGGCCGTCAGGCGCAGTACCCCGCCACAGCTACGCAGCATGGCGCGGTCGAACAGCGTCGTGATCAGAGCAAGCGCCTTGGGGGCGAGCAGCACAGCCATGGTGCCGATGAACACATATTTGGCCTGTACCGGATCGACCTGCGGCCAATGCGGATAGAGGGTCTTGGTGTCACCGAAATATTCCGGCCGGTCGAAATGCGACTGGAGCGAAATCAGGATGCCGAAAAGCAGGAAAAGCAGCCAGAGCGGTGAGGTGATATAGGCGCCGATGCCGACCATCATATGCATCCGGCTGACCCAGTGCAGGCCGCGTGACAGCACGATCTTGCCATGCTGCAGATTGCCCTGGCACCAGCGACGGTCGCGAATGGCAACATCGGTGAGCGAGGGCGGGCTTTCTTCATAGGAGCCGAAAAGACCGGGGATCATGTGAATGGCCCAGCCGCCGCGACGCATGAGGGCCGCTTCGACAAAATCATGGCTCAGAATGCCACCACCAAAGGGTTTGCGACCCGGCAGATGGGGCAGACCGGCCTGTTCGGCAAAGGCGCGCGTGCGGATGACGGCGTTATGGCCCCAGTAATTGCCCTCGGAGCCGTGCCACCAGGCAATGCCATGGGCGATGAGCGGGCCATAGACACGTCCGGCAAATTGCTGCATCCGCGCAAAAAGCGTCTTGCCGCCGATAATGACGGGCAGGGTCTGGATCAGGGCCACTTTCTCGTGGCGCTCCATGGCCGAGACGGTACGGACGATCAGCCCGCCATCCATGACGGAATCGGCATCGAGCGTCAGCATCTGCTGATAGGCCCCGCCGAAGCGCTTCACCCACTCTTCGAGATTGCCAGATTTGCGGTCGATATTCTTGGGGCGGCGACGATAGAAAACGCGACCCTGACCATGAACGGCCTCGACGAAGGCGAGATAGGCGCGCTCTTCACGAATCCAGACATCCGGATCGGTCGTGTCGGAAAGCAGGAAGAAATCAAAAGCGTCGATACGGCCTGTGGCCACCAGACTGTCATGAATGGCGCGCAGCCCGACCAGAACGCGGTCGGGGTCTTCGTTATAGGTGGGCATGAGCACGGCTGTGCGTGTCATGAGGGCAGGCAGCGGCGTTTCACGCGATATGCCCAGCCCAAGCCCGCCATGGCGCAGTACCGAAACGAAACCGGCCAGGGACGAGGTGAAGGAAAGCGAGATCCACGCCCCGAGAATGACGAACAGCGCAAGCACGATAATGCCGAGCGTCGAAACGCCCATGCTGTTTAGCACCCGGTTCATTTCAAAGGCGCCCCATGCCGTCAGGAGGATGGCGCCTCCGATGACGAACAGGCGACGCAGCCAGAGAAAGGGCGGCGTGGTGGGGGGATGACGGTCACGCCCGAACGTCTCGGGACGCTGACGCAGGTTCTGCGTCGGCATCTCGAGAGGCGATTCCGCCGGAAGCACGTCGAAAGGGGTGAATTTGCGGGAAAGGCTGCTCACGGCGTCCAACGATACATCCATTTTTCGGAAATCGGGCCCTGCTCATTGGCAAGCTGGCAGGTCAGCTCCGCCAGCTTCGCGCTGCCCGGATAGAATTCGAACGTCGTGCGCCAGCCCTTGATTTCAGGATTGGGCTCGACCACCACATTCTTGATGGTGCCGGTCGAGGCCTGCGGCAGAAGATGGAAAGCGGCGTTGGGCGGCAGGTTCTCGAAGGGCTTGCCGGTAAAGTCGATAACGAACATGCGGCCATCGGCATGGTCGGTCACTGCGCCGACGCGGGTGGCGCCGATACGGGCGAGATCGGTCGGCCAGGGCGTGTCCCAGCCCCAGTACATGCGGTAGGTATAGGCATATTCGTGCCCGGCCTGCATGGTCTGCTTGGGGCGCCAGAACGAGACGATATTGTCGTTCACCTCGTTGGGGGTCGGGATTTCGACCAGATCGACGGCGCCTTCGCCCCAGTCGCCGATGGGTTCGATCCATAGTGACGGGCGCTTTTCATAATTCAGCGCCAGATCCTCGAAATCATGGAAAGAGCGGCGACGCTGCATCAGGCCAAAGCCATGCGGGCTGGCATCCTGAAACGCCGAGAACTGCAGATCGACCGGGTTGTTGAGCGGGCGGTAAAGCTGCGCGCCCGTCCCGGTCCACATCTGCAACGCTTCGCTGTCATGAGCGCCCGGGCGCCAGTCATCGACATGATTGCGGTTATTGGCGTCGAAATAGAACATGCCCGTAAGAGCCGCCACGCCGCCTTCGGTGATGTCGGTGCGCGGATAGAAGCTCGACTGCACATCGAACACCGTAGTGGCGCCGGGGCGAATGGTGAAACGGAAAGCGCCCACGACCGAGGGGCTGTCCATCAGGGCGTGAATGACGACGGAATCGACACCGGGCTTCGGCTTTTCAAGCCAGAATTCGCGGAAGAGGGCGAATTCCTCGCCCTTCGGATCGCCCGTGCCATTGGCAAAGCCGCGTGCTGAAAGACCGTAGTTCTGGCCCTTGGCGACGGCGCGGAAATAGGAAGCGCCAAGGAATACGGCGCATTCTTCCATGACATTGGGCGTGTTGATGGCATTGCGCAGGCGCAGGCCCGAAAAGCCGAGATCGTCGGTCACGCGCAGCATCGGATCGGGATAGGTGAACATGTCGGGGTCGTAGACGATGGGCGTCGATTGCCCGTCGACAACCTCGTTCATGTTGATACGTGGGCGGTACAGAAAGCCGCGCGGGAAGAATTCGACGTCGAAGGCCAGGTTCTGCCCCCGCCACAAGGCGCGGTCTTCCTTATAGGCGATACCGCGAAACTGGTCGAAATTCATGTTGTCGATGGCGCTGGGCAGGGATTGCTGCGGCGCCTTGTAGGCCGATTTCGACAGCTTCTGCGCGATGAGGCGCACGGTGTTGTTGTCGAACGCCGTCGCCTGCGGCGCGGCGGCAGGGGCCGCCCGGGCGATCTTGCTAGCCCCCAGTATCGAGAGGCCAGCACCGATTTTTACAAGGTCGCGACGCAGCACTATGACTTTCTCCAGCAGGCCCGGCCGGGAGCCGGGTGATGTCTGATTTTCCTAACGCCCATAAGTTACTTTGGGACACAGGAAAACTCGCCTGCCTTAGAAATCTGTCACGAGTGCGGCTTTCACGCATCCTTTTCAGGCGGGAAGCGCGGCTTTTACGCCCTTCTCACGAATGATATGGCGCAGTTCGATCACTTTTGCGTCAAGCGCCTTATGGTCGAGCTTGCGCCAACCATCGAATGCCGGAAGGGCGAAGCCTGCTTCGAAATCGTCGCTTCTGGCGATGTTCCAGGTTTCGTCGGTAAAGGTCGGCTCGATCGGCTCGAAGCTACCGCCCTGCTCGTTCTTGCCGCGCAGCATTTCAAGATAGGCGGCCAGACCGTAGGCCACGCGATCAATCGACAGCTTGTCCTTGAGCAGGTTCTGGATCGTTGCCGTCCAGAAAACCTGAACCTTGGAGGCGCCATCGCTGCCGATACGCAGATTCTGGTCGGCCATGGCCGGGTTGGAGAAGCGTGATATGACCGACTGCTTGTATTTTTCGAGATCTTCGCCTGGTGCCGCCTTGAGGGTCGGGATGACATCGGTATCGAGATAGGTCTCGACCAGCTTGCGCAGATCGGGATCGTTGATCGACTCATCAATGTGATCGTAGCCGAGCAGAAGGCCCGAGAAGGCCAGGAAGATATGCGATGCATTGAGCATACGGATCTTCATGAACTCATAATCGGTCACGTCATCGACCATCTGCACGCCCACTTTTTCAAGGGCGGGGCGGCCATCGGCAAACTCATCCTCAACCACCCATTGGGTGAAATCCTCGGCAACCAGCGGCAGAAGGTCGTCGAGACCGCTCTCGCGGTTCAGACGCGCGGCGATCTCGGGCGAAACCGTCGGTGTGATGCGATCGACCATGGCGTTGGGGAAGGTCGCGTTGGCTTCGATCCAGCTTGCCAACTCCGGGTCGCGGGCACGGGCAAAACCCAGGAACGCCTTGCGCGCGACATTGCCATTATGGCGCAGGTTATCGCAGGACATGATCGTGAAGGCACGGTTGCCGGCATCGCGACGACGACGCAGACCCTCGACCACATAGCCGAAAATCGTCGAAGGCGATTCCGGATTGGCGAGGTCACGCTGAACACCCTCATTCTCAAGGGCAAACTCGCCAGTATGCTCGTCGATATTATAGCCGCCTTCCGTAATCGTCATGGAGACGATCTTGATGGCGGGGTCGGAAAGAAGATCGAGTACCGCATCGGGCTTTTCCGGGGCCAGAATGTAATCGCGCAGGGCGCCGATCACACTGCGCTTGCTTTCACCTGACGGGGCGGTTTCGGTCAGGGAGAAAAGGCAATCCTGTGCCTTGAAGTCGTCGGCTTTCTTCTTCGAGCGGTCGCCCGATGTCAGGCCAACCCCGACGATGCCCCATTGCTGCTGGCCCGGCAGGCCAAGAACCTTGTTGACGTAATAGGCTTCGTGCGCACGAAAGAAGTTCCCCACGCCGAAATGCAGGATTCCCGGCTTGATGTCCTTGAGATCATAAGACGGCGCTGCCACGCCTTCTGGCAGGTTCTGCAGAGTCTCACGGGTGATCATTAGCTTAAATCCCTCTTCGTTTTTTATACAGGTTGCCGTTCCCGGGCGGGGCAGAGTGACCTGATCGGCTGCCCCACGTCAAAAATGGTGCGTCGCCTTTTATGGGCGCATTACGTTCGGATAAACGCCTCAGGCCGTTCACAAGTTCATCGCCGGCCCGCGCCGACGCTATTTTCCGATCATGTCCCGCAGGTCCTTGGCCCGGCTTTCCGGTGTGCTCATCAGCACATCCGTCGCACGACGCAGATCCTGCCGAAGCAGTGCGATAACAAAATGCATTTCCGGCAGGGCATCCTGCCCGAGTGTCGGCAGGGCACTCAGCACGTCTTCACGTCCGGGGCGATAAGGCTTTTCATGTGCCTTGCCGGCAGCATGGATCTCGCAGCGCCGGGCAAGCGAGCGATAGGCATGGCTGAGGCCGGTATGAAGTCCCGCCACGCCCGAAAATCCGCCCCTGTCCTTGCCGGCATTGATGGCGCGCGCCACCAGCATGGTATCGCTCAGCATCCGCCGCATCAGGGCCGGCAGCACGGTCAAGATAGGGTGACGCTTTTCGAGCAGGCCCCAGTTTTCGCGATAGGCCTCTGCCACGCATTCGTTGATGACAAGCAGATTGCGCGCGCAGTGGTCGTTACGGCTTTCAAGCTCGCTCCACATCTCTTCACGCCTGAGAGCGGCCTGTAGCAGCTCATCCATCTCGCGAAACATGCGCCCTGCGGTCAGGAAGCCACGACGCCGTGCACTCGCATGGAGTACGACAAACGACACCACCAGCGAGACGATGACACCCAGGAAAATGGCAGTCAGTCGCTCTGTCAGCGGCCAGTAGGGGTTGCTGCCACGAGAAGGCAGCAGATAGACGATCATGAGCGTCACCCCGGCAAAGCGCAGAGAGGGCCTGACAGCGGCCATATACGCCAGGGGCAGGAGGGCAACGCAGAAAATCGGCCAGTAAAGGCCGAAGACCAGCCGTGCGGTTATGGCCAGCGTGCCCACAACCGCGCCGAGCAGCGTGCCGATGATCTGGTCACGTGCCGTCGAAAAAGTCTGGTCGATGCTCGATTGTGTGACGATCAGCGCCGTGATCAACGCCCAGATCGTTTCATCCAGCCCGGTGGCCTCGCCAATGATCCAGCAGAGCGCGACCGCAACGAGTGTGCGGACCATCTGGCGCCAGGGTGCTTCTCCGTCTTCACGGGCCCTGAACAGCGAGGCGAAAGGCATGGGTCACTCCCCGGAGAGTGGCAACGGCACCCAGCGCAATCCGTCCTGCCCCTGAACAAGCAGCAGGATCGTATGTTTTTTCTGCTGGCGCGCCCGTGCCAGTTCTTTCGAGAGGGCATCGGGCGAGTTGACGCCTACCTGCTGCACCTCTGTCACCACGTCGCCCGGCTGCAGGCCGCGCGTATCGGCCGTGCCGTCGCGCGTGACATCGGTCACCACCACACCGCGCTGTGAGTCGGAGAGATTGTATTTGGCGCGGGTGTCATCGTCGATTGCGGCAAACGTCACGCCCAGATCGACAAGGGCGAGCTTGCTCGGTCCCTTGGTCTTGGCGTCTGTCGGCGGCATGTCGGGCGCTTCGGGCGAGGCCTTGATGGTCAGGGTCGCATCCAAGGTCTTGCCCTTGCGCCAGATACCGAACACCGCCTTGGTGCCGGGTGTGATCTCGGCCACCAGTCGCGGCAGGGCGTGGCCGTCGATTGGTTTGCCATCGAGCGAGGTGATGACATCGCCCGTCTGAAGTTTGGCGGCTGCGGCTGGCCCCTTGGGATCGACGCCTGCGATCATGGCCCCTTTTTCAGGCTTGAGACCAATGCTGTCAGCAATTTCATGCGTGACATCCTGCACCCGCACCCCGACCCAGCCACGCGACACATGGCCGTCACGACGCAGCTGGTCGATCACGCCCTTTGCATCATTGGCCGGAATGGCAAAGCCGATACCGATGGAGCCGCCGCTCGAGCTGTAGATGGCCGTATTGATGCCGATGACCTGGCCATCGAGATCGAAAAGCGGACCGCCCGAATTGCCGCGGTTGATGGAGGCATCGGTCTGGATATAGTCGTCATACAGGCCGTGATTGATGTCGCGCCCGCGTGACGACACGATACCGCTCGTGACCGTGCCAGACAGCCCGAACGGATTGCCGATAGCCAGCACGCGATCGCCCACGCGTGCCTTGTCGCTATCGCCGAAGGAGACGGTGGGAAAGGGCGTCTTGCTCTCGATCTTGATCACACCGAGATCGGTGCGGCTGTCACGACCGATGATCTTGGCGGGCAGTACTGTGCCATCCTGCAGTGTGACCGATACCTTGTCGGCATCCTTGATGACGTGATTATTGGTCACGATGTAGCCATCGGGCGAGATGATGAAGCCCGAGCCCAGTGCCTGCATCTTGCGCGGCGGGTCCGACGGGGTCGGCGCATGATTCATGTAGTCGTGAAAGAATTTCTCCATCGGCGAGCCGGGGGGAAATTGCGGTACCTGCGGGCCGTCATCGGGGCTCGCATCCGGACCGTCATCATCGTCTTCATCCTCGCCCGGCTTCAGCGTGGCCGAGATCGAGATATTCACGACAGCGGGCAGCAGACGGGCGGCAAGGTCGGCCAGCGAATCTGGCGCCGCGTGGACGCTGCGCGCTGTGGCAGCGCCATCGCCCGGGACCGCCGCCGGTGTGACGGGAGGGGCGGCGGGCTGGGCGAGAACGGAAGAGCTGGCGGAGACCCAGCCACCCATCAGGGCAGCGAGAACGAGGCGATGTTTCATGGTCTTACGCTAACGCAAATCAGGGGTTTGCGTCACCTATCTCTGCGTCACGATCTTTCTTCTCTTCCTCTCTGGCTTCCTTTCGCGTCTCACCGGCCATGAGGGCGGCCTGGCGGCGATGGCGGTCAAGCCAGACGGCCACGCCGTAAACACCGGCCAGACCCAGCACATTGACCAGGATCTGGATGACCCAGCCGTCGCCGAAGCTGTTCATGACCAGTCGTGCGAAGAGGTCGAGAATCGTGCCGAAGCTGAAGACCTCGAGAGAATGGCGACCCAGTAATGCCAGACCCTGCCCTATCCGCGTTTCTGAGAGCTTCGTCGCCGTGAGTGAAGACTGAACGAGCAGCAGAATGGCCATGGCGTCGACCCAGCGCCAGATGGCGAGGTCTGATTTGTCGGCCTGCGGCACATCCGCAAGCGGCCTCAGGCTTGGCAGGTTCCAGCTCTCATAGGGAAAGCATTCCAGCGCGCCGAAAAGCAGATAGGCGCCCGCAATGAGCTTTGCCCAGAGCGGACCGGGCAGATTGCCGTCACGCTTGCCTGCCACAATCGCGGCCAGCATCCCCAGCGTGAAAATGAGCTGCCAGGCAAACGGGTTGAAATACCACCCATCCGGATCGAGCCAGTTCGGCAGATTGAGCGTGGGGTCGCTGTTGATCAGCCCCCACAGGGCGAAACTCGCCGCAGCCAGAAGCCAAGGCGAGATCTTCCAGAGAAAGACCAGCAGCGGAAAGCCGAGCAGCAGCACGATATAGAGCGGCAGGATGTTCAGATTATTCGGCAGGGCCTGCAGAGACAGGACACGCCAGATCCATTCATGCCCATGGGCGAGTTCGGGTTCGAGAAAATCGACCGGAACAGGAGAATAGTGGCGCCATTGCCTGATGGTGAGTACCGAGACGAGCAGCATGACCATCTGGAACAGATAGAGGCGCCAGCATCGCCGCACGATCCGCTCGATGCCCATCAGCCAGCCACCTGTTGGCGGGCCGCGCAGGATCAGCCGCCCGTAAGCCAGCCATGAGGCGTATCCGGCCAGCAGCACGAAGATCTCGGCGGCATCGGCAAAACCGAAATTGCGCAGGGTAAAGCGGTTGAGCACATCCTGCGGGGCGTGATCGGCCAGCATCATCAGCAGCGCGATGCCACGCAGCGCGTCGATACGATGGTCGCGCTTCTTGCGTTTGCGGGCGGAGTCGGTCTTGGCCTCGCTCATTCCTGTCCTGCTCTCCTGCCCGGTCGGTCCGGGGGCGGTGCCCCGGCTTTGCCTGCTCATACGCGCAGATGCTTGCGCGATCCACTTCCCGCCATGCTAAACGAAAAGGCATGGGGTACGGCCCCGTCGCCAGAGGACAAACATGACCGATTTTGAAAAACCCGCCAATGAAGCCGACCAGCGCAGGATTCTCGAGACCCTGCGTCTTGTCAAAGACGAGGCAGGCACATCGAATGTTCTGAGCTTTGCGTCGCTCGAAGGGATCGCCCTGCGTGACGGTCACGCCCATGTGTCGCTTGCGACATCGCGTGAGGATGCCGCCCGTATCGAGCCAATGCGTTCCCGTGTCGAGGCGGCTCTTGCCAGTCTGCCCGGCATTACCCGTGCTACCATCATTCTGACCGCGCATCGCGCCCCGGGCAAGGCAGCGCCCCAACCCCAGGGGCATCGCCCCTTCCAGCTCGAACAGCCCGCCAACAGCCCCGGTCATCCTCAGCCGACGCGTCCGGACGGCAAGGCCCTGCCGCAGGTGCGTGCCATCATTGCCGTGGCCTCCGGCAAGGGCGGTGTCGGCAAATCGACCACTGCCGTCAATCTGGCGGCGGGGCTTGCCAAGCTCGGTCTGCGCACCGGCATGCTGGATGCCGATATCTATGGTCCCTCCCTGCCGCGTATGCTTGGCCATTCTGCCAAACCGGCGCTTGAAAATGGCAAGATCATTCCTGTCGAGGCCTGGGGCATGCATGCCATGTCGATCGGCTTCCTGGTGGACGAGCAGCAGGCCATGATCTGGCGTGGTCCCATGGTGATGGGCGCCATTGGCCAGTTTCTCGCCGATGTGGCCTGGCCCGCTCTTGATGTGCTGGTGATCGACATGCCGCCCGGTACGGGCGATGCGCAGCTGACCATCGCGCAGAAGCTCAGCCTGCGCGGTGCCGTGATTGTCTCGACCCCGCAGGATATTGCCCTGCTTGATGCCCGTCGCGGCCTGACCATGTTCGAGCGCATGAACGTGCCGCTTCTCGGTGTGGTCGAGAACATGTCCTATTTCTGCTGCCCGAACTGCAACCACCGTACCGAGCTATTCGGCCATGGCGGTGCGCGTGAGGAAGCCGAGAAAGCTAATGTGCCGTTCCTTGGGGAGATTCCTCTTCTGGCCGATATCCGCATGAGCGCCGATGCGGGTACGCCAATCATTCTCTCAGCCCCGGAAAGCGAGGCGGCGCAGGCCTATACCCGTCTTGCCCGCGCGGTTGCCGACAGTCTGCGTCTGGAACCCGGCGCATGACACGTCTGGCTGTGGTGCTTCTGGTCGCAGGTGCGGGTCTTTGCGGTTGCGGCCCGCAGAGGGTGGCGCATCATGGCTATGCCGCCGATGGCTATGGGGTGATCGACAACTCACCCCATCTGCCGCCGCCGGATACACTGTGGAAACCGGTATCGACAGCGCCCTGAGAGACAGGCGGGGCGCTGCCCCGCCCCCCGCCAAAGGACAGTCGTCCTTTGGAAACCTGACTGATCAAAGCAGGGATCGAAGGGGCAAGCCCCTTCGCGGGTTCAGGGCAGAGCCCTGAGGACCCTTTATTTGCCCGCAGGCTTCGTCTGGGTGCCCTGATCTTCCGTCACAGAGACGTCGCCGTTTACTGTGCGGTTGAGCACCGAGAACGAAACGGCGTCCATGGTCGTCACATCGACTTCATCGCCCATCTTCAGCGAAGAAAGAAGCGGCAGCAGAGCCTTCTGGTCGATGGTTGCCGTGCGGGTGACATCGGCATGATCGATGAACGTCACCTTATGGGCGGCAGCATCGACAGCAAGGATGCGCACGCGCTGACGCTGGAATGAAATCAGCATGCCGTGCGGATGACGCTTTGCGTATCCCTTGGCCGATGAGACCGTCGATTCAGGCAGGGGTGAGTCGGGTCGGGCGATATCAGCGGCCATTGTCTGGAAGAACTGCATGCTGATGCGGTCGCCCGCTTCCAGATGGGGCAGATCCTTGGCGCCTTTGGGGATCGTGACGTTCAGCAATCCACCCTTCTTGTCGCGAAGCAGGATGGTGCGTGTCTCATGATCCACGCTCTCTACGGTTGCGACCATTTTCTGATTGCCCGTGATGACAGCCTGAGCCGCGGCGTAGGGCGCCGTGACTGTCAGAGCGGGAGCCGACAGAAGAAGGGCAGTCAGTGCAGGGCGCAGAAAATGACGGGTCATGCGCATTGTCCTCGAAACCATGGGAACGTTCTTGTCCTTCTTGGGTGTCAGTCAGAGCAGAATGATCAACTGTTCTGTCTTCTTGGCACGGGAGACCAAGAAACTCAGGTTGCCCTATGTTGGTCCTTCCGGAAAGGGGGCGTCCGCCTCGCCTTGCGCAATTGTCATGCGCCGCGGCCATGGCTGCCATCTGTGATGGTCAGCCCGACAGGCGGATGAGGCGGGAGTGAGGCCCGGGTGCAACCGATGCAGACGAAACGCGGCTTTCGCTGCACGACAGACGTGACATCCGCCTTATTTTGATGTGGAAACGAGCCATGGCTCGTCTCTCCATTCCCGGCGTCTGTGGACGCAGTCTTCTGCTCCTTTGTATTTCCATCACGGCTGTTGGCTCTGCCCGTGCCGAACAGGCCGTGACGAAACCGGCATCGACAGCGCCTGTGCGCAAGGCACCTCATACGCCGGGGCAGCGTCAGGCGGGATCAACGGGAAAAGGCCGGACACCGGATGAGCGCATCACAGTGCGCGGGCGTCAGGCCGCCGGCATGCTGGCGGAATACGGCAGCAAGGAAGCTGCCCTCGGGCCGCTCGGCACGCGCGATCTGCTGGATACGCCCTTCTCGATCATGACCGTGCCACGGGATGTGATCGTGAACCAGCAATCGCGCAACGCGAATGATCTGGCACAATATATGCCATCGGTGCAGCTCGAAATGCGCGGCGACCCCAATACGAGCCGACCGCAATCGCGTGGCTTCGAGGCGGATGTCATTTCCAACTCGCGTCTTGATGGGCTGAACATGGTTATCACCACGCCCTATGCCGCCGAGCAGTTCGACTCGCTTCAGGTGCTCAATGGCCTCTCGGGTGCGCTCTACGGGCCGCAGAATCCGGCGGGTACTTTCGACTATACCCTCAACCGACCGACCGATCGGCAGCGTGAGCATCTGGCGTTTGGTGTCGATTCGACCAGCGCACCATTCGAGTCACTCGATGCGTCCGGTCGGGTGGGGCGCAATAAATGGTTCGGCTATCGGGTGACCATGCTGAACCAGTCCGGAGGCACCTATGCGCCCGGTACGCATCTCCGCCGGGGGCTCATTTCCGGGGCCTTCGATTTCAGGATCGATTCCAGGACGACGCTTCAGATCGATGCCAGCCAGTACAGCTATGCCCAGCGCGGCTATGCTGGCGGCTTCTCCTACGCTACGGGTCTTGCCCTGCCTGCAGCACCCGATCTGTCCCGACGCGGCTATGGACAGGATTTCGCAGGATATAACGCCTCGACCAACACCGCGCTGGCCAAACTTACCCATCGTTTCAACGAGGACTGGTCGGTAACGCTTGGTGGTCTGTATCAGGACGCCTGGCGCAATGTGTTTTCCGTCACCAACACGCTGACGGACTCGGTGGGTCGCTACCGGACCAGCATCGCAGCGGCGACAACAGCCAATGATTTCAAGGTCTGGTCGAATCTGGCCTATGTGAATGGCCGCTTCCATACGGGGCCTTTCGCTCATCAGATCCTGATCGGGTCGAATGGCTACAGCATGGGGACATTCAACCCGACCCAGGGCCAGAGCGCCGTTCTGGGTACGGCGCGCATCGGGGCGCCTGTCGTGTTTTCAGGAACCCAGCCCTATTTTTCGGGCCGGTATCAATCAGCCTCCATCATGTCGCAATCGCTGCTGGCAGGCGACACGATCGCATTGACACGGCACTGGTCCGTCATGGGGACGCTGGCCTGGAGCTGGCTCGATACGACAAGCGGCAATACCCAGGGTGTCACGACGGCACGCTACAGCGTCGGGCCGGTCTTCACGCCTACGACCAGTCTGATCTATCGCGCAGACAGCCGGACCAGTCTCTATGCAACATGGGGGCGGGCTGTTCAGGCAGGGCCGGTGGCCCCTGCCACCAGCACGAATGCCAATGAGGTGCTCTCGCCTCTGCGCTCTGAAGAATATGAGGTTGGCATCAAATATCGCCCGCTGCCGGATCTGATGGTGAGTGCCGCCGGGTTTCGCATGACACGCGGCTTTGCTTTCACCGATCCGACGACAGGCGTCTATCGGGAGGCAGGGCAGCAGCGCAATTACGGTGTGGAGGGGCAGGTCGCTGGAAAGCTGGGCAGGGCGCTCAGCCTGTTTGGTGGCGTCACCTGGCTGGATGCCCAGACGGGCGCAACGGGCCAGGGTCTTACCGCCCATAAGCAGGTTGTGGGTGTGGCGCCGGTTCAGGCCAGCATGCTGCTCGATTATCATGCGTCATGGATGCGGGGTGGTGCTGTCAATGCCAGCGTCCATGTAATGGGCCGGCGTGCAGCCGATGTCGAAAACCGTCAGTTCGCTGCGGGCTTTACGACGCTCGATCTGGGCGCCCGTTACGGTTTTCATCTGTATCGCGTGCCGGTTGTGGTGAGGTTCGGCGTGACGAATGTGACAGACAAGCGCTACTGGGCGTCTGTCTACCCCAGTTCGATCAATGGGGCGGCGACTGCCACGAACTCAGCGGTGGCCGGGTTGCCCCGGACCTATCACGCAACGACCGAAATCGATTTCTGATCGCATGCTTCTGAAGCAGTAGCGAGGCTTGGTTCCACAAGTGGTTCGGGAGACCAGCCCTGCACGGTGTCGTTGTTCTGTCTGAGTGCGGCGGCACCCTGAGCGACAGCAGCCCAGGCGGCGTTGGCCAGCGCCTTGCGGCTGGGGAAATCTTCCGGTGCCAGCGGGGGGTGCATCAGGATGGTGGCGCGCTTGTTACGCTTCTTAAGAAACTGCCAGACATGCGGCCCGAGATCCATGTCGCCATACCAGGCAAAAACAGCGCGTTTCGTGCGATTGACCGGTAGCCCCTCCAGCCTGTCATAGACGAGAGAGATGGGCTGGATGAGCGGGGTGAGGCCGGGCGGGTATGACGGCATGTCGACAGGCGGGGCGTTTTTCGGCAGGCGCGGCAATTTGGCGATGGCGAAAAACGTCGACATGAACGGCAGGACGCGCGATCCGTCTGACGACGTGCCCTCAGGGAAAAGGATGAGATTATCGCCAGTGGCAAGGCGGGTGATCATTTCATCACGCTCGCGCCCTGTCGTGCTTCTGTTACGGCTCACGAAAATCGTGCGCCCGATCTTGGAGACCAGCCCCATGATGGGCCAGCGCTCGATATCACCCTTGGCGACGAAGACAGAATAGATCTTGGTGCCCAGAACAGGGATATCGAGCCAGGAAGAATGATTGGCCACATAGATGACCGGACGCTCGCCACGGTCGCGACCTTTTTGCCCACCAACCGTGCCGACGGGGCGGCCGATCATCTTGATGTCCAGATCGAGCAGCTTGCACAGCACGCCCCAGATCACGCGTGTCCAGCGTATTTTCATCACGCCGGGAATGGGCAGGAGAAGCGCTTCGAACCCGACCGAAAGCGGCACCCAGACCACAATGCCAGCCAGACGCAGGCTCGCGCAAAGGGCTTCGATCTTTCCATGGATACGCCCGGACGGCGTGCAGTTGGCGCTCTCTTCAAGAACAGGACGCGACTTGCTGCGTATAGGGGCGCTGTCTGAAGCATGGCCCCGTCGCGGCAGCAATCCGGCGAGCCGGTTTCGGAAGAGATCTGCACTCATGCATCGTTCAATACTGTCATGATGCAAGTGTGACAATCGTCGTGCCAAACTGATGGGCGCGAATGGTGGGGCGTAGCGTCCCCCAATATGGCGGACCAGCGTACGCCAAGCATACGCAGAACGGTCGTTTCTGCTGATTGCCTCAGCGTTTCACGTGAAACATCGCCGCCGTCGGCAGGGAAGATAACATATTGTTCACAACGCTCTGATGCGCCCGGATGCGACGTTGATGCGTAGAGATGCGAAAGAAAGGAATAAACAATATGGCTGGCCTTGGTGATTTTCCCGGTCTTCCCCCGATCAATCCGAAACTCAAACCCAACTGGTTTATCGGTATCGGTGTGGTGCTGCTCATTCTGGGAGGCATTGCCTTTGTCGATACCGTGGTGACGACTCTGGCGAGCATCATTGTTATCGGGTTTCTGCTGATTTTCTCGGGTGTGGCCTATCTTGCCCAGAGCTTTGCCCATCGCGATGTTGAAGGCTCGCGCTTCTGGATCACGGCGCTGATGGGCTTTCTTTATGTTCTGGGCGGCATTCTGCTCATTCAGGAACCTGCAACTGGCTCTGTGTTCCTTACGGCTTTTCTGGCTGGCTGTCTCATGGCGTCGGGTGTCATGCGCGCTCTCTGGGCGGCAGGTCACCGTTACGTGGCCAATTGGTGGACGCTGATCCTGAGTGCTGTCGTGGCGCTTCTGACGGGCGTTCTGATTTTCGTGACGCTGCCCTGGTCCGGGCTATGGCTGATCGGGACCTTTATCGCCATCGAACTGATCTTTGGCGGTATTTCGGCTCTGTCTTTTGGTCTGTCGCTCAGGAACGCCGGGAAATGATACCGAGCGGCTGCGTGATGCAGCCGCCGGGTCAGGTAATGAAAAGGGGGCGGTGAACGCCCCCTTTTTTATGAGCCGCGTACGGCCCTGGCGATGGTGGCAAGCTGGCCGAGAACGGCAGGCACTGTGCCGTCAGTGGCTTTGTCGTCTTCAAGGGTGGTGGCGAGGGTCGAGATAAGTGCCGATGCCACGACAGCCGCATCACCTACCGAGGCGGCCTGGGCCGCCTGCTCCGGTGTGCGTATGCCAAATCCGATGGCGACAGGCAGGGGGCTTACGGCGCGCAGGCGGGGCAGGGCTGCTGCCAGTTCATCGCCGCTCGCTGTACGCGTGCCTGTGATGCCCGTGATGCTCACATAATAGATGAAGCCCGAGGCCGTATCGAGCAGATAGGGCAGACGCTCATCGGGCGTGTTGGGGGCCACGAGCTGGATGATATCGAGCCCGTTTTTCTGCGCATCGTCAGAGAGCAGATCGCTCTCTTCCTTCGGGAGGTCGACAATGATCAGGCCATCGACCCCTGCCTGTGCGGCATCTGTGCAGAAACGCGCCGGGCCATAGCTGTCGATCGGGTTGAGATAGCCCATCAGGATGATGGGGGTCTCGTTGTCGCTTTCACGGAAGGCACGCACCATGGTAAGCACACCGGCAAGCGTTGCCCCTGCCTTGAGACCGCGCAGCGCGGCGGCTTGGATGGTCGGGCCATCGGCTGAAGGATCAGAGAACGGGACGCCGATTTCGATCAGATCGGCACCTGCGCCCGGCATGCCCTTGAGCAGGGCGAGAGAGGTTTCGAGATCGGGATCATAGGCCTGAAGATAGGGAATGAGCGCGCCGCGCCCTTCGGCCTTGAGGGATTCGAAACGGGCCTTGATACGACTCACAGCGACACTCCCAGATGTTCGGCGACGGTGAAGATGTCCTTGTCGCCGCGGCCGGAGAGGTTGAGAACAATGATCTGATCCGGCGTCATGGTCGGGGCGATCTTCATCACCTGGGCCAGACCATGGGCGCATTCCAGCGCGGGAATGATGCCTTCGGTACGGGTCAGAAGCTGGAAGGCGTCGAGCGCCTCCTTGTCGGTTACGCCGACATATTCCACGCGTCCGATATCGTTGAGCCAGGAATGCTCAGGCCCGATGCCCGGATAATCGAGGCCTGCGCTGATGGAATGCGCCTCGGCAATCTGGCCGAATTCGTCCTGAAGCAGATAGGTGCGGTTGCCATGCAGCACACCCGAGCGTCCACGAGAAATCGAGGCTGCCGTCAGCCCGCTATCCAGACCATGGCCTGCTGCCTCGACACCGACCATCTTGACCGATTCATCGTCGAGGAAAGGATGGAACAGACCCATGGCGTTCGAGCCGCCGCCGATTGCCGCCACCAGAACGTCAGGCAGCCGGCCTTCGGCCTGCATGATCTGTTCGCGCGTCTCGATGCCGATGATCGACTGGAAGTCACGCACCATTTCCGGATAGGGGTGCGGCCCTGCGACCGTACCGACCAGGAAATAGGTGTCATGCACATTGGCCACCCAGTCGCGCATGGCCTCGTTCATGGCGTCTTTCAGCGTGCCGGAGCCCGCTGTCACGGGGTGTACCTCGGCGCCAAGAAGATGCATGCGGAATACGTTTGGCTTCTGCCGCTCGACATCGACCGCGCCCATATAGACGGTGCATTTCAGACCGAACAGCGCACAGACGGTCGCCGTGGCCACGCCATGCTGACCCGCACCGGTCTCGGCCACGATGCGCGTCTTGCCCATGCGTCGTGCCAGCAGGATCTGCCCCATGACGTTGTTGAGCTTGTGCGAGCCTGTATGGTTCAGTTCTTCGCGCTTGAGATAGATCTTCGCGCCGCCGAGTTCCTTACTCAGGCGCTTCGCATGCCAGAGCGGGCTGGGGCGGCCGACATAGTCGCGGAAGTAGTAATCGAGTTCCTGTCGAAAGCTCGGATCGGCCTTGGCTGCCTGATAGGCATCGGCCAGATCCTGCACCAGAGGCATGAGGGTTTCAGCAACGAACTGGCCCCCGAACGTGCCGAAACGGCCGCGCTGATCGGGACCGTTGCGCAGGCTGTTGAGACGGGGGGAGACTTCAGAACTCATGCGAATTGTCCTGTTTGAGGCATGGATCGACACGGCAAGCGGGTTTCTGCGATACCAGAGGGGCGGCATGACGTCCATTCCCGACCCGCAGGGGAAAGCTGTCTGAGCCGGAAAGGAAGGTTCGATGTTTCTAGCGCATCCTGTGGGGCGCCCTATTCATGAGATCGTTGCCGCCGAAGATGCGAAAAACGTCTCCTGGCTCGATCTGATCGAACCGAGCGAAGACGAGATCAGACTGGCAGAGGCCGTGACGGGGTTGAGCCTGCCACGCCGTGATGCGCTGGAGGAAATCGAGAGTTCGTCACGTCATTACCGCAAGGGAGATGTCATCTATCTCTCGACGCCTCTTGTACGCATGATCGATGACCGGCTGACGACCTATCCTGTCGGTATGGTCGTCTCGCCCAACTGGCTGATCACGCTGCGCTATGCAAGCTATACGGCCTTCGAGACCATGAGTCGCGATCTGGCGGCCAATGATGTCGATTTCGCCCTGTCGGATGTGCCCGAACTCGCCATTCACCTGCTTGAGACCATCGTCAATCGTCTGGCGGATATTCTCGAAAACGCCGGGCATACCCTCGATACGATTTCACGCACTGTCTTTGCCGACAAGCGCTCGCGCAGGCGCGTGCGCAATGCCGATGTGCTGCGCCAGACACTCAGGAAGCTGGGCGAGAGCGGCGATCTGACCTCGTCGATCAGGGAAAGTCTGCTGGGGGTGGATCGCATAGGGATGTTCCTCGGCGATGCGCGCTATTTCGAGTTTCGCGATACGCTGCAGACGCGGCTGCGCATCATGGGTCGCGACGTGGCCTCACTGAACGACTACGTGGCGCAGATGACGGTCAAGGTACAGTTCCTGCTCGATGCGACGCTGGGCTTTATCAGTATCGACCAGAATGACGGCATGAAATTGCTGACCGTGGTGAGCTTCGTCGGTATTACCCCGACCCTGCTTGCGGGTATTTACGGTATGAATTTCAAGATCATGCCGGAACTCGAATGGCGCTACGGCTATTATTATGCGTTAGGCCTCATGGCTTTCTCGGTGCTGCTGCCCCTGTTCATTTTCTGGCGCCGGGGATGGTTTGGAGATCGTTCATCGTGAACCGGTACGCTCTGTCTGTTTTCCTACTCGCATTGGCTTCGATTGCCCATCAGGCTCTGGCTGGTCCCGTTACACAGACCACCACTCAGCAGGCCCAGGCGATGCTCGACAAGCTGGTGCAGGAGCCGCTGAAATTTGAAGGGGCAAGCGACTTCCCTCTCGGCTTCCGTCAGGCGCCTGGCTATCAGGGCAGGCAGCCAACCCGCGTGCTGATCGGCTATCATCTCGATGGATTGCAGATTGCAGGTGAATTCGTTGCACTCGATGCCGAGAACCGCCCGCTCCAGGCCGCGCCTTTGAACGGCCATCTTCTGGAAGCGAGCCGGGGCGAAACTGCGATAGCCTGTCGTGTCGACATCGCGCTTCCCAGCACATTGCATCTCAGCGGCATGTGCGGCCCGGCCCTAATCTCGGGGGCCTATAGCGAAAAGGTGAAAGCCCAGCCCCTGATGTTTCTTCTGCCCGGCCTGGGGGAAGGGGAGAACAGCTCCGGTGAGTACCTGATGAAGCCCTGGCGCGGCTGACCGGCACTATTGACAGAAAGCGTTATTTCTCATTAGACTGAACAGCAAGAGCCGCATGCGTTCACTGCATCGCGGCCTCTCTCACAAGACCTTTCGTCTTCGCTCATCGTCGGGCCCGGTTCTGCGGCCCATCTGACGGGGCATTCTTTCGCGATCGATCATCTGTCACGGATACGGATTCCGTCTCCCGAGCAGTGGACTATAGCCCATCTAAGGCGCTTTTCATGCATCTTGCTGAACTCAAGAAAAAATCACCTGCCGATCTGCTGGCCTATGCTGAAGAGCTGCAGATCGAAAACGCGTCCTCAATGCGCAAGCAGGACATCATGTTCGCCATTCTCAAGACCCTGGCGGATAATGATCAGGCCATCTATGGCGAAGGCACGCTGGAAATCCTGTCTGACGGTTTCGGCTTTCTCCGCTCACCCGAGGCCAATTACCTTCCTGGCCCGGACGATATCTATATCTCTCCCGCCCAGGTGCGCCGCTTCGGCCTGCGTCCCGGTGACACGGTTGAGGGTCAGATTCGCGCGCCGCGCGATGGTGAGCGCTATTTCTCGCTGCTCAAGGTCAACTCGATCAATTTCGAAGAACCTGACTCCGTTCGTCAGCGCATCAATTTCGACAATTTGACGCCGCTCTATCCCGAGCGTCGCCTGCGTATGGAAGTCGAGCAGGTCGGTGCCCCCGAGCCGCAGCCGACCGGCAAGGGCAAGAAAGACCAGCGCGACTACACGCCGCGCGTGATCGATCTCGTTGCTCCCATCGGTATGGGCCAGCGCGCCCTGATCGTGGCCCCGCCCCGCACAGGCAAGACCGTGATGCTGCAGAGCATCGCCTCGTCGATCAGTGCCAATCATCCTGACGTCTTCCTGATCGTTCTTCTCATCGACGAGCGTCCTGAAGAAGTGACCGACATGGCCCGCTCGGTGCGTGGCGAAGTCGTGTCGTCCACCTTCGATGAGCCCGCGACCCGCCACGTTCAGGTGACTGAAATGGTGCTCGAAAAGGCCAAGCGTCTGGTGGAACACAAGCGTGACGTTGTGATCCTGCTCGACTCGATCACCCGTCTTGCCCGCGCCTACAACACCGTTGTGCCCTCGTCGGGCAAGGTGCTGACCGGCGGTGTCGATGCCAACGCCCTGCAGCGCCCCAAGCGCTTCTTTGGTGCGGCGCGTAACATCGAGGAGGGTGGCTCGCTCACCATCATCGCCACGGCGCTGATCGATACGGGCAGCCGCATGGACGAAGTCATCTTCGAAGAGTTCAAGGGTACGGGTAACTCCGAACTCATCCTTGATCGCAAGCTCGCCGACAAGCGTACCTTCCCGGCTATCGATATCACCAAGTCGGGCACACGTAAGGAAGAACTCCTTGTCGATCGCGCCATGCTTTCGAAGATGTGGGTGCTGCGTCGTATCCTGTCGCCGATGGGCACGATGGATGCGATGGACTTCCTGCTCGACAAGCTGAAATACAGCAAGACGAACCAGGATTTCTTCGACGCCATGAACAACTGATTTTCGGGTCAGTTCGTGACGGTCAAGCCGCTGGGTGCCTGTGGGTGCCCGGCGGCTTTTTTTATGGGGCTTTACCCCATCCCCCGCCAAAGGGCCGTCGCCCTTTGGAAACCTTTAAATCGGGATGAAAGGGGCGCGCCCCTTTCCGGGGGACGGGGCAGCGCCCCGTGAAGGCCACGTTAGAGCGCGACACCTTCCAGACGAAGCAGATAGCGTTTGTCATCCAGTCCGCCTTCACCCGAATAGCCCCCGAGATGGCCTTTGCCGAGCACACGATGGCAAGGGATCAGAATGGGGATGGGGTTATGCGCCATGGCGCCGCCGATAGAGCGGGCGGAGCCGCCAGCCCTGGCAGCCAGTTCGGCATAGCTGACGGTCTGCCCATAGGGAACGTCGCGCAGGGCCGCCCAGACCGCCTTGCGATAGGTGGTACCCCAGGGCGTCAGTGGCAGGTCGAAACTTTCAGGCTCACCATCGAAATAGCGTTCCAGCATGGTCTGGGCGCGGGTAAGAAGGGGTGTCTTTTCCTGATCGCGTCCCCATCCCCAATCAAGGGCGACGATGGCGCCTTCATCCTCGCTGAGGGTGAGGGGACCGAGAGGAGAATGCAAAGAGAGCTGGGGCATAGAAGGAATTCACATGGTTGACGCGATGGAAAGCCCGGCAGCGCGCAAGGGCGAAGTCATTTTCGCTCTGGCGACAGGGGCCGGACGGGCGGCGATCGCCATCATGCGCGCAAGTGGTCCCGGCGCTCAAGAGGTGCTGGCCGGGTTGTGTTCAGACCGCCTTCCACTGCCGCGACAGGCGAGCCTGCGAGCGCTGCGTCATGAGGGCGAGCATCTGGACGATGCCATGGTGCTGTGGTTGCCGGGCCCGCGTTCCTATACCGGTGAAGACGGGTTCGAACTGCATCTTCATGCCGGGCCCGCGGTGATCGATCGTGTTGCCCTGGCCCTGACCGTACTTGGGGCGCGACCGGCCGAGGCGGGGGAGTTCACGCGTCGTGCGGTGCAGGCTGGCAGGCTCGATCTGCTGCAGGCAGAAGCCATCGGCGATCTGGTTGAGGCCGAAAGCGAAAGCCAGAGGCAGCAGGCGCTGGCCCAGGCCGATGGTGCGCTCAGCCGTCTATACGAAGGCTGGAGCGAGCGTCTGAAAATCCTTTTGGCGCATCAGGAGGCATTGATCGACTTCCCGGACGAAGATCTTCCGGATTCTGTCGAGCAGATGCTTGCGAACACACTTGATGATCTGCGCGCGGCGTTGAGTGCCCATCTGGCAGATAAGCGCGGTGAGATTGTGCGGCGCGGTCTGACCGTCGTGATTGCAGGCGCGCCCAATGTCGGCAAGTCGAGCCTGCTCAATTATCTGGCTGGCTATGATGCGGCCATCGTGACGCATCGTGCCGGGACGACGCGCGACGTCATTGCCATCGACTGGCTTTTTCATGGCGTACGCCTGCGCCTCGTCGACACGGCGGGGCTGCGTGAGACCGAAGACGAGATCGAGGCCGAAGGTATCAAGCGGGCGATGTTTCACGTGGAACATGCAGACCTCGTGCTGCACGTGATGGCGGGTGAAGCCGAAATGCCGTTGCGGCCTGATGCGCTTCTGGTGAGCAACAAGATCGATCTGCAGCCCGCCATTGCGGGTAGCCTGGGGTTGAGTGTGCAGACAGGCGAAGGGATGCAGGCTTTCGAGGCGGCGCTTGCTGAACGCATCAAGGGGCTGACGGCTGGGGTAGGTGCCCCCCTGACCCGTGCGCGCCACAGAGCCGGAATTGAGGAGGCACTGCTTTATCTCGACCAGGCGCGCAATGCTTCCTGGCCAGAAGTGAGGGGTGAGGCGCTACGTCTGGCCATGCGCGCACTCGGGCGCCTGACGGGACAAGTTGATGTCGAGTCCCTGCTGGATGTGATATTTGGACAATTCTGCATTGGTAAATGAGGGCTGTGTGAACGAGTTTGATGTTGTCGTCATAGGCGGCGGACATGCGGGAAGTGAGGCGGCGGCAGCTTCGGCACGGTTCGGTGCGCGTACGCTTCTTCTGACCCAGAAACCCGAAATGATCGGTGCCATGTCGTGCAACCCGGCGATTGGCGGCATAGGCAAGGGCCATCTGGTGCGCGAAATCGACGCGCTTGACGGCCTCATGGGGCGTGCTGCCGACCGGGCAGGTATTCATTTCAAGCTGCTGAACCGTTCCAAGGGGCCTGCCGTGCACGGGCCGCGTGCGCAGGCCGACCGCTATCTTTATCGCAACGCCATTCAGGCGCTTCTTGCAGAGACGCCCAATCTGACCATCCTCGCTGGTGAGGTGGCTGATCTGGAAATTCACGACGGTCGTGTCACGGGTGTCGTATGCGAGGACGGGCGGGTTTTCAGATGCGGCGCTGTGGTCGTCACCAGCGGCACGTTTCTGCGCGGGGTCATTCATATCGGTCATACACAGGAGCAGGCGGGGCGCATCGGTGAGCGCCCGGCAGCTCGTCTGGGTGAGCGGCTGGAGGCAATGGGCCTGCGTATGGGGCGCCTCAAGACCGGTACACCTGCGCGTATCGCACGAGACTCGATCGACTGGGAATCGCTCGTCGAAGACAAGGGCGATGCGCTGCCGGAGCCTTTCAGCCGCCTGACTGACAGGATCACGACCGATCAGTTGTCATGCCGCATCACCACCACTACGCCCGAAACGCATCAGATCATTCGCGATAATCTGGCGCTTTCTGCGCTCTACGGCGGAGCGATTGCAGGAAGGGGGCCTCGCTATTGTCCGTCGATCGAAGACAAGGTCGTGCGCTTTGGCGAGAAGGACGGGCATCAGATCTTTCTCGAGCCTGAGGGGCTGCCGGGTAATCCGGGCGGCGATCTGGTCTATCCGAACGGGATCTCTACCAGCCTGCCCGCAGATATCCAGGCGCTGATGATCGCTTCCATTCCGGGGCTGGAAAAGGCGCGTATCGTCACGCCGGGCTACGCTGTGGAATATGATTATGTCGACCCAAGAGAGCTGGCGCCCAGCCTTGCGCTGACAGCCATGACAGGGCTCTATCTCGCAGGGCAGATCAACGGCACCACCGGCTATGAAGAGGCTGGTGCGCAGGGGCTTCTGGCCGGGCTGAATGCCGCCCGTTTCGTGGTGGGGAATGCGCCCCTCATTCTGGGTCGCGATCAGGCCTATCTGGGGGTGATGCTCGATGATCTCACGCTTCAGGGGGTGTCCGAGCCTTATCGCATGTTCACATCGCGTGCCGAGTATCGTCTGAGTCTGCGTGCTGACAATGCCGATCTGCGTCTGACAGCACTGGGCAAGGCCATGGGCTGTGTCGGTGCCGAGCGGGCAGCGAAGCTGGAAGAAGATGAAAGCGCTATTGCTCAGGCGATGGAGCAAGCGCGTCAGGCTCTTCACGCGCCGCAGGATCTGGCAGCGCAGGGCATCACCGTATCTCAGGACGGAAGGCGCCGTTCGCTGCTCGATGTGCTATGCGGCCAGACTGAAGAGGGGGCGGTCGAGCGTCTGGCGCCGTGGTTTGCGGCGTTGCCTTTGCGTGTGCGGCGGCATGTCGAGACTGAGGCCCGCTACGGTGGCTACCTGCAACGACAGGAGCGTGAGATCAGGCAGCTCGCCGGCGAGGCGCAGATCACTCTGCCAAGCGATCTCGATTATGCCCGCATCGGCGGGCTGAGCAGTGAAATGAAGGAGCGTCTTTCACTGGCAAGACCGGCCAATTTTGCTGCCGCGCAGCGTGTGCCGGGTGTGACACCTGCTGCCATGATTGCGCTTCTGGCTCATGTGAGGGCTGTGGCATGAATGGCGTTTCACGTGAAACCAGAGAACGTCTGGAAGCCTTTGCAGCAATTCTCGAAAAATGGAATGCGCGCATCAATCTGGTGAGCCCGCGTGATATGCCTCATCTGTGGGAGCGTCATATCGAGGATTCTCTCAGGCTGGTGCCATATATCGAGCACGGTTCCCGCGTGATCGATCTCGGCTCCGGCGGGGGGTTCCCGGCGCTCATGATCGGGATCGCCTGCGACGCCGAGATGGTCATGGTCGAGTCAGACCAGCGCAAATGTGCCTTCCTGCGCGAGGCGGCGCGAGCCTGCGGTGTGAAAGCCCAGGTCGTGTCCAGGCGCATCGAGCAGGCAGAGGTTGCGCCTGCACCTTATGTGACGGCACGGGCTCTGGCCTCGCTCTCACAATTGCTGGAATGGAGCGCGCCATTTCTTCTGCCGGAGGGAAAAGCCCTGTTTTTGAAAGGGAAAAATCTGCCGGACGAGTTGACCGAAGCCGAACGGTGCTGGCACATGCAGCATAGAATTCTGGACAATCGCGCCGCCTCAGGGGGCGCCATCATCGAGATAAGCGATATCAGACGTGTCGACTAACGACACGGGCAAGAAGGCCCGTATCCTCGCCATCACCAACCAGAAAGGTGGTGTGGGCAAGACCACAACAGCAATCAATCTGGCCGGGGCGCTTGCCAGTACGCAACGCGTGCTGCTGGTCGATCTCGACCCGCAGGGCAATGCCTCGACCGGGCTGGGGGTTGATTACAATGCCCGCCAGATCGGCAGCTATGCTGCCCTGATGCAGGAGGCGCCGCCTGAAAAGCTGCCCCGCCCGACCGAGACGCCCAATCTCGATATCATCGTAGCCAACACCGATCTGGCCGGCGCCGAGATCGAACTGATTGGCGGCGAGCGACGCGAGTTTCGCATCCGTGAGGCGCTGGAAGCCCTCTCGGGTCGCTATGACGTCATTCTGATCGATTGTCCGCCAAGCCTCGGGCTGTTGACGCTCAACGCCCTTGTGGCGTCCGATGCCGTGCTGATTCCGCTGCAATGCGAGTTTTTCGCTCTTGAGGGGATCAGCCAGATCGTCCGCACGGTCGACCGAGTGCGCCGGGCGTTCAATGCCGATCTGCATGTGGCCGGTATCATTCTCACCATGTACGACCGGCGCAACAACCTGTCAGAACTGGTTGCTGCCGATGCGCGCAATTTCTTCGGTGAGCAGGTGCTTGAGACGCTGATTCCGCGCAATATCAAGATATCCGAAGCGCAGAGCCATGGATGCTCCGTGCTCGAATATGATCGTCGCAGCAGCGGCGCCGCTGCCTATCTCGCTCTGGCGCAGGAAATTGCCGGACGTCTGGGTATCACCGACAAGGAAGGGGCTTCGTCATGAGCAAGAAACCGGCTCCGCGCCTTGGGCGCGGTCTCGCGGCCCTTCTCGGCGATCAGGCCATCGACATGCCCAGAGCGCAGTCTCCCAGCCATGAGAGCGCTCCCAATCCCTCCATGCTCGGTGTCGATCTGCTGGCCCCCGGGCCGTTTCAGCCGCGTGTGGACATGGATGAGGGGCGTCTGAACGAGCTGGCGGATTCGATCCGCAGCCGTGGCGTTCTGCAGCCTATTCTGGTGCGGCCCGACCCCGACCAGAAAGGGCGCTACCAGATCATCGCGGGTGAACGCCGCTGGCGTGCGTCGCAGCGCGCCGGGCTGCATGAAGTGCCGGTGCATGTGCGTCTGCTGGATGATGCCGATGCCATGGCGGCCGCTCTGGTCGAAAACCTTCAGCGCGCCGATCTGAACGCGATCGAAGAGGCAGAAGGGCTGCAAAGGCTTCTAACCGATTATGCGCTGACGCAGGAAGAGCTGGCTGGTGCGGTGGGCAAGTCACGCCCCCATATCGGCAACATCCTGCGCCTGCTGAACCTGCCCGAGGCAGTGCGTCAGAAGGTACGTGACGGGATGCTGAGCGCTGGGCATGCCCGTGCGCTTCTGGCCCATCCTGACCCCTGTGCAGCAGCCGATATCGTGATCGCTCGTGGGCTCAATGTGCGTCAGACAGAGGCTCTTGCCCGTCAGGCCCCGAAGGCCGAACAGGAAGTGATCAAGGCCCCGCGTGATAATGAGCTGGTGCGTCTCGAGCGCGACCTGGCCACGAAGCTCGGGCTCAAGGTCAAGATCGAGTTCAATGGCAAGGGCGGATCGCTGCGTCTCGACTATCGCAGCCTCGACCAGTTCGACACGCTGATGCGTCTGTTATCGCCGGAGAAAGCTTCCTGATAGTTACGGATGCGGAATAGTGCATTTTTCCTCTTGATGCCTGTTCCGCCCCCTGTTAGAAGCCACCTCACCGGAGCGGGGCTATGGGCACATAGCTCAGTTGGTAGAGCAGCTGACTCTTAATCAGCGGGTCCAAGGTTCGAGCCCTTGTGTGCCCACCATTGCCCCGCCGGTACCTCCCTTTACATTATGCACCCAACCAGAAGACCCTGATCTTCTATTCATTATCGTGCTCTGGCCAGTTCGCTTTTGTGCCTGAGGCCCTGAAGCGGGTTTGCCTGAATTATGTGGGATTATGGCTACGCGCCGCCTCCAGAGGCTGTTCGGCGCCTTGGGAAGCATAGATCTGCCCTGCACGTCTCTCCTGTTGGAGAAGAAATGCTTCCGGACGTCATGATGCGTGACAGCACAGGGCGCCAGAACAAGCAGAGATTTTCAGAAGGAAACGCTGGCTGGGATGGGAGGGATCGAACCTCCGAATGGCGGAATCAAAATCCGCTGCCTTACCGCTTGGCTACATCCCATTGCGTGTCAGGGCTTTTAGTCTGCCTCTCGGCAGACGTAAAGCCATTATGTTTCGAGTTCGAGTGAATGATCGGCGATGCCCGTATTGCGGGTTGCCTCTTCCATCAGGCGGTCGGGCGAGGGCTTGAGCGCGCCGTAGCGCTCTGCCTTGTCCAGCGCCTGATCGAGCGCTGCCATGGTCTGGGAGAGATCGGGGCTTTCGTCCTTTTCCCAGGCGCGCAGGGCAAAGCCCCAGACACCTACCAGCGCATTCAGACGCATCGCCCCGCCAAAGCCGCTGCGGTCGATACCGCCGAGATCGGCCATCCAGCGCATGGTGTCGAGCGTTGCGGCGCCGAGAATGACGGCAAGGCCCGGTTCGGTCGGCAGGGCCTGCAGCACGGCGCGAATGCCCTCGCGATATTGCTGGAAGACGTCAAAGCGACGCATGAAGAGGTCAAAAATACGCTCGCGTACAGAGCCGCCAAGACCATCGTCCCGGAAAGCCGACTCATCGGCCAGTCGCCCCAGGCGAAGCAGCAATGTGTGACGGAAGGCAAAGCGGGCACGGACTTCATCGACTGCAAGTCCGGCTCGATGCGCGGCCTCTACCAGCGAGAAACGATGCCAGCCCTTATCAGCGGCGAGGGTGAAACCCGCCTCCAGAAGTGCGAGATCAAACTCTTCGCGATCGATATCCGTCATGAACCTGTCCCTGTCTTGAAGCGCCCGATAATAACCTATGGGCGCGTCGTGACAATCGAATGACAGGTTCAGAGGCGGGTTTTCGTCTCAGGAGGCCATCTCTTTCGCCCGTGCCATGGCCTGGTCAACGGCCCTGGTCATGGTCTCGGGCCACGCTTCCGGTGCCATGAGGACATCAAGTGCCCTGGCAGTGACGCCATTGGGGCTCGTGACGTTCTTGCGCAGGGTCGCGCTCTTCTCGTCCGAGGCAGCAATCAGCGCGCCTGCCCCTGACACCGTACCGCGCGCGATGAGCCGCGCCGTTTCGGCAGGCAGGCCGACACGCAGGGCCTCCTTTTCCAGCAATTCGGCCAGAAGGAAGACATAGGCCGGGCCACATCCCGAGATTGGCGTCAGGGCTTCAAGCTGGGCTTCGCTCTCGACCCAGGCAACGTCGCCCACGGCCGAAAGCAGCGCCGTGCAGAGCGTGCGTCCGTCCTCATCAAGATCCTGACTGACGACGCCTGTCACGCCCTTGCCAATCGCCGCAGGCGTATTGGGCATGGCACGCACGATCTTCGTGCTGGCGGCGTCACCACAGGCGGCGCGCAGGCTGTCTATGGTGCGTGCAGCCAGCATGGAGATGATGATGGCGCCATCAAGGAACGGACGCAGCGACGCGAGCGCCTCTTCCATTCCGGCTGGCTTGACCGCCAGAATGATGATGTCGGGTTTGAAATCGGCAGGAATTTCACTTGCTGTGCGGGCCAGGCGATGAGGGGCAGGCGGGGCAGCGCAGCTGCGGTCGAGAATGACCGAAGGGGCGACGCCCTGTTCGAGCCAGCCCTGCCAGAGTGCGCCGCCCATCTTGCCGCAGCCGACGAGAAGTAGAGAAGGCAGGCTCATGCTTCACCCATACAGTCGAGCATGGCGGCTTCGAGGGCTTCTGCCGGCGTCTTGCCGCTCCAGAGTGTAAACTGGAAGGCGGGGTAGAACCGCTCGCATTCCGTGATGGCGATATCGATCATGTCTTCCATGCTTTCTGCGGCAAGGCTGGTCGCACCGCGCAACAGAACCGAGTGCCGGAAAACCGGCGTGCCGGTCTCGAGGTCGAGGCTGAAATGCCCGATCCAGAGACGCTCATTGGCGAGCGCGATGAGTTCGTACAGAGCCTTGCGGCGATTGGCGGGAGCCCGCAGGTCGAAGGTGCAGGTGAAGTTCATGGCCGCAATTTCGCGGGACCATGAAAAATACAATCCATAGTCGCACCATTTGCCCGGCGCTTCGGCGGCCATTTCCGATTCGGTACGGCGGTCGAACGCCCAGTCATGGCCGCAGACGATCTGCTCCATGACGTCGAGCGGATTGGTATCCTGATGCGAGGAGGAGGAGAAGGAAAGAGCAGGCATTCGGGACTCCCTGGGCCGGTGATGCGCGACGCGAGGCGGTGCGCATCATGATGTCTGCAAAGATATGAAAACCCGCGGAAATCAGACCGCGAATCGTCATATCAGGTCACGTTACGGATGCCCGGCCCCGGTTGCAAGGACGCAGATATCCGCAGAGTTCAAGAGTGCGATGAAGGGGCGGTAACGGCTTTTTCCAGATCGGCGAGACGCTCCTCGATACGGGCGAGGCGGTCATTGGCATCTTCCTGGGCCATGCGGGCGCGGGTGGCCAGCTCACGGGCCACGTCGAGCTCGTCGCGACGCACCAGATCAAGCGAGGAGAGCACTTCGTCGATACGGGCGCGTACGACGGCGTGAAGCTCTTCGCGCAGCCCAGTCAGGGCCGAGAACGCGCCTCCGGCGGCGCCTGCAAGATCATCGAAAAAACGGGGCCGGTCTGCCATGGCGGTTTCCTTGCTGTCCTGGCGTCCGGTCTGGCGACCGGGCGATTATGAGGCCCCCGTGCGTTCAGTCGGGGCCAAGCTGTGCCCAGACTGACTCTCACCTCTGCCAAGAGCAACGCAGGAGGCCCCGTCAGGGATGCCCGTGCCGCGTTTTTCTCCGGCTGGTGTGGCTTGGAGGTTGCGTTGCGGCGTCTTATACAGGTTCCATGATGATCGTCACCGGCGGCGCCGGATTTATTGGTTCGTGCCTGGTCGCTGCGCTCAAGGCGCGGGGCGAGGTTGTCGCGGTCGTGGACCGCCTTCGTGACCAGGGCAAATGGCGTAATCTTGCCCAGCATCCGCCCGATCTGCTGATCGATCCGGACGCGCTCGAGACGTTCCTGTCGAACTCGACCGAGATCACTGCCGTGTTTCACATGGGGGCGATCAGCAGTACCACGGCCTGTGATGGTGATCTGGTGTGGCGCACCAATGTCGAGCTGTCTGAAACCCTGCTCGACTGGTGTGCGGTGCGTGACGTACCGTTCTTCTATGCGTCTTCGGCAGCCACTTACGGGGCGGCAGACAGGCCCGAGCTCTTTTCCGATGCGCCTGACTCGTTGTCCGCGCTCAGACCCCTCAATCTTTATGGCTGGTCCAAGCATGTCTTTGACCAGCATCTCCAGGCCCGGATCGACTCGGGTGGTCTGATGCCACGCCAGTGGGCGGGGCTCAAATTCTTCAATGTCTATGGCCCCAACGAGTATCACAAAGGGTCGATGATCTCCGTCGTGAAGGTCAAATACGACGAGGTGATGCGCGGTGCACCGGCGAGGCTTTTCCGTTCTGACCGGCCAGATCTGGAAGATGGCGCTCAGGCACGCGATTTCATCTGGGTAGGCGACCTGATTTCGGTCATGCTCTGGCTGCACGACCATCCTAGGGTCAGCGGGCTTTTCAATTGCGGCACGGGCACGGCTCGTACCTATGTCGATCTCGCCAATGCCGTGTGCGATGCCGCGGGTGTGCCGCGCCGCATAGAGTTCATCGACATGCCCGAGTCTTTGCAGGGGCAATATCAATCCTATACCTGTGCCGACATGACCCGTCTGCGTGAAGCGGGCTATGATCGACCCTTCACCTCGCTTGAAGACGGTATCACGCGCTATGTGCGCGATTATCTCGCGACGCCAGACCCCTATCTGTAAAGTTTCCCATGCAATCCCACCCGATCATCCTGCCCCAGTTCGATCCGATTGCCGTTCATCTGGGGCCACTGGCCGTGCATTGGTACGCGCTGGCCTATATCCTCTCGATCCTGATCGGGTGGAAAATCGCCATCCGGCTCTGCGGCCTGGCGCCGCGTGCTGCGACACGGGAACAAGTGGATGATTTCGCCTTCTGGGCCATGCTCGGCGTCGTGCTCGGGGGGCGGCTGGGATATATCCTGTTCTACAAGCCGGGTTTCTATCTCACCCATCCGCTCTCCATCCTTGAGGTCTGGCAGGGGGGAATGTCTTTCCATGGTGGTGCGCTGGGCGTGATTCTGGCGCTTGCCTGGTTCACCTGGCGCAACGGGCTCAGCTTTCTGTCTTTCTCCGACCGCATCACCATCATCGTGCCGCTCGGTCTTGGGCTTGGCCGCTGTGCGAACTTCATCAATGGTGAATTATGGGGACGCCCGGCGCCGGACTGGCTGCCCTGGGCGATGGTGTTTCCGACGGGCGGCCCTGTCGCGCGTCATCCCTCGCAGCTTTATGAGGCGCTGACTGAAGGGCTGCTGCTGCTTGCTGTCATGCTCGTTGTCGCGAGCCGCCCCTGGGCGCGCATGCGCTATGGCTTTCTCTCCGGTCTGTTCCTGTTCGGCTATGCGGTGGCGCGCAGCTTCTGCGAGCTTTTTCGCGAACCTGATGCGTTTATCGGCTTTCTGCCTTTCGGCGTGACGATGGGGCAGGTGCTCTGCATTCCGATGGCGCTGGCCGGGCTTTGGCTTATGGCCTATGGCATGCGTCACCCGCATTCGATCGAGGGAGAAAAGGTCGATGGCTGATCAGGCACCGCGTGGCTGGGTGCTGCAGGCAGATTCCCTGGCCTTTCTGCGTCATGGCTTCTTCACCCGATTGGGCGGCGTCTCGCCCAGCCCGTTCAATTCGCTCAACTGCTCCCTGGCCTCTGCCGACCGGCCGGAAAACATTGCCGAAAATCGTGGTCGGGTTGCGCGGTTTCTTGGGGTCGAAGCGCCCTCGCTGCTGGGGCTGACGCAGACCCATTCAGCTGATGTTGTGACCCTGACGCACGGAACGCCTGTCTGGCAGACCGGACGTGGCCCCAAGGCCGACGCGCTCGTGACCGATCGCGATGATCTGGCGCTTGGTGTCATCACCGCCGATTGCAGCCCGGTTCTGTTTGCCAGTCCCGATGGCCATGTCGTGGGCGCAGCCCATGCAGGATGGCGTGGAGCGGTCGGAGGCGTACTTGAGGCAACGCTTTCGGCCATGGCAGCTCTTGGTGCCGGGGATGTCGTGGCCAGTGTCGGGCCCTGCATCCGTCAGGAGAGTTACGAAGTCGGACCCGAGATGCGCGAAGCCGTGCTCGATACCTCTCCTGAGGCGGCCCATTTCTTCCTGCCTGCCTTGCGTGACGGACATTTTCTTTTCGATATGCCCGGCTACTGCCTTCACAGATTGCGTCGTGCCGGGCTGCACCATGTTTCTGCGGTAGGGCTCGATACGCGTTTCGATGTCAGGCGCTTTTTCAGCCACCGTCGTCGCACCCTGGCCGGTGGTGGTGCGATTGGCCATCAGATTTCGGCCATCCGGGCAGGAGCCCGGGCATGAAGGGGTCTCTGAAAGCCTGTATCGGTCTGTTCAGCACCATGACCCTGCTGGCAGGGTGCGTGGACATGCCGCATCCGTTTGGTGATCCCGGACCGGAAGGCCGTCGTCTGGCACTGACCACGCCGCCGCCGCGTCTGGCGGTGCCGACCCCGCCTGATTCGTTGCTCGATAATACGGCCTCGGCGCTCTGGGCGAGAGAGGTCGCAACCCAGCTGGTTGATCAGTCACTTCCTGCGGTGGCGCAGCCAGCCAAGCCCGGTGACTGGTGGCTCAAGCTCTCTGCGACCCTGCAGGGCAGCGATGTGACGCCGCATTATGTCGTGATGATGCCCAATGGCGAAGCGCGCGGCCACTGGGATGCGGCGCCCGTCCCGGCTTCCGTCTGGGCGCAGGGCGAAAAGCCTGTGCTTTCCTCGCTGGCCGCCGCATCGGCACCGCAGATCAGCTCGGTTCTGACCGGTATTCAGGCTGCGATGATGCAAGCTGACCCGCATAGCCTCAAGCGCCGCCCCGCCAAGGTGTATTTCAAAGGCGTAAAGGGCGCCCCCGGTGACGGGAATGTCTCGCTGGCGCGCGCTTTTACTGCAAGCTTTCCTGACAGGCATGACCAGTTGCAGAGCACGCCCAAGGACGCCGATTACAGCGTCGAGGCGATTGTGACCGTGAGCGATGGCCCTGCCGGCACGACTGGCCACCCAAGCCAGCATATCGAGATTTCATGGCGCACAGTGGCTGCCGACGGCAAGGAGGCGGGCGCTGCCACGCAGCTACATGATATCGACGCCCATTCACTGGATGGGCCTTGGGGGGATGTTGCCATGGCCGCAGCTTCCGAGGCAGCGGGTGGCGTGCATCAGATCATCACCAATTACTCAGGACGTGATCACAAGCCCTTGCCACCGGAAACGCCTGCGACGAAAAAATAGCCCCCCTTGCCATGCAGGTGCGGCAACATGTTGCTCAAGGCATTACCGCCCCCATGCGCTATAGCGCGCTTCAGCCAAGGCGCCGTATGGCGGTGACAATCTCGGCCCCAAGAGCGCCAGGCCTCGTGATACGGTAACGCTGAGAGGTTGCATCCTGAAGCTCGAGAAAGGGTGACACATCCAGATAGAGGGCCCTGTTTCCCGCAATAGAATCGATCATGCGCTGTGTGCCAAAAACATAGCCGTCATG
Organism: Asaia siamensis; assembly: GCF_014635085.1. Taxonomy (GTDB): domain Bacteria; phylum Pseudomonadota; class Alphaproteobacteria; order Acetobacterales; family Acetobacteraceae; genus Asaia; species Asaia siamensis. The sequence continues at coordinate 159,186 of NZ_BMCH01000007.1, forward strand.
ATTGAGGACGATGAGCGTCTTGTTCTCGAAGAATGCCGCATTCATGAAAGCCGAGCCTGAAAAGCCGATGAAAACGGCGTGGCTATCCCAAAAAGCCAGCTGCTCCTGCAATGAGAGACATTCAGGATGACAGGATCTGATGCCGAGAGCCATCAGAAGGCTCGTCAGTTCGTCTTCTCCGTCATAACTGCGCGTGGGTGAACGGGTCAGACTGCGAGAGAGAAAGACTGGATATTTCTCAGGCGCTGTCCCACGGGAGCCAAGAATCTTCCTTCCCAGTTCCCGCATGAATGTGCCCCAGATTTCGTAGCAATGTGCGTTTTCGATAAAAGCTGGTTCGGCAACCATGATGTTTCTCATCATGGTATTTTCCGGAACATGAAAAATCTGTGTCTCGTTGATATTCAGAATTTCGAATATTCTGCTCATGAACGGGAGGTTTTTTTCCGAAATCCTGCGATTGGGGAAAACATATCCCGCGTAATGACGCTGCCATTTCTGAATATGCCAGAGACGCTGCAACGTGCTGGTGAGAAAATGGCCAAAGTGGTCGTGAAAATAGCCCAGCCAGAAGCAGTCTTCCGGTCCGTCACAGACAGGTAGATCAGGCGAGATCACCCGCGGAGCGTAAACATGATAATCGAAGGTGCCGGCAATATTTTCCCCTGCGCAATAAGTGGCGTTTTCAATCAGAATACCAGCAGGTGTATAAAGCGTGTGATGGCGTACGAGCGCGGCCTCATGATGGGAAAACGAAGGGTTTCCCGTCAGAACAAGTGACCTTCCAAACGTGTTCGGGCAATGAAGATCTTTTTCTTGCAACATTACTTTTAATATTTAAATTATTTTTACTGATAAATAAATATAAAACATAACATATAATAGATAACTATTTGATAAAAATTACAAATACAAAAATAATATGATAAAATATCTTAAAATTATCTGTTGGGTAACATAGGCAGTATGGAAACGATGAAATTTATCGCGGATATCTTTCTTAAGTATCGAAAAATTTATCACACCCGGAGATTGTTCAATATTTTATGAGGTTATTTTTATCATGAAGAATTCTCTGATTCTTTGGTGTATTGACTGGATAATAACGATCAAGGACACGGTTCTCGTGCGCGTAAAAATTTTCATCTCCGGAATGCTGTCATCAGCCCTGCTTCTGGCAGGCTGTGCGACAGAATCCTCACATACTCTGCCCGTGCCTCCCGTTCAGGTAGCGCAGACGCCCTATAACGGGCCACGCATCCCGATTGCCGCAGGTAAATTCGCCAACAGGTCGAACTACATGAACGGGATCTTTTCCGATGGTATTGATCGTCTGGGAAACCAGGCGCGCGTGATTCTTCTGACGCGCCTGCAGCAATCGGGCCGGTTTTCGGTCATGGATCGGGATAATCTGGCCGAGGGAAAGCAGGAGGCAGGATTCCTGCGACAGGGGCAGTCGATCCAAGGCGCGCAGTATCTTGTAACCGGCGACGTGACGGCGTTCGGTCGCAAGGATGTGGGCGATATGCAGCTTTTCGGTATTGCCGGTCGGGGGCACAGCCAGATTGCCTATGCCAAGGTGAGCCTGCAGATCGTCAATCCTCTTACCTCCCAGATCGTGGCAACCAGCGAAGGGGCAGCAGAATACAGCCTGTCCGATCGCGAAGTGATCGGGTTTGGCAGCACAGCCGCCTATGACTCGACCCTCAATGGCAAGGTACTCGATCTGGCTATCCAGGATGCCGTGAACCATTTCGCCCAGGAGGTCGATTCGGGTCAGATTCACTGACTCTCTGTGACTTCGATTCTACTTATAAAACCAATAAATGGATTTCCAAACCATGTCTCGTTACGCAAGAATTCTGGCAGGCATAGCGCTGCCAGGAGTTCTGGCTGCCTGCTCCGGGCAGTCAACGCCGCCGCTCTATAGCTGGCAGAATTTTCAGGCTCAGCAATATCTCTACCTTCAGGGCAAGACAGATCCGCTGGCCCAGATTAACGTCATGGAAAAAGACATGGAGAAGGCGCGCGCCAAGGGGCTTTCGGTTCCTCCTGGCTTTCATGCACATCTCGGCCTGCTTTATGCCACAGAGGGCAAGACCGATCTGGCGCAGCAGGAATTCACTCAGGAAAAGACGCTTTTTCCTGAAGCCACCACCTATATGGACTTCCTGCTGAAGAATCTCGGTCAGGCCCCAGGCTCGTTTTCCAATTCGCCCCAGACTCAGAATGTCAGTGCGCCTCAAAATACGAAGGTGTCGTCATGAAGTCTTTTTCTTTGATGGGGCGTTTTGCTGCGCTGGCGCTCTGCTTTGCCGTTACAGCCTGTGCCTCACAGGTCAAAGCTCCCGATTACACCGCTTTCAAGGCTGCGAAGCCGCGCACCATCCTCGTTTTGCCGCCGGTCAATCATACGCCCGATATCAAGGCTACCAGCGGTCTGTTGTCGCAGATGACACTGCCGCTGGCCGAGGGCGGTTATTACGTCATTCCCGTCACGCTCGAGACCGAGACATTCCGACAGAACGGATTGAGCGTTCCTGATGAAATCATTCAGGTCCCCGCCGAAAAGCTGCGTACGATTTATGGCGCCGATGCCGTGCTGTACACCACCATTACCGATTACGGCTCGGTCTATCACGTGATCAACAGCAACACCGTCGTGACAGCCAGTGCGAAGCTCGTGGATCTGAAGACCGGCTCAGTGCTCTGGACTGGGACCGGAACGGCTTCGAGCGCTGAGAAGAATCAGAATTCCGGCGCTGGTGGTCTGATCGGTGTGCTCGTCAATGCGGCTATCAATCAGGTTGTCGATAGCCTGACGGATGAGAGTTTTGTCGAAGCCGGCACAGCCGCCAACCGTCTTCTGAAGGTAGGGCCGCCGGATGGTCTGCTCTACGGGCCGCGTTCGGTGAAATACGATACCGACTGAAGCTGTCTGTCCTCCCTCTCTCCGGAGACGGGGAGGGGGGGATGACAGGAGCATCGTTCCTATAGAAACACAGTCCCGCTGATATCAGGTGGCATCTGGCCTGATGGTAGGGAAAGTGTTTGGGATATGCTGGACGGATATGATGACGTCGGAAGCCCCCCCTTTGGGGTGGATACCCAGCACATGGGTGGCGAGAGTCACAGAGTTGTAAAAAACGCTCTATCGGTCGATCCGGGCCGCCATGAATTAATGACAGCGTGGCGCGGCGTTGTTAGAAGGCCGCGTTTGCTGCCGTCCCGGACCGGAGTCGTTTCCCGATGAAGATCGTCGCCTGTAACAGTAACCTGCCTCTGGCGCGTGCCGTGGCTCAGGAGCTGCGTTTGCCTCTGTGCAAGGTGTCGGTGCGGCGCTTCGCCGATGCCGAGGTCTTCGTCGAGATCCAGGAAAACGTGCGTGGCGAAGACGTCTTCGTCATTCAGAGCACCTGTTCGCCGACCAATGACAATCTGATGGAACTGCTGATCATGCTTGACGCCCTGCGTCGCGGGTCGGCTCGTCGTGTCACGGCTGTGATGCCCTATTTCGGCTATGCCCGTCAGGATCGCAAATCCGGTCCGCGTACGCCGATCAGCGCCAAGCTGGTGGCCAACCTGCTTGTCGAGGCTGGTGCGAACCGCATTCTGACCATGGATCTGCATGCCATGCAGATTCAGGGATTTTTCGATATTCCGGTCGATAACCTTTATGCCGCACCGCTTTTCAAGCGCGACATCAATGCCCGTCACCCGAATGAAGACCTCATGATCGTCTCGCCGGATGTCGGCGGCGTGGTTCGTGCCCGTCAGCTCGCGCAGCGTCTGAACACCGATCTGGCCATCATCGACAAGCGTCGCGAACGCGCCGGTGTGTCCGAGGTCATGAACGTGATCGGTGATGTCGCGGGGCGCTACTGCATTCTGGTCGATGATATCGTCGATAGCGGTGGTTCGCTGTGCAACGCGGCCGAAGCTCTGATGAAGCATGGTGCCGCCGGGGTCGAGGCTTATGTGACCCATGGTGTGCTGACCGGCATGGCAGTCGATCGCGTCAAGGCGTCTCCGCTCAAGATGCTGACGCTCACCGACAGCATTCCTGCGACGGATGTCATGGAAGAATCGCCCAATATTCGTCAAATCAGCACGGCCAATCTGCTGGCGCGCGCCATGAGTGCTGTGGCAGATGAAAGCTCTGTCTCTTCGCTTTTCGACTAAGGACCGGTTTTCATGCTGCTTCGTCGCCCCTTCTGGTATCTGCGCCACGGTCAGACCGACTGGAACGCACAGAATCTCTCTCAGGGCCGGACAGATATCCCGTTGAACGCCACAGGGCGGGAGCAGGCCATCAAGGCGGGAGACTCACTCTCCCGTCACTGGCGCGATGGCGCTTCGCCCATCGCCCGCATCGTTTCTTCCCCGCTGACACGCGCCCATGACACCGCGCTGGCCGCGCAGGAGGCGATTGCCGTTTCGAGCGGCGTCACCCTGCCGCTGGTGACCGATCAGGGCCTCGAGGAAGTCTGCTTCGGCGTAATGGAAGGCGAACCCATGGGCGACTGGTACGATCCCTGGATCGAAGGTCAGTTCACACCCGAAGGTTGCGAAACCTTCGAGGGGCTCAAGACCCGTGCGGCTGAAGCCGTCAATCGCGCGCTCGAACAGGACGGTATCCCCATGATCGTGGCCCATGGCGCGCTTTTCCGTGCGCTGCGTGCTGCGATGAGCCTGCCGATCAATGTGCGTCTGGCCAATGCTGTGCCACTCTACTGCGACCCGACAGAGAATGGCTGGGTTCTCACCGCTTACGAGTGAGCGATGCGGGGCGCTGCTCCGCGCCTCGGGAACGGAACAGATCCCTTTCATCCCTGACTGAAACAGTGTCAGGATCAAAGGGGCTGTGCCCCTTTGCGGGTTTCGGGGCAGAGCTCCGAGAAGAATCCCCCTCCGAATCCCGAAGAACATTGCTTTACCCCCCCATTTCCGGTAAGGCGCCCCATCACTCAGGCACCCCTGGAGGCCGTGAGTGCAATGAATTTGGGAGAATACCGTGACAAATATGACGTCCCTCGAAGTCTCTACGCGCGCGAAGGCTGGTAAGGGGGCAGCGCGCGCAACGAGACGTGCCGGTCTGGTGCCGGGTGTTGTGTATGGTGGCAAGCAGGAGCCGGCGCTGATCGCGATCGACCCGCGCATCATCCACAAGGAAATGGTTCGTGGCGGCTGGCGCTCGCGCCTGTTTGAGCTGCCGCTCGAAGGCGGCACCGTGCGCGCCCTGCTGCGTGAAGTGCAGCTGCACCCCGTGACCGACGCTCCGATCCATGTCGATTTCCAGCGTCTTGCGGCTGGCGAGAAGGTCCACGTGACCGTCGCCATCCATGTGACGGGTGAAGACAAGGCTCCGGGCATCAAGCGCGGTGGCGTGCTGAACCTGGTTCGCCACACGGTGGACGTCATGGCTGACGTTGACAGCATTCCGTCCAGCTTCACGGTTGATCTGAGCGCGCTCGACATCCACGACAACGTGCGTTGGGACGACCTGACCGGCACCGAGAACGTGACGCCTGTTCTGCAGCTGCCGAACTTCGTCATCGCCACCATCGCACCGCCGACGGTCGATGCCGAGATGGAAGCTGAAGCCGCTGCGAAGGCTGCTGCTGAAGCCGCCGCTCCTGCGAAGAAGAAGTAAGACCGCTCAGGGTGGCCGCAATGCTACTCTGGACCGGGCTCGGCAATCCCGAGCCCGGCATGCGCAGGCAGCGCCATAATATTGGCTTCATGGCTGTCGAGCGTATTGCCGAATACTACCGGTTTTCTCCCTGGCGTGCGCGCTTCAAGGGGGAGACGGCCGAGGGCAGCATCGAGGGACAAAAGGTTCTTCTGCTCAAGCCCATGACCTATATGAATTTATCCGGCGAGAGCGTGCAGCAGGCTGCGCGGTTCTTCAAGATTCCGGTCTCTGACATCACGGCGTTTCATGATGAGCTCGATCTTGCCTTCTGCAAGGTGCGCGTCAAACGGGGCGGCGGCGCAGCGGGGCATAATGGCCTTCGCTCAATGGACAGGATGCTGGGGGACCAGAACTACCAGCGCGTGCGCCTCGGTATCGGCCATCCCGGCCACAAGGACCGTGTGACGGGCCATGTGCTGGGCGATTTCGCCAAGGCCGAACAGAACGAACTCGAAGCGCTTCTCGATGCCGTGGCTGCGGCGTCGCCTCTGCTGGCCAAAGGGGAGCCGGAAGCAACAATGACAAAAATCGCCATGCTGTGCGGGGAGAAACGCTGATGGGCTTCAATTGTGGCATCGTGGGGCTCCCTAATGTGGGCAAGTCCACCCTGTTCAACGCGCTGACGGAAACGGCAGCGGCCCAGGCGGCGAATTATCCCTTCTGCACCATCGAACCCAATGTGGGGCGCGTGGCCGTGCCTGATTCGCGCCTCGATAATCTGGCGCGCATTGGCAAGTCGCAGAAGATCCTGCCGACCAGCCTCGAATTTGTCGATATTGCCGGTCTCGTGCGCGGTGCATCTCGTGGTGAAGGTCTGGGCAACCAGTTTCTCGCCAATATCCGTGAAGTCGATGCCATTATCCATGTGCTGCGCTGCTTCGAGGATGACGACATCACCCATGTCGAGGGTGGCGTGGACCCCGTGCGTGATGCCGAAATCATCGAAACCGAGCTGATGCTGGCCGATCTGGATTCGCTCGAAAAGCGCCAGGTCTCGCTGCAGAAGCGCGCACGCGGCAATGACCGTGAAGCGCAGCAGCAGCTCGCCATCATGGACCCCATCATCGCGGCCCTGCGCGAGGGCAAGCCTGCCCGTACCGCCGTGCCGAAAGGTGAGGAAGAGACGGCGCGCCGCCTGCAGCTCATGACCACCAAGCCGGTGCTCTATGTCTGCAATGTCGAGGAAGGCTCTGCTGCCACCGGCAACAGCCATTCCGAAGCCGTGCGCAAGCGTGCCGAGGCCGAAGGGGCTGCCATGGTCGTGGTCTCTGCCGCCATTGAAGCCGAAGTCAGCCAGCTGCCGCAGGAAGAGCGCGCAGAGTTCCTCGAGGGGCTGGGGCTGAGCAATTCCGGTCTCGACCGCGTTATTGCTGCTGGTTATGGCCTGCTGGGTCTCAGCACCTATTTCACGGTCGGTCCGAAAGAGACCCGCGCCTGGACCATCACCAAGGGCACAAAAGCCCCGCAGGCGGCAGCCGTCATTCATAACGACTTCGAACGTGGCTTCATCGCCTGCGAAACCGTGGCCTACGACGACTATATCGCCTGTGGCGGTGAGTCCGGCGCCAAGGAAGCAGGCAAGCTGCGCATTGAAGGCAAGGAATATGTGGTGCAGGACGGCGATGTCCTGCTGTTCCGTTTCAACGTCTGACCTCTTTGACCCCATCGGGGTAAGAGATTTTGCCTGACGCGGGCGGTCACTACTTGACCGCTTGGCGTTACAGGCAAGAATGGTGCGTTGTTCTGGAGCGCGCCATGGAAATCCTCGTCGCCTGTGATTCCTTCAAGGAGAGCCTGACCGCCGAGGCGGTGGTCGAGGCGATTGTCACCGGTTTTTCCGATATTTTCCCGCAGGCACGCTATCACGCCTTTCCCATGGCCGATGGGGGCGAGGGTACGGCGGCTATCATGGCGCGCACGCTTGGCGGCCAGCTGGAAAGGCGTCTGGTCTGCGGTCCGCTCGGTGTGCCGGTTGCAGCCAGATTTGCCGTTCTGAACGAAGGGCGTACGGCCCTGATCGAACTGGCCGAAGCTGCCGGGCTGGCGCAGGTTCCCCCTGAATCGCGAGAGCCCCTTTTCACAACGACCCGTGGTGTAGGCGAGCTTATGCTCGCAGCGCTCGATTTGGGCTGCGAGCATCTCGTTCTCGCTCTGGGCGGAAGTGCCACATGCGATGGCGGAGCAGGGCTTCTGCAGGCACTCGGCGTGTCGCTGCGCGATCTGCGTGGTGAGGAAATCGCCCAGGGCGGGGGGCCGCTGGGCTCTGTCTTCACCCTTGACGACGCAAAGCTCGACCCGCGTCTTGCCGGATGCCGTATCGAGATTCTCTGTGACGTGACGGCACCCCTGCTCGGGGAAAGTGGCGCTGCAGCCGTATTCGGGCCCCAGAAGGGCGCAACACCCCCCATGGTCACTATTCTGAATGGGGCGCTGGCCCGGTTATCCAGTCTGCTCGAGGCGCGCTGCGGGCGCGACCTGTCTATGGATGCCGGTATGGGGGCTGCGGGTGGCACCGCTCTGGGGCTGGTCGCGCTGTGCGGGGCAACGCTCGTTCCCGGGGCTGGAGCCATTGCGCGTCTGCTCGGACTGGACACACTGATGAGCCAGGTCGATCTGGTCATCACGGGAGAGGGGCGCCTCGATGGGCAGACGGCGCAGGGCAAGGCGCCTCATGCGATTGCGAGCATGGCCAGACAGGCAGGCAAGCCCGTTCTGGCGTTTGCGGGTACGCTGGGAGAAGACTGCGAAAAACTCTACGAACTGGGCTTTGATGCGCTGTTCAGTAGTCTCGATCGTCCCTGCTCGCTTGAAGAAGCCTTGTCAGACGCTGCCCCCTCCCTGCGTCGCTGTGCACGCAACGTTGCAGCAGGGCTGGCGGTCGGGCGATCTTTTCAAGCGGTGCAGGAGTGATACATAGCCTGATCGCTCTTTTGCAGCCCTGGCGCTGACAGAGCGCCCGATGCATCGCAGACAGGAGAATGCAGGATGGAAGCCGTCACCCCCCAGTCCGACTTCAAGGCTCTGACCGGACCAGCACGCGCTGCCGCCCGTATTCTTGCGATTGCCCCGGAAAGCCAGCGCAATGAGGCCCTTCGGGCAGCAGCCGAATCGCTGCGTCGCCATTCGGCCGATATTCTCGTGGCCAATGCCCGCGATGTGGCGACATCAAAGGCAAGCGCCGCTTTCATCGACCGGCTGACACTGACCCCGGCACGTATCGAAGCCATGGCCAAGGGACTCGATGCGATTGCATTGCTGCCTGACCCCGTGGGGCGTGTGCTGTCTGAGTGGACGCGTCCCAATGGTCTGATGATTCGTCGCGTAGCGACCCCTCTTGGTGTGCTCGGCATGATTTACGAGAGCCGGCCGAATGTCGGCGCCGATGCCGCCGGGTTGAGCATCAAGTCGGGCAATGCCGTCATTTTGCGTGGTGGGTCTGAAAGCCTCAATTCGGCACGCTGCATCCAGAGCTGTATTCAGCAAGGTCTCGAGCAGGCGGGTCTGCCGCGCGAATGCGTACAGATCGTGCCGGATGCCGACCGCGCCCATGTGGCGTCCATGCTGGGTGCAGCGGGCGAAATCGACATGATCATCCCGCGCGGGGGCAAATCACTCGTCGAGCGTGTGCAGCGCGAAGCGCGTGTGCCGGTGCTCGCCCATGCCGATGGCCTTTGCCACACCTATATCCATGAGGACGCCGATTTCGCGATGGCACGCGAGATTCTGGCCAATGCCAAGATGCGCCGGACAGGTGTGTGCGGCGCAACCGAGACCCTTCTGATCGACCGGGAAATCGCGGCGAGCCTCTTGCCGCTTCTGGTGCAGGATCTTCATGCGCTGGGCTGTGCGATTCTGGGTGACGAGACAGCGCGTAGCATCGTGCATGACCTCGAGCCCGCCAGTTCCGACGATTTCGCCACAGAGTGGCTTGATGCGCGCCTGTCTGTGGCGGTGGTCGACGGCGTCGATTCAGCGCTCGCCCATATCGCGCGCTATGGCAGCGGTCATACCGAAGCGATCATCACAGCGAATGCGGAAGTGGCGGAGCAGTTTCTGAACGGCACCGACAGCGCGGTGGTGATGTGGAATGCCTCGACGCAGTTCTGCGATGGCGGCGAGTTTGGATTCGGCGCCGAGATCGGTATTGCGACCGGCAAGATCCATGCCCGCGGCCCGGTCGGTCTCGAGCAGCTTACGACCTTCCGTTACGAGGTGCGCGGCACCGGCCAGACGCGCCCCTGACGTGCCGCAAATTCCGAAATACGGTGACAGTCGCGCCATTTCGATCGGTCTGCTGGGTGGCTCATTCAATCCTGCCCATGCGGGCCATCTGCAACTGGCCCGTTATGCCCTGACCCATCTGCGGCTCGATCAGGTGTGGCTCATGGTCTCCCCCGGCAACCCGCTGAAGCCGCGAATCGGTATGGCCCCGTTTGAAGACCGTCTGGCTTCGGCTCATGCGCTCGCTGACGGGCGGCATATCATCGCCACCGATATCGAGGCGCGGCTGAACAAACGCTATACGGTCGAGACGATTGCCCTGCTTCGCCTGCGCTTTCCTCGTGCCCGCTTTGTCTGGCTCATGGGGGCAGATAGTCTGGCCACACTTACCCGCTGGCGGCGCTGGCGCGAACTGGCCCTGCATGTGCCCATGGCCGTGGTGCCGAGACCGGGCAGCAACCGGACGGCCCTTTCAGGACGGGCGACCCATGCTCTCAGCCATATGCGTGTGCCCCCAAGGCAGGGGCCAGTCATGTCGCGCTCTAAAGGTGGTGTCTGGGCTTTTCTTCCGGCGCCGCAAAACGGTATATCAGCGACAGCGCTGAGGGATTCTGGAAATTATCCCGCCGCGCGCTCTCTAATGAATTGACCGGAGTGTCGAGCCATCGCCAGAAAACCGTCCGACGAGACGACCACCCCAGCCCGTCGCAGCCGTGCGTCCGCTGGTGAGACCAAGCCTGCCACGGGCGAGAAGACTGCAACCCTGAAAACGGCGGGCACGCCGCGCAAGAAGGCGGCTGCTGCCGGGCCGCGCAAGTCGCGCGCTGCCGCCGCACCGCGTGAAACCGTTGCGCGTGAACTTGTCGAGCAGGCACTGGCTGTCATCACGACCAGCCTTGATGAAGACAAGGCAGAAGATATCGTGACCCTCGATCTGCGCGGTCGTGCCAGCTTTGCCGATCATATGGTGGTCGCAACCGGTATTGCCGATCGTCAGATCGCCGCCATGGCGTCGCACATTGAAGACAAGCTGAACGAGATCGGCATCAAGCGCATCACCATCGAAGGCGCGAACGGCACGGATTGGGTGCTGCTCGATACCGGCGATATCGTGGTGCATCTCTTCAAGCCTGAAAGCCGTGCGCTTTATGCGCTTGAGCGCATGTGGGGCAAGGATCTCGACGACAGCGCCGCAGACGAAGCCGACACCACGGATCTCTGATCTTTCATGATCAGGATCGTCGCCGTCGGTCGATTGAAGAGAGGGCCGGAGCGGGAACTGTTCGACCGTTATGTCGAGCGCACCCGCCCCAGGGTCGAACTGGTTGAGATTGCCGAATCGCGCGGCAGTGCGCTCGAAATCCGCCGCAAGGACGCTGCAGCAATTCTTGCAGCCTGCCCTGAGGGCAGCATTGTGGTTGCCCTCGATGAAGGGGGTACGTCCCCCGACTCCCAGCAGTTTTCAACAATGCTCGAGACCTGGCTGGCTACAGGCAAGCAGGTGTCTTTTGTTATTGGTGGTGCAGAAGGGCTCGAGGCAAGCGTGATCAATCGCGCCGATTCGCGCATTTCCTTTGGGCGCATGACCTGGCCGCACATGATCGTCCGTCTGCTTCTGGCTGAGCAGATTTATCGCGCGCGCGCGATCAGCGCGGGACATCCCTATCATCGCGCTGCCCGGCCGTAGCCGACACGATATTGGTCTTGCTCTGATCAGCCTGCCTTTCGGGCAATAAAAAAGGCGACCCGTTTCCGGGCCGCCCAAGGGCAATGCGGTGAGAGAAGTGCTTAGCGCAGGTTGCGGCTCGGGCCTTCAAGGCCGAATGCATCATCCGGCGCTTCTGCAACTTCCGTCGAATTCATCGGATGCTGCAGCGCGGCAAAGCTCTGCGTCGCAACAGAATGCGAGCGGATGGAACGATGTGCCGGGGCAGGCGTATTGTTAGCCATCATCACCCCGTCATCAGGACGGCCATAGATGAAGCCGTAGGTCGGGTAGATGCTGCCGTAGGTCTCGGTCTTGCTGTTGAGCGCAACGCGAACTGCCGACCAGTCATTATTGGGAGAAACGTCGATGACTCGTACGTTCTTTGCCACGCCATTCTGCGCCCAGTGAGACTGGTCGATAACAATGGTGCGGTTGTCTTCAATCGCGCGAACCACAGCGACATGACCGTAAGGCATGCGACGAATCGCGCGGAAGTTCAGAACGGATCCGGGTTCGGGAGCGGAGCCGCGGGCATATACGCCACGGGAATTTTCCCACCAGTCGCGAGCGTTACCGCTCAGAACAACATCGGAAGCGGCTTTGGCGTAGGCAACACACTGGATCACATGTCCGCCCGAGCGGTGGCGGCGCGGTGTGAAACGGGTCTGGTGAATGGCACCGCGATGCGAGCCGCTCACATGAGCGACATGCACACCATGCATGGCAGATTTGTGAGAAATCTTCTGGCGGGCTTCAGCCTTCGGTGCGAGAAGCGCCGACCCGATCAGAACGGATAATGCGGTCAGAGACGAAAAAAACGGCCTGCGCAGAAGTCTGAGGCAACTTTTCTGTCTCACGTTCATTGATTCCGCATCCGCCCGTTATGTGTTGCATCTAGGTAACTGTGTTCACCTTGAATATGCAACCCGTGTAGTGCGGAGTCATGGCGAATTTATGAACTTTCCCCGAGAAAATTTTGTGTCAGCCCGGGGAAAGGTCAAGAGGCCTTACTTTGTTGTGATCAGCATGATCTCAACAAGCATGCGCGGGTCAGCCAGAACGGCCTGAACGCAGGCACGTGCGGGGGCCGATTCCTTCGGCAGCCATGCCGTCCACTGAACATTGAGCGCATCGCGGTCAGCAATGTCCTTCAGCCAGATCTGGGCCTGCAGTATGCGGGTGTTGTCGGTGCCATGCTGCTCGAGCAGGATATCGAGTTGCTCGAGCACGTCTGCCGTCTGCGCAGCGAAATCGGCGTCGAGGTTACGGGCAACAACACCCTGGGTGAAAACGAAGCCGTGATATTCGACGGCCTTCGACATGACGGGGTTGGGTTCCGTGCGGATGATGCGGCTCATGAGGGTCTCCTGAAAACCTTGGGTTGCCGGGCCAGCCATGCCGTGCCCGCTTGGCCGAACTCTGGTCCGGGTAAGGCATCGGGTCAATCCTGACGGGTCGATGATTGCTTGCCTGTGAGACAGTGGCGCGGTATCGCGCCTAAAGGCCTCTCAAGGACCTGCCTTTATCCACGACCGCGAAGGAGAAGCCGGTTTTGCGTGCCCGCACTGTAAAGGTGACCCCCCTGCGCCAGAATTGCACGGTGCTTGAAAATCCGGAGACCGGACAGGCTCTTGTTGTAGATCCGGGCGGCGACGCACCAGAATTGCTGAAGATTCTTGATGGCATGACTGTCGAGGCCATTCTTCTCACGCACGGGCATTTCGACCATGTCGGTGGGGCCGATGCCCTTCGAGAAGGGCTGGCGCGCCGACAGACAACCCCTGTGCGCATTATCGGCCCTGACCGGCGTGACGAGTTTCTGCTGAATTCGGTCACAGACCAGGCTCAGGCTTTTGGCCTGTTCGATCTCCATAATGCCCATCCCGACCATTTCGTCGTCGATGGTGAGATCCTGGAATTCTCGGGCGCCCGTTTCGAGGTGGCGCACTGCCCCGGTCACACGCCAGGGCACGTTGTCTTTATATGTCATGAAGACAAGCTTGCGATCGTGGGAGACACCCTGTTTCGTGGTGTTGTTGGTCGTTCTGATTTCGCTTATGGCGACCATGAAGGCCTGATTGCCGGGATCAAGCGCAGACTGCTTTCCCTGCCTGACGATTACATTGTTCTGCCCGGTCATGGTCTGCCGACGATGATTGGTGAAGAACGAAAGAATAATCCTTTTCTGAACTGATAGCCGGGAGCCCCTGTATGAAGACATTATTCACGAAGGGTCTGCTTCTGGCGGGGATCGCCCTTGCTCTGCCCGTCTCCGGCGTGTTGGCCGACGACGCCAAACCGGCGGTCGCGCAAAAGCCGCTCGAAAAAGCGCCCCTGACAATCACTGACCGTCAGGGACACAAGCATGAGTTCACGGTCGAGATAGCCCGCAGTGAAAAAGAGAAGGAAGCAGGCGAGACATTTCGTGCGTCGCCCCCTGAGGGCACCGGAATGCTCTTTCTCTTCACGCCGCCCGAGGCTGCAGCGATGTGGATGCACGACACCCCTGCCTCGCTCGATATGGTGTTCATAGCGCCTGATGGCCATATTCAGGCGATGGCGGAAAAGACGGTCCCGTTCAGTGAAAGACGCCTGAGCGGCAATGGCGATTCTGCTGCGGTGCTTGAAGTGGCAGCGGGCACGATGGAGAAGAATGGTATCGTCGTTGGAGACGTCGTTTCCTCCAAAGCCCTGCCGACGGCACGCTGAAGGCAATGAAGATCTTCCTGACAGGCGCGGCAGGGTTCGTCGGTTATCATGTGGCTGAGCGGTTGCTGAGCCAGGGGCACGAGGTGGTCGGGTTCGACTCACTGAACGATTATTACAGCGTTCAGCTGAAAAAGGACCGTCTGGGCCAGCTTGCGCCGAAACCGGGCTTCACTTTCCGTCAGGGTGATCTGAGCATTCGGGATGATGTCGATGCCATCATGGCCGAGCATCCAGACATCACACATATCGTCCATCTCGCGGCACAGGCTGGTGTGCGTTATTCGCTGGCCGATCCCTGTGCCTATATCACCGCCAATATGATGGGCCATGTCGTGCTGCTTGAGGCGGCACGTCACCTGACGGGTCTTCGCCATATCGTCTATGCCTCGTCTTCCTCGGTTTATGGCCTCAACGAGACCATGCCTTTTCGTGAGACCGATGCGGTCGATCGGCCCGGCTCCTTTTATGCGGTGACCAAGAGAGCAGGCGAACTGACAGCACACGCCTATGCGCATCTCTACGGCCTTCGTCAGACAGGGCTGCGCTTTTTCACGGCCTATGGTCCGTGGGGGCGGCCTGATATGGCCTATTACAAATTCGCCCGTGCCATCACGGCAGGTAAGCCGCTTACCCTTTATGCGGGCGAGGGGCTGGCCCGCGATTTCACCTATATCGACGATATTGTCTCCGGTGTGGTGGCGGCTTTGGCCCATGAGCCGGAGAAGGGTGTTTCCCGCGTGTTCAATCTGGGTAGTGATTCTCCCACCCCGGTGAGTCGTCTGGTGGCGCTGCTCGAGAGCGAGCTCGGGTGCAAGGCTGTGATCGAGGCAAAGCGTCGGCCCCTTTCCGATGTCGAGGCCACCTGGTCTTCCCATGAGGAAATAACAGCGCTTACCGGCTGGCGTCCTGTCGTAAGCCTTGAGGAAGGCGTTCGCCGGTTTGTCGAATGGTTCCGGGCTTATGAGCCTCAGGAAGCCGATGCGGGAAGCGTCACCGATTTCGATTGCGCTGCCGGTTGAACGGTGTCGTTCAGACCTGCGTGTTTGAACGTCTGGTCGAGTTTTTTTGAATTGGTGTCATTTTTTTGAAATTTTGTGATTGACGGGTGTGGGTGTGGGGTCTAAAAGCCCGTTCACCGCAGCGGAACACGCCGCGGTGACTGCCTTGGGAACTGAGTGATATCAGTGAGTTAGGGTAAGGTT
>NZ_BMCH01000008.1:0-96045 GCF_014635085.1 Asaia siamensis
CCGCTGGCGCCGACTGGTGAGGGATTACGAACAGCGTATCGACGTGGCAGAGGCCATGATCCACATCGCCATGGGAAGCCTAATGCTACGCCGAAACGCTCATCCGTGAATTTCCAAAAGGGCTCTCAAGAGCTTCAAGCATGATGCCGAAGCGTTTCTCGGCGAAACGGTAACCCAGGCAGTCATTTCGGTTCCTGCCTATTTCGCAGAGCCACAGCGCCGCGCGACGTTGGCGGCGGCGCGTATCGCCGGTCTGGAGGCGCTACGCCTCGTCAATGAGCCTACGGCTGCAGCCCTGGCTTTCGGGCTGGAGAGCCGAGATGAAGGCCAGTTTCTTGTGCTTGATCTCGGGGGAGGGACGTTTGACGTCTCCTTGCTCAATAAATTCGAAGGGATCATGGAAATCCGGGCTTCATGCGGCGATTCCAATCTTGGGGGAAATGACTTTCGCGATTTGATCGCAGCCCTTTTTCTCGCCGATCAAAGGATCGAAGCCTCGTCTCTCAGTCCTGAAAGCTATGCCCAACTTATACGAGCTGCAGAGAGCCTCAAACAGGCATTGACCACTCAGGATATCGCGCAGGAACGCTTTCATATCGCTTCTGAGCCAGTCGAGTGGACATTGTCGAGAGAGCGCTTCGAGGAAAATGCGACGCCACTCCTGACACGGCTACGCGCGCCGGTCGTCAGGGTTATGTCCGATACATCAGCTGAGGCAGCTGAAATCGATGAGATTATTCTCGTCGGCGGTGCGTCGCGGATGCCTCTGGTGCGTGCCCTAGTGACCAGACTGTTTCACCGTTTTCCTCTTGCTCATCCAAGACCGGATCACCTCATCGGCCTTGGGGCTACGGTGCAGGCAGGGCTGGTTCAGCGAGACTCCGCGCTTGAAGATCTCATGATGACCGACGTGTGTCCGTTCACGCTCGGGACTTCGACGCAAGACGGTCACACCCATGAAAATATTATGAGCGTCATCATCGAGCGGAATAGCATCATCCCCATTAGTCGTACACGGCACTACGTACCGCTGGTCGACGGACAGGCGCATATCCTGTTCGATATCCTGCAAGGCGAGAATATCCGACCGGAAATGAATGTGACTCTCGGCGATGTCTTCGTCGCGCTGCCCACGGGTATCACCCGTAAGGACAGGGTATCGGTCTGCTTCACTTACGACGTCAGCGGTGCTCTCGAGGTGGAAATTCTGGTGGAAAAGACAGGGGCGCTAACCCGAAAAATCTTCGCCGGACAGAGCGGTCTGTCGCCCGAGGATATCGAGAAACGCTTTGTCGCCCTGCAGCAGATCAAGCTTGCGCCAAGGGATCAGATCGCGAACCACGCGCTTGTGGCGAGAGCCGAGCGCCTTTATGCCGAATCAGTGGGCGAACGACGCGACCTGATCGGTAATGAATTGATGCGTTTTCTGGCTCGGGTGGGAAAAGTGCCATTGCGTGAAGTGGCCGAGACCAGGGCGCAGTTCGGCGCGTGGTTGGACGCGATGGAACGCAATCTGCCATTCGCCTGATCGAGACGGCCTGTCATGCTAATTCCCGATGCCTGGCGCTTGCTTGGGCTTGAGCCCACAAGTGACAAGCGCGCTGTTAATCGCGCTTATGCACAAATCCTTCGCCGAACGCGGCCCGACGACGATCCGGTCGGTTTCGGTCTGCTTGTCGAGGCAAGGGCTCTCGCTCTTGACTCGGCCGATACGCTCCGGCGGCGTGAAGAGGCGGGGGAAGTCGATGACGATATAGTTGAAGACGAAGCTGGGATGCCTCGTCAGTTTACCAAGGTAATCCCGGTTTCTTACGAAGAACTATGCGTTCTGGCGGGAGTGCCTGTACAGCCTCCGCCAGTCGTCAGGCAGCCCGTTCCGGAGGAGCAGCAGAGGGACGGTGAGCACGACGAGACAGATGAAGCAGAGAGAGAAGATGAAGCTGCGCCGCGGGTCACGGCATATCCAGCGCGTTTGACGCCGCCGCCTTCTGACGGAGAGCTCGAAGGGAAGCCGTCAGTTCTCGCTTTCAAGCGGCCAATACCGCCCGATGAGGATAAGCGGCCTAGCGAAGGCGCACATGACGCCGAGACGCTTGCGCGAGAAACCGTTACCCACCTGATCCAGGCCATAAGCAAGAAACGGTCGGTGGTGTGGACGCAGCCGGAGTGGCACGTTGTTTTCAACAGGATTGATGCGACGCCGCTCAAAACCCAGCTTGAGCTGGCTTCATCGTTATGTTGCGCGATACTGAGCTTTCTACCCAACCCGGCGCAGCTGGGGGCTAGCGCCGAAAACTACGGTGCCCTTGTCAATATCGTCACTACGATGGCTGATCGATACGGTCTGGATTCCGGTGCGGTCGCGACTTTCAGAGAAATGCGCGGTGCGATCAATTGGGGAGACTGGATCGCCGTACGAAGGCGCAAGGAAGATAAAATCCATTACGGAGAGCGAGCCAGTTTTTCCGATTACTGTGCGGTGCTTCCCCTTGGATTGCATCTCATGGCCTTGTTTCCGGTCAAATGCCGCGAGGCCGTGCCTGCAAAGGAAATGAGCTTCATCGCGCGCTTATGGATGCGTCTCAAGTTTTGCCTGGGCACCTGTTTCCTTCCCAGCTACCGCCTCGCTGAAGCTGGTATGACGCGGTTGTCCATCGCGTGGTCTGTGGCGACACTGGCAATTTTCGCGCTGATCGTCGCCCTGTTCTTTTCAGGGTCGACAAAAGGCACAGCGGATATTCTGCTGCTGGCGGCGCATGACAGCCTCAAGGCGATCCTTGGTTTCATTCACGTCTCGAGTGAGGCGGTTCGCCGCCTTCTGATCGGCGCAACATTCTTCCTGCGTATCCTGCCGCTCCTGCTCATACCGTGTATGGTCGGTTATCTGGCGCGCAAGCGTATCGAAATCTGTGACGGACGCGGCCTCGTGTCCATCGCGCAGCGTGCGCCCGTGCTCCGGCCGGCAGGTGGCATTAAAGCATTGCCAAAAGCGCAGTTGATCGATCTGTGCGGGCTGTTCGGGCTTCCCATGCTCCTATTAGCGAGCGACCCGGATCTCAACGGCAGAAGCGCCTGGCGTCAGCTCGCCTCGCCTGAAGTTACGAGTATTGCCGATAGCAGTACTCTCGCCTTTATGCATCACACGTCGAAGGATAACGGGTTCTATATTGGCTTTCATCTTGCTCAGGCCGGAGGCTCGCCGGCTCGTATCGGTCTCACCTCATGTCGTCCAGGGGCGGTTACAGGCTATGACTGCAAGGCCGATTTTCTTGCCCCCGGTACGACCATCGATTGGATGGAAACGCCCGACGATATCCCGAGCGTGAAAATGGTGATTGAGGACAAGATTTTGAAAGGAGGCAGACAGTCCCTGATATACCGTTTCGATCGGGGCACGCAGGCCTGGAAATCATTGCCGCAACTGTCCTTTTGTCAGAACGTCGATTTCAGCTGTACTGCCTCCATCGGAAGCAGCGGCGCCGTTGTTACTGCTTTTCAACGGCTTGCCGATGACGGGCTACGGTATGGTGTCGCCCTATGGAAGGTCGATTATCCCCGGGATTTCAAGTTTCGCGCTCGCACGACCCAATCGCTTCTGGGAGAGAGGGTGTGGCTGAATACTGCAACCTCCTCCAATGAGGCGCTGTTTATCGCACTCAACGACCCTGTTCCAGCATCGCTCTATGCGCAGGCCATGGATCAGACGCCCAGATTGTTGGGGACTTTCCCGCTTCATCCTAACGGCCAACTCCTAGCTCATTGGAGGGGCGCGAAACTGATCCTCAAAGGATTGTTCACCGGCCCCGCAGGACGCGAGCTGCGTAGTTTTATCGCAGAGAAGGGGCGCATCCGCGCCGTAACCATCGCCGATCAGGAAATCCTGCTGCGTAAGGAAGGCCAGCTGGCCGATACCAGTATAACTGCGGGGGCAACGCTCGATCTCAGTTGCGATGGGGGGCAAAGCTGGCAGAAACTGACCTTGCCCAACATGTTACGCCGCGCGGTTTTCTCGACTGATGGCAAGACCCTTTTCGCTTACGGCGCTTTCGGTCTTTTTGCCAGGGATTGCAATGCCGAAATGAGAGACGGCCAGCCTTCCTGCAGATTTGCGGACACCGATAAGTGAAAAGCGACCGCTTCCCTCCTGACAGAACGTGTCGACGTCAGGAGGGAAGCGCTTTCCTGGGTTTGAGCAGGTGAAAGAGCGGTCCGGTGAGCAGGGTCGAGATAACGGCCAGTACCATGAGCGAGGCGAAGGCGAATTCGGAGAGCATACCTTGCTCGTGCAGGATGGTCGCCGCCACGATTTCCATCAGGCCCTTGCATTGTAGCAGGGCACCAAGCCCCAGTGTCTGACGTCGCGATAGCCCGGCGGTTGGCGGGAAAATATAGATTGAGCCGATCTTCACCACAATTGAGATGGCGACGAGTGACAGCGAGGCCAGGACAGAAGGCCAGGTCAAGGCGTCGCCATTGATCCGCATTCCGCTATGACCAAAGAAGAGAGGCGCTACCCAGACCAGCGCAAAAGTAGAGATAGCCTCGAAGGGCAGGCGTCGTACCCATGATGGCGGCATGAAGGCCCCGGCGAAATAGGCGCCGATCAGCTCGTGCAGCCCCAGGGTCATGCTCGCCCAGGATCCTAGGCTGAGATAAAGCGGGACCACAGCCCAGATGAGTATCCGCGAAGGATTGCGGAAATGGCGTGACGCCAGTGAACCGCAAGTTGCCAAGGCGATGAGCATAAGCGCCGCACCTCCTTCGCGCAGGCCCCAGCTATGCATGGCGGTTTGACGCTCTGCAGAGAACTGCAACAGGGCAAGGCCGATCCAGAGCGTGGCGTCATCGATGACCGCGAGTTTGAGCGCCAGTTGTCCGATCGGCTTGTCGGCGATCGGCAACTCCCTGACGATGCCGATGAGCACGGGCAGGGCGCTCACGGCAATGCACAAACCGATGGAGGCGGCAGCGATGCCGGGCGTGACAGCGGGCGCGTGCCAGCCGGGGAGGGGCAGGAAGAAATAATAAACGAGGATGGTGCCTATCAGAAAAGGCCCACCCAGTGCCATGGCAGCACCGCCCAAGAGGCGCGCAAGGCCGGGTTTCGGGAGGGCGTTTTCTGCGCTCTGACCCTCGGGGTGCTGCCACATCTCCATCCCCGCAGTGAAGGCGAGCACGAGTACGGCGATCCAGCCGATGGTATCACCATAGAAAGAAGGGATGCCGATGCTTTTGAGCGGTAGATGCCAGACGGCGGCCATAATGCCAATCAGGATCGGAATAACAGCAATGGGTATGACGCGGCCAAGCAGGCGCCAAAGCACCCAGGGAACACAGACAAAAATACCGATATCTGCCAGGACCGCAGTCAGATCGTTCATACCCATCCCTTCGATTTTTCACGCAAAGATAGCTTGGATGGGAGAGAAAGCGCAAACCTGACGTCAAAAGCCATGAAATTGCTGAAGACAGTAGCTGGTTTTTACACGCTTACGGATGCGGTGGAAATATTTCATCAAGATTCTCCGTCTATTTATTTTTTGTTTGAGGTGTAGACTTGTTTACTTGTATTGTTCGCTCGTGAAGGACCAATCATGCCCCCGCATGTCTCAATCTACCAGCATCCCCAGGAAAAGGGATATGGTGCGGCTCTGACCGTTATCGGTAGCGCGCTTTGGCTGCTGATTATTCTGAGTGTCTTCCTACAGAAAAATCCGGTTGCTGCGCTGATTGCCTTGGTCATCTATGGCCTGCTGCTCTGGGTCATGATGAAGTTCATGGCAGCCTTGTTCCGTGCATGGATGGTCGGCAGCATGGTGGTGCTCTCAGAGAAGCAATTCCCGGAACTGCATGCAATCTTTGTCGATGTCAGTCGGAAGCTCGGCCTTGAGACGGCGCCTGAAGCCTTTATCTATAATTCTCACGGCGTGATGAACGCGCTCGCCCTTCGGCTGTCGCGTGGGCGTTATGTGCTATTGACTTCAGCGCTTGTCGAAGCTGAGGACAATGCGCAGCTTCGTTTCGTCATCGGGCACGAGATTGCTCATCACGTGCTGGGTCATCTCAATTCGGCGAAGCATTTCATCCGTTATCCGGCTTTCTTCGTGCCTTTTCTCTATCCGGCCTATTCGCGCGCCCGCGAATATAGCTGCGATGCGGTAAGTGCGTTTCTTCTGGAGGACAAGCACCAGGCCCTGACCGCATTACAGATGTTGGCCTGTGGTGCCAAGCGTCTGAACTACGAGATGAGTCCGTCAGCCTTTGTAGATCAGGAAAAACTTATGCCTGCCTTCGCTGGGTTTTGCCGCGAGATCTTTCTGAGTCACCCGCGCATGACCCGTCGCGTCGCGCGTCTGATGTCCCTCTTCCCGAACGTGACGATGAAGCCGGATACAACGCCTGTCAGCGTTCAAGATGTAGCTTGACCAGCGTTTGGGTCTTGTCCGGCTTCGTGATGACCTCAACTATTCTCCGGTCATGTGACCGGAGAACGGGAAGCGTCAGACGACCATGGGGGTGTCAGAACCCTGCCTGCATGCTGATCGAGAAGGAACGGGGGGCGCCGATCAGAACCTCGGACGGATAGCTCGTATCGGCCCATTGTACGAAATGCTTGTTGGCAAGATTGTCGATGCGACCGTACAGGGTAAAGCCCCTGCGGATATGCCAGCCCGCAAAAACGTTCACGAGAGCATAATCCTTGAGCGAAAGCGTATTGGCAAAATCGCCCTTGCGCGCAGAGACATAGCGCATGCCTGCGCCGAGATCGACAGGCAGGTCCAGCGCCGAAGACCATACAGCCCAGAGATTGGCGGTTACCGCAGGTACGTTGGGCACCTGATTGCCTGAGGCGTCTGTCGCGGCATCGGGATAGAATGTGCCGTAATGCGCATCTGTATAGGCAACATTGCCTGACAGGCTCCAATGGCGGTCGAGACGCCAATCGGCCTGACCCTCTACCCCACGCGAATGTTGGCTTCCGGCGGTCGAGACAGAATCCTGACCTGTCTGAACCAGAACCCGAGTGCGTCGGATATCGAAGAGGGAGAGTGTGGTAACAAGCCGGCCCGAAAGCGCACTTGCCTTCACGCCGATTTCCCCCTGACGCGAGTGGCTCAGACGGCTGAATTGCCCTTTGTTGGCAAGGAACAGGTTTGAGCCTGGCGGATCTTCTGCAGTCGTATACACACCATAGAGGCTGACATTGGGCAGAATGTCGTAAACCGGGCCGATACGGAAATTGGCAGGGTTGTAATGGCCCTTGAAGCTCGTTGCCGTGTTGAATTGCCCATTCTGATTGTAGTTCTGGCGGTCGAGCGAGAGCCAATCATAGCGAAATCCGCCAACCAGACGCAGAGTACGGGTCAGTGAAAGCGTGTCTTCCAGAAAGAGCCCGGCATCGATCAGGGTGGTTGGCGATTTGCGGCAAGGATACTCCCCGGCGAAATTGCCCAATGCGCCGCCTTCCGGGTCAGTCAGCGAGACACTGTCGGCATAGCTGGCGTCGGGAAAACCACGATTGCGGATGAAGCGCAGATAATAGGCGTCTCCTCCAATCACCAGACGGTTCTTTAACCCGAAAAACGTGGAGTCAAAGCGGGCGTCGATCGTATCACCGATCTGATGCTGGTTCTGATAGACATAGAACCGGTCACGCCCGATCCGCCCCGGCTCGATTGGGGCATTACTGGCATCGACTGCGCCTTCGCTACCGATATAGCTGTAGGTCTCGGCATTGTCCCACCGCCGTTTGGCATAGGAGAAATAGGCCTTGTCATGCAGGGTGAGCCAGTCGTTCACGATCCAGTTCAGATGCAGGGTCGGCGTGGCATTGACCGAACTCGCTCGTGGGTTGGCAACATTGTAATTGCGCCAAAGCGAGGTCTTGCTGACAACCAGCCCGCTCGATGAATGCAGGAGACCCCTGGCTTCCTCCTGGACGGCAGAACCCGGCACCAGAGGGGCGCCATAATAGGTGGAAAGCTCATCTGTCAGGTAATCCATCCCCAGTCGGGCCGAGAAATTCTGTGACGGATGCCAGAGCAGGGTCGTCGTCCAGTCATTGCTGTGGGGATCAGCGCCCTTGACGTAGCCATCTGACGAGGTGCGGCTGAAATCACTGCGTATGGCCAGTGTCGGTGACAGCGGGATCGACCCGCCAATGCCTGCGTTCCAGGTGTTGAAGCTGCCATAGGAAACCAGCGTGTCCAGATGCGCATGATCCGGGTCGGGGCTGCGTGTGCGCATATCAACCGTGCCACCCACAGCGCCTTGTCCATAAAGAACGGAAGACGGCCCTTTGAGAACCTCAACTGCCTCTAGATTGAAGGCGTTCAGCGGCCGGTTCACCATGGTGGTGGGGCCGAAATAGAACCCGTCGCGCAGGATCAGGATCTGATTACCGCTGAACCCGCGCATCATGAGCTGCGCCGGGTTGCCCGGTGACCCGCCAGAAGTGACGCCCGGTGCAAAATCGGCAGCCTGCTCGGCCTGGGCATAACCGCGCTGCGAGATGATTTTCTGGTCGATCACCGCGATCGAGGCCGGGTTATGCTGCAGGCTCAGACCGAGCCTGCCACCGATGGCGGGCCGGGCATTGAGCCCTGTGCTTTGCCCGTGGGCGGTAATGTATTCGTCATTCGCTCCCTGATCCTGCGCGATGGCCTGAGGGAGGGAGAGCAGGGGAAGCCCTGCGAGAAGAAGCGATCTGAAGGGGCGCAGAGGGCGCATGGTGGCGGATCTATCCGGTCTGTTCACGTCACTACGATGGGCAGATTTGCACCTGCCACTTCCGGGACACCCCGCCCATCAGTTCTCGTCCGTGACCATGGATGATGGCAGGTCTCCTGACTTGTGCGTCACCGAGCAACAACGTGCCTTCCCGGGGGGATAAACCCAGTGGCCGGGCCGCAAGGGCCCTTGTCAGTGCTCTCTTCACCTACAGTTGCGGGGGCAGTCATGGCATCGCACCATGTTCCCTTTTCATCCCGGCGAGCGGGAACCATCGCGCGCGACCCTACTGCCCGCGCACGCCCTGTCAATCAGGAGCGTAGCTGACGCAGGTCTCTTGTAACGCTCGCGTAACCCAAATGACACGCGCCTCTTCTCAGCTCGGGTTTGTCGGGCTTTTGGCCATATGGGGATCAGAATGGGACGGTGATCCGTTTTCGACATGTCCGGCCAGTGCGAGCAGAACCGTGCCCGCCTGGTCTCTCAATTCCAGGTGATACCAGTTCTGGCTGGGGCCCAGATCGACAATCTCGACGCGTTGCGTATCGGACTTGAGCGGACGCGCTTCACTCCTGCCGTTATAGAGATTACTCAGGACCGCCTCTTTGCTGGCTGGGTTTGATACCGAGAAGACGAGGCGCAAGCTGTTCTCTCCTTCCTCCTGTAGCAGGACCACGCCGCTTGCGGGACGATGGAGGCGGTAAAAACCGTTTGGTCCGTAGATCTCGACCACACCCTCAGGCGCGCAGGCGAACAGGCTGATCGTGCCTGCGGGTACGGTCAGATGCTGGCTAGCCATGCCCGTCTGGCGAATGCGGAAGACGACACCTTGTCTGCCGGTATTACTGAAAGTGAGTTTTGTCGGATCATCGGCATGAGTGGTGACGGCAAAGCGATAGGGCAGGGCGCGGCTCGGCCTCTGCCCCGTTTCCTGCACGGGCAGCCTTCCGTGTGACGGCACGAGCGGCGGCGGATGCGCGCAGGAAAGACGCGTCTGTGGCAGATAGTCGTCGGTATTGGGGAGCTCTGCCGACCATTCAGCGTCGGGTTTCGAAAAATCGAAGACGGAGGTCAGATCGCCACAGACAGCACGCCGCCAGGGGGTGATGGTGGGACATGCGACGCCAAAACGCTTTTCGAGAAATTGCAGGATCGAGGTGTGGTCGAATACCTGCGAATTGACCCATCCCCCCTTTGTCCAGGGAGAGATGATCAGCGCAGGCACGCGCGGCCCGAGACCCACAGGCTCGCCATGATAGCTCTCACCTGCGGATGAAACAGTCGTGCTGCCTTGCCCCGCAAGCGCAGGGACAGGCGGTGGCACATGGTCGAAAAAGCCGTCATTCTCATCGTAATTCAGAATGAAGACTGTTTTGGCCCAGGTCTCGGGGTGACGGACGAAGATGTCGATGAGTTTCGAGATCAGATGCTCGCCAAAGCCGGGAGGGGCTTCGGGATGTTCCGACAGGGCAGCTGGCGGAACGATCCACGAAACCTGTGGCAGGGTGCCGCCTGCAACATCATGCTCGAAAGCATCCAGAAGGTAACGCCCTTCAAGCTCGTGCATGTTCTCCTTGTTCGAGCCGGGGGCGATGGCGCGGGCGTTCAGATAGCGCCAGTCGTTGCGGTCGAGGTTGCGGAACTGGCGGAACGAGGCGAGGGGGTTGTCGCCGAAATTGTCGTATTCCTGGTAGAATTTCCAGGTGACACCGGCCTCTTGCAGTCGTTCAGGGTAGGTCGTCCAGTCGAAAGGCGTGAATTTCGGGTTGTCATGGGCCATGTCGGCAGACCAGTTACCGTCATCGACATTCTCGACTGCCTGCTTGCCCGCTGAACCGACGGCGAGCCCGTTCGTGCCGGTGAAGAAATAGAGACGATTTGGATTGGTCGGCCCGAAGATCGAGGCGTGATAGGCGTCGCAGATCGTGAAGGCATCGGCCAGGGCATAGTAATAGGGAATTTCCTTGCGGGTGAAATACCCCATGGTCATGGGTGTCTTGTGCGGTACCCAGCTATCCCACTCATTCCATGCTGCCTGCGTGCCTTTCCAGCTATGGTCGAGGCTTTTCAGGCAGGCGGCAGAGGTATGCACAGTGTCGAAGAGGAAGGGCCAGATAGCCCGGCCCTTCTCGTCTTTTTGGGCAAAGACCGAACTGCCATCAGCCTGGCGTTCTGCCCGTGGGTCACCAAAGCCGCGCACACCGCGCAGCGTGCCGAAATAATGGTCGAAAGCCCGGTTTTCCTGCATCAGGATAACAACGTGCTTGACGTCCTTGATCGTGCCGGTTTCCCGATTGGCTGGAATGGCCAGAGCCTGTTTCAGGTTTTCAGGCAGCATGGCCCCAGCGAGGGCGGCAGCACCGAGATTGAGAAAATGCCGTCGGCTGGGTTTCATGCTGGCTGATCCGTCTCTCAGTTGAAATGCTTGCGGATGGTGAAGAATACCATGCGCGGGGCCGCGGCCTGAAGGGTCTGGAACGTGCCCGAGGGGTCGGAATTGATAAAGCCGTTGCTGCCCACTGTCGCGACATAGCGCTTGTCGAACAGGTTCGAGACATTGATCTGGGTATCAAGCCCGCGCAGCCAGAAATTATGGCTCTTGAAGCGGTAGCCGAGATTCAGGTTGAACACGTCGTTGGCCGGCACATAGGCGTCGTTCGTATAGGTGTAGTAGCGACGATCCTGGATCTGCATAAGGACGTTGCCCCAGATCTGGCCGTCGTCATAGCCGAGCTGCAGATTGGCGAGGTTGCGCGGCATACCGACCACGTTCTTGCCCTTGATTGCGGCGGAAACCGTACCATTCGCCATCACATCGTCCTGATAGAAGGAGTTGTTGAAGGCATAGGAAGCGAAGATCGACCAGTTTGGAGCAAACTGCCAGTTCACGGCAGTGTCGATGCCACGGGAGATGACCCCACCGACATTCGAGAGAACCGAGGCATTGCCCTGAATGCCCACGCCCTGCGTCACCGAAAGAAGGCGGTTTTCGAACTGAACGTAATAGCCGGTCACCGTCGCCTGGAAGGTTTTGGTATGATAGCGATAGCCAAGTTCCTCGGTATTCGACATTTCAGGCTTCAGACGCCCCTGCAGCGCCTGGAATCCTGCCACCGTGGTCGAGAACGGCCCGGATGTCTGGGCGCTGTCAAAGGCCGCCATATTGCGGCTGTAATCGAGGAAGATCTCGTGATTATGGTTGAAGCGATAATTTGCGCCAACCTGCGGCAGGAAGCCATTGCTGGCATTCAGCGATCCTGACGGATAGGCCGTGGCGACAGGTGTGCCGAGATAATTGCCGTTCATGGCGCGCGCCGTATTGTCAACGATCAGCGACTTGAAGCCGTAATTGACCTTCAGCTTTGGCGTGATTTTCCAGGTATCGCCCAGATGCACCTGATAGGTCTTGGTGTTGAAGGCGCTCTGCCACTGCGTGGCAAAGGCGTTGTCGCGATACCAGTGGATGGAAGAGGGCGATCCGTCGAGCGCGAGGGGATAGAAGCGGCGTGCCTGATTGAAATTGTTGTTCTCGAACCAGAAACCACCCTCAATGCTGTGATTGGCAATCTTGTAGGTCAGGCTGCCGATAAACCCGGCACGGTGGATGTCGTATTCTGTTGTGCGTGTGGAGAGGGGTGACCCTCCCAGCTGGGCCGGTGTGGCGGTGTAAGGCGTGACCCATACACCTTCGCCGGTATTCGTATGGCCATAGCCCATGACATAACCTGAGAGGCGATTATTGACCCGGAAATCGAGCTTGCCATAGCCCAGCGCGTCTTCGCGCAGGCCACCTGCGTTATAATAAACGGTATCTTGGTTTTCGATTCCCTTGGGGAAGGCAGTCCCGTTCTGATAGGCATAGGCAATCTGCTTGGCGAGGGCATAATTGCCGGTGATATTGTCCAGATTATAGCCATAGGTCTTGATCTGGGAGAGGGAGAGATCCTGATAGTCGTTTTCAGCGCGCTTGGACCAGTCGCCGAACACGGTCAGTTTTAGATGTTCGCCCAGAGGCTGGACGAATTTGGCGTTGGCCTGATCCTGGCGCTGAACGCCATCGCCCTTCCACTTGTTCGCATCCTGATGATTGTAGGAAACGTAGAACTTGCCGCCCCCCTTGAGCAGGCCGCTATTGATACGCGCGAAGGTGCGCCATGTTGACGCCGAGCCGATCGTACCGCTCACATCGGCACCGGATTTGTCGGAGGGGTCGATCGAGGTGAATTGCAGTGCACCGCCAAGGTCGTTCGAGGCGGCAACGCCGACTGCACCTGCGCCCTGGGTCAGGGTTGCAGGGCCATTGTTTTCCGTCTGGAGAGCACGCCCGATCGAAAGACCGTTATCATTGCCATAGGCCAGATTGCCCAGCGGCACGCCGTCGAAGGTGAAGCCGAGACGGCTCTGATCGAAACCGCGGATGATGATCTGCTGTGACCATTCATAGGAACCCAGCGGGTCTGATGAGGTGAACATCACACCGGGCAGTTTCGAGAGCGCCTTGAAGGGGCTGGTGCCGGGTGTGTATTCCTGAATGGCCGTGCGCGAGATCGTCTGTGTTTCGCGAGCCTGACCGGCGCCGAGCACGATGATCGACTCAGGGGTCTTGGCATCGACAGCGTTCGAGCGCGCCTTTGTCCTGTCTTTCTGGCGGACCGGCTTTTTGTCTGTCGCATGACTGGTTGTCTTGCCAGTGACGGAAGCTTTCTGACTTGGGGCGCTATCCTGAGCATGAGCCCTGTTCGTCGCATGTCCGGCAATCAGCAGCGCCGGAAGGCTGGCGGAAAGAACAAGGCTAAGTCTGAGTTTCATCGATTGGGGCCGTTTCGCTTCGTGATCGAATTACGGGCAGTAAATATCGACATAATCTGTTATGCAGTATTATGGTTTTATTAAATCGTTACCGAAATAAAAGAGTCATATTGCTGTCATTGTTCTGTCTTTTACCGCTCTCACGAACCGCGGCGGATTGTGTGACGCAATTGCCCGGATGATCTATGGACGAGACCGTCTTCTCACTACGGAAATAGCGCTTGCGAGCTCCATCAGAATGATACCGGCGAGATAGGCCGCCATATCGTACCAGGAGAAGACATGTCCGAGCAGAAAGCCACCAGCGGCAGTTCTTCTCAGGGTATCCAAAGGTGCGATATGGACCAGTTTGAGTGTCTCACTCGCAAAACAGCCGAACATGGCGAGCGTCAGTCGCGACAACCGTCTGTCGCCCCCCACGACGAAGGCGGCGAGGCACCAGAAAAGCGCGCCCCATAAGACCGAGCCGCTCCATTTTCTCGCAAACGGATCAAGCCCCAGAGGGGCAAGGCGGCAGACAAGACCCGCCGCGATAATCATGCCCGTCGTCAGGATGAGACGCGTTCGGCCCAATTTGTTGTGTCGGCGTCGTTTCATGCTCTGTCAGCGGCCGCCCTGTCGGGGCGGAGGAGCAGGGTGACGGTAATGAAAGCCACATAGAGCAGCAGGTACCATGAAACCAGTTTCTGCGGATGCACCACCCAGGTGAAGTGCCGATGGGCATAAAGCCAGGTGCCGGTAAACGTGCCGATATTTTCTGCAACCCAGAGGGCGATGCTTGAAAAGAAGGCTGCCAGTGGCAGTCTCATGCGCCAGAAATGCGTGCCCACGATACGATAGCGTATCCAGCAGCGGCCATAGAGAACAAGCGTGGCCAGAACCAGCCCCCAGCGCAGATCGGGCAGGAAATGATGCGTGAAGAAATTGGCGTAGATGGCAAGCGCCAGTGTCAGGGAGAGAGCGAAGCGCGGATAGGGCACGAAGCTCATGTCGAAGACCCTGATGACGCGCGCCATATAACTGCCGACCGAGGCATACATGAAACCGGAAAACAGCGGGACATGCATGAGCTTGAAAAAACCGGGCTCGGGATAGGCCCATGACCCCGCAGATACCTTGAACCACTCCATGGCGGTGCCGGTCAGATGAAAGACCAGGATGATCATGGCCTCCTGTCGCGTCTCGAGACCGCACAGCAGAAACAGGGCCTGTGTCACCAGAGCGAAGATGAACAGCGCATCATAGCGATGTATCGGCCAATGCGGCGACCAGAGATAATGCGAGGCGAGAATGGCCCCCAGAAGGAGCCCGCCGAAAAGACAGGCCCATCCCTGTTTGAGCACGAAGAGCACAAACATGCCCCAGAACCCGTGCAGATAGCGCCTGACCCAGCGCCCCAGCCTGTCTTCCAGGCTGGTTTGGGTCGAGTGCGTTTCGGTGGCGGGCATGAGAGTGGATCCTTGCTTTTTGATCCGCTCCTGCCGCAGCCCGTGCCCCTATACAAGGGCACGTAACGTTACTGTGACAGATCAGCGCGACAGAGCGAAGCTCAGACCGCCCATAACCGTGAGTCCCTGGTTCGGGATGGTCGAGATGGCGCTGGTGTAGTAGCGGCGATTGGTCACGTTATCCGCATTGACGAACATCTGGATCTGTTTGGTGAGCTGGTAGGACCCGAACAGATCGAACACCACATAACCCCCCTGCTTGGGGTATAGCGCTGTTGCGCTCGATGGGCGTCCGAGCGTCTGGGTGGCTGCACGGATGCGGCCGCCGATGGAAAGCTTGTTGTCGAGCAGATGCACACCGACCGTGCCCGCCAGAACCGAGCGCGGTGGCGTGGTCAGGAGCGCGCCAAACCCGGTGTAATCGGCATAGGGCAGCTTGGTCGTGGTGTTGGTGTAGGACAGGGTCGCGAAGACGAAGCGGTTGTCGTATTTCGCCTGGCCTTCAAAACCATGGGTTAAGGTATTGCCAGCCATATTCTGGTAGAAATAGCCGTATGTCGGAATATAGGACCCTGCGGCCGGGCGACCGATCACGCGGGTCTGGGCGATGTAATTCTTGATGCGTGTATCGAAATAGTCGCCGTCGAATTCGACCTTGTCTCCATCCATCAGCACGTCACGATAATGCAGCTTGGCGCCGAGTTCCCAGCCATAGGTCTGCTCAGGGGCGAGATTCGGGTTGGGGATGAAATTCAGGAAGCTGAGCCCGGGATGTGAGCTGGCCATGAACAGCTCGGTCATGGCAGGCGGGCGGAAACCAAGGCCGTAGCTGCCATAGAGCTGAAGCCCGTGTACCGGTGTGACGGCCAGGGTCACTTTCGGATTGACCGCATCCGAACCGCTCGATCTGTGGAAGGCACCGGCTGCGACGGAGGTGAAGCCCGAGGCGAGATTCACGCCGCTGCCCGATGCGTGATAGCTGTCATAGCGCAGGGCACCGGTCAGCTGGACGATCTTCCAGTTAAGTGCGAGCTGCGTGAAGGCGCTGCCGACGCCACGTCCGCCCGAAGGGGTCGATCCGGCATAGCCTGTCTGGTCCTTAGTATCGACCTTGTCGTGATAATACTCGCCACCGTAATTCAGTGAGGCAAGAACCGGACCAAGACCGAACTGCGACGTGTTATCGGCCTCGAAGCCGAGTGTCGTCAGATTGTATTTGGTCATGTTGGCCGCAGCGATGGTGAGCGCGCGATAGGAAGGCATCGCGTTATCCTGCCCCGTGGAGACGACATAGCCCTTGACGTGCAGGGCAACGAGCTTGTTGTCGTGCGGGGTAAAACGATATTCGATATTACCCTGGTTGTTCTGGATCTTGTTGGCGCCTGCAATGCCCTCGGTGCCCTGACCGAACTGGTTATGATAGATCACCGTGCCGAGCGTCAGGCTCTGATCCATGCCGGGCTTGATATCGATCTTGAACAGACCCGACTGCATGCGCTGATAGGTGTCAGGAATGCGGGTGCCTGCACCATCTTCGTAATTGCCGGAGCTGCGCATGCTGAAGGCGGCGGCAATACCGAGCCAGGGGCGTACACGCACGCCGGCGCCGACCATGCCCGACCCGTCATAATTGTTTGAGCCGCCGAGCGCGCGCGCCATCACACCATAGCGCTTGCCTGAGTCGACGATGTCGTCCACGCCGAGCGTATGCATGTTCACCACACCGGCGATGGCGCCTGCACCATCAGCCGTCGCAACGGTGCCGCGTGACACATCGAGCCCAGCCAGCAGGGCGGGATCGACATAGACGCTGCCATTGGCGCCATGGCTGCTTGTCTGGAAATCCTGCCTCGCGCCATCGACCATCACGTTCACGCGGCCAAAATCCTGCATGCCACGGATGGAAATGGCGAGGGACGGAGAGCCGTCATTCTCGAAATACACGCCAGGCAGCCCGGTCAGGACCATATAGGGCTCGGTCGGATTGACGCGCAGCATGTCCTTGCGGGTCAGTGTGGCGCTTGCCTGGGGCACGACCAGATCGTTGTCGCCATGCACCTTGACGCTGGGAAGCGCGATATCACCCGATGATGACCTGCCTGTGCTTGTCGCCTGTTTCCGTACCGCCCCGGCAGGTTTTGTCGTGCCTGTCGTGCTGCTGCTGGAGGCGCTGCGTTGTCCTGCCTTGGTCTGGTCCTGGATGCCTGTGTCACGATCCTGAGCCTGCGCAGGCCCGGTAAGGAGGGTGATCATGGCAAGCGCGGAAGACAGGGAAAGCACCTGGCGGGTTGAGATCATCAGTTCGGCCCTACGAAACGTTAATGGAACGGTGCGAGTGATTATTGAGAATGACTCTCACTTGCAAGGTGTAAAAACTTCCTTTAAAGCTCCGCCGCGTCAGGTGAGGGAAAGAGGCAACAGCCAGCGACCCATGACAGCAGGGATGAGGGAGGGCTCATGAGCATCAGATTGTTCAGTCGGCGTCAGTTCGGGCTTTCCGCCCTTGCAACCGGCGTGACGAGCGCAGCCGCGCGTTCGGCCCGGGCGGGGGAAAAACGCAGTGTCCAGATCGAGGATTGCCGCGGCAGGCGGGTCACGCTGGGGTCGATGCAGCGCATTGTCTCGATTGGCGGCACGATTACCGAGACGCTCTATGCCCTTGGTGCCGCAGATCGCATTATCGGGGTCGACATCACCTCGACCTATCCTGTGTCGGCCCTGCGCGAGAAGAGATCGGTCGGCTATATGCGCCAGCTTTCTTCCGAGGGTATTCTGTCGCTCAAGCCCGACCTTGTTCTAGCGATGAATGACTCGGGTCCGGCGAATGCGATCGATCAGGTGATGGAATCTTCCACCCCGATCGTGATGGTCGATGCAACGCCATCGCTCGACGGTGTGCGCAACCGCATGCTCACACTCTCCCGCATTATCGGGGAAGAGGAAAAGGGCGCGGCAATGGTCGTGCGCTTTGACAACCAGCTGCGCACACTCAGGGCTTGGACAGAACTCCACCCCAAAAAGGCGCGTGTCCTGTTCGTCATGCGTGTGGTGAACGGGCGTCCGATGGCGGCAGGCACGGGTACCGCCGCCGATGCCATCATTGCCCTTGCCGGCGCCACAAATGCCGGTGCGGACATGAAGGGCTACAAGGCGCTCGAGCGCGAGGCTCTGATTGCCCTCAAGCCGGATGTGATCCTGATGATGAGCCAGGGTGGGCAGGCCATGCGCGATGCGCTTCTCGCCGATGAGGCTGTCATGCTGACTCCAGCCGGGCAGAAGAAAGCCATCATCGATATGGAAGGCGAAAAGCTGCTTGGCTTTGGCCCACGTACGGCAGAAGCTGCGCTCGAACTTGCGCAGCAGATCGTGAGCCATACCCAGCCTGCATGAGCGTCTCGCGTCTCCCCATAGTGCCCGCCTTTACGCTTCTCTCGCTGGCGCTGGTTGCCAGCGTACTGCTCTCTCTGGCGTCTGGCGCGACCGGCTTTGGTATCCATCCCGGCGGTGTCGATAATCCTGCTGTCTCGAGGTTGATCGTGCTCGGCATCAGGCTGCCACGCATCGTGCTGGCTGTGCTGGTCGGGGCGGGGCTCGGGGCCGCAGGGGCGGTGATGCAGGGGTTGTTTCGCAATCCACTGGCTGACCCCGGGTTGATCGGTGTCTCTTCCGGCGCCGCACTCGGTGCGACCGTCATGATCGTCGAGGGGGTAATCTGGTTCGGTCCAGGGGTCATGGCGCGCTGGGGCATACCGGCGGGCGGAATGCTCGGTGCCTGTGTCATGACCGGCATTCTCCAGCGGTTTTCAACACGTCAGGGCAGGGTGTCGACGTCGCGCCTCGTTCTTGCAGGGGTCGCGCTGGGTGCGCTTGCCTCTGCCGCTACGGGGATTCTTCTCTATCGCGCCAATGATGCCGCCCTGCGCGATCTGACCTTCTGGACGATGGGTAGTCTGGCCGGGGTGCGCTGGCAGGAAATCGAAATTCTGGCACCGTTTACGCTCTCTTCCCTCGTGTTGCTGATGGCGCTCGCGCGGCCACTCAATCTGCTGCTTCTGGGGGAAGAGAATGCCGCCCTCATGGGGTGTCGCGTGGGGCGGGTCAAATTTCTCTGCCTTGTCGCCGTTACGCTTTCTGTCGGTCCTGCCGTCGCTTTTTCTGGGGTGATCGGGTTTGTCGGTGTCATCGTGCCGCATCTGGTCAGGCTGGCCAGCGGGCCGGATCATCGCTTTCTCATCCCCGGCAGCGCCTTGCTGGGGGCTCTGCTTCTGGTGCTTTCTGACACGCTGGCCCGTCTGATTGCCATCCCGTCTGACGTGCCTGTCGGGATCATCACGGCAGGTCTGGGGGCACCGATATTCATCTGGCTTCTGATGCGTCGCGGCGATCAGGATATTCCGGCATGACACTCATGCTGAGAGACATCACCGTCAGGCGTCAGGGCAGGGCCTTGCTCGATCAGGTCGCCATGACTGTCGCGCCGGGCGAGTTTGTTGCCGTGATTGGCCCGAATGGCGCAGGCAAGAGCACTCTCATGCGTGTGGCAGCGGGGCTGCTCGCCCCCTGCGAGGGGTATGTCGAGATCGACGGTCGCGGCATTGGCACCTGTTCGCCCCGTGAACTTGCTGCACAAAGGGCCATGCTCACGCAGGACCAGAGCCTTGAGGCCCGCTTCTCGGTAGGAGAGCTTGCCCGGTTCGGCGTGGCGGAGAGGCACGGGGCTGGGGCCCGGGAGAGGCTGAACCTGCTGGTCGACCAGACGCTGGGCGAGGTTGGTCTTGCCTCTTTCGCTGAGCGCGATGTCACGACGCTTTCTGGAGGAGAACGCCAGCGTGCGCATCTGGCGCGCGTTCTGGTTCAGCTGCGCTGGCGCAGCGAAAAGGGATACCTGCTGCTGGACGAGCCTGTCTCGGCGCAGGATATCGCCCGTCAGAGACTCATCCTGTCTCTGGCACGGGCGCATAGTGGCAAGGGTGGGGCGTGTCTGGCCATATTGCACGACCTGAACTGGGCGGCTGCCTTTGCCGATCGTATCGTGGTTCTGGATCAGGGGCGAGTCTATGCATCCGGCCCCGCCGACAGGGTCATTACATCCAGAATGCTCTCGGACGTATTCGGTCTTTCTGATACGGTTCTGGGGCATCACGGTGAGACTGGGCGGCCATTTCTGCTGCCGCATGATCTCATTCTGCCCGGTTCATCATGAAGTCAAAAAGGTATCGTCGATGTATATCGCAATGAACAGGTTTCAGGTTCTTCCCGAGAGCGAAGACGCGTTTCGCCAGCGCTGGCTCGACCGTGAAGTGCTGCTGACAACCGTACCCGGTTTCAAATCCTTCGCGCTGCTGCGCGGGCCAGTCAAGGATGACCATATTCTCTGGTCGTCGCACACGGTCTGGGAATCTCAGGAAGCCTTCAAGGCCTGGACCCAGTCTGAGCAGTTCCGCAAGGCTCATGCCGGCGCCGGTGGCAATAAGCCCCTGACTCTTGGCCCGCCGGTCTTTGAAGGCTTTGAGGTGGTTCAGCAGATCGATAACTGATCTTGTTACCCGATGCACCCGGCCGCGCATGGCCGGGTGTTTTCAGCTCAGCTAAGTGCCTTGAGAATCATCTCGAAGGCCCGGCTGACTGTTGCGAGACGCACCGCCTCGCGATCTCCCGCGAAGTGAGCCGTTTCACGCTGGGGTGTCTTTGCGCCTTGCATGACACACAGACAGACAGTGCCAACCGGTTTGGCCTCTGTTCCACCACCCGGCCCGGCAATGCCTGTCACCGCCACCGCTATCGTCGCGTCCTGGGCGCAACCCAGCGCGCCCATCGCCATCTCGACCGCCACGGTCTCGCTGACCGCACCATGCGATGCCAGGGTCGTTTCGGCCACGTCGAGCACCGACATCTTCATGGCGTTGGAATAGGTTACGAGGCCTCCCTCGACCGCGTCTGACGATCCGGCAAGGGCTGTCAGGGTTGCTGCGATCAGTCCCCCCGTGCAGCTTTCAGCAGTGACGAGACGGTCGCCCCGGCTGCGCAAGGCCTGCAGCACCTCACTGGCCTGATCGCTAAGAGAGCGGGGAACTGCCGGGACATCAGCCATGGGAGTTTTTCTCCAGAACCCGATAGAGCGCCATGTTCTCTTCCACACGCTGGATGTAGGAGCGTGTCTCTTCGTAAGGAATGCCCTCGATCCAGTCGATCATGCCTGCCTGGGTCAAGGGCTGCGGGAGAGGCTGACTGGCCAGCCAGAGATCGGTGCGGTGAGGCCCGGCATTATAGGCCGAGAGAACCAGCGGGACGACATTATTGAAACGCGTCATGAGCTGCGACAGATAGGTGCGCCCCAGAACAAGATTGGTGGCGGGGTCGCGCAATCCACTGGCGCTGGTATCGATGCCGCTCAGGCCAGCGCGACGGGCAACATCCTGCGCTGTGCCGGTTTGCAGCTGCATCAGGCCGATAGCACGCGCAGGACTGCTGACATGCGCGTCAAAACTGCTCTCCTGACGGGCGACACCCAGTGCCAGACCATGGGGCAGGGAGTCTCCCTCCGCCTGGGCGGCATCGAGAACCGGCCAGCCTTCCGGATAGAGCGCTGAACCCAGCCTGCCTGTGCGGCGGGCAGCAAAGACAGCGGGCTCCAGTGACCCGATAGACAGCGCAAACCGGGCCAGAGCGGCCTGGCCCGGGGCGTCCTGCACCGCGCTATAGCCGAGCATCAGGAACTCACGGGCATGATCGTCATCGCCACGTTCATGAAGCAGCCGCGCTGCCTCGATCAGATCCGCGCGTGAGATGCCGCCGCTCTGCAGGGCGGGAAGACGGCTGAGCGCCGTGGCGAGGCCGGCCACATCGCTGCCACCCGGAATCAGCGTATCATCATGACCGCCCAGAGTAGCCAACGCCAGCTGACCATAATAGGTCGTCGGCATGGTGGCCGCCTGACGATAGGCGGCGCTGGCCTGGCTGCTAATGCCTTCTTCAGCGAAGCTGCGCCCGAGCCAGTAATAACCGCGGCTCTTCGTGATCAGGCTGGTCTGTCGCGACAGCTCAGCAAAGGCGGGTCTCGCCAGGGCCGGGTTCTTCTGAAAGCGCAGGTCAATCCAGCCGCGCAGGAAGGAGGCCTCGAGCCGCGAGGTGGAGCCTGTCGAAAGCGTTGTATCATCGGCCAGGGCCCGCGCCTGGGGCACCGAGCCCTGGGTCAGGAAGGAGCGGGCGAGAGCCAGTCGTTCATTGGTCCACTCGGATGACGGCGCGCGCTTCTGCCCTGCAAAGCCTTCTTCCTGCCAGAGCGCATAGGCTGAATCGAGATCAGGGGCGCGGCGCAGCTGCCTCAGACGCGCGATCATGATCTGGGGTTCGGCACGCTGTGAAGCGGGAAGGGCGGCAAATTGCGAGGCGGCGTCGGCTGCGTTGGATTGCAGGGCGATCAGGGCGCGAGCACCCGCCTGACGTTGTGGCGCCAGAAGGGAGACCTGCCGCCCGGCTGCGGTGAATTGTCGCGTGCGGATCTGGCGCTGGAAACGGGCCCAGTGATCATCGGGTGTGAGTGACGCACTGTATTCTGCAAGGATAAGGCTCGAATCAGTCTCGCGGTCGGCCCCGTTGCGCCAAATTCGTCGGGCCTGGCTGGCAGCATCGGGCAGGAGCGTCGCACAGCGCATGAAAGCCTGTACGGCTGTCAGGGGTTCACGCGGGCAAAGCTGCGGGAGTTCTGCATCGCTTGCACGGGTGGCCAGTGCCTGTTGATAGCGGGCCATCATGACAGCGCGCTCGGGCCAGCTTGGCGTCTGATCCAGAAAATCGGCATAGGCGCTGGCGCTGGGCGGCGTCGTGGCCTGAACGAGCGCGAGCCACTGATCGAGACGGGTCGCGACATCCGTGCTCGCAGCACCGGAGGGGGAGGCAAGGCTCTCGGGGGCCGAATCATTTTGTCCGAGGGCCTCAGAGGCGGCGGAGGGCGTCTCCTGCTCCTGGGCGTGAGAGCTGCATCCTGTCAGAAGAATGAGCGATCCGGTCAGGAGAAATGCCTTAACCCGCGACATGATGCGCAACCTCCATGCTGCCTTTATAGATCAGCTCGCACGCGACGAAGGCGACGATGGCGAGGCCGAGCCAGGCGATCCAGCGGTAGCGGTTCAGCAGATTGGCTACCAGCGTCGCCGCAGCTCCCATCAGCACGACAGAGAAGGCGAGGCCAGTCACAAGCACGTAAGGGTGTCCCATGGCGGCACCAGCCACGGCCAGTACGTTATCAAGGCTCATCGAGAGATCGGCGACGATGATTCTGAAAATCGCCTTGGACAATGACCCGCTTTTGGCCTCTCCCGACATTTCCTCGGGATGACGCAACTCCTGGTACATTTTCCAGCAGACCCAGAGCAGAAGCAGGCCGCCTGCCAGGGTGAGGCCGAGTACGGACAAGAGGCGTGAGGCGACAAGCGCGAGTGCGATGCGCATGAGAGCCGCCGCAGCGACACCGACCAGAATGGCCTTGCGCCTTTGTTGCGCTGGCAGGCCCCGTACGACCATGCCGATAACAACGGCGTTATCTCCCGCGAGGGTGATGTCGATCAGAACGACCTGTGCAAGCGCAATAAGGGCGTGCCAGGTAAGATCAGGCGCCACATCAACCTCCAGAATTTCTCAATCCGAACAATGCTAGAGAAAGCGCCGATCGAGCGCAATTCGCTCCGTGCGTTGGCGCGGCCCGATCAAAGAGTGTTCCCCGGCGGCATCTTGAGGTAAGAGGGGGCCTCTTTTCGACCCGTCCTTGCGTGTTGCGTCGATCCTATCAAGGAGTTTGCCCGACCATGGTGCCTCGTTACAGCCGCCCCGAAATGACCGCTATCTGGTCGCCCATCAATCGCTACCGCATCTGGTTCGAGATCGAAGCTCTGGCCTGTGAAGCCATGGCAGAACTGGGTGACATGCCGAAAGAGGCCGCCAAGGTCATTCGTGAGCGCGGCGATGCCGCCATGGCTGCCTTCTCCGAGGCAGATGTCGCGCGTATCGACGAGATCGAAGCCGTTACCCGACATGATGTGATTGCCTTCCTGACCTGGCTTGCCGAGAAAATCGGGCCGGAGAGCCGTTTTGTGCATCTGGGCATGACCTCGTCCGACGTGCTTGACACCTGCTTTTCGGTGCAGCTCGTTCAGGCGACCGACCTCCTTCTGCAGGATCTCGACGCAGTACTCGCCGCTCTCAAGAAGCAGGCATTCGCTCACAAGGATACGGTCACGATCGGCCGCTCGCATGCCATCCATGCGGAACCTACCAGCTTTGGCCTGAAGATTGCGGGTCACTATGCCGAATTTGCCCGTAATCGTGAGCGCCTTCTGGCAGCCCGCAAGGAAATTGCCATCTGTGCCATCTCGGGCGCTGTCGGCACCTATGCTCATATCGACCCGCGCGTCGAAGATTTCGTCGCCGACCGTCTCGGCCTCGTTGCTGAAGACGTCTCGACCCAGGTGATCCCGCGTGATCGCCATGCCGCGTTTTTCTGCGCGCTCGGCGTGATTGCCAGTGGCATCGAGCGTCTGGCCGTTGAAGTGCGCCATCTGCAGCGTTCAGAAGTGCGCGAGGCGGAAGAGTTCTTCCATCCCGGCCAGAAGGGCAGCTCGGCCATGCCCCACAAGCGCAACCCGGTGCTCTCAGAAAATCTGACGGGTCTTGCCCGTCTGATCCGCTCGCACGTGGTGCCTGCGCTTGAAAACGTGGCCCTGTGGCATGAGCGCGATATCAGCCACTCGGCTGTCGAGCGCAATATCGGCCCCGATGCGACAATCGGTCTCGATTTTGCCCTGATGCGTCTGGCCGGGATGATGGACAAGCTCGTGGTCTATCCGGATCGCATGATGGCCAATCTCGAATCGCTCGGCGGTGTCGTGCATTCAGGCGAAGTGCTGCTGGCTCTGGCTCGCTCGGGTATTTCGCGTGAGGATGCCTATCGTATCGTCCAGCACAACGCGATGGAGACCTGGACCAAGCTTGGCCAGCCTGACGGGCGCAGCTTCCGCGAGAATCTCGACCGCGATCCGGAAGTTGCCGGTCGCGTCGATGCGAAGATCCTTGATGAAGCAATGGACAGCACACGACATCTTGTTGCCGTAGACCGCATTTTCAACAAGATTTTTGGTTAAGATCACATATTGGGTGTTGACCTTGTCGCATTGTCGTGTGGAAGTAACCTTGCTGTAATCTAAGATGCAAATCTGACGATCTCCAAAACCAAGGCTTCGAAATGGCTTCCACACCACGTCCTCGAGGGCACGCCCTTACGAATTTCATTGCCGTGATCGCCGCTACCGGCGGTCTTCTGTTCGGCTATGACACTGGCATCATCTCCGCCGCACTGCTGCAGCTCACGCCGCAGTTCCAGCTCACGACGGAGAGTGCCGAGATCGTCACCTCGGCGGTTATTCTCGGTGCGCTGATCGGCTGTATCTCGGCCGCCCCTCTCTCTGACAAGCTGGGTCGTCGCCGCACGATCATTGCTGCCGCGACGCTGTTCCTCATCGGAACGGTGATCGTCACTTTCGCGCATTCGGTCTTTGTCCTGACCTTTGCGCGCCTCATTCTTGGTCTTGCCATCGGTGCATCGTCCCAGATCGTGCCGATCTATATTGCCGAGATCGCACCTCCGGAGCGCCGTGGTTCGCTCGTGGTGGCCTTCCAGTTTGCCATTGCCTTCGGTCAGCTGATTTCCTTTGTTACCGGTTATCTGCTTCAGGATTACTCCTGGCGCCTGATGTTCGGCCTTGGTGTCATTCCTGCTGTCATTCTGTTTGTCGGCATGCTCTTCCTGCCCAATAGCCCGCGCTGGCTGGCCATGCAGGGCGAATTCGAGCGGGCGCGTGAAGTGCTGCGCAGCGTGCGTAAAAGCGATGCGGAAGCCGATCAGGAGCTGCAGGACATCCAGGACCAGCATGACGAGAAGGCGCCGCTTTCCGAAGTGTTCAAGCCCTGGGTGCGTCCGGCCACCATCGCGGCTGTCGGTATCGCACTGCTCTGCCAGCTCACGGGCATCAACGCGGTCATGTATTATGCACCGACCATTTTCGCCGATGCCGGGTTTGGCCAGTCCTCTGCGCTTCTGACCTCTGTGGCCGTGGGTGTTTCCATGGTCGGTACGGTCGCTTTCGGTGGCTGGGCAGTTGATGCCTGGGGGCGTCGTACCCTCATGCTGCGCATGATTCCCGGTGCGGTCGTATCGCTCGTGCTGCTTGGCTTCATGTTCTTCACGGGCCAGACCCATGGCTGGGGTGCATTCGTCACCGCCGCCGCTGTCGTGGGCTACGTGGTCTTCAACGTCGGCAGCCTTTCTGTCGCAATCTGGCTGGTGGGTGCCGAAGTATTCCCGCTTTCCTGCCGTGGCACGGGTATGAGCCTTGTTGCTGCCAGCCACTGGGGCGCCGATCTCATCATCTCGCTCACCACGCTCAGCATGGTGAAGGCACTTGGTGCCGGTGGGACGTTCTGGCTGTTCGCTGCCGTGAATGCGCTCTCTTTCTTCTTCGTCCTGCGCTATGTGCCCGAGACCCGTGGCCGTTCGCTGGAACAGCTTGAAGCATCGCTGCGTGACGGAACATTTGCTCCGATAGCACGTGAAAAAGCGGCTGCAGCCAAGTAATGGTCCTGCCCCCGCCAAAGGGGGCAGAACGGCGCGATCATGGGTATGAACGGCGGGGCTGCGCTGCTATATGCGTGGCAACGCCGTTTTACCTTTTTTGAAAGATCGTCATGGCACGCCGTCGTCAGCTTTATGAAGGAAAAGCCAAGATCCTTTTCGAGGGACCCGAACCGGGAACACTCGTTCAGTATTTCAAGGACGATGCTTCCGCCGGAAATGGCGTGAAGAAGGGCATCATCACTGGCAAGGGCGTGCTGAACAATCGCATCAGCGAACACCTCATGCTTCGCCTGCATGAAATCGGCATCCCGACCCATTTCGTTCGTCGCCTCAACATGCGCGAACAGCTGATCCGCGAAGTCGAGATCATCCCCCTCGAAGTGGTTGTGCGCAACGTCGCCGCTGGCTCGATAGCCAAGCGTCTTGGTCTTGCCGAGGGCACACGTCTGCCGCGCTCGATCCTCGAATATTACTACAAGAACGATGCGCTCAACGACCCGATGGTGTCGGAAGAGCACGTTACGGCTTTTGGTTGGGCGAATGCGCAGGATCTCGACGAGATCAACGCCTATGCGCTGCGTACCAATGATTTCCTCACGGGCATGTTCCAGGGCATCGGCATCCAGCTTGTCGATTTCAAGCTCGAATTTGGTCGCCTGTGGGAAAACGACGAGATGCGCATCGTTCTTGCCGACGAAATTTCACCCGATAACTGCCGCCTGTGGGACACCAAGACGAGCGAGAAGCTCGACAAGGACCGGTTCCGCAGGGATATGGGCCGTGTCGAGGAAGCTTATCAGGAAGTGGCTCGCCGCCTGGGCATCCTGCCCGAAGCAGGGAATGGCGATCTTAAAGGACCGGAGGTTATGCAATGAAAATTCGCGTCAATGTCATGCTGAAGGAAGGCGTGCTCGACCCCCAGGGCAAAGCCATCGGTCATGCGCTCGAAGTACTCGGCTTCGCCAATGTCGGTGAAGTGCGCGTCGGCAAGACCATGGAGTTGGAAATCGCGACTGAAGACCGCTCTGCAGCGCTGGAACAGGGCGAAGCCATGGCTCGCGAATTGCTGGCCAATCTGGTGATCGAGGATTTTGCAGTCGAGGTCATTGGATGACGCCGAAAAAGGCTTTCCTGACGGCAATTGCGCTTGCATTGCCCATGGGCGCCCTTGCCGGTGTGGCGCAGGCCGATGAGCATCGTCTCTCACCCATGCAGGCTGGTCGCTTCGGCCAGATCTGCTCCAAGCCCCAGGGCAAGGCCGTGTGCGATGCCTATATCGCTGGTATGGCCGATTCAGGCGCGCTTTCCGCGCTCAATGCCAAGAGCAATGGCGACGCCAGCACGGTTGCTGGTTTCTGCGTGCCTGATGCCGAGACCACCGATGCCATGCGCGGCAAGGTCATCTCCTGGCTCAAGGCGCATCAGGACGTTCTGAAATATCCGGTAGGGAAAGCCGTCTTTGCGGCGTTGCATGACTCCTATCCGTGTTCGGCTCAGGGAGGCAAACCATGAAAGCGGGTATTGTCGTCTTTCCGGGTACCAATCGCGAACGCGATATGGAGCAGGCGCTGCGTCTCGTCAGTGGCAAGGCACCGACCATGCTCTGGCACCGCGACACGTCTCTGCCTGACCTCGATCTGATCGTGCTTCCGGGCGGGTTCAGCTTCGGCGATTATCTGCGTTCTGGCGCCATGGGCGCCCATTCGCCGATCCTGCGCGAAGTGCGCGCCTTTGCCGAACGTGGCGGCTATGTGCTTGGCGTCTGCAATGGTTTCCAGATCCTGACTGAGGCGCAGCTTCTTCCGGGTGCGCTTCTGCGCAATGCCGGAATGCGTTTTCTGTCGCAGGACGGTTATCTTCGCGTCGAGAACAGCGATACGGCCTTTACGCGTGACTGGGCGAAGGGCGATGTCTTCCGTGCACCACTCGCCCACGGCGATGGCAATTATACGGCATCGGAAGCCGAGCTTGATCGCCTTGAAGGCGAAGATCGTGTGGCCTTCCGCTATGTCTGCGCCAAGGGTGGTCTCGATGCGACAAGCCGCATCAGCAACCCCAATGGCAGCCAGCGTTCGATTGCCGGTATTCTGAGCGCCAACAAGCGCGTCTGCGGTCTGATGCCGCACCCTGAAAACCTGGTTGATCCCGATCTCGGTGCGACAGATGGCGTGCCGCTGTTTTCGGGTCTGGTGAAGAGTCTCGTCGCATGAGCATGATCGTCAACGCTGAACTCGCCGCGCGCTTCGGTCTTTCCGCTGAGGAATACCAGAAGGTGCTCGACATCATGGGCCGCGTGCCGAGCCTGACCGAGCTGGGTATCTTCTCGGTCATGTGGTCCGAGCATTGCTCCTACAAATCGTCCCGCGTTCATCTCAAGACGCTGCCGACAAAGGCTCCCTGGGTCATTCATGGACCGGGTGAAAACGCTGGTGTCGTCGATATCGGAGACGGTCTTGCGGCCGTTTTCAAGATGGAAAGCCATAACCACCCGTCCTTCATCGAACCCTATCAGGGTGCGGC
Source organism: Asaia siamensis (assembly GCF_014635085.1). Taxonomy (GTDB): domain Bacteria; phylum Pseudomonadota; class Alphaproteobacteria; order Acetobacterales; family Acetobacteraceae; genus Asaia; species Asaia siamensis. Next base: position 29,134 of record NZ_BMCH01000008.1, read on the forward strand.
GACCGGCGTCGGCGGTATTCTGCGCGACGTGTTCACAATGGGGGCCCGTCCGGTCGCTAATCTGAACGCGCTTCGCTTTGGCGATCCAAGCCTGCCTGTCACGCAGCGCGTGATCGACGGCGTGGTGCGCGGCATTGGCGGTTACGGCAATTGCGTCGGCGTGCCGACGGTCGGTGGCGAGATTAATTTCCACCCGGCCTATAACGGCAATCCTCTGGTCAATGCCATGACCGTTGGCATCGCGTCGCAGGACAAGATCTTCCTGTCAGCAGCGGCTGGTATCGGCAACCCGGTTGTTTATGTCGGCTCCAAGACCGGTCGCGATGGCATTCATGGCGCCACCATGTCTTCGGCCGAATTCGATGAACATGCTGCCTCCAAGCGCCCGACGGTGCAGGTGGGTGACCCGTTCACCGAAAAGCTCCTGATCGAAGCCTGTCTTGAGCTGATGGCGACTGACGCGATCGTGGCCATTCAGGATATGGGCGCTGCCGGTCTGACCTCGTCGGCTGTCGAGATGGCTGGCAAGGGCGGTGTGGGCATCGAGCTCGATCTCGACCATGTGCCGCAGCGCGAAACCGGCATGACTGCCTATGAAATGATGCTGTCCGAGAGCCAGGAGCGTATGCTCATGGTGCTCAAGCCCGAACGTACCGATGTGGCCCGTGCCATTTTCGAGAAATGGGACCTTGATTTCGCGATCGTAGGTGTTCTTACGGATACGGCGCATATCACGGTCAAGCATCTGGGCAAGGTCGAGGCGGATATTCCTCTTGCACCTCTGGCTGATGAAGCACCGCTTTATCATCGTCCGATGACCCATGCCGAGCCTCCGGCACGTCTGGGCACAGTGGCCGATCCGGCTGGTGTCGAACACGCGCTGCTGACCCTGCTGGGCTGCCCTGATCTCGCCTCGCGCGCCTGGGTATGGAACCAGTATGACAGTGGCGTCGGTGGCCAGACAGCTCGTCGTCCAGGTGCAGCGGATGCGGCGATAGTGCGTGTCGAGGGTACGAAGCGCGGTCTCGCCATGACGACGGATTGCACACCGCGCTATTGCCAGGCCGACCCGCGTGCGGGTGGGGCCCAGGCCGTGGCGGAAGCCTGGCGTAACATCACGGCAACTGGCGCCCTGCCTCTGGCCGTGACGGATAACCTGAATTTCGGCAACCCTGAAAAGCCGGAAATCATGGGTCAGTTCGCCGATGCCATCAAGGGCATGGGTGAGGCCTGCCGTGCGCTCGACTTCCCGGTCGTGAGCGGCAATGTCTCGCTCTACAACCAGACGAGCCATCCGAGCGGACTGAGCCAACCGATCCTGCCGACCCCTGCGATCGGTGCGATCGGTGTCATCGAGGACGTGACCAAGGCTATCGGCCTGGGCATGCCCGATCACGCTGAACTCGTGCTGATTGGTGAAATTCGCGGTGAGCTTGGCCAGTCTCTCTGGCTGCGTGAAATCTGCCATCGTGAAGAGGGTGCGCCGCCCGTTGTCGACCTGCACGCCGAACGCCGCAATGGCGACTTCGTGCGTCGCATGATTGCAAAGGGCTGCGTCGAAGCCTGCCATGACATCGCCGATGGTGGTCTGCTCGTGGCAGTTGCCGAGATGGTCATGGCAAGTGGCGTCGGCTGTCATCTCGACAAGCCGCATTACGGCACAAGCCTTCATGCCTATTATTTCGGCGAGGATCAGGCCTGCTACGTGATTGCCACGAAGCATGCAGCTGCGCTGATCGACGAGGCTGAAAAGGCTCACGTGCCTGTTCGTCATCTCGGTCGCACGGGGGGCACTCATCTTGTTCTCAAGGACGGGATGTCGCTTTCTGCCGAGCGCATGCGTGAGGTGAATGCCGCCTTCTTCCCCAAACTGATGGAGCGCTGATCCATGCCCATGAGTGCAGAAGAAATCGAGCGCACCATCAAGGCAGCTCTGCCTGATGCGGTAATCGAGATTCAGGATCTCGCAGGCGATGGCGATCATTATGCTGCGACCGTGGTCAGCGCTGCTTTCGCGGGGCTGCCGCGGGTGCGCCAGCACAAGCTGGTCTATGATGCGTTTGGCGGGCGTATGGGGACAGAGCTGCATGCTCTGGCCCTGAAAACACAAACCCCCTGACAATCGAGACTTGTTGGGTCTATAATCGCGTATTATCGACCCAACGCGGCTCTCGCGAACAGGAGTGAACCATGGCAGAAGCCATTTTCCAGCAGATCCAACAGCTTATCGACGCCAACCCTGTCATGCTTTTCATGAAGGGCGACAAGCTTTTCCCGCAATGCGGTTTCTCGGCTCGTGTCGTCCAGATCCTCGGCCATATGGGTGTGGATTTCGAAACGGCCAATGTGCTGGCAAGCGCGGAAATCCGCCAGGGAATCAAGGATTTCTCGCAGTGGCCGACAGTGCCCCAGCTTTACGTCAAGGGCGAGTTCATCGGTGGCTGTGACATCGTGACCGACATGTTCCAGAGCGGCGAACTGGAGTCTCTTTTCGAAGAGAAGAATATCGCCAAAAAAGTGGTCTGATCCTGCCTTGGTTATGCCATAAATTATGCGTTCTGCCACCGTTTTGACCCAAACTGTGGCAGTAATGCAACGTCAGAATTTCTCGTGAAAAATTTGCTTCTTCGCCTCTTGTTGCCCTCAGCGTCTCCTGCATAACCTGCTTGAAGTCATTCAGAGGGAAGTAAAAATGCGGCGTCTTTCGGTTCTCAAGCTTGTCACTTCAGTTGTCGTTGCGGGAGCCGCTTTCGCTTCTTCCGACGCCAAGGCAAGAGAGATCACCGACTGGGAAGCCTCCAAGCTTACCCTCGACGCACTGACCGCCACCCCAGTCTATCATCGCCCCGTTGTCAGCCATAGCCATCATGCTGCGGCCATCCATCAGGCTGCTGCGCATCACACTGCCATGCCGTCGCGTCGTTCGCTGGTTCACACCGTCGTCTACCATGCAAAGGCTCCGGTGAGCGGCAAGGCGCATCATGCCCGCCGTCACGGCTGATCTGGCGTAGCCTGTCAGGATTCCCTGTCGGGATATCCTTTCAAACCCTCTCGCTTTTTCCTCTACAGACTGATCGTTCCGATGCCTTTTGCAAAAGGCATCGCGTGTCGCGTATTCATTGCGCGACTTTGCGGTTCAACAGGACCGCAGGATATCCGGAATCCAGCGCATTCCGCCCGACATGTCATGAAGGGCCAGGTCAAAGCGCGTCTCTTCCCGGCACCACAGAGCGTTTTTGTGAATGAGATATTCGGCTGCGCGTAACAGCCTTTTCTGCTGGGCAGGTGAGAGTGCGAACGCGGCCTCATCAAGGGTCCTGCGCTGCTTCACCTCGACAAAGAGAAGTCTCTTTGGCGAGGCCGCAATGAGATCGATTTCGCCATAGGGTGTCCTGCATCGCGTCGCGAGAATGCAGCAGCCTTTCTTAAGCAGAAACGCGCCTGTGCGTCGTTCAGCTTCGAGCCCGGCAGCATGGGCCGCATGGCCTCTTGCTTGCCGGGTGAGGGTCATGCGCCGCGCGCGATAAGCCGTGCCGCTTCGACGGCGAAATAGGTCAGTACGCCGTTGCATCCGGCGCGCCGGAAGGCGAGGAGGCTTTCCAGAATGGCGCGATCGCGATCGAGCCAGCCATTCTGTATGGCGGCCATCAGCATCGCATATTCGCCTGACACCTGATAGGCGAAGGTCGGTACGGCAAAGTTGTCGCGCACACGCCGGATGATATCCAGATAAGGCATGCCCGGCTTGACCATGACCATATCGGCGCCTTCCTGTAGATCCTGCGCCACTTCGCGCAGGGCTTCGTCAGTATTGGCAGGGTCCATCTGATAGGTCTTCTTGTCGCCCTTAAGCAGGCCGCCCGACCCAAGCGCGTCACGGAACGGACCGTAAAATGCCGAGGCATATTTCGCGGCATAGGACATGATACGGGTGTTTTCATAGCCCGCCTTGTCGAGTGCTGCTCTGATGGCGCCTATGCGGCCATCCATCATATCGGATGGCGCAATGATATCGATGCCTGCAGCGGCCTGGTTCATGGCCTGAAGGGCGAGTATCTCGACCGAGGCATCATTGACGACATACCCATTCTCGATCAGCCCGTCATGCCCGTGGTCGGTATAGGGATCGAGGGCCACATCACCGATTAGCCCCAGATCGGGATAGAGGCGCTTGATTTCGCGGGCTGCCCGGCACATCAGATTATCGGGGTTCGTGGCCTCACGCCCCTTCGAATCACGGATGTCGGGTGGGGTGATCGGAAAAAGGGCGACGGCGGGGATGCCGAGCGCCACAGCTTCCTCAAGATGACTTTCCAGCAAATCGATACTGACGCGTTCAACACCAGGCATGGAGCTGACCTGCGTCCGCGTGTTCTGACCGTCACATACGAAGATCGGCCATATCAGGTTGTCGGTCGTCAGCGTGGTTTCAGCGACCAGCTTGCGGGTGAACCCGTCAAAGCGGTTGCGGCGGGCGCGACTAAGTGGATAGGCGCCAGTAATCATCGAGACAGCTCCCCGGTGGTGAGTTTGCTTTTCTTGTAGCCATAGGCGGCATACACGCCCAGCCCGGCAATCAGCCACAGAACAAGCCGCAGCCAGGTCAGGCTATCGAGCGAAAACATGACGACGGCACAGCTGATGATGCCGCAGATCGGCATGATCAGACCGCCCGGCGCCTTGAAAAGCCTGGGGCGGTTCGGCTCACGGATACGCAGGATCAGCACACCGACACAGACAAGGACAAAGGCCAGCAAGGTGCCGATGGAGGTCATATTGCCCAGTACCGAAATGGGCACGAGCCCGGCCAGAAGGCAGGTGACGACAAGAAAGATCAGGTGAGAGACGGCGGGGGCACGGGTGCGAGGGCTCAGGCGACCGAAAATGGCGGGCAGCAACCCGTCGCGCGACATGGCGTAGAACACGCGTACCTGACCCATCATGAGGCCCATCAGCACCGAGGTATAACCGAACAGGATGCTGAATTTGAGCGCACCCTGCAGCCAGAAGAGATGGGTCACGTCGATGGCTGTAGCAACCGGGCTGCCATCATTCTCCATCTGGCGATAATCGACGACGCCGGTCAGGACGAAGGCGAAGGCGATATAGATGATGGTGCAGATCATCAGACTGCCCAGAATGCCGATCGGCATGGTGCGCTCAGGCCGTTTCGCTTCCTGTGCCGTGGTCGCGATGATGTCGAAGCCAAGATAGGCAAAGAAGATCATGCCCGCTGCACGCATGATCCCGGAAAGGCCGAAATGACCGAACTCGCCCGTATTGGGGGGAATGAACGGCGTATAATGCGCGCTCTGGATATAGGGCGTGCAGAAAATCATGAATGCCAGGATGACGGAGAGCTTGAGCACCACCACAATGGCATTGATGCGTGTCGATTCGGTAATGCCGCGCAGCAGAAGCAGAACGATCAGAACGAGCGCCGCCATGGCGGGGAGATTGATCCAGCCATGGGCTGAGCTGCCATCGGCCAGCGTTACCATGGTCATGGGCGAGGCCATCCATCTCGGATCCGGGTGGAGGTTCCACTGCCCGAGAATGGAAGACAGATAGCTCGACCAGCTCGACGCAACCGCAGCGGCACCAACTGTGTATTCGAGAACGAGATCCCAGCCGATGATCCAGGCGACCAGTTCGCCAAGAGTCGCATAGGCATAAGAATAGGCCGATCCCGCCGCGGGAATCATGCTGGCAAGCTCGGCATAGCAGAAAGCGGCAAAGCCGCAGGCAATGGCGGCAACCACGAAAGCCAGAATAACGGCGGGCCCGGCATTATGGGCTGCGGCGATACCTGTGAGAGAAAAAAGCCCGGCCCCGACAGTCGTCCCGACACCCAGCGCGATAAGGGCAAACGGGCCGATAACGCGCTTCATGCCATGTTCGGCGGTGTCATTCGTACCGCTATCGATCGGTTTGCGTCGCCAGAGAGCGGCGAGGGGCTGGGGCATTCAGTCTTCCTCTAAAACGTGTCACGCGCGCTAAACGGGTTGGCGGCGGGGGGAAATCTGGGATATTGGCGTTCGTGATACGCCATTTTGTGCGTCTGCGCGCCCCCTCTGGGAGAGAAAAGAATGTCAACTCGCGAGAACATGTCCGCTCAGCACGATTTCTTTCATCGCGGCCTGAATGAGGCCGATCCAGAGGTCGCGGCGATCATCAATGCCGAGCTGGTGCGCCAGCAGGACGGGATCGAACTGATCGCGTCCGAAAACATCACGTCCTTTGCCGTGCTGGAAGCCCAGGGCTCGGTTCTGACCAACAAATATGCTGAGGGCCTGCCGGGCAAGCGCTATTATGGCGGCTGCGTCGATGTCGACCGCGTCGAAAATCTTGCCATCGAACGCATCAAGGCCCTGTTCGGGGTCGAATTCGCCAATGTTCAGCCGCATTCGGGCGCCAATGCCAACCAGGCGGCTTTCATGGCGCTCGGTAAGCCGGGTGACACTGTGCTTGGCATGAGCCTTGCCGCTGGTGGTCACCTGACCCATGGCGCAGCACCGAATTATTCCGGCAAGTGGTTCAATGCCGTGCAGTACGGCGTACGCGCCGAAGATGGCACGCTGGATTATGAGGAAATGGAGCGTCTGGCACGCGAGCACAAGCCGACGATCATCGTGGCTGGTGGTTCGGCCTATCCGCGTCATATCGATTTCGCCCGCTTCCGTCGTATTGCCGATGAAGTCGGCGCCTATCTGATGGTTGACATGGCCCATTTCGCGGGTCTGGTCGCGGCCGGTCTGTTCCCGAGCCCTGTACCCCACGCTCATATTGTTACCAGCACCACCCACAAGACCCTTCGCGGCCCGCGTGGTGGCATCGTGCTCACCAATGACGCCGATATTGCCAAGAAGGTAAACTCGGCCGTGTTCCCCGGCCTGCAGGGTGGCCCGCTCATGCATGTCATCGCTGGCAAGGCCGTGGCATTCGGCGAAGCGCAGGGTGAGAAGTTCAAGGCCTATCAGACGGCGGTTGCTGATAATGCCCGCGTTCTGGCGGAAGAGCTGGTTGTGCGTGGCTTTGACATCGTGACCGGCGGCACCGACTGCCACCTGGTGCTTGTTGATCTGCGCCCCAAGAAGGTGACAGGCAAGATCGCCGAAGCCGCTCTCGAGCGCGCTGGCATCACGGCCAACAAGAACGCCATTCCGTTCGACCCGGAAAAGCCCTTTGTCACCTCGGGCATCCGTCTCGGCAGCCCGGCTGCGACCTCGCGTGGCTTTGGCAAGGAAGAGTTCCGCACCATTGCCCGCATGATCGATGAGGTTCTGAGCGCTTTCGGCACCGATGCGCAGGATGCCGTCGAGCAGCGCGTGCATGAAGAGGTCAAGACGCTCTGCCGTCGCTTCCCGATCTACGACGTCGCTTATCCCGGCGCCTGAGAGAGACCTTCGCCAGTCGCCCCGTGACCGGGGCGGCTGTCAGAGACGTCGTGCGAGACGCACGGCAAGCTGGCCGCGCCTGACACAGAGATTGGGCATGATCAGCACGCAATGGTCGTAGGGCGTACAGATTTCGTCCTCGCCATCGGTGGCGATAACCGTCCCTGCCGACTGGATCACGTGGCCGCCCTGATAGGGCTCAGTGAACGCAAAGCTCGCGCTTCTTGCGACAACGTTATCGGTCACTGTGGCCTGATGCGCAGCACCGTTGTCGGTATGTCGTGCGCCGAAATGCAGAAAAGCAGCATTATCGACAAATTGCCTGATCACACGGGCACTGATTTCTACCGTTTCGGGGCGCCAGTGCTGTCCGGCTTCAAGCAAAACGCTGGCAGGTGCGCCTGAGGCAGCCATAAATCGCTCATGCTCGATCAGACGGGCGCCACCCACATGACCGAGATCGGTGAGGGTGAGGAACTGAGTGTCCGATCTCGACGAGAGCATTCCCGCCAGCGCAATGGAGCGCTCGGTCTGAGGCGAGATGAAGAGCGGCGCTGACTCCCAGAGCATGGAGTGCAGGTCGAGAAGCAGATCGCTGCGCTGAATGATCGGCAGTAATTCTATTGCCCGTTCCATCTCGACAGAACCGGGGGGAAGGTCGAGACGGTCATGCGACCATACCCGGTTGAGATCTTCAGCGATGAAACGCGACGCTGTGGGATTTTCGGGATTGAAACGCCGGAACGCTGCCATATTGGCAAAAACAAAGCGCAGCACGCCACAAATCGGACGGATATCCTCGCGCAACAGGCGGTCTGAAGCTGCCGCCCCGGCAAACTCATTACCGTGAATAAGAGAGACTACGGTTATCTCGGGGCCTGGCATACCGCTATCGCGTTCAATGACGCCAGCGATGCCGTTATTGCCTTTTTCCCAGGGGGTAAGGTCGGGCGTTTCGATCAGGATGGGAAAGTCTGGCAGACGGCGGGGCAGGGCGAGCGTGGGAAGCAGGCGCTGGCGACGCTTGCGCACCGGATGATGGTCCCGCGGTGAAGCCCCACAACTCATGGAGCCAGACACACCTGTCGCACGAGGCGCTCGATCATGATTTCGCACCGCGTCAGCTGGTCGCGCTCTATCCATTCATCGGGCTTATGGGCCTGGGCAATATCACCGGGTCCGCAGACAATGGTCGGCAACCCTGCCTGCTGATAGATGCCCGCCTCCGTACCATACGAGACATAACCCGCGCTGTTGCGGCCCGTAATCTGCTGGAGCAGTGAAACGAGAGGCGCGCTCTCAGGCAGTGCCAGAGGGGGGAGGTCGACGAGGGCGGTATACTCCAGACCGCATTCAGGCCAGGCGTCACGCAGGGCCTGGTCGATAGGAGCGAGGCGATGGCGGATGCGCGCAAAAATCGCTTCATTGCTGTCGCCCGGAACAGCGCGCCATTCCATCTCGAAGCTCGCCTGTTCGGGCACGATGTTCAGAATGCTGCCGCCCTGCGCGAGCCCGACCTGCATGGTTGTGTGATCGGGTTCGAAGCCGCTGACATGCGGGCCGTCGCGCTCGAATTCATCGGCCATGGCAGCGATTTCAGCGATGGCGCGCCCCATAGCATGCAGGGCATTCGCGCCCAGCGCCGGTTGTGACGAGTGTGCCGGCCGGCCTTTGATGTCCACGCGTATGGTAAAGCGCCCTTTATGGGCGATGATCGGCGAGAGTAGCGTGGGCTCACCGATTACACAGAAATCCGGCATCAGATCCCGCAATTTCACGTCTTCGATGAGATAGCGCGCGCCGTTGCAGGTGATTTCTTCATCGAAGGTGAAAAACAGATGCACGGGTTTGCTGAGTGTCTTCGCCTTGATAGCCGGGACGGCCGCCAGCATGGCTGCGACGAAGCCCTTCATGTCGGCAGCACCACGTGCGTAAAGCTTGCCGTCCTTTTCGGTCAGGGTGAAGGGATCACGCGACCAGTCCTGTCCCTCTACCGGCACGCAATCGACATGGCCGGAAAGAGCGAGTCCGCCCTTCTCCTGAGGCCCCAGAATGGCGTGCAGATTCCATTTGCCGTCTTCCGGCCCGCGATGCCGCGAATAGGGCACCTCATGCGCATCGAGCCAGGATTCGATCCACTCGATCAGCGGCACATTGGGGTTCCGGCTTGTCGTGTCGAACGCGATAAGCTTTTCCAGAATCGCGACGCTGTCCATCAGTCGGGCCTTGGGAGGGGTCATAACGAAGAGTTTAGACCCCTGTCATGACAAACCTCAAGGCCAGCCCTCTCAGGAAACGATGCTGATGCGATAGCCGATCTCTTTTTCGATGGCGCGCAGCAATACGCGTTCATCTCGCGTGCAGAAGGCAAGTGCGGCACCTCTCTTGCCTGCGCGGGCGGTTCGACCGATGCGATGAACATATGTCTCGGCTTTTTCTGGCAGGTCGTAATTCACGACCAGAGCCACGTCATCGATATCAAGCCCACGCGCGGCAACGTCTGTGGTCAGCAGAATTTGAGCCCGCCCGGCGCGAAGCGCGTCGACTGCTTTCTGTCTTGCCCCCTGGGCAAGGTCACCATGCAGCACGGCGATGGACAGTCCCGCCTTGCGCAGAAGCTTGCCGATCTGGTCGACCGACGCCTTCGTGCGCAGAAAGACGATCTGGCGTCCTTCTGTCTCGGCGCACAGCCGGGTGAGCGTAGCCGGCTTCTCTTCCGTCTCGACGAACATTGCTCGTTGCTTGATGCGTCGCGGCGTTACGGTCTGGGTGGCGAATTCGAGTGTGACCGGCTTGTAGAGCAGGCGATTGGCCAGAGCCCGCCCGGCAGCCGGGAGTGTTGCCGAGCACAGCATGGCCTGACGCCTGTCCGGAAGATGCGGGATGATCTCGTCCATGGCGGTCAGGAAGTCTTCATCCAGCATCTGATCGACCTCATCGATCACGAGCATCGTCGTGGCATCAAGCCGGCAGGCGCCGCTCATGAGAAGATCGATCAGCCGCCCGGGGGTCGCCACGGCAATATCGACGCCCTCCGCCAGAGCCTCGACTTGGGCATCTTTCGGCAGGCCACCGCAGAGCAGGCGGGTGCGGAAGGCCAGTCTTCTGCCGATCTGGCGGCAGACTCCGGCAATCTGGGTGACGAGTTCACGTGTGGGGGCCAGAATCAGTACACGGGGCGCACCCGGCTGACGCGTGTCCTTGGAGGCAAGCAGATGCTGGAACGCTGGCGCCGCATAAGCGGCGGTCTTGCCTGAGCCGGTCTGTGCGATCAGCAGCACATCCTTGCCGCTCAGCACTTCCGGCCAAACGCGCGTCTGCACCTCGTTTGGCTTGTCGATACCGACCTGTTTCAGTCCGGCGATGATCAGAGGGTCGAAAAGTGGTGTGTCGGTCGAGAAAGCTTCGGTCATGACTGCTTCTTGCCAAAGTTCTGCGGGTGAAGGAATTGTTCAGTTATGAGTGTAGCCATCATTGCTGAAGATTTTGCCGGAATGCGCGCCCAGGCGAGCGGTCTTGTCGAACGGGCGGGACTGGAATGGCATTTCCATCCGGTCCGTATTGAGGGATTCTGGAAGCGTATCCCCACCCGGTTCTGTCCTGCGCCATTGCGTGCAACCGCGCCAATCGAGCTGCCCGAAGAGACGCGGCTGCTTGTCAGCGTCGGCGGAACGGGGGGCGCAGTCGCCGCTGCGGTCAAAAAGCGAACGGGATTGCCTCTGGTGCAGATCCAGAACCCGCGCATGGCGGCCCGTCACTTCGATCTGATTATCGCCAATGTGCATGATGAGATCGCCGGGCCGAATATCGTGTCGGTGCGCACAGCGCTTCATGGTGTGACGAGGGCGAAGCTCGACCTTGCACGGGCGAAATGGCAGCAGCGTCTGGCTGTGCCTGACAGGGCTCTGCTGAGTGTGCTGATTGGCGGCGCCAATGGCCGTTTTGGTTTTGGAGTTACTGAGGCACGAGGTCTCGCCGATCATCTGATCACGATCATGAACAGCGCCCCTGTTGCCGTTGCTCTGACACCGTCGCGCCGCACCGACGCGGAGGCGTTGAATGTGCTGAAGGAAAGGCTCGCCGCGCATCCTGCCTGGATCTGGGACGGGGAGGGAGAGAACCCCTATCACGGGCTGCTGGCCTGTGCAGACGCCATTGCGGTGACAACCGACAGCGTTTCGATGATGTCTGAAGCCGCTGCAACCGATGCGCCTGTCATGATTATCGATCTGCCGGGTCGGTCGCGCCGGATTTCAGCGTTTGTGCGCACTCTGGCAGAAGCCGACCGCGTTCGTCCCTTTACTGGTAAATGGGCCCCCTGGTCAGTAACGGCGCTTGACGATACCGGCAGAGGGGCAGATGAAATGATTCGGCGTCTCGCTCTCTGAAGCAGGAGTGGCGGGGTCCGTAATAAAGAAAACGGGTACAGGACGACCATGCTCGATATCATCACCTTCGACGCTCAGGGCGGCGGAAACATCCTCTACAAGGCGCTTGCCCATCCGGTGGCGAGTGAGGCCCTCAGGAGGTTGGAAACGACACTGACAGAAGGGGGCGCTTTCGCGGTTTACGACCCGGCTAACTGGCTGCGCACTTTGGTCGCGCTTTATCCGGGCCTGAAACCAAACGCAGGCGTCTATACGCATGACAGCGAGCAGGTTGGCCAGCCGGATGGGCTGGGTGGCACAAAGCATGCCCTGACAGACCTCTCCGCGGGTGATGCGACGATTGTGCTGGCGCTGTCATTCGAGCATGAAAAAATGTTGTCGCGCCTTGCCCGCGTGACACATTCCAACCAGCAGGTGCTTTCGCTCGAGCCCGCAAAGCTGCCCGACTGGATGCTGAGCAATCCGCGCAATTATCTCGACAAGCTGAATTTTGCGACGAATTTCGCTTTCTTTCGCGAAGACTCACGCTTCAGCACACGCCTGGTGACGGCCAATTACTGGTGCAACTACGACGCGGTCGATGTGCGTTACTGGATGCGCCTCTACGATGAGAATGGCGTCATTCTGGCCGAGTGGCAGGAAGAAGTGCCCGACGCGCCTGCCGGCATCGTGGTGGATAGCGCTGTCATCCGGAAGCGCTTCAATCTGCCCGCATTCTGTGGGCAGCTTTTCATTCATGTTCTCGGCGCGCGCGGGCATGATGTCGTGAAATACGCACTCGATACCTATGGCAAGAACGGCGAGCCGAGCCTCTCGGTCACGCATGATGCCAATGCCTGGCCGTCGCCGCGCTTTGCGACGCTTCCTGCGCCCCGTGACGGTGAGAAGCTGGTGCTCTGGATTCAGAACAGCCATGCAACGCCGATCCCTGCCGGGGCGATCACCATCAATCAGATGGGCGAGGAAAAGCATTTCGAGGTGCCTGTGGCGGTTGGGCCGTTTTCGACCTATGCGCTCGATGTGGGCGCGCTGGTGACAGGCATCGTCTGGCCAGCCCAGCTCGAACTGCGTTCGGGCAACCACCTTGTCCGGCCGCGCTACGAAATTACCCAGGGCGCCCTGACACGTATTGCGCATCTCAATGTCGAGCGTCGCGATCTGTCGCCCGAGCCGTCGCTGCGCAAGCTTCCAAAATCGATGGGGCGCGGCTTCGTCCTGCCATTTCCCATTCTCGACCCACGGCATTTCACGAGCGTCGTGCAGCCAAACCCGATGTCGGAAAAAATCACCAGCCTGCCGCTGCGGCTGGATATCTTCGACGAGTCAGGAACGCTGGTCGGACAGAAATTTCTCGGCAACCTCCCGCGTAATCACGAGACAGCCATTGCCCTGCATGAACTGACCGATCGTGCCGGTCATGCGGACCTTGTCTATGATTTTCGCGATGGCGGCGAAGGCGATGGCTGGATGCATGCCCTCATGCGCTACGAGAACCGTGAGAACGGCCACTCAGCCGAGACGAGTTTCGGCGGTCATATCTTCAATACGCTCATGACCTGGCGCTCCGAGCCGCAATCCTATTCCGGCCCGCCGCCGGGTCTGACGACACGCCTGTTCCTGAAGCTGGGTCAGGAAGGGCATGAGAGCTTCTCCTGCCTTATCCATCCCGCATCGGTAGAGGGGACGGAGGCTTCGGAAACCATCCTCCATCTTTATTCCAACGCCGGTGTGGAGCTGGAGCGCCGCAAGATAAGCATCAATCCGTCAGGGTCGTTCATGGTCTGGCCGCACGAGATTTTCGGTGCCGAAAAACTCGCTGAGGCAGGGATTGGCGGCTACGTGCTGATTCGTGACATGTCATGCCGCCTGTTTGGCTATCATGGCCAGAGAAACGGGGCAGGCGGCTTCTCGCTCGATCATATGTTTGGCTTCTGATCAGGTTTTTTCGTTTTGCATCTTGTCGCGTCTCCTGCCCTTTGCTAGAGACGCGTCACCGCAGGATGGGTGCGTAGCTCAGCGGTAGAGCACTGCCTTCACACGGCAGGGGTCACAGGTTCAATCCCTGTCGCACCCACCATCCTCACCCGCAGAAAACCGCCGTTTTTTGAAGATTGGCCTTGATAGGCATTAGTTCGCTGCGGTCTATCCCGGCACGTTTCGAGACGAGTCATATCGTGTCAAACTGTGCCAGATCCGTGCCCCTAGCACTAATCAACGAAATACTGCATGCCCGCACGGCGGTTTCGCTGTGTGACCTGCTGCAGCTTATTCCTTGTCGTCTCATCGATAGGACAGCGGATTTTGATTCCGCCAATCTTGGTTCGAACCCAAGCGAGGGAGCCATGCTGCGCGTTGGCGTGCGAGAGAAAACGCGCCTGAATCCACGCGTTGTTTCTCGCTCGCCAAGACAGGTTGCAGCCTTTTGTGGTCTCTGAAGTGCTGGCTTGCTTTCTAGAGCATGACCCGCTGAGACCTGACCCGCCTGTGTAACAACTTGACCTCACATGATTACCAGTTCCAGACTGCCTGTTCCTGCTCGCGAATATGCTGTTCCAGTTCGCGTGGCAGGATATTGCGGAAGCGTGATTTGGGATCGAGTGTGATATCGGCCATGGTCTCGATATCCTGATCGTCCTTGTATTGCGGCATGTCGAAGCTGAGCGCGCTGTAATCGAAGAGATCGTTCTCGCTTTGCCAGTAGCGCGGCCCTTCCATGATCAGGTCGTTGAAATTCGTCTGATAAGGGCCCGGATTGATGGTGGCGATGGTAACATCGCGCTCGGCGAATTCCTGATGCAGTGATTGCGCAAGCGTTTCTAGCGCGTGTTTTGAGCCACAATAGGCACCTGCAAACGGAACGGTTAGGATACCGCCAATGGACGACATGAAAACGATGCGTGTCGGCCCGCTATTCCTGCGAGCATGGAGATATTCACGCGTCAGGGCGAGCGTTGCAAAGAAGTTGATTTCATACTGCTCGCGCAAAATATCGTCGGGCATGTCGGCGAGCGAGCCGCCCTGACCGATACCGGCATTATTGACGAGGATATCGAAATCTTCGCGAAGAATACGTCCTCGGTCACGAACTGAAGTGATGTCGAGCCTCGAGACTTCGAGCGTCAGCCCCAGTGCCTCGGCCTCCTGCCGCAAGGTGCCGACCTGCGAGGTTATTTCAACCCTGGCATGCACGCTGTGGCCGCGACGCGCGAGGGAAAAGGCGAGCATGCGGCCGAACCCTGTTCCGGCGCCGGTAATAAGAATGCTGGTCATGACGATATCTCCGTGGAGGTGAGGGCCTGTGCAGCAGCCTGTGCTGCCGTGTGATCGCTGTCCGGCTTGTCGCTTGACAGCCCGATGAACAGCGTTTCGCCGGTCGGGCTGTGAGAGATCAGTCCACCCGCAAGAAAGCAGTAGCGTGTGTCCTTGATGGCCCCTGTGATTTGCGGCAGGGCAAGCAGCGTCTGCGTGTCGAGCTGAAAGGCATGAGCTGTGACAGCCTTTGCACGGCTGAAACCCTCACTGCAGGGCAGGATTTCGGTGCTTCGGAAAAACAGGATTTCCTGGCCCTGCTCGTTGAGGACGCAACAACAATATCGATCCGAATGCGCTGCGATGGCGGTCATCGCCTTGTCGATGCGGCTGTAAAGCGTGTGCATGGTGAAGCTCTTTCCGTCAGGGGCATCATGCGAAAGCCGCGGATCGCGCTGAGCGATTGGCGTCTTCCTTCGTGCTGCCAGCTTGTGAGAGCTCAACCTTATCGATAGGGTCTGGCGGATATATCCCTATATATCCAGAAATCCGGCTGAAAGCGCCAGATGTCACTCAGTGAAGGGGACGTTGTAGAATGGATCTGCTCGACCGGATCTTCCTGTCTCTCAGAACGCAAGGGGAGGTGTGGGGGCGTATCACCCTGGCGGGGCGCTATGGTCTGGCTTTTCCAAAGCAGCATGCCGTTTTCATGGCCGTGATGGAGGGGCAGTGCCTCATCAATCAGGACGAAGGGCCGCTCATCACTTTGTGCGAGGGAGATTTTCTCTTTTTTCCTGCTGCCTCCCGTTTTCATCTTCGCAGCGATGCCGAGATCGCCTTCACAACGCCGTTGACCGCATCCCAGCTTGCGACATGGCAGGAGACGAGCACCCTGGAATATCAGGAGAATACAGGCGCAGGCGTTTCTCTTGTGGTCGGTTGTTTTACGCTCATATCGGCGGAGGCCCCTCTGCTGTTCCAGGAATTGCCGCCAATCCTGCATGTGTCCGCAAGTGAGGCCGATACTTTGTCGCGTCAGGTTCGGAAGATGATGCGTGACGAGATTTTAAGCGTCGAGCCCGGTGCGTCGACCACGGTCGACCGGTTGGCAGAGATACTGATGATACGGACCCTCAGGCAGGCGATCAGGGACAATGCCCGGATCGACGGCGCCGGGTGGCTGAGGGCGATGGGTGACACCAGAATTCACAGGGCAATGCAGTTGATGCATGATGACCTTTCGATGGTCTGGACCGTATCCGGGCTTGCCCAGCAAGTTGGCATGTCGCGCTCGGCTTTCGCTGATCGTTTTCGACGGCTGGTCGGCATGACGCCGATGGAGCATCTGATAGGCTGGCGCATGGCCTTTGCTGCCGATCTGCTCAGATCGGATCGAAAGATGAAGATTGAGTCGGTTGCCGCAAGAGTTGGCTATCTGTCGGAACGCGCTTTTCGCGAGGCTTTCTCGAAAACCTATGGCTGCAGCCCTGACAGATATCGCAGATCATGATGAGGCGATGAGTTGGGTTCCTGCAAGTCACCTAATCTCAGCTGGCGCAGCCAACGCCCTCTCTGGACGTAGACATAGTGATGTCAGCGCAAGAGCGCGGGTAGAGGCTTGTCTGTATAGGGATTTTCGGGTGACGAGACGGTCACTGCACGACGCCGCGCAAGAGTAACGGGAAAGACCTCCTGGGCCGAGCCAGCTGTGGCTGCTCGTTTTCTATCGGGTTTCTCATGCTCTTGCGCGGCGGGCGCCGCACGTAAAGCTGGATGTCTCTTGCTGGTCTCGGTGTAAATATAATCCCTGATATTCCCTACCTGGAGGGAATATCAGGTGAAGGTCCCAAGTTCAGAAGTCGCTGGTCAATGTTGCCAGAGCGGCGAACGGAGAGGCGATCTTGTAGCTCGGAGCCGAGCCAGCGATCGTCTTGCCGAAGACGCCGGTTGTGGCGTTGGCGTTGGCCTGCGGCGACTGGATCCAGTTCAGATAGCGGTTATCGCTGATATTCTGCAGGTTCAGACGCAGGACCGGGCTTTTGAAGATGCTGACTTTCGGGAAGCGATAACCGAGGCCGATATTCATACGCACATAGCCGGGAATGCTCTGGTCGTTCATGAACGTCGCATATTGGCGGGCGACATATTTCAGGTTGAAATTCGCAAAGCGCTTGCCGTCATCATAATCGAGGCCAAAACCGACCTGCCAGTCAGGAGCCTGTGGTGCTTTCTTGCCTGCACTGCGCACATAATCCGCACCCGTACCTGACCCGGCAGGGATGTTGCTATCCGTCACAGCATGCAGATATTCGACCGAGACATAGGGGCGGACATTATGAAAGGGCCTTGTGCCGAATTCGGCGTCAAAACCATCGGAGTGCATGCCACCAGCATTGATATTGGTGGTGTAGAATGCGCCCGAGGCAGGGTCCTGAATGGATTGCGTATAAAGGCGATTGGTGAAGTTGTAGTGGAAATAGGTGAGGGCGGTCGAAATCAGATCGTCCTGATAACGCCAGCCTGCCTCTTCTGAAATCGAGATTTCAGCCTTCTGATCGGGGTTGGCAAGGGTGGAATAAAGACCGGTCTTCTGATTGAAGCTGCCGGAATCATAGAGCGCATAGTTCTGCGGCATACGGAAATTCGTCGAGACGGAAACGAAGACCTGGTTATGCTGATCGATCTTGTAACGAACCGCGGCAGTCGGCAGAGCCTGATTGTAGTCTGTAGTCACATACTTGCTGCGCACATCAGGCAGATAGTTGGTGCCCGAGCGTTTGACGATCGAGTATTTCAACCCGGCATCAATGGTCAGTTTTCCATGCAGCAGCGTGAGGCTGTCACCAATGAACGGCGTATGCACCTGGGTCTGCGTCAGAGTGTTACGATACTGGGCCTTCGCACCATTGCTCAGCACGACATTATTGTCATCGCCCCACTGGCTCAGCGGCGTGCCGTCGGCACCGACAAAACTGTAGGGCGCGGTCTGGCGCTGCTTGGCGTATTCGAACCAGTAACCGACCATCAAGCGATTGACGCCGGTCGTCAGGGTCAGCTTGGTTGTGGCGCCCGGTCGGTAGGTTTCGGTAAGCGACGGATTATACAGAACCTGCATGCCCTTGCCGACGCCATTCACCGTTCCGGCAAGGGTCTGCTTGCCGTAAACGAATTTGGACATATCGGTATATTGGGCGCCACCGCCATTGCCGTAACCATACCAGAAATACGGTGTTTCCGTGAGCACGAGATGATCGTTCAGTTTGAACGTCGACGGCATAGACGCATAGATATTGGTGAAGGGGTTCGGTCGCGTCTTGTAGTAATTGACCGAACCGGCCTTTGAAGGAACATAGTAGTTGGATTCATAAACCGTGTTCGGCGGGTCTGTGGGCGACAGGCCGCTGGAGCCGACCGGATTGGTCATACCGGTGCCCCATTTATCCCAGCTTGCCTTTGTCACGTTCGGGTAGGCATTGTTCTGGATATTATTGCCGACTACGGCCAGAGAAATGCGGTTGCCATCACCCCAGTCGTTCACGATCTTCATTTCGCCGTGCTTCTTGTTGTCCCAGCCGGGGCCGCGCCAATGGTCCTGGCGCCCCTGTGAATAGGAGAAATAGGCGCGCAGATTTGTGGCACCTATGCGTCCCGTATCGAAGCGCAGAAAACCGCGTGTCGCGTTGAAAGACCCATAGGTGATGTCGACCATGCCGCCCATCTTGTTCTTGGGGTCGATCATGTACATGTCGACCACACCGCCCGATGAGCTGATATGGGGACTGTCGAGATCGGCTGATCCCTGCGCCAGGCGCACTGTCTTCAGGTTTTCAGCGTCGACGATTTCCTGCGGATACACAGCAAAATTGCCGATGTCATTGATCGGAAAGCCTTCGAGCGTAAAGCCCATCTGGGATTCTGTCAGACCGCGTACCGACATATTGCCGCCTGTCATGCCTAGCGGGTCGGTATCAGACACATTGGCGCCCGGAAGAAGGGCGATCAGCTGCATCGGGTTGAGGGCCGGGTTCTGTTTCGCGATGAAGTCACGCGTGATGGCAGAGACGGATTTCGGGCTGTCGGAAGGCGTCATCAAACCGCCACCGAAGGCGCGGCGTGTAACGCCATCGCCGTAATTATGCCCCGTCACTTCGATGCGTTCATCGGTCGGTGCCGTTGCACCCAGCATCGACGGTGCTGTCGATGCGGCTTCCGCGCTGCGTGGCGTGGTGTTCTGTCCGGTGTGACGTGTCGGCGTCGGCGCCACAGTATGGGCAGGTTCCTGCGCCCGTGCGTCGGGCAGCAATGATGCCATCAGAGCTGTGGTGCCACAGAGGAGCGCCATGCGAGAGAACATTGTGTCGATCTTCCAAACCGAGAATCAGAATTCAGCAACGATCCGTTACAATTCCGCACGACCACGATCCGGAAAGAGGGGGTGAAGCCTCGTTCAGGTCAGTGCGAAACCATGACATTTGTCACTGTTGAGCACTGTTTACGGCTTAAGATATGACAGCAATGTGAAAAGCTTACCTGGCTCATTTCGATCCTGACGACTATGTCAGAAAAGCCACAATTGACACACTTCGTCACGTTGCTGTCGACAGACTGGCTTCAGATGCCCGTCGGAGGCGGCACAGCAAGCCGCTGCCTTTGGTCAGACGGGGACTGCTTCCATCCCTGTATCGGACGAAGGATCGCTCAAGGGAGGACGTGAGTCGAAGGGCAGGTCGTTTGCCGTCATGGCAAGCATGGCAAGAGCCATTTCACGCTCACCCATGATGACATGATCGGCTCCAAGCTCCTTGAGATGCTCGACTGCGCTGTCGAAATGGGCACGGGCGATGACCATAAGACCGGGATTGATCGCCTTGGCCTGCGCGATGATCTGACCGGCTTCGAACGGCTCGGGAATAGCCACCATCAGCAGCCGCGCTTTTTCGAGGGCCATGGCTTTAAGCGTACGCGCTTCGGCGGCATTGCCAACCAGAAGTTCGATTGTGCTGCTGGCCGCAAAGCTGTCGGCCAGTTTTCCTGTCTCGACCACCAGCACGGGCCAGCCATTCTGAACAAGCCCTTCGACGACAAGACGCCCGACGCGGCCACAACCCACCACAACGGCATGATTTTCGAGCTGGGTTGGCGTCGGCGGCGGCAACAGAATGCCCGCCTCGTCCTGCGAGGGCAGGGCTGGCGCGGTTGTATGCCGTGTAATCCAGGCTTCGATCCGCTGCGTCGCCATAAGGATAAATGGATTGATGAGGATCGACAGGATCGACGCCCCCAGAATCAGATCCTGCGCGCGTGCGTCTAGCACGCCCATTTTCATGCCCAGCGCTGCGAGAATGAATGAGAACTCGCCAATCTGGGCCAGCCCGCTGGCGATGAAGAGCGTGGTGTTCCAGGGCTGACGGAGCAGTCTCAGAATGGCAATGACCGCGAGCGGCGTACCAACGAGAATGACCAGAAAGGTCAGAAGCAGCGGCAAAGGCTGTCTGATCAGAACCAGCGGGTTGAACAACATGCCAACGGAGATGAAAAACAGTACGGCAAAGGCGTCACGCAGCGGGAGTGTTTCCGCAGCCGCTCGATGAGAGAGTTCGGACTCGCTGAGCACCATGCCAGCGACGAATGCCCCAAGCGCAAAACTGACATCGAACCACTCAGTGGCGATAAATGCGACACCAAGTGCCAGTGCCAGCAGGGCAAGGCGAAAAAGCTCGCGTGATCCGGTATGGGCCACGTAGTGCAGAATGGCCGGGATCACCCGGCGCCCGACCACCAGCATCAACGCCATGAAAGCAGCTACTTTGCCCAGTGTCAGAGCAATGGTGAGGGCAAGGCCGGGAATGTTGATGGGCTCATGGGCGCCGCTCTTCATCAGAGGCGCAAAAATCGGCAACAGGACGAGGGCCAGCACCGTCACCAGATCCTGAATGATCAGCCAACCCACTGACAATCTGCCGCGTTCGGTCTCGATCAGACGCTGTTCCTGCAATGTGCGCAGAAGAACAACCGTACTTGCGACACTCAGAGCGATGCCGAAAATGAGGCAGGCGCCAGCGGACATACCCAGAAGCCACGCGCTGCCGGCTCCGATCGCGACTGAGGCCACGACCTGCAACAGAGCCCCCGGCACGGCGATAGCCCTGACCGCTATCAGGTCCTTGAGCGAGAAATGAAGACCCACCCCGAACATGAGCAGAATGATGCCAATTTCCGAGAGTTCCGACGCCAGAGGCTGATCGGCGACGAAGCCCGGGGTGAACGGGCCGACTGCAATGCCCGCCAGCAGATAGCCCACCAGCGGCGAAATGCGTATGCGCTGGGCAATAGTGCCCAGAATAAAGGCCAACCCGAGACCGATCACCAGAATACCGATCAGGGGCGTGTCATGACTCATAGGAAACCGGGATCCCGCAATGGCGATGGAAATTGGACTATTCCGCGAACAATCTTCGATCGAGGGCGGTTTTGCAATCGGTCGAGGTGTGAAAGCTGCTTCTGTCGACAGGATTGTCTGGTCCTGAAGCGACTGATTAGGCTGCAAAACCCTGACGATTACTCATTCCGGCCTCCAGACTTGCGCCTCTTTTTCTGGTTCTTCTCAGGAAAATTGCTAACGGGCAGGGCTGGAGGCTGGTTTCACGTCAGCATTGCGTATCACGCAAGGTTCAACCCGCGATGAATCTCATGGCGGGGTGAGCGCAGTTCCTCTCAATCGAGCTTCTGCATGCGTCGTGCTGCGCGTTCGTGATCGCGCAGCACGGTTTCCAGCCCGCTCTGGCAGGGCTGGCCTTCCGAGACAAGAACGCGGCCATTGACGATGGTGTACCATGCGGTCGCTGGTGCGCATCGAAGCAGAGCCTCTACCGGGTCGCTCAGCGCACCGGCACGCGACACAGCGGGTAGTTGCCATATCACGAGGTCAGCGCAGGCTCCCTGACGCAGATGGCCAATCTCATCCTCCCATCCCAGGCAGGCGGCCCCCCCTCGTGTCGCCATGTCGAGTGCGTCTCGTGCCGTCATGGAATGCGGGCCATTGCGATAACGCCCCAGAAGCAATGCCATGCGGGCTTCAAGCCAAAGCGACGCGTGATCGGTTGACGCAGAGCCATCGCAGCCCAGACCAACCTTCATCCCCCTTCGACGCAGATCCATCGCGTCAGCCGAGCCGCCGCCGATCATCATGTTCGAGCAGGGGCATTGCGCGGCGCAGACACCTTTATGGGCGAGACGGTCAATCTCGTCGCCTGTTGGATAGATGTAATGAGCCACCCATGAGCGATGGCTGGCCCAGCCCGAGCGCTCGAAATATTCGGTTGGGGTGCAGCCATAGACCTCGCGACAGTAAACGTCCTCGTCGTGGTCCTCGGCGAGATGGGTATGAAGGCGCACGTCATGACGCTCTGCCATGAGGGCGCTCTCTTTCATGATCGTTTCCGACACGCTGAAGAGAGAACAGGGAGCAAGGGCGACACGGGTCATGGCGCCCGGATTGGGATCGTGGAAAAGGCCGATAAGGCGCTCACTGTCTTCAAGAATCACATCTTCGCTCTGCACCACGCTGTCGGGGGGCAGTCCGCCATCCTTGACCGACCGCGTCATGGAGCCGCGCGTGGCGTGGAAACGAAATCCGATATCTCTTGCCGCCTTGATCTGCGCGTCGATCAGTCTGGGGCGGGGATGGACATAGTGATGATCCATTGATGTCGTGCAGCCGCCAAGCAGTAATTCCGTCATGGCGATATAGGAGGAGAGATAGACACTCTCTTCATCCAGTGTTGCCCATAGCGGGTACAGACCCTGAAGCCACTCGAAAAGCGTGCCGTTGACCACCGGGGCATAGGCGCGGGTGAGATTCTGGTACATGTGGTGGTGGGCGTTCACCATGCCAGGTGTCACCAGCCGCCCTCCGGCAGAAAGAACACGGGCGGCCTGAGGCGCGGGCGTGGTCATGGCGCCATAGCCGGCGACACGACCGTTTTCGAGACGGATCCATCCGTTCGGAATTTCGAGGCCGCGATCGAGGTAGAGGCAGGCATCGGTAACAAGCAGGGAGGTGGACATGGAAAACGCCTTTCAATTGAAAGAGTGAGTTATCCGCGCTGACCCTGTTCCGGGCCTGCGGCCACCCGGATCGTCATCTCATCCAAAAGAACGGGCTTGAAAAAACTTAGAGGTGCTCCCGCCAGAAGTTGCGCTGAAGAGCGGCCGCTTCTTCTTCAAGCAGCGGGCCGATCACCTCGGTTGCGGTCTGACCTGCAGCAAACACCTGCCGACAGGGCAGATCAAGGGTCGGGTTTTCGGGGTGCGCGCCGGTCATTGCCTTCAGATGCGCCTCGGACTGGCCGTAAACCACACGCCCTATTCCCGCCCAGTAGATGGCGCCCGCGCACATGGCGCAAGGCTCGGCCGAGCTGTAGAGCGTGAAGCCATGCAGCCGGTCCGGTGAGAAGGATTTACTCGCACGGCTGGCCAGGAGACGCTCGGCGTGGGCTGTCATGTCATGGCCCTCGGCGCTGTAGCCATTGCCCTGGCTCATCACGAGCGCGCCCTGATCATCGACCAGAACCGCGCCAAAGGGATGATCACCCGCAAGGCGCGACTGGTCGGCAACCTCGAAGGCCTTGCGCAGAAAGACGAAATCGGCCTCTTTCGCTATCGAGGTCATGATGCTGTCTCCAGTCCGGTGGGTGAAGGGTGGCTCGATCGGGCAGAGGCGCCTGGACCCGCGCCGAAAGTGACCCCCTGCGCCTTGAGCCAGCGACGATAGGCGACTGAAGACCGATCAGCCAGTGTCGGGATTTCGCTTGCTGCGTCGAGGGGCATGGCCACAGGACGCTGGTTTTCGAGAATGACCCTGTCCTGCAGGAAGATCATCTGCTGAAACTCGACCAGAGCATCATGGCTGGAGTCATTGTCCAGCAGGAACATGACAGGATGCGCGCGGCAGGTTCCGGGTGTCATGGGCTGAACGAACAGAGCAATGACATCCTTGCGCTCCGGATCATCGGGGCTGGTCTTGTAAAGCAGCGTCGAAAACGGCGCAGCGATGCGATAGATGTAATCCGTCATCAGGCCGCCTTCGGCAGAAAGCGCCGCCTGAGGCTGAAAGAAGCGGCACTCTGTTGCCCAGATCTCGCGGCCCTCAGCCCGTGTCTCGACCGTATAGCGCTCGACTTCCGTATGAGGCTCGGCCCCGAGGATATCGGTATGGACAAAAGGGAAATGCGCCATGTCCAGAAAGTTCTCGACGACACGCAAGCCCGACGCCTTGACCGCAATCGAGCCGCAACAGACGAGATTTCTGTCTGCTTCATCCGCTTCGGGAATGCCCGGTATCAGGTCGTCAGAGCCATGATCCGTATCGAGCGTGGTCCAGAGAAGGCCATAGCGGGCGCGGCTTGAAAGCAGTCGATCGCCACTAAAGGCTTCGGTATGGCCATGTTCGTCCAGCCTATATCGAACAGCCTGGCCCAGCAGGCAGGTCTCGATGAAGCTGGATGTCAGATTTTCGACCACGCCGAGAGGATACCACTGTCGTGTCGAGACCGGATCGGCGCTTTGTGACCCTTGCATCCTGCCGATCCTTCCATTCGTTGCGTGCCCGGTCACATTAGTAGCGGCATTGCGCTTGTCAAAAAAAATATTACTGGCAGGATCATGGTCAATGCCAGCATCCGACCCGGAGAGGGAATGACCAGTTCAATCATGTTGCATCTTTCCGGTCGTTTCGATGTTGCGGCGTTTCGGGATTTTGCCGAAAGCCGGGCCCGGCTTCTGGGCATCGACATGACACCGCAACGGCTGGAAGGTCATGAGATCGTTTTTCTGCTGCGCGGAGCTCATGCTCTTGTTGGAATGTTCATCATGGCCTGCGTGATCGGCCCGGCCAGCTGTGTGGTCTCCCAATGGCGGGAAGCCGTGGCATGATCCCGGTAGCGCTGTCGATGGATGTTGCTTTCGGCGATGTCGTGCCCGTGCGTCATGAGGGGCAGGAACTTGTTCTCTGGCGCGATGAGGAGGGCGTGGTTCATGGCTGGGAGGATCGCTGCCCCCATCGAGGCGTCCGGCTCAGCCTTGGCTTCATCCGCAATAACAGGCTCGCCTGTCTCTACCACGGATGGCAGTTTGACCATGAGGGGCGTTGCCGGGCCATACCGGCGCACCCCGCGCTCAACCCGCCCTCTACGATCCGAACGCAGAGTTTCCATGTCGAGGAGAAGGCCGGACTGATCTGGGTTGCGCTGGACAGTGGCGAGAACCGGCCGCTCATACCTCCGGCAGAAGGCACCTGGCATGGCGTGCGCAGTCTCGCCATACGCGTGACGCTGTCGGAACTGCGTGAGGCGCTCGTGCTTGAAAAGGGGCAATGGCGCCTGTCTTCCGACCGGCTTCTCGCCCTGCACAGCCCGGAAGAGGGAGTCACCATGGTGCATCTGGCTGTCAGAGACGCCTCGACGCGTCTCAAGGCGGCGGAATGGCTGCTTAGTTTGCGTGATTCCATGGAAGAAATACGATGCTGAGCCTCAATGGCTGGGTGATGGACGAGCGAAGCTATGCGGCGCGTCTTGCTGCGTCGCTGCTCGCTATTCCGCTCACGATCCAGACCGATCGTCGTGCCGAAATTTTCGGTCCGACGCTTGGTGACGATGAAGGTGTCTATTGCGTCGGGCTTTACGAGATCCTGCGTCATTTCTCACGACTGCCCGATGTCGAACGCGCCTGGCCGGAAGGCGAGGCACGGCACGCGCTCGAATGGGCTCTGGAGGCGCTGGAAAGCTTCTCTCAGGCGCGGCGGCAGGCACTCGGCGCGACCCTGCCTGAAAAAGCGGAGACGGATGACGTGACACTGATCTTTCGCGTGCTCGAAGATCGTCTGAGCCATGCCTATCTCAATGGGCAGGAATGGCTCTCCGGCGTGTCTGTCGGCTTTATCGATATTGCGGTCTTCCCGATTGCCGGTCTTGCGCGCGATCTCGGTATCGCCATGGATCTTTACCCTGCTATCAGGCGCTTCGTCAGAAAGGTCAGACAATTGCCCGGTTTCGTTACCATGCCCGGGATCGCCGCGTGTCATTGAAGCCCCGGTCCCTGCTGACGCGTCGCTCCCTTCTCGCAGCGGCCCCGCTGGCGGCCCTGCCTTTGACGGCCCAGGCAAAGCCGCGCTTTGCTCCGATTGCGGAAGAAGATCTGCTCGTGGCTTTCGGCCATACCAGCCCCATCAATGATGGCGGCTGGTCCCAGATGCATGACAAGGCCATACGGGCACTCAAGGCGCATTTCCCGAAAATGCGCTCGCTCTATGTCGAGAGCGTCCCTTATTCCGCCGATGCCACGCGCCTGTTTCGGCAGTTCGTGGCCGAGGGCGCGCAGATGGTCATTTCGACCTCGAATTATGGTGACTTCATCAAGGATGTTGCCGATCAGGCGCCCGATGTCGGGTTTCTCGAATGCGATGGCAATGCGGTTACGAGTAATCTGGCCTGGTATTACATCACGCACTGGTATGCCAGCTATGTGATTGGCATTGCCGCAGCGCGCCTGAGCCGGACTGGACGGCTGGGCTATGTGGCATCGTTTCCGACTTCCTCCGTCATAGCCAGTGCCAATGCCACATTGCTCGGTGCGCGCTCGGTCAATCCCGAGGCGACGATGCGGGTCATCTCGATCAATTCCTGGTTCGACCCGCAGGCAGCGGCTTCGGCAGGGGCGGCGCTGATCGATAGCGGGTGCGACTTCCTGTGCGGCATCATGGATGATCCCGGCTATCTGCGTGTGGCAGAGGAACGCAATGTCTGGGCGGCCATGTGGAACACGGACATGCGGCAATTCGGGCCAAAAGCCTATGTCAGCTCGGTCGTACTCGATTTCGAGGCCTATTATCGCGAGACCATCGCGGCACGTATTGCGGGAACATGGCGTCCCAAAGGCACGTTCCTGACACTTGGCCATGGCGTAGACCGTGATAGCTGGGGTGCTCGTGTGCCGCTCGCCATACAGCGTGAAGCCGACGCAGCGCGCGACAGGATGCTGGCGGGATGGTCGCCTTTCGTCGGGCCGATCAAGGATTCCAACTGCCAGATACGCGTCCCTGCCGGTCAGACCATGACCGATATGGAAATCTTTCACTGGAGCTGGCAGGTCGAGGGAGTGTCGGGGCTTGTCTGATCTCCTGCATAATCAAGAGACCCGTCCGGCAGATCTGCCCGCAGGAGCGCCACCGCTTCTCACGCTCTCCGGCATAGCGAAGTATTTTCCGGGCGTCGTGGCCAACAAGGATGTCTCGATTGATTTCTATCCCGGCGAGATCCACGCCTTGCTGGGCGAAAACGGGGCCGGAAAATCGACCCTGATGAACATCGTGACGGGTCTTTATCAGCCCGATGAAGGCGAGTTGATCCTCGACGGCTATGGCGTGCGCTTCGAAAGTCCCGAGGCGGCGATCGCTGCCGGGATCGGCATGGTGCATCAGCATTTCAAGCTGGTTTCGCGCTTTACGGTTGCGGAAAATCTGGCACTCGGCTGGCGCGAGACAGGATTCAGGCTCTCGGCGTCCGCCATGGCGCGTCGTGCAGAGGTCGAGGCTGAACGCTATGGTCTTGATATCAGACCTTCAGCGAGAATTGATACGCTCACATCGGGCGAACAGCAGCGCGTGGAGATCCTGCGTGTCCTTTCGCGCGGCGCTCGGCTGCTGATCCTTGATGAACCTACGGCAGTGCTGAGCCCTCTCGAAGTGGGCGAGCTTTATGCAGCGCTGCGCCGCTTTCGCGACGGGGGTGGCGCGGTCATTCTCATCAGTCACAAGCTTGATGAGATCATGGCGCTTGCCGATCGGGTGACCGTGCTTCGCCACGGACGCGTCTCCGGGACGCATCTTGTCGCTCATACCGAGCCCTCGACGCTGGTGACTGAAATGATCGGTCGTCCGGTGGAACAGAAAAGCGATTATCCGCGCAAGATGCCACGCACAGACGACGACGCGGTCATGGTGCTCGAGAACGTATCATGCCGGGACGGGGCCGGGCAGATGCGGCTGCATCCGCTCTCGCTGGAAATATGCGCAGGCGAAATTCTTGGCATTGCCGGAGTGACGGGAAATGGTCAGTCCGAGCTCTCCGATCTTCTGGCAGGGCTGCGTTCATCAGAAACCGGCCATGTGCTCGTGGATGGCAAGGACATGCGCGGGCGCGGACCGAATGCGTTTCGTGAGGCCGGGATCGGCTATGTGCCAGAAGACCGGCTGCACAAGGCGCTCGCTCCCGCGCTTGGAGTGACCGAGAATGCTGTCATGCGTCTGTTTCGCACCAGCCCGATAGGCGGGCGGCTCGCCTATCACGCTTCAGAGGCACTGCGCTTTACCCGCTCGCTGCTTGATCAGGCACAGGTTAGCCTCGCCGAGCCCGCAACGCCTATTCGTGCCTTGTCCGGCGGCAATCAGCAGCGTCTCGTGCTCGCAAGAGAGCGGATGATCAGCCATCGCGCGCTTGTGGCCTCCTATCCTAGCCGTGGTCTTGATATCGGTGCGATTGCCCTGATGCGCCAAACCCTGGCCGATATCCGTGACGAGGGAAGGGCGGTGGTGCTGGTGTCAGAAGACCTTGATGAACTCATGGCGCTGAGCGACCGCATCGCCGTGTTATGCGGTGGCAGATTGATGACCGTCGTACCCAGGGGCGACTATGATCGTGCCCGCATCGGCGCTCTGATGAGCGGTCGGAATGGAGGCGCGTCGTCATGAGCCGTCGTATTCGCCTTTCCGTCGTTCCGGCCCGGCGCATCTTTATCGGTCGGGCCCTGGCGCTGGGCTTCGTTTTCCTTGTGCTCGCTCTCGTGCTGATGCTGCTCGGGCTCAATCTCGGCACGGTGGCAACGCTTGTCGTGACGTCGACCTTCGGTACCGAGTTCGGTCTTGAAAACCTGGCCCTCTATATGACGCCTCTGCTCATGACGGGGGCTGCCGTCTGGCTGGCCCTGCGTGCCGGGCTGTGGAATATCGGTGCCGAAGGGCAGTTTCTGGCGGGGGCGACGGCAGCGTCGGCCGTCGGGCTGTTTCTTCCCTTTCCTGCTTTCGTTACCCTGCCGCTCGCCGCCATGGCCGGAATGATCGCCGGTGCCTGCTGGAGCGCCGTGCCCGCTGCGGGGCGCGCCTGGCTTGGGGTAAGCGAGATCATCACGACGCTTCTTCTCAACTTCATCGCGTCCTATCTCGTCTATTATCTGGTGACCGGCCCCTGGGCTGATCGTGTCACGGGCGCGCAGGTCTCGAGCGAGAGAATTCACGCCGCGATACCGACGATTTATGGTGTCGTTCACTGGGGCGGTCCGCTTGCTCTGGCCGTTGTCACGGCACTTGGTCTGCTGCTCGGGCGCAGTCGCTTCGGTTACGAGCTGACATTGAGCGGGTCGAATCCGGAAGCCGCGCATTACGCCGGGGTGTCGGTGGCGCCACGTCTTTTCATGGCGCTCGTTTTCTCAGGGGCGCTCGCTGGCCTTGGTGGCATGATGGAGGCGCTTGGGACGGTACACCGGCTTCAGGGTGGTCTGGCCCATGGCTATGGCTATCTCGGTATCGTGGTGGCGCTGCTTGCCCGGCAATCTGCCCTGGCACTGATCCCGGCCGCGTTCCTCATGGCGGTCATTCTCAACATGGGCATCGTCCTGCAGACGCTGCAGGTCAGTGCATCTTCCGTTCTGGCCATTACCGGGCTGCTGGTCTTCGCAATTGCTGTCAGTGATGAGCTCGCGGCCTATGTACGGCTGGAGACGCAGAAATGACCCTCTGGATCTCGCTTATCCTCCATGCGCTTGCCTATGGCAGCATTCTCGCTCTTGCCGCCCAGGGCGAGGTTCTGGCCGAAAGGGCCGGTGTGATCAATCTCGGTGTCGAAGGCCTGATGGCTCTTGGCGCGGTTACGGCGGTTCTGGCTGCCGACGCCTCGGTTTCTCCCTGGCTTGGATGTCTCGCAGCCGTTGCGGTTGGTGCTGGCGGGGCGCTCGTTCTGGGGCTTGCCACGGTCAATGGGTCGGCCAACCAGACGCTATGCGGTGTGGCCCTGACCTTTCTCGGGCTCGGATTGAGCGCCGTGATCGGTCACAACGTGGCCGGGTTGCCGGTTGCGGCAGGTTTCTCATCCTGGCCCATTCCTGTCCTGTCACATCTGCCGCTTGTCGGCCCGCTCTTTGACCAGAGCCCGTTTGTCTATCTTGCGTTCGGGCTTCTGCCTCTGCTCTGCCATATCGTCCTGTTTCGCACCCGTCTCGGCCTCAGCCTCAGGGCCGTTGGTGAAAATCCCGGCGCAGCGGATGCTGTAGGTATTCCGGTAAGGCGTTTTCGCCTCGGGGCCGTAGTCATCGGGGGGGCGCTGGCCGGTCTGGCTGGCGCGGACATGACTCTCTCGGTCATGCCCGTATGGTCTGAGGGCATGATAGCAGGGCGCGGCTGGATCGCGGTCGCGCTTGTCATCTTCTGTGGCTACCGGCCTGTTTTGGCAGCAGCCTCATCGCTTCTGTTCGGTCTCGTGATGTCTCTGAGTTTCTTCGGGCAGGCGCAGGGGTGGCCCGTTCCTCCGGCTATTCTCAACATGACGCCCTATCTCGGGACGATCCTGTTCATGATCGTCCCCGCGATGCTGCTGCCCGGCATGCGCCGTTTCATGGCCGCGCCTGCGGCTCTGGGAACGCCCTATTTCAGGGAGGAACGCTGAGCGCAGCGTTCCTGCCGACGGCTCAGAATGACCAGACGGCGTCGCAGGAGAACCAGAACATATTATTTGTCCCGTCGCGTATGACGGGATCGGCAACCGAGGCGGCACGATTGAAGGGCTGCGTGCCGTTCAGCGATTTGTCGAGCCTGAGTTCAGGCCTGAAAAGCAGCTTGCCTGTCTTGATATGTCTGTTGATGAAGTCGGGACGATAGGTCACCCCCGCGGTCAGGGCACCATAGGTTGTGGGTGGAGCAATGAAATACGGATAGGGCGCATTACGCAGCATGTTGGTGAAAGACGTCATGCTGGCATATGAGGCGATGATCGACCCTGTATTGTCGCGAAAGATCTCGCCGCGCAGATTGAGCGTTAGTGACGGGTTGATATCCCAGGCTACATAGCCGGTCACACCATAGCTGTCATTTCGTGTCGCGTCGTCACGGAGATAGATGGCGTTCAGCGTGGTCGAGAGCGTCTTGCTGAGATGATAGGTCAGCAGAAGATCACCATTATACTGCATCAGACCGTTGGCTTTCGAGCCAAGACCGGCGCTTGTCCACCCATCGGCAGACGCGACAGGGGCACCGTTATTACTCTGCGGCCCGAAATGGCCGATTAGATGGCCGTCCAGCCGACCGGCCAACAGGCCTGTAAATGAGACGCCAATATAGCCTTTGGGTTTGTTGTTGTTGCCTGCCCTGCCGAAGCTGGTCGAGTTTCCGGCATCGATACCCAGTATGGCGTTGTAATGGTCGTTCAGATGAGTCGTGCTGAGGATGCCGATCGTCTCGAACGGGACGATATAGTCAGAAGCATAGCTGAAGGAATAGAACGGTCGGGCGAGGGCGGGTATGCCTTCTGCCCCCATGATTCCGTAGAACTGTCCGATCTGGAAATCCATGCCGTTGTGCACCAGCCATGGAACATGCAGGTCGACATGCGCCTGTGTCGGCGCGAACTGATACAGGCCCGTGAGGGCATTATCTGCCATGCCGGTGGTCGGATCGAAACGCGCGTCGGAGCCATACATCATTTCAACCATGAAACCGATGCCATAACCCGATCCTACATCCGCCACAGGATGTGACACGGAACCCATGATCTGGTTGAGCGTGACCGTGTTGGCGCGGTCGAGGAAGAACTGTCCGAAATTGCGCCCGGATGTCGTCCATGGATTGGCCGCGATGCCACCCTCAATGGTGAGATGTATTTCGGTGTCGTGCCAGTAGCCGGTCTGTTTCAGCTTGACCGGAGTAGCCGCAGCTTTGTTCCCGGTTCTGGCACCTTCTGGTGTGACGGTATCAGGTTTGAAGGCGTCGCCGGAAACAGGCGTTTCTGTGGAGATGGTTTGCGGCGTGGAGAGTGTCGCGCCGATCGATTGGCCACCCAGCGTCAGGAAGACGCCGGGCAAGAAAATGCTCAGGCAGGATTTTCCCATATAATCATTCCGATAAAAGAATACTGCCTTTCCCTCCCTTATCGGATCTCTGGCGTATTGTAAGGTAAATGGTGATCACAATAAGTGCGGTTGTATAGTATAGAAACAATATAAAATTATAATACGTTACTGCGACGAAGCTGATGGCGGCGCCAGCGAGCGCGATTGCTGGTAAAATCGGATAGAGCGGCGCTTTATAGCTGCGGTCGAGGCCGGGCTCGCGCCTGCGCAGGACAAACAGGCTGATCATGCTTGCGCCATACATCGTCAGGGCGCCAAAAACTGAAAGCGTGACCAGAACCGCAGTCAAAGACTGCCCATGGATGGAAATGATGCTATCGGCATAGATCGCGAGGATGCCTATGACACTGCCTGCGATTGTGGCGCGATGCGGAGTGTGAAACCGGTGATGGAGGGTACCCAAAGAGCGGGGGAGAATATTCGCCCGGGCCAGAGCGAAGATCTGTCGGGCAAACCCCATGATTATGCCATGCAGCGACGCGATAAGCCCGAACAGCCCGAGCCACACCAGCATCGACAGCCAGGGGCTGTGCTGCCCCACCACGCGCTTCATGGCCTCTGGCAAGGGGTCGTTCAGACTGGCCAGCGTCGTCCAGTCGCCTGACCCACCCGCAAAGATCATCACACCGAAAGCAAGGGCAACGAGTGTCAGCACACCCGCACAATAGGCGATCGGTATCGAGCGCTTGGGGTTGCGGGCCTCTTCGGCGGCCATGGCCACGCCTTCGATCGCAAGAAAGAACCAGATCGCAAAAGGTATGGCGGCAAAAAGCCCACCCATGGCCTCCCATCCGAAATGGGGGGCAGTGCCCCAGCCCATATGGGTGAAATGCGCCCAGGAGAAGGACGGGGCGACAACGGCCATGAACACCAGAAGCTCGATGATGGCGGCAATGGTGATGAAGAGCTCGAAGGTCGCAGCCACATGCACTCCAACGATATTGAGTGTCATAAACGCCAGATAGGCGCCCGTTGCAGCCAGCTTCGGCGGAAGCCCTGGAAACTGGACATTGAGATAGGCCCCGATGGCCAGCGCTATGGCCGGCGGGGCAAAGATGAACTCTACCAATGTGGCGAGGCCGGTCACCGTGCCACCCACACGCCCAAGGGCGCGCTGGGCGTAGGCAAACGGGCCGCCTGCATGGGGAATGGCGCAGGTGAGCTCGGTAAAGCTGAAGATGAAGGCCGTATACATCAGCGCCACCAGGCATGTCGCGCCAAGAAAGCCCAGCGTGCCCGCAGTAGCCCAGCCATAACTCCAGCCGAAATACTCTCCGGAAATGACGAGCCCGACAGCAATGCCCCAGAGATGAAACGCACCGAGCTTTTTCTGCAGTTGAGGAGGCTGGCTCATGGCGTATCTCTCTTTTCAGGGGTGGGAGCGATGGTCTGATGTGAGGCTTCGGGAGTGCCCGGAGCCCAAAGCTGGGGTGCGCGCTCCTTGAGGCCCACACCGGTGAGCTTCAACGTTTGTGCTTCGCGCATGAGCCAGACGAGCTTGACGCAGGCCTCGTCGATGCCCAGGCCATGAAGGTGGATATTCGACAGGCAGTTACGGCGTGAATCAGGGCAACCGGGTGCAGGGTTATAGGTCAGGTAGACTCCCATGCTGTTCGGAACGCTCAGACCCGGCCTCTCTCCTATCAGCACCGCCACCATGCGCGCGCCCAGTGCCTCGGCGATATCGTCGCCAATCGCAACGCGGCCCTGCAGCGCAATGACAGGCGGGGCAATGCGCCATGCTGGCAATGCCCGGCGACAGGCATGAAAAACTGCGGGCCCTTGTTGCATGACCGCCTGTGCGGAAAGCCCGTCCGCGAGAACGAAAGCGAGATCCCAATCGCCCCTTGGCAGGAGCTCCTTCGATGCCGGGGCAAGGCTTCGCCCCAGATCGGGGCGGCTGAGATAGGTCGTGCGATCGGGGGCGGCGCTCGAAACGATGAGAGGCGCGGCAGGGGCAAGGTCGTGTCTCAGGCCGTCAAGATCGAAAGCCATGTGCACGGCGTCGCGTGCCATGGCATGGGCGGCCTGGAAGCTCAGAACGTCCCGGGTGGTTTGCCCATTGCCTGTTCGTGCCAGCCCGATGCGCGCGCGCGTGAGGTCACGCAGTTTTTGCCATGGATCGCTTGCAGTCGATGGCTTTTCAGGGAGATCGCTCATGGCTGGAAACCGATCATGCGTGACAGCTCCGTCTCACGCAGCGGAGGCGCCAGAGCGCGGGCGGTGGTGGCGTCGTAAAGCCCCATTTTTTCCAGCCATGCCGCAAATTCCGGGGCAGGGTTAAGGCCAAGAACGCTGCGCGTGGTCAGAATGTCGCTGAATGCGAGGCTTTGGTAATTCAGCATCACATCATCTGCACCGGGCACGCCGATCAGGAAGGTCACGCCCGCAGCCCCTAGCAGCAGCATCAGAGCGTCCATATCGCCCTGATCCGCCTCGGCGTGATTGGTGTAGCAAACGTCGCAGCCCATCGGCACGCCCATCAGCTTGGCGCAGAAATGATCCTCCAGCCCGGCTCTTGTGATCTGCTTGCCGTCATAGAGATATTCTGGCCCGATAAAGCCGACGACCGTGTTGACCAGAAGCGGGCTGAACGCCCGGGCGACGGCATAGGCCCTTGTCTCGACGGTTTGCTGGTCGATCCCGTGATGGGCACCGGCAGAGAGGGCGGCACCCTGTCCCGTCTCGAAATACATGAGATTATCGCCGAGCGTGCCGCGATTGAGGCTTTTCGCGGCTTCATGCGCCTCATGCAGCAGGCCGAGCGTAACGCCGAACCCTTCATTCGCTTTCTGTGTGCCGGCAATCGACTGAAAGACGAGATCTACCGCGCCGCCCCGGTTGATGATTTCAACGGTGTTGGTCACATGGGTGAGCACGCAACTCTGTGTCGGGATATCATAGGTCTGGCGAATGGTGTCGAGCATGTCGAGCAGGGCAAGACCGTTCTCCACATTGTCGCTGGCAGGGTTGACCCCAATGACCGCATCGCCCGAGCCATAGAGCAGACCATCGAGGGTCGAGAGCGCGATACCCTTCAGGTCATCGGTCGGATGGTTGGGCTGCAGACGTGAGGCGAGTACGCCTCTCTGGCCAATTGTATTTCGAAAGCGGGTAATGATTTCGATTTTGCGCGCTACGGCAATCAGGTCCTGATTGCGCATGATCTTGCTGACGGCGGCGGCCATCTCCGGGGTGACGCCTGGCGCGATGGCGGCAAGGCGTGCCGTGTCGGCCTGGTGGGAAAGCAGCCAGTCGCGAAAACCCCCGATTGTCATTGAAGCAATCGGCGCGAATGCTGCCTTGTCATGTGCGTCGATGATCAGCCTGGTAACGTCGTCTCGTTCATACGGTACCAGGGCCTCGGACAGGAAATGGCTGAGCGGCAGATCGGCAAGGGCAAGGCGGGCTGCTACTCTTTCTGTGGATGAAGAGGCTG
Source organism: Asaia siamensis (assembly GCF_014635085.1). Lineage (GTDB taxonomy): Bacteria > Pseudomonadota > Alphaproteobacteria > Acetobacterales > Acetobacteraceae > Asaia > Asaia siamensis. Next base: position 64,776 of record NZ_BMCH01000008.1, read on the forward strand.
CCAGTCCGGCCAGCACATCGCCAGATCTTAAAGGCGATGCGCTGGCCAGAAGATGGCGAAGGTCACGAAAGACGAAACGCTGACCAGAAAGAGTTGCGGCATAACTCAAAGCGTCTTTCCTTCGACATGATGCATCGTAATTCTGTAAACGATGCCATGTCGAAAAGAATAACACGATCCAGAAAGTTCTTTGTCAAGAAGTCCATGATGACATGTTCTTGCCTAGGCGCTTCTTACCAAAGTGATGTGATTGGATTGCGTTCCGGCAACGTCTGCTGATGCCAGTAAGGATAGGGTGCAGGCTGGCGGCTGGCTTCATCCAGTCGTGACCTCTGGTCTGCGCTCAGGCTCTGGTCGAGAGCGCAGAGTGAGGCCTCAAGCTGATCGATTTTGCGCGCGCCCAGCAGGATGGTCGAAACCGTGGGGCGGTCCTTAAGCCAGGCAAGGGCGATCTGGGGAAAGCTGAACCCTGTTTCTTCCTCGATACGTTCCATCTGGTCGGTCACGCGATACAGATAGGATTCATCAACAGGCGGCCCGCCTGCGGCGCCTCCCTGCGCGATGCGGCCCTCGCCACTCTGTGGCGCGTTGCGTCGCAGCTTTCCGGTCAAACGGCCCCAGCCTAAGGGGCTCCATGCCATCAACCCGAGCCCCTGATCCTGGGCCAGGGGCATCAACTCCCATTCGTAATCGCGGCCGATCAGGCAGTAATAGCCTTGATAGGCAATATAACGGGCATAATGTGCGCGCTCCGAGACGCTAAGCGCGCGCATCAGGTGCCATGCGGCGTAATTGGAGACGCCGATATAGCGTATCTTGCCTGCCCTTATGAGATCGTCCAGAGCGCGCAACGTCTCTTCAACCGGTGTTACCTGATCGGAAATATGCATGGTGTAGAGATCGATATGATCACGCTTGAGCCGTTTCAGGCTCGCTTCGCATGCTTCGATCAGGCGGAAACGCGACGCGCCAGACTGGTTTGGTCCACTGCCGAGCGGGCAGGAGGTTTTGGTTGAGACGATCACCGAATTGCTCCGACCACGCAGCGCTTCGCCAAGAATGGTTTCAGCGTCGCCATCGGAATAGTTATCGGCCGAATCAAAAAGATTGATGCCCCGATCGATACAGAAGGCAATGAGCCTGTCTGCATCGCTTTGACCGACATTTCCCCAGCTTTTGAAAAACCCGTCGGTACGGCCAAACGTGGCCGTACCGAAAGAAAACAGAGAGACGTCGAGCCCGGATTTTCCCAAGCTGCGATACTGCATCAGACGCCCCCGACGAGTTCTGTTTTTTCGTGCAGGCGTTGTTCATGGATGCACTTCATGGCTTCGGCTGCCCGCATGATTTCGGTTTCGTCGATGTCGTTGACGAAATAGGCCGAGCCGATACCGCTCATGAGCGGCGCATTCTGCTTGCCGTCACGATGGATTGCTGAATCGGCGATCGCGTCGATCAACAGGGCAATGTTCTGGAAGCCATGATGGAAAACGGGCAGATCGAGGCGATAGGCAACCTGAAAGAGGCGCTCAAGCGCCCGGCGCGACAATGTACCGCGATGATAGGAGATGATGGCACTGAACAGGCAATCGAGTGCCACGGCCTCGCCATGAAGCAGTTCGGCAATATGGGTCATCTCGACCAGGGGGCTGAATGTATGGCCATAATCGACCACGCGCTCGAGATTGCCTTCCCAGAGATTGGGCTCGAGCTCTTCTGCCATCCCCGCGATCGAGCGGAAGATGATCTCGCCGATCGCCTCTTTCTCACGCTCGAATATATCGTCGGGGCTTTTGGCAAGGCTGAAGGAATAGGCCTCGATAAGATCGAAAAGCTTGGCATCCTTGATGACGGCAAGCTTGAATATTTCACCCGACCCATTGGCGACGTGGCGGCGTGGCAGGGTGCCCAGATAATCCATATTGACGAGTGTCAGGCTGGCCGGGTGAAACGTGCCGATGCGGTTGCGATAGCCCAGATGATTGGCTGCGGTCTTGGCTGCAACGCTTACATCGACCATCGAAAGCAATGTGGTCGGAACGCGTATATAGGGCACACCACGTCGATAGAGGCTGGCAGCGAAGCCGACGATATCGAGGGCGACACCGCCCCCTATAACGACGCTGGGCGCAGAGCGCCGTTTCACACCGCATTCGTTCATCGCTTTCACGACGTCGAGCACATTGGGGAGAGTCTTGTTCTCTTCGTCACCCGGAACGGAGCGAACGGTAAAGGTGACGCCCGCCGCAGTAAGCTGGTTGAGAAACTCATCCCGGTGCTGGGGAGGAAGCCCCTCATCGACGAAGATGAGTCTGTGTCCGCTGCTGTGATCTACGATCCTGGTAATTGTTTCGGCAGTCGTGCTGCAAAGAGCGATATCGTAGCTGACGATCTGCTTTGCACGTATGGATACATTCCGATTGGCCGTCATCATTCTGATCCTTTTAGGAAAAATGATTTCAATGCTGTATCATTATTTGGAGAAACGTATTTTCTTGTTCTGTTTGGCTGCCGTCGCAGGTTGGGGCGACACAATGATATTGCGTCAATAGATCGGTAATCCCGACTCAATTTTGCGATTCGTCGTTATAATCACGTTAATGTTATCGTATTTGTTATGATGGCAGTTATTTTCATAACATGAACTGTTATTTATTATATATCAGTTTGCTGATAAATGGTTAATTTTAACAGGAATTATTGTCATGATATTTAAGGTATAATCGATTTATCTGCGTGGTTATGGTATATTCATCAAAGCATACCTCTAGTCAGACTCTTCATTTTTGCGATCGCCTGCTCTCGCAAAGACAGATATCGGTAAAACCCTTTTTTACTTCTCCTACGCAGCAGCGACGTCTTTTCTCGTCGTCGTGATCTTTGTCACGATTATCACTAAACATGGAGTTTCACTGAACTCCCCGTGATATCCAGGCTGAACCGCTTACGCATCTGCCACAAATGTCATACGCATTATGTGATTTATCACAAGGAGTGTGATCGTGGAGATGAACTTCTCAGCTGCCGATATTGATCTCGATTTCAGCCTCAAGGGCAAAATCGCGCTTGTTACGGGTGGGGCTTCCGGTATCGGTGCGGCAATCGCAAGCGCCTATGTGCGAAAAGGGGCCAAGGTTGCTGTCGTCGATGTCAATCAGGACAATGCCGCAGCGAAGGCTTCTGAACTGGGCGAGGCGGCAAAACCGTTTTCCTGTGACGTTTCCAATCCGGATTCAGTGCGCAGGATGGTGGCCGACGTGGTCGCGGCTTTCGGTGCGATCGATATTCTCGTCAATTGTGCCGGTGTCGTGTTTCTCGCGCCTGCTGAGACGCTGTCGCTCGACCATTGGGACAAGACGATCGCGATCAATCTCCGGGGCAGTTTTCTCGTCACGCAGATAGTGGGCCGTGTCATGATCGATGCAGGCAAGGGCGGGCGCATCATCAATCTCGCTTCCCAGGCAGGAACTGTCGCGATTGAGGAACATGTCGCATATTGCGCCTCGAAATTCGGCGTGATTGGCATGTCCAAGACGTTTGCTGCCGAATGGGGCAAGCACGGCATTACAGTCAACACCCTCTCGCCCACCATCGTGCTGACGGAACTGGGCAAAAAGGCCTGGGCCGGCGAGAAAGGTGAGGCGGCCATACGGCGTATCCCCGCAGGTCGTTTTGCCATACCGGAAGAGATTGCGGCTGCAGCCGTTTTCCTCGCCTCATCGGGTGCTGCGATGATCAATGGTGCCGATCTTCTGATCGACGGCGGTTATACGATCCTCTGAGGGCACGTCAGACCGAATGGCCGTATCCAGTCTCTCGGTCCGGTTGCTTTACAACGTGGAAAGAACGTGCGCGACTTCGGTAGACACTGAGCGTCTCAGCGCAACAAGGCTCACCCCACCCCTGGGGTGAACCCTGTTTGTCAAGATCAGCACAAAACTGCCGCTTTCCGGCGCAATCCAGAGCGATGGCCCTGTGAACCCCGTATGGCCGAATGAGCCTAGCGGGAAGCCTTCTCCGCGCAGGGAGGAATAATGGGTGTCGATATCCCAACCCAGCCCGCGCAGCTCACGCCTGTCTTTGGGTTGCTGCGGTGTCGTCATAAGCAGGACGCCCGCTCTCGAGAGCGGAAACGCGCTTTTCTGTCCTGACCGGCGCGCAATCAGGGCTGTGATATAGCGCACCAGATCGTCTTCACGAGAAAAAAGGCCGGCATGACCGGCAATTCCGCCCATACGTCTTGCTGTCGGGTCGTGCACGACCCCGCGCAGCATCGTTCCATCATCCTGATACTGCGTTGGTGCGATGATCTTTTGCTCGCTCGGTCGCGGCAGAAAGTCACTATGGTTCATGGAGAGGGGCGCAAAAATTCCCTGCCGGGCCTGTTGCTGGAGGCTGTTGCCTGAAACGATTTCGACAATCCTGCCAAGCACGATGAAATTGATGTCGCTATAGATGAATGTCGAACCCGGCCGGGCCATAAGGGGCGAGACGCAGGCAAGACGAAGCGCCTCACCACGACCCTGCCATGGCGTGGCGAGGGGGAGGTCTGGCGGCAGACCGGAATAATGGGTGAGCAGGAGACGAAGGCTGATATCGCTTTTGCCGTTCGCGGCGAAATCGGGAAGGAGCGCGCTGACCTTCGTGTCGAGGGAAAGCCTGCCCGCTTCTACCAGTTGCATGAGGCAGAGCGCCGTGACGAGAGGCTTCGTCAGCGATGCCATGTCGAAGACTGTGTCGAGCGTGAGCTTTTCCCTCTCTGGTACGAGGGCGCGGTGACCGATGATCGAACGGTGCACCACCGTATTGTGGTGCCCGATGACGAGAATGGCACCAGGCATTTTTCCGTCATGGACCGCCTGCGTCATGAGTCTGTCGACGGTGGAAAAGGGGGATGTCGCGCACCCGCCCAGAGTCAGGAAATTTGCACCAAGGCCCAACGTAAATTGCCGTCGCCTCATGGCTGGATCTCCTCTTGATTGCGGCGACTCTGATGCCCGCGCTGCAACCGACAGACAAACAATATCAGATCGATTTGCTCACAATATGAGTTCGAAACGACAGACGCTGATCTGTGGCCTCAAAACCACAACTTGCCATACTTTGTTAGAGAAGAGCCATGAAGTGAAAAAGAGACTTTTGAAAAAATCGTTTTTAAACAATGTATTGGGATGACTGTCATAATTCCGTCATATGGGAGTCATCAAAGCTTCGCAGGCAGTCGCGAGGCGCAGTCAGTAAGGGAGGCTCACACCAACCGCAGCATCGGAAGATGATACTGACATGACCTCTTTCCCCCGTGCCTGTCGCTTGCTGCTGGCATCGGTCTCGCTGGCGTCGCTCGCCGTGGCGACCCCGGTGCGAGCCGCCAGCCTCGATCAGATGAGTCTGATGGAGAAGCAGATCAAGGCCATGCAGTCGCAGCTCGCTGACATGAAGCGCGAGCATCAGCGCGAGATGAAGCGTATTCATGACCAGCTGGCACAGCAGCGTCAGAATGAAGAAAATGATCCCTACGGTGCCCGCAACGGCTATCGCGGGGCACCGGCGCACGGGTCGGGCGCGGCCAGCCCCGGCGCTGGTTTTGCAACAGCTTCGGCACCGGGCCCGAACAGCAATGTGCTGCTCCCGCCCGTCAATGCAGCAACGCCTTATGGTCAGCTGACCGGCACACCGACCGGTCGCGTGACCGACCTTTACGGGCCGCTCCATCGTGGTCAGATCCAGATCGGTGGCGTGCGTATCACCCTGGGTGGTTATGTCGAAGCGGCCACGATGTTCAGGTCGCGTAACAACGTGTCTGACATTTCGTCGAATTTCGGCTCGATCCCGTTCGCGAACAGCCCGAACTACCATATCAACGAATTCCACGAGTCAGCCCGTCAAAGTCGTCTGGCGGCTTTGGTCGAAGGCGATATCACAAGAAATCTCCGCGCCCAGGCCTATATCGAGACCGATTTCCAGGGCTCGGGCTCGTCATCGAATTCCCGCCAGTCGAATTCCTATGTGCTTCGTGAACGCGTCTTCTACGGTCAGCTGATCGACGATGTCGACGAGTTGACCCTGCTTGGTGGTCAGAACTGGTCGCTGCTGACCATGTTCAACCATGGCATGCGCGCCCGTGACGAGCAGGTGCCGCTCTCGATCGATGCCCAGTACATTCCGGGCTTCAACTGGACCCGCAACACGCAGATCCGCCTGGTCAAGGGCTTCGATCATGGGCGCTACAATGTGGGTGTCTCTGTCGAAAATCCGCAGCAGGTCATCGCTGTCGGTTCGGGCGGTCAGTATCTGCCGACAGGGGCGACCTCGGGCACCTACCAGAACGCCGGCGTGAACGTGAACAACCCGTCGACGAACTACTCGACCGACGTTGCGCCGGATATCATCGGCAAGCTGGCAGCCGATCCGGGCTGGGGTCATTACGAGCTGACCGGGCTGCTGCGTTTTGCGCATAGCCGGGTCTCCTATACAGGCACGGGCCAGAGCAGCACCAAGCTTGCGGGCGGCGGTGGCGGCGGGCTTATCCTGCCGGTCGAAAAGTCGCACAAGATCTTCTTCCAGGCGTCGGGCCTCGTTGGTACGGGTATCGGTCGTTATGGCACGTCCAATATTCCTGACGTGACGATCGACCAGAAGGGCCAGGTCAAGCCCATGCCTGCGGCAAATGTGCTTGTCGGGCTTTATGGTAACGCCACCAAGGCACTGCAGCTCTATGCTTATGGCGGTATGGAAATGCTGCGCTCACGTTCCTATTTCAACGTGGGTGGCAAGCATTATGGTTATGGCAACCCGCTTTACAGCGTCGGCGGCTGCGATATCGAAGGGGCTTCTTCCAGCGCCTGCCAGACCAGTATCAACCGTGTTGTTCAGGGTACGGCCGGTTTCTGGTGGACTTATCTGCACGGCGATTACGGCACACTGCGTGTTGGCGCCCAGTATTCCTACACCTATGTCACCTCGTTCAGCGGGGTTGGCGGTACGCCGCATACCAACGACAACATGGTATTCCTCTCGCTGCGTTACCTGCCGTTCCAGTAAGCGTCGGGCTCACGCCAATAAAAAAGGGTCAGAGGCAAAAGCCTCTGGCCTTTTTTTTCACACCGAAGCGTGATTGCCTCAGAAATTCGCGTTTACGCGTCCGAAATAATAGCCCCCATTCATCGGCACCTGAGCCGAGGCGCTGTCATAGATCCCGACGCCGTAGCTTGCGAGATTGGCCGGAACCTTGCGCGGGCGGATATTGAAGATGTTGTTTGCCCCGACAGCGACATGCCAGTGCTCGCCGAACCGATAGCCGACTTCCAGATCGGTCAGCCAACGTGGTGTGTTCTTGAATTGCGCAAAGCACGTATTCGAACCACGCAGTGCCTTGCCGTTGAGCGGGCAGATCGCACTTGCAGGGGTCCAGTCCTGATAGGTCAGCATGCCCACGGTTTCGCCATAGCGGGTCTGCCGCAGGTTAACGTCCCAGTTGCCGATCGTATAATACGCATTGAGCACGATCTTGCTGCGTGGTGACTCACTGGTGAGATAGGAAATGGTCTGGGCGTTGAGCAGAGGATTGCCTGTTGCCGACAGACCGTTATGCGTCAGTCGGGTACGGTTGATGTTCAGCCCCATCGAAAGCAGCAGATTGCCGAAGCGATGCAGGCGCAGTCGGTAATCGGCCTTGATGTCGATGCCCTGGGTGCGCGTGCTGGCCCCGTTGGAGAAGTAATAGGCCGAAAACCCGGTGGGGTTGGTAAGCGTTGCGCCACCGGGAAGTGTATAGCCCATCTGCTCGATGGCAGTGATGGCCTGAGCGCCAACAACCGATCCACCCTGAACGATACGATCTCTCAGATTGATCTGATAGACATCGGCCTCGACATGAAAATTCGGCAACGGCTCAAGCACCACGCCGCCACTTGCGCTTGTTGACCGTTCAGGCTTCAGGGCGCTTGCACCGAGCGTTCTGGCGGCTTCCGAGGCCACGGGCAGCAGACCCGAGGCAGAGGTTGGGCCGACGCTGAGCGCGCTGTAATGCTGCTCGGCCAAGGTCGGTGCGCGGAAGCCGTTGCTGATGGTGGCGCGCACAGCGATGCGCTTGGTGAAGTCGTAACGTGCCGAGACCTTGCCGTTTTCAGTGTTGCCAGAGTCTGTGTAGTGTTCGAAGCGTCCGGCGAGATCGATATCGAGCTTGGGCAGCGGATGGAAATCGTCATCGATATAAGCCGCCCAGATATTACGGCTCCAGCTTCCGGCGTTCTGCGGGGCAGCGCCGGCATAGCCCTGAGTGCCACCGGCCTCGTAGGCAGGGGGCTCGCCCGCAATGATGTCGTACATTTCCAGTCTGTGCTGACCACCAAAGGCCAGGGTCATGGGTACGGCATCCGCAATCTTGAAGTTGCGCCTTATATCGAGATTATTGGTCCACATCGCGTTGCGATAGGTCTGCGCCCGTGCGCTGGTCGGCGAGTAGCCGCAGCCCTGCGACGAGAAATACGCCTTGCTTCGGTCGGTGGTCTGGCAGGCAGCACTCAGCATGCCGGTATTGGCTGTATTCTTGGTGATGATGTCTTCTTCGTCTGCACCATAAACTGTGCTCAGATCCCAGTCGAACCCGAAAAGATGGCTGCCTTTGACGCCAAGATTGGCCTGATAGTCGTTTTCCTCGATTGTTTCGATAGGCGAAAAGCCCAGCGGATAAAGAGACGGCGCGATGCTGGGTACGCGATAGTTCTGGATTGCCTCTGCATGGCGGTGGCCATAGGTAATGAGGCCGTAGAAATCGATTGTCTCGGAGATCTTCTTGCCGAAATCGATACCAAGATTCTCACGTGTTTCTTCGGGCGTGCTGGTGATCTTGTTGGAGTTGTAGGGAACCTTGATGGCGCCCGGCAGGATACCGTAATAGCCGCTGAGATTGGCCCCTGCAGGAGCGTAGGGCAGCAACCTGTGATCAACCGTGTTCGTGAAGAAATGGTCCGTATGGTAGATCTGCCCGCTCAGATGCAGATAGCCGTCACGGCCCAGCTTCATGCCGCCATCGGCGTTGAGCTGATAATTCCAGCCGCTTCCGGCATAGGCATTTGCGCCCGTCTGGGCGCTCATGTTCAGCCCATGATCCTGCTTCTTGGTAATGACGTTCACGACGCCGGCGATCGCGTCAGAGCCATACATCGCGGCTGCGCCATCTTCGAGCACTTCGATATGGTCGATGGCATTGGCCGGAATCATGTTGAGATCGACCGGGGTCGAGCCAAATTGCGGACCCGGATTCTGCACGACGTTGCCGGTTACATGGCGTCTCTTGCCATCGACAAGCACCAGCACCTGGTTGGGGTTCAGGCCACGCATACGGATTGATGCCGTCAACGCCCCCGTATCACTGCCGCGTGTTTGGATATTGATGGCCGGATAGACGCGGGTGAGGGCATCGGTCAGGTTGAGCTGGCCCGATCGCGCCAGTTCGGCTGCTGAAATGACCGTAACGGGGCTCGTACTGTCGCGCGCCTTGCGATTGACCGCATGGGTGCCGGTCACGATGACGGATTCTTCGCCGGATATCGCCTTGGCACGATGCGAAGATTTTTTGGGTGCTTTCTGCACCGCTGGCGCGCGCGACTTGCTCACGCTGCCATGGGTACCCTTCGAGGGAAGGGTCTCGGCCCGTGCGTCGGGCATGCAGGCCATGGCGCTCAAAACACCAAGTGAGGCGGTAAGCAGGGAGGCACGTCGTCTCATCAAAAGCCCTTTTGGAATTATAATCGGAACAATACGATATCGAAACAAAATACAGCCAGGCACGCCTTTGGAGTGGTAAGGATCCGTGGCAATGCAAGGCAGGGTTTCGAGGGTGAGCAGGGCTGCGGTATGGATGCACCCTGTGGGTCGTGCGGGGACCGTCCCTGTCATCTCCGCTTTCGACCGTTACATTGCGGAAACGATAAAATAAGATTTATACGATGAGAAGCACTGATTCGCTTTCGCAACATTCTGTCATACTCAGCGTCACTCCTCTGAGAGTGGCGCCTGTCGCCCCGTCAGAAACCGGAAGAAAGCGACACCACGCCGGCAAAGCCACCTCCGACGAAGTAAGTCGGCGCCCTCCCGGCGATGGTGGTGCCAAACACCCCTTGTGTCGCGTTACGATTGAGCGAGACGCCGCTGACACCCGACAGATAGCCCGAGCGCCCGAGATTGATCAGATTGAGCTGGATTTGTGGTGTCTTCAGCTTTGTCGTTTTCTGGAGGCGGTAGCCGAGAGAGAGATTGGCCGTTGCAAAGCCGGGGATACGCTCATCGTTCATGAATGTTGAATAGGTAGGGCCGACATAATGCCCGTCAAACAGGCCGAAAAACTGCCCGTCATCATAGGAAAGGCCGAGCGAGCCTGAGAGTGTCGGAGTACGAACGGGGCGCTTTCCCTTGGTCGGCAGATAATCGGCACCGGACTGGATGTTGTTGTCGATCGTGGCGTGGATATACTGCCCCGAAAGATAGGGGCTGAAGCCATGCCACGGGCGCAGGCCGAGTTCGAATTGCGCCCCTCGCGCCGTCTGTCCGCCACCATTGATCGATTCACTTGTCGTGACACCGTTCAGGACTGTTGTCGTGGCAACCTGCCGATTGGTGAAATTGTAGTTGAAGAGCGCCAGAGAAAGCGTCAGCATTCCCTTGTGCCTGAAGCCAAGCTCCTCACCGATCGAATATTCTGGTTTGATGTCTGAGGAGGCAACGCGCGATTGCCGACCTGTCGCGATGCTGAAACGGTCCTGATAGCTGGAAATGCCAGACGGCGCCCGAAAGCCTGTCGTGCCGTTGATATAGATCTGGTCATGAGGCGTCAGATTATAGGCGGCCGAAAACTGGGGCAGGGGTGATGCATAGCTGGCGCCGTTGCGAAAGCGCGCCCCGGGCAGTAGATTGGTTACCGAGCGCGAGACCAGCACCATACGTAGCCCCGCCGACAGGGTGAGTTTCCGGTCCAGAAGATGAAGCCTGTCAGTCAGAGAGATCGCATTGATCTGCTGAAGAAGCCGTGCGTCATAGGAGGAAAGCGGCGCTCCTGCCGCTGTGAGGATGGGAAAGGCGCCCCACTGGTTTGAAACGCCCCCCTGTGAGTCCGGCAGAACATAGCGTGAAAGACTGGAGAAATCATAATAGGAATACCAGTAGCCCAGAGACAGGCGGTTCGCCCCCGTCTCGTAATGGAGGGCGCTGTTCAGGCCGGGATGCGACTGGTGATAAACGTCGGTAGCAACCGAGGCGAAGCTATTGCCGAGGCTCGCCGGAACCTGCAGCGCGCCTGCCGCCATCGCGCCGTTATAGCTGTTGGTTCGGCTCAGTGTCGTTCCGTAGCTGTCATAGCCCCAGACATAAATGAAGTAGGGCGTCAGATCGAGGGTCAGATGTCGATCGAGATGGAGTGAGACCGGGGCCGACAGGAAGCTCTGCGCACGCGCATTTTCCTGATATTTATAGTAGCTGCTGTCGCCCGGCACATAATCGGCGGCATAATTGGCGTTTGTGCCAAGACGCTGCCACTGCGCGAGTGTGGGGGGGAGCAGATAATAGCCCCGGTCGCGATTGAACGAAAAGATCACTGAGGCCGAGCTTTTCTGACCCCATTCCTTCATCAGGCGCATATCAGTATGAAAGCGCCGGGACGTGCCTGCGCCGCGCCACTGGTCAGCACTGCGATAGGAGAAGGAGGCGAAGCCCTTCACACCCGTCTTGCCCAGAACGCCACTTTCAAGACGCAGAAACTCGCGATTGAGATTATACGAACCCCATGATCCGCCTATAAAACCGCCTCTCTCATCCGATGGTTTGCGCATTCTGACCGACAATTCACCTCCCACCGCATTATAAAGAGGCGAGGCTGTTTCTGCCGCGCCCTGCGCCAGGGTGATCGAAGCGATGTTCTCATTATCTGCGGTTGCCGAAGCATAGGGCACAAGGAAGAGCGGCGGTGCTGCTGGCACGTTTTCGAACAGATAGCCGATTTCGGTCTGGTCCAGGCCGCGTACTGAAAGCCCCTGTTGTTCGTCATTGGTACCGAGCGGATCATTGCCCGAATAGACCACGCCGGGCAGATCGGCGATCATCGCAACTGGCGAAACGGTTGGCGATTGTCTGGCAATGAAATCGCGATTTACCCCGCTTTGAGACCGCGGCGCCGACTGGTTGGGCATGAGCCCGCCCCCTATGGAGCGGCCTGTTGTCCCGTCTGCATTGGTGCGATGGCGGCGCACCGTCACGATTTCGCGCTTTGCGGGTGGGGTCCGGGCAGTGACCGGGGCTTTTTCCTGACGCTCGTCATGGGCGGTTTTGTCGCGGCTCTCGGCAAATGCGCAGTCGGGCGCGACGCTCAGGGCGCAGAGAAGCGGAGAAGCAAGGAAAAAAGCGTATTTCGACACGTCAGACAGTCCGTTGCAGCAGGGCAGACCGGGCAGGGATACGGAGTCTGTCTTTCTGTGTAAATTGATACATTATAACAAATTTGGTCTGGGGCTGAACGGGAGCCTCACTCGATAGAGATTGGGAAAGTGTAATCTGCTCTGGTATATTTTTCCTTGATTTTTAGTATTCGATCTTATCTAGAGGTATTTTTAGAAAGAATAGTCCCATAAAGTGGGATTTCCAAGTCAAGGAACACGTTTTCGTTTGTTAATGGCTATTAATCTTCCATGTCAAAATTTTGCTGGTATGACTGAGAACGATTATCAATATCAGCAAGTCCAGAGCGATAAATGTGTGATTTCCGACCACGGCGACGCCCGAAGGCTCAGGCCCGAAGAACGAGAATATTAGTGACCTGCCTGGGTCTGACCGGGCTGTCGTTACCGCTCTCGGCACGCGCTGTTCCTCCGCCTGTCAATCTCGGCAATGCCGCAGGGGCGAGTGATGACGACTCTTCGGGTGTTTTCGGCTTTCTTTCCAACTGGCGCCGATCATCGAATCTTCTCGGTAATATGTGGGGATTACGCCCGGAACTCGGGAAATACGGCGCGGTTCTCGCCATTCAGGAAACCTCCGAAGTCTTTGGTAATCCGACAGGAGGTAGTCATCGCGGCGCAGGATATAATGGTCTGACCGTCGCCGTGCTTCAGGTCGACACACAACGTGCTGTCGGTTTGTATGGCGGAACCTTCAACGTCAGCATGGAGCAGATTCACGGGCGTAATTTCAGCGCCGATAATCTGATGGCCCTGCAGACAGTGAGCGGTATCGAGGCCGATCGTTCCACACGCTTGTGGGAGTTTTGGTACGACCAGAAATTCCTCGATCAGCAGAAACTCGACATCAAGATTGGCCAGCAGAGCCTCGATCAGGAATACATGGTCAGTAGCAATGCTCTGGTATTTGCCAATACGATGTTCGGCTGGCCGATGGTGCCTTCTGCCGACATGCCCGGAGGCGGGCCGGCTTATCCGCTCTCTGCCCTCGGTGTGCGTGGCAAATACTGGCTCGCGACGCCTCTCTATCTGCTTGGCGGTGTCTATAGCGGCAGCCCGACGAGAGATCGCGACGGTGACCCGCAAATAACCAACCCGTCCGGCACAAGCTTTCCGCTCAATCGGGGCGTGCTGGCTATTGCCGAGTTGCAATATGTCTACCCCGCACTGGGGGCGATGGTTTCACCCGATGAGGTTCAGCCGCTCTCCCATGTCTACCGCGTGGGCGGCTGGTACGATTCAGAGCCTTTTGCCGACCAGTTCTGGGATAATACAGGTGTATCCCTTGCGTCGCCTGACAGCAACGGGACGGCTCGCACGCATCGTGGTGCGTTCAGTTTCTACGCTGTTATGGATCAGATGATCTGGCGCAGCCATACCGATGCCAACCGGACCATCAGTATTTTCGGCCGTGCAATGGGAACACCGCAATCCGATCGCGTGCCCATCGATTTCAGTCTCAATTTCGGTCTCACCTTCAATGATCCGTTGCCATATCGCACTGACGACGTGTTCGGCATTGGTATGGGCTACACCCATGTCAGTGGTGCGCTGGCCAATTATGATCGAGCCGTCAGGCGCTATTCGGGCGCCTATTCCCCGGCACAGGGCGGCGAGACCTATGTCGAGTTGACCTATCAGTATCAGTTTACCGGCTGGATGCAGTGGCAACCCGATTTCCAGTACATTTTCAACCCCGGTGGCGGCATCCCCAATCCGTCCCATCCTGACCGACGCCTGCGCGATGAGCTCGTCTTCGGGTTTAGAACCAATATCGCGCTGTGAGAGGTTCCATGTTTTCTCGTTTTTCGATTGCTGCCTGCACCGCCCTCACTCTTGTGGCTGCCGCTTCTCCTGCGAAGGCGGATCCGAAGGGGTTTCTCGAGACGCTGCATCGCCATACGACGCTGGCATCGACCAGCCCCGGCAATGGCGATCTGAACCCCTACGCCGTTGTTGTCGTGCCGCATGATATGGGTGTGCTGAAAAAGGACGAAGTTCTGGTTACGAACTTCAACAATATCAGCAATCTGCAGGGCACCGGCACGACGATCGTTGCCTATTCGCCCGTGTCGGGCAATGCGCGGCTCTTCGCCAATCTGCCCAGCAACCTTGCGGCCTGCCCGGGCGGGGTGGGGCTTACAACGGCGCTGACCATCCTGAAAAAAGGCTGGATCATCGTTGGTAGCGCCCCCAGCAAGGATGGCACCACCACGACCAAAGGCGATGGATGTCTGATCCTGCTCGATGCCAACGGTAAATATATTACCACCTGGAAGGGGCCGCTCATCAACGCGCCCTGGGGCGATATTGCGAGTGTCGATCAGGGCGACAAGGCCACGCTTTTCGTCTCCATGACAGGTTTCGACCTGCCGGGTCCGAATGTGGTCGACCCGCAGACACATTATCCGCCGATCCTGCAGAAAGCGACGGTTCTCCGCCTCGAACTCAGCATCCCCGATAACAGCCCGCCAGTTCTTGAAAAGCAGACCGTTGTCGCTAGCGGGTTTTCGGCGCGTGCGGACCGCGACAACTTTCTGTTCGGGCCGACGGGACTGGCGCTTGATGACGATGGCACGCTCTATGTGACCGATGGTTACGACAACGAAGTGACGGCCATTGACAATGCGCTGACACGTACCGAGCCGGTCACACGGCAGAACGACGCAGTTGGCAGGGTCATCACCAAGGGTGGCCTGCTGAACTGGCCGCTCGCCATGATCTGGGTGCCGGGCCACCATCTGCTCGTCGCAAATGGCCGAAACGGTCAGGTCGTGGAAATTGACCCGGCGGCCAAGAAGCAGATCTACGCGCAATGGGTCGACGCCGATCAGGCGCAGCAGCCGCCGGGAAATGGCGATCTGTTCGGTCTAGCCATGACCCCCGATGGCAAGAGCTTTTATTATGTCGAAGACGACATGAACACATTGAATGTGAGTCAGCCATGACAGATACGGAAAAAGGTTTTCGCCTTGGCAGGCGCGGTTTCATCGCGAGTTCCGTAGCCCTTGGCAGCGTCGCACCTCTCGCTGAACAGGCTTTTGGCGCTCAAACGCCGGTCATTCACCAGCCGGGTATCCTGACCCCTCAGCAGCCCTTTGCCTATTTCATCACCTTCGACGTTGCGACGACGAAGCGCGAGGAACTGGTCTCGCTACTCAAAAAATGGACCGAGGCGGCAGACGCCCTGATGGCTGGAAAATCCGTCGAGGGTCTGGTCGATTCAGGCGAGATTGCCGGGCTGAAGGATCGCGATCTCACCATCACGATCGGCTTTGGTCCGACCCTATTCGTGAAAGACGGGAAGGACCGTTTCGGGCTGCAGGCCCATCGGACCCCAGCCATGGCCGATCTGCCGCGCTTTACCGGCGATCAGCTGGTCGATGCACGTTCAGGGGGCGATCTGTGTGTGCAATGCTGTGCCAATGACCCTCAGACCACGCTGCATGCGTCGCGCGCGCTGACGCGGCTTGCCTATAATATCGCCAATCCGCGCTGGGCGCAGGCCGGGTTCCTGCCGAGTTTCGGCAAGGGCAAGACACCGCGCAATCTCATGGGTTTCAAGGACGGCACGATCAATCCCGACACGAAAAACCCGGCGTCGGCTGATCGCTATATCTGGGCGGCGCAATCCGACCTGCCGTGGATGCAGGGCGGCAGCTATCTCGTATCGCGCATCATTCGTATTGCCCTCGAGCACTGGGATCGCACACCGGTCAGCTTTCAGGAAGAGACGATGGGGCGTGAGAAGCTGAGTGGTGCTCCAATAGGAGGCCGTGATGAATTCGAGCCCCTTACCCTCACGCAGAAGGACCGTGACGGCAATCTGGTAACGGTGCAGAACTCCCATGCGCGCCTCGCAGCCCCTGAGGAAAACGGAGGCGCGCAGATCCTGCGGCGGGCCTACTCCTATGATAACGGTCTGAGCTTCACGGCCGAGCGCTGGCCGCCGTGGCGCCAGGGGATGGAAATGGACGCCGGGTTGTTGTTCATGAGCTGGCAGCAGGACCCTCGAAACGCGTTTGTGAAGATTTTCGAGAATATGTCGAAATTCGACATGATGAACCAGTATACGACCCATATCGGAGGCGGACTTTTTGCCTGTCCCGGACGCAAAGAGGGCGGCTATATCGGTCAGGCCCTCATGGAAGCCTGAGGTTCGGCTTCGTCATCCAGCGGCTGACAGGTGCTTTGCTCCGAAAGGGGGTTGGCGCCTGTCCCATGAAGGCAGTGGAAATACAAACCAAGACCTTCACGTAATATGTTTCTATTCAACAACGAATCGGCATACATCCAGAAGATGTCGGTTTTGTCACCGGAATGAAGCGGGAGTATTCGGGTCCTGTTTTATCTCTCTGGACGCCACCTGTTTCAGGTTGTAACTCTCTGCCCACTAGACCGGACACGTGAAGGGACGGGGCGATTAACGCGGCGACGCTAAACCGACAGAGCAGACGCAAAGGCAGGACGATCTCTCGTCTTGCTGTAGCTGTTCCTGTCCTTCTGGCTTTTCTCGTGTCGCTCATGCTCCAGAGTCTTGCGCGCCCTGACGAAACGCCCCGATCGGAAATTGTGCGTCTGATCGGCGTCGACATTGCCGCCCCGGGAGTGGTGCCCACGGGCATGGCCGAGAATATGACCGGTTGCGATGAGGCGGGCATGGTCATGCCAGCCGAGCCCAAGGGCCACAGCACCGGGCATCATCATGATTCAGCCTGCGCTCTTTGTCCGCTTTTGCAGCTCGGGTTTTTCATTCTCGCCATCGCGCTGATTGTCGCTTTCGCGCGTAGCCTGAAGCTGAGTCAGCTTGTCACCCTTCCGCCATGCCGTGCGCCACCCGGGTTGCGATGGGTCATGCCGCCTGCCCAGGCACCCCCTCTGACCTGATTGCTTGCAAGCGCCCCTGTTTTCCGGCTTCGCGAAAGGCGAATGCAGGAAGGCAGCGGCTTGTCTCGTTTTCGATCAGGATAATCTTGTCATGACTCTGCCCCGTTCTGGCAGGTCGCTCCGTCATGCGCGCCTCGCGCTCGGATGCACCTCAGTTCTCGCCCTCATCATCGCCTTCGATGCCCACGCTGCGACCGACACAAAACAGGTTCTCGCGCCTGAAGAAGACGGCAAGGTGGAATATCTCCGGGTCGAAGGCATACGCCGCACGGCCATTCACTCTGCTGATACAGCGGCCTTGCTTAAAGGGTCGCTGGGCTACAGCATGTATTCGGCGGGTGGCGTATCGGCGCTTCCGGTGCTCAATGGCATGGCGGATGATCGTGTTGCGACCATCGTTGATGGCATGCATATCGCTTCGGCGTGTCCCAATCACATGAACCCGGCGATGTCCTATATCGACCCCGACAGCGTCTCGACGGCTGAGGCCATTGCGGGCGTCACTCCGGTCAGTATCGGTGGCGACAGCACAGGTGGCACCGTCAAGGTCGAGCGCCGCGACCCGCTTTTTGCAAAGAGCGGCAAGATACTCGTGACCGGTCATGTCAGGGGTGACTATCGCAGCAATGGCGGCGGCTCGGGCGCCTCGGGCACTGTCACGGTTGCCAATGACATGTTCAGTATCCGCTATACCGGATCTTATGCCCATGCCAGCAATTATCATACAGGCGGAGACGGCCGTCAGGTACGCTCTACCAGCTATCTTTCCTATAATCATGCCGTTACGGCCGGGTTGAAGAAGGACAATCATCTGCTGGCGCTGACCTTTGGTCAGCAGGACATTCCCTATGAGGGATTTCCCAACCAGTATATGGATATGACGAATAATCGCTCGACCTTCGTCAACGGCAAGTATCGTGGCGAGTTCAACTGGGCCACTCTCGACGTGCGCGGCTTCTGGCAGCGCGTTGACCATGTCATGAACATGATGAGTGACAAGGGTGGTCATAGCGCCACAACCGGTATGCCCATGAATACCGATGCCCGCACGGCGGGATATGCCATCGATCTGACCATACCGCTCTCGACGCGTCACAAAATCAAGATCGGTAGTGGCTATGACCATAACGGTCTCAATGACTGGTGGCCACCGCTGGCCAACAGCATGATGATGGGGCCCAATACCTTTCACAATATCAATAACGGGCATCGTGACCGCTTGGGTCATTATATCGAGTGGAACGCCCAATGGACGCGGCGTTTCTCGACGCAGCTCGGCTTGCGTAATGACCTGATC
Source organism: Asaia siamensis (assembly GCF_014635085.1). GTDB lineage: Bacteria > Pseudomonadota > Alphaproteobacteria > Acetobacterales > Acetobacteraceae > Asaia > Asaia siamensis. The sequence goes on from NZ_BMCH01000008.1 coordinate 83,406, forward strand.
ATGATGAACACGGGCAAGGTCGCGCCCTATTCCTGGATGGGCATGATGCAGATGGCCGATATCATGGCTGCCAGGCGTTTCAATGCCGCATCACGTGGCCGCACCGATACGAATTTCGACGTGACCGCAACAGGACGCTGGCATGCTTTGGACAGCCTGATGATCGAGGGCGGTTATGCGCGCAAGACGCGTTCACCCAATTTGTACGAACGCTATGCATGGGGACGTGGTGCCATGGCGATGCGCATGATCGGCTGGTTTGGCGATGGCAATGGCTATGTAGGCAATCTGAATCTTCGCCCCGAAATCGCCAATACGGCCAGCGTCACGATGACATGGCATGACCCGAAAGGGGAGGGGTGGAACGTCAAGCTGCAGCCGTTTTATACATATACCGAAGGCTATATAAACGTGATGCGCATTGGGTCGTTGAGCAATGGCCTGTCGATGCTGCAATTCGTCAACCACAACGCCCAGAGCTATGGGCTCAATGGATCGGGTCAGTATCGCCTGTGGGACAGTGAGCGTTTTGGTCAGGGCAAGATCGTCAGCACGTTCAGCTGGGTGCGCGGTCAGGATTTTGTCACCCATTCCGGGCTCTATCACCAGATGCCCGTCAACGGCACGGTCGGGCTGCGTGAGACCTGGCAGAACGTGACTGGCCGGGTCGATGTGACGCTGGTGAAAAAGAAGTCGACCGTCGACTGGCTGCGCAACGAGCCTAGAACGCCCGGCTATGCGTTGCTCGGGCTCGGCGCAAGCTATCGCTGGCGCAAATTCACGCTCGATGGAAGTATCGAGAACGTCATGAACCAGAAATATTATCTGCCGCTCGGTGGTCTCTCACTCGGCGATTACAAGCAGACGGGGGTTCTCGGCCCGCTCGCCGGACTTGGCCGTTCCTTCAACCTGAGTCTGACCGCAGCTTTCTGAGCCTCTCGCCACGGCGCGCAAAGCGCACTCGCACCGCTGCTCGCGGCCGCTGTAGATGGAGGTCGCTGACGTTCGCCCCTGAAAAACCGGTGTGAACGCGGCCCTCCGTTCGGGTTGGTGCGCTTTTGCGGATATCTCAAGGTCGCGTTATCGTTGAGCGCGGCCTGAGTCGATTCTGTTTGCAACAAGCTCTGCGACTAACTGAGATCACTGGGGGAGGTGCTCCTTCAGATGAAGCCTCGAGGGCTTACGCTCCACCATTACCTCTGTTCTCTGGGATAACTTAAAGCCAGACCTTCAGGTATCAGGGTGAGTCTGCATCCGGGTCCGGGCTCTCAGACTGGAAATTCTTCATAGAGGCATGTCGTAGGGTTTTTGCCCCCCCAAGGCGTCGCCCGTGATACCTCACAGGCGCCCGGACGCGTGTCACATAGCAAAATCGGTCGCGTGCATCTTGGCTATCTAGTCAGGATGCGTTACCGCCGCGTCTGCAGCATGGTCTGTCTCGCAGTTGGCTTTTCGAACCAAAATCCGAACTCAGCGCCTCTATGGAAAGCCTCTGGCTACATCTTCGCTGGGTAATATGTGCCAGAGACAGACGTGGGAATGAAGCGGCTGAGTAGGAAAGGACATATCTCCAATGCAGGCATCGGTTGAACAAAGGGAAGCGCGCATGCCGGTGCATGCCATGCTTGTGCTCGCGATGGCTGCCTTCGTGACGCTGCTGACGGAAATCATGCCTGCCGGGCTGTTATCTTCCATCTCGACCGGGTTACGCGTTCCCCAAGCTGTGGGAGGACAGTTCATAACAGCGTTTGCCCTTGGAGCGCTCTTTGCCGCTCTGCCTTCTACAGCTTTCACTCACCGCCTGGCGCGCAAGAAACTCCTTCTCACCGGGTTGATCGGTTTCTCACTCGTGAATTTCGGCAATGCACTCACGACCAGTTTTACCCTGTCGCTGATCATCCGCTTTATTGCAGGATGCTGTGGCGGCCTGATCTGGGCTATGTTCGCAGGCTATGCGACGCGGCTTGCACCCGAGGGGCAGCGAGGGCGCGCGATTGCTCTGGCCGGTTCGGGTGTGACGCTTGCCCTCGTGCTGGGCGCGCCACTCAGTGCCTCTTTGGGGCAGATGATAGGATGGCGCGGGGCTTTTGCCACCCTCGGTGGCTTTTCGGTTTTGCTTCTTCTCTGGGCCATCATCGTTCTGCCCGATGCGTCGGGTAGCCAGGGCGAAATAAGCTTCAGCATTTTTCGCACGATCAAACTGCCGGGGGTTTTTGCCACCCTCGCCATCATCTTCAGTTTTGTCGCGGCACATAGCCTGCTGTACGTCTATATCGAGCCCTTGGTAACGCCCGCTGGTCTGAGTGCTCGTATCGATGCGCTGCTACTGCTGTTCGGGGCGGCATCAGTGGTGGGGCTATTTGTCACGGGGATGCTGATAGATCGGCATATGGCATCCCTGACATTCGTCAGTATGACGACATTTGTGGGAGCAAGCGTTATTCTCATGGGCGGTTTGACTCATCCGCCTGTTATATGTCTGGCGATCGTGCTGTGGGGATTGTCCACAGGTGGTTTTGCCGCCCTGACGCAAAGTGCGATGGCGCATGTCAGCGGTTCGTCCATCGATGTGGCGCAGGCTATGGCGACGACATCGTGGAACCTGGCCGTCTCATCTGGTGGCCTGTTTGGAGGTGTGCTCCTTACTCACGCTCCCATCGCAGCCTTGCCGCTCATGGCCATCGCGCTCCTCCTCCTCGGTCTGGCTGCCTTTTTTCGGGGCTTGCGCCCTCTTCTCAAATAGCCGGACCGGAAGCTCGCGTCAGAGTGTTTTGATGTGTGATGTCTGAAGGCGCTTTTTCTTCATTGCCCTCACGGTTACGGCGATAACAGACGCAACGAATACGGTTGCAACGATACTGAGCGTCAATGACTGAATATCGGTCATGGCGTAATGCTCATGGACTGGACCCCACCATTTCATCACGAATACTCCTTTTTAACGGAATAAATACAAGCCCGCACCCTGAATGAGGATAGGAATTGTTCAATGGAAGCGGGTTCGTTCATTCCTTGGATTGACGATGCGCCCAAGGAATAGCGGTGGTCAACGTTCAGTTTAGTTAATAAAGTTCACGTTTTATAGATATTGATATAGATCAATACATAAAACAAAATAGAAAACAGAAATAAAAATTTTTATGTTTGCTCTAACAATCCCATGTGCAAATGGAAATGACACGATTTGTCGCGAATAGTGACTTCGTCTTCCCAGGGGGAGAAGGTCAGATTCTTGCAAAGTCGTCATCCGACTGATCTGACTATCTCACTGTTAATGTGCTGATATTCCATCTCAAATGAAGAAGGAATGCGCCCTATTGTTGCCGGATCGGGTTTAACCAACTGTTTACCCTTAGGGATTTCAATGGGCGCTTTCTATAAAGCTCTTGCATGATGGTTGCATAATATTCGCCTTGATTTATAAGTCCTATGAATTTTTGGCTTTTTATTTATATATATCGAAATTTCACGATAAATATATTCTATCACTAAGTAGAAAATATCGTATTTTTGTCGATATTCCTCCAATATCCATGCCGTTGCTTGCAGATAGTGTATCTGATTATAACGAATCATCTCGCGAGATAGTTTGTCGCAACAAAACTCGGGGTAATCGTCTAGATTTGGTCTACAAAAAAAAGAGAAGAATGACGTGAGCACAGTTTCAAATCATCTCCCGAACGAAATCCCCAGCGTCTACGCCTATCGGTTGAATGCAGATGGCACGGTTACGGCTCTTTATAATAATGAAGCAATCGGCCCTCTGACAGTAAACTATAACAGCGCGGATATGAGTTACGTCGACTCACAGGGTAATGTGGTTTTGGCGGGTCAGAGTCCTGTTGTTGGTGTTTTTCAGTCGTCTAACGGGTTCGTGTCGTGGAGTCCGTATTCGGGGATCACTCTCTTCACTAACGATCAGATCCTGAATCCGTCTCAGGTACATTGGGCGAACCAGAATGGCGTCCCTCTCGGAGACGGGCAGTTTCCAGATTATGCGGACCGGTCAACCTCGCTGACTCTATCCGACGAAAATGGCTACTATCCGATTTCCTTTCAGCAGGTTATCGGCGGCGCCAATTCCTCTGCAGGCAGCTATGACGAGACCGCGCATGCGACGATGCCAGGTGTCGCATTCCCCAATGGCTATCTGCCGACCACGCTTCACAATGTCTATATCTATGTTCTGAAGCCCGATGGCTCGATCATGGCCGGCTATGACAACGAGGCCATTCCGACAATGACTGCCAGTTACGATGGCAAGAGCTGGATCTACACGGATGGTGACGGCAATCTCGTGTCGAACTCTCTGGCGGGTATGACCGGGATCTACCAGACGGAAAACGGATTTGTCGTCCACACCAATTACAATCTGACCTATCTGATCAGTAACGACAAAATTGCCAAACCCGACGAGGTTAGCTGGTCCAATCAATCGGGTGCGGTGCCCGGTGACGCTGGATTTCCGAGTTTTACCGGATCGACTACGTCGATTACGCTTACTGACAAGACAGACAATCAATCGGCTTCTTTGTCGGTCATACCGGGCGGGGTGACCTCTCCGGGGATATATGACCCGAATGCGCATAACGTGATGCCGGGTAATCCGCTGCCGGACACTTTCCTGCCAACGACGCTCGATAATATCTATGTCTATCTGCTGAATTCGGATGGCACCGTTACGGCCACCAATAATAATGCTGCCATCGGACCGCTCAAGGCCAGTTTCGACGGCAAGACATGGACCTATACGGATGCATCTGGAAATGTTGTCTCGACATCGCCCAATGCGTCTACGGGCATGTATCAGACCCGCAATAGCTTCATCACCTATGATTCGTCTCGTGGCGCCCTTCTTTTCAGCAATGACCCAATTAACGATCCCCAGCATGTAAGATGGGCCAATCAGTCTGGTTCTGTGCCGGGCGCTAACGGGTTTCCTGATTTTGCGGCGTCGAGCTCTTCGATCATTTTTTCGGATACGATTGTCGATAAGTCACTATATCTCTCGCAGGTCTCCGGCGGCGTTGTCACGCAGGGCAACTACGATCCGAATGAGCATGTGATTATGCCCGGGTTGCCGCTACCGGACACTTTTCTTCCGACCACGCTCGATAATGTTTATGTCTATCTATTGAATTCGGATGGCACCGTAACGGCCACCAATAATAATGCTGCCATTGGGCCGCTCAAGGCCAGTTTTGACGGCAAGACATGGACCTATACGGATCCGTCTGGAAACGTCGTTGCGACATCGCCCAATGCGTCCACGGGCATGTATCAGACCCAGAATGGCTTCATCACTTATGATTCGTCCCGAGGGGCCCTTCTTTTCAGCAACGATCAGATTACCAATCCCGAGCATGTAAGATGGGCCAATCAGTCTGGGTCCGTACCAGGCGCTAACGGGTTTCCTGATTTCGCGGGGTGGACCACCTCGATCAAATTGTCTGATACGCTTGTAGACCAGTCGCTCTCGCTCTCGCAGGTCTCAGGCGGCGTTGTAACGCAAGGTAGTTACGACCCTAATGCTCACGCTGTTATGCCGGGCGTACCTTTCCCGGAAGGTTATCTCCCGACCAGTCTGGAGAATATTTACGTCTATCTGCTCAATTCGGATGGTACGGTTACAGCGACCCACGGCAACGCGCCCATAGGGCCGCTCACAGCGAGTTTCGATGGCAAGAACTGGACCTATACCGATGCTTCGGGGAATATTATCTCCAGCTCGCAAAACGGGGCGACCGGTGCTTATCAGACAGAGAACGGCTTCGTCTCGTACGATGTGACGCAAGGCGTTCTTTTATTCAGCAACGACAAGATTTCTGACCCGTCAAAGGTCACCTGGACAAACCAGGCAGGCAATGTGCTCGGTTCGTCGTCAGTGCCAGATTTCTTCGGTACGAGCAGTTCCCTGAAGTTGAGTGATACCTCAGGAAGCTCGTCGCTCTCCTATGGCCAGATTCCGGGCGGCGTCATCTCGCCAGGCACTTATGATCCGAATGCCCACGCGGCTATGCCGGGCGTTGCCTTGCCATCGGGCTATCTCCCGTCAGAGCTGAATGACGTCTACCTTTATGTCATGAATGCAGATGGCACCTTGGCAGCGAAAAACGAGAACCAGCCTGTGGGACCGCTCAAGGCCCAGTTCGATGGTACGACGTGGACCTATGTCGATGCAGAGGGCAATGTTGTGCTCAGCGGCCCGGGGACCATAACGGGTGGCTATCAAACCGAGAACGGTTTCGTATCCTATAGTGTATCCGGCGGATGGATTTTGGTCAGTAATGACAAAATTCCTGATCCTTCAGAACTGCACTGGGCTAACCAGAACGGTGAGACACCTGGCGAGACACCCTTTCCTATCTGGGCGCCTGGGAGCACGTCGCTCATTATCCAGAATGCCACGGGTGACAAAAATGTCTCCTACGACGTTTCAACGGGTGGCGCTACGGCACCGGGGGTGTACGATCCGGATGCGCATCAGGAGATGCCCTGCTTCCTCGAAGGCACGCGCATCCTGACGGCGGCCGGATACAAGAATGTCGAGGCGCTTGCGCTGACGGATGAAGTGGCTGTCTTCCGCAACGGTGAAGCAGTCTGGCGTCCGATCAAGGCGCTGTCTGTGGGGGTCTGCCAGGTCAAGGCTGCAGAGCATGATGACCGTGCAGGCTACCCGGTCGTTATTCGTCAGGGTGCGCTCGGCCATGGTATGCCGTTCAAGGATCTGCGGGTGACCGCCGACCATGGGATCGAGGTTGAGGGCCGACTTTTCATGGCACGAAGCCTGGTCGATGGGGAAAAGGTCTATTTCGACAAGAGCGTGAGCACATATCGCTATTTCCACATTGACCTGCATGATCATGAAGTGATCGAGGCTGATGGTGCTCGTGTCGAGAGCTATGGCGATGATGGTTATCGCGCCTTGTTCAACAATACCACGGTGCTTCTCAATACAACGCTGAGCTTCGAGACTGCCATTTCTCTTATGGCAGTCTGCGTCGAGCCTGACGCTATTCTGGCCATGCGCGAGAAGCTGGGTCTTAAGGAGATGCAGGACGAAGGCGCAACGCCGGATGCCCTGAACTTCCACCTTGTTACAGAGGATGGTCAGGAGCTTCTTCCCCGCTCCATGGCGGGATCGCGTTACAGCTTCCATCTGCCGGAACATGTCTCGACCGTACGCATGGTGTCGGCGGCTGCACGACCCTATGACGTCATTGGTGTTCACAGAGATGATCGGCGCGCGCTCGGGGTTCTGATCGGCGAGATCACGGTTTTCGAGGCCTCGGCAGCTATCCGGCAGGATGCTCACCTTCTGGATCGTCCCTATGTTGGATGGACGGTTCTCGAGAGCGATCAGTGCCGCTGGACGAAGGGTGATGCCCGCCTCGACCTCGAGCGTGAAGACACGGCCAATGCAGCGATCATTTCGATCGACGTGCTGGATGATTGCGTCCGTTTCGGCCGGGCCTGAACAAATAAGCATGCCGTTGTTTCGTTCAGCGCCTGGCGCCTGAGCAAACCGGATTTGACGGCATGAACGAAAAGCGCCTCGGCGACGGCACGATGTCCGCTCGCACGAGGCGCTTTTTTTATGGGGCAGGAGCGCCGGCGCTACGCTGGCTTGAGGGGGAGGACTGGACGTCTGTTGGCAGGGAACTGCCCTGCGCCGTTGTCAGACAGACAGCCGGGCATGATCAGGGCACATAACAAAAACGCTCTGGAATACCGGATCGACATCGCGGCATTCCAGAGCGTGAACGGTCCGATCAAGGAAATATCGAAACGGGATTGTCCCGGCCGAAGAGGCCGGAACGCAATACCCTCAGTTCTTGGGCCAGTTGCTGATCACGGCATCCTTTACCGACTGAGGCAGCGGGACGTAATCCAGCTTGATCGCATCGGGGTTGCCGCTCTTGAGGCCGAAGCTGAAGAAGTCCTTCACGGCCTTGCCCTGAGCGGGGTCCTTCGGATCGGTCGGAACAAGAACAAACGTCGCGCTCATGATTGGCCAAGCATTCGCGCCAGCAATATCCAGCAGGTCAACCGCATAGCGATCGGCGTGGTCCCAGTCAGCATGAGAGGCGGAAGCCGAGAATGATGCAGCATTGGGGCTGATGAAGGCGCCGTCATGGTCGCGCAGCTGCGCCATGTTCAGATGGTTGCGGCTGGCATAGGCATATTCGACATAGCCGATACCGCCCTCGGATTCCTTGACGCCAGCAGCAACGCCATCATTGCCGCGTGCACCTGCGCCGCCAGCCCAGGCGATCGACGTGCCTGCGCCGAACTTGCCCTTCCATGCGGCCGAAACCTTGGAGAGGTAAGAGGTAAATACGAAGCTGGTTCCCGATGCGTCAGCGCGGTGAATGGGCGCAACATCCGAGTCAGGCAGCTTCAGGCCCGGGTTCAGGGCGGCAATGCGCGGGTCATTCCAGGTGGAGATCGTGCCGTCATACAGGCCAGCGATGGTCGGGCCGTCGAGCTTCAGCTTGCCCGGGGCGATGCCAGGCACGTTGACGATCACGACAATGCCGCCCATGACGGTCGGGAACTGATAGAGCTTGTTGCTGTCGAGCTTGGCAGCTTCCATTGGCTTGTCCGACGCGCCGAAATCGACCGTGCGCGCGATAGCCTGGTTCTGTCCGGCGCCCGAACCGACGCTCTGATAATTGACGGAGGTGCCAATGGCTTTCTGCGCCGTCTCACCCCAGGCGCCATAAATCGGCGCGGCGAAGCTCGACCCGGCCCCGGTGATGGTGGCTGCGTGCGAAACGCCGCAGCTCAGAGCCAGGGAGAGGGAGAGAGCACCGAAAATACGGGAAAGCTGCATTGTATGACCTCAATAGATCTAGATGACGGCTCGTTCTATCGGCGCCAGCAACAAGAAGATACAGATATAAGATGATAGTTTTATGAAATGCCCACCCCTCGGAGGCCACCCGTGACTTGCCCTTTTTCTTGACCATATCTGACGGGGAGGGTAGGGCCGGAACGACAAACGCCCCTCCGGAGAGGGGCGCTTTCTTAGGCATTGGGACAGACTTCAGAAGGTGACGCCAGTCTCGAAATCGAGGAGAAGGGCATTCTTGTAGCGGTTCGTCCCACCAGGATGCCAGATATACTGCAGGCCCGGTCGCACAGTCAGCCATTGTGTCGGACGCCATCCATAGTTGAGTTCGCCAGCATGTTCACCGCTCGGCTTCAGCAATCCATTATCGGCGCCTTGCTGGACCTGTAGCGCGCCGACATAGGCGCCCAGCTTGGGATTGACGAAGTTGAACTTCCCACCAAGGCTGATTGTGTCGTTCGGTCGGTTCCAGAACGTACCTTTACGCACGATACCCCAGGTAATGAAGTAAGGCGCAATAGCCGTGCGTGGGTCACCCCAAGTGAAAGACATGAACGCCACTGTCGAGCGCGACGAGTCACTCTTGTCGCGCTGAAGCATCTGGTCGGCCATGAACCAGCCGCCGTAACGGCCTCGTACCTTCTCGATGGGCAGATTGCCCAAAGCAGCATTCGACAACTCAAAACCTGCGAGCTGAGCATAGACATTATTGACTTCGGACGTATCCCAGTAACCGCCAAATTTCACGTTGGTGGGTAGGCGCCCTTTGCTGTCAGTGCCACCGAAATGATAGCCGATCTGGAAGGGAAGATAGGCGCCTGTCGAGTTATGCAGTCCTAGCTTCCAGGCGTAGCCTGTGTTCGAGATGGTGGGGTCGACGTTATAGATTCCTGCCGACACCAGCATCCGCTCGTTACCAAACGGATAAAGCTTGAGAAAAGCGCCTGGATGGGCTGTCGGATAGTAGCCATAGCCCGAATTACTTGCGAGCGCCTGAGGCATGCCGCAGATGGCGTTCGATTCAAACTGGCAATAGAGACTCATGCCCCAATGCATGGTCGACTGACCGAAATCGTTTTCGGTATTGATCCAGCCAATCTCGGTATCGGCATACCGGCTCCACTGCATTTCCCACGAAAGCCGTGTGAAACGGATCGTCTCGCCAGAACCGAAGATCTGCTGCGGGCTGTTGAGTGTAGGGATTTTCTGGCCGATGCCGAGACCAGCACGCTCGGTCAGCAGGACGTGGAACATGCCGTAGTTATGGCCAGTAAGCTGCGCGAAATTGACGTCAGCGCCGATACCGACTTCGTGAGCGTAACGAACTGCCTGTGTCTTGCCGCCAACAGGGTTGCCGGCACTGTCCTGCAGATAATGGCCCTGGGGCGTGATGCCCATATTCTGCAACCGTGTACGCAATCCGCCCCAGTCTCCCGTCATGGTCGGCTGTTTGAGCCAGTCGGAGAAGCTTTTTGGAAACAGGGCCTCATTGCCAGGAACGGGGATATAGGGGTGACGCACCGTGCCCAGCGTAGGCTGAGAGCGGTCATATGGGCTGCCGAAAAGGCTCGCCGGGCTATCTTTGTTCGGGCCAGAAGAATTGGTCGTTGTTGAGATTTTCTCGACCGGGTCGAGCATCGCAGCGGTCTCGTTACTTGAGCTCGTCTGCAGGCTCTTTGTCTGGGCATGTGCCTGAATGCTGAGGAAGAAGCTCCCCAGAACGGTTCCGGCAGCCCAGAGAGAACGTAGCCCCCCGGTTCTTGAAACAGGCATGTTCGTTCACACTCTTTAGGTCAGATTGTTGGCCCCCTGAGTGGCCGATTGGCCTCGTCCTATCAATATTTCATTCTATGACAAGCGGATTGACATTCCCGCACCAAAACCCACGATTTGGGAAAGTCACCGTGATTTTTCCGCAACACTTCTGTGGGAAGTATTTTACCTGCAAAGTTAACGGATTCTTGCGATATATTCAAACTATATAAACAATTCTCATTTGTATCTTGCGTATTTTTATTCGGTCTTCCAATAAATCAGGTCTATAATTTGTGCCGATTTCAACCATGCGCGAGGGCTGGGTAAAAGGTCATCAATGGAATGACATTGAGGCGCGGTCACGCCCGATCGTGAATGATCGGGGTGCCGTTGGCCGAGCCTGGAGAATCGCTATCGCTGCAGAGCGTATTTCGGTCAATCGCGCCTTCCGGGGTCGCCGTGCGGTCGCAGCCGCCATGGCGCGTCACTCGCTAAGATTTTTCCGGAAGGCGGCAGAACTTCTCGTAGCGAGTGAATAAGGAAGGCTCTACCTGCTGGTTTCAGAACCAGCTTCTGATGCCAAATGTCAGGCGCAGATTGCCCGCGCTGTCGTTTCGCTCGCGGGCGAACCGGCGCGCCTGTTGCAGGGCGCCGTCATAGGTCATGGCGACATAGGGGGCGAATTTGCGCCATATCTCATAACGCAGCCTGAGCCCTGTATCGATTTCGGAGAGTCCGGCGCCGTTGCCACGTGCCTTGTCCTGTTTCGAATAGAGGTTCAGCTCGACCTGCGGTTGCAGGATCAGGCGGTTGGTGATCGGGATATCGTAGGATCCCTCGAACCGACCGGCAAAACGGCCACGATCGCTCACATAGGCCGTGGCCTGCACTTCAAACTGATAGAGCGCCAGCCCCTGTATGCCGAACGCCCCCCAGGTGCGGGTGGGGCCGCTATCCAGATCCACTCGTACACCGCCCTGAACGTCGAAATAGGTCGAGACTGAGCGGCTGTAGAGAAGCTCCTGATCACCGTCGCTCATGCGTCCCTTTGTCAGCGTGCCCTCTGATCGCAGCCAGAGACGGTTGTAATCACCACCCACCCAGGCTTCGCCGTCCCAGCGAAAACTCGAGTTCTGTCCGGCCACGCGTCCCTCGAACTGGTTGAGCAGGCCATGAACCCAGACACCCTGATCCATCACGGGCATGATGCCATCTATATAGCTGGGCATGGACTGCATGGCGCTTGTCGAGGCGGATTCCGCTCGCGCCTGTGAGACACCAGCAAGAGACAGGGCAGCAAAGAGGGCAGGTCGTATCAGGTGCTTCATGACACCACCACCGTTCTGAACATGCCAAGATGCATATGGTAGATGAGATGACAGTGAAGCGCCCACATGCCTGGCGTATCTGCCGTGACGAGATAGCTCAGCTTCGAGCCCGGCTGCGAAATGATGGTGTGCTTGTTGGGGCGCAGATCGCCCTGGCCGTTTTCAAGCTCGCTCCAGAACCCGTGGAGATGGATCGGATGCTCCATCATCGTGTCATTGATAAGCGTTATCCTCACCCGCTCGTTAAGCGCGAGATGGATCGGCCCCGCCTCTGAGAACTTTCTGGCATCGAAGCCCCAGATATACCGCATCATATTACCCGTCAGATGCAGAATGATCTCCCGGCTGGGCGGGCGCAGATCGGGAGCAGGTCTGAGGGCCCGCAGCATGGCATAGCTCAGCACCTTTCGCCCATTCTGCTCCAGCCCGTCGCCGGGTTCTGCCAGACGATCAACCGGGTTTGTCGCAACGTTCTGGTTCTCAACGTTTTTCGGCGGTGACCCGGGGTCATCCACGACGAGGGTTGGTGTCGCGACGGACGGTGTTTCAGGGGTTGACGGCGCGGTTTGGGGTGATGTCATGCCGCTCATGCCGCTCATGCCGCTCATGCCGCTCATGCCGCTCATGCCGCTCATGCCGCTCATGCCGCTCATGCCGCTCATGCCGCTCATGCCGCTCATGCCGCTCATGCCGCTCATGCCGC
>NZ_BMCH01000008.1:96162-172146 GCF_014635085.1 Asaia siamensis
GACCCATACCCATATCCACCATGCTTCGAACCGGGCGCGGGTCCATGGGCGGAACAGGGCCTGCCATACCCTTTTGTGGGGCAAGCGTGCCACGAGCGAAGCCGGTGCGATCTTCAGACTGGGCGAAAATCGTCCAGGCCCTGCCATCTGTCGGCTGCACGATCACATCATAGGTCTCGGCTGGAGCAATGCGAAACTCCTCCACCCTAACAGGCTCGACGGCCTGCCCGTCGGCCGCAATGACATCGAATGACAGGCCGGGAATGCGGAAATCGAACAGGGTCATGGCTGAGGCATTGATGACCCGCAACCGGATACGCTCGCCCGGCGTAAACACGCCCGTCCAGTTGGCGTCGGGCGACTGCCCGTTGATCAGATAGGTATAGATCACGCCGCTGACATCGGAGATGTCGGTGGCGGACATGCGCATACGCGACCACATCAGCCGATTATTGATGGCACTGCCCAGCCCGCTCTCGCGCGCTTCGTGGAAAAGCGAGGCTACGGTGCGCTGGCGGAAATTATAGTAATCGTCCTGCTGCTTGAGATTGCTGATGATGTCATGCGGGGCGACGTCGCTCCAGTCAGAAAGCACCATCACATAGTCGCGGTCAGGATGACGAAGCGGCGCGCCCTTTGGGTCGATCACGAGGGCGCCGAATAACCCCTGAGCCTCCTGCATGCCGGAGTGGCTGTGATACCAGTAAGTGCCTGACTGCCTTACCGGGAAGCGATAGGTGAAAGATCCTTTCGCAGGCACACCGGCGAAACTGACGCCAGGGACACCATCCATATCGGCGGGGAGGCGTATACCGTGCCAGTGGATTGAGGTCGGTGCATCAAGCCGGTTGATGACATCGAGAACCATGTCATCGCCCTCGCGCCAGCGCAGGGTTGGCGCTGGCACGCTGCCATTCACCGTAAAGCCGCGGCCGGTTTTCCTCCCGATTGTCCACGGGCAGGTATCGATTGTGAGTGCATAGCGAGACGCGGCGGCAGGCGGGATCGCAGACGCATCGGTCGTAGCCGAAAGAGGCGTATCGGGTTGCAGTTTTGTGCAGGCAGCAAGGCCAAGGCCAGTCAGCCCCGTGACGAATTGTCGACGGGAAAAACCGGCCCCTGCGCGGGGACGAGTAATCATGAAACAAGACCTGAGCGAATGAAATATGGCCTGGCAGGACGCACGCGGCGTCGCTGTCAGAACGAAGTCAAGGCGTCAGGAAACTCTCGGTGGCCTCAGATCAGGCGGTGCCCTGCGTCCTGAAAGGGCAGGGGGAAGAACCGGTTCGAACCGCGCTGCGTAGATCAGACGCGGCGTTGAAAGCGTGCCACTTACAGGGGCATCGAAGCTGGAGATGCAGGAGGAGCTCGGAAGGCAGCTTCCGCAGGCATGGCCATGCTCATGACCAGGCACTGGAGCCTCATGATGGCCGCTGCATTCGGATTTGAAGGCAGCCGCAGAGAGGTCATGAGCAGGAGACATCGACGCGCAGCCGGTCTCGCTTGCCTGCACAGGCGTGACGCCTCGCAGGACAAGAAAGACAATCATCAGGACGACGATCCAGAAAGGATGGCGCGGCTGGTTCATGAGCCTCATGATCTTGGTGAATTCGGCTCACTCTCTCAGAGGTGCGAGTTGATTGCAATGGGTTTGATGCCTAACTAAAGGCTCTGGTGACCGAACAGAGGAAAACATCATGAGTGACATATTGCATTTTCAGGTTGAAGGCATGTCCTGCGGTGGCTGTTCGAGCAAGCTCGAAAAGAACCTGGCCGAAATCCCCGGTGTGGAGGCAGTCAAGGCCAGCCATGAGACTGGCGCCGTAGACGTGACTCTTGGCGGCCAGTCCGTGCCGAGAAGCGCTATCGAGACGGTAATCGAGGAAACCGGTTTCGACGTGGTGCGGGGCTGAGACCGGATCCTTCCGGGGCTGGATCCGGACATACGGCCGGAAAAGTACTCTTTTTTCTTATCTGAAGCAGATCGGGGCTCCAGCTGATGTCTCTCCAGACCCTTGATCTTGAAGTGACGGGTATGAGCTGTGCCGCCTGTGCGGCACGGCTTGAGAAAGTGCTCAACCGTCAGACGGGTCTGGAGGCTGTCGTCAATTTTGCTTCCTCGCGTGCGGTCATCACGCGTGCGGAAGGGGCGCCCGATCTCTCGGCCATCGAAAAACTGGTGGAGAAGACAGGGTTCGGGCTCGCTCATAGCGAGGTAACGCTTTCGATTGGCGGCATGAGCTGCGCTGCCTGCTCTGCGCGTGTCGAGAAAATTCTCAATCGCCTTCCCGGCGTCACGGCCTCGGTCAATCTGGCCACGGAACAGGCGCTTGTTCGGGTGATCAACGGTGCCGCCGACGAGGCTGTGCTTATGCGCGCGATCGAGAAAGCCGGTTTTTCTGCTGCCCCGGTGCAGGAACAGACGCCTTCCCGAAAAAACGGATCGGAGCAGCGCCGTGCGGTGATCGATCTGGCGATTACGGCTCTGTTCTGCCTACCTTTTCTGATCGGGATGATTGGTATGGCGGTCGGGCGGCACGACCTTGTGCCCCTCTGGCTGCAAGGCATCTGTGCGTCTGTGGTGCAGATCTATTCTGCGCGCCATTTCTACCGCAGTGCCTGGCATGCGCTACGCACAGGCTCTGCCAATATGAATGTACTGGTTTGCCTGGGCACAAGCATTGCCTATGGGTTCAGCGTGATCGTCACCGTCTTTGATATCGATTTGCCTGTCTATTTCGAGGCGAGCGCTTTTGTAATCCTGCTCGTTTCTGTCGGCCGTCTTCTTGAAGCACGTGCGCGGCACAGGGCGGCAGCCGGTCTTGAGGCCCTGCTGACCCTCAAGCCTGAGACGGCCAATCGCGTCGAGGAAGACAGAATCATTGTCTGCCCGGTTGCGTCGCTACGTTCGGGAGATGTCTTTCTTCTACGCCCCGGCGAGGCCGTTCCGGTTGATGGCGAGGTCATTGATGGAGAGACGGAAATCAATGAATCCATGCTTACAGGAGAGGCAAATCCGGTTCTGCGCCGCAGCGGCGATACGATCTATGCCGGAACGCTGAATACAACCGGTATCCTGCGCGCACGGGCGACTTCTCTTGGCGCTGACACGGCGTTGGCACGCATAGTCGCTCTGGTATCACGAGCGCAGGGTTCCAAGGCGCCGATACAGAGACTGGCCGATCGGGTATCGGCGGTTTTCGTCCCGACGATCATCGTGATCGCTCTCCTGACCTTTTTCATTGGCTGGGCTGTGACGGGCAGCATGAGCTGGAGCCTGGTCTCCGCAATCTCAGTTCTCGTTATTGCCTGCCCTTGCTCACTCGGTCTTGCGACACCCACTGCGCTCATGGTCGGCACAGGAAAGGCGGCATCGGTCGGGATCCTTTTTCGCAATGCCGAGGCTTTGGAGCGTGCCTGCCGTCTTACTGTGCTGGCATTTGACAAGACGGGCACCATCACGCTTGGCGAGCCTTGCGTTCATGACATTCTTCCGTCTGCAGATATGACGGCTGAGGCTCTCCTTACGCTTGCAGCGGCGCTTGAGGTCAACTCCGAACACCCGCTTGGCCGTGCGATCGTTGCCGAAGCGAAGGCGAGGGGGCTGGACCGTCCCATGAGTTTCGAACGCTTCCGCGCTGTTCCGGGAAAAGGGATTGAGGCCTGGCTCGGAGAAGATCGCTATCTCATCGGCACGAACGGTTATCTCGTGTCAGAGGAAGTCGTGGGTGCGAGTGAGATTGTGCCGGAAAGTGCGGCAACGCAGGCCTTTGTGGCACGAAACGGCTCCTGCCTTGGCGTGATCACCCTGACAGACCGGATACGCCCTGAAGCGGGAGCAATCATGGACTGGCTTCACGAAAGCAATATCCGCTCCGTAATGCTGACGGGAGACAGTCAGGTTATGGCTGAGACGATTGCCAAAGAGGTCGGTATCGATCAGATCTTGGCCTCGCTCAGGCCAGAGGGCAAGGTTGCAGCCATCGAAGCATTACGTGGCCCGGGGCAGGTTATTGGTATGACCGGAGACGGCATCAATGATGCTCCGGCACTGGCAGCGGCCGATATCAGCATCGCTATCGGATCGGGTTCAGCCGCAGCGCTCGAGACCGCCGATCTGGTGCTGATGAGTGCCGATCTGCGCGCCATACAGGATGCGCTTTCGCTTTCGCGTGCGACTGTAAGAAAGATAAAGCAGAATCTCGGTTTTGCTTTCGGTTATAATCTGGCGGCCATTCCGCTTGCTGCCTGTGGCTTTCTGAGCCCCGCGATTGCTGGTGGTGCCATGGCGCTTAGCTCCGTCTCGGTTGTGACGAATTCGCTGCTGCTCAATCGGTGGCGGTCGCAACGTATGCTGACCAGATCGTCGCGCGGTATATAAAAGACCTCCAGCCGGCAATTGGGCGTGCCGCCCTTTCTCAGTGCCGATGGACGTAGAACCCCACGACGATAGCGCCGACTTCGATCAGGAAGGCGCCTAGAAACATGAGGCTTGCAAGCCTTGTCTTCGGGTTTTTGCGCGCATCGAATGGATAGGGTTTGTTGGTCAGCGCCCATGACAGCGTTCCAAGCCACCCTGCAAAGGTGAGCCCTGTCACAAGATTGCAGACAAATAGCTGGCGCAGGTAGGACCGTCGTAGCACTGCGGCGACAAGGCTTGGCAGCAGGAAGAATACAATTCCAAAAGCACCGGCCCAAGCATAGATCTTCATAGGTCACCGCATTCTGTAGGCAATTTGAGTCTCCGTCGGCGTTAATGTTACGATAATAAAACATACAAGCTGAGTAAAGCCGGTAATTATCGCAGGGTGATTTCGGCGTTCATCCGGGGGCGTAATTTCTGAGAGTGTGCCGCCACTATTTGACTATTATCCGGCCGTTCAACGCCTAAGACACCAGCCTGCGTCGCTCTTACCGCGGACAGGGAAGAGACAGCTTTGTCAGGTGGACCGCGCTGCAGATCGTGCTCTGTGTGAGCGGGCAGCAGGCACTGTTAACTAATGTTGCGCGCTTACAACATGATTGTTGCATTATTGCGTTTCTTTTCGATTTCGTAACCCTGACCGTTGCATGTCATATGGTGTTTCTGCAACGAAACCGTACCGAAATATTGTTTCTCCTCTCTTCTTGGGTGACTCTCTGTATGAAGTGCCATTCGATCCTCGCAAGGGTTCTCGGTGCCACCGTTCTCACGTCGTCGTGGTGCGGCGTTACTGCAGCAATTGCTGCAACTCCGGCGCATAAACACGCCACCCATCGCGCCGCCAGCAGCGTGAAACCTGCGGTCAAGCAGAGTGTGGTAGCGACTGACGGCAGCCGTGCAGCCATTCCGACGGCTGCGCCTGCCGCCAAGCCGGCTAGCCGCGCACGCGTGCTCTCCACCGCCATGACCGACGGCGGTAACGAGAATATCGTCGTTACAGGCTCGATGCTCCGCAGCTCGAACAACCAGAACGCCAACCCGGTGCAGATCGTCACGGCCAAGCAGATCCAGCAGACCGCTGCAACCACCCTCGGTGACTATCTGCAGCGTCTGCCGTCCATCGGAAATTCCGGCGCCTCCAACACCCAGACCAATGGCTTCGGCGGTGTGTCCTGCACGGATATCCGTAACCTGAGCTCGAAGCGCGTTCTTGTCCTGATTGACGGCAAGCGCGTGGCCCAGGATCCGGGCGCGGCTTGCGTCGATCTCAACACGATCCCGATCGAGCAGATCGCGAGTGTCGAAATTCTCAAGGATGGCGGCTCGGAGCTTTACGGCGCTGACGCGGTTTCGGGCGTGGTTAATATCAAGCTGCGTCATGATCTGACGACCGGCGGCATTACGATCCGCGGTGGCATTACCGATCAGGGCGATTCACGTACGGGTCTGATCTCGGCCTATAAGGGCTGGAACTTCGACCACGACAAGGGCAACATCACTCTGGCGGGTCAGTATCTGAGTCAGGGTCCCGTGATGCAGCGTGATCGCGACTGGTCGCGCCTTGTCCAGGCATCCAATGACCCCGGCGTGGCCCCCATCTATGGTTCTGGTTACGCAGCGAATACGCGCGTTTTGAGTGGCCCGGGTGCCGGTCTGATCTCGAATAACGATGGGTCGACCTTCTCGAAATACACGGCGGCAAACCGGTACAATTACGGCAATAACCAGAGCCTGACGAACTACGTGCAGAACTCGGTTCTTTCCGGCGATGCGCATTACAAATTCAGCGACCATTTCAATCTCTATGCCAATGTGCGCTATGCGCATAAGACGGCTGCTGCGTCGCTGGCTCCGTCGCCGGTCGCTGGCTCTATCTATCCGTCGCAGCTTTCCAATCCGCTCACCCTTCCTGCCGCAGCGCCCTACAATCCGTTTGGCGTCGATACAATCGTGCAGAAGCGCTATACTGATCTCGGCGACCGCCGACAGGAATATGCGACCGACAATCTGCAGATCACCGGTGGCATGAACGGTCTGATCACCCATAACTGGTATTACGATGCCTCGATGGGCTACGGGGTGAGCCAGGCACGCTACGACACCAATAACATGGGCAATTATCGCCATATTCTCCAGGAATATGGCATTCGACAGACGGACCCGACCGACGCAAGCAGTGCTGTGGTCTATGATCCGTCGGTCTGCCAGGCTGCCGCCGGTTGCACGCTTCAGAGCCCGTTTGCCCCTATGTCGCAGCAGGGCGCGTCTTACGCCAAATTCAACCAGCACGATCATTCGCAGTATATGATCCGCGATTTCAATCTGCGCGTGAACAACGACAAGGTCGTCAAAATGCCTTACCAGCATGGTGGCGATCTGGGTCTGGCGTTCGGTCTTGAACACCGTAGCGAGCAGTTGAGCTATTCACCCGATCCGCTTGCCGTCAATGGTGACACGACCGGCAACACCCAGTCCTATACAGGTGGTGGTTTCAACGCGACCGAGATTTATGGCGAGGCCAAGCTGCCGCTGTTGCGCGATGCATTTCTTGCCAAGGATCTGACCGTCGACGCCCAGGGCCGCTGGTCGCATTACAACACCTTTGGCAACACCCAGAACTGGAAGGTCGGCATCAACTGGGCGCCGATCCGCGATATCCGCTTCCGTGCGACGCTCGGTACCTCCTATCGCCAGCCCAACGTCTATGAGCTCTACCAGGGCCAGTCTCTGGGCTATGCAGCGGCAAACGATCCCTGCTCGGGAGCGACCAGCCCGACTGTCGTCGCCAACTGCATGAAGCAGGGAATCAACCCGGCCACGTTCGAGGTGGCTAACTCGGGGCAGGTGCCTTCCATCAGCGGCGGCAACAAGAATCTGCGCCCTGAGACGGGACGTACCTATACCGTCGGTACGGTCATTACGCCGCGCTGGATCCCCAATCTGTCAGCATCGGTTGAATACTGGCATTACACGATCAAGAACGCGATCAGTGCCGTCTCCGCCCAGTATGTCCTTGATTCCTGCTATAGTGGTTCAGCGCCGCAATATTGCGCCGATATCGTGCGGTCGTCCAACCAGCAGATCAACTACGTCAACACGCTCTACGACAATCTGGGTGGTCTCAAGACGTCTGGTATCGATTTCGACCTAGACTATCGTTTCCGCATCAATCATGCGAACACGCTGACCCTGTCGAACAATCTGCAGCAGATTGTTTCCTATCTTCAGCAGAACGAACCGGGCGGATCGTGGTATAACTATGCCGGGCGCCTGTTCTTCCAGGGGTCGTCAGCAGTTGGCATGCCGAACGGTATCCCGCGCGTCACCAACTACACGACCGCGTCCTGGCAGCATAATGCGTTCACCTTCACCTACATGCTTCACTATACCGGTGGCATGGTGTGGAACGACATGTCGGAAGACCTGACGCCGAAAACGGGTGGCCAGTGGCGTACGCCGGGAATCTTCACCCATGACGTGACGGTGAACTACCGTTGGAACAAGTGGAACTTTGAGGGCGGTGTAAACAACATCCTCGACAAGAACCCGCCCTTCGTTTTCGACACAGCAACGAACACCGCCAACGCAATCTATTCCAGCGCGATGATCGGCCGCTATGTGTTCCTTCAGGTCAATCGGACATTCTAAAGCACAAATGGCATCCTCTGACCGGTCACATCGGCCGGTCAGAAAGTCAGCCTCATACCCAACAACACGAGATCTCCTGACGAGATTTTCAGCGTGTAATAAGACTGAGGGTTAATACCCCACCCGCTGGTGTCAGTTTGACAGCGCAATCGTCAAAGCCCGGTGGCCCGTAGCTGACTTTGGGGTTACGTGAAAAACCGATGGGTTCTTTCGGGATCCCTATAAAGGACCGGTCGAGCTTCGCGTTACCATTGCGGTCCTGAAAGGCCTGCACCGCATAAACGCCCGGTGGAATATCTGCAAAGCTCACGCTCACCTTCTGAGCTACGGCTTTGGTCTCGGCATGGTAGCGGCAACTCGGTTTGAGAAACTCATCCTCTGTGCAGATAGCCACACGGATCTTACCACTATCATCGGGAACATTTTCGATGACTGTCGTCACTGGCCCCGCGAAAGCGGGCAAGGGCGCTAATACGCAGGTCAGGACGACACCAGTCAGCAGACGGCGAGAGAAAACAGGCTTATGTCTCATAAAGACGTCCTTTCCAGGTGACAGGGCGGCCAGTCATGTGGCGCAAACGCGCATGAAACTGGATCGAGAGCAGCAGGAGCGTCCCCAAGGGACTAAGCAACACGGTCAGGATGCCCTGACGGCAACGCAAGGCCACCAGCACTCTCAAGGCAATACTTGCTATGCGCGCTACCCATATCAAGGGACTAGCGCGGAGCAAAAAAGGCAGGATGTGCCCACCCGCCAGAAGCGCGGTCCATATCGGCAGAGAGACCGGGCCGGCGAGGCCCTCGACAGCATTCTTCATCAGCCCGGCATAGACCTGGCTTGCACTGCGATACATCCGGCAATGAGCGAGATCGGTTGCGTCAACCAGTCTGGTGCAAAAGCCGTGCTGGCGCAGCGAGCGCGCCAGAGCGAGGCCATCATGCAGGCGCGAACGGATCGCCTCGTGCCCGCCGGCTTCGCGATAGGCCTGTGCCTTAACCAGAACGAGCTGGCCACATGCGGCAGCGAGGCTTGCCGTTCGCCCCTTGTCGAGCGGCAGAGGCAGATAGCCGAAGAGCAGGACATTGATGAAGGGCAGGAGCAGCCATTCAAAAAAGGAATGCGTCTCCTGATGGGGCACGCCACTGACGAGAGAGATTGACCTCTGTTCATTGACCACCGTCATCAAGCGACGGACAGCTTCAGGAGCGAGGCGCACATCAGCATCGAGAAACAAAAGCCAGTCCTGGCGCGCATGACGGGCAAGCTGCGCGCAGGCGTGACTTTTACCACACCAGCCGGGGGGCAAGGGTTTGCCGGAGACGATCCTTATCCTCGGGTCTCCGACCTCCCTGGCCCTTGCGATCGTATCGTCAGACGAATTGTCGTCGAGCACGATGATCTCACGCACCAGGGACCCATTGGCGAGTACCGCTTCCAGCGCCTCTCTGATCTGACCGGCTTCATTGCGAGCCGGGATCAGGACGGAAACACCCTCGTCGGTCGAGGAAGTGGGATGAGGCGCGCGGGACAGGGCTCGCAGATTGAGCAATCCCAGAATGAAAGGGAGTACAGCAAAAGCGGCCAAGGCCGCTTCGGCCCGCAGACGTGTTTTGTTTTCAGCGTCGGGCATGGCTTGGCTCGTGACGGCGTTTGTGCAGCAATGCAACAAGACGCTGTATCAGGCTGTAAGGCCCACCCATGCCTGTTCGACCGTCCATGAGTGGTTTGAAGGCCTCGTCCTGCTTCCCGATAACCTGCTCCGCGAGTGCATCACAGGTTTGTTCGAGGTGCAGCGTGAGATCTGCAGTCAGAGCCTGAATGGTTTGCGCCTGGTACTGTACAGGCGTGCCGAAACGTATGGCGATATCCGGCCTGTTTTCCGTGCCGAAGGCATAGTCGAGCGCAACAGGCACAACCAGGGCTTCCGGGTTGCGCCTTATGATATGGGCGAGGCCGGGCTGTAGCCTGATCGGCCTTGCGCGGGCGTCGGTAAACGCTCCCTGAGCCGTTACCCAGAATGCCCCGCCCGTTTTCAGAATGAGGCTTGAGGCATCCAGTAACTGGCGCACCGAGCGCAAAGAGGATCCATCAAGCGGCAGAAACCCGGCTTTACGAAGCAGTGGATAGTTTTTCACGGCTTGGGCATCGATGGGACCAAAGCCGGGGCGGTTCGGCATGAAATGCTGCTGAATCACGGAGAAAAGGGCGGGGTCCCACCATGACGGATGATTGGCATAGAGAATAATGCCCTGTCCCGGCCGAAGCGGAGGGAAGTCACCGCTCCAGCGGACCCTGCTAAAGCTTCCCTTGACCCGGTAAAGCAGCGCACGGCCCACCCAGTATGCCAGAAATGGCGACCGACCGCTTACCCTTGCCGGATCAGACGGCGAGGGCAACTGCGGGGTCCCTGCTTGCCTGGCGATCCTGGTCAAGACAATCTGCAGCGATCCATCCCGACATCAGCGCCATGGGCATGCCTGGCCCGGGATGGGCGCTTCCACCGGCCAGATACAGACCGGCGAGATTACGCGAGCGGTTGGCGGGCTTGAACCCGCCTTCCAGACGCCCATGACTGGCAAGGCCGTAGATCGCGCCCGCCTGCGGCGAGTATCGCAAGTGAATGTCCATGGGCGTGAGGTGGTGCTCGGTTACGATGCGGGATTCTAGATCCGGCATCCCCCCCGCTTTCTTGAGCTTGTCGAGAATGACCTTACGATAGCCCGGGAACATCTGGGTCCAGTTCTGGCCGGGGCGAAGATAGGGAGTATGCACCAATACATAGAGCGCTTCGCCACCCGGCGGCGCGGTATCGGGGTCGGTCCGGGCTGTAGCCGCCAGATAACAGGTCGGGTCCGGGGCAGGGCGACCGTGTTTGTAGATTGCATCGAATTCCTCTTCCGCATCGCGGGAGAAGACGAAGTTGTGATGGGCAAGATGGTCGTATCCGCGGTTGAGCCCGAGATATAGCACAACGCCAGAGCAGGCGGGCTCGCGATGCTTCCACTGCCTCATGAAGCGGCGATAAGCCTGTGGTGCCACCTTGCGGTCGATCAGTTCGCGCATGGTGCGTATGCTGTCCATGTTGGAGATGACTGCGGATGCGTCCAGCGTTTCGCCGTCTTCCGTCACCACACCGGAAACCCTGTGTTCGTCATGCACGATGCGCGCCACACGGCAATTGGTTCGGAATTCGACCCCGTTTTCTTCCGCAAGACGTCTCAGCTCCTGCGGGACAGCACGAGTGCCGCCCATCGGATACCAGATTCCCTCGTCGACCTGCATATGGGCGATGCCTGTCAGCACCGCAGGTGCCTGAAGGGGGTTTGAACCGACATATTGCGTGAAATGGTCGAAGACCTGTACGGCCTGAGGGTTCGCAATGCGCTTGCGTATCTCGGCGCCCATCGTGGCATGCATCCGTAAAGCAAGCACGTCACGCATTGTGCCAGGAGACAGGGCTTCGCCGATCTTGAGCGTGTCTCTCAGACCGCCAACAGACTTCCAGAAAACGAAGCGGCGGGAAATATCATGCAGTTTTTCGCTCACGGCTAGCAGATCTTCATAGCCTTTGCCGTCACCTTCATGGCGCTTTTCGAGCTCAGCAGCCATACGCGTGACATCCTCGACTAGATCGAGCGGTGTCCCATCGTCGAAGAAACACCGCCATTGCGGATCGAGACGACGCAGATCGAGGCGCTCGTCGATGCGTAATCCGCTCTCGCCAAAAATGCGTTTCAGCACCGAAGGAAGGGTGAGAATGGTCGGCCCCATATCGAAGCGAAACCCGTCCTGGCGCCATTCAGCGGCCTTACCGCCCGTCCAGTCATTGGCCTCGCAGACAATGACCTTGTGTCCCCTCGCGCTGAGCGTGCAGGCCGCGGCAAGCCCGCCAAGCCCTGAGCCGATAATGATGATCGGTGCGGAAGAACTCGTCATGGTCGTATTCTCCGCTTATGGCTCAACCGCGTGAGCATTCAGGCACAAGAGCAATGCCGGGCCCCGGAATTTCCGGAAGTCTGGCCGGTGTCCTGGCAAGATCCTTGATCAGAAGGTCAGCGCTGATGCGTGCGCCTTCGAAAATAACAGGCAAACCGCTACCGGGATGGGTGCCGCCACCCGCGAGGTAGACACCCTTGACGTCTTCAAAACGGTTATGCGGCCTGAGATGCAACATCTGGCCAAGGGAATGGGCTAGATTGAACACCGCGCCGCGATGGACGTCATGCTCTTCCTGCCAATCCTTGGGTGTGACGACTTTCTCGACCATGATCCGACTTTCAATGTCGCCGAAGCCAGCGTCCTCTAGCCGCTTGAAGACGATCGCTCGCGCTTTTGCAACGGCTTCCTCTGTCCAGTCGAGACCGCCTTCACGAAGATTGCCGACGGGCATGAGTACGTAGAGGGCTGTGCAGCCTTCGGGCGCCAAGGCAGGGTCTGTGACGCAGGCATTCTGAACGTAGAGTGAGGCCCGTGAGGAGATCTGTTTGCCTTCTTCGATCTCGGCGAAATTGTTCTCATAATCGCTGGAGAGGAAGATCGTATGATGGGCTTTTTCCGGCATGGTGCCGCGCAAGCCAAGATACATCATGAAGGTCGAGCAGGAGTATTTCTTGCTGGCCAGCTTGGCATTGCTCCATTTGCGCCGCGAGGCGTCGGGGAGCAAACTCTGAATGGTACGGGCGAAATCGCCGTTGACGACCACGGCATCAATAGGCTGCATGCCCTCTGCGGTCTTGATGCCCACAGCCTTGCCATCTCTGGTTTCGATCGTCTCGACGGCCTCGCCCAGTTTTATCGTGACGCCAAGGCTCTCAGCTGCGCTCTGCATTGCCGCCATAACCGCGCCGGTACCGCCAGTCGGGTGATAAATCCCGAATTCATGTTCCATATAACTCAGGATCGTGAAGAGGGAGGGGCACCTATACGGAGACATGCCCAAATATTTGCTCTGGAATGAGAAGGCAAGGCGCGTGCGGGGATCCTTGAAGTAACGCGAAAGATCCTTGTCGATAGACGACAGAGGGGAGAGCACCGGGAGTGCCTTCAGCATGTCAGGCTTGAGCAAATCACGCCATGAATTGAATGGCCGCTGAAGTGGTGCAATGAAACGCGCGAATTTACCCTTGTTGTCGTTCAGAAAGCGCCGGACATTCTTCGAATCAGCCTCGGATATCTTGGCAATTTCGGATTCTAGGCGCGACGGATCGGTCGTCAGAGCTAGACGCGGCCCATTTTCGAAGACGAGATCATAGAGATGGTTCAGGCGCGTGAGCTCGACCATGCTGTCAAAGGCAAAACCGCACCTCGCGAAGATTTCGCGGATGATTTCGGGATAAAGAAAAAAAGTGGGCCCGGTGTCGAAGCGAAAGCCGTCAAGCTCGAGACATGAGGACCGGCCACCGATCTTGGAGCTTTTCTCGTAAAGCGTAACTCTGGCCCCGGAATGCGCCAGCAGCATAGCCGAAGCAAGCCCTCCCGGACCGCCGCCGATAACCGCAATCTCTTTTGATGTGACACCTGAATGGGAAGATGATTCGGGAAGGAACGAAGGGGCCATAAGGCGATAGATCCTTCCTGCGAGGCAGGCCTGTCCGGAATATTCCGGGTTGAAAACAACAATCAGCGCTCTTGAGGTCCAGGCTGCCGTCCAAGGTCGTGATTGTAGATGCGTGAAATCAAATCAGGCTCTGTCAACGGATCGTGATCCTGTAAGTTGCCGACATCAACGTGAAAATTTTCCATGCAAGATTCTGGCGTGATGGAGCAGGTGGAAAGCCCCGGAGCGGCGCGTTGAGACCGAGACCGCCCGTGTCATTGAGAGCAATCCTTCCCGGCCTCGTGTCACGCCATAACCACTCGCTCTCGCCCCACCGAACGGAAGGCGTGGGTCAGCTGTGGGGACAATCAGATCATTGATCGTGACAGACCCGGCCGGAATCTGTTTCGCCAACGCCCTGGCTGTCTTCTCGTCACCGAAAATGCTGGCACCCAACGCGTGACGTGAGCGGGATTCGATCTGGATAGCCTCGGCCATGTCAGAAACGCCAATCAGGGCAAGCCATGGCGCAAACAGATCAACATCCGCAAGCGCAGCTTGGTCCGCATCGAGCAACAGGATCGTGGCAGCGCCCAGTTTCCTGACTGACCCGCCTGCCTGCTCGATGGTAAGGGTAAGCTTATCAAGAGCAGGATAATGCGTTTGATGGTTTGCGCCGGAGTTTTTCAAAAGTAGCGCCAATTGAGCTCCCAGTGCTTCACGATGGTTCCCATGCACAAAAACGCGTCGCGGTGCGATGCAGGTCGATCCATGCTTGAGAGTGAGGCCGAAATGGAGGGCGCGAGCGACGAGAGACAGATTGGCTGACGGGAGGACAAAAACCGGGTCAGCCCCCGATAGCTCCATGATGGTCGGCGTAAGATTCTGCGCCGCTGCGAGAGCCACCTTCCTTCCCGTCTCTTCCGAGCCGGTCAGGACAATGAGATCGAATGCTTCCTGTACGGCCTTCGGCCCTGCGTCTTCAGGCAGAATATGGATTACGCCCTGAGGCAGGCCTGACTGAGTGAGAAGGGACACGAAATGCTTCAGCAAAGCGGTTCTGCCCGGAGCAGGCTTGAGGGCAACAGTGTTGCCTGCGGCCAGAGCCTGCAGGGTCTGGATACCGGCCAGCATGAGCGGGTAATTGCCGGGCGCTATGATGAGAACCACGCCAAGCGGTCGGCGGCTTATATGGCTCTTCACCCCCCAAAGCCAGATCGGACGTCCGAGCACCGAGAGCGGCGCGTCCTTGAGGAGAGACGCCGCCTCTTTTTCGAGAAACCGTATGGCCGATATCATAGGCAGGATTTCTGCCATCATGACATCGATCGGAGCATGATCCGGTATCAGCGCCAGCATGCCCGGTATGTTGACAAGGAGCCGTCTGCGAAAACGTCTCAGAATCTGAAGCCGTCGGGAAACTGATACGCGCGCCCATGCAGCCTGATGGAGACGTAACATAGCCAGATCTGACACGAGGGCTTGGGGAGTGGTGGTCTCCTCAGGCGCTTGCATTCGCGGCGAGCCTGAAGTTTCGTGGCTGTCAGACTGCACGCGCATTTGTTTTCCCTCGCTTTGCCGTGCAAAACCTCAGAACTCAGCATTGGTTCCAGTCGGATGCGCCAAAAGAGGTACTGACGCAGGAAGCCTCTCCGGATAGCCGCTGACATGAGAGCTTGGGGGAAACAATATAGGGGAGATATCCTTGCTAAACTCTGAGTTCGCTAGGTCTCTCCTAACCCATATGCCATCTATTCGTTAAGTGCATATGGTATTTGTTAAAATTTTCGAAATAAAAGTGATTTCTTATTATATATGTACAATATGTCATAGGCAATGGCGTTATATCTCAGCAGGATAATGATCACTTCTCTTGGAACGACCATGTTCGAGCCGAGGCGGTAGCATCAGTTTACGAGGAAGCGTCCTCGTTTTCTCGCCAAAATCGACTGATTTTCTGGAATGGGCCCCATCCCGTCACGGTGACGCAACGGGATGAGGCGGCTTGCTTACATGGCGGCTTCGAATACGCCTACGATTTCATCCAGCGTGGCTTTGCGAGGGTTGGTCAACATGCAGACGTCTTTTTGCGCGTGCGTTGCCATGATCTTGTGATCTTCCGCCTTCACGCCCAGCTTGGCGAGGCCTGAAGGGATGCCAACGGATTTCGACAAAATGGCAATAGCGTCAATGGCCGCCTCGGCTGCTTCATCGCGGCTCATCAGATCCGTCGGTATGCCCAGGAGGCCCGCAATGCGCGCGTAGCGGTCTGCTGCTGCAATGAGGTTGAACCGGCAGACATGCGGCAAAAGCACGGCATTACACACGCCATGGGGAAGATTATAAAATCCTCCCAGCTGATGCGCCATGGCGTGCACATAGCCCAAAGAAGCATTATTGAAAGCCATGCCCGCGAGATATTGTGCGTAGCACATGGCGACCCGTGCCTCCATGTTTTCACCATTGCCTACAGCCTTCGCCAGATTATCTGCAATCAACGTGATCGCCTTCTCGGCGCAGGCATCGGTGATTGGGGTGGCGGCTGTCGAAACATAGGCTTCGATCGCATGGGTAAGAGCGTCCATGCCTGTCGCGGCAGTCAGGGCGGGGGGCATGGCGACCATCAGATTGGGGTCGTCTATGGCAATCATCGGGGTGCAACGCCAATCGACGATTGCCATTTTTACATGCGTTTCCGAGTTCGTGATGATGCAGAAACGTGTCATTTCCGATGCCGTGCCGGCCGTCGTGTTGATGGCGATTAAGGGAGTCATCGGGACTTTGGAACGATCAAGCCCCTCGTAATCGCGAATATTGCCACCACCTGCGGTGACCAGTCCGATGCCCTTCGCGCAGTCATGGGCAGAGCCACCGCCAAGTGACACGATGAAATCGCAGTTTTTCTCCTGAAATAGCCGCACACCTTCATGCACGTTGACGTCGGTGGGGTTGGGCTCGGCTCCCGCGTAAATGACCGTTCCAAGACCGTCTTCCAGCAGATAGCCGGAGATAGTGTCGGCAACGCCCAGTTTTTGCATCCCGGCATCCGTCACGATCAGAGCCTTTTTTGCTCCGAGCGCCTTGGCGCGGTCGCCCGCCTGTTTCGCGCAGCCGGGGCCTATGAGCGTGATGCAGGGAATGAAGAAACTGTCGGTGTGATCGGCAAGGGCGATATGTGCCATGATAAAATCCTCCTGTCAGACAACGCTTTCGGGCAGCCCGCGCCATGCACGAAGATCACCCGCTTGCGTAGTGAACGCGCAAAACTGCCTCCATGATCAACAAAGCCCTCATCAATAAATCTCGATTAAATCGTTGGTGAATATTTTAATATAAGAGTTATGTATTATATTATTCTTTGATATATAATTATGCCTTAATTAGTACTTGGTGGGTTCTGAATAAATTCGCATCTTCCAGTATGGTGGCGTCTGGAAGGCGTCACCTGCTCCCATTCAGCATCGGCTCCCTCTGGTTTTACCAGCCGCTAGGGGTCTTGAGTGTGTATGGACAGTAAGGCCCTCGTGGGCTCGTTGAGGAAAGAAGAGGCTCGGCAAGGGAGACGCGTCATTTCCGTTCCAGTATCCAAGGCAGAGCTTCTGTCTGCACTCTGCATGAATTTCGACAAGCTAATGATAGATCTGTCGAGAGTTCCACAGCGTTCTGCCCGCGACAGGACGCTCGCTGGGCATGCTGCAGGGACGGTCATGAGCCCTGCAGATCTGGTCTCTTATCTGCTTGGATGGAATCAGCTGGTTCTCAAATGGCTTGATCGGGATGACAGGGGCCTTGGCGTCGATTTTCCGGAAGCGGGTTTCAAATGGAACCAGCTTGGGCTTCTGGCGCAGAAATTCTACGTTGATTATGCTGATCTCAGCTACCCGGAGTTGCTGGAGCGCCTCTCCATAGCGAAGCAGCACCTTGTTGCGACTATCAGCGCGAGAACCGACGCAGAGCTCTATAGTCGTCCTTGGTATGATAAATGGTCCAAGGGACGCATGATCCAGTTCAATACGGCTTCGCCCTATGCAAACGCACGAGGCCGTATCCGCAAATGGCTCAAGGATAATCAGAACGCTTCATCAGGTGTGATGGGCGTGAGCCGCAATGAGAGCGATGTGGCGTGACGGCGCAGAGGGAAGGATGACCTCCCGCGCCTCCTGCTCGGAAATCACGCCCCTATTTCCCGGTATCATTCAGGCATTCCGGCATTGCTTTCGAGAGCGCAAGCATGGTGAGCTTATGAATTGGTCGGCGGGGGAATGGCTGTGCGTTTGGAAACACAGGTTCAGGCCAGACGCTGGTGCGTTGCCATCATGAAGCAGCGTTGAAACGGAAGCTTTAACACCGTGGAGAGTGAAGCTGCGACTTATGGGACGACCCAGACCGATACGATATCAATCAGGCAGGCGCGATGACCTCTGATATGGCAACTCGGCGAAGAGCATTGCGCCCGCCCGTAAGTATCGGCTTCCGAGATGAGATCGATCGAGTTTACTCGCCTTCAACTTTAAGGACAGGCGTGTATCGGTGAGACGAGCGTGCGGGTCCGCCGCACACGGTGCAGGAGCGGCAACCCTTGCCAAGGGAGAGAGCGAACTCTCTCCCCCGTGCTTTCAGAGCGCGGCGAGCAGGGCTTTGGTGAGTTCAGCCGTGCCGGTCTCACCGCCGAGGTCGCGCGTGCGCACGCCCTCGACGCGGATGACGCGGTCAATGGCGTTATCGACGCGTGTCGACAGATCCTGACGCCCCACATGCGCAAGCATCATGCTGGCTGCCATCAGCATGGCAAGCGGGTTTGCGACGCCCTTGCCAGCAATATCCGGGGCAGAGCCGTGCACAGCCTCGAAAATAGCAGCGTTGGGACCAATATTGGCACCAGGTGCCATGCCCAGACCACCGACCAGACCTGCCGTCAGATCGGAAAGGATATCGCCGAACAGATTGGTGGTGACGATCACGTCATACTGCCACGGATCGGTCACGAGCTGCATGGCGCAGGCGTCGACGATGCGCTCTTCTACGGCCACCTTGCCTTCATATTCCTTCGCAACCTTGCGTCCTTCCTCAAGGAAGATACCGCTGAAGATCTTGAGAATATTGGCCTTGTGAACCAGCGTGACCTTCTTGCGGCCATTGGCGACGGCATAGTCGAAGGCAAAGCGCACGATACGGGCGCATTCGCGGCGCGAGTTGAAGCCGGCGCCGTAGGCCAGACCCTTGGGGTCGTCACCATCGGGCAGATAATGCTCCATGGCGGCATAAAGCCCTTCGATGTTCTCACGAACGACAACCAGATCAACCTTGTCGAAACGACCGCCCGGAACAACTGTGCGTGTCGGGCGTAGATTGGCGTAAAGGCCGAATTCCTGACGCATCGTCACGTTTACCGACTTGAACCCGGCGCCAACCGGTGTCGTCAGCGGCCCCTTGAGCGCAAGGCCGGTCTTGCGGATGCTGTCGAGCGTTGGCTGCGGCAGAGGGGCGCCGAATTTCTCGATCGCACCAAGCCCACCCGACTGATGGTCCCACTCGAAAGGCGCCCCGATTTTCGCCAGAATCTCAACAACCGAAGCGGTGATCTCGGGACCGATGCCGTCGCCTTCGATAAGGGTCGCGGGGATCATGTGATCAGCCATTCTGTCTTTCCTTTGTCAGTTCGTAATCGGCGCACAGGCAGCAGCGAGCCAGGTCCTGTCCGTTTCGTCCAGAAGCGGCCCGATGCGCGCGAGCGTATCCTCATGATAGGCATTCAGCCAGCGCAGCTCTTCGGGTTCCAGTAACGATGCCATGATCAGCGTCCGGTCGAAGGGCGCGAATCCCAGCACCTCGAATTCGAGAAAAGCTGTTCTCGCCTTCACCGGCGCGGGGCGAACCAGAAGCAGGTTTTCCAGCCGGATGCCATACTCGCCCGGCAGGTAATAACCGGGTTCGTCAGACAGGATCATCCCGGCTTCTAGCCCGATTGGACGTGCAACGGAGCTGATATTCTGAGGCCCTTCATGCACCGACAGATAGCTGCCGATGCCATGACCGGTGCCGTGATCGTAATCGAGTCCGGCCTGCCACAAGGCATAGCGTGCGAGCGCGTCGAGGCGATGCCCAGTCGTGCCAGCGGGGAAACGCGCGCGGGCAAGGGCGATATTGCCCTTAAGCACACGGGTAAATGCTTCACAGAGTGCGGCAGGAGGGGCTTCCGGGCCATTCCAGATGGTGCGCGTCACATCCGTCGTGCCTGCGCTGTACTGGCCGCCGCTATCGATCAGATAGACCTGATTGGCTTCCAGCACACGGTCTTCACCCGGCAGGGCGCGGTAGTGGGGCAGGGCGGCATTGGGGCCGACTGCTGAAATCGCAGGGAAGCTCTCGCCGTGGTAGTCAGGTGACGCCGCACGGAAGTCATTGAGAATCTCGGCAAGTCTCGTCTCGCGCAGCCCGGTACCCTCCCTGCTCACGAAATGCAGGAAACGGCAGAGCGCTGTGGAATCGGTCAGATGCACCTTTCTGGCGCCGCTCTGCTCGGTCTCGTTCTTGCAGGCACGTGGCAGGGCGCAGAGATCGACCCCGCGGGCCAGCTTTGCCCCGGCCTGGGAGAGAGTCTGAATGAACCAGAGCCCGGTCTGGGCCGGGTCGAAGCGCACGACCTGCCCGCTCAACGCCTTGAGGCGCTCGGGAAGGTCCTGAGGTGGCAGGATCGAGACAGCCAGGAAAGAGACCGCCGCATCCGGGCTGACGCGGCTGATATCGACAAAAACCTCGAGAGACGCATCGTGATGCAGGATGCCAAAAGCGAGGACGACCGGCGTATGGGGCACGTCGTCACCGCGTATGTTCAACAGCCAGGCGAGCGAGGTAGGATCGCAGACAAGCATCGCCTCTTGACCCGCCTTGCGCAAAGCACCGCCGATCTTGCGTCGTTTGGAGAGGCTATCCTCTCCGCTGAAGGCTTCTTCCTGAAAACGGACTTCACTCTCAGGCGGGAGCGGCTTGTCCGACCAGGCTGCGTCGATCGGGTTGGCGTCCAGAGCCACGAATTCATGTCCGTCGCCGATCAGGGCGTTGAGCTGCACCTCGCTGACCAGCCTTGGATCATAACCGATCCTGAGCCCCTTGCCATTTGCAGCGAGCCACGGGCCGGGCGGCTCATTCGTGACATGCAGACACTCCCACTGGGAGGCATCCACCTGGTCGCGTAGCTGGCTGGTATAGCGCCCGTCAGAGAAAACGGCCGCCTTGTCACGCAGCAGGATGGCCATGCCCGCAGAGCCGGTAAATCCTGTCAGCCAGGCAAGGCGCTCGGCATAGGGCGCTACATATTCGCCCATGAATTCATCGCCGCGCGGAAGAAAGAAGCCGTCAACATGGCTTGCTTCAAGCGCCTTCCTGACGAGGGCCTGACGATTGGCAAGAGGAATGAGGCTCATCGCACGATCTTTCAAACTGGGAGCGGGTTTCAGGAGCTCTCGAAGAGCCGGTACATGAAAACGAGGTCGAGCCAGCGTCCGAACTTTCGGCCCATCTGGGGCAGGGCACTGCTCTCGCTGAACCCTGCGGCACGATGAAGTGCGATAGAGGCCGTATTGCTGGCAGTGATGGCGCCAATCAGCACATGCATGCCGGAGTGCTCTGCATGGCGGACCATCTCATCCAGCAGGAGGCGCCCGACACCGCGGCGCTGGGCCTCTCGCGAAACATAGACAGAGTGTTCGACTGTCTGGGCATAGCCCTCATAGGCCCGAAAGGGCCCATAAGAGGCAAAACCGAGAATTCTGCCGTCATCCACGGCGACAACTACCGGAAAGTTCTGTGCTTGCCGGTCGGTCATCCACTGGCGACGTTCGTCCAGCGTGCGGGGCGACGTCGCCCATATTGCCTCTGAAGTGGCAATGGCATCGTTGGTGATCGCCAGAATCTCCGGCAGATCGGCCTCCGTCGCGTTGCGAAGTTCAATCACGGCGGCGCAGGACCAGTGTGGACCACTCACCTTCGTAATACTGCTTTTCAAGCACGAGACCCTGACGTCTGTGCGCGGCCAGCACCATGCGAGCCTGGGTGGTAAGAAGCCCGGCGAGAATCACCGTGCCGCCCGGGGCCAGATGGCTGGCGAGGGACCGTGCCATCTTGCAGAGAGGGCGGGCGAGGATATTGGCAAAGACCAGATCATACGGTGCCTTGGCGCGCACGGCCGGGGTCAGCCAGCCATTGCCCAGCCGTGCATCGATCAGCGGGCCAATGAAATTCAGTTTCGCATTGCTGGCAGCAACGCGAACAGACCAGGGCTCGATATCGACAGCGAGAACACGCTTGTGGAAAAGCTGGGCTGCGGCCATGGCCAGAATGCCGGAACCACAGCCCATATCGAGAATACGGGCCGGTTTGCGCCACGCCATGTCTTCCAGCGCCCGTAGACAACCCCGGGTCGAGCCATGCTCGCCTGAACCGAAGGCGATACCGGCATCAAGCGTGATCGTCAGGCGATCGCGTTTGTGGCTTGGGGCTAGATGCGTGCCGCGAATGGCAAAACGCTTGCCGACATCCTGCTGCGGGAAGGCCTCATAGGTACGCGCCAGCCAGCCTTCGGCTTCTGTGCGCTCGCGGGTCACTTCGGCGTCGACGCCCGTCATGAGACGGGCAAGGGTCAGGGCGCGTGCAAGTTCCTCTTCGCCATGGCCGACATCCTTTACGCCTTCGACGCGCCAGATATTCTGGTCTTCATTGGCTTCGAAGATGCCGACGGTGGTGCAGACCGTCAGCATGGCCTGTTCGAAAAGCGGCACCGCCTCATCGGCAACAGTGACTGAAATGGTTTCAAGCGCCGAAGCGTGTCGTCTGGATGCGCTCACGAGACCTGTTCCACAAAATGCGCCATGATGCGTTTTTCGCCTGCCTTTTCGAAGTTGATGTGCAGCCTGTCGGATTCGACGGCCAAGACGGTGCCATAACCGAATTTCTGATGAAACACGCGGGCGCCGATGGCAATTCCGTGTGAGGCATCTGCCACGACATCGGTCACGCGTGGGGCGGGTCGCCCGTAGCTGCCCCTCGTGCTGGTCAGCGGGCCAGAGGCGAAGATGGAGCTTTGCGCCGCCAGTTGACGGCGCTCCTGCATGGCCTGACCGCTATGCTCGACCGTATCGGCCGGAATCTCGTCGATGAAGCGGCTGGGCATGGAATCCTGCCAGTTGGCATAGATACGCCGACGGGCCGCATGAAGGATAACGGCTCGCTTGCGAGCACGGGTTATCCCGACATAGGCCAGACGACGCTCTTCCTCGAGGCTCTTGAGCCCGCCCTCGTCAAGACTGCGCTGCGACGGAAAAACGCCTTCTTCCCAGCCGGGCAGGAAGACCGTGTCGAATTCCAGCCCCTTGGCGCCATGCAGGGTCATCAGGCTCACTGTGTCCGCACTTGCCTTGTCTTCTGTTTCCGTCACGAGAGCGACGTGTTCGAGAAACCCTTCGAGCGAGGCAAAATCGCCGATAGCGCGCAGCAATTCCTTGATGTTGTCGAGCCTGCCTGGTGCCTCGGGCGTCTTGTCGTCACGCCACATCTGCAGATAGCCGCTGTCTTCGAGCAATTGCTCGGTCGCCACGACATGGCCCTCGCTCTCTCGCGTTTCACGCGCGCGCTGGAACGCCTCCATGAGACCGCCAAGCGCTTCGCGCCCTTTGCCCTTGACCATGCCTGTTTCGAGTGCGTGTGCCACACCGACGCTAAGAGGCGCATTCAGCAGGCGGGCTTCGTGATGCAGTTTCTGAAGTCCGGCCGCGCCCACGCCACGCTTGGGAACATTGATGATACGCTCGAAAGCAAGGTCGTCCGCGGGTTGTGCCAGAACCCGCATATAGGCCATGGCATCGCGGATTTCGGCCCGCTCGTAAAAACGCAGGCCACCGACCACGCGATAGGGAAGGCCCAGCGTCAGGAACCGCTCCTCGAAAGGACGTGTCTGAAACCCGGCGCGCATCAGAATGGCGATCTGTGAGAGGGGGTGGCCCTCGGCGCGCAGTCGCTCGATCGCCCCCGCCGTGATACGGGCTTCCTCGTCGGAATCCCACACGCTGATGATCTGGACTTTCTCGCCCTGTGCGTCTTCGCGCCCGGGGCGCAATGTCTTGCCCAGACGGTCGGAATTATGCGCGATCAGCCCGGAGGCGGCAGCGAGAATTTGCGCCGTGGAGCGGTAATTACGCTCCAGACGCACAACCTTGGCACCGGGGAAATCCTTCTCGAAACGCAGGATGTTCTCGATTTCTGCTCCGCGCCATGAGTAGATCGACTGGTCGTCGTCGCCGACGCACGCGATGTTCGATGGGCCGTGTTCCCGCTTGGCAAGGAGGCGAAGCCACAGATACTGGATGGTATTCGTATCCTGGTACTCATCGACCAGAATATAGCGAAACAGCCGGTGATACTGCGCGAGCACATCAGGCTGGGTGCGCAGGATCTCCAGCGTATGCAGCATCAGATCCCCAAAATCGCAGGCATTCACGGCTTTCAGGCGATCCTGATAGGCAGCGTAAAGCTTGCGGGCATGGCCGCCTGCGAAATCCGTATCCTCGGCAGGGGTCACCTGCTCGGGCGTCAGACCGCGGTCTTTCCAGCGCTGGAAGACGCCCAGAAGCGCCTGAGGCGGCCAGCGCTTCGTATCGAGGCGGAAAGGCTCCATGATCTGGCGCACAAGACGGATCTGGTCATCCGTGTCGAGAATGGTGAACCCTGTCGTCAGCCCGACATATTCAGCGTGCCGACGCAGCATGCGGGCGCAGAGCGCGTGAAACGTGCCGAGCCAAAGCCCGTCGGCTGTCTCGCCCAAGAGAGCGCCGACGCGCTCGCGCATCTCGCGTGCAGCCTTGTTGGTGAAGGTTACTGCCAGAATCTGATAGGGGCGTGCGCGCCCTTCGAGAAGAATATGTGCAAAACGCGTCGTCAGAACGCGCGTCTTGCCGGTGCCGGCCCCGGCAAGAATAAGCAGCGGCCCTTCAGTGGTCTCGATGGCCTCACGCTGCTCGGGATTGAGCCGGTCGAGATACTCGGGGGAGGAGGGTGAGATGAGGGATTGCGTCACCTGATCGATATAGAATGTAATGCCGCGATGGCCAAACCCTCATTTCCTCCAGTCGAGAAGAACCTGCTCAGGGGCACGGGGCCTCAGGGGCATCGAGAGCGTATGCGGCACCGGGTTATGACCAATGGGGCCGAGACTCTGGCCGATTACGAGCTGCTGGAAATGCTGCTCTATTACAGCATCCCCAGAAAGGACACGAAGCCGCTGGCCAAGGCTTTGCTGCACCGCTTTGGAAGTCTTGCCTCCGTCTTCGATGCGTCGGGCAGGGATCTCCGGGCCATGGGGGTCAGCGAACAGGCTATCTTGCTGCTTAAATTTCCTCCCGTCGTTGCGGAAAGGCTTGCCCTTGCCGAAGAGCGTCTGAGGCCGAGGCTGGGAAACTGGGACCAGCTTTGCTCCTATCTTTCCGGCAGCATGGTCAGTGCCGTGCCTGAACAGTTCAGGCTGCTTTATCTCGATAACCGCAACCGTCTTCTGGCGGATGAGCCGGTCGATGATTTCGCCTCGACGGCTCCGATCTTCAGGCGGGGACTGGCGCTGCAGGCTGTTGCGTTGATTGGTATTCAGAAAACACTCGCGAGCTTTCATGCAACGACCTCGCCCCTGAAGCTCTTCGCTCAGCGATTGAGCCAGGAGGCAGGCGCCCTTTCCATGATCCTGCATGACGTGGTGATCGTCTCGGAGAGGCGTACCCCGCTCAGCCTTAGGCAAAGGGGGCTTCTCTGAGCGGGTTCAGGCGCGGGCGAGTGCCTTGAGCTGGGCTTCGATTGCGGATGCAAGCCCGTCTGGTGATGTAACCAGCAGGTCTGCACCGGCTTCGGTGAGTTCCTTCTCGCCACCATAGCCCCACAAGACCCCAATGCCTCGTATCCTGTTGGCATGTGCGCCCGAAATATCGAAGCGACGGTCGCCGATCATCAGGGTGTGGTCGGCGCTCAGCCCTTCCTGTGCGAGAATACGCGCAATCATTTCAGGTTTCTCACCCCCCGTATCGTCATCTGCCGCCCCATGAATACGATCGAAGTATCTGTCGAGACCGTTACCCGCCAGAATTGTCTGCGCAAGTGATGCCGGCTTGGATGTCGCTGTGAAAATTCGAATGGGAGAGCGCGCCAGGGTCTCGATCAGTTCGGCCATGGCAGGGAAGACCGGCGTCTGGAGGCGGCCCTGCGTGTCATAGAAACGACGGTAGAGGGCAATCGCCTCATCAACGCGCGTATCGCCGTAGTACCCTATGACTTCCGCCATCAGCTCGGCAAGTGGTGGCCCGACAACCCAGGTCAGGTCGATTGCCTCGTCTGGCACATGGCCAAGTGCTGAGACGACTGTATGAAGTGTTTTGATAATACCAATGCGTGAATCGATAATCGTTCCATCAAGGTCAAATAAAATAGAATGTTCACTCGTAAACCTATCGAAATCAGCCATAATATTCCCTATAGACCTTGGCGGGGGAGATGTTGAAAGAAGTAAACCAAGATAAAGTTGCAGATGGTCAGGATTTCGAATCCGGGAATGGCGGATCAGAGTCCTCGCCGATTGGATGGGCAGAAATCCCGCATCGGGCAGTGGTTGCAGGCCAAGGCCCTGTTCTGTCTGATGAAGTGCTTCTGCATCTGTTTTGTGAAGCTATCGCAATAAGGCCCGAGCGTCTGCAGCCTACTGTCGAGGCATTTTTTATCCGCTTCGGGTCGCTCGCAGCCACATTCGCCTCGGATGACAAGGCTTTGAGCGGTCTGCTGCATATAGGACCCCACATCCGTACGGCACTGCATCTTGTCCATGACGCCGCGATGCGGGTCAGTCGTGCCCGTCTTGGGCGCGATGATATTTTCACCAATCGCAAGCTCATGCTCGATTATCTGATTTCCCGCCTGGCACGTGAACCGATCGAGCAGTTTCGCATTCTGTTTCTGGACGAGAAAAATCGTCTGCTCGCCGACGAGGCGCAGACCCGGGGCACGGTAAACCATACACCGGTCTATCCGCGCGAAGTGGCAAGGAGAGCGATGGAGCTCGGCGCGAAGAGCCTCATCCTGGTTCATAATCATCCTAGCGGAGACCCCACCCCATCAGATGGTGATATCTCCATGACTCACGACACCCAGCGAGCAGCCGCTCTCATTGAGGTGCGCGTTGCCGATCACATCATCATCGGCAACGGTGCTTATGTGAGCTTCAGTGAGCTAGGCCTCCTGCGGGGCTTTCAGGGCTGAGTCAAAACGTGCCGCCACCCCGTATGGGCCGGGCAGGGCGCCCAGTGGGAAAAGGGCATTCACATGTCCCATCTTGCGTCCGGGGCGGCACTCGCTTTTGCCGTAGAGATGCAGCGCCAGCCCCGGTTGTTCGAGCACGGTATCGCAAAGCGCCATCCCTTCAGGCCCGATGAGATTTTTCATGACCGCATCGCTATGGCGAAACGGGTCGGGCAGGGGCAGATCGGCAACGGCGCGGATATGCATCTCGAACTGATCGATCAGACAGGCATCCATTGTCCAGTGCCCGGAATTATGCGGGCGCGGCGCAATCTCGTTGACGAGAAGCGTACCCTTGGCCGAGACGAACATCTCGACACCAAGAATGCCCACGAGACCGATGGCTTCTGCAATCCTGAGGGCGAGAGCCTCTGCCTCTGCTGCAAGGGCGACAGGAATGCGGGCCGGAGCCAGGCTGATATCCAGAATGCCGTCACGATGCTGGTTTTCAGTGACGCTGAAGCAGCGCACGGCGCCGCTTGCGCTGCGTGCGACCATTACGCTCAGCTCACGCTCGAAATCGACAAATCCTTCCGCGATAAGCGGATACGGAAGGGTCGAAGCGAGCGCATCAAGGGTTTCGGCATCGGTAATGCGAAACTGCCCCTTGCCGTCATAACCGAAACGGGTGGTCTTCAGCAGGAACGGATAGCCAAGTTCAGACGCGACACTACTCAGAGAGACTTCATCAGGTACCGACACCCAGGGGGCTACAGGGATGTCCTGCTCCCCCAGGAAGCTCTTCTCGAGAATGCGGTCCTGGCTGATGGCGAGAACGCGCCCGGCCGGATGGACGGGGCAAAGCGATGCAAGGAGCTCAAGACCATCAGACGAGATGTTCTCGAATTCGAAGGTGATGACATCAACGCTTTCGGCAAACTGCCTCAGGACAGCTTCATCGTCATAGGCGCCGATGGTGACATGGCGCGCGGTATCATGAGCTGGCGGGTCGATTTCCGCGCTGAGGATATGCACCTGATAGCCAAGACGGGATGCCGCCACTGCAGACATGCGTCCAAGTTGGCCGCCCCCGATAATGCCGATCGTTGCCCCTGTGGGCAGCGCAGTCTGGCTCATGATTCGGGGGTATCGGCCACAGAAGCCGTCTGCATGGCACGCCATGTGTCGAGACGCGCCTGAATGCCCTCATCGTTGAGGGAGAGGATCGACGCAGCCAGCAGTGCGGCGTTGATTGCACCGGCCTTGCCGATGGCAAGCGTGCCTACGGGTACACCACCCGGCATCTGAACGATGGAAAGAAGCGAGTCCATGCCCTTGAGCGCATGCGACTCAACAGGCACGCCCAGAACCGGCAGGGTCGTCCAGGCCGAGACCATGCCCGGCAGATGCGCTGCGCCGCCAGCACCTGCGATGATGACCTGCAGGCCGCGACCGCGGGCAGAGCGCGCGTAATCAGCCAGACGGTCAGGTGTGCGGTGGGCGGAAACGATACGGGTTTCAAAGCTGATATCGAGTTCAGCCAGCTTCTCGGCCGCGAAATTCATCGTCGTCCAGTCAGACTGGCTGCCCATGATAATACCCACCGAAGGGGTCAGGGCCGCATCCGTCGATTGACGGTAGAGATCGAGTTCTTCGCTCATTCAGGCAATATCATCCGGTATCAGGCGGTTCTCGATGAAGTTGATCTCGTCCTTGAGGACGAGTTTACGCTTCTTGAGCCGCTGTAATTGCAGCTGATTAAGAGGATGCTGCACCAACCTGTCTATGACCGTATCGAGGTCGCGGTGCTCGCTACGGAGCTCATGCAAACGGCGAAGCATGACTTCTTGATCAACGAGCATCGTTCTCTTTCCGCTTGAATGACAGGTGCCAACCCGAAAATCCTACAACAGGGTTGGCGGCTGGTGCCATCTCTTCTTAGTTCTGACCGTCTTCGAAGTCTGACAATTCCGCGACGACAGGCACGGTATGACCCTCACGGGCAAGACGCTCATTGGCGGCCTGAACGGCAGCGTTCAGATCGGTCTGGCTGCAAAGGCCGAGAATGACCGGATCACGCGGCTTGATGTTGGCGCTGTTCCAATGCTGGCGATCACGCACCTTGGCGATAGTGTCCTTGGTGGTGCCAAGCAGCTTGATGATCTGCAGTTCCGAAAGCTGTGGGAACTGGCGCAACACGAAGGCAATCGCGTCGGGACGGTCATTGCGTCGTGCGATCGGGGTGTAGCGTGCGCCCTTGGCGCGACGCGCTACCGGATTGGCCTTGGCCGAGAGCTTCAGGCGGGCGTCAGGATTGCTTTCGCAGCGCGTGATCTGTTCCTGCGTCAGCTGGTTGTTCTTGACCGGGTCATAGCCATTGATGCCGGCAGCAACTTCACCATCCGCGATAGCCTGCACTTCAAGCGGGTGCATGCCGCAGAACTCGGCGATCTGGGTAAAGGTGAGGGCGGTCTTGTCGATCAACCACACTGCGGTGGCTTTCGGCATAAGCGGCAAGGTCATCTCGGTCTATCCTGCGTGAGGAGCATCGCTCCAGCAGGCACCGATCGAAATGTGACGCCCCGGCGGGCCGGGGTGATCTGCACGGCACCTGCTGGATGCATTGCAAAGTCTGCGCTGATATGGTCTGCGAAATGCGGAAGGGTCAAGCCCTTCCGCATCAAAATGGAGAAAAAACCGGCATTTCGCGGGGTGGTCACACCTGGGCCGATCGCCGTTTCGTCACGAGCCGGAGAGGCTCAGGCGGCATGGCCGACCGGTGTGTTCTGCTGTATGGTGCCGGGCGTTGTCCCCAAGGTGGCAGTGCCAAGCGTGATGGGGATGCGACGGGGCTTCAATGCTTCCGGCGTAACCTGGCGCACGGTTATGGTCAGAAGGCCATTGAGAAGCTCGGCCCCCGCAATCTCGATATGGTCAGCCAGGGCAAACCTGCGTTCGAAAGCACGGGTGGCAATGCCGCGGTGAAGGATTTCTCCGGTGCGGCCATGGCGTGGCACACTGCCTTTGATGATCAACTGATTGTCAGCCAGATAGACTTCGACATCGTCCGGTCCAAAACCCGCAAGGGCCATGGTGACGCTGTAGACGTCGTCGGCAGCTTTCTCGATGTTGTAGGGGGGATAGCTCGCATTCGCCGGGGCGTTGGATACGGCATCGTCGACAAGGCGGGCGAGACGGTCAAACCCGATTGCGGAGCGAAAGAGCGGAGCGAAATCGTAGGACATGATGTGAACCTCCTTCAAGGCAGATCCGACAGCTTGTCTCCAAAATGGCAGACAATGCTGCATGAGGGTAATGTCGCGACCCCTTGAGGGCATCGTGACCACCTGCATGTAGGATCGTTTCCGGGCAGGACAAGATCCTGCCCGGGAAGGAGCGCCTGGATTACTTCTTGGCGGCGCGGGCGCCGATGCCGGCGAAGCGCTTGTTGAACTTGGCAACCTGGCCCCCGGTGTCGAGCATGCGCTGCACGCCAGTCCAGGCCGGATGGGATTTCGGGTCAACGTCAAGACGCAGCGTATCACCAGCCTTGCCATAGCAGGAGTTCGTCTTGAACTCGGTGCCATCGGTCATGATGATCGTGATTTCGTGGTAGTCGGGGTGGATGCCGGGCTTCATATGGGTTGTCCTTGCTGGAAAGCTCCGATGCCGACCGGAGCGGATGGCGGGGCTATAACGGAAAGAAACGGTCAGGGGAACGACAAAAACGCAGAAACTTTTGCCTCGCCTGCGTTTTTTCTACCCCGTAAACCTCTTTTATCCCACATTCCGAGCCGAAGCCGCCCGCCGGGCATGAAAACTCCGCGCGGGGCGCTCGTGTTTTAACTCGTTACAAGCAAGAAAAGGATTATTCATGGCTGATCTGAGATCAAGGCTGCACACACCCGGCTGGGTTGCGGAATTCCAGAAATTCATCATGCGCGGCAACGTCATCGATATGGCGGTGGGTATCATCATCGGTGCTGCCTTCACCTCGATCGTGACCAGTCTCGTCAAGGACATCCTGACCCCGGGCATCGGCT
Organism: Asaia siamensis; assembly: GCF_014635085.1. Lineage (GTDB taxonomy): Bacteria > Pseudomonadota > Alphaproteobacteria > Acetobacterales > Acetobacteraceae > Asaia > Asaia siamensis. The sequence continues at coordinate 127,077 of NZ_BMCH01000008.1, forward strand.
TGCTCACGGGAGGAATCGATTTCTCGAACATCTTCGTGACACTCAAGGGGCCGGTGCTCCCCACTCTCGCCGAGGCACAGAAGGCGGGCGCGGTCACGATCAATATCGGCGTGTTCCTCAACGTTGTGATCCAGTTCCTGATCGTGGCTTTTGCTGTGTTCTGGCTCATCAAGCTGGTCTCGCGTTTCCAGCGCAAGCAGGAAGCTGCTCCATCGGCACCGCCTGCGCCGACAAAGAGCGAGGTTCTGCTGACCGAAATTCGTGACCTGATCGCGAAAGACACCAATTGAGCCTTCTGCACGCGCGCCGTCTTGGCGCGCGCTGCAACTGGGCGCATGATCATACGATGCGCCGCTTTCTTACGACGACCCTGCTTTGTGGCTTCACCCTTCTTTCCGCCTGCGCGGGTAAGGGTGAAGACGCCGTCTTGCAAAATCGCTCTCCCAGCGTTCTGCTCACCAGCTATGCTATCGCCAATGGCATGGCCGAGCATGGGATGATCACGCGCATTCTACAGCACAAGGCCACAAAGGCGGATATCGCCCGCCTTATCGCTGTTGATCATAATACGTGGCAGCTCATCAGACAGGCGGCCTATTCGCCGACAGACCAGAATTTCCGTCTCGCTGACGCTGGTATCGTGCAGATACTTGATTATGCGACTTCGGTGCCTCAGCCACCTGACGGGGTGACGCCGGGAGCATCGTCTCCTGCTACTCCGTAAGCCGCATGGCGTAACAAAAAAAGGGGCCGAAAGGCCCCTTTTTCCTGTCTGATTGGTGACGGGCTTATGACGCCTTGCTGCGGCGCAGGCGCTTCTCACCCATGAGAAGCAGGAGCGGCGCGGCAATAAAGATCGACGACGACGTGCCTACGACAATGCCGAACAGCATCACTGTCGCAAAACCGGAAAGGCTGTGACCGCCAAAGATCGCGAGCGGCAGGGCTGCAAGAAAGACCGTCATCGAGGTGCCCAGCGTGCGGTTCAGCGTCTCGTTGATCGACAGATCGAGCAGTTCCCGCAGCGGCATCGTGCGGTATTTGCGCAGATTCTCGCGCACTCGGTCATAGACGACCACCTTGTCGTTGGTGGAATAGCCAAGGATGGTCAGAATGGCGGCCACCATCACCAGATCGAACTGAAAGCGGGTGATCGCCAGAAAGCCGACTGTCTTGGTCAGGTCCAGCACGAGGGTGATCACCGCGCTGACGGCGAACTCCCATTCGAAACGCACCCAGATATAGATGAGGATCATGGCAAGGCTCAGACCGAGCGCCAGCAGGCCGTTACGGAACAGCTCGCTCGAAACCGAGGCGCCGACAGCATCTGCACGCAGCACCTGTGTGCCGGGCTGCGCTTCAATTACTGCGTGGCGCACTTCATCGACAAGCGCCTGCGTCGCCGCTTCCTGATTGGGGCCGGGCGGGGGTGTGTCGAGCTGGATCAGCACATCATTATCGGCACCAAATCTCTGAAGACCAGCAGCGCTGATGTTGTGCGCCGTCAGTGCGTGACGCAGCTTGTCGAAATCGGTCGGGCCCTGTGTCTGGGCTTCCACCACGATGCCGCCGTGGAAATCCAGGCCCAGTTTGAGGCCGGGCACGAAAAACAGCACGACGGAGAGTGCCGAGAGAATGGCCGAGGTTGCGAGACCGGCGTAGCGGCCGCGCATGAAGGGAATATGCTTGTCTTCGCGGACGAAGCGGAAAAGGGGACGTGAGAGCATCGCTTCAGACCGGAAGTTCTGTGGGACGGGCGAGGGCGTACCAGCGCACCATCAGCAGGCGCGACAGCAGCATCGTGGTGAAGAGCGTGGTAACGATACCGATCGTGATCGTGAGCGCGAAGCCACGCACGGGGCCGGTGCCGAATACGAACAGCATCACATGGGCCAAGAAGGCCGTGGCGTTACTATCTATGATCGTCGAGGACGCACGCTCGAAACCAGCCTGCATGGCGGCAAGCGGCGTGCGACCGCGCTTTACCTCTTCGCGAATACGCTCATTGATCAGGATATTAGCATCAACGGCCATGCCAAGTGTCAGCAGCATACCCGCCATGCCCGGCAGGGTCAGCGTCGCTTCGAAAAGCGAGAGAATGGCCGTCATCAGAACGAGGTTCGCGAGAAGCGCGACATTCGCATAGAGGCCGAACCGCCCATAGAAGAGCGCCATGAACAGGATGACGAGGACGAAACCTATGCCAAGGCTGATCGCTCCGGCACGGATCGAATCAGCACCGAGAGACGGCCCGATAGAGCGCTGCTCGATGACCGCAAGCGGTGCAGGCAGCGCGCCGGCGCGCAGCATCACAGCAAGGTCAGTGGCCGTCTGGGCGCTGAAATTGCCGGTGATCTGACCATTGCCTTGGGTGATCGGTGTGCGGATCACAGGAGCTTCGATCACCTTGTTGTCGAGTACGATAGCAAAGCGGCGTCCGACATTCTGGGTCGTCGTGCGGGCAAAGGCACTCGCGCCAGCACGGTTGAACGAGAAGCTGACCGCCCATTCTCCCGTCTGCTGGTCGATCGTCGCCCCGGCATTGGTCAGCGCAGCGCCGTCGACCTCTACATGATCCATGACGGGCAGAAGCGCGTTGTCGGCGCTGAGATCTGGCAGCATTGTCGCTCCCGGCGGGGCGATGCTGCCACCAGCGCTATTGGCAAGCAGGCGGAACGTCATCTTGGCGGTCGTGCCCAGCAGGCGCTTGACGTGCTCCGGGTCGCTGATCCCCGGCAGCTCAACGACAATACGATCATCGCCCTGGCGGGTGATCTCGGGGTCAACGGCGCCGGTGGCATCGATACGACGGCGCACGATTTCGATGGACTGGCTGACAGCCTCGCGCGCGCGCTGCTTGAGCGCCGCCTCATTGAGCGTCAGAACGAGACGGTCATGGTCGAGGGCTGCGGTGACCTCATTACCGGTGGTCGTCAGGCTGCCAAGAGCGGCGAGGCTGGCTTGCGCCTCGCTCGCATCACGCGGCAGGAAGCTGAGCGTGCGGGCCGCATCATCCTTGCGGAAGTCGCGATAGCCGAGGTTCTTCTCAATGAGCGTCTGCTTGGCCTGATCTTCGAGACCCTGAAGGCGGTCATCGACAAGACTCTTCTGATCGAGTCGAAGCAGGAGATAGGAGCCGCCTCTCAGGTCGAGACCCAGATGGATCTGATGCCAGGGCAGTTTGGGCGAGGGCGCGCGCATGAAATTGGGCAGGCAGAGCAGAAGCCCGAGGAAACAGACCCCGAGAACTCCCAGCATTGTAGGCCGACTATAGTACATCATCGAACTGAGCGGCGTCCTTCTTTGTAACGACCGGAGATCAAAAGCTACCGCAGGGCGGTCAGGCTGCGGGAAGATGCCGGGTGGCGCAGCGCGTTGCAACCTCCCACTACGCCCTGCTACACCAAAAACATGAAATCAGTTGCTCAAGAGCCAGGAAAACAGATGCTTAAGGTCGGAATTGTCGGGGCCGGACATTTCGGACGGTTTCATGCCCTTAAGGCGCGAGACTGCGCCCGGGAGGCTCTCATCGCCCTTTTCGACCCTGATCCGGCGCGGGCTGCGGTGGTCGCGAAAGAAGCAGGCTGCGCCGTAGCGGAAAGTCTGGAGGCGCTGATCGGCCAGGTTGATGCCGTCATCGTGGCTGCGCCCGCCGAGCATCACTTCCCGGTCGCTTCAGCCTGTCTTAAAGCCGGACGACATGTCCTTGTTGAAAAGCCAATTGCAGCAACGCTTGAGGAAGCCAATGCGCTGGCGGCGCTTGCCAGGGAAACAGGGTGTGTGCTGCAGGTGGGTCATCTCCTGCGCTATTCTTCCGAGCACCGCGCCATCTCCGAGCGTATCGGTAAACCGCTCTATATCGAGGCCACGCGCATTGCGCCCTTCAAGCCGCGTGGGACCGATGTGTCGGTCATTCTCGATCTGATGATCCATGATCTGGATCTCGTTCTGTCGCTTGTAGATTCGCCCATCGAGTCAATCGATGCGGTTGGCGTGGCTGTGTCGAGCGAGCATGAAGACATTTCCAATGCCCGCGTGCGGTTCGCCAATGGCTGTGTCGCTTCCATTTCAGCAAGCCGCATCTCGCTTAAGACGGAGCGCCGCATGCGTGTCTTTTCGGAAGAGGGCTATCTTTCCGCCGATTTCGTGCAGCAGGAACTTACCATGATCGGCCGCAAGCGCGGCCTGCCTCTGCCGGGGACGGGAGGCTTCAGGCGTGAGGCTTTGAAGTGGAAGGATTGCGACTGTCTTGCCGCCGAACATGATGCGTTTGCAGCGTCTTGCCTGAACGGGGCACCGATCCTGGTCGATGCCGAGGCCGGGATCAGGGCACTCGATGCCGCCATAAGGGTCAAGGCCAGCATGGATGCCTCCCGCAAGACCATGGAGCTTTCCGGACTGATCAATAGCTGAAGCGATCAGGCGCCGGCTTCGAGTTCTTCCTTCTTCATCTCGAGGAGTAGCCAGGCCTCTTCAGCTTCCGTCAGCGCAGCCTCTGCCTTTGTCAGTTCGTCACTGACCTTGGCAAACTTCTGAGCATCGCGGGAATAGAGGGATGGGTCTGACAGGATATCAAGCTGAAGGACGATCAGCTTTTCGAGGCGGGCCATTTCCTGAGGCAGTTTCTCTAGAGCTAGCTTGTCTTTGTAGCTGAGTTTCTTGCTCGATCTCTCTGTCTTTGCAGCATTTCTGTCGGAAGCACTCTTTTCCTTCGGGGTGCCTGAGGCCGCGCTTCGTTCCGCAGGTGCGGCTCCGCCGGTCTGCGCTAGCATATCGCTGTAGCCACCCGCATATTCGATCCATTGTCCGTCTCCCTGCGCTACCAACACAGAGGTCGCTACACGGTCGAGGAAGTCACGATCATGGCTGACGAGTAGAACTGTGCCGGGATAATCGTCGAGCATTTCCTGAAGCAGGTCGAGTGTTTCCAGATCGAGGTCGTTTGTGGGTTCGTCGAGCACCAGAAGATTGGATGGCTGGGCAAGGGCGCAGGCCAGCGCAAGACGCCCGCGTTCACCACCAGACAAGACGCCTACAGGGGTACGTGCCTGTTCCGGCCGGAACAGGAAGTCTTTCATATAGCCGATGACATGACGCTTTTCAGAGCCAACCTGTACCATGTCGCCGCTGCCGCCGGTCATGGTGTCAGAGAGGGTGATATTCGGATCAAGGCTGGCCCGGCGCTGGTCAAGGGTAACAAGCGACGTGGATGGGCCGATCTGCACACGGCCGCTATCCGGCTGATCTTCGCCGGTCAGCAGGCGCAGGAGCGTCGTCTTGCCCATGCCGTTGGCGCCAACGATGCCAAGCCTGTCGCCCTTGAGTACGCGGAGATCGAGATCCCTGACCACGACGCGTTCGCCGAAAGCCTTGGTCACATTTTCGGCCACAGTTGTGAGCTTGCCTGTGCTCTCGGCCTCCGAAACGGAAAGCTTGAGTGTGCCACGGAACTGGCTGGCGATCTCCTTGCGTCTGGAACGCAGGCCAGCCAGCTCTGCCACGCGGCGCACATTGCGCTTGCGTCGGGCTGTAACGCCGTAGCGCATCCAGTCTTCTTCACGAGCGATTTCACGGTCGAGCTTGTGAGCTGCCAGCTCTTCCAGGGCGAGCACTTCTTCGCGCCAGTCCTCAAAACGGGCAAATCCCTGATCGAGGCGACGGGTGATGCCCTGTTCCAGCCAGACTACGGCGCGGGAGAGAGTCTCAAGCAGGCGTCGATCATGGCTGATTACGATCATGGCGGAGCGCATCGAGGCGAGCTCACGCTCCAGCCAGGTGATGGTTGGCAGATCGAGGTGGTTTGTCGGTTCGTCCAGAAGTAGCAGATCGGGGCGGGCTGCCAGTGCGCGGGCGAGGGCGCAACGCCGCGCCTCGCCGCCAGACAAGGTTGACGTGCTCTCCTCGCCTGTAAGACCGAGCTCGGCAAGCATGCTGCGGGCGAGATAATCTTCTTCAGGCGGAAGATCCTGCGCAACGTAATCGTAGCTGGTAGGAAAAGCCGTCAGATCGGGTTCTTGTGGCAGATAGACGATCTTGATGCCAGGCTGGACAAAGCACTGGCCTGAATCCGGCAGGATTTCTCCGGCAGCAATGCGGAGAAGCGTTGATTTTCCTGACCCGTTGCGCCCGACGAGGCAGAGTTTCTCGCCGGGCGCAACCCCGATTTCGGCGCCGTCCAGAAGCGGGCGCCCGCCGAGAGAATAGACAATATCGCGAAGATGAAGGATCGGTGCGGCCATAAGCCCTATGTGTCGCACAGCTCCTTGCGATGCAAGTCAGATTGCTTTTAGTCCGCCTGTGACGGCCTGATAGGTCGTGATGGCCAGAGTCGTCGGTTCAAAGGGCTTGGTAATGATGAAGGACGGTTCTTCCTGTTCACCAGTGAGCAGGCGCTCGGGATAGGCGGTGACAAAAATAACCGGCGCCTGATGATCTTTCATGATGCGACCGACGGCATGCATGCCGTCACCCCCGCCGCCAAGATTGATGTCAGCCAGAATGAGCCCCGGCTTCGTCTCCTTGGCAATGCGCACCGCATCGGCTTCTGTATAGGCCACGCCGGCAATGCGGTGACCGCATTGCTGGACAACATCCTGGATGTCCATGGCAATGATCGGCTCATCTTCAATGATGAGCACGCTGGTCTCGGCGACAGAGCGCAAACCGTCATTGGCCTGGGCGATATCAGCGAGAATTTCGCTCTCGCTTCGATCCAGAATCAGGGCGACGGCGCTGAGAGGGACCTCTTCCAGCGATGTCAGCAACAGGACCAGCCTCTGGGTCAGAGACAGGGGTGAGGGCGCATGCGCCGCCTCGTTTTCCTTGGTAAAACACTCGATGATAGAGCGGTAGAGACGATAGCGTGTGCTGATCTCATGACCGCCCTTTCGGCTTACCATATCCTTCAACGCCAGGGCGACGAGTTGATCGCCTTGTATCTGATTGCCTTCCAGAGCCCTTGCAAAACGTCGCGCAAAGGGCAAGGCTTGTATAAGGTCTTGGCGCTCTGCATCGACCATTGAGTAACGAAGCTCCGAAAATAATTCGCGAACAAAACGCGGTCTATCGCGTCAGGATGGCACTTTTTCACGCTTCAGCAAAGAGGAATGCTGTGACCCGGATTGAGGAGACCGCGCCCTGAGTGTGGACCAGCCCATAAGGACGGACGGCACGTCAGGTGGCGCGGACCCCGTGAGGCGCGGTATCGCCGCGCACCTGTCGGATCTGCGCGGCTTCGCTCGTTACCTTACAAGAGACGTCACGGCGGCGGATGACCTTGTGCAGGACACGGTCCTGCGCGCGCTAGGCGCGCGGGCGCAATTCGTGGAGGGGACAAACGTCAAGGCGTGGCTCTTCACCATTCTGCGCAATATTTTTTATGAGCAGAAGCGTCGCAAGGTGAAAGAGACAGAGATCCTCTCCGAAATCTCACTCGGCAGCGAAGAGGGGCGGGAGGGAGATCAGGGCTATCACGATAACGTGCTTGATCTCTCGGTATTGCTCTGGCGATTGCCTGAGGTTCTGCGAGAGGCGCTCATTCTCGTGGGCGCGCAGGAAATGAGCTATGAAGAGGCAGCAGAAATCTGTCTTTGTCCGGTGGGAACGATGAAGGCGCGCGTGTCGCGTGCACGCGCCAAACTGGCTGAGATCACGGCCTTGCCGGGCGCACAGGCGTCTGTCGCAACGGGCATCTGAGCCCGACACGCGACCCGGAAAAAGGAGCGCAGAAAAATAAAATCAAAAAATAGCAATCTGATGCAACCGATCTTCCGCGCCGTTCATTGATCGGATGAAAAGCACTGAGCGAAGAAGGATTTTCGCATGACCAGCTTCCACGACCAAGTTATCCAGATCCTCCCCAAACTGCGTATCCAGGCGCTCTCCCTCACGCGGAATCGTTCGGCTGCCGAAGATCTGGTTCAGGATGCGGTCTGCAATGCCCTTGCTGCTCAGGACAGCTTTATTCCTGGAACCAATTTTTCGGCCTGGATGCATCGCATTCTTCGCAACCGCTTCATTTCCGATCTGCGCAAGCGTCGCGAGACGACCGATATTGAAGACGTGCCCGCTTCCTCCTTCGCCAGTAACGCAACCCATGAAGACAGCCTTGCCCTCAAGGACTTGTCGATGGCCCTTTCGCGTCTTCCTGCAGACCAGCGCGAAGCACTTGTCATGGTGGTGGTGCAGGGCATGAGCTATGAGGCTCTGGCCGAGGCAACAGGTTGCGCTGTTGGTACTGCCAAGAGCCGCGTGTTCCGTGCGCGTCGCCAGCTCGAGGCCTGGATGACCGGCGATCTGCCCGCTAATGACAAGCTTCGTGTTAAAGTCGCGGCGCTTCGCGCAACCCTCGACGACCGTCGTCGCAAGGGGCTGAAGTCTGACGATCTTTTCACGTTCTGAGTGACTTGGCGTCGTTCTTACGCCACATACTCTGAATTGTGAGGCTTTTTAGCCATAATCGAGAGAGACGATCATGTATCGTCTCTCTCGATTGCTATTGTGGCTTCCAATTTATTCAAAATACGTTGATTAAATTTCGGTAGTGCAACTCAGACGCTGCCCCCCTGTTAAACCCGCATGGGTCGAATTCTTTTTTGAGGTGATGACATGACTGGGGGAAAGGACGGCGTGCCGGAGAAGTCCCGCCAGGATAAAACCTCATCCGACAGCGACAATCCTTTCGACATCTGGCTAAAGCGCGGTCTGCATCAGCTATTCGACGATGTGGCGAATGAGCCAATCCCGGACGAGCTCCTCCGTCTCATCGAGGAAGACCGCGACGAGCGGTCATCATGAAGAATTGCCTGATCTGATCGTTATGAACTCCCGAAAGTCAGGCGGGTGACAGCCTCACCCTTCAAGCATCTCAGGAATTTTCGTGTGAAATCCGGCCTTTTTGATACGGTCGGTTCCCGTGTCATGGCCCTGATCATCTGCACGTCTCTGCCACTGGCCTGCGTCGCCGGTATGCTCGCCTGGCACACCTATCTCGTGACCTCGAATAATAGTTTCGAGCGGACGCAGGGTGACGCGATCAGCGCCCGTCACGAGATTGCGACAGATATCGATCGCACGCGGGGCATGCTTCAGGTTCTGGCCAGAATTGGGCTTCATGAGGAAATTGCGCCTCGCGCTTTTCAGCTCATTCAGTCGATCAATGAGCAGCGATACTGCTCTCTTGTCCTGAATGACCACTTTGGGCGTGCAGTTACATCCCTCCAGACGACAGCGGGCAGGGATGCCGCTTGCGCTCCCGAAAATCAGGTGTCTACACAGCCGGCTGTAATACGTACCGAAGCTTCACGACCTGACGTGGAGGTGCTTCAGCAAGGCCCGGTTCCCCTCATCCGTATTGTTGTGCCCCTGGAGTATATCGACCGCGCCGGGGAAACCGTGGCCGGTCGGCTCATCGCGCTACGTCCTCTTGTGAACTCTCAACTCGTCAACGCCGGGCAATATACGCATCCGGCAACGGACCCGGAAAATGGCGCGACAGATTTGTGGCTCTATACGGGAGAGGCAGCGCCCGTTGCGCTCACTGCCAACAGGAAGATCCCCAACCCATGGTCCGTCGAGGTTCTTGCGAAGCTGAAGAGTGATGCTGCAGTTGACCTGCAGCTAGATCATTTCGAGGTCGATGGGGTCTACTACACAATGGCCCCCGGATACGGACCTGCACGAATTGTCGCGGTGTCGACCCGCAGCATTGCGGAAACGCGTGCGCTACAGCTTTTCCTCGCCAGAGTCATGCTGATCGTCCTTATCCTCATCGTCGAGTTGCTGCTTGTGGCCTTGGCTGCGCAGCGATATCTGGTCGAGCCGCTGGAGAAGCTGGCTTTCAGCGTTGCGGACTGGCGCCGTCATGGCACCTTCCAACCCGACCTGCCTCGCGCACTCCCTTTGGAGATAAGGCAGATGGAACGCGCCTTCAGTCGCGCAACCAAACGTCTTGATCGTCATGAGGCGCGCCTCACACGCGCGACGAAGCAGCAGGATCTGCTGATCAAGGAGATCCATCATCGCGTCAAAAACAATTTGCAGATTGTTGCGTCATTACTGAATTTGCAGGCCAACCGAATAAAGCTACCTGAGGCCAGAGAAGAGTTTCACCTTGTACGTGACCGCGTGAGGTCACTGGCAACACTGCATCGACACCTTTATCCGGAAGGGGGGCTATCTGCGCTCGATATCAGGGCATTCCTCGAGGAACTCGCCAGTCAGATTTTTACCGCGAATAATCGCTGTAATAAAGGGCGCGTCAGTCTCTCCCTCGATATTGAAAGCGTTCCGATCACTCCTGATCAGGCCGTTCCGCTCTCGTTGATTGTCACTGAGGTGGTCACCAACGCGCTGCGCTACGCATTTCCCCAGGAACGTTGTGGTTCGGTACAGATACGTCTGGCCCGTAACGAGAATGGCGCTGTTCTCACGATTCAGGACGATGGTATTGGCCTTGATGCCACTGCACAGTCTGATGCAGAGAAGAGGGAAGGTATCGGATTACAGTTGGTGCGTGGTTTCGCGCGACAGCTTGGTGGTACGCTCGAAATCAATTCGGCGGCTGGGACGGTGTATACCCTTGTCTTTCCGATACAATCAGTGCGCCGTACAATTCAGTGACATCAAACTAACTCAATAAAAAAGGAAGGCCTCGCACCGCCTTCGATGGTGCTTCGTCGACCGAATAGGTGAGGACTGGCCTCAGAATAAGAAAGCAAAGCACTGCGTTTTTCAAAAAAAATATAGTGGTGGTATGTCTCAAGTAATCGATCGCTATATTTTTCGTCCGCATGTGCGCTTCGTGCTTCTAAGCGTATATCAATAAAATCCCGTCGTTAATAGATTGAGACCATGATTGTTTTCGAAGTAAGTACTTCGGTTTCGCATGCAATCCTACCGCCACGATAGTGACTTTCCCCAAGCGTCAGAAGAACAAGCGTGTTTGTAATTGACACCTGCACGCTGCCGTCCTTCTTCTGTGACTTTGATTCGCGAATTCGACTTTCCAAAAACGGAAATTAACATTACTGAGGCTTTTAATTCGATATCATGACAAAAAAGTTAAAAAATTTCACGGTCAACGCAATGTGTTGACGAAAAGGGGTCTTATATAGAAAGATATTCTATAAAGCGGAGGTCTCTCCGCCGAATTAAGGCGAAAGATCGTTAATGCTTCGTTCACCGTCCAGACGTATGTTTTGCCGAAATTCTCTGGCCTTGAGCGCTGCCATTACGAGCTTTGGCGCTTCCAACGCCAGCAGGGCCGCCGCAATCGATCCGGACTGGGATATCTATAAAAAACAGTTCCTTCTCCCCGAAGGACGAATTGTTGATAATGGCAACAATAATGTTTCCCACTCAGAAGGGCAGGGATATGGGCTGTTTTTCGCCTCGACCTTCAATGACAAAGAATCTTTCGAAAGCATTCTGAGTTGGACGAAAGATAACCTCAAGCACAAGGACGGAAACCTGCACAGCTGGCGCTGGGTGCCAGCTATGCCGCATGTTACCGACACCAATAATGCCTCGGATGGTGACCTCATGATTGCCTGGGCGTTGCGTCGTGCGGCGATACTATGGGCGAGGGAGGACTACGCGGAGCAGGCGCAGGCGATTGTGCAGGAATTAGGCCGGAAGTGCGTTCGAAAGATTGGCAGCAGGCTCGTTCTTTTGCCAGGTGCACGCGGTTTCGACAGACTCAAGGGTGTGACCGTCAATCTCTCCTATTACAATATTCCGGCACTCGTTCGGGCGGCTAGGCTCGATCCGGCAGGCCCTTGGAACAGCCTCATTGATGGTGGGCAGCAGCTTGTGCAAAGCAGCCGCTTTGGCCTTTGGGGGCTGCCCCCGGATTGGCTGATGATCGATCGCAAGTCCGAGCGCCTCACGCCTGCCTCAGGTTTCCCGCCGCGATTTTCATATGATGCAATTCGGATTCCGCTTTACCTCAAATGGGGCAACCGGATGCCGGCCACCCTGTCGCAGGCGCTCTACGCCGTAAGCCAGAATTACACGATGAACGGCCTGCCAGGATGGATCGACGTGAAAACCGGAGAGCGCTCCAACTATAACGCGCCGCCCGGCTTTAGGGCCGTCTATCAGTTCGCGCTGAACGGCCCTGATGCTCTTCCAAAATTGCCAAGCGTCAAGGAGAGCGGTGACTATTACTCGGCTTCGTTGACACTGCAAGCGCGGATAGCCGCGATGGAGATGGTATAATGCCAGATAGATTCAGAATTCTTGAAGACTCTTTCGATGGTGAGCCTTCGCCTTCCGGAGAGGAGTATCCTGATTTTAATGCATTATCCCGGCTTAGCTCAGAAACCCCGGTAAATGAGACGCAGGAAGCGCCTCTCGATATGGCTCCTGCATCGCAGGGTGCCGAGCCTTCGCCAGCTCTTGCCAATTTGCTCAACGCAAATGTTGCCAGTAGTTCTACCTTGGCAGCACCCAACGGCGGTAGCGTGACCGGGAAAAGCCTTCCCTTATCGGGCAGTGCGACGAGCCTCGGTTTCAACAAAAACATCGAATCAACGTCTCTTCGAAAGAACACCTTTCAGGATCCCGCACCGGTGAAGTCGGAAATCGCTCTCGCCTGGCGAAAAATGCCCTTGCGAGACGTGTTTGCCACTCTTCGCACCCCTGCCACGGAGCGCGTTGCAGGACAAAATCGATTGCGAGGCATGTTCCGACGCTGAAACGTAATTTCCGATATTGTCTGCTGGAAACAAGAAGAATTAATGACACTGATATGTGTGGCCTCCCCAAAGGGCGGCGTTGGAAAAACCATGGTAGCGGCACATCTGGCTGATGAAGTCAGGCGCGCGGGTGCGCCCAGAGTGGTGGCAGTCGACCTCGATCCGCAGAATGCGCTTCGACTGCATTTCGGCATTCCCATGTCGGAACGTTTCGGGATCAGTAGCTGTATCGTTTCGGGACGCCCCTGGATTGAAGCCGCGAAACCGAGCCCTCACGACGTGATCGTTTATCCGTATGGATCTCAACCGGTCAGGGTGCAGGCCGAGCTTGAGCACGCGCTGCAGCTTCGACCCAGTCTCATTGCCCAGGAAGTATTTGCGCTCTCTCAGCAGCCGAATACGATTGTCATTGTCGATACATCACCGGGTTATTCTGTCTCTTTTTCGTCTATTCTGCCTGTTGCAGACATGGTCGTGACCGTGATGACGCCTGAGGCGTCATGTGTCTCACTGGTGCCTGAGATCCACGCAGGCAGTTGCTACCAGCTCGACGCGACCACACCCCTTCGGTTCGACCATCGCGTCGTTATAAATCGCTTCGATCCCATGAACCGGGTCAGTGCCATGGCGATGCCGCAACTGGTCAGACGTTTCGGCCCCATGCTTCTCGGAACGATTTATCGGGATGAGCATATTGGTGAGGCTTTCGCGAGCCAGAAACTCATCAATCATTACGCACCCCACTCACGTGCGGCTGCAGATCTGGATCGAGTTGGGGCTCAGTTTATCCAGCATATCCAGAACCTGCACTGATAGGCGAAAGCTGTAATGAATAATGTGAGAAATGGCATCGCGTTTCTTGAGAACTGGATCGACAGCGCCAGCCGGTCGCCTTTCAGATCCACTCTCAGAACGTCACTGATTTCAGTGGCGCTGCTTTGCGTCATTCTCGCTGCATTCGTGCATCTTACGCTTGCGAGCCAGACAATCGTCTGTTTCATCGGTATCGGCCTGTTTCTGTATATCAATCGCTATCCTGGCCCCCGTGCGACGCTGGCATTGAAGGGGCTATCGATCATCGTCTCGCTCAGATACCTGAGCTGGCGCCTTACCGAGACGCTGAATTTCAGCTCCTGGACACAGACCGTGCTTGGCACGATCCTTGTCACAGCCGAGATATACGCGTTCATCATGCTCATTCTGAGCTATTTTCAGTCCCTTCATCCGTTGCGAAGGCAGGTAGCCCCTCTGCCGAGCGATACGGCGTCATGGCCTAGCGTCGATATCTATATCCCGACATATAACGAAGAGTTGCGGATTGTAAGGCAGACAGTTCTGGCAGCGATGGGGATCGACTGGCCTAATGACCGCATCAATGTCTATATTCTGGACGACGGCCATCGCGATGAGTTTCGTGAGTTCGCAGAATCCTGCGGCGCTGGCTATATTGCGCGCTCAGAGCATACGCACGCAAAGGCGGGCAATCTCAATCATGCGATGACCTTGACCAAGGGCGATCTCATTGCGATTTTTGACTGCGATCACATAGCCAAGCGTAACTTTCTTATCGAGACCGTGGGTCCATTCATGACCGATGAGCGTCTCGCGCTGATACAGACACCGCATCATTTCTATTCGCCCGATCCGTTTCAGCGCAATTTTTCCCACGGCGCCTTCGTGCCACCGGAAGGCAATCTTTTCTATGGCTTGATCCAGGACGGGAATGATTTCTGGAACGCAACCTTCTTTTGTGGCTCCTGCGCTGTAATCCGTCGAAGTGCCTTGCAGGAAATCGGGGGGGGTCGCGATCGAGACGGTGACGGAAGACATGCATACCGCGCTGAAACTGCAGCGGAGGGGATGGTCTACCGCCTATCTCGCAAAACCATTGGCTGCTGGGCTGGCAACCGAGCGCCTTATTCTGCATGTGGGCCAGCGCATGCGCTGGGCTCGCGGCATGTTGCAGATATTTCGTCTCGATAACCCGCTCATGGGCCCGGGCCTCGATTTTGCACAGCGCCTTTGCTATTTCGCTGCTATTGCGAGCTTTCTTTTTGCCATACCGCGGCTGATCTTTCTCGTCGCCCCCATGGCGTATCTTCTGTTCAGCCAGACACTCATTGATGCGTCGCCTTTTGCGATCGCTGTCTATGCTGTGCCGCATCTGGTTCACAGTGTCCTGACCTCTGCCCGCACCAACAAGAACTGGCGTTATTCACTCTGGAGCGAGGTTTATGAAACGACGCTTGCGCCATTTCTTGCCCGTGTCACTGTCATGACCTTGCTCTTTCCCAGAAGGGGCAAGTTCAATGTCACCGAAAAAGGCGGGATTCTGGATCGGTCTTATCTCGACTGGAGCGCCATTTATCCGAACGTCTATCTGGTTATCGCTCTTCTGGCGGGTTTCGGCTTTGGAGTTTTCCGTCTGCTGCACAACCACAACGATTACATTGTCACAAACGCTCTGACGATGAATATTGTCTGGATCTCGATCAGTATTGTTATCGTGCTCGCCGCGATATCGATCGGGCGAGAATCCATGCAGGTTCGCAGATCGCCGCGCGTGAACATCAGCATGCCGGTCACGGTTCGTGCGGAAGACGGTCGTCTGTTCGACTACGTGTCTGAGAATTTCTCCTACGGAGGGTGCCTTATGCACGGTGCGGCAACCGACGTTCCGTTCGCCAAAGCGGGGAATGTCAATGTGTTCGTCAAGGATATGGCAGAGACCTATAATCTTCCGGCGTCGATCGTACGCGTGTCGGAAGCGGGTAGTCTGGCGCTTCGCTGGGCGCCTACCACAATATTGCAGGAAGCCCAGATCATTCGCGTCACCTTCGGGCGTCTGGATGCATGGCATAACTGGGCCGACTACAAGCCAGACAGTCTACTCCGTTCCATTATTCTGATTTTGCGCAGCATTCTCGATTTGCTGAATCCAGCGACCTTTCATCAGAGAAAGCCTAATACCGTGCTCAAGGGTCGTGTCATACAACCAGTGCCTCAGAAAACTGCCGTGCTCGTTCGTCCCAAAGCTGGCATGTTACAGGTCTTGCCGTATCTGCTTTTTGCGACGGCTTTTGGCGCCGTGCCTCAGGCCTGTGCGCAGGAAAACCCGGCGGATCTGCCGCTCCCAAGTGCCGTTCGCGCGGCGCCAACGCCAAGCGCCTCTGCGATTGCCGGTTCCGTTGACCCCGGCACGACCGGGCAGGGGGCGTTACACGTTGTCGCGCCATCGAAAAGTCAGGAGCCGCAGGCCGCTGTCCCGGCCGCTCCTGCGTCCGAGCCGGTCATTGCCGATTCTTCGGGCAACAATGTCGCCGCGCCCGTTGCACCGGAACTGGAAAATGCCAGAACGACGTCATGGAGTTTCAAGCAACTTCGCAGCGCCGACACTCTGATCATGACTCCATGGATACCGATTCAGGGGCTCAATTTCGGCGTGGCACCTACTGAAGTCGTAACGGCGGCGACCCTGTCACTGCACGGCTCGCTTTCACCGGATATGCTGCCAGCCGGCAGTGGCGTCACGATTTTTCTTAATGACCAGTTTGTTGGAGTGATCCATCCCGACAAAGCGAATCCGCAATTTGGGCCGCTGAACTTTCCGGTCAATCCTCTCTTTTTCAAAGAGCGCAACGTCCTGACTTTCCACTTTGCTGGACAGTACACGCTGAGCTGCGGAGACCAGACGAGTTCAGTCCTTTGGGCGAAAATATTGGGGCAATCGACACTCTCGATCACCTCGGCCCCGCTGCCCCCCGCCCGCGATCTCGCGGCCTTGCCTGCGCCCTTCTTCAACGATGCCATATTGACGCCGTTGCGCGTGCCCTTCGTTCTGTCTCGTCAGAGCAGCCAGCACACACTTGAGGCTTCCGCAGTTATTGCGTCCTGGTTCGGGGCGCTCAGTAACTATCGCGGCGCAAGCTTCCCTGTGATGGCGCAGATGCCGCCATCTGGAAACGCAGTGCTGGTTGGCCCAGCCGATGCCATCGGAGAGTACCTTGCGGGGGAAGCGCCCATCAATGGGCCGACCATTCTAGAAAAACTCAATCCTAATGACCCCTTCGGCGCCGTGCTGATCGTGACTGGTCGCACAGATGAAGACGTTTCCTCGGCTGCGCGCTCGCTGGTGTTCGGCAGTAGCGGTTTTCCTCATGCCTCTCGCATAGCGGCTCCGGCTGTTACCGCCGCTGTGCGGCACCCATTCGATGCGCCGGCTTTCATCACACGCACTCAGCCGGTCCGCATAGGCGACCTCGTATCCCTCTCTTCGCTGCAGGGTTACGGGTATGTGCCCGGAACAATCTCGGTTCCCTTCCGCACTACTCCCGATATCTACACATGGCGCGATCGCCCGCTGACGATGCACTTCACGGTTCGCGGTCCGCTGGGTACCGAAATCGATAAGAAACGCTCTCATGTCGATGTCAGCGTCAACGGGATCTATCTCAAAAGCGTCTCTCTCGCACCGCCTTCGGATATTCCGGAATGGCTGAGGCATTTCTGGCCTGATGCGTCCCGAGCACAGTCTGCCTCAGTATCTATCCCGGTATGGACGCTCTACGGCGCAAATACTTTGGGTTTCTACCTCGAAGGACGCCCTCTGGGGCGGCGCGACTGCAGCGGTATGACACAGGATCTCAGAATGAGTATCGATCCGGATTCGGTGATCGATTTGAGCCGTGCCTATCATTATACGACGCTCCCGAACCTGGCCTATTTCGCGAATTCCGGTTTCCCGTTCACACGTATGGCCGATCTGTCGGATACAGCCATCGTTATTCCTGCGTCTCCCAATGAGGGCACGGATACGGCCTTTCTGGATCTCATGGGTATGATGGGGGCAATAACCAATTATCCTGTGTCCGGAGTGTCGGTGCTGCACAGCAACGCTGTGGCTGAAAATGAAACGCGCAATCTCATCGTTATGGACACGGTGACAGGCTCCCCGGCCGTGGAGCGTTTCCTGCGCGGAACGCCTTACAGTTTCAGCGGCGGCACGCTCAATTACACCAGTTCGATGCTGCTGGAGCCATTTCGCCTTCTGTCGCGCAGTCTGAGCAGCGCGTCGCCAACCGAAGTGGCCACGCCATTGCGCACGCTCAACGCGACGACGTCGCTGAGTGACGGTGGCGCCATAATTGAACGTCGCTCGCCGTTTTCAAATGATGCGACCATGCTGCTGATGCTGAGCGAAAACCCGCAAGGGCTTGAACGTCTCGTTCAGACGATGCGCGATCCGAGAATGCAGCCCACGATTCAGGGTGATCTGTCGATCGTCAACGGTAGCCATGTTCTGGCAACGCGTAACCTGCCGACCTATGCGGTCGGATCGCTGCCCTTCTGGTTCTGGCCAGACCTCTACCTTGGTGACCATCCTTTCCGGGTTATCTTGCTGGCTGTGATCGGGGTTGGGCTTGGGGTACTAATTCTCTTCCGTGTTCTGACGTCTCACGCGAGGCGCCGCGCTAGGGAGATCCAGCGTGACAAATAAATTTCGACGCGCCCGTATGGCGCTACCGACCATCGCCTGCACGCTTGCTGTTCACGCCCACGCCGCCCCCCAGGGTGATGCCGCTCCTGTTCCAAACGGGGGGCAGGAATCCTCTCAACCTGCTCGTGTTCTCCAGCCTTCCGATAACAGCCGCATCGTGCCCTCCGTCATTCGGCGCGCGCGATACTGGCTTGAGCATGATCGTATCGATGACGCACGCATTGCCCTGAACCAGGCGATACAACTGGCGCCGAACGACCCTGATGTGCTCGCCCTCCAGGGCCAGATGAGCTTGAGAGATGGTGATATCGCGTCAGCCCACAAGATCATGAAGCAGATCAGGGATCAGAACACGGATCCTGATGCCGGCCGTCTGCTCGATATGGATCTGCAGGCGCGCTCGGCACCGGGAGCCGACATCCAGAATGCGCGCGAGCTTGCGCGCAAAGGCGCGACGGCGCAGGCCGCGGCTGCCTATATCAAGGCATTTCCGGACCGGCCGCCGGCGCTTTATGCGCTGGAATATTACCGCACTCTTGCGGGTGTTCCCGACCAGCGTAGCAAGGCGCAGCAGGGGCTTGCAAAGCTTGTCCGGACATCGCCCGACAATATCGAGTACCAGATCGCCTATGCTCAATCACTGGTTTGGGATGAGGAAACCCGGGTAGCAGGGATAAAACGCTTCGAAGCTCTGGCCAAAATGCCTGGCCTGGCTGAGAATCAGAAGCAGCAGATCAATGGTACAACCAGGCAGTCAGTACTGTGGCTGCCCGCAACCAAGGCATCCGATCCCGTAATCAGTGACTATCTTGTTTCCCATCCGGAAGACAAGGATATCCAGGCATTGCGCGGGCGTGCCATTTCCGGTCTGACCCGCCCCGACGAACTGGCTCGCCAGAGGGGGTGGGACGCCCTGCGTGAAAATAATCTGTCGGGCGCAGAAGCCGCGTTTCGTCAGTCACTGACCCTTTCTCCCAACGATGCCGATACGCTTGGCGGGCTTGGCGTAACCTTGTTGCGTCTTAAACGTGATGCCGAAGCAAAGACCTTTCTCGATCGGGCAATAGCAGCCGATCCTGCCTCTGCCGACCGCTGGCGCGCTGCCTCCAATGGGGCAGTGTTGAGTGATACCTATGCGAAGGCGAATTACCTTTTCGCCAAAGAGCGCTATACGGAGACACTCGCCCTCATCAATCCGCTGATTGCGCGATCACCGCAGCAATCCTGGCTACGGGCCATGCGCGCCGATATTCTCGAGCGGACCGGTCGTCGCGACGACGCCATTGCTGCCTATCGTGATCTGGTGAGAACGGCTCCCGGCAATGTCTCCTATCGTGAGCGTCTGGTCCGCGCCCTGATCGAGGATCGGCAATTCGACGAAGCGAGAACGATGCTGGAGCAGAGTCCGATAGCGAATGCCCAGCTTCGGGCTCTTTTATACGACACCGAAGCGGCTCAGGCACCGAGCAAGGCTGAGCGTCTGATGGTCATGCAGAGAGCTGATCGCGACAACGCGCTTTCGCCATGGTCCCGCCTCCACTATGCGCAGGCTCTGCTTTCGGAAAACCGGCGTCGTGACGCGGATGACGTTATGGCACCGCTGGTTCAGGAAGCATCGGCAAACGACAGCCAGGCGGTGGCGGCAGCCTTGTTTTATTCTGCTCAGACCGGCGACCTGCAATCGGTTCGACGCCTGAGGCCGCTTCTTTCTGAAAAGGCCATGACGCCTGAACTCCGCGCTGTCTTGCGAAGTGCTGCGTTTCGCGAGGATATGGCCAATGCACCGGCTGATCGCGACGCAGCGCGGTTCTATTTTGCGCATCTGCTCGATAGCGACGACCCCGATGGATCACTCACTCAGCAGGCAGCGATCATGCTTTATGATCGGGGAGATGCCACCGGTGCAGCGCAGTTGCTGACAATCCAGATGAGCCGCATGAGCGCTGGCATGACGCAAGCTCAGGAGCTCGCTTATGCCGGAGCCTTTCTCCATATGCATGATCTGGAGAGAGCACGCCGTCTGATCGCCTCCGCCAGAGCGAGGCCGCTCACGTTAGAGCAAGAGGCATTGCTCACTCAACTTGATACGAGCCTCGCCGTATCGACGTCTGATCGCCTGAATGAGCGGGGTGACCGGGCAAAGGCCTATGAGGCTCTCGCGCCAGCGCTCAATCGTGCCAGCCCTCCGGTTGCGGCGAACCTCGCTCTGGCGCGGCTTTACAGTTCCGGCGGACAGAATGCGCAGGCCTATCAGATCAATCTGCAGGCCGTGCAACATGACCCTGCGGATCTCGATGCCCGCCTCGCCCTCATCGAGACTGTCATAGCGATGCACCGCTATGCTGAAGCAAGCGGCTATGTGCAGCAGATGAACGCGATCGCGCCGACAGACCCGAGGAGCTGGTACGCAGCTGCCCAGCTCGACAGGGCAAGAGGGAATATCCGTGCAGCCGTGCGCGAGCTGGCTCAGGCAAGGCTGCTCAGGATCGAGCAGCTTTCCCCGGGCCCGAATGCGGGTTATCGAAGCAACAACCCCTTTGCTGCAGAAGATGCCACGCTCGCGACGAATGATACGGATCTCCTGATCCGGCGTGTGGATGGCGATTTAAACGAGATCACTGACTCGCTTGCAGCCTCGGTCAACATCACCCCGGGTATCGATACGCGATCGGGCTCAGGGTTGAGCGGTCTTAACAATGTGACGGCAGATGTTTCTGGCAGACTGCCTCTAGGTACCGGGCATCTCACATTGGGCGCTACGCCGACTTTCTTGAGTAGCCGTTCCTACAATTCCGGAGATACCACCGGGCCGAGCTATATCGGTTATAACCCTCTCGCTGCTGTGAAGGGCGGGGCGCTCAATCAGCGTAGCTCGTTCAATGCCACAGGTGTCGCGCTGAGTGCTGCCTACGATTGGCGCTGGCTGCATCTGGATGTCGGAAGCTCGCCGCTCGGCTTTGCGGTCAATAATATCCTGGGTGGCGTCAAATTCAGCCCACAAATTGCTCGCAAGACCATCCTGACGGTTGGCGCCGAGCGGCGTGCCGTGCAGGACAGTGTGCTGTCTTACGCCGGCCTCAAGGACGCGTCCGGAGCGACATGGGGTGGGGTCGCCCGCAATCGTGTTTACGCCCAGCTCGCCTATGGGGATTCCAATGCCTCGCTCTATGTCCGTGGCGGCGGATCGTATCTGACGGGTCGCAATACCAAAAGCAACACGGGCTATGAGGCTGGGGCAGGGGGGCAGGTTCGCGTCTGGGATCACGGTACGCAAAATATCCATGTCGGCATGGATCTGACCTGGTTTGGTTATGACCGTAACGAATACAAATTCAGTTTTGGCAATGGCGGTTATTTCTCGCCTCAAGACTTCCTGGCATTCACCTTTCCCGTTACCTACGCCGGATCTTACAAGCAGCTTGACTGGCGTGTGATCGGGCGTGCCGGTTATCAGACATATCATTCCAGTCAGGCTGAAACCTTTCCAAACAGCGCCGCCGATCAGAATCTGCTTGCCAATATCGCGCCACTCTACGCCTATCAGTCCGGCGATTCCGGCAATGGTCTCACGGGTGGCGTCAATGGCACTGTTGATTATCGTGTGACGCCCAATCTCAGGCTAAGCCTCAATGCAGATTATCAGCGTGCGGGGCCTTGGAATGAAGTTAGAGCTTTTGTCGCTGCCAAATACAGCTTTCTGGGGACGAAATGACCGCGCCTGATTATTCCCTTTTCCTGCACTCTCTCGCCAGTGAACTCGATATTCAGGCGGGGGCCGAAGAGCGTGATGCGCTTCTCCAAAGCGTTGGCCTGCGCGCGGCGACACGTCTGCCACTGCCGGCTTGTGAAACCACCGAAGATTTTGAGCTCGAATGCAACGCGCTCTTGTACCTGATGGGATGGGGCAGAATTGCCCTCGCCCTTTCGCAGGAAAAACACGGTCTCACACTCACCATCAGTGAGCCCTTGCGCCTGGGGTCGCTCGGTACGCCATCTGGGCAGTGGTACGCTGCTTTCTATGCAGGGCTACTGACGGGCTGGTTTCAGCAGACCGGCGAGGCGGTGACACTCCATCAAGATAAAGACGCCTCAACATCTGAGATCCTTGTTTTTGACGCCAAGGGTTGAGGCAATAATCTTACAACATGGGAGAAAACAGTGCCCTCAAGCCCTGTTAAGGGCTTGAGGGCGCCAGACATATTGATGCTTGTGGGTTCAAAAATGGCCAGCCGCAGAACTGGGGGACTGATCTTTCATTCACTGTAAAGATGCGAATACATTTCGAGTATAGCCCAACAGATCAGCGGTTGGTCCCTTGGCTGCCAAAGACCGCGCTATGTGGGGGACGCTTGACACGTCGAGCGGTTCTAAAAATACCATGAACCGTTCGATGGCTTGGGCGCAGAATGCGCGGCAGCGTTTTACCCCTGCGTTACAAAGGCTCATTCAGAACTTCGCGTGGCCGCAGCCTGACATGAGACAATGCGGTCTACCGCGTACTGATTGAAGCGAGATGATTTCGGGTCATTTTATCGCTCAAGACCAATCGGCTCAGCGACCTGTACACGTTTTTCAAGTAAGTCCTCCCTTCTCCCCGGTTTGACGAAACGAGGGAGAAGGGAGGGGCTGAGCCTTACCAGACGGTGAAGCCACCATCGACGCTGACGATCGACCCGGTCATGAGGCTGGCGGCGTCTGAAGCCAGGAACTGCACGACAGAGGCCACTTCTTCCGGCTGTCCGACGCGGCCCATCGGTGTGCCGTCGATCCAGCGATCATAAAGCGCGGGCTTCTGCATACCGAAGCGTGTCAGTGTGGTCTCGATATAGGTCGGAGCCACAGCATTGGCACGAATACCATGCGGCGCCCACTCGGCCGCGATCGAGCGGATATACTGATGGACACCCGCCTTGGAGGCGTTATACGCGGCCTGTTCCTGCGGGCGGTTCACGATCAGACCGGACATCGAGCCAATTGCGACAATCGAGCCGCTCTTCTGCTTGATCATGACCTTGCCGACGGCCTGACAGCACCGGAATACACCATTCAGGTTGACGTTGATCTGCTTGAGCCACTGATCTTCAGTCATATCCTCGGCCTTGACCTCGGAAATGCACATACCGGCATTAGCCACCATGATGTCGAGCTTGCCGTGTCTCGAGACGATGGTATCGACCGCCTGCGTGACGCTGGCTTCGGATGTGACATCCATCGCGACGCTGCAAGCCTTCAGACCCTGCTCTGTCAGGCTCTTTGCTGACTCAGCGGCCTTGTCGCCATCAAGGTCGGCAATCACCACATGAGCGCCAAATTCTGCCAGAGCGGTGGCACAGCAAAGACCGATATTCTGGGCGCCACCTGTAACGACAGCAATACGTCCATCGAGGCGAAGTTTTTCCAAATACATGGGAAGAGACTTTCAAGTTAACCGGCGAGACGGTGGCGCATGAGCTTTGTCAGCGCCATCCCTCTTGCGTCGAAAAGGTGACAATTTTCAGCGAGCAGGCGCAGACGAATGGCGCTATCGACCTCGCCGCCGTGATCGCCGTCGGTCTGAACGATAATCAGGGTGCCATCCGGTAGGGCAATATGCAGAAGTGTGAGCGCGCCAAGGCGCTCAACCATGCGGATGATGCCCTCTATCTGTCCGGCAGGATCGAGCACAATATGCTCAGGCCGCACCCCCAGTGTCATGGCTTCCGCCGAGGCGCTGTCGCCCGGCAGTACCGGCACGACAACAGGATCGCCATGATCGAGCGCCACAGCGATGCCATTCTCACTGAGGGTGCGTACAGTCACTGGAAGGAAATTCATCGGCGGTGAACCGATGAAGCGGGCAACGAAGAGATTGCGCGGATGATGATAGAGCTCGAGCGGCGAGCCAACCTGCTCGACCACGCCTTTTTGCAGCACGACAATCTTGTCTGCCATGGTCATGGCCTCGACCTGGTCATGGGTCACGTAGATGGTCGTGGCCTTCAGGCGGCGATGCAGCGTGGCCAGCTCGACGCGCATCTGGCCGCGCAGTGCGGCGTCAAGATTTGAGAGCGGCTCGTCAAACAAAAAGACCTTGGGGTTGCGCACGATGGCGCGACCGATCGCCACACGCTGCCTCTGCCCGCCGGAAAGCTGGCCGGGTTTATGCTTCAGATAGGAATCGAGCTGAAGCGTCCTGGCGACATCGGTAATTTTCTGGCGTCGCTCGGCCTCCGGCATTCCAGCCAGCTTCAGACCGAATTCCATGTTTTGATAGACGTTCATATGCGGGTAGAGCGCATAGGACTGAAAGACCATGGCAAGCCCGCGTTTGGCGGGCTCGACGTCATTGACGCGCTTGCCATCGATCATCAGATCGCCACCTGAGATTTCTTCCAGACCGGCAATCATGCGCAGAAGGGTCGATTTGCCGCAGCCTGAGGGGCCGACGAAAACAACGAATTCCTCGTCATTGATGTCGAGCGAAACGCCCTTGATGATTTCTTCCGCGTGATAGGTCTTGCGGATATCGCGCAGTTCAACTTTGGCCATGGGTCACTCCAAAAGAGCGTGAGAGGCGGGCAATCAGGATCATTTTACGGCGCCAAAGGTCAGGCCGCGCACAAGCTGCTTCTGGCTGAACCAGCCAAAAACCAGGATCGGTGCAACAGCGAGCGTCGAGGCAGCAGAGAGCTTGGCGAAAAACAGCCCTTCAGGTGACGAGAAGGATGCAATGAAGCTCGCGAGCGGTGCCGCATTCGATGAGGTGAGGTTGAGAGACCAGAAGGCCTCGTTCCAGCACAGAATGAGCGAGAGCAGAGCGGTCGACGCGATGCCGGGCAGGGCGAGCGGCAGCAGGACCACGCTGATCTCCTGCCAGCGATTGGCTCCGTCCATGCGGCCAGCCTCGAGGATGGGCACCGGCACCTCCTTGAAGAAGGTGTAAAGCACCCAGACGATGATCGGCAGGTTGGTGAGCAGGTTGATGATGGCCAGACCAATGACTGTATCAAGCAGCCCGGTGGATTTGGCGATCAGATAAACCGGCACTAATACACCGACCGGCGGCAGCATGCGGGTCGAGAGCATCCAGAGCAGCGTGCCCCGCGTCCGCTTGCCGGGAAAGAAGGCCATGGAATAGGCGGCAGGTACTCCCAGAAGAAGCGCGCCGCCCGTCGCCAGAACGGACATAAAAACCGTATTGAACGTGAAGTGCCAGTAATTCTCCTGGGCAAACACGTCATGATAGCTTTGCAGCGTCGGATGAAAAATGAGATGCGGCGGTGTCGAGATGGCATCCATCTCGCTCTTGAAGCCGGTCAGGACCATCCAGAAAATTGGAAAGAAGATCCACAACGCCACCGCCCAGCCAATGATGCCGAGGGCGATTTTGGGCAGGCGTTTCGTTTTGCTTGCCATGGTCTCATGCCTCCAGATTGCGGGCGACCGCACGGACGAGGAAGGCCGCGATGACATTGGCAATGATGATGGCAATCACCCCGCCAGCCGACGCACCACCGATATCGAATTGCTGCAAGGCACGAGAGAAAATCAGGAAGGCAAGATTGGTTGAGGCAACACCGGGTCCACCCGAGGTCGTGACGGAAATCTCGGCGAACACGGTGAGAAGATAGATCGTCTCGATCATGATCACGACCGTGATGGCACGGCTCAGATGCGGCAGAATGATATAGCGAAAACGGGCAATTGGTCCGGCGCCATCCATGCGCGCGGCTTCTTTCTGCTCATGATCGAGCGACTGCACGGCGGTCAGCAGAATGAGCACGGCGAAGGGTAGCCATTCCCACGCGACGATCATCATCACTGTCTGCATCGGATAGTGAGCAAGCCAGTCTATCGGCTGCAGACCAATGGCCCTCATGAACGCGCTATACACCCCGTAAATCGGGTGCAGCATCAGGTTTTTCCAGAGCAGCGCCGAGACTGTGGGCATAACGAAAAACGGCGAGATGACCAGAACGCGGGCGATACCGCGGCCCCAGAAATCCTGATCGTACAGCACCGCAAGCAAAATACCGCCGCCGACGCTGATCACCAGCACGCCCAGAACGAGCAGAACCGTGTTGAGCAGGGCATAGAGGAAATCTGGGTCGGTCAGGAGGTAGACGTAATTACTGAATCCCGCGAACCCCTTCAGTGTCGGGTCGACAAGATTATAGTTCTGGAATGAATACCAGAGCGTCAGGACAAGGGGGAGCAAAGACCAGATCAGCAGGATGATGACAGCAGGAGAGAGAAAGACTCCCGCGCCGGATTTACGTTTCACCCGTTCCGGTGTGGTAATGACGGCTTCCATAGGCAAGCTCCGCAGGCGGCTGGCCGCCTGTACTGGCTGTGAAGGAAAACACTGGGGAAAGAATGGGGCGCCTCTGACGGTGAGGCGCCCCGGGACTGGGAAAGATGGTGTTCAGGAAGAAAGTGCTTCTCGCATCAGCGCGCGGTAGTGCAGCTGCCCTTCATGCATTGCCTGAAAAACAGCAAATTTTGCGTCGTGATAGCGCTTCGTGCGCTCGTCGGGCGCAACCTCCGCACCGACACGCGCCATCTGGGACATGGCGCTGCGCATGTCGGCATAGGCGCCTCCAGCAACGGCGCCAAGAATGGCCGAGCCAAGAAGCACGGCGTCCGTCTCCTGCGGCAGCATGATACGACAGCCCGTGGCATTGGCATGTTCACGCAGGAACACAGGGTTCTTCGTGCCGCCGCCCGTCGCGAAAATGGTATCGATCGCATAGCCCTTTTCGTTGAGGGCGCGAATGATATCGCGTGTGCCATAGGCCAGAGCCTGAATGGTCGCGAGATAGAGCCTGGCCAGATCGTCGATTGTCGCCGAAAGGCTCAGCCCGCTCACTATGCCCTTGAGTGTCGGGTCGGCATGCGGCGAACGATTGCCATGAAAATCGGGCGATACGTGGAAGTCTGCGGTCAGCGCGCCGGGGAGGGCGCCATGCTCGAGCAGGGCAAGCCGCTCATTCAGCAATTCATAGACGGTGCGTCCTTCGGCCTTGGCCTTTTCGGCCAGAGCCGGACCCTGGGCATGAGTGGAGATCACGAAGTCGACGAGTGAGCCGACCGCTGACTGGCCTGCCTCGTTCAGCCACATGCCTGGCAGCATCGCCTCGGAATAGGGGCCCCAGACGCCGTCGACATAACGGGCATCACGCGACACGGCCATGTGGCAGCTGGACGTGCCGCCAATAAGGGCGAGGCTGCGATCAAGCGCCGCATCATCGAGCGTTTCGCCTGACGCCGCGCCAAGAACACCAATGCCACCGGCATGGGCATCGATAGCGGAAACCCCAACGGGAATGCCGGCTGCGAGGCCAAGTTCGCGTGCAGCGACGTCGCTCAGTCCGTCTCCAACTGCTTCGCCCAGAGAGCGCACCGTGTCGCCAATGCGGCGATAGTGCTCGTCAGCAAGTTCACCAAGACCAATGGCCTTGAAATAACTGTCATCCCATCCTTTGTCATGGGCGAGATAGGTCCATTTGCAGACGGTCGAGCAGCAGCTGCGCGAATCCGCCCCTGTGGCTCGCCAGGTCAGATAGTCCGGCAGGTCGAAGAAATACCCGGCCCGGCTGAAGGTCTCGGGCATATTACGCTTGAGCCAAAGCAGCTTGGGCGTTTCCATCTCCGGTGAGATGGTGCCACCGACATAACGCAGCACATCATATTTGCCTGCATTGATCTCATCGGCCTCTTTCATGGCGCGATGATCAGCCCACAGGATCACATCCTGCTCGGACGCCCCTTCCAGATCAACGGAGAGCGGCTTGCCTTCACGGTCGAGAACGACGAGCGAGCAGGTTGCATCAAAGCCTATCCCGCGAACGACAGGTGAGTCATTGGCGAGTTCGGCCATGGCGGAACGGACGCATTTGCAGATGGCAGCCCAGATATCGGTCGAGGATTGCTGAATGAAATCGGCCTTGGGGCGCCATGTCTGGGTCGGAATGACGCAGGAAGCAAGCTTTTGCCCGGTCAGAGAAAACACACCGGCGCGCGCGCTGCCTGTGCCGACATCCACGCCAATCACTACGTCCATGGGAACCCATCCAAACTCTTACGAATTCGTCATATTCCCACTCAGGTTCTGGGATGCAACTCACCAATGCGTGTGATCTGTCTCAATATGTATGAGATATCGCACAAAAAAACCCGCCATCCTGAGATGACGGGTTTTTCGGGCTCGATGCGGAGGATCTTGCCTTAGAAGTCCACGCCCGCCTGAAGGAAGACGTTACGTCCGACAAAGAGGTTGCCGTACTGATAGACGTTCGAATTGGTCGCGCCATCCACAACATAGGGGGGCTTCTTGTCGAACAGGTTCCGCACACCGGCCTGGAAGCTCCACCGGTTCAGCTGATACCCAAGGGTGATGTCGTGTGAGAAAATCCCAGGCGTCTTGTAACGTCCACCTGTGGCCTTTGTCAGATCGACTGTCTGGTTATTCCAGACCATGCCGCCCGTGTAGCTCATCATATAGGTGAAGCTGAAGGCATCATGGCGCCAGGTCGCAGTCGTATAGTTACGGACGCGCGGCTGGCCCGACCCGTTATTATAGAGCAGGCGGCCGTCATAATTGTACCACTGCCCACCCGGGACATATTGCTGCTGATAGCTGATGAGCTGCTGGAAATTATTGCTCAGGCTCAAACGATCATGACGGGTAATGCGGAAGGCGTAGTCCAGATCAAGATCGAGACCGCCGGTACGCAGACCACCGAGATTCTCATAAAGTGCCGAAGCCGTCTGGATCTGGTTGTTCGGCGCACGAACGATGTTGTTGCAATAGCTCGCGTTTCCGCCGGTGTAGCACTGATCAAGAAGGTACTGCGTGCCGATCACGCTGATCATGTTCTTGACCGTGTAGTGCCAGTATTCTGCCGAGAGCGAGAGACCCGGAATCCAGTGCGGCGTAATGACCGTGCCGAACGTATAGGTACGCCCCGTCTCCGGCTTGAGAGCCGCATTACCGCCCTGGAGGGTGGGCACCTGGCCCTGGCTCACCATTGTGAAGTTTGACGGAATACCCTGACGTGCACAGGTTGCTGCAACGGTTGCCGATTGGGCGCCATAGCTTGCAACCTGCGAGCAGGGGTCGTTAGCGAACTCATAGCTCAGCTGCTGGCCACCAAACATCTGATAGACGTTAGGCTGGCGATATGACGTGCCGAGTGTGCCACGGAAGCGGATATCGCGATTGGGTGCCCAGTTGATGGCAACCTTCCAGTTCTTCGCGCCGCCGAACGTATTGTAGGACGAATAACGCCCCTGCGCATCGATCGTGAGATCTTTCGCGAGGAAGGCATTTCTCAGAAGGTTGAGCTTGCCCTCGAGATATCCCTCGGAAACATTGAAGCCACCGCCCGCATAGGACTGCGCGTTTGTCAGAGCGATGCCTTGCTCCACCAGCGGATCAGGGCTGTCGCTGACCTGTTCGCTGCGGTGCTCCATGCCCAGGGCGATACCAAGATCACCGCCATTTTTCCACGGCATTGAGACGACATGGTTGTTATGCACGCGGAAATTGGTGTCGCGGAACTGGTACTGGATGTTCTCGACAGTCGTATAATTCGCGTAATTCGCACCCTGCTGCGTCAGACGGCCGAAAGGCGAGGACAATTCGCAACCCGCTGACGCCTGACAGACCGAGGGATCATAGCTGAGCTTGCTGTCCGGATTGCCGGGTTCGTCGGCACGAAGGCCCCAGGCATTCAGAAGATTGGCGTAATTACCGACGTTGAGAGTACGCACCTGCTCACGGTTCACACCATAAGTGTAGGAAGCGTCATACATCCAGCCATGGGTGATCTCACCCTTGGCGCCGAACATACCGGTGACTGTGTCGGAAGCCCGCTCGGTGCGACGCGAGCCGAATTCGCTCATGCGACGATAGACCTGGGTCTCTTCACCGAACGGATTGCCGGGATAATCCGCAGGCACATAAACGGAGTTTGGCAGCGTGCTGGGAGGAATGGCGCCGCTGACCGGAACCGGGGCCAGAAAGCTGTTCGTCGTACGATGGCTGTAGAGCACATTCGCATAAAGCGTCAGGTGCTTGTTTACATCGTAATGCGTGTCACCGGAGAGCGATGAGTCCTGATACGAACTGGTCAGGCTCTGATTACGATTGAACGGATAACGGTCGTTCTTGGTGAAGGGAACAGCCGTCTGCCCGTTGTCGTGACTCGTATAGGTGCCACCGCTATCGGGATAAAACGTGCCTGTGCTGGCATAGCCGGAGCCAAAGGTCGGCTGTCCCGTCACAGGATTGTTCTGTGCCGCCGGATTTGCCCAGGAGCGATTGCGCTGCATGACGCCGCTCGATGTCAGATACTGGCCAAACAACGTGATGTTGCCTTTGCCGTGGTCAAAGTTCCAGCCCTTGAAGCCGGAAAGCATGCCCTCGGGTGCATCGCCGTATTGAGAGATGCTGCCGCGCATCGTGATGTTGCCGGTGTTGACGTCGTGACGCATCTTGATGTTGATCACGCCCGAAACGGCGTCTGCACCATAAAGCTCCGAGCCGCCATCCTTTAGGATCTCGACGCTTGCGACCTGCTGAACCGGGATCGAATTGAGATCGACGCAGTTATTGGCGCCGTTGACCGTTGTACGCTTGCCATCCACCAGCACAAGTACGCGAGACAGGCCAAGGTTACGCAGATCGACGCAGGAAACGCCACCGCCACCATTGGTGACAGAGTTGCTTACGCCGCTGGAGCCGACTGACGGCAGGCGCATGAAGTAGTCGCCAAGATTGTTCACGCCTGTCTGGGCGATCTGCTTGGACGTGATGATCTGGACCGGATTGGCATTGGTGTTGTTCGAGGTGCTGAGCGCCGAACCGACAACCGTGATGCTCTCATTGCCGGACGGGGCAGGGCCAGCCAGGCTCTGCAGCGCGTTGCTGCGGGCGCGGGCTGGTGCCGTGGTGGAAACGGCGGCGGCCGTCGTGCCCGTCGAGGTTGCGGCCTTGGTTGCAGCGTGTGTGCTGCGCTTCGAAGCGGCCTTGTGAGTTGCCTTGTGTGCAACTGCAGAGTTCGTTGCTGCCTGAGCGGAAACACTGACACCAGCAAGGATTGTCGCACCCAGCAGCAGCGAGGCGTGGCGGAGGCGAATGCGGGAAATGGCCATTGGTCACTTTCGCGGAAGGAAATGATGGCGCAAGGAGCGCCGAATGACCCCGAGATGGCACAGCGTGATTGAGGGTTTCAATCTCGTAACGTGATGTCACCCCCTGTAATTGTGACATTTCTATTGCGATGTGTTCCATATGCAACAGGCTGTTGCGTCGGCAATGTTATAAAACTTTAAAAAAAAGGCTTCCGTGGGAATTTTATTACCCACCACCCTTGACCGCCTGTTCACAGAAACTTTACAACGACGCACCTCGCGAAAACGCGAGCAGAAACACAGCCCCTAGTGAGCCGCCATGTCTCTTCATCCCGTCGTTGCTTCCGTCACAGAGCGCATCATTGAGCGCTCCGCCGTGTCGCGGCGCCGTTATCTCGCCCTGATGGAGCGCAACCGCCAGAAAGGAATATCGCGGCCGCGTCTGGCCTGCGGCAATCTGGCCCATGCCCTGGCAGCGTCAGGTGAGGACAAGGCGCGCCTCATGCGCGGCGGTGGCGTGAATCTGGGCGTCATCACAAGCTATAACGACATGCTCTCGGCGCATCAGCCCTATGCGCGCTACCCGGACCAGATGAAGCTCTTCGCCCGCGAAGTGGGGGCAACAGTGCAGGTTGCCGGGGGTGTGCCGGCCATGTGCGACGGCGTGACGCAGGGGCAGGAGGGTATGGAACTCTCCCTGCTGTCGCGTGACAATATCGCCATGGGAACGGCGATTGGTCTGAGCCATGGCATGTTCGAGGGCGTGGCGCTTCTCGGGATCTGCGACAAGATCGTGCCGGGGCTGCTCATGGGCGCGTTGCGCTTCGGCCATCTGCCCGCCTTGCTCGTTCCGGCCGGACCGATGACGTCTGGCCTCCCGAACAAGGAAAAACAGCGTGTCCGCCAGCTTTATGCAGAAGGGAAGGTTGATTCGAGCGCGTTGATGGAGGCCGAGGCCGCTTCCTATCACAGCGCAGGCACCTGCACCTTCTATGGTACGGCCAACACCAACCAGATGATGGTCGAACTCATGGGGCTGATGCTCCCGGATTCCGCCTTCTGGAACCCGAACAGCCGTATCCGTCAGGCACTTAACCGCAAGGCTGTACATCGTCTGGTCGAGATCGCGCGTCCCGGTGAGGACCACCGACCGCTCGCCCATCTGGTCGATGAGAAGGCGATCGTGAATGCGGCGGTTGGTCTTCTGGCAACGGGGGGATCGACCAACCACGCCATCCATCTTCCGGCCATTGCCCGCGCTGCAGGTATCTGCATCGACTGGAGTGATCTCGACGAGCTCTCTTCCGCTATACCACTGCTGACCCGCGCCTATCCGAACGGATCGGCTGACGTGAACGCGATGCAGGAAGCGGGCGGCCTGCCGACGCTCATTGCAGCGTTGTGCGACGGGGGCATGCTCCATCAGGACATCCTGACCGTTTCGAAGGGCGGGTTTGCCGAGTATGCGTGTCGTGCCCGGCTTGAGGGTGAAGCCCTGCTTTACAGTGCGGCGCGTGCCTCTGCCGATCGCGGCGTGCTGCGCGACACGAAGGACCCTTTCCGCAAGGATGGTGGCATGCGCCTCGTTCAGGGATCGCTCGGCAGAGGGATCTACAAGACGAGCGCTGTCGACGACGATCGTCAGACTATCGAAGCGCCCGCGGCAGTATTTCATACCCAGGAAGACGTCATTACTGCCTTCAAGGCAGGCAAGCTCAATCGCGATGTGATTGTGGTTGTTCGCTTTCAGGGGCCGGATGCCAATGGCATGCCCGAGCTGCATCGCCTGACACCGACCCTGGCCGTGCTACAGGACAAGGGCTACCGCGTTGCCCTTCTGACAGACGGACGCATGTCCGGCGCAAGCGGCAAGGTGCCGGCAGCCATTCATATCTGCCCGGAAGCCCAATCCGGCGGCCCGATCGCTCTTATCGAAGACGGGGATATGCTCCGGATCTGCGCCCGTCGGGGCGAGATTGAAGCCCTGGTCGATCCTGCGATATGGGAGCGCCGTAAACCCGCATCACCGCCATTGCCGGGGGCAGGGACGGGACGTGAGCTGTTCACGCTGATGCGCAGCCGCTCTGACAGTGCGGAAAAGGGCGGTTCGGCCATGCTCGCGGCTTTGGAAGACGTGATGGATTGTCACGGCGCGGAACTCGATAAGGAAAATATTCATGCTCGACACGACATTGCTGGACGCCGTGATGACACGATGCCCGGTCATACCGGTTCTGGTCATTCCGGATCTGTCTCTGGCACGCCCGATCGCGCAGGCGCTGGTCGCGGGCGGGTTGACCACGCTTGAGGTAACCCTCCGCACCGATTGCGCCCTTGAGGCCATTCGCGAGATGTCGAAGGTCGAGGGCGCTCATGTCGGTGCCGGAACCGTGCTGAATGGTGATGATCTGGCGCGCGCGACCGAGGCTGGTGCCCAGTTCATCGTCAGCCCCGGCCTGACGGCAGAAGTGGCCGCTGCAGCACAGCGTCATGATGTGCCGCTCCTGCCTGGCGTTGCTAATGCGGGTGACATTATGCGCGGCCTTGATCTGGGGCTGAGCCGGTTCAAGTTCTTCCCGGCCATGGCCAATGGCGGTCTGCCCGCGCTCAAGGCGCTTGCCTCGGTTTTCGGCAAGGTGAAGTTCTGCCCGACGGGTGGGATCAGCGAAGACAATGCAGCCGAGTGGCTGGCAGAGCCTGCCGTGACTTGCGTCGGTGGTTCCTGGCTGACGAGCGGTCAGTTCGATGCTGGCGCCGTTGAATCCCGGGCCCACCGCGCTGCGCAGATCGGTCGCTGAAAACCGGGCCGCTTTCTCAACCGCGGGTGAGATTCCTCCCGCGGTTGAAATGGCCAACGCCATTCACACGTTACCTCGGAAGGTTTTCCGGGGCGATAGCAGTCGGATTTTATGGATCCCCGATGACGACCGGGTTTCGCTAATTTAAGTTTTATGATGAGTGCAATTGCAAGTTCACGCAAAAGCGCCGAATAGATTCCGATGTGTCAACATAGCGCCCTTAACGAGTCTCAAGGCAGCGCGGCGCGCGCATGACCAAAAAGGGACGCTCTTTCTTCGGGCTTGCGGGCGTCATCGTCCTTGCAATGACCACCGAATTGAACGAGCAGGTCTCCTCCCAGTCTTTGCCTGATATCCTTGGCGGGCTGGGCATTAGTCATGACGCAGGCACTTGGTTCAACAGCCTTTATCTGTCTGCCGAGATTTTCGGCATGTCACTCGCGCCCTGGCTTGCGCTGACGTTCAGTGTCAGGCGGTTTGCAGTTTGCGTGGCCATGACTGCCAGCCTTTCGGCGTCGCTGATTCCCTTTACCGATAATCTGACCCTTCTTTATATGCTTCGCATGACCGAGGGGTTGGCGGGCGGCTTCGCTATTCCGCTCGTGCTTATGATTGCCTTACGAGTGCTCGCGCCTCCCATCAGGCTCTACGGACTCGCTGCCTATTCGCTCACGGCGACCTTCTTTCCCAATCTAAGCACCGCGCTGGCTGGTCTTTGGACAGATCTGGTCGACTGGCGTTTTGTCTTCTGGCAGGCCGTGCCTTTTGGCAGTCTGGCCGCCTCGCTTTTGTGGTATGGCATAGCGCCGGAAAGGCCAAATTACCGCCGTTTTGCCCGTTTCGACTGGAAAGGCGCTCTGCTGATCCTGTTCGGCTTTGGAGCGCTCTCGACGGTGCTGCAACAAGGTGACCGCTTTGACTGGTTCAATTCGCCAGCAATTTGTGTGCTCTGCCTTATTGCAGCTATCTGCCTGCCACTGCTGGTCTACAATGAATGGCATCAGCATACGCCGCTTTTTCGGTTCCAGCTTCTGGGCCGGCGTAACTTCGCCTATGGGGCGTCAACCCTACTCATCTTTCTCGTCGTGTCTCTGGCCTCATCGACCTTGCCCGCGACCTTCCTTCAGGAGGTTGCCGGATACAGGCCGGAACAGATCTATCTTGTGACCCTCGAGATCGCCTGTATCCAGCTTGTTATGCTGCCTCTCATGGCGGTCGTCCTGAACAGCAAATCGGTTGATAGCCGTGTGGTCAGTCTGCTGGGCATGATGCTGATCCTGATGGCCTGCGCTGGCGACAGCTTCATGACCGTAGGGTGGAACCGGAACGAGTTCTATCTGTGGCAGATCTTTATGGGCGCAGGCGAGGCCATGATTGTCATGCCACTTCTGATGATGTCGACCAATTCGCTCGTTCCGGCCGAGGGGCCATTTGCCGCGGCCATGGTCAATACGCCGCGCGCTGTCGCGCAGGCGATCGGGATCTGGCTTTTGCAGTTGATTCATCGCTGGCGGGGCGGACTGCATTCGAACCGCCTGACCGACCGTATCGGTGTTGATCGTTATCGGACGTTTCAGGCCAATGCGCTCCCGTTGCAGAAGCCGGCGCCGCTTCTGCCGGATGGCACACCCCGAAGCGGTGACTCGCTTGTGACGTTCAAGTCGCAGCTGGCGCACCAGACAACAGTTTTAGAATTATCTGACGCCTACATGATCATTGCGGCGATTACAGTCTGTCTGATGATATCGGTGCTGTTCCTGCCGCAACGTACATTTCCCCCCCGTCTCATGTTCATAAAGAAACAATCCTGAGCCATGGCCTTCGACGATCAAGAGAGCAAACCGGCCAAGTGGCCTTTCGTTGTAACAGCCCTCGTCATCCTAGTTTTCAGCGGGGTCATTCTGGGTATCGTCTTTTTGCCGACGCGGCATGTCTGGACGAATGATGCCTATGTGAGTGCCCATTATGCAACGATAGCCCCACGCATACCCGGCCAGATTATTGAGGTGCTCGTCGATGACAATCAGAGCGTGAAGGCGGGGCAGGTACTGGCGCGGCTTGATCCCCGGGATTACGAAACTGCTCTTATGCGCAGCAAGGCACAGCTTGTGCACGACGCAGCCTTGGTCAGCGATGCGCAGGCCAGCGTCGAGCGCCAGCCGAGCATGATCGAGGAAAGCAAGGCTGAGGCAGGCCGCATCAGCGCCCAGCTCGTCTATGCCCGCCAGAATGCCCAGCGTTATCACAATCTGGCCCAGACAGGGGCGGGTTCCAATCAGGAGCGGCAGCTGACCGACGCTTCCATGAGGGAAATGGAAGCCAATCTGCGCAGTATGAACGCACGCATTGTCGCGGCAGAGGCGGAACTTCCCATTCTTCGGGCACGCCATGACGCCGCGCTCAAGACCCTCGAGATAGACAGGGCAGTCATCAAGCAGGACGAACTCAATCTGTCTTATACAGACATACGCGCACCGTTCGATGGTATGGTTGGGGAAAAGACGGTGCAGAGTGGTAATTACGTTGCGCCGGGTGCTGCTTTGATGGCTGTGGTCCCGATGGATCAGCTCTGGATCATGGCGAATTATCGCGAGATCGCGCTGCGGCATATGCGACCGGGCCAGCACGCCCGCATCCATGTCGACGCCTATAACATGGATCTGGACGGAATTGTCGACAGTATCCCTCCTGCCTCGGGAGCGGCATTCGCGCCGATTGCTCCGGAGAATGCGACCGGTAATTTTACCAAGATTGTCCAGCGCCTGCCAGTCAAGATCATCGTCTCGCCGGGTCAGCCACTGGCGAAACTTCTGCGTATGGGGTTCTCTGTCGAGACCAGTGTCGATACGCAGCTCGAAAATGTGGTGGACGAACAGCAGCACAGCACAACGGGAATCACAGCACGATGAAATGTGCTGCCCGCATTGCCGCCACAGCGCTCACTACGACGCTTTTGACCGGATGCACGCTGGGTCCTGACTTCAGGCGACCCGATGTCATCGCGCCCACGCATTACGGGCAGGAGCCGCAGGATGTTGCGGGGGGCACCTATGGCGGGCCGGTAGACATCGCTTGGTGGAAGCTGTTCCACGACGATGAACTAAACCGGCTGATCGATCGTCTCGCGGTGCAAAACATCGATCTTCAACGCGGCATGCAGCGTATCGAAGAGGCACGTTCACAGACCCGGATCGCTGCTGCGCAAGGTTTGCCGAATATGAACTGGGCGGGGTCCTATACCCGCACCCATCAGAGTTCGACGGGGTTCATCTCTCTTGTGCAGCCGCGATCAGGCGCGCCCAACGAATATGATTTCTTCCAGAACACGCTTGGCGCTTCATGGGATCTGGATCTTTTCGGGCAGATCCGCAGGGCCGTCGAGGCGCAGCATGCCACGCAGGAAGCCGCTATCGAAGCGCGCCATGGCCTCGCACTGAGCACACTGGCGACACTCGTCAATTCCTACATGCAGCTCAGAGGGGTACAGGATCAGATCGCCATCACCGAACGCCACCTGTCGGTCTCTGACCACGATGTGTCTCTGGTGGAAGCGCGTTTTGGCAATGGAGCGGCCACCACGCTCGACCTGGCACAGGCGCGCACCGAGCAGGCCAACACGGCGTCTACCTTGCCCAATCTGCGTAATGCCGAGAGTGCGCTGATCAACGCCATCGGCTTGCTACTTGATGAACCACCGCGCAGTCTTGCGATCGAACTGGCGCGGCATGAGGGATCAATGCCGATTGTTGTGCCCGCAGCGCCCATCGGTCTGCCTTCGTCTCTCGCACGCAGACGCCCCGATATCCGTGAGGCCGAGGCGCGCCTTCACGTCGCCACTGCCGGCGTGGGTGTCGCGATTGCAGCCTTCTACCCCGATATCACACTGACCGGGCAGATGGGCACGCAGACCCTGTCGGCCGCAAATTTCTTCTCTCTGCCTTCGCGGCAGTTTGCTACGGGGCCGACGCTTTCAGTGCCGCTCTTTGAAGGGGGGCGTCTGCGCGGCACTCTTGCGCTGAGAAAAGCAGAGCAGAAAGACGCTGCGCTCGCTTTTCACCAGACGGTCATGACCGCCTGGAATGAAGTAGACAACGCATTGACTGCCTATGCGCAGGCCCAGAAGCGTCTCGTCCAGACTGAGATCGCCTGGCAGGAAAGCCGCAAGGCCGTGTCGATTGCCCAGCAGCAATATCGGGAAGGCGCGGTAGATTTCCTGCAGGTCGACACAGCTGAGAGCGCAGCTCTCGAGGCCGAGGCGAATTTCTCTGCTAACCGTATCCAGATTGCGACGTCCTTCGTCTCCCTTTACCGGGCGCTAGGCGGCGGATGGGAATATGCCGCGTTTACTGAGAAGAATGCCCCAACAGGCTCTAATTGAAGGATTGTTCTCCTCTGGAGGCTAACCGCGCTCTTTTGAGCGAACGTGAAGATCATCGGGTAGAGTTCTGATTTTGAATGTTTTTTAAAATCGGCGTGGCTAAATTTTGAGGCTCTAACTCGGGGAGAGTTGCCTGCGGAGCGTTAAAAACTCAGCCGTAAAATCAGGAGGATAGACGAGAGTCTCAAAGTAATGTCATAAGGCGGCATGATCGGACGTTCTCATATCGTTCTTGGTGTCGCTTCCGCCATCACTGCGTCGTCTATGGGCTACGTGCCGCTGTCTTTCCTGAGCCTGTGCGCAGCCGGGCTTGGCAGCCTTGCCCCTGATCTGGACACGGAAAGATCGCTTCTCGGTTGCCGTATGGTGTGGCTCTCCCGACCACTTTCGCGGCTGTGCGGCCATCGTACCGTCACGCATTCCTTTTTCGTGCCATTGCTTATCGCCTGGGGTCTTGTGCACTTTCAGGGAATGGGATCGCTCCATTCGCCATGGGGAGCGTTTCTGGTCGGATATGTGAGCCATATCGTCGCTGATCTGATGACTGGCGGTTGCTGGGCGCTCTATCCCTTATCGAAAAACAGGGTATCTCTCTGGCCATACGCCAAGACAGGCAGTTTCAGGGAGTATCTCCTTCTTGTCTGCTGCCTGGGGCTGCTGAGCTGCGTGACCTATCATTATCTGTCCCGTAATCTGCTTCATGACGGTTCGAGAGCGTCGCAACACGCCTTCATTGCCTAATCGGGCGCAGGGAACTAAGAGCAGCACAGAAAATAAGCCATTCTGGAGCCCGTCATGTCCTCTCCCGATCGTCTGCCCATTCGTCGGGCGCTTCTCTCCGTTTCAGACAAGGCGGGGCTGATCACGCTCGGCAAGGCGCTGGTCGCGCAAGGCGCCCAGCTTCTCTCGACCGGAGGCTCGGCCAAGGCGCTGCGCGAGGCCGGTCTGGATGTGACGGATGTGTCCGACCATACGGGCTTTCCGGAGATACTGGATGGCCGCGTCAAGACGCTTGTGCCTCAGATCCATGGCGGCATTCTCGGCCGTCGCGATCTTGCATCGCATCTCGCCCAGATGGATGAGCATCAGATTGCGCCGATCGATCTCGTCTGCGTCAATCTCTATCCCTTCGCTGCCACGGTCGCCTCTGGTGCCGATGCCGAAGACTGCATCGAGAATATCGATATTGGTGGGCCGGCGCTTATCCGTGCTGCAGCCAAAAACCATGATCATGTCGTGATCCTGACCGAGCCAGCACAATATGACGCCCTCATTGCCTCGCTGGCGCAGGGCGGATCGACCCTGGCCGAGCGTCAGCTCTGGGCTGGCGCAGCCTACGCCCACACGGCTGCCTATGACTCGATGATCGCTTCCTGGTTTGCCGGTCAGCGCGGCGAGGCCCTGCCTGAAACCATGACGCTGAGCGGTTCACGGCGCGAATTGCTGCGCTACGGCGAGAATCCGCATCAGAACGCGGCTTTCTATGTCACCTCCGAAAAGCGCTATGGCATTGCTACAGCCACCCAGATTCAGGGCAAGGCGCTCAGCTATAACAACCTCAACGACACGGATGCCGCTTTCGAGGCTGTTGCCGAGTTCGACAAGCCGAGCGTCGTCATCGTGAAGCATGCCAACCCCTGCGGTGTCGCAAGCGCTGAGACGCTCGAATCCGCCTGGAAATCCGCCCTGAAATGCGACCCGGTTTCGGCCTTCGGTGGCATCGTGGCCCTCAATCGCCCGCTGGACGAAGCAACGGCAGAGCAGATCGCGACAATCTTCACCGAGGTGATCGTCGCGCCCGACGCGACAGATGGCGCGAAAGCCGTTCTGAGCCGCAAGAAGAACCTGCGCCTTCTGCTGACCGGCGGCGTTCCTTCGGCGACCTCTGAAGGGCTCACATTCAAATCCGTTTCTGGTGGCTTCCTCGCGCAAAGCCGGGACGCAGGGCAGGTGACCGAGGCCGATCTGCGCGTCGTGACCAAACGTGCGCCGACAGACGCCGAAATGGCCGATCTTCTCTTCGCGTTCCGTGTGGCCAAACACGTCAAGTCGAACGCCGTCATCTATGCCAAGGACCGCGCAACGGTTGGTATCGGTGCGGGTCAGATGTCGCGTGTCGACTCAGCGCGTATCGCGGCACGAAAGAGCCTGGACGCTGCCGAAGCAGCAGGCGAGAGCGTGGCCCTGACGCAGGGTTCTGTTGCCGCATCCGACGCCTTCTTCCCGTTTGCGGATGGGCTTGAGAGCGTGATTGCTGCGGGTGCGGTCGCCGTCATCCAGCCGGGCGGATCGATCCGCGATCAGGAAGTGATCGATGCGGCCGATGCAGCAGGTATTGCCATGGTGTTCACGGGTATGCGCCATTTCCGTCACTGACGGTCAAATCGTCGTAGCGAAACAGGAGGGCAGAATGGGTAATCGCTTGCAGAAGCTTTGTGCATCGATAGGGCTCGCTGCCCTTCTAGGCGGATTTTCGGGTGTCGCTTCGGCCGCAATCACCCCGCCTGCCGACACGGCTCCATCCGGTAATTGCGTCTTTGATCTTGGCAATCTGCCGCGCTTTTCAGGCAAGATCGAGCGTCTGCTACCCGGCACGCAGGGGGATGCTGTCGGGGCCCTCCTGACAGATGGCACGGAGGTCGAAATGCCTCCCGGCCTAGCGGCACAGGACCATCACCTGCGCGCCGGGGTCGTACTGGTCGTAAAAGGACTGGCAGCGCCCTCGCTTCATCTTGTGCGTGCGCTCGCGCTCAGCGGCAAGTCTGACCTTTGTGCCGCGCCCATGCCTGAACTGGTGACATCAGCCCCGCCAGCCAATGCGGAAGGCCGCATTGTCAGGCTGCTGCATGACGGTGATGGTGCACTGAATGGCGCTGTGCTGAATACAGGCACGGTGCTGCGCGTGCCCGCGTCAGGTGCCCGCACGAATTTTCTCAGGCTTGGGGTGCCGATTTACGCTGAGGGCTATGGTTATCAGACGGCTTTCGGCAAGCTTGTGGTTGCGCGTCGTCTTGGGCCTGACCGCCTGCAGGCGATCCACGTGTCTGACGAACCGCTCATCCCGCGCGGTGCGCCGCCAGGCTCGACAGGTTACGACCAGATCGAGGCGCCGGGCGGCACGGAATAGGATTTCAGCTACCCCGCCCGATATAGGGGGCGGGGTGCCGTTGCTCAGACGATATCTGACTCGCGCAGGGCCAGCGTGAGACAGGGCGAGAGTGGCAGGATGGGCGCTACTGTCGCCTGAAAAGCGTGATAGAGATCGGCCTTGTCGGCATAGACCTCGCCTGAAATATGCCCGTCCGCGTCGACTTCGTTACGCCAGCCGCCATGTTCGTGATCGATCAGCGCCTCGGCGATATAATCCCAAAGCTTGCGATACCATGTCTCATAGGCCGGACTGCCTGTGCGCTTGAGTAGGTTGACCGCAGCCGTGACAGCTTCGGCCTGTACCCAGTGGGCGCGCACGGTTACATGCGGTTTGTGATCCCAGTCGATGGTATAGATCATTCCTGGCTTGCCATCTGCTGCCCAGCCATAGCGCAGGGCTGAGTCGAGCAGCGCTCGCGAGTCATGCAGCATCCATCCCGGCGCCACGCCGTCGCGACGAAGCAAAGCCGCTTCAACCTTGACGGTCAGATGCGCCCATTCAGCAAAATGCCCGGGTGTCATACCATAAGGGCGCAGTGAGTCTGTTGGTTTGTCCTTGTTGTAGTCGCGCAGCAGCACCCAGTCGCGATTGAAATGCTCGGGCATGCAATAATCGTGAGGCCCTGCAATTTCATGAACGAAGCGATGGACAATACGGTGGGCACGCTTGAGCCATTCGTCATTGCCTGTGATGTCTGCGAGCGCGAGGCAGGCTTCGGTCGAATGCATATTGGCATTCGCCCCTCGATAATCTTCCTCATCGCTCCAGTCGCGCGCGAAGCTCTCACGCATTACCCCTTCTTCTTCAGACCAGTAATGTGTCTCGAGAATTTCGGTCGCAAGGGAGAGCAGCTTTTCACCTCCCTCAACACCAAGCAGTGTTGCAGACGACCCGGCGAGTGCCACAAAAGCATGCAGATAGGCCTGCTTACGATTGTTCGGTGCCGATGGTGTTTCAAACCAGCCGCCATGATCCTTGTCATGGAGCGGGCCAAGCAGGGCCGCGACGCCGTGCTGGACCAGCGGCAGACAGCCGGGGATGCCCTGTAATGTCGCCATTGAGAAAGCATGAACCATTCGCGCGGTCAGGATACCATCCGGCTGCGCATCCCTGGGCAGAGAGCCATCACGCCCCAGAGCGCCGAAGCCGCCCTCCATACGTGAGGCCTGGGCAAAACGCAGGAGACGGCGTCCTTCAGCCGCGAGCCAGAGGCGATGGGCGGAGCGTCGAACCCAGCTTGTCTCGGGCAGAAGCATGGGGGAGAGTAGATCGGTCATCGTGCCATCCTGTCGTACTGTCGTTTTGATCAACACGCAGAGAGGGCGGCGGGGTTTCGGTTTGATTGTTCGATTGACTGCCCCGGCTCCTTGCACGGGTTATTTACCATCAATGAGTCAAACCTCTGCCCCGAGCGCAAAGCAAGGCGTGACGGCTGGTGGGGGATGGAGGGCAGGGAGGAGGCGAGCTAATGAGAAAACAGGCTCTCCGGCGAAGGATCCCGATAAAGCCTGTTTCCTGAAGGGGTGCTGTTCTCGCACGCATCCGTCGGGTCAAGTCTGATATCTATGGGTTACTTTTATGGCGATGAAAGACCAGGCCGTAAGCGTGGGAATGACTTGTTTCGACGGCACCACTTTCAGTGCGCAGTTAAGCTCAATAAAATAAAAATACGGGAATATCTGACGTTGGATTTCTTCTACGCCTTCTATCAGCAGCCAATGACATTACTGGCAGTCGAAGAAGGGCCTATACTCCTCGCGTATACCAGCGCACATATCGATAGTATCTGTGGCCCCTGTCGTGAGGGGGAGATGCTCAATGATTTGTGGCGATATTCCGCGCTTATCTCGCTTTGCAGATTTTTGCATACAGGCATACTTTGTTCATGGGGCCTTGAAAAGGCGAATGACGTGCTGACTGAACTTGCCAATAGCCCTCTGACCTATCAAAGAGACACTGTCTTGTGGGAAACTTATGAGTTTTGTCTGACGACCAAAGGAAAGAGCCTCCTCGACAACAGTGGCGTCACGGAACTCGGCGGCCCAGCAGAGCCAAAGCTGGAGAAAGCTCTTGCGCGCGCGTTTAGGGTCACCTCCATCAAGCACGATCAGGTTTCTGTATCGAGAGAAGCGCTCGATATCTGGATAGAGAAATTGCGGTATGAAGAGGATGCGTATCCTTTCCATGTGCCTTGATCGATAGCTGACATGAGTGACGTTGCCCCATCGAGCTCTGCGCAGAATACCACTATCTGAAGCTCCCACCGTAGTTTTATGTGTATGGCTCAAGATCTGTCGCCTGATCAGGCAGCCCGCTCGTGCTTGAACGAACTGACCGAATGCATAGACACAGGGCATCGCTCAGCATATACCTGTAGCAGAAAAATAACCCGAGCAAGTCGCGACGGTTGAATATAGAATATTGAGAGATAATAGTTATAATGTCAGGCATATTTGAATTGGGATCAAAAGAAATCCCAAATAATAGAGAAAGCGTGGTCTATTACGTGCCGACGGGCATATCGGGCCTTGAAGATTTCTTCAATATTTTTCGTACCCTGTTGAATTTCCCCTCATATTTCGGGTTCAATTGGAATGCATTCGATGAGTGTATCACTGATCTTGATTGGATAACGTATTACGAGGTCTGGATTGTATTCAGTGATACCCCTAATATCAGTGAGAGAGATTTGAAAATACTTAATAATATTATGATAGATGCAGTTGATCATTGGAGCAGGACGAAAGAGAAGAATCTAAGCGTTGTCGCGCCGCATGGCTTTCTGGGCGCGGGAATTACAACCAAATAATGCCGTTTTCATCGCCTGTATCTTCCATGCGGCCGTTGCTGTCATGTCAAGGCTTGTGCCCCAAGTCAGAGATTGCCGATGATCTGAAATCCTGGTGAGCTGCTGTAGAAAATATCGGCCTTTCCTCACGGCATCATTCTAATCAAGGTTCGAATGACGAGTTGGATAACAACTGTGCCTGAGAAACCGCAAGCGTTACATGATGGGACTTCGCGTATCATTTGGGCGTCAGCGTATCGTCAACGCCTTGCCCGCGCTCCCTAAGCTGGTTGTTTCACGCGCGTCCAATATTTTAGAGCCCTTTTGGAAATTCA
Source organism: Asaia siamensis (assembly GCF_014635085.1). Classification (GTDB taxonomy): domain Bacteria; phylum Pseudomonadota; class Alphaproteobacteria; order Acetobacterales; family Acetobacteraceae; genus Asaia; species Asaia siamensis. Next base: position 171,838 of record NZ_BMCH01000008.1, read on the forward strand.
GCGTGAGGGGTTTTCAGGGCGTCTGGCGTGTGATTCACACTCAGGATGTGGACGCCAGAACAACGAGGCCGAATGGCCGACATCACCGGTAGGACGAAACGCTATCCATCTGATCTGACCGATGAAGAATGGGAGCGCATAGCGCCCCTGATGCCGCCTGCGAACCGGCGTGGCCGGAAACGAGTGACCGATTTTCGTGAGATCATCAATGCACTGCGCTATCTTGTCCGCTCGGGCTGCGGCTGGGAGATGCTGCCGGCTCACTTTGGTCCGTGGCAGACCGTCTATTGGTGGTTCCGCAGGCTGATG
>NZ_BMCH01000009.1 GCF_014635085.1 Asaia siamensis
TCGGTCGCCGCCAGGTCCCCTGATCCACCCCACAAAAACACCACCCCCGCGGGGTGGAGCAGCCCGGTAGCTCGTCAGGCTCATAACCTGAAGGCCGCAGGTTCAAATCCTGCCCCCGCAACCAACACATCAGCCCGCTCAATCCAAGCGGGCTTTTTTTGCACAAAAATCCCCATACAAAATCATGAAGCAGACGCGCCCCCACACAGCAGGCGCGCGTCCGGCGGGTGGCGCTACAGGAGTTGCAGCGCTACAGGAGTTGCAGCGCTACAGCGCAATCTGACGGCCCGCTCCGTAAATATGATACAGCGAACTCGCCGGCATATACTCAACCAGCCTGTCACCAGCACCATCAATATGGTCAATCCAGCCACCACTCAGCGAGAGAGGGGCAAACAGCTCCAGAAAGGAAGCGGCAAAAAGCGTCGCTTTTGCCGCGTTTTCCGGTGTCTGCTCGCCCGTATGAAGCAGGCGCAAAAGCTCGGTTTGTGCCCAGATACGCGCGGAACGTTCCAGAACGACATGGGTATCAGTGATGCTGTCCAGCACGACGCACCGGGCATGATCGCAGCCGGAAGCAAAGCCTGCCTCGAACAGCTTGCCTGAGCTTCGGGCCAGAGAATCGGCTTCATCGCCTTTGCACTCAGCGAGGCGAGAGTAGTCTCTCAGCAGCCACGACCATTCGAAGAGGTGCCCCGGCTGGACCTGATTTTCGCCGAAGCTCTTAAGCGGGTGCCAGTCAGGGCCGAAGAACTCAAGCAGTAGTCCGCTGCGCGGATCGATGAGCCGCGTTCTTGCCAGTTCGACCAGTGCTTTTGCGCGCTCGAGATAAAAGCTGTCGCCGGTTGCCTCAAAAACAACGAGATAGGCTTCGAGCAGGTGCATATGAGGGTTCTGGCTGCGCAAGACTCCCTCATCGGGCACGGCGTCGACATAACCGCCATTGGGCGCAGCAAAGATCAGATCGATTTCTTCGGCGATGATCCGTGCCATGGCCCGGTCTTCGGGGCGGTTGGCGTAGCGTATGGCCCAGCCATAGGCGAAGAGAATGAAGGCATGGGCGTAGAGATCGCGCTTTGTCTGCGCGGGGCGATTTGTCGAAGCTATCGAAAAGACCCAGCCGGGTTGACCATCGGCGCGATGATAGAGACGCTGCACAGTATCGAGACAGCTCAGCGCCTGAGCGCCCGCCTCGTGAACACCGTCGAGCGCGGCCCGGCAGAAGGTAGATATCTGCCTTGCCTGCACCATCAGACGCAGGGCCTGCATCGTTACCGGGCGTGAGGCCCAGTCCAGGCGTTCGTGATAGAGGCCACGTTTGTCATCGAAGCCCGCCTGGCTCCACAAGGGCAGGGCCTGGCCGAAAAGCCAGTTGCGCCAGCGCGCCTTTGTTTCGGGGGTCGTATCTTCGATCTCGCGCGTCATGTCACCCAGATTTCAAACGTGTCCTGCGAGCGTGGCGCCCGTGCCTTAATCGGCTTTCATCTTCCTGACGATAGAGGTCGTCGAGCGACCAGATACCAGATCGGCCAGCACGACGCGACCACCATAAGATTTGACGACATCCCCGCCCACGACCTGATCTTCCGTATAATCGGCGCCTTTGACCAGAATATCGGGTTTCAGGGCAGCGATCGTTTCATAGGGCGTGTCTTCGTCGAAAATCACCACGAGATCGACATCGCGCAAAGCCCCCATGACAGTGGCCCGTGCCTGTTCATCCTGCAGCGGTCGCTCCATTCCCTTGAGCCGTCGCACAGAGGCATCGCTGTTCAGTGCCACGATCAGTTTGTCGCCCTCACGCGCGGCGGAACGGATCAGGGCGATGTGCCCGGGGTGAAGCAGGTCGAAACAGCCATTGGTGAAGACGATGCGCGCGCCATGCTGGCGCCAGGCGGCAACAATGCCCTGAGCCTCGGCAAGAGACGCGATCACACCGTCCTTCTCGATTTTCGACTTGAGCGCCGCGCTCAGCTCTGCGCGGGAGACAGTGGCTGTGCCGAGCTTGCCTACGACGATCGAGGCCGCATTCGTGGCGATGACCATCGCAGTCTGCAGATCGGCTTTCGCCGAGATCATGGCGGCAATGGTTGCCACGACCGTGTCACCCGCACCGGAGACGTCAAAGACTTCTGATTTCGGCACATGGGCGTGGGTCATGCGCCCGCTGCGCTCGAGAAGCGTCATGCCCTCTTCCGAACGGGTGACCAGAACATCGCCACCGAACTGCTCTTGCGCGGCAAGCGCCGCGAAGTGAATCTCGGTATCGCTGCCGACCGGCAGCCCGGTCGCGGAAGAGAGCTCCTTGCGATTGGGCGTGATGAGTTGCGCGCCCTTATAGGCTGAGAGATCCTTTCGTTTGGGATCGACCACAACAGGGATGCCGCGCAGATTGGCCGCCTGAATGACAGCCTGCAGGACCTCGTCGCTCAGCACGCCTTTCGCATAATCTGAGCAGACGATGACATCTGCCGTATCGAGCGCATTCAGGGCGGCTGCAATGAGCTTCTCCTGAACGATGGGCGCGACGACAGTGGAGGGTTCGTCGTCGATACGCACAATTTGCTGGCGACCACTCAGAACCCGCGTCTTGGTGATGGTCACCCAGTCTGCATCGTCAACCAGATGGTCGAGAGAGATGCGGCTCTGCTGTGCCAGGGCCTGCCGCAACTCATGCGCGGAGGCGTCCTGCCCCACGAGGCCAACCAGACTGACAGTGCAGCCCAGAGCTGCGGCATTCATGGCAACATTGCAGGCCCCACCGGGCACAGTGCTGTGCTTGGCGCGCAGCAGGACAGGAACGGGCGCTTCTGGTGAAATGCGGTCGACAGAACCGTGAATATAACAATCGAGTAAAAGATCGCCGATGATCAGGACGCGGCCAAAAGTAAAGTCGTTAATCATCTGTCGTCCTTGATAGATCGCGTTATGCAAGCGTCAGGGGCAGAAGGACGCGCTTTTCGCGTGGTACGTCCTTCTCGTCCTGCCAAAGCCTTGCAGGAATGACAATCCTTCCTCTTCGACCCGGCAGAGCGGGGCCTGTTTTGTAGCATGAGAACGAAGAGGGAAAAGAGGCGGCGATGAGAGATGGAATCATTTCATTTCTGCGCTATCGTGTCGCCATGACCCCCGATCCTACCCCGCTTGTGGTTTCCTGATGCGCGCAGTTCTTGCTCTCGCTGTCCTTGCCGGGTTTGGCGTCTCGCAGGCCTATGCCCTGCCGTCTTTCCTCGAAAAATTTCTGCCGCATCCGCCGCCGCAGCCGAGCCATCCTGTCATTCCGGCTGTGCCACCGGCCAGTGCCGTGCAGATTCCGGCTCAGGCAGCCGTTCCCGACGGCACGCCTGCCTTGCCGCCCGTCCTTGTGCAGTCCGGTCCACTGTCGTTCGCTCCGCTGGTGCAACGCGTGATTCCGGCTGTGGTGAATATCGCCATTACCCAGATCAGTTCGGAGGGCGGCGGCAAGGTGCCCGCCCAGATCAAGGGCACGCCGCTCGAGAAGCGCTATCGCGAGAAGATGCAGCGTCATCAGGAAGAAATCCTGGGTGCCGGGTCAGGCTTCATCGTCGATCCATCGGGCATTATCGTCACCAATGATCACGTCGTGGGTGACGCCGATAATGTCACGGTCTCGCTCTCGAACGGACAGGAACTGCCGGCGAAGCTGATCGGGGTGGATGCCCTGACCGATATCGCGGTCATCAAGGTCGAATCGCCCAAGCCGCTTCCCTATGTGACGTGGGGTGACAGCCACAAGGTGAATGTGGGCGACTGGATTCTGGTGGCAGGCAATCCTTTCGGCTTCGGCTCTTCCGTCAGTGCGGGCATCGTTTCGGCGCGTGGGCGCGATCTTGGGGCCGGGTCGCTCGACGACTTCCTGCAACTCGATGCCCCGATCAATCCGGGCAATTCGGGTGGGCCAGCCTTCAACATGCGTGGGCAGGTGGTGGCTGTGAATGCCGCCATGGTTTCACCTGCGGGTGGATCGGTGGGAATCGGTTTTGGCATTCCGTCCGAGATCGTGGCGCCGATTGTCGATGAGATCCGGCGCACGGGCCATGTCGATCATGGCTGGCTTGGGGTCACGCTCGATGACGGCGACGGTTCGGTCGTGCTGGTGGATGTCGATCGCAACGGCCCCGCGCAGAAGGGCGGCTTGATGAAAGGCGACAAGATCACCGCGATCAATAATGCGCCAGTCGAGAATGGGCGGGCTCTGCTCAGGATTGTGGCTGCAGGCAAGCCCGGAAATGCCGTTACATTCACGGTAATTCGCAAGGGCAAGACGAGCACTGTCACGCTTCCTATCGGAAAACGACCGGCAGATGCCGATGAATGAACACAGAAGCGCTTCTTCGCCCTTTCTTCCGGGGCGTAACTGAAAGATAATAAGGTCACTGTAAATTGAGGGCGGCACCACGTATCTTCGCGAAAGCCGTCTTCAAAACCAAGGACTGACCATGCGTATTCTGCTTGTCGAGGATGATCCAACCGTCAGGAGCTTCATAGTGAAGGGCCTGAAGGAAACCGGGCACCTTGTTGAGGAAGCCGATAACGGGAAAGATGGTCTGTTTCTTGCCGTTAGCGAGAATTTCGACATCGTGATTCTCGACCGCATGCTTCCCGGTGGCATTGACGGTCTGCGTATTCTCGAAACGCTGCGTGCGCAGAATAACGCGACACCTGTCCTGCTTCTCTCGGCTCTGGCCGATGTCGATGAGCGTGTTGCCGGCCTCAAGGCTGGTGGCGACGACTACATGACCAAGCCTTTCGCCTTCTCCGAGCTTCTGGCGCGTGTCGAGGCCCTTGCCCGTCGTGGCAGCGCCGAGCAGGCACCGCAGACCAAGCTGACCGTCGCCGATCTGGAAATGGATCTGCTGTCGCGTACGGTCAAACGTGGGGACGAGAAGATCGATCTTCAGCCACGCGAATTCCGCCTGCTGGAATTCCTGATGCGCCATGCCGGTCAGGTAGTCACCCGCACGATGCTTCTGGAGCGGGTGTGGGACTATCATTTCGACCCGCAGACGAACGTGATCGACGTTCATGTGTCGCGCCTGCGCCAGAAAGTTGACAAGCCCTTCGAAACCGCGCTGATCCATACGATCCGCAATGCAGGCTATATCCTGCGCGCCAATTGAGCAGGGTTTGCCGGTTTCATGAGGTTCAGCCTGTCGCGCTTTCCCATACTTCGTTTGTGGTGGAAGCGCGCCTGGCGCTTCCGCTCGGCGGGGCTTGGTTTCTCACTGGGCTACGGGCTGGTCTTTGCCCTCTCGGCCACGCTGTTCCTTACCTTTCTCTGGTGGCACACGATCGGCGCGCTTGAGCGCGAGGTCGGTCAGGCGGTCGATGCCGATGCACATGGGCTGGCCGAACGCTGGATGCAGGGCGGGCTGTCGAGCTTGCAACGCGCCATTCAGGATCGACTCGATCAGGACGTCGAGGATCAGGATCTCTATCTGCTGATCACGCCTGGCGGCCAGCGTCTGGCCGGTAACATGCCCTCATGGCCCGATGCCGTGCAGCGTGCCGATCGTTTCTACACACTCAAGATCAGCCGGGCGGGGAACACGACCTCTGCGGCCATGCATGCCTATGTGTTGCCTGACGGTCTGCAATTGCTGGTCGGCCGTGACATCAGGGGGCGGGACATCCTGCGCCGTGTTCTGACCGAGACCTTTATCTGGTCATGGCTCATGGTTACGGCACTGGCGGTGGGTGGCGCCTGGGTGGTGCGGGGTATTTTTAGCCGTATCCTGAGTTCCATCGCGCGCACGACTACAGCTCTGGCCAATGGCGATATGCGTCAGCGCATGCCGCTTGTGGGCAATGACGTCGATCTGGTGGCTCATTCCATCAACCGCATGCTCGACCGCATTTCAAAGCTCATGGAAGGGGTCAAGCAGGTCTCGAATTCCATCGCTCATGACCTGCGCACACCGATCACCCGTGCCCGCAACAGGCTGGAAGATGCAGCGCTTCATGCGCGCTCCACCGAAGAGATGCATGACGCTATCTATCGCGCCGTGGCAGACCTCGACCATGTGACCGCTGTTTTCGATGCGCTCATGCGTATCGCCCAGATCGAGGCCGGCGCGCGCCGCGCGGCATTCGAGACGACCGATCTCATTGCACCACTTCATGATATCGCAGAGCTTTACGAAGCGACCGCTGAGGATGCCGGGCTGCAGATTGCGCTCGACCTCCCCCAGCGCCTGTTCTTTCACGGCGACGCCCGCCTCATTCAGCAGGCCGTGGCAAATATGATCGATAACGCCATCAAGTTCTCTCCTTCCGGAACGACCGTTACCCTGCGTGGTAGCGTATCGACCAATCTGGTGCGCATCAGCGTGACCGATGAAGGGCCGGGCATGTCTGCGGAAGATCTGGCCCGTGCCTCGGAGCGGTTCTTTCGTGCCGATCAGGCGCGCAACACACCTGGTGCCGGGCTCGGGCTGTCGCTCGTTCAGGCAGTGGCTCAGCTTCATGGCGGCAGTCTGGCGCTTGAACCGCTCCAGCGTGGTTTGCGTGTGGTGCTGAGTCTGCCCGTCGAGGAAAACGGGCTGGCCTGAGCAATCCGTCCAGAATCTGACTACTTAACCAAGTCTTCATGCATCGCCCATCGTGATGCAATATGGACCTGATCAGTATCGATTATATGACCCAAACAGCCTTTGCGCTTTTTTGCCTGACTTGCACCCTTGGTCTGCCTGGCACGGCCAAGGCGGGAAACGGCACACATCCGGCTTTTATGCCTGCGCGTACCGAAACTGTGCCGATGGCCATTACCAGCGATACGCTGGATTATTGCAAGACGCTAGCGCGCAAGGTTCACCGCACATTGCGGCAATCGGTGACGACACCAGCGCCCGTCGTCAATAAGGTCATGTATCTCGAACATGAAGGTGAGGCGCTCTGCGCCCACGGCCATCTGCGTTCCGGGATCGCGCAGGAACGGCGCGCCCTTGTGGTGCTCATACGTTCCTGAGGCGCGACGTCTCTTTCGTCTCTCTATCGTTCATCGCCGGTTCGGAGTAATTCAGGGACGCGCGCCGTCCGGCATTGCCGGAGGATCTCTGGCGCACCATTGACGATGGATGACCGGCCATGACCATGATCGCTGTTCTCGACAGATTGCCTGGCACGTCAGGGCAGCATGCCGCTTTTCTGGATGCGCTGCGCAATGCCGGATTTATCGGCGAGATCGAGACTGATCACGATACGCGCCTCGTTCACGCCACCGATAATTCGATCTATCAGCGTTATCCTCAGGCGGTCGTCTTTCCTAAACACCAGGCCGATCTCGTCTGTCTGGCGCGTCTGGCCGGTCAGGATGCATGGCACGATGTCGTGGTGGCGCCTCGCGGCGGTGGCACGGGCACCAATGGTCAGTCCCTGACCGACGGGATTGTGGTCGATCTTTCCCGGCATATGAACCGTATTCTCGAGATCAATGTCGAAGAGAAATGGGTACGTGTCGAACCGGGTGTGGTGAAAGACCAGCTGAACGTTGCCATCGCCCCATACGGCCTGTTTTTCGCGCCCGAACTCTCGACATCGAACCGGGCCACGATCGGCGGCATGATCAGCACCGATGCCAGCGGGCAGGGGAGCTGCACCTACGGCAAGACACGCGACCATGTTCTGGCGCTGTCGACCGTGCTTCTCGGCGGCGAGACGCTCGATACTCAGAAGCTCGATGAAGCTGCATTGACGGCGCAGCGCCATGGCACAAGCCATGTGGCACGTATTCATGACTGCGTTGCCAGTATCCACGAGCAGGAAAAGGAAACGATCGAGCGTGTTTTCCCAAAGCTCAATCGCTGTCTGACCGGCTATGATCTTCGCCATCTGCGCGACGCAGAGGGGCGTTTCGATCTCACCTCCCTGATCTGCGGATCAGAGGGCACGCTCGGGTTTCTGGCTGAAGCAAAGCTTAATCTGCTCGCCATTCCGAAACACAGTATTCTGGTCAATATCCGCTACGGCAGCTTCATGGAGGCGCTGCGCGATGCACGCGCATTGATCGGCCTCAGGCCTTTGTCGATCGAGACGATCGATTCGAAGGTGCTGGGTCTGGCCATGCAGGATTTCGTCTGGAGTTCGGTCGAGAGCTATTTTCCCGAAGATGAGGCAGGCCCGGCCAGGGGGCTCAATCTGGTCGAATTCGCCGGGCATGACGAGGCCGTGCTGCGCGAGAAAGTGGACGCGTTTCTCGATCATCTGAGGCAGGACAGGACGGTGCCTCGTCGTGGCCATACGCTGGCCGAGGGGCGCAAGGCCGTCTCGCAGGTCTATGCCATGCGCAAGCGCGCCGTGGGCCTGCTGGGCAATGTGCAGGGCGAAGCCCGCCCGCAGCCTTTCGTTGAGGATACGGCGGTGCCGCCGGAGAAACTGGCCGATTTCATTGCTGAGTTTCGTGCCCTGCTCGATGGCTACGGGCTCGATTACGGCATGTTCGGTCATGTCGATGCCGGTGTCCTGCATGTGCGCCCGCTTCTTAACATGCGCGACCCCAAGGATGCGGCACGCATCCGCCCCCTGAGTGATGCGGTTCAGGCTCTCACGCGCCGCTATGGAGGGCTGCTCTGGGGGGAGCACGGCAAAGGGGTGCGCTCGGAATATGTGCCTGAGATATTCGGGCCGCTTTATCCGCGTCTTCAGCAGATCAAGGCCGTTTTCGACCCGTATAACCAGCTCAACCCCGGCAAGATTGCCGCCCCTGCCGCGTCGGCGCGCCCGCTTCTGCGCGTGGATAACGTGCCTTTGCGCGGTACGCAGGACGCGCAGATTCCTGATCCGGTCTGGAAGGGGTTTGGCACCGCCATGCACTGCAACGGCAATGGCGCATGCTTCAATTACGATCAGGACGACCCGATGTGCCCGTCCTGGAAGGCGACACGCGACCGTCGCTTCTCACCCAAGGGGCGCGCATCGCTGCTGCGCGAATGGCTGCGTCTCCAGGCCGGGGCAGGGACAGACGTGGCGGCGCTCGAGGCCACACGCCCACCGCTGAAACAGCGTATCGGCGCCATGCTGCGGCGCCGTGCAGCGGCTCCACGCGATTTCTCTCATCAGCTCTACGACAGTCTTGCGACGTGTCTTGCGTGCAAATCCTGCACCAGCCAGTGCCCGGTCAAGGTGGATGTACCCGATTTCAGGGCGCGTTTTCTCAATCTGTACCATCAGCGTTATGCGCGGCCTTTTCGCGATTATCTGGTAGGCATGATTGAATATGCCCTGCCGCTCATGGCCCGTATCGCGCCGCTCTATAATGCCGGAACGCGGCTTTCTGTGGTTCAGGCACTCGGGAAGCGTTTTTTCGGTCTTGTGGACATGCCGTCTATGCAGGGCGCGAAACTGGCCGAGACCTGCATGCGCTGGGGCGTGGAGCCGGCGCGCCCTGAGCGGCTGGCTTCTCTTTCGGCAGAGGAGAAGGCCCGCAGCGTCATAGTGATGCCTGACCTGTTTACGCGCCATTTCGAGACGCCCCTTGTCTGCGCGCTGATCGAGCTGGCTTCGCGATGCGGCTATCAGGTCTATCTTGCCGAGAGTCTGGCATGTGGCAAACCGCTGCATGTGCACGGGTTTCTGCGGATGTTTGCCAGCCAGGCCAGACGCAACGCGTCCTGGCTGCGCGGGATCGGCGCATCCGGCGTCGCGATTGTCGGGCTCGACCCGGCCATGACACTCGTCTACCGGCAGGAATACCGCAAGATTGCGGGCATCGAGACCCTGCCCACGGTGTTGCTGCCACAGGAGTTTCTGCTCAAGGCTCTGCCGGGGCAGGAGGCGTCGGTCACATCTGTGGAAGCGGGCTCTGGCACGCAGCATGTCTTTCTCGGCCATTGCACAGAAAAGACCGCCCTTGCCGGATCAGGCAGTGACTGGCAGGCCTTGTTCGCCCGTGTCGGGCTCACCCTGCAGCTTGAAAAGACAGGCTGCTGCGGCATGTCGGGCACCTTCGGCCATGAGGCGCGTAATGTCGAAACCTCGCGCGTCATTTTCGAGCAATCCTGGGGTGCGCATCTCGACCGGCAAGGCGAGCAGCGCTTTCTGGCCAGCGGCTATTCCTGCCGCAGCCAGGTGAAGCGTTTCAGAGGGCAGAAGCTCGACCACCCCCTTGTGGTGCTATTGGAAAGACTTCGAAGCGAGCTCCTCATATCCTGACGGTGGCGCGCCCCGATCTGACGAAAACGTGACATAATCACCACAATTTTTCCTGTCCGGTCAGTCAACCGCAACGGTCGATTGACAGCAGACAGCTAGATTTTTATCGACCCGGATGCAAATGAGAAACGTTCTCATTTGTAACAGCTACTCATCGTATTCTCCCGGGAAAAATATGTCCGCCACGCATCGTGCTGCCTTCTGTCTGTCTACGCTTGTCTCATTTCCCTTGTCCGGGGCCGTTTTCCATCCGGCTTCGGCTGCAGAACAGAAACCGGGAGCTCCTGCAACGCGTGCCCAGAATACCCAGTCGCAGAAAACGTCAGCAACGAAACAGAAGGCGGCTGTTCATGAGACGATCCGTGTTTCGGCCAAGCGCGGCGGATTTCTTCCTGCGTCAGCGAGCAGCGCGACCAAGACCTCAACGCCGCTTGAACTCACACCGCAGAACATCACAGTCATCACGCAGGAGCGAATGAGCGTGCTTAATGCGCGCAGTCTTTCCGAGGCGGTGCGCTATGCGGCAGGTGTGTCAGATTACGGATCGAAGGATGACCCTCGCGGCTATTTCGGGACTATTCGCGGCTTCACGCCGGATATCTATCTCGATGGCACGCGTGCGCCCGATGCCAGCACTTCCCAGAGCTTCAGCATCGAGCCCTGGGGGCTGGAAGAAATGGATGTGCTGCGCGGCGCGTCATCGGCGCTCTATGGTTCGGGCCAGTTGGGAGGCATCATCAATGCCGTCAGCAAGCGGCCTCATCTGGATCAGGTGAATGAAATCGATTTCCAGACCGGCTCGTATGGGCGTGTGCAGGGCGCGGTGGATGTTGGCGGCGCCCTCAACAGCCGCAAGACGCTTCTCTGGCGTTTCAACGGTTTGATCCGCAAATCCGACACCTATGCGAAGAATATCAAGAATAACGAAATCTATGTCGCACCGTCGCTGAGCTGGCATCCGGACGACAAGACGGTCGCAACCCTGCTGACCAGCTTCGAACAGCTCGATGCCGGATCTACCGCCCAGTTTCTGCCAGCGCGAGGCACGGTCCTGCCGTCGAAATGGGGGCAGATCGCCCGCAATTTCCTGAGCAGCGACGCTGATTACGACGTTTACTCCAAGCGTCAGGTGGCGGTGGGCTATAATCTGGTGCGCCATATCCTGCCCAACTGGACCATCACGCAGAACATGCGTTACGCGCATCTCGATGTGCTTTACCGCTTCGTCACCACCTCGTCGCTTTCAGCTGACCAGCAGAGCATCAACCGTACAGCGCTGAATCAGCAGGGCAATTATAATAACGTCACGCTGGATACGCGCTCCGACGTCGTTTTTCATACCGGCCTGATTCACCATGAAATCCTGACTGGCGTTGATTTTCGCAGTGATTTTCTCGCCAATCGTCGCGGGCAGCGTGCGGCGCCTGCGCTCAATCTCTATGCGCCGGTTTATCGCGCCATCACCTGGCCGAGCTATGCCACCAACACCAGCACCAACGAGACCGAAACCGATACGGGCATCTATGCTCAGGAACAGGCAAACTGGCAGCGCTGGTATCTCACCCTTTCGGGCCGTGGCGATTTTACCGAGAGCATGACGGTCAGCAACCTGACCGGGGGGCGTACGCCGCAGAATAATAACGCCTTCACCGGGCGTCTCGGGCTGGTCTACCAATCGGCTATCGGGCTGAACCCCTATGTTTCGTATGCGACCTCATTCCAGCCGCAGGTCGGCACGACATATTCCGGATCGGCTTTCGTGCCCACCACAGGCAAGCAGATCGAGGCCGGTGTGAAATACAAGCCCGTCACACCGTTGCGTGGCGTCGACAATTTCATGCTAACGGCCGATTTCTTCAATCTGGTGCAGGATAATGTCCTGACGGCAGACCCGAATAATACGTCCTTCAGCGTGCAGACGGGGCGACAGAGAACGCGCGGTTTCGAGTTCGAAGGGGTGGGTCGCCTGCCTTACAAGATCGATTTCATTGCGAGTTTCACCTATCAGGACCCGCGTGTTCTGAAGTCGAACACGGTGAGCCAGATCGGCCAGCGGCCAGTGGCCATTCCCTCGCATATGGCATCGCTCTTTCTGAAGCGCGATGTTGCTTTCTCGGCCCTGTGGCAGGCCGGAATTGGAGCGGGCATGCGCTATACGGGCAATACGGCAGGGTCTATTCCCCTGACCTTCACAGTGCCTTCGCAGCTTGTCTGGGATCTTCAGGCCCATATCGACAGAGGCCGCACGCGCATCCAGTTCAACGGGACCAATATCGCCAATCGCAAATATGTTGCGATGTGCACACGCGACGTTGCCTGCGCCTGGGCTCCGGGTCGTGCTGTATTCGTAACCCTGTCGCAGCGCTGGTAAGGATCCGGATTGCATTACGTGTCGCACGTCATTTTGCGCATGAACAGGATATGCGACTGTTTCTGTGGAGGTACCGTCGCGTGTGGCAGGCTTCACTGGTCTATGATGGTCAATAATGTTTTTTGTGAAATTTTAACGTTCCATTATTGCAACAGCTTAAAGCGGAGGTTACATTTTATAACGATATTAGATTTCATAAGGTGATGGCGAGATGAAGAGCAGACAGGCTGTGGCAGGTTTCCTGATAGTGTCGCTCTGCCTACCTATTGCCGGGTGTAGCAACGACCCCAATGCCGGTATTCTGGGGATGGGTCAGAAAGAGAGTGTGGGTACTGGTGTCGGTGTGGCTCTGGGCGGTACACTCGGTGGGCTTTTCGGCGGTAAATATGCCGCTCTTGCGGCAGTCGGTGGTGCAGCCTTGGCTGGTCTTATCGGTAATCGCGTCGGTGCCATGCTCGATGATGATGATCGTGCCGCTTTGCTGCGTCAGCAGCAGCAGGTTCTGAGCCAGCAGAGTGATGGGGATTCCGAAAACTGGGCCTCTACCCATAGCAAGGCCACGGCAGTCATCACGGCCTCCAACACGCGTACGGAAACCAAGCAAGTGAGTTTGTTGCGCCAAGCCTCTGTTGCCGCGCCTACGAGGCTCGTTTCGATTGGCAAGAGGTACAGCGTCAAAAAGACAGCTGCCGTGCACAGTGCTCCGGAAGCAGGCGCTTCTGTTACTGAGACCCTGCATAATGGTAACAAAATCTGGGTAACAGGGTCTGTGCAAGATGGTAATTGGTATCTCGTTTCACGAGGCGGCCAAGCTATAGGCTACGTGCCTTCGACACTGCTGACTCGTGTTGTCACCGCGGCTCCAAAGGCTCAAGCGGTCGGTCAGGTCGTACAATCCGCCAATGACAACGCGCCGATCAATCTCGATGATCTCGAGCCCGTGGACAAGGTCGCAACTGCCAATGCTGTGCCAACCGTCGTCACGGCAAGCGTGACCTGTCGCGATCTCCGCACGGTGGCAAATGGTGGAGCACAATCTGCTACTACGAACAGCAATGCGTGCCTGTCTCCACAAGGGGTCTGGGAAGTAAACTGACATGCGTCGGCAATTTTTCAGGCAAATTCTTCTGGGCGCGGCGGGCTTTGCCGCCTTGGGTTTCGTGTCTACCCCAGTTTTGGCGCAACAGAGCGACCCTACGCTCTTTGTGGTCTCGACCAAGAGGCATTTTCGGGTCAATTTTGTCGACCTCGCAACCCGATGTCAGGCCAGCCACGTTGCCTTGCGGATGTTTCTTGATGCGCAAAGCCCTGCCATAGCACAGGTGGATGCCGAGCAAGGTCTAGTACAGCTTCTTGCGGGCGTCTTTCAGCGTGATCCGCGTTGTGTGGCTGCGCAAAGCGTTACCGTGAGCGTTGTGGAACCTTCCGGCAAGGTGCAACAATTCGATGCGACGCGGGAGAAGGGGTGGCAGTTCGTTCCCGCCTCCGCTGCGTCTGCCTCCGACAATACGCAGCAAAGACCTTCTGCAAGCCCTTCCATCCAGCCGCAGTCTGCTTCTACTGTTCAGCCTCAGCCTCAGCCTCAGCCTCAGCCTCAGCCTCAGCCTCAGCCTCAGCCTCAGCCTCAGCCTGCTGCGCCACCGCTCGAAGGGTACTATGCTTTCGTGGCATTGGCAGCGAAGGCCAATCCTGCCTGGCTTGATGACGACTCCGTGCAGCGTTGCTGGGCAGCTTTTCGCTATCAACGTGATTTTTTTCGAGCGGATGAATTTGGGCGGCATGCCTTGATGCAACGTGCTCGTGACGATCTGCGTCAGAGTGCGAACATGGCGTCGTCGGAGAGAATTGAGACGGTTATACAGACGACTCTTGGTCCGTATGATTTCACTAAACAAGGCTTTCCGCTTGAAATGCCCCTGCACCAGATATCAATGCATGGGGAATGCAGCGGGGGAAGTTTTCCGTTCATGGTAACTCTGCAGGTCGAAAACGGTGAGTTGCCGTTTTTCGTGCCGATGCAGCAGAGTGATGCTCAGACCTTTCTGCGTGCACGTACGCAGTGGGGAATGGAAAATCGATCCGTCTACGTTGCGCTCACTTTGAAAGCTGATGCGACAACTCTTGCCGCTGCTCGACAGCGGCTCCAGGGGGAGCTGAAGGCGTCGTTGCAGGGTATTCAGGTTTTTGCAGATCGCGCGCGTACACAACGTCTGGCGCTGATCGGCGAGGACGAAATCAACAAGCTGGTCGTAGAGCAGCGGCGGGTTGCAGCTGAAAAACAGGCAGATGAGCAGGCTGCCGCGCTCGAAGCTCAGAAGACTCGCATGATGCAAGCGGCGGGTAGTCTGTCAAAGCCTGCTATGATGGCTAATTGGCTGAATGATTCCCCCGATCTGCAATGGGGTCGGACGCTGGATACGATCAGAGCGGCAAGGCTGTCTTCGGTTGTAACCGGAGCGCCGGTAACCGCCACGCTTCTCGTGCAGGTAGAGGGTAGCGGGAAGGACAAGGTGCCGACACGTTGGCCTGGTCATCTGCGGGTTTCCGTAGGGAAAGACGGTACCGCTTTTAGTTCTGGCCAGTGGTACCTGATTTCAGGTCAACTCTCAGTATCGCCGTCGAATGGAACAGCATTGAGCGATGCCTTGCTTGACGCCACGAAATTCTATGCCTGCCACGACGCGCAATGTGCCGAAACGACCGATCCGGTTGCTCTTTCTGCTCGCAAACTTTCAAAGCAGCCCCAGATAAACCGCTAAAACCTCAGAGAGGATTCCCCAGCTGTGAAGTCACTTCTTTCTTTTGATACGCTTATCACCCCGAAATTCATCAAGTTCTTTTTCTACATCGGTGTCGTGATCTGTATTCTGGGTGGACTCGGGACACTGATTTCTATTTTTTCCGGGTCCATGGCAATGGCTCAAGCTGCCGGAACCTCGAAAATTATCGCCGCCTTGCTCGGCTTGGTGGGGGGGGTGATTGGTGGCGTTATTGTAGCGGTTGTAGGCATTGTTCTTGCGCGCGTTTCAAGCGAGTTGACCCTTGTCATCTTTATGATTCGTGACGAACTGGCCTGGCAGCGTGAAAATGCGCTCAAGACGCCGCGCTAATTGATGAACAGCGCACATGGCCTGATGGCCAGGATCCCCTCCGATCCACGGCTCTTATTGCCGCCGGTGTTGGTGCTTGCACCACCGAGCATCCCGCTCGCGGAGGCGTCAGATATGCGCCACGCTGGCGACGTGGCAGCAGAATGGGCCGGGCGGGTCGAGAGTTTCACCCAGACCCACGGGCCACGCGTGGAAGAGGCCGCTCGCAAGGCTAATGCCAAACTTGGGGCATTGTCGGAAAAGGTGCATGGTCGTGTTGGCGAGATGGTCCGTGATGCGCGTACAGCCGCGCAGGATCCTGAATCACGTCAGAAATTCCGAACTCGCTACGGGCGGTATCTGCTGATTGGCGGAGCCGTTCTGCTAGTGGTTGTCGCCGCAGGATGGGAACTCGCCTGTCAGAGTGCGAGCGGGATGGCGGACAAACAGATACGCGAAATTCTGGCTGCGTCCGGGTTGGGCGATAGCGTGACGATACGCCGCATCACGGCGACGCCTTTCGGTACCGTAACCCTGAACGGTATTGATGTGCTCAATGCACAGCCGGGTGCCCCCCCTGCAATAAGGATTGCCTCTTTTACACTGAACGGTCTCGACAGCTCCGGGCATATTCCGTCTCATTTGTCTTTTTCCGCGTCAGGGATGAAGGTCGATTTGCTGCAGGCTCAAAAGATATTTGGTGCCAGATCGCAGGGAGGCCTCCTTCTGGAGGCTGGCTATACTTCCATCTCCGGAAAGATGGCGGGCTCTTACGAATTATCCGGCAATACGTTTTCAGTGCGTCACTGGGCACAATTCGAGAATGCCGGTACGTATGATGTGTCGGTGACACTGGTCAATGTTCCATCAGGTGTAAGAGACTTGCTGAACACCTACGGCTTTGGCAGTTTGCTACAGGCAAACCCGCTTGTGCTCCTTGGTGTCGAGCAGCAATTGTCGCAGGTCGCCCTGTCTGACCTTCGCGTGAAGCTCGACTCGATGGATCTGCAGAAACGTTTTGCGGCATTGCCTGATACGCCGATTCCCGAGCCCAAGGTCCCTACTGCGTCTCTGGCGGACAAACCGCCTCTGATGCGGTTCATGCTTCTGGGGGGGAAGATGTCGATGCATGGTCACCCGGATCAGCCAGTCCCGCTGATGAGACCTGGCATGTTCGGCTCGCAGTTCAACGCCGACCTGGAAAGTCTACCGGGTCTTGCTCGGGCAACTCATGCAGATGTGTCTGTAACAACTCCCTGAGGCGGATCGCAGACAACTATATCATCTGGAGAGGAAATCGCCCGTGTTCAGGCTGCGCTCGATATCCTCGAGCGAGCGGCCTTTGGTTTCGGGGATACAGCGGCGGATGAACAGCCAGGCGAGGGTCGTTAGTCCGGCAAAGAGGACAAACGTGCCCGAGATGCCCATGGTCTCGATGATCGAGAGGGTGATCATCGAGACCAGCAGGTCGAAAGACCAGTGCGAGACCGTGACAAGACCCATCCCTTTGCCGCGCACCGAAAGTGGAAAGACTTCGGCCCCTACGAGCCAGAGAGACGCATTGATGCTGCCCAGTGTGCAGAGCACATAGAGCAGCAGCCCGGCTACGGCGAGGCTCTTGCCGATGCCCTGTGGGTCACCCCCGAAAAAGACGAAGGCGAGTACGATCAGCGCGAGAATGGAGCCGGGAAGAACGCGCAACATGAGGCGACGGCGGCCCCAGTGATCGACCGCCCAGAAGCCGAAAATGGTAGCGACCGTAATCGTCACGCCGATGGCGATGGAAATCAGCAGGGCTGAGTTACGATCGAACCCGGCGCCAGCCAGTATCGTCGGGGCATAGGTCAGCACGGCATTGGTGCCCGTGACCTGGCTGAACATCGCAAGCCCCGTTCCGGCAATGAGGGCCGGGCGCAGCCGTTTCGAGAAGAGCAGGCGCCAGCTGCCGCGCTGTCCGGCAGCGTCATGGATTTCGGCCATTTCGCCCTCCGGGTCTTCCTCCGGTCCACGCAGGCTGCGCAGGATGGCGAGGGCCTCGTCCTTGCGGCCTTTCGAGGCAAGAAAGCGGGGGCTTTCCGGCAGAAAGACCAGGCCGATCAGCAGCATCAGTGCCGGTACCGCGCCCAGCAGGAACATCATGCGCCAGTCGCCACCCCGGCTGAGCAGGCGAAGCAGCAGCGGGTTATCGCTCAGTGCCCAGCCGATGAGCGATGACACCAGAACGCCACCGACGATGGCGAGTTGAAACAGCAGCACCAGCCTGCCGCGCCGCGAAGCGGGAGCCAGTTCTGCGATATAGACAGGTACGATCTGGCTGGCACCGCCGACAGCAAGGCCCAGAATCACGCGCATGATGGTGAGTTCGGTTGGTGACATGGCCATGGCAGAACCAACCGAGCCCAGCAGGAACAGCGCTCCTGCAAGCCCTACCAGAAGGCGTCTGCCCCAGCGGTCCGAGAGCGGGCCTGCCCCCATGCAGCCAAGCAGGGCGCCTGCGACCATACCGGCGGCGATAGCCTGCTTGCCAAAGGTATCGAGTGGAAAACTGTCCCCCAGTGTCAGGAGGGCAGCCGAGATGATGCCCTGGTCATAGCCGAAAAGGACACCGGCCAACCCTGCCACACAGGAGGCGATAAACACCCGTCTCTGCCCTGCGGCTGACAGGGTGGGGGTAATGGTGGGGGTGGAAGGCAAGGGGGCGGCCAGAGTCATGGTCGTTTCTCATCCCGGTCGGAAAGCACGGTTCGGTTCCGAAAGGAGTGGGAGAGAAGCTTGCGATTCGAAAGACAAGTTTTCGTGCTGAAAGACGATCTCTGGCTTTCGCGCTGTGGAAACAAGCGCGAAGACGAGAATTACGGCATGGGAAGGGTAAACATCACATCTTGGTGTTATTGTTTTTCATCGCGATGTTTCACTCCGGTATTCAGCGATCCGGCCGTCGTCTCGGCGGTGGTGGGCTCGCGAGAGCAGGGTTTTCAGGCCAGTCATGACGCGGGTAGCGGCCACGCATATCGCGACGCATATCCGGCCAGCCGGTCTGCCAGAAGGCAGCAATATCGGCGGTAATCGCCTGTGGTCTTCCGGCCGGTGATAGCAGCGCGAATTGCAGCTTCACCTTGCCATTGGCGATGCGTGGCGTTTCCTTCAGCCCATAGAAAGCCTGTGCCCGTGCCGAGATTGTAGGAACAGCTTCGCGATAATCGATCGAGGGTGAGGCGCCGGGCAGGCCGAGCGTGGTCGGCAATTCCTGATCAAGGCGCCTGAGCTGGGCATAATCGAGTCTCTGGCGCAGCAGTGACAGAAGATCGAGTGCCTGAATCTGCGAGAGCCTCGTCATGCCGTCCATATAGGGCAGGAGCCATTCCTCGAGAGTGGCCGCGAGGGTCTCGTCATCGGCAGCGGGCAGGGTTTCATCGAGGTGAAGCCGCGCCAGAGCAAGACGCGCGCGGAATTGCTGGCAGGCCTCGCTCCAGTCAAGGCTGCCCGACAGATCGGCCCGGATCCGTGAAAGAAGCAGGGACTGTATTTCTTCCGGATCGGCAGGGGCCGAGCGGTCACGCAGGACCAGCGTACCAAGACGCAGCCTCCTGCGGGCAATGACTCCACCTGTTGCAGTATCCAGTGCCGTTTCGACCTGTTCTTCCGTTCTGGCCAGCAGGGTAGGCGGCAGGGAATCGAGGTCCAGCGGCGCGGCCAGACAGATTTCGGTGGCGGTACGTGTATGCAGAGACGGGGCTACCAGAAGTTTTTCGCGAGCCAGCGGATCGATGGCGCTCAGCCTTGCCGAGCCGCCGCCTGCCAGTCGGTAGCGCCCGGTTTCGCCTGCGGCCATGGCGACCCTGTCGGGAAAACCAGCGGCCAGAAGGGCAGCGGCACAGTGCGGGTCGGGGGGCAGGCGCTGGGAGAGGCCGAGCCGCCTCTGATAGCGCTGGCTCGACTGACGTATGCGCGCAAGGCTCGCCCTGTCAGCCGTCGGGTGGTGTTCCGCGCCCTCGATCAGCGCCAGACGCGACTGGATATCAGCTGGAGTGACTGGCGCGCGCTGACCCGGCACGGGCCGCGGGCGCAACGGGTCGCGCTCTTCCAGAAGGGCGGCGAGAGCGGCGGCGGTGGCTTTCTCGATTGGCGTGCGGGCTGCGCACATCATGGCGGCCAGACGTGGCTGCGCGCCCAGGCGCGCCATGGCCGCGCCGAGCGGCGTGACCCTGCCTGCCTTGTCCAGCCCACCAAGGGTTTGCAGCAGGGCGATGGCAGCCTGTTTCGCGCCTGTAGGCGGGGCGTCGAGCAGGGGCAGGGCGTCGGGCGCCGTGCCCATGATTTCCTGCCACGAGGCCGCATCGAGGCAATGCCCGGCCAGATCGCTGCTCAGGATTTCGGGCAGGTCATGCTGGATCATGGCGCGGCCGGTGGCTTCGGTCCAGAGCCGCAGGGCGATACCCGGTGCCTCACGCCCTGCGCGTCCTGCGCGCTGCGTGGCGGTGGCGCGTGAGATTCGCAATGTCTCGAGACGCGACAGCCCCGAGCCGACATCGAGACGTGGCTCCCGCCGAAAACCGCCATCGACCACCAGACGCACACCAGGCACGGTGAGCGAGGTTTCGGCGATGGAGGTTGCCAGCACGACCTTGCGTCTGTCGGAGGGTTTGAGAGCCAGATCCTGCTCGCGTGTATCAAGCTCGCCATAGAGCGGGAGGATCAGCGCATCCAGCCCGGCAAGGGCTGCCGCGCATCGTCTGATCTCGGCAACCCCCGGCAGGAAGGCGAGCAGATCGCCTTCTTCCTCTGCCATCAGGCCGCGAATGTTTTTGGCCATGACGTCAGGCAATTCGCGCAGGGCCGTCAGATCGCGTTTGGCATGGCGGATATCGAGTGGAAAGGCGCGGCCCTCGCTCTCGACCAGGGCGCCATCGAGCAGGGTCGTGAACGCCCGCCCGTCTGTCGTGGCCGACATGGCGACAAGGCGCAGTTCGGGCCGTAGCGTGCGTTGCAGATCGAGTGCGAAGGCCAGAGCCGTATCGAGATCGAGAGAGCGCTCATGCACCTCGTCGAACAGAATGGCGGCCACATTGTCCAGAAGCGGGTCAGTCAGCAGGCGACGCAGCAAAAGCCCTTCCGTCACCACCTCAATGCGGGTGGCCGCGCTGACGGCCGAGTCCGTGCGTGTGCGATAGCCAATTGTTCTGCCGGTTTCCTCACCCAGCAGCGATGCCATGCGATGGGCGGCACCACGCACAGCCACGCGGCGTGGCTCGACCACCAGCAATCGGCCGTCTTCGCGCCAGGGGGCTTGTAAAAGATGAAGCGGCACCAAAGTCGTCTTGCCTGCGCCAGGCGGCGCAACCAGTACCGCATTGCGGCCGGAGGCCAGCACGTCCTGCAATTCGGGCAGGGCGGCCGAGACAGGAAGAACGGGAAGCGAAATGAGATTGGCGGGCAATACGGGACCGGTCATAATGACCTCTATGGCGCGTCCTTGGGGCGGTCGGCAATTCTCTTCCAACGATGCGATCGGTCTGATGCTGCGCAAGCTGTCTTTTCTTGTCCTGTCTCTCCCTGTGTTCCTGTTTGCCCTGGGCAACGCACCTGCTTCTGCCGCAGAGAGCCAGCCTGTCATTTCCTCTCATGACACCGCTACACTGGTAACCGATCGTGATGCGGTCGCCGCCGGCGACACCCTGCATGTCGGTTTGCGTCTGCAGCTCAAACCCGGCTGGCATACCTACTGGCTCAATGCCGGTGATGCCGGTGAGCCGCCAACGCTCAAGGTGACGGCAAGCGGCGCCATGACGGGGCAGAGCGAGACGATTAATTTCCCCACGCCTGTCCGTATCAGTGAAGGCGGGCTGATGTCCTACGCCTATACGGGCGATGTGCTTCTGCCCCAGGCGCTGAAGCTCGAAGGGCAGGCAGGGGGCGTTACGCTCAAGGCTCACGCTGAATGGCTGGTCTGCGCGGCCACCTGTGTGCCCGAACAAGGCGATTTCACCCTTGATCTGCCTGCTGGCAAGGCTGTGGCGAACAGTTCTGCCGAAGGGCCATTATTCGTTCATGCAGCTCAGGCGAGTCCTGTGCCATCACCTTTTGCGGCCTCCCTCGCACCGGACGGCCTGCTGAGCCTCAGTGGCAAGGGCCTTTCTTCGGCCAGCATCGACAGGGCGTGGTTCATGCCCTCTGAGACCGGGATCATCGATCAGGTTGCGTCGCAGAAGCTGGGCGTAAGCGAGGGCGGATTGACCCTCAAGCTCAACTGGATCGATGCAGCGCACAAGCCGACGGGTCTGTCCGGGATCGTCGTGCTTCAGGACAAGGCCGGTCAGCAGACGGCGCTCTGGATCAAGACCAGCCAGATGGCAGTGGCACAATCCGCTCCCGCAGGGCCAGCCCCGGCCGAGGCGGCATTGTGGCGTATGCTTGTTTTCGCGTTTCTGGGTGGGCTCATCCTCAATCTGATGCCCTGCGTTTTTCCCGTTCTGGCCATGAAGGCGTTCTCGCTCGCCCGTCTGGGGGGTAGTCATCGCCATGAACAGATCAGGAGTGCTCTGGCTTATACGACCGGGGTGATGGGCAGCTTCGCCGCTCTGGGCGTGGCCATGATCGTGCTGCGCAGTGTCGGCTCCGCTGCCGGTTGGGGTTTTCAGTTCCAGTCACCGATTTTCGTGATCGGCGTCGCCTGGCTGCTGGTCATGATGGCGCTCAACCTTCTGGGTGTTTTCGAGGTGACGCTGGGGCGTATCGGCCAGGATGTCACGCCGCGCCATGGTGTCTGGGGTGACATGCTGACGGGGCTTCTGGCCGTGATCGTGGCGACGCCCTGCACGGCGCCTTTCATGGGGGCCGCCATTGCAGCTGCGCTGAGCGGACCGGCCTGGGCAGGACTCGCGCTGTTTCTGGCCATGGGGTTCGGTCTGGCCTCGCCCTATGTTGCGATTGCCACCATTCCTTTCCTCGCAAGGCATATGCCGAAACCGGGTGCCTGGATGGCGGTGCTGAAGCAGGCTCTGGCCTTCCCGCTTCTTGGCACGGCTGTCTGGCTTTTCTGGGTGGCCTGTGTGCAGCGTGGGGCGATGATCCTGCCTGTAGGTCTTGGCGGTGCGGTAGGGCTGGGGCTTGTGGCCTGGCTGTTCGGCACGACCCAGCGTCAGGCCATGATCAAGGGCGCCACACCGGGCGTGATTTTTGGTCGTGTTGTGGCTGTGGTGGTTCTGGTTCTGGCCGGGATCAGCCTGGCGCGTATCGATAACGGTGTTGCCGCCAATGCGCCTGTCGAGGCAAAGGCTGAGACAGGAGCCGTGGCGTATTCGCCCGAGCGCCTTGCCGCGTTGCGTGAGGAGGGCAAGCCGGTTTTCATCGACATGACGGCGGCGTGGTGCATCACCTGCATGGTCAATGAGCGCGTGGCCCTTCAATCTGCGCCTGTGCAGAAGGCCTTTGAGGCTCAGGGCATCACTTATATGAAGGGTGACTGGACCAATCGCGATGAATCCATCAGTGCCTATCTGCGGGCGCATTGGCGCGATGGCGTGCCCCTCTATGTCTATTATGCTCCCCATAAGGAGGGCGTCGTCCTGCCGCAGATCCTGACCGTTTCAGGCGTGCTCGACGCGATCAAGTAAAGCAGCAGTTCTCACGCAGAACTGTCCGGCCTAGGTGCTGACCTGCTCGTCTCTTCCTATTAAAGAAGGGGACTGATGAGCGGGAAGGGCGCAATTGGCATGATAAGAAAAACACGATCGCTTTCGAAGCTGCTCGATATCGCGATTCTGATCATCCTATTCTATATTCTCGTCCGCTATACAATTACGGCGCTCGTTCTGGCGTTCAATGGCACAATCTATCTCTTTGGCCTGTTATGGCATGAGATCTCTTTTCAGCCTGCTTCGAGATATCTCCAGATCAGCTATGGCATTGCAGTCAAGCTGCTCTGGCGAGGGTTTTCAGCATGTCCTGTCTTGTGCTGATTTGCCTGCTGCTTTTCAGACGCTGTTTTGTAGGGGACACTTTCTCGCTCAGACGACTGATTGGTTCGAAAAAAGCCAGAGTCGCAAAAGCCCCATGCGATAACCTCCCGGATACGCAGGACTAAGTTTCTTTTTCTGCCGTCGGTATGCCTCAGCAGCAGATCAGAGATGCGAGGCGCCCATACCTGAGCCCATATACATATGGCCATGAGGCTTGTGGTCTGAGGGCGGGGCGTCTTTCGAGGGCGCGCTGCCAGTCGAGGCTACAGGGCGTAGCAGGGCGGCGCGGCTGTCATCCTGCGGCGGGTGTGGATGCGAACAGGCGGTCAGGGTCAGAATCGCGCCGCAAAGGGACAGAATACGCATAACGATACCTCGGTCTTTTTCCGATCAGCCTGCGCTCAAAACACGGTTCAGCCAAGAAGCGGGGGCGAATGATCGTGTAACGCAATGCATCATGACGGGGAGCGGGCGTTTCAGATCCAGACATCCTCGTTCAGCTCGCGATAGCGCTCCACGCCGATGGTACGAATGCGTTTGACGTCCTGATGCGGGGGCAGGCCGAAAATCGTCTTGTATTCGCGGGTGAACTGCGAGGGGCTTTCATAACCCACGGCAAATCCGGCATCGGCGGCCAGCCTGTCTTCGCTCAGCATCAGGCGGCGTGCTTCCTGCAGGCGCAGGCGTTTGCGATATTGCACAGGCGAGATGCCCGTAACCTCCTGAAACTTGCGGTAGAAGGTCGACTGGCTCATTCCGGCAAGGCGCAGCAGATGCGCCATGTCAGTCTCTTCCATGAAATACGCACGCAAAAATGCCAGAGCGCGGTTGATGCGTGAGGCATCGCTTTTCTGATCGGCAATTTCGTGCAGCACATGACGCTGGTCGCCTTGCAGCGCCCGATAGATCATTTCACGCTTGAGCATGGGCGCAAGAAACTCCCGGTCCTGCTCGTTATCAAGAGCGTGGAGTAGACGGCGCAGCACGTCCAGCAGATCAGGAGTGACCGGGCTCAGGCCCAGGCTGGCGCGCAGCGGTGTTTTCAGCCCCGGATCGGCATGGGTTTGCGTGATAATCTCGGCAATTTCAGCGGGATCGAAGGCAATGCAGGCGGCAAGATAGGGCTCATCAGGCGAGGCGCGGGTGATGCGGCCCGACAGCGGAAGATCGACTGTCGCGACCAGATAGTGATTCTGATCGTAATCGAAGCTGCGTTTATGGATGCGTATGGTCTTGGCACCCTGGATGATCAGGTAGATGCGCGGCTGATAGACCACAAGGAGCGGGTCAGTGGTCGTGTCGGAGTGATAGAGCGTCAGATAGTCGATAGCGGTCTTCGTGCTCTTGCGCGGGCAGTGAAGACGAACGAGCGCCTGAACCTCTCTGAGTTGCGCAGTCGTATCCTGATTTATCATGGCCCAATCATCACATTGTGGGAAAAAAAGGCAAGTTTTTCGGAATCCTGAGATAACGCAGGCGGCTCGTGTCTGCGCATTCTGCGCCTGTCCGAAAGGGACAGGTGTTTTACCCCCGAACAGGAGCCAGTCATGCAGAACCATATCCTCGCACCCCGCACCGGCAATGTCGCACAGACGTACCGGACTACGGCGTGCCGGAAGGATATCCGGCTTCTGTATCGTGCCTGGCGTGAGCAGATCAGCAGACTCGAGCGACGCCAGATTCGTCTGTCTGCAACTCAGAAACGAGAGATGCTCAAGGATTTCTGCCGCAATGTCAGGGCGCTGGATCGCTCCTGTCGCCTGTTGCAGGCCTGAGCGATGCTCGAATTCATCCTGGTGACGGACGCTCTCAGATATCTCGGGCTGAACGCCTTTCTTGCCATTTTTCAGAACAGGGAAACAAAGTGATGACTGCAAAAATTGCTATCGTGACCGGTGCCAGCCGCGGCATCGGCGCTGGTATTGCCCGCCAGCTGGCCAGCGAAGGCTATGATATTGCTTTCTCCTATCCGCGTGATGCAGCCAGTGCGCAGGATACGATCAGGCAAGTTGAGGCGCTTGGTCGTCGTGTTCTGGCCGTGAATGCCGATGGCAGCACGGTTGAGGGGAATGAGAAGGTCATTGCGGAAACAATTCGCGTTTTTGGTCGTCTCGATGTGCTGGTGTGCAATGCGGGCATGTATCCCAAGGGCACGATTGACGACATCACGCCCGAAATCATCGAAGCCGGGCTCAATCTCAATGTGCGCGGCCCGATGATCGAAACGATGTGTGCCGTCAGGCATATGCAGCGCGGTGGCCGTATCGTTCTTATGGGCTCGTCATTCGGTGGACGTGCGCCACTGCCGGGTCTGTCGCTCTATTCCAGCACCAAGGCGGCGCTGCGCGGCTTTGCCCAGGGTGTGGCGCGCGATCTCGGCGATCGTGGCATCACCATCAATGTTGTCGAGCCGGGACCTGTGAATACCGCCATGAATCCGTCGGATACTGAAGCCGCAAAAGTACTCGCAGGCTTTGTTGCGACCGGCGCCTATGGCGAGATTGCAGACATCGTCAATGTCGTGTCGTTCCTGGTCAATGAGCGTTCAAGCTATATTACCGGGTCTGCCCTCGCGGTCGATGGCGGTCTGCTGGCCTGAGTTGAGCAGGCTCTTCCCGGCTCATATTGGAGGGCGGCAAGAGCTTCTTATTGTCGCATAACGTTATCGCGTAATGGTGCTGTTCCAATTCTCTCTTTCTGCCTTAAAAAGCGAAATAGACTGAATAAGGAACAAGAATATGGACGCTGTATTGATGGGACTGAAACAGGCATTTCAATTTCAGGGACGTACTTCCAGAGCCGATTACGCTATCTTTATCATTGCCTGCTGGCTGTTTATGCCTGCCTGTACACGCGTTTCTGATTATGCTACGCATCTCCTGGATGATCAGGATGCTCACGCCCAGATCATCCAGCTCGGCCTGACAGCCGCCTATTTGCTCATCAGTCTTTTTGTTCTGATAGCAACGATCTCTGCCAGTGTTAGACGCTGCCATGATTGCGGTTGGTCTGGCTGGGCAGCGCTCCTTTCGCTCATTCCCTTTATCGGCATCGCGGTCCTTTTTTTCATGAAAGGTGACCCAGATGAGAACCGCTTCGGGAAGATCGGTTTCATGCCCTGGGCGAACTGAGCGACGACCGTTTTCTCGACAGAGCACGTTCCAGGTCCATCCGATCTGGAATGTCGAAATGCGTCTACCTGCAGGATATCTTGCACCTGGCAGAAGCAGAAATAAGTTTTTCAGGAAGAAAATGGTGCCCAAGACCGGGATCGAACCAGTGACACTGCGATTTTCAGTCGCATGCTCTACCAACTGAGCTACTTGGGCACCGTCACCAAACGGTGTGAGAGGGGGTTTACTCTAACCCGTCATGCTGATCAAGCGGGGGGAAGACGTTTTTTTCCTCTTCGTCTTCCGACACGGATGGCACGCTGTAACTCTCATTGAACCAGCGTCCCAGATCAATATCGGCACAACGCTTGCTGCAGAACGGGCGAAACGCCGTCTCGGTGGGGCGCTTGCAGATGGGGCAGAGGCTCATGGTGCAAAACTCCAATAGGCATCCGGGTAATCGGGCATCATCGTAAGGGTCAGAGAGGCGCCCCAGCATAGCGCAAACTGCGCCAGCGCCTCCGGATCGGCCTCCAGAGCCCGCACGACGCCCAGAGAAGCGCGCAGCACCGGGGTGCCACCAGCTTTCCTGCCGCTTCTGTCACGCAGGATCTGCCTTAGCGCCGAGAGGCCGCGCCCGCCGGGACTGGCAAGCGCTTCGTGCAGAGGCGCGCGCCCCCTGACACGCACGACTTCCAGCAGGCCGAGTGAAGTGGCGCCGAGCATCTTGGGTTGCATCGGGTCATCTGCGAAGGCGGCGGCCAGAAAGCTCCCAAGCGCCGGTCGCTTGCGAAGAGGAACCCCTGCCGGGTCGATCAGAATGGCCCCGCTCAGATTGCGCAAAGATATCTCACGCGCCAAAGCCGGGAAGGCGTTGCGATTGGCGGTAAAGCCATCCATCTGGCGGCGCTGATCGGGAGAGGGATCATCCAGATCGATCGCTGTCAGGGCCGGGGTCGGGGTGATGGTGGCGCGCAGTCCGTTCGGCAGCGTGGCCTGTGGTGTGGCCAGCTCATCGCAGTAGGCCTCGAGCACGGCGTCGAAAGCCTGGGGAACACGTTCGATACGTGGCTTCAGTGCTGCCGGTATCTGCGCCATGAGCGCCGGATCGTCACAGCATAAAGAAAGATCGGGATAGCGGGCGGCAATGTCTTCAAGTGGCGTCGGGCCGTACGCGACAAGTCGGGGGGTGTCGCCCTCAGGCGCCTTGCCGGAAACGGGCTTGAGGCGCAGTCCCTTACCGTTCTGGGCGCTGCGGGTCACACGAGCGGCTGTCAGAGCGCCTTCCTGATGGGTGCCAGTCAGAAAGCCTGTGCTGTGATCGGCCAGAGTGACAAACGCGCCACCAAGCGCAGGGGCTGCTTTCTGCACCCTGACCAGATGCGTGTCGCCATAGCCATCGGGCATGCCAGGGCGCCAGAGGGCGAAATCGATCAGGTCATCGCCATCGCAAACGGCAATGCGTGCCTCGCCCGGTGACCAGGCGATACGGCACTCTTTCATGCCAGAAAGCGGAAGGACTGGCCGCGCAGCATCTGGGCGGTTTCGAAAAGGGGCAGGCCGATCACGGCGGAGGGGCTACCCCCGACATAGCGTATGACCGACGCTGCCGCGCCCTGAAGCGCATAGCCACCTGCCTTGCCCTGCCAGTCGCCCTGATCGAGCAGGGCGGTAATCTGGCCTTTGGTCAGGCGGGAAAAGGTCACGTCGGTTTCGACCAGACGTTCCACAATGCGTCCTTCTGCCCAGGCGGCACTCGGCATGACGCAGACTGCGGTCAGTACGGTATGGCGCCGCCCCGAGAGCAGGCGCAGGCAGCGTTCTGCCGTCGCGCGATCTTCGGCTTTGGGCAGGATGCGCCGACCCACCGCAACGAGCGTGTCGGCGGCAAGGATCAGGCCTGGCCCTGTCGTGCGGGCGGCAACCGCTTCGGCTTTGGCGCGGGCCAGACGGGCCACGCACAGGCGTGGTGTCTCGTTCTGGCGCGGCGATTCATCCAGATCGGCAGCGTCGATGCGGTCGGGGACGAGACCGATCTGGCGGAGAAGATCGACCCGCCGGGGCGATGCCGAGGCGAGGATCAGCTCCGGCCTTGTGCCGTCCGTCATGAAAACGCTCTTACTTGAAACGGAAGGTGATGCGGCCCTTGGACAGGTCGTACGGCGTCATTTCAACATTGACGCGGTCACCGGCCAGAACGCGGATGCGGTTCTTGCGCATTTTGCCGCTGGTATGGGCGAGAATGGTGTGTTCGTTGTCGAGGGTCACGCGGAACATGGCATTGGGGAGCAGCTCGGTAACGGTGCCGCTGAATTCGATCATGTCTTCTTTTGACATTGGGGTCCTTATGGGGATTGAAGCTGAAACAGGCCAGAAAAAGGGGCTGTGCCAGCCCCGGCAGTAAAAATTCTGCCGCGTATGTGCTGGCTGTAGGCCGTTACGTCAAGTTTCTTGGTTATTTGCCGGGGTGAAAAAGGCCCTATCAGCCCTGATTCCACCCAAGCGCGTCGAGTCGGGCCGAGAGGCTGAGCGCATGAGCCCCCAACCCTTCGGCGCGGGCAAGCGCAACACCAGCAGGGCCGACCGCGCGCAAGCCATTGGCATCGGCGGCGATAGATGTCGTGCGCTTGAGGAAGTCGAAAACCGACAGGCCCGAGGCAAAACGCGCCGTGCGGCTGGTCGGCAGCACATGGTTCGGGCCGCCCACATAATCGCCTACGGCCTCGGGGCAGTTGCGCCCGAGGAACATGGCGCCTGCATGGCGGATCTGCGTTGCAAACCCTTCCGGGTCGTCGAGCATCACTTCCAGATGCTCGGAGGCAAAGCGATTGGCGATCTGCGCGGCCTCTGCCCAGTCGCGCACGATCACCACCGCGCCGTGATCGGCCCATGATTTACCGGCGATGGCGGCGCGCGGCAGGGTCAGCAGTTCGTTTTCGAGCGCCTCGACCACGGTCTGGGCGAAGGCGGCATCATCGGTGATCAGTACGGCCTGGGCGAGTTCGTCATGTTCGGCCTGAGCCAGCAGATCGAGCGCGACAAAGCGCGGCTCGTTGCGGTTATCAGCGACGATGACCACTTCTGAAGGGCCTGCAATCGAGTCGATGCCGACATGGCCGAAGACCTGACGCTTGGCCTCTGCCACATAGGCATTGCCCGGCCCGACGATACGATCGACCGGCGGTATGGTAGCGGTGCCGTAAGCGAGCGCAGCCACGGCCTGAGCCCCGCCGATACGATAGATCTCGCTCACCCCGCAGACACGGGCTGCCGCAAGCACCAGGGGGTTGAGCACACCATCGGGGCAGGGCACGCACATGGCGATGCGCTCGACACCGGCCACACGGGCGGGCAGGGCATTCATCAGAACAGATGAAGGATAGGCGGCCTTGCCGCCGGGCACGTACAGCCCGACCGCATCAAGCGATGTCCAGCGCATGCCAAGCGTCAGACCGGCATCATCCGTATAGGAGAGGTCAGACGGCATCTGTGCCCGATGAAAGGACTCGATGCGCGTGGCGGCGAGGGTCAGTGCCTCCATCAGTTCTGCATCGACCTTGTCCGCCTCCTGGGCGATCTCGGCTTCGGAAATACGGATGGTTTCCGGCGTGAGGGCCAGCCGGTCAAAGCGCGCGGTGTAATCGCAAAGTGCCATGTCGCCCTGGGTGCGTATGGCGGCGATAATGTCGCGAACCGGGGTGCTGACGCTGGTCTCGACCGCGCTGCGATCGGCCAGAAGACTGCTGAGGCGGGTCTCGAAATCCGTGTCGCTGCTCTGGAGCCATTTCATGCGGCATTCTCCTGCAGGGCGTTGCGAAAGCGCTCGATCAGGGCACGAATGGCATCGGGTCGGGTCTTCAGGGCAACGCGATTGACGATGAGGCGGCTCGTGACATGGGCGATGACATCGGTTTCGCGCAGACCATTGGCCTTGAGTGTCGAGCCGGTATCGACCAGATCGACAATGACGCTTGCCATATCGAGTGTCGGCGCCAGCTCCATCGCGCCATGCAGATGCACGATCTCGGCATTGACGCCTTTGGCGGCAAAATGGCGGCGCGTGATGGTGGGATATTTGGTCGCCACCCGGATATGCGAGCTGGCGGCATTGGTGTCATGCGTGCCCATACCGACAGGCTGGGCAAGGGAAATACGGCAGCCGCCGATACCCAGATCGAGCGGGGCATAGATATCAGGGTAGTCGAACTCCATCAGCACATCGGCACCGCAAACGCCAATCTGCGCGCCCCCATGGGCCACGAAGGTCGCAACGTCGAAAGAGCGCACACGCACCACATCGACATTGGGGTCGAGCGTCGGAAAGCGCAGGCTGCGTGTCCCTTCACCGATGGCACTGCCATCTTTGAAAAGTCCGGTGCGTTCCAGCACGGGGCCGAGCGCCTTGAGAATACGGCCTTTCGGCAACGCCAGAATGAGGGGCGCATCCGTGGGGTCGGACGGGGTGTGAGACTGGGTTTCTGCTGCAGCGATCATGACACCTCGTTCCTAACACAGAGTCTCACGGTCAAGAACCGGGCGAGCGAAGAGTTTTTGCCCCATGGACCTTAGTCTCGCGTCTCTTTGTTCACGCGTTGATGACCGGTTTTCGGTTTCGTGTTGCAACCCGGCGTAGATCGGGCCGCTAGACTACTGAAAAATATCGCTCTCAAAGCGACAGCAAGGAGATCTTCATGTCTCGTACCGATTCTTCCGCAGGGCTTTCTTCTGCAACCCTGCGCGCCGATGGCGAGCAGGTGCATCTGACGCTCAATGACGGCACGCGCATCCCTCAATTCGGGCTTGGTGTCTACAAGACCCCCGCTGATGAAACGGCGGAGATCGTGCGTTATGCGGCCAAGGCAGGCTATCAGATGGTCGATACGGCCGCATTTTACGGCAATGAAAGTGGCGTCGGTGACGCGCTGCAGGATTTCCCCGATCTTTATGCTGTGACCAAGCTCTGGGCGAATGATCTTGGCTACGACAATGCCATGCGCGCCTTTGATGAGAGCGCCCGCAAGCTGCGTCGCGATGTGGTCGATCTCTATCTGCTTCATTGGCCCATGCCGAAAACGGGCCTCGCAGTCGAAAGCTGGAAGGCACTGATCAAACTCAAGAATGACGGGCGTATCCGGTCGATCGGCGTGTGCAATTTCCAGCCAGAGCATCTGACCCAACTGATCGAGGAAACCGGGGTCAAGCCGGTGCTCAACCAGATCGAGCTGCACCCCTCGTTCCAACAGAAGGAAGTGCGCGCATTTAACGAGTCGCTCGATATCCGCACCGAGGCCTGGAGTCCTCTTGCACGCGGTGCCGGGTTCGATGGCGAGATCATTACCAGCATCGCCAAGAAGCACGGCAAGACGCCGGGGCAGGTCACATTGCGCTGGCATCTCGAACTCGGTAATATTGTCATCCCGAAATCGGTTCATCCGAAGCGGATCGATGAAAATCTCGACGTTTTCGATTTCCGCCTGGACGAGGACGATATGAAGCGCATCGAAACGCTTGATCGCGCTGATGGCCGCACGGGCCCCAACCCTTATACGGCTTCGTTCTGACAGTAACCGGGCGTCATGAAAAGTGACGCCCTTTTGTGCTTTTTCAGGTATAGAACTGATTCTATGCCTGAAAACAGAAATAATAAGAAAGCGCTGTTTTATTCACTGTTATGCCTTTTGGTATCGCAGGGGCATTGTTTTGCTGCCGAGGCCGGGTATTTCGTCCCGCCACCCCGGTCGCACGGATCTCCTGCCGAACCCGGCAAGCGCAGCCTTCTGACCCAAGCTCCGCTTTTGCCCCACGGCTCAGGGCTTGATCTGAGCATTTCGGCCAAAGCCCCGCCCAAGACCTTTTTCGCGCCTTCCATGCAGTCTGTGCTGCGGCGATACGGCCCGATATCGGTCGAGCAGAACCAGTCATCGCCCATCGCGATGGAGCACGGCATTACCACCACCTTTGCCCTGCCCGTTGCCGGTATTCCCGGCCTCGATCTCACGGCCAATTTTTTTGCAGGTCATCGCGACACCCGCCTCGGCGCGCCACCGGGTTCAGCGGCCGTGACCGGTGGAATCCGATGGCGCTGGTAATGATCGGGCCCCTAATATTTATAGTGGTGCGTGAACTGTTAAGTATCGTTGACGATAGCGTAATCTGGTGTGCCGACACTGTTGCATCGTGGCTTATTGATCTGGTTGTGGGAGCCAAACTCGCGTTCTTGCGAAAAAACGAAACAGGACAACACGTGCTGGTGGTCTGTTAGTAATTTCCGCCGCACGGGTCGATTTATTGCAGTAATTATAGAGAATTATCTGCCAATAATGGGCGCCTATTGAAAAGAATCATATTCGCATACGGCGATGGCTTGTGCGGGCGGAACGCGCTTGGCGAGTACGGTCCATGCAAGACGCCCTGCACCCATTGGCGCCGCTCGCCCGCCGATCTTTCAGAGATCTGTGCGGACAGAACGGAACGACCGGCATGTCTGCTATGGCGCCGGCCTCGATCACACGTCGTGGACGGTATCCAGATCGCCGAAGCGGGTGAATTCGCCTTCGAAGAAAAGCGAGATGGTACCAGTCGGTCCATGACGCTGTTTTTCCAGAATCAGCTCGGCCTTGTTGTGCACGAGCGCCATCTTGCGCTGCCACTCTTCCATGGCGACCTGATATTTATCCATGCTTTCATAGGCGCTGTCTTTGGGCATGCGCTGTTGCAGATAATACTCGTCGCGATAGACGAACATCACGGCGTCAGCGTCCTGCTCGATCGAGCCGGATTCACGCAGATCCGAGAGCATCGGGCGTTTGTCCTCGCGCGATTCCACCTGACGTGAGAGCTGCGACAGCGCGATGACCGGTACCGAAAGCTCTTTCGCAATCGCCTTGAGCCCCTGCGTGATCATCGAGATTTCAAGCACGCGGCTTTCCGGTTTGGTGCCGATGGCGGGGCGCATGAGCTGGAGATAATCGACCACCACAAGGCTCAGCCCCTTTGTGCGCGCCAGACGGCGGCAGCGTGTTCGCATGGCCGAAAGCGAGATGGCTGGCGTGTCGTCGATATGCAGCGGCAGTTCTGACAATTCGCGAGAGACGCGCACGAAGCGGTCGAATTCGCGCTGGCCGATATCGCCCCGTCGGATCTTTTCGCCCGAGACTTCAGATTGTTCTGACAGAATACGCGTGGCGAGCTGCTCGGCCGACATTTCGAGCGAGAAGATTGCCACGGCGCCGCGTGGCTTCGTTCCCTTGTCTTCCGCCTCGCGCATCAAGGCCTGGGCAGCCGAGAAGGCGACCTTGGTGGCCAGAGCCGTCTTGCCCATGGCTGGACGGCCTGCAAGGATCAGAAGATCGGAAGGATGCAGACCACCGGTTTTCTTGTCGAAGTCGCGCAGACCCGAGGTAAGGCCGCTGACATCGCCCGTGCGCTGGAAAGCCTGTTCTGCCACCTGGAGCGCGCCTGTCAGGGCGCGTTCGAAGCTGACGAATCCGCCATCCTGTCCCTTGTCGGTGGCGAGTTTGAACAGGGTTTCCTCGGCGGCGGCAATCTGGTCGCCACCTTCCAGATCGGCACGGGCGCCATAGGCGTTATTGACGACCGTCTCACCGATTTCGATCAGCTGGCGCCTGATCCATGCATCATGAATGGCGCGGCCATAATCGCCGGCATTGACGATGCCCACCATGGCCATGAGCAACTGGCCCAGATATTGCGGACCGCCGACTTCATCCAGCAGGCCGGAATGTTCGAACTCGGCGCGCATGGTGATGGGGTCAGCCAGCATGCCACGGTCGATACGCCGGGCGATCGCCTCAAAAATGCGCCCGTGCAGCGGGTCGGCAAAATGCGCGGCGACCAGAAAGTCGGAAACGCGCTCATAGGCCTTGTTATTGGTCAGAAGCGCGCCCAGCAGGGCGCGTTCGGCCTCAGGGTTGGCCGGGGGCGAGCGGCGCAGCAGCGCGGTAAGGCCATCATCGGCCGCGGAAGGTCTGGATGTATCGGTCATAGTCACAGCGTCCCTCTATCATGGGCGCGGGCGATTCGAGCAAGCCAAGAGGCTGTCGCACTTGTCATGAGTGAGCGATACTCCGCTTCGTGTCCGCAAGGGCGTTGTTTCGAGGGGAGGCTGTCATGCAGGCGGCGGGTCTGTTTGCACATATTCCGGGTGAGGGGCTGCTCCAGCTTCAGGAGCTCGGGCTGGCGTTTTTTCTGTCTGCACTGGTCGGGCTCGAGCGCGAATACCGACAGAAAGCGGCAGGTTTTCGTACCTATACGCTTGTTGGCGTGTCTGCCGCCCTTTTCATGCTCATCTCGAAATACGGCTTTGATGACGTGCTGGTGCCGGGCCGTGTCGAAGTCGACCCTTCCCGTGTGGCGGCACAGATTGTCTCGGGTCTCGGCTTCATCGGCGGCGGCGTCATTTTCATGCGACGTGACACCGTGCGCGGCCTGACGACTGCCGCTTCAGTGTGGCTCACGGCTGCCATTGGCATGGCCTGCGGTGCGGGCATGACCATCGTTGCCCTGCTGACAACACTTGGTTATCTGGTGATCATGTTTCTCACCCCTGGCTGGCTGTTGCGCATGCCGCGCGCGCCACGTCACGGGTTCAAGATAAGCGTACGGGGCGACCCGGACGTCGATTTTGCCGAGACCGTTGCCACTACCCTGACCGGGCTGGGTTTCACGCTGGGTCATGTCTCGCAGGAGAGACAGGGCGAAACGCTTCTGCTCACCATCCATGTGCACGGCATGAAAAAACCCGATGAGGTCATCACGCCTTTGATGCGCATCCCCGGCGTTCAGGCAGCCTGGAGCGAAAAGCCCGACGAATCTCTGGACTGAACCCTGACCATTCTGACGCTTGGTACAAACGCCTGTCGTTAAGGGCGCCGGCCCCTCAGGCAGGCGTCCCGAATTTA
The DNA here is from genome assembly GCF_014635085.1 of Asaia siamensis. Taxonomy (GTDB): domain Bacteria; phylum Pseudomonadota; class Alphaproteobacteria; order Acetobacterales; family Acetobacteraceae; genus Asaia; species Asaia siamensis. The sequence goes on from NZ_BMCH01000009.1 coordinate 35,623, forward strand.
AGCGCGTCAGAGCGGCTCAGCCTTGTGCAGATGGCAGAGCCCTTCGGGAGAGAGAATCTTCTCCAGTGTCTCTTCCGGCACAAGCTGGCGTTCACGCACGATTTCGATCACCCCACGTCCGGTACGATGCGCTTCGAGCGCAATAGCCGTGGCAGTTTCATAGCCGATATAGGGGTTCAGAACGGTCACAAGGCCGATGGAGTGCGTTACCATGGCCTCGAGCTGGGCCGTATTGGCGGTGATGCCGCGAATGCACCGCGATTCCAGAGTGAGGCAGGCCGCATGGAGATGGGTCAGACTCTTGAAAAGGCTATGGGCAATGATCGGCTCGAAAGCATTGAGCTGAAGCTGACCGGCCTCGGCGGCCATGGTGACGGTCAGGTCATTGCCGATCACTTCGAAAGCGACCTGATTGACGACCTCGGGAATGACCGGGTTGATCTTGCCCGGCATGATGGAAGAGCCCGACTGCATGGGCGGCAGGTTGATCTCATTCAGCCCGGCGCGAGGGCCTGAGGAAAGCAGACGCAGATCGTTGCAGATTTTCGAGAGCTTGACGGCAAAGCGCTTGAGCACGCCGGAAACCTGAACGAAAGCGCCGCAATCCTGAGTGGCTTCGATCAGGTCGCTCGCCGTCAGAAGATGAAGATTGGTGATCCGGTTGAGATGCGAGCAGACCGTGACGGCAAAATCGGGATGGCTCGCAATACGTGTGCCGATGGCGGTGCCGCCCAGATTGATCTCGCTGATCAGAAGGGTCGCCTCCCTGAGGCGTTTCTGGTCTTCATCCAGCATGACGGCATAGGTCTGGAATTCCTGCCCCAGCGTCATGGGCACGGCATCCTGAAGCTGGGTACGTCCCATCTTGAGAATGTCATGGAATTCCCGTGACTTGGCGATAAAGCCCTTGCGAAGCACGGTCATGGCGTCGGTCAGGTGGTTGACCCCATGAATGGCCGCAATGCGCAGGGCCGTGGGATAAACGTCGTTCGTGCTCTGGCCCATATTGACGTGGTCGATAGGGTGGAGCGCGCTGTAATCGCCCCGCTGGCGCCCGAGATGCTCGAGCGCCCGATTGGCGATCACTTCATTGGCGTTCATGTTGGTCGAGGTGCCAGCGCCCCCCTGAATGACATCGACGACGAACTGGTCGTGCAGCTGCCCACTACGCACATCCTCGCAGGCGGCAATGATGGCGCGTGCTTTCGAGGCGTCGAGAAGCCCCAGATCGCGATTGCTCAGGGCCGCTGCCTGCTTGATGGCAGCCAGTGCGTTGATGAGTTCCGGATAGGCGCTGATCTGGCGGCCGGTAATCGGAAAATTCTCGACGGCACGCAGTGTATGGATGCCGTAATAGGCGTCACGTGGGACTTCGCGTGTGCCGAGAAGATCGTGTTCGGTTCTGGTCGTGACCATGATCCTGAGAAGCTCCCTCTTTTCCTGTGTCAGAGGAAGCCACCCGGCGAGACGAGGCAAGACGCACAGGCCTGACGGGATATGATTTCTCGGCGCAGGAGCCATGCATTTCCCGTCAGAACCACGCGCCGGTCGATTTTCAGGCGATGAAAAAGCGGCTCAGCCCCAGATCACGCAGGCCCTTGCGATAGGCGATGGAGCTGCGATCGGCCATGATATGGGCCTCAAGTGTTGGGTCGAGAGGGAGGCATTCGGGCTTTTGTGCCTCGACGAGCAACCGGTCCTCCTCAAAGACACGGCGGTTGAACTCATAGACGGCCTCCACCGGAATATCCTGATCGAAATTGCGGCAAATCGGCGCAAACATGCGTGTCTTGCGGGCTGAAACGGGAGAGGCGGCATTCATGATCACCAGCCGACCCTCATCAGGAAAATGGATCTCGAGCGTCGCCGTAAACGGCAGCGAGGTGCGGAAATGGCGAAGCCATTCGAAGCCCTCGGGCGCCCGACCTTCCACACCGATAGGATAATTGCCAACGGAGCTGCGATATTCGACCTCGAAGCCCGCTTCGGTTCTTCTGGGCATATAGGGCGGGACGACCGGGTTTTCGGGGTCGGCAAAGGTGTCGGTATGTACGAATGCGAAATGCGCGACGTCGAGAAACCCCTCTACCTGTCTTCCCGCAAATCCGGCAATGTCGATCGAGGGGCAGGTGATCTGCTGATAGCCGGGTTCATACCAGTGCGGCATTTCCGGCACGTCATGAGCTGTCTCACCTGCGAGGCAGGTCCAGACCAGACCGTAGCGCTCACGCACCGGGAAGGTCTTCAGATGCAGCTTGCCGGGGATGGCCGAACTAGGATGCGCAGGCACCTTGACGCATCGCCCCGCCTGACCAAAACGAAAGCCGTGATAGGCACAGGCAATGCTCTCGCCATTGCCCGAACCAAGGCTGAGAGGCACGCCGCGATGCGGGCAGAGATCCTGTGCGACCACAATCTCGTCGCCCGCGCGATAGATCACCAGCGTTTCATCGAGCAGTACTGCCGCCGTGGGGGCTGTACCGATATCGCGGCACAGGGCGACCGGATACCAGAAGCGCGAGAGGATCGCCCAATCTGCGGCATCGAAGCTGCATTGACGCGGCAATTGGACCGGACGCTCGAGAGTTTCTGACATGGGGCCTCGCCGGGTGATGCTGGAACATCAGGAACAATCCCATTATCAACGTGTTCGACGATATATCGAAATATCTCATTGACCGTTCTAAAAATGAGAGCGCCTGCCATGCCTGTCTTTTCCCGCTTCACGCGTTATTTCATGACCGTCGCCCAGCATGGTTCCATCAGGCGCGCCTCGGAGGCTCTGGGCATTTCAGCGTCGTCGATCGATCGTCAGATCCTGCTCGGTGAAGAATCCCTCGGCTCGCCGCTATTCGAGCGGCTGCCCTCAGGGCTCAGGCTGACCGCGGCGGGGGCGCTTCTTCTGGTACAGACCAGACGCTGGCAGCGCGAACTGGAGGCGTGCCGAACGGAAATCGACGATCTCAAGGGGCTGAGGCGGGGTCATGTGACGCTGCTCATACCCGAAGCCATGGCGCGCGGAATGGTGCCGGGTGTGGTCGCGACCCTGCGCGCCGAGCATCCGGGCATCACGCTGAGTGTGCTGGTAAGGGCCAATCATGAGATCGGGCCAGCCCTCATTGAGGGGCAGGGTGATTTGGCGCTGGTATTTGATCCGGTGATGTCCTCGCGGCTTTCTGTCAGAGCCAGCATTGCCTGCCCTCTGGGGTTTGTTACCCTGCCCGGCCATCCTCTGGCGGAACAGGATGAGGCACGGTTCAGCCAGGGAGTTGCCTACCCGCTGATTGCTCCTTCTGCACCGCTGGCATTGGCGCAGAAGATTGCCTGGCTGAGCGCCGAGACGGGTCAGGAGGGACTTCCGGTTTGTGAATCCGACGACATCGAAACCATCAAATCGCTGGTCAGAAACGGGGTTGGGATCAGTATCCTGAGCTCTGTTGATGTCATGCAGGAGGTAGGCGACGGGTCTCTGGCCTTCGTACCGCTTGCCAACCGCAAGATCAGACCGTTCGAATTATGCTTCTGCGTCGATCAGGCCCGGTCCCTTCCCGCTGCCACGCGCCTCGTTGCGCAGTCGCTTGAGGCGGCCTTTCCCGGTCTTGCCTTGCCGGAACGGCGGGCGTGAGCGTGGGGGATCAGCCCTCGTGATGGCTGGGCAGGGTCTGATGCCCGAGCGTGGCGGAAGAAATGGCCTGAACGGCTTCGGTTGAGTCCACGACAACGAGCGCATCGCCTGCAATAGGGCTCGGTGTACGGTCCTTGGGCAGGAGCGCACGGAAACGTTCGTCATAGCTGGCCGCCTGTTCGTATTGCACATCGAGCAGACCATTCTTGTCCATAAAGACGTTCATGGTCGCGGGGATGCGAATGCAGCCTTCCGACGCCGTCTGGCCTAGGCGCTGCTCAAGGAAGTCGGGGTCGGTCGCGTGAATTTCGAGCCGGATATCGCCCGTTTCGTGATCGGGGCGCCAGCCCTTGACGGCATTGTGCCAGCCCATGTCCCAGACCCGCATGCCCTTGGCGCCGATGCCGCGGATGCCGTTCTCGTTCTTGGTGCCGAGTGCGCGATAGCCGAGACGATCAGGCGTGTTGATGAACACGCCTGTCGGGGTGATGTAATAGAATTTGCGTCCGGCCCGACCCGTCGAGACAGGCGTGCCGCCCAGCGTCTCCCAATCTGCGTTGCCCGGCATGGCCAGCACGAAGCAGAGGCGCTGCACCTTGGGATTGCGATCGACGACCATCAGAAGCTGGGGGCGGTCGATAGGCGTGTTGGTGCTGGCAATGGCGGCACGTGCGAGGCGGATGAAGCGCTGACGGATCTCGGGAGTATAGGTGGTGAAACGCTTGACCGATTTCTTCATCTGTACGGTCAGGCGGCTTGCCTCAAGACGCGCCTGCGCTTCCGGGACCACGGGCAGGGGCGGAATGATGATGGGGGCTGATGCCGGGTGATCGGAAGGCGCCGCCGGTTTTGCCGTGGTGATTGCACTGGGCAGGGGCGGGGCCTCGACCGTCTGGGCTTTGGCACAGGCCGAGAGCGCGCAGCCGAGAACGAAAGCCGGGACAACCAGCCTGACTGGGGCCAGCAGATTGGCGAACGGTGCCTGGTTTTTATTACGCATCTCGACTCCAAAGCTTCTCGGGCCAAACGTTACTGAACGCCCTCAGTTCGCCGTGGCACGCTTTGTATCCCGGGCGTTCAGATAGCGATCGAACCAGGCCAGCATACGCTTCTGGGCATCGATCGCATGGTCACGCCCGCGCATGCCGTGCCCTTCACCGGGGTAGATCACAAGGCTGGTCGGAATCCCGAGCGCGCGCAAGGCATGATAGAATTCAAGACTTTGTGCAGGCGGGCATTCGACATCATTGGCGCCGACATAAATGAAGGTCGGGGTCCTGACCTGCTTGATGAAGGTGATCGGGGAAGAATGGGCGTAGATGGCCGGATCGTCATAGACCGTGGCGCCAAAGAAAGGAGGCATCCAGGCATCAATGCCGTTCTGTCCGTAATAGGACTGCCAGTTCGCAATGCCGCCACCGGCTGCCGCTGCCTTGAAGCGGTTCGTCTGTGTCACGATCCACATGGTCATGTAACCGCCATAGGAATAGCCGGTAATGCCAAGACGGGTCTCGTCGATCGGGGCCGTTTTTTCGAGCGCGTCGATGCCGCGATGGATGTCACGCAGGTCGCCATATCCAAAATCGCGTCGGTTCGCCATGGTAAAGGCCTCGCCCTGGCCATAGCTGCCGCGCGGGTTGGGCATGAACAGGTCATAGCCTGCCTTCAGCAGCACGGCGGCATCGCCATTGGCGCGCAGAAAGCGCGGTGTGACGGCTGAAGACGGGCCGCCATGGATGACGGTGATCATTGGCACCTTGCCGTCATGGGTCATGGGCGTGGGGCGCGAGACGGGGGCCAGATGCCAGCCCTGAACGGCAAACCCGTCGCTCGTCCAGCTGACGCTTGCGGCTTTGACCGGTACGGAGAGGCCCTCATTGAGATGGGTGACCTGCTGCCAGTCACCAATCCTGCCTGCCCAGATTTCAGGGGCTTTTGTGAAGTTCTGGCGGATGACGACGCTCTGGTCGCCTGCACAGATCAGGCGCGGTTCGCCGCCGCCATCGGAAAGCAGATCATCGGAACTCACCATGAGGGGCGCCTTGTCGTCGAGGGCCTGAAGCATCGTCTTGGGGCTGGCGATGGCTGAGGCGATCAATCGTCCCTGACACCAGCTCAGCCCTGTCACGGTGCTCTTGCTGTTCCGTGTCAGTGTGACAGGCGCCGCGCCCGGCGTGGTCAGATCGATCTGCAGGGCATCGCCACCGAAAAAGCCGAAATCGCTCATCAGACCGGCCACGAAACTCACGCTCTTGCCATCGGGCGCCACCAGAGGCAGGCCAATCTGTTGAGACAGGGCATGGGTGTAGAGAATTTTCTCCTGCCCGTCTGAAAAGCGCGACAGATGGGCCTGCCACCAATGGGCGTCGCCATTGCCTTTGGCCGCCGTGCCGATAAAGGCGGGTTGGGTGCCTTTCTGCCAGCTATACTCATAGACATAGAGCCCATCGGGCGACTGCCAGTGCAGGGCGTTCTTCTCGACCGTGGCGATGCGCTGCTCGTCTTCCTTTGCGTCGATCTCGCCTGTTTCCGGTGCACCGGCCTGCAAGGCGCCGGGGTCGCGTCGTGCATCGGCAATGGCGAGCACGGCCAGCCCCCCGTCGGGGCCGTAGCGCAGATCCTGCAGCGAACCCGTGAATTTCAGCAGGGTTTCCAGGTCTTTGCCCGTGCTGGTCAAACGCATGATCTGGCGGTTCTGCGTGTTTTTCTGCCTGACGATAAAGGCCAGATGCGTGCCGTCGGGGCTCCAGCTCGGGCTGGAGGGGATGCAGTCCTTGCAGGGCAGAAGAATCGTCATCGTCTTGCCGTCCGGCAGGCTGCGAAGAACGAGAAACGGCACAGGTGTCGTATCGGAATCGGGCTGTTCGGTGGTGTCCAGTGTCGCCAGAAGCTTGCCATCAGGCGAGAGGGCAGGCGCATTGAACAGATGCAGCGGGGCGGCAGACGCTGCGAAAGCGGGTGTCAGCAGGCTGGCGCAAAGCAGAAAGGCCGGGCTGAGGGTTTTGAGAGACATGACGGGCTTTCAGCTTTCAGAAGGGAGCGGGGCTGTGAGCGGAGCAGAGCGCCTGGGCACAAAACGGTGCCACAACCGTGTGCCGAAACGACCGATCGCGTCCATGTAAAGATAGACGACAGGGGTGGTGTAGAGTGTCAGCAACTGGCTGATGAGCATGCCGCCAACAATGGCGATGCCGAGCGGTCGGCGCATTTCCGACCCGTATCCATGCCCGACCATCAGAGGCACAGCGCCGAGCGCAGCGGCGAGGGTTGTCATGAGGATGGGGCGAAACCGCGTCAGGCAGGCCTCGTAGATGGCTTCACGCGGCGTGTGGCCCAGCTCCTTTTCGGCATAAAGCGCGAAGTCGATCATCAGGATCGCATTCTTCTTCACGATGCCGGTAAGCAGGATCATGCCGATCATGGCAATGAGACTGAACGACTCGCCCCCAATCCAGAGCCCGAGAATGGCGCCGATACCGGCTGAGGGCAGGGTGGAGAGAATGGTAAAGGGGTGGATCAGGCTCTCATAGAGCACGCCCAGAACGATATACATGGCAAAAAGCGCGGCCACGAAAGCCAGAAGCTCGTTGACGAGCATGTCCTTCGTTTCACCTGCAAGGCCCGAAAACTCGCCGGTCAGACCGGGCGGCGCGCCCATGTCCTTCATCGTGCTTTCAATCAGCTTGCGGGCGTCTTCATAGGTCTTGCCATCGGTCAGATCGAAGCTGATCGCGGTCGAGGTCATGCCCTGCTGATGGTCGATCTCCATCGGGGTGGGCTCCATCACCAGATCGGCCACGTTGATGAGCGGGATCATGGTCTCGACGGAAGAGGCAACTGCCGAACCATTGGAGTTGTTGCCCGTGATCTGGTTGGCGATGGCGTTGCGCAGAGAGGCCTCGCTGAGCTGTGTCGCGGTCGAGGCCGAGCTGCTGCCGGTGGTTTTTACCCGGATCTGGTTCGAGCGCACGGCGCCCGAGGGGGTGCCTGAAGCGGTCGAGATCCAGGCGCTGCGAAGCTGCTCAGGCGATTCCCGATAGGCGCGGGCGACTTCCATCACCACGGAATGGGTGGTGATGTCTGTATGGATGCGTGACGCCACGGTCTGGCCATAGGCATCATAGAGCACATTGCCGACGAGTTGTGGCGTGACCAGATAGCGGGCCTCGGTGTCGCGGCGCAGCTTGACGTGTACCGAGGCGCCATGGCCTTCGACATTGGTCGTGACCGTGGTCATCATCGGGTTCTTGCGCAGCTTTGCGGCAAGACGCTGCACCCAGAGCTTGAGCTCGACCGGATCCTGGTCGCGCAGCACGTAACGATAGGCGCCGCTACGATGCTGACCGCCGCCACCATTGGGATCACCCGCCGAGAAGAACGAGGTACGCAGGCCGGGCATATCGCCCAGCTTCTTGCGTATGCTGTCGACGATCTGCACATCGGTGCGTGTGCGGGTACGCTTGTCAGACAGCCGGGCAAAAAGCTGACCATCGCTGCTGCTGTTGTTCCAGCTGGTGACAGACAGAACATCCGGGTCAGCTTTCATGACCTCACCGACATAATGGATACGCCGGGTGATCTGGGAGAACGACATGGTGTCGTCGCCGCTGATCGAGCCACCCACCAGAGAGATATCCTGCGCCGGGACGCCCGTCTTGGGCATCAGCACAATCGAGGTGACGAGCACGATGAAGCTCAGAGGCAGGGTAAGCGCCGTCAGGATGTGATGGCGCAGCGCCACGCGCAGCGTGCGGGCGTAAAGGGCAATGATGCCATCGAGCACGAAATCGATCAGACGCAAGGTGCGGTCACGCAGCCCCGGCCCGGTTGGCTCTTCATGTTCGACATCCAGCCAGTAGGCGCACATCATGGGGGTGAGGGTCAGTGACAGGGCCAGCGAGATGAGCAGCGCCGAGACGATGGTCATCGAGAATTCGTAGAAGATCGCGCCGACCTGACCGGGTATGAACAGCAGCGGAATGAAGACGGCCACGAGAGAGGCCGTGATCGAGAGCACGGTGAAGCCGATCTCCGACGAGCCTTTCAGGCTCGCACTCATGCGGTCCATGCCGGCTTCCATATGGCGCGCAATGTTTTCCAGAACCACGATGGCGTCATCCACCACGAAGCCCACCGAGATGGTGAGCGCCATGAGCGACATGATATCGAGGGTGAAATGCTGCCATTTCATCACGGCCAACGTGCCGATCAGCGCGATGGGCACGGTGACGGCAGGAATGATGGTCGAGCGCAGGCGGCGCAGAAACACCAGAATGACGCCGATCACGAGAATGATCGAGATGCCGAGCGTCAGCTGCGTATCATCGAGTGAGGCACGGATGCTCGATGAGAGGTCGATGGCCGTATCCATCTCGACGCCGGGTGGCAGAACCGCACGCAGTGTGGCCATGCGGGCTTTGACGGCATCGACGATCTTGACCGTATTGGCTTTGGGCTGGCCGCGAACGATCAGGGTAATGGCAGGTTTGTTGTTGAAATACCCCGCCTGATACAGATCCTGAACGCTGTCACTGACCTCGGCGACAGAAGAAAGCCGTATCGGGTTGATGTTGTTGCGATAGCCGATGATCAGATCGCGATATTGCGCTGCATCCTCGGCCTGGTCGTTTGTCTCCAGCATGAGGCGCTGGCCGCCGGAATCGAGAAAGCCCTTGGGTGTGTTGGCATTGGCCGAGGCAAGGGCCTGTCGAACGTCTTCAAAGCCTACGCCCCATTTGTACAACGCATAGGGGTTCACATCCACGCGCACGGCGGGGGCGGCAGAGCCGACGGCCTGCACATGGCCCACGCCCTTGATCTGCGCCAGAAGCGGCTTGACCCTGATCTGGGCAAGGTCGAACAGCTTCGGCAGCGTCATGACGTCTGAGGTCAGAGAGAGCAGATAGACCGGCTGGGAAGTCGGGTCGTCCTTGTAGGCGTAGGGGTCACGGTCGAGCGTCCCTTGCGGCAGGTCGGCGCGTGCGGCTCTCAGCGCTGCCTGAACATCGCGCAGGGCACCATCGATATTGCGGGATTCCACAAAATCGATGCGGATATAGGCGAAGCTGTTTTCACTGTCTGATTCGATCAGCTTCACCCCGGCAATCTGTCCGAGATAGCGTTCCAGCGGCGTGGTGACCGAGCTGACCATCTGCTCGGGGCTGGCGCCAGGCTGTTCGATCTCGACATTGATTGTCGATGAACCGATATCGGGCAGGCTCGCGACGGGCATCAGCGGATAGCAGATGGCCCCTGCCGCCAGGAGCGAAAGGGCGAGCAGAATCGTCGCCACGGGACGCATGATGAAGAGACGACAGAAATTCATTTCGTCTTCATAGCAAAGTTTTTGCGGGAATACGTAGCCCGGGACGCTCTTGTCTTGATCTTTTCGTATTTTGACCCTGGCTACTGGTCGAGCGGTGGCATCGAGCCGGGGCAGCCAGTGGGCTGATGCGTGTAATAGGCCTCGGCCAGACGCACGGGCAGCACATCCATGAAACGCGAGCCCAGAACCAGCCAGGCGGGGAAAATGATTCGTCTCTTGCGACGCGCCAGACCGCGCAGGATCTGCGCGACCGCACGTTCCACGCTCGAAAGCCCCGGCATGGGGAACCGGTTCTGCGCCACCATGGGGGTATCGACGAAGCTGCAGCAGACGCTGGAGAGGTGAATGCCTGCCCGGCGGCTATAGGCGCCGCTGGCCACCATAAAGCGGTCGAGCGCCGCTTTAGAGGCGGAATAGGAAGGTGTGCCGGGATAGGAAACGAGCCCTGCAACCGAGGCGATGGCACAGATCTGCCCCCGCTGGCGGGCAAGCCGACCGGTCTTGCGCAGAGGCTGGGCGCGCATGCGCGCCATCATGGGAAGGATGGCATTGAGGGCCCCATCGAGATTGACGGCCATCATGCGCCGAACCTGCTCGATGCTTTCAAAGGCGGCGCCGTCGCCTTCCAAGGCGGCCACACCGCCGGTCACACCGGCGCAGACCAGCAACAGATCGACCGGTCGGTCGGCGGCCTGGGTGCACCACTGGGTCATGGCGTCCTGATCTGTCACATCAAGGCAGGTCAGGCAGGTTTCGGCACCCTTTGCCCGACAGGCTGCGCCTGTCTCTTCCAGGCCGTTCTGCTGGCAATCGGCCAGATGAAGCGCGCGACCGGGCGCAGAGAGGGCGACGGCTAGGGCACGCCCGATACCGGAAGCCGCCCCGGTGATGAAGATCGTCCCGTAATTCATGCCTTCGGGCTTACACGCTGTGACGCGTGGCGCCAAATGGCGTCGCCATTTCGGCCAGATGCGCGTGATGGGTCAGGAAAAGAATCTGCTGATGCTGCGCGATTCTGGCCAATGTCGCGAAACCGGCTTCGGCACGGTTTTCATCAAAGGTGATGAACAGGTCATCGGCAATGAAGGGCAGGGTGACGCCGCGTGCCCGTGCCTGTTCGAGCGCGGCAAGGCGCAGGCTCAGATAGAGTTGATCACGCGTGCCTTCGCTCATGGCCGAGGGGCGTACCATTTTCTCGTCTTGCAGCATGCCTGCAAGCTCTGGTGTCCGGCCATCCTCTGAAATGACGAGCTTCTGATAGCGCCCGCATGTCAGTGAACCGAAGATCGTCTCTGCTGCTTTCAGAAGAGGGTTGGTGTTCTCGAGCCTCTGACGTCTCGCCACATGGGTGAGAACCAGCGACTGGATGCGGGAGGTTGCCCATTCCTCGGCAGCGCGTGCCATTTTGGCGCGGCAGGACTCGATGTCAAAAGCGGCACTCAGCGCTGCCTCGTCCTTCTCGATGTCACGCAGCAACGCCCTGATCTCGCCTCCTCGCGAGAAGGCCGCATCGCGCTGGCGCTCAAGCTCTGCCTGTTCGCTCTCGACGGCACCGAGACGGGTTTCTGTCAGAGCGGGGTCGGTGTCTTTGGCCTGCTCTTGCAATTGGGCCAGATCGAGCCCGTCTGAATGGTCGATGATCTGTCGTTCGAGCTGTGTCCTCTCTTCCTGATCACGATAGTGACGCATTTCCGCATCGAGAACCGGGCGTATGGTCTCGATTTCAGTGGCGCCAAGCTTCTGCATGAAGGGCGTGAATGTGGCGCGCAGTGCGTCGAGCCTGGTGTCGGCAAGAGCACAGGCATCGGCGTGCTCCCTGATCCGGGTGTCCTGAAGATCGGCCTGCGCCTTGTCGAGCTGTGCTTTCAGCAGGGCCTCATGCAGTGAGGCCATGGCTGCGCCAGCTGTCGCCAGAGCGAGGGCCTCCCCCCGACCGAGACCCACCATGAAATGGCGGAAAGCCTCTTCGAGGGCGGCGCTATCGGCTTTGCGTGCTGTCAGGGCTGCACGCCGCACCAGCAGGGTGCTGACTTTTCTGCGCGCGTCTTCAAGAGTTTCGACTTTTTCCGATGGCCATGGCTCTGTGCCGGGAAGTGTCTCGGCCCAGCGCGCAAGCAGCGCCTGTCGCTCGGCGACAAGCGCCTCACCCTTGCGCTGCTCTGACAGAGCTTCGCGCCGGGCCAGATCGCATTCTGTTTCGCGCTCGGCGAGGCGCTGGGCCTCTTTCTCGCGGTCACGCAAGTGCATTCTGACTTCGATCAGACTGTCGGCGAGCGTATCACGCGTTTTGAGATCGGGCAGAAGTCCATGCAGGGTTGTGAGCATGGCGGCCCGGCGGGTACAGGCGGCATCGTGATCGGCCTGTGCGGCCTGATGGCGCGCCTGCGCCTCAAGCGCCTTGTGCCTGAGCTCCAGCCAGCCTGTCAGACGATCGGGCGGCAAGATCGGCAGGCCCCGTTTTTCCACTTCGTCCTGCCATGAGCGCGAGGCTTCCTGCTCTGTCTGCAGCAGGGTATCGCGTCGTGAGTCGGCTTGGGCCAGTTCCAGAATACAACGTTCGAGTGCCTGCTCGATCTGGGTCAGCTTTGCCGATTCCTCGGCATCGTCGAAGCGGCGATCGGCGAGCTGATCGGCCGTGAGGCGTGATGCGAGATAGTCTGCCCGTTTGTCGACATCGTGGGGGGCGGTCATCAACGCGTCAAACAGGGTGTCACGCCGGACGCGTTCCTGGCTCAGCGCGGCGTGCGAGATGATGTCGCGTTGTTCAAGCTGGGCCTTGTCGAGCAGGAGGCGGTCTCTGGTGTCGCCCAAAGCCTGAGCTGCTTCTGTGGCAGAAACAACGGCTTTCTGCCTCTCACGCCAGATCTCCTTCTGTCGTTCCAGAAATCCGGGTTCGGGAAGCGCCATCATGCCGAGCGCTTCCGGGGTGCCTTTCCAGGGCAGCAGATCGCGCAGGGACTGGGTCATCCTTGCTTCTGCCTCATGGCAGGCGCGGCCGAGGGCAGTCACGGTGCTGTCGATATCTCCTAGAGCCTCGGCCTGTTGTACAGCGATCTGCAGGGGGCGCAGATCGCTTGCCCTGGCCGTGCCGCGCGTTGCCTCGGCGCGGGCCAGTCTTTCCTGCGCGGCTTCATGATTGCGGTGCCATTCAGTCTCACGCAGGGTGAGCGCATCACGGGCTTTTGCCAGAGGGCGTAGCCTCTCAAGAAGGCTCTCCTGCGGCAGACGCGACAGGATCTCTTCTGCTGTCCCGGTGTGGCCCTGTGCCTGCAACGCGGCTTCGAACTGTGACAGGCTGGTTTCCTCTTCACGATCGAGACGCTCAGGGCCGAGCGCTTCGAACCGGCTTTTGAAGTCGCGAACTTTTTCTGCCTGCGCCAGCAGAACGAGATCAGGCTGGCAGCCCGCACGGGTTTCGACCAGCCCGTCATGGGCGTGTTGCAGGTCAGCCCGTTTCTGCAGTGCTTCGGTCCAGTTCCTGAGCAGGCGCTCGAAACTCTCATGCTCCTGCAGGGTGAGGAGCGGGGCGGGGGTGGCGTTCAGTGCATCGTTGAGCGCATCGAGACGGGTCAGTGCCGATCTGAGCCGTTTGAGTCTTTCCAGCCGGCTGCGCTCCTGACGCAGGGCGGTGATACGCTGCTCAAGGCTCAGGCGGTCGTTTTCGAGTGCGCTGGCCTCGTTGGTGAGGGAGGTCCAGGTTGAGCGGGCGCTTTCGGCGGTGCTCAACTGGCTGCGCGCCGCATCGAATTCCTTTTTCAGCTCATTGAGCTGTGTGCCGCGACCGCCTTTTTTCCAGATGGCGCTGGCCTGAGCGTCGAGAGATTCAAGCACGTTCTGCACGTTTTCGAGTCCGAATCCTGCAGCCAGAAGCTGCTGGCCGAGATCGCCCTCAAAACGTGCCATGGCGTCGCCACCGGCGCGCAGACGCTGATGGTCGAGGCTCCACATGCGCTCGAAAGCCGTACGATCGACACCGCCCAGCCAGCGAAGCAGGGCGTTTTCATCGAGTGGCGTGGTATCGTCAGGGGCGAGCAGCGTCTGCGCGCGCCCGCGTTTGCGGACGACATCGAGCCGGGTATCGCCCTGTTCGAGACTGGCACCGACGCGCAGCAGGGGAGCGTCGAAAAGCCAGTCCTGCGATTTGAGATTGGGAAAGCCGAAAAGCAGATCGCCAATCGCGGCGAGCATGGTCGATTTGCCCGCCTCATTGGCACCATGCAGCACGTGCAGGTCAGCGGGGCTGTGCGCGAAATTGTAATGTCGGTCAGAAAAACTGCCGTAACGGATGAGGTCGAGCGAGCCAAATCTCATGAGGCGTCTCCCTTGCCCGACAGCCTGTCGCAAAGAGCCTCGTTCAGCTCGGGCAGGATAGAGGCCCAGTCGCGACGGTTGATGCGGTCGAGGAGGGAATCAGGGGCGATGTCACCGAGATTGAGCGTCTTGAGGCAGGAATCGAGCTCCTCACCAATCACTTTCAGCAGGGCCTCATCGCTGGCAGCCTCATGCACGAGGCCGGATAATGCGAAACCATCGCCCTCATCTGGCGCCAATCGGGTCTGTGTCGCGACAGGGGTGGTGTCGAGCAGAAGTTTTTCGAGCTCGATCTCACCACCGCTCATGGCGGCCAGATGCTGCACGACTTCGCGCAGAGTCTGGCCCTGACGCTTGAGCGTGTCATGCAGCGCAGTTGTCCCTGCTATTGTCAGGCGCATCACGCAGAGATGCCCTTCATGCGTGTGGGCGATGTCACGCAGAAAAGCGCCGATCCGGTCTTCGAAGGCCGAAAAATTCTCGATTCCGGTGCAGTCGAAACGCGCAGCGTGCCAGCGCACCACATCGCAGGCGATGGGGGTGATCGAGTCGATGCGATGGTCGGTTACGGAAACCAGCACGACGCCTTTTTCGCCCGTTTCGCGGATATGGCGGCCCTGAAGCACGCCGGGAAAGACGATGGGGGTGCCATCGGTCAGGATCATGCGCTCATGCACATGGCCCAGCGCCCAGTAATCATAATTCTTGGCACGCAGTGTCTCGGGCGCGCAGGGGGCATAGGTTTCATGCTGCCCATGGCCCGAAAGCGAGGTGTGCAGGACGCCGATATTGAAATAGCCGGGTACGGGCGCCGGATAGGCGGGGGTCATGTCATGGGGCATATGCCGGTTGGCAAAGCTCTGCCCATGCAGGGCCACGCCGAGGTCTTCAATCAGAAAGCTGCCCGGGCGGGGGGAAGGAAAACGGTCTATGCCGGCCTGTAGCGGCAGGTCGCGAGTGAGCACTGAGGCCGCGTCGTGATTGCCCTGCAGCAGGAAAACCCTGATGCCATGCGCAATCAGGCGCCCAAGAGTGGTCGCCATGTAGCGCCCGGTGCTGATTGTTTTCCAGTCGCCGTCATAGAGGTCGCCTGCAATCACGACAAAAGCGACATCATGCTCGATGGCGGCATCAACCATATTGTCGAGTGCGCGGCGTGATGCCGAGCGGATACGGTCGATGGACAAATCGTCATGCCGCTCCAGCCCCTTGAGTGGGCTATCAAGATGGAGATCGGCCGCGTGCAGAAAGCGAAAGGAGCTCATCCCGCTATTCTAGCGCATTTTGCAAAGGCGTGCGCCGGACGAATAACGAAGGCTGTTCCTATCCTCATGTCGTGCCACACGCGGGCCCCGAAGCCATGATACCCGCAGATCATATTCTCTTTCTTCTCGTGCTGGCCGCCGCAAGCAGTCTGCTGATCCGCCTGGTCAAAAATGCGATTCCGCTGCCGCTGATCCAGATCGTGCTGGGGATCGGCGCTGCCCTGCTGGGAGTAAAGATCGGGCTGCGCCCTGATCTGTTCATGCTGGTCTTTCTGCCTCCGCTGCTTTTTGCGGATGCCTTTCGCATGCCATTGCGTGAGTTTCACGAATTGCGCGGCACAATCTTCTTTCTGGCTTTCGGTCTGGTGGTGTTCAGCACGGTTTGCTGCGGCTACGCCATTCACTGGCTGATACCGACACTCGATCTGCCCTGCTGCTTCGCCCTCGCCGCCGCGCTTTCCCCCACCGACACGGTGGCAGTCTCGAGTCTCATGGCCGGGCGCCATGTGCCCGAACGGATGATTCATGTTCTTTCAGGCGAGGCGCTTTTCAACGATGCGTCGGGTCTGGTGTGCTTTCGCTTTGCGACGGCAGCGGCGCTGACGGGCGAGTTCTCCTACCGTCAGGCTTTTGACGCGTTTCTGCTGGTTGCCTTTGGTGGCATGGCCATCGGGGCGCTCATTGCCTATGTCTCGGCGCGGCTCAACCGTGTGTTGCTGCGTCGCGGATTTGACGATCCGCCCTTGCAGATCACCCTGATGATCCTGCTGCCTTTTGTGACCTATATCGTGGCCGAGGCGGTGCATTGCTCAGGCATTCTGGCCTCTGTCGCTGCGTGCATGGTCATCAAGATGATGGGCATGATCGAGGAGACGAATACCGCCACCCGCCTTCAGGCCACGACGGTCTGGGGCATGGTCAACTACATCTTCAACGCCCTGATCTTTCTTCTGCTTGGCCTGCAACTGCCTGCTCTGGTGCAGGGCGGCATGGCGATGGCGCATGAGCGCCAGGTGTCGCTGCTACAGCTCGTCGCCCTTGTCGGCGCGGTTTATCTCATCATGACGACGCTGCGCTTCATCGGGATATGGCTGTCCATCCTGCGGCGCTGGTGCGTGGCGCGCTGGACGCAAAAGCCCTTTGCCTGGCCAGGTTTCCTGAGTTCGCTGCTGCTGACCTTTGCAGGCGTGCGCGGTGCGGTCACGCTTGCGGCTGTTCTGTCCCTGCCTGCGGTGGGGAGTGAACTGGGGGCGTTTCCATCACGCGATCTGCTGATTACGGTTGCGGCGGGTGTGATTGTTATTTCTCTTGTTGGTGCCGGGCTGCTGATGCCGCTCTGCATCCGCTTTTTGCCTGACCCCGGCATGGATCGTTACGCCTCGGAAGAAATCATGGCGCGTCAGAGGTTGTTGCGCACGGCAATCTCCCTCCTGCACGACGAACGTTTCCAGACACCCGACACGGCCGATAGCAGCGTGCAGGACAGGGAACTCAAGCATGATGTGATCGATCGTCTGTCACAGAGCTATGAAAACCGTCTGAGCCAGATTGATGAATCGCATCACTCCACATTGATGAACCGCCAGCTTGCCCTGCGTCGCGAGCGGCTCGAACTGGCAACACGCCTGCTTGTTCTGCGCGCGCAGCGACAGACGCTGCATGATTTGTTCGTCGAGCGTGGGATCAACGACCAGACGGAATGGGAATTGCAGCAGGAGCTGGATTTCGAGGAGCAGTTATTGCGCTCGCGCGTCCAGCGCCTGCCGAAGGATATCTGAGCCCAGCCTGGGCGGGGGCGGGTCAGATCAGGCGCCGCTTGTTCAGTTCGCGCCGCATCGTCTCGAGCATGAAGCGTGAAGAGTCTTCCGCACGCTCTTCCCAGGCGAAGACACAGGAGGACAGAACACCGTCAAAGCGTATCTCTGCCAGCGTGTCGAAAAAGGCCGTCCAGTCGATTTCGCCCTGACCGATATCGAGATGCTGATGCACTCGCACGCGCGCGCCCGGCGGGTTGACGATGTAGCGTAGTTCCGAGGATTTTCGGTGGTCGAATGTATCGGCCACGCGGATATGAACAAGAATATCCGCCGCCTCGCGCAGCATGGCAGCCATGTCTTCGCCGTAGAAGAAGGTATGCGGCACGATATAGGACATTCTGACCGCATCCGAGCCGATATTGCGGATGATATCGATGGCAGGATGGAAGGTTTCGACCCAGTCTTCCGGATGCGGTTCCAGAGACAGGGTGATGCCTGCACGCTCGAGAACGGGCACGAGATCATCCATGGAGCGCCAGAAGGCTGCCTCGCAGGTTTCCGGTGTCGCAACGCCGGGTGGCAGTCCCGCAGACCGTTCGGGCGAGGTGCCGCGCCCGAATTCGGAGACCATGAGCGGGCACTCCATTTCGGAGGCAATCTCGATGGCGCGCTTCCAGTAGCGCATGGCGATCTGTCGTTCTTCCTCGATCGGGCTCGACCAGCGATACATGGGCTGCAATGTGGAAAGCTCGGTGCCGTGGTCGCGCAAGGCAGCCTTGAAATCGCGGATACGCTGCGACGTGGCGCGTGGCATCACCCACCAATCCAGAAAATCGGCGCGCGGCGAGAGTTCGATACCGTCGAACCCATAGCCGGAAACCGTTCTGGCAATTTCCGGCAGGGTGAGATGGCGTTGCATATAGGGGTCGAGAACCAGTTTCACCGGGCAATTCCCTTCGACAAAGGTGAGGCCGACCTGACAGGTGTTTCGTCCGGCCTGGTCACCTTTTCGTCTAGAGCGTCAGCCACACGCTGTTATGCGTGAAATTGATTGAAAACCATCAGAGGCAGGTGTGTCTCATTTTTCCGTGTGGTAAATACGAAACTATTTTTGATGAGATTCTGGAAGTTACTAGAACTTTTTACGCTGTCGCTTTGTGTGTAGCGTTGATGTTGGAGCCTTTATTTATGGAATCCGGCCCGGCGGGGAAATGCTCGACGTTCAGCAAGCCTTTATCCAAACCTTTTTCAAGGGCCTCGGGGGCTTGGCCGATCACTACCCCGTAGGGGCGATCTGTTCAGCCCCGAAGCGTGCCGGAAACTGCGTTTTTGCCCACTCCGTGGCTATGAGAATCATCGATTTCAGGATTGCAGATAGCGCATGAGCACCGTCATTCCCTCCTGGCAGATCCCCACTCGTCGCGCCCGGCTCATCCGCACCAGAAAATATGTGGCCGTGATCTGCACGGAGCGTTGGGGAGGGAGTTACTTCTCCCGATCCGGCTGGTCGACCTTCACCCCTCGAAAAGAGGCCACGACAGAGTGGATCGGGGCTAATCTCAAGAAGGCGCTGTATAGCAGTGAGGATTTCGGGGCGCACTTGCCTACGCCAATTCCAAGTGAAGTCTCTCGCCCGGCAAAGGACGAGTCAAACCAGAAGTCTCGTGAGTTCTGGCTGCGTATCCAGCAGGAATTCGGCTTCAAGGATTTCCTGACGACCATGTCAAAATCAGCGATGGTTTTCGTAAGGTGGCCGAAGGACAGGGAAGATCAGGTCGAAATGGTCGCTTCCCGCGGTCGTGGCGCGGGCCATTCCGCCTGGGGCACCAATGAGAATTTCGGCAAGGTCTTTCATGCCTCGATCAAGCTGAGCGATCTCGAATTCGGCGAGGTGGCCGTGCAGGCGCTGGATCGTTGCCAACCGAATTACGCCTAAAGTGCAGGCGGAGGCGAGCCCATTCTAGGCCGGGTCATAGCTCGACCGTATTTTCAGAAAATCGGATCGCCTTTTATCAGCGCGTTCTTCACTTAGCAGAGGCTGCACACCCTCAGCCACGTCGATGAACAGGAAATAACCCTCTCCCTGATTAGGGAAGCCGGGCACTTACTGCCATGACAGGGCGTAACACGACCCCTCAAGTCATGTCGCGCCTGTCAGACACAGGATTTTATGGTGAGGTAAATCCCGGGCCTACCTGCTGGTGGGGCGTATGTCCGGACCATTATACTGGCTGCCACTCATTGGACGGTTGACGGGGGGCGAGACCAGTGAGTCTGGCCAGGCAGGTTCGTCTGCGGCGCCGGGTACGATGGCGGTGCGGCCACGCGGCAGGGATTGCGGCAGATCTTCGCGCAGGCGTTTGAGCATGCGTTCACGCAGATCGCAGCAGAGATTCCACATGCCATTGGCATCGCTGGCGCCCGCAATCAGGCGGATCGAGATTACCTGGGCATTGCTGTCGGCAACCTGACAGCCGACCGAATTCATGTCGTGATCCCAGTTTTCGCAGGCCTTGAGTTCCTCATGGAACAGGCGCCGTACCTCGTCCATGGGCGTCTGGTAATCCAGCCAGAGAAACACCGAACCGATGAGAGAGGGCGAACTGTGCGTCCAGTTCTGGAAGGGGTTTTCGAGAAAATAGGCGATCGGCACGATATAGCGTCTGCGGTCCCAGGTGCGCAGCACGACATAGGTGGCGTTGATCTCTTCCACATAGGCCCAGTCGCCATTGAGAATAAGCATGTCTTCCATGCGTATGGGCTGGGTGATGGCAATCTGGATGCCAGCAATCAGGTTGGACAGGGCCGGGCGGGCCGAAAGACCTACAACGAGAGAGGCCGCACCGGCAGAGGCGAAAAGCGAGACGCCATATTGTCTGACAGATTCGAACACCATCAGCGCCGCACCCACAGTAATGACACCGCAGGTGATTTCGATCAGGCGTCGCAGGATGCGAATCTGGGTCTGGTGCGAGCGCACGGTGATATCGTCAACCTGCGCGCGGTTGGCGATGCGGTCGAGATATTTATCCGTGCCGAAACGAAAGGCCTTTATCAGCCCGAACCCGATGGTGATGATCGAGGCAAAGACGAAGAAATGGGCCAGAAACTGGATGGTCTTTGGCGTAAAGCCCGTTGTGGCAGGCAGGGCAGCACTGGCCGCCACAATCATCAGCAGCAGGCGGACATGGTTCTGCAGCCGGGCGATCGTCTCGTGAATGAAGGCGATACGCCGCAGGCCGGGCAGGCGGGGAAGTGCTTCCGTGATCAGGCGGCTGAAAAGCAGCGCGAACAGGGCGGCGGCACAGAGAAGCAGGGTGGAGGCGAGTGAGGGCGGCAGCCAGTCGAACCATGCGAGGAGCCTCGACATGGAGTGTACATAGTCTTGCTTGATCACAGTCTCTCCTGACGCTTTGCGGGAGGGGCGTCAGAATGTCACCTGTGCATGATCTCTCCTGGCGCCCCAGTCAGGGGTTTAACCGCTGACTCCTCAGGCGTTTCCCATGAAAGAGCCGTAAGAAAAGGTTTTTCAACCTTCTTCGCCGGAGGTATGGCGCGCGGCAAAGCGTCTTGCGAGCAGCGTGCAGATGAAAAGCTGGATCTGGTGATACATCATGAGCGGAAGCACGACCGTGCCGACTGCGGCTGCGGGGAACAGGATATTGGCCATGGGCACGCCGGTTGCGAGGGATTTTTTCGACCCGCAGAACATGAGCGAAATGCTGCTGGCTTCACTGAATCCGGCAAAACGGCCGATCCCGCGAGAAAGGAACAGAACCAGTGCCAGAAGCACCGTATCGAACACTGCCGTAATGAGCAGATCAGGCACCGAGACGCGATGCCAGATGCCTTCCACCACGGCATGGCTGAAGGCCGTATAGACCACGAGAATGATCGATCCGCGATCGCTGAGTGAAAGTAGTTTCTTGTTGCGTCGTGCCCAGTCGCCCAGACGTGTGTGCAGAAGCTGGCCCAGCCCGAAAGGCAGAAGCAGCTGGGTGGCGATGTCGATGATGGCGTGGCCGGACCATACATTGCCGCGCTGAACGATCAGCGCGACCAGAATGGGCGTTGCGACGATACCCGCCAGATTGGAGAGTGTTGCCGCACAGATAGAGGCGGGCACATTGCCGCGTGCGATCGAGGTAAGGGCGATGGAGCTTTGCACCGTCGAGGGCAGGCAGCACAGAAACAGCACGCCATGCCACATGTCGGGTTTGAGCAGGCCAGGCATGAGCGCGTGCAGAACGATACCGAGCACGGGAAACATCAGAAACGTGCAGCCGAGCACGCTGCCTTGCAGACGCCAGTCGCGCACACTTTCCAGCACGGCTCCGGGTTCAAGCCGTGCGCCTTGCAGAAAGAACATGATGGCGATGCAAAGCGTCGTCAGATGGGTCAGCAGCGTTGCGCCCAGCCCGTGACAGGGTAGGAACGTCGCGAGCACGATGGCGGCAATCAGGCTGAGCAGGAAAGGGTCGAGTTTGCGCATGGGGAGCGATTTCCACCGCAAAGCCATGGTTTGGCAAGAGGCCATGACGGGTTATTGCGCGGAGTGAGCGCGATCGGGAGACGCAACTCCGTGATCAGCGCGGAAGAACGGCGCGCAGGCTGTGGCTGGCAGCAGCAACGCGCCGTTTGTCTGGAGTCTGCTGGGAGCAGTCGTGTCTTCGTGGCAGCGTGGTCAGGCAGGATGACCGGACCGGGCGGAGGAAGCCGCCCGGTCTGGAAGACGTGTCAGGCCGTGATGCGATAGCAGGCCACTTCATCCTTGTCGGCAAGATAGGGGCCAGCAGCCAGAACCTGCACCGAGAGAATGCTGCCGCCGACCGGAAGGTCGATGTCCAGTGTGATCTCGGCGTTGCCTGTCGTCCATCTGGATTGATCGTTTTCCAGAGCAGTCCAGCCCTTGAGCGCTGCGATTTCGTGATGATCGGTCAGGCGCAGGGTACCCTGTGCAGTGAACACGCTTATCTCACCAACCAGAACACCGAGTTCGCGTCGATCATCGATAAAAGCGCCGATTGTATCGACAGGGCGACTTGTGCGGGAAACAAGGCTGAACTTTCTCTGGTTAGACGGCACCATGAAGATGGTGTGGCCGTTACTATGCCGCACCGGTCGAACGATCTTGCCCCCTTCCGTAACAAGATGAAGGTTGGCATCAGCGGTCAGGGCTGGCTGATTGATTTTCGTTGCCACACCCATCTGGGCTGCTCGCGCTTCGATCTTGCGATAGAGGGGCTCGATGACAGAGCGCTCGACTGTGAGCGGGGCTGCTGCGTGAGTCTCCCAGGTGATTCCTTTTTTCGGAAGGCGCACCACCGTATCGTTTCGGTCCATACGCAGGCTGTTGCCTGTGTCGAGATAGCTTTCTGTCAGCACGCCATCTGCCCAGATGACCGAATGTGAAGCGGTTTCGACGTGATAGTAGCGAAACTGGGCCTCGCTCATATCGTAAAAAACACTGCTGCCATTGACGAGCATGCGCACCGGAACGAAAGCGCCATCGAGATAGAGACAGTGCTCAGCCGTAACGAGCATATCCTTGTGCGGGACGTTATCACCCAGAGCATCCTTGAGCACGCGCACCGGGAAGCCGGAGAGATCAGCAGGCAGAACGGTGCTGGCGTGAATTTCGCCACTGCCAATCCAGGTAACGGGGCGAGCAATTGTCGCGCCGGTCTTGGGATCGAAGGTCAGGATTTCGTCGCCAATCGACAGATCTTCTACAGCGGTCTCGCCGGACGGCGTGCGGATCATGGCCCCTGCGAGGAAGCAGGCCTGCGACCCGCCATAGATATTAGCGACGCCACCAGAGCCGACATTGAGTGGCTGAACCAATGTACCGCCGCTCGAAACTGTGAGGGTCGTATTCGAGATGGACGGGCCGGTAATGGATCCGCCCGACATCACCGTGACGGTGTCGTTGCCGCCATAGGTCGTATAGAAGGTATCATTGACCGAGCTGCCGCCGGCAGAGATGATGACGTCGGCAGAGTTGCCGTAATTTCCTGACATGTAGCCACCAGACTGAACGATGACGTAGCCATTATTGAGGGTCGAGTTGAGCAGTTTACCGCCATTCTGGACCGTGATGGTCGGGCTGCTCAACTGCGCCTGCAGCATACCGTCGACTGTTGCGCCAGACGTGATGACAAGGTTGGCACCGGTCAGGAAGACGGGGCCGGTGATGCTAACGGAGCCACTCTGATAATAGGTGGTGCCATTGACATTGACGGCGGACCAGGTGCCTCCGCTGAGATTGCCGTTTGTATAGGCATTATTGCTTGTGACCAGGCTGGGGTTCTGCGTCACATTGCTGGTATTGGAAGAAATGATAACGCCAGCCGATGTGACTCGCCCACCCGATCCGACGACGATGCCATCCAGAGTCGCGCCATTTACGGCGGAAAGTCTGATATTTGTGTTGACGACGGCACTTGTAACTGTCGCGCCGCTTTGAACCGTGACAGTGCTAGTACCTGTTCCCGCTACGTAGAAATCATCATTCTGCGATTTCGCACCCGTCGCATAGGTGATGGTGTTGCTATTGAATTCGTTGTTTGCAGTCGAACCGCCAGCACTGACCGTGATGACACCATTATTGACAGTCGAATGAATGAGTGAGCCACCGCTCATGACGGTGATACGCGGTGTGCCGGTAGCGGCGGCGCCCAGGACACCGGAAGCAACGGCGCCGGATGTCACGATAAGCGTGGTATTGGCATTGAGAACGACAGGCCCCGAAACGGTCACTCCTCCGCTCTGATAAACCGTGGTGCCGTTAACATTGACGGCGGACCAAGTCGAGCCATTGAGCAGAGCCTGCTTATAGCGTTGGGCATCCGTCGCAAGGTTTTGGGTAACTGTTGAGCCGGTACCCACCGAGGCGCCATTTGCAATGCTGACGGTGCCGCCGTCGTGGCTGGTGAACGTGCCCACGCTTGCGCCACTTGCGGCGGACATGGTGGTGTTGGCCAGATCCGTGCCAGTAATATAGCCGCCATTCATGACCGTGACCGTATCGGCCGTTCCGGCAACAGCCTTGAACTGATCATTGACTGAGCTGCCACCGGCACTGACAGTTGTTTTTTGCGAGTCACCAATATTGCCTGAGGTCAGTCCGCCACTCAGGATATTGGTCGTGCCGTCAGTCAGCGTCGAATTACGCAGAACGCCACCGTTCTGCACATTGATGATGCCGCCCTTGGTCTGGACCAGACCATCCACAACGGCACCGGAGGTGACGTTAAGCGTTGCGGCGCCGAGGGTGACCGGGGCCGAAACGGTGACAGTACCACTCACGAATACCGTTTCGGTTCCCACTTTGACAGCCGACCATGTGCCAGCAGAAAGAGTTGTACCGACCGCGCGTGGCGTCACCGTAGCGTTGGCAGCGTTAGTTGTAACGCTCGAGGTAACGTCGGCCATCTCTTAATTCTCCGTCATCAGACCGCAATACTGCGTTCCGGTAGAGTTGTTGCTCTCTACGCGCTTATTATTGTTTTGATACTTGCGACGACGTAAAAATGTCGGACAAGTCAGGTTCCCCCTAGTGAGGTTGCGATTATATAAACAATCGGCACCGACGATTCCAATGACAAAACCTTTTTTTAATGTGTCGTAGTGAGATTGCGATTTCAGCATTCTCATTTTTTATGTAAAATATGCAAAAAAAATGGAATATATAGAAATCTATAATTGAATTGATATAGAAATATCTAAGTAAATAAAATATAGTTCACCAGTTGGATGTTAATTTTTTGTAAATTTATACACAAGCAAATGTCGCATGGGGGAAAATATTAAAAAATAGCTCTGTAAGTATATATTTTATGAAATGTACTAGAAATGTCATTAATGTATTTTCCGATACATGTATATATCTGTATTGTGTCTAAAAAACTAAGAGAGGGATGAGGTATTTTTTTGCCGATCATATCTCCACCATTAAGGAGGAGGGGGTGGAAACGATCGGCATCTGTCTGTGTAAAGCTCTAACGGGTTGCAAGGCACGAACACGTTGTCGTGTTAAACGTCGGAGCCTCCTGACAAGCGGGGCAAGATCGCCTACAAAACGAAAATAGAATTTTCGTTTCGAAAGATCGTTTCTGATGTCCATGGGCGTTAATAGCGCGACTCTCAAACGCCGCCTTGGCATCATCGATGCTGTCAGGCGGGCCGGGTTCCTGCGCACAGAGGCGCTGGCGGATCAGTTTGATGTCTCCATGGTGACGATCAGATCAGATCTGGCCTATCTCCAAAGCCAGAATCTTGTGATCAGAACTAATGGCGGTGCGCGACCGGCCCATGATTACGCGGTCAATGCGCCGCTTGATGAAGCGCCGACTTTGTTCGAAGCCCGGGCGCTGGCAAGGGCGGTAGCTTTCCGGTTGCAGCCCGGACAATGCGTCTTTCTTGATAATTCACAGGCAGCGTCTTTCGTGCCGGTTCATGCGACCGCTGAAAATCTGCGTTTTGTGGTCAATAGTTTCGAGACTTATCATTTGGCGAGCCGATGCAGCGATGCGGCAGTCTCATTGCTTGGCGGCGAATATGACCGGCTTGGCTATCCGCTGATCAGCCCTGCGGCCAATCATGCTCTCTCTTTCTATGATCTCGATCTTGCAGTGATCTCGGTCTCACAGATCGGCAAGACCGGGTTTTCGTGTCTCGACCAGACAGGGAATTGCCTCGACGCCGCTATCTATCAGGCAAAGCAGGTTTTTCTGCTCACCGACCGGCTCGATCGTGTCGATGAGGAGGCGCAGCTGTTCGAATGGCGTGACACGATGTCGGTTCTGCATGGCGGCAGCCCGCCCGACGGCGCCGTGCTGTGTCAGGACTGGAGCGTTTTCGCTGACAAGCAGTCATCGCCCGACTGAGGGGCTTTTGCGCTCTTTGTTTCTCTTTTTCTCTTCCCGGATGGATATCTGACCATGGCATCCAGTTTTCTGATGGATCTCGATCCCGAAGCGCCACGCTGTATCGTCACGATTGGCGAGATTGTGGTCGAGATCATGGCCGAGACGCAGGGCGTCGGCTTTCTTGAGCCCATGACCCTGAAAGGCCCTTATCCCTCAGGCGCTCCTGCGATCTTCATCGATCAGGTGGCAAAGCTTGGTGGAGATTGTGGTGTGATCTCCGCGGTTGGACATGACGATTTCGGGACACTGAATGTCGAGCGCCTCAGACGCGACGGTGTCGATGTCTCGGCCATTCTGCGTGCGGAGTCCTATTCTACCGGCAGTGCGTTCGTGCGTTACCGCCCGGATGGCAGTCGGGATTTTGTCTATAATATACGTCAATCGGCCTGTTCGCAGGTTGGCCTGCATGAAGCGGCCCGGGGGCTACTGAAGCGTGCCACGCATTTTCATGTCATGGGGTCGTCTCTTTTTTCCTTCCCGATTATCGATGCGGTGACGACGGCCGTGCATCAGGTGAAGGCGCAGGGCGGTACGATTTCATTCGATCCGAATATCCGCAAGGAAATGCTCGATATCCCGGATATGCGGGCCGCCCTCGAATTGATGCTGCAGGAATGCGATATCTTCCTGCCCAGCGGGCCCGAATTGCTGCTGTTCTGCACCGGTACGACTCAGGAAGAAGCCATCAGGGAAATTCTCGATATGGGTGTTTCCGAAATCGTGCTGAAGCAGGGCGCTGAAGGAGCAACGTGTTTCTGCGCCGACAAGACGCTGCGCAATGCGGCATTTACTGCTCAGGAAGTCGATCCGACAGGGGCTGGCGACTGCTTTGGCGCCACCTATGTCACGTGTCGCCTGTCTGGCAAGACCCGTGAGGATTCCCTGCGCTATGCCTGCGCTTCCGGTGCTCGTGCCGTATCGGTCTTCGGGCCGATGGAAGGGACATCGAGCTTCGCAGAGCTTGACCAGCTAATCGCAGCGCAAAAGCCGGCAGGAGCCGCATCATGATCGCGTCACCTCTGTCCATGCTGCGTGCTCAATACGACAAGGGTCAGGGCCAGGCTCTCATTTCCGTCTGCTCGGCCCATCCGGTTGTCATTGAGGCGGCGCTTTTGCATGCAGCGTCGCGCAACCAACCTGCGTTGATTGAGGCAACCTGCAATCAGGTCAATCAGGAGGGCGGCTATACGGGCATGACCCCTGAAGGTTTCAGGGATTATGTTTTTGGCATTGCCGATCGCGTCGGTTTTGCACGAGAGCAGATCATTCTGGGGGGCGATCATCTCGGCCCCAATCCGTGGAAGTCCCTGCCGCCTGAAGAGGCGCTGCAAAAAGCATCCGACATGATTGCGGCCTATGCCGGGGCGGGTTTTACCAAACTGCATCTCGATGCCAGCATGGGGTGCAAAGGTGAAGCCGCGCATCTGCCCGATGCCGTCGTGGCCGAGCGTGCGGTGATGCTTGCCAGAAGGGCAGAAACCGTGGCGCCCGGTCAGGCTGTCTATGTGATCGGTACTGAAATTCCGACACCGGGCGGGGCGACAGAGGCGCTCGACCATGTGGTGCCGACCACGCCGGAAGCGGTGCGCGCAACCTATGCGGTGCATGAAGCGGCTTTTCGCGCGGCTCTGCCCGAAGCCTGGTCTCGTGTGATCGGCATTGTTGTGCAGCCGGGTGTGGAATTCGGTCATGACGATGTGGCGGTCTATCAGCCTGAGGCCGCCCGGGCGCTGGTAGCGAGTATGGCCGATCTGCCGGGGCTCGTTTTCGAGGCCCATTCCACCGATTATCAGCCGGGGGCTTCGCTGGCGCAACTCAAGCGCGATGGGTTCTGCATTCTCAAGGTAGGCCCCGAGCTGAGCTTCGCCCTGCGTGAAGCGCTGTATGGACTTGACGCGATCAACCGGTTTCGCCAGCCACAGGCGACCTCGCTTGTTGAGACCATGGAGCGGGTGATGCTGGCAGCGCCGGCGAACTGGCAGAGCCATTACCATGGCGATGCAGAGGAACAGCGTATTCTGCGCCATTTCAGCTATAGTGATCGCATTCGCTATTACTGGCCGGTGCCTGAAGCTGAAAAAGCAGTACAGGATCTGATGCGCTCATTGGGGCAGGATTCACTGCCCGAGACGATGGTCAGCCAGTATCTGCCCCGGTTTTTCGAGCGCGTTCAGGCGGGCGCCCTTGCCCCAGAAGCCGGGAATTTTCTGATCCAGTCGGTCCGGGATGTCCTGGATCGCTACGAAACGCTGTGACTGGCACAGCAGCAGGAATAGACACATGAGCACGAACAAGACGTTGCAGGATCGTGTTGCTCTTATCACCGGTGCCGCGCGTGGCATCGGCCGGGCTCTGGCCGAGCGCTACGCGCAGGAAGGCGCGAAGGTCGTGATCGGCGACCTGAACGAAGCGGGCGCCATCAGTGCCGCTGCGGCGCTAGGCGAGGGACATCTGGGCGTAAAGCTGGATGTCACGCGTCAGGAATCAATCGATGAGGCTCTGGCTGCGATCATTGCGCGCTATGGTCGCATCGACATACTCGTCAATAATGCCGGTCTCTTCGATCTGGCGCCGACAGTGGAAATAACGCGGGAAAGCTATCATCGCGTTTTTGCGGTCAATGTCGAAGGTCTGCTTTTCACGTTGCAGGCCGTGGCCCGTCAGATGATCGCGCAGGGCGAGGGCGGCAAGATCATCAATTTTGCCTCGCAGGCGGGGCGCCGCGGTGAGCCGCTTGTCGGCATTTACTGCGCGTCGAAAGCCGCTGTCATTTCGCTCACCCAGAGCACCGGGCTGGACCTCATCAAATACGGCATCAACGTCAACGCGATTGCGCCGGGTGTGGTCGATAACGAGCACTGGGATGATGTAGATCGTCGTTTTGCGCAGTACGAAAATCTGCCCCTTGGCGAAAAAAAGCGCCTTGTCGGCGCTTCTGTACCTTTTGGGCGCATGGCACGCCCTGATGAAATCGGCGGCCTGGCAGTGTTTCTGGCTTCCAGAGACGCCGATTATATCGTCTCGCAGACCTATAATATCGATGGTGGTAACTGGATGAGCTGAGGGTAGTCGCGAGCGCGATCCTTCTCAGACCAACCGTCCGGAAAGGGTGGCATCGCAGCTGTCGATGCCACCCTTTTTCATGCGGCTCCTGCCGGGAAAGCCTTCGAAGCGCCTGAGCCGTTCCGTTCGTTTCCTGAGGGCCACAAGGCAGCGATTGCTTGCGGTCCTTGAAAACCAGGCTTTGGCCTGAAGCGAAGGCCGGGTTTCAGGCGGCTTGATGGGCAGGCATCTGGTTGTCGGGACCAGCCAGCGCGCCCAGTCTGTAGGGGCCGGCTTGCAGGATTTCGACGCTGAGAATGGCGTTGCTGTCCCCTTTCTCTCGAGGCAGGGCGATGCATCCCGCGCCTGTCGTCCAGCGGCAGCCGGGCATCTCGACAGGATGCCAGCCTTGCACAACGCCCTCTCTGAGATGGTCGGTCAGGTCCAGGGTCTGCCTGCTGCCGAACAGGGTCATCTCACCCACGAGCACGCCCAATGGGCGTCGGTCGTCCAGGAACGGGCCGATCACATCACAAGGGCGGCTTTGACGTGATATCAATGTAGCCTCTCGCACACCGGAGGGAACCGAGAAGATATACGCGCCGCCGGTCTGCCTCATGGGGGCGATGATCCGCCCATCCGGCAGGCCGAGGCAAAGGGCCGGATCGTCTGTCAGGAAGCTGGATGTTTCTTCTGACGCAAGACCGAGTTCCCCGGCACGCAGGGCCAATGCCTGGTGGATCTTTTCGACGGCGTCTCGTGCAACGCAGAGCGGCAGGGCGGAATCCCGGTTCCAGGCCTTGGTCTCTTCGTGCAGCGAGACAATGTTGTGACCGCTCGAAAAGTATCGTCTGCTGCCTGTGTTCAGATAGCTTTCGGTCGCGACGTTGTTGGAGACAATGACAGAATGACGCTCCAGCTCGATATGATAGTAATCATGATCAGTTATCGACGGATCGTAATGAATGCTGCTGCCATTCACCAGCATGCGCACAGGGATGAAAGCGCCTTCAAACACGAAGCAATGTTCAGCTGTGACCAGAAGATCCTGTGAGGGCATGGCCTCACCGAAGGCGTTCTGTCGAACCCTGACTGGATAACCGGCCAGATCGAGGGGCTGTTTCGGGCTGAAACTGTTGCGACTGACACCGATCCAGGTCACCGGTCGACTGACTTCGCATCCGTCTTCAAGGCAGATGACGGTATCGCCGATTGCGAGTTCTTCAACGGCGACCTCGCCTCCAGGCGTCTGGATGAGCGCCCCTGCAAGGAAGCAGCCATTCGTACCCTGGTTCTGGATGGTAAGGGTGCCGCCATTTGCGACCGAAGGGTCCTTGGTGACGCCGCCGCTATTGACGACCATGGTGGCACCTGACCCGACCGATCCGTCGGTCATGGTCGCACCCGAATAGATATAAGAGGTTTCAAGCGTGCGTCCCGCGCCGCTTGCAAACCAGGTATCGCCAATCGAGGCCCCGCCGGATGACGTGATCGACCAGGTGGAGTTGAATGCATTGCCGCTGGTGATACCGCCGGAACTGACATAGACGATACCGTTATCGATGTAGGAACTGACCAGAGTGCCGGAAGCGACAGTGACCACGGCCCCCTGACCTGTAGAGAGATGCGAAACAATCGCGCCGCTCTGGATTGTCAGATTGCCTCCCGAGGCCAGGGCCACGGGGTCGACGAGCGTCACGCCGCCGCTCTGATAGACTGTCTTGCCGTTCTGTACGGTCGCGATCCACGTGCCGCTCATGACGGATGCGCCGGGGGCAACCTGCATAAAATCTGGGATTGTCACCGAACTGCCGATCGGGGCAACAGTGGAAAACGAACCGCCCGAGCTGACATAGACATTGCTGAGCGTTGCGCCGACGCTGCCCGACAGGTAGCCGCCAGAACCGATAACCGGATCAACAACCACACCGCCGCTCGAGACGATCGAATAATCCATCCCCATGCCGCCGGCATTGTTCCATGTGTCAGAGACCGAAGACCCGCCCGAGAGGATATAGGTCAGTGTGGAATCGAGGGTGTTGGTTGTACTTGAACCCCCTGCGCTGACATTGAGATAGCCGTTATTGAGATAGGAGCTGACCAGCGTGCCGCCGCTGGCGACATTGACGGTGCTCTGGTTGGTGCCTGAAATTCTTGCCGCGACGGCGCCGCTCATGACGTTGAGTGTGGCCCCTGCTGCGAGGGCGACCGGCCATTGATAGCTGACACCGCCACTCTGATAGAGGGTGACGCCATTGTTCAGAACGGCGCTCCATGTGCCGGAGAGTACGACAGCCGTATTGATGTCTGGCTGGTTGCTGATGGTGATGCCCGAATAGGTGACCCCATTCGATGTAGCGACAGCCCCGTTGCTGACAACAAGACCATCAACTGTTCCGCTGGCAATATTCAGGGTGCCACCGCTCGACAGATCGACCCCGTGCGCAACAGAGCCGGACTGGAACTGGATGCTGCCACCGGACTGGACCGTGACATTGGAAACCATACCGCCGCTCGAAATGACAGCCGTATCAACGCCCGCGTTACTCGCGTTGTTGAATGTGTCGCCCGTCGAGGCTCCGCCCGAGAAGACGTAGGTCAATGTGGAATCAAGCACGTTTGCGGTGCTGATCCCGCCGGCGCTGACGTTGAGATAGCCATTGCTGAGGTAGGAGCTGATCAATGTGCCGCCGCTGGCGATATTGACGGTGCTCTGATTGCTGCCTGTCACATTGGACGCAATCGCCCCGCTTGTGACGATAAGCGTCACGCCTGTTGCCAGACTCACGGGGGCGGAAACAACGGTAGTGCCACTCTGGTAGACGGTATCTGCGCCGTTTAGCACGGCGGACCAGGTTCCCGATGGTAAGGTTGCCATGAATCGACTCCAAATTCATGAAATTTTAAGAATCGAGCTTTTTTCCCAGAGTCTGTTTGGATTCAACTCAAAACGATGTGAGTTTATTATTATACATATATTTGAAAGAAGAAGTTTGTAGTTTATCTTCCATATTTTCTATGGATTTCGGAGTCTACATAGGGTTTTTGATTCGTCTCAGTACTTCATGTACGTACAAGATTCTGTTTTATGCGCCAAACATGTAAATTATTTTTTTACCCGGCACGACCTGGTATTGAGCGCGAGAGCGTAAATCCTGACCGGGGAAGAAGGCTCTTTATCTTGCCGTTTTTCCTTGCGATTTTGCGGCGCAGGGACTGCCAGATGCAGGAGGGGTGACATGGGTGAGTGTGGTTTGTGGAAAAGAGTGGCCATGGCGGCGTTTGCTGCTCTGGTTCCTCTTTCGGCTCAGGCTGCCGAAGGCCGCTTTTCAGCGGAAGATCAGGCGCGCCTTGCCGTGATCGAGCGCCAGTTGGTGCCCGTCAGACCGTTTGCCGAGCGTGTAGCGCTGGCATCGGCAATGTTTCTTGGTACGCCCTATCGTGCGAATACGCTGATCGGCGGCCCTGAGACTGCCGAAGCGCTTGTCGTGCGTTTTGACGGGGTTGATTGCTATACTTTTGTCGACATGGTGCGGGCGCTCACCCTGTCAGAAAACGAAGCCGGTTTTATCAGGGCGCTCGAGAAAACCCGTTATCATAATGGCCATGTTGCCTATCTGGACCGGCGCCATTTTCTGACGGACTGGGTGGCCCTTACACCGCAGAATGCGCGTGACATCACCCGGGCGCTTTCGCCTCATGTCGTGGTGACGCACAAGGATCTCAATCGTCGGGCCGATGGGGGCGTCTATATCCAGGGGTTGCCGGTTCATCCGCGCGAGATTGCGCATCTGGCGCCGGAATTCCTCACGCCGGAAGTGGCTGCGAAAATCCATACAGGCGATGTGATCGGGATTTATACGAAGCTGGACGGGCTGGACGTGACCCATACCGGTCTGGCCGTCTGGAAAGATGGCGTGCTGTATTTCCGCAACGCCTCGTCGCTCAAGGCCAATATGAAAGTGGTTGACACACCGCTTGCCGCCTATCTGGCAGGCAAGCCGGGCTTTCTCGTCCTGCGCATGATGGAGGCGGGCTGAGTCACGCCGAGATCTCACTCCCTCAGGGAGAGGATGTTGTGTCCGGGGTGAGGCGGCATTCCCAGTCTTCCCCCTGAAGCGGCACGCCAAAGAGATCGTGCGGTGCCGTTGCGATGCACACAAACCCGTTTCGTGCGTAGAGGCGGCGTGCCGTTTCAAGTACGGTATGGGTCCACAGAATGACGCGCTCATACCCCTTGTCACGTGCGAAGGAGAGGCAGTTCTGCACCAGCGCGTCACCGACGCCGCGCCTGCGTGCAAAAGGCTCGACATGCAGCAGGCGCAGCCGCGCCGTGCCACCGCTCTCATCGGTCAGAAAGACGGCCCCTGCCATCACGCCGTCGAGTTCTGCCACCCAGCAGGCTTCGCGATCGGGGTTGAAATGGCGCAGGTAGCTGGCAACGGTTTCGGCGATCAGGCATTCGAGCTTGTGTCCCCAGCCATGGCTTTCGGCATAGAGCGCCGATTGTCGTGAGGCA
This sequence comes from Asaia siamensis, assembly GCF_014635085.1. Lineage (GTDB taxonomy): Bacteria > Pseudomonadota > Alphaproteobacteria > Acetobacterales > Acetobacteraceae > Asaia > Asaia siamensis. Next base: position 69,397 of record NZ_BMCH01000009.1, read on the forward strand.
ATCAGACTTGGTTCTCCCGCTCCTGCCAAGCGCAGGGTGAACCGGGCCTCGCTGACAGGCGCCAGCAAACGATGCGCGCGGGAAAGGGAGTGCACGAGATCATTCTGTTCGATCGGGGGCAGGGCATTGAGGGTCTGCGCGAGCGCACTGTTTATCCGCTCTTCGAGCTGGGCAAGGAGTACCCGCCCTCTGTTGGTGAGGGAAACAGGGCGCGCGCGCCGATCATGGGCCGAACTGTCCCGTTCGACGAGATCGTTGCGGACGAAACGCGTGATCATGCGGCTGAGATAGCCTGGATCGATCTGCAGGATATCCTGCAGCGTCGTGGCGCGAACCGGCGCGCGATGGGCGATTTCATAAAGCAACCGCGCTTCGGTCGTATTCACTTCCGAACCGAGAAAATGTGCATCGATTGCGCCGACATGCTGAACGTAAAACCGGTTGAACCGCCGGATGGTCTCGATCTTCTCGTTCATGTTGCCTGCCTCCTTCTCGCGGGACGCTTTCATTCCGGGGTTTTGTACAACCAGATTCTAGGCGGCCGCATGGGGTGTGTCACGTCACCTTGCCGGGACTGGGCAGGGAGGTGTGGCTTTGGCGTAGCACCCTCAAAGCGAAAGCTGACTCTTCAGGTAGTATGCAATTGACAATGAATCGCATTTGAAAGAAGTCCTGCGCGGGTTTTGAACAGTTTGATGTGAAATTTAAAGCGATGCGCAGGATAATCGGTCTCGTCGCCCTTGCCGCTGCAAGTGCCTCTTCCCTGACTGCCGCTCAGGCAGAAAACAGCCAGCCGGACTCTGTCCTGCGGCAGAAACCGGCGCTTAAAAACACGGATCGGCAAAAACAGGCCGAAACGAAGCGCGACAAGGCGCACAAGGACAAGGCCGATGAGGTAATTGTCGTTTCGGCTACCGGGCTTTCGCAGGCAGGAGCAACGACGAAAACACGTACGCCCATCATCGACTCTCCGCAGACGATCTCGATCGTTACGCGTGAAGAAATCGAATTGCGGGCCTCGCCGACCATCGCCGACGCGCTTTCCTACATGGCGGGTGTGCAGGCAGAGCCTTCAGGCATCGATAATCGGGTGGATGAAGTGTCGGTACGCGGTTTCGGTGCTGGTGGATTTTCGTCCAACAACAACTTCGTCGATGGTCTGCGCCTGCCTTCGGGCGGGCAATGGACACGTACGTCATTCGACCCCTTTGCCCTGCAGCAGATCGAGGTGCTCAAGGGGCCGTCCGGTGCGCTTTACGGCCAGACAGCGCCTGGGGGTATCGTCAATCTGACAACCAAGCGCCCGACCGAAAAATCGCATGGCGAATTTTTCCTGCAAACCATCGGCTACACCAAGCTTGGCAACTGGCAGGGCCAGGCATCGGGTGATGTCTCCGGCAAGCTGAACAAGTCCGGAACGGTCCGTGGTCGTATTGTTGCGGTGGCACGTTACGGCGGTACGCAGGTCAATGATGTGAATAGTGGCCGCTATTATGTCTCGCCCAGCCTGACCTGGGCCTATGCGCCCGGCTCGAGCTGGACGCTTCTCGCGCAGTATCAGCGCGATACCGGCGGCTCGACTTTCCAGTTCCTGCCCATGACTGGCACGCTTGTGCCGTCGAAGGGGCGCTATATCGCCAATGATGCAAATATCGGCGAGCCGGACTGGAATAATTTCGACCGCACGCAGGCGCTGGCAGGCTCGTTCCTCGAGCATCGCTTCAGCCGCATTTTCACGCTGCGGAACAATACGCGTTATACCTATCTCGATAACCTCTATCGTTCGACCGTGCTCTCGGGCGATACGCTCACCAAATGTACCGCCGCCATCAAGGGGTGCGTCCCTTATGACACCGTCAATCGCCGTGCGGTTGAGGGGCGTGGACGGTCACAGGGCGTCGCAACTGACACCCAGCTTGAGGCGAAGGCAAAGACAGGCATCGTTCACCATACGCTGCTCGTCGGCACAGATTATTTTTACACGAACTGGGAAAGCTCCCGCGATCTGGTGAATTCAGCGCTCGTGCTGCCCATGCTCAATATTTTCGATCCGGTCGCGCGTGGCACGACGGGTTATTCGGCCGGACTAGCACCGCAGGTCTATGGTGCGACTGAATCACAGCAGAACGGCATTTATTTTCAGGATCAGATCAAGATCCAGAACCTCTATATTACCGTGGGTGGGCGAGAGGATTGGGCGCGTGACAACACGCTCAATATCCTGACCCAGAAGCGTTATCAGAATAACAATGACAAGTTTACGTGGCGGGCCGGTGCGGTCTACCGCACGAAAATCGGTCTGGCCCCCTATTTCAGCTATGCGACTTCGTTCCAGCCTCAGGTCTCCGATCCGTCGACCGCGCTTGATAACAAGCCTTTCAAGCCGACAACGGGCGATCAGTATGAAGCCGGTCTGCGCTATCAGTACGGCAAGAATATCTATGTCACTTTCGGCGCCTATCAGATCAAGCAGCGCAATGTGACCACGCCCGCCCCGAGCGGGGTTCTGTGCGGCACCGCGACCTGCCTAGTGCAGACGGGCGAAATGCGGGCACGTGGCCTCGAGCTTGAGGGCCGGGCGACCCTGCCCTGGGATATGGCCGTCATTTTCACCGGCACGCGCAGCGATGCCAAGATCACGGAATCCAACACGCTGTCGCAGGTCGGCAATTACATGAATGCCGCGCCGAAATGGATGGCGTCGCTATTCGTCGATCAGCGTCTGCTTCATGGTCCGATGCGTGGTGCCGGTTTTGGCGGTGGTGTGCGTTATACCGGCCATTCCTATGGCGATACGGCCAATACGCTCTCAATCCCCGGCTACACGCTTTTTGACATGTTCCTGCGCTATGATTTCGGTGTGGCGCGGCCACGCTATGACGGGCTCTCTTTCTCGCTCAACATGCGCAACATCGCGAACAAGCGCTTCGTTGCGACCTGCACTGCAGTGTCAGCCTGCTATTACGGTCAGGGCCGCAGCCTGACGATGCGTCTGGAGTATCGCTGGTGAGCCACGCACCGCTCTTCGTTCTGACGGGTGTGGTGCTGTCATCTGGGGCGGGTGTCCTGTTTTATCTGGCGTCGCACCAGCAGCAGATCTTGCCCAGACGCCTGCCATTCAGGCCTGGGGTGACAGGAGGCATAGTGCTGAGTGTACTTACCTGTCTGGCCTTTTCTGCAGCGACGAGCCCTCTGGTCGGGATTTTCATGAGCGTTGTCGCGCTGATGACGGTCACGAGCCTGTTTCCGCTGGTCGTGGCGCTTGCGATCCATAAAAGGCGCCCCTCATGAAAAAACGCGTCATCGATAACCGGCAATGGCCCGCGAAGGTTCTGGCGGGTCTGATACTCGGTGCGATTTTCTCTCTGGGGATAATGGTGCTGATCGGTCATGTCTGTGGCAGCACGGGCAATCCGATGACGCAGTCGGCGCAATGGCTGATGTGGCTTGCAGCCCTGCTCTGGGTGATTTGTCTCAGTCTCTGTTTCCTGTTCCGCACGGGGCTGGGGGCATGGCTCGGGTTTGGCTGGCTGGCCTGCCTTGTCTGGCTGATCGACACGCTCCTTACGGGCTTTGACGCGGCAGGTGGGTCATGAAATTGCGTGCCGACATCGTGACCGTCTATCGCGAGCTGCATAGCTGGGTGGGCGTCGTGGCGGGGCTTTTCCTGTTCATCGCGTTTTATGCCGGCGCGATCAGTATGTTCGAGCCTGCACTGGAATCCTGGCTGACGCCGCGTGTCTCGCTTCCTGTGGCGGTATCGCTCGACCGGACGCCTGAGCTGGCGCAGAAGGTGTTCGAGGCTTTTCCCGAAAGCCGCAAAAATTACACGATCGTGGTCGCTCCCGATGCCGATCATCCCGCCCGCATGGTCTGGCCATTGACCGCATCGCGTCACGGCCATGGGGCGCAGTCTGTCATGATGGCCGCGCTCGATGAGCAGGGTGGGCTTGTGACAGCGCAGCGCAAACCCTCGGAAGTGGCGCAGCTGATCGATACGCTGCATCAGCAGATGGGGCTGCCTTTGCCTCACGAGATCGCCATGATCGTGATGGGTTTCATCGCTCTCGGTTATGCGCTGGCGCTTGTTTCCGGCACGCTGGTTTTTCTGCCAGCTCTGGCTCGGGCGCTTTTCGCGGTCAGGCTGGAGGGCAGTGTCCGCCGCAAATGGCTCGACCTGCATAATCTGCTGGGTTTCTGCTCACTGCCGTTTCATATCATCATGGCGCTGACCTCCGTGGTGTTTGCCTTCCACGATGTCATCTTTACGTTGCAGGCGGAATTTCTTGCCCATGAGCAGAGCGACGCCCATCGGGGGGGACATGCGGGCCGCGCCATGGCTGGAATGCCCCATGGCTCTCGTCCGCCCGAGGGAGCTGTGCCGCTTTCTCCGGCCGAAATCGTTTCGCGTCTTGCCCATGAGGCGCCCGGCTTCAAGCCCGATACGCTCGATTATTCAACGCATCCAAATGGCGCCATGATGCTGCGTGTTGCAGGCCATGACCCCGCGCATCTCATGCGCGGACCGAGCAGCGGTTTTACGACCATGGACCCTTATTCGGGTCGTCTGATCTGGCGTGATTATCTGCCCGGGTTCCAGCCGGGAGGCTTTGCGGCGCTTACCAGCTTTTTCGCGCTGCATTTCGGCAGTTATGGTGGCGCACCCATACGCTGGGCCTATCTGGTGCTCGGCTTTGCCGGGGCGTTTCTCTTTTATACGGGCAACCGCCTCTGGATTGCGGTCCGCCGACGAAAGGAAAAGGCGACCGGGCTTGAGACCGATACGCGCGGAACGTGGTTCCTTGGCCGCTTGACCGCCGGGTGCTGCGTAGGATGCATGGCCGGTATTGCGATGTTGCTCGACACGGCGCTCGTCAGACCGGGCTGGGTCTCTGATCATCACGCCATGACGGTGTATCAGGTCGTTTTCTGGCTGTTCGTTTTTGGCGCCTTTATCCCGCAGATAAAGGAGCGGGCCCTTCTGGCGGTCTGTGGCGTCTTTTACCTGCTGCTGACCGTGCTCGTTTTTCTGCATGGCGGACGCGACATGACGACCAGCTGGGCTGTCGCCCTTGTTTCACTGGCTCTTGGCGTCGCGCTATGCCGCCATGCCCTGCGGCGTCAGCGGTCGCGCGCAGCGTGACGAGCCTTTCTCTCGGCCAGAAGCTGTCCGAGAGAAAGCAGACTTCATTTCTGCAGTCCGTTGGCTATGGCGTTGAACATGAGGGACGCCTCCAGCGGTTGTTTGGCGAAAGAGGGTTCTGCCTCTGGCCAAGTCGACCACTGGACGATCACCAGCTTCTGTTCAGGGTCGATCGCGATAAGCTGGCCGAAAATACCAATGGCCCAGAGCGTCCGGGCGGCAGTCATGCCGTTTCGGGGGGCGACATGGCTGGCAGTGGCTGGAACATCGTTGTGCCACCACTCGAAGCCGTAAGTGCCATTGGGGTGAGACGGGGTGACCGAATGCAGCGCGCGTGTCCAGTCGCTGCATTCTTTCAGCCATGAATTGGGCAGCATCCTGCGGCCGTCGGGCAGAACCCCCTCATTCATTACGAACAGCCCGAACTTCCCCCAGTCTTCCAGCGTGGCGTTGAAGCCGTGGGCACCCACATCATGCTGGCCTTTGCAATAGCTGTGCCAGACGCCGTCATGGGTCATGCCGAAGGGCTGCCAGATGTTGTCCTGCAAGTTTTGTGCGAGGGTCTTGCCTGTCGCTTTTTCGAGAACGTCGCCCAGAACCCAAGCGCCGCCTGAGGAATAGGACCATTCGTTACCGGGTGCCGCGACCGGCTTGCGGTCTGGCGTGTTCACCAGTGTTGTGACGCAGGCATAGGGGTCCTTGCCCGCCTCACAGGCTGTCAGCTGTGAGAAATCGGAGGCCGGGTTTGTATAATCCTCGTTCCACGCGACGCCCGAGACATGCTGAAGCAACTGGCGGATCGTGATGTTACCCCATACCGTGTGCTCGAATTGCGGGTCATAGCGACTCACCCTGTCATCGAGCGACTGGATATGGCCCTGTTTGAGGGCGGTACCGATCAGGGTCGAGACGACGGATTTGCCAAGCGAACGCGAGGTCCAGAGCGTGTCTGGCGTGTTGCCGCTGCCATAATAGCGATAGACGATCCGGCCGTTCTTGATGACCATCAGGCCGGTGACGTTGTTGCGGCTCAGATAATCCGCAAGCGTGTAGCGTTTCGCGTCGACCTCGTAGTGAAGCGCCGAGAGATCCTGCAGGGCAACGGGGAGAGGTGACGGCGTGCCGGCTTTGAAGACATCGCCTTCATACATGCGCCAGTCATTGCGAAATCCGATGACCCGCTGTGCCTGTCCCCAGGTGAGCATGTCTTTGGCCGCAGGCAATGTCTTGTCGGCCGGTGTCGGACAGGATGAGAGGCCGAGTTTATGACACGCCTTACCGGCGGTACTGGCTCTGGCTACGGCAGTGCTGCCAAGCAGGAGAGCGCAAAGAAGGCTGACTGTTCTGATCTGCATTTTATGAGAGACCCTTCTTGTTCTTGCCGAAACGGTCAGCGGAATTCTGACCGCGATTGACGACAAGGGTGAGTCTCAAAGGGGCAAGGTCACGCCCATTTCATCAGATCGGTGCCCGGCTGGAGGCCGCGCCTACGCACAGGGCCGGGGCAGATTGCCCCCGGAGAAACTGTGCTCTCCGGGGGCGGTAACGCGTAATCTGATATCAGACCGTAATGCCGCTGGTGAGCATGGCGGTCAGGCGCTGCGCGAAGCCGGCGGCGTCGGGCAGGGTTTCGCCATCCTGGATACGGGCCACATCGAGCAGGACGCGTGCATAATCGGCAACGCTTTCGCCCTTTTCAACGCGGGCCGCCAGATCGCGGATGAGCGGATGGTGCGGGTTGATCTCCATGATCGGCGCAGAAGGCGGCATGCCCTGACCTGAGCGACGCATCAGGCGCTGCATCATCAGGTCCGGACCGCCCTCGCTCGTGATGACCACGGCGCTGCCGACCAGACGCACGGTGCCGCGTACATCCTTCACATCATCGCCAAGGGCCTCCTTGAGCGCCGGGATCAGCTTCTCGAGATCCGCAGCCTCGCCTTCCGGCGTGGGAGCCTCGAACTTCTCCAGATCGCCATGAGCCTGATTGATGGATTTCAGGGTCTTGTCTTCATAGGAAGACAGACGATCGGGCCAGAAGCCATCCACCTGATCGGAGAGCAGCAGCACTTCGATGCCACGGGCACGGAAGCCTTCGAGCTGCGGCGAAGCAGCCAGGGCCTCGGCATTTTCACCCGTCAGGTAATAGATTGATTCCTGACCCGGCTTCATGCGCGTCAGATAGGCGTCGAGCGTAGTCGGATCGTCAGACGCCGTGGAGCGGAAGCGAGACAGGGCGGCGAGTTCCTGGCGGTGCTCGGAATCCTCCCAGATGCCTTCCTTGATGATCGGGCCGAAATTTTCCCAGAACGTGCCGAAGGATTCGGCATTTTCCGTGTCCTTGGCGCGGTTCTTGATTTCGGTCATTACGCGCTTGGTCACGGCCTTCCGAATGCGCTGCAGCACCGGCGTTGATTGCAACATTTCACGCGAGACGTTCAGCGGCAGGTCTTCGGTGTCGACAACACCTTTCACAAAGCGCAGCCAGGCCGGCAGAAGCTCGGCGTCATCGGTGATGAACATGCGGCGCACATGCAGATGCACCTTGCTCTCACGCGACTGCTCCATGAAGTCGAACGGGCGCGCACCAGGAATGAACAGGAGCGCCGTGAATTCCGTCGTGCCTTCTGCGCTCCAGTGCAGGGTTGCATAGGGCTCGTCGAACTGATGGGCGACGTGACGGTAGAATTCGGTGTACTGCTCGGGCGTGATGTCGGATTTCGACTTGCGCCACAGAGCCGTGCCCTCATTGGCCGATTTGTCTTCCTCACCTTCACGCAGTGTGATCGGCCAGGAAATATGATCGGCCCATTTGCGGATGATCGAGCGCAGACGCCAGGCATCGAGAAATTCGTCGGCATCGGTTTTGACATGTAGAATGATGTCTGTGCCGGGCTGCTCGCGCGTGGCAGGGGCGATCGTATAGGCACCCTTGCCGTCAGACGACCACTGCCAGGCCTGATCGGAACCGGGCTGGCGTGAAATCACGTCCACCTTGTCGGCCACCATGAACGCTGCATAGAAGCCGACGCCGAACTGGCCGATCAGGCTGGGGCGGTCTTCAGGCTTGGCGCTGTTCAGCTTCTCGCCAAAAGCGCGCGTGCCCGAGCGCGCGATGGTGCCCAGATTGCTTGCCAGCTCTTCACGGCTCATGCCGGCGCCATTGTCGCTGATGGTCAGCAGACGGGCATCCTTGTCGGGGTGGATGCGAATGGCGGCATCGGCGGGGAGGGCCTTGGCGGCGTCGGTCAGAGCCTCGAAACGACGCTTGTCCGAAGCATCGGCAGCATTGGCCACGAGTTCACGCAAGAAGATCTCGCGCTCGGAATAGAGGGCATGGACGACGAGATCGAGCAGACGGCCGACTTCTGCGCTGAACTCATGTTTTTCGGCGCCCTGGACCTGATCTTTTTCTGTGTTTTCGGTCATGGATATCCCTTGAGACTGTGATGGCGCCGTAACGACGCCTATTTGCAGGGAGAAGTAGAAATGCGCGTCTCTTTTTTCAAGAGAGGCAGGGCCATAAGGGCAGTACGCAATCGCGCGTCAGGGGCGCGAGGGAGAGCGAAACGGCATCGTCAGGCGTGACCCAGCGCGCTTCGGCAATTTCAGCGGCGACCTTGATGGCGCCGGTCCAGCGCAAGGCGAAGAGTTCGGCCCGTACTGTATGGCCGGGCTCATTCGCCGCCGGGGCCTCAATCCGTTTCAGAAAGCGACAGGCTTCTGCCGAGGCCTGAAGGCCAAGTTCTTCGTCAAGTTCACGAAGCAGGGCGGCACAGGGTGTTTCACCGGGTTCGATCTTGCCGCCGGGCTGCATGAAGGCCGCAGTGCCCTGCTTGCGCACGAGAAGGAGGTGCCCCGCCCCGTCATGAAGCAGGGCGGCAGCAATATGGATCACAGGCATTGTCAGGCAGTCAGACTGTCTCGCCAAGAATGCTCAGACGGCCATCCTCGTTCTGATGGGCCTTGAGGGCCTCATATCCCGGAACGGTCGGGTGCGGGACGTCGACTGCATGGGTATGGGTGGCGGTAATCACCACCACGCTGGCATTGGCGGCTTCACCCGCCTTGATGCCGGCTGGCGCATCTTCGAACACGGCGCAGTTCTTGGCTTCGAAACCGAGACGCTGCGCGCCAAGCAGGAAGCAGTCCGGGGCGGGTTTGCCGTTTGGCGCGTCTTCTGCCGTGATAAGAATTTTCGGCAGGGGCAGGCCTGCAATCTGGATGCGCTTGAGCGCAAGATCGCGGGAGGCCGAGGTGACGATGGCCCAGCGATCTGCAGGCAGGCTGTTCAGAAAAGCCGTGGCGCCGGGAATGGGGTCAATGCCATGGGTGTCTTCCAGCTCCCGACTGGTAATCCAGTGCGCTTCCTCAGCCGGGTCGACACCCGGCAGTTTCTGGCGACGAATGGTTTCGATGGTCTGCACGCCATGGATGGTAGGCAGGAATTTGGCAACATCCAGACCGTGCTTCTGTGCCCAGAGGGTCCAGACGCGTTCTGCCGCGATAATCGAGGTCAGGATCGTGCCATCCATGTCGAACAGGAAGGCATCGAAGGAACGTCCGGGAAAAAGGTCATGCTCGGCCAAAAGACATCTCCGTCATGAGAACAGGGTCAGCAGGGTGGGAGACCCTGCATGACCTGTGTAACGCAGACAAGCTTGATTCAGATCAACCCGCCGTGTCGACGGCAAGACGGCCGAGGGCCGGGTCATCGGTGAAGAATCCGTCCAGCCCCATGTCGAGATAGCGTTTGACTTCGGCAATCATGCCTTGCGGATTGCGGGCATTCAGCGCGCCACCATCGCGCAATTCCTTGGGCAGACAGTAGTTTTCCGGACGCGCCGTGTAGGAATGAACCAGCAATCCGGCCGTATGCGCATTGGTGATCAGTGTGGTGGGGGTGCCCCAGGACCCGTCCGGATTGCGCGGAATCAGATCCGTATTGGATGGGCCGATGACATCGGCAAACCGGCGTATGGCGCGCAGGCCTTCGGGCTTCATGAAGTCGCCGAAGGTTTGGGCGGCACTCTTGCCCAGCAGATCGGGCGGTGTCTGGCCGGGCTCGCCCATCAGGAACATGACCCGTGCCTGCGGGTTGATCGCGCGCGTCTTGTCGCCGATCGCCTTCAGATTGGTTGTCTCGAAGGACTGAAGTTCCAGCGGGGCCTGACGGGTGTATTCATGCGCCGCAATGGTACGCAGGAACGCGGTTTCCGGGTCCAGACCGAGGCTGTGGAAATGGGTGGAATTCTTGATTTCGGGAATAAGACCGAACACCTTGCCGCGCGCGGCAGATTCACCAGCGACAAAATCGATGACCTCTTCAAAGGTCGGCACATCGAAATGCCCGTCATAGCGCGTGTTATGCGGGCGAAGCTGCGGCAGGCGCTCTTTTGCCCTCAGGGTCTTGAGTTCTGCCAGGGTGAAATCGGTGGTGAACCAGCCAGTCTCTTTCTGTCCATCAATGGTCAAGCTGCGCTTGCGGGTGGCAAATTCAGGGCGCGAAGCGACATCGGTGGTATCGGCGATATTGCTCTCATGGCGCACGATCAGCACGCCGTCCTTTGTCATGACCAGATCAGGCTCGATGTAATCGGCACCGTCTTCTATCGCCTTGGCATAGGAGGCCAGCGTGTGTTCGGGGCGCAGGGCGGAGGCGCCGCGATGCGCGAAGACCAGCGGCTTCGGTGCCAGGGAAGGAGCAGCGAACCCTTTCGTGGTCAGGCTCGGGGCGCTGATCCCGGCGAGGCCGAGAAACAGGGTATGACGACGTGACAGCAAATCAGCTCTCCTGAAGCCTGTCCCCGTCATGACCCGGCCGGGAAGAGGCGGTGTGACGACAGGAGCGATGCTGCCCGACCGGGTGGCAGATGGCGCTCCTGTTTTGTGGTCCCGGCTTTATGTCGCCTTGGGTCCGAACCGGATTACCAGGTGGCGCTAAGGGTCAAGAAATACATGCGCGGCGCGATGGGGAAGGCGGTGAACTGGTTTGAAACCTGGTTCACATTGACCGTGGACCATCCCTTGGTGTTGGTCAGGTTGGTGATATTACCCTGAACGCGCAAGGCCGGAATATGGGGGATACCATGAATGGTGTAGCCCGCATTCATGCTGAACTGCGCGGTCGGCGAGGCCCAGAGATCATTGGTGTAGGTCGTGTAGCGCTTGCCCATGACATCACCGATAAACTGGCCGTAGAAATTGCCCCAGTTGGTGGTGGCGACGAATTTCTCGGTCCAGTCAGGCTGACCGGCCACATTGCGGCCTGCAATGCGGATGGTGGACGTGCCGGAGTTGTAATTGTCGTTATAGACCGACTTGTTATAGCTCAGCCCGTTATAGAGCGAGAAATGCGGCCCGAACTGCGCGGTGAAGGAGAAATCCATACCGTCTGTCGTGACAGAGCCCACATTGGCGAGCGTCGTGGCCGAACCGATGATGGAAGACAGCGACTGCGTGGTGGCAATGGCGACCAGACGGTTCGAGAAATGCACGTGGTAATATTCGGCCTGTGCCGAGATATCGGTCAGCGGCCCAAGATTGACATGGTGATGGGTACGCAGGCCGGTCTCATAGGTCCATGAGGTCTCGACCTTGCCGTTCTTCTTGAAATCCTCGAAAGCGGCCTGGCTTGTGGCACCCCAGGGGGTGGCATTGCCGTAACCGGCGCTCTGATAGGAGCGCATGTTTTCCTGGATATTGGCGAACCACTGCTCGTTCGGCGTGATGTTCCACAAGGCACCGAATGAAGGCAGGAACGGCTTGGCCGCGGCAATCGTGCCGCCAGGCACGGTCACGGCGGTGGCAGGTGAGAGTGAGCCTGGCTTGCCAGCCACAGGCAGCGTGCCGTTGGTGTAGACCAGCTCGGATTTGAAGCCTGCCGAGAGCGTGAAGTTCTTCGTGACTTTCCAGCTGTCCTGCAGATGTGTGACGAAGGTGTTGGTATAGAAATAGTTGGTGTACTGCTTGATCAGCGCATCCTGCTGGCGATCATAAGGCGTCGTCGGATTATTGGCATCCAGCGGATACCAGCGACGGGCCTGGGTGTTGTTGTTGCGCTCGTACCAGCCCCCGACCTCAAGGTCGTGATGGCCCAGCTTGTAACGCAGCGTCGTGAGCAGGCCGCCACGGTTATCCCAATATTCCGTCGTGCGGGTGGCATAGCCCGACCCGCCGAACACGTTGCTGAGCTGGCTGGCACTCTGGTTCGGGAAATAGGCACTGAACAGCGTGGGCAGACCGGCAGCCGTGATCGGCCCCGCCACCACACCCTCACCAAGGTTGTGATGGTAATAGAGCTTGTTGTCCCAATGCAGATTGGCGTTGAAATCATGCTGCCAGCCCAGATAGGTCAGGAAATCCTCACGCTGGGCGGCTGAGTAGTAATTGCGATAATTCAGCCCGGCATTCTTGTAGGCAGCCGAGTTCAGATAGGATTTGGCGTAGGTGAAATCGGGATAGGTGAAGGGGCGCACATAGGTGCCATAGCCGTTGGGTAGCACGATCCCGTCTTCATTGGGTTCGACCTTGTCGGACCAGTCAAAGAAATAGGTGATCTTGTCCTTGCTGCCCTTGTGCACGAATTTTGCATTGACCTGATTGCCGCCCTGATGACCGGCAAAATCCCAGGCGCGGGCATCCTGACGGGCCCATGAGATATAGGCCGAGTTGCCGTTACCGAAATTGCCGGTATCGAAACGGGCAAAGGTGCGGAAGGTCGAGAAGCTGCCGAACGTCTGATCGAGTTGACCGCCCATCTTCTGCTTCGGGTCGAGCGAGGAGAACAGCAATGTGCCGCCCAGATTGGAGGTTGAGGCCGTGCCGAGGGCGCCAGAGCCGGTCGCCACTGTGGCATTGCCCACGTTTTCGCTGATCACGGCGCGCTGCGGTGAGAGGCCGTTATAGTTTCCGTAGGCCTGGTCACCCAGCGGAATGCCGTCAAGCGTATAGCCCAGCTGGTTCTGGTTGAAGCCATGGATGAAAAGCGAGGAATTCTGCTCGTTATTGCCCCAGGGATCGGCATTGTTGAAGACGACGCCGGGCAGGATCTGCAGCGCCTTGAGCGGGCTTACACCCGGCAGGATACGCTGAAGCTGCGTGTGGCCGACGCTCTGCTCCGAGCGGGTGCGGCGTGCGGTCGCGATGACCTCTTCCGCCGGTGCGGTAGAAACCAGAGCCTTTGCCTTGCGCGAGGCATTCTGGGCGTGGACCTGCGAGGCCGGTGCCGTATTCTGATGAACGGGAAGCTTCGCTTCTGCGGCATGAGCGGTTGCGCTCAGCAAAGCGAGGGGAGAGCAGAAGAGAGACAGCGTAAGGGCATGGCGCTGCTTGCGAAGCTTCATCAGTAAACTTTCCTTTAAGGCGGGCTCGAACGCGGCGCACCCTATTCGGAGAGTTCGTTACGGTGTGTGAAGCTTCGGTGATTTGGGTATGACAGGCCTGTTACAGGGCCTGGCGGCAATTTCGCGCAAAAAAAAGGCCACCCGTCTGACGGGTAGCCTCTTCCATTCCAATGTTCCCGGGGAGGAGAAATCAGAAGCGGTATTCGATACCGGCGCCGACAACCGTCGGGTCAAGCGAGTCATGAGCCTTGATGAAGGCGCCCGACCCACGGTCGTTGGCCCAGGCATGCATGCGCATGAACATCTGCTTGGCATCGACGTTGAAGAACCAGTTGCCGACCAGCTGGTAGTCGAAACCGACATTGACCGACGGGCCACCCGTCACGCCGACATTGAGCTTCTGCACCAGGCCGCCAGCGGGCGACACGTTGTGGAACCAGGCAAGCGTTGCGCCCACGCCAACATAGGGGTTGAAGCGCTTGTGAGGGCGGAAATGCCAGGCCAGCGTGATGGTGGGGGGAAGCGCCCAGGCACTGCCGACATCGATGTTGCCGAGCGGCGTGCCCTTGGCAGCCACTTCGTGGCGGGTGCTGGCAGCGATCAGGTCGATCGAGATGTTATCGGTAAAGAAATACTCGAAGGTGAGTTCCGGCATGACCTGGCTGGTGGTCTTGACGCGGCCGGGAATGGCGGCACCGTTCAGCCAGAGCTTGCTGTCACGATCCTGCGGGATGACGCCCAGAGCCGACAGACGGACGATGAAGTCGCCCTTGCCCAGACCGATCTTGGTGGTGGAGCAGGTCTTGAACAGGCCACAATCGTCGCTCGACGAATGGGGCGCAGCCATGGCCTGAGCCTGGGGGGCGAGAACCATATTGGTCGTCACCGGCGTATTGACGACCGGGGTCGTCTGGGCCTGAGCGGCCGGTGCTGCGACAGCAGCAGCGACGAAACCGGTCAGGAGAGCGCTTGAAAGTTTGAAAGAGGTCTTCATCGACGTCATCCGTGATTAAACAGTGACGTTCACTCACCATGCGCTATGATGCGACGCCTTGATCCATATCAAAGCCATGACAACGTTGCTGATGACCGTGGGGAATTAGCAACAGTATATGACTTAATGTTAACGAATCAAGAATAAGAATAAAAAAGAGGACTGTTTTTCGCCATGGATGCCCAGACGAGGGAAAGTATCAGCATGCTCGGATCTTGCGGCAGTTGCGGGCAGTGCCTCCATTGCGAAGCGCGATCACGCAGTATTTGTTCCGTGATCGATCCGGATCACATGGCGCGACTCGCTCAATACTCTCATCGGCTTGCTGTCTCGCCGGGCAAGACGTTCATTCAGGAAGGGGAAGCGGCGAGCGATTTCTTCATCGTCACCTCGGGTCACGCCAAGCTTTTCTCGCTGATGCCCGATGGTCGGCGTCAGATCATGGGCTTCGCTCAGGCGGGTGACTTTCTCGGGCTGGCCAGCGGCGCAACCTATGCGTTCAGCGCAGAAGCTCTGGGCTCGCTCTCGCTCTGTCGCTTCTCCCGTTCGGGCCTCGCTCTCCTGCGGCGCGAGTTTCCCGATCTCGAGAACCGTCTGATGGAAGAAGCCTCGCGTGAGCTGGTTCAGGCGCAGAAAAGCATGATGCTGCTCGGGCGCAAGACGGCACGCGAGCGTCTGGCCAGCTTTCTTTTGGAGCAGCATCAACGCTCGCCCACCCGTGAAATCGTCATTCATCTGCCGATGAGTCGTACTGGTATTGCCGATTATCTCGGTCTGACCATCGAGACGGTCAGCCGCACGCTCAATGCGCTTCAGCGCGAAAAGCTGATAGCGATCAGCCAGGTCACGCAGATCACCCTGCTCAACCTGCCAGCGCTTGAAGTTCTGGCCCGTGGTGGCTGAGTTGCGAGCCAGGCGACGCCTGCCCAATTGATGCCTTGACGCCGCCATGATGAAGGGGGAGAGAAGACACTTTCCCGTTAGAGCCTCATCCTTCAGGAGCGACAGATCATGGACCGTTTCATTATACGTGGCGGCAGGCGTCTTGAAGGCGAGATCGTGATCGGTGGCGCCAAGAACGCCGGTCTCAAGCTCATGGTCGCGGGGCTTCTCACCTCTGAACGCCTCATTCTCTCCAACGTACCGAAAATTGCCGATATCGAGACCATGCAGACGCTTTTGCGCCAGCACGGTATTGCGGTTGAGCCGGTGGATGCAGAAGGGCGCACACTGTCGATCGGTGGCCCTATCACATCCGTCGAAGCGCCTTACGATATCGTGTCGAAAATGCGCGCCTCGATTCTGGTGCTTGGCCCGCTTCTGGCGCGTGCGCATGAGGCGCGTGTGTCGCTGCCGGGTGGCTGTGCCATCGGCACACGTCCGGTCGATCTGCATCTGAAGGGCCTCGAAACCCTCGGCGCCAAGATTCGTCTCGAAAACGGCTATATCAATGCCAGTGCCCCTGGCGGTCTGGTGGGCGATCGCATCCTTCTGCCTTTCGCGTCTGTCGGGGCTACCGAGAACCTGTTGATGGCGGCGACGCTGGCCAAGGGGCGCACGGAGATCGTCAATGCCGCGCGCGAACCGGAAATCAGCGATCTGGTCGAGTGCCTCAACCGCATGGGCGCGCGTATCGCTGGTGCTGGTACCGGTACGCTGGTGATCGATGGCGTCGAGGCGCTGACCGGTGCCGAACACGCCATCATGGCCGACCGTATCGAATGCGGCACCTATGCCTGCGCAGCGGGTATCACGGGCGGTGATCTGCGCCTGATCGGTGGCCGCGTTCGCGATCTCGGTGCCGTGGTGCGCACGCTTGAGGAAGCGGGCGTCGAAGTGCTCGAGGAAGAAAACGCCATTCGTGTGCGTCGTAATGGCCCGCTCAAGGGGGTCGATATTATGACCGAGCCCTATCCGGGCTTCCCGACCGATATGCAGGCCCAGTTTATGGCCATGCTTGCCGTTGCGGAGGGCGCCTCAATGGTGACGGAGACGATTTTCGAAAACCGCTTCATGCATGTGCCTGAGCTGAATCGTATGGGCGCGCGCATCAATGTGCATGGCTCTTCCGCCATTATCCGTGGCGTCGATCATCTCTCGGGTGCGCCGGTGATGGCAACCGACCTGCGTGCATCTTTCTCGCTGATCATTGCGGGTCTCGGTGCGCAGGGTGAGACCACACTAAGCCGCATCTATCATCTCGACCGTGGCTATGAAGCCGTTGATCGCAAGCTCTCCGCCGTGGGCGCCGATATCGAGCGCATCAGCGAATAACCAAGCTCGACCGTCTCTCTGATCAGAAGAAAGAGCTTTCCGAAAGAGGGGATGAAAGGGGCGCGCCCCTTTCCGAGGGGCGGGGCAGCGCCCCGCGAGGCTCAAAAGGAAGCGATGGCCCTATACCCTGCCAGAGGGCCATCGTCCTCCGGAAACCCCTTATTTCGCCTTGATGGCTTGGGCCGTGCGCAGGCTCAGAGCCATGATCGCCAGTGCCGGATTGGCCGCCGTAGCACTCGGGAAGATCGAGTGATCGCTGATCCAGAGATTATCGATATCGTGGCTGCGACCAAACGGATCGACGACCGAGTCATCAGGGTCGGTGCCCATACGACAGGTGCCGATCATATGGGCGGCACGGTCCATGGCCCAGATATCCCTCGCCCCGGCTGCTTCCCAGATGGCGGTCATGGTGCGGGCCATATGCTCGTGCATGGCCTGTTCGTTGGGGCCATAGCTGAAGGTGATTTTTGGCTTGGGCACACCGGCACGACCGATCTCGTCTGACAGCGTGACAAGATTATTGTCATTCGGCAGGCAGTCGCCATGAGCACCGAGCCCGGCCATATAGTTATAGCCGCGCAGATAATTGGTCAGGGCCTCGCCCCAGAGACCACGCCCTCGTGCCACGCCCGTGGCCCATGTCAGAGGCATCATGCCAAGTGACTGGATGAGATAGCCGCCTGCGAAATCGGCATCCTTGGGGCGCATCATGTCTTCTGTGATGGTGAGCGACGGATAGCCCTTGTTGGGACGGATGACCTCGTCGAACCGTCCCCAGACCTGCGTCGAGATATGCGCCATATAGTTGCGCCCGACCTGGCCGCTGCGGTTGGCGAGCCCGGTATGAAGCAGCAGACGCGCTGTTTCGACCGCGCCGGCAGCAAGAACGAGCGCAGCGCAGCGCTGCTTGCGGTCTTCGCCGTTCTCACGATAGACGACCGTTGTCACACGACCTGCGCTGTCGCGTTCGATACCATGGACGAAGCAGTTCGGCCGGATTTCGGCCCCGGCAGAAACGGCCAGCGGCAGATAGGTAACGTCGGTGCCGGATTTTGCGCCGTTGCGGCAGCCCTGATGACAGGCACCACAGCCGACACAGGCTTTGCGATTGCCCCAGTCACGGGTGATGAGGGCGGTCGGACCATCGGCGTTGCGAATACCAAGCGCGTTGCACCCCCGGGCCATGGCCTGCGCGGCACCATTGCGCTGCGGCGGCGGGTAGGCATAGCGGCGTTCGGGGTCCCACGGGTAGTTTTCGGGGCCGGAAACTCCGATTTCACGTTCAACACGCTCGATATAGGGAAGCAGCGTTTCATAACCGAAAGGCCAGTCCACGCCTTTTCCTGTTTCGGTATGCAGGCGCATGTCACGCGCGTCGATGCGCGGCATGAAGGCACCGAAATGGAGCATCGACCCGCCAACGCCTGTGCCGCTGTTATTGCCGCCAAATGCCATCGGGTTGGCTCCGCCAGACAGGCGTTCCTCCAGCCAGTAGATTTCAGAGGCCGTCGCCTCATCGGGCGTGTGCTGACGCGGATCGAAGCGCGGGCCTGCCTCGAGCGCCACCACCTTCAGCCCGGACCGGGCGAGTTCGGCCAGAAGTGGGGCGCCACCGGCGCCTGTTCCCACAACAACGACATCGACCACGTCATGATCGTCAAAGCGGCGTCTGTTCATCGGGCGCGCTCCTTGACTTCGGGTTCCCACGCTTCGCTCACGCCTTCTCCCATTGCGGAGAAGCCTTGGAATACGCCATCGCCGCCATTGAAAACGGCATCAATGCCGAGCTGCGCCTGGACGGCCGGGTGACTGATGAAGATCTGCACGCAATCCGCACGCAGATCCGCAAACCAGGCGCGCATCTGGGTCGCATCGAGCGATTCCGTGCTGAGGGCGCCTTCTGCCATCGTGTGGACGAGACTGTCCTGCAATTCGGCGTCGAGCCCGGTGAAACCGGCACCATGACGCTGCCTGGCTGCGGTATCGATCCCGGTCAGTGCCAGTTCATAGGCCTCTATATCTGGTGGCAGGGAAGCAAAACGCCAGCCATCTCCGGCCGATCCAAGTCTTGAATCGATGCGTGCAGCGATATTGATGGTGGCATCCGGAAGGATGGCGGCCTGGGGAAGGACGCGCGCCGACAGGGCGCCGAGCACGTCATAGGCGATTTGTGAGAGATGACGCGGCTTGTAGCCTGCGTCGCTGGTCTGGGCGCGTTCCTCCATGACCTGACGGGTGCGGCCCGAGATACGATCGGAATCCAGCAGCGCCAGATAATCCGGGTCGATGGCGGGGGGCAGAGAAGTCTGGCTCATGGTACGTTCCCAAAACCGTGATGACGCCTCTAACATGCCCGGAGTGGCGAAAGTTGCCAATGCACCTCTTCCGGCAAGTCATTGAGAATGCTTCTCAAAATCATCTTTGGCGTTGGGAAGGGGGTTCGTTGTCAGACGAATGGGGGTGCGCGCTCCCCCGCTCTCCAGCAAACGCGCCGTCGCTCCTTTACTCCTCAAGGGAATGAAAAAGGGGCAGCGCCTTTTTGGAGAGGCAGAGGGGCAAGGCCCTCTGCCAACCAGGTTTCAGAGGCGTGGTGTCGTGACGCCAAGTTGCTTCATGTATTTGCCGGCGCGGTCGGCATAGCTGGTCTCGCAGGGAGAGGCGCCCTGGAAGAACAGAAACTGGCAGATGCCCTCATTGGCATAGATGCGTGCAGGCAGTTTGGTGGTGTTGCTGATCTCGATCGTGACCTGGCCTTCCCATTCGGGTTCGAGCGGGGTGACATTCACGATGATGCCGCAACGCGCATAGGTGGATTTACCGAGGCAGACCACGAGGACGTCGCGCGGGATACGGAAATATTCAACCGTATGAGCCAGAGCGAAGCTGTTGGGCGGGATGGTGATGTCGCCTGTGCGGGTGACGAAGCTGTTGGCAGCGAACTGCTTGGGGTCGACTACGGCATTATCGACATCGGTGAAGATCTTGAAGTCTTCGCCAACGCGGGCGTCATAGCCATAGGAAGACAGGCCGTAGGAAATGACACCTTCGCGTTTCTGGGCCTCGACGAAGGGTTCGATCATGCCCTTTTCCTGGGCCATTTGACGGATCCAGCTATCTGGCATGATGGGCATGGCGCGATTTCCAGTACGGTGAGGAGAACGGGGTTTGCAGGTCTAGCGCCAGCGCCACGGCTCTGCAAACCGCCAGGGATGATCAGGCGATATGGGTCAGGAAGACAACCTTCGAGCCGCCGCCCTCGACCAGGGTCTTGATGGCATTATTGAAGATTTTGCCATGTTCCATGCCCATATGGGCCTTGAAGGCGTCTTCGTCGCGATAGGTTTCCTCGACATGGAAGAAATCGGGATCTTCTTCGAGCGTATAGACGACGAAACGCTCATTGCCGGGTTCGTTGCGCACGTCATCGGCAAGAGACGTCAGCAGTCGGGCAATTTCCTCGCGCTTGCCGGGCAGGGCGCGCATGGTCGCATAAAGAACCTTGGACATGATCATGTTCCTTTCAGGGGGATGAAGCCGGGCCGGGGCCTGTCGGTGCTTCCTGGTCTTCGGGGGCCTTGACCGCGCGATTGCGCACCTGCGCCTTGCGACGCAGCAGATTGGCACGCAGGGCAGCGGCCTCACGCGCCTGGCGCTTTTCCAGATCGGCTTGCGCCTTTTCGGTCAGGGTGGTGCGTGGCGGCGTGGTCATGAGGTGAGTCCCAGAAAGCGGTCTGACAGGCAGCCACCGAGCAGTTCATCATAGACAGCGAGTGTGGCTGATTGCATCTGCCGGGTGGTGTAGTTTTCTGCAATGTGATGGCGCGCGGTCTCTGCCAGAAGGGTGCGAGCGCCATCTGACAGGGTCAGGATCTGCGCCAGCGCCTCGGCCAGTGCCGTGGCATCGTCAGGAGGCACGAGAAGCCCGGTGCGGAAGGGAATGACCGTCTCCATGGCACCACCCTGAGCCGAGACCACCACGGGACGCCCCATTGCCTGCGCCTCGATCACTACGCGCCCGAAAGGCTCGGGACGCAGGGACGGTACGGCAACGACATCGGCCAGTGCATAAGCGGCGGGCATGTCCTGACACAGCCCGGCAAAACGCAGACGTTCGCGCAGGCCCAGCCGGATGGCGGTGGCCTCGACCTCCTGCACATAGCTGTCCTTGGGGTCGGCCGGGCCAACCAGAACGCAGAGCCAAGGTCCCGGAAGCTGCGTCTGAAGATGAACCATGGCCCTGAGCAGGAGAAGCTGCCCCTTCCATCGTGTCAGACGACCGGGAAGCATGATGACCGGCGTACCCGGCGGCACCTGCCATTTTTCTGCAAGAGCCTGAATCCGTGCACCATTGACGATATCGGGGTCGAAGCGGGTCATGTCGGCCCCGCGTGGAATCAGGCGCAGCCGGTCATCGCCCACGCCATATTCCTCTCTCAGGCGGGTAGCGATGTAGGTGCTGATGGCAATGACACGTCTGCCGCGCGCCAGAACGGCGTTATAGCGTTTCTTGCCGGGGAAGCCTGCCTTGTGAACACCATGCCATGTCGTGACGAGCGGGGTGCCCGTGCGCCGTGTGGCATGCCACGCCGCCCATGCCGGTGCACGGGAACGCGCATGGACCAGATCGATGCGTTCGTCCCTGATGAGCTGGGCGAGCACCTTTGCATGACGCCAGATGGCAAAGGGTGATTTCCGCCCGAGCGGCAGATCGATATGACGGGCGCCGATGGAGAGCAGCTTCGGCACGAGCGGTCCTGTGGCGCCTGCCACCAGCGCCCGCCCTCCTGCGGCGATGATTGCCTCGGCCATCTCTAGGGTGCCCTGCTCGATACCTCCCGTGCCGAGGGCCGGAAGAACCTGAAGGATATGAGGGCAGAGACGCGACATGGTCTGGCGGTAGCATGAAGCGCGCGCCGCAGGGAGAGGAAACGGGAGGACGCCATCAAAAAAGGGCCGGGGAAAACCCCCGACCCTTTTCGATATGCACCGTCAAAGGGGAAGACCCCTGGCGGTTCAGTGCTTCTGGTCTGCCGTATCAGGCAGAGCATAGACCACGAGCTGGTCAGACACGGGGGTCATCATGAAGTGGTGACCGCCTGCCATGATGGCGACGTACTGCTTGCCGTTGACTTCGTAGGTCATCGGGTTGGCCTGGCCACCGCCGGGCAGAACGTCAGACCAGACATCCTTGCCTGTGCGGATATCGATGGCACGGATCTGGTTGTCGGTCGCTGCCGCGACGAAAACGAGACCGCCCTTGGTAACGACCGAACCGCCATTATTGGGTGTGCCGATATTGAGCGGCAGACCTGTTGGCATGTTCCACGGACCATTGGCGCGTGCCGTGCCGAGCGGACGTGACCACAGAACCTTCTTGGTCTTGATGTCGATCGCTTCGATCATGCCGTAAGGCGGCTTGTTGCACATCATGCCCGTATAGTGATTCCAGAACGGGGTCACGACGATGCCATAAGGCGTGTCGGCCTGAGCGCCGTTGCCTTCTGCACCGCCGCCAGCCGGGTTGTAGCTGGGGTTGTCGATCGGCTTGAGGCCCAGCGCATCCGCCTTCTTGCGGGTGATGAGCTGGTCATACATCGGCGTCGAGTTCCAGTTGGCGATGACGATGCCCGATTCCGGGTCATAGGCCATGCTGCCCCAGTCACTGCCGCCGTTATAGCCGGGATATTCGATATTCGGCTTGTCGAGGGCAGGCGGGGTGAACTCACCCACATAACGCGCCTTGCGGAACATGATGCGGCAATAGAGCTGGTCGATGGGCGACATGCCCCACATGTCGCTTTCCTTCAGATCAGGGAAGGCAAGACGCGGGAAAGCGGTCGACCAGGGCTGGGTCGGGCTGCGCGGGTCGTCAGACATCGTGCTGGCAGGAGCCGGCTTTTCGACCACCGGGAATTCCGGCAGCGGCTTGCCTGTGGCGCGGTCGAGCACGAAGGTCTGTCCACGCTTGGTGGGCACCAGCAGGGCCGGGGTGACCGTGCCGTCTTCGTGGTGATAGTCGAACTTGGTGGCCTGCGAGCCGATGTCATAATCCCAGACATCCTTGTGCGCTGTCTGGAAGACCCAGCGCGGCTCACCTGTCTTGACGTCAATCGCGACGATCGAGGAGGAAACGGCGTTCTCCTTGTCCGTGCGCATGGCGCTGTAATAGTCGGCGGCCGAGTTGCCTGTTGGCACGTATACCAGACCCAGTTCGTTATCACCGGTCATGGCGGCCCAGGAGTTGGGCGTACCGCGGCTGTAGAACTTGCCCGGTTCGGGCTGGTGATGATCGTCGGGATTATTGACGTCCCAGGCCCATACGAATTTGCCGCTTTCTGCGTCATAGCCACGGATCACGCCGGACGGTGCCCAGCGACGCTGACCGTCGAGGACTTCATGATTGACCACGACGATCCCGTTGATGACCGGAGGCGGGGTCGTCATGGAGACGAAGCCCGGTACGGACTCACCCATGCCCTGCATCAGGTTCACCTGGCCGCCAAAACCGAAGCCCTCGCAAGGCTTGCCGGTTTCGGCATCGACCTGGATCAGCCGCATGTCGAGCGTGGCTTCCATGATGCGCGTATGGCAGGCCTGACCCTCGGGAACGGTCGAGGAGGTGTAGTAGGTCACGCCCTTGCAGGCAGCCGTGTAGGGAATGGAGTGGTATTTCACACCCGCATCATGACGCCAGATTTCCTTGCCGGTGGCAGCGTCGATGCGCATCATGTCGTTCATGGCCGAACACATGTAGAGCGAGTTGCCTACCTTGATCGGCGTCGTCTCGGCGGCCCATTTATTGGCCTGACCCGGACCGGGCTTGCTGCCCGTATGATAGACGAAGGCGCGCTTGAGCTGACCAACGTTTTCGGGTGTCAGCTGGTCGAGCGGCGAGTAGCGGTTCTGGCTGGAATCGCGTCCGTAGGCTGGCCAGTCTTCGCGGGCAGGTGTCGCGTCGATCTGCGGCACAGCGGCCGGAACCTCGTTGATGCCGATCTCAGAGATGTCGGGCAGATTGGCGGCATTGACGCCGGGGGCCTGCGGGGCCGAGGGCGCCGGCCCACCGAAGCGCCCTGCGCCGGCATTATGCGCCGTGGCCGCAGTAGTCGTTTCTTCGCCGGGTGTGCTGTTGGACGGCGGAATCTGCGCGAAAGCCATTGAGGCGGAAATCATGCCGCCCAGAATGGTGGCGGTCAGAAGGGCTGGTTTACGCATCAGACGGCTCCACGGGAAACTGGACGAACCGTATCCTGACGACGCAGAACCGGCAGGCTGAGCACGACCAGAATGGCGATGAGCGTCGGGCCGAAAAGGCGCGGCAGCCAGCCCCACCAGTCGAAACCAGCTTCATAGATGGTCCAGACGAGCGTTGCCGCCCAGGCAAGAAGGAAGAGATAGGCGCCAAGCAGACGGCCCATGGCCATGAGCCCCCCCGATGCCAGCAGAACGATGCCGCAGATCAGGTAATAGGGAGAACCGCCAAGGCTCAGAAGATAGCCGCCACCACCGACAAAGATGAGACCGAAAATAACGATCAGGATGGCGAGGCCCAGTGTTGCCCAGTCGCCAATGCGCCTGGGTCTGGAACGAGACGTCATGAATCCTCCTTGAGACAGGGTGTGCAGCCTATCCTGAACGCGAACAGAACAGAGCAACACATATCGGTGAAAACTCTGATACGTTTGATGAGATGCTCAGTTTGTCGATCACAGGATATCGTCTGGAGGTTATTCGCAAGAAGTTTCTGGTTCGTGTTCGCAGAACGAGCCGTATGGCCACCTCCTTCATGTCCCCTGTCGATCACGCAGGGCTTTGACCACTGACTGCACCGTCGAGAGGATGGTTTCACGGAGCCAGCGATGGACGGGGTCATTATCGAGTCGTGGGTGCCAGGCCTGAAAACTGACCAGATCCGGAAGCGGAAAAGGAAAGGCAAAGGCCTTTGCCCCGATACCTTCAAGAGGGAGGCGACGAATGATGATCTCCGGCAAGGGCAGGATCATGTCGGTTTCGCGCATGGTTTCGATCATGGCGTAGTCACTGGGTACGACCAGCGCAATCCGTCTCTCAAGACCATATCTTTCGGCGAGAACGGTATCGATAGGTCCATGTGCACGCCCCTTGCGAGAGGTGCTGATGTGATCATAGGCAACCAGAGTCTGTGGGGTGATTTCCTGATCGAGAATCGGGTGCCCGGCACGGACAACCGCCTCGAACCGTGTCTGGAACAAGGTCTGTTTCTTGATTTCGGGCAGCAGATCCTGGGTGGCGCCGATATACAGATCTATCGTGCCGCGTCTGAGTGCATCGCCGATCGAATCTTCTGTTTCTGGTGAAAAAACGACCTGACAGCGTGGAGAGGCTTCCCGAAGTTTCTGCGCAATGGCGCTGCCAAAAGCCCCGATAAAGAGGTCACGCGCGCGGATCGTGAAATGCGGTGCAATCTGTGACAGATCTAGATGGGCGCGCGCGCTGACAAGTGCTTCCGCCTCAGCCAGAACCGTCTGTACCCTTCCCAGCAGATCAGTAGCGAAAGGCGTCGGGACGAGTTGCCTTCCCGAGAGGACCAGCAAGGGGTCGCCAAAAAGCGTTCGCAAGGATGCAAGGTGGCGACTTGTGGCAGCCTCGCTCACCTTGAGCCTTTTCGCGGCACGCGTGACGCTTTCTTCTTCAAGCAGAACCTGAAGCCATCGGAGATGATCGAGCGAGTAGCCACGTTTGGCAGGCAGATTTCTGGTCATGAGGTGTGGCTCCGGATGTGCTGCACGGAATGCAAGAGATCTGCCGCACCCTTACGCCAGGTGGAAGGGTTTTTTACCTGGATTGCGGGTTATTGGCACGGCAGGGCGACGCTAGAGACCATGCGGAAAGGATACCCCCGCATGAGCGCACCCACAGGGCAGGAGGCAAAGACCTCGCCACCTCCTGCCGCCATACCCCCGTTCGGGCTTCGGACAATCACCGGATGTCTGGGCATGCTGCTGGCTGTGCATGTCGCGGGATTCAATGAACATGTGACGGAGCTGGGTCTGTCCGATCTGCGCGGGGCCATGCATCTGGGTCACGATGAAGGAACCTGGTTCATCTCGGTCTATGAGGCCTGCAACATTGCGGCGATGGCCTTCACGCCCTGGTTCTACATGACCTTTTCGATCTATCGATTTGCCCTGTTCATGACGGCGGCACTGGCTTTGCTGTCGCTTCCACTTCCCTTCATGACCGATATGGTCTCGATCGGCATCCTGCGCGCCATGCAGGGGCTGAGCGCCGGTTGTCTGCCGCCCATTCTCATGACGGTCATGCTGAAATATCTCCCACCGCCGCTCAAGGTTTTCGGCATAGGCGGTTACGCGATGAGCGCGACCTTTGGCCCCAATCTCGGCATACCTTTCGAAGCCCTGCTTTTCGAACGCCTTGGCTGGCACTGGCTCTACTGGGAGGTATTGCCGCTCGGCGCACTCGCGCTTGTCATGATCGCATGGGGGCTGCCGCAGGACCCGGTTCAGCTCTCGCGTTTTCGTGGCTTCAACTGGCGGGGATTTCTGATCGGTGCGCCTTCAATCCTCTGCATCGTGACGGTTCTTTATCAGGGTGACCGGCTCGACTGGTTTCGGTCGCCTCTCATCACCCATCTGACGTTTTGGGGCGGGGCCCTCTTTCTCGGGTTTCTGATCCATGAATGGCATCACCACAGTCCGTTCTTTCGTCTGCAATACTGGAAGAGCCGCAATATCACGATGTCTCTGCTGGCACTCGTGGCGGTGCTGATCGTCTGCGCCCTGATGAATGAGGTCACGACGACGTTTCTGGAAGAGATCAAGGGGTACCGCCCTGTTCAGGCGGCTCCCGTCGCCTTGACCGTCGCTTTGCCCCAGCTTGTCGTGCTGCCTCTGGTTGCGGCGCTGTGCAACATGCGTCGGGTCGACTGTCGATGGGTGCTCGGGATCGGCATGACCCTTCTGGGGCTGTCTGCCTGGCTCGGGCTGGGTCTGACATCCGAATGGGTGCGCGACAATTTCTATCTCATCCAGGCTCTTCAGATCTTCGGTCAGCCCATGGTGGTCATTCCGGTGCTGATGCTGGCCACGCTCGCACTCGGGCCGAGCGACGGGCCGTTCATTTCGGGCATGGTCAATATGCTCAAGGGTATGGCCAATGCACTGGCATTCGCCTTGTTCTCGACTCTGCTGCGCCGTCGCGAACAATATCATTCGACCATGCTGCTGGATCATCCCGGCATGGCTCATGACCCTTACGGCGCCGATATGGCCGGTCGCCTGCACGAAATGCTGTCTGGCCAGGCTCTGGTGCTTGCTCTGGTCGATATCCTGCTTGTCGTGGTCGTGATCTGCGCCGCCTTCGTCGTGCTGACGGCCATTCTCCCCGGGCGCGTCTATCCCCCCGGCAAGGCACCAGCCGATCGTGGCTCCCCCTTGCCTGCGCCGCCTTCGCCGCAGGCCGTGCCCTCTTCTCTCGCAGCACAGTAACGGAATTATTCAGATGGCTTACAAGAAACCGCTTCTGCTTGCGGGATGCACCGCGCTCGTTCTGACCGGTCTGGCCTGGAGCGCTGATCGTTTCTTTATCGGTGATGGTCGTCATCAATCGACCAATGATGCCTATATCACCGCAGATTTCACGCGTGTGGCACCCAAGGTCGCGGGGCGAATTGACCGGGTGCCTGTTGCAGACAACCAGAAAGTGCATGCGGGCGATCTGCTGGCACATATAGAAGATGACGATTATCGCACGGCGCTGGATACGGCTCAGGGAAAGAACCGCGCAGCCGAAGCCGATATCGCCAATCTCGCAGCTGCGCAGCAGCGTCAGTCAGCCACGATCGACGCGGCTCTCTCGACAATCGAGGCGGATGAGGCTGCCCTGCTCTTCGCTCGACAGAATGCAGCACGCTATCGCGCTCTTTCGGCCGGAGGTGCCAGTACGATCGAGCAGCAGCAGGCGGCCGAGGATCGTCAGCGCGAGGCGGTTGCGCGGCTTGCTCGCGACAAGGCAACCCTGAACGCCGATCGCGCCGGGCTTGCTGTGCTCGCCGCAGAGAGTGAGCGTGCGCAAGGTGTGCTGACCCAGACGAAAAGCCTTGTACGTCAAGCCGAGCTCAACCTGACCTATTGCACCATTACTGCCCCTGTCGACGGGGTGGTCGGAGCGCGTGACGTTCGTGTCGGGATGTATGTCCACCCCGGAACAGGGCTTCTGGCTGTCGTGCCCGTTCGCGAGGCCTATGTGATCGCCAATTTCCAGGAAACGCAGATGGCCCATGTGCAGACCGGCCAGAAAGCCGAGATACGGGTCGACAGTTTCCCGGGTGAGGTTCTCCATGCCCGTGTCGATAGTGTCGCGCCAGCGACGAATGTCGCCTTCGCGCTTATCCAGCCGGATAATGCGACCGGAAACTTCACAAAGGTGGTGCAGCGGATGCCGGTGAAGCTGGTCTTTGACGGCGGGCAGCCTCTGGCACGGCGTGTACGCGTCGGCATGTCTGTCGAGGCCATGATCGATACTGGCTCGTCTCGTGATGGCGCTCATGCCGCCGACGCGCGCTTTGTGTGGGAGTGAGGGGTATGAAACACCTGTCCCGCACGGCTGGGCTGATCCTTCCTGTGATCCTTGGCGGATGTTCTGTTGGGCCTGATTTCCAGAAGCACGACCCTGCGGTGTCGCCTCACTGGCATGAGAGCGTGACGCCTCGGAAAAGCCATCCGGATGAAACCGCGCCTGTCGAGGCGCAATGGTGGAAACTCTATCAGGACCCGGTTTTGACGGCGCTGGAACAGGATGTGCTGACGGCCAATCTCGACCTGAAGGAAGCGGCCCTCCATTTCGAACAGAGCCGCGCCGAACGCAGGATCGCGGCTGCAGCGCGTCTGCCCCATGCGCAGGGCGCTGCCTCTTATGCCCGCGAACGCGCCAGCACGAACGGTATCCTGAGCCTGCTCGGCACTGAAGCGGACCGTGACCCGGCGCAGATAGCGGATGGAACGCAGGGGTTCGGTCCCGCTGCCGCAGCCGGGCCGAAGGGAAATCCTGCCTTCAACCTGCCCCAGTATGGGCTCAGTGCGTCCTGGGAGGTCGATCTGTGGGGACATGTGCGCCGTCAGGTCGAAGCCGCAACAGCCTCGATGAAAGCGATGCAGGAGATGCAGCGTGACACGCTGGTTTCGCTCATGGCCGAGACCGCGCAGGATTACATCGCCTTGCGCAATGTGCAGGCGCAAACCGAGATCACGCACCAAAGCCTCGACATCGCCCATCATAGTGTCGAGTTGACTGTTCTGCGCGTGACGCAGGGCACGGCAACAAAACTCGACCTCGCCTATGCGCGTGGGCAGCTTCACGGGTTCGAGGCGCGTCTGCCCCAGCTCCATCGCGAAGAGGTGCATCTCCTCAATGCCCTGGCGTTTCTGATGGCACGCGAACCGGGCGCCCTGTCACAGCGCCTTGCAGGCCATGGGAGCATTCCTCCGCTCCCGGCGTCCATTCCGGTAGGATTACCTTCGCAGCTTGCCGAAAGACGGCCGGATATACGCGCCGCCCAGGAGCGTTTGCATGCGGCGACGGCAACGATCGGCGTGGCCATGGCCGATTTTTTCCCGCGCATCACCCTATCGGGCAGTCTGGATGTTCAGGCGCTGCAGTTCAGCGGTCTTGGCTCTTGGGCGTCGCGCCAATACGGTTTTGGCCCGACAGTGACCATCCCGCTGTTCGAGGGCGGGAAACTGGCCGGACAGCTCGCCTTGCGGCGTCTGCAGGAGAAGGAGGCAGCGATCGCGCTTCAGCGAACGGTTCTTCATGCCTGGGAGGAAGTTGATGATGCGATGGCGGATCTGGGCACTGCACAGGAGCGCCACGACCGATTGAGCGAAGCGGTTACCGAAAGTGAGACGGCCGTTCAGGTAGCGCAGCTGCAATATGCTCAGGGGGCGGGAGATTTTCTCAACGTCTTGACTACGCAGAACGGACTGCTCGAAAGCCGGAGTGCGCTTTCGGATGCGCGGGCCGAGGTGGCGGTATCGATGGCGCGGCTGTATCGGGCCTTGGGTGGGGGCTGGACCCGATCTTAGGTGAACTGGGCGCTTACGATACGCGCTGCGCCGTTGCAGCTTCTGTTCAACCCGCCGGAATGGTGATGACGGCGCCGGGCGAATGACTGGTGGCGGCGAGGGCGGCCAGGATCTGCATCATGGTGAAGCTGAGTTTGCTGCGGAAATCGTCATCGCTGATCCAGTACCAGCGCCCGCGATAATGGACGGCGTCGTAATTATGCTCAGGGGCTGTCTTGCCCGAATGAATCACGACATCGGGACGCGTCTCGATGCCGACAGGACTGATCGTCGGCAGGGTGCGGCCTTCTTTCACATCGTCTTCAGGCACCTCCATTTCATAGGCGATCTGAGACAGCATGGCGAACATTGAACGCGTCAGGATGGCAATCTGTCCGGGCACCTTGGGATAGGGCCCGTAAACGATTTCGGCTTCCTCGGCATGCGCGTCGAGATGCAGCAGGCGGCGCACTTCCATCTGGATGGTGGTCAGCGCGGGGTCTGACGTCGCCGTCAGAACAAGATAGGCGTGTTCAGGCTGTGAACCCGAGGGCTTGTTTGCCGAGCCGGAGGGGGGCTGATCGCCGGAGGGTTTGGGGGCATCGGTCGAGATGCGGATCGTCATGGCGCCCTGGATCTGCAGCTGACGCAGATCGTGCAGCAGCAGATAGAAGCGTACCGATCCGCCGCCGGTCGGGCCCGCGCCAAGGGCGCGGACATTTGACAGACCGTCGATCGATTGTGCCGTCAGGCGCAGCAGGGTGTCGATCGGCAGGCCGCCAAGGCTGAGCGGCATGATGACCACGGGAGAGATCGGCCGGATGACGTTCTCGGCATATTGCTGCCCTGTCTCGGGCTGATAGGTGAAAGTCGGGCTTTCCTGGAGTGTCGCCGTACTGCCGCCGAACAGATAGCTGCCTACGCCGGAAGGAAAGGCGTTGAAGCCGCCATTGACCGACCGGTTGAACTGATAACCGGCAATGACCTGCGTTGTATCGAGAAAGGTTGGCGGGTCAGCATAGCGGATACGGATGATATTGAGCAGCATCGCATGTTTTTCCGCCTCGCCAAGGGCGCGGGAATAATCGAGCTGATCATGGGAAAGACGTGAGGGTCCGATGGTGATGCAGCCAGAGACCATGCAGGGCAGCATCACGAGGCACAGGGCGCGCAGGGGCGAGAAAATGGAACGTGAAATGATCATGGCCCCCGAGGCTTGGCACAAGTCACAAGCCTTAGCGTATCCGTGATCGGGGCGACCAGCCCACATTGAAGGTTTCTTCACGCGCCGCTGACGAAATGGGCTTTCTGCCGTCACTCTGCCGAGCGATTTTCTTCGCTGTCGAAAATGGCAGCGAGTCCTTCGCGATAGCTGGGATAGCGCCACTCCCTGTTGAGGCGTTGCTTTGTCAGAACGCTTTCGACCAGACGGCGCTCTGCCCAGAAACTTCTGGCCATGGGGCTCATCTCTTCCCATGCGGCCTCGAGCGTCAGTCTGGGCGGCAGCGCTGCACCGCTGAGGCGTGCGGCTTCTTCGAAGACGGCTGCCTGCGGGCTGGGGGTGTCATCCACAAAATTCAGAATACGACAGCCCTGGGCTGTTTCGATGGCGGCAAGCGTCGCCTCGGCAATGTCATCCCTGTGAATGCGGCTGAAGAAATGATCGGGCGCGTCGATGAGGCGCGCCTTTCCGGAACGGAGCGTATCGAATGCAGACCGACCGGGGCCGTAGATGCCGCCCAGGCGCATGATATCGCAGGCCAGTCCGCGTCTGGTAGCAAGGGATTGCCAGTCCTGTTCCGCCTTGACCCGTGCCGCGCTGCGCGTCTGACCGGGGGCTACCGACGTGTTCTCGTCAACGCGGGCGCCCTGCCTGTCGCCATAGACGCCCGTGGTTGAATAATAGCCAATCCAGCGCAGATGGGGGGCTTCTTCAAGAATCGCGCCGTAGCGGAGCAGGGCCGGGTCACCCGCCTCGCCCGGCGGGGCGCTGACCAGAAGATGCGTAGCGCTGAGTAATTCGGTTTCGACAGCATCGAAGGCCTTCAGCCCCGATTCTGCCTCAGGGGCGCGTTTCGTGCCTGTGACAGTCCAGCCTTGTGCACGCAGAAGCGTCGAAACGGCGCTTGCCGAATAGCCCTGACCGAGAATGACGAGGTGAGGTGGCATGAAGGCTCCATTCCCGCTTGACCGCTGAGGCGCTGCCGCGCCAATCACAACGTATGAAACATGCTTTTGGTGCTCTGGCGATAGGAAGCAGTCTGTGGGCAGGAGCTGCTCTGGCTCATGCTCCTGCGCAAAGCCTTGCCCAATGTATCGCCCCTTTGCCCGATACCCCTGACCTTGTGCAGGAACAGGCGCAGGAATGGCTGCGTCATGGCGGCGGGCGCGAGGCCCATGATTGTCTTGCCCAGGCAGATCTGGCGTTGGGGGCCTATCGTGATGCGGCGCTGGAATATCAGGCACTTTCTGCGGTTCCGGCTCATGAGCGGAAGGGGCAGGCTGACGCAGCGGAAAAGGATGCCGGCTATGCCGAGCAGGAGGCGGGAGCCTGGCTCCTCGCCGGTGACGGCAAGGCGGCGGAGCGGGCTGCGCGGCTGGCGCTGAAACGTGATCCGTCCCGCCTTGGCCTGCGTCTGCTTCTGGCCCGCAGCCTGTCGATGCAGAATGATTTTGCCGGGGGTGTCGCAGCTCTGGGCACTTTACCAGAACCGGGCGTGCCCGGCGGGGCAACAGATCCGTTTCTTGTGCGTGCGCTCGTCATGCGGGCGGCTGCCTATCGTCAGCTCGGCCAGAACGAAAAGGGGCTGGCCGATGCAAATCAGGCGCTGGCGCTTGAGCATGACAATATCGAGGCATTGCTAGAGCGCGGTATTCTGGAGGCGCGTCTCGCCCGCTATGCCGAAGCGCGACATGACTGGGATCAGGTCATCGCGCTCTCGCCTGATGGCCATGCGGCCTATCTCGCCCGTCAGGACGAGGCCGTCATGGATTCTGACCCGGATCAGAACTGAGTCTGCCGGTGCGGCCTGCCGGATGAAGTGGGCAGGCCGCACCTTACGGGGGCTCAGCCGTGATCTGAGATGCTGCCGGTTGTGACGAGAGAGACGACTTCCTGCCACTCCGGGGCCGATTCTGCTGCGCCCAAGCGCGTTGTGGCCAGTGCGCCGCTGGCTGCCGCATAGCGAACGGCCTCAGCGAAGGGTTTACCCAGCGTCAGGGCCGTCGCCAGTCCGCCGTTGAAGCAATCGCCTGCGGCGACCGTATCGATAGCTCTCACCCTGTAGGGCGGCACGAAGCCCTCTTCCGAGCCACTGCGATAATACACGCCGCGTGCGCCCATCTTGACCAGGGCATGGGTTGCGCCCAGCTCCTGCAGCTTCAGGGCGGCTTTGGCTGCCTCCTTTTCCGTTTCCGGATAGATGCCGGTTAGAAGACGGGTCTCGGTTTCGTTTGGGGTGACGATATCGAGCGCGTTCCATAGGGCCTCGGGCAATCCTGCCTCGGGCGCAGGAGCAGGGTCGAGAATGACCAGTGTTCCGGCACGACGCGCCTCTTCGGCTGCGGCGATGGTGATGTCGAGCGGTATTTCGAGCTGAAGCAGCAGTGCTGAGGCTGTCTGGATGAGCGGCCTATGAGTTTCAACGTCGCCCAGATCGAGCGCCATATTGGCGCCGCCGGCGACGGTGATGATATTCTCGGCCTTTGCATCGACCGTGATGAGCGCGACGCCGGTCGGGTGGGCTTTATCTTCCCTGAGTGCAGAGAGATCGACGCCAAAGGGCGTCAGCAATGTGCGGGCCAGCGTGCCGAACTGGTCGGTGCCGGTGCGGCCAGCCATATAGACGCGCAGGCCGCATCCCTGACCCAGACGGGCGGCGGCGGCGGCCTGATTGGCACCCTTGCCGCCCAGCCCCGTGGCATAGCTGGCGGCATGAACCGTCTCGCCCGGATGAGGAATACGCTCGGCGCGCGCCGTAATGTCGATATTGACGCTGCCGAAAGAGAGAATATGAGAGGGCCTGTCGGACATGGCTGCTTTCCGGGCTTGCAAGAAACACCCGGCGTATCACCGCAACACGGTCTCGGCTAGGATCTATCCATGCTTCGAATTCTCGTGATCAAGCTCGGCGCGCTGGGAGATTTCATTCAGGCTCTGACCCCCTTCGCGGCTATCAGGGCGCATTGGCCCGAAGCCGATATCACCCTTCTGACGACGGCCCCTTTCGAGGCCCTGGCCTTGGCCAGTCCCTATTTCGATCATGTCAGTCTCGACGAACGGCCGCGCTGGAGCAATCCGGCTGGCCTGCTGCGTCTCAGAAACCAGCTGCGCGGGCATGATCTCGTGATCGATCTGCAGACGTCAGGCCGCACGACGCGTTATTTCCTCCTTGCCGGGCAGAAACGCTGGAGCGGTATCGCCAGAGGTGGGGCCTATCCCCACGACAATCCCTATCGCGATGCGATGCACAGTGTCGCCCGACAGCGCGACCAACTGGCCCGTCTGGGCGTGCCCGACGTGACGGGCATCGATCTTGACTGGCTGGGTCGCGAAGGGCCTGAGATCGCTGGCCCCTATGCTGTGCTCGTGCCTGGGGCCGCGCCGCATCGCCCGGCAAAACGATGGCCGGTGCAGCATTATGCGACGCTCGCGCGATCCCTGCAGGATCAGGGGCTGACAATCGTGGTGGCAGGGACGCAGGCCGAGCGTCCTCTTGGTGCGGCCATTCTGGAGCAGGTTCCCGACGCGCTCGATCTGACGGGGAAGACGGATCTTCTGGCCTTGGGCGGCATACTGGCGCGCGCCTCGCTTGCCGTCGGTAACGATACCGGCCCGATGCATCTCGCAGGGGCAATGGGGTGTCCATCACTCGTGCTGTTTTCGGCAGAGAGCAACCCGCGTCTGACGGCTCCGAACGGGGTGCGGCCCGGGCAGATGCGCGTTCTGGCGGTGGACGATCTGCGTGATCTGGACGTTTCCAGGGTTGCGGCTTGCCTGAACTGGGGCCATTAGAGCAGCTTCACTTACTTCTTACGCCAGGAGCGCAAGTCCATGCCTGCCATTACCCTGCCTGATGGTTCCGTCCGTACGTTCGACGGTGCCACGACCGGCACGGCAGTCGCGGCTTCGATCGGTCCCGGTCTGGCGCGTGCTGCCGTTGCGATGAGCCTTGACGGCAAGCTGGTCGATCTGTCGACAGAAATCGCCGAAGATGCGGCCATCCGCTTCATCACGCGCAAGGACGATATCGTTCTCGAGATGATCCGCCATGATACCGCCCATGTGCTGGCCGAGGCCGTTCAGGCGCTCTGGCCCGGCACGCAGGTCACGATCGGGCCGTCGATCAAGGACGGGTTCTATTATGATTTTTTCCGCAATCAGCCTTTCACGCCCGAGGATTTCGAGGCAATTGAAGGCAAGATGCGCGAAATCATTGCAGCAAATGCCCCATTCGAGCGTGAGGAATGGGATCGCGATGCGGCCATCGCCTTCTTTGAAGAGAAGGGTGAGCGCTTCAAGGCCGAACTGATCCGCGATCTGCCTGAGAGCGAAACCATCTCGATCTATCGTCAGGGGGCCTGGCTCGATCTCTGCCGCGGCCCGCATATGCGTGGCACGGGCGATATCGGTACGGCGTTTAAACTCATGAAGGTGGCGGGCGCCTATTGGCGTGGCGACCATCGCAACCCCATGCTGACGCGCATCTATGGCACGGCCTGGCGCGACCAGAAGGAGCTGGATGCGTATCTGCACCAGCTTGAGGAAGCCGAAAAGCGCGACCATCGCCGCATCGGGCGCGAAATGGATCTCTTCCATATTCAGGAAGAAGCCGTGGGCCAGATTTTCTGGCATGCCAAGGGCTGGCGTCTTTATACGGTGCTGCAGGACTATATGCGCCGTATTCAGACCCGTCATGGCTATCAGGAAGTCCGCACGCCGCAGCTGGTGGATCGTGCGCTCTGGGAAGCCTCGGGGCATTGGGACAAGTATCGCGAGCACATGTTCATCGCGACTGTCGAGGATGAGGACAAGACGCTTGCCCTCAAGCCGATGAACTGCCCGTGCCATGTGCAGATCTTCCGCCATGGCCTGCGTTCCTATCGCGAACTGCCGCTGCGTATGGCGGAATTCGGTGCCTGCCATCGCTATGAGCCCTCGGGCGCGCTGCATGGCATCATGCGCGTGCGCGGCTTCACGCAGGATGATGCGCATATCTTCTGCACCGAAGAGCAGATTGCTGCGGAGACGGCGACCTTTGTCGCGATGCTTGACGAGGTCTATCGCGATCTCGGCTTCGAGAATTTCCGCGTGAAGTTCTCGGATCGTCCTGACGCACGCGCCGGCGATGATGCGACATGGGACAAGTCTGAAAATGCTCTGAAGGAAGCCTGTGCGCTTGCCGGTGTGGCGTTCGAGACCAATCCGGGTGAGGGCGCTTTCTATGGTCCGAAGCTGGAATTCGTTCTGACAGACGCTATCGGCCGTGACTGGCAGTGCGGCACGCTTCAGGTGGATTTCATTCTGCCTGAGCGTCTGGATGCGTCCTATATCGGTGAAGACAGCGCCCGTCATCGCCCGGTCATGCTGCATCGCGCCATCCTCGGCAGCTTCGAGCGCTTCATTGGTATTCTGATCGAGCAGTTTGCAGGCAAGTTCCCGCTCTGGCTGGCCCCGACCCAGGTCGTGGTCGCCAGCATCGTGACCGATGCTGAGCCCTACGCGCAGGAAGTTGCCGAGAAGCTGCGTCGAGCAGGGCTGCAGGTCGAGGTCGATGGTCGCAATGAGAAGATCAATGCGAAGATCCGTGAGCACTCTCTGGCGCGTGTGCCGGTGATCCTGGTCGTGGGACGTCGCGAGGCAGAAGAGGGCAAGGTGGCGCTGCGTCGTCTGGGGGGAGCCGCGCAGGAGATCCTGGGTCTCGACGAGGCGCTTGCCCTACTGACAGAAGAGGCACAGGCGCCGGACATGCGCCGCCTGCAGGGCT
Organism: Asaia siamensis; assembly: GCF_014635085.1. Classification (GTDB taxonomy): domain Bacteria; phylum Pseudomonadota; class Alphaproteobacteria; order Acetobacterales; family Acetobacteraceae; genus Asaia; species Asaia siamensis. The sequence goes on from NZ_BMCH01000009.1 coordinate 106,203, forward strand.
GACCTGCGACGACTGAGCGCGCAAACCTTGCAATTCCGGTGTTTCGAGCCTATGTCGGGGCACCGGGCTTCCCGCAAACAGGACGTTAATTTCGTCACGCTAAGGTGATGAAATTTTTGCCGGCCTTGCGCGTATTGAAGTGCCGACAGCAAGTTTGTTCGAAAACGTCGACAGGAGACGACCATAGCTAGACCACCGATGCAGGCCGCACCTACCCGTGAAGGGCCCCGAGTTAACGAGGAAATCCGTGTTCCTCAGGTGCGCTTGATTGACGCCGACGGCGAAATGGCTGGCGTCATGACAACGCGCGATGCTCTTGCACGCGCCTATTCGGTCGGACTCGACCTTCTGGAAATCAGCCCCACGGCTGAGCCGCCGGTCGTCAAGATTCTCGACTACGGCAAGTTCAAATACGAACAGCAGAAAAAGAAGAACGAAGCGCGCAAGAAGCAGAAGGTTATCGAGATCAAGGAAGTCAAGGTGCGTCCTAGCACCAACGAAAATGACTACCAGGTCAAACTGCGCGCGATGAACTCCTTCCTGGCCGAAGGCGACAAGGTGAAGGTATCCTTGCGCTTCAAGGGTCGCGAAATGGCTCATCAGGAACTCGGAATCAAGATGCTGGAGCGTATCCGTGTCGAGATGGAAGAGAAGGCCAAGGTCGAGCAGATGCCCAAGCTCGAGAATCGTCAGATGATCATGGTGCTCGCACCGCGCTGATTATGGCGATGTGATTGCGGTATAATGCCGCGTCATATGAGAACCCCGGCTCTGCCGGGGTTTTTTTTATGCTGCTCGTTGTATTTGCACCGCCTTGTCATGCCGTGAACCCGGGCCTGTCCAGCGTCTGGGCTTAAGGTGGCAATATTCAAATCACCCAGGATGATGCCAGCGTAGTGCAGATAACGTTCCTGAGCTGGCCGGGTCTTATGGTTGGCAGGTAACCTAAGTCTCCAGAATCGCAACAGAACTATGACAAAATATTTCTGAAAGAGGGCGGGATCGCGAGCCGACGCTGGCGGGACTCCGTATTTCCCGACGGCAGAAATATCATTTTGAGGACGGAGGGGCTCCCCACGCGCAAGAAGCGTTTCGAATCGCCTCAAAAAGTTTCGAAAATTTCCTATTTGTCACCATTCATCAATATTTAAAAATTAGTCGAAATCACCGCAAATGAGGACCGAGGCGGAGCGTTATCCGAAATAGTCGTCGATAAAGCACATATCGTTTATTACAGATGACGGTTGTCGGGATATTTGTTGACGAAGTTTAACAACTATGGCTGCGGTATACATAATAAAATCGCAAAATTCATTTTTGCGTGAGGTTTTTTTCGAAATTTCTCTTTAATCTCTTATTTCTATACAAGATAGTATTGAGAAATCTTTGAAATATCGTTGTTGTATTGGCATGTAAATTATCATCACATTCCAGTGATCATTTTGTTTGCAAATTAAGGTATTTTAAAGACACAAATAGCAAACTAGCGTGAGTTTGAAGCGTGTATGTCACATATAGCTGATAGAAAGTCGGATTAACGATGAGCACCAGTAACCAACAGACACTGACTGATGTCTATACTGACCCTAGTGTAGACGGCCCCAATCTTATCATGAATACTCAGCAGGTCGTGAATGGTGCCATCGTTTATAATGACGAATTGTCCGATCTTGATGGGGGGAGTTCGCCTGACTGGGCTATTATCCAGTGGAACGGTGCAACGGCACTTGATCCGTCTGCCGGGGACGACAGCCAGGTATGGGACGACAATTTCGGTTATTCTGTCGGTCACTGGACCCAGGGCTCTTCCACCTCGGTAGCTGGCAAGACGAGCTATAACGTATTTCGTGACCCGGATAATGGGCATTACATCTATCAGCTCGCTGCACAGGGTGGGAAGCTGCTGGATGTTCAGCTTTCGGCCGTAAAGGCGGTAGACGGGCAATACTCTTTCAATCACCAGCTGACCGCGACTTTCAATCAGGGTATCAGCAACTACTCAGGCACGACCGGTACCTATCAGGCTGGTATCAATTTCACGATTAATTTTCACAGCGCGACAATGAATTTCGGGCTGTTCCTGCAGTTTGAGACCGTCGATTACAAGGGTGTTCCGCAGACCTATGTCAGCCTGCCCAAGTCTCTCGGTGGTTCAATCTATAATGTCTCGGGCTCGCAGGCAGCCTATATCAATCCCAATGATCCCTCGAATAACGGGGTCATGTACCAGACCACAATCGATCTGAACCAGGGTTTGATGGCAGCCATCAAGGCAATGGTGGGTTTATATCCCAGCCTGGCGAGCCAGTTGCAGGACCTGAGTAACTGGTATCTGAGTGGAACCTATATCGGCGTCGAGTCAACGGGTACCGGTCTCTCGACCGACGTGACCGGAAATTACAACGTCGAAGACCCGACCATTACCTACGATACCTCGAAGACGGTCAGCTATGCCGATCAGTCGAATACCGCCCCCATCGTCTCGATGACGCCGGAAGAAGGCACCGGCAGCACCACAACAGCAACAAAATCAGAGGTCAGCATGCCCAATCTCGTCGTCAAAGGTGTCAACAACACTGTCTATGTTCCCTATGTGACCTCGGATACTGCCGGTGCGATGGCCAAGAGCTATGCATCCAGCCTGCAGTCACTGATCGCTGCCGGGTCTCTCGACAATTCCATCCTGACGACGGGTTCGAACAGCTTCGTGTCTTCCCAGAAAGCGTCTCAGGCGATCGTGGACACGGCTGGCTCTTACGGGGTTTCCGGAAACTACTCGAATATCGTGATTGCCTCGACGAGCAGCAATACACTTGGTGGTGCGGTCACGCTCGATACGACCCAGAACACAGCCAGCTATCTGAATATCGTTGCAGCTGATCAGTATGGCTCGACCGTGAAGGTGGGCAACAGCTCAGGCAGCTACGCAGGTACGCAGGGCAATAACGTCTTCAATGCCTCCAACTCGACTGGCAACTGGAACATCGCCACGAGCTCAGGCAACGATACGATTTACGGTGCGAGCGGGACCAATACGATCACGGGCGGCACCGGTAACAACGTGATCTATCTCGGTGGATCGAATAACTTCGTCACCTCTGTTGGCACGGACACCATTTACGGCGCAGCTGGCGCGATTGATACAGTCTCCCTGCAGGGAGGCAATTCGGTTGCCAATCTGAAGACCAATGCTGCTGTCATGGATTTCTCTTCGGGCAATAACATCACAATTGGCGATAACAGTTCGGTTTATGGCGGAACGTCGTCAGTCGTGAATGTGAGCTCCGGCTCGGCAACGGTGACGGGTACGCAGGGCGACACCATCTCGGCTGCAGGTAATCTGCAGGTCGTTCATGGTAGCAATCAGAATATCAGCGTCTCTGGGGCACTGACTTTCATCTCGGGTACGGGCCAGACCTCGATTGCTGCGGGCAGCGGCACGATTTTCGGCGCAGATGGATTGGTGGCTACCCTCAGCTCGGCTTCTCGTCTGCTTTTCACGGCGAACCAGCCTTATACAACCGGCAACCAGATGATCGACGGGCGCAATGTTGCAGGGGGGCTTTCTGCCTGGACTGGCGCAGGCCAGCAGACTGTTCTTGGCGGAACGGCTTCGGATCAGTTCTATTTCGGAACGGCCTTTACGGGGGTTTCGTCCTCAACGGTTGCCGCAACGGTGACTGGTGGATCGGGCGCAGGCAATATGTTTGGTATGCTGGCCAACCATACGGCAGGCAGTTTCACGATCACTGACTTCCGGGCAGCAGATAACAAGTTCTTCCTGTATAATTACAAGCCTTCCAGCAGCGACGCCGCGGCCCAGAATATTCTGAATACTGCTACCGTGTCTGGCGGTAATACGTCGGTCATGATTGATGGTACGGCCAAGATTACATTCCTGGGTGTAACCGATCTGAAGGTGTCTGATTTCACTATCAGCTAAACCATGTGCTGAGACAGAGCCCGCCAGCCCGCAGGCCTGGCGGGGCCACAGGTAGCTGGGTTTGCGGGGAAGCGGGGGCATGATCGTATCCCCGCTTTCTACGTGCAGACAATCAATCGCGCTGTTGTAGAAAGCTTCTCAGGCGCAAATGCGCCTTGCCTACCCGCGCTCTTGTCCTGGCGTGCTATGAAAGCAGCGATGTGTTGCGTCGTGCTCATCTCCGTCGCGACCATCGGGAAAATGCGGCCATTCCCGCAAGGAGCGCTGCCAGGAAAACGAGCCCTTTCGCGTTACCTGTCAGAAGGGCTGCGACAGCAGGGCCGGGGCAGAAACCGACCAGACCCCAAGCCCAGTCCGAACAGCATGCTGCCGATGATGAGGTTGCGATCGATCGTTTTTGTCGTCGGAAACTGGAACGGCGCATCCAGCAAGGGGCGCCTCATGTAACGGCTTATCTGAACGCCGCCTAATGCCATAGCAAACGCGCCAGCGAGAACAAAAACGAGTGCGGGTTTCCACTCGCCTCGGAGATCCAGAAATGCCGCCACAGAAGCCGGATCGATCATTTTCCCTTCAATAAGTTCCAGGCTGAAAATCGTGCCACAGGCGAAGCTGGCCAAATGAATGAGCTTCATGGTCGTGTGCTGCCTGTGAGGAGATGGGAGAGCGTGGCCGTGAGCATCCCCGTGGCGAGAAAGCAGGCGAGGGATGGGATGTTCGCAATGAGGTGCCGCACATTGACTTCGAAACAATTCTGCACACAAGCTTCAGGGCAATCTTTGAGCAAAATCAGAGGTATTCGAAAATGAGAAAAATCCTCGCTATTTTTACTATTTCTCTTATGCCAGCTATGGCTTTTGCCGGCTCACTTCCTGGTGATACCAATAGTCCAGCGGATAGGGCCGTGAAGAGCGCTATTGATGCGGGTAAGATTATCCCGTGTGATAGCCCTGGTGGAAGTTGTCAGGGCAGGGAAATGAATTACAGGGTCTTTTATGGCCCCGACAAGACTACTGCTGTTGCATGGGTCTTTGGCTTTCCAACAGAAGGTACTGTTCACCTTGGACAGTATGCGGAATTCAAGGACTATGGTGGCTGGAAGCTGGTGAAGGTCTTCCAGAAGCCTTATGCAGATGCTCCAGCACCAGAAGATAAGGATGTAAAATTCTTGTCTGCATCAAAAGTGAAGGTCACTTACCATTTCAAAAAAGACAGTGACCCGAATTGTTGCGCTACAGGGCTTGGAACCACCGTTCTGAATCTTCAGTGAGACCAAAGCGGGGAAGTAAATCTTCCCCAACATATATTAATCAGTACAAAAAGAAGATTATTATACACACGTAATTTTTGTAAAAATTGAATATTTTCTTCTGGAATCTGGCATTGGTTAGCCGAGACACGAATGCGGACATACCATATGTGATGCCGTCTAATCATGCCGGGAGCCTGCAAAATCTGAGGTCCCTAGGGTAGCACTGAGATGTGCCACAAAGTGGGAACCTAAAATTTTTACTGTAAAGGCACTGGCGGAGAAAGTGTCCTCCGCGAATATTTCTTATCATATTGATAATAATAAGTTTTATATAATTTGTAAATCTTCGTCCCACATAAAATACCCACCAAGAGCTTCTGAAGGCGCGTTATAAGATAAGCCTGCTAATGCCCGCTTACTTGCCGTCAGAGCTGGTGTAATGGCGCTTCATGGCAGGCAGGACAATATGTCACCTAACGATTTGTTCCGTCGATGCTGAGCGCATCTGCTTGGTGCAGAATTCTTGCCACAGAGATACGATAACAAGCCTCTAGCGCTCGTGGACAAAGCTTGACGTGGGTGAGCGGGATTGATTCAACGCTGCCACTTGGAGGCGGCATTGGACGAGATGATTGGGGCGACGGGTGCGGAGTGGGCGTTGATCGGCCTGTTTCTGCCGGTTGAGACGGGGCGTGGCTGCCGTCCGGTTGGTGACAATCGGCGGTTCTTCGACGGTATGATGTGGATGGCGCGGACAGGCGCGCAATGGCGCCATCTTCCAAGCTGCTACGGCAAGTGGAACACTATATTCTGGCGCTATTGCTGCTAGGTCGAGCAGGGTGTGTTCAATGCGCTGCTGGAGACGCTGGCGGAACTGGTTGGCCGCGACCGGTCGGCAGACATAATCGACGGTACCTTGGTTCGGGAACATCACTGCGCTGCCAGGATAAAAAAGATGCTGGGCCGACCGAGGGGCTCGGCCGATCACGGGGAGGGTTCACAACCAAACGCCATGCCCGCTGCGACGCCCGGGTGCTACCGCTCGCCTTCATCCTGACGCCCGAACAGGCTCATGATCAGCAGGGATCTGGACCGCGGTTCCAAGCGATCAGCGGGCGTCTCGACAAGCTCTTGGCGGATCGCGGTTACGACGCCGGCCAGATCCCCGCCGACATCGCCTATGCCGGTGCCCGTCCGGTGATCCCGGCCAAACGTGGGAGGCGGAACCCTGCCAGTCATGATCGGCACGCTTACAAGCTGAAGAACCGCATCGAGCGCATGTTCAACAGGCTCAAGAACTGGCGGAGGTTCGTCACCAGATACGACAAGACCGTACAGTCCTATCTCAGCTTCGTCTCAATCGCTTCAGCTGGGTTAGCTGTATCCACGAACGCTAATTGCAAAGTATTGGGCTATCACTCATGAATGTTTTTACTATTGGAACAAATATACCGTCTTTTTCTTTTTCAAAAGAAAGTGTCCAAATCGAATTTCTGGGGTATTTTTCGAGGAAACTTCTTAGTTCGTCTTTAAGAGATTTATCGCAGGTTATTTCTTTCTCTATATCATAGTTTACTATCAACATCACTCCAAGTTGAAACCCAAGGCCTTCTAATTTAGGAGGTCTCGTATAAAATTCGAGTTTTCCAAGGTCCCTTTTTAAATCGTTTCTATTGAGACTAGGGGAGGTTTTTATTTCAATAGCCAAAAAATTTCGATCCAAAGTGCTCGGCTGATGAACAACTAAATCAGGTATATATGTTTTGTTGTTGTCTATATCGGGAATTAGCTTCAAATATTTTCTATATTCTCCGTTCACAACTCCGTGTTTGTCCCGAAACAAAAGTCTCATTTGGTGATAAAGTTCGTATGCGAAAACTCGCTCAACGAAAATATCTAATTCGCTTGGATGTCCCAACAAAACATAATCAGCACTTACATTTTTTAATGCTCTTTTCAATAACTCGAGTATTTCTTTCTTTTCGTATCTACCTAGTTTTTCTATTTTATTTTCCATTGTAAGATCCATTAATTTTTAACGTTGGAAAGATAAAACCGGACATTCAGAAATCTCACAATTCGGTCGCAGTTGGTCATTATCCGTGTTGGAAAGCGTCTGTCTCCTGACAGTGATAAAGAATTTACGCGGTCCTTATTGGAAGGACTAGCAGTATGTCGGCTTACGCCTTCATGTCAGACATCCAAGCGGCTGTGGCCATCGCCCGAAAGCCGACATTACCAAGCGAACCGCGATAGACAGATTTCAGGACTATCCTGCCGTTCCGGAGCGCTGGGTCGAATGGCCGTTCTTGGCAGGAGCCGACGATCAGTGTTTTTGCCTAACCGGCATCGTGAGGTGACCGACGGGAGCCGAGAGCTAACTGGCAAGTTCATTGCGCTAACATGGGGGATTGCCGTCCGCAGGGGCGACATTTTGACGCCTCAAGCGCAAAGGTCGCCGATCTCGCGTTCGACGAGCCGGAAACGCTCCTTGACCTCTTCACCTGTGTAAAAAGCGAGCAAGTCTTCCTTGGTCAGGGTTCCCTCAGCAAGGAACTTGATGAGGTAGCGCTGATTGAATTCCGCAAGAAGGATCCCCTTCTCGATCTGCGCGAGGATCTGCTTCATATTGTCGATATTGGCGGTAACGAGGTGCTTTACCAGCGCCATGTCGCGCGCATCCTTGATCAGCCGGTTCACGAGGATCTTGAGGACGTCGGTGTCGAGTTCCAGCGTCTTCGCGTTGAGCGCGATGTCGCGCGCCAGCATATAAGCGATGGCGAGGTTGCGGTAATCGCCCTTCTGAGAATCAATGATCGCGATCAAGCCGATACCTGGGAGGAACTTCAGGTCCTGAACGGCGGAGAGGATGCTGTTGTCGACCAGAGAAGCGTCGAAGACGATGATTCCGGCCTGCCCGTCGCGATTGGCTTGCGCTTCGATTAGCTGACTCCAGGCGGTATCAGCTTTTTTGGTGAAAACATCCTTGGTTTGGATGTCGCCGAGTCGGATGGTCCTGTCGAATTTGCATTCGATCACGATCCGTTTGCCGCTCTCGTTGGCAAGATGGCAAACGATGTCGCCCGTCTTGTTTCGGCGGATCGCACCGGCACGGTCGCCGGTCAGCTCGATCCGGTCGGCGAGCTTCTGGCGATCGAAAAACTCCGACAGGAAGTCGGCAATATCAGCTTCGGCGAGCACACCCTTCACTGCCGACCGGTAGAAAATCTCTTTCTTCATATCGAAGATGAGCTTCAGGCTCTCGAGCTCGGTCCCCAATTCGTTAGCTGTCCGCGAGAGGAAGCTCGAGAGCCGGTCCTCCATGAGTGCCAGGACGCCTATATAAAGCGCCTTGTGGAGCTGCTCGTCGCGATCGACAACGGCGACCTTGCTGAAGAACTCGAACAAAATCTTGTTTTCGACCTCAAAGGCACTGAACTGAACGCGACCATTTTTCTGATCGAGGCTAACAAGTGGCATATTAAACCCTACCGTAACGATAATGACCTTTGACCGTTGAGGCTAGAAAACTACCCTTTGACGGCGCTTGGTCGAAGGCTTGTGCGATATGCACCGGAACCTCGTAATAATGATAGCGGGTGCTGTTGAGAAACTCGACTTCGAGCAGCAACTGGTCCTCGTCGTAGCGGATCGCCGCGATATTTGAAGAGGTGAAGGGCGCGAAATCTTGCCATGCCATAGATGATCATTCCTTCTTTAGAGGGGGGGAGGATACGGGGTTTTGCTGCAGCCAGTTCTCGACGAAATAGCGATAGTCTGCGGCAATATGGGTCTGAAGATTCCAGCCGCCAGGCGTCATCGAATCGTCCGGCGCGGCTTCGTCGCAAATAAGCGGATCCTGGCTGTCAGGGCGACGGTCTCGAGGCGGGGCTTGGATCATCGTGCGCATTGGCAATCGGACCGCTTCGCCAAGAATGATCGCCTCGCCGGTGCGCAGCACCGGCAGCATGCTTGTCAGACCCTCGAGATTATCCGAAAGGGCGCTGGTCACATGCGAGCGATCCGTCGCATTACTCAGCCGCATCGCGAAGAAGGTCCCGCATTGCGACAGGATCGTCGGGTTGATCTCGGCCGGGCGCTGGCTAACGATCATCGCGCCGATACCATATTTCCGGCCTTCCTTGACGATGCGCTGGGTCGCAATCGAAGCAGAGCTGCTTCCGTCGTCGCCAAGATAGCTGTGGGCTTCCTCCATCACGACGAGCAGCGGGCGCTCGCGCCCACCTTCGGAAAGGTTACGGGCCCAAAACAGGCCATCATAGAGGACACGCAGGATGTTGCCGATGATGTCGTTAGTCACCGTCGAGGGAATGCCCGATAGATCTAGGATCGTGATCGGTTTGTCGCTACCGAGCCAATGTCCGACGAGCTCCGCAAGCGTCTTGGTCGTCTTCCCATCGAGCTCGGGATGCCAGTCACCTGCCTTTAGCAAGAAGTCGTACCGGGCGACGCGAAGCCGGGCACCGAGGGCCTCGAGCGCCCCTCTTATGTTGATTCCATCAGGTAGATAATTGATCTTCTCCTTATCGGCCCCGATATTCTTGACCTTACGAAAGCGAGGCGGGATGCCGGCTTGAGCGTCGCCCACTAACTTTGCTTGTGAAGCGTCGAGCTCGTAGGCCCAGTTGGCCGGGTCGAGGGGGCTAGCATTGTCGGCACTGAAATAGGTGCCAAAATCTCGACAATACAACTGATACCAGAGCTTATTGAGCGAGAAAGGAACCGGGCTGTCGGCGGTAATGCTGGCCGGATCAACACCTTTGATAGGTTGCGCGACCACGCTCGCGATTTTGGCCTCAAGAATCTGTTCAAGGATGATATTGCGCGCTTTGCCGTCAGGCGGAAGGCTTCCGAACGTCACCCGCATGAGCTCATCGAAACTCAGCGCCCAGAAGGGAATGCACAACCGATGCTCATTGGGGTTGCGAGCATCCGGACTGATCTTGAAGATATTCGCTCGGTCGCCGAGTGCCTTGCCATATTCGCCGTGGAGATCGAGCACGACGATCCGCGCCGACGGAAAGCGGCTTTTATCCGATAAGACGTTCAACAGCCCCGCGACTGTCGTCGACTTACCCGAGCCTGTCGTCCCGACGACCGCGCTATGGCGCGTCACGAGTTTGTTGACGTCGACAAGGGCGTCGATCGACTCGCTGCCTGCCACATGACCGACCCGGACCAGATGATTCTGTTTGTCCGATCGCCCATAAATCGCTTGAAGATCTGCCTCAGAGACGAGATGAACCTCGTCTTCGAAGGTAGGATATTGCGAGATGCCGCGCTGAAACCGGCCCGTCCTATACCCTTCGCCAATCAGTTGGACCGTCATCCAGCGCAGCCCGTTGGGCATTGAAAGTGCGACCTTCTCGGGAACCGCACTGGCGCCCACCTGCGACACGATCCCATAAAGGTCTACATAGCCAATCGGGATTTTAACAAAGCTGCCGATCTGGCCGATTTTGTGGCCCTGGCCGTGGACAAAGCTCAGGCCCGAGAAGCGGTCGGACGTCAAGGTGACACTGACGGACGTGCCGCTGACGTCTTGGACTGTGCCGATGACGGTTGCCCGGCTGGCCAATTCAGGCTGGATCATCGCTCGTCCTATCGCCGGAGAGACCACGCAGCAGTGCGCCGAGCGCTGCGAAGTCGCCGAGCCGCACAGTGACCTTGTTGCCATCCTTCACGAGGATGTTGGGCGGCAGCACAAGATCATCCGCACTGTCGCCTGTCCAGTCACCCAGTGTCAGGCCGATGATGGCCTTGTCGAAACCCAGCAGACTCAGATTTGGAGTCGATAGCGCACACTGGCGCGCTAGCTTATAGCTCTCTGTCTCTAGGTCACCATGAACAAAGGCAAAGACATGCGCAGTCGGGTTCGCCTCGAGACTGCGGCATATGACGTCGTTGATATGCTCGTCTGCGAAGGAATAGCCACAGATGAAAAGCAGCGACGATGGTGCAAGCAAGAAGGCTTTCAGCCGATCAAGCATCGCGAGATAGGGCATCTTGCGGCTCTGGTCGTATTTGAGATGCGACGGGTAGATCAAATAGCTCTGCTTATCGGTCTTCTGATCGGTTCGAACGACGTCCGTTTCATTCTCCAAGCGCCAATTGAGCGAGCCATGAATTTTCCACAGCCGGGTCCATCGCGGCGGCAATAGGCCCTCATCCTCAACAGCGCCAAGGTCGAAGAAAGCTTTCCGCGCACCGATGAAGCCGTCGAAATAAGGCGCTGAACTTTCCTCGAGCGCCTGCTCCATCAGAAGGTCGTAGTTGGTCGTAAAGAGATGGACAGGCCGCTCACGACGGATCGAGCGACTCCAAATCGCGAGATTGTGATAAGGGCTGTCCTTTGCCGTAAGCGTACGGTTGACCTCGTCGGAGATCACCTGACAGACCTCAGCATCGAGCTCTTTCAGCTCGGCTGCCGTGAGGCCGCGCACATTTCCGACGCCGGCGACGCTCGCGAACACGCGGATGCGGCTGAGGATAAGCTCGATATTGCCGCTGTTGCCGCCATCCTCTTCAACAATCTGAACGAGCTTGTCCCAGCTTTTAGGCTTTGCGTGGTCCCCGCCGGACAGCTTCTTAGCGATCACCTTCGTCAATCCAGCGACGTCCCAGATCAGCGGGTCGGTGATACTCTTTCCATCCTCCTCGCGCTGATTGACACGGATTGAGAGCGGGCAGCCTGCACCGAGGAAGAAGCCGATTGGTTTACGGTTTTGCGATAGCACCTGCTGAATGAAGCTGATCTGTCGAACCGGATCATGTTTATGCATTTTGCCTCCTGGCCGAGTGATAGTGCTTCATTTTCTCCTCGAACAGGCCGGTGATGTCGCGCTGCGCGAGGGTGGGCTTCGAGATAGGGCTGCCCCGAGGGGGTCAAAAACGGAGCCGGATTTCTGTAAGCTTCACACATCCCCGCAGCACGTGCCAGAACGTAGTCCCGCACGGCTTTGCTGCGTGCTCGGACATTCGCCAAAGCGCGCATGAATGTCATTGCGACGATGATAGGATCGATGAAGTTCAAACGGCCAAAGCATGGCTCAATTGGTTACATAAGAGTGCAACAGGCACAATGGCGTACCTCACAGAGCGAGACTGGCGTCCTGAGCCTTTTCTCGCGCCTTGTGCTCTCCCGCCTGAATATCGGCCCCGCGTTCCTTAAGCGCGCGGGCCGATATTCCTGCACGCTCTTGGAGTCCAATTTGCATCTTCGAGCGGTCATCTGTGTAGAGCGCGCTCTCTGCCTTGGCAAACACCCGATCCGCTGTTCGTCCTTGAGCGGCAAAAGCAGTCGAGACATAGGCATGAGAAAGATGGCGGTCTCGTGCGCTCTCGACGCTGATCGTCTCAATTCGGTTGCCTTGGAGTTTGACGCGGGCAAGGCCTTGGCTTGAGTCGATTGCGATCACGTCCCCAAGTAGCCCATTCACGCGCTTCGCTGCTTTGTCGTTCCGCGTAAACTGCACCCGGTCCCCCACGCGAAGCTCCAGTGGTTCCTCGCGATAGACTTGGGCTTGTCCCGCTCCCCATTGCCTGGGATGCCAGGCGAGATCTCGTCCGCGTTCACCTTGAAGCGTGAGCACATTCTTAGCCTCATCGGCCTGGATGACTCGATAGGCTCCATGCCGAGAGATGCCCTTATCCGCGTAATCCTTGGCAAAGCGCACGATATCTCCCGCCTCATAGCTCTTCGCCCGCTTGGCCTCCGCTTTTGTCAGATCTTTGGAGACAAACTTCGTCGCGTTGAGAGCCTCAGCCCCAAGCTGCCCGCGTTCAATGAGCTTTTTCCGAATATCCTGCGTCAGCGCATCTCGTCCTTCACGCGAGGGCTCAATGACCAACGTTTTCTGGCGTTCCTCTGCGCTAAGAGCGGCATAATCTTCGGCAATCTGCGCAAAACGGGCTTCGCGACCGGCAATCTCCACGACACGCCCGCCGCCGCGATCCAGGACCTCCAATGCTTTCTTGGCGTTCCCCTCCAAACTGGCCTCTACAGCCGCTTTCGTATGCGCATTGGTCTGGCGCAAGATCGTCGTCAGCTTAGTCGTTTCCATGCCCGCTTCTTGAAGCTGCTCAAAGGCGGCTCCGGCCTCAATGGAGCCAAGCTGCTTGATATCGCCTACCAAAAGCACCCGCGCCCGATGGCTCTGCGCTGTGCTCAAGAGCTTCGCCATGTCTTTGGCAGAGACAAGCGACGCCTCATCGACAATCCAGAGCTGAGGCTGGGAGCTGGGGCGTCCTGGTGCCAGAAGATGCCGCGCCAAGGTATCGGCTCGACTGTCGAGCGCATCTCCCAGTACTTGCGCGGCTGAAGCGGTCGGGGCCAGGGCTGTGACGCGATAGCCTTGCAATTCCGCGCTTTTCGCCACT
>NZ_BMCH01000010.1 GCF_014635085.1 Asaia siamensis
AGATCCTTTTCGCGTTCAGGGACGCAAACTCAGAGAAAGGGAGAAATGTCTGGGAGGGCTGATCGGCGCGGCGTTGAACGAGGCAAGCGCCGCCTCAGGCTGTCAGCGGTAGGATTGGGTCGGGAGGCTCTGGAGCCAGTGCTCGATATCGCCGGAGCGCCATCGGACGCGGCCTCCGCCTACCATGATCGGCAGCGGGATCTGGGAGCGCTTCATCAGGCGATAAATGCTCGATCGGCTGCGGTAGCCCGTCATGCGGAGCACATCATCGATCGTGAGGAGGAAAGCATGGGGGCCGGATTTATGCATCGTGGTCTATCCTGTTTCGTTTGGAACGATGCCGACCCTATGAGGTGCAATCCGAGCTGTGTGAATTTAACCTTCCATTACCTCGTCAAAATAATAGTTAAATTATAAGTATTTGATTTTCAGATATTTTTTTGATTATTTTATCTCGCGAGAGCCGTTGAACCTGATGATTCCTTCATAAATCCAACCATAGTTTTTCTCGTTATGCACAAAGCCTTTTACCCACTCGGTCGATTGGGAGTCTGTATTTAGGCCCATTTCATTGATTCGGTTTTCAGCTTTGGCTTGGCTCAGTGCGGCCACACAGTCGGCAATCAGGCGACTTCCGACGGATCCGCCGTTCTCAGTGATCTTGGCGACCTCATGACAGGTTTGGAAGATGATCAGCCACTTCTCACGGTTTTCACCCGGCCACTTGCGTGACCGTTTTAATTGACGCGTTAAGTGAAGCCCTCGAAGGCTTTCAATCAGATCATTGCATTGCTCAGGAAAGATAGACCGAAATTCCTCAAGCAGCCTGCCTTCTCTCGTAACAATATCGCTGCCTTGAATTAATTCCGCAGCATAGGCGGATGATTCTATCGCCGTATCCGTGTCGCTGTGAGTTCCGTGACCTTCGAGTGCTACGTCCTCAAGAGCAATTTCAGTCGTCTCCTGCATGCCCTTCTGGACGTGTATCGAACCAATGTCTGGTCTATCTGTGGGATATTGACCACTAGGTATTTTGCGAACACGGATATCCCCAGAAAGCTTATCTCCAAATAGACACCAAAGCTCATGGCGTCGCTCTCTCACATCTGCTCCCCCGACAAGAAGCATGCGCCAAGGGCTATCCAACGGGTACGAGGGCATCTGCTTTCCGCCGATCGAAGCCTCCCACGAGCCATTTCTCAAGTCATCGAAAAGGCTCTCGATGACAGGGGGGATATTCCGATGTTCTGATAGTAGGCGCTTAGAAAGTGGAAATAAATATTGCGCAACTCTTCCGAAATTAAAGGAAATAAAGACCATGATTAAAAGGAAAAGTATAACAACTACGAAATATGGAGAAGAAATATTTTTGAATCTATTCTCCGTTAAGTGATCAATATATGCAAAAATAGAAAAAGACAGGGCGAATCCTAGAAAAATAGATACGGGAATATATTTAGATTTTAATTTCGTTATTTCTTTTAGTGTTTTTTCTGTGTATGTTTTTACAATCTTTTTCCCAGAAACAATGTCTCCCTGACCTACCCGCCTTGCAGCCTCGTTGTAGATATCATCTTCTTGATACTGATTATGCATGATCAGCATTTTCCGCTGTACCTGAGGCATAATCACCCCAAGCATCCATCATGACACGCCGTTTTTCTAACAAGTTTCCCCGGCGATAAGCGGCCTCAACTTTGTTTCCGATCGCATGAGCCAAGGCCATTTCGGCGATATCGCCATCAAAGGTGGTTTCTTCTGCAACCCAGTCGCGGAAAGACGATCGAAAGCCATGCGGAACGGCTTCGATCTTGGCGTCTCGACAGATTTTAGTCAGCGTCATATCCGACAGGGGCCTCGCCCCTCGTTGCCCTGGAAAGACCAGAGGACTCCGCGCCTCCCGATAGGTCGCAGCTTTCTGTAGCAGAGCAAGTGCCGGCGGCGAGAGGGGGATGACATGCACCCGGCCGGCCTTCATGCGCTCGGCCGGGATAGTCCAGAGAGAGTTCTCGGAATCAATCTCATCCCACGTTGCGCCCCGGATCTCGCCAGAGCGCGTTGCCGTGAGGATTGAGAGGGACAGCGCTAAGCGACCGATCGAATCACCGTCTTGGAGATAAGCCAGAAATTGCGGCACCTCAGCATAGGGCAATGCTGCATGATGAACGGGCTTGGATTTGATTCGCGGGAGAGATTTGTCCATTGCTGCGAGCGGCAACGGTAAGGTTCGGTAGCCTTTGCCAATAGCCCAATCCACGACGCTGCCAATGCGCTGACGGACCCGGCGCGCTGTTTCGGGCTTCTCAAGCCAGATTGGTGCAACAACATCGCGCGCATGGTGCCCGTCGAGCTCTGAAATGGAGAGGTCACCAATGATGGGAAAGGCATAGCGCTCCAGCGTGGACAACCACTGAGCGCGGTGTTTCTGATTTTTCCAGCTCGCCTTGTTCTCGGCGGAGACCAGAGAGACGGCTTCGCGGAATGTAGGAATCCCGGCCTCTTTTCGGCGCTCTGAGACAGGATCAATTCCGACCTCGACCTGCATCCGTGTTTTAACAGCACGCTCCCGAGCAAGAGCCAAAGGCACCTTCTTGACGCTGCCTAATCCGATATCCCGTCGCTTGCCGTTCTTCTGAACTCTGCAAACCCAAGATTTGCTGCCTGACGGCGTCACGACGAGATAAAGCCCATCGCCATCTCCGTAGCGTCCAGGCTCTTTAGTGGCTTTTACAGAGGTCGCTGATAACCGGCCCATCTATTCCCACACTCCATACCACGCGCGCTGTGGGATACGGTGCATTTTGATGAGTCGGGATGCAACACCAAATGAGAGGATATCCGCAGAAATCCGCTACTTGTGGTGCGAGTTCAAGCTAGATTGTAAAGGGGGGTGGCGGAGAGAGTGGGATTCGAATCGGTTCCGATTCGTTTTTTCTCCAGGTCACAAACTCGAAAAACGGCTGAAAACTGCGGCTTTCACAAAACCCTTCAAGTGGGTATGGGGTGGGAGTTTGGAGAAAGGTTGTGGGGAAATCAAGAGGTCTTTTTTGATGGTGGGGATTCTATCGAGTTTCCGAAAATCATGACCTCAATGCGCCACAACCTCAGGACGCTGTAACCCTTTGAATGGTTCTCAGGCCGACCCCATACTCTTTGGCTAAAGCAGTCCCGGTCTCTTCTCCGTAGCGTCTGCGGATAGCTTCCTGAGCTTGTCTGCTGAGCTTGGGTTTCCTGCCCATTTTGACGCCACTCTCCATGGCTCTCTTCCTGCCAGATTGGGTACGGTCGATGATGAGGGCGCGTTCGAACTCGGCGAAAGAGGCAAGGAGGTTCATCGTTAGGCTTCCCATCATGTCATCTCTGATGGTGCCAACCCCTTGGATGGTTATCGCGATACCCTGCTGTCTGATATTCTGGAGGACGGTCAGGATGTCGAGGGTGGATCTTCCGAGTCTGTCGAGCTTCATGACGACCAGTTCGTCACCTGTCTGGAGCTTCTTCAGCAATTTCGCGAATTGTGGTCTGTCGTCAGATTTCACGGCGCCGGAAATCTTCTCCTTGAAGATGTTGGTCCTTGAGACTCCCAAGGCCATCAAGGCGTCTTCCTGTTCCTGTAAATCCTGTCCTAAAGTCGATACTCTGCAATAGCCATATTTCATACAATTCCCCTTATAGTTTTGGCGGGGATTTATGGCGGTTCATTTTCGGCTGTTTTCTGCGGTTTTATAATACCGCCATATTTCCCAATCTATGGCGGTATTATAGCACAGTCTTAAGAAGGTATGTTGCTGAGCAAAAGCACGATCATTTTGCGTATTTGCGTGATCTCAAGGCGAAAGCGGACATACCACCTTCCATAATTTTTGTGATCTCGTCTCGAACAACTGGTGTTTCGATGGCGCCATCTATTTCTACTCTAATTTTGGCAGCGCTAGCTGGAGCTCGATCTTCAGGCGCAGTCGCTCTCATGACAATTATCTTGTCGGCGTCACCATTCACAACGAGATTTGAATTATGTGTGGCGAAGATTAGTTGGCGGGTGGTCTTTGATGTTCGAATTAAGCGCACAATTTCCATCATTACTCGATTGTCGAGATCATCTTCTGGTTGGTCGATGATAAGGGTTCCTGCTTCTTGCCGGAGCAGTAATCTTAATAATGCTGATGCTTGCTGACCTGGAGACGCTTTCTCGAATTGTATACTTTGGCCTTCATTTATGTACGTAAGTGTGATGCTGTCGCGAGGAGTTGCACAAATAACCGAGGTTAGTGTATTTTCATTGATATTAGAGTAGACCTTTGCTGCTTGTTGGTCTGTTAGTGTGCCTGCCCCATCAGAAAATACACGTTTGACTGCTTCCGCAATTGCGGGAGGGGCTTCGGGCGGACTGCCTGCCATAATTTTCAAATGGTATATCTCTAGAAGTTGCATGCACACTGTTTCCCAATTGGGAGCATCTACCTCCGCGTACATAGAAGCGACCCACTCCTTGCAACGTTCTTCTGGATCACGAAATCTACTGTTTTCCAAAAGTGCGCAGAGCGCTGCAATACAATCGGCTGGGCGTTTATCTCGAGAAGTACGTGCGTTTAACGCGCCGTCGGACTTCTCAGCAATTTGCATAGCAGAGCTTCTCAAAATCCCCAGGCGTTCGCCGACAAGTCGCATGAGTTCTTGTCTAGAGCTATCGAACTCTTCCTGAGCGAGGCTCTTATCCCGCACACTGTTAGCTGCCCGGGTTTGATTTTCGAGTGCTATCTTTAATTGTGAGGCTAGCTGCTCGTTTTCAGATATTAGCGCTTTATGCTGAAATTGGCGTGATTTATATTGCTCGTATTTGACATTGAAAGCAATCTTTTCTGTCGAAAACTGACTTTCGAATGCTTGTCTTACAGACTCAATGTTTCGCAGTTCTTGAAGGATGCCATCCGAGAACCCTTTTATTCTGTCCTGTAGCCCCCCGAGAGCCAAGAGCATCTGAGGTAGATTAGAAAACGGTAAAGTCTCATGTTCAGAGGTTATAAACTGGGGGGGGGTCCACTTGGAGATTCTTTCGATTTCTGCTGCTTGGGTAGAGATCGAGTTTTTGAGATCCGACAGATAATTTTGCCCCCGATCAAAACGCCTCGCATCTTCCATAGTGTCAATGTCTTCACGTTTAACGCCTTCTCTTCCGAGTTGGCTGGCGACCGATTCGATACGTCTTTGTAGATCGGATACTGTTATATCAGCATTTTCTAGCTCGACTAATGATTGCCAGTAGGATGCTAAGTTAATGATGGCAGCCGAAACTCGGCGCTTGGAACTGACGAGAGCAGAATCCAAGCGCTGTCTGGTCTCTATAGACTCGGCTGCGGCAATCATCGTGATGTTGTCGGCCGCCGTAGCGGGGTCTACCATAGTGGTGGACAACTCTTTTTGATGGAATGTCCGTGCAGGAAAGCGTTTCTGTGCCGAAGTGACAGTATAGTTTTCTGTAATTCCTGAGATTGTGACGGATATTTCTTCAGGCTTATCTCCACGCCTGAGCCAAATCTCTTGCACGCCTGAGCGTTCGATTGTCACGCGCACCCAGCCATTAGCTAGTGTATCGTGGATTAATGCAGCTTCGCGCTCACGACGTCGTGGCCCCTTGCTGTCGGAGCTGGTTCGATCATTTTCCGACTTGCCCAATCCAAAAGCAAGATATTCTAGTATGGCGCTTTTACCTGATCCACGTCCGCCAATGAAGCTATTGAATCCCTCATTAAAAACAATAGTTATTGGATCTGTGCCAGTCAGGGTCGATTTTACTTCAAGTTCAATTATCCGCTCAGAGGGGGTGTTGGGTCTCGAGTATGAAATGCGCGCCTCGTCGGCAAGAAATGCTTGCCTTAGTGCTTCTATCGAACGTTCGCCCAATCGCATCCAGCACTCATAAAGACCGAGCCGATCCCATGAGGCGCGTTTATTATCTCCAGTGACCACAATTGCCCTGCGTTTATCCCCCCAATCTGGTTGACGCCCTTGAATCTTGGCGAGAGTTCCTGCCGTTAGATCTTCGAACGGGCATTCGACGTACACAGCGTCGATGGGCAAATCTTTCGCTCGCGCAGCGAAACCTTGAGAGTTAAGCGATTTGTGCGCTGATTCATTGCTAAAATGAGGTAGTAAAATTAGATTCGAGGCGACTAATGTATCCTCTGATACACGCTCAAAGAGCTCGGCGACGGTAAGCCCGCATTCACGTGTCTGCGCTGTTTTTTCACTACTGTCAGCGCTGGCTGTCACTGAGCTCAGTTTAGTCAGAAATCTCTGAAGTATAGCATGGTCTGTATTCGGATCGAAAAGTGCCAAACATTGCACTGCATCTCGGCACGTCACCTCGATGCCCGGTAATACAAGCAGTCGTCCATCGGCCTCCGCGGCATCACGAATATACGGGAGGAATGCTATGTCATGATGGTCTGTTACAGCTACAATAGACAGAGAGCGCTCTATAGCGGCCGTCACAAAGCTTTGTGCCCAATCCCGCCGAGCTTGTTCACTCGCAGGATCTCCTCCTGGCAGTGCGGGTGAACCTGCCCACCCACGATCCCTCGGAGTATGGCATTGGAGATCGACTCGATGCCAAATGGCGCCAGGATGGGTAGACATTTTGATGCTCCGCACTTTCTCATGCAATGCGCTGTACTAAAGACTACAGTCTAAGACCGTGGCAATGGGTAGATGTTAGAGTCTGCTTGGAAAGTGCGTTTGAGTTTCTATAAATGGTCAAATGAGTCGTTTGGCTTTCGCGTGGAAGCATGAGTTGCAGTTATGTTGTGACGGTCAGCTGCACGATGGTTGCGCCGGGAATACTCATCAGGCGACTTCCCAAACAGGCTCCTAGGCGTCCCCTGCAGAAGGAGACCGCCAAGGTATTTCACCTCAATTGATCGAATTGTTGGAGATGAGAGTTCTGTATCTGAGTTCGAGCTTCAAACTAAGCCCGCCATTTTTCCGTCCCAAAAACACCTGTTTTGGGAATAGTCCATTTTTGCATGGCTGTGAATCCGGTCATGCACTTATGGGACGGGGTTTGTGATACGGTTTTCAGGAGTTCATCGCCCTCCATGCGGTCATCTTGGAGACGTGCAGGAGCTTCGCCACCTCTCGTGCTGACAGCCCCTGCGCCTTGAGGCGTCTGGCCTGAGCGAGGTCTTCCTCGGGCAGGGAAGGGCGCCTTCCTAGACGTGTTCCTTTCGCCTTTGCAGTCTCCAGTCCAGACAGCACACGCTCACGAATGATGTTGCGCTCGAACTCCGCAAAGCCTGCAAGAAGCAAGAGGAACAGCTTGCCTCCGGCGCCTGATGTGTCGATGCCGAGGTTGAGGATACGGACCGCCACGCCTCGCTTTTTCAGCACATCGATGAGAGTCAGCACGTCCAGTGCATTGCGCCCGAGCCTGTCCAGCTTGGCGACAATCAGCGTGTCTCCTGCATGAAGCTTTCGCACCAGTCGCTTGAGCGCCGGTCGTGTCTTCCATGAGGTCGCTCCCGAGATGGTCTCGGTTACGATGCTGTCTTCGCTCACGCCTTCACGGAGCAGGTCGCTCACCTGATTGTCTGTCTGTTGTCGCGATGTGCTTACCCTCGCATAGCCATATTTTCCCATATCCCCGTCCTGTCATTGCGGGACAGCTTTTCGGTACGTCTGCACCCGGTTTCGCCATCCTCCCATTATCGTAACAGAATCAGGTGTTTACGGGATATCCTGGGGGCAGGTTCAGCACTGCACAGGGTGTGTGACAGCCTCGTTCCCTCCGGAATGAGCGTCTGTTTTTCCCCTGTTTATCGGAGGGGATGCACCTGGCATGGATGTCGAGATTTTCGGTCGCAAGGTCTGGATTTACGGAATCCAGGGACGGGTCAGCGGTTTGCGGTCATGGACAGAGACCCACACCACAACCTCGGGAGGACAGGTCAGGGATTGCGGACCTGGCGGTCTTCAGGTGGATGCACCACGGGTCAATGTCCATACCACCCATCACCAGAGCTTCTGGGTCATCGCGCCCTCGGGCCGTGAGTGGCAGGGCAGGGGTAACTATCCCCTGCGAGAGGGGCAGGAAGTGCGTGTTCTCTGGGCGGGGCTCGATGGTCAAACCACGACGGGTCATGTCGTGATGCATAACCGGACGCTCCAGAAGTTCTGGACCAATCCGGTGGATTTACCTCGTGCGCTGACCTTCCATGGCATTAAGCGCCTGACCCTGAAATATCTCGCTGTGCTGGCTGTGGTGTTCGGCGTCTCGTTGTACTTTCCCCTCACATATAGCGACGCTGGTACTGGCGCCTTTTTCAAAGGTCTCTTCGTGTGTCTGGTTCTGGTCGCTATCGGCGCCATGCATCGCATGCGGATGATACGGGACAACCAGAGCGAAGCGCTCTCCGTCATTCAGAAAGCCGTCGCGAATGACCCCAAGCTTCAAGAGTCGCTCTCGGCCTGACGCACAGGGGTAGGCTTTGCCGTTCCGGCGCCTCGTCTTTTTCTTCCCCACCTCATAAGGACTGACATCTCATGAGACCTTTTGGTTCTCTGCTCTCTTTGCTCATGCTCGCGGGTCTCACGGCCTGTGCCTCTGCTGGTGATGCTTCCATGAAAAACCTCTCGGCATCGGAGGTCGATAGCGTCATCCATGATGGTGTCACGACTGGTGATGAGGTCCAGCGTCGTTTTGGTGCGCCCTCCGAAGTTTCTCAGGAGAACGGGGCGACCATCTGGAGCTACGCCTATACGTCTGGCCGGGAGGATAACCTTTCCCTGGCTCAGGAGGCTGTGGGTCTCGGTTTCATCGGCACACGGACCAATAATGAGAGCAAATTCCTCGATGTCACGCTGAGGAACAACATCGTTCAGTCCCATCGCTTTGCCGTCAAGCATATCAGCGGTGGTAGCGGGGTGAGACAATGAGCGTTTTCAGATATTCCCGTTTTGCTGTTGCTTCGGTTTTGCTCGGTCTGGCCTCCTGTAGTGGTGGCGCTCCATCCAAAGAGGAAGTCAAAGACTTTCTTATAGCTCAGCTTGTCGAGCAGGCAGTTTCCTTTCCATCCCTCAGTCCGGAAAAGAAGGCTGAACTGACAACCGCGCTCAAGAAGAAGACAGAGATTCAGGGGCTGGAATGCACAGCCACAAAAGGATTCAAGGATGTCTGGGATTGCACGATCAACGTTGTTGCCGGAAATGACCCGAGCGTCCTACAGTTTCGCTTTCACAGGGACCAGAACGGAAAGTTGGCAGGCCAGCAGAAGGCTGAGTAAATAGGAGATAGTGCATGAAAATAGTGAGTTTTGTGCTGACAGGCGTTCTGCTTCCCGTCGCCCCTTTCCTTTCTAGTGGTAAAGCCAGGGCGGATGATATCCACATGGCTCAGACCCGTTTCGGGCTGGCAGACGGATCCAGCAATGTTCTCAAAATCAATGGCCGTCTCACGACCCCGGAGATTGACGGCAATAGTGGCATGTTTGTCGAAAAGATTACCGAGGCCGATAATGCAGATTATCTGCTTGTGACAAGCATAGGAGGATCCGGCTGTCCTGCGTTTTACTCTTTCGTCAAGGTGACAAGAGATTCTGCAACCCCTACGGCTTATTTTGGTAATTGTAGTGACTTGCCAAAACGCAGTGTGGTGCCGGGAAAGAGCGTTACCTTGGTTTTTCCAGCCTATCGCCCCCTCCGTTCTACATCGGGAGGAGTGCCAGCAGAATCCTACGTCTACAGCCTCACGACGAATGTGCTTAAGAAGAATGGCAAGCCCATATCGACAGCCTGCAAGGGAGGAAAATGCGAGTAGTCTGCCTCTCACAGGGTCAAGGATGACGGTTGGTTCTGTCTGTTCCGGTTTTTCAGGATTGGCCTCGTTTGAGGTGGGTTTCCAAGACCGGCGTCTGGCATGTGAAGGGTATTTGCTAGACGTTTCATTGCTTCTTCTGGCCTCGTTTTTGCTATCAGAAGTAGCTCGACATCCTCTGTCCGTTTGAGGTGATCCATCAAACGGGCCATTTCGGCTTTCGATGTGAGGTAGGTTTTCACCTCCGGCAGGTTCATCCAGTCGCGGTGTTTGTGCTCGCGACTGCGGACAACCCAGTCCGCCATCCATTTCATCGCATATAAAAAATTGCTGTCATCGCTCATATCCAGCTTGCCGATATCGTGTCGGTGATAGCCGAGAGCGCTCAACGCCTCATCGAAGACAGCTCTGGCCTTGCGGGCTTCTGCTCTGTGCCATGGCGTCCACAAGGTGACACGGGCTTCTGCATCCAGCCAGTCCTGTCTCAATCCAGTCAGGCGCTTCTCATGGCCAGCTCTGATATACGCTGTATCACGCGATTTCGGGTCGGGATGAGGTTCGGCTGAGAGATGAGACCAGCGGGACTGGAAGCTCTCGGCCAGTTCGGTGAGCAGGTCAGCGAAACGCTGCTGGCCATGCAGTCGGTCGCGGAGTTGCTGTTCCTTCTCCGCCTGGGCCTCGTTGAAATCGATGACGGCCTGCACCTCTGATTGTGTCATGCCCTTGGTGATGCTGGCGCGTGTCTTGAGGGAAGATGCAGGTATGGCTCCAGTCCCAGCGACACTCCGAGTGTTAGCGCCGGTTCTCAGGACAGGCCCTGATATTTTTCTCTCTTTTGCTGGTCCAAGAGCAGTGCTGACGGAATCCTCAGAGGAGTTGCGTGGGTCCGGTGAAGGTGTTCCATCCTCATCAGCAGAGGGGTCAACGGGGGGTTCCCCCTTGCCGGTTGGGTCTCGTGATGTGTCACGAGGGCCAGGGCTGGCTATATCTTCCTTACTTCCCTGACGTATCGCGCTCTGTTCAGGTGTTTCGTGGCCAAGAACGAAGGCGCTGAACTCTGATTTGCGAACACCCAGCAAGCGGGAGAGTGAGCCCACGATGACGCCCTGCTCGTCTTTCAGCAGCACCACGTTGGGCTTTTTGTCTCCTGCCATCAGAGACCAGCCTTGTGAGGATATCGCACTCTGGAAGGCTTGCCAGTCTGTGCTTCCGGCATAGAGGTCACGCAGGACATATTTGATGTCGAAGGGGCTGGCGCCCTGTCTCTGACAGCGTCTGGATTGCGGGTCCGAGAGGACGGAGTTTGGAAGAGCCCCCTCACAGAGCACCTGTAATCTCTCGCGGTACTCTTCCGGGACTGCGTGATACACGGCCAGGTTGTGGCGTCCCTTGGTCAGCTCCAGCCCGTGCTTCAGTTCGAACAGACGGGCGACCTTCTCCTGTCTTTCGTAGCGGTGCGACACATCCAAAACCTTGCCTGTCTCCGGGTTCGTGGTGCGGACCAGAATATGACAGTGGCGGTTATCGGCCTCGGTATCGTGACGTGTCTTGGTGTGGATGACCGCAAGGGCAACATCGGACGCTTTGAATCCGAACTCCTGCGCCAGCATGGTGATGCAGTCTGCGAACTGCTCGGTCGTCAGTTTCTCGCGGGATGAGAGCTGGAAGTGCTGGACAGCATTGACGCGACCGAAAGCCGTGGCATCCGCGATGCAGTCCTCGATATCCTGTCGTCTGCCCTTCCATACGTGGATGCGTTCATTGTCGCCGGTCTTCTCGACGAGGTGATGATAGATGGCGCCGGAACTGGATGCGGTCTTGATGGGGTTGCTCTTGAGTATCATCTGACCCTCCCCAGCACGCGATTGATGCGGGCTTTGAGGTCATCAAGCTCAGGAAGCTTGGAGGCGATCTCCACCTGTTCGCCAGTATTCAGACGTTTTGCAATTTGGTTGAGGTTATTCCCTATGGCAGAGAGTTCCTGACGCAGGGCCAGAAGCTCCTGTGCAATCGAAATCCCTCCAGCCAGTTCGTCCAGCAGAACCCTGCGACACCAGACAGACAGTCTGCGTGGTCCTGCGATACGTCTTAATCTCTCCTGTTCCTCCGGACTGATCCGAATATGCACTGTTTCAGTTTTCATGATGCCCCTCGCGCGCGTGAGTCATTGTAGCTTGGGGAGATGCAGGGGAGAGAAAATCTCCTGGTGGCGTTATTGGGATTTCAGGGGCGGCATGAAGTAACTATATATACAGATTTGAGAAAATGAGATAGTTTGAAATCACCAAAAATAAATACTTGACAAAATACATCATATTGGCTATACGTCTTCTTGCCGCACAAATCGCGGTGAAGCACAGGAAACATGAAACATTATGGAAAATTAATAAAACAGCTCGAACTTACC
The DNA here is from genome assembly GCF_014635085.1 of Asaia siamensis. Taxonomy (GTDB): domain Bacteria; phylum Pseudomonadota; class Alphaproteobacteria; order Acetobacterales; family Acetobacteraceae; genus Asaia; species Asaia siamensis. The sequence goes on from NZ_BMCH01000010.1 coordinate 12,216, forward strand.
GAAAAGAATGTAGTCGAGAGAAAGAAAGCCCTTGGAACGACAAGGCATATAGGCAATGCCTCTCTGTCAGTGACAGAAATCGAGCGCATTGTTTCCCTCATCAGGGCAGACCTGAAGGGACAAAAGTTTGCGACAGCAAAACGTGCGAATGCATATGCTGAAACTCTCAGAAAATCCGCGTATCTAAGAGATGCGAACCCTGCTCATCTGCTGAGCTTCTTTGTGGATTCACAGATTCCAGCAAGTGAAGTCAGTGCATTTGGCTGGGAGCAGGAAGATAGCAATGCCGAGCTTAAGGGCTTCGGAAATGCGCTCTTTGTCGCGCTGGGATTGCTGGTTTTTCGTGATTGGGAGCGTTATCACGGCCATAGCCTGGATTGTGAAATCCGGTATGTGCAATGGTTCGCCCGCTTTGCGCCAGATGAGTTCAATGCAGGGGCGTCGATTGCCTTGCATGCCCATTTCGATCTCGGGTTCTCGCTCCTGGCAGAGATGAAGGGCAAAAAACCTCTCCCTTGGTCTTATGAAGGACAGGGAGGCCAGCCATGACCCATCATGAAATTGCTATGGCTCAACTGGATGTGGCCAGCAGATTTGTCGAGTGGAGGATTTCCGCTCTGGATGCTCCCCTGAAAGCCCTGCAAGAGCAGGGCGATGAGGAAGGAGCCCAGGTACTGGTGGACCGACTCTGGATGCTGAAGAATCGCCTTCAGAGTATCGAGGATGTCGTAACGGTTTTGGAGATCATACAGGAAATGGGAGGTATGCCATGATTAATTCAGACGCCTTCAATCATCTCCTGAAAATGGCTCGTGGTACCAGCCGTGGCGAAATGATCGCTCGCGATTTCCTGCTCTGGTGGTGGAATGAACAGCTTTTCGGGGTGTTCGATTTTCATCGTCTGGTTCACCTCGATGGTGAATCATTCAAGGCTGTTATGGATCTTTCGCGGGAGATCTTTTCCTCGCCGACCACCTATCCGTCTTTAGGCTCCGAGGCTTACGGCGCTTTGCGCGAGCTTGTAGGCTGGGAGCTGGAACGTCGCAATCGCCTGAAGTCCTGATAGAATGGCCCTCCTGCACCTCTCCCCAAAAGGACGGGTGCGGGAAATATTTCCCGCAGGCTGGTCAGGGATATACAGTGCTTTGCCTTCTCATGAGGAGGAGGTTGCCCTCTGGAGCCCGTACATTCGCAAGGCAGACCGCAAGCTCGAACACCTTCTTGGTTCTTATATAAACAAGTTGGAACAGGACCAGAGTGAGAGACTGTGTTCTCCTGCTTCGGCGCCTTTGAAATCATGGAATCCCTGGGTGTGTTTGTCTCCCTGAAATCTTTCACGACCCTGAAATGAAGGGTATGCAGGAACATGGTTTGCAGTCTCTGGATATCACTTTCGGCATAATGGAAATCAGGATGGCGAGCTGACAGCCTGTTCAGTCTCTCATCAGCAAACCCACGCAAAAGCAGGAGAACAGCCCCGCCTGATGTCTTCTGCTTCATCAGTTGTCTGGCTCTGCTGACACGCCACTCAGAGAGAGCGCTGGTGTCCTTGCCCTCGTACACTCCCCGGTAACGGCGCTTGATGTCTTTCCTCAGTCCGATGAACGTCAGGCTGGTTTCAGGCTTGCCATGGTCCTTGGTCGTGTAACGCGAGGCTCTGGCGACATCACGGATATCCTTGATGGCTTCATTGCGTCTGTCGCATTCGTTGGGGAACGCATCGAGTATCTCTTCCTCGGCCCATGTCCTGTGTTCGGGTGAGACATAGAGCTGGATATGATAATGCGGTGTTTCATCTTCATGCAGTTCCAGCGCTGTCATGCCCAGCAGGAGAATATCCCTGTCCCGGGCTTTGCGTCTGACACGCTTCCAACGCCTGCTGATTTCAGTCTTGGCCTGTTCGTAGGAGCAGTTGCGGTATTCCCCCGGCAGAGTGAGGGTCAGGAACAATCCGGCGTGGTTGAGGAAGTTGACTGCGAGGTCGTGGATGCCATCTGCTATGGCAAGATTGACCGCATAGCTCTTGCGAAGATGGAACTGGCGCAAATCATGAGCTGACAGGCTTCGTTCTGGGTGTTCTGCATCAGGGATGATGATGAAGCTTTTGGCGCTTGCGGTTCTGGCGTTATCGAAGTCCTGCTGAACCTCGTCGTGTTCAGGATGCAGGCCAATGACCCTGCGGAGATTGCGCCGTAACCTGTTGGCCTTGCGTGTAAAGACACGCCCGGTGATTCGTCTGAGTTCCTTCAGCTCGGCGTGAGATTGAGAGAGGAGGTCGAAGCCTGAAACCAGGTCGTCTGGCTGTGTTTCAACCCATGCGATGACCTCACGGGCGACCTGTTCGGCTTCCTCAAAACAGGTAAGAAAGACGCAGTTTTCTGCGGTTATTCGTGTGATTTGGTCTTTGTAGAACCGATGCAGGGGATACAGCTTGCACCAGATATCTGGCCTGTCAGCTCTGATATAACTCTCTATCTCTTCATATTGCACATCATCCTACGCATTCCCCACGCAAAGCCCGGAGATGCGATAAATGATGTATACTGTCTGTCAGCGGTGCAAATCATAGCGTTACTCCTTCGTACAGCCGGTCTGGGTTAATTTATGGCTGTAGGAGGGAGTATAGCACCCAGATAAGCGTATTTGTTTATATGGTGAATATTTCAATCGGGTACCGGATGTTTTCCACGACCTTGTGGAGATTTTCGGTGTCGATGCCTGAAAGGTAATTCAATGTACCCATGGATTTATGGGAGGCTTCGTGCCCCAGCAGAGCATCAATCCACACCTCTCTGATGTCTGCTCTGACATTTCGTAAACGTGTCGAGACTGTATGGCGGAAGCCGTGAAACGTTACGGCTAGAGGAAGGCCAAGACTGGTTTTGTGTTTCGAAAACTCATTGGCAAATGTTTGGCCACGAGAGCGAACATCTGACCCTCTCAGTTCGGAGAAGAGATATTTCTCACCCTTCTTCATGTAATCCATTATGCCGAATCTCATCAGCTCTGAATGAACCGGGACGACCCGTATGCCTGCCGGAGTCTTGGGCTTCCATCCGTCGTCATGAGGGCCAATCACAAAGCAGAGGATGCCATCTTTCTCGATAATATCCTCGTTGCGGAGGTTGGCGATTTCTCCGAGTCGCATGCCGGTGTAGAGAGCCATCGTCACCATGCCCCGAAACGTTCTTTCGCTGATGGCGGTTCGTTCCCATCGCGTTGTTATGAGGGTCGTCAGTTCCTGCTCTGTCCAGGCGCGCCGGATAACCTTCTGGGTTGTATCGAAGTCCCAACCTTGCCACGGGTTGCGTGAAACAACCTCACGACGAACCAAATCTGCCCATGCCGGAGAGATGCGGGAGAAGTGATTTTTCACGGTTTTGGGAGCAATGGTTTCCAGCTCTTCGCTTAGAACCCTGTCAATCTCCTCCTGAATGGAGAGACCTTTGCGCCCTCTGCCATGAACGGTGGGGAGGGAGAGAAGCGCATCCCTGAAATCACCCACGGTGCTTCCGTTGATGTCTCGGACATCCATATCACCAAAGCAGGATATGAAGAGTTGCAGGGTCTTCTTCGCGTTTTTGATGGTATGACTGCTGACTTTCTTACCCTCAAGATGTTTGGTCACGACCGTTGAGATGGGAAGCTTGGCTTTGCGAATCCCTTTGGGGCGCGTTTCTGGCTTTTCCTCGGGTAAGGCGGGAGGCAGAGGCTGTGCGGTTGGTCTGGCAATCTCGGAGATGATACTCTTGAGGTCATCAATCCGCTCTTGAAGCATGTTTTCACGAAGGCTCACACGGATAGCGTGAAGGTCCAGTATCTTCGATAGCTCTTCATAGGCAGAGACCATCTTGTCTATCTGGTTTTTGGATCTCGTGTGATCCTGAAGTCTTTGAAGCAGATGCTCGGCGCGAGCAAGTTCGGCTTCCTTACGCTCTGCGAGAAGTATGGCCTCATAGGCTTCTGCCTGCTCTTTCAGGAGCTGAGCGACTTCAGCGGGAGTCATAAAGAGGGCTCTCTGGAACAGGATTGATGTCTGCCCATAAAGGTAAGACGCACGTCCTTTGGCTGTAAACCTCTCGGCGGTATGAAGGCTGAACCAAAGCTCACGCTTGCCCACCACGTCGCGTATTGCGACCGGGACCACCCTGCGAAAATGGTAGTGGCTTTTCACAAGACGAAGCAAACACGCTTCTCCAGAATGGAGAAGAGTTTTGGAGAAAACCCGCTCTCGCATATGCGAGTGGTATAATTTTCTTGTTTTTCAAGGGGTTAGTGGCGGAGAGAGTGGGATTCGAACCCACGGTACGCTATTAACGTACACACGCTTTCCAAGCGTGCGCCTTAAGCCGCTCGGCCATCTCTCCAGCGCGGGCGGACCATATCAGTTTCTGTCTGGCGCGCAAGTGCTTCTGGCATTTTTGATGAAGTTTCGGATCATGGCGGGAGATTTGCATCCCGGCGCCGTTTCCACGCCTGACGAAACATCCACAGCAGGGGCGTGGCTGGCGGCGATCGCCTGGGCGATATTGTCCGGGTTCAGGCCACCCGCAAGCATCCAGGGCAAGGGGGCGTGCCAGTTCCGGAGCAGGGCCCAGTCGAGGCTGATCCCGTTGCCGCCGGGGCGTGATGCATTGCCGGGCGCGCGCGGCTCTATCACATAACCGTCGAGATCCGCGTCTTTCGGAAGATCATCCCGACTTTCGACAGCACAGGACAGCCATACCGGCAGACCGAAACGGGCTTTGATAGCGCGCGCGCGCTCCGGCGTGTCGTATAGCTGCAGGATATCGAGTTTGACCGTCGCAAGCGTTTCGGCAATCTGCGCATCACTGGCCTTGACGAAAAGACCGACAATCCTGGGGAGAGCGCCTTCGTGCGAGGCGATCAGCTCTGCAGCGTCTGTTGGAGTCACAAACCGTGGTGACCGCTCGAAAAACACGAAGCCAATCCAGTCGGCTGTGGCGTCGCAGGCTGCCTTCAGCCCCGCACCATCAGTCAGCCCACAGATCTTGACCCCAGTCTTCATGCGGCGGCGAGTTCTGCCTGAATGGCCGCAGCCGCCGTAGCAGGATCGGCCGCCTGGGTGATCGGACGCCCGACCACAATCCAGTCTGCGCCGGCCTGCGCGGCCTGGCGCGGGGTCATGATGCGCTTCTGATCATTCGCGTCAGACCCTGCGGGGCGTATGCCCGGCACGACCAGAACAGGCGCTTCACCAAGCGCGTCGCGGAGCGGGGCAATTTCCTCGGCTGAACAGACCAATCCGTCTGCGCCTGCGGTCATGGCCAGGCGCCCGAGACGCACAACCTGCTCGCGCGGCGTCGTGGGAACACCGATTTCGCGCAGCCCCGCTTCGTCGATGCTCGTGAGTACCGTCACGGCAAGAAGGATAGGGCGATGCAGGGGCGGATAGGCAGCGTCAATCGCCTGACGCGCCGCACGGATCATGGCAGAGCCGCCGCTGGCGTGGATGGTCAGCAGGGAGGCACCGATCGGCGCGAGGCTGGTTAGGCCCTTGGCAACCGTATTGGGAATGTCATGAAGTTTGAGGTCAAGAAACAGCGTGCGCTCGCCCGCTACACTGCGCACGGCAGAGAGACCCTGTGCGTAGGTAAATTCCATACCCAGCTTGATGGCATCGACCGTGCCGTCGAGTTTTTCTGCCCAGTCACGTGCCTGGTCGAGATCCTGTGTGTCGAGGGCGGCGATCAGGCGGGTGCGCTTCATGGTCTCTCTTACTTGAACGGATGTGGTGATGGAAAAGTAAAATCAGGGAGCAACGGGCGTCGTGGCTGGGGCTTCATAGGGGGCACGGCTGGGGTCGGTTGCCACGGTCAGGCGGTCGATGCGCTGATGCAGGTCAAGCACCTGGCTTTCGAGCGCACGCACCTGCTGCTCGGCCTTTCTGGCGCGTGAGCGCTGCTTGATCTCGCCGATGAACATCACGAAGCCGCCCAGAAGGAAGCTGGCAGCGCCGACGCCAAGAACCAGCATGCCGACCGAAAACTGCCAGCCATAGGAAACCACCCAAAGCGATTGCGGGTCGGGGTTGCTCAAAGCAAAGGTAATGAGAACGACAAGAAAAACGACGATAACGAGTAAGCGCACCATCGGAAAGACCTCACTTCAACGGGTTATCGGCGCAAGAATTTCGAGCCGTAGACTGATCGTATCGCCTTACCCCGGGTTCCGATAAGCGGCAAGGTTTGTTGCTTTTTCTTGACGCTGGGTTCCGAGACGTGATCCGTTCATGGTCATTTCCGCCCCGTGATCAGGGAGGTCGTGCCCCTCATGTCGCAGCTTCTGATGTTCCGACCGCCTCTGCCCAATGCCGATCGGCTCTGGGCCGTCATTGCCTGGCAGGGGCGTCGCAGCCGTATTGCCAATGTACATGCCAGCCACGAGGCCGCCGAGGCCGATTGTGCCTGGCGTAGTCGGCAGGTGCATGAATACAGACACTTCCTTGTATCCGAGCAGAAGGCGCCTTTGCGCTATGAATTGAGGCAGATCGCGCGGGCCGAAATACCCAAAAGCTGGTCTCCTCTGCCTGCGCTGGGTTTTCTGCGTGGGGCCGGTTTCTGACGGTTGATGACCGCCCTGTATTAAATGATGAGCGTGATCGTCGTTTTGCCTGCTTTGGCTGGTCTTGTCCGGCAAGTCATGACACAAGCATTGGCGCTGTATGCTTTCGATCCGAAAGCATCGCTATGAAAAGATATCGAGGGAACGAGATTTCATGTCGGAACAGGAAGACACGGGCAAGGCCGGCCGCTCGGATCGGGTTGCACTGGAAACATTGCTCGTCTCCGGCACGCAATACCTGAAATCCTCCAGCATTGCTTCTGTCGGGGCTCCGGAGGTGTTCTATAATCTGCCTCCTCGTCCCCATGTGGGGCTGCGTATCGACGTCAATGCCCGGCAACTAGGCGAGGATCAGCCGAATTTCGAGGTCAGCCTTGTCATCCAGGGCATTGGCTATCGCACGCCGCCTATGCCGGAAATGCCCGAGCCTGAAATTCTCTATAAAATCGATCTGACCTATTCGGGTCTCTTCGCTCTGCAGAATGCCCGTCAGGACATGATCGAGACGCTGCTGCTCGTCGAGGCACCACGCCAGCTTTTCCCGTCTGCGCGTCATCTTCTTCTGAACCTGATCCGCGAGTCCGGTTTTCCGGTTGCCAATATCCAGCCCGTCGATTTCAACGCCCTTATGCAAAGCCGACGGGCAAAGTCCTGACGCATCGAGGCCGGTAAGATGACCGTGATATCAGAGACCTTGAGTGCGCTCGGACCGGGTGAAGAGCGCGAGACCCGTACACCGCTCTGGGCCGTTTTCGACCCTGTCTGGTATCGGGCACGCTACGGCCAGGCCGTGCTCGACATGATGGGTGCCCTGCCTGACGATCGCGGTCTTTTTGAATTCTGGCAGCGTGACGGCGCGCGCTATGCGCAGTCGCCGAACCGGTATTTCGACGAAATCTGGTACCGGCGGGTCAATCATGATGTCGAGACTGGCATCAGGATGGGTGTGTTCGAGTCCGGCTTCCAGCATTACTGCGAGACGGGTCACAGGGGACGCTCCTGTCACTGGCTTTTTTCGGAAAGCGACTATTTCCATCTCAATCCCGACCTGACGCCCGCCCTGGTGCGGGAAATGGGATACAGCAACGGCTACGATCATTATCTGGAAGAAGGGCAGCTTGAGCGACGCGTCAGCATGCCCTTCTTCGTGCCGGACATGCTGCGCGCGGAGTTGTTCCAGCAGCGCCTGCCATTCGACCCCCAGATGGGGGAATTCACGCGCCTGATCCTTTCGCAGGATCTCAACACGTCGCGTTGCTCCTGGTATTTCGATCCGGTCTGGTATCTGGCGCAGTATGAAGATGTGGCGGCGAAGATCGAGAGCGGTGAATATGTGTCGCCGCTTCATCATTATCTGTCCAATGAAACGCCAACGCATTTCAGCCCCAATGCCGCTTTCAATGAAGGCGAATATCTTGAGCGCTATCCCGATGTGAACGACCAGGTGCGCGCCCGCTCACTCCGTAACGGGTATGACCATTTTGTCCGTTACGGTCTGTTTGAGGGGCGGAGCCCGGCAGATGGCATTTCCCTGCCATGCACAGTGCTCAACGGATATGTGCCAACATGGCGTAGCATCTGCGACAACGCCTTTATCGACCTCGTGAAAAACGGGATGGCGCCTGTTGAGGTGCCATCAGAGAGCGAGCCCGCGCTTCGACAGCTCGCCCATCTTCAGGCATTGCGCGCCGATACCCTCATCCCGCTTCTGTCACGCTCGCCGCTCGACTTCCGTTATGTCGGCACACCGGATCTGAGTGTCCTCATTTCGCCTGCGGCCAGCTTTCTCGCGGTGCTGCAGACTCTGGCGTCGCTGCATGAGGGTAATCGCGGAACGATGCAGGTCGTCCTGCTCGATCGGGGCGCGAGGGACGAAACCGCCGAGATCGGACGTTATGCCTATGGTGTCGAGCGCGTAACCTTTGCGTCTCACTCCCTGCAGGACGGATGGCAGCGTGCCGTGCCTCAGCTGGCTGCTGCGCGTGTGCTGCTGATCGAGGCCGGATGCCATCTTTTTTATGGCTCGCTGGATGCAGCATTGGCGCGCCTTGATCAGGACGGTGCAATTGCTGTTGCGCCGCAGGGCCTTGGTCTTGATCTGCGGGTTGCCGAGGCAGGGCTTTCTGTCGCGCGTGACGGCAGTTGTTCGGCCTATGGTGCCGGCAAGGATGCGTTTGCGCCTGAAGTCGATTTCGTTCGGCCCTGCGATACGGTCGGAGGGGGGGCGCTGCTCTGCTATACTGACGCGCTGCGCAACCTGCCGTCTCATCGCCCGGAATTGCAGACTCTGCGCCAGCGAGAGTCCATCTGGGCGGCACTCGGGTTGAGCCTGCGTCAGGCGGCACCGGCAGGGCGTCTCTATTACGACCCGTCTTTTGTCGTGCGCCTGCCTGATCGTGAAGGAGTCCTGTCTTCGGTCACGGCAAGAGAGGCTCTGGTTCTGCGCAGGTATTTTGCCGAGATTCTGCGCGGCAATCTGCCTCAGGCGCCGCAGAACGCCGAAATTCTGCATCGCTCGTCGCGTTGGGGCGATCGTATTCTGCTGCTGACCCGTGATGGTGCGCCAGAGAAGATGTCGCAAAGGCTACGGCTGAGGGCATTGAGCGAAAGCTTCGTTGACCTTGGTCTTCAGGTCACACTCTTCGTTCTGACGAAAGAGGGGGAGGCCCGGTCGTACCTGAGGCAGGAGATGCCGGAATCCGTCGAATTCCGCACAGGCTCGGTCGACGCTCTTGGAAGCCTGATCGAGCAGCGTGTCCGCGGGTTCGACCGGATCTGGATCTGTGGTGGCCATACCTTGAATACGGTCTTTCCGCTTCTGAGCGACAAGGCGGGATTGCTGCCGGAAGAGCGGGTGACGCTTGATCTGCGCGAGGTCGAGGCTTTCGAGCGCGAGAATGATCTGCACATTCCCGGCAGGAAGCTTGTTGTCGATGACCCCGCCTTGCAGGAGCAGCTTCTTGCCGAAGAGCTTGCCCATGCCTGGTTCTGCCAGGATATCGTGGTCCAGAATGACGGCCAGGCGGCTTTGCTGCGCGAGGCCGGGCTCGTCGGTCTGACCATTCTCGGCGATGAGGTTACCGTACAGCCTGAAGGCAGCCCGATTGGGCGCGACTTTGGGGACAGGCACGATCTTTTATTCGCGGCCCAGCCTGCTACGGCGCCGGGATATACGCAGAGTTTTCTCAAATGGTTCGTGCGTGAGGTGTTACTGCGCCTTGAAGGGCGGTTATCAGAGCCCGTAAGGCTCATTGTCGCCAATGGATCACTGCAATCGTTCGATCTGTCGATGATGACCCATTATCGGCAGATAGCACCGCTCGTGGCAGGGCAGCTGCCTTTTGCCGAACTGGCCTCGACCTGTCGTGTCCTGATCGCGCCTGATGAAGGCAGCGGTCAGATTGCGCTGCAACGCATCGAGGCGGCTTCCTGCGGATTGCCCTGCGTCGCAGAAGGAGGAAATCTGCAGGAGCCTCTGAACGTCGAACGCGATGCCGGACGGTTTGCAGATGCGATCGTCAGTCTCTATCAGAGTGAGGAGACGTGGCGTCAGGCGTCCGAGGCGGCAATGAGCCAGGCAGCCCGGATGAGGGCTGTCTATCGCCGGACCCTCGCCCGTCTCGTTGGGCAGAGTGTGGTAAAGGAGAGTGCGGGTGACTGAAAGCACGGAAACGGTACTGGCGCGGGTCGATCAGGATCTCGACAAGAGCCTCGAGCGGCTGTTTGCCTTGCTGCGCATTCCCAGCATTTCGGCTCAGCCCAGACATGCCGGTGACTGCCGCAAGGCAGCGGAATGGGTGCGTGACGAACTTACGGCGCTCGGTTTTGCAGCAAGTCTGCGCGAAACGCCTGGCCACCCGATGGTCGTCGGGCATGATGAAAGCCCGGCAGAGGGGCTCCATGTCCTGTTTTATGGCCATTATGATGTGCAGCCGACCGATCCGCTTTCGCTCTGGAAGAGCGATCCGTTCGAGCCGTCGATCACGACCGAGGCCGATGGTCGCAGAATTGTCGTGGCGCGCGGCGCCTCTGATGACAAGGGCCAGTTGCTGACCTTCATTGAGGCCTGCCGGGCCTGGAAGGCCGTGCACGGCACGTTGCCCGTCCGGGTCTCTATCCTGATCGAGGGGGAAGAAGAGAGCGGCGGCGCCAATCTCATGCCTTTCCTCAAGGCCAATGCAACGGAACTCAAGGCCGATGTGGCCCTGATCTGTGATACAGGCATGCCCGATCGCAAGACGCCCGCCATCACCACGAGCCTGCGCGGCCTTGTTGGGGAAGAGGTCGAGATCGTCTGTGCAACGCATGATCTGCATTCGGGCATGTTCGGCAATGCAGCACGCAACCCCATCGAGCTGCTTTGCAAGGCGCTGGGTAGCGTACGCGACGATTCCGGCCATGTGACCCTGCCTGGGTTCTATGACAATGTCGTTGTGCCATCCGACACGGTGCGGGCGCAGTGGCGCGCGATCTTTCCGGATGACTCCGCAACGCTGGCTCCTGTCGGGTTGTCGCAGCCTGCGGGCGAGGCCGGGTTTACAGCTATCGAGCAGATCTGGGCGCGCCCGAGCTACGAGATCAACGGTATATCAGGCGGCTATGAGGGCGACGGGTTCAAGACTGTTCTTCCCGCCAAAGCCATGGCCAAGGTGTCGTTCCGACTTGTGCCGGGGCAGGATCCCGAGGCCATTCGCGCCGCTTTTCGTGCCCATATCCGCGCTGTTCTGCCCGCTGATGCCAAGGTGAGCTTCACCGAGCATGGCGCATCGACCGGCTTTGCTGTGCCGGAAGATGGCCCTCTTCTGCGCACTGCGCTCGATGCGTTGGGTGAGGAATGGGGGGTGCCAGCCGTTTCCATTGGCTGCGGCGGTTCGATTCCGGTCGTGGCCGAGGTGAAGGAGGCGCTCGATATGGACTCGCTTCTGGTCGGTTTTGCGCAGGATGACGACCGTATTCACTCGCCCAACGAGCAATATGGAGTGGAATCCTTCCATAAGGGCATTCGTTCCTGGGTGAGAATTCTGGACGCGTTTTCCCGCCGGTAAGTTCCGGTTTCGACGTGTATGAGGGGCGTCATGCTGCCTGCACTCACCATGGGCGATCCCGCCGGGATCGGCCCTGAACTGACGGTCCTGGCCTGGAAAGCCCTGCGAGAGCAGGGTGAGGCCTTTCTTTGGGTCGGTGATCCTGCCCTGCTTGCGCCGCATGTGCCGGTACAGATCGTGCAGAATGCCCATGAGGCTTCGGCTGTGTTTGCAGAAGCGCTTCCCGTTCTGCCGATCACCCTTCCGGTTCCTGTCGTGCCAGGTCAGCCGGACGGGGCACTGGCAGGTGCGATTATCGCCTCGATTGAGACAGCCACGAAGCTTGCCCTTTCAGGGGTGGTATCGGCTGTCATTACCAACCCCATCAGCAAGATCGTGCTCAAGGAAGCGGGCTTCGGCTTTCCCGGCCATACGGAGTTTCTGGCATCGCTATGCGGTGTGCCGGGCGAGGAAATCATGATGCTTGCCTCGCCACGTCTGCGCGTGGTGCCGGTTACGGTGCATGTGAGCCTGCGTGAGGCGCTGAACAGCCTTTCGAGCGAGCGGATCGTACAGGTAGGACGTGCACTGGCTGTTGCGCTGAAACGCGATTTCGGCATGGAGGCGCCGCGTATCGCCGTGGCCGGTCTCAACCCTCATGCGGGTGAGGGCGGCGTCATGGGGTTTGAAGAGCGCGACATGATCCAGCCTGCAATCGACGTACTGCGTGATGAGGGGATCGACGCGACCGGCCCTTATCCACCAGACACGCTTTTTACCGATCTGGCGCGGCCTCTCTATGATGCCGCCCTGTGCATGTATCATGATCAGGCCCTGATTCCATTGAAGACACTGGACATGGCGACCGGGGTGAATGTGACGCTCGGCCTGCCGATCATTCGCACATCGCCCGATCACGGCACGGCTTTTTCGATCGCGGGCAAGGGTGTTGCCGATCCGGCCAGCTTGCTCGCGGCGCTGCGTATGGCGCGCGAATTGGGCGCCCGGCGCGCCATGAACAAGGGAAAGACATCATGATCCGACTGGGTGTGAATATCGATCATGTCGCGACCGTGCGTAACGCGCGTGGTGGCACCCATCCCGACCCGGTAGCAGCAGCCCTTTTGGCGGCACGTCATGGCGCCGATGGCATTACGGCGCATCTGCGTGAAGACAGACGGCATATTCGCGATGAGGATATGGCGCGGCTGCGCGAAGGGCTTTCAGTGCCCCTGAACTTCGAAATGGCGGCGACGGAGGAGATGGTGACGAAAGCCTGCGCGCTTCGCCCACATGCCTGCTGTCTGGTGCCTGAGCGCCGAGAGGAAGTGACGACGGAAGGCGGGCTGGATGTGGTCGGTCAGCAGGCCGATCTGCAGGTAAAAATTGCCCGTCTGAGAGAGGCTGGTATCCGCGTCTCCCTGTTCATCGACCCTGATCCTGCCCAGATCGAGGCGGCTGCGCGTATCGGGGGGCAGGTTGTCGAGCTACATACAGGGGCCTACGCGCACAACCCGGACGAGACGGAACTCGCGCGTCTCTATGATGGCGCTCAGGCTGCGCAGGCACGTGGGCTTGAGCTCCATGCCGGCCACGGGCTGACCTACGCCAATGTGGGGCGTGTCGCCGGACTGCCCGGGCTGCGCGAGCTCAATATCGGACATTTCCTGATCGGGGAGGCGCTGTTTGTGGGCCTGCCCGTGGCAATCTCGCGCATGAAGCAGGAGATTGCTACGGGCGCCCTTTTCAAGGCCTTGGGACGATAACCGGCTTGGTGTCGTCGGTATAATTGGGCACCGTCTCGGCGGATTGCTTGTTATAGGTGGCAGCGGTGCTCTGATTGGGGGCACGCGGTGAATGGAAGGCGGAAACCGGACCAAACGGCCCGCCGCTGACCTTGCGCATGCTGGCCTCGGGCTGGCGGGCGCAGCCACGGGTAATGATCGAGCAGATGCCGTCAGACCCGATTATCTCATCGTCATCGCCCGCATAATGCACCTCAGAGACGCGCTCATGATCGAGGCGAATGATGGCTGTGCAGGTCGTGCCAGCACCGCCCAGCGTAACCTGGGTCATGTTCAGGATCTGCTGAACCGGAATGATGGTTGAATCACTCGCGGTCGGCAGATTCATTTTCGACGTGTATTGATAGATCTGCGTCGTATCGTTGAGCACCTTGGTGGAACTCGGAATGCCGGCACAAGCCTGCAGATCGTTCGATGTCATGCCGATCATCGCGATCTGGGCCCGATGGGCTTCACGTGAGTCGAAATAGCCGCAGCCGGAGAGGCTCAAAAGCGCAATGGCGCCTGAAGCGATACGCAGGGTGGAAGGCAAAGAAATTCCTCAACGCGAAGAGTGTCACAGATTCGTGATTTCGAATTTATGACAAAAACAGCCCGAAACTGAAGAAGTTCTCTGTGCCTTTTCTAAAAGATCGTTTCAATCTCAGGAATGTAACCGTAACGCCCTGAGACAATCCTCGCGTTGCAGGGCATAGACGATGTCATGTGTCGCCAGCAGGGCGGGCTGAAGCTGGTGCTTCCAGCGGGCTTCGCCTGCGCCGCAGATAGCCCGGCCCGAATAGGGGCTGTGGGAAACGGGGGAGAGGGCTGCAAGCCCCGCAAGCGTGTCTTTCTGCAGACGCTCCCTCAGCGCCTGCTGCATGGAAGCTTTTTCATATTTGGGCGTGTAATCGAGCAGCGCACGCAGCGTCGCCGAACTCAGTGCCGGGTCATTGGTCGCAACATCGCTGACGACACGCGACCAGTTATGATCCAGCGTCAGTCGCCAAGCGACAGCACGCGGACCATCGCTCGAGATCTGACGCGACAGGGCGGCACTGAAATGCGACGGGGCCGCCCCCGCGAAGGCGATTTCCATCGGTGCCACTACGAGAGCAGCAAGGGCCAGCAGAAAGCGAAGCATGATTCTCCCACAGGCAATCTTTCTGAAGCTCGAAGGCTGCGAAGGAATCATGGCAGCAGAATGGCCGATTTTTTGCGAAAAGTGCAGGCATCCTAAAGGAGGTTTCGCAGGGAGGCAGGATGCTCTACAGATCGCTCCAGCTTTCAAAATCCAGGAGTGATCATGGCCACTATCCCTGCTTCAGAGCTGACCCGTCTGCAAACGACGCTGCGTCGCCTGCTCGGCTCACCCAAGCTGACCGTCAACCCGCCGGCACGCGCCGGTCACACGGTTGAACTGGCTGTCAATGACGAGGTCATTGGTACGGTTCATCGCGATGATGACGAGGGCGAGGTCTCCTACGCCATCCACATCACGGTGCTTGAAGAAGATCTTCCCCCGGCCTGATGACCGTTGCTGAAGGGGCGCTTTCTGTACCAGCCGTTGCAGGCCGATGCAGCAGATGCCCGTTTCGGCCTGTCTGAACTGCGAGCTTTCCCCGTCACCCCACGCCTGGATGGGGCTGGCAGGGAACAGCCTGAGGCGCCGTCATGGCAATCGTGACTTCCGGCGCTGTAAAAAGCGCCGGATTGCGGTCGGCGTGAACAGGGAGAACGCCTTAATGAGCAAGGCCCCAGACGCGAAAACCGGCACAAAGGCTGTTTCTGCCAGAAAATCGTCAGGCAGAGCGGCCCCGGCGAAGGCCCCGACCCGACCTGCAACAGCAGAAGATCGCAAAACCGTTGCGGTAATCATCCCGTTCTATAATGGCGCCCGCTACGTAGAGCGCGCCATACGCAGCGTTCTGGCCCAGACAGTGAAGGCCGACGAGTTTCTTATCGTCGATGACGGGTCTTCTGAAGAAGAATCTTCCCGCTTGCAGGCCATTGCTGCGCGCTATGATGTGAGCGTGCATCATAAGGAAAACGGCGGACAAGGGAGCGCCCGTAATCTTGGCGTGTCTCTGACGCAAGCAGCCTTTATCTGTTTTCTCGATCAGGATGACTTCTTTCTCAAGAACCATATCGAGCTGCTTCTGGGGCATATTCCCAAGAACGACCCGCATTTCGGCTGGGCTTATGGCGACTTGATGGAGGCGGACGGAGACGGCTATATCATCGCCACCTCGATTGTTACCCGACACAGCAAACACCCGAAATACTCGATCGAGGATCTGATCGAGCGCGATATGCATATCCTGCCTTCAGCGTCGATCATTGGCCGCGAGGCGTTTGAAGCGGTCGGAGGGTTCGATCAGCAATTCATGGGTTATGAGGATGACGATCTCTTCCTCAGGCTGTTTCGTGCCGGCTTCACGAGTTACTTTTTTCCGCAGGCCGTTACGGTCTGGTGCATCAACAAGAACAGCACGTCCTACAGCATTCGCATGAGTCGCAGCCGGATGTTGTACATCCACAAATTATGCAGACTTTTTGCCTCAGATCCCGAGCGGCGTGCGATCTATGTGCGCGACCTTCTTTTTCCCCGGTTCAGCAATCTGATTGCGGGAGAGGCCTTCAAGTCGATCTATTTTGCGCGTTACGAGCATGAGATCAGAATGGCGCAGCATCGCGATGAACTGATCGGCATGTTTGATGAGTTCGTGGGCGTCATGTTCAGCCATACGCGTCTGCGCATTGAGGATCGTGTACGTTTGCGCCTGCTCCAGCTTTGCCTGCACTCGAAGTCACGCAATGTGCTGGTACTGCCTTACACTATTGCCAGAGTGATGCACCGGTTTGGTCTGGGGTCCACGCGCCGCAAGCTCTGAGGAGGCAGCGCATTTGACCGCAGGGAAATCAGATGGCTTTCGGAATATCGAAGCCGGTGATTTTCCAGCGCCATTGTTCGAACTTCATGTGCACGATCGTCGGTCTCTGGCCGGGCGCGGTCACCAGACCGGCTTCAAAGCGCAAGGGCGAGACAAAATGGGCCGATAGGCGGGCGTAAAGCTGTCTCAGACTAGAAACAGGAGCCGCTCGGGGGGTGTCGACCATCTGCGACGCCATGGTCATCAGCAATTCCGGTGTCAGCCGCGTATCAATGGCGTGAGAGACGGCATTGCTGGCAAAGGACGAGCCGAAATCCGGGAGGTCGTCTGCTGCTGGCGGCGGCCCGATCAAAGCGTCAATCGCTTCGGCCTTTAGATTGGTGCTTAGCGCGCTCCAGTCGATATGCTGTGAGAGAGTGATTGTGTCGTGGCTGCGCAGCGCCGAGGAGAGAGACCAGAGCGCGAGATAGGGGGAGAGAGCGTAGATGCAGGCCAGCGCGACAAAAAGGGCCCCCATGATATGGGGCATACGCTTGAATGAGGGCCACGTCAGGCGCTCCGAGAACGCTGCAACTTCGTAGGGGACTCCGGCGGGGTCTCTCATGGCGTTTCTCTTAATACTGGCAAAAGGGACATGAACGCACGACCACCGTGCGTCTTAATCGATCAAGCCGGCAACAAGCGTCGTTCCGGATGGCAGAAGCCTCTGTTTTCTTCGACGAACGGTACTATGTTATGGGAGTGGACAGGCTTTTGTCATCTAAATCCCGAGAGCCAACGAAGTTTTCTCTGAGAGTCGGATTTCCTTTGCATCATGTCGCCCGATTTGCCTGATCTGACCTTCACCGATGATGCCCTGAGCCGTTATTCGCGGCATATTCTGCTGCCGGAAATAGGGGCGCTGGGGCAGGCACGTCTTCGCGACTCGTCTGTTCTGATCATTGGGGCTGGTGGGCTCGGCAGCCCGGTCGGGCTTTATCTCGCCGCTGCGGGTGTCGGGCGGATCGGTATTGTTGATGACGATCATGTCGAGCTGAGCAATCTGCAGCGTCAGATCCTGTTTGAAACCGGCGATGTCGGTCAGGGCAAGGCCGATCGCGCCGTCTCGCGTCTTTCTGCGCTCAACCCGGAAATCGAGATTGTACCCCACCCTGAGCGGGTGACTGAAGAGAACCTGCCGGATCTCGTCAGGGCCTATGACCTTGTCTGTGACGGCAGTGATAATTTCCCGACACGCTATGCTGTGGCCGATTGCTGCTGGGCATTGGGAAAGACACTCGTCTCCGGGGCTGTGCAGCGTTTCGACGGAACACTTTCGACCTTTGTGCCCGGTCGGGGTCGCCCCTGCTATCGCTGTTTGATGCCGGATGCAGAACAGAGTGAGGCTTTGAGCTGCGGCCAGGCAGGAATCTTCGGTGCCGTCACCGGGGTTATCGGCTCGCTGATGGCGATTGAGGCGCTGAAGGAGCTGCTTTCCCTCGGGCAGGGGCTGAGTGGCCGTGTCTTGGTCTGGAGCGCACTCAATGCGTCGTTTCGGAGCTTCGATCTGCCGCCGGACCCTGAATGCGCCTGTTGCGGAGGGGAGCGCTGACGATGCGCGTGATGGGAATCATTCTGGCCGATCGCTCTTTCGAACGGGCTCATCACGCGTTTGTGCTCGCTGCGGGAGCGCTGGCTCTCGGGCGCGATGTCGTCCTGTTTGCCGGGGGCTTGAGCGTCGAGGCGCTGCGCCAGGACTGGTCTGCACTGGAGGGTGTGGCGCTCGATACACGGTTCCAGGAGAGGGGGATCGCAGGGTTCGAAACCCTGCGATCCGCCGTTTTCGAGCTTGGCGGCGAGGTTCTGGCCTGCGAGGCCGGGATGAAGGCTGCCGGTCTGACTGTTGAGGATCTCTGTGCCGGGACGCGTATCTGTGGTGTGACAAGCTTTCTGGAGCGCACAGCTGACGCTCAGATTTTGAGCCTGTAGCGCGGTCGCCCTCTTGCCCGAAGCGCCACAACTTGGCACCCATGCACCCATGAAGACATTCCGCATCGTCTACGGCATCGGGCTGACGATTCTGCTGCCGTTCGGCGCGCTGGCAGAAGCGGCGCCACAGACGACAAAATACCCTGCACATCACCATAAACATGCAACCTCTTCTGCCGCTTCGGCCAAGGCTGCGGCGGCTGAGACAGGCGCCCATCACAAGAAGGCGGCCGGCAGGAAGCATAAATCTGCCCATGCCAGCGAAGGGACACGCGTCGCGAAGTCTCACGCCACTGGCAAGCATCATGCCCGTGCCGCTGTCGCAGCAGCAGGTGTTGCGGCTGGTGCGGCTGCGGTTGCAGCGCAGCCTGTGCCGCCTTCTGCCGATGATGCCGCCGCAGCGGCTGCCGCACCCGACGCGCCCCCGCAGGACAAGGGGACCAATACAGGCCTGCCGCTGCCCCGCTTTGCCGCGATGCGTGCAGACAAGGTCTTTATGCGCAAGGGGCCGGGACAGCGCTATCCGATCGAGTGGGTCTATCACCGCCGCGGGCTGCCTGTTGAGGTGGAGCGCGAGTTCGACGTCTGGCGTCTGATTGAAGACTCGGATGGCATGAAAGGCTGGGTGCATCAGGCAACGCTGGTCGGCCAGCGTACCTTCGTCATTCCCGGTCAGCCGCCTGAGGGTCATGCTGCGGCTGTGGGCGAGGCCTCGGCCAAATCGGGCGATGTGATCGGCAAGGCCGATGCGCGTGTGCTGGGCTATGTGCCTGGCGAAAGCGAGGCGCGCCAGCGTCAGGGCGATACGCTGCTTTACAGCCAGTCTGATGAAAACAGTGCCATCGTCGCCGTCCTGCAGCCGGGAACCGTGGGGACGCTCAAGCTGTGCCCTCAGGGTTCGACATGGTGCAAGGTGGTGGTCAAGGGGTATACGGGATGGCTTCCCAGACGTGTGTTCTGGGGGCTGTTGCCAGGAGAGACGCTTCAGCCTAGCTGAGGCTATGATATGCAACGTGCAGCAATTGGATCGGAGATCAGTATGACATCCTCACCTCAGGCAGCTTCGGCTCAGGGCACGGGAGTGAAGAAAGAGGCCGAACAGCGCCGCACGAAGATCGTTGCGACCCTCGGCCCGGCCTCCTCCACGCATGAGATGATCCGCACACTGGCTCTGGCCGGCGCTGACGTGTTCCGTCTGAACTTCTCGCATGGTTCGCATGAAGACCATGCCAAGCGTCATGCCACCATTCGCGACGTCGAGGCCGAGCTTGGTCGCCCGCTCGCCATTCTGGCTGACATGCAGGGTCCGAAGCTGCGCGTTGGCACGTTTGCCGATGGCAAAGTGGAGCTGATTGAAGGCGCCCGTTTCCGCCTTGATCTGGACCGCACGCCCGGCGACGCCCGCCGCGCCTGTCTGCCGCATCCCGAAATCATGCGTGCTGCCGAGCCCGGCAGCCGCCTGCTGCTTGATGATGGCAAGATGCGTCTGCGTGTCGTGTCCTGCGACGAGACGCATATGGAAACCGAAGTCGAGGTCGGTGGCTGGCTGTCCGAGCGCAAGGGCGTGAACGTGCCTGACGTCGTGCTGCCCATTCCGGCCCTGACCGAGAAGGACCACAAGGATTTTGCCTTCGCTCTCGATCTCGGTGTCGAGTACGTGGCGCTTTCCTTCGTGCAGCGTCCTGAAGACGTGCAGGAAGCCAAGGACATCGCCAAGGGCCGCGCCTGGATCATGACCAAGCTCGAGAAGCCGCAGGCCATGGAGCGTCTGAGCGACATCATCGCGCTGTCTGACGCTGTGATGGTGGCTCGTGGCGATCTGGGTGTCGAGCTTCCGGCTGAGGAAGTGCCGATCGAGCAGAAGCGTGCGATCCGCGAAGCCCGCTTCCAGGGCAAGCCGGTGATCGTTGCCACGCAGATGCTGGAAAGCATGATCACCTCGCCGACACCGACGCGTGCAGAAGTGTCTGACGTCTCCAATGCCGTGTTTGATGGTACGGACGCTGTGATGCTCTCTGCCGAGAGCGCAGCAGGCAAGTACCCGCGCGAAGCTGTGGAAGTCATGGCTCGCGTGACGCGTCGCGTCGAGAACGATCTCGAATGGCGCATGCAGGAAGAGGCCCTTCGTCCTGATAGCGATGGCACGACCGGTGGCGCCATTGCAGAAGCTGCATGGCATGTTGCGCAGTCCGTCTCGGCAGCGGTCATCGTGGTCTATACGCAGAGCGGCCGTGGTGCGCTGCAGATTGCCCGTGAGCGTGCCGATTGCCCGGTTCTGGCCCTGACGCCGGATGATGAAACCGCGCGTCGCCTGAACATGGTCTGGGGCGTCCGCGCCATGTCGGTCGGTCAGGAAACGCCGGTCTATGGTGTTGAAGGCGTGGTCGATCAGGCTGTCGGTCTGGCCGTGTCGGAAGGCTATGCCGAAAAGGGCGACAAGCTGGTTCTGCTCGTTGGTCTGCCTTTCGGCCAGCAGGGTTCGACCAACACCCTGCGCGTCGTCACCATCTGAACGTGTTTCCGGCGGGGTACAGCCCCGCCAGTGAGCCCTCGGTAGAGGGTTTCCAAAGGGCGACGGCCCTTTGGCGGGGAATGGGGCAACGCCCCATGGCTGGGGCGGAGTAACTCTCCGCCTCTCGCAAAGGCGCGAACCCCTCCCTCTTCAGCCTTGCTGAGAAATCAGGCCTGCCGGTTTTCGATCAGGCTGCGACGGATGCGCCGGCCACGCGAGATCGTCTCGACAATGGTTTTCTCGTCGCCCTTGCGTATGGCCTCTGCCATGGCGGCGGCATCCTGACTGAAACGATCAAGTACGCTCAGCAGGGCATCGCTGTTGTTCAGGAAGATGTCGCGCCACATGGTCGGGTCAGAAGCCGCAATGCGGGTGAAATCCCGAAAACCCGAGGCGGCGAAATCAAGCACTTCGGCGCGCATGTCTTCCGCAAGCGTATCGGCGGTACCGCAGATGGTGAAGGCAATCAGATGCGGCAGATGGCTTACCATGGCGCAGATCGTGTCGTGATGATCTGTATCCATGATGCGAATGCGCGCCCCCATGGCGCGCCAGAAATCCGCGATGCGGTCTATGGCCTCCTGGGGGGCATCCCCTGACGGGGTGAGCAGGCACCAGCGATCTTCGAAAAGCGTCGCAAAGCCGGCATCTGGGCCTGAATGCTCCGTGCCCGCCATGGGGTGGGCCGGTACATAGGCGATATCATCGCGCAGATGAGGGGTGAGAGCCTCGACAACGCTGCGGCGCGTCGAGCCCACATCGGTCAGAATGGCGCCCGGCTTCATATGAGGTAGGATGCCGGCAGCCACAGAAGCAATAGCCCCTACGGGAACGCAAAGCATGACGCAGTCGGCGTTTTCGACCGCTTTTTGCATATCGTCGGTAACGATATCGCCCAGATCGAGCTCGCGTATCCGTTCGAGAACAGCGGGGTCGCGGTCAGCCACGACGAGCCTGTCGACCAGACCGAGGTGGGCGCGCAGGCGCCGCAGGACGGAAGAGCCGATCAACCCCGGCCCTATGACGCAGAGCGTACCGAAAAGAGGCATCGTCATGATGCTTCGCTCCCGGTGGCGTTGTCGCTGTAATCGAGGGTTTCGCTGGCCTTGGCTTCATGCTTGCTGGCACGCAGACGGCGCATTTCGGAAATCTGCCAAAGCGCCATGACAGGAATACCGATCGCGATATCCCGCCCGCGGCGCAGAAGGGAGAGGCCAAGAGAGATTTCGGCTTCGATACCGAAGAAATAGCCGAGAGCGACATAAGCCGCCTCCTGCACGCCGAGCGCGGCAGGCACGAGGAACGAGGCCGACATGATGCCGCACACGACACCTTCGATGGCGACTGCGCCGATATAGCCAATATGGGCGCCGAGCAGTTCCAGCGACAGCCAGGTAACGCCAGCGCCACCAAGCCAGCACAACAGATGCATCATGGCGCCGCTTGCGATGCGAGCCGGGCGGGCCCAGAGCAGGTCGAGCTGCCCCTGAAAACTGTCCATATTGTCGATCAGCGTCGTGCGCCAGCCTTCGGCAATATGACGCCCAAGGAAGCGTGCGGCATGATGAATGGCCACGCCGCCGCGCTGCTGGGTCCAGATGAAGCCTGCAATGCCGAGGGCCAGCAGGGCCATCCCTCCCAGAACGGGCCAGGTGAATTTATTGGCGCCGGTATGGGAGAAAAGGCATGCCAGAGCGATGACGACAAAGACGATCTGGCCCAGCACCTCGGTCGTGATGTCGACAATATTGGTCGCAACGGCAGCAGGCCATTGCAACGGGCCGAGCTTGCGGCTGAGGGTGGGCATGCTGCAGGTGGCGCGAATGCCGATCACCATGCCGCCGAGCTGGGAAAAGGGCAGGCAGTTTCCTGCGGCGTCACGCACAGCGCGTGAGGCGATGGTTCTGAAAAGTCCGACTTCTGGACAGGCGAGATACCAGGACGTTCCGAGCCCGACATCGACCAGCGCCTGACCGGCAACCATGGCCAAAAATCCGCCGACTCCGATACGCTGCATGGCGGTGAAAACATGACCGATGCCGAGCCAGGCCATGATCCCTGTCAGCAGAGCGAGGCCGAGCAGGGAGAGGATGAAGGTCAGGGTTTTCAAGGCCAGTCTTGTCCGAACGACGCAGGGTTGCGAGGGCCCTCATATGGCCAGGGAAAAGGGCAGATGAGGTTTCTGCGGCATTTTCTAGAATATGTCGCGCTGTCGAGTGTTCGCGGCTGTCTACACCAGACAGTCTGCTTTCGCTACTCCAAGGCGGAACATGACGAAAAAGCCATCACCCGCAGGTTGCTTGTCCTTCCGTGAACGGTATGGTGCGATATCAATTTGCAATAAACGTGAGCATCAAGGCCTATCATGAGCGAATACACGCTGATTACCGGGGCAACCGGTTTTGTTGGCTCGGCAGTCGCGCGTATTCTCAAGCAACGGGGTCACAGGATCAGGCTGCTGGTGCGCGCAGGGGCTGATCTGTCAAATCTCGAAGGACTGGACGCCGATCTGGTGATCGGTGATCTCACCGCGCCTGAGAGTTTCGGTCCGGCTCTCGCCGGGTGTCGCTATCTTTTTCATGTGGCCGCCGATTATCGCCTCTGGGTGCCGGACCCCGCTGTCATGATGAGGGCCAATGTCGAGGGCACGCGTCGGTTGATGATGGCTGCGCTCGATGCTGGTGTGGAGCGTATTGTCTATTGCTCGTCTGTTGCCGCCCTCGGCCTGACCAAGGATGCGACACCGGCGAATGAACTTACCCCTGTCACCGAACACGACGTGATCGGGGTCTATAAACTTTCGAAATACCGGGCCGAGCAGGAAGTGCTCAAGCTGGTGCGCGAGCGTGGCCTGCCTGCGGTGATCGTCAATCCGTCCACACCGGTAGGCCCGCGTGATATCAAGCCTACCCCGACAGGTCAGATGATTGTCGATGTCGCCTCTGGCAACATGCCTGCCTATGTCGATAGCGGGCTCAACATCGTGCATGTCGATGACGTGGCCGAGGGTCATGCCCTGGCACTGGAAAAAGGCGTGATTGGCGAGAAATACATTCTCGGTGGCGAAAACTACATGCTTGGCGATTTCTTCTCGCTGATCAGCGAGGTTGCCTGCGTCAAGCCGCCGCGTATCCGTCTCAGGCAGTCCTGGCTGCAGCCTGTTGCCATCGTTTCGGAATGGCTGGCGCGCGGTTTTGGCATCGAGCCGCGCGTGACGCGCGAGACACTCGCCATGTCGAAGAAAAAGATGTTCTTCACCTCTCTCAAGGCCCAGGAGCAACTCGGTTATGCGCCGCGTCCGGCGCGCGAGGCTGTGGCAGACGCGATAACCTGGTTTCGCGAACATGGGCGGATCTCTACGAAATGATCAGAAATCTGATGGCCGTCTCTGCGCTGGCGGCTTGGGGCAAGCTGCTTTTTGCCCATGGCCGTTTCTGGCGTACAGGCACCAGGCTGACCCCGGTTAATACGGTATCGGCCAGTGTGTGGCCGGATGTCGCTGTCGTCGTGCCCGCCAGAGATGAAGCCGAGTCGATTCAGCCATGTCTCGCGACGCTGCTGCAGCAGGATTACAAGGGCAGGCTGAGTGTCATTGTGGTCGATGATGGCAGCACGGATGGTACGGGCGATCTGGCCCGTCAGGTGCCCGACCCGCATGGTCGCCTGACCGTTGTGACCGGGCGCGAGCGACCGGAAGGCTGGAGCGGCAAGCTCTGGGCGGTGCATCAGGGTGAGATGGTCGCGCGCGAAAAGGTGGATGCAGACGGATTCATTCTGCTGACCGACGCCGATATCCTGCACTCGGCCCTGCATCTCGAAACGCTGGTCGAAAAGGCGCAGCGCGACGGGCTCGATATGGTCTCGGAAATGGTGGTGCTGAACTGTGAAAGCGCCGCCGAACGCCTTCTGGTGCCTGCTTTCGTCTATTTCTTCGCGATGCTCTATCCGTTCGAGAAGGTCAATGATCCGGCTTCCGAAGTGGCTGGTGCAGCAGGCGGTACGATTCTGGTGCGTCGTGCGATGCTCGAACGTATCGGCGGCGTCGAGACAGTACGCGGGGCGTTGATCGATGACTGCTCTCTGGCGTCTGACATCAAGCGGGCTGGGGGCAAGCTCTATCTTGGCCATAGCACGCTCGCCTGGTCGATCCGCCCCTATCGCGGTGCGGGCGATATCTGGCGCATGATCGCGCGCACGGCCTATGTGCAGCTGCGTTATTCGCCGGTCATCCTGCTCTGCACGATAATCGGCATGGGGCTGGTCTGGTTGGCACCTGTCTATTTTGCGCTGTTCGGTCGCGGGCGGGTGCGCGTCATGGGGGGCGCCTCGCTGTTTCTGGCTATCGTCTCCTTTTTGCCAACACTCTCACGGTTCAAGCTTTCGCCCTTGCGTGCGCTTGCCCTGCCGGTTGTGGCGGCGTTCTATA
Organism: Asaia siamensis; assembly: GCF_014635085.1. Taxonomy (GTDB): domain Bacteria; phylum Pseudomonadota; class Alphaproteobacteria; order Acetobacterales; family Acetobacteraceae; genus Asaia; species Asaia siamensis. Next base: position 37,409 of record NZ_BMCH01000010.1, read on the forward strand.
TGGCGGCAACCATCGGGTCTGCGGTCGATCATCATCGCGGACGCGGCGTTCAGTGGAAAAGCCGCTTTTACACCGAGGAGACCCACGCCTGATGAACGCCATCAGCAAGACCATCGACCCGGTCTGGGGCGAGTCTGACGTCACCTCGCCCAAGGGCGCAGGCGACGAGAATTTCCCGGTCGGGTCTCTTCTGTTCGCGAGAGCGAACCGGGCGCATGTCACGGCCTATTACAATTTTGCCCGTGTCATCGACGATATGGTCGACAACGCCACGCTTTCTGCCGACGCCAAGATTGCAAGGCTGAAAGGCATGGAGGAGGTCATTCGCGGCGAGCGCGAGGCGCCCCATCGTGCCGATGCGCAGACAGCCGCGATCCTGCGCCGCCATTTGCTTCAGACTGGCGTGCCGCTCGAGACTGCGACCGATCTGATTACAGCGTTCGTCCAGGATGCGGTGAAGAACCGTTATGGCAACTGGGACGAGTTGCTGGGCTATTGCCGCTTTTCGGCCAATCCGGTCGGCCGTTTCCTGCTGTTACTGCATGGCGAAAAAGTCGAGACGCTTCCGCTTTCCGACGCGCTTTGCAGTGCGTTGCAAGTGCTCAACCACCTGCAGGATGTGACGGGCGATCTGAAGACTCTCAACCGTTCCTATCTGCCGCAGGATATGCTCGATGCTGAGGGCGCCAAGGTAGAAGACGTGCTTCTGGCGCGCAGCAAGCCCGGGCTACGGCGCGTGTTCGATCATCTGCTCGACGAGGTCGATCATCTGAACCGTGAGGCTTCTGCCCTGCCGGGTCTGGTGCGCGATCGGCGTATGCGTGCCTATTGTGCGGTCGTGGTGGCGCTTTCGCAGCGTCTTGCCACAAGGCTGCGTCGTGAAGATCCTGTGGCGGGCCGGGTCAAGCTCGGTCGTGCTGACGGAGTGCTTGCTTTTGCCAAAGGCGCACGGGCACTCATTGGTTGAAAAAAGGACCGATCCAGCCTCGCGAAAGGTGGTCGGTCCGTTTCTTCTTCCTCAAGGCCATGCTGGGCGTTGAGGGGAAAAACCGCGAAGGGAGCTGCCTCCCTTTGCGAATGCGGGGCCAGCGCCCCGCCTGATGTTCAGGCCACAATCTGGTCGAGGGCGGCGCAGAAGCCTTCCATTTCCTTTATCGAGCCAACGCTCACGCGCGACATGGTCGGCCAGATATCCCAGTTGCGGCCGATTTCGACCTTTTTGGCGGCGAAGGCCGTCTTCATCTGGGCCGCAGGCTTTTTCCAGTCCACGAGGAACATATTGGCCTGACTGCCGGGCACGATGCGGATATTGCGCTTGGCAAGGTGATCGAAGGTCATGCTGCGTGCGGCGATCATCTCGTCGCGTCGTGCCTTGATGGCATCGGCCTGGGTCAGGCTGACAGCACCCGCGGCGAGCGCCACGATGTTGAGCATGGAGATCATGTTCGGGCCGTCATAGCGCATCATGCGCTTGTGCAGGTCCGGCCGGGCGAAGGAGAGGCCGAGACGCAGGCCAGCCATGGCGAACATCTTCGAGAACGTGCGCAGAACGATGACGTCCTTACCCTGCTTGACCAGCGAGATCGCGCTGGGTGCGCCCGAGAAGTGGATATAGGCTTCGTCAACGATGATGACCGAGCCGGCAGGCTTGTTGTCGGCCAGCCAGGCGATATCTTCCAGCGGTGTGACGGTGCCGGTCGGGTTGTTCGGGCTGCAGATGTAATAGGCGCCTGCATTCGGGTCGGCCTTGAGCATGGCGCGCACGTCGGTAGCATAGCCGTTATGGGCCGAGAGCGGCACGCGCGTCAGCTTGATCTTCATCCAGTCGGCCGTGCGCCAGGCGGCTTCATAGGTCGGGTTGGCCGTTACCAGACCGCGTTCGGGCGAACAAAAGGTCACGACCGAACGGCAGAGCGGGTCGCTGGAGCCGGGCCAGGGCAGGATGTGCTCTTCGGAAATGCCCTCGACTGACGAGGCGGTACGCAGCAGGGTCGAGCGCAGGTGGTCGGGCTCGTAGCGGTTGCCATAGGGCACCTGAGCCTGGCCTGCCGTGACGGCAGACGGGAAAGGGCCGGTCCAGCATTCGTTGCTGCCGATACGGATCATGTCGGGATGGCCCACAAACGGGTCATCACCGGGTGCCTTGATGGCGGCAAAAGCCGAGGAGCTGAACTGGGTCAGGGCGGCGCTCATGCCGAGCAGGCTCGTCAGGCGGCCAAAATGGCGGCGTGAATATCCACGTTCCAGAAGATCTTCTTTGGCTTCCTGGGTGAGTGGCGCGGTCATGAGCTTATCTCCGATGGGTCAGATGACAGCAAGGAGACGGTCATTCGTTTCGAATGTCAAATCATTTTCCACACGAAATTTCGTGCTTTTTATCAGTATTCTTTCTTTTCACCCTTGAGCGGGATTGAAGTTGGAAGATTATTGCCGCCAGCATAGGTCAGAAGCAAGACTGTTGCCGTATCGCCTGAAACGCCACGATGGGCGTCATCCATGCTCTCGGCAAAGGCCTCGCCCTGATGGAAGGTGTGACTCGCCCCGCTGACCTTGTCTTCAATCGTTAGCTGGCCTTCCAGCACATAGCCGACATTGGGAATGGGATGCGTGTGCCAGGGCAGGGCCGTATGGGGCGGGATGGTCAGTTTGATCATCATGAGTGTGGGCTGACCTGAGGGATAATGCGTATAGGCCTTGCCGTTCCATGAATGGTCGGCCTTGAGCAGGTGATCGGCATGGGCGGTGGCCGTCTGCTGCGCATGAGCCTGGCCAGTGAGACCTGCACCCAGCCCCAGGGCGAGCGTGCCAAGAGCGAGAGAGTGTGAGAATCGCATGATGTGTTTTCCTTGTTGCGGAGGGGCCCCCTCAGGGGAGCGAACAGGGTCAAAACGCCCGTGGCGCGGGCCGGATTTTGCTGTTTGATTTTTTGCAGGTAAAAGGCGCAGCTCTTGGATGATACAGGGATGAAGCGGTGAGCGGGTTTCGACAGGAAGCGGTGCTGGGCTGTGCCTCGGCCGATCTTGAGCATGTTCATGCCATTGTAACCCGCGCTGGCACGTCGTTCGCCAAAGGAATGAAGATTCTCCCGCCGGAAAAACGCTACGGTATGTTTGCCGTCTATGCGTTCTGCCGCGAGGTGGATGACATTGCCGACGGGGATGTTCAGGTTCCGGATCGTCTCGAGGCGCTCAAGGACTGGCACAAGCGGATCGACCGCCTTTACGAGGGTGAGACCCAGGACGGGCTCGATCGGGTGCTGGTTGCCACCATCGTCCGTTTTGGTCTGCGCAAGGAAGATTTTGCCGCCGTGATCGACGGCATGGCGATGGATGCGGCAGGCCCGATTGTGGCCCCCGACGAAGCGACGCTCGACCTCTATTGCGACCGCGTGGCCTCGGCGGTGGGGCGACTTTCGGTACGCGTCTTCGGCGATTCCTCTCCTGAGGCCGATCGGGTGGCGCATCACCTCGGGCGTGCGCTGCAGCTTACCAATATCCTGCGTGATGTGCAGGAGGATGCTGACAGGGGGCGTCTCTACCTGCCGCGCGAATTGCTGGTGCGGTACGATGTGCCGCTCGACCCGCAGGAGGCGCTTTATGCGCTGGGGCTCGACCCGATGGCCCGTATCCTAGCAAAGCGCGCAGCCGATCATTTTCGTGAAGCACGTCGTGCCATGAAACGCTGCGACTCCGTGGCCATGCGTCCGGCGCGTATCATGGCGGCGTCGTATCATCCGATCCTGACGGCGCTGCTGCGTCGCGGCTGGCGTCACCCGGACGTGCCGGTGAAGATCAGCAAGGCCGCCCGCATCCTGCGTTCCCTTCTCGCCTATTATCGCTGATCCATGACCCATGTTCATATCATAGGCGGCGGTCTGGCCGGTCTTTCCGCTGCGGTCGATGTCATAGGGCGGGCGCGTGTCTCGGTTTATGAAGCAGGCCCTGCCTGTGGCGGGCGGGCGCGTTCCTATTACGACAAGGCGCTCGATGCGCGTATCGATAACGGCAACCATCTGCTGCTCTCGGCCAACAAGGCGAGCTTTCGCTATCTTGGCCTGATCGGTGCCGAAAAGACCCTGATAGGTCCGGGGGCGCCGCTATTCCCGTGGTTCGATCTTTCGACCAACACGGGCTGGACGCTTCAGCTGTCGAAAGGGCGCGTACCGTTCTGGGCGTTTTCCAGACGCCGCCGTGTGCCGGGTATGAAACTCGGAGAGCTGGCGATGCTGGGGCGCCTGTTGAAGGCGGGGCCGGATCAGACGGTCAGTGCGTTTCTGGGCGAGGGCATGCTGACCCGCAGATTGCTGGAGCCGTTTGCGATTTCGGCGCTCAATACGCCACTCGAGACGGCAAGTGCTGCGCTTCTGGCAGCCATCATGCGAGAGACCCTGGCTCTTGGCGGCACGGCCTGCTGCCCCTGGTATCCAGCTGAAGGCCTGTCGGAGAGCTTTGTCGATCCGGCGATTGCCCATCTCACGCGGCTTCAGGGCGAAGTGCATTGCGGCACCCGTATTGCCGGGCTCGATGTGCAGGATGGACGTGTTGTCGGACTGAAAAGCGGCAGCGAGACCATTGCGATCGGGCCGGAAGACAAGGTGGTGTTTGCAGCCCCTTCGCCTGTGGCGCGCACGCTGCTCGAACCGCATTTGCCCGATTTCACGGCGCCGGATGCCTATGAGAGCATCATCAATGTTCATTACCGCCTGCCGGGGCCTGTCACGGCGCGTGGCATGCTGGCCAAGGTCGGGTTCGTAGGGCTTGTCGGGGGTGTTGCGGAGTGGATCTATCTCAAAGGAGAGATTCTTTCCGTGACTGTAAGCGCGGCAAATCGTTATGCTGCGCGGGATAATGACGAGCTGATTGCGACAATCTGGTCGGAAATCCGCCAGGCTGTCGGGCCGGTTCTTGTCGAGACCTTGCCTGAGGCTGTGCCGCCTGTGCGTCTGGTGTGTGAAAAGCGGGCGACTTTTGCCGCCACGCCAGCGCAGGATCGGCTGCGGCCTCAGGCAAAAACGGGGCTGGCCAATCTGGCACTTGCCGGAGACTGGACCCAGACGGGTTTTCCCTCGACCATTGAGGGAGCAATACGCTCGGGCTCGGAGGCCATCAGGGCTCTGGGTCTGTCACATTGATATCGAGACTGTATTTTAGAAAGGACAAGGGCGGGCAATGTTGATCTATTCCGACGTTCTGGAGCGCCATGAGACCGGAATTCCGGCCGAGGCGGATATTGGCCAGGTGCGTCAGGCTATCGATTCCGCCCATGCCGCGCTTGCCAACAGGCAGAATGACGATGGCCACTGGGTGTTCGAGCTCGAAGCCGACGCCACCATTCCGGCCGAATATGTCCTGCTTGAGCACTACCTAGACCGGATTGATGAGGAAAAGCAGGCGCGTATCGGCGTCTATCTGCGTCGTATCCAGGGCGCGCATGGCGGCTGGCCGCTTTACCATGATGGCGGTTTCGATCTTTCCGCTTCGGTAAAGGCGTATTTCGCGCTCAAGGCGATCGGTGATGATATCGACGCGCCGCATATGAAGCGCGCACGTGAAGCCATTCTTGATCGTGGCGGTGCGGCACGGACAAATGTCTTTACGCGCATCCAGATGGCCCTGTTCGGCGAGGTGCCCTGGCGTGCCACGCCGGTCATGCCGGTCGAACTGATGCTCGTGCCCAAGGCAGCCGTGTTCTCCATGTGGAACATGTCCTACTGGTCGCGCTGTGTGGTGGCACCGATGCTGGTGCTGCGTACCCTCGAGCCACGTGCCATCAATCCGCGCAACATCCATATCCAGGAATTGTTCGTCACCCCGCCGGAAGAGGTGAAGGACTGGATTCGCGGGCCTTATCGCTCTGTCTGGGGGCGGGTGTTCAAGCAGGTCGATACGATGCTTCGGCCGATCGAGCATCGTTTCCCACCAGCCTTGCGCAAGAAGGCCATCAAGGCGGCAATCGACTTTATCGAGCCGCGTCTGGGCGAAGGCGGGCTCGGTGCCATTTATCCGGCCATGGCCAATGTCGTGATGATGTATCGCGAACTCGGCGTGCCCGATAACGACCCCCGCGTCGAACTGGCCTGGAAGGGTATTCAGGAACTGCTCGTCGAGAAGGAAGACGAGACCTATTGCCAGCCATGCGTCTCGCCTGTGTGGGATACGGGGCTTTCGGGTATCGCCATGGCGGAGGCCGCCTCCGGCCCGGATGCCACACGTCCGAAAGAGACGCGCGAGCGCCTGCAACGCAGCATGGAATGGCTGCGCCAGCGCCAGATCCTGAACGTCAAGGGCGACTGGGCCATCAACTGCCCCGATGTGCGGCCAGGTGGCTGGGCTTTCCAGTATGAAAACGACTATTACCCCGACGTGGATGACACGGCGGTGGTCGGCATGCTGCTCAATCGTGAAGATCCGGAGGGCAATCGCGAGGCAATCGCCCGCGCCCGCGAATGGATCGTCGGGATGCAGAGCACCAATGGCGGTTGGGGCGCCTTCGATATCGACAATGATCTCGATGCGCTGAATCATATTCCTTTCGCCGATCATGGGGCGCTGCTCGATCCGCCGACGGCGGATGTCTCGGCGCGCTGCGTCTCTTTCCTGTGCGAACTGGGCTTCCCTGAAGACCGTCCCGTCATCGAACGGGGTCTTGACTATCTTCGTCGCGAGCAGGAGGCAGAGGGCTGCTGGTTCGGGCGCTGGGGCACGAATTACATCTATGGCACCTGGTCGGCGCTTTGTGCCTTCAATATTGCAGGTGTACCGCACGACGATCCGGCTGTGCTGCGGGCAGTGGCCTGGTTGGAAAGCACGCAGCGTGAAGATGGCGGCTGGGGCGAGGATTGTGCCTCTTATGAAGGGGCAACGCCTGGCGAATACGATATGAGCCTGCCGACCCAGACGGCCTGGGCGGTTCTGGGTCTGATGGCTGTCGGGCATCGCGAGAGCAAGGCGGTCAAGCGTGGCATTTCCTATCTCGTCTCGCAGCAGGACGAGAAAGGCGAATGGCAGGAGAAGCCTTACAACGCCGTTGGTTTCCCGAAGGTCTTCTATCTGCGCTATCACGGTTACAAGCAGTTCTTCCCGCTCATGGCGTTGTCGCGCTTCCGCAATCTGGGACTGAGCAATTCTGGCCGGGTCGAGCACGGTTTCTGATATGCTTGGCGTTCTCGTCGGGCTGAAGGCCGAGGCGCGCCTGATACGGGCGCGTCGCCCCGATGCGATGGTGGCTATCAGCGGCGCCAGTGCTGCCGGGGCGCAAGCAGCCATTGCGCGTCTGCTGGAAGCCGGGGCAACCCGTCTTCTGTCTTTCGGCTGCGCCGCCGGGCTGGCGCCCGATCTGATGCCGGGTGCCCTCGTAATTCCACAATGGGTGCTGGTGAACGGCTCGCGCATCAAGACCGATGCGGTGCTCTCGCGTGAATTCGGCGTGGGGGAGCCGGGTGTCCTGCATGGCGGCATTCTGCATAGCGACGGGCTTGTCGCGACAGCTGCCGACAAGGCTGCCCTTCATGCCCAGACCGGCTGTCTGGCCGTCGATATGGAAAGCGGGTTTGTGGCCAATACTGGTCTGCCCTTTGCAGTCCTGCGTGTTGTCTGTGACGATTCAAAGCGCGATCTGCCCCCCGCAGCGCGCGATGTCCTAGCAGAGGGGCGGATCTCGCCCTTCAAGCTGATACGCAGCCTCGTGCGTCAGCCGGGTCAGATAGGCGATCTGATGGCGCTTGGCCGTGACGCCAAGACAGCACGCGACGAGATGGCCCGGTTTCTGGGTCGTTCAGCCTGAACCATATTTACCGGTAAGCACGTACTGAGGAAGCGGTCGGATCTGCTCGATGGCGTCTGAATCGGCTGTTTCGACGCATGGCATTCATTACCATTTGTCCAGGACAAGGGGTGGCATGTTACGCAAAGTGAAATTTTCGGAAAACTTCGTAATGAAGGTGTGATACCGGGGAAGTTTTGCATCACGCTCCCGGTATCACAGTTATTATGGACGATAATACTGTGTTTAAAAATAGGCAGAGACTGCCTGTTAAAAAATATAATATGTTTTTCCTTCTTTGATTTACTCGCAATCCCGACCGGTCAGGCTGCCTGAACATGGCAACGCAGGGGCGAAGCCCGACCGTGCGGCATGTGTCTGAAGCGCGGACCGCCTTCGCCTGTCTTCCGGTCATTCTGACGGCTACGCCAATACGGGGCTATAGCCGTCAGAGGCCCTGTGGGTGTCAGGCTGGCTCAGCGTGAAGGGGCGAGATATTTCTCTACCAGCCCGACGAAAAGCGCCGCACCGGGGATGATGTTGGCGTCATTGAAGTCGAAGCCGCCATTATGCAGCGGCGTGCCATTGCACCCTTCCGTACCATTGCCGACAAACCAGTAGCAGCCATTGGGATGAGCCTGCAGCATGAAGGCGAAATCCTCGCTGCCCATGAAGGCAGGGCTGTCATGGCAATGATCGGCGCCGACGATTTCGGCGGCGGTCTCGCGGGCGAAATCGATCGCCTTGTTGTCATTGACCAGAACCGGGCTGCCATTCTCATGCTCGATCGTGGCCTGGCATTCGAAGGTGAGCGCCGTATTCGTGGCGATGTCGCTGATCCGGCTCAATACGAGTTTGCGCACCTCATCGGTCATGGTGCGGACGGTCAGAAGTAGTTCGCCCTCAGCCGGAATGACATTGGCCGCGCGCCCGACATTGAGGGCGCCGATTGTCACGACAGCCGGGGCGAAAGGGTCGACATTACGCGAGACGATGCTCTGCAGCGCCATGACGAGCTGGGCACAGGCCAGAACCGGGTCCCTGGCTTTCTGGGGCATGGCACCATGGCCGCCCTTGCCTTTGATTGTGATCTTGACCGTGTCAGAGGACGCCATGGCGGCGTCCTTGTGGAAATAGAAATTGCCGCTCGGGAAGCCGGGCATGTTGTGCTGCGCAAAAATGAGATCGCAGGGATATTTGTCGAACAGGCCGTCATCGATCATGCGGCTACCGCCACAGAGCAGTTCTTCTGCAGGCTGGAAAATGAGGTGGAGTGTCCCGTCGAAAGGGCGTTTTTCGGCAAGATATTTCGCTGCGCAGAGCAGCATCGTGGTGTGTCCGTCATGGCCACACATATGCGAAACGCCTTCCTGGGCGCTTTTCCAGGGGAGGCCGGTCGTTTCCACAATTGGCAGCGCGTCCATTTCGGCGCGCAGGCCGATGATTTTCTTGCTGCTGCCTTTGCTCAGCGTGGCGACAAGCCCCGTGCCGCCGATGCCGCGCTCGATGGTGTAGCCCCATTCTGTCAGCTTCGACGCAACGATATCGCTGGTGCGTTTTTCAGTGAAGCCGAGTTCGGGATGCGTATGCAGATCGTGGCGAAGCGCGATGAACTCGTCCTTGAGCGGGGCGAGTTCGTTCAGAAGGGATGACACGGGTGCAAGCCTCATTGCTGTTGATGAAGGGCTCCAGGCCGGGAGCCCTTACTTGCCTGTGTCAACGACCCTGCGTCGCTGTCGTTACCGCGACCGCTCTTCACAACATGACGAGCAGGTTCTCGCAGGGGAGGGTCAGCCCTGCCCGAGCCCGGTCTGGCTGATCAGGAAAAGATAGAACAGGAACACGGCGTCCAGCCCCAGCACCATCGGCGTGAGCCGGACGAACTGGCGCGTGACCAGCAGCATCAGCGAATAGAAGAGCAGACCGAGCGCGAGGCTGATCATGAAATTACCGGTTAGCACGGCGATCAGCAGCATGAATGCCGGGGTGAGAAGCGCCTCCTGCGAGCCATTGGCGGCCTGACCCAGAGCCGAGAGCATGGAAAGTCCGACGAGAATGAGCACGGGCGCCGTGGCTTCCGGGGGGATCATCACGATAAGCGGCCATAGAACGGAAGATGCGGCAAAGAGCAGGGCGACAATGAGCGCCGTAAGCCCCGTCCTACCCCCGGCTTCCACGCCGACAAGGCTTTCGACATAGGCCGAGACGGTGCTGGTGCCGAGCGCCGAGCCGATGATGCTGGCCGAGCCATCGGCAGCGAAGGCAGCGCGACCGAGAAGGGTGGTGCCGTCAGGCTTTGTGAGCCGTGCCCGGTTGGCGACACTGTACATCGTGCCGGTGGCGTCAAAGAAATCGCTGATCAGGAAATAGAGCGTGATCGGCAGCAGCAATTCGAGATGTGAGAAGAAATCGCCGAAATTGAACGGAAACAGCAGATGGGTCGGGTAGTGCGGCCATTCCACGACATGCTGCGGCAGGCTTGCCACGGCATGGCCGTCCTTGTGGACGAAGAGGCTGACCAGTGTGACGGCCAGAATGGCAATCAGCATCCCTGCCGGAACGCGCAGGACAATGAAAACTCCGGCAAGAAACAGACCGAACAGGGTGAGCAGGGCAGAAGGATCGCTCAGGCTGCCGAAATGGAAACCATCAGGCGCAGCCACGGCCAGATTGCCCGTCACCATGCCGAGGCGGGCGATGAAAATGCCGATGGCAATCTGAATGCCCAGCACAATGGGCTCGGGAAAGGCCTGGATGATCTTGTGCCGCAATTTCGTGACAGAAAGGGCGGTAAACGCGATGCCGCCGATCAGAACGATGGTGAAGGCCGTACGCACATCGACATGCATCTGATTGACGACGATCTGGGCAAAGATCGCATTGCTGCTCATGGCCGGAGCCAGGGCAATAGGCATGTTGGCAAACAGCGCCATGAGCAACGTGCCACAGACAGCCGCTGCAATGGTCGTCATGATCATGTCATGCGACGCAAGCCCCGCCTTGCTCATGATGGCCGGGTTGACCGCCATGATGTAGGCCATCGCGCCGAAAGTCGTGAGACCTGCCAGAATTTCACGCTGAACGGTCGAGCCTCTCTGTCCGATCTTGAAACGGCGATCCAGCCAGGAGGAAAGAGGAGAAGAGGTCACGTTTGGCGGGCTCCGGGCAGGAAAGAGACGTGGCGTCGTTCTAGGTGGGGAGGGCCCGTGCCGACAAGGGTCTTGAGCCCCTGATCGCCGACTGACTCACTGTATGGCGCGATACGTGTCGCGCAGGCCACCCTGAAGCGGGGTGAGCGAGCCATCATTGTTTTCGGGCAGCAGACCGAGCAGCATCATGAGCAGCGGGTAGACATCGACGTTATCGATGGCTGGCAGGGTCTTGTGCGGCGAAAAGGCGGGGCCGGACGCGATGAATGTGGCCATCATGTCAGGGGCGGCCATGTCATAGCCGTGCCCTCCGGCAGAAACATGCTCGTGCGGCTCGCGCGTGAGGGTCCAGCCGGTTTCAGCGAGGCAGAGCCATGCCGGAACGCGCGGGTTACTGCCGTAATGCAGCCTTTCGGGAATATGTGCTTTTGGCCAGCAGGTGACGTGGTCATGAGGGATGGAGAGCGCATGGGCGAGTTCGCGCTCATGACCCGGCACGGGGTTGATTCCGGCATAGGGACCTGACGTCACGATCTCCATGGCATGGGCCGGGGCCAGACTGGTCAGGGGAATGACTCGTTGAGGGCTGAGGGCTGCCATGCCGTGATCGGAAACGATCAGGATATTGGCAGCCACATGGCGCTGGGCGAGGCCTCTGATCAGACCGGCCAGTGCTGTATCGACCTGCTTTGCCGCTGCGCGGGTTTCAGGCGCGAAGGGGCCGTATTTATGGCCTGCATGGTCCACCCCGTCGAAATAGAGCAGCGAGAGTGCAGGGCGCTTGTCGACCGGACGGTCGAACCAGGACAGCACGGTATCAACCCGCTGGGTCGGGGTGCGTGAGGCATCGAAATGATACCAGATATCAGGGCGCGTATTCAGGATGGGCACGTCCGAGCCGGGCCAGAACATCACGGCAGTCATGAGCCCATGAACCTGGGCTGTGACCCAGGCCGGTGTGCCATTATCCCACCAGCGCGGGTCGTCGAGCCCCGTCTTCTTGCCGACACTGAAGATTTCGCCCGGAATATCAGGATCGATCATGGTGTTGCCGATGACACCATGATGGTCGGGGCGCAATCCGGTGACCAGCGTATAGTGATTGGGAAAGGTGATGGACGGAAAGGATGGGCGCATCGGGGCGAAAACCCCCTGATCGGCCAGCGCATCGAGTGTAGGGGTGTCGCCCTGACGCAACGTGTCGGGCCTGAAGCCATCTATCGACACCATGATGACGGGGGGCAGGCCTGAAGCTGTTTCAGCTTTCGGGGCCACAGGGCCGGTTTCACAACCGGTCAGACACAGGGACAGGATCAGGATAAAAGGGAAGCGCGCCATCCTTTCAGACTGGCAGGATGGCGCTTGCGGATCAATCGTCTTGATGGGGCCTGATTGCCGGTCAGTTCTGCTTTTTCAGACGCTCCTGCCAGACCGAATGGACCTGCTTGCGGCTGAGGGGTTTCTGCGACACGGCCTTGCCGTGCGGCGTGGGCTGGACACTGGCTGCGCCACTACCCGTTGTGGCACCCGGCTTGACACCAGCAGCAGGTGCCGTGTTGGCCTGGGTCAGGGCATCTTCACAGGCGCTGCCCTGACCGACACCGAACTGGATGGTCGGTAGCAGCACAGCTGGCGGGAAGGCAACAGCGAGCCCGGCTGTCGCGGCGGCACGGCCAATAATTTCCGCACCCGGCATGATGGTAGGGCTCTTGAGGGGGCCGGTGATGTTCACACGACCTGGCAGTGAGAGCACGTTGAACGACGTCGAGCGTGTGGTGACGTGATAGTCGAGCGTCTCGTTTTTCAGATTGACCGTACCACCGCCAAGAGTGCGGGTATTGTTGGTCATGAGCAGAAGCGAATTGGTGCTCAGAATACCCTGACGCAAAGGCATGTCAGCAATGAAGCACTTCAGGTCGGAGCGGGTGGGAATGCCCAGCGCCGAGAGGATGGCACTGCCGATCTTGAGACCCATGAGGTCGGGCAGCAGCGCCGAGACATCGCCGCCATGATCGACGACCAGTGTCACGCCGCCATTGCCGTTACCCAGCAGGGTCGCGATGGAGTTGCCCGTTGCCGCCAGAGTGATATGGCCACCCAGTGTGCCCTGACCCTTGAAGGTGGCGGTGGCTTTCATCAGGCGCTGGATCGACAGGCGTGAGACATCGACCTTGAAATGCGTGTCGAACTGGCCGTTCTTTGCGGGGTCGAGTGCGCCGGACAGGCCAAGCGTGCCGTCGCCAACCGCAAAATTCAACTTGTTGATGGTAATGGCGCCATCCTGGACCGCAATATCCGCGAGAATGTTGTCGAGCGGCATGTCCTTGTTCTCGATGCGGTCGCCCTTATAGACGAGATGCGCATTGACGGCGTTCAGCTTGGGGACGTTGATCGGCTTGTCAGGCAGGATACGGTTGCTTGTCGCAGCCTGCTTGCTCTCTTCGTGACCTGGCTTCGCACCGATGAAGCCACCGAGATCCTTCAGATCGACATGATGCGAATACAGATTGGCGTCGACCGTGATCGGCTTGGTCTGAGGATCGACAGCGATTGTCCCGCCGATATCCGATGACCCCATCTTGCCCGAGAAATTGCTGAAGCGGATATGGGCGCTGGTATAATCGAGATTACCCGAAACGCTGTAGGAGGGCGTCTGGGGAATGGGGATGCCGGTCAGACCGTAAAGCAGGGACATGTCCGGCCCAGCAAAATGCAGGACGAGTTTCGTGCCCTTGAAATGCAGCGGGTCATCAACCGAGCCACGCAGCGTGACATAGGTGGGACCGTTTTCAAGGCGGGCATCGATCGGATACGGGCGTGTTGAATTGGTAAGCGTCAACAGGGAGCCGCCGACGATATGCCCGGTGATCGGGGCCTGTGCGTAACGCCCCTTGAGGTCGATAACGATGCTGCCATCCTGATCACCCTTCGGCGGGGTCGTATGCAGCAGCACATGCATGTCGGTCTTGAGCTTGGCTATCGCGATGCGGATGTCGCCATTGGTGATGACTACATCGCCGATTTTCGGCAGGGTGCTGGGCTGGGTATTGCCCTGCGGTGCCGGCTCGGGCTTAGCATTGGGATCGGTGAAGCTGTAATTATTTTTGCCGTTGGCGAGGGCTACGATATCGCCTTTTGGTGTATCGAGCGCAATCAGCGGAATTTCCAGCCCTTTATGGGTGATATAGCGCCAGACATTGACCGAGACAGTCGCTTTTTTCGCACTCGCGAAAAGCTCTTTCTCTGAGTCGAAGCCTTCGGGCTGATGAATCTGGAGATCATCGACCGATACGGTTGTTGTCAGACCCAGACGGACATGAAGATGGGCGATCGTCACGGGGCGATGCAGCGCGGCACTGGCCCGTCGATTGACCAGAGGCACGAACCAGTCCCAGTTCCAGAGCAGGATCAGAAGCACCAGAAGAATAGCCATGCCGCCTGCCGTGGCGGTCAGCACACGGCGCACGGGACGTTTGGGCGGCGCTTTCGGTGAGGTTCCGTTTTGTGCCACGAGCGCTGCCTTTCTGCTGGGATCTGTCTGGTAGGGAGGTTAGCCGGACGCACCCTGTCCTGCCTCTGGCAGGAGCAAGGGTGCTGGTGCCTCCTCGGCTGTCATTCTTCCTTGAATACGAGAATGTAAGGGAGGAGTTCCGTCAGGCCGCGGCGAGCCAGAGGGGCACGAGCCCGGCATAGCGGATTTCAAGCATGCTTCTTGCGTCTGGCGTGAGGTGGGCGATGGCGCAGGCAAGAGCATCGGCGTGCGGCGTGCGCATCAGGTCCAGACCAGTCACAAAGTCCCGCAAGCTGTTGCCTCGGCTACGCAGGGCGAAATAGGGGCGCAACCTCTCGGTCAGGGCACGATCAGGCTGCACGAACTGGAGCACGAGGGGCATTGGCGCCGCCGCATTCAGGCCGAGAACGCCATCGAGATCCGGGCCGAGTCCGGAGCTGCCCTGAAGGGCAAGAAGGCGGCAGGACGTTCGTGCAGGATCAGCGGAGACATCATCATCTACCTGCACGGGCAGCCAACGTGTCAGCAGGGCGCCTGTCGCGATGAGTGGCGCCTCGCCCTGGGGCAGCATCAGAAACCCCTTTGAAGGGGTTTCGGGCTCGGCTTGCTGATCGATAACCAGCCAGACAGGCAGTGTTCCTTCCGGCGAAGCGTTGGACGATATGAAGACGAGGTTGTTCTTGTCCGTGTCGTAAGCGAGCCGTTCACCGGCACTGTTTTCGATCTGCGCGTAATTGAAGCGTGGCGCCGTCGCGATGCTCTCACGCTTTCGGATGGTGAAAACAGTTTCGGGCAGGAAGCTCGGGCTGAAGGCCTCGATATCCTGTCTTACACGCCAGAAAAATGCGTCCAGTCCGGCGCGGGCGATGCGCGCTGCATGATCGCGCGTCGCAGGCAGAAAACGGCTGGGCGCGAGATCTTCCTCATCGTTGCGGTTGAAGTGCGACCAGAGATCGGGCGGTGTCACACCGGCAGGAAGTCGGGCAATGCGACGCGTGTAATGCGTCATGTTGCGCGCGACATAGTGCAGAATGCGGGCGCCATCCCAGGTCGGTGCTGCGGCCGGGTCATAAGGCGCGCCGGAGGCGGTGACATGACGGCTCTCATCGAGGGCATAGTGGCAGCCATCGAGTGCGTGGTTCTGAACCGCCTCCGGTCGCACAAACCGCTTGCCGAGCGCATGATCGGCAAAATCCAGAGGCGCGCGACGCGTATAGGCGGCAACAGGTGCATGGGCTGTGCGGGCTATATGATTGTTGGAACCGAAGATCGACCAGTGCAGCATTATGGCGTCGGCATCTGCAAAGCGATCGAGATAGGCGCCGATCGTGTCTTCCCTTTCAGGATAGACATATTCATCGCTCTCGAGGCAGATCACCCAGTCAAAGCGCGAACGGCAGGAGGCAATGGCCTGACTGAACGCAGCAGAGCGGCGTTCAGCATAGTCGATACCGCTCCCCGCTGGCGCACGCTGGGCCTCGATCGGATAGAGGCCAGCCGCGCTCTGGACGATCTCCCATGTGCCGTCAGTCGACTGATCGTCGATGACGATCAGCGCATCGAAGCCCAGAGCCAGGTGATAGGCCATCCACCAGCCGATATCGTCAGCATCATTCTGGACGAAAAGGACGGCTGCGGTAGAGGCCATATCGGGAGGGTCCTTCTTGTTTTTGCTTTTTGCCCTGTCGGGTGGAGACGAGGCGTCAGGTCAGTCCATCTTCAGCGCGGCGAGGAAGGCACTCTGCGGAATTTCGACCTTGCCGAACTGGCGCATACGCTTTTTGCCTTCCTTCTGTTTTTCCAGAAGCTTGCGCTTGCGCGAGATGTCACCGCCATAGCATTTGGCCGTCACGTCTTTCGAGAGGGCACCCAGCGTCTCACGCGCAATGATGCGTGAGCCGATAGAGGCCTGGATCGCGATCTTGAAGAGCTGGCGGGGAATCAGATCCTTGAGCTTGCCGCAAATGGCGCGCCCGCGTGTTTCGGCAACCGTGCGATGCGCGACGAAGGCCAGTGCATCGACTGGTTCCTGGTTGACGAGGATCGAGATGCGCACGAGGTCGCTCTCTTCATAGCCATCGATCTGATAGTCGAAGCTGGCATAGCCGCGTGTCAGTGACTTGAGGCGGTCGTAGAAATCGAACACCACTTCGTTGAGTGGCAGGCGATAGACGGCCATGGCGCGGTTGCCGACATAGGTCAGATCCATCTGGATGCCGCGTCGCTCGCTGCAGAGCGTCAGCACGCTGCCCAGATATTCGTCCTGAACCAGAATGGTCGCCTTGATCCACGGCTCTTCGATCTTCTCGATCTTGCCGGGGTCGGGCATGTCGGCAGGGTTATGCAGATCTTCCTGCGTGCCGTTGGTCAGGTGCATCTTGTAAACGACGGACGGCGCGGTTGCGATCAGGTCGAGATTGAACTCGCGCGACAGACGCTCCTGGATGATTTCCAGATGCAGCAGGCCAAGGAAGCCGCAGCGGAAACCGAAGCCGAGAGCCGCCGAGGTCTCGGCCTCAAAGTGGAACGAGGCGTCGTTGAGACGCAGCTTGGCGAGAGAATCACGCAGCTTCTCGAAATCATCGGCATCGATGGGGAAGAGGCCGCACCACACCACAGGGATAGAGGGCTTGAACCCGGCCAGCGGCTTTTCGGCAGGCAGGCGATCCAGGGTCACGGTGTCACCCACGGCCACATCGGCCACGGTCTTGATGGCGGCGTTGATATAGCCCATCTCGCCCGGTCCGAGCGAATCGACCGCCGTCATCTTGGGCAGGAACACGCCAACCTGATCGACATGATAGGTGGAGCCGGCCTGCATCATGCGGATCTTGTCGCCGCGCTTGAGCGTGCCTTCCATGATACGGACCAGAATGATGACGCCGAGATACGGGTCGTACCAGCTATCGACCAGCAGGGCCTGAAGCGGCTTGGTGGCATCGCCCTTTGGCGGGGGCAGACGCGTGACGAGCGCTTCGAGAACGCCTTCGATGTTCAGGCCCGTCTTTGCCGAAACTTCGACGGCATCATCGGCGGGAATGCCGACGACTTCCTCGATCTGGGCACGCACGCGCTCGACATCGGCGGCAGGCAGATCGACCTTGTTAAGAACTGGGACGATCTCGTGATTGGCGTCGATGGCCTGATAGACATTGGCCAGCGTCTGGGCTTCTACACCCTGAGACGCATCGACCACCAGAATGGAGCCTTCGCAGGCGGCAAGGCTGCGGCTCACCTCATAGGCAAAGTCGACATGGCCTGGCGTGTCCATGAGGTTCAGGATGTAGGTCTTGCCGTCTTTGGCAGGATAGGTCAGGCGCACGGTCTGCGCCTTGATGGTGATGCCGCGCTCCTGCTCCAGCTCCATATTGTCCAGAACCTGCTCTTTCATCTCACGAGCCGTGAGCGCACCGCAGGCCTGGATCAACCGGTCAGCCAGCGTGGACTTTCCATGGTCGATATGCGCGATGATCGAGAAATTGCGGATCTGGGAGAGGGGCGTGCCGGTCATGGCGCGATACATAAGCGATTGCGCCGTTCTTGTCATTGGGGAGAAACCGGCACGATGCGATTTCTCCCCGATGTTTCAAAGGCGCTTCGGGGCGCCTGATCAGCGATCCGTCAGGCGAAATTCGATACGCCGGTTGCGGGCGAAAGCCGCTGCCGTATTGCCCTGGTCGAGGGGCTGGTAATCGGAGAATCCTGTTGCGGCGAGATGATGCGGATCGACGCCTTCCTTGACCAGCACCTTCACCACTGTGATGGCACGCGCGCTCGACAGCTCCCAGTTGCTCGGGAATGCGGTATGGATAGGCTGCTTGTCGGCATGGCCGTCGATACGCAGGATCCAGGGAATATCTTTCGGGATCTGGCTCGAAACCTGCTTGAAGGTATGGGCCAGGGCCGCAATTTCCTTCTCGCCTTCCGGTGTCAGCTCGGCGCTTCCCTGAGGGAAGAGAATGGAGCTCTGGAAAACGAATCGGTCACCGACGATTTCGACGCCCTTCTGGTTTTTCAGGATATCCTGAAGCCGGCCGAAGAACTCTGAACGATACCGCTTGAGCTGGTTCACCTTGTCGGCGAGGGCCACGTTGAGCTTGTTGCCCAGATCGGTGATCTGCTGGTCGCGTGCAGTCACATCCTTTTTCGCGATATCCAGGGCCTGACCAATGGCGAGAAGCTGCTGGTTGAGCTGCTCAAGCTGTGATTTGAGCTGGGCGATGGTCGCCTGATCGGATTGCGTGGCCTGACCGGCGGCGGCCAGTGCCTGCTCCTTTTCGGCGATTGTGCCATTCAGCGTGGCGAGCTGCTGGGTCAGGACGTCAGCCTGGCGTTTGGCGCTGTCGCGATCGGTCGTGAGGCTGGCCACCATGGCGTTGAGCTGGGTGTTCTTGTCCTCGCTCATCGACAGCGTGTGCTGAAGCGCCGCCAGCTGCTGGCGCAGCTCATCCAGCGAGTGGGTGCGCTTGCTGAGCGCCACGGACAGGAATTGCTGGCCGAGAACGAAGACCAGCAACACGAAGGTCACCACCATCAGTAGGGTGGAGAGCGCATCCACATAACCGGGCCAGGCATTGAGTTCCCCACCATGGGAACTGCGTCGGGAGCGTCGTGCCATGAAAGCCGCCTCGCCTTACTGTGCTGCCGGAGGAACGGCCGTGCCGCCATTGGGGCTCGTTGCCGCAATGGTGCGCGCCAGAACGCGCAGGTCGTTGCGGATTTCGCCAGCCATCTGGGCGCGGCCGCTATGCAGTTCGTCGATCAGGCGCACGATATGCCCCTCGATACGACCGAACTGCTCGCGGCTGTCTTTCGCGTCGTTGAAGGCCGCTGTGCCTGGTGTGGCAGCCTCACCGACATGTTTGAGGAACGGGCCGAGCAGGGCCTGACCTTCAGCCACACGATTCATCATTTTCTGGTTGGACTGAAGCAGATCGGTCATGGCCTTGAGGCGCTCCTGCAACCCGTCCATGACCTGAAGCTGCTGCATGCGGCTTTCCTCGCTGCGCGAGACGACATTCTGCAGCGTTTCGAGATTTTCAGCCGTCTGCTCAAGCAATGCCTGTACGTAGGCCGGGACAGAGGCATCGCCCCCTTCGATCAGCGCGCCACCCTGCTTGGTGATGCCGACCAGCCATTCCTCGACCTCGTTGAAAAAGCGGTTCTGGGCCTGACCGGCATTGAGGTCGAGAAATCCGAGGATCAGTGCCCCGGCGAGGCCAAACATCGACCCTGAGAAGGCGGTGGACATGCCCTTGAGCGGTTCGGCCAGGCCCGTCTTCAACTGGCCGAACATGGCATCGAGATTGCCGTCACCGACACTCATGCCGCCGATCACACCCGCAATGGAACTGACCGTCAGCAACAGGCCGTAGAATGTGCCAAGCAGACCGAGATAGATCAGCAGGCTGGTCATGTATCGTGAAATGTCACGCGATTCGTCCAGACGCCCTGAAAGGCTGTCGAGCGTGGCCTGAGCCGATTGATGCGACAGGCTCAGGCGCCCCGTCGTGGTGCGTGCGGCCAGATTGCGCGCCAGGGCACCGAGCAGGCGCGGCGGGGCGGGCTGGGCCAGACCTGCACGATTGACGCGCAGCTGATCGACCCATTTCACCTCTGGCAAGAGCCGAAGGACCGTGCGCAGATTCCACAGAATGCCGATGATCAACACACCCAGAATCAGGCCGTCCAGCGCCGGATTGGCGAAGAAGGCGGCATAGAGTGTCTTGCTCAGCAGGGCAGCAACAGCAGCAACAAGGATCAGGAAGATCCCCATGCGCAACAGATAAAGAGTGGGGCGGGTCATGGCGTGGCGGTCCTCGGGGCGGTTCCGAACTGGGCTTCTGAAATCGGAGCAGCGACGCTGCCTTCGGCGACGATGTCGAGACGGTCAGGTGGGTTGGAGCCTGCGGGGGCGAGCCCGGTGGCACGCGGGTAGATGCGCGTTGTGGCCACACCTTCACGAATCAGGAGCGAGCGCACGGCCAGAGCACGAGCCAGGGCAATGCGCCTTGGTGTCGACAGGTCTTCCGTTGAGCCGCTGGCAGAGGCCCAGAGCGTAACGCGAAGCGTCGGCCGTCCAGCCAGCTTTCTGGCTTCTGCCTTTACCGCGTCGATCATGGGCTGGGTCATGCCGCTGCTATTGGCGGCAAAGAGCACACGCAGACCGTTCGGGCGTGCCTCGGTCTGACCTTTTGCCTCCGGGTCGGGCTTGATGTCCTCAGGCGGAACCGGCGGGTGAGTCGGCACTTTCACGCCGGGCGGCGGAATGACCACGGGATGGGGCGGCTCGGCGGGTACGTCGGGGGGCGCGCCGACGCGTTGGGCGGCGGGAAGGCGTGGTGCCGGAGCGGGAGAGGCACCGGGGGCGGATGCAGCCGGGGCCTTTTTCTCTGCTGGCTTCTTTGGCGCGGCTTCATGCGATTTGGCATGAGGCGCCTTTTCGGCGTGGGTCGTGCCAGCGGGCGCTTTTTTGGCGGATTGGGATTTGGCAGGCGCCGCAGCGGGCAGCGCGTCGTCGTTGGAGGTGACCTGTGCCGCTGCGGGCAGGGAGGTCAGCAGGACGGCCGGGAGACCGGCCGAGCACAGGAGGGAAAGAAGGATCGGCCGTTTCATGACCGGGCGATCCTAATCGCGCTGCCCCCGCTCGGGCAATGGGGAATGAAGCCCCAACGCTCCGGGTTCCCTTCGCTTGCGAAAAATTATGGGCAATTGATTTTCGGCAGGCACCCGATGACAGGGCGCCTGCCTCCATGGGCCCTTTGGCTTCAGGCCTTGCGGGTCAGAGCGTCGAGAACGATCTTGCGGATCGGTCCATGCAGATTGCCGTTACCGGCGACAAGCGTGACGTCATTGTCCAGATCGGTGATTTCCAGCCCTTCCGGGTCGGTCACATAGCCACCGGCCTCGCGCACGATAAGAAGACCGGCCGCGCAATCCCACGGCTTGAGGCCGATTTCCCAGAAGGCTTCGTAGCGACCAGCGGCAACCCAGGCGAGGTCAAGGGCTGCGGCACCAAAGCGACGGAAGCCAGCCACATGGGGCATGAGGGCTGCGAGCGTACGACCGAAAGGCAGGCGACGATCGGCGGGAGTCTTGGCAAAGGGGATGCCAGTGGCAATCAGGGATTCTGAAAGCTCGCGACGGGCCGACACGCGGATGCGACGTTCATTGAGGAAGGCGCCGATGCCCTTCTCGGCCCAGAACATCTCGTTGGCGGCAGGGTTATAGACCATGGCAGCCGCGATTTCGGTCGATCCGTCAGGGTGACGACGCTGCAGGGCAATGGAGATGGCCCATTGCGGAATGCCGTGAAGGAAGTTCGAGGTGCCGTCGAGCGGGTCGACGATCCAGCGCCAGGTCCAGTTATCGCCACCGGAATTGCCGCTTTCTTCCATCAGGAAGGCATAACCCGGGCGTGCGCGGGCAAGTTCATCACGGATTGTCTGTTCGGCACGCAGATCGGCCTGGGAGACGAAATCGCCCGGTCCCTTGATGCTGACCTGAAGCTGCTCGACTTCAGCGAAGTCGCGCAGGAGGCGCTTGGCTGCCTTTTGCGCAGCATTCTGCATGACGGTCATATGCGGCGAGAGACGCATGGCGTTAATCCTGATGAGAGATTTTGAAAGAGCAGGGGTAGTCGGTCGAAACAGAACCGGGTTGCCTCGGTGCCGTGAGGGAAAGCCGAGGTAAACCTCATGCTCTCCCGGTGCAATGATTACTTGGCGCGCTCGACATAGGAGGCGTCATCGGTGCGGACCACAACGCGCTCACCGGCTTCGATGAAGGGCGGCACCATGGTCTTCACGCCATTGGACAGCATGGCGGGCTTGTAGGACGAGCTGGCCGTCTGGCCCTTGACCACCGGATCGGCCTCGGTGATTTCGAGCGTGACATGCGGCGGCAGGGAGACGCCAACCGGGTCGCCTTCGACCAGCTTCACGTTCAGTTCCATGTTGTCCTGCAGGAAGGGCAGCTGGTCGCCGAAGATATCCTTGTGCAGCATGACCTGCTCGAAGGTTTCCGGGTCCATCAGGACGATATTGTCGCCATCCGTATAGGAATAGCTGTAGTCCTTGTCTTCCGTCATCAGGCGCTCGACGGTGTCAGCCGTACGCCAGCGTTCGTTGGTCTTGTTGCCCGTGTTGAGGTCGCGCATTTCAACCTGAATGAACGCACCGCCCTTGCCCGGCGTGATGATCTGCTGCTTGAGAACCGTCCAGCGACGACCGTCATGCTCAATAACCTGTCCGGCGCGAATCAGGTTTGCCTGCTGCTTCATGGAAGAAAGATCCCGGGAATCGTGATGTGAATACGACGGGTCTGTGCCGCCGTGAAAGGCGGGTTTCTAACGAAGCGGGCGCGCAAGAGCAAGCGAGATGGAATCGTGACACCCGTTGAGGCACCGGGTTAGGCCAGCAAGGCTGCCGTCCCTGACGGGGGTAGCGGCTCATTTGCCCTGCGCTTGTGTGACGACAGAAGGACGCGCGATCCGATTGTTTGTTTTTTGCTGAGGAGATACGACGCGGCATGATCCTGCGCGTTCTTCCGGCTGTCTGTCTGCTTCTGTTCTGCCGTCCTGGTTTTGCGGCAGAGTGCTCCGGGCTCTTTCTTGATGGGGTGGCGCCCGCTCTGTCGGCTCCGGCGCCGATGCAGCGTGACACGTTCCTGTGCAATACCGATTTTGCCGTCATGGCGTCGGGTGTGACGCATGAGCCCGTCTGGGCTGCCGAGCATCTGACACGCGACGCGATACGCTCGGCGCAACATGAGTTGCGCCAGGGGGTCTTTCATGAGGAGACAAGACAGAACGAAGCGGATCGGGCCCGGCTGGATGATTACCGCCGCTCGGGTTTCGATCGCGGGCATATGGCGCCGAGCGGTGATGCGCCAAGCCGTGCCTCGCAGCAGGAAAGCTTTTCTCTTGCCAATATGGTGCCGCAGTCTCCCGACCTGAATCGCGGGCTATGGGCGGGGATCGAGAAACAGGTGCGTGCCCTCGTTCTGTCAGAAGGCGAGGCCTATGTGGTGACGGGGCCAGCCTATCACCTCGCCTCGCCAGCCGTGATTGGCGATAACGCGCTCCCTGTGCCGAGTTCTGTCTGGAAGGCAGTCTATCTGCCGGGGCGCAGGGCGCTTTCGGTCTATGTCTGCAAGAATACGGTCACACCGAGTTGCACCCAGGTGCCCGTTGCCTCGCTGACACGGGTGACAGGTGTCGATCCTTTCCCCACGCTGCCGCAGGCGATGCGTGAGACCATTACCAGACTGCCTGATCCGCAGGCTGAGCCCTATCATGTCTCTCCCAAGCTGCGTCGTTTGACCATGCAGGTCATGAAACGTTTCCTGCGTGGGATGATGAGCGGCGATTCACCCCTCTGACAGAGAGGATTCCTGTTGAGGCTCATCAAGACGATGGGCGGAGCCATAGGGGTCTCGTACCTCGCCCGGATGCGTATCGGGGCGGTAGTAATCAGGACCCAGCGGCACCTTGCCCGCGCCACCGGGGATATCGAGCACATAGGTCGGCCATGCCAGACCCGTCACTCTGCCGCGCAGTTTTGCCAGAAGGGCGCGCCCTTCATCGATGGGCACGTGGAAATGCGCGGTGCCCGGGGCAGGGTCGAGCTGATGCAGATAATAGGGCTTGATCCGTGACGTGACGAAAGCACGCAGCAGGGCTTCGAGCGCTTCCTCTGTGTCGTTGACGCCGCGCAGCAGGACAGACTGGCTTAGAACGGGAATGGCCCGGCTCTGGATCTGTCGCACGGCCTGACGCGCCTTGGGCGTCAGCTCGCTGGCGTGATTGGCGTGAAGCACCACCCACATGGCGCGGTCTGTCTCGAGTGCATCAAGAAGGGCCGGTGTGATGCGCGCCGGATCGGCGACCGGTACCCGACTATGAATACGTATCGTCTGGATATGCGCCATGGCCGAAAGCGCGCTGACGATATGCTTGAGCCGCCTTGGGCTCAGCATGAGCGGGTCGCCGCCGGTCAGAATGATTTCGCTGACAGAAGGGTGATCGGCAATCCATGCGAGCGCTGTAGCCAGGGCGTCGTCCGAGAGCAGGCCGCCATCTGGACCAACATGCTCGCGCCTGAAGCAGAAACGGCAATAAAGCGGGCAGACCAGAAGCGGCTTGAGCAGCGCCCGGTCCTGATAGCGATGCACGATGCCCGGAACGGGTGAAAGCGCATCATCCCCGATGGGGTCCTGCATTTCCCATGGCGCTGTTTTGAGTTCGGCAGGGCTCGGGACCACCTGACGTCCGATCGGGTCGTCTGGATGGGAGATGAGAGAAAGGAACTCGGCGGGAATGGCTGTGGAAAATGCCTTTGCCACCTCTTCGAGCGCCTCGCGCTGCTCGGGGGGGACGAGCCCATGCGCAACGAGTTGCGCGACGCTGCGCAGGGTGGGGGGATTGACCTTTTCTGCCATGAGGCGGCTGTACTGCAATCCCCTCAGTTTTCGCAACCGGAGAGCGTATTTCATGGTCCGACGCACGGCTATTTCCGACAGGGTGCCTTTGCTGCAACGTCGTGCGCTGCTGCAAAGGAGCGTCAGAGCGTTTTTCGACTCACGGGGTTATCTTGAGGTCGAGACGCCTTATGCTGTTCCGACACCCGGCGAAGAGGTGCATCTGCGCTGCTTCCGCACCGAGCTCGAGCGGCCCGATGGCACATGCGAGACGCGGTTTCTGCATACGAGCCCGGAATTTGCCATGAAGCGCATCGTGGCGGCGTCTGGTCTGCCGGTCTATCAGCTTGCCCGCGTCTGGCGGAATGGCGAGCAGAGCGCTTTACATGCCCCTGAATTCACCATGCTCGAATGGTATCGACCGGGCGCCGGGCTGGCGTCTCTTATGGATGAGACAGAAGCACTTGTGCGCGCGCTTCTGCCGCCGAGCCTGACTTATGGCGAGACAACGCTCGATTTTGCAGCACCTTTCGAGCGTCTGACCATGGCAGAGGCTTTTACCCGCTATGTCGGCGTGGATCTTCTGGCGATAGGCGGCGATGCCGAACGTCTGGCGCGAGAAGCCGGAACCGCCTTGCGCCCCGGAGAGGAATGGGAGGATCTGTTCTTTCGTCTTCTGCTGGAGCGGGTCGAACCCGAGATTGGCCGGGCGCGACCGACATTTCTTACGCATTGGCCCGCAGCGCAGGCAGCCCTGTCGCGGCGTGATCCGGAAGACCCGAGGGTGGCGCTGCGCTTCGAACTTTATGCGGCCGGGATAGAACTCGCCAATGCATTCGAGGAGCTGACAGACCCGCAGGAGCAGCGCGTGCGCTTCGAGGCAGATCGGGCGAGGCGTCTAGCGCTTGCGCCCGACCAGAACTGGCCGCTCGATGAGGCCTTTCTGGCCGATCTGCAGTCGCTGCCGCCCTGCAGCGGGATAGCCTTGGGCTTTGACCGGCTCGTCATGCTGGCAGTCGGCGCACCACGACTCTGTGACATTATGTGGTTTTCTTAAACCTTCGGATAGCCATGAACCTTTTCTGGGGGCAAAGTCGTTTCTATTGCCTAGAGTGGCGCCAGCTTCGAACTGATCCGGCAGGCGGCTTCAGCTTCGGAAAGGGTAACAGGATGATGAAGAAGACGATTTTCCTCTCATGTGCCGCTTTGCTGACCCTGTCAGCGTGCGACGTACCGACGGTCCAGCAGCGTAAGGTGCTGGATTCGATGATCGGCAAGACGGACGTGGATGTGCTGCGCACCTTCGGTGTGCCGACCCGCACCTATCAGGCCAGCGGTCATGACTTCCTGGCGTATATCGACAACGAGACCAATTACTCCCCCGGCACAGGTGGCTGGGGCTGGGGCTGGGGTGGCGGTCCGTGGGGTGGCTATGGCGGTTACGGCGGCTGGGGTGGCTATGGCGGCTGGGGTGGCGGCTTCGGCGGTTTCCCTCCCAGCTATTACAACACGACCTGCCAGACGACGTTTGAGCTGAACAACAGCCGCGTCGTTGGCTGGACCATGCGCGGAGACGGGTGCTGAGCCTTATGACACTGGTTGCAAGAAGAAAAAGAAGAACGACAGTTCTCAGTTGTTTCTGTGCGGCTCTCGCGCTTGCGGGATGTGAGAGCCGGGCGCGTCAGGATCCGTTTCCCCGTCCGAGTTCGCTGGCAGCGGTGCAGATGCCTGCCGTCAGCAGCGCGCACATGTATCATGCCTCGACCAAGACAGAGACTTCCAGCCCGGTAGCCTATGCCGAGCCGCCGACCTTTTCGTATGCGGATCGTCCGCTGATCGAAAATATCTCGGGATCGCTCGAACTGGCGGATTATCGTCAGGCTATGCGCCAGACAGGCATGTTCCCGCGGCTGGGGCGTAATGGGCCTTATACCGTCTTCGCCCTGCCCAATGAGCCGTTTGAGCGTTATGCCGCCCGGGTGCCGGGCGGATTGATGGCATCGCAGAACGCAGCGCTTCTCAAGCAGCTTCTGGGTTTCACCATCGTGCGTGGCAACTGGTCGCCCAAGGCGCTGAACAAGGCAATGACCAGGCTCAAATCCGACAGGATCGGGTTGAAGACGTTGTCAGGCGATATGCTCATCGTGCAGCGGGATGGGTCGAACGGCCAGTTCGTGCTGATGAATGCGACGGGCCGTGTTGTGAAACTCTGGCTGAACGGGGCACCGCAATCCAACGGCACCCTTTATATTACCCAGGAAATTCTTCCGCCGCGCGGCTGACGATGGCGGCCAGTCGTGCACCCGCTTCGTCGGCATCGACGAAGCTCAGGGGCACAGCAAGGAAATCGGCCTTGGCCTTGATCATGGCCAATGCCTGCTCTTCCGTCTCGATATCCTCAGCGATGATGGGCAGTTCCATCATCTGTGACCACCAGGCGACCAGATCGGGCGCGTTGGGCGCGATCGAGATATAATCGGCGCCAAGTTCGCCGGCATTCATGGCATCGTCGCGACTCGTCCCGCAGAACACGCCCAGTTGCAGATCGCGCCCGAGTTCTTCTCTGGCGGTCAGGCATTGGGCAGGGCTGCTGGTGAGGTGAACGCCGTCGCAGCCGAGTTCCTGCGCGAGCGCGGGCAGATCGGTGAGAATCAGGGCCGTGCCATGAGCATGAACCGTTTCACGTATGGTATGGACGCAGCTTCGGGCACGTGTTTCGTCGGTGGTGCTGAGACGCAGCGCGGCGGGTGTCCAGCGTTCGAGAACCTTCGCCAGATCAGCCAATTCACGTGAGGGATCGAAATCCGGCATCGTGACCAGGTAGAGTTCGCAGGGCAGCATGGGCAAGGTCCGTCGGAAGGGGCGCTCAGTTTTCGCGCGCCAGATACTGTGAAAGCTGCCCAATGCGGTAAGCGTTATAGGGCGGTCTGCCAAGAGTGAGGGTGCAGGGGCGGCTTGTCAAAACATGACCGTTGCAGATTTCAGCCAGGGCAATCAGCGTTTCCAATGTAGGGCCTGACTGTGTGCAGACAACCCATTGTGCCCCCCCTCTCAATGCCGAGGCGGCAAGGGCTGGTGCGTCATCAGCATCGAAAACAGCGGGCACGCCCAGCGGGGCAGTCAGAGCCTGCCACCAGGGAAATCCCATGATTCGCCCGATCCCTTGTGCCGGAATAACCGCGTAAGGAGTGCCGGAGCCAGGGCGAGGCAGGTGAGCGAGAAGCGAGTCATCGTATAAAGCGATGATCTTATGGGGGAGAGTCTCCTCCGGCTTCATGCTTGACCTCACGGCGCGTTACAGGCTTCCATAGACCAGCGGAAACCGCATGTGGATGATGAGGGTGTTTTGACGGATCAGATCGAGAGTGCAAGCAGTTCTGCAAGACCCGAAGATCGGATCGAAGAGGCGTTGGATCGCATTGCTTACGCCCTGCATCATTCGCGTGAGCCCGCCTCCAATAATGTAGACTGGCAGCCTGTTGCCGCCAATATCGAGGCGCTGCGCCTGCGTGTGCGCGACCTCATCGATCGTCTCGATATCGAGGAAGAGGCATAAACCATGGCCCAGATCACGGTACGTCTCAACGGATACTCTTATACGATTGGCTGTCAGGATGGCGAGGAGCGCTATCTTCAGGATCTGGCCAGGCAGGTCGAGCGCCGCATCGAGCGGGTGCGCAGTCTTGGCACGCAGGGTGGTGAGGCCTGGACCTTGGTCATGGCGTCGCTGTTGATGGCTGACGAACTGCATGATCTGGCCAAGGAAATCCTGCCCAGCACTACCAGCGAGCGTGTTCAGCGTGCGGATCGTCTGATCGCCGAGAACGAGGCGCGCGAGCAGAAGCTTAATTTGTTGGCCGAGCGGGCAGAAGGCATTGCAGCCGAGCTGGAGAGTGCCTAGGTAGTGTCCTGTGGGACTGCCCGGTACGTCTGGCAACTCAACCCCTGGGCCGATAAGCACTTCCTTAGGGAACTGGCGCTGTCGTGATCGTGGTCATGATATCTGGTGCCCACCTGCATGAGCAGGTCCGGGAGGGCTGAAAGACCGACGGCCAGGGTGGTTCCACACATGAATAGCGATCAAGAAAAACAGGCTCTGCGTCAGGCGATGCGCACGCGCAGGGCGAGCAACCCGGCATCGCCGAAAGCTCAGGCAGAACTGATCGGGTCCCTTGCCTCGATTGTTCTGTGCAACCCCCATATGAAGAAAATCGGCTGTGTCTGGCCCCTGCCGGGGGAGGCAGATCTGCGACCACTCTGTGCCCTTCTGGCCGAGGCGGGACGTACCGTGCTGTTGCCGGAAACGACGCCCAAGGGGCAGCCCCTTATTTTCAGGCACTGGCGACCCGAGGGCACGATGCTCAAGGGGCGGTACGGCACCATGCATCCGGATGGTGAGGTTGATCGACCCGATACGCTGCTGGTGCCGCTTCTGGCGTTTGATCGCTCAGGCAATCGTCTGGGATATGGCGGTGGTTATTATGATCGCACGCTTGCAGAGCTACGCTGTAGATCGATCGGCTTTGCGTTTGCCTGGCAGGAAGTGGCGCAGGTGCCTCTCGGCGCCTATGACCAGCCTCTCGACTGGATTGTGACTGAAAAAGAAATCCTGGCAGGACAGGCCGGGAAAGGCGGAGCAGAGTGAGACTACTTTTTCTTGGAGATATCGTCGGTCGCGCGGGCCGCGAAGCCGTCATGGCGCGTTTGCCCGAATGGCGCGAGACGCTGAAGCTCGATGTGGTGGTCGTGAACGGTGAGAATGCCTCTCACGGCTTTGGTCTTTCGACCGCCATTGCAACCGATCTGTTCAAGGCCGGGGTGGATGTCATCACGCTGGGAAATCATGCCTGGGACAAGAAAGAGCTGCTCCGCGATATCAACTCCGAGCCGCGCATCATACGCCCCCTGAACTTCCCGCCGGGCACACCAGGGCAGGGCGCGTATGTCATCGTGCTTCCCAATGGGCGCAAGGTGCTGGTGATCAACGTCATGGGGCGTCTGTTCATGGACCCGCTTGATGATCCGTTCCGGGCAGTGAGCGAATTTCTGTCACGTCACAAGCTGGGCATGACGGCCCATGCGATCATTGTCGATCTCCACGCCGAGACGGGCAGTGAGAAAATGGCGTTCGGGCATTTTCTCGATGGAAAGGTCTCTCTGGTCGTGGGGACGCACACCCATGTGCCGACGGCCGATTATCGCATTCTCTCCAAAGGGACGGCCTATCAGACCGATGCGGGCATGTGCGGCGACTATGACAGTGTGATCGGTATGGGGAAGGAAGCCTCGCTTTATCGCTTTGTGCGCAAACTGCCCGGTGAGCGTCTGCAGCCTGCAGAAGGCGATGCGACGGTTTGTGGCGTTTTTGTCGAGACAGATGATGTGACGGGGCTCGCCAAACGCATTGAGGCTGTGCGCGCTGGCGGGCATCTGAACCCCTCGTTCCCTGTTTTGTGAGTTTTTTTGGAATTAATTTGGGTTTGTTGTGTTTGGTATGGGGTTGGGAATCGGGTGTATTCTATGTGTGGCGGGGTTTTTGGGGGATTTGAGGAAGTGTTTGACAACCCCCCCTGGTTTCCGTAAAAGCCCGTTCACCGCAGCGGAACACGCCGCGGTG
>NZ_BMCH01000011.1 GCF_014635085.1 Asaia siamensis
GATAGCGTTTCGTCCTACCGGTGATGTCGGCCATTCGGCCTCGTTGTTCTGGCGTCCACATCCTGAGTGTGAATCACACGCCAGACGCCCTGAAAACCCCTCACGCTGAATTTCCAAAAGGGCTCTCAGGACCAGTGCAGACAGTTCTTCCGGGCGAAAAGAATGATCGCCCAGAGTCAGTGTTGCATTGGTTCCCATCAACCGTTTAAATCCTGCAGCCGTACGGCGCGGATGGGTGATAAGCCGATCAAGCGCGGCCTGACCAACGAGGATCTCATCCTGATCGCTGAGCGTCACAGCAGACGGGGTTAATGTCTCCCCGAGAGCGTTGGGGATGAGAGTAGGAACGCCATCCTTCAGATAGGCGATGACCGAATTGCTCGTTCCAAGGTCAATACCAACACAAACCACAAGCTCAGCTCTTTCTTCTTACTTGGCGACGACCGCCCAATGGCAAGTCTCAGCACGACCATGCCGCAATAGACAACGAGTAGAAAGATGCTCGTTCCTAATTATTTCTCGATTATTCTTTGGATGATGCGAGGGGCGAGTGTTCGTCCGCCACCTCCGACGGCAGAGTCCATCCGCCCAGCGTGGTGTGAGCCTGCCTTCAGCGCTTGAATGTCGATCGCCCTGCCCTTTTCCGAGACGATTAGAGTTCTCAAGAAGGAATTCGCAGTGCAGATTGGTCGAGAGGCATCAATCAGCGGTTTTTGCAGTGTCTCAACTACGCACGCTGAATACAGAAAAAGCATTCTCATTTGCGACACTGCTAGAAGAGAGCGCGCGGCTTCGGACAAGCTTACAATATATATATGGGCTTACGGATCATCTGGAAGTAGAGAACCGGCGGAGGCCGGATGGGTATGGGCAACGATACCGTCATATCCAGAGTATGATACACAGCGCCTGCTGTGTGGGGGCGCGTCTGCTTCATGATTTTGTATGGGGATTTTTGTGCAAAAAAAGCCCGCCTGGATTGAGCGGGCTGATGTGTTGGTTGCGGGGGCAGGATACCAACTTTGGCGAACAGCGCGTATGTCGCTATATGCGCCCCGTCCACACCTCGCCCTCGTCGCAGCTTAAGCCTTCGTCGCCCAAGACGGCGCGAACTCTTCCGCCTGCTTCAAGATATAGCGGATGGCCTCCTCCGAGAAATCCGGCGGATAGCCGTGCTTCCGGAGCAGCCGCTTGACCTCCGTTCGCATCTTGGCGCGCGCCTGCGCCATGACCGTCCAATCCACGGTCGCATTGTTCCGTATCGTCACCACCAGCGCCGCCGCCAAGGTGCGGAGATCGGGGTCCTTCATCGCCTCCTTCGCGCTCTCGTTGCGCGAGAGCGCATCGTAGAACGCGACCTCCTCCGAGGTCAGGCCCAGATCATCCCCTCGTTCCCGCGCCGCAGCCATGTCCCGCGCCATTTGGATCAATTGCTCAAGGATCTCGACTGACGTCAGCGCATTGGCATGATAGCGCGCCACCGCCTTTTCCAGCCGTTCCGAAAACAGCTCAGCCTCCGTCATGTTGGACTTGCCTCGGCTTCGGATCTGCCCTTCGAGCAGCTTCTTCAATGCCTCGATCGCCAGATTACGCTGCGGCATTTCCCGCACTTCCTGCAGGAATGCATCCGAGAGGATCGAGATATCCGGCCGCCCGATGCCTGCTGCCTCCATGATGTCGATGATATCCGTCGACACCACGGCACGGCTAATCAACTGCTTGATCGCCAGCTCCCGATCCTGCGCGCTCCGGCCGCCCTGCCCGTCCGCCACGCTCTTGAGTAACGCGGCCCGGACGGCCTCGAAAAACCCGACTTCATCACGTAATGCAATCGCCTGATCGCTCGCCGCTGCCAGCGCGTACGCGATCGACAGCGCCTTTACTGCATCCGGGAACCGGCGCTGCGCCGCCTTCCGATCTCCATCCGAACGAGCATGCGCCATCGCCTGCTGCTGCTGTCCCAATACGTGGTCCAGCGCACCCGCCATGCATTTCAGCTTGTCTTTCGGAGCCGCGTCCGCCACGAGCGCCGGGCGATAATCAAAGCCTCCCGCCTGCCCCGGATTGAACATGGCCCGCACGATCTCGCAGCGCTCCTGCATAACGCGGATCGCTTCGTCCTCATCAATGCCGACCTGATCGCGATCGCCTGCCGAATACTGGCCCAGCGCCGCTTTCAGGTTCTGCGCCAAGCCGATGTAATCGACCACGAGACCACCCGGCTTGCCTTTGAACACACGGTTCACGCGCGCGATCGCCTGCATCAACCCGTGCCCGCGCATCGGCTTGTCCACATACATCGTATGCATCGACGGCACGTCGAAACCCGTCAGCCACATATCGCGCACGATCACCAGCTTTAGCGGATCGGCATTGTCCTTCATCCGCTTGGCCAACAATTCACGGCGAACCTTCGGCTTCTTGCCAATATGCGACTGCCAGCTTTCTGGATCCGATGAACTCCCCGTCATCGCCACCTTGATGACGCCCTCATTCTCCTCGTCGCTCCCCCACTCAGGACGCAAACGGACGATCTCGTCATACAAGGCCACGCAAATGCCCCGGCTCATGCCGACAATCATGCCTTTGCCGTCAAGTGCCGTCAGCCGCGCCTCGAAATGGGACACGATATCCGCCGCCACGCTCGCAAGACGCGGGGCCGAACCCACCAACGCCTCAACGCGCGAGTATTTCTGGCTGAGCTTCTGCTCCTCGTTCTCCGACAAGCCTTCGACGATATCGGACAGCTCATCGTCCAACTCACCCTTCAACTCATCATCGAGCTGGATACGGGCCAGGCGGCTTTCGTAATAAATCGGAACCGTCGCGCCGTCCTCGACAGCCTGCGCGATGTCATAGATATCGATGTAATCGCCGAAAATCGCCCGCGTGCTGGAATCGACCGTCTCGATCGGCGTGCCCGTAAAGCCTATGAACGACCCATTCGGCAGCGCATCGCGTAGATACTTCGCGAACCCATACGACACGCTACCCGTGCGACTGTTGAATTTTGCATCTAGCCCATATTGGCTTCGATGCGCCTCATCGGCCATCACCACGACATTGCGCCGATCCGTCAGGACGGGCAGCGCCGTCTCGCCCGCGTCCGGCTGGAATTTCTGCAGCGTCGTGAAGATCACGCCGCCCGAACTGCGGCGCAGCAACGCCTGCAGATGTACCCGATCCGCCGCCTGCTCAGGCGTCTGCCGCAGCAACGATTGCGCACCCGCGAAGGTCGCGAACAGCTGATCATCCAGATCGTTGCGGTCAGTCAGGACCACGATCGTCGGGTTGCCCATCTCGGGATGGCGCGCGATCACGCCCGCATAGAACGTCATCAACAGGCTTTTGCCCGAACCTTGCGTGTGCCAGATCACACCCGCCTTCTTATCCCCGATCTGCCCCGTGGCCCGCACCGTCTGCGTGACCGCACGACGCACGGCGTGGAACTGATGATATCCGGCCAAAACCTTAACGGGCTTGCTGTTCTTCTCCGTGAACAGCACGAAATCGCGGATCAGAGCGAGAAACCAGCGCGGCGAGAACACACCCCGCAGAACCGTCTCCATCTCCTCATGGTTCTTGGCGACGATCTGCTCACCATCCACCGTCCGCCACGGCATGAACCGCTCATAATCCGCCGTGAGCGAGCCGACGCGCGCCTGTGTCCCATCCGCAATCACCAGCGCCTCGTTGAAACGGAACAGCGACGGGATGTATTGCCGGTAGGTCTGGAACTGGTTCCACGCGGATTCCAGTGTCGCCTGCGCCGAACTCGGGCTTTTCAGCTCAACTACACCCAGCGGCATGCCGTTGACGAACAGCACGATATCCGGCCTGCGATTGACATCGGGCTTCTCCACGACGAACTGACGCACAGCCAGAAAGTCGTTCGCCCACGGATCCTGAAAATCCAGCAATCGCGCCCGATCGCCCGACTGCGTCCCATCCTCCCGCACGACATCGACCGGCACACCATCGATCAGATACCCATGCAGGCGGCGGTTCTCCTCCACATGATCGGGCGTTTCCTCCCGCAGCACCGCCCGCAACGCCTCGTCCCGCGCCTCTTGGGACAAATGCGGATTGAGCCGCGCAATCGTGTCTTGCAACCGTCCCACCAGCACCACATCCGACAACGACGTGCGCTCAGGATGCGCCCCACCCGGCGAGATATCCGGGCCATTGGCTAGCGCATACCCGCTCTCACGCAGGATATCGCAGGCCCAGTCTTCGATCTCGCTTTCGGACAGGTAAGCCATGGGATCAGGCCACTTTCAGGCAGGCAATGATACGGCGCAGAGCCAGCAGGTTGTCGATCTTGAAGCAGAGCAAATCTGCCTGTCCCAGTTGCGGCATTTTTTCGAGACCACTATGCCGCCCGTATTGCGGCTTTCCCGTCGCGGAAGAGACCGTCACATAGAGCTTGTTGGACGGTGCCTCTTTCGGCGTCAGTTCGCGGATTGTATCCGCATCAACTGCGGACGCTACGCACCACAAATTCGGCGGCGATTTGGCGTCCTTCTGAAACATGATCTCCATGTCCCGATCTGACGCACCGCGCACGACATAGCGTGCCGCATACGCATCCTGACTGCCCATGGGATGCGGATCCGCCACACGATCGAGTTCGGCGAGGATGTCTCTTTTAAGCTGCTCTCGGGAGGCGGTCATGCCACCTCCTCCACCATCTTCTCCGCGTCCTTGATCCGGATTTCGCCGGACATTAGTTTGGGGAGGAGGAGGTCGCGCATCTGGGCAAGTGCTTTGCTTTCAGCTTCGTTCTGGATGATTTTATCGATCAGCGGTTGTACGATTGCCGAATATTTTTGAAGCAACTCGACAGCGGGCTTTATCAACGGCAGCGGGCGAAAGTTCTTCTTGCTGATCTCTTGGAATGTGGAGCCATTCGCGTGCTGCACAATCAGATCCATACTTTCTTTCATCCAGAACAAAACAAAAGGCGGCGAAATAATTTTATTGCAGATTACCCCAATGAATCCCTGATTGATCGCCATTGGTATTGTAGTAATCGCTGTGTATCCAACCGGCGCCCTGGATGATAAAAGAACGCTACCAGCCGGAAGTAAACCCGATGAAATGCACGACAGACCGTTATCAGTAATAGTTCGTACCGTCTTCGAAATAACCGGAGAACTCAACCCGGATAAGTCCTTAGGGGTCGCCCAAGCATGAAATCCGTCCCAGAACGACGGTTCTGCGGTGCTCGGCGTCGAACCTCCAACTATCGTGGCTTCGTTACCAATCTGGGAGATAACCCACCCCTCAGGCTTCCCCTTATCATCCAGACGATCGGGGAACAGGTCCCAGATATCCTGTGCGAGATAAGGCTTCTGCCCCGCCATCTTCGCGCGCGTCGGGCCGAAATCGACAAACCAGTCCTTGAACAACGCCCGCGCCATCGCCTCAAGCGTCTCGTTCATCTGACGGTTGAGGTCGATCTTGTCGTCTAGGCAGCTGAACAAACTAGCAAGGCGATCTTGTTCAAAACGGTCGATGTCTAATATGGGGACGCTTTTCAATCGATCACTCGGGAGACGCCCTGTTCCGTGACCGGCTGCTTCCACACAACTCAAGAGGTAGTCTTTTTGTGCCTGCAAGCAGTAATACAAAAATTTCTGATTCACAGATTTACTGGCATTAATTGCCTTGATGTCCTGATTGAATGCCAGCGCCTCCTTTGAGTGAAGAATACGTATTTCCGTATGAAGAGACATCCCTCTCACGGCAATAAAAATGGACCCCGCAGGTGCTAAGCGGGTTCCCTTTCCTAATGCCAACTCGCTGACTCGGTCAGCGGTTTGACCATCCCAAAAAGGCATGTCTTTCGGGGTCAGCCACTTGATAGAACCGTTCCAATAGGATGGTTCAGTTTTGGCAGGCGTTCCACCTGAGGCAAACGTCGCAATGCTTGAGAGCGGGACGTGTCTCATCACACATCAACTGCGATGAGCTGTTGCGCGATTTCGCGGGAAAGCGCCTCTTGTCGCAACATCTGATCTAGTATCTGGCACTTGAGAGCGGAAAATCGCTGCTCAAAAGGCACCTCATCCTCTTCCAGATCCTCCGCCCCAACATACCGCCCCGGCGTCAAAACAAATCCGTGGCTCTCAACCTCCTCCAGCGTCGCCGAACGGCAGAAGCCTGCAACATCTTCATAAGCCTCTGCGCCCTTCTCGCCACGCCACGCGTGATAGGTATCCGCAATCTTCGCCACGTCTGCGTCGGTCAGCTCACGCCGTGTCCGATCCACCATCGTACCGAGTTTGCGTGCGTCGATGAACAGCATTTCGCCGCGCCGGTCGCGCCAGCCTTTCGGATGCTTCGTCCGGCTCAGGAACCACAGACAGGCCGGGATCTGGGTTGAATAGAAAAGCTGCCCCGGCAGCGCCACCATGCAGTCGACAACATCGGCCTCCACCATACGGCGGCGGATGTCGCCTTCGCTGTTCTGGTTGGACGACATGGAACCATTGGCCAGCACCACGCCCGCTGTCCCACTCGGGGCCAGATGCCACAGGATATGCTGCAACCAGGCATAGTTCGCATTGCCCGCAGGCGGCTTGCCGTATTGCCAGCGCGGGTCATCCTCTAATGAGGCGTTCCACCAGTCGGAAATGTTGAAGGGCGGGTTGGCGAGGATATGATCGAAGCGAAAATCGCGCAGTTCGTCGCGCAGGAAGCTGCCTTCGTTGTTCCAGCGGATGTCCGCCCCGATCCCACGCACGGCGAGGTTCATCTTCGCCAGACGCCAGGTGGTGTGGTTGCTCTCCTGACCGTAGATCGCGATATCGCCCAGCTTGCCGCCATGCTCCTCCACGAAGCGTTCGGACTGCACGAACATGCCACCGGAGCCACAGCACGGGTCATAGACGCGGCCCTTGTAGGGTTCGAGCATGGCGACGAGCGTGCGCACGACACTGAAGGGCGTGTAGAACTCCCCGCCCCGCTTGCCTTCCGATCCTGCGAAGCCGCCAAGGAAGTATTCGTAGACCCTCCCCAACACGTCCCGCGCCTGATCCTCGCTGCCGCCCATGCCGATATCGGAGATCAGGTCGATCAGCTCGCCCAGCATGACGCTGTCGAGCGACGGGCGGCCGTATTCCTTGGGCAGCACGCCCTTGAGCTGTTCGGGGTTCGCCTTCTCGATCTCGAGCATGGCGGCGTCGATCAGCTTGCCGATCTCGGCGGAGCGGGCGTTCGCCTGAAGGTGGGACCAGCGCGCCTCGGGCGGCACCCAGAAGATGTTCTTGGCGAGGTATTCATCCGCGTCTTCCGCCGCCTGCGGGTCATCCGCCAGCAATGCCGCGTGATGGGCTTCGAAGGCGGTGGAGATGTAGCGCAAGAAGATCAGGCCGAGGGCGACGTGCTTGTAGTCCGATGGTTCAAGGTTTTTGCGGAGCTTGTCGGCCGCGAGGAACATCTGCGCTTCGAAGCCCAAATTTGCGGTCGCAGCCTTGCCCTTGGCGGCGGGCTTGGCAGCGTTGGCGGCTTCAGGGTCTTTGCGTGGGCGTCCGCGCGGCATGGCTTCAGGCTTTCGTCGTTCAACAACGCCGCGTGACGCGGCTTTACCTCTTTCTCGCAATATTTCGATGCACTGACAATTCCACTTCGGTCGTGGCAATCGGGGCATAGGTGACGAGGATCCAACCGGGAAGGATCCGCCGCCATGCTTGTCGATGCCCATCGTTTCATCGCGCTGAACCGCCGTCTGGGTGACGCAAGCACTCTGACGCCGGGAGACATCGTCGATCTCGCCGCGTTCTACCGCGCAGGGTTTCCGAACGGCAAAGCGCAGAACGCGGCGCTGCGCAAGGTGCTGCAGCAATTGGATCTGCCAGTGCAGGACTTCGCCCGCGATCTGCACCGCGTGAAGGCGATGTACGATCTGCTCAACGGCCCGGCGGGCGGCAAGCGACAACCAACCGACACTCCATCCTCCCCAGTGGGTGAGTCCGCTGAAACGGGCAAGGCCGAAAGGGAGGGCGCACTTCAGCGAAAATCTACGATTTTCGCGTGCGACTCAAACGGGCGGGAGCCGTGAACCGTGGCGCTGTATTCATTGCAGCACAACGGGATCGCAGCCTTGGGCGGGATCGGCAAAACGGCGGCACGGCTGGGCTATATCTGCTGCAACCGCAAGGACGTCGTCCTACTGGGCGAACGCCACGGGTTGCCTCGGTATGACCGTCCCAACCTAAGGACATTGGCCGAGCGGCACGAGGCCATGGCGGGCCGCAACGGACGCATTGCCGAGTGCTTCATCATCGCCCTGCCACGAGAGGGCGGCCCAGACCAGCACCGGGCCCTGGTGCGCGACTTCGCGGAAAAGGTCACGCATGGGACAGCACCATGGGTCGCAGCCATCCATTACGATCGGCCCGGTAATCCGCATGTGCACCTCATCGCCCTGGAGCAGAACAAGCCTCGCACCGGCGGCAAGGGACGCCCGAGCAAGGTCATCGGCCTCTCCCGAAAGGGCGCACTCGAAGTCGTGCGGGAGGAATGGACCGAGACCCACAACCGGATCATGGCGGGAACGGGACCGCCGATCGACCATCGTTCGTTTGAAGATCAGGGCAAGGCGCACTTGCTCCCTACACTACACGAAGGCCCCGCCGCACGGGCTATGCGGGCACGAGGCGCACATCCCGCAAGCAGCCCGAAGCCGACGCGGGGCGGCAGAATTGTCGAGTGGTCCAAAATTGACGAGGGCCGCACGCGGGCTGAGACCAACGTCGCCGTGCGGCGTGTCAACGCGTTGGCAACACAGCTACAGGAGCAGGGTTATGAGCCACGATCCGACCGAGTTTTTCCTTCGCCTGCAGGAGAGCGTGGAGCAGTCCCGCCAGAACACCGAGCGGGCGGCCTTGCGGCTGCGGGAGCGCCTGAACGCGATGGAGAGAATGACCGATCAGTGCTCGCGCCTGTTGGGACAGATGGAATACGCGCTGGAGACGACGTTGTCCCGACTGTCCCACGAACCACCCACCCCCGAAAAGTTGACGCGTCGCCCCTGGCAGAAAATAGCATGGATCACCGTGCCGCTACTGGCAGCAGCTTTGGTTCTCGGCTGGAAGATAGCGTGACAAGGCGGTACTCCGCCAAGGCGCTTGAGGATCGCGAACACCATTTTTCCCGCCTGCTGCGCGACCGCTGGGACAGCGTGCGGACAAGCGTGCAGCGGATGATCGATAATGTGGACTGGTCTCTGCTCTCCTCAAGTCAAGCTCGTCGGCTACTGCACCAGCCGCCTCCACAGCAATGGCCCGAAATCGTTCCACGCTCCACCGCGAAGCCGCCGAAAGGCAGGCACTGGAGATAATCATCGAGAGCTAACGAGCGATCAGCGCGCCCTGTCCTGTCTCCCCCGTTCGACTGATTAAGGGAAGATCGAAATGACGTTTATTGGCAAGCGGCAACATAAATCAGCCATTTCTTGCGCCATGTTCATGACGCCTATCGACCAAACTTTGTCATAGACAATACCCCGGATGAACGCTGATTCTTTCGAAGACAGATGTCCGGTCGGAGACTGCGAAGGACAAATAGGTCCTCGGTTGACGCCATTGCATTGAGCCCTGTGGTTGGGGATTTTGGGACTATATCCTCTAGCCCGATCCACCCAGCGATCCGAACATCGCACGGATGCTTTCTTCGTCATCGTGGCTCTCCCGAGCACTCTCTTCATAGCTATCCATCTCCTGGTCGGCGCGCTGTTCTTCATACTCTCGATATTCGTCAAGGGCCTCGTTGACCCGTGAGACATGCGCACTAACATCGACGCAGAGCGCGCCATGAAAATATTCGAGATCCGACAGCAACTCCTCGTAGTCGCCCTCGGAGGTGCATTCGCTAAGCTCTTCCAACAAGCTCTTCCGCACGAAGGTGGCGTAAGCGCTCAGGAGGTGGGATCTCAGCGGATGATTTTCAGAGCTAAGCATAGGATGCTCGGCGCTGCTCGCCTCGTAGAAGAGCAGCAGGCTGCGCAACTCGCTCGAGCGGCAATGCTGGCTGGCGCTCGCCATTAACTCGTCGGCGCTCTTGTCGAAAAACGACTTGAAGCGCGCTAATGCCGACCACTCCGATCCCTGGAACTCGCGTATCGCCGCAATCATGTCGTCGATCGGGCAAAGTTCCTGCTTACGATCGACCGAAAGCCGCTCGATCAGACGCTCGATCGGTACCAGTGCGTCCGGAGCTCTGATCTCGTCGGCAATCTCGATCAGCTTAGCGAGGCGCTGCTCGTAGGTGGGCGCGAGATAGGCGGTGCTTCCGTCGCGCTGCCGCACGGTACGTGGTGCTGTGGCAAGCTCGACGATCTTAGGCGCGAGCGTCGAGATTTGGCGCGACAGCATGTCATGGGACGCCCCGCCCTGATCGGACCGAGTAAAGCCCCAGACCTGCGAGAGTTGTGTGAAGCGACAGGCACCCGAGATGAGATCGACCGCATTTTCAGGCGCCTCGCGCACCACGCTGTTGAGCCAGTCCTGCACGGAGGGATTGATGAACTCGATCACAACGCCCAGCGTCGGCCTGACGAAAGCCCCGTTCAACTCGTTACGCGCATTGGTATAATCATCGGGCCGGCGCTGCAGGCCATATTTATGCGCGCGGTGCGTGTGCAGAGTGTCGAATCCTTCGCGCAGCAGTGCCTCCCCTGCCCGCCCCCCGAAGCTCGAGAGCGTGAGCAACAGGCTGCGCCCGGCGTCGCTGATCTGCTGCTCATAGGCATGGCGCCAGATCTCCGCGGGATTGGCAAGCAGAGTGGTTATGAATTCCTGATAGTCGTCGACCGCGACGCCGTTCAGCCGACGCAGCGTCGAAAGCCACTCGATCAGGCGCGGATTAAACTTATTATGCTTGACGATCTTGAAGTAGAACTCGTCCTTGAGAAGCTCGTCACGATAGTCCGATGGCAGATCGCCGAAGAATAGGTGATTGTAGAGGATCTCGGCTCGCTGGTGGAGGCTGTAGTCGCCCATGTGAATGACGAGCTTGTGGTCGATGATGCCAGAATCTCGCAGCTGCTCGGACGCGCTCCAAGCCTGCTGGAACATATGATCGCGCGTCGTGAGCACGAGCCTCTTGTCCTTAGCCGTGCCGATCATCTCGATAAACTCGACGATCGCACGATAATCGCGTTGCTGCCCCGCTGATCCCTTGTCGCCGAGGAAAGTCACACCCATGAAATCGTCGAAATAGAAAATCTGCGGTCGACCTTTCCGGAAGAGCTTCTTCCCCTCAGCAAAATTCTCGCGGATCACTACAGGCTCGAACCCCCGGGCCAGATGCTCGTAGAGGATCAGGTCGGCAAGCGTGGTCTTACCGACGCCGGGCAGGCCCGATAGGATCACGACGCCGCGCGTGTTGAGCGCCTCCATTGCTTGGGGATAGGCGCTACCCTGGACATAGCGCCTCATCTCGCGGTGGATCTTCTCCACCTGAAATCCACTCTGCAACAGGATTTCGTTGTTTAGCACAGTCTCGAGGACATTAATGCTCGTCAGCCAAAGCTTGTAATGCGCGCGCTCGACCTCGGGATGGCGCCCGAGCAGTCCGTTGAGCTCGCTGCGGCCGAAGATATCACTCGTCGTCAGGAACTGCCGCCCAATCACGCCGACGATCTCGTCTTTGTTCGCCGGTGACAGACTGGCGGCGGTCATCAGGATATAGCGTTGAGGCGCGAGGCGCTGAACCTTCGCCGCCTCATGCCGGAGATCGCGCAGCAGCCCGGAATAGCCCGTCTCCACGAACCTTTTGCATTGGACGATGGTGGTGACGCTCGCAGTGGCATGGCGGAAGTCGATGCCGCCGTCCTTGCCCGACTTGAATGATTCCAGACGCAGCCCCTCTTCTTCCTGCAGAAGGTCACGGCACATCAGCTCGAAATCATGCGGGCTCAGCTGGCTGAAATCATATTCGGTCATAAGAGCCATATTGGCCTGATCGGGCGCCTTTCGGCAAAGCCGAAACCGCGTACGGCAGCCAAATCTCGGTCCGAAACGATAGTCGTACATTCCCCCCACCGCTGCCACGTTTTTGCAGACGCGAAGCTGACGCCGCTTTACGGCCAAAACCGGCGGTAATCCGCCGTGGCGCGCGAACTGCAGACGCTGACGCAGGTCCCTCGTCCGGGTGACGATCGAGGGCGAAACCGCCGCCATGAAACTAAAAGCGACGTGCTGGCACTTTTCTGCCCGCGTCAGCTTCCCTACCCCCCGGCATGGACCCAGGTGTCCAGCAAGGCGGGTTAACCCCCGCACTGCCACCCCAAACACCAGGAGCCACTCCATGCCTCGCAAACAAGGCCGCAAGGCCAAAGCCAAACAACTACCCAAACCCCAGCAGATCTCGATCTTCGATACGATCGGATACAGCACGCTATCGGACACCCATAAGGACACCCTACGCGGCTTCCTTGCTCTCAAACCTGGAGGGACCCAGTGGCGCGGCCGAGACATTATTCCACCCGACACCTTCTTGGCCACAGTGGTCGACCGCTTCGAACAGGGGTGCGATGTACCGCTGGAAATCCCGGCCCTCACGGCCCTGCATGGGATCGGCGCTTGGCTTCTCGACCAGAACGTAACGATCGATATCCTGGGCAGCGTGTCCAGGCCCGATTTGTGGACCACCATCCTCGCCGACAGCGGGGCCAGCAAGACCTACGCCACCCGTGTCCTGCAACGTGTTATGGCGCTGCGGCGCTTCCCTGAGGTAACGACGGCGGCCCAATTCGTCGCCGATCTGCAAGAACATAACCGCGCCGCGTGGTTTCAGGACGAGTGGGGGCAATTGATCAAGCGGATCAACAGCCAGACTTATGCCGACGAGATCCGTGACTATCTTCTGCGGCTATACGACAACGCCACGATCACCCGCCGCACGCGCAGCCAGACGATTCAGGTCAAGGACGCGGCCTTGGTCATTCTAGGCACCACGGTCACCGACACCTTCCTGCAGAACGTGACGTTGGAAAGCATGCTCGACGGCTTCATGCAGCGATTCCAATATGTCATCGCGGAACGCAGGCCGGGCGAGCCGATGCCCCTCTACAGCATGGACGACGCGCCCAATATCGCCGCCCTGGCGGCAGCATGGGACAAGCTCCAGGAGACAACGATCCACTCACGCTATACGGCCTCACCCGAGGCAGTGGAGACCTATACCGGGCAGTTCCGACGCCTGTTCCGTGATCATCACGAGGTTCCTACCAGCTTCTTCCGAAGGATCCTGTGGCGCAGCTTCAAATACGCCCTCGTCTACCATGTGCTGCTGGGAAAGGAGACGGCGGAGATCGACGCCGCCGATATGGGCTGGGCCGTGCGGGTAGCGGAACTTCACCTTCAGGACGCCCGCCGCCTGCTGGACCGCTACAACATGTCCGACCTGGAAAAGATCGTCGTTAAGGCCGAATCACTCGCCAAACGGCTGGGACACCAGCCAACCTCGCGTGACTTGATCAACGGCGTCCGGGACATCAAAAACGCCCAGACAGCCCGGTTTGTGCTCGAATTGATGCGCCCCCAAGCTGGTCGTGGCGCGCAGGCCACGCCGCCTCCAATCGCCGCGTGACGGCCGGGGGAGCCCCTCCCCCGGCCTGCGGTCAGATCAGGCCGAGCGCATACTTGCGGTTGATGTTGCCGCGCTGCTCGGACGAAATGAACCCGTCCTCGTACAGAAGCCCCGTCAGCCGCCATAGAAACTGCCTCATCTTGAGGCCGCGCCCAAAGACCACCAGTTGGCTGCCTTTGATGGCCTTTACCGATGCGCTCCGCACTTTGAAAAACGACAACTGCCGTTCCAGCGTAATCTTGCAAGCATAGCGATCGTACAGCATCGCCGCCTGCGGCCCAGCATTATCGTCCGGCCCCAGCGTCAGGAATAGCTTGCGCCCATCCTTTTCGACCTCGCGGTGAGCACGCTCCATGAAGCATGCCCAAGTACGATTTTCGTAAGGCGGGTTGATCCAGAACAGTTCGCCGTCCCACGGCTGCGTCAACGACCCGAACGGCCCGTCCGAAGTGAACCGGTGCCGTGCCGGAACCGGCGTCAGCGCCGCCTCGAGATCACGGTATTGCTCGGGCACCGCGCCCCATTCAGTTTTGACGTGGGACACGCCTTGCAGCAGCTTTCGGTAATCCCCGACGCCGTTCATCGTGCAGATGTCGAGGTCATACTGGGATTTTCCAGCAGCTTTCAGACCCCACTGGAAGACAAAGGCAGGCGTGAAGCATTCGTCCCCAGCTCCTTTTTCCGATGGGGCGCGCC
The DNA here is from genome assembly GCF_014635085.1 of Asaia siamensis. GTDB lineage: Bacteria > Pseudomonadota > Alphaproteobacteria > Acetobacterales > Acetobacteraceae > Asaia > Asaia siamensis. Next base: position 14,296 of record NZ_BMCH01000011.1, read on the forward strand.
ATCCCGCCAGAAGTAGCCGCCGCGCAATCCCTGCTCGCGTCAACGCCAGCGTTTTGATCTCCGGGAAGGCGATCTGATGCCCGGTCCACGGCAGGAAGATAGGAAGACGCGCGCCTCCCAACGACGGAGCATATGTTTCGGGGCTGAGGTAGATAGGACGCTGATCCATAGGAACAGGACACACTCCTCGCACGCGAACACGAATTCCCGCTCCATTGGTCTCCACGACGACGCCAGGCGGCCCACCTGCTGTCGTTCGTCGGATGGAAAACCCCCATACCGAAGTCGCGAAGTAGGGATCGGTCAGGAAGTAGGCCTCGACGATGACGCGGTCGCCAGGCCTGATCCTGATGAGCCGCGCATCGGCCTGGGAAAGAGACAGAATGGCGCGCGGTTCACCTCGGCGCTCTTTCACTACGGAAACGAAGGAGTCGCGATACTGCGGCAGGCGCTCCTCCTCATGCACCGCGAGAGGGCCGTTGTCATTGGCAGCCCGTGGGACAGAGATTGCGGCGGACATCGTCCGCGCTTTGCGTTTGAGATCGACGGCGTGACGCCGCCCCTCCTTGACGATCGCGGTCGCAAGCTCCCGGTAGCGATTTGCAACGTCAGACATATGCTTGAAACGAAGCTTCATGGTCGGTCCTCCTCGTTCAGCGCGCAGTGGTGGTGTTGACGCTGGCAGCGTCATTGTCGTTGGCCGCCACGTATTCACGGACGGCCTGGCGGGCCAGGAGGTCGATGAAGGGCCGCAGCGTCTCGGGAAGACCGTGGGATTGAGCCTTGCCGGCCCGGCTTGTATGATCGTGGTTGTCATTGGCATGGCGGGAATGGTGGAGCTGAGACATCGGAGGCTACCTTGTGGCCGAGGGTTATTCGATGTCGCCCCGCACCCCACCCTTCTTTGTGGGCGTTTCGAGGCGACGGCAGCGTCTCAAACGACCACAATCGGAAGGCTTACCGCAGGTAAGCCGTATGCGATTTGGGAATGGGACATTGGCTTCAGCAGAAAAAACAACAGCAGAACATCGTGAAATAAAGTGGCTAACTATCGATATCCACGAGTTTTCTGCGCCGCGTTGGCTAGTGAAGGACCTAATCCCAGAACAGGCGCTCGTTTGCCTGTTTGGTGCACCGAATACCGGCAAAACCTTTATCGCACTTGATATCGCACTATCAGTAGCGTTCGGTCGGCCTGCGCTGTCGCAGGACGGAAACAGCGAGGGCAATCCCACCTCTCGCCCGGTAGTTTTCGTGCTACGAGAGGCGCTACACAACATCCACCGTCGTATCGCCGCGTGGTGCGATCACAAGAAAATTCCTCGCAAGCAAGCACAAGAACATCTGGCCCACCATCTCCTGATACCGGACACATCTGACGAACTCGACATTCGGATCGATCGATCAACGTCACGACGAAAATTGATCGACGCCATTAAGCAGCGTTGTCCCAATCCAGCCTTGATCGTATTGGACCCTCTCGTTGACATGATGGACGGCGACGAGAACAGCGCCCGCGATATGAGCCGCTTCGTCAACGGGCTCAACGAGCTTCGAACTCAACTCGGCGCGTGCGTCCTGGTAATTCATCATCAGGGTAAATACTGGCGACCGATCGAACGCGGGAGCTCTGTCCTGCAAGCAGCCGTCGATACGCATATCCATTTGCTTGATGCGACCAAAACGACACGCAGACGAAAGAAAAATGCAAATACCGAGACCAAAGAGGACAACACACAAAAAATCGAACTCGAGATTTTTAAACAACGAGATGCAGCTCGATCGCCGAACATTCATATCGAGCTCCATACTGTGCCTGCCCCGGACGGGCTCAATGTGCCGCATTCCCTCGGAAAAGTGCCTGTCTGGATCGAGGCCGATGAGACCGCACAAGCCGATAACGCTACTTCCAGCAAAGAGCGCAAAGCGCCTAGAGAAGCACCCGATCGGAAGGCCTCCCCTCGAAAGCAACGCGAAGAATCCCGCCGTCAGAAAATCTCCGACTTCCTAAAAACGCGCTTTAAAAGTGGCAACAACGCGCCGATTCTGCGCCAAGACATCGAAGCACATTTCAAAGACACATCCCCCGAGATCAGTCGCACCACATTGCATCGAGATCTCGATGCTTTAGCTGCAGCGAGTGATTCGACGATCACGATCGCAACGACAAATGCCAAAGTCACCGTGACCCACAAGAAAATTGAAGCGAAGACCAAAGACCTGAATGAGATACCTTTTTGACGGCCAGCCAACATCGCTATCTAATCTTGCTGGACATCCCGCCGATGATCGCGCTGAGTGCCTGTAGGAAGCGTTTGACACGAGGAGCAGTAGGATGACGGAGCGGGTTGCGATCTACGGCCGGTTTTCCGACGATCGACAGAACCCGCACAGTGCCAGCGATCAGATCGCCGTTTGTACGCGCACCGCCCACGAGCGCGGCTGGGACATTATCGAGACTTATACTGACGAGGCGATTTCCGGATCCGTGCGCAACCGCCCCGGCTATCAGAAGCTCCGTCATGCGATTGTCGACGGCACCATTACCGTCATCATGGCCGAAGCGCTCGACCGTCTCTCCCGCTCCCAGGAAGAAACCGCCAACCTGTTCAACCTATGCCGGTTCCACGACATCAAGATCTACACATTGTCGGAGAACTGGATCAGCGAATTGCATGTCGGGTTATCGTCGACGATGAATGCGCTCTACCTGCGCCATCTCGCCGACAAGACCAAACGTGGCCTGGAACAGCGCGTGGAACGCGGGCAATCGGCGGGCGGCCTGTCCTATGGCTACCGTGTCCCAACCCTGCCCACCGGCCTACCTGATACCGGTAAACTCGAAATCGTTCCCGAGCAGGCCGACGTCATCCGTCGGATCTACACCGACTATGCGCGCGGCGTATCCCCGCGTGCCATCGCAGCCGCCCTCAACGCCGAACACATCCCCGCACCCCAACATGGCAAACGACGCGGCGACGGCAACTGGCGCGCCAATGCGATCCAGGGCAACCGCCAGCGTGGCACCGGGATCCTCAACAACGAACTCTATGGCGGGATCCGGGTCTGGAACCGCTTGCGCTACGTCAGACCGCCAGGGGAGGCTCGCCGGGTCTCGCGGCCCAACCCTGAATCAGAGTGGAAGCGCGACGCCGTCCCTCACCTCCGTATCATCGATCAGGCCTTGTGGGACAGGGTTCGCGCCCGCCAAACCCAGATCGACGAAACACGCGCGGCCAAAGACACAGGCGACACGCAACATCTGAGCGGTAGCCACGCGACACGGCGTCCGGTCTACCTGCTCTCCGGCCTAATTCGCTGCGGGGCCTGCGGCGGCACCATGAACATCGCGGGCTCCAATCCCAAGCGCTACTACTGCGCCGATGCCCGCGAGAAAGGGAGATTCGTCTGTCAGGGCATTCCGGGGATCGCGCAGCATAAACTGGAGAGCACCGTGCTGGATGGCCTTCGGCACGAGTTGATGCAGCCTGCCGCCGTGGCCGATTTCATCACACGCTATCAGGCCTATCAGCGCGACCTCGATCGCAACCGGCAGGATGCGCTGGCCCGGCTCCGTCGCGAGTCGGGACAAGTGCAGCGCAAGATCGACAACGTCATGGAGGCCATCATGCGCGGCATCCTCACCGACAGCACCAAAGCGACGCTAGAGCAGTTGGAGTCCCGCAAAAAAGCTCTCACCGTCGAGTTGGCACAAACAACGACCCAGGCCCCCTCGTTGCCCGCCGATCTGGCGGCCGTTTATGCGGCCAAGGTCACGGCGCTGGTGACGTCGCTCAACGATCCCGCGACGCGACTGGAAGCCACCGAGGCAGTGCGTGGCCTGATCGACCGGATCATCGTGGTTTGGGATGCGGACCTTCGCGAGCATCGCGTGAAGATCGAGGGCAAGCTTGTCGCGCTGCTGCGTGCGGGCCAAACGACAAAACCCGCATCGGACCAAAATGGTCGTGCGGTTCGTACGGCGGCGGAAAGTTCGTTAGAGTTGGTTGCGGGGGCAGGATTTGAACCTGCGGCCTTCAGGTTATGAGCCTGACGAGCTACCGGGCTGCTCCACCCCGCGGGGGTGGTGTTTTTGTGGGGTGGATCAGGGGACCTGGCGGCGACCGA
>NZ_BMCH01000012.1 GCF_014635085.1 Asaia siamensis
GGAAACATTGCCCTGCATCTGCTGGGCAATGCCGTAGGCAGCGGCGTTGTCAGCGGCGCTCGAGACCTTCAGGCCGGTCGAGATGGTGTTTTCTGCACTGCTCAGGGCGGACTGCGTGGCGTTCAGGGTCTGAACGGCAACCATCGCCGAGGCATTGGTGTTGATCGAAAGGCTCATCGAATTTCTCCTGGTGCTTGCCCAGATATCGGGCCACGCAAACACCATAAATCCCGAAATGGATAAGAGAAGATTACCAAAAACGGCAGAATTGGCATGGTGCACCCGATCTTATGCCAGTGCGAAATCCCAGCGATAGAGATCTGCTAAGGGTGCGGCAGGATCAGGAAGTTGCCTGCGGGCCTCGTCGGCATCGAGCAAAGGAGTGATTGTATCGAGGGTGTGGGAAATTTCGTCGAGGCTCAATCCGGATCTGTGCTCATGTCCTCGGGGTAAGATTGCGCGGGGAAGACCGATCGTGCATGCTTGGGGAATTATATGGCTGCACACAACTCATCTGAATTTGTCGAGGTGACCTGCCTTTGAGGGAGCCGAAGCCATAGGCATCATTTTTTCTCGGATAGAAGCAGTGGATAAATTTTTCATCAGTCTTGAGCGCACGCCTGCACGAACGGAGCGCTTTCTGCAGGCTAATGCTCATATCCCCGGCCTTGTTCATGCTCCTGGCATTGACGGTTCGGCGATGGATGTTGATGCCATGAGAAAGATGGGGCTGATACATCCTGAGTGCAGTTTCACTCGGGGTGCTTTGGGTTCAGGGCTCACACATATCGCTCTCTGGGGGGCGGTTGCGAAGAATGAGCGCGCCGCGCATATATTTGAGGACGATGCCTTTTTGTGTCGTAATTTTGATGAAGAGAGCGCGTCCATCCTTGCCCAGGTCGAGCCTGATTGGGATATAGTACTGTGGGGAAATAATCCCGATACGACACTGAAATTTCATATGCTTCCGGGTATCTCGCCCTGTATTGTGACGCAATCACAAGATGAGGTAAGGAAAAATATAAATAATTTTCATAGAAAGATGGTAAAATCCGCTCCGTTCAGACTCGAGCATACTTTCGGTATATGCGGGTATGCAATATCGCCGAAGGGCGCCAAATTGATGTTGGAGAAATGCTTGCCGCTACGTGACGAGGTTGTCTCCTACGACTCCTTGGGTGGAAGAAATATTACTACATCGTCAGTCGATCATCTGATGAATATGTTTTACGCGGGAATGCAGGCCTTCACGAGCTTCCCGCCCCTATGTTTGACCGATAATATGACTGAGAAATCGCTCAATACCTAGAGTCCGCTAGAAACGGGCAATGAGAAGGCCGGAAATTCGTAATGGGCGCCTTTGGCCAGGCAATTTTTCGCGCTTTCATACGTTTTGCGTGTGAGGGTAACACTTGGCGTAGCGCTCGCTTCGCGCAAAAGCGCCTTCCCGCCAGTGTCTGTCGGCCTCGTTGAGGTGAGAAGCTGGGAAGCACTATTAACGTAGACTAAGCCTCGGCGTGGTATGCGCTGCTAGTCGGGGCACTTTCGATTTTCGATTGGACTGAAGCGCGGCGCTTTGAGGTGGAAATACGAAAACCAAGGCAAGAGCGCGAGGATGTTAGGACCTTGCCTTGTGGAAAAGAAGCGCAAATCGACTATGAATTGGGGGATTGTTTATGGATATTAAAAATCAGTTCGTCTCAGATGAAAACGCAAAAAATTCGGTACAGTCCTCGTCTCTTGATGGCATATCCGTTTTTCTTCCAGAAACATATTCTCAGGACGGGGAAGATCTCATCGTTGCTTCCCTGTTGCGGGCGCAAATGCAGCGCGAAAAACGTGAGATGAGCGACGTTATTTACGTTGAGATAGGGGCAAACCACCCGATTTCGACCAGCAATACCTATCTCCTTTATAAGAAATACGGAGCGAGGGGCGTTCTAGTGGAAGCTGATCCTCGTCTGATTTCCGATCTGCAAAAAGTAAGACCGAGGGACGCAATCGTTCAATGTGCGATATCTGACTCAGATCGGGAAGAGGTCGTCTTTTACGTAGGGCAGACGTCTGAATTATCCTCCATGAATGCCGCGCATATCCATAGTTTCGGTGATTTTTCCGGGTACGGCGGAATTTCACATGAAATCAGGGTTCCTAATATACACGTCAATAGGCTTATGAAAGAAGTTGGCAACATCGATTTTCTTTCTATTGATTGTGAGGGATTGGACTACGATATTATAAAATCCATAGATTTTGAATCTTACAAGCCATATATTATTCAGTGCGAACCAAGCGAACATTTCTCAGAGGGTAATACTCGTAAAATAATCAATTATATGGAAAGTCGTTCTTATAAGCTGCAAGCGCAAACAGGCATAAATCTAGTATTTACCAGAGTTGCTATTTAAGGGTATTGTGGAGCATATATCGCGTTCCTGCTCCCAAGCCGGATATTGTGATAAGCACTAAATACGCTTCATCCATCGGCGGGAGTATATAAAAGCTTCTTCGAGATCGACGGATGAGCGTTTCGCTACGGCATGTTTTTCTGTTTTGCGACATCGATCCGCTCTCCGTAGCCCTTCACGAGGCGCCATTAGCGGGGTCACCCAGCCGATTATGCAGTCAACGAGTTGTTGATGCGAGAGATCGGAGAACACTTTTGTCGCAATTGACTGTTGGCTGATCCCAATGTGGAAGCCGGGAGAGATCAACCGGTCCATCGGCGGCAAATGATTACTGGCCCTAACCGCGAACTGCTGCTTCACCTGCAACCAGATCTTGATGATGCCTCCACTGGTTGCCTCGCAGCCCGCGCCACCCGAAATATGGTCAGAACTGCGCCTGATCGGAAGTTGTCCGCCATCCGCATTGATGCGCTCACAACCCATGACTGTTCCGTAGCGTCATAGTTCAGCATTTCTGCCTTGTGCATCTCGGTCTCGATGGTCTGAGACGGCGAACGGCATATGTATTTGCGGGGCCATCAGAATATGTTCTGCATGAGGTAGAGTGAGCCGTGAGCACCTCCTGCTCTATGCCTGAGTGAGCAAGATACCGCAGAGCATCGACGATCCCTCGAAGAACCGCTGTCCTTTGCGGTCAAACAGCTGCACCGGAGGCACAAACGGAGATCTATGCCCCCCGCCTTCTATCGACGGACGCGAGGCGTTTCGTCTGACGCGCGATATGCCACTTGCAGCGAGACCATTCGTCTAAGCTCCTGAAAACCCGGTATCCCGGATTTCCAGAAGCGCGTAAGTGTTTTTAGTTGTGTTACAGCTACAGAACTTAAGCGGTATGATTATTTTTAGGGTCGAAACAGATGAAAGGATGGTCAAAAAAATGGAGCCATAATCTCTCCATGATATGTCCCGCCATTCCGGCGGAACGCACAAAAGTCAGAGCCTTAATATAGATGTCTCGTTCTATTGAATGAATGGCCTGATTCCGGACGCCGAATATGGCCCCGTAGGAAAACTCACCGAATGTAGCGTTAAGCGCTTTCTCCCGAACTCGGTAATGACCTATCTTTTCGAAGAAATCGGCAGCAATATTAATGCCATTTTTCACGCCGAAAGTCTCGAAATAGAGCCGGGAAATGAGGAAAGCACCCTCGTCGAAGGACTGGATTGGCCCCCAATTGAACAGCGAGAATATTTCGTTTCTGGCAACGTCATGGTTGTTTGCGAAATATTTTTGTAAAGTGCTCTGGGGAGGGTAGCCTGGTTTCCACTGTGAAGCATATCCCCACACATCTCCCGAAAATTCATGAGACAACAAGGCAAGGAAATTCTCAGAGTGATCGAAGGGATCGCCCTGAGAAAACACGGTGTAGGAATCGTCGTTTTCCACATTGCAAATCATATGGAGTAAATAAGTGTCAGACTCTTTCCCTACATTTTCAAGCTCTATGTATTTATAGACATTATTCGTTATCTCGGGACTGACATTTTTAGGGCCTTTATTGTATAAAAAAATTTTATAATAATCTGGTATATTTTTTATCCAGTCTATATTCTCGTTATATCTCGATATGACAATGCTTGGCATTATAAAATTAGACCTTTTTCTGGTGTGGAGTGGAAAGCTCTAGCCTCATGTTTATTCTTGTTCGATTCGCGAAGAGGCTTTCCGCCAAAATTGAAAATCTGTTTTATTTTGTGGACGGTGACTGAAAAATATTTTCCATCAATATCTCTATTTTGCTCAATTTTGTTTTTATCTCTAAATTTTCCGCCTCTATCTTTGTGTGCGACTGGTAGATTGCGCTGACAATTTCGTTTTTCGCGCGGTCTATCTTCTCGAGAAGGAGATGAATTCCACCTAGGGCGCTTGGATCATCAGTGAGATGACGCCTGACAAGAGAATTTCGATATAGAGTTTGATATAAATTGTGTTTATCGACTCCAGCGCGGACGCTATTACTATAAATACTGTCTTCTTTCGGTCTCTGATAGTAATAAGATAGTTCTTTGTCTATTGTCCCTATGTCTCCTGCCAGGAACACTCTGATATTATAGTCCCAGTCGCCAAGGACGGGGAGGCTGTCATTAAATTTTCCCACGATTTGGGCAACCGAACTGCGGATTAACATGCTTATCGGTGGGGAAATATTGCGGGAAAGCAAGTCGCAGGCATCTACAAATGGTTTCCATTGCGACCACTTCTCGCGAAACAACTCTACGGCCCTGTTATCCTCAACGATCTCATGTATGACGACGCAATTCGTGACAACTGCTGCGAATTCTCGGTTTTTATGCAGATATGCGACAGTTTCTGCCAGAAAGTCAGGGTGCCAGGCATCGTCGTCGTCGTGAACGACAATGAAACTCTCGCCAACTAAGGATAGAGCGCAGTTCGAGGCGGCCTCCATGCCGAGACTTTGCTCATTCTGCAAAATCTTGACCTTGCTCGTGAGGCCAAGTTTATACCTGTCAACCACCTCCTCGAAGGAAGGACCATCCCCCCCGTCATTGACGAGGTAGAGAATCCAGTTGTGATGGGTTTGATTCAGGACGCTTGCAATGGCTCTGGACAGCAAGATGGGACGATCTTTTGTTCGCATAATGATCGCGACGCTGTCCCCGCCTCCATCATTTTCCCAACGTCTAACGCTCGGGAAAAGCTTCTGCTTATCGTTGCCTGTACGCTGCATGATCTGACCTGTTTTGAAGATGGAAAGCTTACTGAAACTGTCTGAGGCGACGTTCACCCAAGTGAGACATCAGCGCAAAGGCTAATTTTTGAAAAATCTCTCGATGGGCATGGTTGTTATCCTGCCAAGACTTCAGGGTGCCAACAGGCCATGGCGCCGATCGTATCCTGGCAACCATTTCATCGAGGTCGGCGGGAACGTTCTCATTGATTAGGGATCTATAAGTGTGATGCTCGAACGTCGGGCAATGTTTTATGGAGCCCAGTAGCTTGAGTTCTTCGTCAGACGGCGAGCAAAAAACAGAGTGCATGGCAGCAATTGCTGCGGGGACCATAGCGTAAGTGCTATCGAGAGGGCCGACAGATTCACTCGTTGACCATTTTTCCAGCGCCTCCATGACACCTTTTTGAAACGGCGCAACAACCAGATCATATTGTAGCAATTCGGCGGTATTCTCAGTGCATAAAGGTAACCATGTATTCCCCTGCTTCCTGTAGCTGATGACACTTCCGCCTCTGGCAGAATGCAGGGTTTCCAGAATATCCACGCCGTTCCGCAAGTGAACCTGATGGTCAAAGGGTATGAAGCCGCAACCGAAAGCACTGAGCATGCGACCAGCACGGTAGTGATTGCCGGAGGACGGGTCGGACAGTCCGTAATAAAACCCCGATACTAGGTTTTTGCGGCCGTGATGTCGGATGATCTGATTGATTGAGCATTGAAGAGTCCCAGCCCAGCCCAAATCCACTATGGCCGCATTAGTTTTCGAAAAAAGACCTTCCTGATCAAGATAACCGATCACAGAATCGTAGTTGTTTTTCAATCCGTAATAGATCAGTGACGCATTTCTTTGCAGTAGCTCAGCAAGTTTCTTGGCGTCGTCGTGAGAGAAAGTGCTATTGAACGAGGAAAAGAGGCTTTGAGCTTCTCTCTTGAAGAAGATTCTCTCTTTCTCACCTAATTCGATACGCTCCAAAACGTCATTTACGGTTAAATTTCCATACGTCTTGCAGTAAAATTCTACCAGTTCTCGCGATAGTTTGTGTGGGGTGCTGGTGCAGTATCCCATAGCCAGGTTCAAGGGACGGCGGGAGACGTGGAGGTAGCTCGATGTTACGGGACCAGGAGTGTATTTTTCAGCAATATCCCACCCCTTCTGGATCAGATATCCATCTCGTGCGCAGAAATAGAGATGCTGAATTTTTTCGCTTTGTACCTTTTCTGCCAGCCAGTCGACGAATGCTCTGACGATTAGGCTACCCCAGGACGCTCCGAGAGTGTGCCACCACTCTTCATGAAAACGCTTCTCCCGGCCAACGCTCGATAAGTGGGCACTTCGATGCAGAATGGAGAACGGCACAATATCAGGCGTCAGATCGGCGCCTACGCGTCTTTCGGACCGCATTCTCCCGTAATAGATCGAGTTGAAGCCATGTGCACGGGGCATGTTGACATCCCCTGCTAGGTCATCTCCGATGTGCAAGATGCGTGTATTTTCACCAAATCTATGCCTGATCAGGGACCATAGGCTTCCGCTGGCTTTTGTATGCAGTAATTCGCTGGAGACCAGTATATCCTGCCAATCGCTGTAGCCACATTTTTCAAGTATGCGACCTATCGTATCAGCAGAATGATACATATCGCTTATGAATAATACGGAAACATTTTTCTCGCGCAGAGAATTGAATAAGGTTTTCATGTCGAAATTGGGGACGCATATGTCCAGCTCAAATTCAATTTCCAATTCTTTTGCTTTTTGTTCGAAAGCAAAGTTAGAGGAAATAAACTTCTTTAATTCTGCGTAAATATCCTCAAAAGTAACTTCTATCTTCCCTACCTTTTGCGCAAGATGTCGTGCCGAACGCTCGGCATTTTCCCGCGCGAGGGCAAACCCTCGCGCTTGAGCGCCAAATATATCGATCAACGATTTTTCGACGACGGCCATGACATCGACAGGACTGTCAACGATCCTGGTGATGGCAGTATCGAAAACGTCAAAAGAAATAAAATTGAAGTTGGAAGATTCGTTACATATGTCGTCGATTAGCTTTTTATCGGGAAACCAGTTTTTTTCGTTGTTATGATAAATGGCAGCAGATTTATTAACTAAATCTTTAAAAGACATGATAAAGCTCAACGAATGTCATTGGGCTAAGATCATATCGCGGCAGGGTGATGAAAACCAGCGCATTTCGTGCGTGAAGTGAAACGTTGCCGAATTTAAAGGAAGGTTGATCGAAGGTCTGCGTCTTGTCGCGCAAACTGAATGAGCCTTCGAATTCGAAAGATGGGACATTTCCCACAGCGAAGGTTTACGGTCGAGCCTAGTGCTCACTGAGGCGAGGGGGCTTTCGCGGTCGTGGTGTGCGCGTCAGGATAACAGCGGGCAGGACGGCAGTTGCAAGCCACATGCGCAGGTTGTCAGCTTTACTGGCACCTGGGTTTTTTCTTTGGGGAAATGGGCGACGTTTAGAACGGGCGCCGATTCGGCTGGCTCGCCTGTCGTTATTGCGGCGCGTGTTCTGAGTGGGCCTGTGGAATAGCTTTCCGAA
>NZ_BMCH01000013.1:2500-5308 GCF_014635085.1 Asaia siamensis
TCATTGTGAAAGAAGCAGAACGGTCTGGAAAGTCCGGCGATAATGGGTGATAGCCCCGTATGCGTAGTGTTCATGATGGTTCTCGAGTAGGGCGGGGCACGTGAAACCCTGTCTGAACATGGGGGGACCACCCTCCAAGCCTAAATACTCCCTGATGACCGATAGTGAACAAGTACCGTGAGGGAAAGGTGAAAAGCACCCCGATGAGGGGAGTGAAAGAGACCTGAAACCGGATGCCTACAAGCAGTCGGAGCCTCTTATGGGGTGACGGCGTACCTTTTGTATAATGGGTCAGCGAGTTTCTGTTTGCAGCGAGCTTAAGCCGGTAGGTGTAGGCGTAGCGAAAGCGAGTCTGAATAGGGCGAATGAGTTGCTGGCAGAAGACCCGAAACCGAGTGATCTAGCCATGGCCAGGCTGAAGGTGCGGTAACACGCACTGGAGGGCCGAACCCACGCCTGTTGAAAAAGTCGGGGATGAGCTGTGGCTAGGGGTGAAAGGCCAATCAAACTCGGAGATAGCTGGTTCTCCGCGAAATCTATTGAGGTAGATCGTCACGTATTGCCCTCGGGGGTAGAGCACTGGATGGGCTAGGGGGACCCAAAGTCTTACCAAACCTAACCAAACTCCGAATACCGAGGAGTATGAGCGTGGCAGACAGACAGTGGGTGCTAAGGTCCATTGTCGAGAGGGAAACAGCCCAGACCACCAGCTAAGGCCCCCAAATCGTGGCTAAGTGGGAAAGGATGTGGGGATTCCAAAACAACCAGGAGGTTGGCTTAGAAGCAGCCATCCTTTAAAGAAAGCGTAATAGCTCACTGGTCTAATAGAAACCCTGCGCCGAAAATGTAACGGGGCTCAAGCCACGTGCCGAAGCTGTGGGTGCATATCTTTGATATGCGCGGTAGCGGAGCGTTCCGTAGGTCTGCGAAGGAGACGGGGTGACCCTCTCTGGAGATATCGGAAGTGCGAATGCTGACATGAGTAGCGACAAACAGTGCGAGAAACACTGTCGCCGAAAGTCCAAGGGTTCCTGCGCAAGGTTAATCCACGCAGGGTGAGCCGGCCCCTAAGGCGAGGGCGAAAGCCGTAGTCGATGGGAACCAGTTGAATATTACTGGGCCTGCCAGAAGTGACGAATGCGATATGTTGTCTGGTCTTATTGGATTGACCAGGCTTTTGGAGCATTCCAGGAAATAGCTCTGGCGTATAGACCGTACCCGAAACCGACACAGGTGGACTGGTAGAGAATACCAAGGCGCTTGAGAGAACGATGCTGAAGGAACTAGGCAAATTACTTGCGTAACTTCGGGATAAGCAAGACCCGTCTCTGGGCAACCAGATGCGGGTGGCACAGACCAGGGGGTAGCGACTGTTTAGTAAAAACACAGGGCTGTGCGAAGTCGAGAGACGACGTATACGGCCTGACGCCTGCCCGGTGCCGGAAGGTTAAGAGGAGATGTGCAAGCATTGAATTGAAGCCCCGGTAAACGGCGGCCGTAACTATAACGGTCCTAAGGTAGCGAAATTCCTTGTCGGGTAAGTTCCGACCTGCACGAATGGCGTAACGACTTCCCCACTGTCTCCAGCATCGACTCAGCGAAATTGAATTCCCCGTGAAGATGCGGGGTACCCGCGGTCAGACGGAAAGACCCTATGAACCTTTACTGCAGCTTTGCAGTGGCATCAGAGACATCCTGTGTAGGATAGGTGGGAGGCTATGAAACCGAGGCGCCAGCTTCGGTGGAGCCGTCCTTGAAATACCACCCTGAATTTTTCTGATGTCTAACCGAGACCAGTCTAGCCTGGTCCGGGACCCTGCATGGTGGGCAGTTTGACTGGGGCGGTCGCCTCCCAAAGTGTAACGGAGGCGCGCGATGGTGGGCTCAGGTCGGTCGGAAACCGACTGTCGAGTGCAATGGCATAAGCCCGCCTGACTGTGAGAGTGACAGCTCGAACAGAGACGAAAGTCGGCCATAGTGATCCGGTGGTCCCACGTGGACGGGCCATCGCTCAACGGATAAAAGGTACTCTAGGGATAACAGGCTGATCTCCCCCAAGAGTCCACATCGACGGGGAGGTTTGGCACCTCGATGTCGGCTCATCACATCCTGGGGCTGGAGCAGGTCCCAAGGGTTCGGCTGTTCGCCGATTAAAGTGGTACGTGAGCTGGGTTTAGAACGTCGTGAGACAGTTCGGTCCCTATCTGCCGTGGGTGTATGAGACTTGAGAGGATTTGTCCCTAGTACGAGAGGACCGGGATGAACATACCTCTGGTGTACCGGTTGTCGCGCCAGCGGCACAGCCGGGTAGCTAAGTATGGACGGGATAACCGCTGAAAGCATCTAAGCGGGAAACCCACCTCAAAACTAGGTCTCACAGGGCCGTGAAAGACCATCACGTCAATAGGCCGGGTGTGGAAGCGTGGTAACACGTGAAGCTAACCGGTCCTAATCGCCCATATCGCTCACACAACGCTCTCCAAGAGAGCATACACATGCATAGCAATCATCCACGCAAAACATCATCATACAACACACACACCAACCTCCCACACCGACACACAGTTGTCGGGTGGATCAGAAGACCTGGTGGCTATGGCGGGAGACTTCCACCCGATCCCATCCCGAACTCGGACGTGAAACGCCCCAGCGCCTATGATACTGCATCTTAAGATGCGGAAAAGTCGGTCGCCGCCAGGTCCCCTGATCCACCCCACAAAAACACCACCCCCGCGGGGTGGAGCAGCCCGGTAGCTCGTCAGGCTCATAACCTGAAGGCCGCAGGTTCAAATCCTGCCCCCGCAACCA
>NZ_BMCH01000014.1 GCF_014635085.1 Asaia siamensis
TGTTGTTCAGACCCTTGTGCGAGAGATGCCGTATCGAAAGACGCATTTTGCGTCTGGCCGCCCCGTAGGATTTCAGCTTGTCAGTAATCAGGCGACCGGGGCGAAGCCCCTGCTGTTTCAGCAACCGTGTCAGAAGACGCCTTGCTGCTTTGGTATTCCGTCGGGTCTGCAGGGTTTCATCGAGAACATACCCATCCTGATCGACTGCCCGCCATAGCCAGTGAGGCTTGCCACGGATCACAATCCGCACCTCGTCCAGGTGCCAGACATCATCCGGTCTTGCTGCCTTGCGACGCAGGGAGCGAGCGTAGGCTGTGCCGAACTTCAAGCTCCATCGACGGATCGTCTCATACGAGACGACAATGCCCCGCTTGAGCAGCATTTCTTCGACAAGACGAAAGCTCAGCGGGAAACGGAAATAGAGCCAAACCGCATGAGCGATCAGTTCGCTCGGAAATCGGTGCCGCTTGTAGCTCACAGAGGACGCTCTCATCCCCAGCGTCTAACATGCCGCAGCTAAGGTGACAGCACCGGTCCTGAGCCTAGATCGTAATGCGTGAAGAATGGTTCTGAACCGCTCCGGGATTGGCGCAGACCTATTCACTTGAGAAGAAGGTCTGATGAGCAATTCTGTGAAGAGGTTTTGCCCTGAGGTTCGTGCCCGCTCGGTCCGACTGGTTCGGTAACATAAGGGTGAGCATCCGTCGCGTTGGAGGGCTATGGTATCGATTGCTGGTAAGACTGGCTGTTCGACGCATACGCTGAGCGAATGGGTCAAGAAAGCAAAAGTCGCGACCGGTAAGCGGGCCGCCGTTCGATCTGAGATCGCACATCGGCTCAAGGCACTTGAACGTGAGAACCGGGGCACGCTAACGCAGGTCCTGCGCAAGGCATCGGCTTATTTCGCCTAAACTGGGCTCGACCGTCCCTTTCGGAAATGACACATTTATCGATGGACACCGCGCGGCATTCGGGGTCGAGCCAATCTGCAAGATGCAATAGGCTGCCCCCGTATGCCAATACAGGTCACTTTTCTTCAATCTCCTCGCAGAACCCGGACCAGATTTTCCAACCCAAATCCACGGGTCCTGAGCCTAGGGCCTGTCAGGGGTTGAAACGTGAATGTGGCTGCGTAGCTCATTTAGGATGAGCACGATACAGTCTGTGTTTTTCGATGATGCATGGGCGGTGTGGGAGCCGATGATCGAGGCGCTTCGCATGGACCTGCCATCTTGGTACACGTAATGAGCAGGTTTCTGGTCCTGTCGTCACAGGGCGAATAGATCCAGGAGACACAACTCTCTCTCCTTTCCTCGCCCTGCGGTGCCCAAGCGATGCAAATTCTTCATATCGATTGTAGCCCTCGCCCTGATGGGCAAAGCCGGGTCATCTCGGCGGCTATCGTGGCGCGTCTCCGCGCGCTCGAACCCGACGCTGTCATTGTCTGGCGCGATATCAGTGCTCTGCCGATGCCCGATGCCTCCTACGCTGCGCTTCTGGCACACCCTGATGATGTGGCGCCCCCTGCTGCGCGGGGATCGATTACCTTGTCAGAAACACTCATCAGGGAAATCGAGGATGCCGATGTTCTGGTGCTGGGTACGCCCGTGCATAATTTCACGGTTCCCGCTTCCCTGAAGTCCTGGCTGGACCATGTTGTGCGCGTGAACCGGACGGTTGCGCTAAGTGCTCAAGGCAAGAAGGGCCTTCTGACGGACCGGCCTGTGCTTGTGGGTGTCGCAGCAGGTGGCATCATTCTCGGCGAAGATGCCCAGCAGCCTGATTTTTTTACCCCATATCTCAGGGCGGTTCTGGGCTGTATCGGACTTCATAACCTGCATATTGTTTCGGTTCAGGGTACGGCATTCTGTGATGCCTCCGCGAAGGCCGTGGCCCTGGAGAATGCCCTGTCGGCGCTCTCACCTGTCCTTTCCGCCTGCACCATATTCAAGTCCTCACGCGACATCCCGGCGCCTCATGTCTGAGACAGGCTTCCACGCATGACCGCACCCACGGCTCCGCTCGCGGGACTCATACTCGACAGGCAGAGCACGCGGACCCTGAGCGAGCAGATCGCGGGGCATATCGAAAGCGCCATAAGCTCTGGTGCCTTGCCCGAAGGCAGCCGCCTGCCGTCCTGGCGTGATCTGGCCACACAACTTGGTGTCGCCCGTGGGACCGTGCGTGCCGCCTATGATCGCCTGATCGATCGCGATCTGCTTTACACTGCCGGGGCAGCCGGAACACGCATAGCCTCCCCGCCGGAATGGCCAAGCCGAATGAGACAGGCCGATACGGCCAACCCACCGATGTCTGCTGCGGCATCGCGCCTGGAAGACGAGACTGGTTACGGGCCTCTTGCCCTTTTCCGGCAGAGGGATACCCGGCCACTATCATTTCAGATGGGTGTCCCCGCGCATGATGTGTTTCCTGCCACGCTCTGGGCGCGTCTGCACCGGCAGGCTGTACAGGCTTCTGCGCTCAATACAGGCGTCATGGACCCGCGCGGCCTGCCGGAACTACGAACCGCACTGGCTTCTCACCTTGCTCTGGCACGTGGGCTGGATTGCAGCCCTGATCAGATCCTGATCACAACGGGCTTTCGCAGTGGGCTTGCCATGGTCCTGCGTGCCATTGATTGCGCAGGCAAACAGGCCTGGGTGGAAGATCCGGGCTTTCCCATCACGCGTATGGCGCTCGAAAGTGCCGGTGTACACCCTGTGCCGATTGCGGTGGATGACGAAGGGCTGGATGTCGCGCAGGGGCAAGCCACCGCTCCCGGTGCAGCATTCGCGCTTGTTACCCCCGGTCAGCAGGCACCCATGGGGGTTTCGCTCAGTACAGCGCGTCGCTGTGCCTTGCTGCACTGGGCGCGGCAAGGCAATGGCTGGATCATCGAGGACGATTATCTGGCTGAACTGCATCTGAACGGCCGCTCGCCTCCGGCCCTAGCCTCGGGTGAGCATGCTGATCGTGTGATCCATATCGGTACATTCAGCAAGACACTTGCCCCTATGGTCGGGCTCGGCTTTGTCGTGGCACCGCCCGGCTTGCTCAAACGCCTGACCGAAACTGCCTGGTGGCTGGCCACCCCGCCCAATAACGCGGTGCAGATTGCCGTGACGCAATTCATGCGCGAAGGGCATTATTTCCGACATCTGCGACGCACACGCGAGGCCTATTCCCAACGGCGTGACCTGCTGCACCAGACGTTGCGGCATTGCCGGGCGCCCGCAGCCCATGATGCGGGGTTGTCCGTCATCCTGCCACTCCCCTCGGGCTATGATGATGCCCGGCTGGCACAGCAGGCGCGGGCAGCGTCCCTCGGGATTACGCCACTCTCGGCGTGGTTCGCCAAGGGGTCACGCGCCCGGTCAGGCGTGTTGCTGGGCGTGGCCAATATACGCCCCGAGCAGGTCGAGGCCGATTGTCAGACACTCCTGAGCCTTATGGGCACGGGGCCCTGACAGGGGGGCACAGCCCCCGCTTCCTTGCGCACCCAACTACCCACGCACCCTCCCCTTTTCAATTTCAGGACAAGGATGATCAACCATGCCCGGCTTCCGACGCGGCCTTCTGGCTCTTCCCTTTCTATTTCCGATCTGGGGGTCCAATCAGGCGCGAGCCGACACAGCGCCCGCTCCTGACTCAGCGGCGTTCATTGCCGAAGACCCGGCCCTGTCGAAAATGGTTGGGCGCGCCATTCCGGCTTTGCAATGGCAAACGCTGGACGGGCAGACGCTGGATCTCGCGGCACTGACCCGCAAGGGACCTGTCTATCTCAAGCTCTGGGCCACCTATTGTATTCCCTGTCGCGCCCAGATGCCTAGCTTCGAGGCGCTTTATCAGCGCTACAGGACACGCATGAGTGTCATTGCCGTCGATATCGGCTTTGGGGAAAACCGGGACAAGGTTGCCGCTTTTGTCAAAAAGACCGGACTGACGATGCCGGTCGTGATGGATGACGGCAAGCTGAGCGACTGGCTGCAGATTCGTGCCACTCCCCTGCATGTGTTGATCGACCGCGATGGACGACTGGCCTATCTCGGCCATCAGGATGGCCCAGCCCTCGATGCAGCGCTTGAGCGGGTATCAGCCAGACCACGCACAGCGGGTGAGATCCATTTCGCCGACATAACCCCCGCACCACCGCTGACCACCGGGGAACGGGTTCCCGAGATCACACTGAGCGATACGACAGGTGCCACGGTGCCTCTGCGCCAGTCTGGCGCGACCAAAAGCCACAAGCCCCAGATTGTCCTGTTCACGGCGCCCTGGTGCGAAAGCTATCTCGCCACCATGGACCCGCCGACCGCCCGCGCTTGCGTCAACACACGTCGCGTGGCGCAAAAATTCGTCGGGCACATCGCGGCAGACTGGATTGTCGTGGGGGCACGGCTCTGGACAGAGCCTGCAGACATGGGCCCGTTTCAGACCCTTTACGGCCCCGGATTTCATGTGCTGCTCGATCGGGATAATCTCGCTTTCACGCGTTTTGGTGTGCGTCAGATCCCGGCCGTGGCACTCATTACGAAAGACGGCCGCCTGTCACGGATGATCGACGGATCGGACCCCGATCTGGCCTTGCAGATCAAGGCGTTTGCGCGGGAGAATCAATAAGCTGGCCCCTTGTGTGACCGTCGCTACCACGCTGATGGCGATGCTGAAGCAATGACGCCGAACCGCGCGGGATAACGAAGGTCGAGGATGATCTGTTGATTCATAAGGAGCTGTCACGTTAACCGCCCCCGGCCGAGTGTTTTGTGTTTATGTCGAAATCAGACGCTGAGAGCGGTCGCGCTGCTCCACTGAGCGAAAGCCCTGATCTGGTGGATGTGACGCGAAAGAGCGGTGGTGACGGAGGCGGGCGGGACGAAGAGATTACGAATGGCCGAAAAGACGGAGACGAAGCGCTGACACCCGCCTGGTGAACGGAAGCGCTGCATGGTACGCTCGCGTTTTCGCAGGGGCAGATGGCTGTTCTCTGCCCTGTTGTTCAGACCCTTGTGCGAGAGATGCCGTATCGAAAGACGCATTTTGCGTCTGGCCGCCCCGTAGGATTTCAGCTTGTCAGTAATCAGGCGACCGGGGCGAAGCCCCTGCTGTTTCAGCAACC
>NZ_BMCH01000015.1 GCF_014635085.1 Asaia siamensis
CTCCCGACCCAATCCTACCGCTGACAGCCTGAGGCGGCGCTTGCCTCGTTCAACGCCGCGCCGATCAGCCCTCCCAGACATTTCTCCCTTTCTCTGAGTTTGCGTCCCTGAACGCGAAAAGGATCTCGCATGCCCGTGTTCCTGAGTGCTTTTGCACGCCTTCAGTCGTGGCTATCACCCGCTTTTGACCTGACCCTCTCGGTCAAAGCGCCAGCCCGTATTCTGCGGATGGTTGGCCCCATCATCGAGAAGCTCATCACTGATGACAAAATAGGCGAGAGCTACCGCTGCGCCACGTCGCACTGGTTTCGCTACGACGTGCCTCCTCTGGCCTATTATCACGGCTCCACATCGACCTGCGTCATCTCCGGCCCGTTGCTGAAGCATGGCAAAGCCTACCGCCCAACAGGAGCGATTATTCAGACACCTGGCTTCGATGTTCGCCTCCCGCCAGAAGACGCCTACGACCTGGACCAACAGATCCAGGAGGCCATCGAAAGCACAATCGTCGATTGGGTCGCGGAGTACCAAGAGCGTGAGCCAGCCCCTGAGCCACGTCATCCGCCGGGTGCAACGGTCGATCTCGACGCGCTCCTTGACGACACGGCGCCCGTGTTTCATCCAGACTCATTAGAGACACGGTCTGCGCCGCTCAAAACGCAGAAGCGCCGCCGTTCGACCTCCTCATCCAAGGGAGGTCAGTATGTCTAAACGACAGCCTGTCTCTCTCCCGTTCGACCGACCCGAGACTTCGTCTCGGGCCACAGAAAGAAGAACACACCGTACTCACTGGCCTGTGGCTTGGGGCTGCGCTTTTCAGCGCGTGCGATCCGCCTACACATCCGGCGGTTCTGTTCGACACATTGGGACGCCTAGATTTTTTAAGAGTGCGGATGGCCTACACGGACAGGTGCAGCCATGAGCACGGTCCAGCACACTCTGCGCCTGCCAAGGGCGCTCGATCAGGCTCTGCGCAAGCACGCGGCGGCGCGCGAGCTGACCCCTTATGCGCTCTTGCAGCTCTGCGTTCGCAGCGGACTCGCGAGCGTGATCGATGAGCGCGGCCAAACCCCGCTCCTCAACGAGATAGCCCCAGAGCTTGGAGCCCTCAGCGCCCGCGTTGCTCATGTCGAGCGTCTCACAGAACGCACGCTCTATGTGGCCTGTGCAGCCTATGTCTATGCCCGCGCCGCAGCACCGGCCCGTGTCGATGACACCCAACTCAGTGATGACATCACGGCCGCTTTTCAGCGCCAGCTTTCTCATGCCGGAGACGCCTTATGAGCAATGATCTCGACCAACGCGCTCATGCCCAGGCTTTGCGCGCCCTTCGACGATCCGAGAGCGGCGCCCGTGCGCGTCAGGGGTTTCTCATCATCTTGTTAGTGGCGCTTGTAAGCGGACTCTTAGCCGGGCTCGCCACGACACCAGGTGAGACGCTGCGCCTGGCAGGTCCTTTTCTCTACGCAGAGGCGCAACGCCCCGTGATGGCGATGACGGGCAAAGACGTGCCCATGCACGTGAGCATTGCGGACAAAATATATGATACCGGCGCGCAGGAGGTTCTCGCCGAACCTTGGCTCCGGGGGCGCATGGTTGGCTTGATGGAGCGCGTCGCAATCGGCCTGATCCTGGGTGGCGGCGCCGCAATTGCGGGTCTTTGGCTCACCAAAGACAAACGACATCGCAAAACCGCTGCTGAGCTGGCGGATCGCTATATCAGCGGAACGCGACTGGTCTCAGCCCTAGCTCTCGCCAAGGCTACGGACAATCCCGACGACCCAGCGCCACTCGTCATAGGATCGGTATCGATCCCGCGCGGTTTTGAAACCCGCCATTTTGAACTGGATGGCTCGACGGGTTCCGGCAAAACCACAGCCATGCGTCAGATGCTCGATGGCATTGAAGCCCGTGGCGAGCCTGCGATCGTCTATGACATTTCCGGCACTTTCGTCGCTCAGTATTACAACCCCGTGCGGGGCGACATCATCCTCAGCCCATTCGATTCCCGTGGGGCCTATTGGAGCCTCTTCGACGAGATCCAGCATCCGGCTGATGCAGCACGGCTTGCGCGCTATCTGATCAACGAGACCGGCGACCGAGATCGGGATATCTGGTTAGAGACGGCGCGCATTCTGGTCGCCAATATCTTGCGCCAGCTTTGGGAAGAAGAACGCGGAACACCGGCCGCGCTGATCGAGGCGCTCCAATATATGACGAGTGAGGAGTTGGGGCGCTGGTTGGCGCATACCTCCTCAGCTCGCACTTTTGCCCAAGATGCGGAACGCGCCACAGCCAGCGTGCTCTTCATGCTCGCCAAGGCCGTCAATCTGCTGATGTTCCTGCGGACCGAGCCGGATCCGGGCGCAAAGAGCTTCTCTTTTGCTGCGTTCCTCGGCAGCCTGGACAAGCACAAAGGCGGAACACGCGCTCCGTGGGTCTTTGTGCCGCGCAAGGAAGATTACTTCGAGGCGGTCAAACCGCTCATGGCGCTTTGGCTTGAATGTGCAGCCTCGGCGACACTGGCTTTACCGCCCTCGAACACGCGGCGCTTGTGGTTTGTGCTCGACGAGTTCCCGGATCTTCCCCGCGTTGACAATATGACGCGTCTGCTCCCCCAAGGCCGACAGTTCGGGGCCGCGGTCATTCTGACCTTTCAGACCATCGGTCAGATGTGCAGTCGTTACGGCGAACAAGATGCCCAGGCCATTTTGGGCAACTGCAACACAAAGCTGTTTCTGCAGCTTTCAGATACAGAAAGCCGAGAGCGCGCTTCTGCCACGATTGGCAAGGTCGAGGTGGAGATCCAAACCGTCTCAGGCGTGATGGATACCAAGACCCGCAAGCCCCAGATCACCGTGAGCTCTCGACGTGAAGTGCGACCCGCTGTGATGGAGAGCCAGTTCCGCTTGGCGCCAGGGCGCGGCTATCTGCTCCTCCCGGATGGACTGCCAGTGGCGCGCATCACGCTCAGCACAGACCACATTGCGGCCCGTGGCGCTCCAAAAGCCGCAGCTTTTGAGGCGATTGACCCCGCCAAAACATTCTGGGGCAAACAAGACAGACAGAATGCTGTGCGTGAAGACGCCGCCCTTGAGAAAACGCCATCCAAGACGGCGCAAAAACCGATATTAGCCATTCCACCCAAGCCCGCGCGTGATCGGGGGCCTGTCTGATGGTGGCGACCGTTTCCGGGCTGACCAATGCAGCCCAAGCCAGCGCCTATTACGAGGCTGACGACTACTATTCTGAGGACGGCACTGCGCCGTCTGTCTGGTTGGGAAAAGGTGCGGCTGAGCTGGGCCTCTCTGGAGACGTCGATCAGGAGGCGTTTACACGCCTCCTTCATGGACAGATTGCCAAAGATCAGCGCCTGGGCACGCAGCGCGATGGAGAATGGAGCCATCGCCCTGGATGGGATCTAACCTTTAGCGCACCGAAGTCCGTATCGATCATGGCGGAAGTAGCAGGCGATCGTCGCCTGATTGAAGCTCATGAGGCGGCGGTCCAGCGCACTCTTGCCCTTGCCGAGCAACACTTGGCAGCAACCCGCATCCGGGAAGATGGAGAAGTCCGCCGTGAGGTGACGCAGAATCTTGTGATTGCAAGCTTCCGACACGGGACCAGCCGCGCGCTCGATCCACAACTCCATAGCCACAACGTCATTTTGAACATGACGCAGGATCAAGACGGCCATTGGCGGAGTCTGGAGCCCCGTGCTCTGTATCAACTCCAAAAGCAGTTGGGGGCGCTTTATCGCCAAGAGTTAGCGCATGAGGTGACAGAGCTGGGCTACGAGATCACCAAAGGCAAAGATTCGAGCTTTGAGATTGCCGGTCTCTCTCCTGAGAGCTTGGAGGCATTTAGCCAAAGAGCACAGGCGATCGAGGCGCAACTGGCGGAGCGTGGGAAGTCGCGCGCTCAGGCCAGTGCGGCAGAGAAACAGACAATCGCGCTGGATACCCGCCAAGCCAAAGAGGCCGTGCCCCAGGCTGAACTGGTTCAGGCTTGGAGAGAAGCCGCAGACTCAGCCGGACTGACAGAGGAAAAGCGCCGCCAGCTTGTGGCAGAGGCTCAGGGGCGCTTGACGGCGCACGCCGATCAAGAGAGCTCCAACGTGTTTGGCCGGGAGTTGTTGGCGGATCAGGCTGTTGCTCAAGGGGCGGCGATGCTGGGCGAGCGCAATTCTGTCTTTGCCACGACTGCGCTGCATGAGGCGGCAGGACGCTTTGCGCTTGGTGCAGTCAGCCAGGCCGAGATTGCCGAGGCGATCACGCGGGCTGAGACAACAGGTGAGCTAGAGAGACGGACCTATCTCGATTATCGGGGCGCCGCCTTTGAGGGCATGACGACCGCGACCAATATCGCCAATGAAATGACGCTTTTGCGGCTCGAAGAGGACGGACGGCACAAAATCACGCCCATCCTCTCACCCCTTGACGCTGGCAAGACCGTGGCTCAAGCCGAGCAGCGCTCAGCCCTCAAAGGGCACGCCTGGAATGAAGAGCAGCGGGCGGCGACCGCACAGATCCTCACGAGCACCAATCAGACCATTGGGCTCCAAGGCTATGCAGGCACCACTAAGACCTCAACCGTTCTGGCAACAGTGGCGAAAAGCGCGGAATTGCAAGGCTATCGCGTCACAGCCCTGGCCCCGACCGCTTCAGCCGCGCAAGTACTGGGAGATGCGCTCGACAGTCGAGCCGATACCTTGGCGCGGCATCTTCTGGC
>NZ_BMCH01000016.1 GCF_014635085.1 Asaia siamensis
CTGAACGCCACGCAGTCCGCCCTGAGCAGTGCAGAAAACACCATCTCGACCGGCCTGAAGGTCTCGAGCGCCGCTGACAACGCCGCTGCCTACGGCATTGCCCAGCAGATGCAGGGCAATGTTTCCGGCCAGTCCGCAGTCAATGACGGCCTCTCCTTTGCCGCGCAGACGGTCAGCTCGACCAGCACTGCCGTCAACCAGATCATCAGCGTGCTCAACAGCGTTCAGAACGCCGTGACTTCGCTCGGCAACAACCAGGGCAGCCCCGCCGCCCTCGACCAGATCGGCACGCAGATCACCGGCCTGCTTCAGCAGATCGACACCATCTCGCGCAATGCCACCTTCAATGGCGTCAACCTGATCTCGGGTGCCACCAGCGACGGTCTGGGCATCACCGCCAGCGACCTGAAATATGTCACCGGCCTGCAGGGTGACCAGACCACCATCACCGGGTTCAACGCCGCCATCGCTTCCTATATGGGTGGCTCGTCCATCGCAGGCGCACCGTCTGTCTTCGGCACCGGCACCGCCTTCCAGGCTGGCACCGCTGGCACAAGCCTGACCGACGCCCTCGGTCTTACCTCCAGCAGCACCGCTGGCGTCAACCCGACGACCAACGTGTTCGAAGGCTCCGGCACCCTCAAGGGCACCGGCAATGTCTCTGACATGATCGCCCAGGTGCAGGCAGCCATCAAGGCCATGACCTTCGTCACCTCGACGCTCGGCGCCAACAGCAACGTCATCAAGAACATGAGCACCTA
>NZ_BMCH01000017.1 GCF_014635085.1 Asaia siamensis
GTCAGGGCCGTACCGCCACTGACAAACTGCTTGCCTCCGCTCACAAGGACAGAGCCTGAGGCGATACCGCCGCCATACAATCCGTCAAATGAATTGAGGCCGACATCCTGCCAGCCACTATTCGTGACCAGCGTATTTTCCGTATAGGCGCCCTGCCCCTGGACCGCCTGATAGGCACCCGACAAGACAGTGTTGAGCGCAGTGCCCCCAGACCCTACCAAAACGGCACCAGCACCAGTACCCCACCAGCCATTACCTATGGCTGTCAGCTGTGATGCCGTGCCGCCGGACTGAATCCGCGCCTGTCCGCCCAGGGACAACACACTGTTATCCATGGTGCCACCGGATGAGACAACAGCCTGGCCACCGCCCTGCACTGTAAAGCCCGTCATCCGGCCATTGCCAAGACCAAGAGCTGACCCACCGCTCAGGATGACAATTCCTGAGGCAACACCTCCGGAAGCAGCAGCCGTGCCGCCTTGCGACACCGTCGCCACCGCACCGGTCACTGCACTGGCATTGAAGGCTGTGCCACCAGAAAGCACAGCCATCGTACCGCCAGAAGCCGTAATCGTGCCCGAGGTCACGCCTCGCAGCATGACCGTCTGGGTGCCACCTGCAGAGATCATGGTTGTCAGGGCCGTACCGCCACTGACAAACTGCTTGCCTCCGCTCACAAGGACAGAGCCTGAGGCGATACCGCCGCCATACAATCCGTCAAATGAATTGAGGCCGACATCCTGCCAGCCACTATTCGTG
>NZ_BMCH01000018.1 GCF_014635085.1 Asaia siamensis
GTGACCGATTTTCGTGAGATCATCAATGCACTGCGCTATCTTGTCCGCTCGGGCTGCGGCTGGGAGATGCTGCCGGCTCACTTTGGTCCGTGGCAGACCGTCTATTGGTGGTTCCGCAGGCTGATGCGCCGTTTTCTGTTTCAGACGATCCATGATGTCTGCCTGATGCTGGATCGTGAAGCAGCGCGACGCGAAGCCAGCCCATCCGGTGGTGTCATTGACAGCCAGAGCATCAAGGCTCCTCATGCAAAGACCCGTGGCTATGACGCCGGCAAGAAGATCGTTGGTCGTAAGCGCCATATTGCGGTTGATACAGATGGCCGACTGCTTCTGGTCAGGCTGACCCCAGCCAATATTTCGGATAGTGCGGGTGCACAGATGATCCTGGGTGCTATCCGCAAACGCTGGCCGTGGGTGAAGCATCTGTTCGCAGATGGGGCCTATGACCGCTTGCAGTTGATAGACAAAGCCGCCTTTTTTAACTTCACGGTCGAGATCATCCAGCGCTCAGATACGGAAAAAGGATTTGAAATCCTGCCACGTCGATGGGTCGTTGAGCGGACATTCGGCTGGATGATCCGCTGGCGCCGACTGGTGAGGGATTACGAACAGCGTATCGACGTGGCAGAGGCCA
This sequence comes from Asaia siamensis, assembly GCF_014635085.1. Classification (GTDB taxonomy): domain Bacteria; phylum Pseudomonadota; class Alphaproteobacteria; order Acetobacterales; family Acetobacteraceae; genus Asaia; species Asaia siamensis. Next base: position 635 of record NZ_BMCH01000018.1, read on the forward strand.
TGATCCACATCGCCATGGGAAGCCTAATGCTACGCCGAAACGCTCATCCGTGAATTTCCAAAAGGGCTCT